>CAWHUV010000008.1:0-1432084 GCA_963832625.1 Vulcanimicrobiota bacterium | reverse complement strand
CGAATGGCCGATGTTGTGTGACACCTTCCGTTCGAGACACGTATTGCTGCCGCATTGACGTCGAGCGCGTCGACGCGACAGCCCAGGACGCTCACATGCCGCATCGGGATTGGGGGCTTAGCGCGCTGCGAGCGCGCCCGTTCGGGCCCGTTCGACAAACATTCCGAGGACCGCCTGGAGCGACGCGGCGAGCGGCTCGGGGAGCGTGCCGAGCGGTGAACGACACGGTCCGCACGCGAACCCGAGCCAGTTCATCGCCCACTTCACCGGGATCGGGCTCGTCGTCGCAAACAGCGCGGCGAAGAGCGGCGCGAGGTCGCGGTGGATTTGGGCCGCGCGCGCGACGTCGCCCGCGACGTAGGCCTCGCGCATCGCGCGCAGTTCCGCGCCCGCAAATGTGCCCGGCGACGCTGATGACGCCGTCGCCGCCGACCGCAAGCGAAGGCAAGAACAGGTGATCGTCGCCGCACCAGAAGCCGAATCCGGCGGGGCGCTCGCGCAGAATCGCCGTGAACTGGGAAAAGTCGCCGCTCGACTCCTTGACGCCGGCGATGTTCGCGTGCCGGCGCGCCAGTTCGAGCAAGGTCGCAGGCAGCATGTTCGCGCCGGTGCGGCCCGGGATGTTGTAGACGATGATCGGGAGCGCGGTCGCTTCGGCGATCGCGTCGAAATGCCGCAGCATTCCGTCCTGCGGCGGCTTGTTGTAATACGGGACGACCGCGAGGATCCCGTCGACGCCGGTCGCGGCGGCGCGCTCGGTCAACTCGACCGAGTGGCGCGTGTTGTTCGAGCCCGTTCCGGCGACGATCGCGGCCCGCTCGCCGACGGCTTCTTTGGTAGCGCGCCAGAGCGCAAGCTTCTCGTCATCGGAGAGCGCCGGCGATTCGCCGGTCGTCCCGCACACGATGAGCCCGTCGTTGCCTTGTTCGATCAGCCGCTCCGCCAACCGCGCGGCCTCGCGCAGATCGACCTCGCCGCGCTCGTCGAACGGCGTCACCATCGCCGTCAGAATTTGCCCGATCTTGGGCGCCCGTCCGATTGTGCTCATCGTGCTCCTCCTGCCGACATCTCCGGCGGCGTCGCGGTTTGCCCGCGCCCGAGCCGGAACGAGTCGTGAATCGCCTGTTCCGCGCGCTTGGCCTCTTCTTCGGGGACTAGTACCGAGATCGTGATGTTCGAGTCGGTCGAATGAATGATCTCGATGCCGGCCTCGATCAGTGCCGCGACGACCCGGTACATGACGCCGGGCGTCCCGCGCATCCCGGCGCCGACGATCGAGAGCTTCGCACAGTGCGCGCGCGCGCGCAAGGCAAAGTTCAAGTTCGCGAGTTCGGCTCGCACGACGTCGCCTTTATCACCGTCGCAGATGAAGAACACGCCGGCGTTGTTGATGTTGATCATGTCGACCGACACGCTCTTCTCGGCGAGCCGGCGGAATAGCTCCAGCTCGAGCCGCGCCCGCGCCGCCGCATCGTCGATGTCGCCTTGGATTATTCGGAAAAACGTGACGTCGCCGAACGACGTGATCCCGCTGACGGGATGATGCCGGTCCGGCGCATCCCCTTCGTCGATCGACGTCCCGAAGTTCGAACTCAACCCCTTGACGACGTACGGCGTGTTCGTGACGCGCGCCAGCTCGGCGGCCTTGGCGTGGATGACTTGCGCGCCGTCCGCGGCCAGTTCGACCATTTCGCCATAGGAGACGCGATCGATCGTGTGGGCGCCGGCGACTCGTCGCGGATCGCCGGTCATGACGCCGCTGACGTCGGTGTAGATCTCGACCGCTTCCGAGCCGAGTGCGTCGCCGAGCGCGATCGCCGTCAGGTCGCTTCCGCCTCGGCCGAGGGTCGTGATCGCGCCCGACTCGCTGACCCCCTGAAAGCCGGCGACGACCGGGATCGTACCGCGCTCGAGCGCGGCGAGCACTTGATGCGGCTCGACCCGCAGGATCCGCGCGTCGCCGAACGCGTCGTCGGTGATGATACCGGCTTGCGCGCCCGTCAGCGCAACGGCGTCGGCGCCCCACGACGTCAGGAGTTCGGCGAACACGGCGCACGCGATCGCCTCGCCGCACGAAAGAAGCAAGTCGCGATTCGGGCCGCCGCGGCTCGGGCCGAGCATCTCGAGCAACGAATCGGTCGCGTACGGCTCGGGCGCCCGGCCGAGCGCCGAGCAGACGACGACGGGCGCGGCGCCGCGCGCGCGGATCTCGAGCACCCGCGAAGCCGCGAGTTCGCGCGCCTGCGGCGTCGCAAGCGACGTACCGCCGAACTTTTGTACGATCGTCTTAGGCACGCGCCGCCTTTGCACGGCCGGCGTCGAAACGGCCGCGCGCCGCCAATAATTCGAGGACTTGAACGCCGTTCGTCGCCGCGCCCTTGCGCAGTTGATCGCCGACGACCCACAGTTGGAAGCGCCGGCCCGAGTCGTCCTCGGCGCGCAGCCGCGCAACGTGGACGAGGTCTTCGCCCTCGACGTCGCGTGGCGTCACGACGCCTTCACGGTGGAAGACGATCCCAGGCGCGGCGGCCAACGCCTCGGCGAGCGCCGCGATGCTCGTCGTGCGGGCGGTCTCGACGAACAGCGCCGCACTGTGCGCCCGCCGAACCGGGACGCGTACCGTCGTCACCGCGACGTGAAGCTCGGGGAGTTCGAGAATCTTGCGCGTCTCGGCTGCGACCTTCCGTTCTTCCCCCGAGACGCCGTGCTCGTCGAAGGTTCCAATTTGCGGGACCACGTTGCGAAAGATCGGTGCGACGAACGGACTCGCGCCGCCGGACCCGCCGCGGCCGCCGAGCACCGCGTCCTCTTCGGCCGCGAGCGCCTCGAGCCCGGCGCGCCCGGCCCCGCTGACGGCCTGGTACGTCGCCGCTCGAACGGTGCGCAAACCAGCGGCGCGCGCGATCGGCGCGAGCGCCATGACGATGACGATCGCCGTGCAGTTCGGGACCGGAAAGAGCGCGTGGTGCGGCGCGATTGCGTGCGCGTTGACCTCGGGGACGATCAGCGGGACCTCGGGATCCATGCGGAACGTCGCGCTGTTGTCGATCACGACGGAGCCCGCGCCGAGCGCGGCCGGCGCCAGCGCCGCGCTCGCATCGTCGCTCGACGCGAAGAATACCGCGTCGAAGCGGCCTGCGGCAAGCGCCTCCGGCGTCGCCGCGGCGATCGCGACCGTGCGACCGCCGAACTCGAGCCCATCGGGACGCGCGCGCGAGGCGAACGCCGCAAGTTCGTCGATGACGACGCGCCGTTCGCGGAGGACCGTCAAGATCGTTTCGCCGACGACGCCGGTCGCGCCGACGACCGCGAGCTTCACGTCGCCGCCGCCGCCTCCGCCAGAAACGGCTCGAGCCCGACGACGAGTCCGCGCTGTGCGCGGACGCCACGAACCGCAAGCAGCACGCCCTGCATGAACGACTCGCGCGAGAGCGAGTCGTGACGGATCGTCAAGAGCTCGCCGTCGCCGCCGAACATCACTTCCTGATGCGCGACCAAGCCGCGCAGCCGGACGCTGTGAATAGGAATCGCGTCGCGTCCGGCGGCGCGCGCGAGCCGGCGTGCGGTCAAGCGAGCCGTCCCGCTCGGCGCGTCGCGCTTCTTGTCGTGGTGCAGCTCGACGATCTCGGCGGTCGGAAAGAACCGCGCGGCTTCTTCGGCGAACCGCATCATCAGCACCGCGCCGACGGCGAAGTTCGGGACGAGCGCGGCGCCGAGGTGACGCGCGGCGCACGCCGCCGCAAGCTCGGCTTCTTCGGCCTCGCTGCGCCCGGTCGCACCGATCACGGGCGAAATTCCGCGGGCGATCGCCTCGTTCGCCACACCGAGCGTCGCCGGATAGACGGTGAAATCGACGACGACCTCCGGGCGTTCGCGCTCGTACAGCGCCGCCGGGTCGGCGTAGATTCGGCCCGCGTCGCGCGCGAGGCCGAGGACGGCCGCGAGCGGCTCGCCCGTGTGGTGGCGGGCGAGGCCACCGGTCAACTCGACGTCAGGGGCGTCGGCGAGCGCGGCGCACGACGCGCGGCCCATGCGGCCGAGCGCCCCAGCGACGGCGACCCGCACGGATACTGGCCCTTAGACTTTTTCGAGCGGTGCGTACTTGAGCATCACCATCTTCTCGCCGACATTCGGGAAGTTGATGGTGAGCAAGCCGTCCCCGCCCGCGCCCGTTACGGCTTTCACGAGCCCTTCGCCCCATTTAGGATGGCGAACTCGGTCGCCGACTTGCAGGCCGAGGTTTACGCCGTTGCCGGCAGTCTCGTGAATCGACACCTCGCGCCAGCGGCCGCCCGACGGACGCGGCATCGGCAGGATCGTCCCGACCGATTCGACGCTCGGCATCTCCTCCAAGAACCGGGATTTCGGGTGCGCGAACGTGTTGCCGTACAGGGTGCGCCGCATCGCGTACGAGAGGTAGAGCCGGTCCATCGCGCGCGTCAACCCGACGTAGGCGAGGCGCCGTTCTTCTTCAAGCTCGGTCATGTCGGTCAGCGCCCGCGTGTGCGGGAAGACGCCGTCCTCCATCCCGGTCATGAAGACGATCGGGAACTCCAGGCCCTTGGCCGAGTGCAGCGTCATCAAGGTGACGAACGACGTCTCGGGGTCGAGCGTGTCCAAGTCGCTGATCAGGGCGACGTTGGCGAGGAAATCGTCGAGGGTCCCGGCGTTCTCCTGCGATTCGAACTCGCGCGCGACGCCGATCAGTTCCTGGAGATTCTCCAGGCGCGCCTTGGAGTCGTTGGTGTCCTCGGTTTGCAACTCGCGAATGTAGCCCGAATCTTCCATCACGGCGACGAGCAGGTCTGAGATCGACATCCCGTCGGCCCGCGAGCGAAGGTTCTCGACGAGCTCCGCGAAGCGCTCGAGTTCTTTCTGCTTCTTCGGTACGGCGCGGCGGAGTAGTTCCTTGTCGAAGATCGCCTGCCCGACCGAGACGTTCGCCGCCGCGGCCGCGTCGACGAGGCTTGCGATCGTTTGCTGGCCGATGCTGCGCCGCGGAACGTTGACGATGCGCCGGAACGCGACCGCGTCGGACGGATTCACGATGTAGCGCAAGTACGCCATCATGTCTTTGATCTCGGTCCGCGCGTAGAATCCGACGCCGCCGACGACGCGGTAAGGAATCCCCTCGCCGATGAAGCCTTCTTCGAAAACGCGGGACTGGGCGTTGGTCCGGAACAGGACGACGAAATCGCGGTAAGCGGCGCCCTCGCGGACGTGCTCCTTGATCTTCTCGATGACGTAACGCGCCTCGGCGCGCTCGGTCTCGGCGCCGTAAACGGTGACGACCTCGCCCTCGGCGCGCTTGGTGAACAGCGCCTTGGGTGCGCGCGACTTGTTGTTTGCGACTAATTCGTTCGCGACCCCGAGAATCGTCTGCGTGCTGCGATAGTTCTCTTCGAGCTTGAAGACTTTAGCGCCCGGAAAGTCTTGCTCGAAGCGCAGGATGTTCTTGTAGTCGCTGCCGCGCCACGAGTAGATCGACTGATCGTCGTCGCCGACGACCGTCAGGTTCTCGTGCTCGGCGGCCAGGATCGCGCACAGTTTATATTGCGCGTAGTTGACGTCCTGGTACTCGTCGACGAGGATGTAGTGGAATTTGTTTTGGTAACGCGTGCGGACGTCGCCGTCGGTCTCGAGCAAACGGATCGTCTGCCCGATGAGGTCGTCGAAGTCGAGTCCGTTGCTCTCGCGCAAACGCCGATCGTACTCGCGGTAAACTTTGGCGAGCCGCTCCGTAAAAAACGACGTCGCCGTCGCTTCGTACTGGTCGGGATCTTTCAGCGCGTTCTTCGCCTTGCTGATCTCGTCGAGCGACGCGCCCGGCGAGAGCTGGCGCTCGTCGAAATCGAGATCGTGCAAGACGTCGCGAATGATCGCGCGCTGGTCGGTCTCGTCCATGATCGCGAAGTTGCGCGCGATACCGATTTTCTGCCCGTCGCGGCGCAAGATGCGCACGCACATCGAATGGAACGTCCCGACCCAGAGGTCGCGCGCGGCGACGCCGATCATCCGCTCGAGGCGGGCCTTCATCTCGCCGGCCGCCTTGTTCGTGAACGTTACGGCAAGGATGCGATCGGGGAAGACCTTCTTCTCGTTGAGCAGATGCGCGATGCGATGCGTGAGAACTCGCGTCTTCCCGCTGCCGGCACCGGCAAAAATAAGGACCGGTCCGTCGGTGTGGCTGACCGCATCCTGCTGGATTCGACTAAGGGAATCAGTGGTTTCTAAGATCATCGCATGGTTAGTATTCGCCGCCCGAGGCCTTTTTGCCTCGAATCGCGCGCTGGCGGGCGTTTGCGGCCCCGTTTGGCGCTATCGGGCGATGCGCAGGACTTCGGCGGAGGGTTGCGCTAGCGCGAGCGCCCCACCGAGATACGCAAGCGTCGATTCGGCGCCCATGTTGCGGTTGACCGCGAGCTCCTCCAGGCCGTCGAAGCAGCCGCCCGCCGACGCCATCACCGTGTCGCGCGTGTTGCGACCATAGAACCATTCGAGCGCGATGTCGGCCGAACGGCGGTAGTGCATGTCGCCGGTGACCGCGTGCGCGACGAGCGCCGCGTCGATCATCGCGGTCGCCTCGAGGGGTTGCTGGGCGTAACGCGCGCGCCGGCCGCCGCGGTGGTACCAGCCGGCATTGCCGATCGGGACGAAAGTCCGGTCTTCCATCACGACCGACTCGTAGAATTCGAGCGTCTGCAGCCCGATATCGACTAGGCTGCGGTCGCCCAAGACGGTCCCGATCCGCAGGGCGGCCTCGGGGAGGCGCGCGTTGTCGTAGGTCATCGCGTCCTCGAACCAATCCCAGTTGTCGCCGCGCGCCGTCGCGTGGGAGCGGCGCAGGCTTTCGCCGAGGGTTTGGAGCGCGCCGGCGAGCGACGGCCGCGCGCGGCGGGTCGCTTCGTGGGCGTGACTGAGGCCGATGACCGCGTACGCGCGGGCCCGCGGGAACGTCATGTTCGTCGCAACCTGCACGGTCCGCGAAAGCATGTCTCCGCACAGCGCGCGCCACGAGTCGCGTGGGGCAAAGCGCATGCCGAGACCGAGCGCCCAGATGGCGCGCCCGATCGAATCCTCGGTGCCGACTTCATCGAGCCAGCGCCGTTCGTAGCTCATGAAGTTATGGAAGCGGCCGTCGGGGCGCTGCGCGTCGTGGAGGAACGATAGGTAAATGCGCCCGAGACGCAGGGCCTCGGGGCGGAGGCGTTCGTGCGCCGCGGCTTGGCACGCCACTATGAACGCGCGCGCGACGTCGTCGGTGCAATAGCCGTGGGAACGGTTAGGGACGTCGCGGACCGCGTGCTGGAGCACGCCCGTGTCGTCCGTCAGCGCGATCAAATGATCGAGCGGCGGTGGATGCCACATGTCAGGCCCTCAGGCCGGCACCACGAGTACCGGGACGAGCTCCGGACCGGGGACGAGTTCGCCGAACAGGTTCCCGTAATCGAGCGAGACGTGCGGCCACGTCATCTGGCGGCCGAAGCGGTACGCGCGGCGTTCGGTCGCTCGCCGCAGCCACTGGTCGTTGAGCAGGGCGAGGGTGCGATCGGCGAGCGCTTCGGCATCTCGGAAATCGACGAGGAATCCGCGGCCGTGCGCCAAGAGTTCCTGCGCGTAGAGGTACGGCGTCGAAACGATCGCCTTGCCGCAGCCGACGGCGTACGCAAGCGTGCCGCTGACGATCTGCACCGGATTGAGATACGGCGTCAGGTAGATGTCGGTCGCGCTGAGATAGTTGACGAGTTCGTCGAACTCGAGATACTTGTCGATCAGCCGGACGTTGCTTTGCAATCCGTATTCCGCGATCATCGCGGTCAGCGATTCGCGATACGATTCGCCTTCGCGGCGGCGCACGGCGGGGTGCGTCTCTCCTAAGATGAGGTAGAGTGCTTCGGGATGCGTCTTGACGACGTGGCGCATCGCTTCGATCGCGTACTCGAGGCCTTTGCCGCGGCTGATCAGTCCGAACGTCGAGATGATCATGCGGTCGCCGACGCCGAACGAAAACTTCGCGCCCTCGGTCGCGCGGAACAGGACGTCGGGGACGCCGTGATGGATGACGCGGATCTTGTCGGCGTCGACGCCGTACACGTCGACCAAAATGTCTTTGCCCGTCTGCGAGAGGACGACGATCGCGTCGGCGCGCTCGCAGATGCGGCGCGCGACCGCGCGATGCGAGTCGCTCGGCTCGGGAAGGACGGTGTGCAGCGAAACGACGCTCGGCTTTTCGAGTTCTTCGAGAAAATCGAGGAACCAAACGCCATCTTGCCCGCCGAACAGGCCGTATTCGTGCTGAATGTTGACGAGTTGGGCCGGGTGGGCGTTTGCGACGGCAGCGGCGCGCCAGTATGAGGAACGGTCGTCCTGGGCGAGTCTGGCAACGACATTAGGCGTGTAAGGACGCGCCTCACCGCCCGGTTCGTCGATCGCAATGACGTCACTCTTCGTGCCGAAGGCAGCGTCGAAGCTGTCGACAACATCTTTCGTGAAGGTCGCGATCCCGCACTCGCGTGGCGGGAAGGAACCCATGAAAAGCGTTTGCGGCGGAAGCGTGGCGTTCATGGTGCGATATACCAAACAGAACCTCAAAAGGGGATGGTTATAAGATATTACCCCTCTCCTCGGACCCATAAACCGGGGTTATGTTTGCGCCGGCTCCCCTCGTGAGATGCGCGAATCCACCGCTATTTGCGAATCCGCCTCAATTTGTGAACCGTGGCCGACGACCGTGCCGGGGGCGATCTGCGCGCGCGGGCCGACGCGCACGTCGTCTGCCAGAATCACTCCGTCGAGGCGGGCGCCTTCTTCTATAACGACGTTATCCCAGATGACGGAATCGCGGACTTCGGCGTGCGCTTCGATTGCGGTGTTTTCTCCGATGACGGCGTATGGACCGACGCGCGCGGTGGGATCGACTGTTACTCCGAGTCCTATGAAAACCGGTGGGATGATGCCTAGCGGAACGGCCTCTGAAGGGAAGCGCCAGACCGTGCCGCGATGCGCGCCCGGATCGGGGGACGAGTCGAGGATGAGCGTGCCGTCGAGGACGTCGCGATGCGCTTGGAGATACTGATCGGGGCGTCCGACGTCGAGCCAGTAGTCGTTGGTGGTAAATGCGAAAACGCGCGCGCCGTCGGCGATGACTTTGGGGAAGGTTTCGCGCTCGATCGAGACGCTCGTGTCAGGCGCGATTGCGTCGAGGATGGAGGGCTCGAGGAGGTACGTGCCCGCGTTGATCTCGTCGCTCGGAGCCTGATCCCGCGGGGGTTTCTCGACGAATCGCGCGACTTGGCCGTTCGCGTCGTGGACGACCGCGCCGAACGGGGACGGGTCGTCGACACGGATGAGATGGATGGTCGCGAGCGCGTGCTTGGATTTGTGGAACGCGAGCATGGCGCGGAGGTCGAGACCGGTGAGCACGTCGCCGTTGAGCACGAAGAACGGGCCGGTGATGTGCGCCTCGACGTTCTTGATCGCGCCCGCGGTGCCGCGCGGTTCTTCTTCTATGACGTACGTAAGTTTGAGGCCGAGACGGTCGCCGCTGCCGAGGTGTTGCGTGATGGCCTCGGGGAGGTAGCCGGCGGCCAAGATGACATGGTCGATCCCCGCGGCGCGGAGCCGCCAGAGCGTCCGCTCGAGGAACGGAACGCCGCACAGCGGGACCATGGGTTTCGGGGTCTGATAGGTGAGCGGCCGCAGCCGCGTCCCCTCGCCCCCGACCAGAATGACTGCCTGCAAACGACCTCCGTGAAATGCTGTGGCCGACGCCCGGAAGGCCGCGAATCGCGCCCGGGACCGCGGAATGAGTTCGCCACCGGCCCGCGGGGCGGCTTCATGGCTGAGTCTTTCTTACCCCGCAACGCGGCCAGCCGGTCCTCGGGTGCCAGCAGCGCCTGATCCGGGGGCCAGTTCGGGAGGCGGGCGTCCCGGCGGATGGCTCTGTGGGCAGTCTAATCAAGCTCTCACTTGCCGGCAACATCGTGGAAACACCGGCATGCGAACATATGTTCGATGGGAAATCGGTGTAACTGGACTCAGATTCAGCACTTCTATGATGAGAGCGGCTCGCGAGCGGCGGCTTGCGCACGATTCGGCATTCGTCCTGTGGCTTGGAATAGGGCCGTTGTGACCGGCCGGCTGAGATTGAACGGGGCAGATGCGCGTAAGCGCGCCCTCGGCCCGGGGAATCGCAAGTTCGACTGGCACCAAATTCAGCAATTTCACGACGCTGGAAACGACCGCCGAGCCTGCGCGGAGCGCTTCGGTTTCCGCGAGCATGCTTGGTACAACGCCGTTAAGAATGGTCTGCTGCAGCGCCGATCTCTAGCCAGACTTCCTCGGCCGTCGCGCCCACTCGACCAGATCTTAAAGTCCAGCTGCAGATCGTCCATGAAGCGCGGCTTGCTCAAGCTTGGTATACTTGTTAACCGGTGCGACGACTGCGGGATAACCGAGTGGAGGGGGAAGCCGTTAGCGGTTCAAATCGACCACCGTAACGGCATCAAGAACGATAACCGCCTTGAAAATCTTCGGATGCTTTGTCCGAATTGTCACAGCCAAACCGAAACGTTCGCAGCACGAAACTGGAAAAACCAATCCCGCGTAGCCAAGTGGTAAGGCAACCGGCTCTGACCCGGTCATCGGTGGTTCGACCCCATCCGCGGGAGCAATTTTGGCCCTATCGTCTAGTGGCCTAGGACGCCGCCCTCTCACGGCGGTAACACGGGTTCGACTCCCGTTGGGGCTAAGAGATCAAGGTGAGGGGACTCCGGCGCCGCGTTCGGGTCCCCTCCCTTTTTATGCATCCTCTCTGCGTCGACAACTTCTTTTCGCGCCTGCTGCACTCGCCCGTCTGGAACTGGAGGTCCGTCATGGCCAAGGGTATCTACAAGTATGACTGGTCGGTCGTGCAACGATATTATGACGAGGGTCACGGCTACTTGCACTGCCGTGAAAAGTTTGGGTTCGCCAAGGACACGTGGATAAAGGCGATTCGCTGCGGACGCATCAAGACCAGGCCGCGAAAATGGTCGCTCGAAAAGATCATGGCCAAATCGCGTAGCCGTTACACGATCAAGCGGCGTCTACTGGCCGCAGGCATCTTGCGGAACGTGTGCGAGCAATGTGAAATATCCGAGTGGCGCGGACGGCCGCTCACAATTCAAGTCGATCATCGAAACGGAGTGAAAGACGATCACCGCCTTGAGAACCTGCGGATGCTTTGTCCAAACTGCCACAGCCAGACTGAGACGTACGCAGCGCGGAACCGTCGAAGTCGCGGATGGAAGAACGCGAAACGAGCGGGCGCAAATCCGGCGTTTTCAGCCATCGTGATACCGTCGACCGCGCCGAACAAGTTACGCCGTGACCGAGGTCGAGCATCGCGGCATGACGTTTGTCCTAGGTTTGTTAAAGGCCCGGCGCCTAGCCGATCGCCCCGGCGACTGCGTTTGGCGCAACTTCGGGGGGCTCGGGATCACACGAAGCACACTGCCCACTCTCGTAGTCACGGCAATTTTGCTCTCTGAGAAGCCTTACCATCGCGTCTATTGTTGGCTTACAGACTCGGTAGTTGAAAAGTTGTCTGTTCTGTATCTCCCGAAACAGGGGCTCTTTGCGGTCGTCACCTATCAGCACATGCCGGTGCAATTCTTGCAACGGCGGGCAGTTTGAATCGACAACGCCCGCCGCAGAGACCGGCAAGACGTAAGCCGCGGCAAGTTCCTCTGGCAAGACGAAGAAATACGCAGCGCGTGGCTTCGTTTGGTTCCTCGTCATGAAAGCCGCCACCGCCGCGAGGGCGGCCAAAGTTGACACAAAATAAAAACTGTGGACACCGTCGAGTTCGTCGAACACTTGGAGTGCCGCTACGTCGTAATCGACACTGACATTCCAGTCGCCCTGGGCACTCTTGCGCACAAGGGCCGGCAACAGTGGCTCGATGCTCGTGAACGTTCGTGAATTGACGCCCTCCGGAAGTGCCTCGATCTCTAGCGGCTCGGGCAGGGCGGGAAACATTTAGTCGCGCAACGTCTCCAGAGCATCAAACGCGGCCAGGCGCTTTACGGGATTCCTGTCGCCCAACAATCGATTCATATATCTTCCTATGAAAGGCGCGTATGTCTCGTCAGCCATACCCAGCGCTGAGATAACAATCTCCCAAGCTCTGTTTGAGTAGATTGGCCTAAACAACTCGTCGTTGTACGGTAGCACTTGCAATGCGAACTGAAGCGTTCGCGCCGTGAGACGACCCAGCAGTTCCACGGCTAGGTCCTGAGTTCTAAGCCCCGGCTCCCGCATGACAAAGTGCACAACGGCCTCCACAGACGGGGGCGATGCAATAACCAAATCTCGCATCGCAGAACTGCCTACCCGGAAATACAACTCGACCGCACTCTCCGACGTTGTCGTACTCGCCAGCGCGGTCCCACCGGAAAGCGCCAGCGACGTGCCCGAGGCAGTGCCGGAGGCGGTAACCGGAAGGGTAAAGTAACTAGCTTGCCGTGTCACTCTGCGAAACCCCACTTCGCACGCCACTCCTTACGGACAAGACCCTTGAACCCGCGGTGAACCAAACTGTGCGCTGCATCGAACCAAAAATAGAACTGCTCGGTGTCCTCCGCGGGCGGTGCGTCACGGCTCCCAACCACTACGTCGAGTTGGGTCATCCGTTCTTGGGTCACGAGATAGATCGCCGGCCTAGCAGAAATGGTCAGTTGCGCATTTTCTTCAACTAACGCAAACCTTAGCTGGCTTACCCAATGCTCCGGCTTGGGAAGATCGTCCGTAAGCGGTTCGGCGCGGAAATTGAAGATCGGGGGTTCCATGCCATCTGCGCTTCGAATTTGATTGACGTACGTCAAGCTTAATTCTTCAATGTGAAGCGGCAGCTGAAAAGTCCGCGCTGCGAAATCCCGAAATTGCGCCCAACGCTCACGAAATTCGGCGAACAACTCGGCGAAGCCCGGGTACGGCTCCTCGGTGGTCGCGTCTTTCCGCCAGTTGTACACGAAACGATCACTCTGCAACTGAATCAGCCGAGTACCTTGCTCGAACCACACTCTCGGGAGCGTCGGCACCTGGACTGTCTGAGTGACTAGATCAGTAGACTCTTGCGTTGCAATTGGAGCTACCATCTTGCGCGTCGCAAAGTCGTCTCTAATCAATTGGTAGTACTCACCGAAGTTTACAACGTCGAACTCCGGAGCGACAAACCGCACGCCAAACGCTACCTCGACGAGAGGGACATTGCCCGCCGCCAATCTACCCGGGGTGCCCTCCCCCGCCCATAAAGCCTCCCGCATGATTCCGCCCAGGTCGTTTGCCGAGATTAGCGCCCAGCTCCTGCGCTCGAACTGCGTCCTCGCGCACGATACCGTACTGACAGCCAGCGGAGGCACCTACGCAGCGAGGGAACACGTTATCACCCCCGACGATCGTTGCAAGACCTCACGTCTACTCGCCTGCTTTGCGGCATCGAGAAGTGCGGTTAACGACCGACGCGAATTTGGCGGATGCAGGATGGCCGCTGCGCGCAGACCCAAGCCCAGGACGGGCGGATGACCGGCGGGAAGAGCGCTGCCCAAAGGTGAGTTCTCTTCGTTTCACTTTTGGGGGCATTCGATTGGGCCTGTTCGCCGAATCACGTCGCATCTTTGAGGACCCGGACGGTGCGGCTGCTCGCATTCTTCACAGACAGGCGTACAGCCACACGGTACCGATCATCTTCTGGGCGGAGACTGGTCCTGGACAGGAACCTCCAGCCATTGTCGGCGGCTCTGGCGTCCTCGTCGAGTTTCGAGGCACTCCGTACGTCATAACCTGCGAACACGTCGTCAGGGATTTTCGAACGCGTCGCCAGTCCGGCCCGTATGTCTTCCAAATAGGAGGACTCCGACTAGATTTGGATCAGCATCTTACCGATGAAGATGGCGCGATTGATCTTGCGCTGATCGACGTTTCTGGGCTGGCGTTGGCGCAAATGGGTAATCGACCAGATTTTCCGTTGCAGGCGCTCGCGCCAAGCAGGTGGCCGCCGAATCCCGTTGCGCGTCCGGGCGGATTGGTAATCATCTGCGGATTCCCAGGCGGTGAAACGAGAGACATTGACCACGCGGCGCGAAACATCACCTCGGGAGCCTTCTCATTCATCGAACACGTCTCCGAGGTTGGGAAAGACCATTTTCTTGTGCCGTTTCATCGCAGGGATTGGGTGAGCGAATTTGACGAACCGGTCACACAGGAAATCATCGACCTAAACATCGGAGGCCTCAGCGGTTGCCCAGTGTTCTCAGGCAGAGACCAGGATGGAGGTATTCTGCTCCTGGAGTTACTCGGGGTCGTGCTATCAGAAATTCCATTCGCAGACGACGGCGTCTTTGTGAGGTCTCTGAATCGGGTTTCGGAGAACGGCGTGCTTGACCGCGGTGCGATCAGCCCCTAATTGAGAAAGGCGCACGGTAGCCGATTCGCCGCTTAGGGAAACTCCATGGGCCACACCGGCCTCCAGTCGGGCTCGACGCAACCAAAACGCAACCCTGCGGAGCCCGACGGGTTGCGACGACGGCCGATGATGCAACCTGGGAATTGGGCGGGATGTTCTTCAAACTCATTCAATCGTGCTATATTAAACAGCGTGACGTTCAATCGCTGGCTACCGATCACTATCATCCTAACGATCGCCCTCTCCGCCCCCCTCTCCGCCCCCCTCGCCGCCCAAGGGAGCCTGATCTCAGACGTCGAGTTCGCCGCGCGCACCGGCAACACGCAACCGCTCGAGGCCGACTTGGCATCGGGCGCCGACGTCAACGCCAGAGACGCCCAGGGTAATACCGCGCTGTTTTTCGCCGGCACGCCTCAGGTCGCACAGATCCTTCTTGCCCATGGCGCGGACGTCAACGCCAAGAACGCCTACGGCAACACGGCCATTGTCGGTGCGATTATCCTAAAACAGGACGATACCATCGACGTTCTGCTCGCGCACGGCGCCGCCATCAACTTCACGAACGCGCAGGGCAGTTCACCCCTCCATCAGGCGAGTCGATCTTCGGATTCGCACATCGTCGCTCTCCTAATTCACGCCGGCGCGGACGTCAACATTCGCGACAAAGGCGGCGACACGCCACTGCACTCGGCCACGATTTCTGGGTTCCCTGAGACCGTTAACCTCTTGATTGCCGCCGGAGCAAACATCAATGCGGCCAACAATATATTGCAAACACCGCTTCACGACGCCGCAACTGACGCGCGCGCTTCGATCCTGACGACGCTACTAGCCGCGGGCGCCACGATCAACGCGCGTGACCACACGGGCGAAACCCCTCTGCGCTATGCGCTGGTGACCGAGGAGCTGCGCGCGGGTGAGATCCTGCTCGGCCACGGAGCCGATGTCGATGCCCGCGATAACGACGGCTTTACGCCACTTGCGGCTGCTGCGAGTCAGGGCAGTCGTGCCTTTGCAGCGCTCCTGATCGCCCATGGCGCTGACGTTAACGCCAGGACCCCCGGCGGCGTCACCCCGCTCGACCTCGCTATAGTTGGAGGAAGAATGGACGTCGCCAACCTGCTGATCGCCCACGGCGCCAAGCGCAGCTCACAATAACGATTTGCGAAGGGCAAGCAGGAACGGGGAGGAGACATAGGCTGTCCGGTCGCGCACATCATTGCTAGACCGGACAACCTACCTGGTGCTCAGGAAACGGAAGGACGCAGCGCGCTCAAAATGCAGCCGCTGAATTGAGAAGCGACGCGGACGAGGGAGGACGACGATGCCGTTCAGCAAGACGGTAACCGGAAAGCTATTCGAGTACTCCGGCGACTTGGCAACCGGGATTACCGTGTTTTTCAAGTCACCGTATAAGATGAAGATCAGTCCCGAGGTCGTCTGCATCATCCGAGATGAAATTACGAAACGAAGCCCTGTCTTGATGGGCGCCAACCGCGATCCTCTAGTTCGGGACTCTGTTGGCGAAACATTGTGGCTTAAGCACAAGCAAAGTCCTCAGACCATGAGTTACGTTCTGCCGTTGCTTATACAAGAGGGTTTCTGCAGAATTAACAAACGAAAGCCCTTTACGATTTGGACTGCCTCGACTTATCGCGCGGCGCCAGAATAACAACATACCCCTCGTGCGCCGGGCGAAGGACACCGCGCACCTGAAGTCCGCGCAGCGCTTCTTCGGCATCGGCGCGTGAGGCGCCGCCGGTCGCGCCGGCGCGGACGAGAGCGTCGTCGACCATGAGCGCTAGCGCCTCCTCGGTCAGCGGCGGCGTATCTGCCGCGAGAACGCCACCGCGGGCGAGAGCGACCTGCGTTTGCCAGCCGAGCCTCCAAATCAGATCCGCGACGACCGCGACGCGTTTCGCGTGACCGTGCTCGCGCTCCCAAAGTACACCTTCCAACGCGTGCATCACCCGGCCGGGCGCCAGCAACCCACGGCACTCGTCCGCGCTAATCTCCGCCTCGACCGCGGTCACGAGATCATCGACCGTCCACAAACTCACGACGTGCTGTTGCAGTTCGTCGTCGAGCGACTCTTCCCGCGCAAACGCCGGCCCGAGTAAGATCGAGTACTCCGCATTGTGCTCGCCGCGAAACTTGGCCGCCTCTTCTGGATGCGGGTTGCTGACGACCCCATGCTCAGACGCGGTCTTACACTCAAGGACGACCCGATAACCCTCCGACCCGAGCGGAGCAATCAGCAAACCGTCGGTTTGCGCATATCCGCCGAGATGTGTCACGACGAATCCCAAGAGCGCGAACGCATCGCACGCCGCCGCCTCGAACGCGCCGGAGTCGTCCCCGGTCGCCGTTGCGCGGAGACGCCCGACGATAGCCGCCCGCTCGGCCGGATCGATACTGCTCGGCCGTGCCGGGAGCGGCACATCCGGCCAATCGTCTGCCGGTCGATTGATGCGAAACTGCGTCGTCTTCGGGACCTGCGCGATCTCCGGAATCCGACCGACGCCTCGCGCACGGACGATGTACCCATGCAGCGCGAGGTACAGGGTCTTCTTCGTGACCGACTTCGGAAGCAGCCCGCGCGCAATTGCCTCAGCCAGAATCACCGACGCATCGCGCGTCTTGCCGTCCCGCAGGATCGCGACCGCAGCGGCCACGGTCGCGCTGTGCAGATCTTCGGGCACAAGCTCGAGCGGGATGTCGTACACACGCCGCTCCACGGCCACGGTCATCGGCCCAATCTCCGCAAAGCGTTGCGGCCCAATTGAGCCGCGAAGCAGCCCGAAGACGTCCCCCGACGCGGCAAGATACTGCCCGAAATTGGCGGCCGTGACGTCGCCGTTAGCACACGTCCCAAGCATGTCACGCGCAATCGGGATCGCAACCTCGAGCGCTGACGAGCCACGCAACGAATACGGCAGAATCGACCCCATAGCCGGGTGATTGGACTGCGTCCCCAAGAAGACTCGATCGCCCCGATCGGCTTTGTACCACTCGGTTGTCAGAAGGTCGGGATGCTCACGAGCTGCGGCGTCGGTAAACGTGCGCAACCAGGTTGCCAGAGCGTAGTACCCGGGAGCGTCGTCGAACGGAATCCAGAGCGCTATCCCGCGAAGTCCGTCGAGCAGCAGAATCGCCGCAAGGCCGAGAGACTCCAGCATTTTCAAGACTGCATCCGCCGCGCGCTCCACGTCCGGACTGCCGGCGCTGCCGTTGGGCTCGAGCGTGATGCGCGCGTAAGCAGCGCGCAGCGGATCGGCCGCCGTCGGCGACCAGCGTGCAGCTCGACGACCGGATGCTCGGCAACGAGCCAGGTCACGCCTTGCGGCCAGATCGCCACGTACCGGTGTGTTCTAGTCGCCGTTTGGACGTCGACCGTCTCAATCGTCGCCGGCACGTGACTCGGGAGCTTACGATAGATCGGCTGATGACCGAGACCGAACGGGAACGTGACGGCGATCGTCGGCGTCCCGCCAAAGTGCTTTGTCAGAAGCGGGGCAGCGACGTCGTAGTGCGCCCGGATCGTGTCGTGCTCTTCCCGGCTGATGGGCGCTGCGCTCACCTCTATCATGACCGGCCACCGCTTCTTTGCCGGATTCGAGTAGCCTTTGCACCGCGCATCGATGTCATTGCTTGGGATCAGCCCAGTGGCTGATGTCCTCAGGCTTCTGTCTCGCCCGAATCCAACCGTGATAGTACTGCCTGGTTATTCGTGGTTGATTGGAAGGCCAATCGCCTCAAGGAGACCCGATAGGCCGCCCTCAGGATGGCGCATCAAGCGCACGAAAATCGGCCGCACACCTCGGGTCACCAAAGCACGCATAAACTACTTCGCTTTTGTACGACTCTTTCTCGTTTGCTCGCCAGTGCTTGAACCCCAAGAGATGACGACCTGACCGGCATTACTGACTCCTTGCGAATATAGGACGCCGCTTGCGTTAGACTCGGTGTACGACGAACCGCCGCCACCACCGCCGCCGCCACCACCGAAGCCGCCGCCGCCGCCGCCACCGCCGTAATAGCCGCCACCGCCGCCGCCACCACCACCACCGCCGGCGCTGCCGCAGCTGATGTTTGCAGGGGCACCGTCACCACCGCCGCCGCCTGTGCCGAGCCCCCCGTTTCCGCCTGGTACAGCACAAGTTCCACCTTCGCTGCCGCCGGCTCCACCTGCGTTCTGCGTGCCGCCGCCGCCTCCGCCGCCGCTGCTCGCGCTACCGCTGGCGCCGATCTGGTTCCCGCCAGCGCCACCGGCACCACCCGCGCCGCCGCCACCTCCGCCCCCGCCAGCAACGATCACTCGATTAGCTAGCGCGCCGCCGCCCTGGCGTATGTCGGATGCTCCGCCGCCGCCACCACCGCCACCGTTGCTGCCGCGGCCGCCGCCGCTGCCACCGTTAAAGCCACCAACTCCCGGGTGGAAACTATGGCCGGCCGTGCCGTTGCCGCCGACTACGATCGCTAATCCCTCGGCTGGCGTTACTGGGATCGTCGCCGCAACAGAACCGCCGAGCCCACTTGCGCCCGCTCCACCGCCCGCAGACACGTTGACCTTCGAAACACTTTGTGGCACGAGAAAGCATTGGTCTGCTCCTGTGTACGCAAAGGTCTCCGTATTGCCGTTGATGGTCCCGCCGCTCGCAACCGGGATATTGACCGCATTTTGCATCGAATCTTGAACGGATATCGAGGTCGATCCGGGTGCCACTAACGTGACAGTAAAGGTCGTTTGGGAGTTGCCCGTCCCAGGGGAAACCGTCGCAATACTCGTGTCCTGCGACGCAACACTGAAGTTACCGGTGTAATTCGTTTCCGACGCCGTGAACGTCGCCACACACGTCGAAATCGGGGTCGCGGGGTTTGTCGTCAAGATGAACTTCAGGTACGCGCCAACGTCGCCGTTCGCGACGGTAAACCACATATTGCCGTCGGGGCCATTGTAGAGGTAGCGCAGCCCTCCATTAGGTGCTCTCGCTTTGGCTCCGTATGTGCCCGTTACCGGATCAAATGTTCCGATGTAAGCGCTGTTCTTCTCAGCATCGATAAAGAGCACCGAGCCATCCGGCTTGCGGGCGATAATGGTGGGCCGCTCTCCCGAGGGCGCAGGATAGACCGTTGGGTTCCCGTTCCTGGTTATCACTGAAAGCTGGGCCGCTGAAGCATCCGAATAAATCAGAGCATTCGACGAATTGGTGATCGAAAATGGCTGCCCGCCCACCATGTAGGTCGTGACCGCACCAGTCGACGGTACGACTTTGTCGATTGCGCCTGTCTCGTCTGCGATCCATAGATTTCCGTCCGAACTGCTGGCAACGGAGACGAGCTTCGGCGTTGGGGTCCCGTTAATGGAGTAGAGCTTACTAGCTCCTTTGGGCGTAACGTACCCAACGCCCGCCAAAGTTTGTTTGTTGCTAACATACGAGCCGCAGAACCATAAATTGCCGTCCGAACCCGCAGCCATGCTGGTTACCAAAATCGCCTTTGGCAACGCGAACGACTTGACCGAGCCATCTTCGGTGAGCCTGTAGATGAGCCGCGACCCAGTTTGTGTCTTGCTCCGATCGGCGATCCACACATAAGACGCGTTTTCTGCGATGGATAGTGGGCTCGAGTTCGTGTCGAGAGCGTATTCTGTGACTTGGCCGGTTAGAATCTCAACCTTCCCGACCGCGCCGGGTCCATTATTGCATCCTTTGGGTATAGTGAACCACATTGAAGCGCCCGACGTGCCTTGACTGATCTGGCCGAGCGGAACGGAACATTGCGTGGGGTACTCGACGAACTGCGCGCCGTTGTTCTGCTGCCATGCATTCGGACTCAAGTAGCGACTACCGGCCTGCGTGCCCCCCAGTCCGGGACCGAAGGTGCGCGCACCACCACACGATACGAGCGCGGATGTCGAGATCACGGTCACGAACGATAGCGCGACCGTCTTCAGGGTACGTGTCACACGGAATGCCGATCCAACAGGAAAATAAGTGCGCGTTAACCTCACCGCCATCGTCATACTCAGAACCCCCCGCGAGCACGATGCCCTAGGAACGAGAACCATCGTACCACGCTTCCGGCCGAATCGAGTGAACCGCGCCCTGTCGCCCGATGGGGCCTGACCTTCTGGCGATGGAAACGAATTGGGGCGATGTCTCTAGGTGTGACTCGGAACTATGCGCGGCGCGGCCGCGTTCTCCGTTAAAGGAGCCACCAATGCGCCCTTTCTTACCATTGTCGTTTTCGCTACTCGTCGCCTGCGCGCTCGCAACGGCTCAGGGCTGCACGAATCGATCCGGCGGCGCGTTTTCGCCGCCGCTCCAGTCCATTGCCCACACGGCAGCGGCTCCATCCGAGATCCTGTACGTCCCGGGCGGAGCGTACAAGAACAAAAACATCTATATCAACGTCATCGACGGATCGGCACCTGGCCCGACGCCAAGCCCGCTGTATACGATCAGTCCCGGGGCACAGTGGGTTTGGTTGGGAACCAACAGCAGGGGCGAACTTTTTCTCGCGTACGCAGTCACCGCCGAGTCGCACCTGTTGAAGTATGAGCCCGGACAGACCAAACCGAGAACGGCTTGCACCTTGAATTTCGCCGCAAACGCCATGAGCGTTGCCAACGATGTCATCTACGTTGCCGGCCCCGGTCTCGTGATCTACAAGTACGATGCGCTGGCGGCGGACCCATGTACGAAGCAGCTAGGTATGCTGACCGACAACTGGGCGCGAAATCATTACGCCACCAATCTGGAGGGGCTCACATCCGACCCCGCTGGTGACGTCTTCGACTCGTGGGTCTACGCGGGCCCGGGCAACGGGGGAATCGACGAGTTTCCCGGCGGCGGCAAGAAGGTCAGGCAGCTGCAGTCCTTCACGTCGACGGAGACGTTCTACCTGACCGCCGACGTGAACGGAAACGTCATCGGCGGCGCCACGTTGCGCAAAGGCATCGTACTTGAGGTCATACTCAACCAAGGACATCAACGAAAGCAATTCCACATGATGTCCCAGGGATTTTACGGCGGCGTCGCGCTGGCGAAATCCGGAACGGAACTCTTTGTCTCTGGCGGTAGTACCGTCACTACGGTCCAGGTCTACTCGTACGACCCGAGTTCCGGCATGATCGGAGCCTTGCTGCGGGAGTATACCAACATCTGGCCCTACACTCAGCCGATTGCAGTCTGGTCGTCGAGCTAGGGGATTTTTCTCGCCGCTCGCTGCGTGGGCCTGGAGCGGGCCGAACGCGTTGGAATGGGTTGGTTCTTGCTAGCACTGAATGGATCGAGCGTGGGTCACGCGCCCTTACTGCATGGACTTCTTTGGCATTTGATGTTACTCGTTGGTCTTATCGCCTTCGGATTCGAATCCCGTTGGGCTAGACCGCAAGCCATTTATCGCATAAAGCTTTTCCGTGCACCAGGTTGCCAGACTTGGAAGGTGGTGCCGGTATCCTCGCCGCGGCGGATGCGGGTTAAAGCGAGCCCAGCGCGACGCCGAACGCGTTGTTGCCTTTGTCGATGAGGTTTGTGATCGTGCTCGCGCCGGGCGCGACTTCAGCGACGCCCGTGACACCGGTCCTTTGGTCGATTACGCCAGCGTACAGCGTGCCGTCGGCTGCGGCCGTTATGAGGCTGATGACCGGGCCGAGCGCAAACGTTCGGTACGGCGTCGTTGCGCCGGGTGCGTAGACTGCCACGTTGCCGTTGTCGTTGGGCGTGCCGGCGGTGTACAGATTTCCGGCGCCGTCGATCGCGATGGCCGGACCGCCTGCGCCTTGGAGTCCGAGGTCCACCGCCTGCGACGAACCCGGCGCGATGCTGAAGACATGAACGGCGTTGTTTACCGGATCGAGGGTCGCGACGAGCAGATTGCCCTTGCCGTCGAAGGCCATGCCGCCGGCAACCAAAGCGTAGGCGGGATCGGGCAACGTTATCATTCGCTCGGGCGTCGACTGGCCGCGTCGATAGACGACCACAACGCCTGTGGTTGTCTCGTGCACGTCGTTGACGTAAACGGTACCGTCGCGTCCGACCGCTACGGCGGTTGGCGCGACCAAGCCGGTCTCGATGACGCGGTCCGGCGTTAGTTTGCCGCGCTTGTACTCCGCCACGCTGACGTGATTTTGGCCGTTGACGGTGTTGGCCACGTAGAGCGTGCCTTTCCGGTCGACCCATAACCCCTCGGGCCGCGTGGTTCCGTCAGTGATCGTCTCTATTGGCGGCGGCTTGTTGTCACCGATGCTCGCTGGAAATACGGTGACGTTGCTGAGGATGTTGGAGACGTAGACCACTTCCTTGGCGGCGTCGCTCTGACGGGGAGCTGCGTTCGCCGTCGATGAGCCTACCACGTTCCCTCGTGGAGCGAGCGACGATCCACTCGCCCCTGCACACCCTGCAAGCAGCACGAACAGAGCGGCGACCGCCAATGCGTCGATCTGGCGAGACTCGTAAATCATGGTCGGATCCTCCCTTTGAGAGCCGCCCCAGGCACGTGTGAGCAACACTGCGTCACCCATCTCAGGATTTTGTGAAGAAAGTCTGAACATGCATTCGCCGGATGGCCGAGCACTTGGACGACGGCTTGCCGTTCTCGCCGCCTCAGGGGCCGCTAATCTATCGATAAACTCTGGCCCTCTCGACATCAGTCTTTAGCCTTGGTCCAACGGTTGGGGCACATGGTCGTCCGTCAGCAGCTGACACGCATTTGGCGAAGCACGCGGACCGAAGGGCGGTGTTCGCGAACGGCGCCCGGATGGAACGAGCGACGAATGAGGGCTTTGTCGATTTCCGTGGGTTTCGCACGTGGTATCGGTCGATCGGCGCAGATGCTCCCGGACGATTACCGGTCCTGGTCCTGCACGGCGGTCCCGGTGCGACGCATCAGTATCTCGAACCGTTGGCCGAACTCGCCGCGTCCCGGCGACGAGTGATCTTGTACGATCAACTCGGTTGCGGACGGTCCGATCGTCCCCAAGATACGGCGCTCTACACCGTGCAAACGTTTATCGACGAGATTGATGCCCTGTGCGCGGCGCTCGATCTCGCGGACGTTCACGTCCTTGGCCAATCGTGGGGCGGGATGCTCGCGATGGAATACGCGCTCAGGCAACCGCCAGGCCTCGCGTCGATCGTCGTCGCCGACTCGCCGGCAAGCATGCGACTGTGGGTAAGTGAGGCAAACCGTTTGCGCTCCGAACTGCCGCCGGAGATCGAGCAGACCTTGCGCAAACACGAAGCTGCGGGAACGACGGGCGATCCAGCGTATGCCGCTGCCGTGGACGTCTTCTATCGCCGGCACGTTTGCCGTGTCGACCCGTGGCCCGACTGCGTCGTTCGGACGATGAAGGCCCTCGCCGATGACGGTTACGTGTACAACTTGATGAACGGCCCGAGCGAATTCCATTGCATCGGAACGCTGAAGGATTGGGACATAACGAGCCGCTTACACGAAATCCGCGTGCCGACGCTATTGTTAAGCGGTCGCCACGATGAAGCGACGCCGTTGATCGTTGGAACGATTCACGATCGCATTCTTGGCTCTGAATGGGTGGTCTTCGAGCAAAGTTCGCACATGCCGCACATCGAAGAGCCGGCCGCATTTAACGCAACCGTGCTCGCGTTTCTAGCGGGCGTAGAGACCGCCCGCGCGTCCTAGAGCGGCTACAATCTTATCTCGTAGGCGGTACCGTCGCTTGAACTGCCGCCGTTAAACGTCACGCCGTAGAGCGTGCTCCCTCGGCGGCTGAGGCCGCTCTCGGGGCCCGAGCCGTCGTTGCCACCCGCGAAGTTGTAGACCGCGTGATAGACATAGCCCGACGACGATGGCAGCAACGCGAACACGACGCCGTGACCCGAGCTCCCTCCCTGGAACACAGTGCCGAAGATTGCGCCGGCGTAAACGAGCAGACTACCGTTTGGGTAGCCGCCGTCGCTCCCCCCGGTGAAGATATGGAGCGTGCTCTCGGTATAACTCGAACCGGCGGGCGTCAGGGAAAAGACGTTGCCGTAACCGTAAGGTCCACCCTCGACCGTCATGCCGTAGAGAACGCCGTGGCTGTCGGCAACGAGCGCGTATTCGGGATACAACCCGGGCGACGAGCCGCCGTAGCCGGTGAAGCTCGCGATGACGGATTCAATGTATCCCGATCCGGTCGGAGCTAGTTTGAACACCGCCCCGTCGTTGTACGTCCCGCCGGTCTCCGAAGTGCCGTATAAGGCGCCGTGCTTGTCCGCGAGTAAGCCCGAGAGCGGTTGCGACGAATCGGGCGAACCGGTAAAGTTGTAGAGCACGCTCTCGATATAACTCGAGCCCGACGGCGCCAGTTTGAAGACGGTGCCTTGGCTGTATGCCCCACCATAGCGCGTCGTTCCGTACAGTGCGCCGGCTTTGTCGAGGATCAGGTTGACGAAGTACGGCTCGTATCCGTCGCTGCCTCCGGTGAAATTGTAGATCGTGCTTTCATTGTAATTGCCGCCCCCGGACGGGGTCAGTTTGAACACCGATCCGGCGCTGTAACTGCCGCCACAACACGTCGTGCCGTACAGCGCGCCGCTTGTATCGGCGACGAGGTCGGCCAGCGGATACCTACCATCGCTACCCGAGAAACTGTACAGCACGCTCTCGGTGTAACCCGAACCCGATGGCGTTAGTCTGAAAACCGTGCCGATATTCGAACCTCCACCGTATTCGGACGTGCCGTACAAGCGGCCCGACTGGTCGGCGATCAGGTTCGAATTCGGGCCCTTTCCGTTGCCGCCCGAGAACGTGAACAGAACGCTTTCGATCCCGCTCGGTGGCTGAGCGTTCCCAAACAGCGACGGGCGCGCGTCTCCAGGCGTCACGCTGAAACACGCGACTGCGAGGGCTAAACACGCAAGGACTCGGGGCGAGCGGAGCAAGGTCAGTGCGACCATGGGGCAGCTCCTTTCGGTTTTCAACGCCGAGACAGACCCTCGCGCGTAGCGCCGCGAAAATCTTGGCGGCGGGTTCGATAAAAACGAACACGGCCCCGCTTTTTTTTCTCGCGGGGCTGTGCCGGCGGGGCGGCGAATTAACGCATCGCGAGGTAGTTGGCCCCATTCACGCTCGTTAAAGACCCTGAAATCGAACGCATGGGCGTCGCGTAGCCGTTGGCGTTGCTAGCATACTCGTCGATCGAGTCGCCGCTATAGTCGACAGTCCAGATGTGGCCTTGTTTGTCTGCCGCGACGCCGGAGGGCGCCTTAAACCCCAGGATCGTCTGGACGGGCGCGACGTTGCCGTTGGCGCCCACAGCGAAAACGAGCACGCCGACCAACTCATCGGCCACGAGAAGTCGGCCCGATTGATCGATCGCAAGTGCAAACGGCTCGACGAGGCCGGTGTTGTTCCCCGCAATCACGGCGATCGGCGTTGCGTTACCGCTCGCGCCCTTCGCAAAGACGGCGACGGATGGCCCGAAACTATTCGCCACGTAGAGCTCGCCGCTCGAGTTGGTCGCCATGCCGGTCGGCGTATTGAGTTGCGTATTGCTTCCCTGGATCACGTCGATCGGCGATACGTTACCGTGAACGCCAGGGGCGTATTCGGTAACGGCGTTGTTCTTGAAGTCGCTCACCCAAAGATCGCCCGGATGATCGACCATGATGCCGTCGGTAGGTCCGAGCTGCGACTTCGGGCCACCGACGATCTTGATCGGCTTCACGTTACCGTTCGCCGCCCTCCCGTAGACCTCGACCTGCTGATCGCTGCTACACTAGTCCTAGGTCGCGACCGGTTCGCGGGGTCGGATCTGCGGAGTGAATTCCTCGACGACCGGCTCGGGCGCGAAGCGTGACTCGATGTGTTCGGCAACCCACAAATAGAGGGTCGGTATGACGACGAGTGAGAGCAACGTCGAGCAAAGCAGGCCACCGATCACAACCGTTCCGAGTGGCGCTTGCGTCGAGCTCCCAACTTCGAGCCCGATCGCAAGCGGCGTCATGCCGCCGATCGTCGCTAGCGTCGTCATCAAGATCGGGCGTAAGCGCAGCGGGGCCGCCTCGAGCAACGCTTCGCGCGCACCCAGGCCGCGTCGCCGCAACTGGTTCGTGAACTCGACGACCAGGATCGCGTTCTTGACCACGATCCCCACGAGCATCAGGACTCCGATAAAGGCCGTGAGGCCGAACGAGCGATGCGTGATCACGAGCGCGAGCACGACGCCTGCAAGCGAGAGCGGGACCGCCATCATGATGATCAACGGATGCAAAAGCGACTCGAATTGCGCCACGAGCAGCATGTAAATCAGCAGGATCGCGAGGATCACGATGAGCCCGAGGCTGCTGAAGGTGCTGTTCTGCTGGGCGATACCCGGACCGAACTCCCAATGATACCCCGTCGGCATGGCGATTTGGTCCATCACGGCGGCGGCCGCTTTGGTCACGTCGCCGAGCGCTCCCCCGTTGAGCCCGGCCGTGACCTCGAGTTCGCGCTGCTTGTTCATGCGAGTCGTCTGCGAAGGACCGCTTCCGACCGTTACGGTCGCGACGCTCGCCAATGGAATCGTTTGAAGGTTGTACGTCTGCCCGGGCGTCGCAGCCAAGCTTGAGAGCAGCGAAGCGCTAGAGCCGCTCGCTGGGATCTGCAAAGCGAGGCCCGCAATCGATTCGTACGAACGCCGTTGACTCGCCGGCAATTGCACGATGACCGGAACTTGCGTTCCGCTGATTTGCAGATACGTCGCAATCGAACCGCTGGTTGCCGTATCGATTGCCTGCGAAATGACGCTCGTCGAGAGCCCGCGCGCGGCCGCCTGCTCGCGATTGATCGTAATGTTCAGCTGCGGTTGAGCCTGAGTGACGTTCGTGTCCGGCTGCGTGATGCCGGGTATCTCGGCGAGGCCGGGAAGGGCTTCGTGCGCGAGCCTGTCGAGGGTCGTCAGGTCTGGCCCGTAGATCATGATGGAAAGCTCGTCCTGCCCTTGCGAGAGGATGCGCGAAACGATGTCCGTCGTTCGCCCGAAAACCTGTAGGCCCGGAACCGGAGCGCCCATCAGCTTGCGTTGTTGCGCGACCCGTCCCGGCGAAACTGGGCCTCCGCCGCGCACGCGCTGCCCCGTCAATCCGGCTTGCCACGTCGCAACGAAAGCGCCGGCGTCGGCACTGCTGATCCCGGGCAGCAACGTGACCTGGACTTGCGACTGGTTCGTGATAACGCGGGCCCCGCCACCGCCGCCGCCCGAGCCCACCGCGGCGGCGACGTCGACCACGCGCTTGTCGCCGTGCAGGCGGGCTTCGACATCTTTCGTGACCGCGTCCGTCACATCGAGCGCCGTACCCGTCGGCATACGAAGCGTGAAACTGGCGAATCGCGAGTTCGTCGCTGGAAACATCTCAGTCGCGACGACGTTGAATTTCAACGCAAGAACCGTAAGGAAAAAGATGACGATCGCCGTCGCAAAGACCGGGGCAGGATGGTCGAGGGACCACGTCAACAGTCGCTTGTAGGCCGCGGCAAAGCGTTCGTAGCGGCGATCGAATGCAGCGCTGAAACGCGCGTACGCGCCATGTGGTCCGCCGTTTGGCTTGGGCGCGACGCGCGGCCAGAGGCGAGTCGAGAGCATCGGCACCGTCGTTACGGCGACGAGCAGTGAGATCGCAACGGCGACCATCACCATCACGGCAAACGGGGTGAACAGCAACCCCTGCAACCCCGGAATCAACAGTAGCGGCACGAAAACCGTGACGACGGTAATCGACGAGGCCACGACCGCGCTAAAGATCTCCGTTACTGCCGACTTGGCGGCTTGCAAGATCGTCTCGCCGCGCGTGTAGTGCCGGTAGATGTTCTCGATGACGACGATTGCATCGTCCACGATCAAGCCGACCGCAAGCGCCAGACCGCCGAGCGTCATCGTGTTCAACGAGTAGCCCAGCACGTACGCTGCAAAGAGCGTCCCCAGCACCGAGATCGGCAACGACACGGCGACGATCGCGGTCGAACGCCACGAGTGCAGGAACAGCAGGATGATGAGCACCGCCAGCACGGCGCCGTAGATCGCGGTGTGTTCGAGCGCATCGATGGCGCTGATAATGAAGCCGCGTTGATCGAAAATCACGCCGACGTGCATCGACGGGTAGCGCTTCTTGATATCGTCGATCTTCTTGTAGACTTCGTTGGCCGTTCCGACCACGTTCGCATCGGGCTGCGCCGTGATGGAAAGGCTGATCGCCGGCAGACCGTTGAGACGCGTGAAGGTCCGCTGCTCGGAAATGGAATCGGTGACCTTAGCGACGTCGCGCACATAGACGGGCGCTCCGTTCTTTGTCGTCACGATCGTATTGGCGATCTGCGTTTCGTTCGTATAGAGCGCATTGGTTTGAATCTGATACTCGTTGCGCGCGATCTGAACGACGCCGGCCGGGAGATTCACGTTCTCAGCGCTGAGGCGGCTCGCGAGCATGTCGGCGGTTAGCCCGTAGCCGGCGAGCAGGGTCGCATCCGCTTCGACCATGATGGCGCGGCTCTGGCTAGCGTTGACCGTGACCGAACCGACGCCGTCGACCGCCGAGAATTCGTCGGCTAGATAATTGGTGAACAGATCGTTTAGGTCTCGCTGCGAGAGCGTACTGTCGGTGACGAACGCCGTCACGACCGGTAGCGAATTCGGATCGAACTTGTTGATGATCGGCGTTTGCAGCGTCGGATCGTTCGGGAGCTGGGCCCGAATGCGGTCGACTTGCTCTTGCACGTCGATCGCGGCAGTGTCGATGTTGACGCCGAAGTGGAACTGGGCGCGGACCCGGCTATTTCCTTCGGAGCTCGTAGACTCGATGTTGTCGATGCCGGGGACGCGGCTAACGGCGTTTTCCAGCGGCCGCGTGACGAGCGTCTCCATCGATTCCGGCGCAACGTTCGGATAGGTGACGCTGACGTTGATCACCGGCGGCGAGAACGTCGGCAAGAGCGCGACCGGCAAGCGCGGGATCGCAAACACGCCCAGCACGACGATCGCAGTGGCGATCATGGCAACGGCGAGCCGGCGCGTCACGGCGAAGCGAGCGATGGGGTTCGTCTGGCTGGTTAAGTGATCGTTCGGTAGGATGGCGCGCTTTCCGAATGGTGGGGCCGATTCGGCCTCTCCTTAGAGTAGTGTTACCTCCTTACAAACGGCTGAGCCGTCGTCTATGGTCGCAAAGGTTAACGAAGCGAGCGGTCGGTTTGAGCGCGAGATACGCGCCGACGACATCGCGATCGCCCAAGCCCTCCGTGCGGCGGCCGCGTGGGAAGGATCCCACGCGCGCACGCGCATCGCCGCGCCGAGCAGCCGGCGCGCAAACGCTGACCCCATCGTCCCGGTGCCGAGCACGGCAATACTTTCAGTCGCCAAGTCAGATACCACCCGGTAGCGGTTTGCTCGTCAGATGTGAAAACTGCGCTTCGGTTCCGTTTTGCGCTCGCTGCTGCTTGATCTTATCCTTCTGGGTCGCGAACATCTCCGTAAGCTGATTCAGCCCTTGGTTGAGTTGCGAGTTTTGCGCCTTCCAACTAGCCTCTTTCGAGAATACCACGCCCGGATAGATCGAGTGCAGATCGGCTACCGAGCGATTCTCGCTCTGGACTCTGCGGACGATTTTCGTCAACGAGTCGAGGTCCCCAAAAGCGTACCCGTTCATGTACGGTCCGACAAGTTCGAGAAACGCGCCTTGCGCGTGATAGAGTTCGAAACCCGGATCGCCCATGTTCCCCATCTTCCCTTGATCGACTAGGAGCCCGAATTGTCGGCCGCGGTATTGCGCGGAGTAAAACCAATAGACCGACTCTTTACGGTAGCCCAGATCGTAGAGACGAATCGCTCCCACGTACATTTGGTAAAACGTCAGGTCGTTCCAACGTCGCTTCATTGCGCGGATCGTCGCGACAAACTCGGCGTCGTTCTTTGACGCTAAGCCCGGACTGAATTTTCCCACCTTGATCGTGGGTCCGGCGGAGTTGTAGTACGGTGTGACGTAAACGTCGATCCGGGTCGGATCCGCAATCTGTGGATTTGCCGCGAGCGGCGACGAACTTGCAAGAAGCGCGCCTGCGACGAGAAGCAGCGTTTTCGTCATCAAAGCCACACCATACTCTACTCTCCGCTGTCGGTTTCATCGAAGGGTTATGCACGTAAGGTGTACATATCCTCGCGGGCAAGGTCGCCGGTCGATTGGGTGGGACCGTGCGCGTCCCAAGAAGAATTGTCGCGAGCGCCAACCTTGCCGCTTGTTTTGACCGCGACACCGGATTCGAGTCTGCGTAAGTACGCCTAAGACCTAGGCCGCGTAAGTCCTTCGCCTTCCGGCGGGCGACTTTGCCACATCGAGAAACACGCGGTTTCGACCGCCGTGTTTGGCGGAGTACAGCGCCCGATCGGCCAGGTTAAAAACCTCAGACGCATCTGGAATCAGGCTTGCGTCCGGGAAATGCGCGATGCCGATGCTAACGGTAACGCAGCGAGCGGCTCCCGATGCAGCGTGCGCGATGTTCAACCCTTGCACGCCGGAACGAATGCGCTCGGCCACCGTCATCGCTCCCGCCTCGGACGATCCAAGGAACACGATGACAAACTCTTCACCCCCATACCGCGCCACTAGATCGGAAGCGCGCCGCGAGGACGCAGCCGCAACCCCGGCAACGACGCGCAAACAGTCGTCACCGGCCAAGTGCCCGTACGCATCGTTAAACTGCCTGAAGCAATCGACGTTGACCATCAGCACTGAAAGCGCCTGCCCCTGCCGCCGGCCGATCGCAAGCAGGTACCTCATGTGCTCGTCGAGCGCGCGGCGATTGCGCAAGCCGGTCAGGCTATCGATCGCTGCGGCTTCCGCCATGCGGCTGTAAACCCTAATGCTCTCAACGAGCAACACGAACAAGACGATCGAAGCCGCGGCGAGCGTCTCGAATTGACCGATATACCAAGGAACTGTGTACCGCGCACCGACGAAACAATTTATGATGCCGTCCGCCGATGAGGTTACGAGCACGATGACGAGCCAAAGGTGAAGCGACGACCAGTCTCTTCGCCTAACGAAGACGGTTATCGCGGCTAACAGATTCAGGAACACGACGACCGGTATGTAAATCTGGCGAAAAACTGGCTGAAAGTGACCCTTGCTCACAAAAACCGGCAGGCGGTCTGCACCAAGCCACATCGCGGCGCCGAGCGAAACCGCCGCCACGGCCATCGTGATGCAGAACGCGACTAGCAGCACGCGTACCCAACGACCCGCCGCGACTTCGCGCTTAAAACCTGGGTCGATCCAGCTGCATCCCATAACAAAGAGCGGGAACGTTGCGTGCCAAGTCAGCCACAACGCGACCGAGATCTGTTGGCTTCCAACCGACGCCGATCCCAGACCAAAGACGCCGGTAAAGTTAATGAGATAAGGGATCGTCAACAATCCGGTGATGCCGTACGCCAACCCGAGGATGCCCGACGAAAGCGATCGCGTCACGATCAGTTGCGTGAAGAACAGAAGCGTCGTGAGCATCGCAGCCAAGCCCCACATCGTCGCCGCGACCGCGATAAACGACGGCGCGACGGGGCCTTGAATTGCACGCGTCGCGTAGGCCACGACCGTCAAGACCAATAACAGGAGTACGGCGAGCTTGGCCAACCGTCTTTCCGCGCGCGAGGCCCGCAAGCGCGAAAGCGATGGCGTCAGGCTCGCGGCGTGTTGCCCGCTCATCGGCGAAAACTTTGCACGTAAAGAACATCGTCAATCCCTGCAGTGCGCAGCCCACAAGTCGCGCATGATAAAGGGGTTCGTGACGGGGAACACTTATAAGCAACCGCGCGAGCGGTCCGATCGGCTATTCTGCCGCCCGCAAACGGTCAGCTCGGATCTGGCGGTTTGTTCGAGCCCCCGGTGGCGATGTACGTCACGATGTCCCATGCGTTGCGAATGCCGATGAAGATCAGCAACACGATGCCGGCAGCGAGCGCGAACAGCGCGTCGACCGGAAGCAGCGGGAAGCGCGATCGCGCCCACGAGGATCGCGCCGTACGCGACGAACGGGAGGATCGTATACCAGGTCCAGTCCTCGAGATCGGGGTGTACGAGCGTCAGCCGCTTCGCCAGACACGCCACGCGCAACACGTACACGACGCCGCCGAGACCGGTGAGCCCGAGCAACACGGCCGGGTGAACCAGCAAATGCCAAGGCGCGCTGAGCATCGCCGAGACGAGCAACGCCGCGCCGAAGTGCACGACCGTCGGCGTGCTGAACGTCCGATATCCCGTCGGGATTCTGCCGCAAGCGTTCCGTCCCCGTGACGAGCGTGATCACGACGAACATCAACCCGGTCAGCGACGCCGCCGCCGAACCGGTCATGACGTAGAAGCTCGACCACGGGCCGAGGATCGGACGATGCGGTTTCCAGCCATGCGCTCACACCTCGACGCCGAGCGCCGTCGCCGCTTCCGAGGCGGCGCGCTCGCCGGTTTCGAGCGCTCCGTTCACCGTGCCGCCTTGGCCGTCGTTCGACGTCGCCTCGCCCGCGAAGAACAGCGTTCCTCGACGGGCGCCGCAAGCGCCGCGCGCGCATCCCCGCCGCCGACGGCGACGTAGCTGTACGCGCCGCGCGCGAACGGGTCGCGACTCCAATCGTGCATAACCCCGCCTTCGAACTCCTCGCGAGCTAGTTCAACCTCGCCGAACAACGCTCCGAAGCCGTCGAGCGCGCGCGCGATGAGTTCCGCGTGCGAGGCGCCGCTGGAGTGCGATCGCCTTCGGACCGCCGGCCCACGCGACGATCAGCTCGCTGCGCACGGGAAACTGCGTCCAATACGCCGCGAACGGCTGCCCTATCCAGCGAAAGAATCGCGGCGTCGCGATAGCGCCCATCCCGAATGCGCTCCCAAAACGCTGTTCGAAACCAGAGCGCCACCTTGACCGCGTGACCCATCTCGATGCTTCCAAGCGCGTCGCGCTTTACCGCGGGCAGCTCCGGGTCAAATACGATCTCGGCGTCGTCGCCGCTGTGTCGCAACACGCCGACCGGGAGCGTCACGACGGCGGCGCGCGCGCGAAACGTCAGCGTGTCGCCCCACGCGCCTCGCGCTCGACCGCGACGGACCCACGGCGCCACGAAATCCGCCGCACGACCGTCGACAGTGCACGTGCGAACGCCCGCGGCGGCGCAGGCGTTGCGCAGGCGCTCGAACATCGGCCGTAACCGCCGATCGGCCGCGCGTTGCGCGAAATCGACGCCCGACCGCCACTCGTCCGCGATCGCCCGCGCGCTCGCTATCGCGGGATCGGCCGCATCGAATCCCTCGACGAAGGCGCGCGCGATCTCTGCCTTTGCGCGCATCGCGTCGTCGCCCTCGAAGCGCCGCAGAAATCGACGCGACGCTCTCGTCGCCGGCGAGTGCGCGAGCTTCCTCGAAGATGCCGGCCGCTAAGAACGTCCCGTCGTGTCCGTCGCGCCGCAGATCCGACCCTCGCCGCGCATCCAGCACTCGCCGGCGGTATCGACCGCCGCCGTCCCGGCTCGCGAAGCAAGGCCATCGTCTCTCGGCCGGCCCGTGGATGAACTCCGCGCCGAGTTCGGCCGAACCCGCCTCGGGCCGAGGCTGCGACCGTACGCGGCCGCCCACGCGGTCACGCGCTTCGAGCAGAATCACGCGCAGCGACCGAGCGGCGAGGCTGCGCGCGGCCGCCAAGCCCGCCGCGCCGGCGCCGATCACGATTACGTCCGCGTCCATGGGCAAGGCACACGTTGGTCGTCGACGCGGTGATTTCTTCTAGTTCAGCGTTACGACCGTGAGGGTCACGCCTTTGACCGCTCCGAGGCACGTGCGAGGCGTTACCGCCGGATCGATTCGATAGGTCAGGCTTAAATTTTGGACGTACGCGGAATTGAACAGCGCAGCGTATTCCAACACACTCACGCTCAGCGAGCTAGCGCCGCCGAGGTCCCACGTCGATAGCACGGTGCCATCCTTCGGTGCGCCCGGGATGTGCCCGGGGTTCGACTGTATCGAGCTGACGCGCTGAGCGCACCGCAAGTCGCCCGGCACCGAAAGCGTCGCGCTGACGACACCGTTCTTCACCGCTATCGCCGGGAATTGAAACACTTGGGAATGCAGGGTGCTCCCCGTGCCGGACGGGCAGGTAGAGGGGGAGTACGCTGCCATTCCCACCCAGTCGCCGGTCTCGACGTCGGTCTCCGGTGAGCCCGTGTGGTAGATGGCTCCTCCACTCGGTGTGTTCATGCAAGCAAAAGTGCCCGTTGGGTTATTGTTTGGCGCATAGGCCGTGGTCGTCGTGGCGGGGTTGTCGGCGCAGACCAGGTTACCCGGCGGTGATTGCAAGGCGTCCGGCGCGACCTTGCTCGCAAAAACGCGCACCGTGAAGCACTCGTGCGCGGTGTAAGGCACCAGCAATGCGCCACCGATCGGGAAGATGCCGATCGGGTGAACCGTTCCCTCGGCCACCAGCGTCTGCGCCGCGGACGCCGTGCGTGCGTTCCGGTTGCTTTCGATCGCTTGCGGCGTCCGAAAAACTCCGAAGAGTTTTGGAGTTACGTCGGTATCGGAACCCCTCCACGTGAAGACGACGACGGTCTTCCCGCTCATGAGGTCGTGCGCGCACTGAACCGAGCTCAACTCAATGTACGAGCAAGCCGCTCCGAGCCAGACGTGAGGCTGGCCGGTTAGCGTCGCCGGGCTCCCATTTGAGGATTGGCTCGGCGACGCTGCGCCGAGCAATAGAGCGGCGGCGACTAGCGACGCGAGAGCCCGTACAAGCATGAGGCTCGCGCCTTGACCGTAGGCGCTCGCCGACCCTGCTCGCCGACCAGAGCGATTATACAGAACCGGAAGGCGTCGACGGAGATTGTCGCGCGCACGACCACGAGAACTTGTGGCTGCCGGGCGGGGGCGCGATCCCGAGTGCGAGCGTCGTCAATAGCACGCTCTCGATGGTAGCGCTTGGTTTACGCTCCGCAGATTCGATCGCTCACGCCGCCTAGCGGCTACGATACCGCAACGACCGCGTCTTCGCCGATCGGGACTGACGCGAGTTCTCGCACACCCGGTTCCGGCAAGAAAGCATTGACGACCGTCAGCGGATCGTAGTCTGAGATCGCGACGAGCGGCTCGCTTTCGCCTGCACGCCGGACGGCCCGCAACGCCTCAACGGCGTCGGGAAGGGCGTACTGCTCGCCGACGATCGCCGCGATGAACCGGCCGCCGCGAATCTCACCGCGCGCCTCCATGCGGCGCAGGGCGACGAGCACGTCACGCCAGCGCGGCGCGATCGACTCGCGAGCGGCGACGTCGCGAAAGACGACGCCCCAGCGCGCAAGCAGCCGCCGCGCGAACGTGTCGGGATCGATGCGGTCGCTCTCGGCGACGAGTCGCGTCCACCGTCCGCTCGAGGAGCGCGGCCGCGCGCGCAGGCCCTTCTCGCCGAGCCGGCGCTTGGCGTCGATCAACGAGCGCAGCGCGTCGAATCCGTCGGCGGTCACCAAACCTGCGGCGACCAGTTGCCACAGCGCTTCTTCTACCTCGGCCGGCAACCGCTTCGTCCCCCGGACGATCTCCATGAAGAACGGCGCGCCGCGCCGCTCGATCTCGGTCAGCACCTCGCGCGCGGCGTGCGAAAGGCCTTCGGGTTCTTGCGGCGCGCGCACGAGCAGTTCGTGCGCGTCGGCCCGCGTGAACAGCGAAATCGGTGCGAGTTTGGTTGGCCGCACTTTGCGCTTGCGTTCGTCGTCGGTCGGCAACAGGGCCGGATGCGGCGAGAGCCTCCCCCACATCACTTCGCCGGAATAGCAGAGCCGGTCCAAATACTCGCCCTTGTAGCCGGCGATCCGCTTCGGCAGAATCTGCGCTTCCCACGCGGCCGCGGGGATCTCGTAGCCTTCCAACTGGCGGATCACTTGAAGCGTCCCATCGATGCCGTGCAAGCGCGACGCGGGCGCCACGTGCTGCCACCGGTAGAGGAACCGCGCGTGGTCGGCGGTCGTGACCGGTTCGATTTCGCGGCGCAACTGCCCGATCGTCAGACGATGGATCCGCGCGAGCACTCGCCGATTGCACCACTCCTCGACGTCGCGGCCGCGGAACCGTCCGCGCAGCACTTGCCCTTGGGCCTCTAACCTCAGCAACGCGGCTGAGACCGGCGGTTCGTCGACCGCGAGCGTTTGCGCGAGTCCCTCGGCCGTCACCGGGCCGCTGCACTCGAGGCGGCCGCGCACGATCTCGGCGAGCGCATCTTCGGGGAGCTCCGGCGTCGGCATGCCGGCGACGGCGTCGATCTCGGGGCCAAGCGCCGCGCCGGCGTAGACTTTGCGCGCGAGGTCGAGCCGCTCCGCGCACACCCAGAACGCGGCCTCACCGTAGGTGAGAACCGCCGCGCGGCGTTGCGCCGCAAGCTCGTCGAACCACTGCTGCAACGGTTCCGATGGCGGCATCACGATCAGCGTCGCGAGCGCGTCGTGCAGCTCTTCGGCATCGCGCACGACCGGCCACGACTCTTGTGCTACCTCGGCAATCGCGGCCGGATCGAGGATCCCCGAACCGTCGAAGTCCATGCGCGTGCTGCGGCGCAACTGCACCGCTCGCGTACGGCGCTCTTCGAGCGGGGCGTCGTCGAGGAACGCGAACGGATTTGCGTTGAGAATCTCGTGGCTGAACACCGACGGCTCGGGGGTGTCGACCGCGACCGTTCGAATCGCGCCTCCCTCGATGCCGCGCAAAACGTTGAGGAACCCGTCGAGGTCCATCGCTTCGTGCAGACAGTTGTCGATCGTCTCGCGCACGAGCACGTGGTCGGGGATCCGAATCGGCCCCGTGAGATTTTCGGGGCACGCCACCTGATCGGGAAACACGGAAGCCAGTAAGTCGTCCGCGCGCATCCGCAAGATCTGCGGGGGCACCTTGCGCCCGCCCCGCTGGCGAAGAATCGCGAGCGACCGCATCGCGTTCCACCGCCAGCGCGCCTCGAACATCGGCGCCGGGAGCAGCGCCTGGGTGAGCACCTTTTCCACGCTCGGCGACTTGACGTACTCGAAGACGGCGTCGAGCGGAAAGGCGTGTTGCTCCGCAAGCGAGATGACGATGCCGTTGTCGGTCGCGGCGGCTTGGAGTTCGAAGTTGAACGACACGCAGAACCGCTTGCGCAACGCCAATCCCCAAGCGCGGTTGATCCGCGCCCCGAACGGCGCGTGCAGGATCAACTGCATCCCGCCGCCTTCGTCGAAGAAACGCTCCGCGACGACCGTCGTCCCGGTCGGCACGACACCGAGCGCGGCCTTGGCGCACCGAACGTATGCGATCGCCTGTTCCGCGCCGGCCCGGTCGAGGCCGCACTCGCCCGTCAACAGCGCTAGCGCCGCGTCGTCCGACCGCTCGTCGATCGCGACGCGCAACGCCGACACTTCGCCTGAGAGTTCGATCGTGCGCCCCAGCCCCTCGCCGTTCCAGAACGGAACTGTCGGCGGCGCACCGTGCGCGTCCTCAACGCGAACCGTCCCCGCCTCGACTCGGCGAATCTTCCACGACGTCGTGCCGAGGAGAAAGATGTCGCCGGCCAAGCTTTCGATCGCGAAATCTTCGTCGAGCGTGCCGACGAGATGGCCGTCGGGCTCGGCGATGACGCGATAGTTCGCCGTCTCCGGGATCGCGCCGCCGCACGTGATGGCGGCCAAGCGCGCTCCACGCCGCCCGCGCAGCACGCCGTTGACCCGGTCGTAGTGCAGGTACGTTCCGCTGCGGCCCCGCGCCGTAGTGATGCCGTCGGCCAAAAGCGAGATGACTTCATCGAAGTCCGCGCGAGCGAGATCGCGGTACGGGTACGCCGCGCGGACGAGGGCGTACAGTTCTTCCGCGCGCCATTCCCGCGCGGCGCAGGCGGCGACGACTTGCTGCGCCAGAATGTCGAGCGGCGCCGACGGGATGGCGAGCGCGTCGATCGCGCCGCCGCGCATGCTGCGCACGAGGGCCGCGCACTCGAGCAACTCGTCGCGCGTCGTCGCAAAAATCTTGCCTTCCGGTTTGGCGCCGACCCAATGTCCCGAGCGCCCGATGCGCTGCAAAGCCGTTGCGATCGAGCGCGGGCTGCCGAGTTGCACGACGAGATCGATCGTGCCGATATCGATCCCTAGTTCGAGCGACGCCGTCGCGACGACCGCGCGCAGTTCGCCGTTCTTGAGGCGGTTCTCGGCCTCGAAGCGCGCTTCGCGCGCGAGGCTGCCGTGATGCGGCATGACCATGCCCGGGCCGAGTAACTCGGTCAGCGCGAACGCGACGCGCTCGCTCATGCGCCGCGTCGGAACGAAGACGAGCGTCGTGCGGTTGGCACGAATCAGATCTGCCACCGTTTCGTAGATCTCGCCCCACATTTCGCCGCTTGCCACGGCGCCGAGTTCGTCGCTCGGAATCGCGACGGCAAGCCCCATCTCGCGGCGGCTGCCGACATCGATAATCTGTGCGGTCGGGCTCAAGAAGGCGGCGACCGTTTCGAGCGGGCGGACGGTCGCGGACAAGCCGATCCGCTGCGGTTTGCGGCCGCCCCCGGCGACGACCAAATCGTCGAGCCGCGCGAGCGTTAGCGCGAGATGCGAACCGCGCTTGCTGTTGGCCATCGCGTGAATTTCGTCGACGACGATGGTCGAGACGTTCGTGAAGAGTGCGCGCGACCGCTCGGCCGTCAACAGTATGTACAGCGATTCCGGCGTCGTCACCAGCACGTGGGGCGGTTTGCGCAGCATCGCCTGCCGCTGTGCCGGCGTCGTGTCCCCGGTGCGCACGGCCGTACGGATCGGCGAAAGCGGGGTCAGTGCACCCGCGGCGCGGACGAGCAGTTCGGCGAGCGGCAGTTCGAGGTTCTTGCGAACGTCGTTCGTCAGCGCCTTGAGCGGCGAAACGTAGACGACGAGCGTCTCGTCCGCGAGCTGCCCTACTGCCGCCCGGGCGATCAGGTCGTCAAGGCAGATAAGGAAGGCGGCCAGCGTCTTGCCCGAGCCGGTCGGCGCCGAGACGAGCACGTCGTGCCCGGCACGAATCAACGGCCAGGCTTGGGTCTGCGGCTCGGTCGGCGCGGAAAAGCGGTCGGCGAACCACTCGGCTACGAGCGGATGAAACGATTCCCTCATGCGTATCTTAGGCTCAAACCGCATCGGCGCCCGGTGGGATTCAGTGAATGGCGATGCCCCACACGCAGCCGATGCCCTGGACGCCCGAGTTCGTGTAAAACGTCGGGGCCAGCGTCGAGGAGAACGTCTTTGTGGCAGTCGGATATGTGAAGACGCCCGCCGAACTGCCGCAGTCGGCGTCGTAAAGGTTTCCGGCAGCGTCGAAATTCAGATCGGCCCCGTACGGGTTTGCTTCGAGGCCCGTCGAGTCGACGACGGTCGGCGTGTCACCTGATTTGAGATCGCTGCTCGCGTACTGCGCGATCGCGCCGGTCGTTGCATTCGATGACACGTAGAGGTTACCGGCGTGGTCGAAGGCGAGACCGCTCGGCGCAATGACCCCATTTAGGAAGTACGGGTTCTTGTTCGAGATCGGCGTCTTGAAGACGGCGATGGCGTCGGTCCCATTCGTCTCCCCGGTGTTCGCAACGTAGAGGTTCCCCTTGGAATCAAACCCGAGCCCTTGCGGTACGTTGAGGCCCATCGTGAGGGTGGTCGCCGGCGTTAGCGTCCCGCTCGTCGTGAACGGCCCCGTGTACTCGTAGACCGTGTTGTTTCCGACCGAGGGGACCCAGAGGTTCCCTTTCGAGTCGAAGGTCATGTGGTCGGCATCGACCGGGCCGGTCAACGTGAACGTCAAACTCGGCTTGCTGTTCGCCTTCAGCGGCAGCGCGTAGACTTGAGCGATGCTCGCACCGGTTGAATGGCACGGTGACAGGTTCATGATCCAGATTTTCGAGCCGACGAATCGGAGGGCGTTCGCACAAACTAACTGGTTCGCCACATTCCCGCCGATGACGGTGACCTTCGACGCCGGTTTCAACGGCAGCTTCGCGATCTCGACCTGCGGAGTCGTCCCCGAGTAGAACAGCGTCCAATAGGCTCTCTGGGCGACGTCCGCATTGAGCGTCACGGAAGGCGCACCGGCCGACTGGACGCTTGTGGCGGACGGCACCGTCACAATCGATGCGCAGGCCGCGACGAGCGGCACAAGTAGAAAAGCCAGACGCCGCATGAGAGACGCTCCTCACTAAAGACCGCTCTACCTTTCGGTTGACCGCCCCTCCGGCCTCCCACGCAAAGGAAACGGCGGCGCCGTTTGTCATAGAATACCGCATGAGCCTCAAAATCGCCGTCCTCGTTATTTCGTCGACACTGATCGCCCCAATTGCGGTACCGGCCGTGGCTTCGGCGACGACGTACACGTACGTCGATCTCGGCCCCGGACCGGGACCAAAATACCAAGATGCGTACGGCTACGGTGAGAGCCTCACTGCGCAGGCCGGCGCGTACTTCGATCACACGATCTCGTGCGGCAAGGATTGCTCGTCGAAGGTCTATTACCCACTTGCGTGGTCGGGACCCGGCTCGAGTCCGGTCGTTCTCTTACCCCAACACTATGTCGAGGGATGGGCATACGGCGCCGGCGGGACGCTGATTGCCGGGATGCTCATCACGAACAATGGCGGCTACTTCGGTTATCCTCACGCCGCTTTGTGGCAGGGCTCATCGCATTCTTTCACCGACCTCAACCCGTCCGGCAGTTGTGGGAGTTGTCAGCCGGGCTCGAATGCGTACGGCACCGACGGAACGTTTATCGCCGGATCCGGCGGCTCACCGCTGCACGCCCTTCTATGGAAGCTCGGGCAGTTGAGCACGCCCGTCGACTTGAATCCGGCCGGCTTTGCGTATTCCGAAGCCTACGTCGTGGGCGGTGCCGCACAGGCGGGCTACGCCTTCTCGAGCGCGACGAATTCCAACCACGCCATTCTTTGGCATGGCACCGCTGCGAGCGCGGTCGACCTCACGCCGTCCACTTTGTTGAGTGCCTACGCCACCGGGCTGGGGAGCCAGCGCGAGATCGGCTGCGGCACGCCCGTCGGGATGAGCGTGACCCACGCGCTTGTGTGGCGCGGCACGCCCGCGAGCATGATCGATCTTCAACCCTCGGGATTCAACGATTCGTGCGCTCGCGCTGCCCACGGGAACGTGCAAGTGGGGTACGGACACGTCACCGGCACGAATGCGCTGCATGCGTTGCTCTGGAAAGGCAGCGCGAAGACCGCGGTCGACCTCCAGCAATACTTGCCGAACACGTTCACGAGTTCCGAGGCGTATGCGATCGACTCGGCCGGCGTCATCCTCGGCTCCGCGTATTCGACGACCGGCCACGTCGCGTGGCACGCGGTCATGTGGACCCCTCACAAATGACGTACGCCTTTCGCTCTCGGCTCGTAGCGCTCTGCGCGAGTTAGCGCCCATTCGCACCGTTTCCGTGCTACAGGTCGAGCGTCTAGGCCCATCCCTTGGGGCGATCGTCCGCGGCATCCACCTGAATCCGGAACTCGCCGACGAAACGATCGGCGCGATCCAGTCGGCGCTGGACGAGCATCTCGTCTTGTTCTTTGAAGACCAGCATCTGGCGCCGGTGCAACAGCGGGACTTCGCGGCGCGCCTCGGCGAGCTCTACGTTCACCCATTTTACCCCGGTCATCCGGATGCGCGCGAGATCATGGTTCTCGAACACGATGCCGCGCGCCGCGCCAACAGCGACCGGTGGCACGCCGACGTCACCTATCTGGAGGCACCGTCACGAACGGCGGTGCTATACGCCGAAGAGATCCCGGAGGTCGGCGGCGACACGCTCTGGGCGAACATGTACCGCGCTTACGAGACGCTCTCCGACCCCGTGAAGACGATGCTGTCCGGCCTTCGCGCGACTCATTCGTTCGCGAAGAATTTCACGCCCGATCGGTTCAAGGCGCTTGGGATGGAAGACAAGCGCGACAAAATTTACGCCGAGAACCCGCCCGTCTCGCACCCGGTCGTACGGACGAATCCGGCGAACGGCCGCAAGGGACTCTTCGTGAACCAAGATTTCACCTCGCACGTCGATGGCGTTTCGCCGCGGGAGAGCGACGCGATTCTGCGCTTGATCTACGAGCACAACGCCCAGCCCGAACTACAGATTCGCTGGCGGTGGCGGCCGAACACGGTGGCGATCTGGGACAACCGCTGGACCCAGCACTGCGCCTTGGCGGACTATTATCCCCAGCGGCGTCTCGTTCGCCGCGCGAGCGTCGTCGGCGAGCGCCCAATCTAATTTCCCAACCGCTACGTGCGCATTCTCGCCGTCAACGTCCGCTCCGGCGGCAACGCGGCCACAATTCGCCCATTACTCGCGCGGTGCGAACGCCACGAACCCGACGTCATCGTTCTCTCCGAGTTTCGCGACAACAAAGCCGGCGGCACGATCCGCGCGGAGCTGCGCCGACTCGGCTTTGCGCACCAGGCGGCGACGGAGGGGTATCGCGGCAACGGCGTCATGATCGCAGCGATTCAACCCTTTGAATCGCTCGTCAATCCCTTCGGTCTGCCCGCCGACGAATATCCGAACGCGATCCTTCAAGCGACGCTTGACGGTCTTCGCGTCTACGGCGTCTACCTGCCGGGCCAGGATCGGAAGCGCCCGCACCTGCGCTCCCTCATCGCGGCGGCAGAATCATCCTCGGGGCGGCGGATCGTCTGCATCGGCGACTTCAACTCAGGCCGAAACGAGACCGACATCGAAGTAAATCTGCGGACCGGGAGGCTCGTCGACGTTTTCAGCACGGCCGACCTCTACCTCGAACTCGAACGGCACTGGACCGAAGCATGGGCGGTACTTCATCCGCAGACCTACGAGTTCAGTTGGTATCCGTTTCGTACCGATCCCGATCACGCCAGCCGCAGCGGTTGGCGCATCGACAAGGCGTTCGTCTCGAGGGCCTTGCTTCCCGAGTTGCGCTCCGCCGAGTATGACCACCGTTTCAGACTCGACCGGCTAACCGATCACTCGGGGCTCGTCGTCACGTTGGCCCCGTGACGCCGACGCGTCGTGTAACGGCAAATCGGGCAACCACCGCCCACGCTCTGAACGAGCGGGCCCATCCCTCCTGCCGAAACGACCGCGCGTACCATCAACGCGCTAGCGCCGACAAGGGCCGGACGCGGTTTGAGAGGCAATAAACAAAACCTTCGGAGGGCGCTCGGGATTTTTGTGAAGTGAACGTCCGGCACGCCGGCCTCTTCGGTGGCCTGCTCGTCTTAGCGTTCGGGGTTGCGCCGGTGAGCGATGCGCGCGCGGTCGCCGCGCCTTGCGCGCTCGCGCGTCGGGCGCCGGCGGCCCTCCAGCTCCCGTCGACCCTCCCGCCGGGCGAGCCGATCGCGCTCGAGCGCGCCATGCTCGCGTACTTGAGTTCGTACGCTTACCGCAATCTCGGCTGGTGCGTCGACAAAGAGGTGCGCGATACCGGCCCCTATCTCAACCACTCGATGTTCGGAACGCATCCGGTCGTGCGCATCTACTACTCACCCGAGATGATCGCGTGGCTGCAAAGCGGCCGTCACGGCGTTCCGCGCGACGGCGCGGTCATGATCAAAGAGCAGTACGGGACCGCATCCCCGGCGCAATCGTTCGCGGGCCGCAACGATGCCGCGCTGCATCCCACGGACTGGACCGTGATGATCCGTCGTTCTTCCGCGTCGCACGACGGGTGGTTCTGGGCGGAGCTGTACGCTGGGATGTTCGACGGACAGGCAGCGAGCGCGCGCACGGCGTATCCGAGCGCCGGCTTCGGCCTGTACTGTCTGCGCTGTCACGCGTCGGCGCAAACGGCGGCGACCTTTGCGTCGCTCGAGAACGTTCGCGGCTTCCCGGGCGAGCCGATTCGGTACAACGTCGATGACAGTTGGCGGTGGCCGGCGCCAAAGCCGGCGCCGCTCCCCGTTGGGCAGCAAGTAAAGCGGCGCGTCGCCGCCGCCCTAGGCCAGGAGTTTCCGCCGGAGCCATTGGACGCGTTTGTCGGCCGCGCCGCTCGCGTCCCGTCGCTGTTCGTGACGTCGAGTCAATGCTTGGGCTGCCACGGCGCCGATTCCGGACCGCCGTTCGGACCCGTGATGTGGATGACGCCTGGCCCTCGCGCGTCGCCGGGGACGAGCGGCGTCGACGTTTCGGAGTACGGCGAGTGGCGCTGGTCGCCGATGGCGCTCGCCGGGCGCGACCCGATCTTCTACGCACAGATCGCAAGTGAACTCGCGTTTGTCAACGGAATGCCGAATCCACACGGGCGCGCGGCGCTCGGGACGAGCGTCGTCCAGACGTGCACTACCTGCCATGCCGTGATGGGCCGGCGCACGTTCGCCGCCGACTACCCCGGCAAGCCGTATTCGCTCAACTTCGCTTTCGAGCGGAATCCCGCACATGCGGGGTTCCACTATGGCGGGCTCGCCCGCGATGGCATAAGCTGCACGGTCTGTCATCGCGCCGCCGAGACCAAGACGCCGCCCGGCAGCGATGCGCTCGCGCACTTCCTGGGTCACGCGATCAACGGTGCCTTCGACACAACCGCGCCCGAGCGTTTGAACGGGCCTTTCAAGGACGATGTCGTCGTCACGCATGCGATGCGAGAGGCCTTGGGGATCAAGCCGACCTTTAACGCGTACTTGAGTTCCTCCCGGATGTGCGGGAGTTGCCACACGATCAGTTTGCCGGTCATCGACGCTCCATCCACTCACGCACGACACAACGTCGAGCAAGCGACATACGTCGAGTGGCTCAACAGCCGCTATCAAACCGAGTATGGCCCGAGTCAAAGTGCGCGGTCGTGTCAAGACTGCCACATGCCCGCGGGTCTCAGCGATCCCGAGCACGACATTGCTCTGACCCACATCGCGACGCGCATCGCGCTGGCCCAGGACGATACGTACCCACAGACGACTTATGCGGCGTCGCACGCGGACCTGAACGTTCGTTTTCGCAAGGTTGGCTATCGGCGCCACGAGCTGCTCGGGCTCAACGCGTTCCTCCTCGAGACGTTCAAGCAGTTTCCCGACGCGCTGGGGGTCCGCACCGACGACTACATGTCCGGCTCCAAGACGTCGCTCGATCAGGCGATTGCGAACGTGGCGCGGCAGGCTCGGTCGGGAACGGCGAGAGTCCGCGTGCGAATGCGCCTCGAAGGCCGGACGCTGATCGCCGACGTCGAGGTGCAAAATCTGACGGGGCACCGGTTCCCGAGCGGCGTCGCGTTTCGGCGCGCCTTCATCGACTTCGAGCTGCGCGACACGACGGCACCCGCGGGTTCGCCGGCGATCTTCGCCTCCGGCGACACCGACGAGCGCGGACGCATCGTAGACGCCAACCGCCGGCCGCTTCCGAGCGAGTCGTTCGCCCGCGACGTGCGCGGAAGACAGCAATATCAAGAACACTACGACGTGCGGCATCCCATCACGCGCTCCGATCAAGTTGAGATATTCGAAGAGCTAACCCGGAACCATAGCGGGGACTTCACAACGAGCTTCGTCCGGCAGGACGAAGAGATCGAAAGACAATCGAATCCTTCCCGGCGGCTGGACGCGCGCGGGCCGCGTCAAAATGCCGGCGTACTTCCTTCACGCCACGTATCCGAAGGGCCGGGCGGCGACGGACCCTGCATACCTCGACGGTAACGGGCACGCGCTCGTTCGCTACGTCGTGACGCTGCCGCCCGGCGTCGACCCGGTGCACGTGCGCGCAACGGCAACGGTCTATTATCAAGCGTGGGCGCCCTACTATCTCGCGCTGCGCACGTCGGCGACGGACGATGCATCGAAGCGCCTGCGCGAGTTTGTCGACCGCCTCGACCTGTCGGGTACGCCGCTCGAAGGTTGGCGGCTTCCCGTTGCTTCCGGCTCCGCCGATGCTAGCTGATCGGCGCGTTAACGCTTCACTGTTCTAAGACGATTTTGAATTTCGGTCCGGGTACGTCGAGTTCGGCTGTAACCAATGTGACGGGGTCGTACCAGAGCGTCGCGGTCTCATCGTCGAGAACGAATGCAACCGCTGCGTCCCCGGAGGGGATGCCGGTGGGGCGGGCGGCGGTCGCGGGGACGAGCGCCGACGGTTTCACTTCGAACCCCGCGATGCAGACGCAGTACGCATTGAACGCAGGCGTTGTCTCGGCACGAATCATCGCCGGGAGCGCGACATACTCTCCCACCAAATAATCGAAGACGATCGACGGGCCGTCGGTCGCCTGCGACAGAGTCGTAGCCTTTCCGCCGGCGTGATGCGTCGCCGATTTCCCGGAGATCTCGATGCTTTCTTCGTTACCTTGCGTCCCGACGACGTAGTCGAGCGTCGCGAACGTCGAAGGATCGATCGTGCGTGTCGTGTTGATCGGTTCGCCTTGGAGGCTCGTGCGCTCGGCGATCTGGATCGAACCGTTCTTCCGCGTCACGACAATCGTGCTAATACCGGCCGGTTCGTTATCCGAGTATATCGCGTAGCGATACGTCCCAGACGCGAGGACGGCGTCGGCAGCCGGTGGTGCGAGGGCGGCGGCTAGGGCAATCACCCTATAATGCTACGGCGAAATCTCCCACACGACCCCGTAGCCGGCGCCGCCGACTTGCGTCGTGCCGAAGATATCCCCGTGCGCGTCGAAGACCGGGTTGCTGAACACGAACCCGCCGTCCGCGCCACCGGTGAAGTCGTGAAGCGACGTGTAGGTCCACGCGCTTCCCGAGCGCGTCAATTCGTAGACGGAACCTTGGCTATCCAGGCCGTCGCAGTGCGTCGTACCAAAAACGTTTCCCGCCGCATCGACGAACGGAGTTCTAAACGGCCCCGATATGCCCCACCCTGGAACGCTGTAGAGCACGTTGAACGTCCAGCTGCCGTTCGACGGCGTCAGCGCGAACAACGTCCCGCCGCCGTTCGTGCCGCCGTCGGTTGCGCCACCGAAGAGATTGCCAGACCGATCAAATGTCAAGCCCGCGTACGGAGTTTCGCCGTCGTTTTGTCCCTGGAAGTTATAGAGGACGTTTTCCGTCCAGCCCGATTTCGAGCGCACCAACTGGAAGACGGTGCCTAAACCCGCGGTGCCGCCCGCCGAGGTCGTGCCGTACAGGTTGCCCGCTCCATCGAAAACGACGCCGGCGAAGGGCGCGGCTCCGTCAGGCGCCGCGCCGAAGCTGTGAAGAACGATCGCCTGCCATACGCCTCGCACGCGCGCAAGTTCGAACACGGTGCCGTTGTTACTCTTGCCGCCTTGCGTCGTCGTGCCATAGATGTGACCCGCTGCGTCAAAGGCGAGGTCGCCCGCTGATGGCTGAAGTCCGTAGCCGCTGTTCGTGAAGCTAAAAAGCGTCGTCTCTTTCCGAAGGCCACCCTTCGTCGCCGTCCCCAAATCGAAAACCGTCCCGCCGCCACCGCCGCCCTGGGCCGTCGTCCCGTACAGGCGTCCTTGGGGACCCGGCATCAATCTGGCTTCCGGAGCAGCCCCGTCGGTGCCTGACGCAAAGCTGTGCAGTAATTCGTACGTCCAGCCCGCGCGCGACCGCTTCAGCTCAAAGGCCGCACCGTAACCAACGCCGCCGCTGTCGGCAGTTCCGTAGACATTTCCGGATTTGTCGAGCGTCAACCCGGCCAGGGGATTCGCCCCGTCACTCCCGCCCGTAAAGGTGTGAAGGACGGTGAAGGTCTGCGCGTAGGCCCGAGCCATCGACAAGCACAAAACCGCCAAGAACAGTGCAGCAATAGCCGTCACCTTCAAAAGATGGTTGACCACGTTGCTCTCCCCCTTAGTCTCCTCATTTACACCATAATCGGCGCTTTGCCCTCGGGCAGGTTCGGCGTCGCCAAAGGGTGGCGGTCGTCACAACGGACGCAAGCGCCGTCTTCTTACGAACCTCACGCGATCGTCACGGCGGCCCGGTAGCCTCACGCGGGTGAAGCCTCGCGACCTCACCCCGCTCGTTGACCTCGCGCACGAGCGCAGGGCCGGCCCCGTGCGCCGTAGTCGACCAGCGTACGTCGATTTGCTCCCGCCGTGTAATACGGCATGCCCTGCCGGCGAGAACATCCAGGCGTGGCTCGCGCTTGCCACAGCCGGGGATTTTCGCGCCGCTTGGGCGGCGATCGCCACCGACAACCCGTTCCCCGCGGTCCACGGGCGCGTCTGTTACCATCCGTGCGAGACGGCGTGCAATCGCGAGGAACTGGATAGCGCGGTTCGGATCCACGAGGTCGAGCGTTTTCTCGGCGACCGTGCCCTGGAAGAAGACTGGCCGCTACCGGCGGCCGGGCACCCCACCGGCAAACGCGTTCTGATCGCCGGCGCCGGGCCGAGCGGACTCGCCGCTGCGTACCATCTCGCCCGACTCGGCCACTCCGTCGAAATCCGCGAGGCCGGTCCCGCACCCGGCGGGATGCTGCACTTCGGAATCCCGGCATATCGCTTGCCGCGCGCGATACTGATGCAAGAGATCGCGCGGCTCGAACCGCTCGGCGTGCGCATCGCGTGCGACACCCGCCTCGACGATCTTCTTGGCTCACTCGACCGGGAGAAGTTCGACGCGGTCTTCCTCGCCGTCGGGGCGCACCTTTCGAAACGAATCGACATCCCGGGGCGCGACGCGGCGCGCGTCTACGAAGCGGTCGCGCTCCTGCGCGACACCGAGCGCGGCGAGCCGCCGCGGCTCGGCCGCCGCGTCATCGTCTACGGCGGAGGCAACACCGCGATGGACGCTGCGCGCACGGCGCGCCGGCTCGGCGCGACTGAGACCATGATCGTCTATCGGCGCGATCGCGAGCACATGCCGGCCCACGAGTTCGAAGCCGACGAGGCAATCGCCGAAGGCGTCGCCATCAAGTGGTTGACGAGCATCAAGAATCTCGACGGCTCGCAGGTCACCGTCGAGCGGATGGACTTGGACGCCGAGGGACGAGCGCGGCCGACCGGCACGTTCGAGAAGCTCGAAGCCGATGCCGTGGTCCTCGCTCTCGGACAGGAAAGCGACACGTCGTTCCTGCGCAACGTCCCCGGCGTCGAGTTCGGTCCCGACGGGACCGTCGTCGTCGACCGCACCATGATGACCGGCCACGCGGGCGTTTTCGCCGGCGGAGACATGGCGCCGACCGAGCGCACCGTGACGGCTGCGGTCGGCCACGGCAAGAAAGCCGCGCGCGCGATCGACGCTTGGCTCCGCGGCGCCCACGCCGTCGCGGCCCCGAAGCATTCGCCGGTTACGTTCGCAATGCTGAACGTCCCGATCCACGTCGACGTCGCGCCGGTTGAATCCGCGCGGCTCGACGCGATCGCACGCATCGCCGGCTTCGACGAGGTCGTCGCCGGCGTCGGCGAGGCGCAGGCGCTGCGCGAAGCTCACCGCTGCCTCTCGTGCGGCAACTGCTTCGAGTGCGATCAGTGCTTCGCCGCGTGCCCCGAGGACGCGATCGTCAAACTCGGTAAGGGTAACCGGTACCGGTACGACTACGACCGCTGCACCGGCTGCGCCGATTGCTTCGAGCAATGCCCCGTCCACGCGATCGAGATGGTCGCCGAACCTGCCATCGCGATGGCGCCATGAGTGCGCGGCGCGACGTCATGGACGGCAACACCGCCGTCGCCCACGTGGCCTACCGCGTCAACGAGGTCTGCGCGATCTACCCGATCACGCCGTCATCTACGATGGCCGAACTCGCCGACGAGTGGGCTGCGGCCGAGGTCACCAACCTATGGGGCAACGTCCCAAGCGTCGTCGAGATGCAGAGCGAGGGCGGCGCGGCGGGGGCCGTGCACGGTGCGCTCCAGAGCGGCGCCCTGACGACGACGTTCACCGCTTCGCAAGGCTTGTTGCTGATGCTCCCCAACATGTTCAAGATCGCGGGCGAACTGACGGCGACGGTGTTTCACGTAGCGGCCCGCTCGATCGCGACGCAGGCACTCTCGATCTTCGGCGATCACTCCGACGTCATGGCCGCGCGCGGGACCGGGTTCGCGATGCTGGCCTCGGGTTCGGTCCAGGAAGCGCACGACGCGGCGCTGATCGCTCAGGCCGCGACGCTCGAATCGCGCGTCCCGTTCATGCACTTCTTCGACGGGTTCCGCACCTCGCACGAACTCAATAAACTCGAGATCCTGCCGGACGAGATCCTGCGGAGCTTCATCCGGGAAGACCTGGTGCGCGCGCACCGAGCGCGCGCCCTGTCGCCCGAGCATCCGGTCGTGCGCGGTACGGCGCATAATCCCGACACGTTCTTCCAGGCGCGCGAGGCGTGTAATCCGTTCTACGAGCGCGTCCCCGCGATCGTGCAGGGCGCGATGGACGCGTTCGCGGACGCGACCGGCCGCCACTACCAACTCTTCGAGTATGAGGGCGACCCCGACGCCGAGCGCGTCGTCATCGTGATCGGCTCCGCCGCCGAAACCCTGCGGGCGACCGCGGCCGCGCTGCGCGCAAGCACACCGCGTATCGGCGTTCTGGCAGTCCGGCTGTTCAGGCCGTTCTCGGCCGAGCATCTGCTCGCTGCGCTTCCGCAGACCTGTCGCGCCATCGCCGTCCTCGAGCGGACGAAAGAACCCGGGAGCGCCGGCGAGCCGCTTTATCTCGACGTCGTCGCGACGCTGGCCGAAGCCGTGGCGACCGGAGCTCGAGCGGCGATGCCGCGCGTGATCGGCGGCCGCTACGGGTTGTCGTCGAAAGAGTTCACACCCGCGATGGCGCGCGCCGTTTTCGATGAGCTCGCGAAAGAAACGCCGCGCCGTGGGTTCACTGTCGGCATCAACGACGATGTTGGGAACACGAGCCTATCGTACGACCCGGCTTTCAGCATCGAAGGCGCCGACGTCGTGCGCACGGTCTTCTTCGGGCTCGGCGCCGACGGCACGGTCGGCGCCAACAAGAACAGCGTCAAGATCATCGCCGAGGACCCGGCGATGTATGCCCAGGGTTACTTCGTCTACGACTCGCACAAATCGGGCGCTCAAACGATCTCCCACCTGCGCTTCGGCCGCGAGCCGATCCGCGCGCCCTACGTGATCGAGTCCGCGCACTTCGTTGCGTGCCATCAGTTCGCGTTTCTCGAGAAATTCGACATCCTTCGGTATGCTGCCCCGAACGCGACGCTCTTGCTCAACAGCCCTTACGGACCGGATGGGACCTGGGACGCGCTTCCGCGGAGCGTGCAGGCAGCGATCATCGCCAAGCGCCTGCGCGTCTTTGCGATCGACGCCGGGACCGTCGCGCGCGACCTCGGGCTCGGGAACCGGACCAACACGATCCTGCAGACGTGCTTCTTTGCGCTCTCAGGTGTCCTGCCGCGCGACGAGGCAATCGCGCGGATCAAGCACGCGATCGAGAAGACATACAGCCGCAAAGGCGCCGACGTCGTGCGCAAGAACTGCGACGCCGTCGACGGGACGCTCGCGAATCTGCATGAGATCGCGGTCCCGCTCGAGACGAGCGCGACGTTCGACCTGATCTCACTCATCCCCGAGAGCGCGCCGCGGTTTGTGCGCGAGGTCACCGCGCGGATGATGGAGGGACGCGGCGACGAGATCCCCGTAAGCCTGATGCCCGCCGACGGGACGTTCCCGGTTGGAACGGCGGCGTTCGAGAAACGCAACGTCTCCGATACAATCGCCGTCTGGGATCCGGACTTGTGCGTCCAATGCGGACAGTGCGCATTCGCGTGCCCACACGCCGTCATCCGCGCCAAGTACTTCGGCAACGACGCACTCGCGGGCGCGCCTGAGTCCTTCGCATCGGCGCCGATCAACGTGCGCGGCTTCCCCGACGTCCGATACTCGCTCCAAATCTACGCCGAAGATTGCACCGGCTGCGGCAACTGCGTCGAGGTGTGTCCGGAGGCGAGCCCGCGCGAGCCCGACCGCAAGGCGATCCGGCTCGAGTCCAAGGATTCTCGAATCGCGGCGGCTCGCGAAAGCCTATCGTTCTTTGAAACGATCGCCTACAACGACCGCAGTCGCGTCGACTACGCCAACGTCCGCGGCGTTCAGTTCCTCGAGCCGCTGTTCGAATTTCCGGGCGCGTGCGCCGGCTGCGGCGAGACGCCGTACCTGCGCCTGCTCTCGCAACTGTTCGGCGATCGGATGCAGATCGCGAACGCAACCGGCTGCTCCTCGATCTACGGCGGCAACCTCCCGGTGACGCCATGGGCCGCGAACAAAGACGGGCGCGGCCCCGCCTGGTCGAACTCCCTGTTCGAAGACAATGCCGAGTTCGGGCTCGGTTTCCGGCTAGCGGCCGACAAGCATCTCGAGTACGCTCGCACGCTGCTCGCGCGGCTCGCGCCAGCGCTCGGCGCGGCGTTCGTCGACGAGATCCTCGAGGCACCGCAAATCCGCGAGTCCGACGTAGTCGCACAACACAAGCGCGTCGCCGCATTGAAGTCGCGACTGAAAGCGCTCGACGACGAGGACGCGCGCGAACTCCTCTCCGTCGCCGATCATTTGATCCGGCGCAGCATCTGGATCGTCGGCGGCGACGGCTGGGCGTACGACATCGGCTTCGGCGGCCTCGACCACGTGCTCGCGAGCGCGCGGGACTTGAACGTCCTCGTCCTCGACACCGAGGTCTATTCCAACACCGGAGGCCAGGCGTCGAAGGCGACCCCGCTCGCAGCCGTCGCGAAGTTCGCCTCGAGCGGGAAGCGCACGGCCCGCAAAGACTTGGCCCTTCAGGCGATCGCGTATGGAAACGTCTACGTCGCGCAGGTCTCGATGGGCGCCGACCCGCAGCAGACGCTCCTCGCGCTGCGCGAAGCGGAGGCTTACGATGGTCCCTCGCTCGTCCTCGCGTACTGCCCGTGCATCGCCCACGGCTTCGACCTCCGCGAGACGCCGCTCCATCAAGACCTTGCGGTCGCAAGCGGCTACTGGCCGCTGTTCCGCTACAACCCCGTGCTAACGGCGGTGGGTAAGAGCCCGTTCTGTCTCGACTCGCCACGTCCGACGATCCCGCTGCGCGAGTACGTATACAAGGAACTGCGATACAAGACGCTCGTGAGCACACATCCTGACGAGGCGAAGCGGCTTCTCAACGACGCGCAGCGCATCGTTCTAGAAAAATATCACCAATACGAGCAGATGGCGGAACGCTCCGCGGCGACCTTCCATCCTCCGGCGAGGTAACTGCAATGGCCGACTTGACCACCACGTACATGGGGATGCGATTGCGCAGCCCGCTCGTCGCCTCAGCCTCGCCGCTGACCGGCGACGTGGACGAACTCCGCCGTCTCGAGGAGTGCGGCATCGGCGCGGTCGTGCTTCCGTCGATTTTTGAGGAAGATCTCCTCGAAGAACAAGAAGCCCTCGAGGAACTGGTTGCGGTCGGAGCGCAAAGCGTCGGCGAAGTCGCGGGAGGCTACTTCCCGGAGGTCTCGAGCAAATCGCGCGCGCGCGACCGGCACCTCGATTTGATCGATCGCGCGCGCCGCGCCATCACGGTGCCGGTGATCGCAAGCCTAAACGGCGTTAGCGATGCGGGATGGGTCGAGTACGCCCGCGCGATGGCCGCTGCCGGCGCACATGCAATCGAACTCAATCTCTACGATCTGGCCGTCGACCCCTCGATCTCGGGGCGCGAGGTCGAGCGCCGCCACATCGACGTCGTCGCGCGCATCCGGCAGTCCGTCACCGTCCCGCTCGCAGTCAAAGTGACCCCATTCTACTCGTCCTTCGGCAGCATGGCGACGGCGCTCGCCGCCGCCGGGGCCGATACGCTGGTCCTGTTCAACCGGCTCTACTACGCGGACATCGATCTCGCTAAGCTGAGGCCGTCCTTCGACCCGAGGCTTAGCCGGAGAAACGAGATCGGGCTCCCGTTGCTGTGGATCGCCAGCCTCTACGGCCACATCCGGTGCTCGCTCGCGGCCACGACCGGTGTCGAAACGGTCGACGAAGTCCTCAAGTACCTGCTCGCCGGCGCGGACGTCGTCATGACGACCTCGGCCCTGCTCCGCAACGGCGCACCCTACGTTCGGACGCTCGTCGACGAACTCGGCGCGTGGCTCGATGCGCGCGGTTTTGATTCGGTCGGCGACATCCGCGGACTTATGAGCCGCCGTCAGGGCGACGATCGCGCCGCCTTCGAACGCACGGCGTACCGGGAGGTTCTCCATTCGTTCCGGCCGGTCGTCTCGGACACACAAATACGGTCGTGAGGGTGGCGGTTCGTGCACCGCGACGATTAGGCACCGACTCGCGCTAGACACTAGGGCAGAAGTCTTTCGGCGCAACGGCTATCAGGAAACGCTCTGCGAACGCGAGCGACTCAGCGCACCAAGGACGCCCGGCCGCCGTTGAGAACTTCCGCGTAAGCCGCTACCGAGGACACGCTTGTGGCGCACTCTCCGTTCACCGCTCTTGCCGTCTGTTTCCCGACCCGACGCTTTAGCGCGCTAAGGCTCCTTCTCTCAACCGTCGCCGCGATTGCCATCGCCGGAGCCGCCGCCGCGCGCGCCGGCGACGAGTTCTCGGTTTCACAGACGACGCCGCTGCCGCCGCCGCTGGAACGCTTCACCGGACAGGATGCGCTCGCGGCGATCTTTCCGTCGTATCGCATCGGGAGCAGCGCCATACGCGAGATCCCAAGCGACGACCCCGGCGTAACGCACGTCGGCTTCGCCGAAGCGAAGCCGTGGCACGCAAACGGCGGCAAATTCGTCGTCGTCCGTTTCGAGATCGGAACGTCCAAGGACTATGGGGCGCGATTGTGTTTCCCGTGCCTCGAAGAGAACGGCCTCGCCGTCCTCGACGAGCGTGCCGGCAGGCTGCACGTTGTGGCGGCGGTGTACGGCAACAACCGAACCGCCCCGATAGACGTGGCCGGAATCGACGGCATCGCGCTCGATCTCGCGCCCTATCGGTTCGATGCGCGCCAAACGCTCATCGGCGTCCGCCAGCAGCACTCGAGCGGCCCCGGGGACGAGCTGGAAGAGTGGCTTTACTTGTTCCGCGTTGAGCGTTCGAAACTCGGTCTCGTCGGCAACCTCCCGCTTTCGGCAGCGCGCGTTCGCCCGAACGACAAGTCGCTCGACCGCGAGCAGGCCGTCGTGATCGTCGCTCCTAGATCGAGTGCGGGACCCAACGATCTGCTCGTGCGCTCGCGAATCACGCGCTGCGCCTTCGCGGCGCATGCCGCGGAGCCGTTCGCCTGCGATCCGACGCACCGGCAAGTGGTAATCCGCAATTGGGCCTCCGAACGCTATCGCTATGCAAACGGAACGTACAAGCGCGTCGGCCGGGCGGTATTGCACGTGTCCTCGTAGCCGCTGCACGACTGCAGTAGCGGCCGGGGGCCAAACGGCCCATTTTGTACGCTTAAGCAACCGTTTGGCGACTATCTTTCGACGCTATTTTCCTACTTTTAAAGAGAAACGGCGCGTAGCGTGGAACAGGAAGCACCGCGCCCAGCGGGCGCTTGTTTTCGACGTCGGAGGGGTCTATGCGTAACGCTATTGCAGGTGCGTTGTTTTCGGTTGGTGTTCTTCTTCTTAGTGCGGGGTGCGCCGGTCATTCGAGCTCGATCCCGGGCGCACTGAGCCCCGCGGCCCCCGGAAGCGCGAGCCAGAGCACTACGCATCGCACGCACGGCGACCCGCCGCCGCCGCCGCAGATTGCGTACAACAGCGTCCCGCACCAACTGCACGGCATCTCGAGTCTCGGGTTCGAGTGCTGTCAAGTGAACGAGTTCGGTGACGGGGTCAACCTTGCGCAGACGGGGACGCTCAGCACGGTGAGCGTGGTCATGGACTCGTGGGGTTGTCAGAGCGGTCACTGGAATACGGACGACTGCTCGACGACACCGGGTTCGACGTTTTCGGAACCCATCACGCTGAACGTCTACAATGTGACCGCGACGGGATCGCGCGTCGGCACGCAGCTTACGACACTAACCCAAACGTTTAACATTCCGTATCGGCCGTCTGCGGACGCCAAGCGATGCACCGGGTCAAATGCAGGCGAGTTTTTCAGCGACCCCGATCACGCTTGCATCAACGGGCTTGCGAATCTGATCACCTTCAACGTCCCGCCGGGCACAACGCTGCCGGCGCAAGCCATCTTCACGGTGGCTTACAACACGTCAACCTCAGGCTATAATCCGATCGGCACCAGCGCGCCTTGCTACACCGGCCCGGGCGGCTGTGGTTACGACTCGCTGAATGTGGGCGCTGACGGCAACGGCGGCCCGGTCGGGAGCCCCGTCGATCCCAACGGAACCTTCGTGAATTACACGCTCGCCGGCAACTACTGCGATGGCGGCGCGGGAGGGTCGGGCTTCCTGCGCATCGACACCGGCACGAACTGCTGGACCGGCTACCACCCGCAAATCAAGGTCACGGTAAGCTCGACGATATGCAGCGTCATCACCGACTCGACCGGTCATACGTATACCGTCGCGAACGTCGGCGGAGACGAACACCTCGACGTCGAGTATTCGGCCACACCCTGCGACGTTGGGATCTACATTAACGGCCAGCACGGACACGGACACGCCGGCCCAGGCGGAGATGGACACCTCGATCAAGCCATCGTGAACGGGCCGTTCGGAATCGGCGTCTACTTCGACAGCGTCGACAATGCCCGGGTCGACCACACCTCGATCTGCGTCAACGGAGTCAACAAGGACGGGACCTGTCAGACGGGGGCCGGCAGCAGCAACGGTACCGGCCTCGACGTCCGGAACACGCCGAACTTCTCGATGGATCACACCAACATCGACGCGTACGTGGCCGGCGTCGCGAGCAACCCGTGCCCGAACTCGGCCAACAATGTCCAAATCAATCACACGACCATCACCAACTCGACCTACCCGTGGTCGTTCATGGGCGGTAACATCAGGGCGATGAACGCGTCGCCGCCTCCGCCGGCCGGCGGGACCTGCGCCGGCAGCGGGATAGGGGACGGCCACTAGGGCCTCCCGCCCTCTTAAGCCCCGGCGGCGGGGATAGGCCGACACGAGTCGACCCTATCTCCGCCGCTTTCAGTTGACGCGCGGGCGCCGGCGGACGGTTAGCGGCGAACGCCGGCTACGAACCCGGGCAGGGGCTCGGGCAGATCTTCGCCTGGAATTGCTTCGCGATGGCGGCCGGGATACCGTAGCGCTTCTCCATCATCGATGCGTACGTGACGCCGCCGTCTTCGCCCAAGAAAACCCACTTGTTGTTCTTGAAATGCATCCAGGCGTTGACCTCGGCATTGCCGCCGCCGGTTCCGAAGTTGCATTGCGCCCAAACCTGCAGGACGTAGCACGACGGCTGCTCGACGTCGCCGTTGCCGCGCGACTTTTCCGCGGCGACGAGCGCCTTGGCGGCGGCCTTTTGCGCGGGCGTCGCGGCGGCGGCCGGCAGGACGGCAAAGAACAGGAACGACGCCGCGAACGCGATCGATCGGAACATGCGCTCTCCTCGCTTATGTAGAGAAGCTTTAACGTCGCCCCCCATTCGACGGCAACCGTCCGCGCCGCCTGGCGCGGCCAAGCGCCTCTTTATTCCTGGAGTTGTTTTCGTGCTTCGGCGAGGAGCGCCCGCCGGGCATCGTCGACTTGTGGATAGGCGAGCTTGAGTGCTTCGAGTTGCGCCACGACCAGGTCCCCGATCGCGGCACGCGTGAACCACTTGTGGTCGGCCGGGATCACGTACCAAGGGGCCCAGTCGGTGCTCGTGTACGTCAGCATCGCGCTATACGCGCGCTGATACTCTTTCCAATAGTTGCGTTCCGAGATATCGCTGTCGGAGATCTTCCAGTTCTTGTCGGGCGTATCGATCCGCTCGAGCAGCCGCTTCCGCTGCTCGTCCTTCGAGATGTTGAGAAAGAATTTGAGCAGGACCGTGCCGTTGCGCGTAAGATAGCGTTCGAAATTCGAGATGTCTTTGAAGCGATCGTGCCAGATCTCGGCGTCGGCTACCGGGATTTCTTCGCCGGCCAGGACGCTCTGGTGGACGCGTGCGATCGTGACCTCTTCATAGTACGAGCGGTTGAATATGCCGATCCGCCCGCGTTCGGGGAGCGCTTTGACGCATCGCCACAGGTAGTCGTGAGCCAGTTCTTCTTCGGAAGGCTTCTTGAAGCTGGAGACGGTGACGCCTTGTGGGTTGACCCCCGACATCACGTGCTTGATGACGCCGTCCTTCCCCGCCGCATCCATGCCTTGGAGAACGATCAGCAAGGCGTAACGCTTGTCGGCATAGAGCATGTCTTGAAGTGCGGCCAGCCGTTGGATGTCGGCAGCGAGCTTTGCGGTCGCGTCGTCTTTCGCCGGGAAGTCGCCCGTCGACGCGGGATCGAAGTCCGACACTTTGACCGAGCGGCCGGGCGCGACTCGAAGGCTTGCGGGATCGATCGATTTCATACGGCGTGGTTCACCTGTCGAGGCGAAAGAGCATTCGACGGGAGCGCGACGTAAGCGCTGCCGTGCATGGAGGGGAGGCTGCATGCGCCGACCGGCCTGCCGACGGTCGATGCCTTATCGATAATGACGAGGTCGATGCTGCAATCGCGGAACGGCACCGGATGACTTCCAAGCGTGATCCCGGAGACCGCGCCGTGTTCGAATTCGACCTCCGTATCGGGGCCGAGCGCCGCGCCGACGACGCGGAGGCTCGGCGCCAGCGCCCCGATGCGAAACCAAACCGGGCTCTGAAAATCGGTCAGTTTCGTGCCGGCTCGCCAAACGTAACCGAAGCGCGCATAGTCAGACGCGAGCGTGCAAACGATCCCTTGGTCCACGTCGACCTCCCCGGCGCACGGAACGCCTTTGACGCGCGCGGGCGCCGCGAGCACACAACTCGCGAGCTTCCCCTCAGTGAAGGTTGCCGGATGGCTCGCCGAGCACGGAATGCCGCCGATGACAACGTCGCGGGCGAGAGTTTCCTGGCCTTGGAGCATCGTGCCGATGAGATCGACGTGCCCGATCAATGGGACGTTGTCGATCGTCGCCGGCGAGGGCAAATCGAGCGCTTCGATCGAGCCGAAGATCGTGTGCGTGATCACGGTGCCGCGTGGAAGCCGAAGTCCCGAGATCACCGAATCCCTCGCGAGCGTCGTTTGGCGGGCCCTGACGGCCGCGTCCTCGCGATGTCCGGAGACGACCCGATCGACCTCAAAGGTGACGTTCACGACCGCCGATACGACCCAGAGCACCGCCACGACGCTCCCGATGACCCATGCCGGTCGAGAGGCCCGACGGCTCCACACCCAGATGCCGGCGGCGAGCGCCGCGATCGTCAACGGCCAGAAAGACGCGGCGAAGTAGAATAAGACGATCGTAAACGGCGAGAATCGTAGATCGATGTCGCTCACGAGGGATCTAGAGATTCCGGGCTGCCCAGAGAAATCCGGGTCGCGACAGGGCATTGAAACCCCGGACGAGCAAGTGGGGTCCTACGACCTGGAGATATACATGTATTCTGACGAGACCCTGAACTGCATCGATTGCAGTCGCCCATTCACGTTTACTACCGGCGAACAAGAGTTCTTTGCACAAAAGGGCTTCACGAACAAGCCGACACGGTGCCCCGACTGCCGCGCAGCGCGCAAGGCGTCGGGCGGCCGCGGTGGCGGCGGCGGTGCCGGACGCGAAACCCGCGAAATGTTCACCGCTCGCTGCTCGCAGTGCGGCGGCGAAGCGAAAGTACCGTTCCAGCCGAGCGGCGACAAGCCGGTCTACTGCCGCGATTGCTTTCAAGCCCGGCAATCTGACCGCCGCTACTAGGTAAAACCGCAGGCCGTCGCTGCACCGAAGCAGCGCCGGCCGGCAACTCTATTGGGACCGGCGGGCCTCACCCGCGCGGTAACGATAGACGATTCGCCCCTTCGTGAGATCGTACGGCGACATCTCGATTTCGACGCGGTCGCCCGGCAGTATCTTGATACGGTGCCGGCGCAGCCGGCCCGCGATGTGGGCGAGGATCGAGTGACCGTTCTCGAGCTCGACGCCAAACGTCGTGCTCGGGAAGACCTGCGAGATCGTCCCGAACAGCTCGAGCGGGGCCTCTTTCGCGGCCCCTCCGGAGGGCCGAGGCGCTTTCGGCGCGCGGGGGCGGGACGACCGGCCGCGGGCGGCTATGACTGCACTTCCATACGCTTCCGACGAACCGCCGAGGCCCGCCAAGGGTTGCGGCGGGCGCCTACTCCCCGTCGGGGGGCCGAATGTCGGGCATGCCCGCGCCGACGTCGGGGCGGTCCTCGCCCGAATCGAGCGGGCTGAATGCCCGCGGACCGCGGCTGAAGTCAAAGCAGTCGGCCGCGGGATCGTTCGCCCGCGCGTCGCTCGCCGCGAGCCGGCCCAAGCCAAAATTGTCCTCGATGAAGCGCAGGACGCTCCCGTGCTCGTACTGGACGTGCGAGACGTAGTTCTCCTTGGCGTACGGCGAGACGATCAGGAGCGGGACTCGAAAACCTAACCCATCGTAGTCGACGCGCGGCGGCGGCACGTGGTCGTACCAACCGCCCCATTCGTCCCAAATGATGAAGATCGCGGTCGAGGCCCAGAACTTGCTGCGCCCAACCGCGTTCACGAGGCTCGCGACCCAGCGCGGGCCCTTATTGCTCTCGCACCCCGCGTGGTCGGACATTTTGCACTCCGGCGTGACCCAGCTGACCGTCGCCAGATGCCCGCTCTCGACGTCGCTGAAGAACTGCGCGTCCTCCTGCACGTTGTTCCAATCGCCGCCGTAGCGAATGTGCCGGACGGCTTGATACGGTTCCCAATCGTATTGCGCGTGAAATGCGTAGAAGCGCCACGTGAGCCCGGCGGCGTCCAGTTCGTCGCCAATGGTCGGATAGTCGAAGCACACCCCTTCTTTCGGGCCGTACCGGCGCTCGCGCGTCCACGTGCGGATGACGTCCTGCGGGCCGCCGTCGCATCCCCAGTCCAGCGACGGCAAGTCGACCGCGTAATGCGCCTGGCCCGCGATCGCGTACTGGTGCGAGGCGAAGCTGGCATCGAAGTTCGACGTGAACATCCTGTCCGCGAGCACGTAGCGGTGCGCCATTTGAAAGTAGACCTTCGTTTCGGCGTGCGGTACGTAACCGTATTGCGGAAACGGCATCGAGCGCCCGTAGACGCCCTCGAGGTCGAAACCGTCCATCTTTCCACGATCGTAGGCGCGCAGAAATGAGTACGAAAAGTGCGCGATGTCGTAGGGGGCCTCGAGCCCGATGGGCGCAAGCATGATTTTTTCGCCGCGCGAGTTGTAGCCCCACGACTGCGTGTCCGCGCCGGGATAGCCCTGGAACAGATTGTCGAAGCTTCGATTCTCTTGAATGATGAAAACGACGTGACGAATCGGCGACCGCGCGCGCGATTCAACGCCCAACATCGCCGCACTCGGTTCGCGCGCCGGCAACGGCCTCGTTGGGACCACGCCGGCCGCATTCGCGCAACCGCCCAGCACCCACAGCGCGCCGGTCAGGACCACGAAAGCGCGCGGCGCGACGGCAGTCACGGAAAACTCCTTCAGTAAAAAGCCGACCCGGCCCCGCCGCTTGACTTACCCGTCCGGCGCGGCGGTAGCGCTACGGACCTGCCCCGAGTGGGGCTTTCGGGCACGACCGAGGGAGCGACCGGGAACTCCGCCTAAGCGCACTGATCTCGTCAGCGTTGACGACGCACCGCGCTACAAGGGTCGGATTTTATGCCATTCTCTCGCGAACGGCCACGACTGAGGATTTTGGCAAGCATCGCCGGTCGGTGCGCGCTCGTCGCAGCGATGACGTGCGCGCCGGCGAGCGCACTCGAAAACGACGTCCCGTCGAAGACGATCGACGTGCTCAAGCAAGCCGTCGTGCCCATCGTGTGCCGCGCTACTTCGGACGGGCACACCGCCCTCGTCAACAAGCCCGACACGAATGCGCCGCTCGTGTTCGGCACCGGATTTTTCGTGCGCAGTCAGGGCGACTTTATTACGGCCGGTCACGTGATCTCCGACGCCCGGGCTTTCGCTTCACTGAATCATTGCGAGCCTGCGATGTACCTTCCGGTCGACGAGTGGCCCAACCGGGAGTACTTCGGCGGCCAATCCTTTGGCATCGCGCGGTGCGACCAGGATCCGCAGCTCGACGTCGCGCTGTGCTCGTTGTCCGAGGACCCGTTTACCGACCGTTCCATCGCGCGGCCGAGGATCGCCGAACTCGAGCTCTCGCAGCAACCCGACGGGACCGCGATCGCCTTCTCAGGTTTCCCGCTCGGCAACATGATCCCGATTACGTCGAAGGGGTTCGTTGCGACGTATCGCTTCAAAGGCGACCAGCCCTCGGAACTCGTCCTCGACAAGAGCAACTGGCCCGGCGCGAGCGGCAGCCCGGTCTACCTCCCGAATGGGAAGGTCGTCGGGATCATCTTGAGCCGCGGCGTCAACGACGGCTACGGTCTGTCCTATGCGCGCGCGCTCGCGGTCCTTCGCACGTTCCTTCGGGACCACCACGTCCTGATGGACAAAGTCGCCGGGGACTCCTCACAAGCACGGCCGTAAGGGTGGCGGACGACGGGCCCCGCGGCAGCCCAACCGAGCGCCCAAGCGGCCTCTACCCTCGTCGATTTTTCCGCTCGCCGGGGCAGAGGTATCCCGGTTTTTTGCGCCAAAACGCCCCCCACGGTATAGCCGCGCCCCTTTTTGGGATACGGCTCGTCCTGGCGGTCGCTTCTCGGCGACGGCATTCCCCAAGTCAATGGTTTCCGTCTCAGTCAGTCGTCGCGGTTCGCGGCGGGCTGATAGTGCGTCTCTCGAACCTTACTAGGGAGGTACCTCATGCAAGTATCGAAGTCGTTCGTCGCTCTTGCGACAACGGCGCTCGTCGCGTTCTTAGCGGGCTGCTCGGGCGGTTCGCAATTCGCTCCAGCGCAGAGCGGAAGCGCGACGCAGTCAGTGAACCGCGCGCCGGCAGGGCCGATGCGCTCGACGACCTACCCGGCCCTCAATGGCGGTCCGGCAGTCACGCTCAACCGCACGAGCGATCTTCGCTTCGCGCCGACCGGCGCCGGCCCCGACAAGGGCGGGAAGACCGTCTATCTGTATCTCAGCGACAACACGAGCGGCAACGTCGACGTCTTCAATGAAGACACCGACGCGCTCGTCGCCCAGTGCCCCGGTTGCGGCGGATGGGGTCTTGCGGTCAGCCCTGAGAATCTCGACTCCACCGGCGAACTGCTCGCCGTCGGCAAGTCGGGCTCGCCGGGCACCGTCGAAATCTACGACGCGCTGTCGACCGGAACGCCGGTTCACATCGCGACGCTGAACTCCAGTGTTGGCGATGCGTACGGCATCTGCTTCGACAACACCGGCGGCGTTTACGGGACGAACTTCGTCAGCGGCACCATCGACCACTGGACCGCTGCCCAGGTCCTGGGCACCGGCGGTGCAGGGACGCAGACGAGCACGATCATGACCGATACCCGGTATGTCGCGTGCGACCACGACAAGCTCAAGAGTGGCGAAAACTACCTGATGGCGTCGGGCAACGGCGGCAGCGGTAACCACGAAGTCGAGGAAGTACTCCCCGTCGACGCAATCGTTCAAGCCAACATCAACTACAACGGCGCCCACTTCCCGGGCGGCTTGGCGATCGACAAGAAGGACGACCTCGTCGTCAACGACCAGTACGGTGCGATGTTCGACCTCGGCAACAAAGAGCCGTGGAAGGCCAAGATCAAGTCGTATTGCTCGTGGGGCTTCAACCCGAACGACTACACGAACATCGCGTTCGACGACACCCAGAAGGAAATCTGGGCCGCCGACATCCAGTTCTCGAGCCTCTCCGGCACGGTCGGCAAGAGCAACAAGTACCCGCTCGTGAACAAGAAGGCATGCCCGACGGGCGAATCCAAGGGCCCGACCGCTCCGCAATCAGGCGAAGGTCAGTACCTCGGCGTCGCGGTCTGGCCGAACACGGGAGTCTAAGCTCCCCGAACAACGAATCGGTCTGACTAAGGTTGAAGAGGGCGGGCGCGCGGCGCCCGCCCTCTCTCTATCCCAGAGGTTCGAATTGTCGCACGAAAACGCTTTGCGTTCGGCTCGTCGCCGCCGTCGCCGCGCTCGGCTTCTTCGCCGGTTGCGCGAACGGCCTCGGTGCTCCGAGCGTCGCGCCGGCCGGCTCGTTGCCGGTACGCGAGTCCGTCCTTCACCGGACGATGTCGCCGATCGAACACGTCGTCTTCGTCATTCAAGAGAACCGCAGTTTCGACAATTTGTTCCAGGGCTACCCGGGCGCCGAGACGCAGGCGTGGGGCCTCAACTCGTACGGACAAAAGATAGCGCTCGCACCGGTCGGGCTCGAGGCGCCGTACGACATCGATCACAGCCTGACGGCGTTCCTTGCCGCCTACGACGGGGGGAAGATGGACGGCTTCAACCTCGAGCGCGTCGCCGGCCACGCCGGCCCGAATCCGCAGTACGCATACGTCCCGCACAGCGAGTCAAAGCCTTACTTCGAGATCGCGCACAGCTACGTGCTCGCCGACCACATGTTCACGTCGCATCTCGACGCCAGTTTCATCTCGCACCAGTACGCGATCGCCGGTCAAGCCAGACGCGCCGTCGACTTCCCTTCGTCGACGCAGTACTGGGGCTGCGACGGTGGTCCGCGCAATCAAATCCATACGCTGACCGACCAGCGCACGTACGGACCGACCGAAGAGGCCTGCTTCCCGTACAAGACCCTCGGCGACGAGTTGGACGATGCGGGGCTGAGCTGGCGCTACTACGCTGCGAGCGCGCTCGACGGATGGGAACCGTTTCAGGCCGTTCGGCACGTCCGCTACGGCGACGACTGGCGCAAAGTCGCCCTCGACGGGCAGTTCTTCACCGACGTTTCGGCGGGAAAGCTCCCAGCCGTCAGTTGGATCTCGCCGATTTGCGCGAACTCCGACCACAACGGCTGCGAAGGCAAGGGCGGCCCGGCGTGGGTGGCTAGTCTCGTCGACGCGATCGGGCAAAGCAAATACTGGGATTCGACCGCGATCTTCGTGATGTGGGACGAGTGGGGCGGTTTTTACGATCACTTCCCTCCGCCGCAGCTGGACTACGACGGGCTTGGCTTCCGCGTCCCGCTCTTGGTCGTCTCGGCGTATGCGAAGAAAAACTACGTCTCGCACGTCCAGTACGAGCACGGCAGCGTGCTTCTGTTCATCGAGCACACCTTCGGCCTAAAGCAACTCGCCGCGAGCGACGCGCGCGCGAACGACCCGGCCGCGGATTGCTTCGATTTCACGCAGAAGCCGCGACCCTTCAAACCGTTCGCGACGGATTTCAAACCCGAATCGCTCGAGAACGCATTCCCCGAGATCCGGCCGGTCGACGCGGAGTAGCTCTAGGCGCGCCGCACGTTGCGGCGGCCGTAGAGCGCGGCGTCCGCCGCTAAGAGCGCATCGCCGATCGGGGTGCCGGGATCGAAGGTCGCGATGCCCCACGAGATGCGGATCCGCGTCGGGCGCTCGATCACGAGGGCGAGATCGCGCTCGACTTCGACGAGGACCGCCCGAACCTCCGGCGCCTCGATCCCTTCCCAGATGACCGCGAACTCGTCGCCGCCGATGCGAAACACCGTCCCCGCGCCGCTACACCGATGCCGTAGCACGTGAGCGGCTTTAGCGAGCGCGGCGTCGCCCGTCGCATGACCGAAGCGGTCGTTGATGAGCTTGAGGCCGTCGAGGTCGATCATCGCGACGACGCCGCTCGGGGGCGCGGTCTCGAGGTGCGCGAGGAAAGCCGCGCGATTGGGGACTCCGCACAGCGCGTCGGTGTACGCCGCCTCGCGCAAGGCTCGTTCGGCTTCGGCGAGCGCGACGTTGCGCCGCTCGAGTTCGCTGCGCGCGGCGTCGGTGGCGCGCACGACGATCGCTACGCCGAGCGCGATGTCCAGCACCATCGTCGCGTAACTCTCTAGGCCCAAGTACGCCTGCTCGAAACGCACGCCGAAAAGCGTCAGAACGGTAACGTGCGCGTAGTCGACCGCGAGGAGCAACAGCGAAACGGTGAGCATCTTCGCGCCCAAGCCGCCGCCGCGTGCGCGCAGGCTTTCGACAGCGGCGAAGGTGAGCAGGATCGCGAGCAAAGCCGCGTGCGTCTTGTATGCGTCGAAGAATACCGACTGGGCGAGCACAGCGCTCGCGGAAACGCCGAACGCGAGCGCGCACGCCGCGCCGTACCACCACGTCAGCGCCTTCGCGCCGCGCTCGAGCCGGCTCGCCGCGATGAACGCTAGCGCACCGGCGTCTTCGAGTAAGACGTAGACGAGCGTCGCCCCGGCGGGATTCGGGACGACTCCGGCGGCGTGGCCCACCGCGCTCGCGCCAAGAACGGCGAGCGCCGCCGCATTGGCGAGCAGTCCGATCGTCCAGGCGTCGGCGGTTCGCCGCCCGAGCGAGATCCGAACGAGCATCGAGAGTCCCGCCAGCAGGCTGAGCACTCCGAGCTGCAAGAAGAGCGAAAGGTACCCGACCAGCAGGCTGCCTAGCGGTGCCATTCTCCCCGTCATCGGAAAAAATGACCAAGACCACGCCGGCGCCCGGCGCGACCGAGGCGAAGTGCGACCGCCGTCACTGTCGCCGAAGCGATTCGCAACAAAGGAGCCACTCACAATGAAGACGATCGCCAGTGGCCCGCTGAGCCCCGCAGTCTTCGCGGTCGCATTCGTCTTGACCGGGACGGCGACCGCGCGCGCCGCGATGTCGGACAGCGTCGTTCAGTTCAAAGTCGGCGCGCGGCCCGTACGCTTGAGCCACGACATGAAAATCCTGTGGTCCGGCGCCTTGACCGGTTCGCAGTGTACGTCGGTAACGGTGACGCCGAAGGTCGATACGTTTCCAGGCGGCAGCGCGAGCCTCTAGCTTCCCGCCGCCGAACTACCGAACTTGTGGTTGAAGGCCGGCGACGAAGTCAGCGCGGACGGCGCCAACTGCTCGATCCTCGTGACGGCACAATACACCGACGCGAGCTTTACTCGCCCCGCCACTCCGTGAGCCTGCCGATCGTCGACGTCGCCGCGCTTGTCCAGGGAGGCGCCGGCGCGGAAACGGCCGGCGCGCGGATCGACGCGGCGTGCCGCGAGTGGGGCTTCTTCTACGTCGTCGGCCACGGCGTCGACGAAGGACTCCAAGCGCGGCTGGTGCGGCAAAGCCGTGAATTCTTCGCGCAGGAACTCGCGACGAAACTTGAGATTCGCATGGCGCTGGGTGGCCCCGCGTGGCGCGGATATTTTGCGGTCGGCGACGAGTTGACGGCGGGGCGGCCCGACCGCAAAGAGGGGCTCTACTTCGGCATCGAGCTGGACGACGAACATCCGAAGGTCCGCGCGCGAACCCGCCTGCACGGACGCAACCTCTTCCCGCCGATTCCCGGATTCGCCGAGACCGTGCTGGCCTACATGGAAGCCATGACGACCCTCGGCCACCGGCTGATGGAAGGGCTCAGCCTAGGATTGGGGTTCGAGCGCGACTTCTTTTGGAACCGGTACACCGCCGAGCCATTCACGCTGTTCCGCATTTTCAACTATCCGGCGTCGCCCGAGCCTTCGACCGAAGACGACTGGGGCGTCGGCGAGCACACGGATTACGGCGTTCTAACGGTCCTCAAGCAAGACGACACGCCCGGCCTCCAAGTAAAGTCGCCGTCGGGCTGGATCGATGCGCCGCCGATCCCCGGATCGTTCGTCTGCAACATCGGCGACATGCTCGAGCGGATGACGCGCGGCGTCTACCGCTCGACCCCGCACCGCGTTCGTAACCGCTCGCGCCGCGACCGCCTCTCGTTCCCGTTCTTCTTCGACCCGAACTTCGATGCCGAGGTCGCGCCGATCGAGCGGATCTCCGCACGCGCCGGTTCCACCGACGGCGCCAATCGTTGGGACGGCGCGAGCGTCCACGAGTTCAGCGGACGTACGGCGATTACGTCCTCGCCAAGGTCGCGAAGGTTTTCCCAGAGCTGGTCTGAGCGCGCGGCGCTAAGCGCCCGTTGTTTGCGGCGGCGCCGGCGGGTTCGGCGAGACCGGTGCGGCTGCCGGTGCGTTCGGCGCGGGAGTCGGATCGAGGCGCCTGATGAAGTCGTCGACCGCAGCGACGTTGCTGTTGCTCTTGGCCATTTGGTCGATTTGGCTGCCGGGCGTTCGCGCCAGTTCGAACATTCGGCGCGCCTGTACGAGATCGCCCTTGCCCTGGTTCGCGAAGCCGGCCGCGCACAACGCAAAGTACTCGAGCAAGTTGATCGTCAGCGACGGCAGCAGGTCGCCGTCCAGTTTGATGTCGAGCTGGGGGCCAAGGAAATGCATCGTCACCTTCAAGTGCGCGCCGCTCTCCTGGTTTATCTGCCCCCAGATGATCAAGGTCGCGGCCATCGCTTGCAAGCGCGTCGCGGCATCCTTCTTCTTCTGAACTTGAACGAACGGCGGCAAGAAGCGGAACTCGAAATCCTTCGACCACTCCTCGTCTTCGATGATCCGCTGCTGCGCCTTGAAAAACTGCGTCATCACCGCGTCGAGCGCCCCAAGTTTGCTCGCCGTTCCGAGCGTATCGGGATCGAGCGAAACGGCGTCGAATGGTGCGATCGCGACGCCGTGTTTGCCGGGCGGGAACGGCCGCAATTGCCGCTCGGCGAGGATCAGCCGAATGAGACCCACGGTGAGCGGGACGACGAGGGCGACCGCGACGAGGCCGATCCAGAAAGCGTGACCGTAGTGAATCGCCTTCGCATTGAAGACGCGCGTATAGAAAAACCCGTACAGCAAATCGAACGCGAAGCCGAGCACGAAAATCGCCCCGATCAGCGAACTCAGAAAACTCGTCCTCGACCGAAGCGAGTACTTGAGGACGGTCGCGATCTGCTGCGGGATGTCGGTCAGACCCAAAATACCCTCCCTCGCGCTCGTGGGGCCGCTTCGCCTTATGGCCGCCGCGCTCTTTCGCGGGCGCCGAGAGTGAAAGGCGACGGGCTCGCGAAAATAGCCGGCGGCCCCAGGATAGGAAGTGCCGTGCCGAGCCGATACCCCAAGCTGGTTTTCCCACAATGCATCGCCGTCGCGCTCGCGTTTGCGCTCGGCCCATGTTCCGCCGCCGCCGCGCCGTCTCAGCAGAATGCCGGCGAACGGCATCTCACCTTCACGACGAAGTTGACCCCCGCCACCGGGCTCGGCACGGGGCATCTCGACGGCAGTCTCACTCTGACGATCGGCGCGGATGGGATCGTCAACGGCACGTACCGCGATTGGGACGAGGGAATCCCGCGCACAATAAAAGGTGGCTCGCACGACCAAGAAATCTGGTTCGATATCGCTGGTCTGCAACGACGCGGCTTAGTTGGTCGCGTCAATTCGATGCAAGCATCGACCGGCCCACGCACGATCCGCGGGCTCGGGCAGCAGATGCTTCACGTCGCCGGGACCTTCAAGGACGGCAAAATCGTCGGGTCGACGCAGGTCGGCGACGAGACGTACACTTTCCAAGCGACCCCCGCGAAGCCGTAGCGGGACAAGCGCGGCGCACGGCCTAAGGGAGAGCGATGCGCGCGCGGCGACGTGCCGCGTGCAACTCAGACCGCGGAGAATCGCACGTGAAACACCGTCCCCTCATCCTTTTCGTAGCGCTAGGATTCGCGCTTGCCGCAGCCGGTGCGGCGCGCTCACAATTCTTTTTTGACTCCGGGACGCGGCTCGTTCAGTTGAGCCACGACCCGTTCACGAACGGCGGCGGTGCCGAACACGCGACCGAACTCGAGGCCGACACGTTCGCGTACGGCTCGACGATCGTCGGCACGTTTCAAGTCGGCCGGTTTCCCGACGGCGGCGCAAGCGCGATCGGCTGGGCGATGTCGACCAACGCCGGCAAGTCGTGGAAGTACGGCTTCCTGCCGAGTTTGACGAAGCAAACGAACCCCCCGGGCCCATTCGATCGTGCGAGCGATCCGGCCGTCGCCTACGACGCGAAGCACGGAGTGTGGCTCATCGCTACGCTGCCTGTCACCAGCGGCAGCTCTCCAGCCGTCGTCGTCAGCCCGTCGACCGACGGCGGCCTCAAGTGGGGCAAACCAATCGGCGTCGCACCCGCGCCAAGCGGCTTCTCAGATAAGAACTGGATCGCGTGCGACAACACCGCGACGAGTCCGTACTTCGGCCAGTGCTACGTCGAATGGGACAACGGCCAGATCGCCATGAACGTCTCGAAGGACGGTGGTCAGACGTGGGGCACGACCACGTTCGTCAGTAACGCTTTCGGGCTCGGCGGCCAGCCGCTGGCGCAGCCGAACGGGCACGTCGTCGTTCCGTACTCGGACGGGGGCGGCAACATCGACGCTGTCGTCTCGACCGACGGCGGCCAATCCTGGATTAACGAGCTCGTTTCGCCCGAGAACGATCACGGCGTTTCACAGATGCGGGCGCCGTCGCTTCCGTCCGCGCAGATCGACGGGGCGGGCGACATCTTCGTCGTGTGGCACGACTGCAGTTTCCGCGCCGGCTGCGCCGAGAACGACATCGTCATGAGCGCGTCGAGCGACGGGATGAATTGGTCGGTGGCGGCGCGGATCCCGATCGATCCGACGACCAGCACGGTCGACCATTTCACGCCGGGGATCGCGGTCGACACAAAGACCGCCGGCGCTCACGCGCATTTGGGCGTCGTGTACAATTACTTCCCGCAGGCGAACTGCTCGATCTCAACGTGCCGGCTCTACACCGGCTTCATCTCGTCGCACAATGGCGGCGCGACGTGGGGCAAGCCGCAAAAAATCGCCGGCCCGATGCTGGTGACCTGGCTCGCCAACGCCGGCGGCTACTTCGTCGGCGACTATCAGGCCGGCGCGTTCACGCCGGACGGCCTCGAGCACAGCGTCTTCGCGGTGGCCGTGCCGCCGAAGGGAGGCACCTTGAACGAAGCCGCCCACACAACCGCAACCGGGCTGAAGGTTCAGCTAGCCGGGCCCGAGTTCAGCTCGCGCTTCGACCGGCGCTATCCGAACGCGCACTCGGACCATCCGCGGCGCCGTTATCCGCCGAAGAAGCGGACATCGAAGAAGGCGTTCGAGTCGGACTAGTGGCGCAGCGTAACGACGAAGTTGACGGCCGCCGGCTGCAGCACGAAGAGGTCGGTCGGCAACGGGCCTGACGGCGTTGGATACGGAACGCCTCCGCCGAGCCGCGTAAACCGGCCGGCGGCGGCGTTCGTCACGTTCTGGAACGTCAGCGCATAATCGACGGCGCCGGCGCGCTTTCCGACCGAACCGTCGAGGACCGCGTACGGCCCGGCGTTGAGTTCGTTGTTCTTCCCGCGGTACGTCACGAGCGCACCGGCGTGATAGCCGCTGCTAGAGTAATGCAACTCGAGCGATGCGACGTGGATCGGAATCCCTTCGAATTGCTGGAAGGGGACGAGGTTCGCGCCCGAGGTCGGATTCGAAACCGTTTGCGGGAAGGCGAGCGGGTAGGCGACGTTCACCCCGTACTCGCCGCGCGCGAAGAGGTTCCCGAAGCGCCGCCCGATTCGCAGTGCGCCGCCTTCGTAAACCGCGTTCGAGACGTTGATCGGGATCGCTTGGCCGGCGACGCTCGTACAGATGCCGCCGGGCGGGAGCGGCGGGACCGGAAACGGATACGCGATCTCGATCGGGTCGCGCAGGTTCGTTCGGTAGAGTGACGCGTCGACCGTCGTATCGCCGCCGAATCGGCGCCCGTACCCTAACTCGTACGTCGTGACGTGCTCGGGCTTTTCACTCGGATCGCCATTCGCCGCGACGCAGTGCGCGTCGACGCTCCCCGGCAGCCCGGCCACGATTTGGCTCAAAGGCGTCGCGTACAGTTCGGTGAGAAGCGGCGGCCGGAAGCCGGTGCCGATGCTGAAGCGCACGTCACTGCTGCCATCGAGGTCGGCGCTCGCGCCGAGCCGCCCGTCGAGGCTCGAGCCGAACGTCGAATAACGCGTGTCGTACAAGCTTGCGAGCAATCGCACGTGCGGCCCGGCGTTCCACGCGGCGCGGGCGTAGCCGGCGGCGCTGTTTTCCGCCTGCGTCGAAGCGAAGGCGTTCGGCAGCGCGAGCGACTCGGTTCGAACGTAGCCGCCGGCCGCGACGTCGAACGCGGCCGTCGAACGCTCCCAACCGAGCGACGACGTTTCGAGCCGGTCGGCGTACGACAGGTCGTACGGCGAGATTATCGGCCCGCCGGCAAAGGTCGTTGTCGTCCCCGATGTCGCGAAGCTCCCGACGAGCGCGCCCGCGCCCAGCGGAGCGCGCGCGCTGACGAGCAGCGCGCGGAGGCCTTGCGTTCCGTACGCGGGTCCCGGACCGGCGAACGTGCCGTCGGAAAGCGGCGCGTCGAGAGCGGCGCTCTCGTCGCGCGCGTCGGCGATCGTGAAGTAGCGGACGCGAACCTCCGCGCGCGGAGAGAACGACCAGCTCAGATTGACGAGCCCGGTTTGCGTCGCGACGGCCGAACCCAGATCGACGAGCACCGGCGCCGGACCGCCGCTCGCAAACGGGGCATGCTGACCGAACACCGAGCCTTGCGAGTGGGCGTCGCCGAACGCAAGCGCGTAGCCGAGGCGCCCCGCCTCACCCGTGGCATTTGCTGCGATGCTCGACGATCCGAACGAACCGTAGGACAAAGCGAAGAGCGCGTGCGGCTCGCGCGTCGGTTCGATCGTCCGAAAGTCGACTTCGCCGCCGATCGTATTGGCGGCGATCGCGTTCTCGGGGCCAAGGCCTTCGGTGACGTCGATCGCCCGAAACGGTGACACCGCAAGCTGCGAGAGATCGAAGTCGCCGGTGTTGGCGTTGTTGAGGACCTGACCGTCGAGCGCAACGAGCGTCTCCGAAGGATCGGGCCCTCGCAATGCAACGACCGCGACGGCGCCAGGGCCACCCGCGTCGGGACGCGGAAGCGTCACCGACGGGACTTGCGCGAGCGCGTCGGTTACGTGCTGAAGTCCTTCGTCATCGAGCTCGGCACGTGCGAGCGTTTGCGACGCGGTCGTCCCTCGTGCCAAGGCGAGCCTGCCGTCGACGACGACCCGTCCGATCGTTCGCAGCGCGTTCGCGGCGAGGGGCTCGAGGGTTATGTCGAGGGTCGTGCCTTCGTGGACGTTGACCCGCTCGAGCGTCGTCGCCCCAAAACCGTCGGCCGCAATCGTCAGCGTAGCGGCGCCCGGCGCGGCAAGCAACGAAAACCGGCCGGAGGCACCGGACTCGGCTGCGGCCGCGTTCGCTTGGCGGAGCGTCACGCGAGCGTGTGCGATCCCGATCCCGAGCGGCGTGTGCACGAATCCTGTGACGGCACAGCACAACGTCGCTGCGAGAAGAACGCTCATTAGTCCCAGATTACGCCGATCCGCCACGCCGGCCCCGCCGAAACGCGCGGCATCCGTGACGGCATTCACCTCTTCTGAGGGCCGTCGCCGCGCCGGCAGAGCGGCCAGGGCAAGCCTCAGTCGGCGCGAATGAGGCAATCACTCGCCGCCCGGGAGAACCGAGCAGTCGATGCATTTCCTGAAAGCATGCTTCTCAGCGAAGGAAGGTCCAAGTATGAAGAAGAGCGCGTTCGGTCTTTGCGCTGTCGCCCTCTGTCTGGGTCTATTCGGGTCGGCGCGAGCGTCGGCGACGCAGCCTTACGTCATCGGGTATCCGATGGCACGCCCGATATTTCTGACTCACGCCCCGGTTGGAGTGGACATGAACCGCCTGCCGTGGGACGTGATGAACGGCACCACGATACCCTTGTGGTCGGGCAAGGTGAAGGCGCCGATCAACAAGCAGACCTACACCTTCACGATGGTCGGGACGAGCCCGCAAGCCAAAGGCACCGGGACGTCGTCCACGATCACGACCGACTTGTACGTCTACGTGTTCAAGTTCGCGGACAACAGCGTCTTCGATCCAACGAAGGGCGCCTGCGGCGACAGTCAGTCGGTCGTAGCGCGGACGCTAGCCTCGCCGCTCTGGCAGAATTCGCCGATCGTTTCAAACGGCATCTCGGTCGGCAACACTCAGTACGAAGACGCGATGCAGCGCGCGGAATTCTATAAGTACACGAAGACCAAGCCGAACTACCACCTCCTGTACAAAGACGGGGGAAACACGACGGTGGTCAACCTGACCGTGCCGGCCGCCGACGGGAACGTCTACACCGGCACCAATTGCAACGGGAAGTTCGGCGTCGTCGACATCAACTGGTTCACGAGCCTCGTCAACTCGAGCTCGTGGCAGCCGACGCACATTCCGATCGTCTTCATGTACGACGTTTTCATGAGCGGCGACGGCAAGATCGACCAATGCTGCATCCTCGGGTTCCACGGGGCGCAGGGCAGCCCGACCCAGACCTACTCGTTCGCGGCCTACAACGACCCCAACATCTTCAGCGTTCCGATCGAGGACGTCCACGCACTGTCGCACGAACTGGGCGAGTTGAACAACGACCCGACCGTCAACAACGCGACGCCGCTGTGGGGGCACATCGGCCAGGTCGGCGGATGTCAGGGTAACCTCGAGGTCGGCGACGCGTTGACCGGGACCGTTTTCGGCCCGATCACGCTCAACGGCTTCACGTACCATCCACAGGAACTCGTGTTCTTCTCGTGGTTCTTCCGGCAGAAACCCTCGCTTGGCACCGGCGGCGACTACTCGATGAACGAGACGTTCGAGGACTACCAGCACACGATCTGCTAGGCCCAACCTCGCAGCGAGAAACCCGAACAAGATCGAAGCCTCGGCCATACGGCCGAGGCTTCGACCTTTGTGCCAAATCCGTCGCCCTCAGCAGTTCGTGTAGATCTGACCGAGTTTGATGACTTCGAATTCGCTCGCCGGGACGGTTTTGAGCTGATCGAGGTCGGTGTCGTTCCAGCGATGATCGGTCGCGCCCGTGATGTACCAGTCGCTGCCGTTGTCGGCCAAGAGCATCCCGTACTTCTTCAGCGCTACCAAAATGACGTACGAGGCGCCCGTGAAACCCGAAATGTCGTAGCTTGCCTTGAGCCGGACACGCAGCCCCATCGGTGGGTCGTTCGGGTCGTGCGAGCTGCTCGCGTAGTGCGTCGCAGGGTGCGTGTAGGCGGCTTGCGTTTTGGCGACGGTGAAGCGCATCGCGTGGTCGACCTCGCCGGCATTCACTTCGTCGACTTTCAGGAGCGCCGGCGTTATCGGTAATCCGGCCGCGTCGGCCGAGGTCCAGCACTCGGGGCGCAGTTTGTCCGACGACAAATCGAACTTCGCGCCGCTGCCGGCGCGCCAACCCGGGCCGACGTAGAACGAGTCGTACATTTCGTACAGGTGACAGTCTTTTTCACCGACCGCCAAGACGTGGCGGTCGCCTTTCGCGCCCTTGCCGCCCTCGACTTTCGCGTTCTTCGGAATCGGATACGGCCCGGGGTCGCTTTGGTCGCCGTACAAGAAAAACTTGATCGGGACGTACGGCGTCGACTTCGGCGCAAGCGTCACCGGGATGCCGTAGGTCGGATTCGAGCCAAAGTCGGGGTGCAGGTTCGTCGACCCGGCGTTCATGTGCGCCATGTAGTTGTCCGAATTTGGATCGACGGGGACTTGCGAAATGTCGGTGTTCCAGGGATTGTCGGCCGGGAACACCTGACAGCCCCCGAGGACGGGGACGTTGTCGTGCCTCACGGCCAGCCCGCGGGATTCCACGACGCGGCTGCCGGGAGCGACCGAGCCCCCGCCGAGCGTGCAGGCCCCAAGCGAAAGGACGACCGGCAGCGATAGCAACTGGCGCAGAACGCGCCCGGACCACAACGGCATAACTCCCCCTATGCTTTCAAGCATAAGCGCCCGCGAGCGCCGCGTCGTGTGCGCTAGGTTACCGTTATTGTACCCACCTACGGATAAAGGCCCCGCACCATCGTCGCCTCAGCGACGCGCTGGATCGCGACGCAGTACGCGCCGCGCCGCATGTTGACGCCACGTCGCTGCGCCTGCTCGAACGTGTCCTTGAACGCCCGCACCATCTTCTTGCGTAACCGCTCGTTGATCTCCGATTCTTCCCAGAAGTTTTCTTGAAGATCTTGGACCCACTCGAAGTACGAGACGGTCACGCCGCCGCCGTTGGCGAGGATGTCGGGGAGCACCATGATGCCGCGTTCGTGAAGGATGTCGTCCGCCTCGGGGAGTGTCGGGCCGTTCGCGGCTTCGGCGACGATTTTTGCCGAAATGCGGGGCGCGTTCTCCTCGGTGATAACCTTCTCGAGTGCGGCCGGGACGAGTATCTCGCACGGATACTCGAGCACCTTTCGATTGTCGATCCGCTCGCCGCCACCGAAACCGACGACGGAGCCCGTCTCGGCCTTGTGCGCGATCAGCGCGCTGACATCGAGGCCGCGTGGGTTGCAAACGCCGCCTTGCGAATCCGAGACGGCGACGATCGAGTAACCGTCCTCGGCCATCAGCTCCGCCGCGTGGAGGCCGGCATTCCCGAAACCTTGGATCGCGACGCGCGCGCCGGCTTGCGTGATTCCGAGTTCCCGAACCGCTTCGTTCACCACGTACAGGCAGCCGCGCGCCGTCGCCTTGTCGCGGCCGAGCGATCCGCCGATCGAAATCGGTTTTCCGGTCACGACGCCGGGGATCGAGTATCCCTTCTGCATCGAGAACGTGTCCATGATCCAGGCCATGATCTGGGGCGTCGTATAGACGTCGGGAGCCGGGATGTCTTTCTCCGGACCGATGATGATTGAGATCTCGCTCGTGTAACGCCGCGTCAGGTTCTCGAGCTCGTGCGGGGACATCGACTTGGTGTCGCAGATGACGCCGCCTTTCGCGCCGCCGAACGGAATGTTCATCAGCGCGCACTTCCACGTCATCCACATCGCGAGCGCCTTGACTTCGTCGAGCGTCACGTCGGGGTGGAAGCGGATCCCGCCCTTCCCCGGACCGCGCGACATGTTGTGCTGCACGCGATATCCTTCGAAGATGCGGAACGTTCCGTCGTCCATTCGCACCGGAATCGAGACCGTCAGAATGCGTTTCGGTTCGCGCAGATAAGCGTGAACCGAAGGATTGAGCCCGACCAGGCGGGCGACGTCGTCGAGTTGCGCTTGCGCCATCCCCCAAACGTTTGTGGTCGATTGGGCGGCCGAGCGGTCGAGTAATTGAGCCATGCAGATTCCTTCGCTCGGCCGTCCGGCGGGTCCCGGTGCGCCCTTTACTGGGCCTGCGAGGACGCTCGGATCGCGTTGATTTCCCCGTTGAGACCCCAGCCGATCGCGAGGCCGCACAGGATCGTAAGCACGATCAATGCCGGCAAGACCTTGCGTCTCCCGTGCTCGGCGACGAGCGACTGGCCGAGCGCGCCGCCGATCGCGATCGCGATCCCCATGCCGAGTACGTACGCGATCAACACCGGCGCGCGCTTACAGAAACGCGAGGTCGCGGGCGGCCGGCGCGCAGTCGTTTTCGGCAAGCCACGCTGCGTTCCACAAGCGCGAGCGGTATCGTTCGCCGCCGTCGCACAGAATCGTGACGACGGCGCTCCCCTCCGGGAGCGTGCGCGCGTAGCGCGCCGCGCCGACCACGTTGAGCGCCGCCGACCCGCCGACGAAGAGACCTTCCTCGCGCAAGAGCCAGTACGCCATCTCCACCATCGCGCGATCGTCGACTTGCAGCGCGTCGTCGATCGGCGCGCCTTTGAAGTTCTCGGTGATGCGTTTGATTCCGATCCCTTCCGCGTTCGAATCGCCGCTGGGCTCGAGGACGCCGCGCTTGACGTAACCGTAGAGCGCCGAGCCCATCGGATCGCACACGACGGTGCGGACCTGCGGGTTTCGTTCTTTCAAGAACGTCGCGACGCCGGCAAGCGTCCCGCCGGTCCCGCAGGCGGCGACGAACGCGGTCAACTCGGCGCCGAAGGAGTCCCAAATCTCAGGCCCGGTCGTGGCGTAGTGCGCGGCCCGGTTTGCGACGTTGTTGAATTGGTCGGCCCAAAGCGCGCCGGGCGTCGCTTCGGCGATCCTGCGCGCAACGTGGTAGTAGTTTTCCGGGTTCGTAAACGGCACCGCCGGCACGACGCGCACGTCGGCGCCGTACGTTCGCAAGAGCTCGATCTTCTCGGGCGACTGATCGTCGGGGATCGCGATGATCGTGCGATAGCCGCGCGCGTTGCCGATCAGCGCGAGCGCGATCCCGGTATTCCCAGCAGTCCCTTCGACGATCGTCCCGCGCGGCGCGAGCCGCCCTTTTGCTTCAGCATCGTCGACGATCCCCTTCGCCGCGCGATCCTTGACCGAACCGCCCGGATTGAGGAACTCGGCTTTCCCGGCGATCGTCCTGCCGAGCGCAGCGGAGAGTTTCGGCAACACGATGTGCGGCGTGTTGCCGATTGCACCGATGAAACCGCGGGACGGTTTCAGGCAGCGGTGGCGGGCGGCTTGCGCCGCACGGCAAGGTTCAAGAGTGCGAGCACGACCGCCACGCCCATGAGGCCCCACGTGAAGAGGGGACTCGAGAACGCCGTGAAGCCGATCAGCGCATCGAGCGAGAACGCGCCCGGTCCCGTCGAGGCGACGGCGAGCGCCGCCGCGATGTTCGTCAGCGGAAGCTCCGCGCCGCCGTCGGCGTTCCAGAAGCCCTTGTCGACGTGCACCGTAAAGATCGCAACGATCATGATCATAACGATCAATGCCGGTCCGATCGGGCTGAGCAGCCCGAGCGCCGTCATCAGGCCGCCTACGAACTCCCCGAGACCGGCCGCAACCGCGAACGTCGCGCCCGGGCGGAAGCCGAGCCCCTCAAAGAACTTCCCGGTCCCGGCCGGCCCGTAGCCGCCGTACCAGCCGAATAGTTTTTGGGCGCCGTGCCCGGCGAGGTACAGCCCCACGATGAGCCGGGCGATCAAAAGCCCGATACTGACGCTGAGAATCATAGATGCTTCCTTCCCTCGGGGGGCCAGGCCGAACCCTACCCCCGGGGGGCCAAGCTTGAACCATCCGAGGCGGGGCGACGCGCTACTTGAGTGGCTTGCCCTCAGGCGCGGCTGGACTGGCCGCGACGTTCTCGCCGCCGCTCGTGACCGCAATCGTGTCGATCGCTTTCTTGTCGGGACCTGGATACTTCCATTCCCCGACGTTGGGGACTGACGCGCCCTCGTCCGTGACGTACGCCTTCGTCTCGGCCTTGTTGAGGGAGAGAGCGTACGTGTCGCCGTCGCTCACTGCGAAGAGATCGACCATGTTCGTGTTGCGCGTCTTGAACTCGCCGCATTGGTGTTTCAACTGATCGCAAGCCGCCAACGCGCCGCTCTTCGTCGTCTGGATTCCGCCCGGCGCGCCGAGCGTGATCCCGAGGTCGACCGGCGAACCGGTCCCTCCGACCCACTCGTCGATCTTTCCCGCGCCGCTGCCGCTCTCGAGGTAGCTCACGTACAAGTTGCCTTTGTCGTCGACCGCATCGAAGAATTCGGCCAAACTTTTCGACTCGTTCAGCGTGGCAGTTTTCGTTGTCGAACCCTTGGCGAAAACGTCGACGTCGCCGTTCTGCGAGTTCGTGACGTAAACGGTCCCGCTTTTATTATCGACGGCGACCACGAAGGGGAAGCTGCCCGAGTCGTCCAGCGTCTGGATCGGCGTCCCGCCGCCCGGCGGATATTCGTAGATCGCTTTTGCCGTGTCGTCGACGATCCACACGTTCGACTGCGCGTCGACGAAGACGCCTTGCGGGTTTTTGAAGCCGGTGATCGCGCCGCAGGCGGTCTGGTTCTTTCCCATTTGATTGTAAATCTGCACGTCGCCGTTGTACGACGACACGTAGATCACCGACGTCGAGCAGCCCGATGCATCCATCCGTGGAACCGATAGGTCCCGCGCGGCCGTTTGCCGCGCGAGCCCCTGCTCCGAAGGAGAGAGCCGCGGCGCGGCGCCGCTCGCGCACCCGGTCCAAAGCGCGGCCGCAGCCGTCGCCAATGCGAAACTCCGAAACGCCTTCTCCATCCGAAACCCTCCGCTGGCTGGGTGCGACCCTCGCATGCGCGGGGCCTTGCACGGGGCTTCCGGCGTACCGGAAAGACGCCGGCTTAGCGGTCTCGGAGAAGTTGCGGGAAGCGCTCGCGCAGCGTTTGGAGCTTCGGCAGGTCGTTGTAGACGACGTACGGGTAGTCGGGGTTACGGTCGACGAAGTGCTGGTGGTACGCTTCCGCCCGATAAAACGCGCGCAAGCGTTCGATCTTGGTCACGATTGGGTGCGCGTACGCTTTCGCCTCGGTCAAGTGCCGAATCGACGCCTCGGCGATACGGCGCTGCTCGTCGCTCGTGTAGAAAATCTCCGAGCGGTATTGCGTCCCGTCGTCCGGGCCTTGGCGGTTGAGCTCGGTTGGATCGTGGGCTACTCGAAAATAGACGTCGAGCAAACGCTCGAACGAAATAACCTTCGGATCGTACGTAATCTCGACCGACTCGGCATGACCGGTCATGCCGGTGCTCACGATCTCGTAGTGGGCGGTCGCGGCGTCCCCGCCGGCATAGCCGGCGACGGCGCTCGAGACGCCCTTCAGCCGCTCGAAAACCGCCTCCATCCCCCAGAAGCAGCCGCCTGCGAGCACGACCTGCTCCGAGGGCTGGGAGGCCTCGGCGGAGCGGGCCGATGCAACGGCGACGAGGCAGGCCAGGGCCAGAAGCAAGGCTGGGAAACGACGGCGGCAGTTCATCAGTCTATTCAACGCACAAATCGTTCGATTCCGATGTAGGGCCGCCTACAAGTCGGGGTATAACCGAGCGACCGACTTCAGCTCGTAAAGGGGACAAAACTATGCTTGCGATCCTCCTTCTTCCAACGCTGCTGCTCGCCCAGGCCTCGGGCGCGCCGGCGTGCTCGGGTGCCGACCCCGCGATTACAAAAGCCGTCAGCCGGCTCGTGTCGACCGATTCGTCGGGGACGAATCACTACCAGTTGACCGTCACGGTCGTCAACTTCGGCGCGAGCGGCGAACCGTCGAACGCGCTGATCTCGGTCGACGTCTGGCAGGACGAGAACAAGGTCGATGAAAAGGGGCTGCCGCCTCTCCGTGCCGGCCAGGCGTACTCGTTCAACGAGTCATACGTTCGGGCGTCCGACGCGGCGATGGGCTCGACGACGTTCCGCTTCGCGCTCGACTTTCACCAGCCGGCGATTTCACCCGCGAGCGACTGCGACACGAGCAACGACACCTACAAGTTGAAGTTCTAACCGAAGCGACGAGCGTCGGCGAGCGCGTCTCGCCGGCGCGGGGTGCCCGCGCGGGATCGACCTGAGCTAATCCTCGTCGGGCGCGACGTCCGGCGTGGCGTGATCGAGGAGAGTACGCGGCCTGGTGCAACGCCGGTATCGGTCGAAACGGCGCGGGCGGGCGCGTGAAGTCGAAGCAGTCCTGCAGCGAATCCGCGCGCGTGTCGACGTGCCGAGCGACGGCAGTCCGAAGGTCGCCTCCGTGAACTGGAGGATGCTTCCGAATTCGTGCTGCGAGTGCGACACATAATCCGTGTCGCGCATACGGCGACATCACGACCATCGGTACGCGGAATCCAAGTCCCATGACGTCGAGTTGCGGCGGCGGCGACGTGATCGTACCAGCCGCCCCAATCGTCCCATACGACGAAGATCGCGGTGTCCTTCCAATACGGGCTCGCGCCGACGCGTCGACGACCGACGCGACCCACTGCGGCCCATGCTGGCCGGCGACCGCGACGTCGCTCTCGGTCGGCTTGCGCGGAAACGGGTGATCCGAATTCTGTGCGGTCGGGACGACCCACGTGATTGCCGGAAGGTCGCCGGCCTTGGCGGCGGCGAGTACTTCGGTCTCAGGTGAGACGACGTTGTGCCACAAAGCGGTGTATCGAACGTGGCGGATCGCGTCGAACGCCGACCAAATGTTGCCGAGATTCTCGAGCGGCGGCGCATAGTAGCGCCAGTCGACGTGCGCGGTATCGGCGAGGTCGGCGAGCGTTGGAAAGTCGAGACACGGCCAAGGCCCCGGGACCTCCCGGCCTTGGCGGTCGATCTCGCTGACGCGCGCGTCCGGCGGCGAGTCGCACCCCCACGCAAACTGGGTCGTCTCGAGGTGGTTCGGGTTGCTCGCCGTCAACGCGCTCTCGCCGGCCACCAAGTACAGGTGCGCGGGAAAACTCGGTCCGGTGTTCGACTGGAACATCCGGTCGGCGAACGTGTAATCCTCGGCCATCCGCCAATACGGCTCGATCTGCGTGCGCGGCACGTACGCATACGGGAAGGTGTGGTCTTGGTGCGGCGCGGTCCGCACGCGATCCCAGCCGTCCATCTTACCGCGGTCGTACTCTTCTTCGAACGCTCGGTGCTGGTGATCGACGTCGGCCGGATACGAAAGGTCGACTGGGCGCAGCGCGACCGGGCCTTCGTGGCTCCGACCGACCGACACCGTGTCGGCGCCGGGGAAGCCATTGAAGAGGTTGTCGACGCTGCGGTTCTCTTGAATGATGATGACGACGTGCCTGATGCGAGTGTGGACGTCGGCGCGAAATTCCTGGATGGCCCGCCGGTGCTCGGCCTGGTCGGCGTCGGCAGAGCGTGCGCTCGCCTGCCCGCCGAACGCCGGCGAAAGCAAGGTCGTGAAGGTGAGTGTAGCCAGCGCGAGGCTGAGGCGCGATCGCATTACCGAGATGCATACCCCGCTTTTGGGAAGAGAAGCAGCATGGACCGTTCGCGAGTTCGAACCGCGACGCTTGCATGCGCGGCCGCGGCGCTGTTTTCGATTGCCTTCGCGGCGCCGGCGGCGGCCGCTTACCCGCGTGGCGTCTTGCAGCACATCGTCTTCGTGATTCAGGAAAACCGCAGCGTCGACAACCTCTTCAATGGCTTCCCCGGCGCCGACACCGTCCGAGTCGGACGCCGGCACAACGGCTCGCCGATCAAGCTGCGCCCGATCAGCCTGAGCGAGCCGACCGATGTCGATCACGCGCGCGACTCGTTTCTCAACGAGTACGACAACGGCAAGATGGACGGCTTCGATCTCGTCGGAACGTTGCCTGACCGTAAGAACGGCGACTTTCCCTATTCTTACGTGCAACAAAGCGACGTCCGGCCGTACTGGACGCTCGCGCAGCGGTATTCGTTCGGAGATCGCACCTTTGAATCGCTCGGCGGTCCCAGCTTCGCAGCGCATCAGTATTTGCTCGCCGGTCAGTCCGACGACGCCGTCTCGAACCCGGACAAGTTGGGCGCCGACCTCTTCTGGTGGGGCTGCGACTCGCCAAAAGGGACGCTCGTGACCCTCCTCGGCGCCGGCGGCAAGGCCGACGGTCCGAAGGTCTTTCCGTGCTTCAAGTACCGCTCGTTAGCCGATCTGCTGGACGAAAAGGGCCGCGATTGGCGCGATTACGGCCCGCGCGTCGGTGACATCGCGAGCATTTGGACGGGCTTCGACGCGATCCGTTCGATCCGGTATAGCCGCGATTGGGCGACGAAAGTGGTCTCGCCGGAGACTCGCTTTCTGAGCGACGTCGCCGGCGGGACGCTCGCCGACGTCACGTGGGTAACGCCCGACTTTCGCAGTTCCGATCACGCGACGTTCGGGATCAAGCAGCACCCGCTCGCCCACGCGCAATCCGACCTTGGTCCGCAGTGGGTCGCGAACGTCGTCGATTCGATCGGTCGCAGCCGTTTTTGGAACTCGACGGCGATCGTGATCGTGTGGGACGATTGGGGCGGTTGGTACGACCACGTCACGCCGCCGCACCTCGACGCGATGGGCCTCGGCATGCGCGTCCCCATGATCGTCGTCAGTCCCTACGCAAAGCACGGCTACGTCTCGCACGCGCAGCACGAGTTCGGCAGCTTCTTGAAGTTCGCCGAGGAGGTCTTCGACTTGCCGAGCCTCGGCGCGACCGACGTCCGCGCCGACGACCTCTCCGACTGTTTTGACTTCAAGCAAACGCCGCAGCCGCTCGTCCAGATCCCGGTCGCGTTGAGCGCCGCGGATTTTGAGGCGCTTCGTCCCTCGGGCGTCGCCCCGGACGACGACTAAACGCCTTTGGACGGCGCTTCGCCGGGGGCAGGTGCGCGAGACGAATCGCCGGCCGACGCGCGCGCCGCCGGCCTGCGGTACGTCGACGACCGCATGCCGGGGATCCGGCGCAAGCGGGCCGGGCGCGGATTTCTTTACTTCTCGAGCGAAGGCGCGCGGATCGTCGATCCGGCGGAAATCGCCCGCATCCGCTCGATTGCGGTCCCGCCGGCGTACGATGACGTTTGGATTTGCCCCCTGCCGAACGGGCATCTTCAAGCGACGGCGCGGGACGCGCGCGGCCGCAAGCAGTACCGGTATCACCGCGCTTGGCGCGAGTTCCGCGACGCAAGCAAGTATCACCGCACGGTCATGTTCGCGCGCGCGCTGCCCGCCATTCGCCGGCGGGTCGCCGCGGATCTCGATCTGCCGGGGCTACCGCGCGCGAAAGTCCTCGCCGCGCTCGTGCGGCTGCTCGATGCGACCGCGATGCGGATTGGGAACGAAGAATACGTTCGTGCGAATCGCTCGTTCGGACTCACCACGATGCGAGCGCGGCACGTTCGGGTCAACGGCAGCGCCGTACGCTTCAAGTTTCGCGGCAAAGCCGGAATCGAGCACTCGGTCGCGCTTGACGATGTGCGGCTTGCGCGGGTCGTGCGCCGTTGCCGCGACCTGCCCGGTGAAGAACTTTTCACGTACGTTGACGACGACGGGGCCGTCGCGGCGGTGCGGTCGGACGACGTGAACGAGTACGTGCGCGAAATCACCGGTGAGGATTTTAGTGCAAAAGATTTCCGCACGTGGCGCGCGACGGTCGCTTGTGCGCTGGAGCTCGCGGGCCGTGCGCCGGCGGCATCGGCGAGCGAACGCAAAGCGTTCGAGAAAGAGGCGCTGGCGGCGGTCGCGGCACGGCTCGGCAATACGGCGGCAATCTGCCGGCGCGCTTACGTTCACCCGGCCGTTCTACAAACCTACGCCGACGAGGGCGCCCTAACCGTACGGCGGGCGCGCCGCATCAAAGGTCTCGGCGCCGACGAAGCGCGGGTGGTGGCGTTCTTAGAGCGCGCGGCGAAAGCCGCGCGCGGCTAACGGCTGCCGCGGCTACGGGTGACGGACCGGCTCGAGGACCAGCCAAACCTTGTCGCCCGTGTCGAAATCGAACGCGCTCCCCAGGATCTCGCCGGCCGCGTCGATAGCGACGGGCGCGATCTCAAAATACTTCCGGCTCAAGAAGAGGTCGTCGAGATTTTGCATCCCGGTCGCCGGGTCCCAAACCCACGGAAAGAAACCGCTGAAGTTTTGCCCGACGACGCTGTGCCCGTTGCTGGCGACCGGGACGTAGGTGCCGTACGTGTCGGCGCGGATCGCGCCCAGGTCGGACGGCGCTTTGTCGGAGTCGGCGCGCCACAAGTAGGCGTGGCCGCCCCACTGTTCGTCGTACAGCACGAGCCGGTTGCTATCGTCGAGAATCCCCGCCGGCGAGAGCCCCGCGGGGATTGTGAGAAACGTGACGCGCCCCGAAGCGACGCGCTCGTAGCGCACCGTTCCGGTACACGTGTCGTCGCCGAAGACGACGCCACGGTCGTTCAAGGCGAGAATCGTCGCCATCCGGCAGCCGCGCGCATCGAGCGGCAGCGCCGTCCAAATTGCGCGCGCGGGATCGTAGAGCCCAGCCTCACCGCCTTGCGTGCGGCCGGCGACGAGCCCGCGAGCATTGATGGCCGTAAAGTCGGACGCGATTGAGATGGGGTACAGCCGGCCGTCGCGGTAAACGAACCCTTCGCTTCCAGCGGACGTCTCGATGCGGCCGACGACCGTGCCGTTCGCATCCATCGCGTTCACCCGGCACTGCCGCGCGTCGGACGGCGTGAAGTCGACCGGCCCTGCGCCGGCGTAGAACACGCAGTGCTCGACGCCGTCAAGATCGGCAGTCCCGGCGATGTGCCCGGAAGCGTCCAGCGCGACCGGCTGAGACTCGGGGAACTTCGGCAACGTCAACGCAAGCTTCACGCGATACGAAAGCGCGCTCCCTTGCGTTGTATGCCGAACGAGGAGCGCCCCCGCGGGTCCGGCGGGGAGAAGCAAAACGAGCAGCGTCGCGACGAACGCGTACGATGCGGCGAGCCGGAAGCGGGACGAGAGGTTCATGGGGATCCTTTCAACGTGCCTCACGGGTTTGCCGCTTGCTCGCCGCGAATCGGCTGTGACGCACAACATCGCGCGGAGGTTCGATGAGGGGCTCCCGTCGGTTTCTCTGGGGCGGCCCGGCGGCCGCGATCGTCGCACTTGCGATGCCGGCGTTTGCGTCGCCCGCTTCGCCGGCGGGCCTCCAAAAACTTCAACATTTAATTTTTATTATTCAGGAGAACCGTTCGTTCGATTCCTATTTCGGGACGTATCCTGGGGCGGACGGTCTCCCATCGCCCCGCCCGTGCCTACCCGACCTGTGGCGTCCCGGCACGTGCCGCAAGCCGTATCTCGATCATCACGCCGTCAACTACGGCGGCCCGTATGAGGCGGGCGATCAGCGGGCCGACATCGACCGCGGCGCCATGGACGGTTTCGTCATCGAACGCGAACGCGAACTCGGAACGGGCTGCAACGCGGCAGCAGGTGACCGGCCCGCGAACGCCTACGTCTGGGACCCTGAAATCGGCCGGCGCACGCAGCAGTTCTGCGTCGTCGACGTCATGGGATTCCACGACGGTAGCGACATTCCAAACTACTGGGCGTATGCGCGCGCGTACGTTCTCCAAGACCACTTCTACGAGTCGGTCGCTTCCTGGAGCCAGCCCGCGCACCTCGCGATCTTCTCAGGCTGGTCGGCAATTTGCACACAGCTCAACCCGCCGAAAATCCAAAGTTGCGCAAGTTCGTCCGACGCGCAGTCGTGGGGTCCGGATAACCCGACGCCGTACTTGTGGACCGACATCACGTACATGTTGCACCGGCACGGCATAACGTGGAACGCCTATCTGGACGGCGGCCTCGGGACGACTTTCGGCGGCCGCGGCGTGCCGCGCATATGGGCGGTTTCGCCGGGCTTCGAGACCGTCCAGCACGACGGCCAGGTCGCAAACGCCGAAGTCGACCTGACCCAGTTCTACACAGATGCCGCGAACGGAACGCTGCCGCAAGTCAGTTGGATTCTGCCGCAGACCGCCGACAGCGAGCATCCCCCGGTGTCGATCGAGGATGGCGAAATGTACGTGACGGGTTTGATCGATGCGGTCATGCAGGGCCCCGACTGGCAAAGCAGCGCGATCTTCGTCGCTTACGACGACATGGGCGGGTTTTACGATCACGCGCCGCCGCCGTTTCATTTCGACGGCCTCGGCCTCGGCATGCGCGTCCCGGCTTGGATCGTCAGCCCGTACGCCCGGCCCGGCTACGTCGACCATCAGGCGTGCAGCACCGATTGCTATCTCGCCTTCATTGAGGACGTCTTCCTCGGCGGCGAACGAATACGCAACGCGGGCCGGCCCGACCCGCGCCCGGATTATCGCGACGAGCGGCGCGTTTACGGCGATCTCGCGAACGATTTCAACTTCGGCCAGGCGCCGCGCGCGCCGTTGATCCTCTCGGTCCATCCGATGACGCTGCTTCGCTAGGCCGCCATTCTGGAAATCCCGCAAGAGGGCGCGGCAACGCTGCGCGCCGGAAAACGTCAGGTTGGCGTGACCAATCTCGCTAAACTGTTTTTCCCTGAGACCGGCTTGACGAAGAGCGGGCTGCTCCAATACTACGCGGACGTCGCGCCCGTCTTGCTTCCGCACGTCCGCGACCGGCCGATGGTGATGAAGCGCTATCCGAACGGCGCATCCGGCGACTTCTTCTTCATGAAACGGACGCCGGCCGGCGCGCCGGATTGGCTGCGAACCTGTCGCGTCGAGCACGGCTCGGGGAACACGATCGACTTCCCGGTCATCGATGACCTCGCGGCGCTGCTTTGGGTGATCAACCTCGGCTGCATCGATCTCAACCCGTGGTACGCGCACTGCGACGACGTCGACCGGCCGGATGTTCTCCACTTCGATCTCGATCCGGTCAAGGACGGCGCGCGCGGCGCCACGCCGTTTGCGCGCGTCCGCGAAGCCGCGCTTGCCGTCCGCGACGGGCTTGCCGAAATCGACATACCCTCCTACGCGAAGACGACCGGCTCGAACGGCATCCACGTTTACGTTCCGATCGAACGCGGGCCCGTTCAGAAAGAGGTTTGGCGCTTCGCGAAGGCGTTCGCCCAAGCGCTCGCGCCGCGGCATCCCGACGCTACTCACCGCCGAATACCGGGTCGCCAAACGCCCGCGCGGCCGAGTCTTGATCGACTACAACCAGAACGCATGGGGCCAAACGCTCGCGTCCGTCTACTCGGTGCGACCCACGCCGCGCGCGACCGTCTCGGCGCCGGTCACGTGGGAGGAACTCGAGGGCGGCGTCGAGATCGGCGACTTTCGCGTCGACAACATGCGCGGGCGGATTGCGAAAGTCGGCGACTTGTGGGCGCCGCTCGCCACTAAGACGAAGCGCCTCCGGCTCGATCGGTTCCTTTGAAGCCGAAGGCGCCTGCCGGTGACTTATCTGAGAAACTGTTCCTGTTCGTTTGCTGGGACCATCAATAGCTTCGCCGAATTTGGATCGCTGTTGAACGAAGCGCTCACTTCGTTCCCTTTGGGAGGTTGTGTGAGCTTAGCCTAACCGACTCTGACGGTGCTAGCCGCCATCGAGTTCTACACAGGACCGACCGTAATAGCGTAGCGCCGTCTGAAGTAGCGCTGCTGCCGGAATGGCCAGCACGGCGCCCGGGATGCCGAACACCGCGGCGCCGATCCCGGTCGCCAAGATCGTCGCGAGCGGATCGAGGTTCATCTTTTTCTTGTAGACCAGCGGCGAGATGAAACTGCCCTCGAAACCCTCCCAGAGCGAGAGGAGCACGACGACCTCGGCGCCCTTCGCCAAGCCCTGCGACGCTGCAACGATGCCTCCCGCCGTGACGACGGCGACGAGCGTGCCGAGATACGGAACGGCGACGAGGACGCCTTGCAAGGTGCCCAACACGATCGGATACGGCGCGTGCAGAAGGGACAAGACGATCGTGCTTCCGAGCCCGACGAGCACGCCGTTTATGACTACGCCGCCCACGTACGAACCGAGCGCACTTCCCATCTCGCTAAACAGACCTTGGATCTTGGAACGCCGGCTCGTAGGAAAGAAGGCGAGCACCAACGCGCCGAGTGCGTCCGAAGACGCGAGCCAAAACGCCGCCATCAGGATGACGAGCACCACGAACGAGACCGCCGACACAATCGACTTCTGCGTCTCTATGAACGCAAGCCCGATCGGTGCGGCGTTCCCTGCGATCGCTCCGGCGAGTTGAGTGCGAACGCCGGCGCCGAGCCAGTTCTGGAGTACCGTTGCGAGCGCCGCTAAGTACCCTGGGAGCGACCCAAAGAACGACGACAACTGCGGGGCGAGCACTTGTAGCGGCAGCGCGATGGCGGCGGCTCCGATCAACGCGAGCGCGGCCACTGAAAGCACGATCGAAAGGGGGCGGCTCAGCCGTTTTGAGAGCCGGTCGACAAGCGGCCGCGTCGTTTCGCCGAGCACGATCGCCGCGAACAAGACCAGAAGGACGGCGTACGCCTTCGCAAGCACGAAACAGCACAGAACGACGCCCGCCGCGACGATTGCCGCGACGAGCGAAATGGCGGCGACTCTTAAGAGCGGCTGCGTCGGCATGCCGGGTGGATTCTCGGCCGACATTCGCGCTACCCGTCGCCGGCGAACGTCGACGGCGGGACGGCCCGAGCCGGGAACTCAACCACCCGCAAGTCGGTTTGCTACGCATTCATCGCATCGCGATGACGGTTCCGACGCGCAGCCTTCGCACATTACTCCTGAGCAGCCCAGCCGATCCCCAGACCGCTTCCAAGTTTGGCGAAGTGCTGAAGCGCAACGCGGCTCGGGGTCGTTTGTACTTAGCCGTGCGTAAGGAGCGCGGCGTGCGCGCGAGAACCCCTGGCCACATGACCGCGCAAGGGTTGCCGCTCCCGCTCGACTACGCGCCGATGGAAGCTCGCTCCATCGAGGCGATCCCTTCCGGTCCAGGTTGGCAATACGAGCCGAAGTGGGACGGCTTCCGGTGTTTGGCCTTTCGCGACGGCGACGACGTGCGGCTGCGCTCGAAGTCGGGCCAGCCGCTCGAACGCTATTTTCCCGAGATCGTCGCGGCGCTCGGCGCACTGAAAGCCCCGCGTTTCATCCTCGACGGCGAGCTCGTCGTCGCTGCCGGTGTAGCGCTCTCGTTCGACGATCTGCTGTTGCGAATCCATCCGGCTGCATCGCGCGTGGCGAAACTCGCGCGCGAGTCGCCCGCGACGTATCTCGTCTTCGACCTCCTCGTCGACGAACGTGGGACGGTGCTCGTCGACCGCCCGCTTCGGGACCGGCGCGCGCGGCTCGAGCGCTTCGCCCAACGATTCGTCACCGACCGAACGCGCTTGCGCCTCTCGCCCGCCACCGAGGAGCGCGCCATTGTCGACGAGTGGTTCGCCCGCGTCGGTGGAGCGCTCGACGGTGTGATCGCAAAACGCGCCGAGATGCCATATCGATCCGGGCTTCGCGACGCCGTCGTCAAGATCAAGGCGCAGCGGACCGCCGACTGCGTCGTCGGCGGCTTCCGTTACGCGGCGAAAGCGCGGATCGTCGGCTCCCTTCTTCTCGGACTCTACGATGACGAGGGAGTGCTGCACTACGTCGGTTTCACGTCGGCATTCGATGCCAACGAACGCAAGGCGCTGGTCGCGCGACTGAAACCGCTCGAGAGCACGGAATCCTTCACGGGCCGCACGCCCGGCGGCCCGAGCCGCTGGACCCGCGGCCGCGACACGGCATGGCAACCGTTGCGCCCCGAACTCGTCGTCGAAGTCGCATTCGATCAGGTCAGCGCCGGCCGTTTCCGGCACGGCACGCGCCCGCTTCGGTGGCGCCCCGACAAAGCGCCCCAGACGTGCACGCTCGATCAGATCGAGTCGCACGACCGAACCTTGCGGCTCTACGATTGAGCCGCGTGCAACCGCGGTCCGCGCCGCGGTGAAGGCGCGCTTCGCCCTCCTTTGGCTTGCGGGCGCCGACTTGCGCATGCCGCTGCTGGCGGTCCCGCCGCTCTTGCCGGCGATCCACCACGACCTCGGATTGAACGAAGCCGGCGTCGCCGCGCTAACGAACATCCCGGTGCTGCTGCTCGGCGTCGCCGCGATCCCAGGCTCGTTTGCGATCGCACGCTTCGGTGCGCGACGGGCGGCGATCGCCTCACTCTGGTTGATCGCGATCGCGGCGCTGCTCCGCGGCGTCGGCACGTCGATCTTCATGCTGTACGCGATGACGGCGCTCATGGGGATCGGGGTCGCGATGGCGCAACCGGCGCTGCCGACGCTCGTCCGCGAGTGGTATCCGAAACGCATCGCGCTTGCGACGAGCGTCTGGGCAAACGGCTTGCTCTGCGGCGAAGCGATCGCAGCGTCCATAACGCTGCCCTTCCTCGTCCCGCTCTTCGGCGGCGCCTGGCAACCCGCGCTCGACGTTTGGGGGATACCGGTCGCCGTGACGGCGGCCGCGTTCGTTTTGGCGGCGCCTGCAGGGCTCGACGCAGCAAACGTCGTGCAAATCGCGCTGCCCGACTTCCGCAATCCTCGCGTTTGGCAACTCGGGGTGCTGCAGTCTGCGGCCAGCCTCACGTATTTCGGCGCAAACACGTTCATCCCCGACTATCTGCATGCGAACGGGCGACCTGAACTCGTCGCCGGGTGCCTCGCGGCGCTCAACGTCGGGCAGTTGCCCGCCTCGCTCGTCGTCGGATTCGTGCCGTTCTCGATCTTGAGCCGGCGGCTCGCGCCGGTACTGGTCGGCGCGACTGTGCTTGCGGCGCTCGCCCTCTTCTTGTACGGCGGGGCGGCCGGTGCGGTGACGGCGTCGGCGCTCTTCGGATTCAGCGCGGCGTACGTCCTCGTCTTCAGCTTTGCATTGCCCGCGCTGCTCGCGCCCAGCGCCGACGTTGCGCGCGTCGCCTCCGGAACCTTCACGATCGGCTACTGCATCTCGTTCCTCACGACGCTCGGAGCTGGGGCGGCGTGGGATGCGACGCGGCAGCCGGTTTGGGCGTTCTTACCGGCGATCGCCGCCGCATTCATCATTGCTGGGTTCGGCATCCGGCTGAGCGACCTCGCACGCGAAGCCGGAAGTCGCTAACCCGCCTACAAAACGCTGCGGCGCATGTCGGCGAGCAACTCGACGAGCGTCGCATTGAAGCGCGCGGCGAGCGCCCCGTCGATCACACGATGATCGTAGGACAGCGAGAGCGGCAAGATCAGGCGCGGCTTGAACTTCTTCCCGTTCCAAACCGGGCGCACTGCGGCGCGGCTCGCGCCGAGGATCGCGACCTCGGGCGCGTTGACGATCGGCGTGAAACCGGTCCCGCCGATCCCGCCGAGGCTCGAGATCGTAAAGCTCGCGCCTTGCATCTCCGCGAGGCTCAACTTCCCGTCGCGCGCTTTCGCGGCGAGCGCGCGGGTCTCGGCCGCGATTGCAAGGACGCCCTTTTTGTCGGCGTCGCGCAGGACCGGGACGAGCAGTCCCTGCGGGGTGTCGGCGGCAAACCCGAGGTGGTAGTACCGCTTCAAGATCAGGTTCTCGCCGTCGAGCGAAGAGTTGACCTCGGGGTGGCGTTGGAGCGCCGCGACGACGGCTTTCATCAAGAAGGCGAGGATCGTTACCTTCGCCTCGGGTTGCTCGGCGTTTACCTTCTGCCGCAATTTTTCGAGGCCGGTGATGTCCGCGTCTTCTTGGTTCGTGACGTGCGGGATCATCACCCAATTGCGGTGCAGGATCGGGCCCGAGATCTTCTTGATGCGCGAGAGCGGCCGCGACTCGATCGGGCCGAACTGCGCGAAATCGACTTTGGGCCACGGCGGCAAATCGAACGGCATCGCAGCCGCGCGAGGGGCGCCGCGTAACGCGCCCTTCACGTACGATTGCACGTCCTCGCGGGTGGTGCGGCCGTTCGGACCGCTCCCGCGCACGTCGCCGAGCGGCACGCCCAACTCGCGCGCGAAACGGCGGACCGATGGGCTCGCATGGACGAGTGCGCCGTCCGCCGGGCGTGACGCCATCGGGGCTTCGGCGCTTGGCCGCGCCGCCGGCGGGGCCACCGTTTGCGCCGGCGCGGCGCTCGCTCTTGCCGGCTCCGCGCTCGACGGCGCCGCGGCTCCAACCGGTTGCGGTTTCGCGGCCGGTTGCGCCGCCGCCGCAACGTTCGTCAGCTTCCCGATCAGCGACCCTTTAGAGACCTTGTCGCCGACTTTGACGGCGATCGACTCGACGACGCCCGCCTCCGGCGACGGAACCTCCATCGTCGCCTTCTCGGACTCGAGCGCGATCAGCGGCGACTCTCTCTTGACCTGGTCGCCGGGCTTGACCAAAATGTCGATGACCGGGACGTCTTGGAAGTCGCCGATATCCGGTACGCGGACCTCGAGTTCGGTCGATGCCGGCGCAGGCTGGGTTGCAGGCGTCGGTTGTTGCGCCGGCGGCGTCGCGGGTTGCGCGCCGTCCGACGACAACGTCATGATCGTCGTCCCCTCGGAGACCTTGTCGCCGACCTTGACCGCGATCGTCTCGACGACGCCGGCCTCAGGCGAAGGGATCTCCATCGTCGCCTTCTCGGACTCGAGCGCGATCAGCGGCGACTCCTTCTCGACGCGTTCGCCGGGCTTGACGAGCACGTCGATGACCGGGACGTCGTGGAAGTCGCCGATGTTCGGGACGCGAATGTCGATCGCCACTAAACCGTCACTGGGTTCGGTTTGTTGGGATCGATCTCGTACTTCGCGATCGCTTGGGTGACGGCCGCGGCCGGGATCGCGCCTTCGTCGGCGAGCGCCTTGAGCGCCGCGACCGCAACGAAACGCCCGTCGACCTCGAAGAACGCGCGCAGCTTGCGGCGGAAATCGCTTCGCCCGTAGCCGTCCGTGCCGAGCGACGTGTACGAGCGCCGGCCGACGAACGGCCGGATCCCGTCGGCGAACGTCTTGATGTAATCGGTCGCCGCCACCACTGGGCCGGGCCGCCCAGTCGAACAGTCCTCAACGTACGAGAGGCGGCGCGGCTCTTCGGGATGCAGCATGTTCCAGCGCGCCGCCGCGAGGCCGTCGCGGCGCAACTCGTTGAAGCTGGTCACGCTCCACACGTCCGAGGCGATGTAGAAATCTCGCGCGAGGAGGTCGGCGCCGGCGAGCACCTCCCGCAAGATCGTCCCCGACCCGAACAGTTGAACGCGCAATCTCTCCGACGGCGAGCCGGCGTCGCGGAGCAAATACATCCCCTTTAAAATCCCGGCTTCGGCCCCCGAAGGCATGTCCGGGTGCTGATAGTTCTCGTTCATCAGCGTGATGTAGTAGTAAACGTCCTCTTGCTCCGCGTACATCCGGCGCAACCCATCTTGCATGATGACCGCAAGTTCGTAACTGTACGTCGGGTCGTACGAAACGCAGTTTGGGATGAACGACGCGAAGACTTGACTGTGGCCGTCTTCGTGCTGGAGCCCTTCGCCGTTGAGCGTCGTGCGGCCCGACGTCCCGCCCAGCAAGAACCCGCGGCTGCGCATGTCGCCGGCCGCCCAACACAAGTCGCCGACCCGCTGAAAGCCAAACATCGAGTAAAAGATGTACAACGGGATCATCGCCTCGTTACTGTTCGAGTACGACGTCGCCGCCGCGATCCACGAACACAGCGCGCCGGCTTCGTTGATCCCTTCCTGAAGAATCTGCCCTTGCCGGTCTTCGCGGTAGTACATCAACTGCGCCGAGTCTTGCGGCTTGTAGAGCTGCCCGATCGGCGAGTAGATGCCGAGCTGCCGGAACATCCCTTCCATCCCGAAGGTGCGCGACTCGTCGGCGACGATCGGGACGACGCGCGCGCCGACGTTCTTGTCGCGGACCATCGCGCTCAAGATGCGAACGAACGCCATCGTCGTCGAGATCTCGCGATCGCCGGTCCCCTTTAACTGGCTTTCGAACGCCGACAACTCGGGGACGGCGAGCGCGGCCGCCTTGCGCCGGCGCTGCGGCAAACTTCCGAGGGTGCGCTGGCGCTCGCGCAGATATTGCGTCTCGGGACTGTCCTCGGGCGGGCGGTAGAATGGAACCTGGGGGAGTTCGGCGTCGGAAACCGGGATTGCGAAGCGGTCTCGAAACTGGCGCATCGCTTTGAGGTCGAGATGCTTCTGCTGGTGCGCGATGTTCTGCGCCTCGCCCGACGACCCCATCCCATAACCTTTGATCGTCTTCGCGAGCACGACCGTCGGCGCGTCGCGGTGCGCAACCGCCTCGGCGTAGGCAGCGTACACCTTGCGCGGATCGTGACCGCCGCGCTGCAGGTCCCAAATCTGTTCGTCGGTCCAGTCGGCGACGAGCGCCGCCGTTTCGGGGTAGCGGCCGAAAAAATGCTCGCGGACGTACGCGCCGTCGTTGGCCTTGAACGTCTGGTAGTCGCCGTCGACGCACTCGTTCATTAGTTGAACGAGCCGGCCGGTCTCGTCGCGGGCAAGCAGCGGATCCCAGTTGCTCCCCCAGATCACCTTGATGACGTTCCAGCCCGAGCCGCGGAACTCGCGCTCGAGCTCTTGGATGATCTTCCCGTTCCCGCGCACCGGACCGTCGAGCCGCTGCAGGTTGCAGTTGACGACGAAAATCAGGTTGTCGAGCCCTTCCCGCGATGCGACGCCGATCGCGCCGAGCGCTTCGGGTTCGTCGACTTCGCCGTCGCCGACGAAGCACCACACTTTCCGTTCGGACGTATCGGCGATCCCGCGGTTGTGCAGATACTTCAAGAAACGGGCCTGAAATATCGCCTGAATCGGGCCGAGCCCCATCGAGACCGTCGCGAACTGCCAGAAGTCGGGCATGAGCCACGAATGGGGATACGACGAGAGCCCGTGCCCGTCGACCTCTTGGCGGAAGTTCGCGAGCTGTTCTTCGCTAATCCGCCCTTCGAGGAAAGCGCGTGCGTAGACGCCCGGCGATGAATGACCCTGGAAAAAGACGAGGTCTCCGCCGAACCCCTCGGACGGCGCGCGGAAAAAATAGTTGAAGCCGACGTCGTATAACGTCGCCGAAGACGCGAAGCTCGCGACGTGACCGCCGAGTTCCGACGAGGTTTCGTTCGCGCGCACGACCATGGCGAGCGCGTTCCACCGGATGTAGTGGCGCAGGCGCGTCTCGATCTCGTCGTTCCCCGGCATCTTGGGCTGCCGGGACGGCGGGATCGTGTTGATGTAGGGCGTCTGCACGCCGAGCGAGATGTGGGCTCCGCCGAACTGAGCGCGTTCGACGACCCGCCGCACGAGCTCTTGGGTGCGCGCGGGGCCCTCCCGCCGCAGGACGCCGTCGAGCGCCTCGAGCCACTCCTGGGTCTCTTGCGGGTCGGGATCGATCGCGGGGATTGTCGCCATGACCGGGCAGGTTCAGTCGAGGCCGTACCATTCCCCGGCGAACGAGCGTGCCGACGCCGGGCTTGGACCAGTCCAATGCGCCAAGACATCGGGCAGCGCGGCGTCGAAGCGCCGTTGGTGCGATTGGGCCGTCGTTTAACGTTCTTAAGCTTCGTTACGCTCGTCGCAGCGGTCGCGGCCCTCGCGGCGCTCGGCCCCCGCGCGGCGCGCCCCCAGGAACTTTGCGGCGCGGCCGTTCTCGAAGGCGTCCCCGACCGGCTTCGCGCGATCGAAACCGAGCGGCCGGTGACGGCCGACGACTTCGTTCGACGCTCGCGCGAACTCGCGCAGTTGCTGGCAGCGCCCGACGCACGGCTCGGCGCCGCAATCGCTGCGCCGTGCCGCGACGATTCCGACGAGGCTAAACTGCGAACGCTGGCGCGCCAGCGCGTTTTACTTCTCTGGGGAAAGATGATCGCACTCGGCGCGGTCGACGGACCCGTTTTTAGCGCGCCTTACCGCCGCGAGTGCGCGCGTTTCGATGGAACGGCTCTGCAAGTCGCATTCGTTCGAGCGTGGCACGAGCGTCTCGACAGCCAGGGACGCGAAGTGACGCGGCTCGCGTTTGCGGCGGCATTGGAAGCCGATCCGCTCTTCGAACACGTCCGTGACCTCGCATTGCGCCGCGCGCAACGGTTGCGCGTCACAATGCTTCCGACGCTTGCTTCCGATGAAGATGCTTGGGTTACGCTGAACGAGGCGGCTGCGGCGCGTGCGGCCGGCGCTTTGCCGATCGGGGTGCGTTGCGGAACGGTTGGCGGTCTTTGGGGAATCGAAGTCTGAGGCTACTTCTCAGGGCAAACTCAGCGTCCGCGAGGTAGGATGGCTGCATGAAAACCGCTCTCTTCGCCCTATCCCTGGCGCTACTCGGCGCGCCGGTCGCCGTCCTCGCACAAGGCACACCGGCCCAAGCACCGCCCGCTTACAACGGCCAGCGAATGCAAGCAATGCAGCAGATGCGCCAGCTTCACGAGCAGACGCGCCTCGCAGTGCTCAACGCGCTGAGCCCGTCAAGCCGTAACCTCCTCGCGAGCGTCGTCGGACAACTCGCAATCGCACCCAATCCCGACTACAATGCGGCCGCAGCCCGCCTCGACGCATCGCTCTCGCCGAACGAGAAGAACGCGATCCTGTCGGCCGAACAGAACATGCGCAATCAGATGCGCACGCTCCACGAACAACTGCGCGCGCAGTCCGGCGAAGCGCCGGAGCAGGGCGCGCATCAGTACAACCCGGCGTACGGCGCCGGAACGCACATGCGGGGCAGCATGACTGCCGGCCGCGTGCTCCTCATGATGGCGCAAGGGCACGGCCCCGAGCGTCCAATGGGAGCGCCGGGCGCGGTTCGTTAAGCCCAGACCTGACCAAAGCAGGCGACGCCGGGTAAACGATAGAGCGTGAAAGCTCTGTCGAAATCGCTCGGCGCCGCCTGTCTTCTCATTCTGGCAGGGACGACGGGCGCCGCACGGGCCTCGGACCCGGCGATGCCGGCCATACTCGTCCCAGCGGGCATAACGGTCCCAGCGGGCTTCACGCTCGAAGCGATCGCGCGCGTCGACGGCGCCCGCGAGCTCGCGATCGCGCCGAACGGCGATCTTTTTGCGGGGACATCGGGGCCTAAAGTCGTCCTCATCCGCGACCCCGAAGGCGAAGCGCAGCCGCCGCGCACGGTTGTCACGATACGGGAGGCGCCCGACGCGGGCGTTAGCGTCGGCGACGGCGCGCTCTTCGTCGGGACGACGTATGGCGTTTGGCGCGTCCCGCTGAGCGGCGAGCACGGCGATCAGGTGGGGAAACCGGTCAAAATCGCGACCGTGCGCCCGGACGGCGGGAACGGCCATGCGACGACCAGCGTCGCGGTCGCCGGCAAGCACGTCTATTTGAGCGTTGGCTCGTCGTGCAACGCCTGCACGGAGAGCGACCCAACCCGGGCTACCGTCCAGGAGGTTGGTCCGGACGGCGGACCGCTCCAACTGAGGGCCGCGCACATTCGCAACGCGATCGCGCTCGCAATCGATCCGGCGACTGGCGCGCTGTGGGCCGGCGTTGCGGGTCAAGACGAACTCGAGCGCGGCCACCCCTACGAGATCTTCGACCCAGTCACGCTCCATCACGGCGTCGCGGACTACGGCTGGCCGCAGTGCTACGACAATCACAAGGCTGCGCTCGGCGGGAGCGACTGTTCGCGCCAGACCGTCTCGCGCGTTGTGTTCCCCGCGTATGAGACGCCGATCGGTGCGACGTTTTATCCGCTGCAGGGCCGAGGGCGTTACGCATTTCCATCGAGCTATCGAGGCGGTGCGTTTGTCGCGCTCCACGGCTCGTGGCACCAGCCACCCGTCCCTCCGAGGGTGGTGTTCGTCGCAATCCACAACGACGAACCGGTGAGGCCGGTCGATTGGAACGATCCGGCGGCGCAATGGCGCGAGTTCGTCGGCGGTTTCCAGCGCGGTGACGGGTCGCGCGGCGGGCGCCCGACGGGAGTCACGGTCGGGACCGAAGGGAGCCTATTCGTCGCCGACGACGCGGCCGGTCTGATCTACCGGATTCGCCCCAAGCACTAAACGACCGGACGCGGGGTTCTTTGCCGAGCCCCTGAAGAGAGCCGCGATGGCTACGCTGACTTACGGCTCGTACCTGAAGATCGACGAGTTGCTTGCCCTACAACGCCCGCAGAGCGACCCGCCCGAACACGATGAACTGCTCTTCATCATCATTCACCAAGTCTACGAGCTCTGGTTCCGGCAGATGCTCCACGAAATCGACGATGCGATCAAGCATTTGCGAGGCGACAATCTGCTGCGAGTCGAGAAGAACTTCCGCCGGATCCACGCGATTCAGCGCCTTCTCGAAAGCCAGATCGACGTGCTCGAGACGATGACCCCGCAAGAGTTCAACGCGTTCCGGTACCGGCTCAATCCGGCGAGCGGCTTTCAATCGGCGCAGTTTCGCGAGATCGAGTTTCTGTGCGGCGCCAAGAAGTCGGCGCACCTGTCGTTCTTGGATCCGACGCCGCAGGAGCGCGCCCGCATCGAGCGGCGTCTCGCGGAACCGACGCTCTACGATGCGCTCAAGGCAGTCCTCGCGCGGCGCAGCTTTGCGGTCGCGGATCACGACGCGCTGCTCGAATCGCTGCGCACGATCTACGAAAAGTCCGAAAAGCACTACGACCTCTACATGTTGCTCGAAGACTTCATCGAGTTCGACGAGCGCTTCTTGATGTGGCGCTCGCGGCACGTTCGGATGGTGGAACGCATGATCGGGATGAAACCCGGCACCGGCGGTTCGCTCGGAGTCGCTTACCTGGAGAAAACGCTCAACAAGAAATTCTTCCCGGAACTGTGGGAAGTCAGGACGCTTCTCGGCGGCGACGCGCCCTACTGACGCCCGCTTCGCTCGACGAGCGCGAACCCGAAACTCCGGCGCAGCGCTCCGAGCGGCGTGGCGGCGTCAAACCGCGCGGCGAGGCTTCCCGCGATCGGTAAGCGCAAACTCAAAGCGCTGAACGTCGTCGCCCCACCCGCGACGACATTGTTGCGACCGAAGTAGTCGGTCTCGAAGCGCAGTTCGGCGCCCGCGCCGTTGCGATAGCCGATCGCTGCGTGCCCACGCGACATCGCCCCGGAAAGCGCACCGTCGAGCGTGACAAAGTCGCCCGCGTAGCGCGCGGGTGGCTGCGGGCCGCCGAACGCTGACTCCCCGACGAGCGCGAGCCGTGCGTCAAACGTCAGCCCCGCGCCGGCCGGAGCGCGAGAAAAACCGGCATCGAGGCCCTGCGTGCGCGCGCCTTCGAACGGCGCGAACGCATTCCAGCGCGCTTGCCGGAACGCGCCGAACGATAGCGCCGTCTCGGCGTCGAGGTTGAGGTCGGCGCCGGCGCGGAAGCCGAACGAGGTTTCGGGGGCTAGCACTCTTCCCGCCGGCGGCGCGGTCGCGAGCAATTCGTACGGTTCGGTCGCAAACGCGCTCCCAGCCGAGGCTCGCAGCGTCCAGCCCCCGCCGGCCGGCACAACCAGCGCGCCGCGCAGATCCCGCCGCGAATGAAGCCCCGTCCCGCTGCTTTGCGCGCCGGCCAGTTCCAAGCGGCCGCTCGGGCCGACGCGCACGTCCGCGTGCAGCGTCAAGGTCGCGAGCTGCATCGTCGCGGCGCCCCCGGGATTACCGATGCGCTCGCCGCGCCGATCGTAGGTGAGACCGAATGAGTTTTGCCCAAACGGTCGCGCGAGATCGAACGTTGTGCCGCGGATGCGGTCGGTGGCGAACACCGTACTGGAGAGCGGCGCAAGGACGATGCCCTCAAACGTGCTTCCATACGTGCGCGCCACAAGCGTTGCGCCGGCGACGTTCGTCGAGATCGCCGCCGCAAAGGCCGGCGCAAGCGCGGCGGTCGTCGTTCCGCCGAACGTCGCGGCGCTCTGTTCGCCGTACGAGGCGAGGCTCAGCGACGTGACGCTAGAGAACGAATAGCGCGTCTTCGCAACCTGCGCGCGGTCGAAGCCGTCGCCGGTGACGAGATCGACTGCAGCGTCGAGCTTCCCTGCCGACTGTGCCGCATGCGCGACTTGGAACGAACCGAACGCGGAGTCGTGGCCGGCGGCAACGTTTGCGGCGGACTCGCGCCCGAGCGGATGCGAGCGAAAGTCGACGACCCCGGCGATCGCGCCGTCGATGGCCGGCGCGGTCGCGTCGGAGCCGGCGAAAACGTCGATCCGTTCGAGCGCCAAAGAGTCGAAGCGCCCGGCGAGCGCGCCTCCTGCGGGGCCGCCGAGTGGAATCCCGTCGAGCGTCACGCGCGACTCGTACGGCGCGGCGCCGTTGAACCGAAACGAACTCAGGACGAACGCGCGCGCTCGCGGCGTGACGACCAGGTCGGGGGACGCGACGAGCGCGCGCAACGTGACCGGATCTTCGCCGGTTGCAACGACGGCTTGCGGCACGCCGTCGAGCGCGCCGGCGCCGCCCGTCCCAGCCGAACGATCGAGTCGAACGTCGATGCTCGCGAATCCGTGTGACGGCACGATGACGACGGAGGTCTCGCGCGCCGCGAACCCTGAGGCGACGACGCGGACACGATACGTCCCGAGCGGAAGCGCACCGAGCGTTACGATCCCGGCCCGCGTCGTCGTCGCGTGCCGCGACGCAGGGCCACGCGCGACGACGTTCGCGCCTCCAATCGGACGCCCGTCGCGATCGCGGACGCTGGCGACGATCGCACCTGGTCCGATCGGTTCGTAGGCGCGCGCGCCCACCGGCACGAGCGCGGTGACGAGTGCGGCGAACCAGACGAGCGTGGCGGGCGTGGATTTCATTCATGTGCTGCCTTCCGGCGCCGCTCGGGAACCTCATGCTGCCGCCGATTTCTTGGGAACGCTTGGGAAACACGCGCGACACGCAACGGACATAACGAGGTGCGATGCTGGCCCCAATGCCACGCGTCTTGCCCGAAGCCGCGCCGCTGTTCGTTTGCGGCTCGCAGCGCGCCATGCACGCGATCTCGGCTACGCTTTCGCGCTTCGGTCTCGCCGCGCTCGATTTCGCGGCGCGCCGCGGCATCCGCATCGTCCCGCTCACGCCACGGCGACGCTACGGCAGCGCTTCGGGCGCATTGCGCAGGCTCGGCGTCGACGTCGACGCGTGGCCGGTTCCGCCGGCCGGTTTGTTCGTCGTTGAAGAGCGGACCGTCTACTTGCGCTCGACGAGCCCGATGACGGTCGCGCACGAGTTCGGTCACGCGCTCGATTGCGCGCTGGGCGGCGGAATCTATCGTTCCGGTTACGATCCGGCGATTCGCGCCGCATTCGCCGCAGCGCGGACATTCGTAACCCCGTACGCCGCGACCGGGCTCGACGAGTATTTCGCCGAGGCGCTCCGCGCGTATGTCGAAGCGAACGATCCCCACTCGGCGTGGCCCCAGGCAACCCGCGCCCGCCTCGCTGAAATCGACCTCGCGATGTACGAGTACGTCGAGCGGCTTTTCGCCCGCGAGTTTTCCTCGGGAGGCTCTGCGGAATAAGGGCGGCCTCGTCGAAACGTCTCCGCAATGGAGTGACCCTCTGCCGCCGAGCGCGCGACCGGAGCTTTGGTCCAGGCAGCGCCGCTGGCCGGAATCCCCGCGTGGATCGTGGTCTGCATCGTTTACGCGAACTCGTATGCCTCTGTGGCGGTGTACTTCGCGTCGCGCCTCTTCATGCTCGCGGCCGGGTTGCTCGCCGCTGTGCCGGCGCGGGTGATCGCCCGGTCCGACTTCGTTCGAGCGCAGGCGAGCGGCTCGCAGCGTTTTCACCTAATCGTCGCCGCGGGCTCGCTCGCGCTCGCGGCTGCGCTCGCCATTGTGTTCGCGATCAAGCGCCGCGTTTGACCCAGGCCCATATACGCTCGACCACCAGCCTCCTTTTCTGTTGCAGGCGTTCAGCATCGCGGCGTTCGCCTATGGCATCCTCTTGCCGCTGCTCGAGCTCGTCCGAGCCCTGGCGTACGCGACGCTCGCCGCAAAGGCGCTTAAGCCAAGCGACCCGCTAGCCGGCGAAAGCCGGCCGGGTTAAGCGTCGCGGAGCGCGCTTTCAGGAGCGCTTCATTTTCTGGAGGCACCATCGAAACGTGCCTGGGGACCGGAGCACAGCACAAAGACGGCGGTCCCTGGGCCGCCGAGCCGGCGCGCGCTCGCAATGCACCAGCGGGCGCGTGCCGCTCGGATCGAGCCCAAGCCGGCTCGTGTTTCGCCCAAGCTGTGTCCTATATCACAGTTAAAGGGGCCACCTGCCAGCATTTTATATCAAATCTGCGATTTGAACCGAGTTTTTACCCTATTTTCGGGGAGAGACTGTGATCTAGATCACATAGTACAATCCTTACTGTACCCACGGTCTTTAGGAGGTACTAAGTGCGCCGTATTCTCGCGATTCTAGGGTTGGCAGGTTCAATGATTGGCCTGGCAGCTTGCACCGGAACCCCCGGTGGTGCGAATCTCGTCCCGAACCAGAACTCGTCGAGCTCGATCTCGGCTTATCCGATCAGCAAGGAACACCAGACTAAGAGCATCTCGGCTTACCCCATCTAAGTTTTCTCTCGGTCGGTTAACCCGTCCCCGGCGCGCCGCGAGCGAGGTCCTTTACAAGGCCTCGCACGCGGTGCATGCCCGAAAGCCCGCCCCTCAGCCGGGCGGCAAGGGCACCCTGCCCCTCCCGAGGCGCAGGGAAACGAAGTGCGCGATCAGCTCGCCCTCCCACTTGAGATGCGCGGCGATCCAGCGCGACTGCGGCGGACACGTTTTTTCGCCGCCTTCGATCACGAGCGCCGCGTCGGTGACGTTGACCCGCTTGAAGCCATAGTAGTCCCGCAGCGTCTCGGTGAAGTTGTCGGGCTCGAAGCCGTACGGCCAGCTGCGCCCGTAGAGCTTCTTCCACCTGTTGCGCCGCAGCGCGCGATTTTGCGGCGCTCGGAATAGCTCGACCGAGCGCGTTGCTCTGGCAATACGGCTCGCTGCCGTCGAAGTGGATGAAGATCGCATCCTTGACCCGATAGGTGCGCTCGAGGTAGGCCGGCTTGCGCAGCACTCTGAACCCCGCTGCGCGCAACACGCTCGTCGCCTCGTTGGCGACGTACGCGTTCCAAGCCATCTCGCCGGCCGTCCCCGTGTTGTTGCAGAGTTTCGCCGATTCCAACGCGCAGTCGGGCCGCCCCTCGTGCCCGGCGCCGATCAGCACGTCCGCGTCGTACCGCGTCGCGGCCGGAAGTGCGCCCGCCCCGGCGGTAACGCCGACGATCAACCCCAGCGCCGCAAGAATCGTGCGCAACCGCAGCCTCATCCCGCGCGGCTTCGCTGCAACGCGCGACCGGCCCGCTCGATTCGAAGCATTCCGCGTGCTAACTGACGAATTGGTCCTACGATGAACGCGTTTGCGTTGCTGCTCCTGTCGCTCGGATTCGCGCAGCCGCGCGCGACCGCGCTCGTCCCGCTCTATAGTTACCCGAGCAACCAGAACGTGTGGGCGCCGCTCGTGCAAGCGCACCAGGGGACGCCCGCAATACCGGTCGTGGCGATCGTCGACGTCACGAGCGAAGGCGCCGGCCGGCGGGTCGATCCCAATTACGTCGCGGGCGTGGAGCAACTGCACGCCGGAGGGATCGTCGTCCTCGGGTACGTGGCGACGGCTTACGGACGCCGGCCGCTCGTCAACGTCGAAACCGACATCGCACACTGGCATGCGTGGTATGCGGTCGACGGGATCTTCCTCGACGAGATGGCCGCGCAGACCGGGCACGAGGCCTATTACGCAAAGGCGACCGCGTACGCGAAGTCGTTGAGCCTCCAGCCTGTGATCGGAAATCCCGGGACCGATCCGGCGCAATCCTACGAGCCGACGGTCGACGCGCTCGTCATCTACGAGTACGCCCACTACCCGACGCTCCAGTACCTGAGCGGCAGTTGGCACTCGCAGTACGATCGATCGCACTTCGGCTTCATCGCGTACGATCAGGCCTCGCTCGACGCCACCTTCGACGACGCCGCCGAGCAGTACGTCCTCTACGAGTACGTCACCAATCTGCGCGGCGGCAACCCCTACCGCCGGCTCCCTTCCTACTTCGACGAGTTTCTCTCGACGCTGTAGCGCCGATTCGATTCAGCCGAGCCAGTCGGGGTTGGAGTCGGTACTGTCGTGCGCGTCGGTCGTCTTGTAACGCTCCGTCGCGCCGTCGCGCGCGAGCGTGGCGGTCGCAGCCAGGATCGATTGGACTTTTGACTCGGGCAGTGGCTCGAAGGTAAGCGCCGCTTCGAGCGCCTGGTCGAGCGCCGCGGCTGAATCGATCCCCGTGATGACGACGCTCGTCGGCAGGTTCATCGCATAGTGCAATAAGTCGATCGGCGCGACGGCGCCCGTATCGACGATGTGATGGTCGCCGAGCGGTTTCATCCCTAAGATTCCCATGTCGAGCGCGAGCGCGACCGGCACGACCGCACGCTCGAAACTCTCGAAGTGCGCGTCCATCACGTTCAGCGGCATCTGCACCGTATCGAATGTGAAACCGTGCGCGCGCGCGACATCGATCATGTGCAGATGATACTTCGGGCGTTTGTGACCCGTGAAGCCGATGAAGCGGATCTTCCCCGCGCGCTGCGCCTCGAGCGCGGCTTCAATGCCGCCTTCGGTGAAAATCCGGTCGGCGTCGTTCGGCCGGATGTTTTCGTGGAACTGAAGGAGGTCGACGCGGTCAGTCTGCAACCTCGCCAGCGACTCGTCGATTTGCTTGCTCGCAGCGGCTCTCGTGCGACCATCGATCTTGGTCATCAAGAAGACGCGGTCGCGATAGCCGGCGGCCGCGAGCGCCCGGCCCATGCGAATCTCGCTCGCGCCGCCGTTGTAGTCCCAGCAATTGTCGAGGAACGTGATGCCGCGATCGACGCCGGCATGGATAAGTGCGATCGCGTCCTTCTCCGCGAGTTCCGGCCGCCCCAAGTGGAAACCGCCCATCCCGACGAGTGAGACGAACGCCTCGGTGCGCCCGAGCCGGCGCTTGGGCAGTTCGGCCGCGTTGCCCATCGCTTACGCGGCCTGCGCCGTCTGGGCGCGGCGTGCCGGCCGTTCGCTTCCGATCGCCCAAAGCAACGCGATCAGCAAGAAGTTCGCCACGAGCGAGCTGCCGCCGTACGAGAAGAACGGCACCGTAATTCCCGTGAGCGGAAAGAGCCCGAGGACCCCGCCGATGATGATGAACGCCTGGAAGCCGAGCACCGCGGCCAAACCGGTCGACAGCAGCTTCGCGTAGAGATCGGGTTGCGCTTGCGCGGCTTGCAGCGCGCGCACGAGGATGATCAAGTACGCCATCGAGACGACGATGCCACCGAGCGCGCCGAACTCCTCGCTCCACGCCGCGAAGACATAGTCGGTCTGCGCGGCCGGGATGTAGCCGGGGTGCCCGAGTCCGTACCCGGTCCCGAACAAACCGCCGGCGGCGAGCGAAAAGAGCCCTTGAAGAGCTTGATAGCCGCTCCCGAGCGGGTCCGCGAAGGGGTTGCGCCACGCCGCAACGCGCGCCGCGGCGTATGAGTAGTGGCCGAGCGCCCACCACAGTGCGAGGCCGAAGAGCGCGAAACCGCCGGCGATCAGATCGAGGCGCCGCGTCGCGACGTAGAGCATCGCAACGAACGTCGCAAGCAAGAGCCCGGCCATCCCGATATCGCGCTCGAACACGAGGATCGCCATCGACGCGCCCCACCCGAGCAGCAGCGGGCCGAGATAGCGCGCGTTCGCGCGGAGGGACCACGGCTTCGCCGCAGCGATCACGTCGGCCGTTTCGGCGAGGTACGCCGCCATGAAGAACACGATGAACAGTTTGATCAGTTCGACCGGCTCGTACTGAACCGGGCCGATGCGAATCCAGAGCTTCGCGCCGTTGACTTCCTGACCGAAGATCGCGACGAGCGCGAACAGCACGATCGCGCCGACGACCCAAACGTACTTATATGCGGCCAGGCGCCGAAAATTGTCGAAGGCCGGGCCCGCGACGATCGCAAGCCCGAGTGAGATCGCCAGCCAGACCTCCTGCTTGCGCGCGAGCTCGCCCGAGAGGCGCGCGACCGTCGCGAGCCCGAAGGCCGCAAGCAGGACGGCGAGTGCCGGAAGGACGCTGTCGCGGCGCGAGTCGGCCGGCGCGCGCAACGCCCAGAAAAGGGCCATCGCGGCGAGCACGGGGAGAGCGACCGGGTTGCCGAGTGCGCCGCGCGGCGCAAGCGTGAGGACGAAGCCCCCTATTCCGAGCGCGACGAGCATCGGCAGCGCCCGGCCTGCGAGCGCCGTAACCGTCAATGCGTAACGAAGCCGAAGCGGTAAACGTAGAAGGCGAAGGAAATCGCGAACACGGCGAGCAGCGTGAGCGCGATCGCGCCGCGCAGCCGATCGTACCGGTCGCGCTCGAGCGAGGCCGGCGCCGACGCGAGCAGCAGTTCGCGCCCGACGATGACCGTCGCGTTGTCGGTCGTCCCCCGCGTCTTCGCAAGGCCCAGGAGAAGCGCTACCGCATCGGTCGTCGAGTCGGCGACGGCGAGCGTGTCGCCGATCTCGTCCGCATCGACGCAGCGATGGATTCCATCCGTGCAAAGCACGATCTGATCGCCGGCTAACAACTCGACGTGCGCGATGCTCGCCTCGAGCTTGGCTTGCGTCCCGAGGCTGCGCCACAGCAGCCCGCGTATCAGCGGCTTGGGCGGGGCCGCAGTCTTGACGTTCCCGACGGCAGCGTCCGCAAAAATCGCATCGTCGTTGGTCAGCGTTTCGAGCCGGCCTAGGCGCTGCAAGTATGCGCGCGCGTCGCCGACGTGCCCGACGAACGCGTGCCGCCCGACGACCAGAACTGCGGTCAGCGACGTGCCGCTTCCGACGAAATCCTCGTGGCTTCCGCTCTGCGCGAACAACCGGGCGTTCGCATGGTCGAGTGCGTTGAGCAAGAGCGCGCGAAGGTGACTCGGCGTCGTTTGGCGCGGGCCAAATGCGCCGCGGCGTTGCCTTCGGCGAAGGTAGTCGCGCAGCGTCCCGAGCGCCAAGTGCGCGGCCGGCACGCCGCGGCCGACGACGCCGAAGCCGTCGGCGACCCCGAGCAGGGTCACGTTGGGCGCAAGCGCCTCGCTCATGTACGCGTCGCTCTGCTGGTGCTGCCAGAGCCCGGGGTCTGAGCCGACCGCTACTTCCACTCGCCGACTCCGCAGTACACGATCCTGGTCGTGCCGACGTCGATCTCATCGCCCTCGCGCAACTCGAGGACGCTGTCGATAGGCCGCGCATTGACAAGCGTCCCGTTGCGACTGTCGAGGTCGCGGATGCTGAGCGCTCCTTCGGTCAGATCGATTCGTGCGTGCAAACGGCTCACTCGCGCGTCGGGTATCACTAACGTCGCGGACGGCGCGCGCCCAATCGTAATCGGAACGGGGACGCGGACCGTGCGAGTCCCGTCATATTCCTCTACGCGCAGGACGACCGCCTGCAGAGTGACGATCGGATCCTCGCGGAACCGCCGCCCCCTTCGCCTCGGAGCGCAAACGAGCAGAAAGAGCGCGGCCGCAACGACGACCGCCAAACTCTCAGCCCGTGCGCTCCCTATCATCGGTTACGGCTCGTCCGCCTCGACGACCAACTCGCTGTCGCCGAGGCGCAGGATGTCGCCGCAGTCCAACCGGCCTTCGCGCCGCTGCTCTCGGTTCAACTCGACCCCGTTCGCCGAACCGAGGTCGCGAAAGGTCACCTCTTCCGGACCGGCTTCAATCAAAATATGACGGCGCGAGACGCGCGGATCGACGAGTGTCAAGTCGCAGGCGGGATCGCGGCCGACCGCGAGGGTGCCGCGCAGCGGGAGGCGTCCGTCGATCGGCAAGCCTTTGCGCACGCGCAGGCTCAGGTGGAGGGGCGGCGGCAGTTCCTCGACTGCAATGTCGACCGTGCCGCGCGGAAGATCGGTGCGCTCGACGAGATGCACCTCGGGGGCTCGCTGCGGCATACGCGAGCGTTCGGCCAAACGCAGCAGCATCGCGCTCCACTGGCGCTCGAGGTAGTTACGATCGGGTTCGAAGCGCGCGAAGTCCGGCGATGCGACCCCGACGAGGAAACGCCGGCCACCCCGACCCTGGGAGGTGCCGGTTTCAAAGGTCGCGACCAGTTTGCGCGCCGCCTGCACGGGCTCGAGCGCGCTTGGGAACGCAACCGCGAACGCCCGCTCGACGACGTTCGCGCAGGCCGCCTCGAAGCGCAGGAGCGCGTTCACGCCGCCCTGACCAACGCGGCGATGTAGAACCCGTCGCGCCCATCGAGGCCGGGAGGGACCACGACGTCACGCTCCCGCGCGAAGATGGCATATCGCGCCGGTACCTCGGCGGCTCTGGCGAAATCGGCATGGCCGGCGAGAAACGCGTCGACGACGTCGACGGTCTCGCGCGGATCGGTCGTGCACACGCTGTAGACGATTCGTCCCCCCGGCCGCGTGTGCGCGCCTGCCGCGGCGAGCAATTCGGACTGCTCGGCGGCGAGGCGTGCACCGTCGTTCGGCGATTTACGCCAGCGCGCTTCGGGATGACGGCCGAGGATTCCAAGCCCCGAGCACGGCGCGTCGAGGAGGACCGCGTCCGCCGGCGGGACCTCGACCGTGCGGCCGTCGCCCGCCACGACCGCGGCGCCCGCGACTCCGTCGCGCGCGAGGATCGCGTTCAATACCGCCACCTTGCGTGCGTCGAGTTCGACTGCGTATAGCGTCCCCGGATCGCCGATGCGCGCCGCGATCTGAACGGTCTTGTTTCCGCGTCCGCTGCAAAGTTCCAGAACGGTCTCGCCTGGTTCGGGCGCCAGCAAGTCGACCGGCATGGCGGCGGCTTCGCTTTGCACCGCCCAGCGACCGGCATCGTCGTCGCCGGCCAAGCCGCCGTCGACGATCAGGCTTTCGGCGACGAACTCCGACTGACGCGTCGTGACGCCGGCGGTGGCGAGCGCGGCGCGGACGTCGTCTCGGCTCGCGTGCAGAGCGTTGACGCGGATGGCTTGCTGCGGGCGCTGGTTGATCCCGGCAAGCAGCGCCCCGCGTCGAACTCCGAAGACGCGGCCCCACTGCGCGACGATCCACGTCGGCAACGAGAACGCGGTCGCGAGGTAGTCGTCCTCCGATCCGAAGCCGGTCGGATCCGGCGCCGGCGGATCGTCCGCGATGAAGCGGCGCAGGATCGCGTTCACGAGCCCGGCGGTTCCTTTGTGACCGTGACGGCGCGCCAAGTTCACCGTCTCATACACGGCCGCGTGCGCGTCGACCCCGTTCATCAACCGCAGTTGGTAAATCCCCAAGCGCAAGATCTCGAGAATGGCATCCGGAGGTGGCTTCGCGCGGCTTGCAAGGTACGGTGCGACGTACCAGTCGAGCAGCCGCCGAAACTTGATCGCACCGTAGGTGAGTTCGGCCGCAAAGGCGCGGTCGCGCGCGTCGAGCCCGCTGCGCCGCGCGCGAAAATCAAACGCCGCCTGTGCGCCTCGACTCTCGGGGCCGAAGACGTCGCGGATCGTGACGAGTGCGAGTTCGCGCGCGCTCTTCCGCGCGCCCTCGACGGCCGTCATCGCGTGGACCGCGCCCGCGCGAAGGTCGCGCCGTCAAGCGCAGCCCGGTTCGGTGGAATCAGGCGCGCGAGCGCGATCGCTCCGTCGCCGCACGCGACGAGCGCGGCATCGTCGATAACGCCGAGCAGCGCCCCGGGCCGGCCGCCGCCGGCGTCGTTCGTCAAACGCACGCGTGCGGGATCGGGGACGTAGGCGCTCAGAATCTTCACCGGCTCGCCGCACAAGTCGGCACGCGCGGCCGGTGCGGGCGCGAACGCGCGGACGTGGTCGACGATCCGGCGAGCTTCCCAATCCCAATCGATGGCGAGGTCTTCTTTGCGCAGCGGGCGAGTCATGGTCGCCGCGACTGCTTCCGAGGGGACGCCGCGCGCGGCCTGCGGGGTGCGAGGCAAATCCCCGCGCGCCGCGGCCGCAATCGCCTCGGCGAGCATTTCGGCGCCGAGCAACGCCAAGCGATCGTGGATTTCTCCGTATGTTTCCCGCGGACCGATCGGCGTGGACCGCTGCGCGACGATGTCGCCGGTGTCGAGTCCAGCGTCCATCACAATGATCGTGACGCCGCTGGTCTCCACTCCGTCGCGCAGTTGCGTCTGCAGCGGCGTCGCGCCGCGGTACAGCGGAAGCAAGCTCGGATGGACGTTGAGCGCGCCGACCCTGGGGAGGTCGAGAATCGCCTGCGGTACGATCTTGCCGTACGAAGCGAGCGCGAAAATATCCGGCTCAAGGGCGCGCAAGGCGTCGAGCGCGTCGCGCAGTTGCGCCGGCTCGAGCGTTGGAATCGCGAGCTCGCGCGCGGCCGCCTTCACTGGTGTTTCGCGTACGCGATGGCCCCGCCCGGCGGGCCGGTCCGGCTGAGTCACGACCAAACGGCAGTCGCTCGAGGCGGCGCACGCATGCAGCGACGGTACGGCGAATTCGCTCGTGCCGAAAAACACCGACCGCAAAGGCGACGCGCTCGCCGCCGGCGCTACGCCGACAAGACCTCCTCGTCGGATCTCGTGGCGCCGCCGCGTTCGGCCCCGCCTTCGGCTTCAGACTCGGCCAAAGCCTCGAGTTCGTCCTCGGTGACGGCGGGCCGAATGTTCTGCGCTTTGTCGATGTAGAGGACGCCGTCGAGATGATCCATCTCGTGCTGCAGGCATCGGCCGAACAAACCGGCCCCCTCGACTTCGAAACGCCGCCCGTGGCGGTCGAGCGCGCTGCAGGCGACTTTCTCGTAACGGGTGAGATCGCCGATCATACCGGGCACGGAGAGGCAGCCCTCGATCGACGCGACCTCGCCCTCGGTTCGGACGAACTTCGGGTTGATGAAGACGAGCGGCCCGTGGTGGTCTTCGTCGCGGTCCTCGCCCAGGTCGACGACGAAGACGCGCTTCGAGATGTTGACCTGCGGCGCCGCGAGCCCGATCCCCGGCGCCCCGTACATCGTCTCGAACATGTCGTCGATCAACTGCTGAAAGAGAGGCCCGCTCAGCTCGTCCGGGCGCACTTTTTTGGCGACCTTGCGCAGCGTCGGATGGCCGTCTTTGATGATCTCGCGGAGGTAGGGCACGTCGGTATTATAACCCGGCCTCGCAAGCCGGGTTGCCGCTCGGGCTGGGTCGCGGCAAATTGGCTCGGGCGTGCGACGACCCAACCCGGCCACGAACCCAGGACTGCCGGCTCCCGGCTTAGAGAATGTACGTGCTGAGGTTCGAGTTCTGGACGATGTCGGCCAAACGTGCGCGTACGTACGCGGCGTCGACCACGACCTTGCCGCCTTCTTCGGGCGCGGCGTACGAGACGTCTTCGAGCAGCCGCTCGAGGACCGTGTGCAGGCGCCGCGCGCCGATGTTCTCGGACTGCTCGTTGACTTGCATCGCGAAGGTCGCCAACTGCTCGATCCCGTCCGGCGTGAAGTCGAGCGTCACGCCCTCGACGCCGAGCAGTTGACGGTACTGTTCGGTCAACGCGTTTTTCGGCTGCGTGAGGATCCGCTTGAAATCGTCCGCGGTCAGCGAATCGAGCTCGACGCGAATCGGAAAGCGCCCTTGCAGTTCGGGGATCAAATCGGAGGGCTTGCTTTGGTGAAAGGCGCCGGCCGCGATGAACAGCATGTGATCCGTTTTGACCGGGCCGTGTTTGGTCGGGACGGTGCTCCCTTCGACGATCGGTAAAATGTCGCGCTGGACGCCTTCGCGCGAAACGTCCGGCCCGCGGCCGCCTTCGCGGCCGGCGACCTTGTCGATCTCGTCGATGAAGATGATGCCGTCTTCTCCCGCGCGGCGCAACGCTTCGCGCTTGACTGCGTCCATGTCGATCAGTTTGTTCGCTTCCTCTTGCGCGAAGATGCGGCGCGCTTCGGCTGCAGTCACGCGCTTTCGCGTCTTGCGCTTCGGGAGCAGCCCGCCGAGCATCTCGCTCATGTCGACGCCGCCGCCGGCCGACCCGTCGAATCCGCCCATCGTCCCGATCGGGAGGGACTGCGCCTCCTCGACCTCGATGTCGACGAGGCGCACGTCGTAGAACCCACGCTTGACGTCGGACTTCGCTTGTTCGCGCGTGTTTTTTGTCTCTTCGGAGACCGGTGCGTTGGCTTGCTGCTGCTGCGGGGTCATCCCGCCGGCCGGTTGGAATTGACCGCCGAAGATCGAGCCGAGCGTCTGCGCGAACGGATTGGCGCCCGCCGTCGCTTGCGGCGCGCGCGTCTCGGGATACAACAGATCGACGACTCGCTCGATCGCCGCCTCATCGGCGAGCTGCGCGACTTCGGCGCGGCGCTCGTCTTGTATCATCCGAACGGCGGCCTCGACGAGGTCGCGAACCATCGACTCGACGTCGCGGCCGACGTATCCGACCTCGGTGTACTTCGTCGCTTCCACCTTCACGAACGGCGCGCCGGCGAGTGCGGCTAAGCGTCGCGCGATCTCGGTCTTGCCGACGCCGGTCGGTCCGATCATCAAGATGTTCTTTGGAATGATCTCGCCGCGCATCTCGCCCTCGAGACGCGAGCGCCGGTAGCGGTTGCGCATAGCGATTGCGACCGAGCGCTTAGCCTTCGCCTGGCCGACGATGTACTTGTCGAGCTCGGCGACGATCTGCCGCGGCGTCAGCGACTGGGGAGAGACTTCGGTCAGCATGCGACCATTCTACCCGCGCACGGGCCTCCAGGTTGCGGCCTGGGGGGCGACGCCCTCACGCGAGCGCCTTCGCGAGCTCGTCGTAAAGGTACGTCATCGTCTCGATCCCGCCGTAGAATTGCTTGAGGTCGAACTTTTCGTTGGGCGCGTGAATTTGATCGTCGGGGAGACCGACCCCGATCAGCACTTGCGGAAGTCCGAGGATTCGGTCGAAGGACGAGACGGGGCCGATCGTCCCGCCGGTTCCGATAAAGACAGGCGCTTTCCCGAAACCGCGTGCCATCGCGCGCGCGGCGGCGGCAACGGCCGGGTGGTCCCGTGAGGTCGAAACGGCGCGCACGTCGCCCGCCGAAGTTATCTCGACCCGCACCCCGGGAGGTGCCGCCCGCTCCAGGTGCGCGCGGACGACCCGCTTGACGTGCTCCGGCTCTTGCCCCGCGACCAAGCGCGCCGAGAGTTTTGCGCGCGCCCAACTTGGGACGATCGTCTTCCCGCCCGGACCTTGGTAGCCGCCCCAGATGCCGTTGATCTCGAGCGTCGGGCGGTGCCACGTTCGCTCGAGCGGCGGCCGGCCGCGTTCGCCGCCGGCGAGTTCGCTAACGCCGAGCGACTGCGCTTGCGCGGATTCATCGAAGGGCAGCGCGGCGAGTTCGGTGCGGGTCGCGGCGTCGGACTCGCCGACGCCGTCGTAGAACCCGTCGATCGCGATGCTGCCGTCGGGGGCGCGCAACGTTGCGAGGATCCGCGCGAGCGCCTCGATCGGATTCTGAACCTGTCCGCCGAAATAGCCGGAGTGGAGGTCGCTCGCGGGGCCGTGCACCGCGATCTCCCAGTTGACGAGACCGCGCAGCGAGACCGTCAGCGACGGCACGTCTTCGGCGAAAACCGCAGTGTCCGAGACGATCACCGCGTCGCATCGCAACCGCTCCTTCTCGCGCGCGAGAAACGCCTCGAAACTCGGCGAGCCGATCTCTTCTTCACCTTCAACGACGACCTTGACATTGAGCGGCAATTTCCCATTCACGCGCAAGTGTGCTTCGAGCGCGGCTATGTGCATCAGCACCTGGCCCTTGTCGTCGACCGCGCCGCGCCCGTACACCTTACCGTCGCGAACGGTCGCGACGAACGGCGGCGACGTCCAGAGTTCGATTGGATCTTCCGGCTGCACGTCGTGGTGGCCGTAGATCAGGATCGTCGGCGCGCCGGGCGCCCCGCTCCACCAACCGTACGCGACCGGTAGGCCGTCGGTCTCCAGAACCGCGGCCTCCAAACCGGCCGCGTGCATGCGAACCACGGCGAATTCCGCCGAGCGGCGAACTTCGTGATGCCGCCCCGGGTCGGCCGGGACCGACGGGCAAGCGACCCACTCCGCCAGCTCGGCGAGGTAGCGTTCGCGGTTCGCACGGACAAAGTCGACGATGGGGTCGGAAGATGGCATGGGACCGCTAGTTCGTCAGCGCGCGCCCCTTGCTTGCACCGCGAGGTCGGCCCGGCGCAAACCAGAAACTGGTTGGCCTAAATGCCGGGAGGGATTCGTTTACTGCGCCGGTTCGCGGCTAGTCATCTGCCGCGCGCAGCCGGCATTCTGGCGGTGCTTGCGCCGCTCGCCGGCTGCACGGGGACGCCGAGCGGGACGCTGTCGGCCGCCGCCTTGCCCGCAGCAAGGATTTCCTCGCCGGCGTGGGCGCGTCCGCACGTCGGCGGCCCGATCAAACACGTCATTATCGTGATGCAAGAGAACCGCAGCTTCGACGACCTTTTTCAGGGGTATCCCGGGGCCGACACACAGTCGTACGGCTACGACTCGCATGGGAAAAAGATCAAATTGCAGCCGATCCCGCTCGAGGCGCCGTACGACATGGGCCATTTCCTGCGGGACTTCATCGCGGACTACGACGGCGGCAAGATGGATGGGTTCAATACCGAGTTGACCTTCGGTCAGCACGGACCCAACCCGCAGTACGGCTACGTGCCGCAAGCCGAGACCGCGCTGTACTTCCAGATGGCAAATCAGTACGTCCTCGCCGACCGCATGTTCACGTCGCACATCGACGCGAGTTTCGTTTCACATCAGTACATCATCGCGGGCCAGGCTCAGCATGCCGTCGATCTCCCGGCGAATCAGTGGGGTTGTGACGGGCCGCCGAACGACGACGTGCCGACGCTGACCAAAAAGCGGACTGACGGACCGAAGGAACTTGCCTGCTTCGATTACCCGACCCTCGGTGACGAGTTGGACGCCGCGGGGCTGACATGGCGTTATTACGCGGCGAGCCCAATCGACTACTGGTCCGCGTACCAAGCGGTCAGCCACATCTACAACGGACCCGACTGGAACTACGTCATCGGGCCGAACACGCAGTTTCTCACCGACGTCAAGGCGGGGATGCTGCCGGCCGTCACCTGGATCACGCCGACGTGCCAGAACTCGGATCACGGCGGGTGTGGGGGCAGCACCGGACCCGCGTGGGTCGCAAGCATCGTGAACGCCGTCGGTTCGAGCAAATTCTGGGACTCATCGGCGATCTTCGTGATCTGGGATGAATGGGGCGGCTGGTACGATCACGTCCCGCCGCCGTACGTCGACTACGACGGTCTCGGGTTCCGCGTGCCGTTGCTCATCATCTCACCCTACGCGAAGGCGAACTACGTTTCGCACACTCAGTACGAGCACGGCAGCATCTTGCGTTTTATTGAAAACCAGTACCACTTGCCCCAACTGGCCGCGAGCGACGCGCGCGCCAACGACCCCGCCGCGGACTCTTTCGACTTCACTCAGAACCCGCGGCGCTTCAAGCGGTTCAAGACGAGCGCGCCACCAGCCGATCCAATGTACGCCTCGCCCGAGTTTCGCCCCGCCGACGCGGAGTAGGCGCGCGTTCGAGCCTAGTCGCGCGCTTTGGCGCGGCGCCGGTAGTTTTCCATCGTCACTTCGATCGACTCGAGCGCCTTCGCTCGCGACCTGACGCCTTTGCACACGATGTCGTGACCCTCTTCGGCCGAATACTCGATGAGGAACCGCATGATTCCATCGATCGTTTCCTTCGGGATGTCGTCGGCGTCGGCATATTTGTCGGTTGGCTGAGCGACTCCGTTGCGGCGGGGTGGGGCGCTGATGACGCGATCGTTGCGTACGCCGTCTTGCTTCAGTCGAATGATTCCGAGGATGCGGCATTCGATCAAGCACCCGGTAAACGTCGGGACGACGCTCATGTTGAGGATGTCGAGCGCATCGCCGTCATCGGCGAGCGTCCCAGGGATGAAGCCATAATCGTACGGCCACTCGAGCCCTTCCGGAAGCACTTCCTTGAGCTTGAAGGCTCCAAACTTCGGCTCGAACGCATATTTGTGGCGCGTGTCGCGCGGCGTTTCGACGACCGCGTGAACGAGCTTAGCGGCGCCCGCCTTGCCCTCGACAAAGGTCGGAATTCTCTCGAAGTGGGTCGGATGTATCGCGCTCACGAGCGTCTTATACCCACGCGTGCTTTAGATTCCGGGTCGCAGGTCCTCGTACGGCCCCCGCCAGTTCGCAGCGATCTCCGGAGCGAGCGCGCGCGATTCCCCGAGACGGCCTTCGCGCGCGAGCACGCGCATCAGCCCATAGAGGACGCGCGCGTTATGCGGCGTTCGCGCGAGGTCGGCGCGAAACGCAGCTTCAGCCCCCGCGAAGTCCCCACTCGCGAATAGGACGTCGCCGAGCCATTCCCCGGCCGGGTAAAACCACGGGGCGAAAACTTCCGGGGGCAACGGCGCGATCGTTGCGACGACCGCTCGCAGGCGCGCGACCGCGGTGGAATCGTCGCCCTCCAAATGAGCGACCCGCGCACCAAGCATCCGATCGAGCGCCGTAAAGAAGCCGCGAACGTAACCCGTCGCGCCGGCGGCCGCACTGTCGAGCGCCGCCAACTCGACGCGCGCCCCCGCGCCGTCGCCGCGCGCCGCGAACGCGAGGCCGCGGGTGTAGTGCCACAGCGCGCTTTCAAATTGGTTTCGCGAATTTGGCGCCGGCGTAGCCAACACGTCGTCCCAACGCCCCTCACGGGCATATGCAAGCAGGCCAAGTGCGGGTTGGCCGGCGGATCGCGCAATCTCGACCGCGCGGTCGACTTCGGAGCGGTCGTCGAGCATCAGCGCGCCGCCGACGTAGAAATCCAAGTTGTGCTCGAAGTAGTCGAGCGTGGTTGGGGCGGCGTTGATGCTCGCCGCGTAGGCGCGGTCGTCGTCGACGGCCTGCCGGTTGTCGCGTTCGAGCGCCGCGAACAGACCGAGGTCGAGGTAGTTGTGCCCCGACATGTGCTGCAGATGTGAGGCCGCCGGTTCGACCGGGAGCGCGCTCAAGCGCCGGGCGCTCGGCAGCGCGCGGTCCGCGACCCCGACGAAATCCATCAGGTGGACGTAGTAGTGGTTCGCGCCGACGTGGCCCGGGTCGCGCGCGAGGACGCTTTCGAGCGTCGCCTCGAGCGCCGCCGTGACGCCGATCGGATGCCCCGCCTCCCAGCCCCAGTCGTCGACGTCCATCGAACTCTCTACGTAGAGGGTCGCCGCGTCGAGATCGTCCGGGTAGTCGGTGTGCAATTTATCCATCGCGGCGCGATAGGCGACGTAGCCGGGTCGCTCCGCTTCGTCGCTCGTGAAGGTCGCCGGATAACGCACCGCGAGCGCCTCGACATACCGCCGCTCCTCGGCTGAAGCTCCCGCTTCGAGGCCCTTCGCCTTCGCGAGCGCCGCCTGCGCCGCCGCGACGCGTTCTTTCGACATGCCGACGTTTAGGTTCGGGCCGTTGGCGAGCGCGACGCCCCACCACGCCATCGCGAGCGCCGGATCGGCCTTCGCGGCCGCCTCGAACCGGCGCGCGGCCTCGTCGCGGTTGAACGCGTAGATCAGTGTCAGCCCTTCGTCGAACTTCGCCTGCGCCTCGGGTACGGTCGTCGTGACGGCATGATGCACCAGCGCCGCGCGGGGGACATACGGTGGCGCCGAAATCGTTTGCGCGCCGGCAGCAGCCGGCGCGGCGAAGAGAACCGCCGCGCAAAAGATCAGTCCGAGGCCAGCTAACTTAGACAATCGCGATCTCGTTCGCTTCACCTACTCGGCGCGCTCGGTCGTCGGATCGATCGTCTTGCGAATCTCGGTGATCGTTGTGGCCGGGAAGCCGCTGATCTCTGAGTGCTTGCGGATGATCGCCTCGTCTTTGGCGAGGTAGACGCAAAACGTCTTGTCGCCGGCGACGTAACTCTCGACCCACTGAATGTCCGGGCCGAGTTGCCGAAGCGCTTCGTTGGATTTGGCGGCCGCCCCGCGAAGCGCTTCGCGTTCGAGCGAGCCCACCTGTGGGATATCCCTTTCGATGATGAACCTGCGTAGTGCCATCTATCCTCCTATCTTCCTGGACATCTAGTGGCGAATACGTGATGCGCGCCGATCTGCTCGGGTCAAATGACTTCGACGAGGATGTCGGAATTCGTGTAGATGTCGATCGCGGACGCGACCGTCAAGGCTTCGCGCGCGATCGTTTCGGCGTCGAGCGACGTGTGCCGGATCAGCGCCGTCGCGGCCGCCTGCGCGTAAGGCCCGCCGCTCCCGATCGAGGCGATCCCCTCGTCCGGCTCGATCACGTCGCCGGTCCCGCTCAGAACGAACAAGTGCGCCGCATTGCCGACGATCAAGAGCGCCTCGAGCCGCCGCAGCATCCGATCCTGGCGCCAGTCCTTCGCAAGCTCGACGGCGGCCCGGGTGATGTCTTTGTACTCGACGAGTTTCGCCTCGAACTTCTCGAGCAGCGTGATCCCGTCGGCTGCGGAGCCGGCGAATCCGGCGAGCGCCGTTCCGTTCGCGATCCGCCGAACCTTGCGCGCGCCGTGCTTGACGATCGTCTTGTCGAGCGTCACCTGGCCGTCGCCCGCGATCGCAAGCTTCCCGTCGCGACGGACGGCGAGGATCGTCGTCGAGCGAATCCTTGCGCGCGCCTCGCTCACGCCGGCACCTCGGCAAACGCCTCCGCGTCGAGTTCGGCCTGCCACGCCGCGAGCCGCCCGAGCGCGCGCTCCGCGAGCCGGCGGCGCCGTTCGCGCTTCTCTTTCGGCGGATCGGCGAGCGCCGAGAAGTACGCCCAACTGACGTTCGCAGGTTGAAAATCGGCGGTCGCACGGTTCTGCAGATGCGCGACGATCGCGCCGAGCGCGGTGTCGGCTGGGACTTCGAGCGGCGAACCGCCGCGCAGGACGCGAGCCGCGCCTAGGGCCGCGATCGTCCCGCAGGCAGCGGCTTCGACGTACCCTTCGGCGCCGGTGATCTGCCCGGCCAGCCAAATCCGTTCGAAACCGCGCACGCGAAGATCGGGCATCAGAAAGCGCGGCGCGTCGACGAACGAGTTGCGGTGCATGACGCCGAGCCGAAGCCACTCGGCGTTTTCCAACCCTGGAAGCCGGCCGAACGCCTCTTTCTGTGCGGGCCAGGTCAAACGCGTTTGAAAACCAACGAGGTTGTAAGCGGTGCCCGCCGCGTTCTCCTTACGCAGTTGCACGACCGCATACGGAGTTCGGCCGGTCCGCGGATCGCGTAAGCCGACGGGCTTCATCGGGCCGAAGCGCAGCGCGTCGTCGCCGCGCGCGGCCATCTCTTCGACCGGCAGGCAGCCCTCGAAGTACGGGACGCGCTCCGCTTGCGTCTCGAGTTCGAAGTCCTTCGGGTCGTGCTTCGGCAACTCGCGCAGATCTCGGACGAGTTGTTCGTACGCGAGCCGGTCGAGCGGAATGTTGAGATAGTCGTCGCCGTCGCCCTTATCGTAGCGGGATTTAGAGTACATTTTGTCGAGGTCGAGCGATTCGGCCGCGACGATCGGCGACGCCGCGTCGTAGTAGTGCAGCCGCGGGCGCGGGCTGGGCTCGGCCGGCGCCGCCGAGGCGAGCAGATCGTCGATCGCGCGCGAGAGGCGCTCCGACGGGAGCGGGCCGCACGCAACGATCGTCGCGACCGCAGGATCGAGCGCGCCGACTTCTTCGCGGACGATTCGCACGTTGGGAAGCGCGCGCAAGCGCGCTTCGACCGCGGCCGCAAATCGCACTCGATCGACCGCGAGCGCCCCACCCGCCGGAACCGCGGTGTCGCGCGCGCTCGTCACGATCAGCGAGCCGAGCCGCGCCAGTTCTTCCTTGAGGAGACCGACGGCGTTCTCCAGCGACGCGCCGCGCAATGAGTTGCTGCACACGAGCTCGGCAAGCGAATCCGTCACGTGCGCCGGACCGCGCATCGCCGGACGCATCTCGAAGAGCTCGACCTCGAGGCCGCGCCGTGCGGCTTGCCACGCGGCCTCGCACCCAGCCAGACCGCCCCCGACGACACGAATTGCGGGCGCGTTGCGCATGGAAGCGCTATGCCGCGGCCGGATGCAAGGGCCCTCTACACCGCCGCGGGGCTTGGCGTCGCGGTCTCCGGCTCGCGTTCGGCGCCGCCGATCGCGCTCGTGTCGTGCGTCTTGTCGGCGCTGCACTCGAGGACGAGCGCGCCGCGGCGTGATTTTGCCGTCACGTAGGCGCCGCAGACCGGACAAGGGTCGGGGATGACACGGTCCCATGAAACGAAGTCACATGCCGGGTAGTTCGCGCAGCCGTAGAAGGTTCGGCCGCGCTTCGAACGGCGTTCGACGATCTTGCCGCCGTCGCGCGGACAAATTGCCCCCGTGTCTTTGAGGATCGGCTTTGTCGTCTTGCATTCCGGATAGCCGCTGCACGAGATGAAACGCCCGAAGCGCCCGGTCTTAATGACCATCGGCCGGCCGCAATTCGGACAGATCTCGTCGGTCGGCTCGTCCTTGAGCTCGAGCTTGGGCAGCTTCTTCTCCGCCTCTTCGAGTTGGCGCTCGAACGGGCCGTAGAACGAGCGTAAGACGTCCTGCCATTCGGCTTTGTGCTCTTCGACGAGGTCGAGTTCGTGCTCCATCTTGGCCGTGTAACTCAGGTCCATGATGTCTTTGAAGTGTTCGGCCAGAAGATCGTTGACCGCCGTCCCGATCTCGGTCGGGCGAAAACGGCGCTCGACCTGCTCGACGTACTGGCGGGCTTGAATCGTCTCGACGATCGAGCTGTAGGTCGACGGCCGGCCGATCCCGTTGTCTTCGAGCGCCTTGACGAGGGTCGCCTCGGTGTATCGCGGCGGAGGTTCGGTGAAGTGCTGCTTCGGCTCGATCGCTTTCGCGTCGAGCGCGTCGCCGTCGGTCAGAGCGGGGAGCGGAGTACGCGCCGCGCGGCCGTTCTTGCCCGCCTGCGCGCCGTCGTCGTCCTTGCCCTCTTCGTACACTGCGGTGAAGCCGGCGAACTTCATGACGCTCCCGTTCGCGCGGAAGAGGTATCGGCTGGAGCCGGCTTTGGGGGTCGCCGCGATGTCGACGGTCGTTTGGTCGTAAATAGCCGGCCCCATCTGCGAGGCAACGAACCGTTCCCAGATCAACTGGTACAGAGCGCAGTTCGTCGCGCCGCAGAACGCCGGCGAGCGATTCCGGCGTGCGCGTGACGTCCGTCGGGCGAATCGCCTCGTGGGCGTCCTGCGCCCCCTCGCGCATTTTGTGCGTCCGGGCGCCGCCGTAGAACTCCGCACCGAACGTCGTCTCGATGAACTTCCGCGCGTCGTCGCGCGCGCTATCCGCGATCCGCGTCGAGTCGGTCCGCATGTACGTGATGAGCCCCTGCGTCCCTTCGCTGCCGAGGTCGACGCCTTCGTAAAGCGCCTGCGCCACTTGCATCGTGCGACGCACGCGGAAGCGCAGCTTTCGCGAGGCTTCTTGCTGCAGGGTCGAGGTCGTGAACGGCGCTGCGGCGCTCCGCCGCGCTTCGCGCTGCTTGACCGTCGCGACGCGGAACGACGCGTCCTCGAGGTCGGCGACGATTTGATCGGCGCGCCCTCCGTTGTCGATCTGCGCCTTTTGACCGTCGATCTCCAGAAGTTCGGCCGGGAAAACTTGCGGTTCGGCCGGCCCGCGCGAGTTGCGCGGCGATCGTCCAGTACTCGCGCGTGACGAAGGCTTGCGATCTCGCGCTCGCGATCGACGATGAGCCGGACCGCCACCGACTGCACCCGGCCTGCCGAGAGGCCGCCGCGGACCTTCGCCCACAACAGCGGAGAGATCTTGTAACCGACCAGGCGGTCGAGGATCCGGCGCGCCTGCTGCGCGTTGACCCGATCCATGTCGATCGCGTGGGGTTCGGCGATCGCCTTTTGCGCCGCGGCTTTCGTGATCTCGTGGAGTTCGATCCGCTTCGGGTGGTCGAGCTTCAGCAGCTCCGCCAAGTGCCACGCGATCGCTTCGCCCTCGCGGTCGGGGTCGGTCGCCAGGTACACTTCCGTGGCCGCCTTTGACCGCGCTCTTGAGGTCTTTGATGACGTCGCCCTTCCCCTTGATCGTCAGGTAGCGCGGCGCGAAATCGTGCGCGACGTCGACGCCGAGCGAGCTTTTCGGCAAGTCGCGGACGTGCCCGACGGACGCTTTCACCGCGAAGCGCGCGGGGAGGAACTTCTTGATCGTGCGCGCTTTTGTCGGCGATTCGACGATGATGAGGGGTCTTTTCAAGCGATGATGGTCTCCGAGCCGCTGGCCTGGGGTTCGGCCAAAAACGCCCTAAGTATAACTCCCAACGTCAAGGGGGTGGGTCGTTCACCAGGCTAAGGGAGCCTAGAACGCGCGGGTTTTGTGCCTCGCGGCCGCGGCGCTCCGCCCCCCTTTTGCAAGTCGAGCTGCGAAAGCTGACGCGAAGGTTTGCGGTCTTAGGGCGACCGGCGTCTGCGAGGAGCGGAGCCACGGACGGCGAGAGCGACGAGCAGCCGAGTCGTGAATTGCGCTGGACGCGCAATTCACGACGTCCGGGAGCCCAAGACCGCAAACCGAAGCTGTTACACGCGCGCGAAACTTGCATATTTTCTGTCATCGTTATAATATGCAACCAAACGCGTTGACGCTAAAAAGCAGCAACGTGTCCACGCATTCGATCGTCCCGCGTGACGAGGAGGCAATTTGGATAGCGACATCATGGGCGGCATGGATGGGATGACCCCCGAAGCCCCGGCCGCAAAACCACGCCGCAAAGGCGGCCGAAAGAAAGCGCGGAAGGCCACCGCTAAGAAAGCCACCGCCAAGAAGGCGGCGGCACCACGCAAGAAGCGTGGCCGCAAGAAAGCCACCGCGAAGAAGGCCGGCGGACGCAAGAAGGGCGGACGCAAGAAGGGCGGGCGCAAGAAGGGCACCGCCAAGAAGGCGACGGGACGCAAGAAGGCCGGACGCAAGAAGGGCACCGCGAAGAAGGCCACCGCTAAGAAGGCGACCGGGCGCAAGAAGGCCGGACGTCGCAAGGGGCGCAGAAAGAAGAAAGCCTAAGCCTCTTTCAGGCCTGCGAACTTTGAAGAGCGATTGGTTTCCAATCGCTCTTCTGCTTTAACAGCACTTCGCCGCTAACGCGGCTCCGCGCCCCACACGCACAGCGCGTGGGCACCCCTTTGACAGCACTTCGACGCTAACGCGGCTCCGCGCCCCACACGCACAGCGCGTGGGCACCCCTTTGACAGCACTTCGACGCTAACGCGGCTCCGCGCCCCACACGCACAGCGCGTGGGCACCCCTTTGACTTTGACAGCACTTCGCCGCTAACGCGGCTCCGCTACGCGACGACGGCGCGGCCGGCAGTCAAGTCGGGGGCTTGGCCGCCGTGCTCTTCCACCCAATGGCATGCCGCCTGATGGCTCGGTCCGTACGTAAGCATCGCAGGGACCTCCACTTTGCACCGCGCGAACGCGACGGGGCAGCGCGTGTGGAAACGACAGCCCGACGGGGGATTCACCGGCGACGGGATATCGCCCGAGAGGATGATCCGCTTGCGGCGCTGCTCGACCGACGGGTCGGGGATCGGAATGGCGGAGAGGAGCGCGATCGTGTACGGGTGGAGCGGGTTCTCGTAGAGGTCGTCCCGGTCGGCGATCTCCATAATCTTGCCGACGTACATGACCGCTACACGGTTCGAGATGTGGCGGACGACCGAGAGGTCGTGAGCGATGAAGAGAAACGTCAGCTTGAACTGAGCCTGAAGGTCTTGAAGCAGATTGACGACCTGGGCTTGGATCGAGACGTCGAGCGCCGAAACCGGCTCGTCGGCGACGATGAATTTCGGCGACACCGCGAGCGCGCGCGCGACCCCGATGCGCTGGCGCTGGCCCCCCGAAAACTCGTGCGGGTACCGGTTCGCGTGATACGGCTGTAAGCCGACGAGACGAAGCAACTCCTGGACCCGAGCTTCAGCGGCTTTGCCCTTCGCGATCCCGTGGATCGCGAGCGGCTCCGAGATGATGTCGCCGACGGTCATCCGGGGATTCAACGACGCGTACGGATCCTGGAAGATGATCTGCATCTCGCGGCGCAGTTTTCGGACCTCTTCGCGCCCGAGCTCGAGGACGTTGCGACCTTCAAAAATCACCTCGCCCTTCGTTGCGGGGAGCAGGCGGAGAACGACCCGCCCGGCGGTCGTCTTCCCCGACCCGGACTCGCCGACCAGCCCGAGCGTCTCGCCCTCACGGATCGAAAAATCGACTCCGTCGACGGCTTTTACGTCGCCGACATGGCGCGACAAAATCCCGGCATTGATCGGGAAATACTTGTAGAGGTCCCGTACGACGAGCAGATCGCCGGCTTTGCCGTTCGGCGTCACGCTCACTTTGCGACCGCCTGAGCCGGCGGTTCGGTGAGGCTGCCGGGGACGATCGGCTTCGACTCAACCTCGAGCGTCCGCTCGCCCTCGGTGCGCTTGTCGTACAGGAAACAGCGGGCCACGTGGCCGTTTCCAAAATCGTACAATGGGACCGGCTGATCGCAGATCGGCATGCGGTACTTGCAACGCGGCGCGAACGAGCAGCCCCGCGGCAGACGCAGCAAGTTCGGCGGCTGGCCTTCGATCGGGACCAAACGCGTTTGGTCCTTCTCATCGAGCCGCGGGAGCGACGAGAGAAGCCCCATCGTGTATGGGTGGCGCGGCTCGTCGAAGATCTGAAGCGCGGTTCCGTATTCGACCATGTTTCCGGCGTACATCACGAGGACGTTCTGGCACGTTTCGGCGACGACGCCGAGATCGTGCGTGATCAGGATGATCGCCGAGCCGAGGCGGCGCTGCATCTCGTTCATCAGATCCAGGATTTGAGCCTGAATGGTCACGTCGAGGGCGGTCGTCGGCTCGTCGGCGATCAAGACGTCGGGGTCGCACGAGAGCGCCATCGCGATCATGATCCGTTGCCGCATCCCGCCGGAAAGCTGGTGCGGATACTCCTTGACGCGCTTCTCGGGCAACGGAATCTTGACCAGGCGCAACATGTCGACCGTCTTGTCGAACGCTTCTTTCTTGCTCATCTTGAGGTGGAGCGTGATCGCCTCTGAGACTTGATCGCCGACCGTCAAGACCGGATTGAGCGAGGTCATCGGATCTTGGAAGATCATAGCGATGTCCTTGCCTCGGATCTTGCGCATCTCCGGCTCGCTCTTCTGCAAGAGGTTCTCGCCGCGCAGCGTGATCGAGCCGCCCTCGATCCGGCCCGGCGGGATCGGAATGAGGCGCATGATCGTCAACGCGTTGACGGATTTCCCCGAACCTGACTCGCCGACGATCCCCAGCGTCGAACCCGCTTCGACCGAGTAGGAGAGACCGTTGACGGCGTTGACAAACCCGTCGTCGGTCTTGAAACCGACCCGGAGGTCTTTGACCTCGAGAAGCGGCACAGGCCCCGCTAGATTCCCGACAAGCTGACGAGCGTCGCGAAAAACACGAACGTCAGGGCGACGATCTGCGTGATTCGTTGCAGTTGCTGGTCGAAGCCTAGCCGCGGCCGGTACGCCGACTCGACGCGGCCGCCGATCGTCCCGCTCAGCCCTTCTTGCTTGGTCGTTTGGACCGCGAGCAACACGACGAGCGCGACCGCCGAGGCGATGAAGATGCCCGCCATCAGGTGGGTCAGCCATGGCGCATTCGTCGCCAGCGACGTCTTGTGGGCGAACTGGAAATTCTGGAGTTGCTGCGCAAGCGCGGGCGACAGCGTGGCCGCCGCGGTCGGCGCGGCGGTCGCGGCCGCCAGCAACGGGAAAAACGGCAATATCACGGCCCCGGCCTTTCTACGCCTGGCGGCGGCTACCTCGCCGAGGCCGCCTCCATGGCGCGGATTCGACCGGCCAGACTCTCGCCCGAGAGCCCGAAGGTTGCGCGTTGGTTAGGCTGTTTATCGTGCTGGATCAGGACATTGGGGACGCCGATCCGCTCGATCTTCACGTTTAGACCCCGGTCGACGGCGAACTCGCAGATCGCCGATCCGAAGCCGCCCATGAGCGAATGCTCCTCAAGGGTGATGAAGCGCCGGTGGGTCTGCGCCAACTCGAGGAGCAGCGCTTCGTCGAGCGGCCGGACAAACCGCATGTTGACGACGGTCGGGCGCGACCCGGTCGGCTCCAGCAGATCGTAGGCGTCGAGCGCGACGTCGCACGTGTTCCCCAACGCCAGAATCGCGACGTCTTCGCCGCGGCGCAGAACTTCGGCGCGGCCGTGCACGATCGGCGCGGGCGGCTCGAGATGGTTCCCCTGCGAGTTGCCGCGCGGGTACCGAATTGCGACGGGACCGTTCAGCGACAGCGCGTGCTCGAGCATCGGGCCGAGTTCGTCCTCGATCCGCGGCGCCATGATCGTCATGTACGGGAGCGTCCGCATGTAGGCGATGTCGTACAGTCCCATGTGGGTCGGTCCGTCGTCGCCGGCGACCCCGGCGCGGTCCATGCAGAAGACGACCGGAAGGTTCTGGATGACGACATCGTGGACGACTTGGTCGTACGCGCGCTGCAGGAACGTCGAGTAAATCGCACACACCGGGCGCAGACCCGCGGTTGCGGCGCCGGCTGCGAAGCAGACCGCGTGCGCTTCGGCGATTCCGACGTCGAAGTACCGCTCCGGATGTTTCTTCGCGAACTTTGAGAGCTTCGTTCCGTCGGGCATCGCCCCGGTGATTCCAATGATTTTCTTGTTGCGGTCGGCCAGCGACGTCAGGGCTTCCCCAAATGCCTCGGAGAACGTCGGGCGCGGTCCCGGCTTGAACTCGATCTTCCCGTTTTCAACTTCAAAGGGGCCGACGCCGTGGAAGGTTCGCTTGTCGAGCTCGGCGGGTTCGAATCCCTTGCCCTTCACGGTCTTTACGTGCAGCAAGACCGGCTCGTTAAAGCGCCGCACGTTCGAGAGGACGTCAACGAGCGTATCGTAGTCGTGGCCATCGATCGGTCCGATGTATCGGAAACCGAGTTCTTCGAAGATGACCGCAGCCTTCGGCTCGCTCGAGAAGAACCGCATCCCGGCCTCCTCGGCGGTCGAGAGCGCCTTGCGAGCGGTGTCGCCGAACGGCACGTGCCCAAGGATCTCCTTGGCCTTCTCGCGGGCCGCGTTGAAAATCGGCTTCGAGCGGAGCGTCCCGAGATACCGGTCGATCGCCCCGACGTTCGGCGCGATCGACATTTCGTTGTCGTTGAGGATCACGATGAAGTTGCACTTCAACTGACCAGCGTTGTTGAGCGCCTCGTAGGCGAGCCCGCCCGTCAACGCGCCGTCGCCGATGACCGCGACGATCGACTCCGTCGTCCCGGCCAGTTCGCGCGCCTGAAGCATGCCGAGCGCGGCCGAGATCGACGTCGAAGCGTGCCCGGCGCCGAAGCAGTCGTACTCGGATTCGCTGCGCATCGCGAACCCCGACAAACCGCCACCCTTGCGGATCGTGTTGATCCGGTCGCGCCGCCCGGTGACGAGTTTCTGGACGTAGACCTGATGGCTGACGTCCCAGACTATCTTATCGCGCGGCGCCTCGAAGACGCGGTGCAGCGCGAGCGTCAACTCGACGACGCCGAGGTTCGGCGCGAGGTGCCCGCCGTTCTTCGCACACGCCTCGACCAAGGCGTCGCGGATTTCGCGGGCGAGAACGTCGATTTCGGGGCGCGTCAGCCGCTTGAGATCGGCCGGGGAGTCGATCCGTTCTAACACCATTGCGCATTCTTAGACGGTCTGAGGGCGATTTACCCCCACGGCGGCGGAAGGGCTCTCCTCCGGCGCGCCGCACTTTCCCGGAGTGACGAGCGAACTGCCGCGCCCGACACCCGTGCAAATCAGCCGCCGCCGCCGGGTCCTCACCGACCTCGCGCGCATTTTTTCAACGGTCTGCAACCCGTTCCTCACGGCGCTGACGCTCTTTGTCATCCTCGCGCACGCCACCGCGCGCAGCACCGCGCAGTTCTGGTTTCTGCTGTTCATCAGCACGTTCTTCACGTCGATCGGCCCAATGCTGTACGTGCTGTGGCTCTACGCGACCGACCGGATCACCGACCTCGACATGTCGTCGCGAAGCGAGCGCGAGCGCGTTTTCGTTGCGTTCGTGCTCTTCTATTGGGCCGGGACGCTCGTCCTATGGCTCGTCCACGCACCCACTCTCTTGATCGCGACGATGGGAGGTTACGCTGCCGCTTCCGTCGCGGTCCAGTACATCACGCGCTACTGGAAGATCTCGACCCACGCGCTCGGCATCTCGGCCTCGATGGTCGCGCTCGTCTACGTCTTCGGGCAGCAGCCGCTGCCGTTTCTCATCTTGATCCCGATCGTCGCTTGGTCGCGCGTTTACTTGAAAGCCCACACCCCGGCGCAGGTGATCGTCGGCGCGCTGCTCGGCAGCGCCTCAGTGTACATCTTCTACCATTTGTTCCGCCTGTTGTGAGCCGACGGCGTCGAGCGGACCGAGCGGCCCGCACAGGCGCTCGACGGCAACGCGGAAGGCGACCGGGTCGCCGGTCGTGACGTAGCGCGTCGCGCCGTGCTCGTGGCGGGCGCCACGCGCGCGCGCGAACGCGACGGCGCGCTCGGCTTGGACGACCGCGGGGTCGATCCGTTGAACTCCGGCTCCGAGTAGCGCTGCGAAGTGATCGTCCAAGAGCGGGAAGTGCGTGCACGCCAGAACGAGCGCGTCGAGGGGCCGAACGAAGCCGGCGCAAGCGCTTTCGACTTCGGCGCGGGCGCGCGGCCCTTCAAGCGCCCCCGCCTCAACGAGCGGAACGAGCCCCGGCGCACCCAATTCTTGGACCTCGGTTTCCGGCGAACGCCGCCGGATCGCGGCGCCGTACGCGCCCGAGCGTGCCGTGACGTTCGTCGCAAGGATGCCGACGCGGGGCGCGCCCGACTGTGCGACGGCCTCGGCGACGGCGTCGATCAAGTCGAGGATCGGGACCGGCGTCTTCGGCCAGCCATACCGCGCGGCCGTCGCGCACGACGTGTTGCAGCCCATGACGATCGCATCGGCGCCTGCGGCCTCAAGAAATGCGACGTTGGCTTTCAAGAATGCGCGCAAGTCATCCGAGGACCGATCGCCGTACGGGACGTGCGCCTGATCGGCCAAGTAGACGATGTCTTCGGCGGGCAGCCGCGCGCGAACGTCGCGCAGAACGGTCAGGCCACCCAGCCCGGAATCGAAGATGCCGAGAATGGTTAGGGAACCCTAGGACCCGTCGGTGGCGGAAGGACTCACGAACGGTGCATTCGTGGCGTAGTCACCGATCCCGTCAGCGATCGCAATTGCGATCCGCTGCAAGAACGCCGGCGAATGGAGCAGCGCCGCGTCGCCGGCGTTGGAGAGGAAGGCCGTTTCGATCAGCGCGGACGGCATGTCGGTGTGGCGAATGACGTAAAAATCTTCCTTGCGCAACCCGCGATCGGCCGTCCCGGCCGACCCGGCGAGGCGCCGGTGGATCGCCTCGGCGAACGGCGCGTCGCCGCTCTTGTAGTAGTAGGTCGTCGTCCCGTTCAGCGCGTCGCTCGTGTAACTGTTGATGTGGACGCTGACGAAAAAGCGTGCGCCGGCGTTGTTCGCAATGTCGCAGCGGGCCTGCAGTTCGTCGCGCGCCGAGTCGTTCGGCTGAAAAACGTCGGTATCGGCATCTCGCGTCATCTTCACCTGCCAGCCTCGCGCGAGCAAGATCGCGCGAAGACGTCTCGAGATATCGAGCGTCAGGTCTTTCTCGGTCAGCCCGTTGTGCGCCGCGCCCGAGTCGCTCCCGCCGTGGCCGGGATCGATTACGATCAACTTCGGATTCGTCGGAACCGGGAGGTGCGAGGGCGTGGCGGACGGCCCCGGGCTCGACCACAGGTCGGGCGCGGTCAGCGCCGGCGACGGCGCGGTCGCGATGACCGCGCCGCTCGCTATGCGTCCCGAGCCGCTTCGCTGCGGCTGCAGGTCGTCGAGGGTATTGACGGCGAGGTTGAAACCGCCGGTCGACGGCGTAACGTCGACGCGGCGCGGCGAGGCGAGCGTGAACGCGATCCGCACAACGGGGTCGGGCGCCGGCGAGAGTTGGCGCACGCGCACCGACAAGACCGCACTCGAGTGGGGCTGTTCGTCGCGCGCGGGTGTCGCGAGGGTCGCGTTCTGCAGGTCGATGAACCAGCGGTTGTCCGCGAGCCTGTGCCACTCGTATCCGACCGGCCCGCTCACTCCGATGCGCACGTTGAGCGACTGCTCCTCGGGCGCGAGGTCGATCGACGTCACTTGCACCGGTGCGCCGAGCGGCGGCGGCGGGACGGCGTCGGCGACCGGGACGTCGCCCGGGAGCGGCGCGTATTCGTTCGTCGTCTGCCCCGGCGGCTCGTGGGCAATGACGCTTGGAGTCGCCGGCGTGGCGGGGAGCGGTTGTCCGCCGAGGGCGACGCCGGGCGGACCGAACGCAATCGCGATCTCGTTCGCGGAGCGCGAGCCGCTGAGAGCCCGCGTGCTGTCGGGGGTCACGTCAAACGTCACGACCGTCGTCGGGTTGCGCGCCGTCCCACTGGTCTCGAGCGATAACCCGTGAAGGATCGCGCTGCCGAGCCGGCGCTGCGGTTCGAGGGTCGTTGCGACGCCGCGGAAGGCAAAAACGACCGAGTCGCTCGTCCCCGCGCGGCGTTCGAACTGAAGCGCGGTCGCGCCCCGTAACGTGACGACCGTGATCGTCCCTTTGGTGCGAACGTCGAGTGCGCCGATCTGCGGCTGCAGCACGATCGCGCCGCGGTCCGTCACCGGAAGGACGTAGAGCGCCTTGGCAAGCGTGAGGAACGGGACGAAGATGCTGCGTCCATCGCGGTACGGCGCAAAAGGCGCGGTCTGGGGCGTAGCCCCGTTCGAGTAGCGCGCGTCGCCGACGGTAAAGACGATCGTGCGGTGGTCGGCGCTCGTGACGACGGCGTAACGCTGGCCGGGATCGTACGCCAGCGTTGCGCCGAGCTTCGAGAGAAAACGAACGAGCCCGGGATCGTCGTTCGCGACTGCGACCGTCCCGTCATGGTTCTGCGCTCGTGCCAAGATCAAGTTCGTTCCGGCAAACCAAAAGTTTGCCGGCGGTTGCGCCGACGCGGCGCGCGCGCCCGTCGCGAATGTCACGCCGAGAGCGAGCAGTAGCGCGAAGGCCCTGACTGCTAGCCCGCTACCAGTCGGAGCGCGCGAGCGGACGATCGAGTTCAAGATGCCCTCCGGGCAATGTTGGAATCTTCCGGCCTTCGACCTCGATTTGCACTTTGTCGATCCCGGGCTGTGCGGTTAGCGTCCACACGAGCGCCTTGAACTCGGCGCCTTCCGCGAAGCTTCCGCCGGCACTCGATTCGATCGCGCGACTCAAATCGACGGTCGCCAGGTCCCCGTCGACGTCGACCCGCTGTGCGATGGTCCCGGATGGGAAGTGAATCGCCGGCGTCCCGGCGGGAGGTCCGGCCAAAGCCTGCGCAACCGCATAAAAAGCCACGCTCTTTCGATCGCGAGCCGGACCCAGGGTCACCGTCCATGGAACAAGCGTCTCTCCGTCCGTTTTACAATAGTAGACGGTGATTCTATCGGCCGCTGCCGGTGTGACCCGCAGCACGTACCGATAAAAGAGGTAAGCGAGCCCCGCCACGACCGCGACGGCCAGCACGGCGCGCAGTACCCTCATCGGCCGGGCTGCTCGGGCCGACCGCGCTCGGCGTGCTACTGCAGGTACCGCTCGACGACGTCGCCCGAGCGCATCTCCGCGCTCTCGGGAGGCTGGCCGAATTCGCGGCGCGCGCGCCGTTGCCGCAGCAAGTCGTAGTACCGGTCGAGTTGCACGTTCACCGCTTCAAGGCGCGCTCGCTCGGTCGCGTCGAGCCCGCCCGCCTCGGCCTTTTCCAGCAAGCGGTGCTCTTCGGCGACCAACTCCTCGATGTGGGTGTGGATCTGGGGATCGTCCATGATTTGTGTTTTCGGCCGTCGCCTCGCCGAACCCGCTGAGACGCGAGGCGCTAAAAGCGGCGCGTCACACTGAACGTAAACGCGGTGCCTTGCAGGGAATACGCATCGGTTGCGAGCGGCCCGGCGATCCCGCCATACGGGACGCCCGCGCCGAGGAGCGTGAAGCGCTGGTCGTAGACGTCCGTCAAATTGGTCGCCGCCAGACCTATCTCGAGCGACGGCCAGCGGTAGCCGGCGTGCGCGTTGAGCGTGGCAAACGGCGGACGGTCTAGTTCGTTGTACGCGCCTTCGTAGACGAGGCCGGCGCCGAAGGTCAAGCCGAGCGGGGGCGCGCCTTCGACTGAAATCGTCGCTTTGTGCAGCGGCAAGCCGAGCGTCTGTTCGCCGACGACGAGCGAACCGCTTTGCACTTCGGGCGGGACGACCGGCAGATACGCGCTGTGCGCCGCGTAGCCGAATCGAAGCGTCGTGAACGGGCCGAGCCGTCGGCGCGCGCCGAACTCGAACCCCTGGTAGACCGCATCGCCGGCGTTGATCTGATAACTGAGCGGGCACGGGGTGCCGTCGCCGCCCTGACTGACCGGACCGCAATTCGGATCAAGCGGCGGTAAGAACGTCGTCGACGGCTGACGCAAATTATCGCGGTACAGGTCGAGCGACAAATCGGTGCGGCTCGACCCGTTTCCGATCGCGCGTTCGAACCCGAGCCCGTACTCGGTCGCGCGATCGGGTTTTAGATTTGGGTTTCCAATCGTAATGTAACCGCCGACCGGATTCGGCAGAACGGGGGGGACGATCAATTCGGGCAGGTTCGGCGGCTGGAACGTCGTGCCGAGCGAGAAACGCACCGCCGATCGCGCGTCGGGCGTCCAGACGAAACCGAAGCGCGGGTCGAGACTCTGCCCCCAGGGCGTCGAGTCGCTGTAGTAGGTTGCGAACGTGAAATGTAACTGCGGCGTCGGGTCGAGCGTGTAACGCAGGACGGCATCGCGCAGGCTCTGCCCGAGCGTGAGCGTGGAGACGCCGGACGCCGTCTGATCGGCATTCGAAAGGACTCGGCGCGTGACCGACTGGCCGTTCACGACGCCGGTGGCAAAATCGGTCGCCAGGTTCTCATTGCGAAACTCGTATTGGAACGTCAGCGTGCTATTCGCGAAGTGATGCTCGATCTCGAGCGAATCGTTGGTCAGCAAGTCGCGGTCGTTATAAAGGTACGGCGACGCGTCGGCGCCCGGCCCGACGACCGATTGCGCCGAAAGCGCGATGTAGTGACGGAAAAGCAGGCTCGTTTGCGTGAGCCCGTTCGAGTCGGGGGCTCCGAGCGGCGTCTGCACGTCGAAGCCGAAGCCCGCGTTGTGTGCGAGCAGGGCGGTCCCCGCAAAGGAGTTGAGCGTGCCGCCGCTGGTATCTCCCGGGACCGATGACAGTGCCGCCGACAGATCGCGAAATTGACTCTGATCGTGAAACGAGAACTCGAAGTAGCCGGCATCATTGCGGCCGAAGGCGTAGCGCAGCTTCCCAAGCGCCGTTGACCCTAGCAAACCGCTTCCGACTTCCTGAGCGTTGCCGCTCCCCGCGTCGAGAATCGTCTGGTTCACCTGACCGTCACTCGTCGTGCGATGGAGCGAAAGCGCGTAGCCGAGACGGTCTTGCGTACCGGTCGTCTGAAGCGTCTCACCGAAGGCGCCGAACGATCCGGCGCTGAGGCGCAGCAAGCCGTGAGGGTCGGACGTCGGCTCGAGCGTTCGAATGTTGATTGCGCCGTCGATCGTGTCGGGGCCAACGAGCGACGACGGCGAGATCCCTTTGACGAGTTCGATCGCGTTCAAGTCCGCCGGATCGAGCAACGACAAGTCGAACGCTCCGGTGCCGCCGTTGTTGACTTGATGCCCGTCGATGTCGACTAAAGTCTCGGTTGGATCGGGGCCGCGTAGCGCGACCGGCGTCGGCAGCTGCGTGCTCCCGCCCAGCGCGTGGACGAGGGTCGCCGCGACGTCGTCTTGCAGCACGTCGCTAACGCGGGTTACGCCTTGCGCCGCGTACGTCTGCGCGTTCATCGTACTGCTCGGCGCCGAAGAGAGCGACACGGTGTCGCTGCCTTGCGTTTGGACGTGCCCGATCGTCAACAACGATGACGCGGTGCGGGCGAGCGAAACCGCCACGTCGGCCGTCACGCCCGCGCGGACGTCGATCGTCGTCGCCGGAGCCGGCGGGGTGTCGAACCCGGCCGCACTCGCCACGAGCGCGTACGAACCCGGCGCAAGGTCGTGGACTGCGAAGCGCCCGTGCACGTCGGTCCGCGCCGTCAAGGCGGTGCGATCGCTCCGCAGCGTGACGACGGCGCCCGCGATCGGCTTGCCTTCGACGCTCGTGACGAGTCCGGTCACGGCGCCGCCCACGCTCGGAGCGGCCGACGCGGCGCGCGGCGCGAACGAGGTCGCGAGCAGCGCGCACGCGAGTGCGACGCGAAAAGATAAGTTGTAAAACATCGAACGACTCCCGGGATAGCGCTGTAGTGGAAGCGCCGGAGCCCACCGCGCTATTACGCGGTCGGCTTAGGTCGCGAGAAGACCGGTGAGTCGAATCGGAGGGGCGCGGTTTGCGCCCGTCGCGCGGACGAGCGCGGCCGGGACGCGCGGCCGGATCTCGGCACCGCTCGCGACGCGATGCACGGCGCTCTCGCCCTGCGGCGCGAGGCGCACGAACGCCTCGACGGCCCGCACGAGCGAACGATGGAAACACAACAGCAGGCGGAAGACTCGAAGTGCGCCGAGCGCGACGATGATGGCGAACGCGAGCGAAATCCCAGCGCCGAGCGCGACCGAGCCGCCGAAAAGGTCGGCAGGATCGACGACCGCTTGACCGGCGATCAGCGCGTCGAGGCGCGCCATCGCAAGGACGAGCGGCGCAGTAACGACGACCACGAGCGCAACGAAAGCGCCCGGATTCCGCGGAAGCGCAGCGCGCAGGACCGCGCGCAACGCGCCGTACGAGCCGCGCACTTCGGCGAGCGTGGCGCGCAACAGCGCCCACAGCCCGACGCATGCCATGCCGAGCGTCGCAAGCGACGCTAGCCAGCGCGAACCGTGGGCGGTGGCGTCGTAGGCGTCGTTCGCCAGCACGTAGTCGCCGGCGACGTCGATCGCGATGTGGGCGAGCAATGCAGCCAAGCACGCCGCAACCGCGGGGACGGCGATGCGAAGCGCGATCCCGTAAAAGCTCAATCGGTTGGAACGCAGCTTCACGGCTCGAACCGGTTCTCCACGCCGAGCCGTTCTCCCGGCCTTCAGCCCAGTGACGCCCCGAGCAGCCGGCGCGCGTTGCCGGCGAAGATCGCATCGAGTGCCTCGGCCGGAAGGCCGAGCGCGTCAAGCCCCGCACGCTCGCGTTCGTACGGGTACGGGATGTTCGGAAAGTCGGTCCCGTAGACGATCCGGGTTGCGTGCGCGGCGACGGCGTCGCGCGCAAAAGCGCCGGCATTTGCGCCGGTCACCGGCGAACCGAGTGCGAAGAGCATCGTCGTATCGACGTAGAGATTCGCGAAGCGTTCCATCATCGCGTAGTAGCGCGCGGTATCGGGCACGCCCATGTGCGCGACGCAGAACTGTAGATTTGGATGCCGCTCCAGCACGCGCGCGACGCGCACCGCCCCGGCCTCGGGCTCGTAACGCCACGGAATCGGCCCAACGTGCGCCACGACGACGCCGCGCCGGCGTTCGATCTCGTCGTAGACCGGGTCGAAGCGCGGGTCGTCGACCGCGAGCCGCTGCACGTCTTCGTGAATCTTCAGACCGGCGCACCCGCCGTCGAGCGCTCTCGCGAGATCGCCGGCCGGATCGGCGTCGTCGAGGTGAACCGTGCCGAGTGGAATTCCCACTCCGCCTAATCGCTGCGCGGTCGCGACGAGCCAGGCGTTCAACTCTGCCGCCATCGCCGGCTTGTGCGCGTAACTGAAGAACACGAACCGCTCGACGCCGGCAGTGCGGAGCGCCGCGGCGATGTCCTCCGGCGTCACGGGCTGCGACGCCATATCCCACGCGCTATGCTCGGCGAACCAGCGCCGAATCGCCGCGAAGAGCCGCGGCGGATGGAGGTGCGTGTGGAAGTCGATCATGCGTCATCCCCAGGAAGCCGGGCCCGCCGAGAATATAGGTCATTGTGATGAGCGATTCCGCCGCCCCGCCGAGCCCGAAGTGGCTCGAACTGCCGGCGCGCCGCGACCCCGAGACGCTGCGCGCGATCGGAAAAAAGGCCCGCAAAGACGTGCCGCGCGGCGCGCACGCAGCCTGGGAGCCGGCGGATGCGATGCGCGACCCCGTCGCGGTTCTGACCGCGAACGACGGCGAGCGGCTCCCGCAGCTCTTGCCGGTCCGCTACAGCCGGATGTCGCAGTCCGCATTCACGTTCTATCGCGGGGCCGCGGCACTCATGGCGTTCGACCTCGCGCAAACGCCGATCTCGCGGATCCGCGTCCCGCTCTGCGGCGACTGCCACCTCTTGAACTTCGGCGGCTTTGCGACGCCGGAACGAAATCTCGTCTTCGACGTCAACGACTTCGACGAGGCGAGCGACGGTCCGTGGGAATGGGACGTCAAGCGCCTCGCGACGAGCATCGCTATCGCCGGTCGCGCGCTGGGTCTGCGCGGCTCCGAGCGCGACGTCGCGACGTTGGCATGCCTGCGCGAGTACCGCGAGGCGATCGACCGGTATGCGGCGATGACGACGCTCGCAGTCTGGTATGCGCGACTCGATGCGAAGGCGCTCGCCGAAGCGATCCGCTCGGCCGAAGTGCGCCGGCTCGCCGCGCTTGCCAAGGGTGAGGGAATCAAGACTGCAAGTGCGCACGCGTACCCCGGAATCGTCGCCGGCAAGGACGGGACGCCGCACTTTGTCGACACACCGCCGCTGATTTTTCACTCGGACAACGGCGACGACATTGCGTCGGCGCTGGCCAACCGCGCCTTGAAAGCCTACTCGCGGACGCTCGAGCCCGACCGGCGCGCGCTCTTCGAGCGTTTCCGCCTCGTCGACGTCGCGTACAAGGTCGTGGGCGTCGGAAGCGTTGGGACTCGCTGCCTGGCGGCGCTGTTCGTGGCCGGCGACGACGACCGCCTGGTCCTGCAAATCAAAGAAGCAAATCGCTCGGTGCTCGAACCTTTCGCCGGCGCATCGCCGCTGCACTCGCACGGCCAACGGGTGGTCGTAGGGCAGCGTCTGCTCCAGTTCGCAAGCGACGCGTTCTTGGGTTGGATGCGCGCCGACGATCACGATTTTTACGTCCGTCAGTTGCGCGACTTCAAAACCTCCGCGAACGTCGACCGGATGTCGGCGCCGGAGCTAACGGCATATGCCACGCTCTGCGGCTCCGCCCTCGCGCGCGCCCATGCAAAGGCGAGCGGCCTATCGGCGACGATTGCCGGATACCTCGGGCGCGGCGACGCCTTCGACCGCGCGGTCCACGCCTTCGCCGAAGCGTACGCCGAGCAGAACGCGCGCGACTACGAGCGGCTGATGGCCGCCATCAAGAGCGGAGCGGTCGCCGTCGAGGAGTCCAAGGCTCACTGATTGACCGCACCGCGCGGTGTGTCCCGGCGCACCCCGCCACCCAGCCCCAAGGGCCGATTGTCGCTCGGCCGGAAGAATCCGCGAAATCCCCTTACACCCCTAACCTGAGGTGTCGATGTTTTCTATTCGAGCGACTTCGTCGGCCGCCGCGATCGCCGCGGCCGTCGCCCTGTCCGCCTGCAGCGGAAGCGGCGTCGCGACGACCCCACTCGCCTCGCAACTCTCGTCAGGCCGCCACGTCATGCAGGTTTCGCGCGCCGCACAGCCGCCCGGAGCGGCGCACATCATGTACGTTCGCGGCGCCGTTCGTCCTAACGCGGGCGGCGGGCTTCTGTACCACAATGGTCCTGTCCAGAACGTCCCCAAGGTCTACATCGTGTTCTGGGGGTTCGGGCTCAACAACGGCGACCCGCAACACGAACAAGCCTACTTGACGTCGTTCATGAGTGCCGTCGGCGGCTCTTCGTGGCTCAATACCGTCACGCAGTACTATTCGACGAGCAACGGCCCGATCACGAATCCGACCGGTCAGCTCCTCGGTACCTGGAACGACAACTCGTCGATCCCGAGCCACCCGTCGACGCAACAGCTTGCCAACGAAGCATACAAGGCGGCGCAGCACTTCAACTACTTCAAGCTCGACGCGTCGTTCGTCGTCGCAACGTCGCACAACCACAACTCGAGCGGCTTCGGACGGCAGTACTGCGCGTGGCATAGCGCGGCGTCGACGTCGAAGGGGCTCATCTCGTTCACGAACATGCCGTACATTTCGGACGCCGGCTACTCGTGCGGCGCGGGCTCGGTCAACAGCCCGGGGACGCTCGACGGCGTGAGCATCGTCGGCGGTCACGAGCTGGCCGAATCGCAGACCGACCCCGACACGCAGACCGGTTGGTACGACAGATCCGGAGAAGAGATCGGCGATCTCTGCGCCTGGCAGAATTTGCAGAACACGCAATTCGGAAGCCAGAAGTTTCCGACGCAGCCGCTCTGGAGCAACGCGAACAACGGGTGCATTCAGTAGCGGTACAAACCGCTTGACAGAGCAAGAGAAGCCCGGCGTAAGCCGGGCTTCTCCTTATTCACTGGGGCTCGAACGCTCGCAGCGCCCTCTAAGGACCCAGCGAACGCTCGGGTGTAAAATCAGGGTGGAGGGCTTCGATGACACGCTTGGCTTGTTGGGCGACGACGGCTTTCGGCTTCGTTGGAACCCTCGCGTTCGCGGCAGTCACCGCGCTCCCGGCACGCGCCGATGACGGCGTGGCCCCCGGCGTGGCGCGGATCAGCCTGATCCAGGGTAGCGTTGCGATTCGGCGCGGCGACTCGCAAGACGCGCTCGCGGCGGCGCTCAACGCTCCGCTCCTCGAAGGCGACTACGTGACGACCGGTCGAAACGCGCGCGGCGAGGTGCAGTTGGACGGCACGACCTCGATTCGTCTCGCGGGCGACGTACAGATGCGCTTCACGAACCTCGAGCCGGGTCACGTCGAGGCGCAACTCGCGGAAGGGTCGATCGTGGTGCGGCTGCTGCGCGGGGCGGAGGAGTGCCCGCTGGTCGACACGCCGTCCGTAACGATTCGCCCGGACGAGCTCGGAAGCTACCGAATCACCGTGACGCGCGACGGGGTGACGGAAGTCACCGCGCGCTCCGGGCGCGCGGACGTGATCGCGCCGCAAGGCACGCAAGTTGTCGCCGCGGGCAGCACGCTCTACGCGCAAGGCCCCGCGGCGAACCCCTCCATTCGTAGCGATGCTGCGCTTGCACTCGACGACTTCGATCGATTCAATCTCGACCGCGACCGTGACGCCGAACGCGCGCTCGCCGACATGCACGTCGGCGACACGCTTGCATACGACAACTTCGACCGGTACGGACGCTGGGTCGACGATCCGACGTACGGATACGTTTGGGCCCCCACGGTCGCTTCGGGCTGGGCCCCGTACTCCGACGGGCGCTGGCTTTGGGAGGACGCCTACGGCTGGACGTGGCTTAGCGCCGAACCGTGGGGTTGGGCGCCGTATCATTATGGGCGCTGGTTCCACAGCGGCCTGTATGGCTGGTGCTGGTATCCACCGGCGTACGGCGTCGTCCCGGTTTGGCAACCGGCGCTCGTTGGTTTCGTTTTGTTCGACGACTTCGGCTTTGAAAATATCGGCTGGGTCCCGCTCGCACCGTTCGAGACGTTCTACCCGTGGTGGGCGTGGGGTGGATGGGGTTTCGGTGGTCCGAACGTCATCAACGTCGTCAACATCAACATTACGAACGTTTACATAAACTCGCGCCGCGCGTTCCCATCGCTGCCGACGAAGCGGTTCTTGCTGGGCCAGTTCAATGCGCGGCGGTTCGTCACGGCCGCCGATGCGCGCGGCGCGCGCCAGGTTCGCGGCCAGTTGCCGTTCGCGCCGACGCGCGACAACTTGCGTTTCACCGACGCTCCGCCGGCGGCGGAACTCGCGCATCGGGCACCGATCGAGCGCACGTTCGCGGGCGCACCAATGCTCGCCACGCGCTTGCCGTTCGAAACGACTCGCGGCCTCGTGACGACGGCCGTCGAGTCGGCGGGCCGCGTGACGAGCGAGCATCCGGTCGTGGAGCATCCAGTCGTCGAACATCCGGTCGTGCCTCATCCGGTAGCGCCACATCCGGTCGTCGAGCGACCTGCAGCGCCGCACGCCCCCGACTCGTGGCAGCGCTTTACGACGTCACGCGGTGGTACGCATGCGGTCCAAGTGACGCTCCCGAGCGACGAACGGCGCACGTTCACGTATCGGACCTACGACGGCCACGCGACGTCGCAGCCGTCCTACAGCTCTCTTACCGAGCCACATTCCGCACCGCCGCCCACAACGTACCACAGCACCAGCACGACCCCAACCAGTGGCACGTCGCGCTCAGGCGGCAGCGGCAGCGGAGCCTCCCACAGTAGCGGCGCGTCGTCAGTCTCCAGCCACCACTGACCCGCTAACGAATTCGGACCGTCAACATCGAAATCGAGCCGCCGTCGATGCCTTCGACGGGGAAGTCGACGCGCTCGCCCGGGCGCCGCAGCGCGATGACGTAGAGGAGCGGCAAGTAGTGATCCGGCGTCGGGATCGAAAGCAGCGCGTCGCGGCCGAGCGATTCGTACTCGACGAGCGGATCGTTGTCACCGGCTTCGAGCAATTCGCGCGCGCGCCGTTCGAAGCGCAGCGCCCAATCGAACGGCTGCGCCGGGTGTTTGCCCCATGCATAGGCCTCGAGGTTGTGCACTAGGTTGCCGCTCCCGACGATCAGGACGCCCTCATCGCGGAGTGGCGCGAGCCGCTTCGCGAGGGCGTAGTGAAAGCTCGCGGGGCGGCGCTCGTCGATGCTGAGTTGCACGACCGGGACGTCGGCCTCCGGGAACGCGTGGCACAACACCGACCACGTCCCGTGGTCGAGTCCCCAGTCCTCGTCCCGCGCGACCGGCGTCGGTTCCAAGAGGTCTTGAATGCGCGCCGCGAGCGCGGGATCGCCCGGCGCTGGGTACCGGACCGCGTACAACTCCGGCGGAAAACCCCCGAAATCGTGAATCGTGCGCGGCGCGGACATCGCGGTGACGGCGATCGCCGGGACGTACCAATGCGCCGAGATTGCCAGTATCGCCTTAGGACGTGGAACGTCCGCGCCGACTTGCGCCCACGCTTCCGTGTACGTGTTGTTGAGCAACGCGTTCATCGGATTTCCATGCCCAAAGAAGATCGCAGGCATCGGCGTCATGCTTTGCCGCCCGCCGTCACGTCGATCACCGCGGCGCCGTCGATCGAGTCGGTGGCGACCGCTTGCAGCGCTTCGTTCGCCCGCTCGAGCGGAAAGATCGTCGCCGTCGGTTGGAGTCCGAGTTCGGCGGCGAGCGCGATGAAATCGCGTGCATCGTCTCGCGTCATGTTCGTGACGCTGCGGATCTGACGCTCGCCCCACAAGAGCGTATCGTAGTCGAACTCGGGGATGCGATCGAGGTGGATCGCATTGATCGCGACGACCCCGCCTTTGCGCAGCGCTCCGAGTGCCGCGACCACGACGTCGCCCGACGGCGCGAACGTGACCGCTCGGTCGAGCGCCACCGGCGGCCGCTCGAGCGGGCCGCCGACCCAGTCCGCGCCGTTTTGCTCGGCGAACGCGCGATGCGTAGCGCCGCGCGTCGCGACTGCGACGTTGCAGCCCCATGCCTTTAAGACCGGAAGCGCGAGATGCGCCGACGCGCCGAAACCGTAGAGACCAACCCGTTCGCCCGGTTGCACGCCCGCGACGCGCAGCGCGCGGAATCCGATGATCCCCGCGCACAGCAGCGGCGCCGCGTGAAAGTCGTCGAGTTCGTCGGGGAGGTCATAGACGAAGTCTTCACGCACTCGTGCGAACTCCGCATAACCGCCGTCGGCGTCGTAGCCTGTGAACGTCGGACGATCGCACAGATTCTCGCGACCGCTCGTGCAATACGGGCACGTACCGTCGGTCCCACCGAGCCACGAAACGCCGACGCGCGTGCCGTCCGCCATCGACGCGCCGGGTCCGCGCGCGACGACGTCGCCGACGATTTGATGCCCCGGCACGAGCGGGTGCTTGTGCGCCGGCAACTCGCCCGCGACGATGTGCAAGTCCGTGCGGCAGACTCCGCACGCACGGACGCGCAGCAGTATCTCCCCGCGGCCCGGCTCGGGCTTCGCAACCTCTTCGAGGCGCAGCGGGGCGGTCTCGACCGGGGCCGGCTCGTGAAGGACCGCAGCTCGCATCGGGCAGGCTTCGCCGCCGCCTTGCGGAGGCTTCGCGCGATTCGGCTCGAGTCTAACCAAGCGAGCGCCGCCGGTCGATAACCTGAGCGATGTCTCTTCGAACGCGCGGCTCCGGCGGCGCTCTTATTTCGCTAACCGCGCTCGCCCTCATCGGCTGGCCGGTCCTCAACGCCATCAACCACGGCCAGGCCGTGAACATGGCGTGGATCGTGTACGGGCTGCCGGTTGCCGCGGTTGCGATCGCACTCGGCGCTTGGGCCTTCTCCCGCCTGTTGCGGAGTGCCGGGATCGGGGATGTGGCGGTCGCACCGGCGCCGGTCCGGCGAGGGATGTCACCCGGCGCCGGGATCGTCCTCGGACTCGGCGGCCTCTTTGGCGGCGGCTGGATGATGCTTCATGCCGACGGCGATGCGCGGGCGTACGCCTCGGACCCGTCGTGCAACGCCGGCTTTGCGAGCGGATACGTGCGGACCGGCGCGTGCCGCGTCGAGCCGGCGACGATCGTCGATGCACACTACGGCGGGCGCCACAACACCGGCCACTACATTGGGCTTCGATTCAACGACGGCTCGACGGTGAACCTCAGTCTAGCGCGCGAAACGAGCGGCAGCGTGTTCGACGGCGCGCTGGAGCACAAAGACAGCGCCGCATCCGTGCAGTTCTTTCGAAACCACGTGACGCAAGTGCTGACGAGTTCGGGGCAAGCGATTACGAGCAACATGCCGGCCGAACAGCGAAGTTATTGGGCCTTGCTCGGAATCGTCGGCGGCATCATCGGCGTCTTCTCAGCCCTGCGCGCCACGCTGTTCTAGGGCGGCGGCGTCGCTCCGTTCTTGGGAAAACAGCCCTCAAGCGCGTCTAAGGGCGGAGTCGTTGCGAGCGGCGGCGTCGTGGTGACGCCGACTTCAATCGGATATGCCGAGCCGCCGTCGGTCATGGTCGCGACGTGCAACTCGCTCTGCGCGCGGGGTCCGACCGTGAAGGCTGCGATTTGATAACGGTTCGGTAGACGAGCGCAACCGGCTTCGTAGAGTTTTCCGTCGACGAAAAAGCTGCTGCGCACGACGCCGCCGAGCGGGCGCTCGTACATGTAGATCGTCGCCGCGGCGTCGCTCGGATTATCGAGGTCGAACGCGATCTGGCGTAACGCGCCGTAGTCGCCGACGTCGCGACCCTGGTCGTTCGGATCGACGTTTGGCAACGTCGGCTCGCGATCGCCGTACGTGAGCGACGCGTCCGGGCCGCCCGCGGTGTACGCGACGACCGTATTTGCGAAACCCTCGAGACGAAACGTCCCGTGCCGGTTGTGGCCATCGCCGGGCAGTCTCGCCGCACCGAAGTAGGATGCCGGATCGGCACTTGATGGGATGGCGAGTACCGTCACGGTGACCGGACCGCCCATCACGACGCGCACGTCGACCGCGCCGGCGATACCGTCACTTGCGCCCAGCGCGACGTCACGATACACGAGCGGCTCGCTTGCGTCGAGATCAATGACCAGACCTTCGTTGCGCGGCTTCACCAGCAAGAACGTATGGGGTTAAAAACGCTCGGGGCTGCGAAGCGGAAAGTCCTTTACGACCAGATGCAGGTCGAGACGGCGAAGACGCTCCCGGTGCTCTGGGGCTACGTCCCCTACTACCGCGCCGCGTACTTACCGCGGCTCCACTTCAATACGAGGGTCCCGCTCCCCGACTTGTATCTGTGGGTGAACGTGTTCGACTGGACCATCTCGTGACGACGTACGTCGCGCGCCGCCTGCTCGGCGCGGTACCGCTTCTCCTTTTGATCAGCGCCATCTCGTACGCGCTGATGGGTCTGGCGCCGGGGGGCCCGGTGAACGTTCTCGTTCAGCCGGGGAAGTTGTCGCCCGCGGTACGCCATCACTTGATCGCGCTGCTCGGCCTCGACAAGCCGTGGTACGTCCAATACTTCTACTGGCTGAAAACGCTCGTCATCCAAGGCTCGCTCGGCTACTCGTACGTCGATCAGCGGCCGGTCATCGCGAAGATTCTCGAAAAGATGCCGGTGACGCTCGAAATCGTCGGCCTATCGCTTCTGCTAACGCTCGCGATCGCGATCCCGGTCGGCGTGATCGCGGCGACCCGCCGCAACTCGTGGTTCGACATCACATCGTCGACGGTCGCATTCCTCGCCTACGGCATACCGGTCTTCTGGCTCGGCATCTTGCTGATCGACTTCTTCGCAATCCATTTGCGCTGGTTTCCCGCGTCGGGGCCGTCGTCGGTCGGCCACGAGCACGATCCCCTCGACCTCCTGAGGCACCTCGTCTTGCCCGTCGTCACGCTGACCATCGTCAGCTTGGCGTCGTGGTTGCGTTACCAGCGCGGCGCGATGATTGAAGCGCTCGGCGCATCCTTCGTCAGAACCGCGCGCGCCAAAGGGTTGCCCGAGCGCGTCGTGGTCTTCCGGCACGCGCTGCGGAACGCGCTCTTGCCGACGATTACGCTCCTCGGCCTGAGCCTGCCGGGGCTCGTCGGCGGCGCATACTTCGTCGAGTACATCTTCTCGATGCCCGGGATGGGCTATCTCGGGATCAATTCGGTCTTCGCGCGCGACTACCCGACGGTCATGGGCTTGACGATCGCGGTGTCGTAGTCGACGATTTTGTCGCGGTAGCCGGTATCGTTGTTGCCGACCGGCACGATCTGTGACGAGTTCAAGAACGTGAACTCGTCGGGGTCGGTCGTTCCTCCCCAGCCCGTCAACGCCAACTCGTAGTTGAAACTGTTCGTGTCGTCGATGAACGTGCCGTAGTCGACGTCCTTTACCGAGATAGCGATTCCGATCGCCAGCATGTCGGCCTGGAACTCGGCGGCGAGGTCGTTGTTGATGTTGCTGCCATTCGGCAGTTTGAGCTCAAACGATAGGCGCTTCCCTCCCCGCGACCGCACGCCGTCACTCCCGACGCGCCAGCCGGCCGCATCCAGGAGCGCGCGCGCCTTCACCGGGTCGTACGTGTAGCGCTGAACGTTCGGGTCGTACCAGTACTTGAGTCCGTCCGGGATGATTCCGGTCGAGACGATCGCGTCACCGTGCAGCAGCCCGCTTAAAAGATCGGCGCGATCCCAGCCGTACATCATCGCTTGCCGAACCGCAAGATCGTTCAGTCCCGGTCGCTTGAGGTTCGGCAGGACGAAGTTCGTGTAGAGATCCGCGATATGCTCGGCGCGATCTTCGTCGTGCTCGGTAACCTCATGGCGGATATCGGGTACGCGTTTGCCGACCCGCGCGTGCGCTACGAATGAAACTTTTCATGCGGCGCTTTTTGCGCGAGCGCTCGGCCGTCGCCGGTTTGATCCTGTGCGCGATCATCGTCGTCGCCGTCGTCATCGGGCCGTTCCTTGATCCGCTCTCGCCGATCGCGATCGCCCATCCGTTCCTCGGGCATCCGCTCGCGCCGTCGCTTGCGCACCCGCTCGGAACCGATCTGCTCGGCCGTGACAACTTCACGCGCGCCCTCTATGGCGGGCGAGTCTCGCTGCTCGTCGGTTTCACCGCGATGATCGTCGCCGTCGTCGTCGGGACGCTCTACGGAGCGATCTCCGGGGCGTTCGGCGGGGCCGTCGACGCGGTGATGATGCGCGCGGTTGACGCATTGCTCTCGTTTCCGACGTTCTTCCTCGTGATCACGGTCGAAGCGCTGACCAACCAGTTCACGCTCGTCGTCATCATCCTCGTGATCGGCCTGCTCTCGTGGATGGGTGTCGCGCGTCTCGTCCGCGGCGAAGTCTTGAGCCTGCGCGAACGCGACTTCGTCGAAGCGGCGCGCGCCGTCGGCGCGAGCCGCATGCGCATTGTCATAAAGCACCTCATTCCGAACGCGCTTGCGCCGGTCGTCGTCGCCTCGACGCTCGCGATCGGCGATAACATTCTCACCGAGTCCGGGCTCTCGTTCCTCGGTCTCGGGATTCAAGTCCCGACGCCGTCGTGGGGCAACATGTTGCAAGACTCGCTCGCGCCGAGCGCGGCCGATGCGCCGTGGCTGATCCTCGTCCCCGGCATCCTGATCGTGCTGACTCTGCTCGGTTTCAGCTTGCTCGGCGAAGGGATTCGCGTGGCATTCGACCGCTCGATCGCGCAGACGACCGCCGACGCGATGCCGCTCGACGAACCCGAGATTCCGCGGACCGCCGCGCCGGGGATCCTCCCCGCGACCTAATCCGCGCCTTTTCGGCGGCTTCCAATATTACTCCAAGGTTCGCGCGCTACCGTACCGGCATGTCGACGAACGGATATGAGTTGATCTTCCGCACCCCACCGAAGACGGTCGAGATGGTTCTAAACGAGAACAATCGCACCGCGTCGGTCGACGGCGTCACGACGTGGCTCACCAAACGCGAATTTGCCATCTTGAGTCTGCTCGCGGCGTCGCCGGGTCGCGTCGTGCAGTGGTCCGATCTGCTCGGCCGCATTTGGGGCTCGTGCACCTCGGGAAACCTGCGCGCGCTCCGCGTGTGGGTTCACTCGCTGCGCCACAAGCTCGAACCGAACCCGAGCTTTCCGGCTTTCATCATGACGGTATGGGGTCACGGACTCTACCTCAACGATCGCGTCAACGTCAAGCGCCCCGATCGCGTCGAGCGGCGCGCGTCGCCCGAGCCTAGCGCGGCGTAGCCGGCCTCCGGGCCGGGAACCGTCCGGCGAGCCGTGAATCCCCGAGCCCGTGAACATTCAAATCGGGGTCATGGGCTCGGCCGGTGGCGACATCACCGACCGCCAGTTGGAGTTGGCGCGCCGTGTGGGCCGGCGCATCGCCGAGCACGATTGCGTGATCGTGACGGGCGCCTGCCCAGGTTTGCCGCACGCCGCTGTGCTCGGCGCGCACGAGGCGGGCGGCACGAGCCTCGGCGTCTCGCCGGCGCACTCGCGTGAGGAGCACGTCAGCGTCTACAGTTCGCCGCTCGAGCCGTACACGGCGATCGTCTTCACGGGTTCGGGTTTGATGGGGCGCGAGGTTCACAACATTCACAGCTCGGACTTCGTGCTGTTCTTGGGGGAAGGAGCGGGACGCTCGGCGAGTTCGCGATCGCCTACGACGAAGGCAAGCTGATCGGAATCTTACGCGACTCCGGGGGGATCTCGAACGACTTCGGCGGGATCGCAAAACTCGTACAAAAGCAAACGGGAGCAAAGTTGGTCGAAGGCGACGATCCCGACGCGCTCGTCGAACGCTGCCTCGAATACTACTTGCGCGCGCAGCGCCCGAGTTCGGTCGCCTTTACCGCCGACCGGCGGGCTCCAGCCGCCGCGGGACAAGCGCGTGGCTGACCTCACGTTCGTCGGCGCGGCCGGGACCGTCACCGGGAGCAAGCATCTCGTGGCGACCGGCGGCAAGCATTTCTACGTCGATTGCGGGATGTTTCAGGGCGCTCACGACATCGTCGCGCTCAACAACGTCCCGTTGCCGCTACCGCCGGCGTCGACCGACGCGATCGTGATACCCACGGGCATCATCGATCACGTCGGGTATCTTCCGAAGCTCGTGCACGACGGCTTTCGTGGGCAGATTTACTGCACGCCCGCGACCTCGGCCGTCTCATCCCGATCGTCCTCGAACGACGCAGCGCATCTTCAGGCGATGATGACCAAACGCGGTTTCCATCACGAGCCCGGCACTGCGATCCCGCCGCTCTACGACGCAAGACGACGTGAACGCCGCGCTCGCGCTGCTGACGCCCATCCCGCCCGAAACCGATTTCGACGTGTGCGGCGCAACGATGCGCTACCACAACGCCGGGCACATCCTGGGCTCGGCGTTTGTCGACGCGCGCATCGAAGGGAAGCGGGTCATCTTCTCGGGGATCTCGGCCGCTACGGCCGGCCGTTGCTCTACGATCCGACGCCGCTCGAGACCGCGGACGTCGCTCATCTGCGAATCGACCTACGGCGACCGTATTCATCCGCCCGATGCGCTCGGCGACTTCGAGAAGACACTGCTCGCCGCGATCGCGCGCGGCGGCCCGCTCGTGATCCCGGCCTTCGCGGTCGAACGGACGCAAGACATCTTGTCCTCGATCGGGCGCTTCAAACAAAAGATCCCCAGGTCGCGCTCATCGACGTCCGCCTCGACAGCCCGATGGCGATCGAGGTCGACGCGCTCTTCGCACGCTATCCGGACGCGCACCAACCGATTTCCAATACGCCGAGCGCACCGTTCGGCGCGCGGAACGTTTCACTGCACGTAACGACCGACGAGTCGAAGGCCCTCAACGACGTCGAGGGACCGTCGATCGTCATCGCGGCGAGCGGGATGGCGGCCGGCGGCCGGATCCTCCACCACCTCCACAACCGGTTGAGCGACTCCAAGGCGACAATTCTGTTCATTGGCTACCAAACGCCCGGGACGCTCGGGTCGATGCTGGTCGGAGGCGCGAAGCAAATCCGCATCTTCGGCGACATGCTGACCGTCCGCGCGTCGATTGCGAGCCTCTCCGGCTACAGCGCGCACGCCGACCAAAACGAATTGCTCCGCTGGCTCGGCACGCTTTCGACCAAGCCGCGGCTCTACGCGGTTCACGGCGAACCCGCGTCGGCGGCCACGTTCGCGAGCGTCGTTACGGCTAAACTGGGGTTCGAGACGCACGCGGGCGAGCGCGGAACGACCATTCAGCTGTAGGGTGCTCGGTCGCTCAGACGGGCGCTCGCTGACTTGCTTGCGGGAAAATCTTTGGAAATTCCCAGGTTAATAATGCCCCGGCCCGCGTTTCTAATCCACGACAAGCCGGAATAACTACTTCAGACAGGCTCTCAGACGGGCTTGCATACAGGCTTGCAGAGCGAAAGAGATATGATTCATAAGAACATTGGCTTCCTTACTACCATTGCGATCGCCGGTGCGCTCGCGGTCTGCTTGGTGCCGGTCACCGCGCTCGCCGCTGCCCCAGGGGTCGCCCGCATCAGCGTCGTCCAAGGCGGCGTCGCCGTCGTCCGCGGCGACTCGGCTACCCAAGTCGCGGCCGCGCGAAACGCGCCGGTCCTAGCCGGCGACACGATCGCCACAACCTCGACGGGGCGCGTCGCGACGCAGTTCGATAGCGCGTCGGTCGTCCGCCTCGACCACAATTCACAAATGCGGTTCGTGAACCTCACGGCCGGACACCGCGAAGCGCAATTGGCGCAAGGCACGGCCGATCTCGTGTTCCTGCGCGGCGTCAGCCAGTCGCAGATCGACACGCCGAGCGTCGTCGTTCGTCCGCGCGCCCAGGGCGTCTATCGCGTCAGCGTTCTACCGAACGGCAGGACGGTCGTGACGGTTCGCTCCGGTAGCGCCGTCGTGTACAACTCGACGATGACGACGTCGCGCATCGTGACCAACGGACAGAGCTACGTCATGTACGGCGGCCCGAACGTAACGTACGCGCCGGCGCCGTACCCCGCGTACGACTCGTTCGACCAATACAACAATGGGCAGAACAACCTGCTCCTCAACTTGTTGTCGAGCCTGCTCGGCAATCAGAACGCAAACTACAACTCGTACGGTCAAATGTACGGCGGATATCAAGATCTGGCCGGTTACGGCCAGTGGCAGAACTCGCCGCAGTACGGCTCGATGTGGTATCCGAGCAACCAAACCGCGGGCTGGTCGCCGTATCAAAACGGCCAGTGGGTCTGGGAACCCGGCTACGGGTACACCTGGGTCGCCAACGAGCCGTGGGGCTGGGCGCCGTACCACTACGGGTCGTGGGCTTACAACCAAAACAATGGTTGGGGCTGGGTCCCGCCGTCGACGTCGAGCAATTTGCTCTCATCGTGGGCTCCCGCTCTCGTCGGATTCCTCGCCGCCGACCTGACCGGCAACAGCAATGCCTTCAACGCGATCAACAACGGCGCGTGCGGCTACGGCGAGCCAGTACAATCCATACAACCCGTACGGCGGCCAGTACGCGATGCCGTGCAACGTGCCCGACATCGGGTGGGTGCCGCTCGCGCCGGGTGAACCTTACACGCCGTGGTACGGGTGGGGTTATCCGCAAGGCTACAACAACCTCAACGGCTACTACGGCTACAGCCAGTACCAGCCGGCGTACGTCCCGGTTCAGAACATCACGTACGTTACGACGATCTACCGCAACGTGATCTACCGCAATTCGGTCACGTATGTGACCACAAATAACTGGGGCAGCGGACACTTCACGCATCCGGGCTTCGCCAGGTGCAAGACAATTCAAACGGGTCGTCATCGTGCGCGGCGGGATTCCGATCCCGCCGACTGCGGCGAGCCTCGCATTCACCACGCACCCCGCGCCGCGCGTAGCGCTCGCTCCCGTGTTCGTCCGTAACCGGTTCGCCGGCAACGCGACCCTCCCGAAGCGAGTTTCGTTCGAAACCCAACGCGTCGCGGTAACTCAGGTAGGCCAGCGGTTCCCGCACGCACCGGTCCTGAAGGCCACGGCGACGACGGGTCGCTTCGTCCCGGTACGTCCGGTCGCAGCGCATTCCGCACATCCGGTCACGGCACATCCGGTCGCCGCGCATCCCGCACATCCGGTCGCGGCACATCCGGTCGCCGCGCATCCCCCGATCCATCCGGCACCCGGGACGGTATTCCATCAGGCGCCGCGTACGGTCGCGCACCCGGCTCCGGCGACCGTGACCCATCCGGCGCCAGGTGCAGTATCGCACCCAGCGGCGGACGCCGCTGCGGCGCAACGTAAAGCCGAGCAAGCGGCGGCAGCCCAACGCGCCGCCCAACAGCGCGCGGCGCAACAGCAAGCCGCGCAACAGCGCGCGGCCCAACAGCATGCGGCACAGCAGCAGCAGCACGTCGCGCAACCGAAACCCCCTCAGCCGAAACCCGTTCAGCCGAAACCCGTTCAGCCGAAGCCCGTCCAGCCGAAACCGGCGCAGCCAAAACCTGAGCCGAAGGGCACGAGCTAACGGATAAACCCTAACCGACAAAAGTCGGCAAGGAAAGGCGCGCGGATCGACTCCGCGCGCTTTTTCTATTCGCAGGTTCAAAACGCGCAAGCAAGCAGTCACCGGCCACCTCTGCGAGTGGTTCAAGCTTGCTTCTTCATTAGAGGATGAGGAGTAAACGGCCGATTCCCAAGAATCTAAGAAATTCTGAGAATACAGTCGCCCTCCGCTTCGTTTTCAAGCCGTGGCAAGCAGGGAAAATAATCCATCCACCAAGCTTGCGGAGCGAGGGCTCATGAAACTTCGAAACAACGCCATCCTAACTAGCATCAGCATCGCGCTCGCCGGAGCGCTTGCGGTTTGCTCGGTCCCCGCAGTCCCTGCGACTGCGGCCGCGCGACCCGCAACCGGCGTCGCGCGCATCAGCGTCGTGCAAGGCGGCGTCGCCGTCGTGCGCGGCGATTCTTCGCGGCAAGTCGCCGCCGCGCGGAACGCACCGGTATTGGCCGGCGACACGGTCGCGACGACCTCCAACGGTCGCGTCGCGACGCAGTTCGACAGCACGTCACTCGTGCGTCTCGACCACGGATCGCAGATGCGATTCGTCAATCTCACTGCCGGACACCGTGAAGCGCAATTGGCGCGAGGAACGGCAGATCTCGTCATGCTCCGCGGCGTAACGCGCGAGCAAATCGATACGCCGACCGTCATCGTTCGTCCACGGGCGCAAGGCGTCTACCGCGTCACCGTTCGTCCGAACGGCGCGACGGTTGTGACCGTTCGCTCGGGCAGCGTCGTCATGTACGGCCCGACGATGACGCAGACGCAAATCGTCCAGACCGGACAGACGTACGTCGTGCAGGGCTCGCCCACGTACCTTCAGGGCAACCCCTCATACGTGTCGTTCGTCCCGCAACCGTACCTCGGCTACGACGGATTCGACCAATACAACACGACACAGGACAACCTGCTGCTGGGCTTACTGTCCAGTCTGCTGGGCAATCAGTACGCGAACTTCAACGCCTACAATCCGATGTACGGCGGCTACCAAGATCTCGCCGGCTACGGCCAGTGGATCAATTCGCCGCAATATGGTTCGATGTGGGTTCCGAATAACCAAACCGCGGGCTGGGCGCCCTATCAAAACGGCCAGTGGGTCTGGGAACCAGGCTACGGCTACACGTGGGTCGCCAACGAGCCGTGGGGCTGGGCGCCGTATCACTACGGGTCTTGGGCCTACAACCAAAACAATGGTTGGGGCTGGGTCCCGCCGTCGACGTCAAGCGACTTGCTCTCGACATGGGCGCCCGCCCTTGTCGGGTTCCTCGCGGCCGATCTGACGGGCAACAACAACGCCTACAACTCGGTCTACAACGGCGAGTGCACCTACACCGGTAACCCGTACAGCCCATATCAGGACCAGTACGGAATGCCGTGCAACATGCCCGACGTCGGCTGGGTGCCGCTCGCGCCAGGCGAGCCGTACACACCGTGGTACGGCTGGGGCAATCCGGCCGGCTACAATAACGGGTACTACGGCTACAACTCGTACCAGCCGGCGTACGTCCCCGTCCAGAACATCACGTACATCACGAACATCTACCGGAACGTGATCTACCGCAACTCGATTACGTACGTCACCGTGCGCAACTGGGGCAGCGGACACTTCACGCATCCGGGCTTCACCAACGTTGGGCGTTTCAAGCGAGTCGTCATCGTGCGCGGCGGGATTCCAATCCCTCCGACCACGTCAAGCCTCGCATTCACGACGCGGCCTGCGCCACGCGTGGCGCTCGCTCCGGTGCTCGTTCGCAACCGGTTCGTCGGCTCGGCGCCGCCGAAGCGGGTTGCATTCGAAACGCAACGCGTCGCGGTCACCCGCGTCGTCCAGCGGTTCCCGCACGCAACGGCTCTGAAGGCCACGGCGACAACCGGCCGCTTCGTCCCGGTCCGTCCGGTCGCAGCGCATCCGGCCCCGGGTCGCTTCGTCCCGGCTCGCCCGGTCGCAGCGCATCCCGCGCATCCGGCACGTCCGGTCGCGGCGCATCCGGCCCCGGGTCGCTTCGTCCCAGCTCACCCGGTCGCAGCGCATCCCGCGCATCCGGCACGTCCGGTCGCGGCGCATCCGGCCCCGGGTCGCTTCGTCCCGGCGCGCCCGGTCGCGGCGCATCCGGCCCCGGGTCGCTTCGTCCCGGCGCACCCGGTCGCAGCGCATCCCGCGCATCCGGCACGTCCGGTCGCGGCGCATCCGGCCCCGGGCCGCTTCGTCCCGGCGCACCCGGTCGCGGCGCATCCGGTAACCCCGGGCCGCTTCGTCCCGGCGCACCCGGTCGCAGCACATCCCGCACGACCGGCCCCAGCGCAGAACGCCGCGGCCGATCGCGCGGCCGCCCAGCGCCAGGCTGAACAGCGGTCTGCCGCTCAGCGTCAGGCCGAGCAACAGGCTGCGACGCAGCGTGCCGCTCAGCGTCAAGCCGAGCAACAGGCTGCAACGCAGCGTGCCGCTCAGCGTCAAGCCGAGCAACAGGCTGCCGCGCAGCGTGCCGCTCAGCGTCAAGCCGAGCAACAGGCTGCCGCGCAGCGTGCCGCTCAGCGTCAAGCCGAGCAACAGGCTGCCGCGCAGCGTGCCGCTCAGCGTCAAGCCGAGCAACAGGCTGCCGCGCAGCGTGCCGCTCAACAGCAAGCCGCACAACAGGCTGCCGCGCAGCGTGCCGCTCAGCGTCAGGCCGAGCAACAGGCTGCCGCGCAGCGTGCCGCTCAGCGTCAGGCCGAGCAACAGGCTGCCGCGCAGCGTGCCGCTCAACAGCAAGCCGCACAACAAGCTGCCGCGCAGCGTGCCGCTCAGCGTCAGGCCGAGCAACAGGCTGCCGCGCAGCGTGCCGCTCAACAGCAAGCCGCACAACAAGCTGCCGCGCAGCGTGCGGCCCAACAGCAGGCCGCGCAACAGCGGGCCGCCCAGCAACAGCGCGTGATGCAGCAACAGCAGCAGCACGCTCCGCCGCAACGGCCGGTTCCGCCGCAAAAGCCTGAGCCGAAGCCCAAGGCGTCCGGCTAACCCCGGCCCCTTCCTCCGCTGACGTTCGAGTCAGCACAGCGGCGCGCGATTCACCCGCGCGCCGCTTTCTTTTTGGCCAGCTAGAAGCCGCGACGGGTTTGCCGTCGTAACGACGCGTATGCCCTCGCGCGCTTCGCTAGCATCTCTCGGTCGGACGCAGGGCGTCGCGCACGCAGCGCTCGTCGGCCCGGAGGAACTCGCCCGGAAGCAGGGCGGCGCGGATTTGCTGCGCCTTGGGAGCAACGAGTCGCCATTCGGGCCGAGCCCGATCGCGATCGCCGCGATTCGCGCCGAAGCCGAGCGCGCGAATCGTTACGGAGATCCAGCGAACTTCGAGTTGCGTGAGACGATCGCCGCGCACCACCGCGTTTCGCCTTCGAACGTTGCGGTCGGAGCGGGGATCGACGACCTCATCGGCTGGATCGTGCGCGCGTACGTCCCCGAGGACGGGACCGCCATCGCATCGCTCGGTGCATTCCCGACGTTCGAGATGCACGTCAACGGCTTCGGTGCGCACTTGGAGCGCGTCCCGTATGCGCCCGAAGGGCGGATCGATCTCGACGGCTTGCTCGCGGCCGCGCGGCGTCTCGGCGGCGGCGTCATCTTCTTTCCCAACCCCGATAATCCGAGCGGGTCGGCCTACCCATGGCCCGAGGTTATCGGTTTTCTCGATTCGCTTCCGGACTGCACGCTCGTGGTTCACGACGAGGCGTATGCGAATTTCTTGCCGCCGGCCGACCGGTTTCCGGCTGAGGTCATCGACGAGCGAATCGTCAGGCTCCGCACGTTCTCAAAAGAGTACGGCCTCGCGGGAATGCGCGTCGGTTACGCCCTCGGAACGCCCCAGACGATCGCCGCGATTGACGCCCTTCGGCTCCTCTATGGCGTCAACCGGCTCGCTCAAGTCGCCGCGCTCGCCGCGTTGCGCGACGACGCCTTCATGGAACGCGTCGTACGGCAAGTCGCCGAAGGGGTCGCCGAGTATCACGAACTCGGCGCGCGGCTCGGCCTGCCGACCGTCCCGTCCGCGACCAACTTCGTCCTATTCGATTTCGGAAGCGCACGGCGAGCGAGCGACGCGCTCGCCGCGCTCTTGCGTCATGGGATTCACGTCCGCAAGCCGCCCTATCCACCGCTCGACCGCTACGTTCGGATCTCGGTCGGGACGCCGGCCGAACGCCGGCGGCTCGCGCAGGAGTTGGAATCGATCGTCCAACGCGAGTTGCCCTGAAGCCGCGTTGGATCGAGTGAACGCTCCACCGGAAGGCCGCGCTTAGTGCGCCGGCTGCTCGGCCAGCGAGAATTCGTCGCTTATTTTCTCGCGCGCCAGGGCGCGGGGCTCGCGAGCCGCATCGAGGGCGTCGCGGTCGGGTGGCAAGTCTTTCTCCTGCGTCACCAACCGTTCGATCTCGGCCTCGTCGGGCTCGCGCTGTTCGTCCCGCAAGTCGCGCTGGCATTCCCGGCGGGGTTCATCGCCGACCGCTTCGACCGGCGCGCAGTGTGCGTGCTGTCGACGCTGGGCGCGTGCGGCGGAATGGTCGCGTACCTGGCGCTCGCGCTGACCGGCTCGCATTCGCTTGCGAGTTATCTGTTGGTGACCCTCGCGATCGGCTCGGCGCACGCGATCGCCGCTCCGGCACAACGGTCGATGCTCGCGGGGATCGTCCGGTCCGGAGAATTCGTCCGCTCTGCGGCGCTGTCGAACACGATCGGCGAACTGATCGACTTCGCGGGGCCGGCGCTCGGCGGCGTGCTCTTGTTCTTCGGCACGCCGATCGCGTTCGGAGGCGCCGCGCTCGTCTACGGCGCGGCTGTCTTCGGCTATGCGGCGCTACGCCCACGCGGGCCGGCGCACGAACGAGTCGGGCTCGTGCGCGGCGCGCGCGAGGCGATACGCTTCATCGTCGACAAGCCGGTGTTGCTCGGTGCGATCTCGCTCGATCTGTTCGCGGTGCTCTTCGGCGGCGCGACGGCGCTCTTACCCGTCTACGCCGACCAGATTCTGCACGTCGGTCCCCTTGGTCTCGGCGCGTTGCGGAGCGCGCCCGCCATCGGCGCGGGATTGGTCGCCTTTGCAATCGTGCGCCGGCCACTCGAACGGCGGGCTGGGCCGCTCATGTTCTTGACGGTTGCCGGCTTCGGCGTCGCGACGATCGTTTTCGGCGCCTCGCGGAACATTTGGCTCTCGCTCGTCGCGCTCGCGGCGATCGGCGCCTTCGACATGGTCAGCGTCGTCATCCGCCAAGCCCTCGTCCAACTCGGGACGCCCGACGCACTACGCGGCCGCGTCAGCGCGATCGAAAACATGTTCATCGGCGCGTCAAACGAACTCGGCGAGTTCGAGTCGGGGACGCTCGCGAGTTTCATTGGGACGCAGCCCTCGGTCGTCCTCGGCGGAATTGCGACGCTCGCCGTCATCGCAATGTGGGCGGTCTTTTTTCCACCGCTCCGCCGCTTCGATCGCTTGACCGGCCCCGCGAAGGCTGGCGAGCTAGACGTAATCCCGTAAGGTCAGCGTCACGGCGAGGGCCGTTCTCGCGCCCGCGCGGGCGATGCCGAGGTGGACGACGGTGCCGCTTGGGCCCTGGAACGCCTCGCGTATTTTTCCAAGCGTCAATTGCTCAGCGGGCGCGCCCTCCATGCTGACGACGACGTCGCCTTTCACGAGACCGGCCGCAGCCGCGGGCGTCCCGGCGCGCACGTCGACCACCACGAATTGGCCACCCTTGTTAATGACAAACACGCCCGCGCGCTCCTGATCGTCGCGCGCGCCGAATGAAGGGTTGGGCTCGAGCGCCATTGTCTGATGGGCGTAATCGAACGTGACCGTGAAGCGCTTCCAGACGCCGCCTCCGACGTTCGCGGCAACGTCGGGGCTCGCAAAGAAGCCCGCCTTCTGAGAACTGAAGTCGGCGACGAGGTTCTTCATTTCGAAGCCGCCGAGTTCGAGCGACGCCAATCGCCCGAGCCTGCCGACGGCGGCGCCGCCGATGCCGAATCCATCGACGCCCGGCGCGGTCGCGTCTGCCGGTACGATCGTTGGATGCGCTGCGACGAACGGCGTGAGCACGCTGATCGACGAGCGAGACCCGGTGTCGACCGAACAGACGCCGGCGATGCCGTCGAGCGCGCACGCAAGCTGCGGCTGGGACGAACGAAAGACGAACGGCACCGTACGGCCGAGCGTCGTCCCCGTCCCTGGCATACGCAAGGTAACGCGACGGTTCGCGTAGTCGAACACGGTGACGTAGCGCGCCAGCACCTCGAAGCCGATCAGTCCGTCGACCGGCGCGCTCCCCGCGATCCCGAATCCCGCGCGTATCGGCACGACCGCGAACACTTGATCGCGCAATTCGGCGTCACCGACCCGCAACGAAGTGACGTTCCCGAATGAAAATTCCTCGGTCCCTGATCCGGCGCCGCTCCCTTGAAGGCTTCCGGCCGAGGTTGCGCCGATCTCCTTGACGACCGCGGGGTCGATGATGTTTGAGCCGCCAGGTATCGAAGATGAAACGGTACGGGCCTTTTCCGTTCAGCATGACGGAAAGGTAGACGTGGTTGTCGATCAGGTCGATCGGAACCGAGGTTTGGTTCGCGCCATGGATCGTGAAGTCCGAAACGGTCGATGCCGGCTTGCGGACGTGCGCCGCTGCGTCCGACGGGTTGGCGTCGGCGCTATCGACCGTAAACGAAAAGGTGTTCCCGTCATCCGACGCGGTAGCCTGAGTGAACGGAAACCGGACACCGTTCACGTCGTGATAATTCGAAAGGGTCCCCGTCGTCGTCGTCCCTTGCGACGTCTCGACGTATCGCGCAGGGAGATTGGTCGTGGAATCGATCCATAGGGTGAAGGGGACTGCGCTGCCGCGTGGCGTGATAGTGAGGACGTCGTACGTCACGCCGCCGTCGGTCTTCTCGCCGTCGGCGGTGACGGTCGCGCCGCCATAGCCGGGCGTCCACAACGCGTAGGTATCGCGAAACGCCTCGTTGACCGCCGAACCGTGGCCGCCGACGCTGCCATCAACCCAAACGACACCCTTTGCGTCGCGCGTCCATTGCTCGCGACCGTCGAACCCAAGATCCTGCGATATCGGTCCGAGCTTGGAATACACGGCGACCGCTCCCGTCGTTCGATCGGCCCACGAATCGGCGGTGCCGCTCAAACCGGCCCCCGTGCCCTTTGCGCGAAAATGAAACGAACGCAGACTTGCGAGCCGCGCGGTTCCGAGCGCGGCCCCTGAGGACCGTACGATCGCGTCGGCATCGGGCGGTGCGGAGCCGGCTGCGCTTGCTGGGCACCCAAGGGAGAGCGCGGCCACCGCAAAGGCCGCCGTCGTCAAGATACGCATGTCGCGTATACGGACGACGCGGGCTCTTGTTTCACACCGGAAGCCCGGTCGTCGTTAGACGCCTAACGCGTTCCCAAAACGACGCCGACCAGGCCCCGGCGAACTCGACGGCGCATCGACCTCGGCGGCACTCACTGAAGGAGTACAACGATGCGCAAGCCCCTGACCGCGTGCCTTCTCGCTGCCGGCTTTGCATTGTGGGCTGCGGCTGCGTCGGCCGACCAAAACCCCACGTTCAAGGGGAAAGAGAGCGCGGCCGAGGTCGCCTTTGTACAATCGATTCAAACGGATCTAATGAAGCGCTTTCCGACCGCCGCCGACGCCGAGCACGCCGGCTACGTCCGATACACGACCGAGGACGAGACGGGCGCGATCAGCTACGCGAACATGCAGTGGGTCTCGCGCGACGCGCGCCACCCAAGCCAGCTCTGGTATGACGTCAACGGCGCGCTCCTCGGCGCGGACTTCTCGGTGTTGTCGAGCCCCGAACGCCCAAAGCTCTGGGGGATCGACCCCGGGCGCTGGTACGAGTTCGACGCGCACATGCACTGGATAACGAAAGATCCCGCGACCGGAAAGGTTACCTACGATCTATGGATGCCCGCCGAGAAGTTCAAGGCTGCGGGAGGCGACCCGGACCATCCGAGCGCCGCTACGCTCGTCACGATGGGCAAGGTCAAGAGCGCAGGCGACGTCACGACGCTCTTTCTCTTCCCGGGAATCTGGGACTTGATCGTATGGGTCAAGCCGAACCCCGACGGCGCCTTCGCCGAAAAGAACCCGCTCGTGCATCCCTCCGGTAAGACGTAGCCCGCGCCCGGGGGCGCACCGTCAGCTGCCGGGTTCAACGACGATGCGCAGGAAGAGCTCGGGCTGGATGCGGCGCATGGCGCGTTGCAACTGCGCGGGCGTCGTCGCGAGCAGTTGATTCCAAAACCACTTCTCGGTCCCGAGGATCGGATAGCCTTGTTGGGCCCCCGAGATGATGTCGCTCGCGACGCCGTCGTAACTATCGAGCGGCAGCACGCGCTGCGCGACCAAGAGCGCTTTGGCCCGTTGCAAGTCGACTGCCGGGAGCGGGACGGTTTGCAGGCGGCGAATGACCGAGATCGCGGCTGCGCCGGCGCGGGCGACGTCCTTCGGCGCGCTCGCGTACGACACGCTGAATTCGCCTTCGATCGAGCCTGCGTCGAAATCCGAAGTGACCGTGTAGACGTAGCCGTGCCGCGACCGAAGATCCTGATACAGCAGCGAGCCCGTCCCTTCGCCGGACAGGATCGTGTTGGCGAGAACTAACGTCACGTAGTCGGGCTCGCCGCGGCTAATTCTCATCCGCTGCCTGAGCGTCACGGCCGACTGATCTGCCGTCTCGGATTTCACCGTGATCGTCGGCGCCCGCCCTCGCCCGCGCCCCACGCGCATGGATTCCGGCGGATACTGAAAGTTTGGGCGCGCGCCCGTTGCCTTCCACGCGCCAAAGTAGCGGCCGACGACGTCGCGCGCCCGTTCGGGGGTGACGTCGCCGACGATCACGATCGTGGTTAGGTCGGGCCTAAATGCGAACTTGTAATATCGCTTGACGTCCGCGAGCGTCACCGCGCCGACGGTCTTGACGGTAACGTCGCGACGACGCGGGTCGCCCGGCGCATAGAGCGCCAGGCGCGACGCCAGATCCGCCTTCGTCGCCGGGAGCGCGTTCGCGACGCCGACGCTTTGCAGCACGGCCGCCTTCGCAACCTTGAACGCGTCGAGCGATAACGCCGGGTGAAGCATGCCGTCGGCGAGCAACTCGATGCCTCGCTCGAGGTCTTTCGATTGGACTTTCAGCGAGAAGCTCGTTCCGAGCGAAACCGACGCGGCGATCCGATCCAGTTCCGTCTGGTAGGCGGTGCGGTCGTACGCGACCGTTCCAAACGGGAACATGCTCGCGAGCACGAGGTTCACGCCGTCTTTACCGGCGGGCTCGTACAGATCGGGGGCCGAGCGAACCACGCCGCGCACAATGATCGCAGGCGCGGTCGTTTCGCGGCGCACGGCGAGCGTGAGGCCGTTCGGCGCGGTGTGCGCGATCGTGTCGGTATCTTCGGTTGGCGGGCGGAGGGGTGCGTCGAACCCCGCGAGCGCCCAGGCCGGCAACGCTTCGTGCGCGGACGGCGTGAAGGTCACGTCATCTTCACCCGCGCCCGGGTTGACTTTTGGCACGCTCGTCGAGGGTTTGGAACGAATCGTAACCGCGACTTGATGGGCGGGATCGAGGTAGGTGTGAACGACGCGGTTCACGTCGTCGGCGCTGACGTTTTCAACCGCCGCATACAGCGAGTCCGGGTTGTCGAGACCGAGCTCGACCGACTGGGCCCAGGCGACGCCGAGCCCCGAGATCGACGCCTGACGATAGGCCCGCTCGCTGAGCACGCGCGTCTTCGCGGCATCGATCAACTCTTGCGGAACGCCGTCCTTTCGGTATCGATCGAGGACGCCGTTCACGAGCGCGAGCGCGCTTGCGGGCGTACCGCCGACGCCGGGGATCGCTACTAAGAATGCCGCGCCGACGTCGGAGTTTGCGCTCGAGATCGCCGCCGCGCCGAGAATCTTGCCCTGGGCGCTCAGGTCGGCGAGTGCGCCTCGGCCACTGTTAAAGACTTGCCCGAGGACGAGCGACGCCGCAAAGTCGTTGGACCGTGAAGAAGGCATGCGATACATGAGCGCGCCGAAGCCGACCGGGAAATCCATCGACTCTTCCATCGTGGAGCTGCCGAGCGCAGGAATTTCGATCGGTTTGCGCGCCGGGATCGTGCCGGCCGGAATGTCGTCGAAGATGGCGTGGATCTGCGCGAGCGTATGCGCCGGGTCGATGTCGCCGGCGACGATCAAGGTTGCGTCGCCCGGATGGTACCAGGTGTGGTAGAACCTCGCGATGTCGGCCGCCGTCATCTTCGCGAACCCGTCGACCGTCCCGAGCGCCGAGACCGCGAACGGCGTCCCTGCAAAGAACGTTTGCTGCAGTTTCACCGCGATCGCATAACCGGGTTGGCTCTCGCGTCCGCGGACCTCGCCTTGAATCGCGCCCCGTTCGGTCGCCCAGTCGGATGCGCGAATCGCGGCTTTGGTCATGCGATCGGCTTCGATGTGAAGCGCGAGGTCGACGTACGCCGACGGCAACTTGAAATAATACGCAGTCGATTCGTTCGTCGTGAAAGCGTTGTACTCGGCGCCCATTCGCGCCGAAATGTCGGCCAACTGCCCCGACGAAAGGTCGGTCGTCCCACGGAACAACATGTGCTCCGTGGCGTGAGCGATGCCCGGCGTCGGGTCGTCGTCGGACCCAACGCCGTAGGTCATCAAGGTGGTGGCGACCGGAGCGAGATTGTTGGGAAGCAGAATGACGCGCATCCCATTTGCCAGGGTCGTGCGCACTACGCCGGAGGACGGCCCGGCCGGCGTCGCCTCGGGCGCCGGGACGGCGGCGGGCGTCTGGCCGAGGACCGTCTGGGGATACAAGAAAAAGCTGGCCAACATAGCGGCGAGACAACGCTTCAAGAGAACTCCTAAATTTATCGCCTTCGGTGGTACGTCATAACCTCGCGGGGGCCTGTCAACTCGAAGGGGCTTGGCGAGCGAGTCCCCGCGCTTAGACGCCATAAATTAACGGGCCGCGCAGTGGACGACGCCAGGAAGCGCAAGCGACCGGCCCGTAGCAACCGGGTCGTGGCCAGCCCGTAGCGTGGACGGCTGCTTTGCTTTGGAGGATCTTCTTTGATTAAGCCGTTTCACGTTCTGACAACGGCGACCGTGCTCGTCGCCTTAGGCGCCTCGGTCGCATTCGCGAAACCTATCGTTCGCACGTCGGTCGGGCCGTCGTATCCGTATCCGACCGTTCGCGGCAGCAACGGAACCATTCTTCCGAACTACAAGTTGATGTATCCCCACGGATACCATCGCAACGTCTGGATGTCGCCGCAAGAATTGCGCGCCGCGAAGTCGTTCTGGACGCCCGTCACCGCTTCGCCTCCGTTCGGCAACAACGGCGCCGGGACGGCGTTTCTGATGACCGACGGAACCATCATGATCGGCGACAACACGTCGAATTACTACCGGCTCACACCCGACAGCAAGGGAAGTTACATCAACGGAACATGGTCGACGGCTCCGCCGCTCCCGGGCGGATACGGACCGCTGTATTTCGGCTCGGCGGTCCTCCCCGACGGACGCCTGATCGTCGAAGGCGGCGAGTACAACTTCTTCCACGGCGCGGAGACCACGCTCGGCGCGATCTACGATCCCGTTGCCAACGCGTGGACCTCGGTTACAGCGCCGTCCGGCTGGGGGTCGATCGGTGACGCTTCGAGCGTCGTCCTCCCCGACGGAACGTTCATGCTCGCCGACTGCTGCGAGGGAAGCAAACAGGCATTACTCGACTCGGGCAATTTGACGTGGTCGACGACTGGGACCGGCAAAGCCGATCAGAACTCGGAAGAGGGCTGGACGCTGTTGCCCAACGGCAAAGTCTTGACGACCGACATCTGGAAGTTCGAAGGCTCCGAGCTGTACGACCCCGGCAGCGGTAGTTGGTCGAGCGCCGGAACGGTGCCCGTCAATCTCGTCGCCGGCTCCGAGATCGGCGCGCAAGTCCTGCGCGACGACGGCACCGTCTTCGTCGGCGGCGCGACCGGCGACACTGCGATCTACGACTCCATCCATGGGAAGTGGAAGCAGGGGCCGACGTTGCCGATCGTTTCGGGCCAACAGCAGGACGTTGCGGACGGACCGGGGGCCCTTTTGAACGACGGGCAAGTGCTCATGGTCGCGAGCCCCGGCCTCTATCAATCGCCGTCACACTTCTACGTCTTCAACGGGAAGAAACTGGTTCCGATTCCGGGTACTCCGAACGCCCCCGGCGATCCGAGCTACGCGTTCCGCTTCCTCATTCTCCCGACCGGTCAGGTTTTGTCGGTCGACGGGAGCAACGATGTCGAAGTCTTCACGCAAGGTGGGAAAGCTGCGGCCTCGTTGGCTCCGAAGATCACGTCGGTTCCGACGACGCTGACCGGCGGGACGACGTACACGGTCTCGGGGACGTATCTCAACGGCTGGACGCAAGGCGCGTTCTACGGCGACGATGCGCAAATGGCGACGAACTACCCGCTCGTGCGCATCACGAACAATGCGACGGGCGACGTCGTCTACGCAAAGACGCACGACCCGACGTCCATGGCAGTCGCTAACAAGGCTGTCACGTCGACGAGCTTCGACGTTCCGGCGACGATCGAACCCGGGCCGAGCAAGCTCGAAGTCGTGACCAACGGCATCCCTTCGAAGGCGAAAGCGGTCACGGTCGTTTAGCGGCCGGGGTCGTCACGCGCGCACGATAAAGAACGGGCCCGGTCGAAAGACCGGGCCCGTTTTGAATCTTGGTGGAGCTGTCGGGGAACCGCCCCCCGAGTCCGAAACGTCGGACCAACGCTTTCTCCAGGCTCAGCTTCGATTTTGTCTTAGACCGGTCGTGCTTCTCGAAGCCGAAATCGCGACGGCCGCAGCCCCTTTTTTCTCGGACGACTCGCGGAGCGGGCGAGGACGTCCCAGCCGAACTTGTTGACGGCCCGCAAGGCGGATTCGGCTACCCCTCGCGGACCGTGACTAGCCTAAGTTAGGCAGCCAGTGCGTAGTTGTTGTTCGCGTGTATAACGCTTGCGATCGTTTTAGGAGGGCTCGCAACTCCGCCTGCTTACGCTGACCACGGGCCATCTCGTCGAAGCTACTCAGCCCCGCGGGTGCGCTGAACGGGCGGGCCTGGGCCCGCGACGTTCACCTTATTATACCCCGCCCGCGCCAAAATGGTTCCCCTAGAACTGGGCGCGGAGACCAACGCTGACGCCGCTTGGGTTATAGCCGCCGGCCGAGGGGACCGCGCGATAACGGAGTTCGACCCCGATGCTCGAGCCGCCGGGGATGCCGAGCAGCCGTTCCCCGACGAAGATGTTCGTGCCGATCCCCGTCGTGCTCGCCGATCCGGTCCCCGGGCCGCCGCCTAACGGAGACGCGATCGAGAACTGGGCGTTGACGCCGTACAGCATGACCGCGGCGCCGGCGTAGACCGGCGTCGTCAGCCGCTCGCTGAGGCCGACGCCGTAGTTCTGCAGCGAGCCGCCGTTGGCGGAGCCGCCCGCGTACTCGAACTGCAACGCCGTGCGCAGGACGATTACCTTCGGGCCGATGTCGTAACCCGCGCCGACGTTCGTCTGCACCGTGCCGCCGATCTGTTGCGCCGCCGACTGTCCTACGAACGTCGGGCCGACGAAAACCGAGAGTCCGGTGTCCGCAAGCGCGGCGGCGGGGGCGCTCGCAAGCGCGCCCGTTAGAACGAGAGCGAATCCAACGTGCTTCATCGCGGCTCGCTTCGACTCGCGCGCGCGCATCTCCGCGAGCAGCGGGGGCCGCCGGACCGCATACCTCGGCGCCGGCCTGCGGTTCTTGAGGCTAACGTGGACGCATCCTGGCTCCTGTTTGTGCTGCTCGCGGCGATCGTCGGGATCGCGGCGGTCGCGAAGCGCTTCAACCTCCCCTACCCGATCGCGTTCGTCATCGGCGGCGCGCTGATCGCATTCGTCCCCGCGGTGCCGGCGTTCGAACTCAACCCCGACTGGATCTTCACGTTGATCCTGCCGCCGCTGCTTTTCTCGGGCGGGTGGTACACCGACTGGAACGTCTTCCGCGACAATCTGCGCCCAATCGGATTCTTGGCGATCGGCCTCGTGATCTTTACGACCGGCGCGGTTGCGGTGGCGGCGCACGCGCTGTCGCCGGCGCTCGGGTGGCCGGCCGCATTCACGCTCGGCGCGATCGTCTCGCCGCCCGACGCGGTCGCAGCCGGAGCGGTATTCGAACGATTCCCGATCCCGCGCCGCATCAAGGCGATCCTCGACGGCGAAGGCCTGCTCAACGACGCGACGGCGCTCGTCTTATACCGGTTTGCGATCGTCGCCACCCTGACCGGCGCGTTCTCGCTCGCGCGCGCGAGCCTAGCGTTCGTCGCAGTCGCCGTCGGCGGGATCGCGCTCGGGCTCGCGTTCGGTTTCGCCTATATCGCGCTCGCGCGCGTGATGCGCAAGGTGGAAGTTTCTGATTACCTCCTCGACAACGTGCTGTCGCTGCTGGCTCCGTACGCGGTCTACATCCTGACCGATTCGATTCATTTCGGGAACGTCGGCCCATCGGCGGTGCTTGCGACCGTTACCGCCGGCGTGTTCGCGAGCCGCAAATCGAGCAAGCTGTTCGAGCCCGAGTCACGGCTCGTCGCGGGAGCCGTTTGGGGGCTGTGGATCTTCCTCTTGAACGGGCTCGTGTTTTTGTTGATTGGTTTGCAATTGCGCGGGATCGTCCGCGATCCGTCGTTCGTACACCGCGAGTTGTGGATCGGGATCGCGGTCAGTTTGGTCGTGATCCTCGTGCGCATTTTTTGGGTGTACCCGGCGACCTACTTGCCGAGGCTCGTGTTCCCGAGCATCAACCGCCGCGAAGGCATCCCCGGGTGGAATTACATCTTCGTCATCGCGTGGTCGGGGATGCGCGGGATCGTCTCGCTGGCGGCCGCGCTCGCGCTCCCCTTCTCGTTTCCGGGACGAAACGAGATCGTCTTCATCACGTTCTGCGTGATCTTTGCGACGCTCGTCGTTCAGGGGCTGTCGCTGATCCCGCTCCTGCGGTGGCTGCACATCGACCCGGGCGAGGACCTCGAGCGCCGCGAACTCGAAGTGCGCATCACGGCGCTGCGCGCGGGCGTGGCCCAGTTGAAGTCGCTCGAGGCTTCGTTCGATTCCGTCCAGGAATGGGAAGTCCAAGGACGGATCGTCGGCGAGTACGAGTACCGCATCGCGCATTTGGAGGCGCACCTTCAAATGGGCGACGGCGCTTCGGCCGACGGGTCCGAGAGCGTCGCCGCGACGACCCACGCCGGAGAACCGCTCGCCGTCGCGTTCGATCACAAGCACCAGCAGGAAGCCCTCGACGCCGAGCGCCGCGAAGTTCTTCGCCTGCGCGCCGCGGGCGAAATCCCCGAAGAGATCTATCGCAAGATCGAGTACGACCTCGACTTGGCGAACGCGCGGCTGAGTTAGGCGCGTCGGACCGCACGAGGCGTTCGCCGTCGCACGGCCAAGCAGGTGGCCATGACGACCGCACCCGATGCCGCGCTCCTACGCTGGGCCTCTGCGATTCCGAGCGTGCGCTGCATCGCGCCCGCGATCAGGCCGTGGACCGGCGCGAAGGACAGCCACGTCGTACCTATTTCAAAGACCGCGCGGTTTGACGAGCATGGGACGACCGCAACCGTCTTAGGGCTGAGCACGGTCGCGCAAGGCGCGAAGCCGACCGAGTATCAATACCTGTTGGCGCGCGTCCCGTCGCAGCACGCGGTCGTGCTCGACTCCGGCAGCGACCCGGACGAGTCTAGTTTTACTGCCGTGCTGGGCGAAGCGAGCAGCCCTCCGCGCGCGGTCGCATCGCTTGCGAAGGCCCCGCGGACCCGCGACGGCCTTGGTCTCGGCAGTTCGCGAGCTGAGGTCGAACGCGCGCTCGGCCCCGCGCACCCGACCGCGCTTTGCGGTTACGACGTCGTGCGGTACCAGCCGCTGCGGGAGGTCATGTCGGAGTCCGAGATGTGGATCGTGTACCGGCACGGCCGCGTCGTCGCGTTCGCGCGCTACCAAGCCGTCTAAGCGCTTGCGTCGACGACCTTAACGAGAACCGTGGATCCGGTGGTCGATGCGCTCCCGGGCGATGTCGAGCGCGCGTTGCAAGCGCCGCTGGACGGTGTTGTCGATCTCGCCGCGCGCGCGCATTGCAATCAACTCGTCTCTTTCCGCATCAAGCAGTTGCCGTTCCGCGTCAAAAACCGCATCTTCATGGTCGGGATGCCCCCCGGCATGACTTCGAAGGTGCTCGTAGCGTTTCCGTAGCCGCGCTGCGTCGGCGGCGCCGATGCTTCGATCGCCGCGCAGTTTCTCGAGCCGGGCGAGCGCCGCTTTAGACATCCCAAGGAGGGCGCGCTCCATGTCCTCATCTTCTTCCGCGCCGGGGTCGTCTATCTTTAGACTTCGCACGAGGATCGGCAGCGTCAAGCCGCCTCCAACCAACGTGACGAGGATGACGGTGAACGTGAGGAAGATGACGAGATGCCGATGCGGCAACGGGCCGCCGCCGGCGGCTGCGACCGGGATCGCCAAGGCCGCGGCGAGCGAAACCCCGCCGCGCAGCCCCGACCAGGCCGTGACCAGCGCGTGCTTCCAATCGCCCTCGGGGTGCTCGGATGCTCCGCCAATGACCGGGAAAAATTCTTGCCCCATCACCCAAGCGAAGCGCGTGACGATCACGGTCGCATTGACGACGAACGCGTACCAAAGGATCGTCGGCCATGAATACTCGATCAGAACCATGCGCATCAAGTCGTGCAGTTGGAGGCCGACCAGCACGAAGAGCAGCGCGTTCGCCAGGAACACGAGCGTCTCCCAAAAGCCGGAGACCTGCAAACGCGCTGCGGGCGTAATCACGAGCGGCGTGTACCGGTTGACGTAGATTCCGGCGAACACGACCGCGAGGACGCTGGACAACCCAAGCCGTTGCGAAGCTATGAAGGCTAGGTAGGGCAGGTTGAACGAGATAACACCCTGTAGCTGCGTGTCTTTGATCCGGCGCCAGCCCTGGATCGCGAGCCATCCGGCGGCCAACCCTAGCGCGACGCCACCGAATCCGGCGAAGAGAAATTGCCACGCTGCGCGGCCAAAATTGAAAACGCCGGTCGTTGCCGCGGCCAGTGCGGCTGCGTAAAAAATCAACGACGCCGCATCGTTGAGCAGACTCTCGCCCTCGACGACCGCGATCACGTGGCGTGGCACGCGCATCCGTTCGAGGACCGGAGCGGAGGCCAGTTCGTCGGTCGGCGCAACGATCGCGCCGAGGACGAACGCCATCGGCCACGCCAGGTTCAGAATCGTCGCGTGCGCGACGATCGCGACCACCACGGTCGTCGCGATCACAAGACCGATGGCCAGCATCCAGATCTGCCCGGCGTTGGCGCGCATTACGTCAGTCGGCGCGGTCACCGACTCCCAATACAGCAGCGGCGGAAGAAAGAGCACCAAAACCAGATTCGGATCGAGCGCAATCTGCGGTAGGCCCGGGACGAAACCCAACAGCAGACCACCGAGCACGAGCACGATCGGATAGGCGATGTTCGCGCGGCGCGCGAGCGCGACGAGCGGAATCGTGACGACGAAGACCCCGACCAGGACCCAGATGTTGCTCAGAGCCATGCTGACGGCGCGCGTTCTTTCCGGGCGAGGCCGCTACCCGCTTCGGTTGGTCGCTAGGGCGAGACGACGATCCCTGCGCGAATCCGCTGCTCGAGCGTCGCGACGTCGGTCCGGTCGATCGTGATGGGCGTGATGCTGATGCACTCGTCGCGGATCGCTTCCAAATCGGTTCCGGCTTCGATCGTCTTCGGATCGAACGAGCCCCACAGCCAGTAATACGTACCGCCGCGCGGATCGCTGCGGCGGTCGACGCGGTCGCGATACGCTTTGCGGCCTTGGCGCGTCCAGCGCACCTCGCGGATGCGCTCGCGCGGCAGGTTCGGCACGTTCACGTTCAACAGCGTCAGCGCCGGCAAACCGCGGTCGAAGATGTCGCGCGCGACGTCGACCGCAACCGAGGCCGCCGTCTCCCAATGATGCTCGCGCGCAAGTTCGGGCCAACTCGCCGCGAGCGAGACGGCGATCGCCCGCGCGCCGACGATCACGCCCTCAATCGCGGCCGCGACCGTGCCGCTGTAATTCACGTCGTCGCCGAGGTTGGCGCCACGGTTGATCCCGCTGACGACCAGCGCCGGCATCGCGCCGCACAAATCGAAGGCGCCGATGACGACGCAATCGGCGGGCGTCCCGGAGCAACGGAAGGTCGGAACTTTACGGTCGCGGACGGGCGCCACGCGAACCGGGTGTTTGATCGAGATCGAATGCCCGATGCCGCTCTGGTCCTGCTCCGGGGCGACGACGGTGACGTCGCCGATCTCGGCTAACGCGTCGGCGACGGCTATCAGGCCGAAGCTCTGATAGCCGTCGTCGTTGGTAACCAGTATCTTGGGGCGTTCGGTCATGGAGTCGTTGCGGGCTTTTCCTCCATCGGTTTGACCAAGTGCGACAGGATGAACGAAATGATCGAGAGCACGAGCGCCCCCAGAACCGCCGACGGCCAGAAATTGTCGACGCTAAAGCCGATGTTCACCTTCGCCACGAGCCAGAACACGAACCCGTTGATGATCAGGGTGAACAGCCCGAGGGTCAGGATCACTGCGGGGAGCGTCAACACGATCAGAATCGGGCGAAGGATCGCGTTGATGACGCCAAAGATGAGCGCGGCGATCAGCGCGGCCGTCGGTCCCGTCACGTGGATCCCGCCATTGTTGCCGGGCCAGACGTACACGACGAAAAAGAACGCCGCGATGTTGACGATGAGTCGAATCAGAAATTGCGGAATGGTAGCCCTCCTTTTGGAGTGAGGAAGCCCGTGTAACGGACACCTGGCTCGTCTAGGAGACTTGCGCTAGGCTCCAAGCCCGCCCTTCAGGGAAGCGGCGAGCGCCGGGGTCATCCCCTTGACGGCGGCGATCTCGTCGACGCTCGCACGCTTGATCGCCGCGAGCGAACCGAAGGCATTGAGGAGGCGCTTGCGCCGAACCGGGCCGACCCCGGCCAATGCGTCGAGCGCCGAGCGGGTCATCGCCTTGCCGCGGCGCTTGCGGTGGTATTCGACCGCGAAACGGTGCGCTTCGTCGCGAATCCGCATGACCAAGTGCAGCCCGGGCGACGCCGGCGGTAGGACGATCGGCTCAGATTGCGCGGGAACGTAGAGCCATTCGTTTTCCTTCGCGAGCCCGGCGACCGGGATACCCCACAGGTCCAACTCCTCGAGCACCTCGACGACCGCATTGAGCTGCCCCTTGCCGCCGTCGATCAAGAGCAAGTCGGGCCGATGGTGGAACTTCTCCTTGCGGCGCAGTTGCGCTTCGATCGATTCATCGGCGCGAATGCTCGCGGGATCTTCTTCACCCGGCGCGTTCGTATCCGCGCGGAGATAGCGCAGGCGCCGGCGCAACGTCTCCTGCATCATCGCGAAGTCGTTCGCTCCCTGGTCGTAGCGAATCTTGAAACGGCGGTAATCGCTCTTCTTCGCGCGGCCTTCGACGAACACGACCATCGACGCGACCGGGTTCGTCCCTTGGATGTTCGAGACGTCGTAGCACTCGATCCGGTGCGGCGCGTCGGGAAGGTCGAGCGCCGCGGCGAGTTCGGTCAACGACCGCGCGCTCGCGGTCTCTTGCAGCTCCTGATGCACGAGAAAGGCTTTGAGGTTTTGTTCGGCGTTCTCGTGGACGAGCCGCATGTATTCGGCGCGCGGGCCGCGCTGCGCGCGCAAGACGCGGACACGTTGGCCTTTGACTTCACCGAGCCACGCTTCGATGACGCCCTGGTCGGCGGGAAGCGCCTCGACCAAGATCTCTTTTGGAATCGTCGCCGACGATGCCGGCCGCCGCGCGCGCGCCTTCAGCGCGACCGGGACCTCGTTCTCGCGCGCCTCGCGCAGCGCGAGCGGCGAGAAGCCGTCGGTGACGCCGATGTTCGTCTGCGCGGCGCGCGCCGTGTAAAACTGCTTGAAGAACTCTGCGAAGAGCACGTCGTCGGGTTGGTCGGCGACGCCGTCCAGAATGAAGTGCTCCTGGCCGATCAATTTTCCACCGCGAACCATGAAGACTTGCATGCACGCCTGGCCTTGCGCCTTGGCCGCGGCGATCAAGTCCATGTCGAGCCGCGAGCGCCACACGACCTTCTGGCCTTCGGTGACGCGGTGAACCGCGACGATCCGGTCGCGCAGGCGCGCCGCGGACTCGAAGTTCAAGCGTTCGGCGGCCGCTTCCATCTCATGCTGCAGGCGGTCGAGGAGGCGGTCCTGCCGGCCCTCGAGGAAGAGCACGACCTCTTCGACAAGCGCATCGTAGTCGGCTTCGCTCTGATAACCGACGCACGGCGCCAGACAGCGCTTGATGTGGTACTGCAGACACGGGCGCTTCCGCCGCCCGTCGATCGGCTCGCGGCAGGTGCGCAGTGGGAAGACAACGCGCACGAGGTTGATCAGTTCGCGCAGGCCGTGCGCGTTCGTATACGGCCCGAAGTAACGCGCCCCGTCGTCGCGCACGACGCGCGTGAACGCGACGCGGGAGAACGGCTCGTTTGTCACCTTCAGGTACGGATACCGTTTGTCGTCGCGAAGCCGGACGTTGAACGGCGGTTGGTGCCGCTTGATCAAGTTCGCTTCGAGGATCAGCGCCTCGATTTCGTTTGTGACGACGATCCAGCGAACGTCGTGCACGCGTTCCACCAGCCGCTCCGTGCGCGCGGGCAACGCCGCAGAGTCTTGGAAATACGAGCGGACGCGGTTCCGCAGCGACACCGCTTTCCCGATGTACAGAATCCGATCGTGCTCGCCGAGCAGCAAGTAGACGCCGGGCGCGTCGGGGACTTGGCTCAGCGTCGCGTCGAGGTTACGCGGTCCGACCGCGACCGGACCGGTCGCGCTCACCTATTGGCTGGGGGATCCGGCGCGATCGGGGTCGCGACGGGCGCGCTCGCCAACGCCATCGCGCGCGCGGCCTCGGCGCGGGCCGCCGCGAAGTCTCCGGCGCGATAGCGTGCGAGCGCCTCGGCGAGTGCGAAGCGCGCCAGCCTGGCCGCGTCGGGGTTGGTCGTTTGGGCGGCGCCGAGCGCGCGAAACGCGTTCCCTAGCGCGATCCCGGTCGGCCCGACAGGGGGCGGCGGCGCCGACGCGGGCTGAAGCGGCTGCACGAGCGCCGGCGGCTGAAACGCCGGCGCGGCGACGGCCGCCGGGGCAACGGCGGCGACCGCGACCACTAGGCCGAGCGCGGGGACGATAACGCGGCGGAAATGCGGCCTCATCACTTCCATGACCGGTTCGGCGCGGTCGACGGGTTCGCCCGGGGAGCCTAAGCGCGTCCCGCCGCGGACCGGCCGCGCACGAACCGGTAAGCGAGCCAAGCGACGAATGCGAGCGCGAGCACGACGATCGCGAGCGTCGAGTACCGGTGGATCTGCGGGAGAATCTCGTTGATGTGGCTCCCGAACGAGTAGCCGAGCCACGCCAATCCGAAGCAAAAAATCGCCGACCCGACGAGCGTGTACAGAATGAAATCGAGTTTGCGCATACGCGAGACCCCGGCCGGCAGCGCCGAGACGCCCCGAACGAACGGAATGAAGCGGCAGACCAAAACGACGATGCCGCCGTGGCGCGCGTAAAACGCGTGAAAGGCGTCGAGTTTCTTTTCGTCCATTTTCAGCAACCGGCCCCAGCGCGCGACGAAAGGCCGGCCGCCGTAGAACCCGGCGAGGTACAGCAGGAACCCGCCCGCCAGCTCGCCGAGCGTCGCGACCGTCGCCGCCAGATACCAGTTCGACAGATGCCCGGTCGCGGCGAGCGCACCGGCCGCCGGGACGACGATTTCGGTTCCGACGGGAATGCCGAAATTCCCGATAGCCATGACCACGAACAGCCCCGGATAACCCGCGACGTCGATTAGATGCAGGAAGAAATGGACAAGCTGTTCCAGTCGACGGTCTCTGTCTCGAGCGTTCTAGCCGGCGACCGGCGAGGGAGGAGTAAAGGTTCCGACGCGGTTGAGGATCTCGGCGGCGAGACTGCGGCGCTCGGCCAGGATCGCGTCGAGCAAGTGAACCGGTTCGACCGCTTTACCGGGGCCGGCGGCCGCTTCGGCCAACGCGACGATCGCGCGCACGCGCGGCGTCACGATGATTCCATCCCATGTGCGGTCTTCGCCCGTGCCAAGCACGTCGCGAACGCTCTGGCGAGCCTTACCGGCCGAGATGCGCCGCTCGGCAAGCCAGCCGGCGATCGCCGGGTCCTGTTCCTCGCAAAGCGCGAGCAGTAAATGCTCCGCACCCACATAGTAGTGGCTGCTGTTTCGGCACTCTTGCTCGGCCACGCGCAGCACGCGCCGCGCGGCTGGACTGAAGCGATTGAACACGACGGAAAGCGGCCTGCTCCATAGGAAGTTCGGCGGGCGGGCCCATCGGGGCGGCAGGATTTGAACCTGTGACCTCTGCGTCCCGAACGCAGCGCTCTACCAAGCTGAGCTACGCCCCGCATCCCGACCGGGACCTCGTGCGGTTCTGGAATTGCGACCTCTCCTCCTCCCGCATGGGAAAAAGAGAGCGGTTTCCGAAGCACTCAAAAAGACACATGAAATACGTCATCGTTGGCTGCGGCCGTGTCGGCTCGGCGCTCGCCAAACTCTGCTAGCCGAAACGCACGAAGTTACCGTCGTCGACGAAAACCCGGCCGCCTTCAAGCGACTGGGCGCGCACTTTTCGGGCCGCGTCGAGGTCGGGACCGGGATCGACTACGACGTCCTCAAACGCGCCGGAACGGCCGAGGCCGACGGTTTCGTCGCCGTTACCGACGGCGACAACCGCAACGTCATGGCAGCGTTGATCGCCCAGCGCATGTTCGGCGTCAAGAAGATCGTGGCGCGCATTTACGACCCGCCGCGCGGCCAGCTCTACCGCGAACTCGGCATCGAGACGGTTTGCCCCACGACGATCGGCGCGAAGATCATTCGCGACAAACTGTTGCACTTTCCGTTCGAGTCGACCCCGTCGTTCGATTTTGGGAAGGTGACGTCGCTGACGCTAACGGTACCGAGCGACCTTGCCGGCACAACGGTCGGCGCGCTCGAGCAAAACCGTTTGGTCAAGATCGCCGCGATACGGCGCGGCGGCTCGGTCACGATTCCGTCCGCCGAAGACGTCATGAACGTCGGCGACGAAATCAACGCGGTCGTCGCGCCCGAAGCGTTCAGCGAATTCGTAACGCGCTTTGCGAGCGAATCCAAACAAGCTGCAAAGCTCTCCGCCTGATGTTCGTCCTGATCGTCGGCGGCGGGAAAGTCGGAACGTACTTGGCGCGCGGCCTGCTCGACCAGGGGCACGAGGTCGTCGTCGTCGAGAAGGTCGCCCGCAAGGCGCAGATGATGGCAAGCCTGCTCGAAAACGACGTGACGCTCGTCGGCGACGGGTGCGATCCGGCGGTCCTCGAGCAAGCCGGCCTCAAGCGGGCCGATGTCGTCGTTGCCGATACCGGGGACGACGAAGACAACTTGGTCGTCTGCTTGATCGCGAAGAAGTCACTCAAACGCGCGCTGCATCGCGCGGGTCAATAACCCGAAGAACAAGACGATCTTCGAATCGATCGACCCGCAGCGCCCGATCACGTTGATCTCGTCGACCGAGCTGATCCTCGATGCGATCAACGAGCAAGTGAACCTGCGCGATTACGCGATCGTCACGAAGCTCAAGAACGGGGACCTCGAACTGGTGAAGCTGATCGTCCCCGAGAAGGCGACCTGTAACGGCAAACGGCTCGTCGATCTCGGCTTGCCGCGCTCGAGCATCGTCGTCGCGGTCGATCGCACCGGCGACGACATGGTGATCCCTAACGGCGACACGCAGATTCGCGCCGGCGATCAGGTGATCGTGATGGTCCGCAAGGAGAACCTCGACGACGTCCGCTCTTCGTTCGCGGGCGTGAAATAGCACGCTGAGCGGCCTCGAGATCCGCGAGGCTCGCGTCGGTGACGATGACGCCATCCGCGCGATCTTCTTCGCGGCGGTCGCTTCCGGCGATGCGCTCGCGCCGGGACCGGATAGCGGCGAGGAGGAATTCCGCGCGTACCTGGCGCCCGGAGGGCGCGCGCGTGTTCGTCGCCAGCGTCGGCGACACGGTGGCCGGGACGTACATGCTGCGCCCGAACGCCCTCAAGCTCGGCGCCCACGTCGCCAACGCCGGGTACCTCGTCGCGCCCGAGCACCGCGGGCGCGGGATCGCAAGCGCAATGTGCGAGCACTCGCTGGAGGTGGCGCGCGCCGCGGGCTTCACGGCGATGCAGTTTAACTTCGTGGTCGGGACCAACGCGACGGCGATCAGACTCTGGGAACGGCACGGCTTCAAGATCGTCGGGACGATCCCGCGGGCGTTCCGGCACGTCAACCTCGGCGAGGTCGACGTCCTCGTCATGCACCGTTTTCTTTAGGATCCGTTTATGGAAAACATTGCGCGTTCGACCGTGAGCTGTTGAAACTGGCGGCGTCGGCTGCTCCGCTACCGTTCGCGCCGCCCCCCGTCGTGGGGACGACGAAGCCACCGCTCTGCGTGATAAGCAGCCCCGCGGTGGGATTGGCGCCATCGGTTGTGCCGCCACTGAAGCTGTGCGTGATGCTCTCTTTCCAGCCGTGACTGCTCCCCGCGAGCACATAAACTGTCCCTAGGCTCGACGCGCCACCGCCGTACGTTGTGCCGTGGAGGTTACCCTTGTTATCCATGACCACGCACGACTCGGGCATGGCGCCATCGGTACCGCTTTTGAAATTATACAGGATCTTCTCGCTGTACGAGACGTCGCTGCTCCGCCGTAGCGAAAACGCAGCCTTGCCCCGGAGCAATTCGAATACAGTCCCCGCGCCGGCTGAGCCGCCGTAGACGGTCGTGCCGTAGAGGTTGCCTTTCTTATCGACGATTAGGTTGGTTGCCGGCCCAGCGCCGTCAGGTCCGCTAAGCGGGCCCTGGAAGCTGTACAGAATCGTTTCGTTGTAAACCGATCCCGCAGGCGTCAGCTCGAAGACGGTGCCGCACCCTCCCGTGCAGTTGGAACTTCCGCCAAGCGTGGTCGTGCCGTACAGGTTTCCCTTCGTGTCGGCGATCAAGCCGGCCACCGGATTGCCGCCGTCGGTGCCGCCTAGGAACGTGTAGATGACGCTTTCGATATAACCCGACCCGGACGGCTTCAGTTTGAACGCGGTCCCTTGCCCCGGGGCGCCGCCGAATTTCGTTAGCCCGTAAAAGGTGCCGCTCTTATCGATGAGCAGGCTCCCGGAAGGATTGGCACCATCAGGGCTGCCTCCGAAGAAGTAGAGGACACTTTCTGTGGATTGCCCGCCCTTTTCGCAGTCCTCGTAAACCGTCCCGTAGCCTTGCGGCCCGCCTTGGAACGTCATGCCGACTATTTTGTGTTTGTCCGCGGGGCAGCCGGGATCGCTTACCGCGATGCTTACCGGGCCGTAGGGGTTGGCGCCATCGCCGCTGCCGCCTGTGAAGCTGTATAGTACGCCGTAGGTCCAGCTCCCGTGCGGATTGGGCGCCGCCGTCCACACCGTACCGCTGCTGTTCGCACCGCCGGCCACGGTTGTGCCGTAGAGGTTCCCCTTTGAGTCCGCGACGACGCCGGCCCATGGGACACTGCCGTCCCCGGTACCTCCGAAGTCGTGCACGTCCATGGGGCCCTTTATGCCGGGGTCCGCCAGGGGCGACAGGTGTTGGCTCTGTGCGGACGCTCGCGTCCAGTCACCCGCCGGCGTCGCGCGTGATAGAAAACTGCCGCCGCAACCGGTCAGAGCAAAAGCGAAAAAAACGAGCGAACTAAAACGCCAGTCGATACGCATCGCGGGGCCCTCCCGCCACTATAGCACCGATAAGCCCACAAGCGGTCAAATTGTGGCCAAATTGCCTCATCGAGCCTCTGGCTTGGCTCGACGCCTGGGCGACCGCGCGCGGGCGTATCCTACGTCAAAATATTGACCGCGCGCGAGGCGACGATGGCGATCGTGACGAGCGACGTAGCCGCCTGCACGAGCATTAGGCTCTTCGCCATCGGCGTCAACGGCATAGTGTCGGTCGGGCTGAACGCCGTCGCGTTGGTGAATGCGACGTAAACGTAATCGAGGAATTTCGGCGCCCACCCCGGGTCGGTGCAACCCGGCGCGATCATCTGCGGAAAGAGGAAGTCTGGGCGACGATGTTCGGTCTTGAGCCGGTCGTCAGGCCCGCCGCGGTCCATCTCCCAATACCAGAGCGCGAAAACGATCACGTTGGTGACCCAGATGGCGACCGAGGAATAGAGCAGCTCCGGCCCGGTGATCACCTTAGCGTTGAAGACCAGTTGCCGGATCAAGAGGATCAGCGAAACGACGTTGGCGACGTTCGCGATCGCGATTAGCAAGACCGCAGCGAACTGGCGCGCGCGCGGCTCGTTGGGGACGCGCCGCGGAGCCGCGATCATTAAGGGGATTAGGATCGCGAACTCCATCGCCGGAACGAGCCAGCCCGGTCCCATCGTGAACTTCCCAGGAAGGACGAAGTTGAGCGCAGCGGCGATGACGACGGCAAGCGAAGCGGGCCAGCGCGACTCGCTTTTCGGCGCCGCGACGCCCCACTCGGCGGCACGTTTCCCAGTATGCGCGATGACCCACCTCCAAAAATGTGGCGCCCATTGATGGCAGGGCGAAACCTTCGAAGGTCGCGGATGACTCGCCTCGTCAGCCGGGGAAGCCGCGCGTTTGTGCACCGCATGTTTGGGTCCGCTTTGCTGGCACTGTTCGTTTGTGCGGCGCCCGCCGGCGCGCAATCGACCGCAAACCCCTCGCCCTCGCCGTCGCCACGGCCAGTGGGGCTACATTTCACGACCAATGCGAGCACGATGCTGATCGATCAAAGCACGGCCGGCGAAGGCCAGATCGGGCCCGAGGCGCCGGGGTTCGTCAATGGTTCGCCGCTCGCGCCGAACACGCCGTACGATCTCTTTTCGAGCGCGCCCGATGTGCCGGGCGTCGCGGGGATCGGGCAGATCACGTCGACCGCGGCGTACGGACTGCGCAATGTCGATCTCGGGCTGAGCGTCGGGCTCGGTTACGTGCGCGGCAGCATCACGAACGCCGCGTATTGGAGCGAGAACCTCATGCCCACGCTCAATCCGCATCTCGGCGCGCAAGCGCTTCCGTATGCGGTCACGTTCCCGACGCACGCCGGCCTAGACGACGGCACGGCGTTGCGCCTCTCGATCCTCTCGGGGAGCGCGGCGACCGCCGACGGGAACCTTCGTCTGCGCGGCGGCTGGTTCGATCTCGCGCAAACCGATCGGTTCGTGTTCGCACAACCCATGCTGACCAGCGTAAATCCGGCGATCGCCTTCGCGCCGGCCGAATCGCTTTCGAGCGGCGTACCGGCGGCGGACTTTTGGTCGCCGGGCGCAAGCGCGTTGCCATTGCAGGGGTTCGATGCCGTGGGTAAACGTGGTTTCGCGACGTTCGAGATCTCGAATGCCGCGCTCCCGTCGCTGCCGGGCGACTCAGCGCGGTTGACGCTCGCTTCGCTTGTGGTCGATCACGGTGGGGGGACGCGCTACTCGGTGGAATTCCTCCACCTAACGACGTCCGGTCTCCCCTACGTCGAGACGGCCCCGTTCGGAATCAACCCGCAGTTTGTTCCGACTCCGCAAGGCGTGCTTCCGGTCAGCACGATCAGCGGGCAACGCGAAACGATCGCAGGCATACGCGCCGCTTTCCACGTCGTTCCGCGCGACAACCTGGACGGCGTCGTCGAGGCCGGACAATCGTGGTACGACGCAAGCCCGGTCGACCAGCCGGGCACCGAAAAGCCCGGCACGTTTCTCCACTTCGGTTTGACGAAGGTACAAGGCCGTGTTACCGCATCGATCGACGTCTACCGAATGGGGCCGCGCTATGCGACCGCGCTTCTGCCGTACGGCGTTCCGGAGAATCAGTGGAGCGCGGCGTTCGCCTGGCCCGGGCAGTGGCTGAAGTCGAACTATCAACTGATCGATAATTCGGTGCTCGGCGTCAACCGGCAGGGGTATCGGCTGCGCTACTACGTCGATCGCGGCCCGCTCGAAGTCCATCTCGAGTACACGGACCTTCGCCAGCTCGCGCACGAGACGACCGAGACCGCGACGCAAGACGGTTTCATCGACGGATTCTTTTTGCCGCAGCAGCCGAACGCGGCGACGCTCGGACGACAGAAGCGTTACGGGTTTTGGGCGGCGTGGCATCCGTCGTTCGGCGACTTGTCGCTCGACGTCGTCGACGACACCGAGTTTCGGCCGTTCGTCGCATCGCATCCGGAGGATGCTGTCTCGTATGAAGTCCCACAGGCGGTCGTGACCTACTCGCGTCACATCTCGCCGGTGGTCGTCGCGGCGACCGGGATCGGCCGCTATGCGATCAAAGGAACGTTCGCCGAACCAATCGACTTCGAGCAGCGGTTGTTCTTCGCCGGCGCGGAGATCAAGCAAACGCCGCAGAGTTCGATTCTCGTCGAATTCCGGCGCAGCGCGTTCGGCGGGATCACGACGTTTCCAGCCTCATCCCGCTCGCCGGACTTCACCGGCTCGCTCTTCATCGTCGAGCAGCGCCTGCAGCTCTGAGTACTTGCCTTCCGATGCTCAGCGCGTGATATGATAAACGGCGAAAGGGGTCGTCCATGGCGGAAGTACCAGTTCTTTGAGGTGACGGACGAAGAGATCGAGCGACTCTCGAGCCTAGATTCTGGCTACCGCTTCGAGCGAAGCGCGCAAGGAGAGTTGATCGTCTCGCCTCCCAACGGCTCAGCCTCAAGCGCTAGGAACGGCGACTTGACCACCCAGCTCTCGAATTGGAACAAAGCTCACGCCGACGGCATCGTCTTCGATCCATCGGGCGGCTTCGTTTTGCCGGACGGTTCCTTGCTAGAGCCCGACGGCGCATGGCTGCCGCGGCATCGCTACCTTGCGATCCCGAAGGAACGCCGTGAGAAGTTTCTTCAGCTATGCCCGGACGTCGTGTTCGAGGTTCTTTCTCCAAGCGACCGCCATCCGGTGACGCGTGCGAAAGTCTCCTTGTTCATGCGCAACGGCAGTAGGCTTGGCGTCTTCATCGATCCGTACCATCGCCGCGTCGAGATCAGCCGTTTCGACCGCGATGTCGAGCGGCTCGTGAACCCCGATACGGTTACGCTCGAGCGTGCGTATTTCGAAGGCGCCGACGACGATTTCACGCTCGATCTCCGGACTATCTTCGACATCTAACGACATGGCGGCGACGACTGCGCCGGGGGTTAAGAGACCAAAAACAGATGCGGGATCGCATCGACCTCTGCGAAAAACCAGCTTCCCGAGTGCCTCAAGGGCCTCATTGACTTCAACCTTTTTGTTATAGCAACTCCGCCAGAAAAAGAGGGGGGTTGGCTGTTCCTGGGCGCGATCGCCCCGTGGTCCGCAGATTTCGTGCCGACCGAGCGCCGGTTTATGGTATTCAATGTCGATGTTGCTCAATACTCGAGTGTTTTCCAAGAAGGGGTTACTGGAGAGGCGTTTGGGATAGGCGACATCGCCGTTTCGGACGACGGCGTAATATGTATTTCGCACGAAAAGTGTTTTCCCAGTGACGAGGAACCGAACGAGGATCAGGGTTGGATTCGCTTTCAGCCCAATCGATCTGACCCTGGAAACTGGATGCGCGTCATTTTTGCCGGCGCACAAACAAGCACCGGGCAGCGGATGGTTGAGGCGCGCTTTGGAACCTGGCAGCCGATCACATTTCTATGACTACAACCGAGCCAAGAGCAATAAGCTGAATCCCGGCGTCGGGCCGCCACGCAACGCAGGTGAACCTTTTCCATAAACGATGAGTCAGCAACGTAAGGAACCGGTCAAGGTCATCTTTCAAGGGTTGCGGGCTTCGGAAGAAGCCGACTGGCCACCCTATGACAGCGAGTCTATTTGGGCGATTCCTCTAGGTGCTGGACGTTTTCGCCTAGATAACATTCCCTTTTTTGCGAAGGGGGTCGCCTATGGAGATGTCGTTCATGCAACTACACGCGGAGTGACGAGCAAGTTAGTCGTCGATTCTGTTCTATCACGGAGCGGGCATTCGACCTATAGGGTGACGCCGGTTTCGGATGACAAGAAACCACGGTTCGAGGATGCACTAACGCACCTAGTGAAACTCGGTTGTCAGATCGAGCGCTTTCAGAATGACCTGATCGTCGCTGTCGATATTCCTCCTGGCGTGCCAGTGCAAAGCGTTTACTCGTTCCTCGAGACCCAGGAAGATTATGGCGTACTCGATTTCGAGGAGGGTTATTACAATCCAGGTACGTGAACTTTGTGCGCTCCGGGCATAGTGTCACTTTGGAGTTGGGGTTGACCCGGTTACATGGACACTTTCCGCTTGGCAGAGAAAGGTCGGGAACGATCTGGACCTGACGGGGACCTCGAATACCTGCGATCTTCCTTTCTCAGAGGTCTTGATGTGGCAATGGTATAGTTAGTGCGTGTGAGTGAAGTTGCCGAGCGCGACGCCGCGGGCGGCGATCCGCTCGAGCGCAATGCGCATTCCGAGTGGTTCATCAGGCCGCCCGACCGCGGCGAAATAGACCTCCGGATCGATGTTGAGCGTCCGCGTTTGCACCATATCGACGCGCAGCGTGGCGAGCGCAGCTTCGGCGGCTTCGATCTCGGCGCGGTCGTCGGAGACGCCTGGATGCGTCAGCAAATTGAGCGATACGCGTAAGCCCGCCGCGCCCGCAATTCGCACGCTTTCCAACACATCCTCGAGCCCGTAGCCGGCGGGCCGATAGTACGCCGCGTACACCTGCGGCCGAAACGAGTTCAGGCTGACGCGGATCGCGTCGAGGCCGGCGTCGATCGCGCGCTGCAACGCGCGGGGCAGGCTCCCATTCGTGTTCAGGTTGATCGTCCCGGTCGAAGTTCGCGCGCGGATGCCCTCGATCGCGCGTAGCATCGTCGGCACCCGGAGCAACGGCTCGCCCTCGCAACCCTGCCCGAACGAGACGATCCCGCCAGGCACACGCTCGAGGTGGTGCAGCGCAATTCGCACCAACTCGCCGGCGCCGGCGTCGTAAGCGATCCGCTCCTGCGGCGACGTCGTCCCCGCGTCGGGCTCCAACTCCGAGATGCAGCCGAGGCAGCGCGCGTTGCAGCGCGGCGATAGCGGCAGCGCTGCCTCGCCGCGTTCGAGAAACACATTTTGCGCCGTGAAGCAGCCGTACTCGCCGGCGCAGCGTGCCAGTTGCCCGAGGACCCGATTGCCGTCGTCGATCCCACGCCGCGCCGCGATCTTCTCCTCGAGTTCGCCGGGAGCGAAATACCGCGGCGTCCAGTCGTCGCTCTCGTCGGTTCGCATCGCCGCGACGTACAACTCGTCGTCGACCGAGCACGCGAACGTGTAGCCGAACAGCGGTAGCGTCGGCGCATCCGCGCTCCGGCGATACGCCGGGACGAGCAGACGGGTGTAGCCCGCCGGCAACAGCGCGGCGAGCGCGAGCCGGCGGCTTGCGGGACGCTTCCCGCCGTCGGGAGCGGCCACGAGCGGCGCGCGTCCCGGCAAAAACGCCGGAACGCTCCCCTGCGGCGCGGGGATCAACTCGTCGTCGCGCGGCAACCGCACGACGCCGCCGTCGGCGAATGGCGCCTGCGTCTCGTCGAAGTAAAATTGCCCGGTCGAGTCGGCATATGCAAGCCCTACGCCGGAAGTCGCGAGCCCGGCGCTCGCCGAGCGAGAGCGCGCTCCGGACTTCGCGGTCACAACGCGAGCGTGCGCTCGAAGACGATCTCGGCCGGCCCGGTCAACGTCGCCGAGCCCGTGGGCATCCATGCGACCGTCAGCGCACCACCTGGCACGCGCACCTCGACCGGCGAACGGACCGAACCCATCAGAATCGCGACCGCCGCGCTCGCAACCGCACCCGTCCCGCACGCCTGCGTGATCCCGACGCCGCGCTCGTAATGCCGCACGCGCATCGCCGACTTGTCGATAACCTGAACGAAGTGCACGTTGATGCCGTCGGGAAACTTCGGATGCGTCGACAGCGCGGCGCCGACCCGTTCGAGATCGATCGCGTCGACGTCCCCGACGAAGATCACCGCGTGCGGGTTGCCGAGCCGAACTTCGTGGACGTGCCACACCTCACCGGCCGCCTCGACCCGCTGCGCGCGCGGCCCGATGACGAGGTACGGGACGCCGACGTCGACTTTCACGAGCCACTCGGGCTCACGCGCGACGACCTCGAGCGCAACCGGCCCGGCCAGCGTCGCGAGCGTAAAACGATCGCCCGCGCCGCGTTCGGCCAAATAGCGCGCCACGCAGCGCGCGCCGTTGCCGCACATCTCCGCTTCGCTGCCGTCGGCATTGAAGACGCGCATCGTCGCGAGCGCGTCGCCGCCCGGCGGCGGCGAAGCGATCACGAGCAACCCGTCGGCGCCGAGACCGTCGCTGCGATCGCAGAGCCGGCGCGCCAACCCAGAATAGTCATCAACACGCGACGACCGGTCGTCGAGCACGATGAACTCGTTGTGCGTCCCGTGCATCTTCACCACGGAGACCTGTTCGGAGAGGGCGCTCATCGGCTCAGCGCGCGAACGGATCGTTGTCCGGCTCGAGACCGAGCGTCGGGCTGAGCGCGCTCTGCGGCGAAATCGTCGAGACCGCGTGCTTGTAGATCAAATGGATGCGGTGTTCGTATTCGAGGACGATCGTGAACGTGTCGAAGCCCTTCACCGTGCCGCGCAGTTGAAAGCCGTTGACCAAATAAACCGTCACCGAGACGCCTTGGCGCCGCACCTCGGCGAGGTATGCGTCCTGTAACGTCAGGCTCCGAGTCCCGGGATGCGTGCCCTCGCGTACCGCCATGCTTTGCGGGTTCCGCACCCCCGGGGCCCATCCTCCGTTGCTTGCTACCGGGACCAACCCAACTGTTCTTCGGCCACGCGTGCGGCCTCATCAAAGGCGTCGGGCCCTCCCAATGCCAGCGCGTTCGGCTCGGACCGCCACCACGTTTGTTGCCGCTTCGCATAGCGGCGCGTCGCGCGAATCAAGAGCGCGCGCATCTCGGCGCGCGTCGACTGGCCCGATAAGTAAGCGAGGACTTGCGGATAGCCGACGGCATCCGCCGCAACGGCAGCGGGCCCGATGCGCTCGGCTTCTTCGATGAGCCCGCCCGCGAGCATCGCGTCGACGCGCGCGACGATCCGCGCGTCGATGACCTCCGGCGGAACAGCGAGCCACACTTTCGCAAATGGAATGCCGGCGGCGCGAAGCGATCCTGCTACCGAGGGAGCCGCTGGCGCCGCGAGTGCGATCTCGAGCGCGCGCACGACGCGGTACCGATCGGTCGCGGGGACGTCCGAGGCGCGGCGCGGGTCGCGCGTCGCGAGCCATTCGTGAAGGACATCGATCGGATGGAGCTGCGCCTCACGCGCGAGCCGCGCGCGCAAGTCCGGGTCGTACGCGGCGGAGAGCGCAACGTCTCCGCAGAGTGCGCGGACGTAAAACCCCGTCCCGCCGACGACGATCGCGCGCCGCCCGCGCGCCGCGACGCCCTCGATCACCGCAAGCGCGTCGTGCGTGAAGCGAGCGGCGCTGTACCGCTCGCTCGGATCGAGAAACTCGACGAGGTGGTGCGCTACGAGCGCTCGTTGCGCCTCGGTCGGCGCCGCCGTCCCGATCGGCATCCCACGGTAGATCTGGCGCGAATCCGCGCCGACTATCTCGGCATCGAACGCGCGCGCAAGAGCAAGAGCCAACTCCGTCTTTCCCGACGCAGTTGGCCCACCGAGGATCAGGACACCAGTCACGCGGGCACTAATCGAGTCATGTACCAGAAATGCTACCTCGTGGTAGCGAAAGCGGAACAGGCGGTAGTAAAAATCGGTTCGCGCCCCGCTACGTGCGTTTGAACATCTTGGCGACGTCGCCCGCTTCGATCCGCACCATGGTCGGCCGGCCGTGCGGGCAGTGCATCGGATTCGCGCAGCGCATTAGGCGCGCGACGAGTGCCGCCGTCTCCGCCGGCTCGAGCCGTTCGCCGGCGCGCACGACCGAGTGGCACGCGAGCGTCGCCCAGATTCGTTCGCGCGGCGAGAGCCCCGGAATCTCGTCGCCGAGATCCGCGAGGAACGGCCGCAGTTCGAAACGGCGCGCGCCGTAGCCGGCCGGCGTCGCGACGATGCGATACGCGTTGTCGCCGAACGGCTCCGTCGCAAGCCCCGCCGCGTCGAGTTCCTCCCGGACCGCCTCGAAGCGCGCGACGTCCCCCGTTTCGAGTTCGACGACGAACGGCACGAGCAGCGGTTCGCTCGGCGCCTGCGCCTGCGCGCGTTCGGCGATCGCCTCGTATGCGATCCGCTCGTGCGCCGCGTGCTGGTCGATCAGCACGAGCGCCGACCCATCGGTCGCGAGCAGATACGTCGCATCGAGCTGCGCGAGGACCCGCGGCGCGCGGCCGTCATCGACGATGGCTTCCACGAACGGCAGGCTTGCAACATCCGTCGATGACGCATCGCCGGAGCGCTCCACCCGCGCGCCGTCAGCACTGCCCGCGCCGAAGCTCGGCGCAAGCGACAGCGCAGCATGCAGCCGCGCGCGTGCATCCTTCGTCAGCGTCGCCACGATCGCGCGCTTGACCGCATCGCCGACGCGCTCCGGATGTCGCAACCGGACGTCGCTCTTCGTCGGATGGACGTTCGGATCGACCACTTCGGGCGGAAGCCCGAGAAACAGGACACCAAACGGCTGGCGCCCGCTCATCGCGAACGTCGAGTACCCGGAGGTCCATGCCCCGGCGAGCAGCGTCGAGCGCAGCAGCCGCGCGTTGACGAACAGCATTTGCATCCGCCGGTCGCCACGATCGAATCCCGGCCTGCTCACGAATCCACGCACGACGACGCCATCGGCGACCGCCGTCGGCTCGAGCGGGATCAGCGCGCGCGCCGGCTGCGGGCCGAAGACGTGCGCGAGGCGCTGGGCGAGCGATTCCCCGGCGCTCAGCGTCCACGCCTCACGTCCGTCGTGCGCGAACGAAAACGTCACGTGCGGATACCCGAGCGCAAGCGTCGCAAGGAACGTCGAGATGCGCGCCAGTTCGGCGCTCGGCGCGCGCAGATACTCGCGCCGCGCCGGGACGTTCGCGAAGAGCTGCGTGACGCGAACGCGCGTCCCCGGCGGCGCCGCGACCGGCTCGGGCGCGGAGATCTCCGCGCCGAACGCGTCGACCGCGAAACCAAAGTCGTCGCCGGCGACGCGCGAGACAAGCCGCACGCGCGCAACCGCAGCGATGCTTGCCAAACCTTCGCCGCGAAAACCGAGCGTCGCGATCCGCTCGAGGTCCCGCGCCGCCGCCAACTTGCTCGTCGCATAGCGCGCGAGCGCGAGCGCCAACTCTTCGCGCGCGATGCCGGCGCCGTCGTCGCTCACCTCTATTTCGTCCAAACCGCCGCGCACGACCGAGACCGCGACGCGCGTCGCACCCGCGTCGAGCGCGTTCTCGACGAGTTCTTTGACGACCGAGACGGGGCGTTCGACGACTTCGCCCGCAGCAATTTGACCGACCGTCGTCTCATCGAGGAGGCGAATCACTCCTACCGGAATCTGTGCAGAGGCCGCCGTTCCCTAGTCAGACGGCGATTTTTTCGTCTTCCTCGCGAAGCGGCAGGGCGATCGTGAAACGGGCGCCGCCGCCCGGGCTGCTTTCAATCGTCACCTCGCCGCCGGCCCGCTCGACGACTCGCTTGACGATGGCGAGCCCGAGCCCCGAGCCCTCGGCGTCGCCGCGGTTCTCGCCGCGGTAGAAGCGGTCGAAGACGTGGCGCTGCTCTTCTTCGCTCAAGCCCGGCCCCCGGTCGGCGACTTCGACGATCGCGCGATCGCCGTCGAGACGGACGCTGACTTCGACCGGCGAGAGCGGCGCGTACTTCAGCGCGTTGTCGACCAGATTCTTGATCGCGTCGTGCAGTTCGTGCTCGTCGCCACGGACGGTCACCGGTTGGTCGGCCCGAAGCACCACCCGCTGGCGTGGCTGAAGCGCCTGAAGCGCGCGCACGACGTCGTCGGCGACCGCCGCCAGATCGACGTCTTCGAATTCGCGCCGGCTCTGCGGGTTCTCGAGCCGCGCGAGCGCGATCAACTTGTCGATCAATGCGCGCATCCGCCGGCTCTCGGCCGACATCGTCTCGTAGATGCGAGCCGATGCCGACGCGTCGGCGCCGCGCCGGCGCAGGACGTCGACGAACCCCATGATCACGGTCAGCGGCGTGCGCAACTCGTGGCCCGCGTCGGCGACAAACTGCCGCATCTGCAACTCGACGCTACGGCGCTCTTCGAACGCGGCCGCGACCTGCGCGACCGCGCCGTTGTACGCGGTCACGAGTTCGCCGATTTCGCTGCGGTCGGACGTTACGACGGCGCGCGGCGTGAAGTCGCCGGCGGCGAAGCGCCGCAACGATGCGGTCGTCTCGACGAGCGGCCGCAGCGCTTGATTCGCGATGTACCGTCCCGCAAACCACGCGGCCAGCGTAACGAACAGCCCGACGGGGACGATCCAAAGCCAGAACGTGCTGAAAAAGCGCTCGAGCTGCACGGGCATCGGGAAAACCCTGACTCGGCCGCCGGGGACGTTAACCGTCAGCGGCTCGAGCCTCAAAAAGACGTTGAGCGCGAACGGCGGCACTCCGCGTTGGAAGGGCGGCTGGCTCGGCTCGGTCTTGAACACGTGCAGCTGCCCATCGGTGCCGATCCCGCCGCTTGCGAGGAATCGCCGCACGCCGCCCTTATCGATGGCCTGGACGACGATCAAGATTCCGGGGCGCGCCAAGTGGCGCACGATGTCCGGCGCCGCTACTGCGAGCGATCGATCGCCCGCCATCTGGATGCGAACCTCTTCCGGGGTCATCCGCGCGACGACCGCCGCATTTTCGCGTGAAACATTGCCGAACACCGACAGCGCGATCGCGGTTATCGCGACGGCGGCGACGATGACTAAGGCAATTGCGGCAATGACGTACGAACCGACGAGCCGCATCCGCAGCGATCGAAACACGTTCGCTCCTACCCTTCGCGCAACGAGTAGCCGGCGCCGCGGTGCGTGTGAATCAGTTTCTGCGGAAAGCCTTGGTCGATCTTCGCGCGCAAGTACGAGATGTACGTCTCGACGGCGCCCGGACCGACGAAACGGTCGGCGCCCCACACGTGATCGAGTAATTGGTCGCGGCTGAAGACGCGCTGCGGATTGCGCAGCAGCGCGATGAGCAAGTCGTACTCACGCGCCGACAGCCGAATCATCTTCCCGGCGCGCGTCACGATCCGCGTCTCCAGGTTGACCTCGAGGTCGGCGTAGCGGAGCACTTGCGGCTGCGCGAGGCGCGGGCGGCGCAACGCCGTCTCGAGGCGCGCGACGAGTTCGGTCATCTCGAACGGCTTCGCAACGTAATCGTCCGCGCCGCTCGAAAGGCCGGCGACTTTGTCGTCGACGTCGCCTTTCGCGCTCAACATCAGGATCGGCGCTTCGGTCAATTTCCGGAACATCGGCAAGAGCGCGATTCCGTCGATTTTCGGAAGCATGACGTCGAGCACGATTGCGTCCGGGCTCCAGTCCCGGCAAATCGCGAGCCCAACCTGCCCGTCGGGCGCGGACCGAACTTCGTAACCTTCGTCACTCAGGCCGATCTCGAGCAATTCGCGGATGTTGCGTTCGTCGTCGACCACGAGTACGCGCGGTGTTGCCTGCGTCATCGTGCGTTTAATCGTAACATGTCCTTCCTGGGCAGACCCTGGGAGCAAGCGTGCGATTTCATGCTATTCTCAGGCTTTCTTCAGGTGATCCTCGATACTATGTACGTATGTTTCAGCCGGCTTCGTTCGCACCGCTGTCGGAGCGGCGCTCCGTCACCGTCTCATTGATCGGCGATCTCGACGCGCAACTGGGCGAGATCCTCGCCGAAACCTTGGCCGACCTCGTGCGGCGCGGCGAGAGCGATCTGACGGTCGATTTCGACAACGTCGAGGTCATCGAGGGCTCCGGCCTCGCCGCGGCGGCGCGCGCGCTCGCGCAGCATCGCCTGGCGGGTTGCGCGATTGCGGCGACCGCTCGTAAGCGGCGCGTCCGCAGCGCGCTCAACGCATCGCGAGTCCCGCTGGCCGGGCGCGATCAAACGCCCCCGCCGTCGAGCGTTCGCCGGCACGTGATGATCGCGCACAACGCCTCGCTGTAAAGTCACCGCCGCAAGCGTAACCCGGCGCGCCACCCATCGGTTCTGAACCCGGGAGGGTTCAGCGTTGCCGAGCCGTGCGTATGAATATCTCGTCGTCGACGTCTTCACCGAAACACCGTTTGAGGGAAATCAACTCGGGGTTTTCCCCGACGCCCAAGGCCTGAGCGACGAGGAGATGCAGACGATCGCCCGCGAGTTGAACCTCGCGGAGACGTCGTTCGTCCTGCCGCCGGCGTCGCCTAGCGCGGCGGCGCGCGCGCGCATCTTCACACCGGCCGTCGAGATGCCGTTCGCCGGCCATCCGACGATCGGCACGGCCTACGCGCTCTGCGCGCTCGAGCGCATCCCGGCCGGCGCCGGCTCGTTCGTCCTGGAAGAAAAGATCGGGCCGATCTCGATCCGGCTCGAGCGCCGGGCCGACCCCTTCATGGCCTGGCTGAAGACCCCGCCGATCCGGTTCGAGGCCCAATTCGACCGGGCGGCCTGCGCCGCGGCCCTCGGGCTCGGCCCCGGGGACCTCCTTGGGGAGGCCCCGGCCGAGGTCGCGAGCGCCGGCAACCCCTTCCTCTTCGTCGCGCTCCGCGACCCGGCGACCGTCGACCGCGCCGAACTCGAGGTCGGCGGGATCGAGCGCGCGGCGCCCGGTTTCGCGGCCAACGGCGTGTTCGTCTTCGCCCCGACCCCGCAGGGCGTCTACGCCCGCATGTTCGCCCCGATGTCGGGGATCCGCGAGGATCCCGCTACCGGGAGCGCGACCGGACCGCTCGCCGCGTACATGGTCAAGCACGGACTGCTCGAAGCGCGCGAGGGTGCGCGCATCTTGAGCGAGCAAGGAGTGAAGATGCGACGGCGCAGCCACATCCACGCCTTACTCCACGTTCGCGACGGCGCGCTCGACTATGTCGAGGTCGGCGGCAGCGCCGTCGGGGTGATCGAGGCCCGCATCACGCTTCCGTGACCGACAACGGCGCGCGCGCGAACGCGACGTGCGTCGCGTACTTCTCGATGGAGATCGCGCTCGACTCCGCGATCCCGACCTACAGCGGCGGGCTCGGCGTCCTCGCCGGCGACATGCTACGTTCGGCGGCGGATCGCGCGCTGCCGCTGATCGGCGTCTCGCTCGTTCACCGCAAAGGCTACTTTCGACAGGCGCTTGACGCGGATGGGAACCAAACCGAATTCGACGAGCCGTGGGATCCGGCGGCGCGCGGTCTCGAGCCGCTCGACCTTGCGGCAAGCGTCACCGTCGAAGGCCGGCGCGTCGCCTTGCGCGCGTGGCGCTTCGTCGTCGTCGGGCTCGATGGTGGAACCGTCGCGGTCTACTTACTCGACACCGATCTCGAAGCGAACGATCCGCAAGACCGCGCGCTCACCGACGCGCTCTACGGTGGCGACGAACGCTACCGCCTCGCGCAAGAGATCGTCCTCGGCATCGGCGGCGCGCTCTTGTTGCGCGAGATCGGAATCGATGAGCTCACGCGCTGTTACCATCTGAACGAAGGGCACTCGGCGCTGCTCGTGCTCGCGCTCCTCGAAGCGGCCGCGGCCGCCGCCGGCAAAGCCTTTCCCGACGAGGACGAGCTCGAAACGGTCCGCCGCCGCTGCGTGTTCACAACGCACACGCCCGTCCCCGCCGGACACGACTCGTTCGATCTCGGTCTCAGCGCCGCCGTGCTCGGCGCCGAGCGGACTGCGCTGCTGGAACGGGTCGGCGCGCTCCACGATGGCCGCTTGAACATGACGGCGCTCGCGCTGCACGGCTCGCGTTACGTCAACGGCGTCGCATTGCGGCACACGACGCTCCTGCGCGAACTGCTCCCGCAAATCGCGGTGCGCGCGATCACGAACGGCGTCCACGCGACGACGTGGACCGCGCCGTCATTCGCGGAACTGTACGATCGCCGGCTCCCCGAGTGGCGCCGCGACACGGTGACGCTGCGGCATGCGGTTGGAATTCCGCGCGACGAAATCGCCGAAGCGCACCGCGCCGCGAAGGCCGCGCTGCTCGACGAAGTCGGCCGCCGAACGGGACGCGGACTCGATCCCGCAGTCTTCACGATCGGATTCGCGCGGCGCGCGACCGGCTATAAGCGCGCCGATCTGATCTTCACCGATCTCGAGCGCCTGCGCGCGATCGCGCACGCGGTGGGACGCTTTCAACTGATCTTCGCGGGGAAGGCGCACCCGCGCGACGAGCACGGCAAAGCGTTGATTCGAGCGGTCGTCGCCGCGGCGCGCGCGCTCGGCGACGACGTCCCGGTCGTCTATCTCGAGAACTACGAGATGGGTTTGGCGCGGATTTTGTGCTCGGGCGTCGACCTCTGGCTGAACACGCCGGCGCCGCCGCAAGAAGCCTCCGGGACAAGCGGCATGAAGGCGGCGCTCAACGGCGTCCCGAGCCTCAGCGTCGTCGACGGCTGGTGGTACGAAGGCCACGTCGACGGGGTCACCGGTTGGGCGATCGGGTCGCACGGCGCCGAAGCGCACGGCGACAACTCGAACGACGCCGCGTCGTTGTACGCCCTGCTCGAGGGCACCGTGTTGCCGGCGTTTTACAACGACCCGCAGCGTTACGCCGCGATCATGCGCTCGGCGATCGCGCTGAACGGTTCGTACTTCAACACGCAGCGCATGGTCTGGCAGTACGCGCTCGACGCGTACCGTTTCGACTCAGGTGCCCTGCTTGAGGCTCCCGCCGCCTTGCGGTAACTGCGGCGGGCGCACGACGACGAGCCCCGTCCCCGGGATGTAGAAGAACCCTTGCCGCGACCCGCTCGGCATAGCGAGCCCGAGCGCTTTAGCATCGGCGCTCGTCAGCGCGGTGATGTACGCGCACGACATGAAGCCGCGGAACGCTTTGAACTGCGGCGAATTCTGGAAGCGCGCGCGTTCATCGGGGCTCGGTCCGTTCGACGACGAAGGGCCGACCACGATCGTTTGCGAGCCAGGGCCACCGGGACCCGCCGGCCCCACGCCGGGCCCCGGTGGACCGCCCTCACCGCGTTGTCCGCGAGCGAGATCTGAGCCGCCCGATGTGCCACCGGGCGCGCCATTGTTGCGCTGCTGCCCGAGCTTGGGCCGCAGTTCGAGATAGTACGGAACCTTAGCATCGGCGCCGTTCTGGTGGACGATCACTTGGAACTGGTCGGGGTCTTTGACCGTCGTCTTGCCCTCGTACGCCGTGACGTAAGCGCGCAGCGCCGCGAGCACTGGACCAGCCGCGGTCTGCGCGGTCGCGTCGCACGTCGTGCGCGATGTCGCAAGCGCGAGCGGGTCGGCGCCGGCCGGCGGCGGTGTCAGGTCGAGCCGCAACCGTCCCGTCGTCGGGGGTCCGCTTGCCGCGACCGTTCGCGGCGCGGCCGCTGCGAGCGCCGGTGCGGGGCGCGGCCCGCCGACGTTCATCGCGTACGACACGGAAAGCGTGCGCGGCGTCAGCGGGAACGCCGCGGTCGGGAGGACGCCCCCGTTCGACAGTTGCAGCGGCTGCGAGTACGTGTCGCTTGCGAACGCGCCGCCGTACGTGTTGAAGATGTTCGTCTCGAACAGCGTCATCCGGCCTGGGCCGACGTCGTGCGAGATCCCCGCCGCGAGCGTCATGTACGGTCCGAGGTGTTGGAAGTTGTTCGAACCCGTGTACTGGACGTTGGCGAGCAGTTCGGTCTTGTTGCCGGCGATCAAACCGTCGAGCGTGAGTCCGGCGCGATGGACGGGCCGCCCCGGCAACTGCTCGCCGACGATCGTCGTCGACGGGCCGTCCAAGAGACGCGGACTCGCCGCGGTCAATTCGGCGACGTTGAGCGAGTACGTCGGCATTGCGACGAGATAGCGCCCGAGCCCGATTCGCGCGCTCACATCGAGCCCGCGGTACACGCGCCGCGTCCCGCCGACCGGCTCTGAGACGTACACCGTCGGCATCGGCGCGTTCGCGCCGCAAACCGTCGGCTGCTGATAAAAGTACTGTACCGATCCCGGGCCCGTGAGATATCCCGCGGGGAAGTACGATGCGGGCTCGGCGATCAGCGCTTGAATCAGTTGCCCCGTCTGGACTTGGCTGTACGCATCGAGTGAGACGCTCGCGCCCGAAGTTATCTGATGGGCCCACGACGCGTTGATCCCCGCCGCCGACTGGTGGCCGCCGCCGCTATCGCCCGGTCCGCTGACGATCGCCGTCTGCGCGGTGCAATCGGCGCGCAGCCCTTGCGGGTCGCTGATGCTCCGCACGACGTTCGTCGCCGGCTGCGAACTGCCGAACGTCACGCCCGACTGGATCGTGTCGTTAGGCCCGGGGCGCCATGCCGCCGAGAACCCGCCGAGTATCGACGCGCCGACTCCGGTCGTCTCGGCGACGGACAGGTTCGGTGAGAGCGTCCACTTGTCGCTCGATTTGATCGCATCGGCGAGCTGGTAACTCGTCGACGAGACGTCGTTGCTGTACGCATGCTCGAAGACCGAGCCTGCTTTCGGGATCGAACTTTGGAGCGACGCGTACGTGTTCCCCGAGACCGTCAGCGTGTGGCGTCCCTCGGCGATCGAAGCGCTGTACGCGACCCCGCGCGTCGTCGTCTCCGACGTTGAAAGCGACGGCGCCGGTTGCATGTCGATGTAGCGGTCGAGGAAGTCCGAGTTCTGGACGCTCGAGCTGCTGTATCCCGAAAACGTCGTCGCGACGTTACCGATGAGCGACTGTACCGTCCCGTACGCGAATCCGAAACGGCCGAAGCTTTCGTTTCCGGGGCCGTAACCGCACGGCAGGAGCGTTGTGTCCTGCGTGCACAGCGACTGGCTCTCGCGATTGTTCGAGAGCGCCGTCGCGCTGATCGTCGTCCGCGAGTCGCCCAGGCGGTAGCGCAGTTTCAAGAAGTCGCCGAGATTGGTTTGCTCGCCGCCGTGGGCGTACGTGAATCCGCTCTGGTCTTCGAAATCCTGAAAGGTCAGCGGGTTGTTCGACCCGCGCCACGTGTGTTGTACCGCGATCCCGAGACTCCCAACGCTCCCGGTCGCGGCGACCGAGTAGTTCGCGCGGTCGAACGTCCCGTACGTCGCCGCGAGGTGTTCTTGCAGCGCCTGGGTCGGCTGCAAGGTGCGAAAGTTGACGCCGCCGCCGAGGCCGCCGGCCGTCGGCGACAAGTTGACCGACGAGCCCGAGAACAGATCGGTCCCGATCGTGCGCAGGTTTGCGGCCGAACCGGCCGCGGCGAGCGGGATGCCGTCGAGCGTGACCGAGGTCTGCGACTCGTCGTGATTTTGAAGCGAAACCGTGACCGCCGCGTCGGGATCGCTCGAATCGTTCGTGACCGTGACGCCGGCGAGTTTGTCGAGCGCGTCGGTCAGCGAGTCGGAGAGCCGCCGCACGGCGCTGTTTTCGGAGATGTCGTGCGACGAGACCGCGACGCTCGAGCGCGCGGTGACGCTGCCGATCACGCGCAAGCCGCCCGTCGAGAGCGCCAACTCGACGCGCACCGCGACCGAGCGGCCGTTGAGGACGTCGAACTCCGACGATATCCCCGCCGAGTAGCCCGACTTCATGACGCGCAGCCGGTAGATCCCGGTCGGCACGTCCGTATAATGGATGACGCCCGCGGCAGTCGTCAGCGAACTTGCGGTCGTCGGCCCGACGAGGAACGTGCGCGCGTTCGGAATCGGAGTGTGAGTGACCGCGTCGACGACCGTGATGACGATCTCGCCCGTGTCGCTCTGGGCCATTGCCGGGACGGCGGTTCCAACGGAAAAAACTGCCGCGAGCACGGCGGCGACCAAACGGGCGTGGGGCGTCATGACGGACGTTATGATGACAGCCTATGCTCAGAGGGGCCTTAGATGAGCCTGGGATGGCCTCGCCGCCGCCGCACAGAACACAGCCGAACCGCCCCTTCGGGGGCCGGCCCCACCTTGAGGCAGCGTCCCAGCTTACTTAAGAAGGAGCGACATGAAACGCGTTCTCACGACATTCGCGCTCACCGCACTACTCGTCACCGTCGCCGCCGGCGTCCGTGCCGCCGACCCGGCCGGCCCAACGATCATCCCGGCAAATTCGGTCAAATGGGTCGAAGGAACGGGCGACATGAAGGGCACCTGGAGCGCGGTGCTCTACGGCGACCCGACTCAAAAGGGCTCGCAGTATGCTCTTCGGATCAAGTGTCCCGACGGCTTGAAGTTGCCGGCGCACTACCATAATGAGTTGGAGCTCGTAACGATCATTTCCGGAACGTTCTTGCTCGGCATCGGCGACAAATGGGATACTACCAAGATGACCACCCTAGGTCCGGGCTCGTTCGCAGCGCTCCCGGCAAACGTGCACCACTACGGTGTAACGAAAGGCGAGACGGTCCTTGAACTCCACGGCATCGGCCCGGAGTCGATGGTGATGGTCAAGGGCATGGGCGGGATGTAAACCTGCACGATGCGGCGCCGCGCGGCCGAAAGGTCGCGCGGCGCTCATCACCGTTTCAGTTTAATGACCGACGCGGAGCGCCCGACGGCGCTGATCAGCTACAGCCACGATTCGCCCGAGCATGAAGCGAAGGTGCTCGAGTTGTGCAATCGGCTGCGCGCGCGCGGCGTCGACACTTTTATCGACCAATTCTTGCCGGGCGCGCCGAGCGAAGGCTGGCCGCTCTGGATGGAGCGCCAGATCGAGGCGCGCGATTTCACGCTGATGGTCTGCACCGAAGCGTATCGGCGCCGCTTCATGGAAGACGAAGCATCGGGCGTGGGGCGCGGCGTCGTGTGGGAAGCGCGGATTCTGCGGAACCTGTTATACGAAGATTCCGAACGTCACGGGCGGATCGTCCCGGTTCTGCTGGCGCCGGATGCTAAACCGTTCGTGCCGACGGTCTTCCGCGGCAACTTCTACGACCTCAGTGACGAGCGCGGTTTCGAGAGTCTGCTGCGCCATCTGTTGCGCGAGCCGGGGGCCGAGGCCGGTGCGCTCGGAGCCCTGGGTCCGCAGGGCGCGCGCTGGAGCGCGTTCGAGCACCCGTGGCTCGTCCCGGACGCGATGCGCACGCGGTATTTCACGGGACGCGAACACCTTCTCGCATTGCTCCGGCAGCAGTTGGTCGATCGGCATCGCGCTGTGCTCTCGGGACTCGGTGGCGTCGGCAAGACCCAAGCCGCGCTCGAGTACGCCGTGCGGCATCGCGACGACTATCCGGACGGCGTCTTCTGGGTGAACGCCGAGACTGCGAGCGGACTGACGAGCGGCTTCGTCGAGATCGCCGAAACGCTCCGCCTGAGCGCCGCCGCATCGAACGATCAGGAACAGGTCGTCCGCGCCGTGCTGGAGTGGTTGAATGGAAACGGCGGCTGGCTGCTGATCCTCGACAACGTCGACGACCGCGCCGACGTCGCTGCATTTCTACCGCAGCGCGGCAAAGGCCACGTGCTGATTACGTCGCGCGAGTCGGTGTTTGGGGAAATCGGCGTCGCGCGCGGACTCGAGGTCGCCGATTTCGACAGCAGCGAGGCTGTGCGCTTTCTGCTCAAGCGAACGGGTCGCGAAGACACGGACTCTGGCGAGGGCGGCGCGACTGAGTTGCCGGCCGCAACTGCGCTCGCGGCGGAACTCGGGAACCTGCCGCTCGCGCTCGAACAGGCCGCGGCCTATATCGCTGAGACCAATGCGGCGTTCTCCGATTATCTGACGGCTTTTCGCAAACGGCGCGTTACGCTGCTCGAGAAGGCCAAGGGCCTCGTATCGCACGACACCGTGGAGATCACGTGGGCCACGAACTTCGAAGCGGTAGAACGCGCATCGCCGGCGGCCGCCGACGTTTTGCGCGTCAGTGCGTTTCTCGCGCCTGACGCGATTCCGTTCGAAATCTTTCAAAAGGGGGCACACGACCTCGGCGGACCGATTGGATCTGCGCTCGGCGACCCGGAAGACACATTGGCGATGGGTGAGGTCCTGCGGCCTCTCGCGCGCTATTCGCTCGTCCGGTCGGACGCGGCCTCACGCGCGTTTGGAGTGCACCGCCTCGTCCAGGAGATCGTGCGCGCGGCGATCGGTGAGTCCGAACGCGCGACGTACGTCGTGCGAGGAGTCTCGGCCCTGAACGCGGCGTTCCCCGACGTCGAATACGCGACGTGGGCGCAGTGCGATCGACTCGTCGCGCACGTCACCGCGATTGCCGCATGGATTGCATCGTACGACGTGCGGCCTGACGCCGCCGGCCGGGTCTTGAACGAACTGGTTACTACCTTGACGAGCGCGGCCGGTACGGCGAATCGCTTCCGCTTTACGAACGCGCACTGTCTATATGGGAGAGCGCACTCGGACCCGACCATCCGGACGTGGCAAATTGCCTTAACAACATGGCGATGCTCGCTTGGAGCCAAGGCCGGTACGCCGACGCTGAAGCGCTCCACGAACGCGCGCGCTCGATTTGGGAGCGCGCATCCGGACCCGACCACCCGGACGTCGCGACCAGTCTCAACAACCTCGCGATTGTCTATTGGGAGGAGGGGCGATTCGCCGAGGCTCGGCCGTTGCACGAACGCGCTTTGGCGATTCGGGAGCGCGCGCTCGGCCCCGAGCATCCGAGCGTGGCCATCAGCCTCGTCAATCTTGCGAACGTTCACATAAGAGAGGGGCGGTACGACGAGGCGCAGCCGTTGCACGAACGGGCCCTCCCCATCCTGGAGCGTTCCCTCGGGCCGGATCATCCGGATGTCGCAACGTGCCTCAACAATCTTGCGAGCGCGCACGTGAAACAAGGCCATTACGCCGAAGCGCAGGGCATGCACGAACGCGCGCTTGGGATTCGGGAGCGTGCACTCGGTCCCGATCACCCGAACGTGGCGTATAGCGTCGACGGTCTGGCGCAGATTCACTCGAGACAAGGTCGCTATGCTGAAGCGGAGGCGTTGTGCAAGCGCGCGCTCGCGATTTCAGAAAAAGCACTCGGACCCGAGCATCCGGATGTCGGATACTACCTCGATCACCTCGCGAGCGTCTATCGCGAGCTAGGCCGCTCTGCCGAGGCCGAACCGTTGTACGAGCGTGCGATTGCGATCCGCGAGCGAGCGCTCGGACCCGATCACCCGGACAGCGTTACATCCCGCGAAGCGCTCGCCGCAATCCGCAACGCAACGCAGGCCGGCGCCGTCAAAGGGTAACGCTCGCCTGCGACCTAACTCGGCTTCACAAACGCCGAGGAGATCAGCAATGCGACCAAGCTTCCTAAGCGCTTTGGCGCTCGTTCTATGCGCGACTGCGGTGGCATGTTCTTCTTCGAGCGGCGGTTCGGGTTCGCCGAGCGGCGCACAAACGGCCGCGGATGCCGGCAAGCCTTCGTACGGGGGCCAACTCCGAGTCGGTGCGGTCGCCGCCGCCGATACGGTCTTGCCGATCTTCGCGCACAGCGAAGGCTCGGTCAACGACGTGTCGTTCATGTACGACTCGCTCGTCAACACCGACCCGGACTTCAACGTCGTACCTTGGATCGCGCGCAGTTGGGAGATCTCGAAAGACGGTTTAACGTACACCTTCCATCTGCGCGAGGACGTGAAGTGGAGCGACGGCGTGCCGCTCACGGCCGATGACCAGGTTTTCGAGCACGAGTTGACGACGAATCCGGCCGTCGGGGCGCCGTACAAGGCCGACTACGACATCGTCGCGACCGTCACGGCGCCGGACAAATACACCGTGGTCTATAAGCTCAAGGAAGCCAACGCCCCGTTCCTCACGAGCGTTGTCGGTTCGGTCGCCCACGTTCCACTGCCGCGTCACATCTACGGAAAAATCGCACCGGCGCAGTTGAAGAGCACGGACTTCTCGCAACACCTCGTCGTTTCGGGCAGCTACACGCTGAAGGAGTGGAAACACGACGATCATCTCCTGCTCGTTAGTAACCACAACTGGTGGCACGGCCGGCCGTACATCGACGAGATCTACATCAAGGAGTATGTGAGCAACCCGGCGGCTTTGATCGCTCTCCAGCACGGCGACGTCGACATCTCGTACTTTCTCACGACGCCGATGTGGCTCGCCTTGAAGGCCGATCCTCGTTACAACACGATCCACAATCCCGCCGATAACTTTAACCAATACGTCGTCAATATGAAGAATCCGATTCTTGCAGACTTGCAGGTGCGCAGGGCCATCATGTACGCCTGGGACCGCAAGACGGAAGCCGAAAAGCTCTTTCACAATGAAGACGTTCCGGCGGTCTCACCGATCCCGTGGGCGCAGAAATGGGCCTTCGATCCCGCGACGGAGGAGGCATACCCCTTCGATCCGCAGCGAGCGGCTAAGATTCTCGATGCCGACGGTTGGAAGCTTGGGGCTGACGGCTACCGCCACAAGAACGGTAAACTGCTGCACTTCGTCACCGGAGAGATTGCGGGGAGCGAGATCTCGATCAAGAGCTTCGAGTTGTTCCAGGCGAACTTGAAGAGCGTCGGCATCAAGACTGACGCGACCTCGCTCGAGTTCAACGTCTTCTACCAAAAGGAACAGCAGGGAGATTTCGACCTCGACGGCGGCGGGTTTGGAGGCGGCGCCGATCCCGACCCGTTCATTTTCCTCAGTTCGAAAGCAATACCGCCGAACGGCCTAAACTACGGGCGATATTCCGATCCCCAGATGGACAAGCTTATCGGCGAGGGGCGCCGCGAGACCAACCGTGCAAAGCGCGCGCAGATCTACAAGGCGATCCAAACGCGCTTCACCGATCAGTTGCCGAACCTGATCGACAACATGCCGTACTACCGCAACGTGCTAAACAAGCGCATCCTCGGCTTCGACCCAGCGAAGGCCGGCTCGCAATTCCCGTCGACGATGTTTTACGAACCGGAGTGGTACGTCGCGAAGTAGGAGCGCATGACCACTTTCATCGGGCGCCGCCTCCTCGGCTTCATCCCGCTGCTTTTCGGGATCTCGCTGGTCTCGTATGCGCTGATCTCCCTCGCCCCCGGCGGCGCCGCGGGGGTCTTCGCGGGGATGTCGCGGCAAAGCACCGAGGCCGACCGGCAAGCGATGTTGCACAACCTTGGCCTCGACCGGCCCTGGTACGTCCAGGTATTTCTTCTGGCTCAAGAACCTCGTCGTCAACCACACTCTCGGCACGTCGTACATCGACGGTCGCCCGGTCGTCACGAAGATCCTCGAGAAACTTCCGGTCACGCTCGAGGTGGTCGGTCTCGCCTTCCTCCTGACGTTGTTGATCGCGATCCCGATCGCAATCTATTCGGCGACCCATAAGAACTCGATCGCGGATCACCTTGCGACCCTCGTCGCGTTCATCGGCTACGGCGCGCCGACGTTTTGGGTCGCGATCATGCTGCTCGAGTTCTTTTCGGTCCAACTTCGCTGGCTGCCCGCAGGTGGATTGACCGACATTCAGTCGACGCACTTCGATCTCGGCGAGCGGATTCGGCACCTGATCCTGCCGGTGGCAACCCTCACGTTCGTCGGAATGGCGTCGTGGATGCGGTACCAGCGCTCCGCGATGCTCGAGGTGTTGAGCGAGGACTACATCCGCACGGCCGCTGCGAAAGGCTTGTCGAAGCGCGTCATCGTCTTCAAGCACGCGCTCCGCAATGCGCTGCTGCCGGTCATCACGCTGCTCGGCTTATTCCTCCCGGCGCTGCTGACGGGAGCATATTTCGTCGAGACGATTTACACGATCCCGGGGATGGGTTATCTCGGATTGAACGCCGTGTTCGAGCGCGACTATCCCGTCATTATGGGCACAACCATGATGTCCGCCATTCTCGTCGCGACCGGCAATCTGCTGGCGGACGTGGCGTACGCCTTCGCCGATCCCCGCATCCGCTATGGTTAACGTCGCGCGAACTCGAGGTCGCATCTCGTCCACGACGATCTTCCGCCGCACGTTTCGCTCTCGCAGGACGCGTGGCGCCGCTTTCGCCGCAATCCCCTTGCTCTTTTCGGCCTCGGCGTCGTGACCATTCTGGTCGCTTAGCGCCCTGTTCGCTCCGCTCATCGCCCGCTACGATCCGAACGCGCTCGACATGCAGTTGATCGGAACGCCGACTGCGCCTTCGTGGGCGCACCTCTTCGGCACCGACGTCGACGGCCGTGATTACTTCACTCGCGCTCTTTTCGGGGCTCGCATCTCACTTGAGGTCGGCTTTGCCGCCATGCTCGTGGCGATCAGCGTCGGGACGATCTACGGGTCGATCGCCGGATTCTACGGTGGGCCCATCGACGCGGTCCTCATGCGGTTTGTCGACGTGATGTTGAGTTTTCCCGCGTTCTTCTTGATTCTAACCGTCGAAGCGCTGACCAACAACTTCAGCATCGTCGTCATCATGCTCGTGATCGGGCTTCTCTCGTGGCCGGGCGTCTCACGCCTGGTGCGCGCTCAGGTGTTGAGCCTCCGCGAACGCGACTTCGTCGTGGCCGCGACCGCCAGCGGGGCAAACGATCGGCGGATCATCCTCCGGCATCTGATCCCCAATGCCCTCGCGCCGGTTATCGTCGCCGCAACGCTCGCGGTCGGCGACAACATTCTAACCGAATCGGCTCTCTCGTATCTGGGGCTCGGCGTGCAGATTCCGACGCCGAGTTGGGGCAACATGCTCCAGAAGGCGCTCGACCCGGACACGTTGTCGGCGCCGTGGCTGATCGCGATCCCAGGCTTGCTGATCCTGACGACCGTGCTCGCGTTCAACTTCATGGGCGAAGGATTGCGCGAGGCGCTCGACCCCCGCACGAAGACCTAAGCTAAGAACGCCGGTCATCGCAGCGTGGTGCAACCGTGAGCGAATCGAAGCCTCCCACTGCTCTAATCAGTTACAGCCACGACTCGCCCGAGCACGAGGCGCGCGTGCTCGAGTTGTGCAATCGGCTGCGCGCGCGCGGCGTCGATGCGTTCTGCGACCAGTTCTTGCCCGGTGCGCCGAGCGAAGGCTGGCCCCTGTGGATGGAACGCCAGATCGAGAGCCGAGACTTTACGCTCATGGTCTGCACCGAGGCTTACCGGCGCCGCTTCACAGAGGACGAATCTTCGGGCGTAGGGCGCGGCGTTGTGTGGGAAGCGCGGATTTTGCGCAATCTTTTGTATGAGGATTCCGAGCGGCACGGCCGGATCGTCCCGGTGCTGCTCGAATCCGAAGCGAAACCGTTTGTTCCAACGGTCTTTCGCGGCAACTTCTACGACGTGAGCGCCGAGCGCGGCTTCGAGAATTTGCTGCGCCACTTGTTACGCGAGCCCGGTACCGAAGCCGGAGCGCTCGGATCGCTCGGCCCGCAAGGCGCACGTTGGAGCGCGTTCGAGCGGCCGTGGCTCGTCCCCGACGCGATGCGCACGCGCTATTTTACCGGCCGCGAAGATCTGCTCGGGCTGCTCCGCCAGCAACTCGTCGAACGCCACCGCGCGGCGCTCTCCGGACTCGGCGGCATCGGAAAGACACAAACCGCAATTGAATATGCGGTGCGGCATCGCGCCGATTATCCCGACGGCGTTTTCTGGGTCAACGCCGAGACGACGAGCGGGCTGACGAGCGGGTTTGTCGAGATTGCAAAGACGCTTCGCCTCGCCGCGGCTGCGACGAGCGACCAAGAACAAGTCGTCCGCGCGGTGCTTGAGTGGCTGAACGGAACCAACGGTTGGCTCGTGATCCTCGATAACGTCGACGATCGCGGCGACGTTTCGGTTTTTTTGCCGCAGCGCGGAAAGGGGCACACCCTCATCACCTCGCGCGAGTCAGTCTTTCAGGAAATCGGCATCGCGCGAGGGCTCGAGGTCGTCGATCTCGATGGCGAGGAGGCCGTGCGATTTCTCCTTACGCGGACGAGCCGCGACGGGAGCGATCCAGAGGAGCGTAACGCCGCCGCCGAACTTGCGTCCGAGCTCGGGAATCTCCCACTCGCGCTCGAGCAGGCCGCCGCTTATGTCACCGAAACGAACGCCGCCTTCGCCGACTATTTGGGTTCGTTCCGCAAACGCCGCGTCGCGCTTCTCGAACGGTCCAAAGGGCACGTGTCCCACGATACGGTTGCCGTCACGTGGGCAGCTAACTTCGAGGCAGTCGAAAATTCCTCGCCCGCCGCGGCCGACGTACTGAGAGTTAGCGCGTTCCTCGCACCCGATTCGATTCCGTTCGAAGTCTTTTACAAGGGTGCGCAGACCCTTGGCGACTCCGTCGCGGCGGCGCTCCCCGACCCCGAAGACGCGCTCGCGATGGGCGAATTGCTGCGACCGCTGGCGCGGTATTCGCTCGTCCGATCCGACGCAGGCTCGCGCGCGTTTGGCGTGCACCGTCTGGTGCAAGAGATCGTTCGAGCGGCGATGGCAGAACCCGAACGGCGAACGTGGGTCGAGCGGGCGGCGTTTGCTCTAAACGCGGCGTTTCCCAACGTCGATTACGCGTCTTGGGTGCAATGCGACCGGCTCATCCCACACGTTGCGGCGATTGCGGAATGGATCGGCTCCCCTGATAGTAACCTCGAAGCTGCCGGCAGAATCTTGAACCAAGCGGGACTCTATTTGGTCGAGCGAGGTCGTTATGCCGAGGCGGAACCGCTGAGCGAACGGGCGCTGGCTATTCGAGAACGGGCACTCGGAGCCGACCACCCGGACGTCGCAGACAGTATCAGGGGTCTGGCCGTCGTCTACTGGCATCAAGGCCGCTACGCCGAGGCAGAGCCCCTGGCCGAACGTGCGCTCGCGATTCGAGAGCGCGCCCTTGGGCCAGACCATCCCGACGTATCCACTAGCCTGAACAACTTGGGGAACGTGTATTTATATCAGGGCCGCTACGCCGAGGCGGAGCCGCTGTACGAACGAGCGCTAGCGATCAGGGAACGCGCATTCGGTGCCGATCACCCGGAATTGGCGTTCACCCTCAACAACCTCGCGAGCGTTTATTGGTATCAGGGACGGTATGCGGAGGCGGAGCCACTGTACAAACGGGTGCTGGCGATTCGGGGACGTTCGCTCGAGCCCGATCATCCGGACGTCGCGCAAAGCCTCTACAACCTGGCGATCACCTATTGGGAGCAGGGTCGCTACACTGAGGTGGAACCGCTATACGAACAGGCGCTAGCGATTCGGGAACGTGTCCTCGGACCAAATCACGCCGACGTGGCAAAGACCCTCAATAACCTCTCCGTGCTCTTTTGGAAACAAGCCCGATACGCCGAGGCGGAGACGCTGCAGAATCGCGCACTGGCGATTTGGGAGCGCGCATTCGGGCCCGATCACCCCGAGGTTGCGCATAGTCTCGACGGCCTCGCGATGGTCTATTCGGCGCAGGGCCGCTACGCCGAGGCGGAGGCATCCTACGACCGCTCCATGGCAATTCGGGAACGCGCACTCGGCGCCGATCACCCGCAGTTGGCGACGAGCCTTGTCGAACTCGCGACGTTTTACAAGGAGCGAGGCCGGGATGCGGAGGCAATCGCCTTTTTTGAGCGCGCGCGGACCATTATGGAGCGGACCTTCGCCGCCGACCATCCCGAGCTTGTAGTTATTCGCAGCAATCTCGACGCGCTCGGCGCGAGTAAAGCACGATGACGTGAGCGTGAGCGCCGCCAAGAGCCCGACGGCGCTGATCAGTTACAGCCACGATTCGCCCGAGCACGAGCAGCACGTCCTCGAGTTGTGCAATCGGCTGCGCGCGCGCGGCGTCGACGCGTTCGTCGATCAGTTCTTGCCCGGCGCGCCGAGCGAAGGCTGGCCGCTGTGGATGGAGCGCCAGATCGAGAGCCGCGACTTCACGCTGATGGTGTGCACCGAGGCCTACCGCCGCCGGTTCATGGAGGAGGAGGCCTCCGGGATCGGGCGCGGGGTCGTGTGGGAAGCGCGGATCCTGCGCAACCTGTTATACGAAGATCCCGAGTGGGACGGCAGGATCGTCCCGGTGCTGCTCGAGTCCGATGCCCAGTCGTTTGTGCCCGACTGTGTTCCGCGGCCACTTCTACGACCTCAGCGACGAGCGCGGGTTCGAAAGCCTCCTGCGCCATCTCATTGCGCGAGCCGGGAGCCGAAGCCGGTGCGCTCGGATCTTTGGGTCCGCAGGGCAGCCGCTGGAGCGCATTCGAGCGGCCGTGGCTCGTTCCCGACGCGATGCGCACGCGCTATTTCACCGGCCGCGAGGATCTGCTCGCGCGGCTTCGTCAGCAGCTGGTGGAACGGCACCGCGTTGCACTGAGCGGATTCGGCGGCATCGGCAAGACCCAAACCGCCATCGAGTACGCCGTGCGACACCGGGCCGATTATCCCGACGGTGTTTTTTGGGTCAACGCCGAGACACCGAGCGGACTGACGGGCGGCTTCGTTGAGATCGCCAAGACGCTTCGCCTGTCCGCGGCTCGATCGAGCGATCAAGAGCAAGTTGTCGCGAGCCGTGCTGGATTGGCTTAACGGAACCGACCGCTGGCTACTGATCCTGGACAACGTTGACGACCGCCGCGACGTCGCAGTCGTTCGTCCCGCAGCGCGGCAAGGGCGACGTCCTGATCACCTCGCGCGAGTCGGTCTTTCAGGAGCTGGGCATCGCGCGCGCTCTGGACGTCCGGGACCTCGACAGCGACGAGGCGGTCCGTTTTCTCCTCACCAGAACGGGACGCGAAGACGACGAGCCGGCGCGAACGCACCGCCGCGACCGAACTGGCCGCGGAGCTCGGGAATCTTCCGCTCGCACTCGAGCAGGCCGCGGCCTACATTGCGGAAACCAACGCCGCCTTCTCCGACTATCTAGCGTCGTTCCGCAAACGTCGCGTCACGCTGCTGGAGAAAGCCGGCGGACTCGTGTCGCACGACACCGTCGCCGTCACGTGGGCGGCGAACTTCGAGGCGGTAGAGACGCGCGTCGCCTGCCGCCGCCGACGTGCTGCGAATCAGTGCCTTCCTCGCACCCGACGCGATCCCGTTTGAGATCTTCTCCAAAGGAGCGCAGGAGCTTGGGCGGTCCCATCGCAGCGGCGCTCTCCGACCCCGACGAGTTAGCGATGGCCGAATTGTTGCGGCCTCTCGCTCGCTATTCGCTCATTCGATCCGACGCGGCGTTGCGCGCATTCGGCGTGCATCGCTTGGTGCAAGAGATCGTGCGGGCGGCGATCGGAGAATCCGAACGCCGAACCTACGTCGAGCGGGCGGTCGCTGCGCCTCGACGCGGCGTTTCCCGAGGTCGAGTACGCGACGCTGGGCGCAGTGCGATCGGCTCGTTCCGCACGTCGTGTCGATTGCCGGATGGGTTGACTCGCACGACGTGCACTCCGACGCGCGCCGGCCGGATCTTGAACCAGACGGGGCGCTACCTTAGCGAACGAGGCCGGTACACCGAGGCCGAGCCGCTGCACGAGCGCGCGCTGGCGATTCGGGAGCGCGCACTCGGGCCGGATCACCCGGACGTTGCGATGCCAGCCTCAACAACCTCGCGATCGTCCATTGGCATCAGGGCCGGTACGCCGAAGCCGAGCCGCTGTACGAGCGCGCGCTGGCGATTCGGGAACGCGCACTCGGGCCCGGATCACCCTGACGTGGCAACGCAGCCTCAACAACCTCGCGGGCGTTCTATCTGATCAAGGCCGGTACGCCGAGGCCCAGCCGACTCTTCGAGCGTGCGCTGGCGATTCGGGAACGCGCACTTGGGCCCGATCACCCGGACGTCGCCACGAGCCTCAACAACCTCGCGATCCTCTATTATGAACAGGGCCGGTACGCCGAGGCCGAGCCGCTGTACGAGCGCGCGCTGGCGATTTCGGGAACGCGCGCTCGGTGCCCGATCACCCGAACGTGGCATGCAGCCTCAACAACCTTGCGGATCCTATTACGGAAACAAGGCCGGTACGCCGAGGCCCAGCCGCTGCTACGAGCGCGCGCTCGGGATTCGGGAGCGCGCGCTCGGGCCCGATCACCCGGACGTGGCCCACAGCCTCAACAACCTCGCGGAGGTCTATGTGAAACAGGGCCGGTACGCCGAGGCCCAGTCGCTGCTACGAGCGCGCGCTAGCGATTCGGGAACGCGCGCTCGGGACCCGATCACCCGGACGTGGCATACAGCCTCAACGGGCTCGCCGACGTCCATGTGAAACAGGGCCGGCACGCCGAGGCCGAGCCGCTGTATGCGCGTGCTCTGGCGATTCGCGAGCATGCCCTGGGTCCGAACCACCCCGATAGCGTTCAGACTCGCAGCGCGATCGATGCCCTTCGTGTTGCGATGACGAGCGTGGCGACCTCGCCTGCCGATACTCTCGAACAGTAACATCGCGGCAATCGGTCGAACACATCAGGACCGTACGATGAGGATTAGTGCCATGGCCTTGGCCGTTCAACCGCGTCATTTCACCGTCGACGAGTACTACGCCATGGGCGCAGCCGGCGTGTTTGCGCCCGGCGAGCGCGTCGAACTGCTCGACGGCGAGATCCTGACGATGCCGCCGATCGGTCCGCCACACGCGGGGAGCGTTGATCGGCTCGACGCTCTCCTGCAGCGAAGGTTTTCGGAGCGCGCCATCGTGCGGGCACAGGGTCCCGTCCGGCTCTCGAACGACTCCGAGCCCCAGCCCGACATCGCCCTCCTTCGTCCGCGCGACGATTTTTATTCGACGCGCCACCCGTTGCCGCCGGACACTCTGGCCCTCATCGAAGTCGCCGAAAGCTCGTTGCCGTACGATAGCGGACGAAAGTTGAAAGCCTACGCTCGTAGCGGCATCGCGGAATATTGGATCGTCAATCTCGAGGACAACGCTCTCGAGGTGCACCGGAACCCATCGGAAACGGGCTACGCCGATCGTTTCGTCGCAACCCGCGGCGAGACCGTATCATTCCAAGCGTTCCCGGACGAACCGCTGCGCGTCGAGGATCTCCTGGGACCTGCGTTTACAACTCCAACTTGAGTTGAGACTCTTCGCGGCCGTCGGGCGCGGAGAGACGCGAGCGGAGCGGAACCTGCCCTTCCACCGTCGGGCGCTCGCCGAGCGCGGCCGCGATCTCCTTCGCGCGCGCGATCACGCCGGCCGGGAGCCCGGCCATCCGCGCGACCTCGATCCCAAACGAGCGCGACGTGCTCCCCGGCAGAACCCGGTGCGAAAACACCGGCGCGCCGGCCCGCGTGTTCTCGACGGCCGTCACGTGGAAGTTCGCGAGCAGCGGCCAGCGCTCGGCGAGCGCGACCAGTTCGTGGAAGTGCGTCGCGAACAAGACGATCGGCGCGTGCGCATCGAGGCTGAGCAGGTACTCGCAGATCGCCTGCGCGATCGCGAGCCCGTCGAGCGTCCCCGTCCCGCGCCCGACCTCGTCGATCAGGAGCAGGCTGCGGTGCGTGCAGCGGCGCAAGATGTTCGACGCCTCGCTCATCTCGACGTAGAACGTCGACTGACCCGAGGCGAGATCGTCGCCCGCGCCGATCCGTGTGAAAATCCGGTCGACGATCCCGAGCTTCATCGCGCGCGCCGGGACGAACGCGCCGATCTGCGCCAAGATGACGAGCAGCGCCGTCTGCCGCAGGTACGTCGACTTCCCGCCCATGTTGGGGCCGGTTAGCAGGATGAACCGCGTTGCCTCACCGGCATGCAGGTCGTTCGGGACGAACGCCTCGCCGGCGAGCGACTCGATCACGGGATGCCGTCCGTCGACGACGTCGATCGTGCTGGTCTCAACGAACTCCGGCCGCACGTACCCGCGTTCCGACGCAACCTGTGCGAGCGAGCACGCAACGTCGAGTTCGGCGATCGCGTCCGCCGTCGCGAGCAGGCTCTCGACGGCTTCGGCGACGCGTTCGACCAGATTTGAATACAGCGTCTCCTCGAGCCGCAGTTGCCGCGACTGGGCGCTCGAAATCGCGATCTCGAGTTCCTTGAGTTCGGGGATGACGAAGCGCTCGGCGCCGGTCAGCGTTTGCCTGCGGACGTAGTCGGGTGGAACCGCGCTGAGATTCGACTTCGAGACTTCGATCGCGTACCCGAACGCGGGCGCGTACTTTATTTTCAGGCCTTTGATCCCGGTCCGCTGCCGCTCGGATTCTTCCAGCGCGGTCATCCGCTCGCGCGCGCCCGCGCGCTGCGCGATGCAATCCTGCACTTCCGGCGAGGCGTCCGGCCGGATGACGCCGCCGTCGGCGAGCGTCGCCGGGGGGTCGGCGACGAGCGTCTGCTCCAGTTCTTGCAACAAGCCGGCGTGCTCGTCGATTCGAACTCGATACGCGTCGAGCGACGGCGGAAGGGCCGCGCGGAGCGCGGGCAAGAGCGCAAGCGTCCGCCGCAGCGAGCCGAGGTCGCGCGGAAAAACGCGGCGGAAACGCACTTTCTGCGCGATCCGCTCGAGGTCGAACGCGCCCGCGAGTAACTCTTGCACCAGCGCTCGAGCGGAGTAGTCGGCGACGAGCGCCGCGACCCGGCCGGCGCGTTCGGCGATCGCCGCCGCATCGACGAGCGGCGCGACGAGCCAGCGCGCGAGCAGCCGCGAACCCATCGCGGTCCGGCATTTATCGACCGTCGCGAGCAGCGTCGCGCGCGGATTTTGGCCCGTCGCCCGGATGAGGTCGAGATGCCGCCGCGTGTTCGCGTCGAGCGCGACGAACGCGCGCGCGCGATAGAATTCCGGATCGCGCATGATCCCGCCGTCGGAGTCGAAGCCGACGCGGCGCACGAAGGTCGCGAGCGCATCGAGTGCTCGGGCCATCCCGAGCGACTCGTCGAGCGAGAACCCGCCGACCTGGAAACGGTCGCGCACCTCGACCGCCGCTAGCGGCGTCGCCGTGACGCGCACGGAAGGCAACTCGCTGGCGACCGCGCGGCGCAACTCTTCCGAAAGTTCGGCGACGATTTCGGCCGGGCCGAGCCGGACGAGTTCGGCGAGCGTCTCGTCGAGGGCGTCCTCGCCCCCGAAAGCGGTCGCCGCCGCCCGGCCGGTCGAGATGTCCGCGTATGCGAGCGCGAGCGCATCGCCGGTCATCGTCAGCGCGCACAAGTAGTTGTCGCTGCTGCGCTCGAGCAAGTGCTCTTCGATCAGAGTCCCGGGCGTAACGACGCGTGTGATGTCGCGCCGCACCAACCGGTTCGGCACCGGTGCTTCGAGCTGCTCGGCGAGCGCGACGATGCGCTGCTGCGCGACCAACTTGGCCAAGTAGCCGTCGAGCGCGTGGTAAGGGACGCCGGCCATCGCCACGCGCTGCCCGCCGCCGGCCTCTTTTGACGTCAGCGCGATCTGCAGCGCGGTCGCGATCGTCTTGGCGTCGTCACCGTACGCTTCGTAGAAATCGCCGACGCGCGAAAGCAGGATCGCGTCGGGGTTGCGCGCCTTCAGTCCGAAGTACTGCTCGAGAAGTGGGGAGTACTTAACGCCGCTCATGCCGCGCGGTTAACGTACCGCCAGCAGGTCGTAGAGGGGCGGCGCGACCGGAAGCGCAGCGCCGTCGTAGCGCGCAGCGATGCCGCGAAGCGTCCCGCTGCAGCCCCACGTCGATGAAGTCTCGAGCTCCACGTCGAGCCAGGGGCGCGCGACGAGTTCGTCGTCGGAGAGTCCGGCGCGCGGCGCGATGACGGTGACGTTATCGGTCGTTTTGGCGGCGAGCCGCTCGGGGTCTTTACGCGACGGCCCTTGGACGAGCGCGCGAACCGTCGTTCCGACTTTTCGTTCGTGAATGCGGCGCATTCCGGCGTTGACCACGTCGGCGAGCCGCCGCAGACGTTCGCCGCCGATTTTGGCCGGGATCTGATCCCACAGGGCGGCCGGCGTCCCGCGCCGCGGCGAGTACACGAACATGAAGGCTTGCGCGAACTGAGTTCGCTCGCACAATTCGAGCGTCCGCTCGAAGTCGGCGTCGCTTTCACCGGGAAAGCCGACGATCAGGTCCGTCGTGAGAAACCATTCGGGCGCATAGCGCCGCAGCAGCGCGATCTTCTCGTCGTATTGCGCGACCGTGTACTTACGGTTCATCCGCCGCAGAAGCGGATCCGACCCGGACTGAACGGGGAGATGGAGCCGCGGGTTCAGTTGCGGGAGCGCGCCGAGCGTCCGCGCGAGTTTCTCGGTGAAGTCCTTCGGGTGCGATGTCACAAACGTAAGCCGCTCGAGCCCGGGGAGTTCGGCGACCGCCGTCAACAGGTCGGCGAAATCCGCACCGCTCCCTTCGTCGCGATAGGCGTTGACCGTCTGGCCGACCAGCGTCACTTCGCGCGCCCCCCCGGCGAGCACGGTTTCGACCTCGCGTAGAATTTCGCGCAGCGGGCGGTGATCGAAACGGCCGCGGACGTGCGGGACGATGCAGAACGTGCAATAGTACGAGCAACCGCGCTGCACGGTCACGAACGCGCGTAGATGAGTGAATGCGTCGGTGACGCAATCGGCCGAGCCGCCGAGCGGGGCGAGCAGCGCGCGCGCCTCGCTCGCCTCGTCGTCGACGAAATCGGGGCGCCACGCGGCGAGCGCATCCCCGAGGCGAACGAGTTCGCTCGTCCCGAAAACGGCGTCGACCTGGGGCGCAGTCTTCTGCATCCGGTCGCGGTCTTGCTCGGCAAGGCAGCCGCAAACGACCAGTTTGACGTTTGGGTCGGCGACCTTCAGCGCTTTGAAATGCGCCATGCGGCCGTAAGCGCGGCGCTCGGCGTTGTCACGCACAGTGCAAGTATTGAGCACGACGACGTTCGCAAGCGTCGGATCACTTGCGATCTCGTAGCCCGACGCCGTGGCGCGCTCGGCGATGAAGCGCGAGTCGGCCTCGTTCATTTGGCAACCGAAGGTCTCGATGTAAATGCTGGCCATTTTGTGTGCTGGGCGGCTCTTCTAGTGAGACCGCGAAGTATCCGCGTCGGCGAGCCGCTCGAGCAGTTCCAGCGGGAGATAGAGCTTCCCACCGATCGTCTGGGCGACTCCATCGTATTCGACGAGCGCGTTATCGAAGCGGACCGCGTGCTCGCCGAGATGCGCGATGACAACGTGCCCGTCGTAGCGGACGACGACCTTCTTCCCTTCAATGCTGCACGAGCCGGCGGGCAGGTAGTTGTCGACCGGCGCGACCACCGGCGAGCGCGCCGTTTCGCTCGCGGGCTCGCGAAGGACGACCTCGGTCGTTGTCTCGGGGAACACCGTGAAGGTCCGTGTCATGCGCCCGCGCGTCGTCTCGAACGACACGCGATGCGTCCCCGCCGAGACCTTGTACGGCTTCGGCAATTTTTGGTCGATCGGGAGCCCGTCGAGCAAGAGGTGCGCGCCATCGGGGAGGCCGCGGACGTCAAAGGCGCCGGTCGCTTTGATGCGCGCGCGCACTGCCGGCGTCAATTCGATGCTCGAGAGCGTCGTGCCGGGCTTGACCTCGACGTCGACTGCCTGGACGGCCCAACCGGTTTTCGTGATGGTCACCCGGTGCGAGCCCAGGGCCAGCGCGTCGGCGAAAATCGGCGAGCGCCCGAGGTACGTCCCGTCGACCCATACGTCGGCGCCGGCCGGAAGCGTCGTCACGTACAGCGCGCCGGACGGTTGCTCGGCGATCGCAGCGCCCCGCGCCGGGCCGAGCAGGAGCAGCAATACAACCACAAGGCCGACCAAAGCGCGCGCTCGTTGCCGCATCACGACCGCTCCTTCGCGGACGGGGCAACGCAGTCCGCGCCGGGCGCGTGGGACGGGGCGGCGACGTTGCCCGGTGAAGGGACGGTTATCATGACCGTCCAGGCGCAGCCGCGCGTTCGTCCCGCGACCGTCGCCATCGTCGGCCGGCCCAACGTCGGCAAGAGCGCGCTGTTCAACCGGCTGGTGGGGCGGCGGCTCGCCATCGTCGACGAGGCGGCCGGCGTTACGCGCGACCGGCTCTACGCGCTCGCCGAATGGCGCGGCCGCACGTTCAGCATCGTCGATACCGCCGGGATCGATACCGGCATCGCCGACTCGGATGAAATCGCGCGCCGTACGCGCGCGCAAGCCGAAATCGCCGCGCGCGAAGCCGACGTCATCGTCTTCGTCGTCGATGCGAAGAGCGGGCTCTCGCCGCTCGACGACGACGTGGTCGCGATCATGCGCAAGACGCGAAACCCGGTTATTTTGACCGCCAACAAGGCCGAGTCGGAACGCGTGCGCACGGAGATCCCGGGGGAATTCGCGCGGCTCGGCTTCGGCGAACCGATCGCGGTCTCGGCGCTGCACGGCGAGGGGACGGGCGACCTGCTCGACGCGATCGTCGAACGTTTGCCGCCCGACGTTCAGGCTACGCCGGCGGAGGACGAGATCGCGCTTGCGATCGTGGGACGCCCGAACGTCGGGAAGAGTTCGCTTGTCAACGCGCTCCTCGGCGAAGAGCGCTCGATCGTCGCCGACGCGCCGGGGACGACGCGCGACGCGATCGACACGGTCTTCGACTTCAAAGAGCACCGCATTCGCTTGATCGATACCGCCGGCGTGTGGCGCAAGCCGAAGCATCACGGTTCCATCGAGTACTACTCGTCGCTACGCTCGCTCGGCGCGATCGCGCGGTGCGACGTCGCAGTGCTCGTCGTCGACTCGCTCGAGGGGATCATCGATCAGGACCGCCGGCTCGCCGGGATCGTGCTCGAGGAGCGTAAGGGGCTCGTCATCGTCGCGAACAAGTGGGACCTCGCGCGCGAGCTCGGCGAATTCCAACAGGCCGAGTTGATGGAGGTTATGCGCGAGCAGATGCCGTTCGCGGCGTTTGCGCCGATCACGTTCCTGTCCGCGAAGACGAAAAGACGCCTAGGGAGCCTCATGCCTCACGTGCTGCACGTCGCCGCGAACCTCGACCGGCGCATCCCGACCGCGCAGTTGAACGCGATGATCCGCGACGCGATCTACGCCCACCCGCCGCCGGCCCGCAGCGGCCACCCGCTGCGGATCTATTACGGAGCGCAGGTCGCGACGCACCCGCCGCGCTTCGTCTTCCATTGTAACGATCCTGACTTGATCACGACATCGTACCAGCGCTTCATCGAGAACACCGTGCGCGCCAATTTTGACTTCGAAGGCGTCCCGTTGACGCTCGACTTCCGGCCGCGCACGCGCGACGAGGACATCATCGATGGGTGACGTTCCGAGCACGATCCTCTGGTATCTCGTCATCCCGGCTGTCGTCGCGTTCCTGATCGGCTCGGTCCCATTCGGAATCATCGTCGGGCGGTTGTTCTACGGCCGCGATCTGCGAGCGAGCGGCAGCGGAAACATCGGCGCGGCCAACGCGCTGCGCTCGTACGGAAAAGCCGGCGGCGCGGCGGTCCTCGTCTTGGACGCGCTCAAAGGCTTGGTGCCCGTGCTCCTTACGTACCGGATCTACGGCGACTGGATCGGCTTCGGCATCGCGCCGTTCGTCGGCGCCGCCGCCGTCTTCGGGCATTGCTTCTCGCCGTGGCTGCGTGGGCGGGGCGGGAAGGGAGTCGCGACGTGGCTCGGCGCGTTGTTCGGAATCTCGTGGATCGCCGGTCTCGCCTTCATCGCAATCTGGCTAATCGTCGTCGTCCCGACGCGTTACGCCGCGCTCGGCTCGATCGTCGCGAGCCTGCTCGCGCCGGTCGTGCTCTGGCTCGTCTTACGCACCCCAGGCTTCGCCGAGTCTCCCGATCGGTGGATGCTGCCATGCGCGATCGCAGCCTTCGTGGCGCTCCTCATCATCTGGAAGCACCGCGAAAACATCGTCCGACTGCGCGAAGGGCGCGAGAATAAGCTTAGCCTCTCCCGTTCGTCGTAGACGCCCGATTCGCGGCCTCGTGCAGGTTGTGCCCTTAGAAGGCGAAAAGGCGCTTGCTCGAGATGTTCCCCTCGGCGCTGCTCTCGATTCCGCAACTCGCCGCCCCCGCGGCCGCTGCGCCACCTTCGGACAGCACCCCGCGGGTGCGCGCCGGGACGGCGGTCGTTTTCGTGATCGCATATTCGATCGCGGGCCTCGGACTCTACTGGGACATCGTGTGGCACACGTACCTCGGCCGCGACCGGTTTCTGACCCCGCCGCACGCCCTGCTCTACGCGGGGATCGCGGTCGCCGGATTGGCCGCGCTCGGCTCGATCCTATACGAGTCGTTCGCACGCCGCGACGACGAGCGTCCCTCATTCCTCGGCCTGCGCGGTGCGCGCGGAATGTTCGTCGCCGGTTTCGGCGTGCTTGCGACCGTCGTGGCCGCGCCGTTCGACGACTGGTGGCATCGAGTCTACGGACTCGACGTGACGCTCTGGGCGCCGTTTCATCTGATGGGGCTTTTCGGCGCGCTGATCAGCGTCGTCGGGCTTGCGTATGCCCTCGCGAACGTCGCGAACGCCGTTCGCGGCAGCGCGCGCACGTGGCTCGGGTATAACCTGTACGAGTGGCTGCTCTTCTACGACTTGGCCGCGACGGTCGCGCTCGTTTCGATCCTCATTCAACCCGGGCTGCGGATCGTTCCGTTGATCGGCGTCGCGAGTTTTGCTCTCATGCCTGCGCCGCTTCTTGCGGCGGGGCCGCTCACGATTTTGTTCGTCGCGGCGGTGACGTACGCCGAACGTCCGGCGGGCGCCCTGGCAGTCGTCGCAATCTACATCGTTCGGCAGAGCTTCTTCGCGATAACGGTCCCACTGCTGACCGCCGCGACCGTCGCCTCGTATCAAATCCAATATCGCGTCGCCGGCTTCGAACCGCACGTAACGCCTGGCCCCGAAATATTGTTGCTTGCGCTCGTCCCGGGCGCCCTGGCCGTCGCACTGCCACTCCGCAGCGGTCAGCGCCTCGATATCGCCGGCGCGCTCGCCGGAATTCTCTTCGCGCTCGGGATAACGTGGTGGGTCGCGTCTGCGCAGAACGTCGTCATCCCGCTCCCCAACGTCGTCGCAGCGCCGGTCGCACTCGACCGCCTGCTCGCGGCGCTCCCCTTGACGCTTCTGGCCTCGGCGTTGTTTGGCGCATGGGGCGCCCGCATCGGCCGCGGCTTCGGGCTCCTGTTGCGCGCCGAATGAATCGTGCGCGAGGACTCGGCACGCGCCAGTCCTAAGGAACGCCGGTCATGATCTCATCGAACGATTTCCGCAACGGCGTCACGATCGTCGTCGACGGTCAACTCTGGACCGTCATCGAGTTCTTGCACGTCAAGCCGGGGAAGGGTTCGGCGTTCGTACGCACGCGACTCAAAAACGTGAAGACCGGTTCGACGGTCGAGAAAACGTTCCGCGCCGGTGAAAAACTCGAGCGCGCGACCGTCGACAACCGCGACATGGCGATGCTTTACAACGACGCCGACGGCTACCATTTCATGGACAGTGAGTCGTTCGAGAACGTGACGCTGCAGCGCGAATTGATCGGCGATCCGGCCGATTTTCTCAAGGATGGGATGAAGGTTCAGGTGCAGGTTCACGACGGAATCCCGATCGGGATCGACCTGCCGGCGCACGTGGAATTGGCGGTCGTTGAGACCGACCCCGGATTTAAGGGCGATACCGCGACCGGGACGACGAAGCCCGCGAAGCTCGAGTCGGGGGCGATCGTGCAAGTTCCGCTGTTCGTAAACCCGGGCGACGTCATCCGCATCGACACGCGCGACCGCCGCTACATCGGCCGAGTTCAGTAACGCGCTGAACTGGACGATGGCGGGCGAATTGTTCCTCGTGGGGACGTTCGCCGGTATTCTCGGAACGCTCGTTGGCCTCGGCGGCGGCTTCGTCGTCATCCCGGTGCTGCGATTGATATTCAACGTCTCGCCGGCGCATACGGCGGGCGCGTCGCTCGTGATGGTCCTCGCAAACGCGGTCAGCAGTTCGATCGCGTATCTGCGCCAGGGACGCGCCGACGTGCGCCTCGCGGTGCTGCTCGCGGCGACCGGGATACCGTCGAGCATCGCGGGCGCGATTCTCGTCCAGCACGTGACCGTCGCCGGATTCGACGTCGTCTACGGGATCTTGCTGATCCTCTTCTTCGTCGACATCATGCGCCGCCGCAATCGATCGGCGGAACCTCCGCGCATTCGCATCGCCGGATTGCGCGACCGCGTCCTCGTCGACTCGCGTGGCGACGAGTTCCGCTATGCCTGGAGCCCGGCGCTGGTTTTGGTGTGCGGCGTCATCCTGGGGTTCGTATCGAGTTTCTTCGGGATTGGCGGCGGAATCGTCTTCGTGATCTTCTTCATCGCCTTGTTCGGCATGCCGCCGCACGTCGTGACCGCGACATCGATGCTCGTCATGCTGTTGACGTCGCCAGTCGGCGTCGTGACGCATGCGCTGGAGGGGAATATCGAGGCGGCGCTCGCGCTGCCGCTCGCGGCCGGTGGTTTGCTCGGCGGACAACTCGGCCCGCGCATCGCGCGCCGGCTCTCGTCGCCGCAGTTGATGACCGTCCTCGCGTTCGCGGTCCTCGGCACGGCGGTCGCGCTCGTGTTGCGGCACGTCATCGCACACTAGAATGGTTACGCGAGCGTTCGCCGGACTTGCGTGGCTCGGCGTCGCTTTGGCGGGGTCGCTCTTTCTTCCGGCGGGGACGATCGACTACTGGCAAGCGTGGGTTTTTCTGTGCGTGTTCTTGGGCCCCGCGCTCGCGATTACGATCTATCTCGTGAAAAACGACCCAGCGCTGCTGGAACGGCGCGTCATTGGGGGACCGAGCGCGGAAACCGATCGGAGCCAAAAAGTCATCCAAGTGCTCGCGTCGGTCGCGTTCATCGTCCAAATCGTCCTTCCCGCGGTCGACCATCGCTTTGCATGGTCGAGCGTGCCGCCGTATGCGGTTGCCGTGGGCGATGCGCTCATCGTTCTTGGCTACCTCATCGTGTTTCTCGTCTTTAAAGCGAACACGTTCGCGTCGGCTACCATTGAGATCCGCCCCGAGCAGCGAATCATCGACACCGGGCCGTACGCGCTCGTTCGCCATCCGATGTATTCCGGAGCGCTCGTCATGCTCTTAGGCGTGCCGCTCGCGCTCGGCTCGTGGTGGGGGTTGCTCGTCATCGTCCCGATGACGCTCGTGATCGCCTGGAGACTCACTGGCGAGGAAGCGTTCCTAACAAAGAACCTGCCGGGATATTCACAGTATCTAAAGAAGGTGCGGTACCGGCTCGTGCCGTTCATTTGGTAACGGAGATGATGATGAAGCTTCTCGCTGCCACGGGCTTGTTGGCGGTCATCGGCGCCTCAGCACTCTACCTCGCAGAGGGACCGAGGCACCCGGCGTGCGGAGCGGCCGCAATGCGGGCAGCGGCTCCGAGTTACCTCGCGGTCGAAGCGATGCCGACGACGCAGACGAACGTGTGGACGCGCGCGGTCGGCGCGTATTCGTCGCCGCCCCGGGAGGCGGCTATCGAGGATTTGGCTCTTCCCAGCTCATGGGCTCCGTGCGACGAAAAGAAGGCTGTGTCGGTGCCTGCTGAATACGCGGCACGCTACGTGGGAGAGGCATGGTACACGGCGCTGCGAGCGCAGAATCAGGTCGCGCGGTTGCAGTACATCACGTCCGGTTCGATTCCCGCGGACCGGCGTTGTTTGCCGTTCACGCAGGCCGACGTACGCACCACGATTACGACGGGGTACGCGAACCTCGGCGCCGACGAAGCGAGCACGGGCGTGCGAACGCAAGATCTCAAAGCGGTACCCTACTTCGAGCACGTGCTCTCGCTCTGGAAGGCCCTCGCCGCGAAGATGGACATGACGTTGCCGCCCGTGGGAAGCGAGACGGCCGGTTGGTCGGAGCGGTACTTCGATCAAGCGCGAGCGGCCAAAAAGCAAGCGCCGGTTGATAAGGATTGCTACGCGCTCCCCTCGACGTAGCTGAGTCTAGCGACGGCGCGAGGCGGCGCGCGGTTCGTCGGTCACGTCGCGCGTGTCGAGGATCTCGAGGACGCGCAACCGGTAGCGCGGGTTGAACGAGCGGCCGCTGCAGCGCGCGCAGGAGACGTTCGCCGGCGGGCGCCGCTTGCGAATCGTCTCGAAGCGGCAGTGGTCGCAGCGCAGAATGAAACGTCGCGCGCTCTCGCGCCGCGGCTGGGCGCTGCCGAGGTCGTGATAGATCGAGTCGAGCCCGATCTCGCGCATCTTCCGCTTGAACGCGCCGGTGTGACCGGGGTTTTCGCCGCGCGAGTACAGCCAGGCGTGGATCATCTCGTGCAAGAGCGTGTCGCGGAGCGCCTCGAAGTTCTGCTCGAAGTGTTTCGGCGATAGTTCGATCAGCGGCGGCTTGTACGTGATCCGTCCGGCCAAATTACCGAAGCGCGCGTTGTACGCGATCCGGTGCGTCGGGATCTCGCCGCCGAAGTACTCGTTGTTGAGGCGCGCGAAGAGCAGCTGCAGGTCGGTGACGTCGGGCAAAGGCACTCGTCCGAGGCTTTGCACGCGCGCGGCAGAATCTCCCTGTTCGTGAATCGCATCCCGGCGCGAGGCCTACCGGCGCGCATCTACCTCCCGATCTTACTCGTATGCGCGGCACTCCTCATCGCGATCATCGCACACTTCCTTACGATCGCGTTTGGGACGACCGGCGCGGCGCTCGGGCCCGCGGCGCAAGGCTCGATCGGCGGCGCGCCCGGGAACGGCGTCGGTGGTGGGACGGTCATCCCGCCGAGCGCCGCCGGACCGCCGGCGCCGATTCAACGCCTCTTGACCGAGTTGAAAGGCCGCCTCGTCCGCAACCCGCGCGACCGCGGCGCGCTCGTCGCGCTCGCCCAACTCTACTCCGACGCCGGCAAGTTCGAGCAGGCGCTTCCGTACTACCGCCGCGCGCTCGACGTGGCCCCGAACGATGCAGCGACACGGACCGACTACGCAAACGCGCTGCATTCAACCCGCGACGATCTGGGTGCGCTCGAGCAACTCCGCAGTGTCTTGAAGTCGCAGCCCGATTTTCCGCCGGCGCTCTACGAACAGGGCCTCGTCGATGCCGCGCTCGGAAGGGGCGCCGACGCCGCCACTTCGTTCCGGCGTTACCTGACGCTCGTTCCGGACGGTGCGCACGCCGATGACGCCCGAACCGCGCTGCAGAACTTGGGGGCTTGACTGAAACTCTACATTTCCGCCGACATGGAAGGGACCGCCGCGGTAACGTCGTGGACCCAGGTCGACCCGACGAACATGACCGAGTACCCGTACTACCGGCACCTGATGTCGCTCGAGGTCCGCGCGGCGATCGACGGCGCGCGCGAGGCGGGCGTCAAAGGCGTGCTCGTCAACGACTCCCATTCGCGGATGCGCAACGTTCTGTGGAACGAACTCCCCGACGACGTCCGGATGATCTACGGCAACCGCAAACCGTTCTCGATGAACGAAGGGATCGACGACGGCTTCGCGTGCGCGTTCTTCACCGGCTACCACGCCGGCGTCGGCGAGCGGGACGGCGTCCTCGCGCACACCTATACGCCGGACACCGTTTACAACGTGCGCGTCAACGGCATCGCGTGCAGCGAAGCGATAATGAACGCCGGCATCCTCGGCCTTTACGGCGTGCCGGTCGCGCTCATCAGCGGCGACCGCACGACGGTCGAAGGCGCCCGCGCACGCCTGCCCTGGGTCGAAGGCGTCGTCACCAAAGACGCGATCGGCTACTTTGCGGCGAACTCGCTCTCGCCGAAGGAAGCGCAGCGCGCGCTCCGCGCCGGCGCCAAGCGCGCCATCGAACGGCTGGGCGAGATGAAGCCGTTTCGTTTCGAGCCGCCGATCGCGCTCGAAGTCGACTTCGTGCGGGTGGAAAACGCCGATTTCGCCGAACTGATCCCGGGCGTCGAGCGGCTCGGCGGCCGCACCGTGCGCTACGTCCACGACGACTACGCGGTCGTCTTCAAGACGTTCGTTGCCCTCTTCCGCCTCGGCGCGGCCGCCAACGCGCCGACGTAACATTCGAACCCGCGGCGGCGTATAGGATCCAGTGAAGGCGCGCGTCTCGTTTCCGCTAGCGGCCGCTTTGGTGACCTTCGTCTTTCACCTCGCGGCGAACCCGCACTACGGCTTCTTCCGCGACGAACTCTATTTCATCATCTGCGGGTTCCATCCGCAGTGGGGCTACGTCGACCAGCCACCGGTCACGCCGCTCCTCGCCGCGGGGACGCAACTCTTCGGCCACTCGCTCTTCCTGCTGCGCGCGGTCCCCGCCACATTCGCCGGCGCGTCGGTCTACGTCGTCTGCCTCCTGGTCGCGGAGTTCGGCGGCGGGACGTTCGCGCTACTGCTCGCCGCGATTTGCGCCGCGCTTTCGCCGGTCCTCGTGGCGTTCGGCGAAAAGGTCGGCCCCGACATGGTCGGGTTGTGGTTGTGGCCGCTCGCCGCGCTCTATCTGGTACGCATCGTCAAGGGCGGCGACGCGCGCCTGTGGCTCGCGGTCGGCGCGGTTATCGGCGTCTGCCTCCAAAGCAAGTACAGCGTGCTTTTCTTCGCGCTCTCGGTGCTCGTGGGACTTCTTCTGTCGCCGGAACGCCGCATCTTGTTCAGCAAGTGGTTTCTCGCCGGCGCGGCCGTGGCAATCGCGATCGCGCTGCCCAACTTCATCTGGCAAGCCGTCAATGGTTTTCCGATGATGGAACTTTTACGCAACGGGCAAGCCGGCAAGAACGTGGTCCTGTCGCCGGTTCAATACTTGTTAGCCGAGTTGCTCGTCACGAATCCGCTGCTCTCCCTCGTTTGGATCGCCGGCGTCGTATGGACCTTGCTGCAGCCGCGCCTACGCTGGCTCGGGTACGGATTCGGGATCTTGATCGCGGCCATGATCGCATCGCACGGCAAACACTACTATCCGGCCGACGTATATCCGATATTCTTCGCGGCCGGAGGCGTTGCGGTCGAGGCCTGGACGCAACGCGCGCTTTACGCGCGCCCGGTCGCGGTGGCGCTCGCGCTCGTAGCCGGGTTTTTCATGTTGCCGTACGTCGAACCGATCTTGCCCGAACCGACGTTCATCGCGTTCAACGCTGTTGTCGGCCCGAAGATTGGCCTCGGCGTCGCAAAAACCGAGAACCTAAAAGTACCGCTACTGACCCAGGATTGGGCCGACATGCACGGCTGGCCCGAGCTGGCGGCGACGGTCCAAAACGTCTACGATGCGCTAGCTCCCGACGAGCGCGCGAAAGCGATCGTCTTTGCGCAGAACTATGGTGAAGCGAGCGCGATTGAATTCTTCACCAAGATCCCCGTCGTCAGCGGGCACAACCAGTATTACTTGTGGGGACTCCATGGCAGCGACGCGAGCGTGATGATCGACATTAACGGGCCTTGTTTCCAAGGCTTCCATCTATACCGCTCGACGACGCGGGGCGCAACGTTCTCGAACCCCTACGTGATGCCATACGAGAACGACATGCCGATTAACGTCTGCCGCGGGATCACGAAGCCGATCGCACCCCTATGGCCTCAAGCCAAGCACTATGAATAGGCGGCTCTGGGCCTTGCTCGGCGTGGCGCTGCTCGCCGGCGCCGGCGCTTTCGTCGCCACCGAACGCACCCTCGCGCGGACGAGCCTCGTGAGCGCGACGTGCAACCAGCAGGAGTGGCCGGACGAGCATCACGAGATGCCGATGCAATTCACGCTGAGAAATGCCGGCCGCGTCCCAGTCGTCCAAGTAAACGTCGCGATCTACGAAGTTGGCTGGGCCGGAGAAGCGACCGGCAAGCCGTCGGTAGCGGCGCTCAAAATTCGCGTCCCCGCACAAACGACCGTCACCGTGACGGAGACCGTTAAGGCGCCGCCCGGTTACTATGAAAAGCGCTTCAGATCGCTCGGGTGCACGGTCGATCACGTCTTTTTTGCAGATGGCTCCGAGTTGGGCGCGCGCAACGCCCCGGAATGAGGCGCGACTGCCACAACGAGTATACTGGTTGAGGTAGCTCGTGTTAACATCGTGCCTCTGCATGCATGTGATCGTCCGGACTTCGCACGTTGGCGCTCCGTAGCGTTATCGCAACCCGCTTCCACGGTCGGATGCCCGTAATGCGGCGGCCTTGGTGACCCGCAAGCGCGAACGATCGAGAACCTTGCCGGTCTACTTGCTAAGAATCGGAAACGTGCTAAGATTATCTCGTTTCTCAGGCTTCGGCGCTCCCTCATGAGTTGTGAATTCCTCGGTTTTCGGGAGGTCACAAAATGCGTCTTACTATTGCGACTTCCGCGTTAGCGCTCGCGCTCGCTGGATGCGGCGCGAATTTGGGACCGCCCCCGTTACGGGGAGAGCGTGTTTCACTGAACCGCGCTTTACCGCGAACTTTCGGGCTTGAAGTGCCCTTGCGAGCGGCGGCCCCCCAATTTACGGTGATTCACACTTTCGAGGGACCGCGAACTCAACCAGGGGGCACCGACGGCGCAAACCCGTATGCGGGATTGATCGCCGACGATCGGGGCAACCTTTACGGCACAACCTTCGCCGGCGGGTCAGCCAACGCCGGCACTGTCTTCAAACTGATGCCGTCGCGCGACGGCTTTAAAGAGAGCATCCTTCACAGCTTCAAGGGCGGCAGCGATGGCGCAGGGCCATATGCGAGCCTGTTGGAGGACAAGAAGGGTGCGCTCTACGGTACAACATCGCTCGGTGGGGTCTTCGGCTATGGGACAGTGTTCAAACTAACGCCGTTAGGACACGGCTACAGCAACACGATTCTTCATCACTTTAGGGGCGGCAACAATGACGGTCAGACTCCCGAATCAAATCTCATCGTCGATGAGGCGGGGGCGCTCTATGGCACGACTTACGCAGGCGGTGTTAGCTGTGAGTGCGGCACCGTCTATAAGCTGACGCCTGCGGGATCGCGCTATAGCGAAATTATCCTCCATGCGTTCCAAAACTACACGGACGGCGCAAATCCGATAGCAGGCGTCATCTCCGATGAGACGGGCGCTCTCTACGGGACGACTCAATATGGCGGCGACGATAACTACCCCAGCTATGGCGCTTCGTTCAAAATGACGCCCAGCGCAAAGAGCGACTATACCGTAAGCATTATTGCCGACTTTACATACGGCTTCGGTTACTACGGCAGTACCCCGTTCGGAGGTCTGATCGCAAATGCCAAGGGTACGTTATACGGTACGACCGTCTCCGGCGGCAGCGCTTGCGGAACTCCAGGATGTGGGACTGTCTTCGCGTTGACGCCCTCGGGAAGCGGATATTCCGAATCCGTGCTTTACAACTTTCAGAATAGCCCGGATGGAGCTTACCCAACCGATAGCCTCGTCAAGGACGAAGCCGGCTCGCTGTATGGAACGACTCAGGGCGGGGGCAGCGCTGCGTGCGCCTACGGGTGCGGTACGGTCTTTGAGTTGACGCCCTACGGGGGCGCCTACGCGGATACGATTCTCCACGCGTTTCAGGGCGGCGACGACGGCAAATTCCCATTCGCGGGTCTGATTCGCGTCAACGGCGCCTTCTATGGGACAGCGTACCAAGGCGGTAAGCACGGCTTCGGGACGGTGTTCAAAGTAGTCCCGTAGCCGACGGAACGGAGACAAGACGACACCGAATCGGAAGCCACACCCGCATTCGGATAAGAGCCGATTCTTGATTTGTCCGGGCCGAAATGAGTCGAACCGAACACCGGACAATCTCCCCTTTCTGTCGGAATTTGCGTAGCGGCTCGGAGCTAGAAGTTGTCGGAGCGATCGGGATCCCTCGCTGACGATCCGCTCAGTGGTCGTGCGCCAACCAGTGACGAACGGCTCTCGGGACGGCCTTGGGATGCGTCGTACCACGACGGCCCTGCGCCTTGGGATATTGGCGCGCCGCAGCCGGCAGTAGTGCGTTTGGCCTCCGAAGGCGGCTTCGCCGGATCGGTGCTCGATGCGGGCTGCGGGACCGGCGAGAACGCGCTTCACGTCGCCTCGCTGGGACTGTCGGTGCTCGGCGTCGACGTGGCCGAGACGGCGCTGAAGATCGCTCGAGCGAAGGCCGGCGACCGTGGGTTCAAGGTTGAGTTCGCTTGGGCTGACGCGCTTGAACTAGAGCGTTTAGGTCGCAAGTTTCAGACAGTGATGGATTGCGGGTTGTTCCACACCTTCGACGGCGACGAGCGACCAAAATACGTGGCGAGTCTAGCGTCGGTGACCGAGCACGAGGCGACTCTGTATATCTTGTGCTTCAGTAACGAAGGCCCCGACGTCGGCCCGCATCCCGTCAGCGAGCAAGAGTTGAGAGCGGCCTTCAGCGCCAGTGCCGGTTGGAACGTCGCCGCCATCAAACCGGCCAGAGTTCAGACGAGATTTCACGGCGACAACGGCGCACCGGCTTGGTTCGCGACAATCAAACGAACCTAGACTGCGGATTGGTCGATTATCTCCTACCTTTCGAATCGGTTTGATGCGCCCGCTCTCGCCGGCGGCACGGTGCCGAGCGCAAGCACGACAAAAAGAAGGTTAACGCTTAAGGCTACACGCTGTGGCATAGAACACTCTTTGGCTGACGTCGTTCAGCGTGCCCTGCTGCAGCGGCCGCGTCATCTTGAACCGCTTAGTGCGGTAGGCTGTCGAGCAGGCGTCACGCCGCCCGACGAGCGGAGCGAGAAATTCCTATAACGAGAGTCGAACCTTCACGAGCCGTTCTTTTCCTCGCCACGATCCTGCGCGATGCTCGGGTCATGGTACGGTTGATCATTTTCCCGTCATTGGAAGAAGCGCTACGCGCTGGTTACTCAGTCTGCGACCGCACCGCAACCGGCTACCTCGTCCGGACTAAGACGAGTCACGGTTGGACGCTCGCGCTGGTCGAACTCCGTACGCAAGCGTTGCACGCAAATCCTCATTTTTGATGCCGCGGGACGATCGCGATGACGCGCGCCGGAAACCCCGAACCGCCGAGCGGCTTCGGAAACGTCACCATCGCAAGGCCGCCGCTCTCCGGTACGCGGTCGAGATTGGCCAGCAACTCGATCTGATAGTGGTCGTGATGGAGGATCCAGCTTTCGAGCGAGTAGTCTTCTTTCGACGTCTGCAATCCGGGATCGGTGTCGGTCGTCTCGTGGCCGGTCGCCGTTACGTGCCGCTCTTCGTATAGATAGCGAAGCACCGGCAAACTCCAACCCGGATAGTGGGCGATGCCGTGCGCGTCTTTATTCTGCATCGCGGCGCCATCCGGCCAGCGCTTCGACCAATCGGTCCGCATCGCGACGAAGGCGTGCGCCGGAACCAGTCCGTGGCGCAACTCCCATGCCTTCACGTCGTCGAGCGTCAGCACGTAGTCGGCATTTCGGGCAACCTTCTCATGAACGTCGAGGACGACCAGCGGCAAGAACATCTCCTTCGGATCGATCTGGTCGACCGTCCGCCCACCTTTGACGAAGTGCGCCGGCGGGTCGATATGCGTCCCCCACTGGCCGACATGGCAGAAGAGTTGCACGAAAAACCCTGATCCGAGTGTGCCCGCCTTCGAATCGTACCAGTACAACGTGCGGACCGACTCTTTGTTGAAGCCCTTCCAGTGCGGGATGTCAGGTGAGAACGCGTGCGTTAAATCGACGAACCGCGCCCCGGCAATTACGTGGTACGCGTCGTCGAGCGAGAGCGACGACGGTTGCGCGTGCGCCGATCGCGCCGCGAGAACCCATGGCGCCGTACACATCACGGCGACGAGCGCAAGATACCCAAGTCTTCGGTTCATTCGCCCCTCCATCAAGAATGCGACCGTTCCATCACGTCTTCGGTAAAATCACCGCCTCGGATTTCTCGACGTCGGGGTTCAACCCGGCCTCGCGTTTCGTCACGACCTCAGCGCGGCGCGTGTAGACGCGCAACTCCGCGATGTCGCGCGGGAAGATGAGCCCGAGCGTCCAGTCCGCGGCGACCCGCAGCCGCCGGTCGAGCCCGGGGAGGCGAAGCAGATAGTACGTCCGCCAGAGAAACCACGCGACGAACCCCGTCAGCAGATACTTCCCGTACAGCCCCGCAACGCCGCGCCGGCCGCCGAGCGATGCCATCATCCCGAGCGCCACGAACTTGAACGGCTTCGTCGCCTTCCCGCGCAACGCGGCCGCGATATTTCGCGCGAGCAACGGTCCCTCGCGGATCGCATGCTGCGCGGTCGCTGGATACGTTTTCCCGTCGCGATCGGGAATCGAGGCGCAATCTCCGATCGCCCACACGCCCGGATACGCCGTCACCGAAAAATCGGGCTCGACGACGATCGCGCCGCCGCGTCCGGTCCCGATCGGCAGATTCGCGACGAGCGGCGACGGCTTGACTCCGGCGCTCCAAATGATCGTTGCAGTCGAGAGCAGCGTCCCGTCTTTCAGCCGTAGGCCTTCTTCCTCAGCGCCCGCGACGAGCGCATTGAGCATGACGCGGACGCCGCGCCGCGCGAGCGCGCGCGCGCTGTACTCGCCCATCCCGGCTTGCAACTCAGGCAGCAGCTTCGAACCGCCCTCGACGAGGACGATCTCGACCTCACGCCGGTCGATGCGTGGATAGAACCTTAGCACGCTCTTGAACAAGTCGACCAACTCGCCGGCCGCCTCGACGCCGGTAAATCCGCCGCCGACGCAGACGAACCTCAACTGGCGCTTGCGCGTCGCGGGGTCGTCGTTCGAGTCGGCCAGTTCCAGCATCGCGATAACCTGGTTCCGCAGGCGGTCCGCGTCTTCAAGCGTCTTCAGTGGTAGCGCGCGCTCTGCGATCCCGGGGAGATTGAACGTCGACGTGACCGAGCCGACCGCAAAGACCAAGTGATCGTACGGAAGCGTCTCGCGCGACCCGTCGAGCGTATGGACGATCCCGACCGAGCGCCCGACCAGATCAACATCGTCGACATCGGCCAGAATGAAGCGCGCGCGGCGTAGCTGCGCGCGAACCGGCGTGACGACGTGACGCGTCTCGAGGTTCCCCGAAGCGACTTCGGGGAGCATCGGGGTGAACAGCGAGAAGTTCTCGCGGCTGACCACGACGATCGCAGCTTCGCTCGCCGGCAGCAGGCGCTCGAGCTGCCGCGCCGCCGCCAAAGCGGCGAAGCCACCGCCGAGGATTACGATCCGAGCGGGCACGCCTTCATTCTTACAACGGCGGCGGTTTGCAGACGCTACCGGCGTGACGACACGTGGCGATGCTCGTTGGTGCGCCGCCCGCTACAAACGGCGACCCCGCCACCGGTGTTAGCGCGCCGCTCGTAGCGTTGACTTTATAGCCAGAGACATTGTTAGAGCCGAAGTTGGGCACATAGAGGAACGTTCCCGAAGCAACTGCCACAGCGACTGGGTTGGTGCCGGCTGTAAATGGCGAGCCCGCTACCGCCGTCAGTGCGCCGCTGGCGGCATTGACTTTATAGACGGAGATATTCTGGGTGCTATAGTTAGGCACATAGGCGAACTTTTCGCTCGGATCGACCGCGATAGCAAACGGATGGCCGTCCGGCCCAAATGGCGATCCAGCCACCGGCGTTAGCGCGCCGCTCGTCGCGTTGATCGTGTAGGCGGAAACATCGTTGCCGCCAATGTTGGTCACGTAGGCGAACTTGCCCTTAGCATCGACCGCTACGCCTAAGGGTGCGCTCCCGGTCGCAAATGGCGATCCCGCCACCTGCGTTAGCGCGCCGCTCGTCGCGTTAATGCTATAGCCGGAAACGGTGACGGTGTTATTGTTGGTTACATAGGCGAACTTGCCCTTAGGATCGACTACCACATCACCGGGGCCGGCGCCGGCCGGAAACGGCGATCCTGCTACCGGCGTTAGCGCGCCGCTCGCCGCGTTGATCGTAAAGGCGGAAACATTGTTGTCGACATTATTGCCCACATAGGCGAACTTGCCCTTAGGATCAACTGCTACGCCAAGGGGACCGTTACCCGCGACAAACGGCGACCCGGCCACCGGCGTTAGCACGCCGGTAGTCGCGTTGATGGCATAAGCGGAGACGTTGTTGGTGCTATAGTTGCTCACGTAGGCGAACTTGCCCTTAGGATCAACCACGACGATTTGGGGCTGAGTGCCCGTCTTAAACGGCGACCCTGCCACCGGCGTTAGCGCGCCACTGGTCGCGTTGATTGTGTAGCCGGAAACGGTATTATCGTTACTGTTGACCACATAGGCGAACTGGACGACGACGGCGGGGCCGACCGCGCTTTGCGCCAGGCTGTCCGTTTGCGCGTCGGGGGCTACGCCGCTCGGCGTTATGTTCCCCGAAGATCCGGAGGTCGAACACGCGGCGAGGAGTGCCGCGATCCCTAGCGCCGCACACGCTCGAATGACGAGACGGGTCTGCTGCATAGAAGTCAGAGCCTTTCAGTACAAACGCGGCCGCTAGTCCCGCCGGTTCGGGTGAACCGTTCATCTTAGTCCCCCGGCAAGGGAGGCCTCCAGCCGCCGCCCCAGCAGCGGCACGCGTTTAAGGAAGCTCAGACCAATCCACCGTGCCCGCCCGGCCGTTAGGCTCGTAAAAGGGCCAACCGCATATCGTCGGGAGACCGAACATTAAGAGTCCGCTCGTCATCGCGACCCTTACCCTCGTTGCGCTCTTGGGCACGCCGGTCGGAGCGCAGGCGCATCCGCTCGGCAACTTCACGATCAACCACCTCTCGAAACTGACGGTCTCGCCACAACGGGTCGATCTCCGCTACGTCCTCGATCTCGCCGAGATCCCCGCGTTCCAAGCGATGCGGGAAGCCGATCCGAGCGGACGCCTCAGCCGGGCCGAACTCGAGGACTGGGCCGCAAAAACAGCGCGCACGATCCTCCCCACGCTGCAACTGCGCACCGGAAGCCTCGCGCTTCCGTTCATCCTGGATGCGGCCGCGGCGCACACGCGACACGGCGCGGGCGGGTTGCCGACACTCTACCTTCGCGTCGACGCGCACGCGCTGCCCCAAAACGCCCGCACGCAACCCTTCGCGTACCACGACGACTCGTACCCCGGGCGGCTCGGCTGGCGCGACGTCGTCGTCGCGCCGGAGCGCGAACCGACTCGCGAACTCACAGTCTATCCGAACGCGCTGCTCGGCTCGCCGCGCGCGATCGACACCGTCGTCGTCGCCCTCACGCGGCGCGGCGCAACGGTCGTCTCCCGCAGTGGCAGCGAGGCGTCGACGGCGAGCAACGCGGGCACGCCGCTCGTCCGCTCGAACCAACTCTCCGACATGCTCGCGCGCGGCACGGGCGACCTTCGCTTCGTCCTTCTGACGCTGCTCGTCGCAATCGTACTCGGCGCGCTTCACGCGCTCGAACCCGGGCATGGGAAAACGCTGCTCGCCGTCTCGCTCGTCGGCGCGCGCGCTACGGTCGAGCAGGCAGGGATCCTCGCCGCCGCGCTGACCGTCGCGCACACGAGCGGCGTCCTGTTGCTCGGCGTCGCGATCTCGCTGCTCAAAGGCTACTTCGTCCCCGAGGCGATCTACCCGTGGATCACGCTTCTCTCGGGGGTCGCAATCGCGATCATCGGCGCGCGCGCGCTCCAGCGCCAGCTGCAGGCGCGGCAGCCGCTCGTCCACGCGCACGGTCACGGCCATGACGCGACGCACGACCACGATCACGTCCACGCCCACCATCCCGGCGCCCACGAACACGCGCACGGTCACGGCCAAGCTCACGATCACGACGACCTCGCGCACGCACGCTTGCACGCAATTCCGGGCGATGCGCCGCTCGGCTTTTGGCCGACCGTCGGGGCCGCGATGAGCGGCGCGGTCGCACCGTGTCCGGCCGCGCTCGTCGTCCTGCTTGCGGCGCTCGCGCTCGACCGCGTCGCGTACGGCGTCATCGTCATCGTCGCGTTCAGCCTCGGCTTGGCGCTGACGCTCACCGGGCTCGGCATCGCCGTCGTCCGCGGCGCGCGCTGGCTCGAACGCCGCCCGCTCTTCAACAAGGTCACCGGGTACGGGCCGCTCGCGTCGGCCGTGTTCATCGCAGGCATCGGGACGCTGACGATCGGCCAAGGCCTCGCCCAACAGGGCGTCGCGGTCTCGCCGCTTGCAGCGTGCGGACTGATCGCGCTCGCGATCGCCGGCTACGCGCTCTCTCATCCATTCGCGCATCGGACGGAGCCGGCATGATCGGCGCCGGCGCATTCGCGGTGTTCGCGCTCGGGCTGCGCCACGGCGCCGACCCGGACCACCTCGCCGCGATCGACAACGTCACGCGCAACTCGTCGCTCGCGCAGCCGCGCCTCAGCCGCTTCTGCGGAGCGCTCTTCGCCGGCGGCCACTCGATCATGGTCCTATCGATCGCGGCGCTCGTCGGTTTGCTCGGCTCACGCTTCGGCGGGAGCGGTGCGACGATCGAGCGGGTTGGGACCTGGATCAGCGTCGCGGTCCTCATCGCGATCGGGCTCTTGAATCTTCGCCAGCTCCGCGGCGGCGGGACGCAGATAGCCGGCGTGAAGACGCGCCTTCTTCCGCGCGCGATGCGCAACGCGCGGAGCGCCTGGATCGCCGCGCCGATCGGCCTCCTCTTCGGCTTCGGCTTCGAAACCTCGAGTCAAGTCGCGGCCTACGCAATCGCTTTCGGCGCCAACGCGGGCGTCGCAGGCGCGCTCCTCGTCGGCGCGATGTTCTGCCTTGGAATGCTCTGCACCGACACGCTCGACAGCCTGCTCGTCCACCGCCTCGTCGCCGACCGTTCGAGCCTGCGCGCCTCGACGACGCGCGTTTGGATTTGGTCCGTCACGCTCGTCGCGCTCGCGGTCGCAGCCTACGAACTCGCACAACTCTTGGGTTGGCAATCACCGGTACCGGACATCTACGTCAGCCTCGCCATCGTTGCTTCATTGCTTGCCGTTTTTGCTTACGTCTTCGCGGCCACGCGCGCACGCTCGGCAGACGGCATTACGACCCCACTCTCTTTGGGAGGGAAAGAATCCCGATGAAACATCAGCGGACTATCGGCGTCTTCGTAGCAGTCTTGTCCGTCGCCGCAGCCGCCCTGCTCTACACGGTGCACCCCGTGAAGAGCTCCGACCACCAGGACACGTATAACTTGGCGAACCGCTCGAACACGTCCGCGGACATCACCGACGTCTACGTGTTCCCGTCACCGACGAATTCGAGCAACGTCGTCTTCGTCATGAACGTCTCGCCACTGATCCCGGCGGGGATGGGAACCGCAAAGTTCTTCGACCCGACGCTGATGTGGCAGTTCAAGATTTCCCACGTGGCCGGCGGCCCCGAAGACCAAGTGATTCAATTCGGCGTGGACGGGACCGACGCAAGCCAGCAAATCACGATGTACGGGCCAGCGGCGCCAAACGAAGTTGGCACCGTCAATACCTTCGTCGCCTCGACCGGGACGACCGCGTACAACGCTTCGGCGTCGCTTCCCAGCGGGATCAAGATCTTCGCGGGGCCGCGCGCCGACCCGTTCTTCTTCGACCTGTTCGCGTTCTTCACGTTCCTCGGCGATCGAAACGTCTCGACGCATACGTCGCAAAGCGATCCTGGCGCGGGCGACTCGTTCTACAACGGCGACAACGTCGGAGCCGCGGGGCAACTCGCACCGACGTGGGACAAGAACGCCAACCCCAACATGCCGAGCTTCAACGGCTTCCCGACGGGGACGCTCTCCGGTTCGGGCGGTTACGCGTGCCGTAACAACCCATCCGAAAACACCCTAACCGACCTCGCGGGCGGCTTCAACGTCCTCTCGCTCGTTGTCGAAATGCCGAAGGCGTTGTTGACGAACGGCTTCTCGAGCCAAGTCATCCACGTTTGGGGCACTGCCAGCTCGTCGACCGGAAGCTAGGAGCGTACATCACATGAAAAAATACCACATCGTCGCGGCGCTCGGCGCGCTCGGCACGCTCGCAGCGCTCACCGGTTGCAACGGCAACTCGAGCGTCCCTCCCCCCATCCATCCCGCGACCAAGTACACGCAGATCGAGCTCCTCTCGCGGCCGGCCGTCAAGGAACTCTTCGAGAAGTTCGTCGATCACCAGATCACCAACGCCGCCGAACCCTACAACGACCCCACGCTGCAAGGCGAGATCCAAGGGCTCACCGACGCGCTTCGTCCACCCAACGCTGGGAAGGGAAGCGACTACGGGAAAGCGCTCGCGTCAATCCTCTACCCGAACACGTACACCGTCGACCTCTCGCAAAGCGGCAAGGCCTCGTACCTCGGCGTCGAGACGGGCGGAGCGACCGGTGGTAAGTTCGGCGGCCGCGACATCGCTGACAACGTCATCGACATCTCGCTCGGCGCGGTCTTCGGTCACACGCTCGCTGCGCTCGGCGTACAGCCGGAGGACAACGAAGAGAACGCCTGCATATCGACCCAAAACACCACCCAAAAAGCGAGCCAGGGGAATACCGGGTCGTTCCCGTACCTCTCCGCGCCGCACTAGGGACACGAAAAGCGTGAAGCCTTACGGCGCCTTCACGTGGATCGTCGCGGCGGTCGCTCTCGGAGCGATCGCCGCGTGGCCATTCTTCGTCGCGCGCAGCACCGACGCGGCGCGCGCGAGCGCGCTTCCGACCGCCGCGCCGGTGACCGCGGACTATCGGACGCGCGACAAGCTGATCGCGTTCTGGGAACGCGCGGCAGGCGAGCGCCACGCCGGCGACATGTTGAGCCCACGTCAACTCGCGGATCAGTACCTCCAGCGATACCGCGAGCGCGGCGACATCGACGACGTCTTGCGCGCCCAGCGTCAAGCGCGGCGTTCGCTCGCGGCGCAGCCGATCGGTAATCTGCAGGCCCAAATCGAACTAGCCTCGATCGACTTGACGCTCCACCGGTTCCACGCGGCGCTCGATCGAACGATGTGGATCGAACGCTGGGACCAGGGCGACTTCGCGATGTTCGTCCGCGAAGCGAGCCTCGACATGGAGGTCGGCAACTACTCGCGCGCGGCGCTCCGCCTTGCGACTGTGCCGCTGCGCGATCGCGACGATCCGTGGAGGGTCGTCAAGTCGCGCGAACTCGAACTGACCGGTCACCTGGTCACGGCGCGCACGCTGCTCGCCGAGGCGAGCGCGTACCAGAACGCAAACTTCGACGCGCCGGCACAACAGCGCGCGTGGTATCTCTTCCGTCAAGGCGAGATGGCGTTCGAAACCGGCGACAACGAGGCGGCCCTTCGCTTCGAGCGCGGGGCGCTCGGGATTTTCCCGAATTACCCCGATGCATACCGGGTCGCCGCGCGAGTGGAGTGCGCGCTCCACGACTGGCGGGCGTGCCTAAACGACGCAGCCGCCTCGGCGGCGATCGTTCCCTATCCCGAGACGCTCGGGTACGAGGTCGACGCCGAGCGCGCCCTCGGTGACGCGCCGGCCGCAACGCGCACCGACGATCTGATCCGCACGATCGAGCGCATCGGGAACGCGCAGCACATCTCAGACCGGCTTTTGGCCGTCTACTACTCCGAGCACCGCGAGCGCGCCGGCGACGCGTACGCGATCGCGCGCCGCGAGCTGCGCGCGCGCGACGACGTTTTCACCGAGGACACGCTCGCTTGGGCCGCGGCGATGGACGACCGTTGGGGCGAGGCGCGCGTCGCGATCGGTAAAGCAGTCCGCCTCAACACCGAGAACGCGCTTTTCCGTTACCACGCGGCGGTGATCGCGCAGCACTTCGGCGACCGCGCTTCGGCCGAACGCGAACTCACCGCCGCGCTCGCGCTCAATCCGCGCTTCCACCCGTTCTACGCCGACGACGCTCGCGCGCGGCTCGCGACCCTGACCGCGCGGACCTAACCGGCGCGGAGCCGGCGCCCCCCGAGGCGAAGAGGCGAGCCGTGCAACAACTCGATCCCGCCGCGAAGACCGTCCACGAAGGCGAGTACCTTCCCCCGAACCCGCCGCGTTCGCCCGGTTCGGGGACTTGGAAGGGGATCGGCGCCGGCGCAGTCGGCATCGGCGTGCTGCTCGCGAAGTTCAAGACGCTCCTGTTCTTCTTGCTGAGCTTCAAGTGGATTTTGCTCGGCGGGAAGCTGCTGCTGAGTGGCGCGACGTTCTTCGCGTCGGTTTGGTTCTACGCGATCTTCTGGGGTTGGAAGTTCGCGTTCGTCTTCGTTCTCTTGATCCTCATTCACGAGCTCGGCCACGTCGTCGCGATGAGGCTGTACGGCGTCCCGGCATCGATGCCGTTCTTCATCCCCGGCATGGGCGCGCTCGTCACGATGAAGGGAAGCCCGGCTTCGCAGAAAGACGAGGCGTACATTGCTTTCGCGGGCCCGATGATCGGGACGCTCGCATCGCTCCTCTGTTATGTCTATGGCGACGCGACCGGCGACCCGTTCTGGCACGCGGTCGCGTACACGGGGTTTTTCCTGAACCTTTTCAACCTCGCGCCGGTTCTTCCGCTCGACGGCGGACGCGTCGCGGGCGCGATCTCGCCGCGCATTTGGATCTTCGGACTGATCGCGATGATCGTCGCAATCGTCGCGTTTCATCTGTGGAACCCACTGATCGTCGTCTTGATCGTCCTGAGCATTCCGCGCGCGATCGCGGCGTGGCGCGGACAACTCGACCCGAGTTATCACGACCTGACAGCGCTCGATCGCGGTGGTATCGCATTCGCCTATTTCGCCCTGGCCGGATTCCTGTTCGCGGCGATGCTCGTCTCGCGCGTCACGCTCCCCACCTGACGCGCGGGTGACGCGGGCACTGGCCCTTGCGGCCGCACTGCTCGCCGCCGGCGTCGCGTTCACCGTGCTTCGCCCGCACTCGACGCCCGGGCCGCTCTTGCGCGATTTCGAGGCCTATTACTCCGCCGGCGCGGCGTGGTCGCTCGGCGACGATCCGTACTCGCGGCAGATTTGGCGGAGCGAACGCCTCGTCCCCGGTGTCGACGCGTCTCGCGACGAGTTGCTGCCCTACGTCGGGCCTCCGTTTGCCCTCTTGCTGTGGTCGGCGCTCGCGCGGCTCGATTACCCCTCCGCCGCCGAGGTATGGGGTCTCATCCTCGCGGTTGCGGTGGACGTACTAGCAATCGGAAGCATCTTACTCGTCGCGCCCCCGCGCACTGCGAAGCGGTCAAGGTCTGAAACGTTTGCGGCGTGGCGCTCGGGTCTTGTCGACTTCGTCGCGGCGTTGACGCTGTTTGCCGGCTTCGGTCCGTTGACGAGCGGACTCGCGCTTGGGCAGACAGCGGTCGTTTCTTGCGCAGCGTGCGTCGCCACGCTCCTCGCACTGCGCGCGCGGAACATTTTCGCCGCCGCCGCCAACGTGCTCGGCGCGGCGTTGCAACCCAACCTCGGCGTCGCGCTGCTGGCGCGGCTCGGCGATCGGCGCGCCGCGCTCGCGCTCGCGCTTGGAGGCGCCGTCGCGGCCGGTTGTTCAATCGTCGCGGCACGCGGCTTCGACGGATTCGCGCGCTACGTTTCGCTGCTTCGCGAACATGCCGCGGCCGAAAGGTTCGTCGCGATCCAGACGACGCCGACCGCGATTGCCTACGCGCTCGGCGCATCCGAACCGGTTGCGCTCGGACTCGGGATCGTGCTCGGCGTCTGCGTGATCGCGATCCTCGTGACGCAGTTCGCGTCGCGCCGCTTCGGCGGAGTCGAACGCTTCGCACTCGCATCGACTGCGCTTCCGCTTGCGCTCCCGTTCGCACACGAGCACGACTTTTTGATCGCGCTCTTTCCCGCGATTCTCTGCGTGCGGCGCGCGACCGGCTGGTTATGGCTCGCGGCGGCGGCCGCGACGCTATTCGTCGCCGTCGACTGGCTCGGGCTCGCGCAACGCCCGACCGGCCTCGCGCAGACGATCGGGCTCACTCTGGCCGCCGCACTCGCGCTCGCCGCGCTTGCGCGCGGGCCTTTACGGCCGCTCCACTACGCGCCGCTCTTGATCGTGCCGGTCGTGCTGGCGGCGGGCGCGCTCGCCGCCGGGCACCCGCTCCCGATTTGGCCCGACGCGCTCCCAGCGAACTTTCACGTGCCGAGGACGATGTCGGTCTCCGACGTCTGGGCTCTCGAACAGCGCGCGACCGGGCTCGCGCAGCACGACCCGGTCTGGGCCGCTCTCAGGCTGCTCTCGCTTCTCGGCTGCGCCGGGCTTTGGATGGTGGCATCGACCGCGCTGGCGTCGCCACGCCGAGACGTTCAGAGCCCTGCTTCCGTTATGGCGGACAGCGAGTCAACGTAGGCTTCCTTTTGGAGGGCCCTGATGTTGTTTCAGTTGCAGCGGATTTTCCCAATCGCGCTCCTGGGGACGCTGGCGGTCGTTCCGAGTCCGCGCGAAAGCGTGCTCCACACGTTCCAAGGCGGCGGCGACGGCCAAGCGCCGGCTGCGAGTCTGATTGCCGATAAGCACGGGTCGCTGTACGGCACATCGAGCCAGGGCGGCAGCGAGTCGAACCTGTGCAGAAATAAATATCCTTCGGGATGCGGAACGGTTTTCAAATTGACGCCGTCGCGCTCGGGCTATGTCGAAAGCCAACTCTACGTATTCCGAGCAGGGAGCGACGGGGTTTACCCTGCGGCGAGTCTGGTCGCCGACAAAAACGGGGCACTCTACGGCACGACCGAGTTTGGCGGCAGCGCAACGTGTTATGGCTACCCGATCGGTTGCGGCACCGTTTTCAAGTTGACGCCTCACGGATCCGCGTACGCGGAAAGCGTCATTTACACGTTCCAAGGCGGGAATGACGGCGCTTATCCCGTCGCGAGTTTGATCGTCGACGCGTCCAGCGCACTGTACGGCACGACGTCCCACGGCGGCAACAGCCCGTCGTGCACTCCCGGACTAAGCGGATGCGGTACCGTCTTCAAATTGACGCCGGCCGGAACCGGATATTCGGAGAGCATCCTTTACGCGTTCCAAGGCGGTCCGCCGGACGCGGCGTTCCCGCAAGGGAGTCTGCTGGCGGACAAGGCCGGCGCGCTGTACGGCACAAGCTCTAACGGCGGCAACTCGTCGTGCTACAACGCATGCGGAACCGTGTTCAAGTTGGCGCCGAATGGATCGACGTACGCGGAGAGTATCCTCTACAACTTCCAAGGCGGCTCTGATGGACAGTACCCGTTCGGAAACCTGATCGCCGACAAGACGGGCGCGCTGTTCGGAACGACGCAACTCGGCGGCAGCGGTTCGGACGGCACGGTATTCGTGCTGAATCCCGCGGGATCGGGATACTCTGAGAGCATTCTCTATTCGTTCTCCGGCCATGACGGTGCGCAGCCGCTCGGTGGGCTGATACCAAATGGAGCCTCGGTCTACACGACGACGTCGGAAGGCGGCAGCGGCGCGTGCAGCCTCGGATGCGGAACAGTAGTCCGACTAACGCCCACACGTTCCGGCTTCTTGGAGAGCATCGTTTACGGCTTCCAAGGTGGCCTCGACGGATTTTATCCTGCCGCGGGCTTGATCGTCGACAAAGGCGCGCTTTACGGCACGACGCAGAGCGGCGGTTTCGCAAACGACGGAATCGTTTTCAAAGTAACGCCGTAGCGCGCTCACTCCTCGCCGTCGTAGTAGTCGATCGGATCGGAACGAATGAGCCGGCGTTCCGGCGATTGGACGCCCCACTTCTTGCTGTCCGGATGGTAGGTTGACTCGCCGATCGGGTTGTCGGCGACGACGTACAAGACGAGATCCTCGGATCCGTCATTCGTCAGCTGGTGCGCCTGGCCCGGCAGGAAGATGAACGCGTCGCCCGCCTCGACCGGCGTCGTCCCGCCTTCGTGGCGCACGACGCCCTTGCCGGAGATCACGTGATAGAATTCCCATTGCGCGCTATGAGAGTGGTACGGATAGGGCGTTTCACCCGCGCCGATGCGCAGGATCTCGATATCGAACGGATGCCGTTTCAGCATGTCGGTCGACAACCGGTCTCGCCCCAACGCTTCGGAGATTTGCTTTCCGAAGCCGGCGAACTTACCGCCCGGTGATGTCCAACTCAGCTCCTCGACGTCCTTGGTATTGACTTTGCGCATAACCGCGCCTTTCGGCAAGGCGCGTCAAGTGCCCGCGTCGCCGCACGAACTGCTGCCCATGTGAAGCAGGAACCCGTGGTCGTGGTTGTGGTCGTCGGTGTACCACCCGGCGACGTCGCCGATTGAGTTGATCTTGTTGAGTTGACTCCCCTGACCGGAGCGGTGTCCTGCGTTCGGGTCGTCGTGCGTCGTGAACGTACCGTCGCAGAGCACGAAACCGTGATCGACGAAGTTGTTGTCGGCCCAAAGCCCTACGATGACGCCGTACAAGTTGATGCCATAAAGGAACGTACCGCTGGTTCCGTGCGGGTCGTCGTGCAAGTCGAATCGTCCGTCGTGCAACACCCAGCCACGGGCGTTTTTCTTACCAGGCTGGGTAAACAGCACGACGTCTCCGTTGTCGTTGATGCCGAACGCATGCGTGCCCACGTAGCGCCCGTGCTCGGCGTGCGGGGCGTCGATGGTCGTGTAGGTTCCGGCATGCAGGAGGAAACCGTGAACGCCGAGGGTCTGGTCGACGTAGTCGCCGACGATGTCACCAGCATCGTTGATGCCGTCCGCTTGCGTGCCGCGGCCGCGGCCCTGCCCAGCCACGGGATCGTCGAATTCGGTGAAAACTCCGTGACGCAGGAGGAATGAGTGAGCTGAGTGGTTGCTGTCGACGTAACGGCCTGTTATATCGCCCGCAGTGTTGATGTCATAGGCCGTCGTCCCCTCCGGCCCAAGCGGACCCGGCAGGCCGTGGCCCGCATGGGGATCGTCGATCGTCTTAAATTTTCCGTTGCGCCAAAGGAAGCCGTGCCGAACTTTGTTGGCGTCGTCGTAGCTTCCGACAACGTCATCCGCCGAATCGATCCCCCAAGCGCGCGTTCCACGGGCACCACCGGGGTCGTCGATCTCCGTGAACGTGTCGCCGCCCGACGCTTGCGAGAGGCGAGCTTGCGTGTCTCGCGTTGGGACCGCAGTCGTCGTTGCGGCGTAGCCACAGCCGGCCAGAACCGCCACGACAAGTGAAGAGATTATCAACGGCGTCCGCATGTCACGTCGCCTCCGCGCGCTCTCGTTCGAGCAACGAAAACCGTCTCGCCAAATGCTGAAGAATCCCTGAACTTTGAACAGAGCTTGGAACGCGCGCCGGTATCGATCGGAAGGTTCAGCCCGCGACCGGCAGGCCAACGCCGGGCTTAGGACTTCGTGCAGGTAATCGTGTACTGCGTCTTCCAGGCGCCGGCCGACTGCACTTCGTTCAAGTCGGTGAACTGGTTCATGGTGGAAATCGTGTACGTGTCGCGGATTTGGACCGTCTTGCCCGACGCGGCACTATAGTAGGAGCCCGTCCAGACGGTCTTCTTACCGGTCTGAGTCGACGACTCTTCGCTGTAGCCGCCGTCCGAGAAACCGTTCGGATTCCACCAGGTCTTGCTCTTCGCCGCATATGCGATATAGCCGGCCTCATCGAAACCCTTGCCGGTGCTGCGAAGGAAGAGGCCGCCGGCGTCGCTTCGCGAGCCCGTGAGCGTCGAAGTGGACGGGCCGCCCAGCGGCGAGGGAGTGTTCGACTTGCAGGTCCACGTCCCGATCAGAAAGTCGTAACCGTGAGCGCCAACGCCGACCATCGACGGTGACGACTGCGCCTGCGCCGCGCACGGCACGACCGCCAACGCCGCGAGCGCAACGAACCAAAGAAGTCTCTTCATCCTAGTCCCCTCCAAAGCAAAGTTCGCCAACGCTGTTGAAGCGTTGCCTCGGGCGCGAAGATATCACGACCGGGTCCTGCCGTCAACGCTTGACGGCGCTCGGTTCGTTCGTCCAGTCTTGGATGTTCCAAAACACCATCGACGGGCCAGGCTTCATGCCGGTGAAGTCGTCGTCGATTGCGAGGCGGTCGACGCGTTGGGAGATCACCATGAACGGCGCGTCGCTCATCAAAATCTCTTGCGCCGCGATCAGGTCGCGGCGGCGGCGCGCTTGATCGTAGGTGCGCAGCGAGTCGTCGTTGAGCGCGTCGAAGCGCGGGTTGCAGTACCCGATGTAGTTCTTGCCCTTCGGCGAAATCTTGTCGCACGCGTAAAGGTTTTCCAGAGCGGGTTCGGGGGCCAAGCCCCACGCGTACGACGCGATGTCGTATTTGCGCGTCGCGATGATTCCGCCCGCGGTGTACGACGAGAACAGCGTGTTGGTCGGATACCGGAAGTACTCGAGCGCGACCCCCAATTTCTGGTACGCATTCTGCAAGATCAGCACGCGCCCGTCGAGTCCCGGGTTCCCGACGTTGCCGACGATCTTGAGCCGCAGCGTCAAGGCGCCCTTGTGGCGCAGGTGGTCGCTCCCCATCGACCAGCCCGCCGCGTCGAGCAAACGCGCCGCCTCGGCCAAATCGAACGGATAGCGCGGCGCATTCGCGTCGTAAGCCCAGGACAGGTGCGAAATCGGGGTCCAGTCGCGGCGTCCGAGGCCATGGTCGATCTTGCGCCACATCGTGTCGAGGTCGGCGGCGTGAATGAGCGCGCGCCGGACGCGCACGTCGCTCAAGAGCGGCGAGGTCACGTTGAAATCGAAGTGACCGAAGCTCGTCGTATCGTATTCGACGTCGCGCACGGCGGGGATGTCGCGGAGCAACGGCTGCTGCTGGTTCGCGACGCGAACGTACGCGTCCAACTCGTGCGAACGCAACTGCGCCAAGTCGGTGTTCGCGTCCGGGATCACCTTGAAGACGACGCGGCGCAGCTTCGGCTTCCCGCCCCACCAGCGGTCGAAGGCTTCCATCACGACCTGGCTCCCGCGGTCCCAACGGACGTACTTGAACGGACCGAGGCCCACCGGGAGCGCGTTGTAGGGCGCGCGATTGATGTCGGCGACGCCGCTCAAAAGATGTTTCGGGAGAATCGACGGGTTGCCGACGGGCGTGAAGAACACGTTGAGAAACGGCGCGAACGGCCGCCGCAGGTGAAAGACGACCGTGTGGTCGTCGGGCGTCTCGACCCGCTCGATCTCTTCCCACCCGTTGCGCGAGAGTACGTTCGTCTTCGGGTCGAGGATCGTCGCGACGGTAAACGCGACGTCGGCCGACGTGAACGGCGCGCCGTCGTGCCACACGACGTTGCGGCGCAGATGGAACGTCAGCGAGCGGCCGTCGCGGCTGATGTCGCCGTTCTCGAGGGTCGGGACGCGCAGACAAAGACTCGGAACCGGCCGGTCGCGATCGTCGAAGACGAAGAACCAGCCCATCGTGAAGACCGACAGATCTTGCGTGAGCGTCTGCGTCGACAGTAGCGGATTGAGGTTGTCGAGGTCTTCGCCGTCGGCCCAGCGCAGCGTCCCGGGGATCGTGAACGCGTGCAGACCACTCGCGCCCATCGTGCCTTGCGAAGCGATCCGCGTGCACCCGCTCGCTCCGGCGACAAACGCCAAGCACACGACGACTGCGGCGGCCGAAGGCCATCTCAACACGTTGCGCGTCTAAACGCTCGTCGTCTCGACCGGGCTCGGCGTCTGATCCGCGGGCGGCGATTCGGCCGCGCTCGGCGATTGGGCCGGGCTCGGCGATTCGACAGCGGCCGGCGAGGTCTGCGGACTCGGCGAGTTCGCGACGCTCGGCATCTTCTTCCACTCGGCGTCGACCGCGGGCGGCAATTTGTCCATGTGCTTGAGGAACTGGGCCAGTTGCCAGATCTCGGTGTCGCTCAACGTCGCGCCGAACGCAGGCATCGCGGTGTACCGAATGCCGTGCTTGATCTTCCAGAACGTCTCAGTCTCGGGATCGTCTTCGACGCCGTCCTTGGCGAGCATCGGCGAACCCGCGTAGAACCCTTTCGCCGGATTCGACGGTTCGGCGTCCGATGCGCCATGACACATCGCGCAATTCGTCCCGTACGATTTGACGCCGGCGAGCGCGTTGTCGTCGCTCTGCGGGAGCGGATCGCTCATCCCTTTGGTCTCGCGCGCGACCGTCGCTTTCAAGGTCGTCCGGGCGAACCAGCGTTCGATTGGGGAAGGCTTCGCATCCGCGTTCGCCGGCACGAGCCCGGCGTAGATCGCGGCGATGAACGCGCCGGCGGCCAACGCCAGCACGAAGATTATGCCGTAGATGAGGCGCAGCACGTTAAATGTCCACGTTCAGCATATCGTCGAACGGCGCGATCGGGTTGGGGTGCCAACCTTTGAGATCGGAATTGTACGCGTAGATCTCGCGGCGCGCGTCGAGGACGATCGTCGGGATGTCCCGGTAGACGTCCTCTTGTACCACCTTTAACAGGGGGACCCGCGCGGCCCGGTCGTACGTCGTCTGCGCCGCAAGCATCGCCGCGCTCGCCTCCCGGTTACAGTACCGCGGATCGTTCTGCCCGTTGGGCGGGAAGCGATCGCACCGGTACAAGTTCGAGAGGTCTTGCTGAGGATCGCCACCCCACCCGAAGTTGATGACGTCGAACTTACCGCCGTACACGATGCCGCCCGATTGAATCGTACCGAAGAGCAGCGCGCTCAGATAATGCTTGACGGTGATCCCAACGCCGATTTGCTTCCACCAGCCGCGCATCAACTCGATCTGTTGGTCGGTATCGGGCGACCCGCTCGACGAAGCATAGTCGAGGTTGAGCTTCATGCCATTCTTCGAGCGGATTCCGTCGGGGCCGCGCCGCCAGCCGGCCGCGTCGAGAATCGCGTTCGCTTTCGCAATGTCGAACGGGACGACCGGCAAGTCCTCGTGGTACGTGCTCGCGGGCGGCACGACCGATTCGGTAAGGATGTAGAGCCCGAAACGAATCTTGTCGTTGAGCGTTTTGCGATCCGTCGCATAACGGATCGCTTCGCGGACCGCGTGGTCTTGGAGCACGGGCCGCGTCATGTTGAAGTCGAGATGATCGAACGTGAAGCTCGGGGTCATCGAGACGTTCAACCCCGGTATTCCCTTGACTTGCGGCCCGAAGTGCGGCGCGACCGGTATCCACAGGTCGAGTTCGTGCGTCCGCAACTGCTCGAGGACCGTGTTGCGGTCGGGGATGATCTTATAGAGGATCCGCTGCAGTTTCGGCGTCCCGCGCCAGTAGAGCGGGTTCGGCACGAGCGTCACCGAGTCGCCGCGCTTCCACTCTTCGTATTTGAACGGGCCGATCCCGATCGGCGCCGAGTTGTACGGGACGTTGTTGAGGTTCGGGTACTGCGCCAAAAGATGCTTCGGCATGATCGCCGGGTTGGCGCCGGCCGTCGAAAAATACGTCACCGTGAACGACGAGTACGGCTTCTTCAAATGGTAGACGACCGTGTATTTGTCGGGCTCGTCGATCTTGAGGATCTGGTCCCAACCGTCGCGGCTCACGACGTTGTTCGCCGGGTTGTTGACCTGGTTCGTCGAGAACACCACGTCGTCGGCGTCGAACGGCGCACCGTCCGACCACTTGACGCCCTTACGCAAGTGCCACGTAATCGACTTGCCGTCCGGGCTGATCCCACCGTTCTTCTGCGACGGAATCTCGGTCGCAAGTTCTGGGATGGTCGGGTCGCCGTGCTCGTCCGTGCGGATGAGCCACGCGCCGGTCATCTGCGCCATGTAACTGACGACGGCTTGCGTCGCGATCAGCGTATTGAGGCCGGTGATGTCCTCGGCCGTCGCGTACCGGAGCACGTGCGGTTCGGTGTACGGATGCCGGCCAGCCTCGCCCGGTCCGCTCGAGCCAACTTTTGTGCAAGCGGCGAGCGCCGCACAGGCGAGTAGCGCAATCAAACGTTTGTTCATCAGATGTCCACGTTCATGAAGTCGTCGAACGCCGAAACTTGGTTGGGGTGGAAGCCCGTGATATCGGCGCTTTCGACGTAGATGTCGAGAGGTATCCCTTGCACGAACGTCGGTACGTCGGCGACGAGTTGTTCCTGGAGGATGTCGCTATCCCGCTTTTGCACGCCCAGGTCGTACGACCGCTCGATCTCGTCGATTGCAGCTTCGGCCTTCTGGTTGCACCAGCGCATGTCGTTCTGGCCGTGCGGCGCCTGGTATTTGCAACCGTACTCGTTCGAGAGATCCGGGCTCGGGCCGTTGAACCACGCGAAGAACACGACGTCGAACTTGCCGGTATTGATGATCCCGCCTTGCGCCGGCTGCGCAAACAGGAGCGCCGGGTCGTAGTTTCGGCGCATCAGTTCGGCGCCGGCCTGCTTCCACCACGAGCGCACGAGTTCGATCACCAAATCCGTATCCGGGCTACCGGCATTGGAAGCAAGCTCGATGCTCAGCCGCGTCCCGCCCTTCACCCGAATCCCGTCGGGGCCGCGGCGCCAGCCGGCCGAATCGAGCAGCGCGTTCGCCTGTGCGATGTTCTGGTGCGTCGTCGGGATGCGCGCGTCGAACCAGGGGCTTGCCGGCGACCAAATGCCGTCCTGGACGAGCCCTATCCCATGGTACACCTTCTGCCGGATCACTTCGCGATCAACCGCGAGCGTCAACGCGCGGCGCACGCGCACGTCGCCGACGATCGGTCGCGCGAGATTGAAGTCCATGTGGTTGAAGGCATAACTCGGCTGCGTGTGCACGGTAAAGCCCTGGAGGTTCGAGAAGCGCGGAGCGTACGCGCGCGGGGCTTGCGCCCACATGTCGATCCCGCCGGTTTGCAGTTGTACGACGACCGTGTCGCGGTTGGGGATGATGCGGTACTCGATGCGCTCGAGTTTGGCCAAGCCCCGGAAGTAGTACGGATTCCGCTCGAGCAGAATGCGGTCGGCGCGCCGCCATTCGACGTAGCGGAACGGCCCGATCCCGATCGGCTTGGAATTGTACGGGTCGGTGTTCACGTCGGCCGATTTCTCCAAGATGTGCTTGGGAACGATGCACGGGTTCGCGCCCGCGCTTCCGAAGAACGTCGGAAGAAACGACGAGTACGGCTCCTTCATGTGAAAGACGACGGTGTATTTGTCGGGCTCGTCGAGTTTGACGATTTTGTCCCAGCCGTCGCGGCTCAGCACGAGCGTCTTGGGGTCGAGGATCGTCTTCGTCGTGAAGACGACGTCGTCGGCATCGAACGGCGCGCCGTCCGACCACTTGACCCCGTGCCGCAAATGGAACGTGATCGTGCGCCCGTCGGCCGAGATGCCGTGGTTCGCAAGCGTCGGGACGACGGTCGCCAGTTCCGGAATCGGCTCGTTATGCAGGTCGTACCTGACGAGCCAGGCCATCGTCAACGACGAGAGGCGCCCGAGCGTCAACTGTTGCTCGAACATCGGGTTAAGCGACTTTACGTCGCCGATGTCTCCCAACCGCAGAACGTGCGGCGTCGTGAACGCGTTGTGCCGCGCCGTCCCGCCCGCGGGCGCTCCGGCGACGTTGCACGCGATCATCGACGGCGCGAGGCCGAAAGCAAGAGCCGCGATGACGTAGGGGCCGATCGACCGATTCTTCACATCGAGTATTCCTGCGGGTCCCAGAAGGGCGAGATGACGGGGGAGGCTTTGTAGCCTTTGAGATCGCTGTTGTAGATCTCGGGCTCGCGCCGGTACCACAACACGATCGAAGGGACTTGGCTTGCGAACTCGCGCTGCTCGACCTTGAAATCGCGCAGGCGGCGCGCGCGGTCGACGGTCGATAATTCGTCGTCCATGGCGGCGGTCGCGACCGGATCGTTCCAAAAGAGTGCGTTCTGCGCGCGCGGCGCGAGGTTGTGCCCGGAGTAGATCGCGCTGTCGTCGGGGTCGGCCGCGCCGCCCCACGCGAAGCCGGCGACGTCGTAGTGCCCGCCTTGCAAAATTCCGGCCGTCGTGTTGTCGAAGAATTGCGCGGTCGGCGTGTTCTTAACGGTCACTTCGGCGCCGATCGAGTGCCACATCGCCTGCACGATGTTCTCGATCGCCTTCCCGGTTTGCGACTCGGTCTGCGTCGAATAGTTAAACGCGAAACGCACGCCGTTCTTGACGCGGATCCCGTCGGGGCCACGCTTCCAGCCCGCCTCGTCGAGCAGCGCTGCCGCTTTGACCGGATCGAAGTCGTAGTGCGCGGTGTCGTTCGTCCAGGCCCACGAGCCGCGCGGAGAGAGCGCGGTGTCGGTCAGGTCGCCGAGCCCGTGCGCGATCTTCGCGAGGATCGCCTTGCGATCGGTCGCCATCGCGAGCGCGCGCCGCACGCGGACGTCCTGGAACATCGGGTGCTTGAGATCGAAGTCGATGTGGTCGTACGTGAAGATCGGGGTCGCGTCGAGGACGGTCCCCGGGATATTCTGCAGTTGCGGCCAGTCGTTGAGCCCGACGTGGATCCCCATGTCGACTTCGTGCGTCCGGACTTCGTTGATAAGCGTGCTGTCGTCGGGGACGATCTTGAAGACCACCTCGTCGAGCTTTGGTTTTCCCATGAAGTACTTGTCGAACGCGACCATTCGCACCGCGGTCCCGCGCTCCCAACTGACGAACTTGAACGGGCCGCTCCCGACCGGCGCCGCCTGGTACGGCGCGGTGTTGAACGTCCCTTTGGCGTCGTTGAGCGGCTCGAGCAAGTGCGCGGGAAGAATCGGCGCGTTTCCGTTGACCCCCCACAGCTCTTGCAAGAAGGGCGCGTAAACTTTCTTCATGTGGATGACGGCGACGAGCGGGTCGGTGCAGTCGATGTCGGCGATGTCGCGGTAGCCGTCTTGCGTGAGGTCGTTGTTCGCCGGGTTCATCACGACTTTCCACGTGAACTTCAAGTCGCGGCACGTCAACTGGACGCCGTCGTGAAAGTAGATGTTCGGCCGGAGTTTGTACTTCAGCGTCAGGCCGTCGCGGCTGACGTCGCCGTTCTCGATCGTCGGGATCTCGCGCAGGGCGTCGGGGTGCGGCTGCGAGTTCTCGTCGTAACGGATCGCGTAGGAGAACAGGAACATCGACAGGTCGAGCGCGGCCGCGCTCGTCGCGAGCATCGGGTTGAGCGACTTGATGTCTTGCGTCATTGCGTAGATCAGGCGCCCGTGATGCGTCCACGGATTCCCGGCGCCGACCGGCCCGCTCTGGCTCCCGACCTTCGTGCAGCCGGTCAATAGGAGGACCGCCAGCGCGAGCGCCCATCTCATGCGGGGACGGTTTACCATATCGTTGGGCCGTCCCCGCGAAGATTAGGGCGTGTTGGCTCCGACCGCGTACAAGTACGCCTGTTCGGCCTGGCGCAGCGCGTAGACCGCGCTGACCTGGTCGGAGAGCGCCTGGGTGATGCCGACTTGGGCGTTGAGCAACAGGGGCAGCGTCGTGACGCCGGCGCGGTACTGGGCTTGCGTCGAGCGGAGGACGTCGTTGGCCTTGATGTACTCGGCCTGCGCCTGATCGAGCGCCTCGCGCGCCGCGACGAGGTTGACCAGCGTCTGCTTCACGTTGAGTTGAAGCGCCTGGCGCTGAACTTCGAGTTGCGCGTTCGCCTTGTCGAGGTTGTATTTCGCGCTCAAGATGCTCGCCGCCGTAACGCCTTGATCGAACAGGGGGATCGAGAGCGTCAAGCCGATCGTGTTCGAGTTGCGGAAGTCCTGGCCGTTCGCGCTCGTCGATGCCGTCCCGGCGCTTGCCGAACCCGAAACCGTCGGCGAGTAGCCGAGCCGCGCACCGCGCAGCGATGCTTCGTTGGCCTGCACGGTCCGCTGCTGCGCCGCGAAATCCGGCCGCAGGTCGTACGCGCGCACGATCGCGATATCGTATGAAGGAACCGGGATCGTCGAGATCGCACCGGTCGCGGTGACCGGCGTATCGTCGAACGGTTCGATGTTCACGTTTGCGTCGAGTCCGAGCGCGTTCGCGAACGTCGCGATCGCACTCAATTCGGCGCCCTGCGCCTTGACGAGTGCGACCCGCGCCTGGGCGGTCGGAAGCTGCGCCGTCGAGAGATCGGCCGGAGCCGTCGTCCCGGCGCGAATCTGCGCGCGGACCAAGTCTTCTTGAACCAGGTCGAGTTGCACGGTTTGCACCGCGACCGCCGTGACCCGTTCGGCGAGAAGCGCGTTGTAGTAGGCCTGCGCGACGTTGAAGGCGACCGTCTGCAGATCGCGTTTGTAGATGTCAACGAACGCGGTCTCGTTGAACGATGCCGAGCGGATCGACTGGGCGATCTTCCCGCCGTCGAAGATCAACTGCTTGAGATTTGCGGTCAGCGAGTTCGACGTCCCGCTCCCCGAGAACGACGTCGTTCCGCCGTTGCCGTTGCTGACGCTGTTCGCTTGACGGTTCGAGTGTTGTGTCGACCCGTCGAGCGCCAAGTTCGGCAAGTAGCCGGTCTGCTGCAAACGCAGTTCGGCATGCGCGATACCCTCGTCGGCGCGCGCGCTCGCGAGCTGCGGCGACCGCGCGAACGCGATGTCGATTGCCTGCGCGAGCGTGACGATTTGCGGCGCGTTCGTCGGCGCGGGCCCGACCCCGACGCCCGGAACCGGCGACCCGTAGGCGGGGAATGGCATTGACGGCGGCTGGCTTGCCGGGCCGAGCGTGACGATCGGATAGGGCGTCGGCTGACCCGACGGCGCCGGCATCGGTGGTGAGGCCGCGTGCGCAGCCGAGACGCTGACCGCCGCAGCGGCCAGCGTCAGGATCAACGCCGGCGCGAAGGTTTTCGAGGCGGCGCGCACTAGTGCGCCGCTTTCGTGGCCGCGCCCGGAGGCGCCGCGCCATTGACCGCAACAACGCTCCCGTCCTGAAGCGCGTCGGGGCGCGTCGTTATGACGACCGTCCCCGGGCGGATCGTGCCGCCGCGAACTTGCGACAGCGTGTCGGTCTGCAATCCGAGTTGCACCGGGAGCAACTTCGCTTTGCCGTCGACGACGGTAAAGACGTTCGCGCCCTGATCGGTTTGGAAGATCGCGGTCCGCGGCACGACGACCGCGTTCCTTGCGTACTCGCTACGGATCTTGACGCTGACGAGCATTCCACCGCGCAGCGCGGCGTCGGGGTTCACTTCGCGAATCCGCGCGCGATACGAGAGCGTCCCTTGCGTCGGCGTCGCGTTGACGTTGAAGATGCGCCCCGTGAAGGTGCGGCCGGGGAGGCTGTCGCTCGTGAACGTGGCGGTCGTCCCGGAGTGAACGTAGGTCAGATCTTCGTCGGGGACGTTGGCGTTCACGTAGACGACGTCGAGTTCCGAGACCCGCACGATCGGCTGATTCGGTCCCGCGAACGCGCCGGGATCGAGCAGCCGTTGCGTGACGATGCCGTCGAACGGGGCGTAGATCGCCGACTGTGCGATCTCGGTTTGCAACAGCGTGACGTTGGCCTGCGCTTCCTGAAGCGCCGCGCGGTTTTGGTCGATCGTGGCTCTGTCGACCGCCGTCTGCTGCGTGTTCGTGCGCGACGTCGTCAACGCGGCCTGGGCCGCCGGAAGCGCTTGCAACGCGTTGTTCAATTCTTGTTGCGCGGCGACGTAGGCGGCGCGCGACTGCTCGAGCGCGACCGCAGAGACGTAGCCTTGCGCCGCTAACTGCTGGTTGCTCTGATACGTGAGTTGCGCGTTCTTGAGCGCGGCGCGCGCGGTCGAGACGCGGTTTTGCGCTTGCTGCAGATTCATCTGCGCTTGCGTGACGGCCGAGCCGTACTGTTGCTGCGAGATCGGCGCTTGCACCGTCGAGCCTTGGAGTTTCGCCCGCGCCGACGCAACCGTCGCCTCAGAGGCCGCGAGTTGCGCCACGAGCGCCGACGCGTCGAGCGACGCGAGCAGCTCCCCGCGCGCGACCCGGTCGCCTTCGTTGACGTTCACCGAGGCGATCGTCCCCGACTGCGGCGAGCTCAAGATCGATTCTTGGACAGGCGCGATCTGGCCGTCGAGCGAGATGAACGTCGCGATGTCCCGCTGCGACGCCTTGGCGACGTCGACCGCGAGCGGCGGCGGACCCTGCTGCTTCGGCTTACCGCCGCAGCCGGTGACAAGAAAAGCCGCCGCGGCGACCAGCGCGAGTGCGCGAACCCTCATGATGCTCCTTCTCAATCTCGACCCTACCGGGCTATTGTACGGGGCGCGGGCAACTTTTGATTCACAGATTATTCCCAGGCGGGACCGGCGCGACGCTCGGAGTATCTTGGCGCATGGCCGTCAAGGTCGAAGTCGGGCGCTCGTACCAGAGCCAGACGCGCGTCGAGGAATGGATGACGGCCGAGAAGGCTGGGAACCGGGGGGTCTCCGTTCTATCGACCCCGATGCTGCTCCAGCTCATCGAAGAGGCTGCGGTGCAATGCCTCGCCCCCACGCTGGGACCCGACGAAGTCTCGCTGGGTTCCCACATCGACCTGGCGCATTTGGCGCCGACCCCGGTCGGCTTCATCGTCCGGACCGAGGTCGAGGTGATCGGCGTCGACGGGCGCCGCGTCAACTTCGCGGTCGCCGCCTTCGACGAGCGCGAGAAAGTGGCCGACGGGACCCACGAACGGTACGTTATGGACCGGGCCAAGTTCGCGGCCAACCTCGAGGAAAAGCAAGGCTAGCACCCGCTCGCCCGGGCCAGGGGACCAGCGAAGCGGTCCTGCGAAGGCCCCGCTCCATAGGGTTCGGCCCTCCCCAAGGCGTTCTGCCGCCCGCTAGGACATTGCCCGGTTGGGTTTTGCTCGTAGCCAAGGCGGGTAAGGCGCTTATGGGTCCCAGCCATACGGTATACAACCACACTTAGGAGGTCAGTTAGTGAAACGACTCGTTTCGCGGCATCTCGCCGGAATGGCGACGGTCGCGTTCGGGCTCGTCGCGTTCACGGCGGCGTGCATGTCCCAGGCCCTGGCACAGCCGGCAGATTTCGGTTCTCCCCCATCGGGTGAAGTCCCGATATTGTTCAACGATCAGCACGTGTATGCGAAGCCCGACACTCTCAAGCAGGGCCGCGTCCTTGCAGCGCTCGTGCGTGGCAGCACGGTTCTCGTCCCCCTGCGATCGATGTTCGAGCAGATGGGTGCAACCGTCAGCTATGACCCGAGCACCAAGACAGTTAACGTCTCGAAAGCCGGCGCAGCCGTTCAAGTGACGGTCGGAAAACCTGAAGTGATCGTCAACGGCGAGAGCCGTCCCCTTGACGTGCCGCCCGAGATCTACAAAGGCGTGGTCGTCGTACCCGTTCGCGTAATCTCTGAAGGCATGGGCGCTTACGTACTGTGGGTGCCTGACAAGCGCGTCGTCGTCGTGCGCTACATAGCCGCGCCGGCTCCAACGCCGCCACCGACTCCGGTCCCAACGCCGGTTCCGACTCCGGTTCCGACGCTGGCTCCGACGCCGGTTCCCACCACGCCACCGACCCCGACGCCCGTGAAGTCACCTAACTTCCAAGCGTTCGTCGTCGGCGACTACATCTTCGCTCCGAAGGTGTACAACGAGTTCAGCAACGGTGGAACGAATTCCGGATCCGGCGGCTCCTATGCCGGCCGCGCCGGGATCGAGTTCGACTTCGCAGGACTTGCGATGATGGCCGAAGGCGACTATCGCCGTTGGTCCTACCCGCACAACGCCAGCACCCTGGCAAACGGACAAACGCCTGACTGCGGCCTCGCGCCGCCGGCCGGCGTCTCCGGCGACCCAGGTTGCGTCGAAGTCATCGGCGGCAACGGACAGACGTTCGTGCCGGCGTTCACGGTCCAGGATACGCAACTCGAAGCACGGCTTGGAATCGGAATCCCGTGGTACAAGCTGTTCCTCGTCGGCGGATACACGGAGCAATACGGTAACTACGGTTACCCGCAGCTCCATGGCTTCGGCGGCGGCATCGAGCGGTTGCCGAACTTCAGTCAGACGTTTGACGTCTACGGAAGCATCCTGTACTACCCGTCGGTCAGCGGTAACTTTACCGACCCGTTCGGGAACACGTTCAACCTGCAGTACCAGGTTCTCAAGTACCAGGCAGGCCTGACCCTGTCGATCCCCAGCACGCCGATCTTCGTGGAAGCCGGCTACATGGGCGACCGCATGACAGGCAAGACCAACTCCCCAAGCGATGCTACGCACAACGGCATCTACGCGGGGCTGGGGATCCACTTCTAGACCGGAAGCGGATCGCCGTAACACTAAAGGAGGGCGTCGTGCGCAGGCACGGCGCCCTCTTTTCATGCCAAAACGAGGCTTCGGGGCCCGCTTACCTTGCAGAATAGGTCTCTTGGGGTAGGGCCTTTAGGCTAGGTCGAGGATGCGCTCGAGGCCGAGCCCAGGGATAATCAGAGGTAGCCGTCCCCCTGGGCGGGGGTCATCCCATGGAGAGAGACATCTTGAGACGCTTTAGCACGGAGGCACTCGTTGCGGGTTTCGCGGCCGGCCTCTTAGGGATTGCAATCCTCGCCTCGTCGGTCGCAAACTCGGCGGGCTGGCTCAGAGGCCACGCGCGCACGCCGTGGGTCGCCGAGATCGACGCGCAAGTCGGAACCCCGGGGCCGGTCGACTTTGGGAGCCCGCCGGGCGGGATCGTCCCGATCATTTTCAACGACCGCCACGTCTACGCGACGCCGGACACGCTTCGGAGCGGCCGCGTCCTCGCGGCGCTGATCCGCCACGGCTACATCCTCGTCCCGCTGCGCTCGCTCTTCGCTCAAATGGGCGCGAGCGTCGCTTGGGACCCGCCGAGCAAGACGGTCGACGTCTATAAGCAGGGCTCCGACGTCCGCGTTCAAGTCGGCGTCCCCGAAGTTTGGGTCAACAACGAGCAGCGGCCGCTCGACGTCCCGCCGGTGATCTACCGCGGGCGCGTCCTCGTCCCGCTGCGCGTCCTCTCCGAGGGGATGGGCGCCTACGTTCAATGGAATCCGTCGACGCGCACGGTCGTCATCCGGTATCTGTCGACCGCGCCGATCCCGACGCCGCCGCCGGTCAACAACATGACGCCGGGCCCCGGCGTCGTGCCGACGCCCGTCCCCACGTTCCCACCGGTCCCGACCCCGCCGCCGGCTCGCGCGGCACACGTTCGCACCTACGAAGCGTTCATCATCGGCGACTACCTGATTTCCCCGCGCACCTACAACGAGTGGGATCCGGGTAATCACGGCAAAGGCACCCTGACGGCGCGGCTCGCCGTTGAGTTCCCGCTGCTCGGCATCCCGTGGATGCTCGAAGGCGACTACCGCGACTTCCAGTACCCGCACGCATCCTTCGCGGGAACCGGCGCGTGCCCGAGCCCGATCGGCGACCCGGGTTGCGTCAATCAGCCGGGCGGCGGACAAGCCTACGTCCCCGGTTTCGAGGCGCGCGACCAGAACGTCGAACTGCGCGCCGGCGTCCGCATCTTCGAACCCCGGATCTACATCGGGTTCGGATACCTGTTCCGTTCGACCAACTACTCGGCGCTCGGCGGAGTCGGTCAGCAGCACGGCCCGGGCTTCGGTCTCGAGAAACTCCCCGACCTCGATCGCGCGTTCTCGATCTACGGCAGCGCGTACTACTACCCCGAAGTCACGACGGCCCACAACCAGACGTTATCGAATGGGACGACTGACGTGATTCGCTACAAGGTGCTCACGTACGAACTGGGCGGAAAGGTCGATCTCGGCAAGACGCCGCTCTACCTCGACCTCGGATTCCTCGGCGACCACGGCTACAACAAGCAGAACGCGCCGGGCGATTTCACCCACAGCGGGCCGTACATCGGCCTCGGAATCCACTTCAAGTAACCGCGTAGGGAGACGCGCGTAACAAGGAAGAGCCCTCGCTCCGGCGAGGGCTCTCTCTTTTGCGCGGACGGAGGCGGGTGGTCCATCGCGAAGGCCGGTCCCGTAGATGACGACGCTCTTCATCAGTCGCGCCGGCGCGGACGCGCCCTTCGCGGCCGAGATCGGCAAGATTTTGGAAGAAGCCGGGTTCGGCGTCATCCTGCAGCAGTGGGATTTCGCAAACGCGAACTTCATGGAGCGGATGCACGCGGCGCTGACGGAAGGTTCGCGCGTCATCGCGCTCTTGTCGCCGGAGTATCTCGCGAGCGACCACTGCCAAGCCGAATGGCAAAACGCGATCGCGCGCGATCCGCTCAACAAGAACCGCCGGCTCGTCGTGATGCGCGTCGTCGAGTGCGAGCCGCCGGGGCTGCTTGCCGGGATCGCCTACTGGGACCTCGTCCCGATCCGCGACAATCCAGCGCTGCTCGCCGACATCGTGCGCAACGCGGTCCGCGAAGACCGCGAACGAACCGGCGCGGGCGAAGGCCCGTACTGGCGCGCGCCGCGCGTCATACTCGATAGCGACGCGATCCGCCCGACGCCGTCGTTCACCGGCCGCGAGCCCGAACTCGCCGCGATCGGCGACGCGCTGCGCGAGCGCGATCTGGTCGCGATTCACGGGATGGGCGGCGTCGGAAAGTCGTCGCTCGCGCGCGAGTTTGCGTGGCGCGAACGCGACCGGTACGCCGTCGTCGCGTGGCTGCACGCCGAAACCGAAGACGGCATCATCGACGGGCTCGTGAGCCTCGGTGCGCAGTTCGTCCGCGGTCTCGACGCGCTCCCCGATCGCCGCGCGGCAGCGCAGCAGGTTATTACGAGCGTGCTCGGCGGCTTCTCCAAACCCGTCCTGCTCGTCTTCGACAATCTCGAAGACGAACGGCTGCTGCGGACGTGGCTGCCGCGCAGCGGCGCGCAGGCGCTGATCACGTCGCGCGCCGCGCATTGGGGCGGCGACATCGCACCGGCGACGCTCGAGAGTTGGCCGCGTGACGACGCCGCCGCCTACCTGCGGCGTGAAAGCGCCCGGACCGATCTCAGTGACGCCGAGGCGGACGAGTTGGCAACGGCGCTCGGCGGCTTGCCGCTCGCGCTCGCCCATGCGGCGGCATACCTGCGAACGACGCAGACCGTCAGCGCCGCGAGTTACCTCGCGCGGCTCGGCCGGCATCTCGGTCAAGCGCCGCGCCAGGCAGAGTATCCGCAGGCGGTCTTCGCGACGTTCCAAACCGCGATTGCCAAGGCCGAGTCGGAAGCGCCCGGCGCCTCGGCGATTCTCTGTTTGGCCGGCGTGTATGCGCCCGAAGGGATCCCGGAAGAACTGTTCGCGCAGCCGGCCGATGCGTACGCCGACAATCTTCGGCCGGCGCTGCCGGACGCTTCCGCCGCGGCGCGCGACCTGCGCGCGACGGTCGCCGATCCGGCGAGCGTCGACGAGGCGCTCGGCGCCCTCGACCGGCTCTCGCTCATCGCGTTCGCCCCGGCGACCCGCACCTTCACCGTGCACCGGCTCGTCCAAGCGGCGGCGCGCGACCTCGCCCGCGATGCGCTCGAGCCTTGGGCGGAAAGCGCCGTCGCCGCGGCCCATGCTGCGTTCCCGCCGATTGCGTTCGAAACTTGGCCGGCGTGCGAACGGCTTCTTTCGCACGCGCGCGCCGCGCTCGCCGCGCTCCCGGCGGCCTCGACCTATTTGCCCGCGGGCCACTTGGCGAACGCCTGCGCGCACTACCTTTGGGTCCGCGCCGCGTTCGCTGAAGCGGAACCGCTCGTCCGGCGCGCGCTCGCGATTCGCGAAGCGCAGTTAGGCCCGGCCGACGCGAGCGTCGCCGAATCGCTGCACGATCTCGCGACGCTCTTGATCGATACGAACCGCGGTCACGACGCGGAGCCGCTCCTTCGGCGCGCGCTCGCGATTCGCGAAGCACTCGGCCCCGAGCAACCCGACGTCGCGCGTTCGCTCCACAATCTTGCGATCATGCTGTGGAACGAGAACCGCTTCGCGGAGGCTGAGCCGCTCTACCGGCGCGCGCTCGCGATCCGCGAAACGGCGCTCGGCGCGCAACATCCCGACGTCGCCGAATCGCTCGTCGGGCTCGCGGCGCTTCTCCATCTCACGAACCGGCGCGCGGAGGCCGAGCCGCTCTATCGCCGCGCGATCGCGTTGCAGGCCGAAACTTTGGGTCCGGATCATCCCGACGCGGCCGCCTCGCAGCAGCATCTCGCGGCGCTGCTCCGCGACATGGGCCGTCTCGACGAAGCCGAGCCGCTTTTTCGGGCGGCGCTCGCGAGCTTCGAGCGGAGCCTCGGCCCCGAGCACCCGCACGTCGCGCAAACCCTCGCCGGGCTTGCTCTTCTTCTTCGCGAAGTTGGCCGCGCAAGTGAGGCCGAACCGCTGCACCGCCGCGCGCTCGCGCTCCGCGAAGCACGCCTCGGCCCCGAGCATCCCCAAGTCGCGCGCTCGCTCAACGGCCTTGCCGCCGTTCTGCGCGACACGAAACGGTACGACGAAGCGGAAGCGCTGTACCGCCGCGCGCTTGCGATCCGCGAAGCGAGTTTTGGCTTGCAACACCACGAGACGGCCCAGTCGCTCAACGACCTCGCGATCTTGCTCCGCGATACGGGCCGATTCGAAGAGGCCGAGCGGCTATTTCGGCAAGCGCTCGAGGTTCGCGAATCGATCCTCGGACCCGACCATCACGACGTCGTGCAGTCGCGCAACGACCTCACCGCGCTGCAGTGCGAGATGCACCAGCGCGCGCCGAGCGCCTAGCGCGCCGTTACGGGTGTTGCGCTGTGTTCGGCGGTTGAGAGCCGGCGGCGGGCGTTTGTTCGGGCGAGGGCGCGCCGTTGAAGCGCGACGGGTATGTTGGGCCGAAGACAGATGTGTAGGTTCCGTTCGTCTGCGTCGTCGCCGCCGGGGCCGAGGTCGCGCCCGTCAGCGGGGGAAGGGTCTCGGCCGCGAGCGCGCGCTTGAGCGTCCGCGCCTGCGGCGAATTCGGATAGGCGGCGAAGAGCCACTTGGCCGTCGCCGCCGCCTTGGCGCGCGCTTCGACCGTCAAGATCTTCGTGTAGAGCCGCTGCAGCGTATAGATCGCATGCGGGACGTCGCCGTCGCGCGGGTACTTGCGCGCCCAATCGCGGATCGAACTCTCGGCAAGGCTGGCTGAGGCCAGGGACTGGCGCGCGATGTCGTGGTTGACGTCGTAGCGCAGGCTGATATCCCGCAGGGTGTTCCCGATGCCGAGGATGCTCATTTTGAGCGGGCCGAAGTACTCGTCGGCCGGCGCGAGGAGCTTCATCGCGGCGAGCCGCGCGGCTTCGTGGGCTACGGCGCTGGAGTGCGGCACGTTGGGCTTGGCGGCACTCGTGCTCGCGGTCGCGAGCGACGCGGAGGCCGTCAGCCAGGAAGCGACGGCGCACATGACAACAAACCAAAAGGCTCGCATAATGTAAGAAGTCCTCGGCCGAAGTACGCGAAAAATCCGCGCCATTAGGAGTATCGGTTCGTGCGCCACCGGAGTATACCCGTCGCCGCCATCCAAACGCGTGCCGCCGACCGTTCAGATTTCGTAACGATCTGGCCGCGGGTCCTGGCCCTTGTGGAGCGTGCGGGGCGTCACGGCGCGCGGCTCATCGTCCTCCCCGAGGGGACGGTCCCGGGGTACGTGCTCGGGCCCGAGCCGGTCGAGGAAGCCACGCTCGTGCGCGCGCGCACGGATGTGGCCCGCCTGGCGCGCGAGTTTTCGGCGACGATCGTCTACGGAACCGCGCGCGTTGATGGGGCGCACACGTTCAACAGCGCAAGCGTCATCGGCCCGAGCGGCGACGAACTCGGCTTCGCCGACAAAGGGTTCTTGTGGCACTTCGACCGGCGCTGGTTCGCGCCGTCGTGCGCGCTCGCGCCGATCGAAACGCCGATCGGTGTGCTCGGCGTGCTGATCTGCGCCGACGGACGAATCCCGACGCTCGCGCGGATGCTCGTCGAGCGCGGCGCGGAAGTGTTGGTGATGCCGACCGCGTGGGTGACGAGCGGGCGCGATCCGTCGGCGCTCGAGAACGTGCAAGCCGATCTGCTCGCAAACGTGCGCGCGCGCGAGAACGGCGTCCCGTTCCTGGCCGCCAATAAGTGCGGCGTCGAACGCGAGAGCGTCGCGTACTGCGGGAAGAGCGCGATCGTCGATCGGTTCGGCGCGTTCGTGAGCCGCGCGAACGAACGCGACGAGACCGTGATCTACGGCGAGATCGAACTCGGCGAGCCTGCGCGCACGCACTCGGCAGTTCTGCGCGTCGCCGAACGAGCGGCGGATACCGCACGCCGCAAGGCCGTGCGAATCGCGTTTACGGCGACGCGCGAACTTGCGGCGCTCGAACGACTCGCGCGAACCGCCGCGGAGGAAGACGTGAACGTCATGATCGCGCCCGACGCGCCGGCCATACCGGCGCGCGAACTCGGCGACGCGAATCTCGAGTTCCTCTCGATCGCGCAGGCCGCCGAAGACGGCGTCCTTTACGCCGCGCTCGGCGCAGGCGCCGCCGGCCTGCTCGCCGGCATCGTCGACGACGCGATCGCCGAGAATCCCGCTGGCCTCGTCGAGGCGCGGCTCGCCGGCATCGACCTCTTCGTGTGGTCGTGCGGATTGCCGCCGGCCGAAGCCGCGACGCTTGCGCGGGCACGCGCGCTCGAGTTGCGCGCGTACGTCGTCGTCATCCCGCGCGCCGCTGGCGATCGTCAGCCCGAGCAGAGCCGTGCGTTCGCCGTCGATCCGGACGGGGCAATCGTAGCGGGGACGTTCGACGGCTTCCAGCTGGCGGCGTTCACCTACGACCCGGCCAAAAGCGGCGCAACGACCGTCGCGCCCCACACCGACGTCCTCGAAGGCCTGCGAGCGGTCGCGCGCCTCCGTGAACGAAGCGAAGTCAACGTTGCCTTCGTCGAATAAGCATTTCGGCAACGACGTAGACGAGGCTCACGACTCGTTCTTTTAGAGTTCGCGCCCTTCGACTCCGGCGCTACGCGCCTCCGCTCAGGTGACAGGCACCTTAGCCGCCCTTTATGCAGGTGGCGTAGACATTTACGCCGGTGTTCATGGCAGATACAAACCAACTTGTCCCGCTGGAGCCCGGGTAGCTTTCATAAACACCTCCACTTGGATTACCTTCAAAGCCGCCGACCGCCATTGCGTATCCCGACGGGCAATTCACCTTGCCATAGTAGCCAAGGCCGCCGCCATAAGGAATGTTAACCGGCCCGACTATGAACGTGGTGGTGAGGGTCGCTGTGCCCGTCGGACCAGTCGCACCGGTTGCACCGGTCGGCCCCGTGGAGCCTGTGGCGCCCGTGCTGCCGCTCGGTCCAGTTGCGCCGGTTGAACCCGTTACGCCGGTTGGACCTGTCGCGCCGCTCGGACCAGTTACGCCGGTCGCTCCCGTCGAGCCGGTTGGACCTGTCGCGCCGGTTGGACCTGTCGCGCCGCTCGGACCGGTTACGCCGGTCGCTCCCGTCGCGCCGGTTGGACCTGTCGGACCGCTCTGGTTGAAGTTCATCGCCGTCTCGAGTCCGCTACACTTCTGACCGACCGAAGGGTCGATGATGCGCATATATGCCGTCGGACCGGGCTCGCCCGAGATGACGCGGTAACAGCCGTAAAAGACCCCGTTTTGGAGGACGCTGCTGAGCGCAATCGCGCCACATGCCGCGACGGCCAGGACTGCGAAAACAGCCGCGATCAGCACGCTCTGCCGGGTGCGAAAGAGACCCGCCCGCTCGCGTCCTACACCAGAGCAAGCGATTCCGTCCCGGCGCATCCGACGTACGCGGGCGGCGCCGCCATGAGAAAAGAGGCGACGGTTCATAAGACTCTCCATTTCGCGCGAGCCGACGAAGCAAAACTCGGCGACGTAGGATTCATCGCTGAAGTACGTCTGCACTTCTTCAGAGCGAGAGATAACGCCGTCCGGCATGTTCCCCGATACGCAAGCGCGCCTGGTGCGAAGCACTGCGCGGACGCTCGTCGAGCGTCTCCCGGCAGACAGCGGCAATTCGCGCGTCCTCGGCTCGCAGCGCAGTCATCTCGGCGTACTGCATTTGTGAGGTCATGCGAAGGCGGCGCGCGGTCCAGGCGTAGCGTCGTTTGTCAAGCAGCGCGTTGTACAGGTCGCGCGTTACCCGCAGCATGAAGCCGAGGCGTGCAACTTCGCTCGTCGTCGGATAGAGACGGACTCGGTGCATCCACCGCATTCACCAAGTGCAGTGCTCGACTTGTGCCACCAGTGTGGCACAGTCGCCGGGAAGGACGCGCACATTCTCGAAAGGGACGCCCCGTACAGCGACGCGCTCCGGTTTCACCTACGCGCTGCTGGCCCGCCGCGATTGTCGAAACCGGCGAGGCCCGGCGTGCGTCGCTCACATCCCTGTTCGCTACCCCGGAACCGACTCTCAGACTCTCGCCGGGTATTAGGGGGCATCTCATGACCGCTTTCCGTTTTTGTCGAGTCGTCGCGGCACTCGCCCTTGTTGTCGCGCTTGACGGTTGGGGCGCTAGTTCCGGTGCGCCGAACTGCGTCGAGTGCGTGCTTTACAGTTTCACCGGGAGTTCCGGTCAGAATCCCCTTTCGACTCCGATCGCCGACGCGCAGGGCCGTTTGTATGGCACGACCGTAAGCGGGGGCAATTCCGGCTTGGGCACGGTGTTCCGGTTGACCCCGTCGGGATCCGGTTACACCGAAAGCGTCCTGCATAGTTTCACCGGCGGCAGTGACGGAGCACAACCCTACAGCAGCCTTCATGCCGATAAGAACGGCGTGCTCTACGGCACGACGTACGGTGGCGGGTCCTACAGCGAGGGGACGGTCTATCGATTGGTGCCGTCCGGATCCGGCTATCTCGAAAGCGTCATCTACTCGTTCACCGGTGGCAGCGATGGAGCGCAGCCTTTCCTAGACAGTCAGGCGCTCTTTGAAGACAAGCAGGGTGCGCTATACGGGACCACGGGGTACGGCGGCACGTATGGTGTCGGTGTGGTATTCAAACTGACGCCGTCGGGATCGGGCTACACCGAAAGCGTGCTGTACAGCTTTACCGGTTCAACAGACGGAGCAACCCCAGTGCCCAGTCTCATCGCCGACAAGTACGGTGCGCTGTACGGCACGGCTCACTCGGGCGGCAGTTACGGCGACGGCGCCGTCTTCAAGTTGACGCCATCCGGCTCCGGGTATACGGAGACGACGCTCCTGAGCTTCACGGGCTCCGGCGGCGCCGCACCCGGGCAATCCCTCTATTACGGACTCGTCGCCGACAAGCATGGCAATCTGTATGGCACGACGGGCTACGGCGGAGCCTACGGCTCCGGCGTTGCGTTCGTGTTAACGGCCTCGACAGGTTACACCGAAACCGTGCTTCACGAATTCACCGGCGGCGCCGACGGCCGATACCCGTACGAGGGTTTGTTCCTTGATAAATCCGGTGCGCTTTTCGGCACGACCTATGAAGGCGGAAGTTCGGGTCTCGGCACCCTTTTCGCACTGACGCCCTCATCGCAGGGCTACGTCGAGCACGTCCTCCACAATTTCACGGGCAGCGGTGACGGTTGGGGGCCCCAGTGCAATCTCTTGAGGCGCGGGACCATTCTTTACGGGGTCACCTATAACGGCGGCACCGATGGCGACGGCACCGTGTTTGAGTACAAGTTGTAGCGCGAAGGGGCGAGCAAACAATCCGGGTCGGTTGGCCGTGCACGTTTTTTCGGGTAACGCCCTGAACAGGCGGCGGACGCACGCCGGTTGTTGAAGTGAGGCCTCTCCCCGTACACGAGGTTAAGGTTGGTTAACCCCCCCGAGCCCCAAAAATCCGCCCCGCAGGCCTTCGAAGGGCCCGCGGGGCGCGTCCTCGACACCGCGCTCAAATCGGGCGCCACCTACGCCGACGTCCGCTTCGAGCGGGGGCGCAGCGAACGGATCGAGGTCCGCAACGGCGTCGTCGTGACCCTCGCCGACGACCGCAGCGCCGGCTTCGGCGTCCGCGCGCTCTCGACGGCGCGTGGGGGTTCGCGGCTTCAGACGACATGAGCGACGCCGGGCTCGACGCCGCCGCCGCGCGCGCGGTCGAGATCGCCAAAGCCGGGGCCGCGGTCGCGCGGGTGCGCTTCGGCGAAGCACCGACCGCGGCATACGAAGACTCGTTCGTCACGCCGGTCGAGAACGATCCGGCGAGCGTCCAGCTCGACAAGCGCGTCGCGCTCCTGCTCGACGCCGAGAAGGCGCTGCACGCGACGCCGAAGGTTCGCGCCGGCCGCGCCTGGATCGAGCTGTGGCGGACCGACAAAGAATTCCACAGCACGATCGGCTCGCGCATCGCACAGTCGATCGTCCAGATCGGGCTCGGGGATGATGGCGCTCGCGGTCGACGACGGCGACGCACAAGACCGCTCGTATCCCGGCGACAACGGGCTCTATCAAACCGGCGGCTGGGAGATCGTCGAAGCCGCGCAACTGCACGAGAACGCAGCGCGGATCGGCGAGGAGGCACAGCCAGCTCCTCGACGCGCCGCAATGCCCGAGCGGCACGATGGACATCATCCTCGGCGGCTCGCAAGTCTCGCTGCAGATCCACGAGTCGTGCGGGCATCCGGCCGAACTCGACCGCGTCATGGGCTGGGAGGCGAATTTCTCGGGGACGAGCTTCCTCGACCCAAAATTGCTCGGCACGCTCAAGTACGGCTCCGAGAAAGTCACGATCGTCATCGACAACCGCTTGCCGGGCGGGCTTGCGACCGTGGGCTACGACGACGAGGGCAGCAAGAGCATCCGCGTCCGACATCATCCGCGCCGGGATATTGGCGGGCTTCGAGATGTCGCGCGACACCGCGCGCACGATCGGCCGCGCGACCAACGCCTGCGTCCGCGCGCAGTCGTGGCAGCACGTCCCGATGATCCGGATGTGCAATCTGAACTTGCTGCCCGGGCGACGTCCCGTTCGAGGCGCTCTTCGACGACGTCAAGCACGGCATCTACATGGAATCAATCGCTCGTGGTCGATCGACGACCACCGGCTGAACTTCCAGTTCGGCTGCCAGATCGGCTGGGAGATCGTCAACGGCAAGCGCGGGCGGATCGTCAAGAACCCGACCTACGCTGGCGTGACGCCGCGAGTTCTGGAGCTCGTGCGACGCGATCGCCGACGAGCGGTCGTGGCTCGCGTGGGGGACGCCGCAACTGCGGTAAGGGCGAGCCGATGCAGACAGGGCGCACCGCGCAGGCGTGCGCGCCGGCGCGCTTCCGCAACGTCCGCGTCGGGGTCGGTTACGATGACTAGCGCCGAACGCGAAGCGCTGGCCAAGCGCGCGCTCGCGCTCGCGAGCGACGGCGCCCAGGGCGAGTTCGAAGTCCTCGTGTTCGATGAAGATCGCGGGCTGACGCGCTTCACGCACGACACGGTCCACCAGAATCTCGCCGCGCTCGACACGACCGTGCGCATTCGTGCCGATCACCGACGGGCGCACCGGCGTCGCATCGACCAACCGGCTCGACGACGCGTCGCTCCGCAAGACCGTCGGCGCGCGCGACCGCAATGGCCGCGCACGCGCCCCGCGATCCGGCCTTCCCCGGATTACCGCCGCCCGCCGCGGCGAGCGCCGCGCCGACCAACGCATTCGTCGAAGCGACCGCGCAGCGCAGGCCCCGACAAGCGCGCCGCGATCGCCGGCGACATCTTCGAGACGGCCGAGCGCGACGGGCTATGGGCCGCCGGGTATGTCACGACCTCGCGCCACGGAATCACGGTCGCGAACTCGCGCGGGACGCTCGCTCGATTTCGACAGATACGGATTGCGCGGCTCAACGTCAAGCATGAACGGCGCCGACTCAACCGGCTTCGCCGAGCGGTACTCGACCGACGTCAGCGTCCTCGACGGGCGCGTCTCGGGCGGGATCGCCGCAACGAAAGCAGTCCGCCAGCGCCGCGCCAGTCGCCGTCGATCCCGGTCGACGTGGACGGTGATCCTCGAGCCGGCCGCGTTCGGCGAACTGCTCGCGTATCTCGCGGATCACTTCTCGGCGCAGGCGTACGATGAGGGCTCGTCGTTTCTGCCGGACGGCCTCGGCGAAGCCGTGTGGCCGGCGCGAACGTGACGATCTTCGACGACTACGCCATCCGCTCGCGCCGGGCGATGCCGTTCGATTTCGAAGGCGTCCCGAAGCACGCGCGTCGCGCTGATCGAAGCCGGCGTCGCGCGCACACATCGTCACCGACCGCTACTATGCGGCCGCAAACTCGAGCTCGACCGAACACCGGCCACGCGCTTCCGGCGCCGAACTCGCACGGCCCGCTTCCGCTCAACATGGTCGTCGCGCCCGGTACGAAGACGACCGAAGAACTGATCGCCGAGACCGAGCGCGGGCTGCTCGTGAGCCGCTTCTGGTACATCCGCACGGTCGACCAGCGCCAGACGATCATCACCGGGATGACCCGCGACGGCACGTTCCTGATCGAGGACGGCAAACTCGCGCGCGGCGTGCGGAACATGCGCTTCAACCAGAGCATCCTGACCGCTCTCAAGCACGTCGAATTCTCGTCGGAGTTAGCGCGGACGGGCGGCTATTCGTACTCGATGGTCGTGCCGACGGCAAAGATTGAGGGTTTCCACTTCACAAGCCGGACGCAGTTTTAAGATGTTGACTAACTCGGTCTCACTCATCAAATAATACCATACTGGCGAGCGAGGGCCAGAGCCTCGCGGCGGCCCCTGCAGCCTAGCTTCCGGATGATCGCCTTGACGTGCGAGTCTATTGTTTGAGAACTTCGGCCTAGCTCAGCCGCAACGTTCTTACTTGAATGACCGACGGCTAGGGAGCGAAGCACTCTCACTTCGGTTTTGGTTAAGGCTGCAAATCGAGGCGACGAAGAGATCGTCGGCAGGGGTAGTCGCTCGATGAGCGCCGCATAGCCTCCAAGCCCGGAAGAGCGCACGTCTAACAGTGCACCGGTCATTTCGTTTTGGCGAGAACCCGTTTCGACGTGAACGTAAGCGACTCGCACGAGAGAGCTTAGATTCTTCATGCCTGGTGAGAGTCGGCGTCCTTCGCGCTCGAGTTCGCGAAGCACATTGTTGGCAACGGCTGCGCGTCCCATGATCAGCGAGGCGACGGCGAACCAGATTCTGCAGCGAACGATCCGGGGGCTGAAACTCTCAGCTCCCGAGGCTTCGAGCGGCAGCATCGCCTCTTGACACTGATGAAGCGCGGCGTCGGCCGTCTCTCGGTCGCTCGCCGCCGCCGCGTAGAGCGCCAATTCCGCGTATCGAAGCGCCTTATGAGCCGGCGTTCCTAATGTCTCTGCGGTACCCGCCAGAGTGCGATAGGCGCCCGAGAAATCCCCAGCCCACGCAAGTTGAAGTGCGCGCGCGGGCAATAAAGATTCCGCTGACAACCTCTGCGCGTCCGACGGAGCCATCGTTCCGAGCTTGGCATCCAGCTCCGCAAGCTTTTCAGTATCCTGACGCTCGGCTGCCAAGTCGTACGCGTTTGCAAATCCATAAAACCATGCGGCCCGATCGCCGGCGCGCTCCGCGTAGCGCATCAGTTGCCCGAGCGCCCACTGATTTTGCTTCGGGTCACCGCGTTCGTACGCCACATTCGCCAGCACCGACGTCGCGCGCGCGGCGAGCCCGAATAAGGCCTGCTCCTCCGCCGCCTTTACTGACACCGTCGCGAAGCGCTCGGCCTCCTCGTAGCGGCCGGCTCGCAAGGCGACGTGGGCGGCCCGGTGCAGGATCTCGGCGCGCAGCGGTTCGTCGTCGAGCCTCGACGCGATCGTGACCGCGTCGCCGATCAACCCTTCGGTGGCGCCTCTGCCGAGCGCGCTTCGTACCGTAGCCAGAATTGCAAGAAACCGCGCACGCGTCCGCAAGTCGGTGACGGCTGCGGCGTCGATCGATTCCAAGAGTTTGCTTGCGTCGTCGAGCTTGAACTCGTTGATCAACACCGTCGCGAAACGGTTGACGATACTGACGCGGTCGTCGTACGTCTCCACTACGTCGAGCGCCAGATGAAACAGTGGGACTGAATCGGAGAACGATCCTCGGAAGGCTCGTAGGTCGGCGTCCAGCGCCAACAGGCCGGCGCGAGTCCATATTTCCTCGAGGCGAACCATCGAGAGCGCGTGCTCGACGGCCTCGACATACCCGCGCGCAAACAGATCGGTCCCCGCCTTCTCGAGAATTCGGATGACGGCGGCCTCATTTCGAACCTGACAGAACAGCGGCAGCGCCTCGGCTTCCCGGCCTGCCTTTTCGAGAAGCTCGGCCGCCGCGAACACGGCGCTGTCGTACGCAACCTTCCCGCGCGCGCGCAACTGATGTTCGAGGAAGTCGCGAAACAGATCGTGGTACTTGAACTCGCCGTCGGGTTCGCTGCCGATGAATGCCGTCTGCCGCTGAAGCCTCAACACTTGCGCTTCGGCGTTTTCCCGGCCGGCGGCGACCAGCGTGTCGATGTTGATGCTCGGAAGCATGCACGTCTCGACGAGAAATTGACGATCTTCTTCCGCGAGGTTCTTGAAGATTTGCTCCGCCAGGTACGCGAAGACCATCTCGCGCGTACCGGCCGCGACGCGCTTGAGGTCTTTCGTCCGCGCCGACGCCCGTAGGGCGAAAGCAAAGGCCGTCGGCCAGCCGCCGGTCAGCGACCAAAGTTCGCGGAGCTCGGCCTCGTGAATTTGGCTCTCGCACTTGTTGGCGGCGTCGACTGCATCCTCAAACGTCAGGCGGAGTTCCGCCTCGTCGACGGGCGTGTCGATGCGGCCGTAGGCGAGCCACGAGGCGACCGGGAGATCGAGCGTGTCGCGCGTTGCGATCATCCATCGTATGTTGGGACCCGAGCGCTCGATGACTTCGACGAGCAGTTGCACGACCGCCGGGACCGCCACGTGGAGGTCGTCGATGATGATGAGCCCCGAGTAGTTCTTGATCAGGACGGAGAGCCACGTCGCAAGGTCGAGGATCCGCGAGTCGCTCTTCTCGGCCCGCTCGTAGACGGCCGTCAAGCTCCGCGCGGCGCGGGGAGCGATGTCCTCGAGGACGCCGACGAACCCGCGCAAGAAACCGAGGACGCTCGCGTGGTCCTTGCGCACGGCAAACCTGACGTGCTCGAGCTGCGATGCTTCCAGGAAATGACGGACTGCGGTCGACTTGCCGAACCCGGCGGGTGCGGCGATCAGCGTCACCTGGTAGTCACCCGCGCTTCGCAACCGCTTGTTGAGGCGCTCGCGAACGACCGCTTCGAATGCCTTCGGGGCGCCGCGCCGGCCGGCGGGCGGTACGACGCGCAGGACGGGCTTCCCGGAAGAGTCGATCGGCTTGTCAGTTCCTTTCACTTCGTTGCGACTCGGGCTAAGGGCAGTATATCCGGCAAATCGAGCCCGAGCAACAAACACCGTTACGAGCGAGCATCGCTGCCGGCCCCGACAAAGAGTTGCGCCGCCTGAACCGCGTTCAGTACCGCGGCGAGCGCCGCCGCATCGCCGACGGCTAACCCGAAGTCTGCCGGACACTGAATCGCGATGCCGAGGTTGAACGCGGCGCATACACTCAGCGCAGCGGCGAGGATTGGGTAGGGTCGCGGCTCACCCGACTTCGCCGCCAGCAATCGCCCGCTGACCGCGAGCGACCCCGTCAGCGAGATGGCCTCGGAGAACAGTAAGTCCCGTTCCATCTCACTCGCCGGCTCGATCGGCACCGAGTACGGCACGTATTGAATCGCGCGATGGGCGTCGCCCGTGTTCGAGATCGCGTGCAACTGCAAGTTTCGGGCGCCGCACAAGAGCTCGCGCCCGTCCCACCTGACCAAAAGACGGCCTACGTCGAACCCGAGGGTCACCTCAAGCCCAGCGAGGCGAACGCCGGCTGACGCCGGCGTCAGCAGTCTGATCAACGCCGAACTCGAGCCTTCCACGACGACTCGGTCGTCCTGGAGCAGCGCGATCCATTGCTTCGGGGGCGCAGCAAAGATCAATCGGTCTTCGGCGATGGTCAGACGTTGAACCAAGTGGCCGGAAGTATCCAGCACGCTGAGCTCGCCCCCTTCGCAATCGACGGCAAGAAATCGCGAGGTGCGCCGGCGTAACCTTCTCGCGTGTCGTTCGATTGAATTCAAATCGTCGTGCTGCCACTCGCCGGCATAACTCTCCACGGCGAAACCTCCGTTCTCGACTCGAAGAGGCCCGTAGCATAGCCTGAGGCCCGCCAATGGTATCTACCGCGAAGTGGGTATGGCGCAGTCCTTTCCTCGAGCCCATGTTGCCGGAAGCCGAGGTCGCTCCGCTTCGCTCGACCGCAAGCAGCGTCAGCTACGGCATTTATGGTCTTGTCCGCGCCCCCGAAATCGGGGTGACGAGCGTCGCCGCAACCCAAAGGGCGGCAGCCGAATAAGCGCCAAATGCACGCTCCCGCGCCGCGCCCGAAGCACCTGGAGGGCCACATGACGAGCGACTATGAATGAGGCCGTAGTCAAAAGCAGCCGATATGCGTATGCCGACACAATCATACGACTTGGCAAAGCAATTGGCGAAGCCGGCAATACGATCTTCGCCGATATCGACCAAAGCGCCGTCGCTCGGAGCGTTGGGCTGACGTTACGGCCGACGAGGTTGCTGATCTTCGGAAATCCGAAGGGCGGCACGCCGCTGATGGATACGTTTCCTCTCGTCGCGCTCGATCTTCCGTTGAAACTCTTGGTTTGGGAAGAGAGTGGCGAAGTCAAGGTCGCGTTTACTCCAGCCGCCACGATCGCCAGGCGCTACGAAGTGACCGGTAAGGATCCGATCGTGGCGGCCATGGATCACGCGCTCGAAACGATCGTGGCCGCCGTTCTGCGCGCCCCGAACGGCGCCTCCTACAACGCGTTATCCTAACCGAGCCAGTATCGGAGAGACCAATGACAATCGATCTGCCTGGCCCTATCGACGCCTACTTCAAAGGACTAAACGCGCAGGATTTCGACGCGACGCTCGCGCCCTTCGCCGAGGATGCCGTCGTCAAGGACGAAGGCGAGGAGTACCGCGGCCGGGTCGCGATCCGCGCGTGGATCGAGGACGTTGCGCGCAAGTACGGCGTCACGGTCGAGGTTGAAACCGTCACCGAGGTGGGCGGCAACACCGTCGTCTCTGGGCTCGTCTCCGGCAACTTCCCGGGGAGCCCGATCTTGCTCGACCACACGTTCACGCTCTCGGGCTCGACCATCTCCCGTTTGGAGATCGGGTAATGCCGCTACGCTGCTCCCGCGAGATACTGATGGATGAACGCGATCACCATGCTGCCTTCGCCGACGCTCGATGCGACGCGCTTCACCGACTACTCCGCACGTCGCCTGCGGCGAAGATTCCCGGAACGCTCGTTTCGAGCGGAAAAGGCGCGCGATCTAGCGACCAATTTTCGATATCGCGTCCGGTTCGAAGATAGCCGCGGGCATCGCGTTCCATCACGTCGGGAATCCACGCGGTCTCCGCGTCCGCGCCAATGAAGACGAACAGGGCGTCGGCCGGGCGTTCCCGCGTTGCGCCGGTCCCTTCGACGCGGGTCGTGAGCGACTCGATGCGCGCATTTGCCGCCGACCTTGACGACAGTCGTATCCGTCTCCACGCTGATGTTGTGCTTGGTTCCGAGTTGCTGGATCAGATAGATAGCGACATACTCTTCTCGAGCGACGGACCACGCACGAGCAGCGTGACGCTGCGCGCGTAGTTCGCGAAAAACATCGCGGCCTGTCCGGCCGAGTTGCCGCCGCCGATGAGGAACACGTCCTTGCCGCGGGTGCCGAGCGCTTCCGTTTGAGCAGCGCCATAGTAGACGCCGCTGCCGACGAGTTCTTTTGCGCCTTCGGCCTCTCAACTGCGCCACGTCACGCCGGTAGCGATGACGACGCGCGCGCGGTCTAATACGGTCGCCGCCGTCGAGCATCGATCGTGTGGCCCGCCGGCGTTGAGGTCGATCGACATTGACGCTGCGCGTCACCAGGATCTCGGTGTCGAATCGTTTCGCTTGCAGCAAGGCGCGGTTGGCGAGATCGTCGCCGGAGATGCCGGCCGGGAAACCCGAGATAGTTCTCGATGCGCGACGACGTGCCGGCTTGCCCGCCGGGCGCTTCGCGCTCGATCATATCGTGCGTAGTCCTTCCGAACCTCCGTAAACCGCCGCCGCGAGCCCTGCCGGTCCGCCACCGATGATCGCGACGTCGTACTTCTGTGTGGCCTGGCATCGTTTGCAGGTTCAATCCTTCGGCGAGTTCGCGGCGCGTCGGCACGTCGAGCCGCCGGCCGTTGGCGAGGATCACGACCGGTATCGTGCGTGCATCGCGCGCGGCCGGCGGCATGAGCCCGGCGTCGCCCGGGTCGCTCGGATCGAGCCATTCGTACGCGATCTGGTTGCGCGCGAGAAAATCGCGAATGTCGTGGCACGCGAGATCGTAGCGATCGCCGACGATCGCAGCTTCGGTTACGGTGGCCGCGACGTAGGAGTCGTGGCGAAAGTTCATGCGACGCACGACCGTCCGCGCGATTTCGGCACTCGCTTCGCTCGACGCGGTCAGCATCAAATGGAAATCGGCAGGGTCCATGCGCATCAGACGCGCCTGCGTGAGCGCGCGAACGCCGACGTACGCCTCCGCGCCGAGCAACAGCGGGATCTCGCCGAAATATTCGCCCGGCGCGAACGTCGTCAACTGGCTCGTCTCGCCGCCGTATCGCTTTACCACCTCGACCTCGCCCCCGAGAACGGTGAAGAAGTGCGCTGCGGCGCCCTCGTGCAGCGATCCATTCACCGGCGTCCACAGCGATGTCGGCCGAGCGCGACGCGATGCGCGCACGCAGCGCTTCCGGCATGTTGGCAAAGAGCGGGAACTCGGCAATCTCTTCGGGCAAAATCATGGGCTCGCACCGTTCGATTCCGGCACGCGCCATCCCCGGGTTCTGAACGAGGGTCAACTCGTCGTCGCGAACTAAGACAACGGCGTGCCCGAACTGCCGGACATCGCGGCCTATCTCGACGCGCTGCAATCGCGGATCGTCGGCCGGCGGCTGGAACGCGTACGGATCGGAGCCCCGTTCGTGCTGCGAACGGCCGAGCCGCCGATCTCGGCTGTGGAAGGGCGCGACGTTCGCGAACTCCGGCGCATTGGGAAGATCATTGCGATCGGGCTCGAGGGTGACATTTGGCTCGCAATCCACTTGATGATCGCGGGCCGGCTGCATTGGAAAGCCGCGGGCGCACCGCTGACCAGCCGAAACAGCCTCGCGGCGTTCGATTTTCCGCACGGGTCGCTCGTGCTGACGGAAGCCGGTAAGAAGCGGCGCGCATCGCTTCGGATCCTGCGCGGAGAGGAGGCCCTGCACGACTTGGAGCCGGGCGGCGTCGATGTCTTCACGACCGACGTCGACTCGTTTCGCGAGGCGCTCTCAACCGGAAACCACACGCTCAAGCGCGCGCTGACCGACCCGCGCATCATCAGCGGCGTGGGGAATGCGTACTCCGACGAAATTCTCCACGCGGCGCAGTTGCCTCCGACGAAGCTCGCACGCAAGCTCACGCCCGATGAGTGGGAGCGTCTGTTCACCGCGACGCGCGAGACCCTTCAACTCTGGATCGACCGGCTTCGCAACGAGGCAAACGGGGAATTCCCCGAAAAAGTCACCGCGTTCCGCAAAGACATGGCCGTGCACGGCCGCTACGGACAACCGTGTCCTCGCTGCGGCGAGAAAATTCACCGCATCCGTTACGCGGATAACGAGACGAACTATTGTGCGCGCTGCCAGAACGACGGCAAACTTTTGGCCGACCGCGCGTTGTCGCGTCTTTTGGGCTCGGAGTGGCCGCGCACCCTCGAAGAACTGAAATCGCTCAAACGCCGCTAGCGCCGAGCGTCCTAGTGGCCGGGAGGTGATTCGCAGCGCGCCGCAGACTGTCTAGCGCGATGCCGCCAACGCCCGATGCCACCAACCCGAAATCCTCGAGCCCGAACGCGGACCAGATCGACTACTGGAATGGCGAGGCGGGCGCGCGATGGGTGACCTTTCAAGAACGCATCGACGGCGTCTTCGTTCCACTCACCGCGGCCGCACTCGATCACGCGAGCCCGCAAGTAGGCGAAGCCGCGCTCGACATCGGGTGCGGCTGCGGCGCAACGGCGCTTGAACTTGCTCGTAGAGTTGGAGCTGGAGGATCGGTCGCGGGGATCGATGTCTCAAAGCCGATGTTGGAGCGTGCCGCGGAGCGCGCGCGCGCCGCGCAGTTGACGAACGTGAAACTCGTCTTGGCCGACGCCGCAACGTATTCGTTCCCCGAAGGTCCGTTCGATGTGGCCTTCTCGCGCTTCGGCGTGATGTTCTTCGACGACCCGGTGTGCGCGTTCGCGAACATAAGAAGCTCGCTGCGGCCCGGCGCTCGGCTCATGTTCGTTTCGTGGCGAAGCCTGGCCGAGAATCCTTGGTTTCTCGTCCCGCTCGCGGCGGCGCAGCCGCACCTTCCGCTGCAGCCGGAAGCCGACCCGGAGGCGCCGGGGCCGCTCGCGTTCGCGGATCCAAACCGCGTCCGCCGCATCCTCGAGGAGGCCGGCTTTACCGGCGTTGAGTTCCATCGGCACGATACGATGATGAAACTCGGCGGTCCGAACGACCTCGAAGCAGCGCTCGACTTCGTCATGCGCGTCGGGCCGCTCGCGCGCGCGTTGGCCGACGCCGACGCTCGTGCGACTGCCGCCGCAACGGTCGCAATCCGCGACGCGCTTCGCGAGCACGAAACCGCTGAAGGAGTCGCGCTCCGCGCAGGCGTTTGGTTCGTTTCAGGAGGATCGGCATGAGGGCGAATCCACAAGTTCCGTCGTTCTTGCTGTTTGCGACGCGGCTCTCAGGCCTCTTCGTAATCACGGCGGGCGTCGTCGGTTTCTTCGCGCCGGTATTCGGCAGCAAGATTTGGGCGTGGGCGCCCGCACCGTTTAGCGCGCGTTACATTGGCGTCATTTATCTTGCGACGCTGCCGGCGCTGATCCCGTTCGTGCTGCGCGGCCGTTGGTCGCCCGGACGCGTCGTCCTGCCGATGATTTTCGTGTTTGCGACCACCATCGCGATCGTGATGCTGGCGAACCCGGGTCACTTCATTTGGACTCGGCCGTTTACGTATGTGTATTGGGCTCTCTACGTGTTCATCCCGGTCTATTCGGGCGCATACCTCTATCGCTTGCGGTCGCTTCCGGTCGCCGACGGCGTCGCGACGTCGCCGGCTGCCGGTGCGGTCCTCTCGCTGCTCGCGATTACACTCGCCGCTTATGGGCTCGCGTTGCTGCTCGTCCCGTTGAGCGCGGCTGGATTCTGGCCGTGGCCGGTCAACGCGTTCGAAGGCCGCATGTACGCCGCGACGTTCCCCGCGCAGGCAGTCGGGCTTTGGCTCCTTCGCACTCGGGCTTCGCGCGCCGAGTGGCTCGCCGTCGGCGGCTACCTCGCCCTCTTCGGTCTGCTAACGTCCGCCGGAGTCGTCTGGACGAGTTCCGAAGTGCCGCTCGCTCACAAAGTACACTTCGAAGCCGCGGGGACGTGGGCGTTCTTCGCGATCAGCGCCGTCATCGCGCTCGCCGGCGCGTGGGTGATGGCCACGTCGCGCCGGCGCAATTCGCGAAGCTCAGGCCATTAACTTGGCGGCGGTTTGCGTACGCCACCGACGTGGTGGCACGTGGGCGATGCCGAAGGGACCGCTCCCTGACCCAAACGGCGACCCCGACACCGGCGTCAGCGCGCCGTTTTTCGCATTCATTGTGTAAGCGGAAATGTTGTTGGAGCTCATGCACGTCGACGTTCGGGGCGGTTACTTCTATCGAGTTACTTTCGAAAGCCACGCGCCCAGTACGGCAAAATACACTGGCGACTGAGGAGCTTGATCGTAGAATGTCTTGCGGTCGTCTTGCATTGTGTCGTGGCTCTGGAACATCAACGCGTGATCCGCATTTGGGATTACGACATACCCGATGTTCGGCTTCTGCGTCGCGAGGACGCGAAGCCGCTCGACTGATGCCGCCACGGGAACCCACGGATCGCTGCCGCCGAACATGAACAGCATGGGGACCTTGATAGCACCGATCGCGGACGTCATGTCGTCGTCGATCTGCCGGCGAGCTACCGAATGACTCGGGTCGTTCGTGAGATTCAATGGATCGGGAAGGTAGGATATATCGAACCACGGCTGCTTCTTCGCAGCGGTTAACGCGGCGAGTGCGACCTCTCGCGAAACCTGCCCACGCAAGAAGCCATAATATGTCCTGCGGACCTGCAACATCTGGGCGATCGCGGAGGCGGAATATCCCCGCACGCTGAGGCGGTTACTCGTTGCAAATTCCATCTGCTCGCCGGGCGTCGTAAGGGGCGCCGAGATCGATACGACGAACGCCGCGCGCGCGTCCCGCGCCGCCGCAATGACCGCGAGCCACCCCCCTTGGCTCAAACCCCAGTAGCCGACGCGATGCGGATCGATCCGCGAGTTTTGCTCGATCGCACGCTTTCCGGCTATTGCGTCGTCTGCCAGGGTCTCGTAACTGGCGGCGTTCGGAGTTCCGGTCGAAGTTCCAGCGCCGCGCCGATCGTAGATGAGAACGGCGATTCCGATTGCCGGAAGCGCCGAACGCAAGTGGTCGTAGAGCTTTCCGTCTCGCGTCGGTATGCCGGCATCGTGAAGCGCGACGACGGCGGCGAGGTGGCTCCCCGTAGCCGGAAGATAGAGCGTTCCGTCGAGTCGCGCGTCTCCGTTCTTGAACGAGATATGCTGTGACACAACACGAGGCGTCCCGGGTACTTCCCACGTGTCAGACGCGCCGACGCTGCGCTGCGCCAGAAGCAGCGCGAGCAACACCAACGTGACGATACGAGGGAGCCGGAGAGACACGGTATCCATGCCCGAGCGCTTATCGCTCGACTCGGTCGCGCCCTACTGACCGTTAAGCACCGTCGGCGCCCCCAAGCGGACGTCGCACGCAGTATTGTCGAACCTCGATGACGTGAGCGCTACTTTCCAGGTGGTGGTTGAGCGCGAGGCGGATGCCTTCGTGACGTACGTACCTGCGCTCGACTTCGCGTCGACATACGGGCCACGCGAGAAGCGGCCTTAGAGCGGACGCGCGAACTGATCATCGGGTACCTTGAGGCCGCGAAAAAGTTGGGTAGCTAACCCGGCGAGCCGCCAATCGTCCAAGACGCGATGTTCCAGAGGTCCGATCCGACCGGGACCGGGCGCACGCCGTGCACGTCGACATTCGTTGCGGTCACTTCCGGTAACCAATCGAGCACGTATTCCGGAACCTGATCGATCAGCACGCGCTGGATCTTGAAGTACAAGGCGCGGCGCTGCGCCCGATCGTAGGTTTGCAGCGCGGCCTCTTGCCAGCGGCCGATATCGGCGTTCGCGAAGAACGTGACGTTCTGCCCCGCCGGCGGGAACCGGTCGGGCGCGATGAACGTCTGGTCGTCCGGGTCCGGGATCGAGTCGTCCCACGTAAACAGCGAGACGTCGGTCTTGCCGGTGTTGAGCAACCCGCCGGCGCCGTAGGGCGCGAAGAGCGTCGCCGCCGGATAGTTCTTCACCAGCACGTCGGCGCCGAGCACGCGCCACCAACTCTGCAGCAACACCTCGATCGCCTCGCGGTTCTTCACGCCGGCCACTGTCGAGAGCCCGAATTCGAACCGCTTGCCGGCGCGGTAACGAAAGCCGTCCGCGCCGAGCCGCCAGCCCGCGCCGTCGAGGATCGCGCCGGCCTTCTGCGGGTCGTAGGGATAGGGCACGATCGTCTTGTCCGCCCACTCGAAATCGGGGTTGAAATGAACCGGCCCGATCGTCCCGAGCCCGCGGTAGATTTTTTGGTGCAGCGCGTTCATGTCGATCCCGTAGCAGAGCGCGCGGCGGACGCGCGCGTCATTGAGCGGCGCGCGGCGCGTGTTGAATGCGATGTGCTCCCAGTGCAGCGTCGAGGTCGTGCGCACGTCGAGATCGGGGATCGCGCGCACTTGCGCGACCTGTGGCGGCGGTACGCCGTAGTAGACGTCGATCTCGTGCGCCTGCAATCCGGCGAGCAGTGTGTTCTGATCGCGGATGAACTTCAGGACGACGTGCGCGATGTGCGGCTTCCCCCGAAAGTAGTTCGGGTTCGCGTCGAAGTGCATCTCGCTGCCGTGCTGCCAACCCTTGAAAACGTACGGTCCCGACCCGACCGGCGCGGCGTTGAACGGGACGCGATTGAGGTCGGCGTACTTCGCGAGCAGGTGTTTCGGGACGATTGCACCCTGGTTGAGTCCCTTGAACAAGTAGAGAGCCGGCGGGTACGGTCCGTTCAAGTGAATCTTGACCGTGTGCGGATCGGGCGCGTCGATCATCGTGATCCGGTCGTAGCCGCTCCGCGTCGGCGTGATGTTCGCCGGGTTCATGATCTGCTGCCACGTGAAGATCACGTCGTCGGCGGTCACCGGTACGCCGTCGTGCCAGCGCGCGTTCGGCATCAGGTGATACGTGAGCGTCCGCCCGTCCGCCGAGATCCCACCGTTCTGCAGCGTCGGCACCTCGCGCGCGAGATCGGGGATCGCGTTGCCGTGGTCGTCGTAGCGAATCAGGCCGCTAAAGACGAGTTGCACGACGTCGCTCGAGAATGACATCTCGGAGACGACCGGATCGAGCGAATCGGGTTCCTCGAACATCCCGATCCGTACCGTGTCGCGCAGCGTCCACGGGTGCAGCGCCGCGCTCCCCGGCCCAGTGGACCCGACGCGCGTACACGCCGTAAGGCCAATCGCGCTTGCCAGCGCGGAAACCAGAAGGAGACGCGCCGTCCTGCGACGCGCCTCCCACGAATCTAGGCCGAGTTGTTGGAGCCTTACGACCGTCTAATACGTGGCGACGCCGAGCGGTTCGTAGAAGCTATACGTCGCGTACGAGTTGCCGCTGGGGTAATACTTAACCCAAACATAGTAGTACCCAGGATCCGCTACGAACAACAAGTTTTGCTGTGTATTCAGCGCGATGCGGAACGGGTCGGAGAACCCGGACAACGACTTCGTGATCGTCGTGTAGGGTGGCGGAATGACGCGGATAGCGCTACTCGTCTGATCGCAGGCGAGCAGGTTGCCGTTCTTGTCGAGGATGAGTCCGCCGGCGAAGCTGAGCGTCGGTGTCAGGGCTGTCTTGGTGCAGCCGCTCAGTCCGCCCTTGTATTCCGCGAGTTTGCCACCACTGGTATTATACGACACGAAAACGTCGCCGCTACTATCGACCGCGATGCCATCGACATTGCCGCCAGGCGAGCATTGGAACTTTACAGCGTTGACGCGGTGCGCATACTCCGTTACGGTGCCGCCGGAATAGCTGCCGGCGTACACGTTCAGGTTCGAGTCGGTCGTCGCGACGACGGCGCCGTTGCTTATCCCGGCCGAGTAAATGAATGCCGCCCCCGTCTGCCCGGGGTTGTACTCCGCGACCCACGAGTTGTCGAAGTCCGCGACGTACAGGTCACCCTTGCTGTCGAACCAGTTGCCGTCCGGGCCGGTTAACCGATTCTTGATAATAGCGGTCTGCTGGCCGGCGTTGTTCAGGACAACGTCCTCGCCGTACCCGGCGGCGGACACAGCCCACGTCTTGACGCCCAAGCTGATCGTATTGGGGTTCGCGTTGAGTTGGCTGGCTGGGGCCCGGTATTGAGCCTGCGGCGCGATGCCGCTCCGCTCGACGGCGAGCATCGACTGGGCCTGCGACTGCATTCCGTTACCGCCCGGGACGGCCGACGGCATGCTCTGCGAGCCGCCGCTGCAGCCCGCTAAAAAGGCGGCCAGTGCAACGGCCGTCGTGAGGGTGATTGACGAGTTACGCATGGACCGCTCCTTATGAGAAAGAGAGCCGCCGCCTGAGAAGGCGCGACCGAATCCTGCTGCACTATAACTCGCTTGCGCGCCCAAGACCTGCCCCGCTCGACGACGACTTCGACCGTCCCGGCCGCCACCCGAACGCATAGAACAAGCCGCCGGCGATCGCCAAGCCACCCAGCCACAGCGCGAGGGGCGCCGGAACCGCCGAGATGACGAGCTCGGGATACGTGCCGAGCGTCGCTTTCAGCCGCACGCCTCCGAGCGTCACCTCGCGCCCGTCTTCGCCGAACGCGATCCCACCCGGCATCGCGCGGCCGGCGTCGTCCTCGACCGCGAACAGCACGAGTTCCTGACCGGCGACCCCGTGCGAGCGCGCGACCTGCGACGCTTCCTTTGAAAAGTAGAATGCCTTCACTTGCCGGTGCAACGCCGGCACGGCGAACGCGTCGGCCGGCAGTTTCTGGCCCGCGATGGTCACGAGCGATGGAAAGAGTAACACCGGCGAAAGGAACGCGGCGTTGGTCGGCTGCGTGATCGTCAAGTGCCGCCCGCTCGGATCGCGCGCTTCGACGTATGCGGCCGCGTGCGCGGTCGCCTCGAGCGCGAGCGTGCCGAGGTACCTTCTCCCGCCCGGCGGCAACTCGAGCGTGCTTCCATTGCGGCGGCGCAGTTCGAGCGCGGCATTGCCGGCGGCGATTTGCGCCGCGTCGACGTTCGGGAAAAACGCGGCGGCGTTCGCGTCCGGGAGCGGCGTCACGGTCCCGGGCGCTTGCACGATCGTCGCCGTGTCGGGACCGAGCAACCCCGATGCCAGTCCGGCGACGATGACAACGAGCGCGCCGACCATCGCGACGCTCAACCGGCGGCCGAGTTCGCCGTCTTTCCCCTTGCGCGCTTTGTTCAAGTAGGCAGGGATGACGAGCGCGGCGATCGCGAGCAGCGCCGCGTACTGCCACGTGTGGAACCCGGCCCACGCCGGATGGACGTCTTGCGCCGCGACGAAAACGACGCCGATGCTGCCCGCGACGAGCGCCGCCTCGCGCGAGCTCGTCGCACGCGTTGTGGCGCCACGCGACGTCACTGCGCGCGCAGCGCCGGGGCGATTGCGTCCTGCATCTGCGCGAGCGTCATTTCGCCGTCGACGCCGCGCACGATGTGACCGGTTCGGTCGACGACGATCGACGTCGGCAACCCGACCGCCGCATACGCGCGGCCGTAACGCTGTTCCTCATCGAGCAGGATCGGGTAGCGCAGGTCGAACTCGCGCACGAACCCCTGCGCGGCTTGAGCCGATTCGCCTTGGTCGATTCCGAGCACGACGAAACCGCGCGCCTTGTTGTGTTCGTAGAGTTTCTCGAGCGCCGGCGTTTCGCTGCGGCACGGCGCGCACCACGTCGCCCACAAGTTGACGAGTACGACTTTGCCGCGATAGCTCGCGAGCGCATCGGTCGTTCCGCCGAGTCGCGGGATCGGATAACTGACCGCGGGCGCGCCCGCGAGCCGCGCCGGCCCGCCGCCCGCGCCGCCGAACCCCGGCCCCGACTCGCTGAAATACGCGCGCACGATCAAGACGGCGACGACGATTGCGGCCAGGACGACGACGAGGGGCAGGGAGATGCGCATGCTGCCACAGGGGTTCGCATCCGCTGGGTGAGGCCCTCGCGCATCGTTTGACGCGCGTCGAACGATTGTGGGAGCGCGCGCGACGCCGTGGAACACAGGCGAGCGTGACCGACAATGTATCCGGCCTGGCCGGCCTGGCCCAACTGATCGCCGACCCCTCGCGCGCCGAAATGCTCGCCGCCCTCATGGATGGACGCGCGTGGACGGGCCGGGAACTTGCACGCGCAGCAAACGTGATGCCATCGACGGCGAGCGCGCATTTGCAGAGGCTGGTCGGCGGCGAATTGCTCAGCGTCGTACCGCAAGGCCGTCATCGTTACTACCGGATCGCGACGGCGGAGGTCGCGCACGCGCTCGAATCGCTCATGGTCCTCGCGCCGCCGCGCACGCCACGGCATCCAACGGCGCAACGACTCGATCTGGCGTTACGCCGCGCGCGCACCTGCTACGATCATCTCGCCGGAGCGCTCGGCGTCTCGATCGCCGAAGCGTTGCGGAAACGCGGCGCCGTGGAATTCGACGACCATGCCGCGCGGCTCACGCCCGATGGAACGGCGCTCTTCGCACGGCTTGGAATCGCGTGCGCACCTGCAGGCCGGCGGCCGTCGTGCCGGGCATGCCTCGATTGGAGCGAGCGCCGCCGCCACCTCGCGGGCGGGATCGGTGCGGCATTGTGCCGTCACGCGCTCGACAACGAATGGGTCCGCCGGCGTCCCGCGACGCGCGCGCTCGACGTCACCGTGCGCGGGGTCGTTGCATTTCACGAAGCGTTCGGCATCGACTGGACGGAGGAAGCCACGTGATCACGCTCTGCATCCGTTACACCCTCGATGCGGGCAAGCTCGCCGACTTCGAGGCCTATGCCCGAGCCTTACAACTCCCGATCGAACGCTGCGGCGGCGCAAACGTCGCCTATTACTTACCGACGAAGATCGCCGGGCCGACGAATTCAGCGATGGGCTTGATCGACTTCCCCAACCTGACCGCCTACGAACGGTATCGCGAAAAGCTGATGACCGACGGCGGCGCCGTCGAGTGCCTCCGGCAAGTCGAAGCGGCCGGCGCCATTCTGAATGAAGATCGTTCCTTCGTCCGCCGAATCGAGGCGTAGCGCAATCTTTTCAACCGCGCGGCGGCGAAGGTGACGCGGCCGGCGAAGAGTTGGGCATGGAGTTGCGCAGGGCGGCGGACGTTCTACCGTCTCACAAGGTCCCGGACGCGCACGCCAAGGCGCGGTGGCGGCGGCGTTCGATTACGCTCGATGCCGACACGACGCTCGCGGCCTACGAGGCAGGGCTCACCGACTCCGCCGCACCGGCGCTCGTTCTCGTACACGGACTCGGCCACTGGGCCCTAGGCGCGTGGGATTCCTTAGGCGCCGAACTCGAGGCGACGCACCGGTTAATTGCGTTCGACCTCCCGGGGTTCGGCGACTCATCCAAACCCGATCGCACTTACGGCACGCGTTTCTTCGTCGCCGCGCTCGAGCGGATCGTCGAAGAGTTCGGGCCGCAGCGCTACGGGCTCGTCGGGCACTCCCTAGGCGGACTCATTTCGGCCGATTTCGCGTCGCGCAATCCGCCCGGGTTGCAATCGCTGACGCTCATCGCGCCGGCGGGGTTCACGCGGAGCCTAAAACTCTTCGCGCGCATCGTCGGCAGCCACCCGCTGACGGCGCTTTTCCCAGCGTTCATACCGTCGCGCGCTTTCGTGCGGCGAGTTTTCGAGATGTCGGTGTACGATCCGGCGGCGCTCGATCGCGAGATGTACGAAGAGGCGTACCGGCTATCGCAAGACGCCGCGATGACGCGCGCGTTCGCCCGCGTGTACCGCGACGCTTGGCAGACCTGCGCGAACATGCCCGCCGAGCATGCGCGTTACGCAAGGTGGACCGGCCCGACCCTGATCGTTTGGGGCCACGAGGACCGCTACGTCCCGATCGCCGCGCTCCCGACCGCCCGGCGCGTCTATCCGCATGCCGAAGTCGCGGTGCTCGAATGCTGCGGCCACTGCCCGGCGATCGAGCATCCGCGCGAGGTCGCGCGACTGCTCGCGCAGATTACTGCTCGATAAACGACTGCTTCACGCGCCACTCGCTGTCGGGGTACCGCGTTTGCAACTTGTGCCACTGTTTGCGCAGGTCGTTGCTTTCGGGGTCTTTGCGGTACTGCGCGACGCCGAGATAGTACTCCGCTTCGGGCGCGGCGTACGAGGTTGGAAAACGGCGTAGCACCTCGGCGTACAACTCCTCGGCGCCGGCGTATTCCAGCGATCTCAAGCGCGCGTGCGCGAGCGCAGAGAGCGCTTGCGCGGCAAATTCGAACGGCGGCAAGAAACCGTTCCAGCGATAGAGGTCGGATCCGTCCGGCGCCAAGATGCGCAGATCCGGCGTCCACACGTGGTGGTAACGCTTGATGATCTCTTTCGCCGACTCTTCCTGATTGTTGAACTGTAATGGGACGGCGTAGCGGTTTACGACCTCGGCGACGAGGGCTTCGGGATACGTCACGGCATCCAGCGCTTGGCAGCCCCCTCAACCCGGGTTGAAAAAATCCATCAGGACGAACTTGTTCGTCCGTTGCGCCTCTGCCAACGCATCGTTGAAGTTTTTCCGCCACTCGATCATCTCAATTCTCCTCCGCGCCGGATTTCTGCAGCGGCGCACGCGGGCCTGGCCGAGACGGCGGCGGGCAGGCGCCAACCGGGTGACGCCCTAGCCGCGATCCCGGCGCAGCCAAAGAGAATTCGCCCGCCCATAGAACCTGAAAATCATGGTTCTTCGCGTCGCGCTTCTATCGCTCGGTCTTCTCGCACTCGCCGGCTTACGCGCGACGCCGCAAGAGAGCGTGCTCTATACGCTGCTCGGAAAACCGGGCGGCGCGATGCCGTACGATGCGCTCGTCGCCGACGCGAACGGCGCCCTCTACGGCACGACGGCCGCGGGAGGCGCGACCAACCTCGGCAGCGTCTTTAGAATGAAGCCCGGTACGAAGGGCTACACCCTAACGACGCTCTACAGCTTCCGAGCCGGCGACGACGCGAAGTATCCGTATGCCGAGCTGCTCCCCGACGCGACCGGCGCACTCTACGGGACGACGTATTTCGGCGGTAAGAGAGGCTTCGGCGCCGTATTCAAATTGACGCCGTCAGGGGGCGGTTACTCCGAAAGCATCCTCTACAGTTTCCAAGGAACGAACGACGGGGTTTTCCCATACGCCGGTTTGATCGCCGATAATAGTGGCACGCTCTACGGCACCGCCTCGCGTGGCGGCGGCGCCAAAGGATGCTCGAGTGGATGCGGGATCGTCTTCAAGTTGACTCCGTCGGGCTCGGGCTACTTGGAAAGCATCCTCTATAGTTTTCAAGGCGGGAGCGACGGTGCGGATCCATTCGGCCGGCTGATCGCCGATACGAACGGGAACTTGTACGGCACGACCAGCGCGGGCGGCATCGGTTCGCCGGGGAACGGCACCGTCTTTGAGTTGACGCCTTCGGGCTCCGGATACTTGGAAAGCGTTCTTTACAAGTTTGCGGGCGGCGCCGACGGCTCGCAACCGTGTGCGGGACTGATCGCCGACGCAAGCGGCAACCTCTACGGCACGACGATTGCAGGCGGCGCCGGTAACGGCACCGTGTTCGAATTGACGGGAAGCACCGAGAAGGTTCTCTACAGCTTTAAAGGTGGCGACGGCGCGACGCCGTACGCGGGTCTGCTCGCCAATACGGCGACGGGCGCGTTTTACGGCACGACCTACGCCGGCGGTGCATACGGAAAAGGCACGATATTCGAACTGACGCCGTCGGGCTCGGGGTACGCGGAGAGCGTGCTGTACAGTTTCAAAGGCGGCACCGACGGCGCGCAACCGGCGGGCGCGCCGATCGCCGACCTCAGCGGCACGCTGTACGGCACGACGCAGGTCGGCGGAAAGCGCAAGGACGGTACAGTCTACAAGTTGACGCCGTAATGAGCGCGAAAATCCTCAACGGCCGTGCGCTCGCCACCGAACTTCGGCAAGGTCTCGCCGCGCGCAGCGCCATTCTAAAGGAACGCGGCGTCGAGCCGCGGCTCGTCGTCGTCATGGTCGGCGAGGACGCGTCGAGCCTGTCGTACATCGCCGGCATGCGGAAGCTCGGCACGGCGCTCGGCATCACGGTCGACGTCGACACGCTGCCGCCGAGTACGGACGACGAAGGCGTACGCAACAGCCTCGCGCGGCACGGCGGCGACTCGCGGGCGCACGGCGTCATGCTCGGGCAGCCGCTGCCGGCGCATCTCTCGATCCGCCGTATCGCCGGCGCGATCCCGGTCGACAAGGACGTCGACGGCGCGAATCCGATCAACCAGGGCCGCCTAGCGTTTGCGACCGGCGCGCGTTTCGTCCCGGCGACGCCGGCCGCGGTCATGCTGATCCTCGAACACAGCGCGAAGTGGCCGCTCGCGGGGCGCGAAGCGACGGTGGTCGGGCGCTCGAGCGTCGTCGGCCTGCCGGTCAGTCTGCTCTTGCTCGCGCAGGGCGCGACGGTTACGATAACGCACCGGCAGACGCACGATACGCCCGAGCACGCGCGGCGCGCCGACGTTCTCGTCGTGGCGGCCGGCAAGCCGGGTCTCGTCGATGGATCGTGGGTGAAGCCGGGCGCAACCGTCGTTGACGTCGGGACGACCGTCGTCGACGGTCACCTGCACGGCGACGTCGACTTCGCGAGCGCAAAAGAAGTCGCGGGCGAGATCACGCCCGTCCCCGGCGGCGTCGGCCCGGTCACGAACGTCGCGTTGATGCGCAACGTCCTGACCGCGGCCGAATCGCTCGCCGGTTAGGGGTTTACTGGCCCGGCGGTTGGCCCGGAGGCTGGACCGGCGGGGTCACCGGCAAGGGCGTTGCGACGCTCTGACGGTGCGGTGTTTCGACTTCGACCGTTACGGTCGACGATTTCGGGACCGTGAAATTGGTCTTGAGGTTGTTCGCGTACAAGAACCCGCCCGCGGCGCCGAATACTCCGCCGAGCCCCGTCTGGAAGATGACCTTCCCAAGTAAGTTGCCGAGCAGCATGCCGCCGAGCGCGCCTGCGGCTTGCTGCGGAATCGCACTTTGGTGCTTCTGATCGACGCCGACGACGCGCGCCGATAGCGGCAGCGAATGCCCGTCGGCGAAAACGATCTTGTCAAACGCCAACTCCATCCCGGCCTTCTTCCCCTGGCTGGCGCGCGTAACGCTCTCGACGTGGCCGCTGATGTACGAGCCGGCGAAGGCTGCGTCATCGTTAGGATACGGCGGCATGATGTTGATCGCGAAGCGGTCGCCGACGTTCGAGGTCGCGGTGTTCAAGTCGGTCGAGAGCGACCCGGCGAGCCTCGCGCCTGCGACGAGATCGGCCGCGCCCGGCGGTGGCGTCGGCGGCGGACCGAGCGTATCGATCGCGACGGTTTGCACCGCGCCGGTGTCGGTGTAAGTAACGCCCGCGCCGAGCGCCTGTGAAATAAAGCGCAACGGCACGTACGTGGTCGAGCCGACGATGAACGGCGGCGTGTCGACCGCGGCGGCAACGCCGTTGATCGTGGCGAGGTTCGAGCCGACTTTTAACGCGATCTCGCGGCCCGGGGCATGCGCGTTGATCACGCCGCCTTCATAGACGACGCTCGCTCCCAGGCGCTGGAAGACGCTGCGCAGCGGGACGAACACGCGGCCCGCTCGCTCGATCGGCGGCGGGAAAAACTGGGCGGCGACGCCGTTGACGGTCACGACCACTTGAGCGTTCGCTTGCAAGCCTGTTGCCAGCATTGCCGCGCTCAAGGCGATCGCCCCCGCGGTGCGCGCGGAACGAAAGAGGGGCTGGGTGTTGATCCACATGCCCTCGTAACGCCTGCGGCCCCGGACAAGGTTCCGCTTCGCTGCTGACGCGTTCTCAGTCAATTCTGAGAAAAGTGCTTGCCGAAGAACTTTTCCTGTTCGGTCCGAGCTTCGCCGCCCGGCGCGGCCGTTTGGCCGGCGAGCGGCGTCTGCCGCTTCTTTTCGAGCAACGAACGCAACTGCGGGAGGAGCCGGCGCAAGAAACCGAGTTCGACCGACAAGCGCTGCTCGGTGCTCGAAAGTTCGAGCAGCCGCTGTTTCATCGAGTCGGCGACCTGGAGCGCGTCGCCGATCAGGAAGGATGCTTCGACCGGATCGGCAGGCAATTCGATATCCGCCTGCATCCCCGAGAACTCGACCAGCAGCCGCAAATACTCGCGGAAGATCGCGCGAATCTCGCTAACCAGACCCTCGACCGTGATCTCGTCGGCGAGCGTCTCTTCTGCAAGGTACGTCACCTCGGCGGTGATGTACGGGTCGCGCCCGACGATCCGTTCGATTCGAAAACGCCGTCGCCCGATCGTGCTCAAGTAGTACCGCCCGCCCGCGAGGGGCTTCAAGTCGGAGATCTCGGCCGTCGTCCCGACCTCGTGCGGCGTCACCTCGGGATCCCCGGCCTCGTCGCCCTCGCGGATCAAACACACGCCGAACGGTTCTTCGCCGGCGGCGCAGTCGGAGATTAATTGCCGGTAGCGGGGCTCGAAGATGTGCAGGTTCAACACGGCGCCCGGAAAGAGCACCGTGTTGAGGGGGAAGAGCCGAAGGCGCTCCACTCTAGCCTTTCAGGCGTGACTCGCACATCTCCCAATTCAGATTCGCGAAGAAGGCCTCGATGTACTTGCCGCGGTCGGCCGGCTTGTAGTCGAACATGTAGGCGTGCTCCCACACGTCCATGACGACGATCGGCGTGAAGCCCGCGATGTTGCCATCCTCGTGGAGCGTGATCCAATGGTTGCTCAGACGACCGCTGGCCGGGTCTTGGTACGCGATCGCCCAACCGACCCCGCGCATTCCGCCGACCGCGAAGAACTCGCGCTTCCACGTCTCGTAGTCGCCGTATTGGCGCGTCAGCGTATCCTTGAGCACTCCCGGCCCGGGCTCGCCTTTCCCGGATGCGGTCAAGTTGTCGAAGTAGAGTTCGTGCAGCCGCATGCCGTTGTACTCGAAGCCCATGTGCCGCTCGAGCTCGGCAAAACGCGGATCGACTTGCCCGTTCTTGTTCGCGCCCGACAGGCTCGCGAGTTCTTCGTTCAGCAAGTTTGTATTCTTGACGTATCCCTCGTAGAGGCCGAAATGGACCTCCAGCGTGTGGTCGGAGATCCCCTGAAGGCCGCTAAGGGACCAATGTCTCGCTTGATAGGCTTCTTTTAGTATCGTGCTCATAACGAGGGTTTGCCCGAGCGCGATGGCGTCGAAACCGCAAGCGAGGAGAGCAAGCGTGCGCCGCAAAAGACCGCTTCCAGCAAGGCACGCTCAAGCTCGAGGAGGGGGCGACGTTGAAGACTCCTTTTGATTCACTGACCGGGACGATTGTCGTTGGGATCATCGTGACGATCGTTCTTTACTTCGTCGTCAAGTGGCTTCAGCCGGTAGGGGCGGCATAACATGGGCATCGATTGGGTTGCAGGGCTGGCGCGCTGGCTCCACTACCTCGCCGGGATTATGTGGATCGGCCTGCTGTACTACTTCAATTTCGTGCAAGGGCAAGCGCTCGCGCAGGCGAGCGCCAATAACGAAGGCGCCGGGATCACGAAGTACGTCGCCCCGCGCGCGCTGCAGTTCTTCCGCTGGTCGGCGCTCGCCACGTGGGTGATGGGCGCGGTGCTGCTCTCGACGTTGCCGCCGGTGGGGAGTGGCTTCGGTGCGTTCGCATTGCGCCCGCCGTTCGTCGGCATCGGCATCGGCGCGTGGCTCGGGACGATCATGCTCTTCAACGTCTGGGTGCTGATCTACCCGAACCAGATGAAAATCCTCGGCAAAGTCCCCGCGACCGACGAAGAGAAGGCTAAGGCGCGCCGCATCGCGTTCCTCGCGTCGCGCTTCAATACGGCGATGTCGATCCCGCTCGTCTTCTTCATGGCGTTCGGTTACACGCACAAAGGAATCGTCGGGCTCTAGCCGCGCCTCGTGGCCAACAACGAAGAGTACCTCGAACGAATCCATCGCGCTCCCCATCCCTTGCTCCTCGAACTCGAGGCGATGGGGAAGCGCGACGGAATCCCGATTGTCTCGCGCTCGACGGGGCGTCTGCTTTCGACGCTCGTCCACTGCATGCAAGCGAACCGCATCCTCGAAATCGGGACCGCGTACGGCTACTCGACGTTGTGGATGGCGCTCGCGCTTCCGCCCGCCGGCCGCATCTGGACGATCGATCCCGATCGCGACCGGACGAAGATCGCCGACGGGTTTCTCCAGCGCGCCGGCAAGGCGGAAGCGGTCGATATGATCAACCAGCCGGCGCTCGAGGTCTTGCCGACCTTCCCGCAGCGCAACCTCGACATCGTCTTCATCGACGCGCTCAAGGACGAGTACGAAGCTTACCTCGAGGGAAGCGTCCCGCTCCTCAAACTGTCGGGGCTGGTCGTCGTCGACAATCTCTTGTGGAGCGGCCGCGCCGCGGCCGCTCCGTCGCCCGACGATTCGGTCGACACAAAAGCGATCCGCGCGTTCAACAAAACGTTCCTCAATCACCCGCAACTCGACGCGACCATCATCCCTCTGGGGGACGGGACCGGGATCGCCGCGCGCATCGCGTGAACCCCGATGCGTTCCGCGCGGTCATGCGGCGTTTCCCAACGGGCGTTACGGTCGTCACGACGATCGTCGACGGCCGGCCCAAGGGCTTCACGGCGAACGCGTTCTCGAGCGTCTCGCTCGAGCCGCCGATGGTCCTCGTATGCGTTAGCCGCCAAGCCCGCAGTCATCCGCTGATCGTGCAAGCCGGGAAGTTCTGCGTGAACATTCTGCGCCTCGAGCAAGAAGCGCTGGCGGTGAAGTTCGCGACGCCGGCCGGCGGCGACCCATTTGGGGACGGTGGCGTCGCGTATCACACCGACGTCACGGGCGCACCGGTGATCGACGGCACGCTCGGCCACCTCGATTGCGACCTCGCTGAAGAACACACCGTTGGGACGCACACGATTTTCGTCGGGACCGTCCTGTCGTGCGCCGCGCAGGACGGCGCGCCGCTCGGCTACTTCAACGCCGGCTATCGGGATTTCGGTTGCCGGATTCCGTAACGGTCGAGCACTTCCCGGTCGGACTGCTCGAATGCGTCTGCACGATCGTCGCCGACACGGAGAGGGGCGAAGCGATCGTCGTCGACGGGGGCGACGAAGCCGAGCGAATCGCCGCGCGCCTCGCGGCGCTCGGCGTGCGCGCGACCCACCTCATTCACACGCACGCACACTTCGACCACATCGGCTGCCTCGGCGAATTGCGGAACTTGACCGGCGCGCGCGGGCTCTTGCACCCGGCCGATCTCCCGCTCTACGCGCAACAAGACAAACTGACGCGCGCTTTCGGCTTACCGCCGATCGAAATCGTCGCGATCGACGGCGACCTGCGCGAAGGCGACCGCATCAGCGCCGGCGCGGCGACGGTCGAAGTGTTGCACACGCCCGGCCACACGCCGGGGAGCGTCTCGTTCGCGATCGACGCTCTCTCGCATCCGAAGCTTTTGCTCTCCGGCGACACGCTCTTTCGCGGCGGCGTTGGGCGTTGGGACATCGGCGGGACGTCGCTTGAGGACATCGTCGCGAGCATCCGCGCGAAGTTGTTCGCCTACCCCGACGCGACCGTCGTCATCCCCGGCCACGGCCCGGCGACGACGATCGGCGCCGAGAAGCGCGAGAACCCGTTCTTGTCCTAGTAGTGGATGGGCGTACCCCCGCCGCCTTTCCTATTCCCGCTCGAAGGCTTCGCAGGCGCGAACCGGCGATGCCGGTCAATGCGACGAGCAACCCAATGGCGGCCGTCGTCGTGCGAAATGCTTTCATGACCATCTTCCTCCAATATCCGAATGAATTGCGGGTGAGGTCAAGCCAAGAATCGCGGTTTTCGAGATGCCCGTCCTCGGCGCCTCGGGGACTCCTACCGCGTGGGCACGACAGGTGTCCCCCGCGGAATGCCGCTGGCAACGTCGAATATCGTAGCCGGTGCAACGATGAAGGATTCGACAAAGGACTTTCTGCGAAACCCTCCGGCCGGTTCGAAGACGCGAGCCGCCATCGAGTTTGGCATCGATCTTACGCTAACGGTACGCAACATGTTCCGCCTCTCGCCGTCCGAGCGGCTCGAACAGCTGCAAAGAGATCAATTAGACGCGCCGGCTAGACCCGCGCGACGTAATCCTTAAGCCGACACCATGACCGATTTCCGCCTTATCATCGAAGCGTTGGCGGGGAACGGCGTCAAATACGTGATCGTCGGCGGAGTTGCGATCGGGCTTCACGGTTCGGCCTATCGTACGCAGGACATCGACATCGTCTACGCACGCGACCGCGATAACGTCGCCAGGCTCGTCGCAGCGCTCAAGCCCTTCCGGCCGCGACTCCGCGTCGCCGGCGAGCCCGTGGGCGTGCCTTTTCTTTTCGACGAGACAACGATACTCAACGGCGCCAATTTTACATTGACTACGGACCACGGCGATATCGATATTCTCGCGTTCCTCATGGGGCTTGGGATCTACGAAGATTTGTCGCCATACATCGACGAGGTTCAGATCATCACCGGCGGTCCACCCACGCAGATCCTCTCCTTAAAGGGACTCATTCGCTCGAAACGCGCTTCCGGTCGTCCGAAGGACCTACTCGTGTTACCGGAACTCGAATCGATGCGTGAGATCCGAGAACTCGACGAAAGTTAGCAGCCTGACCCGGCAGGCAGGCCTAGGGGGGCGCGTGTAACTTACGCCTTCGTGCGGCGTCACGCCCGCGCAGGAGGCCGGCAATGCTCGTTAAGACAGTGCTTCGACTCGTCGCAGGCTCACTGGCCTGCGGTGTCTCCGTTATCGCCCTCGGTTTCGGCGCGGTTGCGCAAGACCGGCACGGCGTCACCCGCACGTATTACATCGCCGCCGACGAGCTCGATTGGGACTATGCCCCAAGCGGACTCGACAAGATGATGGGGATGGCTCCCGAGGGGTACGCCAAGGTTTACTTGACGAACGGCCCTCACTCGATCGGCAGGGTCTACCGCAAGGCGGTCTACCGCGAGTACACCGACGCAACGTTCGCGCACCTCAAGCCGCGCCCGGCGCAGGAGGCGTATCTTGGGATCGTCGGTCCGATCGTCCGCGCGGAGGTCGGCGATACGATCAAGATCGTGTTTCACAACCATGGCACGCATCCGTACAGCGTCCACCCCCACGGCGTCTTCTACGAAAAAGCCTCGGAGGGTTCGGGCTACGCCGACGGCGTCCCGATGTCGGCCAAAGGTGGCGACGCGGTCGCGCCAGGCGCAACGTTCACCTACACGTGGGAGGTCCCGGAGCGGGCCGGCCCAGGTCCGAACGATCCGAACTCCATCGTGTGGTTTTACCACTCGCACGTCGACGAGCGGCGCGACGTCAACGCCGGTTTGATCGGCGCGATCATCGTGACGCGCCAAGGAAAGGCGCGGCCCGACGGGACGCCGATGGACGTCGATAAGGAGTTCGTCGGATTCTTCATGGAGTACGACGAGAACCAAAGCTGGTTCCTCAATTACAACATCAAGCACTTCATGAAGGGCGTCAAGAAAATCAACAAACTCGAAGCGTCTCCGATGGCTCCGGGCGACGACGCGCTCGACGCGCTTCTCGGCAAAGGATTCGCGCCGTCGAACTTCCGTTGGACGATCAACGGTTACTCGTATGCGAACGGCCCGATGCCGACCATGAAGAAAGGCGACCACGTCCGCTGGTATCTGCTCACCCTCGGCGAGGGCTTCAATTTCCACACGCCGCACTGGCACGGCAACACGATCCTCTGGAACGGCCAACGCACCGACGTGCTGGCACTCTCACCGGCGCAGATGCTCACGGCCGACATGTGGCCGGACGATCCCGGGATTTGGCTCTTCCACTGCCACGTGAGCGACCACATGGAGGGCGGGATGGTCTCGCGCTACGAGGTGCTGCCCTAGTCGCCCGCGCCGCGCTAGTGCGGTGAGTAGAGGTCCCCGGCGTTGATCGCCTCGAGCTGCGCGGTCGAAAGCTGCGGGATGTTCGCGCCGAGCGCCGAGTCGATGGTCGAGATCCAGTTGTTCGCGATCAGCGCGTAGCCCGAGTTCGACGGGTGAAGCCCGTCGTCAGAGGTCAGCCCGCCGAAGAGGAACAGGCTGCAGCACTTCGGGTTGCCGGGATACGGGATGTACCCGCCGTTCGCGACGACGTTCGCGAGGAAGGCGTGGTTGTCGACGAGCGGGACGTGCGTCTGGGCCGCCGCGGCCGCGATCGCCGCGTTGTACAGGTTGTTGTACTTCTGCGTGTTGGCCGCGACCGAGTCTGAGACGAAGTCGCCGGCGGCGAGTTGGAACGTCGGCGACGCCAACACTTGCTGCAGCGGAATTTGGTTCTGCAGCGAGTAGAGCACCGCGAACAGCGACTTGAACCAGCCGCTTTCGGTCAAGAACGCTCCGTTTCCGATGGCGTACGTCGCCTGGTAATACGCCTGCTCGGCTTGCGCCGCGGCCACCGCCTGTTGCTGGTTGACGCCGTACGGCGCGAGGTAGAGCGTGAAGTACGCCGGCAGCTTGCCGAGGTTCGTGAACTGCGCCGCAGTCAAGACGTCGAACAAGTTGGAGATGACGACGCGCGCACCGGCTTTCTGCAGGGTTTGAATCACCTGGACCGTGTCGCTTTGGAACTGCCCCGGGTCGGTCGGCGGGAAGACGCCGTTCGAGAACGCGTAGTGCAAGAGGTCGTTGTTGCCGAGCCACACCGTCGCGAGCGTCGGCTTCAAACTGACCGCCGCTTGCAACTGGGTCGTCCCTTGCGGGAAGTTTCCGAGGACCGGCCACAGGTACGTGTCCTCGGACTGAATGATTCCGTTCAACGGGAGGAACTGCGACGGCAAGCCCTGGCCGTTGCACGGCGCGACCGGCGAGCCCATGATGATCGCCTCGCGGAGCGTCTGCCCCGGGACGCCGAGATCCATCGGCACCGTCGTCGGCGCGATGCGCGTCTGCAGCGCCGTCGAGTAGGTGGTCGCGACCGCGGCCGGACCCTGACACGTCGCGACGATCGACGTCAAGCCGCCCGTCACCGTCGGCAACAAAATCGAACCGAGGCCGGGCGGGACCATCAGCGGAATCGGCGAGATCGCCGGATTCAGCGGGTTCGCGCCGCCGTTCGCTTGCGACCACAAGAGCGCCCAGAACCCGTGACCTTGGGTGTTCGGCACGATCGGGAACGGCGACAGTTTACCGAGCGGATTCGGAACGATGTCGACGCCGAGGAGCGCGTTGCTCTGCACGCCGGCGGTCAGACTGTCGCCGACGCCCACGATCCGCGACAAGAGGTTCGCGCCGGGGGAGCCGCCGTTACCGGGCGGCGCCGGAGTAGTGCTACCGCCGCTGCAGGCCGCGAGCGAAACGGCGACGAGGCCGGCGACAATGGCGCGGCGCGCAAAGGATCTGAACACGTTCGAACTCCCGGGACGGTGGTTCGAAGGGGTTCGCCGCCTTAGGTCGGCCTCCGCTCTTCGGGCTTGACCCGTACGGCGAACGCGCCGGCCGCTAGTGGAGCTTGATCAGCACCTTGTCGTCGGCTGGGGGCGGCACTACCGGCGTCGCGATCGCAGGCGGCGAGGCGGCGGAGCCGTTCTTGGACTCCGCATGCGCGCGCGCTAACATCTCGTCCGTGATCGTGCCGGCAGCGCGCTTCGCGCGATAGTCGTCGATGGCGGCACGCAGCGCGGCGATCGAGCGGCCGGGATAGTCTTTCTTCTTCTCGGGGTAGCCGTCGAGTTGAGCCTCGATGTCGTCGTCGCCGATCGCGTAGGCCTCGTCGATCGTCTTCCCTTGAACCAAATCGACGAGCAGACTGCACGTCGCGGTCCCGAAGCCGCAGCCCGTCGTGAAGTAGGTGACGTCCTCGATCACGTCGCCCGGGCCGACTTTCAGATAATAGGTATACATGTCGCCGCAGGAGTCGCTGAAATACTCGCCGGTCGCCATGGGGGCGTCCATCGTGCGAAAACCGCTGCGCTCTTCGACGAGCTTCTGAAACTTCGGAAAGTTCATGCTTTGATCTCGAACCGGCATGCGTCGCCACCGGTTGCAATCGACTCGACTTGGGTCGAACCTGCACCGACGTCCTCACGGAGGACCGTGTGAATGATCGAGCAGACCTCGGGGTGTTCGCCGGAGGTCCTGGCGTACGGGCAGTTGTGCTCGCGCAGTTCGATCGCGCCGCCGACGTCGATCACGTCGGCCTCGACGCCCTGCTCCCGCAGAATCTCCGCCAGTTGGAGCGCGCGCCCCTTAGGGTCGGCGGCGGTAATGCGCTCGGCGTACTTCACCGCGGCGCGCTTCCCTAATCCGTCGATGACCGTCGTCAGCGCATCGGCTCCGAGGCGGTCCTTGACCTCGCGCAATACCGCGTTCAACATCCGGTCGTACCGCTGCGGAAAGAGCGTCTCCGCGCCTGGGGTCAGGGAATACTCGAGGGTCGGCTTCGTCGGGCCGCGCCGGACGGCGTGCTCGACGACGTACCCGTCGCGCTCGAGGGTCAGCAATTGCTGCCGGACGGCGTTTGTCGAGAGCCCGAATTCGCCGGCCAGGTCGACCGCTGAGGCCGTGTGGCGCCGGCGGAGGGCCGTGACGATCTTGCCGCGCGTCGACTGGAAGAACCGGGCATCCTGCATCTGCCTGCGACTTTAGCATGAAAAGCGAAGATAGTCCATACTTTCCTTGACTTTCTTCCACCCGCCCTCTACCATCGAAGGGTGAGTTCAGAACAAGGATTACGCGTCGAAGGTCTGCGCTCGGGCGTCGTGGGGGCGGAGGAGATTCTCAAGGGGATCGACCTCGTCGTCGAGCCGGGCAGCGTCCACGCGCTGATGGGCCCCAACGGCAGCGGAAAATCGACCCTCGCCTTCTCGCTTGCCGGTCACCCGAGTTACAACGTCACCGCCGGTTCGGTCACGCTCGACGGAACCGACTTGCTCGCGCTGAGCCCCGACAAGCGCGCGAAGGCGGGGCTGTTTCTTTCCTTTCAATATCCGGCCGCGATCCCGGGCGTCTCGGTCGCGAACTTCATTCGCGTCTCGCGCCAAGCGCTGCACCCGGGCGATCTGCCGCCCGCGAAGTTCCGCCAACTGATCTACGAACAGCTCGACGAGCTCGACATGGACCACGCGGTTTTGCCGCGCTACGTCAACGACGGCTTCTCAGGCGGTGAGAAAAAGCGGCTCGAGATGTTGCAGCTCGCGATCCTCGCGCCGAAATATGCGGTCCTCGACGAGACCGACTCCGGGCTCGACATCGACGCGCTCAAGGCGGTCGGACATTCGGTCGACTCGTTACGCAAGAGCGAGAGCGGGAAGCAAATCGGCTTTCTGATCATCACGCACTATCCGCGGATCCTGCAGCATATCACGGCGGATCGCGTTCACGTGATGCTCGATGGCCGGATCGTCCTCTCCGGCGGCCCCGACCTTGCAAACCGCGTCGAGCGCGAAGGCTACGACAAGATCCGCGAGGAGTTCGGAAGCGCCGTTGCTTAGCGAAGCCGGGACCACGCCGGCCGGCGTCTCGCGCGCGAGCCTGTCCGCGCTTCTCGCGGCCGGAGGCGAAGGCGCCTTTTCGGCGGCTTCGCGCTACGAAGCGCTCGAGCGCTTTGAGACGCTCCCGATTCGTTCGCCGCTGAAGTCCGGGCGCGGCTGGAAACGCGATCCGGCAAAGTTCGATTTCAGTGTAATCCGCCCCGAGATTGCGCGCGCGACGTTCAGTCTCGGCGCGGCGGAAGCGCAGCGGCATGGCATCGTCGTGATGAGCCTCGACGACGCGTTCGTCCATCACGCCGATCGCGTGCAGGCGCGCCTCGGCACGAGCGCCGATCTCCTGACCGACAAGTTCGCCGCGCTCGCGGTCGCGTACGCGCGCGGCGGCGCGCACGTCTACGTCCCCGAAGGCGTGCGCCTCGACGAGCCGATCCGCATCACGTACGCCGGCGGCGCCGGGTCGATCTTCCCCTACACGCTGATCGTCGCGGGCGCGCGCGCCGAATTCCGCGTCATCCAAGAGTTCGAAGAGGTCGCCGACGGGCAAATCTGCTGCGGCATCGCCGAAGTGATCGCCGGCGACGCTTCGCGCGTCGGCCTCGTCTCGGTTCAAACGGAATCGTCCGGGGGAATGTCGTTCGCTTTCGACGGCGTGCGCTTCGGCGAGGGCGCCGAGGTCAACGTCGGGTTGGCCGAGATCGGCAGCGTCTACACTCGCACGCGGCTCGTCGCGAACCTGACCGGACGCGGCAGCACCCTCGAGTTGACCGCGCTCTTCTTCGCCAACGGCGACCAGCACGCCGACCTGAGCACCTCGATCGTGCACGCGGCCGGCGCGACGACGTCGCACACGATCGTGCGCAGCGCCGGCATCGGGAAGGGCCAAGGCCGCTACGTCGGCGACATCAAGATTCTGCCCGACGCGCACGGGGCCGACGCCTCGCTGCGCGACGACGCGCTCCTGCTCTCGAAGGACGCGCACGTCGACTCGGTCCCCGCGCTCGAGATCGCGGCCAACGACGTCAAGGCGTACCATGGCGCGACGGTCGGCTCGATCTCCGAAGAAGAACTCTTCTACACGCAAACCCGCGGGATCGAGCGCACCGACGCCGAGCGGATGATCGCGCTCGGCTTCTTCGAACCTGCGCTCGCCCGCCTTCCGTCCGAAGAACTCCGCAGCCGGCTGCGCACCGCGCTCGAGGCCAAACTCGGATGACGACGGCAAGTCTCCCGGCGACCGACCGCCGCGCGGTCGAGATCGCGCGCGACTTCCCGATCCTGCAATTTCCGACGTCGCGCGGGAAGCGCCTCGCGTTCTTGGACTCGGCCGCGTCGTCCCAGAAGCCGCAGGCGGTCATCGACGCACTCGTTCATTACTACACGCACGACAACGCGAACATCCACCGCGGCGTCTACGAACTCGCCGAGCGCGCGACCGCGGCCTTCGAGGGAGCGCGCGCGAAAGTGGCGCGCTTCATCAACGCGGGCGAGCCGGCCGAGATCGTCTGGACCCGGAACACGACCGAGGGTATCAACCTCGTCTCGTTCAGTTGGGGCCTTGGGAATCTGAAACCGGGCGACGCGATCCTGACCTCGCAACTCGAACACCACTCGAACCTCGTCCCGTGGCAACTCCTCGCCGCCAAGACCGGCGCCGAGTTGCGCTTCATCGAAGTCGACGAACTCGGGCGGCACAAACTCGACGACCTGGATGCGAAACTGCGCGGCGTCAAACTCGTCGCGGTCTCGCACGTCTCGAACGCGCTCGGCACGGTTCTACCGCTCGAAAGAGTCGTCCGCGCGGCGCACGCCGCCGGCGCGGTCGTCCTCGTCGACGGTGCGCAGTCGGTCCCCCACATGCCGATCGACGTGCAGGCACTCGACGTCGACTTCTTCGCCGCGAGCGGCCACAAAATGTGCGGCCCGACCGGGATCGGCTTCTTGTACGGCAAGCGGCGCTTGCTCGACGCGATGCCGCCGTTTCTGACCGGTGGCGACATGATCCGCAGGGTCGAGTACCGGACGACGTCGTTCAACGAGTTGCCGTGGAAGTTCGAGGCCGGGACGAGCAACATCGCCGACGCGGTCGGGCTCGGCGCCGCGATCGACTACCTCGAGGCGATCGGCCTCGACTGGGTCCACGAACACGAGCGCGAGTTGACCGCCTACGCCCTTTCGCGCCTAAGCGAACTGGAGCCGCGCGGCCTCAAACTGTACGGACCGCCGGTGGGCAAGGGTCGCGCCGGGATCATCTCGTTCAACCTCGGCGACGTCCACGCGCACGACGTCGCCTCGATCCTCGATACCGATGGCGTCGCCGTCCGCGCCGGGCACCACTGCACGATGCCGCTGATGGAAAAGATGGGCTGGCCTGCAACCGCCCGCGCATCGTTCTACCTCTATAACACGGTTGAGGACGTCGAGCAGTTGATCGACGCGCTCGGCAAAGCCGCCGAGATCTTCAAGCTCGCGTAACCGATGGACGATTTCTACAAAGAGTACATCCTCGACCACTACCGCAACCCGCGGAACTTCGGGCACCTCGAAAAGATCGACGCGAGCGCCGAGGACCTCAACCCGCTGTGCGGCGACCGGATCCGTTTCGAACTCGAAGTCGAGGACGGGCGCGTGAAAGACGTTCGGTTCTCCGGGCGCGGCTGCGCGATCAGCCAAGCCGCGACGTCGATGCTCTCTGAGTCGATCAAGGGCGAGCGGCTCGAAGACGTCGCGCGGCTCCCGGTCGAGCGCGTCCTCGAAAACGTCGGAATCGGGATTAGCCCGGCGCGGATGAAATGCGCGACGCTCGGCTTGAAGGTACTGAAAAGCGCCGCGCTCGGCCACGTCGCGAGTTGGCCGGACGAAGAGACGCCGAGCGGCACCGGGCCGGTCGAACCACGCTCAACGCCGTAGCGCCCATCGCCGTAGCCGTCGTCGCGATCGCCCTGCGCATCGCGGGCGCGATCGTGCTCGAGACGCTCGCGCTCGTGGTCTGGAACGTCGGCACGCGCTCACCGGTCGATTTCGTGCGCGACGTCGCGCGCTCGCTGCGCCGCGTGCGCGCGATTTTCGTCGGTTTCGTTTGTTTGCTAGTCGGCTTCATCTTCATCGCCGCGGCGACCGTGCTGTTACTCCCCGCGATGCCGGACCCGCTCAAAGACCTCGTCCCGGTTCAGATCTTCACGCTGCTCGTCGCGCTATTCCTCGAGCACCTCGTCGGGCCGGACTTGCGCCGCCTCGCCACCGGCCACGCCGACAAACAAACTCCCAGTTAACGAAGTCGCCCGTGAGCCTTACACACCTTCGTTCGGCGCGACTGCGACACCGAAGTACTGCTGCTCGCCGTCCTCGGGGAGCGCGGGCCCACCGGACGTTCCAGGGGGGCACCCGGCGGTGAGCGGGTAGGCGGCACTTGCCACTTCGGTCGTCGTTGTGGTCATCAGATAGCCCGCCCAGATCTCGTTCTGCTCATCGTCGAAAGCGATGCCGGCATAGGGGCCCGGTGCGGTGCAGAAGGTCCCCGCACCGCTCCACGGTTCGGCGTTTCCCATGTCGTAGACGCGGGAGGAGCCTCGAAAGGAGATGACAAGATCGTCGTTCTTGTCGAGCGCCATCCCTCCGGGGAACGCGAAGGAAGCTCCGCCGAATGTCGATTCGGGTGTGTCGTCAACGCTCTGGGCGCCGGAAGGCGGAGGACCGTTGACGACTTGCGAGAGCGTGACCTGCTGATTGGTGGTGTCAAGGCCGACGGCCATCAGATAGTTCTCCGGCGCGCCCTGACTGTCGATGTCGCAGGCAATGGCGTAGGGCTGCGTCACGTTCGTTGTAAGCCACTTCCCCGTCGGGGTGAACGAGCCCGGGCCGGCGAGCGACGCCGCGTTGAAGAAATCGATCACGTTGTGTCCGAAGTCGGTCGCGTAAAGGCCGCCCGATTTTTCGAAGCAGATGCCGGACGCCGCGTCGCCGGCGTGCGTGAGTTTCAAAGTTGACTTCGGCACCGCGGAGACCGCGCCGGTGCTGAGTTTGACGGTCCAGATCGTCACTTTCCCCGTCTTTGTCCCGATCGCCAGATCCTGGTAGCCCGGGCCCGTAAAGAACGGGCTTACCGCGAGACCCCAGCCGCCGCAATTGGGGCAAACGGCGACCAGCCGGAAGATCACCGCGTCTTCGCAGAACTCGTCGACATTGCCGGTCACGTTGTCACTCGCAAAGAGCCAAACGTGGTTCGGGCATCCCGGTTGCACCCAAGTAAGGGGGCGCACGAACTCCGACGGCATCTGCGACGATGCAAGCTCGCGCGCGACGCCCCGAGACACGTTTCCCGAACCGCCGGGCGTGATCTGCGATTGCCCCGAGCATGCCCAGAGAATTACGGCAAACGCAAGAAGTAGTAGACGGCGGCTCGCTGCGATGAAGTTCATCGGATGCCTCCACGGAGGCCGCCGATCCGGAGACAGCCTCGGGCCAGTGCGACGCGATGGCGTAACGAGACGCCGCTGCTCATAGGGAAGCCGGCGTCCGCTGGCTCGAACTTCCGCAGTCCCTTTAGGGCACCTTTAGCATACCCTTGGTGTGGGTGGACCTACGAAGTTAGCCTCAGCGCGCTGGCGGCGACGGGGACGTGAACGGTACTGGGATCGGCGTCGCGTTGATCAGCGGCTGCGCTTGCGTTGGAGGCGAGCCGGCCGCGCGATGGACGATGTGCGGCGTCACGACCAGATAGAGGTTCGTCTGTGAGTGCGACGTGTTCGTGTGCCGAAAGAACGCGCCGATCAGCGGAAGGTCGCCGATGAACGGTAACCGCGTCAGATTGCGGATCTCGTTGTCTTGCAAGAGGCCGCCGATGATGAACGGCTCGCCGTCCTTGACGGTCGCGGTCGTCAGCGCCTGGCGCTGGCTGATCTGCGGCACGCCCTGCGTGAAGCCGGTCACGCTCGAGACTTCGGAGTAAATGTGCGACGTCACGTAGCCGTCCGAACTGACGCGCGGCAGTATCTGAAGGTTGACGCCGACGTTGACGTAGTTCACCTGCTGCGAGGTTACACTGCTACCGCTCGCGATGACGACCTGCGTGATGATCGGGATCGCGTCTCCCGTCAAGATCGAGGCCGACTGTCCGCTTTGCGCCAAAATCCGCGGCTTGGCGATGACGCGGCCGTGCCCTTCGTTGACGACCGCGTAGAGGTTGGCCGCGAGACCGACCTGACCTTGACCGGTCTGCAGGTTCTTGATCGTGTACTGAGTGCCCGCGACGAGGTCGCCGCCGGACGCTGCGAAGTCGACACCGATATCGCGCAGCGCGGTGTCGTTCAACTCGACGATCTGGGTTTCGAGGATCACGCTATCGACCGGGATGTCGATCTTGTCGATGATCACTTTGAAGTCCGCGATCTGCGCCGGCGTCCCGGTCAGGATGATCGCGTTGAGGCGCCGATCGACTGCGATGTTGTCGTTGAGCCGCTGCGCCATCCCTTGCTGCTGGCCGAACGCGCCGCCGAACGATTGCACCGGCTGTTGCGGCTGGAAGCCGCTTCCGCCGAAGGCGCCGCCGAACGAACTGCCGAGCGACGACGAGCCGAGCGCGGTCGACTGCGGTTGGAAGTTGTCGTTGGACGCGACGTTGGAGTTCGGGACCAATATTCCGGCGACTTCGCTGATGTCGGCGTACTTGAGCGGGACGACTTCGGTGATGGTCCCCTCCGCCTGCGGAGCGGGCGTCGAACTCCTCCCGGTGTTCACCACGCTGTGCGTGCCGTTTGCAATCACCTCGAGGAGCAACGTCGTCGGGCCGCCGATGCGCACTTGAACCGGAACGGCCTGCGCTAAGTGAAGCGAGACGCTCGCGCTTGCGCCGCTCTGAAGCACCGAGACGCTGGTGAGCGGCGGCTGACCGGCGATCGTCGGCGCGATCGTCGGACCGAGGGTCACGTCTTGAAAGACGACGGCGACCTCGCTCGTCCCCGCACCCAACACGCGCCAGCGCGGCGAAGGGCCGCCGAACTGCACGGTCACGAGCGCGCCCCCTCCGGGCCGCGGCGCGACTTGCACGTTGACGATCGCAACCGCAGCAAGCGACGGGACCGCGTTGGTTGCCAAGAAGGCCGCAACGAGAAGCGTTGCTGCGACGGTGCGACCGGTGGATTGGAACGACGACATTGCGAGACTTTTATCACCTACCAAGTCGCGCGTCACCTCCCGGATGACGCATTGTAAGGATGCTCCAAGAAATGCCAAGCCAAGCGTATCGCGCTTTATCAATCGCGCGCGCCGGCGCAATTCATCTCGGGTAATGCCGGGCGACCGAGCCCGTCCGGGGTCGACCGGGCTGCGTCGCCCGAACCGGCCTTAGGGGCACTCGACCAGAGGCCCACCCGGGAGGGAAAATCCGCCGAGCGCCTTAACCGGAAAAGCCTCTCGTTCACGCGCTCGGGGAGTCACCTGGGCGCGGAGATTCGCGTTCCACCGTCCCGGAGAGGAGTCCCCGTGAAGATTCCATCCTTCCGCCCGACGCGCGGGCACTTCATCGGCGGCGGCATCGCGGCGACCGCCGCGACGTTCAGCAGCATCAACGTCATCGCCGCGCCGATGAAAGAGGTCGTCGTCGGGCTCGACTGCCCGCAGACCGGCCCATATTCGGATCAGGGTGCCGACCAACTTCGCGCGTACCGGCTGGCGATCAACGAGATCAACGCGCACGGCGGCGTCATGGGCATGAAGATCCGCGCGAGCGAAGGCGACGATCAGACGAAGGCTCCGGTCGCGGTTGAGAACGCCCGGCGAATGATCGAGCGCGATGGCGCCATCATGATCACCGGCGGTTCGAGCACCGGGACGGCGGTCGCCGTGTCGGGACTGTGCCAACAGAAGGGCGTCATCTTCATGGCGACCCTGACGCACGGCGACGAAACGACCGACGCCTCGTGCCATTACCACACCTTCCGCCGCTACAACAACGCGCACATGTCCGCCCGCGCGATGGCCAAGACGCTCTTGACGCAGTACGGCACCGGCCGATGGTTCCACATCACCGCGGACTATACGTGGGGCCACAGCGTCTACGACAATTTGACCGAAGTGCTCGAGCCTAAGGGCGCGAAGACGATCAAGAACGTCTTGTTGCCGCTCGGCACGACCGACTTCTCGTCGGCGCTCAGTCAGGCAGTCGCGGCGAAGCCCGACGTGCTCGTCATCACCGAGTTCGGCAAAGACATGGTCAACGCGCTGAACCAAGCGGCGCAATTCGGGCTGACGAAGACCGCGAAGATCCTCGTCCCGCTGGCCGACGAATACATGGCCAAAGGCACCGGCGACAACTTCGACAACGTCGTCACGACGGCACCGTTCTACTGGAAGTTCAACGCCGACAAGTACCCCGGCGCTCGGAAGTTCGTCGACGCATTCATCCGGGCGTACGGCGTCCCGCCTTCGAACGGTGCGGAGTGCGCCTACGTCAACATGTACCAATGGAAGGACGGAATCGAACGCGCCGGCAGCCTCGACCCCAAGAAGTTCATCGTGGCGATGGAAGGCCACCGCTACTCGATGACCAAGGGCCCCGAGCACTGGCGGCCGTTCGATCACCAGGGGATTGGGAGTTGCCTCGTCCTCGAAGGCATCCCGATCGCAAAGCGCGGCAGCGAGTACCCGGCCTTCGCGTTCGCCAAGCTTCTCGAAGAGCACAACGGCGAGTCGGTCTCGATCCCGCAGTCCGAGAGCAAGTGCAAGATAGAAACCGCCTAGGATATAAGTAGACGCAGACCTGCGAGGACCGGCTCCCAGCGGGCCGGTCCTTTCATTTTTCCAAAGGGGTCCCGCCATCGACGCCATCCTCCAGCAACTGCCCGGGCAGTTACTCGACGGGTTCATTCGAGGTCTGGTTTACGTCGCGATCGCGCTCGGCCTGACGATCGTCTTTGGGATGCTGCGGCTCGTCAACTTCGCGCACGGCGCGTTCTACGTGCTCGGTGCGTACGTCGGGCTCGTCGTCGCCGAGCGTTTCGGCCTCGGCCCGGCGCTCGTCGCCGCGCCGTTGGCGGTCGCGGCCTTCGCGTTGGTCGTCGACCGCGTGCTGCTGCGGCGCTTCTACGAACGCGAGCCGACGGCGCAGATCCTGATTACGTTCGGCATCGCGATCGTCATCGAAGAGACGCTGCGTTTGATTTTCACCGGGACGACTCGCTCCTACCCCGTCCCCGATTGGGTGCAGAGTTCGGTCAACCTCGGCTTCATCCAATATCCGACGTATCGCGTCGTCTTCGGCATCGGGATCGTCTTGCTCGTCATCGCGCTGTGGCTTTTCATCGACCGGACCGATTACGGCCTGATCGTCCGCGCCGGGATCCGCGACCGCATCATGGTGCAGCTGTTGGGCGGCAACGTGCGCCAGGCGTCGAGCGTCATTTTCGCGCTCGGCGCGGGCGTCGCCGGCCTCGTCGGCGCGGCGGCGAGCCCGATCTACAGCGTCGACCCGGGAAAAGGCTTCGAGTTCTTGGTCCCGTCGTTCGTCGTCGTCGTCCTCGGCGGCCTCGGGAGTTTCTGGGGCGCGGTCCTCGGCGGCCTGATCGTCGGGGAATTGCAGAGCATCACGACCTTATTCGTCCCCGCCGCAAGCGACATCGTCATCTATCTGGCGATGGCGCTCGTGCTGCTCGTGCGGCCTTCCGGCTTGCTCGGCGAGAGCGAAGTCATTCGCGGGTGAACCATTGCTGATGCGCGACCTGCGGTTCTACGGGCTCACCGCCCTTGGCTTCATCTTGTTTCCGTTCGTGTTGCACCCGATCGGCGGGTACCCCGGGCTCGCCACGCAGATTCTCATCGTTGGGATCGGCGCGATCGGCTTCAACCTGTTGCTCGGCTACGCGGGACTGCTCTCGTACGGTCAGGCGATGTTCTACGGGCTCGGTTCGTACATGGCGCTCCTGACGATCCAGCGCTTCTTTCCGAGCCACCCGAATTTCTGGCTCGCGCTCTTCATCGCGATCGCCTTCGTGACCGTGGTCGCGCTCGTCATCGGCGCGATGACCGTTCGGCTCTACGGAATTTACTTCGCGCTCTTGACCCTGGCGTTCGCGCAGATGTTTTTCTTCGTCGTCTTTCAGTGGCGCGGGCTGACTCACGGCGACGACGGATTGCAAGGGATTACCGCGCCGCCGCTGTGGCTCGGCTTCACCTCGATCGACCTGACCGGGACATTCCCCGAGCTCGATCTCGGGCCGTTCGGCAACCTGCACGACGTCCACTACTGGTATCCGTTCGCGGCGGTCGTCATGCTGCTCGTGCTGGCTTTCGTGCGGACGCTGATCCGCTCGCAGTTCGGCGAAGTCCTCGCCGCGATCCGCGAGAACGAGGAGCGCTCGACCTTCGTCGGCTTCGACCCCCGGCGCTACAAGATCGCCGCGTTCACGATCGCCGGCATGTTGACCGGCCTCTCGGGCGCGCTCAAGGGCCTCTACGAAACGTCGACCGCCGTCGACACGCTGACCGTCGACCAAAGCGGAAGTTTCGTGATCTACACCGTCGTCGGCGGTGTCAAGACGCTTCTCGGCCCGATCGTCGGGACCGGCGTGATCACGTACTTACAGAACGTCATCAGCGGCACGACCGAGGCGTGGCGGTTGATCGAAGGGTTGATCTTCGTCGCGGTCGTCGTCTTCTTGCCGGGCGGTCTGCTCGGCTCGTTTGGGGGCGAGGCCCGAAAAACGATTCTGCGCGCGCTGCGCATCGGGCCGCGCTGAATGGGCTACACGATTCTCGAGACGCGCAACCTGCGCAAGAACTTCGGCCACTTCGCCGCCAATAGCGGGATCGATTTCTCGGTCCGCAACGGCGAATTGCGGGCGGTCATCGGGCCGAACGGCGCCGGCAAGACGACGTTCTTCAACGTCCTCGCCGGGATCACGCCGGCGACCGAAGGCGAGGTCTACTTCAAAGGCGAGTCGATCTCGCGGCTGTCGGGTCCGCAGCGGGTCGCGCGCGGGATCGCGAAAGCGTTTCAAACCGCGAACATCTACCCCGACGAGAGCGTCTTCCAAAACGTCCGGCTCGCCGCGCTCGCACGCGTGCAGGGCTCGTTTTCCTTCGAGTTCTTCCGCTCGTCGCGCCGCCTCGAGGCCGTCAACCGCCTCGCGCACGAGGCGCTAATCCTCGTCGACCTCGGAACGTTCTCCGATACGCGCGCCGGCGACCTCTCGCACGGCGACAAGAAACGCCTCGACATCGCGCTCGCGCTCGCGACGCGTCCCGAGATCTTGCTGCTTGACGAACCCGTCGCCGGGATGTCGATCGAGGAGGTTCAGAAAACCGACCGGCTGATCCGCGGCCTTGCGAAGCGGATGACCGTCTTGATCATCGAGCACGACATGGACCTGATCATGGGGATCTCGGATTCCATAACGGTCCTGCATCAGGGGCGTATCTTGGCCGAGGGCACGCCGGCCGAGATTCGCGCGAACGCCGCGGTCCAAGAGGCATACCTCGGCGGCCACGATCAGCACTTGGCCGACTCGCGAGGTTCGCACGGATGAGCGCCGCTGCGCCGCTCGGCACGCCCGCGCCGCTGCTCGCGGTCGAGGGGATCAACACGTTCTACGGCGACAGCCATATCCTCAAGGACTTGAGCATCCGCGTCAACCGCGGCGAGACCGTCGCGCTGCTGGGGCGCAACGGCGTCGGGAAGACGACGACCCTCAAGAGCATCGTCGGCTGGGTTCCGCCGCGCTCGGGGACGATCGAGTTCGACGGGTCGAACATCACCGGGCTTGCGATGATGGAAACAGCCCGTCACGGCATCTCGCTCGTCCCCGAAGAGCGGCGCATCTTCACGAACCTGACCGTCTTCGAGAACCTCAAACTCGCGCGGGTGACCGCGCGGCGGCCGGGCTGGTCGCTCGAAGACGTCTACGCGCGCTTCCCCCGCCTTCAAGAGCGCTTGACGCACCGCGGCGACGAGATATCGGGGGGTGAAAAGCAGATGTTGGCGATCGCGCGCGCGCTCGTCCAAGACGCCCGGCTGCTGCTCCTCGACGAGCCGACCGAGGGGCTCGCTCCGCTCGTCGTCCGCGAAGTCGAAGCGATCGTCCGCGAAATCAAAGCCAAGGGGATGACGACCCTGCTCGTCGAGCAGAACCTCTATTCGGCGCTGGCGGTCGCGGATCGCTGCTACGTGATCGATCAGGGATCGATCAAATTCGAGGGGACTCCCGACGAACTTCGGAACAACACCGGAGTGCTGCAGCGTTACCTGCACGTATGAACGAGGCCCCCATGCGCAAGTTAACGATGATGGCGATGCTTTTTCTGGTGGCGGCGCTTGCCGGCGCCGCGCCGCTTGTCGCGCACGCGGCGCCGCCGCTCGGGACGGCAGCGAGCCCCGAGCTCGGCGAGTGGCTGCCGAGTTTCGGCGACGGCCTCGAGCCGTGGCGGCAGGGCCGCGCGACGCGGGTCGCTTTCCACGACCGCTTCGTCTACGAGGGACAACTGCTCCCCGACAAAGACACCGGCGGGCCGTCCGACGGCCGGTATTTCGTCTACGGTACGGCTACCCCGGTGCGCGCCAAAGCCGTCTACGATCCCAGCCACGGGCTCGCGTTCTACGGGCGCGGTTGCTGCACGTATTACGAGCAGGTCCTCGCCGCCGGCGTCCATCCGCCGCCGGTCGCGATTCCGTCCGAAGACCTGACGCGCGTTCATACCGAACGCGGGATCAGGCTCGGCGACGCGCCGAGCCGCGTGACGCGCATCTTCGGCCGCGCGCCCCTGCAGCGCGTCGCGGGTCACCCCGATGTGACGATGTTAGCCTATACGACCGCGTTCCCGTTTGCGAAGCTGCAAGGAACCGGAAACGCGTGCGGCTGGTTCCAGAACTTCGCGTTCCGCGCGAAGCGGCTCGTCGCCATCGACTTCACGTTCGGCTGCTGAGCGAACGCCGCGCGTTTATTCGACGCGCAGCGGGCCGATCTCGCCGCACGCGATGCGCGGGCCGCTCCCGCCGTTCGCGGGAAGGTCGCTATAGTTGTCCTCGTTCTGGTGAATGACGATCGCGCGCCCGACGATGTTCGTCGGTCCGTCGAAGACGCTCAACCGGTCGCTGTAGAAGGTCGTGCGCGCGTGGCCGTCCGGAGCGACGTTGAGGTTCGGGAGATCGCCCGCGTGCCCCGGACCGTCGGGCCCAAGGTGATGTCCGGTCGACTGCGGATCGAAGTGTGCGCCGGCGGCTCCAAACGGGGTCACTTTCCCTTGCGTGTCGCGGAGGGGATTGCACGACCCGATTTCGTGGACGTGCATTCCGTGCAAGCCGGGCGGAAGGCCGCTAACGTCGACCCGGAACAGGACGCCGCCGGTATCGTCGCCGACGAGGATCGCCTGTCCCAACTGCTTGCCGGTCGTGTCGTAGAAATAGGCGGCGTACGTCAGAGTCCGCGCCGCGCTCGCCGGAAGCACGCCGAGCACGCCTCCCAAGAACACGCCGGCTGCAATCATCGAAAGCCTGACCAGACCAGTCCTCATCCTCGATTCCCTCCGCGTGACCGAGTGTCCCAAACGCAAGACGGCGGGTCTCATGACCCCGCCCCGACCTCGTATCTTTTGCCGACGATGCCCGCTTCCCCGCAAGCCCGGACGCTTACTCCTCGAGCGTCGTCGTGTCGCCGAGGTCGAGACCGGCTTCCTGCGCCTTGAGGAGGCGGCGCATGATCTTCCCGCTTCGCGTCTTGGGAAGTTTCGCGACGAACTCGATCTCGGCCGGCGTCCCGATCGGTCCGAGATGGTACCGTACGTGCTCGATCAACGCCGCTCCGAGCGCATCGCTCGCTTCGTGGCCCATGCGTAGGACGACGAACGCCTTGATCGCCTCGCCCTTGATCTCGTCCGGCTTGCCGATGACGCCCGCTTCGCCGCACGCCGGATGCGAGACGAGCGCGCTCTCGACGTCGGCGGTCGCGATCCGGTGACCCGCGACGTTGAGCACGTCGTCGGCGCGACCGAGGACCGTCAGGTAGCCTTCGGCGTCGAGCGTTGCGACGTCACCGGCCGTGTACGTCCCCGGGATCTGTTCGAAGTACTGCGCGTAGCGGAGCGGGTCACCCCAGACACCGCTGAACATGTGCGGCCAAGGGTTGCGAATCACGAGCAATCCGCCCGCGCCACGCGGGACCGATTTGCCGTCGCGGTCGACGACGTCGAACTCGATCGGTCCAAGCGCCTTCCCGCTACGGTCGGGGCGTATGTCGCTGGTCGGCAAGAAGCCGAGCATCATCGCACCCGTCTCGGTCTGCCACCACTGATTGCAGACCGCCGCGCTCCGGCCGCCGACCGTCTCGAACAGAAAACGCCACGCTTCGGGGTTCAACGGCTCGCCCGCGCAAAAGATCGCCTGCAGCGACGAGAGGTCGTGCTGCGCGACGAGATCGGGACCGAAGCGCATCAGCATGCGCGCGAGCGTCGGCGCGGTGTAGAGTTTCGTCACGCGGCGTCGCTCGATCGTTTCGTACACGGCCGACGGCGACGGAAAGTCGGGCGCGCCCTCGCGGATGATCGAACGATAGCGGTTCGCGAGCGCACCGTATACGATTAGTGAATGTCCGACGATCCAGCCGATGTCGCTCGTGCACCAGGTAGACGTCGTCGGGAGTAAGGTCGGTCGTGTAGCGCAGCATCTCGGCCGTTCCGGCGAGATAACCGCCGTGCGACATCACGACGCCCTTCGGCTTGCCCGTCGTCCCGCTCGTGTAGAGGATGAACAGCGGATCGTTCGCCGCGACGATGACCGGCTCGCAACTGGCGGAGCGGCCCACCGCGTACTCTTCGAAGTCGCGTTCGCGCGGCGTCAGCGCTGCCGGTTCGCGGTCGCGCCGCCACACGACGACCCGGCGAACGCGCGCGAGGTCGCGAACGGCATCGTCGAGGATCTTCTTCAAATCGATCTCGCGCCCGCGCCGGTACGTGACGTCGGCGCCGATGACGACCTCCGCGCCGGCGTCCTCGATGCGGTCGCGCAACGCGGTCGCGCCGAGCCCCGCGTACACGACGCTGTGGACCGCGCCGATCCGCGCGCACGCGAGCATCGCGACGATCCCCTCGACCGAGAGCGGCATGTAGATGCACACCGAGTCACCGCGCGTCACGCCGTCGGCGAGCAGCGCGTTTGCGAATCGGTTGACCGACGCCAGCAGATCGCTGTAGGTCGTTGTCGCCTCGAGGCCGTCCTCACGCAGATAGTGAAACGCGACGGCGTCGGGATGCGTCGCGACGTGGCGATCGAGACACGAGACAGTCGCGTTCAGTCTTCCTCCGACGAACCAGCGCGCGTTGCCGAGTCCGCCTTCGAGCGTCGCGTGCGGAGGCTCGGCCCATGCGATGCCCTCACCGCACGCGCGCCAAAACTCGATCGGATCGCGCGACGCCGCGGCGTTCCACGCATCCTGATCGGGGATGCTCGCCCAACGCGCAACGCCGGACGGCGGCGGGACGCGCTCCTCGGTCGTCAGCAGGTTCTCGATCGGTCGCTCGGCCATCGGAGTCACCTCCTCCCAACCGGGACGACTGAGTGATTGTAGATGACCGCAGCGCCCGTCGGCGACCGTTTGACGAAGAACTGTGCGAAGTACGCGCCCTGCGGCGTGCCGATGTCGACGTTGACGGTGGCGTTATCTCCGGTCCCTTGCGCTTGGATTCCCGTGATGCGCATGCCAGGCCCGGCGAGCGTTTTCTCGGACAACTGCGCGGCGCTCGACCCGGCCGGCGCATCGAGCGACGCCCGGGCCGCCGCATCGTCACCGCGCGCGAGTGCGCTTAGATAGGCCCGAACCACCGACGCGGCGAGCCGCGAGAAATCAGAATCGGCTTCGTCGGTCGGTTCGGGCAGCGCGGTCGGCGCCGCAGTTGGTGACGCGGTCGGCGGCTGCGTCGGCGGCCGCAGGGGCGGCACCGGCGTGTGGAGCGGCGCGAGGCTCGGAACGACCGCGACGCGAGGGACGCTCGAGGCCGGCTGCGACGCGCGCGGCGATGCATTGGACGCCGTCGCTGTGGGGCTCGGCGGCGGGGTAAGACTCGACGCGCTTGGCGCCGGCGTAGCGGGTGTGGCCGTCGGCGCGGCGCTCGGAGACGGCGCCGGGCTAGGCGCAGCTTGCGTTTGGCTTGCGGTCGGAACGCTCGTGGGGGCCGCGGAAGCGACGGCGACCGGCGCGTTCGCGGCGCGATTCCGGGCGACGAGCGAGATCCCCGCGCCGATCGCAAAACCAACCACGATCACGCCGAGCATGATCAGGATTAGCGGGAATGCGGATTGTCCGTGGCGAGGCGTCGGCGGCATCGCGTGCATTCCTGCTCGTTTCGGCGCATGTATTGTGCGGCCTCGCAAGATGACCGCGCAACTTTAAGCGCGAAGCGGCGCGTGTGATTCGCATCCCCGTACCGATCGATATCGGAACGGTCGCGGCGACCGCGTGCAGCGCGTTCGCGGCCGCGACGCCACTGCGCGTCGACCGGCTCGTGAGGCTCGCAGTCGACGCGGCGCTCGGGACGCGCGCGCCGCAAGACAAGCGCGAACGAGCCGCCCGAGCGACCGTGGCGGGGCTTCGCGCGGGGCGGTACGTCGTCGACATCGACGGTCGCATCTTCGAACGCCCTGAGGCCGTCGTCGTGGTCGCGGGGACGGTTACCTTGCGCTTCTTCCTCGCCGAGGGTTCTCGGCCGGCGACGCCGCGCCTCAACGCGGGAGCGTAAACGACAGCGTCGCGCCCCCGCCGGCGGCGTTAGCGGCGCCGATCGTGCCGCCGTGTAATTCGACGAGGTTCTTTGCGATCGCAAGGCCGAGGCCGCTCCCCCCACCGGCTCGCGAACGCGACGCGTCCGTGCGATAGAAGCGTTCGAACACGTTCCCCAGCTCGCCCACCGGGATCCCCGAACCCGAGTCGATGACGCTCACCGTCACGCGCTCGGGCGCACCGGCGATGCGTATCTCAACGTCCGACCCCGCAGGCGCGACCCGAATCGCATTGCTGACGAGATTCGTCAGAATCTGGCGGACGCGCGCCGGATCGGCGACGACGTCGGGGATTTCGCCGTCTTCGACGACGGTCACTCGGACGCGTCTTGGTTCGGCTTGAGTTCGCATCGCCGCTGCGACGGTGCGAGCGCACGTCGCGACCGAGATCGTCTCGCGCGCGAGCGACAGTTGGCCGGCGTCGGCGAGCGTCAGTTCTTGCAGGTCGTCGACTAAACGCTGCAAGAGTTGCAACTCCTCGTGAAGTGACCCGAGGTTGCGCGGGCTCGGCTCGAGCGCACCGTCCTGCAGCGCCTCGATGATGCCGCGCACGTTCGTCAGCGGCGTGCGCAACTCGTGCGCGACGTCCGAGACGAGTTGGCGGCGCAGTCGCTCCGACTGCTCCAAACTTTCCGCCATCGCGTTGAAGCGCCGCCCGAGCAAGGCGATCTCATCCGATCCGCGGACGGTGACGCGGCGCGAGAAGTCGCCCGCCGCCAGCGCCCGTGCCGATGCGCCGAGTGCCCGCACCGGCGCGAGGATATAGCGCGTGAGCAAAGCCGCCGCGACGATCGCCGCCACGAGCGCAAAACCGACCGCGAGCCAAATCGAGCGTTCGACCGAGCCGGCGAGCGCAGCCCCCGGCGCGGGCGGCGGTTCCGCAGGGAGCCCGTAGAGGACCGCAAGCGTCGCGCCGCTGCGATCGCGCACCACCGCCGACGACGGATTCTTCAGCACGAGTTGGTCGCGTTCGCTTACCGGACCAAGCGTTTGCAAGCCGAGCCGAAGCGTGACGTCGCCCGGCGCGCCCGAGACCGTAGCGTCGGTGAGGCCGGCGATCGTCGATGCGATCAAGTCGCCGCGCGGCGAAAGCAGCACGAGGCGAAGGTCGCGCTTGCGCCCGATCGCCGCAAGCAGCGATTCGACGCCGTCCCACTCCTTGCGCCGGGCGAAGTACGCCTGCACTTGAGCGGCCGCGCCGGACGGAATCGCCGCCGTATGGCCGGCCCCCTCGAAGCGTTCGAACTGGAGCGCGGTCGTGCGCGTCGAGAAGACGCCGACGCCGACGAGCGTCGCCGCCGCAACCAGCACGATCGTCGCCAGAACGCGAGCGTAAAGGCTATTCATCGCGCGCGACGATTTTGTAACCGAACCCGACGACAGTCTCGATCCGGCCCGCCCCGGGCCGGCATCGGCGAGCTTACGCCGCAAGTTGCGGATGTGGACGTCGATCGTGCGCTCCAAACCTTCGTAGTCCCAGCCGAGCGCGTGCTCGATCAGTTCGGACCTCGAGCGGACCGTGTTCGGCGCGCCGCATAAAACGTAGAGGATCCTGTACTCGGTCGGCGTCAGCGCGACCGGGTTCGCGTTGACGCGTACTTCGCGCGCCGCCGGATCGATCTCGATCCCATCGAACGCAATGCGGCGCGCGCGCGTCGAAAGCCCGGTTCGGCGCAAGACGGCCTCGACGCGCGCGACGAGTTCGCGCGGGCTGAACGGCTTGCCGACGTAGTCGTCGGCCCCGGCTTCGAGACCGCGCATTCGGTCGGGCTCGGTCGTGCGCGCGCTGAGCATGACGATCGCGACGTCGTTGCCGTCGCGCAGACGGCGGCAAACTTCCAAGCCGTCGACGTTCGGGAGAAGGACGTCGAGGACGAGCAGGTCCGGTTTCCAGTCGGTGGTCGCCGTCAACCCGCTCGCGCCGTCGGCGGCGATACGCGTCTCGTGGCCGGCGCGCGCCAGATAGAGCCGGACGAGTTCGGCGGTCTTGGGATCGTCCTCGACGACGAGAATGCGGGCGATGGCAAGCCTCCGAACGTCCGGCTACGTTCGCTCCAGATAAGGTGCGAGCATGTCGCCCACGTCCTCGGCGACCGGCGGGTCTTGGTTCGACAGCACGATCAGCGTGTCGTTGCGCTCTTGGACTAGGATCGCGTTCCAGCCCGGCGTTCCGCCGGCCGCGGCGTTTCCCGGGCCGAGCCGGTCGTAGCGGCGCGCGAGCAGCGTACCAGCGGCGAGCGCGCGCGTGAACTTGAGAAGATCGCCGGCCGTCGAGTAGACGCCGCCCGCGGACGTACCGCGCAACGGACCAAGGTCGTCGGCGGCATGCAGCGGAGTCGCCCACGTCGGCGCGTCTTCCCAGTCCCGTGAGTAACTCTTCGCGCGCAACGGATCGGGCTCGTCGAGCGGCCGAAACCCCGTCTGCGTCATCCCGGCCGGCCCGAAGACGTGGCGCTGGACGTACGTGTAGTAATCTTCGCCGGATGCCCGCTCGACGATCAGGCCGAGCACGATGAACCCGCCGTTTGAGTACAGCGAATCCGTGCCGGGCGCAAATGCGAGCGGATCGCCGGCGAAGAACGGCAGGTAGTCGGCGAGTGAATGAAACTGGTCGCGCGGCGCTTTCGCGAAACGCGGGCCGAAGAAGTCGCCGATCCCGGATTGCATATCGAGCAGTTGCCGGATCGTCGCCGCCTTGGCGGCCGCGTTCGGATAGTCGGGGAGCCATTTGCCGAGCGTGTCCGAGTCGCTCAACTTCCCCGCCTCCTCGAGTTGATGGATCGCGACGATCGTGAACAGTTTGCCGATCGACGCGATGTTGAAGCGCGTGTCGATCGTGTTCGAAGCCTTCTGCACGCGGTCGGCTTGACCGTACGCACCCGAGAAGATTTCGGCGCCGTCGTGCGCGAGCAGAACGACGCCGGAGAAATACCCCTTCGCGGCGATGGCGTTCAAGTACGGTCCGAGAATCGGCGGCAGCGCGGCGGCGTCGCGCGTCGCGGCTTTCGTCATGGGCGGCAGCCCGAGCGCGACTGCGACGCGCCGGAGTTTATCCGCCGGACCACCCACGAGGATGACGTCGTACCATTCGCTCTTTTCGGTGCGGGCGTGCGCGACCGTGCGCCGCGGCCCGCGATCGGTCGCCGCGACGACGAGCGGCCCCATCTTTGAGCGCTGCGCGGTGAGCCCCGCGACGATGTCATCGACGTCGCCGAGCCGCTCGGGTACGAGCTCGCGCTGAAGGAAGTTGCGGATGCGGGAGGCTTCGCCCGAGTTGAAGGCCGCTACGAAACGGGTTGTCCGCTCGTCGGGCGGCGTCGTCTGAGCGGTCGCGGGAAGGGGCTGCCGGCACGCCACGACGACGGCCAGCAAGAGAAACGTTTTGCGAAACATGGGCGTACGCTGCCACGGCGGTGTTAAGAATATGAGAAGGGAACCCGCCGGGGGGCCCAAAACGCCGCTACCTCGTCACTTAGTGGGAGTGTCTTCTATGCTTATTTCCTTTCGGCGCGGCGCTGTCGCGCTTTGCGCCCTTCTCGCGGTCGTCGCGTTCGGCGCGCCGCAGCCCGCCTCGTCCGACGACACCATGGCCACGATCAAAGCGCGCGGCAAAATGGTCGTCGGCGTAAAAGCCGACTACCCGCCGTTCGGCTTCCTCCAGGGCGAAAAGAACGTCGGCCTCGAGATCGACCTGCTCCACGACATCGCCAAGGACATGCTCGGCAACGCCGACGCGATCGAGTACGTCCCGGTCGTCTCGGCGAACCGCTTTCAGTTCCTCAACACGAACAAGGTCGACTTCCTGTTCTCGACGGTCACCATCACCGAACAGCGCAAGACCGTCGTCGACTTCAGCGCGCCCTACATGAAGTCGGGTTGGCAGGTGCTCGTCAAGAAGAGCAACACGACGATTCACGACGCGCCGGATCTCGCCGGCAAGAACGTCGTCGTCGTCCCGGGTTCGACCGGTGAAGCCGGGATGAAGCGCGTCGTCCCGACGGCGAACTTGATGGCGCTCCCGCAGACCTCAGAGGCGCTGGCCGCCGTCGACTCGGGCCGCGCGGATGCGTTCGTGCAAGACGCGGCGCTGCTCGTCGGGATCGAGCAACAGCATCCCAACGACTACAAGGTCGTCGGGAAGTCATACGATGACGCGCCGATCGGCGCGGCGTGCCGCAAGGGCGACGCCGGGCCGTGCGACTTCATCTCGAAGGAACTCGTGAAGTTCACCCGCGACGGCACGTTGAAGCGCGAGTACACGAAGTGGCTCGGCGCGGCGGCCGGGCGGTTCATGCCATAACGCTACTGGCCGCCGCGCACCTCAACTTCCAGATCGTGCGGGACGCCGCGCCGGTGCTGGTGCGCGGCGGCCTGGTCACGTTCGAAGTCACGGCCGCGGGTATCGCCGGCGCACTCCTGGTCGGAGTCGCCGGCGCGGCGATGCGTACGTCGAGCTCGGCGCTCGCACGCGGATTGGCGACGGCGTTTGCGGAGTTTTTTCGCAACACGCCGCCGCTCGTCCACATCTATTTCGTTTTCTTCGCGCTGCCGTTGATCGGGGTTCAGTTCCCTGCCGTCGTCGCCGGGACGATCGCGCTGATCTTCTACCAAGGCGCGATCAACATCGAGATCCTGCGGGCCGGGATCCAAGCCGTCCCGGAAGGCCAGCGCGAGGCGGCTCGCGCGCTCGGGCTTTCGGCACGCGACCAATTTTTGATGGTCGTCCTGCCGCAAGCGTTCCGGATCAGTCTCCCGGCGCTCGGCAACAACTTCATCTCGCTGCTCAAGAACACGTCGCTGATCTCGGCGATCGGAACGTTCGAAATCACGGGTTGGGCGAACGACTACATCGCGATCAACCTGTCGAGCGCCGAGTTGTATATCACGATCGGCCTCTTCTATCTCGTCTCGGTCATCGTTCTCTCGCTGATCCTGCGCGCGCTCGAGGCGTGGCTCGCGCGGTACGGCACGTGAGCGCGTACTTCAGCGCACTCCCCGCGATCCTGACGCGCGGCTTGGCGCTGACGCTCGAGATGAGCGTCGTCTCGATGATCTTGGCGATCGCAATTGGCCTCGTGCTCGGGACCGCTCGCGCGCTGCGCAACCGGCTGGTCGACGTCCTCATTTTTGCCTACGTCGAGTTGCTGCGCGGCATCCCGCTGCTGGTTCTGATGTTCTTCGCGTTCTTCGGTCTGCCGCAATTGGGGATTCGCCTCCCCGATGTCGCGGCGGCGATCGTCGCGCTGACGCTGTGGGGCGGCGCGAACGCGACTGAGATCGTCCGCGGCGCGATCTTCTCGATCCCCGCCGGGCAGACCGAGGCGGGCGCGGCGCTCGGGCTCTCGTGGCTGACCGTCATGCGCGAGATCGTGATCCCGCAGGCACTGCGGCGGATGATCGCGCCGTTGATGAGCCTGTTCGTCGCGGTCGTCGAGTCCAGTTCGCTCGCCGCGCTGATCGGCGTCCGCGACATCTTCGAGACGGCGCGCGTCGACTTCGAGAACAACTCGGCGCTGTGGTTCCCGCTGCTGATCACGGTCGCGTTTATTTACTTCTTCATCAACTACCCGATCTCGCTTGCCTCGCAGCGGCTCGAGAAAAGGCTGGCGTAACGATGCCGATGGTCGCAATGTCCCACGTCCGCAAGGCCTTCGGCACGAACGAAGTCCTCAAAGACATCAACCTCGCGGTCGATCCGGGCGACGTCTGCTGTATCATCGGGCCGTCGGGGAGCGGCAAGTCAACGGTCCTGCGCTGCATCAACCGGTTGATTACGATCGATGGCGGCGAAGTGGTCGTCGACGGGCTCTCCGTCACCGATCCAGCCGTGAAAGACGTCGACCTGCGCCGCCGCGTCGGGATGGTGTTCCAGCAGTTCAACCTCTTCCCGCACATGACCGCGCAGCAGAACGTGACGCTTGCGCCGCGCAAGGTCCGCGGCATGCCGGCCGCCGATGCCGACGCACTCGCGGCTAAGCTGTTGGCGAAGGTCGGGCTCGCCGGCAAGGCGCAGCAGTACCCATCGCAACTCTCGGGAGGGCAGCAGCAACGCGTCGCGATCGCGCGGGCGCTCGCGATGGAGCCGAAGGTCATGCTGTTCGACGAAGCAACCTCGGCACTCGATCCCGAGATCACGGGCGAGGTCCTGGCCGTTATGCGCGACCTCGCGACCGAACACACGACGATGATCTGCGTGACGCACGAAATGGGGTTCGCCCGCGAAGTCGGGACGCACTTGGTCTTCATGGACGGCGGCGTCATCGTCGAGGAAGGCGCCCCGCGCGCGGTTTTCGACAACCCGCAAGCCGCCCGCACCAAAGCCTTCCTCTCGAAGGTGCTCTAAGACGCGTCGGCATCGGTCATCAGACCGAGGTCCGGGAACACTGTGGCCCGTTGATGCGTTTAACCAGTAAGCCGCTCTCTTCGGGGACGGCGCCTTCTGCCTTTCTCGCCTCTGATCCATGAGGTGTATGAGCATGCTGGATTTCTCAGGGTGCCGCGGCCACTTATTTTCTCGTGGTCGCGTGACGGTTTTTCTTGCATTCGCGCTAACGGGCTGCGGCGCTGGCAACGGCACGCTGCGTGCCATGCCGGACGGCTCGGCCCATTCTGTCCCCGTATCGTCCGGGCGGCGAATGCCCGTTGCCGGCTCGGCGGCAAGGCCGGGCGCCGCGAAGGAGACCGTGCTCCATAGTTTTCAGGGCACGAACGACGGAGCAAATCCGTACTCCACGCTTATCTTTGACAAAAAGGGCGCACTGTTCGGAACCACGACTGGTGGCGGCACAAAGGGCGGCGGCACAGTATTCAAGCTGACCCCGTCGGGTTCACGTTACGCCGAGTCCATCTTGTACAGTTTCTACCAATATCGCACAGATGGTATCTCGCCATATGGTGGTCTTGTTCTAGACAAATACGGCTCGCTGTATGGGACGACGTTGTCTGGCGGCTACCGAACCCTCAGCGGCTGTAATCCTAGGTGTGGAACCGTCTACAAATTGGCACGATCGAAAGGGCACTACTCGGAGAGCCAACTGTACGTGTTTCAAGGTAACCCGCAGGGAGATGGGTCCTATCCCCGCACGGGCCTTATCATGGATAAAGCGGGCGCCCTCTTCGGTACAACTGAAACCGGCGGCAGTCGAGACGACGGCACCGTTTTTGGATTGGGGTCCGCAAAGGGCCCTATTCTTCACTCCTTCGACTGTCGCAATGACGGGGCGAACCCGGTCGCAAAGTTGTTCGCGGACACCCAAGGTGCGCTCTTCGGCACGACGCAGGTCGGCGGAGGCGGCAACCGCTGCCAGGGCGGTTATGGAATCGTATTCAACCTTACCCCATCTGCATCCGGGTACAATTATGCCATTCTTTACAGCTTCCAAGGTTCGCCGGACGGCGCATCTCCGTCAGCAGGTTTAATCGGCGACAAGCAAGGCACGCTCTACGGTACAACAGCCAGCGGGGGCACCGGATCGTGTCAAAATGGATGTGGTACCGTTTTCAAGCTAACTCGATCAGGATCAGGTTACGCCGAAACAGTCATTTATAACTTTCAAGGGGGGAGCGACGGCGCGAACCCCCAAGCAGATCTCTTGCGCGACACCAACGGCGACATCTTCGGTACGACCGTCGGCGGCGGTGGCTCGTCGGCGTGCAGCGGTGGTTGCGGCACTATTTTCGAGTTGATGCCGTCTGGGACGACCTACACCGAGAGCGTCCTCTATAGTTTTAGAGGGACGCCCGACGGCGCGGAGCCACAAGCTGGGCTCGTCGCTGACAAATCAGGTAACTTGTACGGGACGACGGTGTACGGCGGTACGAAGGGTTACGGCACCGTGTTCAAGTTGACGCCGTAAACCGGCGACGAGAGGCGCGCGGGCGGTTATTGTTTGGGGGAGGGCTTGCGGCGCCTGGCTCGCGCGAGGCTCGCCTGGAACTCGGGGTCCCAAAGCCAAAGCTCGCCTCGAGGTATCGCAGCGGCTCGTCCGGCGGCGCCCGCCTTTTTCGCGGGGTCGCCTTGCGGCGGGGTTTTTAAGACAACTCTACGATGCCGTGGCCTTCTGGCGCAACCGCTCGTCTATCCACTTCCACGCGTCGGGCTGCAAAGTTCCCCAATACTCGCCGATTTCGGTTACCAGGACGCGGTCGACGGCGCTGAGATTCTCTTTCAGCGCAGCGAACAGCTCGTTGGGCGCTTTCTCTGTGTCAATAAGCCAGGTGTTGCGCAAGCAGTGGCACCATTCGCCCTGCTCCTTGAGCCGTTCGACGAACGCTTCCTGGAGATGGATCGACTGCGCTGTGAAGTCGTAGGAAACAAGCAGGATCATGATTCATTCGGCTCGCTGGGCGTGATGCGGATATCCCCATCTCGCAAAAGTTTCGGCGCAGCCATGCGGAGCCACCGCGAGTTTACCTGGCCTAGGACTTTCCGCGAGCGAATAGCGAGCCTATTCGGTGCCGCGGAGTTGGACGAGCTTCGCGTACAACGCGTTCGGCCAGGCGAAGTCTTCGCGCGTGAACGACTCGGGCCAATTCGCGTTGAACGACTCATGCAAGCGGTGATCGCCGACGTCGGCCGCAGCGATGTAGTCCATCACGCGGTCGGTCTCGGCCTGGTTGCGCGACGTGAGCGCCTGCATGACGAGGGCGAGCGGCCACACGTACCCGCGCGGAGTATGCGAACTCCCGATCCCGCTTGCGTATCGCCCGACATAGAAATACTTGTTGCGCGTCGATAGGATGAACTCGCGCGTGCTGCGGTACGCCGGGTCGTTACTCGAGAGATACCCGAAGTACGGAATCGAGAGTAACGACGGGACGTTCGCGTCGTCCATCAGCGCGGCGTGACCGAGGCCGTCGACCTCGTAGGCGTACATCCGCCCGATGCCCTTGACGTTGGCCCGGCCGTGCTGTTCGATCCCGCGTTCTATCTCGACGCTGAGCCCCCACGCGTTCTCGGCGTCGCGCTCGTTGTGGTACACGTCCTTTTCGATCTTCGCCAAGTCGCGCAACACGACGACTGCGAACATGTTCTCGGGGACGTTGAACCCGTAGCGCGACGGGTCGTCCGAGGGGCGAAAGCCCGTCCAGACCATGCCGGTGAAACGCACCGGCGCCCCCTCGCCGCCGTCGGCGAGGTCGGGGTGCCGGTAATGCGAGCGCGAGGCGTGGTGCTGCTCGTTGTGGAGCACCTCGAGCGCCCGCTCGAAAGCCCGATTTACTTGCGGCGTGAAGATCGAGCGATCGCGGGTGCCCTTCCAATATCTACTTGCGAACCAAACTGGGTAGAGGAGAGAATCGACCTCAAACTTACGCTCGGCGACGCGATAGTTCGCCCAAAATGCGTTGGCGTACGGATCGAGCAGGATGTACCGCGCCATGCGAGCGACCGTCCCGTGCAGCACCTGGCGAACGTGCTGGTCGGAGCCGGCGAGCGAGATATACGGCTCGAGGGTCGCCGCCGCGTCGCGCAGCCACTCGGCGTCGATGTCGCCACTCGACACGTAGGTCGTCCCGTCGCGCTGAAGGACGGCGTGCCGGTTGAGCGCCTCGTCATAAGCCGTGCGATAGAGTTTTTCGAGCGTCGAGGCGACCGCCGTCGTCTCGGCCGCCCGGACCGCGTGCCCGGCATCACCAAGGAGAGCCGCGACGAGTGCGAGCGCCGCGACCCACAGCTTGAACATTACACCGAATTATCGGCAGGATTGCGGTCGAACCCTCGCAGAGCGAGCGAGAAGAAACCGGCATCGCCTTATTTGCGTTTTGGGAATGTGCAGCGCGCCCCGCGCTTTTTGGCCGGAGTTCTTTCCCTGTCGCTCGTTTGTGGACTCGGCAGAATGGCCTATGCCGCCGACCAGCGCTACGTCGTCTCGGGCCGCGACAGCTTCTCGATCGGCGATGGCGACATCAAGAGCGAGACCATCTACCGCGGCACCGAGGTCCTGGGCGTCCACCGCCATGGGAAGGCGATGCGCTACACGGCGCACGTCACCTACGTCCGCAACGACCAAGGCGCCGCAAACGACGCGACCGCCGACTATCTCAGCGACATGCTCCCGAGCGGCGAACAGCTCGACTCGGCCGATCACGACCCCGACTATCTGACCGTCCTGAACCAACCGTTCTCAGCGCAGCTCGACGCCGCGACCCTCGAAGACCTCAAGCGGCTGCACGCCACGCTCCCCTTCGACTTCCCGTCGCCGTTCACGGGCTCGTCGCTGCACGGCCATCTGGAACGGCTCGGGTCCGGGATTATCGGGACGCACAAGGCGTTCGGCGTCCGGTTTGACGCGGCCGGCCCCGTCCACGGCGCCCTCCCCGACCGGCCGGGGCTGACCTTGGTGGGCGGGATTCGGATGCGCGGAACCGCTTACTACGACCTCGATAGCGCGCTGTTACTGTCACTCGATACGACCGTGACCATCTCCGGCAACGTCTCGAATCGAGGGAGCGCCGATCCGATCACGATCGTGTACCGGCGGACGCTTCGCGCCGCCGACCCGGCTCGCACCACGACTGCCGAGCGGCCTCGCTAAGCGGCCCAAGCCCAGGGGGAAGGCCGCGAGGGCCGACGTAGAGTCGAAACCCATTGCCCGCGAAGGGCGGTTTCGACGCTCATGGGTGGCTCGTTCCGCTCCTCGGCAGCCAGGAGTCTCGCGTGGTCGCTTCAGGGAGGGTCACCGAGCGGAAAGCGACTGCAGCGTCGCGGACCGCGGAGTCCGTCCCCTCGGTCCAGCACTTCGAACGTATCGTCGACGAGTTCCAACGGCGGCTTTACGGCTTTGCGCTGCGCATGACGGGGAACCGCGAGGACGCCGAGGAGATCGTGCAAGATGCGTTCGTCCGGGCATTCCGCGCCCTTGGAAAGATGAGCGACGAGCAGCGGCGTGAGCTGCGACTGCAACCCTGGCTATATACGATCACGTTGAACGTCACAAGGAACCGGCTTCGGTCAAAACGGCCGACGAACGTTGCCCTGGATGCCCTGGCCGACCCCGACGCGTTGCTCAAGAGCACGCAAGAAGGCCCCGAGCAGCCCGAGCGGATCGTCGAACGCAGCGCCGACATGGCGCTAGTGGAGCAGGCACTCTTGCAACTTCCCATGCATCTTCGCGCCGCGGCGACCTTGAGATTCATCGAAGGACGCAGTCACCCCGAGATTGCGGAGATCCTCAACCAGCCTATCGGGACCGTCAAGTCGCACGTGCATCGAGCTGTGCGCATCCTGCGGCGAATACTCGGCCCACAGGTTGGCCGCCTCGCGCCAAATGGAGAGACTGCGCATGCGGTGTTGTGATGTTGAAGCGCTCTGGGATGAGATGCGGGAAGGCGTCCCGCCCAGCAGAGAGCACGTCCTGGCGCACTTGCGACGATGCCGAACTTGTCAGGATCTTTACAGAGAATACGAAGGCGTCGTCTACTGCCTCTCCTGCCTCCCGGTCGTCGAGCCGCCGACAAACCTCGTTCCGAGCATCCTAGAGCACATCAAACAGTACCGCGCTCGCTATGCAGCGACGCAGCCGGACTCCTTGAGCAAATTGAGCTCGCCGCTCGGCGAACTATTCATCGCCTGGCGTGACAGCGGCATCACGTACGTCGGGCTCACGCGCAGCCAAGACCTCGAGAAGTTCCGCCCGCAAGTCGAGCGACGGCTGCGCCGGCCGGTAAAAATCGCGACGCCGCCGCCTTGGGTGCGCGACGCGGTTCGCAACTTCTTCAAGACGTGGCACGTCGACATGAAATTCGTCGACGACTCGGGCCTTACCGAATTCGAACGCGCCGCGCTCCACAAAGCGGCTGAGATTCCACCGGGTCAAGTCCGCTCGTATGGTTGGATCGCCCGCGAGATCGGGCACCCGCAAGCCGCGCGCGCCGTCGGACAGGCGATGGCGCGCAATCCCGTCGCCCTCTTCTTCCCATGTCATCGGGTCGTCGACGCCCAAGGTGCGCTCCACAATTACGGCTACGGGATCGAGATCAAGGCACGAATCCTCAAGATGGAAGGTTATCGGGCCCCTCGTTAGCGAATCGATGTCGCCGTAATACGTCCGCGGCTCCTTCAGAGACATACCAATGAAGGCAAACAGACGGACAAAGGGAGGTGATCATCGTTACACTCGAAGGAAACCAACGTAGTCTCAAAACGATGATTGGAGGTGCGCAGACCTAAACGCTGCGCACGAACTCGATACCCTAGTCCGCCGGCCGCGTGCCGGCTTTTTTTTTGCGCCCCCGGGAGAGCGCCCGGACGTTTCGAATTCAAGGTCGGTGGCGCGGCGCGTTCTCGTTACCGGTTTCGAGCCGTTCGGCGACCACGCGACTAATCCGAGCGCGTCGATCGCCGGCCGGCTCGACGGCCGCACCATAGCGGGGCGCGAGATCCTCGGGCGGGTCCTGCCCGTCGATGCGGCGCTCGTCAGCGCGGCGCTGCGTGCCGCGCTCGACGAGGCGGGCGACGTCGAGCTGATCGTTGCGACCGGCCTTGCGGCGCGCCGCGACCGGATCGCCCTCGAGCGGGTCGCGGTCAACCGGCTCGATTTCGACCGGCCGGACAACGCCGGGGCAGTCGTCCGTGGGCGTCCGGTCGCCGAAAATGGCGCGGCCGAGTTGCCCGCGAATCTGCCGCTGGACCGTATTTTGTCCGCCTGGCTTGCCGCCGGAATCCCCGGCTACATTTCAGACTCGGCGGGCACGTATGTGTGCAATCAGCTCTTCTACGAGGTGCTCGCGCTGACCAAAGGTTCGATCCCAGCCGGATTCGTTCACGTCCCCCCCTCGCTGCCGATCGAGATTTTGGTCCGCGCGGTCGAGATCGCCGTCGCGACGACCCTCGGCGAATGAACGGTCCCGAGCGCGACCCACGCGTCGACGCGATCCCCGACGTCCACGGCCACGCGAAGGGCGAGCACAAACCGTTTGCCGAGGAACGGCCGATCCCGTACACGGCTCGGATGCTTTTCTTGTGGTTCTACCACGCCTGCCGCCGCCTCTCGCCCCGCTTCTTGATGGTCGCCGACCACGTGAACTATCTGACGTTCGAAGACCCGGCGGCGGTGAATCTGGTGCGGCGCGCGCTGAAGCTGGCGCACGCGGGCGACTTGTACGGCGCAGCCGAGACGGCGGGCGTCGATCTCGTCCACGCCGCGGCCGTCTCCGAGGGCTTGCGCAAGGGGATGCGCTACTCGATCGGCGCCGAGGTCGACAACGATCCGCGCAATCGCCCAGACGCCCAGAACATCGTCGACGCGATGCGCCCCGACGCGATTATTCGGTCGGTGCACTTTCTGCCGGTCGACCACCCCGAGCACGGCGCCGGCTGGCAGTGGCCGTTCGACAACGCCGAGTTCAAAGCAACGTTCGAGCTCGTTGGAACCGAGCGCGTCTGGCAACTGTACACGACGACCTTGCTCGAAGCGATCGAGAAGCTCCCGGGCCACATCGTCGGGCACTTCTACGTCCCGGCGAAGTTCGGGCACTGGCCCGACGACGCTACGCTACAGAAGTACGAAGATCAGGTCGTCGACGCGGCGGCGGCGCGCGGGATGGCGCTCGAGCTGAACGCCCGCTACTTCTACCGCTACTTCGCGGACGAGCCGGCGCAACTGCGCCGCTACCGCAGCGCCAACATGCGTCTGATGAAGAAAGCCAAAGCGAAGGGACTCTTAATCGCCGTCGGTTCGGATGCGCACAGCCCGAAGGATCAAGGCGGTGGATTCGAGACGGTCCTCGAGATGCTCGACGCCGCCGGGATCAACGAGATCGCCTTCCCGGTGAACGGCCGGATGGCGCGCGTCGCGCTTCGCGCGACCGAGGAGATCCGGCGCCAGCACGCGGTCACGCCGCCGCCGCTCATTGGAAGCAGCGTCTCCGGCCTCGGGCGCGCCGAACTGGCGGCGCGCGGCGACGAGATGCCCGCCGAACCGGTGCGAAAGGCGCCTTCGAGAAAATCCGTCGCGAAGACGACGGCACAAACTGCCGTCGCCAAGAAAGTGGCGGCCGACAAGGCCAAGGCGCGCGCCGACGCCAAGGCGCCCGCCGCAAAGCCGACCGCTGCAAAACCGGCTGCGGCCGCGAAGGCGGCAAAAACGCCCGCGATCGCAAAAGCGCCACCGTCCGCCAAGGCGAGGCCGGCCGCAAAAACTGCGGCCGCAAAAGCCCCTGCAGTTGCAAAAGTTCGGCCAGTCGCAAAAGCGCCGGTCGCAAAGGCGCGCCCGGCCGCAAAAGCCGCGCCAGCAAAACCTATCGCAAAGGCCCGGCCGCCCGCTTCGAAGGCTCGACCTGCCGCGCGCCCATCGGCCGCAAAAGCCAAGAAGGCCGCATCAAAGCCGGCCCGCGCGAAAGCGGCGGTCAAGCGCCCCGCCGCGACACGCAGCCTTTCAGCCAAGAAGTCGCCGCCGCGCCACAAGGCCAAGCCGGCCTCACCAAAACGGCCTACGGCCGCTCGAAAGCCTGCCAAAGCAAAGCCGAAGAGCGCCACGAAAAAGAAAAAGGCACCCAAGGCGCGGCCCTAGCACGCTTCTCTTTCGTGCAGTCGAACGCGGAAAATCGTTCGTTGTGGAGAAGCCGGGCAGACCACGCCACGCCGCGAAACCGGAGACTCCTTGCCAATGGGATCACTAGAACGCCGCCGGAACGTCGCCATCATCGGCCCTCATCATTCCGGGAAGACGAGCTTGGTCGAGGCGCTGTTGGCGCAATGCGGCGCGATTCCGCGGCGGGGTTCGGTCGGCGACGGCACCACCACGACCGACTACGAACCGGAGTGCATCGACCGAGGCCAATCGACGACCGTCGGCTTCGCGCACGCCTCAACGCCCGACATCGACCTAACGCTGGTCGACTGCCCGGGCTTCGTTGACTTTGCGGAAGAGGCGCGCCTCGCGCTCGTCGGCTGCGATGCGGCGATCATCGTCATCGACGCGGATCCCGGGCGGGTCCGCCAGACGCGCTCGCTCGTCGAGTTCCTCGACGAACGAAAGATGCCGCACTGTTTCTTCGTCAACAAACTCGACAAGCCGGGGAGCGACTTTCGCGGGACGCTCGCCGAACTGAGCGCTAACTTCGGAAACCGCGTCGTCCCCGAGCATCTTCCGATCGGCGAGCGCGAGGCGTTTCGGGGCTACATCGATCTCGCCGAGCAGCGCGCTTTCGTCGCCGAGAACGGCGCCCCGAAGGAGATCCCGATCGAGGCGGAACTCGCGGGCACCGTCGGCGACGCGCGCCAAAAATTGCTCGAAGCGCTCGGCGACTTCGACGACCATCTTCTCGAAGAGTTGCTCGAAGGGATCGAACCGCCGCTCGAAGAGGTTCGCGCCGACTTGCGCGAGGAGACCGCCAAGGATCTGATCGTTCCGGTTCTGGTGGGTTCCGGCCTGACCGACATCGGCGTCGCCGCAAGCGCCCTGCTCGACGTGATCCACAAGCAGTTTCCGGCGCCGGGCGGTGACCCGAGCGCACCGTTCGTCGCGCAGGTCATTAAGACGATCATCCATCCGCAGTCCGGGAAACTCTCCGTCGTTCGCATCTGGGACGGCACGATGAGCGCCGACGCGACCCTCGTCGACACGTCGCGGGATGGAATGAAGGTGCGCGCCGCCGGGCTCTTCCAGCTGCAGGGCAAGAAGCAAGAGCCGCTCGCCTCGGCGAGCGCGGGCGAGATCGTCGCGATCGGACGACTCGAAGGCGTCCTGACCGGCGATACGCTGACGACCGGCGCAAAGACGGTCCGCCCGGTCCCGGAACTTGCGAACCCACTCTTCGCGGTCGCGATCAAGCCGAAGGAACAACTGGACGAATCCAAGCTGTCGCAGATGCTCGCGCGCATCATCGAGGAGGATCCGACCCTCCGCGTCGCGCGCGCCGAGTTCACGAACGAGCTTCAACTCTTGGGTCTCGGCGAAGTCCACGTCACGACCGCGATGGCGCGCCTAGCCCGCAAGTATCATGTCGCCGTCGAGATGCACGCACCGTCGATCGCGTACCGCGAGACGATCATGCAGCCGACCGAAGTTCATTCCCGCTACAAACATCAAACCGGCGGCCACGGCCAGTTCGGCGACGTCAAGCTGCGAATCGAGCCGCGCGAGCGCGGCAACGGCGTCACGTTCGAAGAGAAGATCGTCGGCGGCGTCGTCCCGCGCCAGTTCTTGCCGGCGGTCGAGAAAGGCGTGCGCGAGGCGCTCCTGCAGGGACCGATCGCGGGATATCCGGTCGTCGACATTCACGTCACGCTGATCGACGGAGCCTACCACGTCGGTCGACTCGAGCGAAGCGTCGTTCAAGACCGCCGCCGGCGATGGCGATTCGCGACGGTCTACCCAAGTGCGGTCCGGTTCTACTCGAACCGATCGTCTACGTCGAGGCGATCGTCCCCGAAGAGAGCGCTTCGGCGATCCTCGGCGGGCTGACCGCCAAGCGCGGACAAGTGCTCTCGTTCGAGCCGGCCGAGCAGCGCGGCTTCCAGCGCGTGCAAGCCTACGCGCCGCAGGCCGAACTCGCGAACTACGTGACCGAGTTGCGCACCGTGACGCAAGGGCTCGGAACCTATATGTGGCGGCACGAGCGCTTCGATCCCGCGCCGCCCAAGGTCTCGCAGTCGGTCCGCGAAGCCGTCTCGGCGTAGGTCGAAACGTGCGGTTGCGTGGCTGGGTGGCGTGCGCCGCCGCCGCTCTGCTCTTAGCAGGTTGCACGAAGGTCGGGTCGAGCGGCGCGGCCGGCCCGGGCGGCGGGCGCCACTCTTGGACGCAGCCCGGCGTCTTACGAATCGGCAGTCAAGGCACGCCGAACACGCTCAACCCAATCCTCCCGGCAAACACGACCGAATCGATGATTTGCCGGCTCATGTTCGATCCGCTCGTCTCCGTGGACGCGAGCGGAAAACGCGACATGCCGATCCTCGCGGCTGAGGTTCCGACGCTCGAGAACGGCGGGATCAGCAAAGACGGCCTCTCCGTCACGTACCACCTGCGGAAGAACGTGACGTGGCACGACGGCGTCCCGTTCACGAGCGCCGACGTCAAGTTCACGTTCGATGCGATCATGAACAACAATAACAACGTTATCTCGAGGACCGGTTATCAACTCGTCCGCGCCGTCGACACCCCCGATAAATATACGGTCGTCTTTCACATGAAGCAGCGCTTCTCGCCGGCCGTCAACACGCTTTTCGGCGAGAGCGACGAGCCGTACGGGATCTTGCCGGCGCACTTGCTCGCGTCGCTGCCGAATATCAACACGATCCCCTTCAACTCGGCGCCGATTGGGACCGGCCCGTTCAAGTTCAAGGAATGGGCGCGCGGCGACCATCTCACGCTCGTCCCGAACGAGAACTACTTCCTGGGTAAGCCGAAGCTCCAAAGCATCATCATCAAGTTCATTCCCGACGAGAATACCGAGATCAACCAGTTGCGCTCGCACGAAATCGACTGGCAATTTGAAGCGTCGCCCGACGAATACCACGTCCTGCAGACGCTGCCGGACGTCGCGTTGATTCTGCAGGACCGCAACGAATACGAACGGATCGAGATCGAGACGCAGCACCCGCCCCTCGATGACGTCAGGATTCGACAGGCGATCGCGTACGCGCTCGACCGGCAGGCGCTCGTCAATAAGTTGACCTTCGGTTCGGCGAGCCTCGCCGATCAAGACCTTCCACCGTTCATGTGGGCCCACGCCGCAAACGTGCCGCAGTATCCGTTCGACCTCGCCAAAGCGCAAGCGCTCGTCAAGGCGGCAGGCTGGAGCCTCGGTTCCGATGGCTATCTGCACAAGAACGGCGGGCCGCGCTTATCGCTCGTCATGGCGACGAACTCGACGAACGTGACGCGCCGCTCCGGCGTCGTGCAGGTGCAGGCGATGCTGCGCCGGCTCGGGATATTCGTGGAGCCGAAGTTGTACCTTCCCTCACAACTCTTCGCACAGATGCAGATGAACGGGATCCTTCAGACCGGCAAGTTCGATATCGCGTGGACCGGATGGGTTGCCGGAATCGACCCCGACCAATCGTCGATCTTCCTCTCGACCGCGCAGCCGCCCAACGGCAATAACGAAAGCCACTACGTCAATCCGCAGGCGGACGCGGCCGAAGAGGCGGCGCTGCAAAATTTCGACATCCCGACGCGCAAGGCGGCTTACGCGCGGCTCGAGGCGATGCTCGAGCGCGACCTCCCTCAGATTCCGCTGTGGTGGCCGCGCCAAATTCAGCCGATCAATCCCGACTTCAAAGGCTTCGCGCCGAACCCGGTGACCGAGTCTTGGAACGCGTACCAGTGGGAGATCTAGATCCTCAGTCGCGCCTCGGCTCGATCCCGGAGCTGAAGTGGCTGCGAACGATCATCATGGAGCGGGCCTTGACGCGCGGCGACTACCTGCTCGCCGGCGGAGCGCGCAGCGACTACTACATCGATAAGTTTAGGCTGTTCTCCGATCCCGCGATCCTGCGCCGGATCGCGCGCATGTTCACGCCGGTGATCACCGAACTGAACCCCGACCTGATCGCGGGGACCGAGATCGGCGGCGTCATCATTGCGACCGCCGTCTCGGGGATGTCCAACGTCCCGATGATCGTCGTGCGCAAGGCTCCCAAGGCATACGGCGCGTTCGCCGACGAGTACGTCGAGGGCCCCTACAGCGCGGGGCAGCGCGTTCTGTTGCTCGAGGACATCGTTAGCCACGGGCGCGAGGTCCTAGCCGCGAAAGCGCGGCTCGAAGAACTCAACCTCAAAGTCACTCCGTACGCAGTCATCAATCGCGGGCTCGCGCCGATCAAGTCGCTCATCCACTTCTCGCTCCCGCGCGGCGACGCCAAGACCGAGAACTAAATTTTTAGGACGTCGTTGTCGTCGACGACGACGAGATCGCCGTCAAAATGCTCGGCTGCCGCGACGCGAAGCTCCTCGGCGTTGGTCTGCATCGGGTAGTGCGTTAGCGCGAGTTTGCGGACGCCGCCTTGCCACGCCAACATGCCAGCCTCGCTCGCCGAGAGGTGGCCGCGCGTTTGCCCTTCGGACTCGCTCGACAGGAGCGTGGCCTCGCACAAGAACAGGTCGGTATCCTGCGCGAGTTCGGCGACCGGGTGCGCCGGCGCCGTATCCGCCGAATAGGTAACGCTCGCGCCCTCGAACTCCGAACGCAGCGCGAACGTGGTAATGTAGTGCGGCGTCGGCGCGAAACGCACGCTGGCGTCGCCGACGCGCAAGACCGAGCCGGCGTCGTACTCGCCGATATCGAAAACTTCGCCCATGAAGTCGTGTGGCGACTCGGGATGGAACGCGTCGACCAGGCGCCGCAGCAAAGCTTCGCCGCCGTGCGGAAGCCAGAGCGCGACCCTCCGGTTGTTCGTGCGCGGGCCATATTTGAGCGCGTAGCGCATCGGGATCACGTCGATGAAGTGGTCGGCGTGCATGTGGCTGATCACGACCGCATCGATCTCCTCGGCGGCGTGAACCTTGTGCAGGTTCGCGAGCGCGCCGCTTCCGAGGTCGGCGATGAGCGCCCCGCCGCCGGCTTCGATCAAGTAGCCGCTGCACGCGCGCCCCGGCCGGGGTATCGAACTGCTCGACCCTAGGACGGTAACTTTCACGCTAATCGGGCGAGCACTTCCTCGGCGTGTCCGTCGACCGAAACCTTCGGCCACACCGCGACGACCTTCCCCTTTGCGTCGAACAAGAACGTCGAGCGCTGAATCCCGAGGCTCTTCTTTCCATACATGTTCTTTTCGACGATCACGCCGAAAGCGTCGCATAGTTTCGAATCGACGTCGGCCAGAAGCGGGAACGGGATCCCGTACTTTTCTTTAAACTTGCGGTGCGACGCGGCCGTGTCGCGGCTAACGCCGACGATCTTGGCGCCCTTCTTCGTGAAGTCGTCGTAGAGGTCGGCGAAATCGCCGGCCTCGCTCGTGCAGCCGGGCGTATCGTCTTTCGGATAGAAATACACGACGAGCGGCTTCCCGAGCAAGTCTTTGGTCGAAACCGGCTTGCCGGCGTCGTCTTCAACCTTGACCGAGGGCATCGTGTCGCCCATTCCTAGCATGCGTCGAACTTTCTTGGTAGAAGGCACAAGCGTGACTGAAGGGCACCGTACGCTGCCGGGGCCGCCACATCCGCTCGCGCGCGCGCTCGTCGGGGCGCTGAGCGCGCCGGCGCGCGTCCTGATCGTGGGAGCCGGGAGCGGCCGGCACGTCCCGGTACTCCGCGACGCGGGGTTCACCGTAGAGACCATCGAGGTGGACGACTTGCGCGCGATGACGACCCCCGGCGCCATCGACGGCGCCCTTTCAACCCACGCGCTGTTGCACGGACGCCCGGCCGAAATCACTGCGGCGCTCGCATGCGTACGAGATCTGCTCCGTCCCGGCGCGCCGTTTTATTTCACGCTCGGTTCAACCGCCGACCCGCGGTTTGGCCACGGGACGCGCATCGACGACGCGACCTGGGCGCCCAACGAAGGGAGCGAGACCGGCGTGCCGCACGCGTACTTCGACGAGCGCGGCGCCAGCGAGTTTTTGGTGAACTGGGAGATCGAGTCGCTCGAATCGCGCAGCGCCGCCGAAACCGCTGGGCGCTGGGCGCACACCGACGCCGAAGCCGCGACGCTGATTCACTGGTTCGTCCGCGCGCGCAAGCGCTTTTAGGTGCCGATTAGGTCCGTCATCGGGCTCGAGGCTGAGGCGTAGAGCCGTTTCGGCATGCGACCGGCGAGGAACGCGAGGCGACCGGCCTCGACGCCGAGCCGCATCGCGCGCGCCATTGCGACGGGATCTTTCGCGGCGGCGATCCCCGTGTTCATCAACACCGCGTCGACGCCGAGTTCCATCGCGATCGCGGCGTCCGACGCAGTCCCGACGCCCGCGTCGACGATGACGGGGATTCCGGCGCGCTCTTTGATGATCCTAATCGAGTAACGGTTGCAGACGCCGAGGCCGCTTCCGATCGGCGCGGCGAGCGGCATCACCGCGGCGCAGCCAACTTCTTCAAGCCGCTTGCACGCGGTCGGATCGTCGACGATGTACGGCAGGACGGTGAACCCGTCGCGCACGAGTTCGCGCGCGGCGACGATTGTCTCCGCGGTATCGGGGTACAGCGTTTCGCTGTCGCCGATCACTTCCAATTTGATCAGATCGGTCCCGAGCGCTTCGCGCGCGAGTTGCGCCGTCAGGATTGCGTCTTTCGCGGTCGTGCACCCGGCGGTGTTCGGGAGAATGGCGTAGCGCGCGCGATCGATGTAGTCGATCAGCGTTTTGCCCGAGGGATCGTCGAGGTGGATCCGGCGGATCGCGACGGTGACCAAGTCCGCGCCGCTTGCCTCGTGCGCGCGCTGCATGACGTCGAGCGACGGATACTTGCCCGTCCCGACGATCAAGCGCGAGCGAAATTCGTGTTTGCCGATCTGCAGCGGCGAGTCCGCGAGTTTGGATTCCATGCCCGTCGTCTTCGCCTTCACCCCCGCATCGCCCCCGATTCAGCCGCCGGCGACGGCCTGGATGATCTCGACGACATCGCCGTCGCGCAGCGGCTGCGCGTCGAACGCGCCGCCGCGGACGACGCTCGCGTTCACGGCGACGGCGATCCCCGTGCGCGCGACCCCGAGCGTCTCGAGCAACCCTTCGAGCGTCGCCCCATCGGCGAGCGTCCGCGACTCGCCGTTCACAGTTAACTTCACGATGCGGTTTTCTCCGCGAAGCCGGCTCGTCTTGGCGAGAGCGGGGCGACGTCAGCGTTCGGCGGCTTCCCTTCGAGCGCGTCGGCGACGGCGAGCGCCGTCGCGGGCGCGAGCAGTATCCCGTTGCGGTAATGTCCCGCCGCGACGAAGTAACCGTCGAGCGCGGTCGCTCCGACGTAGGGAAGGTCGTCGGCCGAACCAGGCCGCAGCCCGGCCCAGGTTTCGACGACGGCCGAGTCGCGCAACGCCGGCATCGCGCGCAGCGCTGCGTCGAGCAAACTCCGCATCCCCTCGGCGGTGACGCGCACGTCGAAGCCCGCGTCCTCCGACGTCGCCCCGACGAGCACGCGGCCGTCGCCGCGCGGGACGACGTATGCGCCCGAAAACCACGTCGCCCGCCGCACGAGTCCGTGCGGCGCTGCGAGCGCGAGCATCTGTCCTTTGACCGGGAACACGGGGACGCGCGCTTCGAGTGGGACGCCCTCGAGCATTTCGGCCCACGCTCCGGTCGCGTTGATGACGGCATCGGCCGCGGTGAATCCCTCGGCCGTCCGGACTCCGCGGACGCGTCGCGCATCGGCTTCGAGCGCCGGCGACCCGCCGGACGTCTCGACGCGCACATCGCGCGCACCGCATGCCGCCAAGAGCGCGCGACCGAGACGGCGATTGTCGACGTGACCTTCGCTCGGCGTCAGCAGGGCGCCGCTGACGTGCGTCGCGAGCGCGGGCTCGGCGCGGATCGCTTCGCTTCGCTCGAGCCACTCTGTAGCGATCCCGCGTGCCGCGAGCGCAACGGCGTCGGCGCGCAAGCGCGCGACGGCGTCATCGCCGAATGCGGCGCGGACGACCCCGTCGAGCCGCAGGTGCGCATCGACGCCGCCGACGTCTTGGAGTTCGGCGACGTAACCCGGGTAGAGCCCGAGCGAGCGCGCGCAGAACGCCTCGAACGGCGAATCCGCAAGGCCCTCGGCGTACGGCGCGAGCATCCCAGCGCCGGCCCACGACGCGGCGCGGCCCGGCTTCGCGATATCGAGGACGCGCACGTCGGCGCCGCGCTTCGCGAGTTCGTAGGCGATCCCAAGCCCAATGAGGCCCGCGCCCAAGACGACGATCAACCAGCCATCTCCGTCTGCGCGTCGTCGCTGCCGATGCAACAAACTTCGAGCGCGTTGCCGTCGGGGTCGTGAAAAAACACGGCGTAGTAATTGGGGCCGTACACGCCTTCCGAAAACTCAATCGAACCGGCGCCGATGCCCGGGAGGAGTTGCGCGATCTCATCGACGATCGCGCGCGACGGCGCGGTGAAGGCGACGCGCAAACTGCTCGCCGTCATCTGCGGATCTTCGGTGATTCCGAACCACTCTTCGGCGCTATCGGAATCGCCGGCGACCTCCGGCGTCGTCCCGCCCGCGGTGAGCGGGAAGGCTGAGCTTCCGCTGTCGACCTCGGGGACGATCTGATACGTCGTGAACGTCGGGCCATCTTCGCGCGTCGCGCCGAGCGGTGCGAGCAGTGCGTCATAAAAGTCCCGCGCGCGTTCGCGGTTACGGACCCGCAAGTCGATATGCGAGAGAAGTTGCATGGTCGACCGCTTCTCCGCCACGCTGCCCTTGGGCTGCCGCCAAAAGAAATCGCGCCGGTTACCCGGCGCGACTCCCTTCTGGTGGTCGAGGGCGCCGGCTAGCGACGGCCGGAGGAGTGGCTCCCGCTGCTCGAGCGGCTGCCGCTGCCGCCGCCGGACGAGCGGAACGATCCCGAGCGGTAACCGCCGCCGTACGATCCCGAGCGGTAACCACCACTGTACGGTGCCGAGCGATAACCGCCGCCGTACGATCCCGAGCGGTAGCCGCCGCTGTACGGTGCGGTGGATCGGGGCGTGCTAAAGGTGCGTCGCGTAAACCCGCGCTCGACCGGCGCCGAGACCGGCGATGGGCGCGTGAATCCGCGACCGCGATCGAATCTATCCCACGCCGACACCGGCGACGGCCTGACGCGCTCGACCCGGCGGAAGCGATCGCCGCCCGGCGCGGTGTCGACCGGTGGCGTGACGCGCACGAACCGGTTGCCGCGATCGCCGCCCGGCGCGGTATCGACCCGCGGCACGAATGCCAACCTTCCATGGTCGTCCCAATCGCGATCGCGGTCGCGCCAGAAGGGCGCCCACCCGAGGCCCCACGGATGCCGGAAGAACTCGCGGCGCTCGAAGAAGACCGGCCCTCCGAAAACGAACGAGAGGCAGAACGACGGGCCGTAGCCGTATTCGAAGCCCGGATACCACCAGCCCGGGCCGTAGTAGACCGGCTCCGGAAGCGGCCCGTCATACGAATACGGGCAGTCGATTTCGTTCGCTTCCAAGACCGTGCCGCCGTTGTACCCGTGGATCGTGACGCTCATCCCCGCGGCGAGGGTCAGCCCCGTCGGGTTGATGATCGTCCCGTGGTGCAGGTGGACGTTGTCGAGAAAGCCGCGATCGTCTTCGACCGTGATCGTGTAGGGGCCCGAAATGTCGGTGATGCGGCCGTGAATGGTCTCTTCGGGGCTCGCGTAGGACGGCTGCCCGTAGAACGGCTGCGCATACGACGGCGCGCCGTCCTCGGCAAATGCTAGTGTCGGCGCCAGGAGACAGCCGGCTGCCAGCGCTGCGGCCAACGCCCGCGCCGTGATCGTGACGACTGCGAACATCTTGGACTCTGCTCTTTCCGGGGCCGGGTTCTGCTAAGGATTATAGCAAGCAGTCCCCGGGCGATGCCTGAGAGCGGTCCAACCACGGCCGCGGACCCGGCCAACCGGCGTTCACATCCCGGTATAGACGGGGCCCTCACCTCCCTGCGGCGGGACCCACGTGATGATTTGGTACGGGTCCATGATGTCGCAGGTCTTGCAGTGGACGCAGTTGCTGAAGTTGATCTGGAGCCGCCCGTCATGGTGCCCCTCGGGGTTCGCCGCCGCTGCGAACAGCGGCTCGTAGACCTTCGCCGGGCAGAAATACTGGCACGGGTTCCCGTACTCGACCGTACACCGGTCGGCGCAGATCGACGTGTCCGCGACGTGCAGGTGCGGAACCTGATCTTCGTCGTGCATCGTCCCCGAGTTGAAGACGTCGGTTAGCTTGTCGAACGTCAGCACGTTGTCGATCTTGGTCCGGTGCGCCGCGGCGCGCGGCGCGCGCTCGGAGAGCTTCTTCACCTGCGCGTAGCCGGCTTCGCCTTCGAGATGGTCGGCGAACCCGAAACCGCGCCCCCCCGTGTAGGCGGCGAGACCGGCGTTCATCATCCCCGCGAGCAGACCGCCCTTGAAAGCCTGATGGAAGTTGCGCGCGACGCGCAGTTCGTCGTACGCCCACGAATCTTTGAACCGGCGCTCGATCGCCGATAGCATCGCCGCGTCGTTTTGCTCGGCGATGATCGCATCGAACGCCGTCTCGGCTGCGATCATCCCCGATTTCACCGCGAGGTGGATTCCCTTGAGGCGCATCCCGTTCAAGAAGCCGGCCGAGTCGCCCACGATCAGGAGCCCGCCGGCGTAGTTGCGCGGCATCGCGAAGTAGCCGCCCTCGGGGATCGCCTTCGCGCCGTAGCGCAGCAGTTTCGCCCCATCGAGCATCGCCGCGACCGCGGGGTGCTGCTTGTAGCGCTGAAAATTGTCGTGCGGATCGGTCGTCGGATCTTTGTAATCGAGGCCGGTTACGAGTCCGATGTCGAGGATGTCGCCGGCCATCCCGTAGATGAAGCCGCCGCCGAACGTTTCGTTCGGAAGCGGGAAGCCGAACGTGTGGATGACCGAGCCGGCTTGCACCGAGCCGGGTTTGCACTGCCACAACTCTTTGATGCCGGCCGCGTACGACATCGGATCGCGGTCGCGGTCGAGTCCGAGTTTCGCGATGGCCTGCTTGGCGAGCGTTCCACGCGGCCCTTCGGCGAGGATGACGACCTTTGCCAACAGGTCGGGGCCCGGCTCGTAGTTCGGCTTCGGGTTGCCGTTGTGATCGACGCCTTTGTCGCCGACGCGCACGCCGACGACCGCATCGCCGTCCCACAACAACTCTTGACCCGGGAACGCCGGGAAGACGTCGGCGCCTGCGGCTTCGGCGACGCCGCCGAGCCACTTCGTCAACTTCTGCAGGCTCGCGACGTACTTGCCTTTGTTCTTCATCGGCGGCGGCATCATGAAACCCGGGATCGCGAACTTTCCCGTCGCCGTCAGACCCCACATCGAGTCGCTCGTGACCGGCGATTCGAGCGGCGCTTCGTCTTTCCAACCCGGGAGCAGTTCGTCGAATCCCTTCGGATCGACGACGGCGCCCGAGATGCCGTGATTGCCGACGTCGCCGCCCTTCTCGATCAGCATGACCGAGAGTTCTTCTTTCCCGCGCTCCTTGGCGAGTTGGCGCAGGCGGATCGCCGCGGCGAGCCCCGCCGGGCCGCCCCCGACGATGAGGACGTCGACTTCGAGTTGATCGCGATCGGGCATAGCCCGGGCGGCTTCCATGCGGCCGCGCGAATGTCTTGTGCTGGCCGGCGCGAACAACCCGGGCATGGACGTACGCCTCGCTTATGGCCGAAAAGGCCTCACGGTCGCGCTCCCCGACGACACGCTTCTGATCGAACCGGCCGACCCGCCCGGCTTGACGGACGAGTTAGCGGCGTTTCGGGCGGCGGTCCGCGATCCGATCGCCGCGCCGGCCCTGCGCGAAATGGTCGGCTCGAACGAGCGCGTCGTCATCGTTACCTCCGACGTCACGCGCGCGACGCCGAACGAGCGGCTCATCCCCTGGATCCTCGACGAGCTGGCGCACGTCCCGCCCGAACAAATCACGGTCATCATCGGGACGGGCTCGCACCGCGCGACGACCCCTTTAGAGATGGAAGCGATGTTCGGCGCCGAGACACTGGGGCGCGTGCGCATCGTCGATCACGACGCGCACGACGACGCGCAACAGGCCTTCCTCGGTACGACGTCGCGCGGCGCGAAGATTTATCTCAACAAGGACTACGTCGCCGCCGACAAGCGCATTTGCGTCGGCTTCATCGAACCGCATCCCTACGCCGGATTCTCGGGCGGGCCGAAAGGGATCATGCCCGGCGTCGCGGGGATCGAGACGGTCAAGTTCTTCCACAACGCGATGATGGTCGGGGACCCCCGCTCGACGTGGCTCAACCTCGACGACAATCCGATTCAGGGGATGTCGCGCGAGATCGTCGCGCTCGCGCCGCCGCACTTCATCGTCAACGTTACGCTCGATCGCGAAAAGCACATCACCGGCTTCTTCTGCGGCGATTATCTCGCCGCGCATCTCGCCGGGACGGCGGCCTGCCGGCGCCACAGCGGGCGCGCGGTTCCGCAGCGCTTCGACGTCGTCGTGACGACGAACGGCGGCTACCCGCTCGACCAGAACCTCTATCAGTGCATCAAAGGGCTCTCCGCGGCGGCGCTCGTCGTCAAGCCGGGCGGGACGATCGTCATGTGCGCCGAGTTGAGCGACGGCTTCCCCGAACACGGAAACTTCAAGGACATCATCCGCTCGAAGAAGACCCCGCGCGAACTCCTTGCGATGATCGAGGCGCCGGGCTACTCGGTATACGACCAGTGGGCCGGGCAAAGCCAAGCGCTCGTCCTCCTTCAAGCGCGCGTGAAGTTCTACTCGTCGCTCCCCGACGACGCGATCCGCAGCGCGATGCTCGAACCGGTGTCGGACATGGCCGCCGCCGTTCGCGACGCGCTCGTTGAGGCTGGTCCCGGCGCGCGCTGCGTCGCGCTCCCGGAAGGCCCGTACGTGGTGCCGTACGTCGCCGAGGTCGCCGTCGCTTAAAGCGCAACGCGCGAGTTAGGCGGCGCGTAACCGTTCGAGCGCGGTGACGACCGCGATCCGGTGGATCGCGATCCGTGAATCCCAATCGAGCCGGCGCGGCGATTCGATGGTCAACGTTCGCCGCGCGGTGCCGCGCAACAAGTACATGCTGTAGGGCAGGTTCGAACCGAAGGCTTCGGTTTCGGCGCCGACGTTCGGGATGACGCGGCCGCGTTCGAGCGCACGGACGCGTTCGGCCGCCTCGAGCGGATACCCGAGGTCGTACGCGTCGTGGAGGTCTTGGATCGGATAGCCCGACTCCTCGACGGCGACGATGACGGCGCGGCCGAGCGGAGCGCCGCCTACATCCGGTTCGTAGCAGTAGAAGCCGGCGGCTTCATAATCTTCGTGCATGTCGACCGCGAGTGCAAACGTTCGCCCGCGGTTCGCCTCGACGATCGCGCGCGCTTCGGGGGTCGTCCCGTCACCGCCGAAGCTGCGGTTGACGTCGTCGCCTTCGGCGTTGTAGCGTGTCCCCGCGGCGTAGCCGCTCGGGTTCGTACACGGCCACAGGCGGTAAGCGAAATGCCGGTCGAGCAATCCGTCGCGGACGAGCGATAGGAGCGCCCAAGGCGCCGCCGGCTCGTCGCCGTGGACGCCGGCCGCGAGCGCGACGGTCGGAGCATCGCCATCCGCCGGCAGGTCGACGAGCAGAAGACGCCGCGCGGCGTCCGGGCACTCGATCTCACGAACGTCGACCCCGAAGCGGCGCAGCGCACCCCAGCCGCGCACGAGTTCGGCATACGGCGGCGGAGCCGTGGGTGCGGGCGGAGTCGCCGTCAGCCGGTCGCGACGCGCACGCGCCGGCCGTGAACGAGAACGAAGTCCTCGATCTCGGCGGGGCCAATTGGGCGCGCGTAATAGAATCCTTGTAATTCGTCGCAACCCAATTTGCGGACCAGGACGGCCTGCGCCGCGGTTTCGACGCCTTCGGCGGTAACGCGCAAGCCGAGCGCGTGGCCGAGCGCGACGATCGCCGAGACGATCGCGACGTCGCCCCGCTCGCCTGGAAGATCGCGCACGAAGGTGCGGTCGATCTTCAGCGCGTCGACGGAGAAGTGCTTGAGATGCGAAAGCGCACTGTAGCCGGTCCCAAAATCGTCGAGCGCGACCCGGACGCCGAGCGCCTTGAGTTGGCGGATCGCCCGCTGCGCGCCGGCCAAGTCTTGAAGCACCGCACTCTCGGTAATCTCGAGTTCGAGACGTTTCGGCAGGAGGCGCGTCTCGACGAGCGCGTCGCCGACGACCGGGACGAGATCGGGATCGTAGAGCTGACGCGCCGAAATGTTCAGCGCGATACGTCCCGTGTCGACGCCTTGCGCCGCCCAGTCGCGCACTTGCGCGAGCGCGGTCCGCATCACCCAGTGGCCGAGCGGGACGATGAAGCCCGTCTTCTCGCACATTCCGATGAACGTCTCGGGCAAGACCATGCCATGCTCGGGGTGCTGCCAGCGCACCAGCGCCTCGACGCCCACGATCGTGCCGCCCACATCGACGATCGGTTGATAGTGCAACACGAACTCATTTTTCTCGAGTGCGCGACGCAATTGACCCTCGAGCGTCGGGCGCTCGAGCGAGCGGCGCTTTACCGGGTCGATCGCGACGGCGAGGGCACCGACGACCGCGCCGCCATCGCGCAAGGGCTCGACGAACACTCGAAAGTGTCGCTCCCCGACTTGAGCCTCGAACGAACTCGATTCGCCGGCGAGCGCGCGCCGGTGCGCCGGCTCGGCTTCAGCGGGGAGCGCGCGCGTCGCCTCCGAGTCGAGTTCGCTGAGGCCGCTGAATGCGGGACGGACGCAAAACTCAGTGTCGACCGTCCATGCAAAGATGGGCGGTCCATCAAAATCGGGACGCATTGAAGGGATGCCGCTATCCAAGACGCGCGGGACCCATCGCAGCTCCCCCTCCATGGGCACGTCGCCCTGCGCTAGGGCTCATTGAGGTGTCGAGTTAGCGTGCCGCGGCCGAGAGCATCCTAAGAATTGTAAAGATTTGTCAAGTCGTGAGTCTCTTCACGCAGCGCGACGTCAAGAATTTCGATCGGGTGGACCGCCGTGAGTTCGATTCCACGCTTGGCCAGGAGCGACGTTATCTGCAAGGTGCAACCCGGGTTTGCGCTCGCGAGCATCGTGGCCCCGGTCTTTAGGACGTTCTCGACCTTCCGCTCGCCGATCTCCGCGGCGCTGTCGGGCTCGAGCAAGTTGTAGACCCCGGCGCTCCCGCAGCACTGGTCGCCGTCGGCGATCTCGACCAGTTCCAGCTCGGGGATCGAACGCAACAGCGCGCGCGGCGCCTCGCGTATCCCCTGCGCGTGCGCGAGATGACAGGCGTCGTGATACGCGACGCGGACCGGGGCGGGTTTGCGCGGAGCGCGCCACTCGATCCCCGCCAAGAACTCGTTGACGTCTTTGATGACCGACTCGAGGCGCGCCGCCCGCTTCGCATATTTGGGATCGCCGGCGAGGAGGTTCGCGTACTGTTTGAGGGTCGAACCGCAACCGGCGGCGTTAATGATGACCGCGTCGAGCTCGCCCGGATCCCCCGGGACGAAGAAAGTGTCGACCAGCGCCCGCGCGTAGCGCAGCGCTTCATCGAGGCGTCCCGTGTGCAACGAGAGCGCGCCGCAGCACCCTTGTCCGGCCGGGACGACCACGTCAAACCCTTCCGCGGCTAGGACGCGCACCGTCGCCAAATTGACGTTGGGGAAAAATACGCGTTGCACGCAACCGGCAACGAGCGCGACGCGGCCGCGCCGCTCGCCGCGAGCCGGCGTGAAGGCGGGCGGTCGCGCGCCGAGTTGCGCGAAGGACAGCGGCGGGAGGAGCGCGTCCAGTTGGGCCAGCCGCTTGTCGAGGCGCCGCAACGCCCCACTGTCGCGGATCGCTTTCTGCAAGCCGCTCTTCTTAAAAAGATAGAGCAGCGGCGCGAGCCTCGCCAGCCGGTCGGGGCGTGGAAAGAGCGCGAAGATGAATTCGCGGAACGCGCGGTCGAGCGGATGGCGGGAGTGGTCGCGCTCGACTTTCGCGCGCGTACTCTCGATCAGAAGATCGTAGCGAACGCCCGAGGGGCAGGCCGGGACACACGCCATGCAGCCGAGACAGCGGTCGAAATGCTCGACGACGGTATCGGTGAGATCGAGGGTCCCCTCATCGATGCCCTTCATCAAGTCGATTCGGCCGCGCGGCGAGTCGGCTTCGAGCCCCCACGAGCGATACGTCGGACAGGCGGGTAAACAGAACCCGCAATGGACGCAGTCGGCGATCAATTCGCTAAACGTACGCTCCGCCGCAGGCTCGGTTGAGACGCTCATAGCCGCCCGACGAAGCGGCCGCGGTTGAGGCGCCGCTTCGGATCGAAACGTTCTTTGAGGCGCTGCATGATCGGGAACGATGACGGAAGCGTCCCGAATGGATCGACGCGATCGCGCACGAGTGGGTCGGCGCACTCGGTCACCACGAGATTGCCGCCGAGCGTCTCCGCGGCGGCGCGCGCGCCCTCGAGCGCTAGCGCGAGGCCCACGGGATCTGCGGCGTAACCACTCGCGAAGGCAATGCCGACGGTCGGGTAGGCGACGATGCGGTGATGGTCGTACGCCGCGCGCAGCGGCCCGAGCACGTCGCGGTCGAGCGCGACGAACGCGGCCGGCGGGACCGAGATCCGCACGCGGACGTCACCGTACGTACGAGTCGCCTCGTCGGCGACCGGCGCTTCGTGCTCCCCGGCAACTTCAAATTGCGAACCGAGCGCGCGACCTTGGGCGTCGACGCCGGGGCCGAACCCTTCGAACAACGCGTACAGCGCATATCCCCCAGGTTCGTCGACCGCGACGACCGCGGCCGGTTCGAGCTGTCGATCGAGAAACGCGACGCGTTCGGCGCTCACGCCGGCCGCAGTGCGTCCGCGGCTGACGTACCACCGCCGGCTCTCGGGGAGCGGATGTAGCCTAAAGGTCGCGGTCGCGATCATTCCAAGCGTCCCGAGCGATCCGACCATCACTTTGGGCAGATCGAATCCCGCGACGTTCTTGACGACCTTCCCGCCACCGCGGACGAGTACGCCGTCGGCGCGGACGATCGTGATTCCGACGATCAAATCGCGCAGCGTTCCAAAGCGCGCGCGCCGCGGGCCGAACGAGTTCGTTGCAAGCAGGCCGCCGAGCGTTGCGAACTCGCGTCGCGGCGCGTCGAGCGCGAGGCGCTGGCCCTCGGCCGCGAGGACTCGCTGCAAGGCGCCGAGCGTCATCCCCGCTTCGACGGTGATCGTCATGTCGGCCGGCGCGTAATCGACGATCCGGCACAACCGTTCGAGCTTGACGAAGAGATCGACCCGTTCGAGCGGATAGCCCAAGCCACGTTCGGTTCCACCGCCCATGAAAGCGACCGCGGCGTCGCGCGCGGCGCTCGCGCGCATCGTTTCAACCGCCTCCGCGACCGTAGTCGGCCCAACGACGGCTGCGACGTCATGCTCGATCAACCGCGCCCCGCCTCGCCCGACATCTCAGTAGCATGCTGCGCGTAGGCGCCGGGCCGGTCGCCGCACAGGCGCGGCGTCGGGAAGACTTTCCCCGGATTGAACGTCCCGCTCGAATCAAACGCGCACCGAATCGAGTTTTGCGTCGCGAGGTCGTCCTCGCTGAAAATCTCTCCCATGTACATCGCTTTGTCCGCGCCGACGCCGTGCTCGCCCGTGATCGTGCCGCCGTGGCGGACGCAAATTCTCAGAACCTCGCCCGCGACGCGTTCCGCCTCGTGCGCCGCTCCGGGGACGCGCCCGTCGTAGAGCACGAGCGGGTGCAGGTTCCCGTCGCCGGCGTGAAAGACGTTCGCGATGCGAAACCCTTCGCGCGCGCCGAGGTCGGCGATCTCGCGAAGGACCAAGCCGATCTCCGAGCGCGGGATCACACCGTCTTGAACGTAGTAGTTCGGGCTGATCCTGCCCATCGCCGCGAACGCGCTCTTGCGGCCCTTCCACATCAGCTCACGCTCGGCATCGTCGCGTGGCGTTCGGACCTCGATCGCGCCGGCCGCACGCGCGAGTTCGAGCGCCTGCGCGGCCGTGTGCTCGGCTTCGGCGCGCGGACCGTCCATGTCCATCAAGAGCGCCGCGCCGACGTCGAGCGGCCAATCGACGCCGGTCGCTTTCACGATCGCCTCGATCGCGAGCGCATCCATCATCTCGACCGCTGCCGGGACGATTCCGGCGGCGACGATCGCCGAGACGCACGCGCCGGCCTCGTCGGTCGACGGGAACGTCGCGAACAGCGTACGCGTCGCTTCGGGCGCGCGAAGAATCCGCACCACCGCCTCAGTCACGATTCCGAGAAGGCCTTCGCTCCCGACGAACGCCGCCATCAAGTCGTAGCCGAGCGGATCCGCGCACGGCGATCCCAGTTCGACGACGTCGCCGTCGGCGGTGACGATCGTTGCGGCCGTCACGTGATTCACGGTGAAGCCGTACTTCAAACAGTGCGCGCCGCCGGAGTTCTCGGCGATGTTTCCGCCGATCGAACACACGGACTGCGACGACGGGTCGGGCGCGTAGTAAAACCCGCGCGGGAAGATCGCGCGCGAGACGTCGAGGTTGATGACGCCGGGCTGGACGCGGGCGCGCAAGTTCTCGAAATCGACCGCCAGGATTTTGTTCATCCGCGAGAGTCCCAAGACGATCCCATTCTCGACCGGCAGCGCGCCCCCGGAGAGCCCGGTCCCGGCGCCTCGCGGGACGATCGGGAGCCCGTAGCGGCGCGCGACGCGAACGACGGCGACGACCTCGTTCGTCGTCGCGGGGAGCACGACCGCAAGCGGCCGCACCCGCGTTCCGGTGAGACCGTCACACTCGTAGGTGCGGAGCCCGCCGGGGTCGACGATGCAATTCGCCGGGCCTACGACTGCCGCTAGCTCGTGCTGGAAACCGAGCGTCTCGGCGGTTTGCAAGATCATGAGGACCGGACCGCTTCGACGGCGCGCCCGACGCGTCCGCCGCGCGGACTACGAATGCGGGCTAGGGACCGGGCGCTTTTCGTCGAGATCGAGCAAGTCGAACCACGTGACGATGTCGTCGCGGCCAGGCGCAATGTGCTCGCGCAGCTCCTTGAAGTACTCCTCACCCGGGCCCGGGCCGGGCCGCCAGTCGTGACGCTCGAAGTTGAAGGCCGCAATCTGCGCGGGCGTCTTGCGGGACATAAACTCGTCCTCGATCCAGCGTTCGAGCACCGCATCGTCGAGTTCGCCCGCCTTTTTCGCGAACGTCGCCGCGTCGACGCCGAGGAAATCGAGGACCGGTTTGTCGTGCGGACAGTCGTAGTCGTACTCGCCGAGCGTCCCCTCGTTGTACGCGCGCGCCTTGTCGGTCATGCGCGCGAGCGAGACGATGCCGTTCATTTTTTCTTTGGGGCTGCGGGGGTAATTCTTGGTCAAGTCCATGGACGAAAAGCTCCTGGCGACGAATGCTTGGCAACTTTTCAGGACCCACCGGACGACTGAACGGATTCAGCCGAGGCTAGTCTGCCGTCCAATCGAGGATCGACTCCCACTCGCTCGGGGGGAACGCCTGTTTGGACTTGATTGCCTCGATGTACTTACGTTTGCCCGCGCGGTTGCCTTTCCCCATCATGACGCAGCCCGCGAGCCGGTTCTGCCAGAAGAAGAGCGCGCGATAGTGCTTCTTCTCACGGTCGATCTTGCGGACCATCTCGAGGTCGGACCGGTACTCGGGCGAGATCCCAAACTGCGTGATGATTTGCTCGGTAAAGAGTTTCGACGAATATTCCGGGACGTCGTGATAGCGAACGTCGCCGCCGGCCATGTTGGCGGCCGCGACTTTCCCGTGCGCGCCGGCGTTGTTCCAGGTCCCCATCCGGTAGTGCATTTCGGCGACCGGGTCGTAGAACTCGGCGGCGTCGCCGCCCGCGAAAATCCCCTTGACGGCGGTTTCGAGACGATCGTCGCAGACGATCCCGGTCCGAAACTCGACGCCGGTGCCTGCAAGAAGCTCGGTGTTCATCGTCAGCCCGAGCCCGATGCCGACGCAATCGCACGCGATCTCGAGCCCGCTCTGCGTGACCACCTTCGTAACCTCGCCGTTGGAGCGGACCATCCGATCTAATTCCTCGCCGTAGTGGACGTGGACGCCGTCGGAGCGCGCCGCGTCGTCGACCATCTCACCCGCGATCTCGTCGAGCATTCGCCTCAGAAAGCGCGGGCCGCGGACGAGCCAATGCGTCTCGACGCCGCGCGACGCGAAGGCTTCCGCCAACTCGTACGCGATGAACGAGCCACCGACCGCAACGGCGGCCTTCGACGACTCGAGCCGCTCGGAGATCGCGAGCGTATCGCTCATGTATTGGAAGTTGTAAACGTTCGCCGCTCCCGCGGCGCCCGGCGACGTGCTCGGATTCGGCCGGCCGCCGGTCGCGACGAGCAGCGCATCGTATGGGAAGCCCTTTTCGCCCACGTACGCGACGCGCTCCACAGGATCGATTCGGTCGACGCGGGTTTCGAGAAACAGCTCGATCGCGAGTCTTTCGTGCCACGCCGCGTCGCGCATGATGACCTTCTGCGCGGTGACCTGTTTGCGCAGGAGCGGCGGCAGTGCGAGCCGGTTGTAGAGCGGATACGGCTCGTCGGTGAAAAGTGCGATCGCGCACGCCGGGTCGGCCTTGCGCAGTTGCTCGGCGCAGGTCGTCCCGGCAAAGCCGTTCCCAACGATCACGTAGCGGCGGTCGTTATGATTCATCCCGACTCATGGTGCGAGGGCCGAAGGTCCGTATCCGCCCGGTGGGGACGCCCGGCGGCGACAGGGAAATCCACTCCCAATGGAGGTCCGCCTTTTTCAACTGCTCGGCTCGATTATCGCCACGACGGGCGCGTATACCCTCGCACGTCTCGAATTCGCGCTGAAGCACCCGGAGCTCCCCGCCCCTCCCTTGATCGACCCGTTGGCCGAGGCCTCCGAAGACACCCTGCGGGAGCAGTGGCCGGCGATCGAGAGCCAGCTCGATACCGTGCACTCCTTCCTGAGGCGGATCGACGATTCGCGCGGGAAACGCGCCGTTTACGATCCCTCCTACGGATGGCTCCTTCGTACCGCTCGCGAACTGGACCAGTACGCCCGAGCGGTCCGTTGGGTAATGACGGTCGAAGAAGGGCATTAGAGCCCCGAAGGAGCGGCGATGAGCTGGAACGAGACGATGGAGAAAGCCCTTGCCCAGGCGCGCGAACTGCAGCGCCAGGCGAGCGACGCGATGAATAAGACCGCCGAAGAGATGAAACCGCACATCGAGAAGTCGATGAAGCAGGCGCAAGAGCTGCAAGCGACGCTTAGCAAGCATGCGAGCGAGAGCGGCGCGGTCGCGGCGCAGCACACGCAGACGATGCTCGGTCACGTCGGCGAATTCATTCGAGTCGGCAACCAGGCGATGCGGGAATCGGTCGAGCAAACAAAAGCGACCGCTCAGCAGATGACCGAGCACGCCAAGAAGGTGATCGACGCCGCGAACGCCGCGCGGCAGCGCGCGAGCGACGAGAGCGACAGCAAGCCGACTGTCTGACGATGGGGGCGCCCGGCCGAGAGCGGCACGCCGCCGAGGTGGGCCGGTCGCGCTGCGTGTCGCCGTGGTGGCGCTGCTGGCGGCGTGGGCCCTCGTCGATGTCGGCGCGGGCGTCGTGCCGCTGGCGCGGCCCTCGAGTCATTTCGGCTTCGCGCTCGGGAACAACGACCTCGTCGACAGCGTCGTCGCCGGCGGGCCTTTCGATCGAGCCGGAGTTCGTGAAGGCGACCGGCTCGACTTAAGCCGCCTGACTCCCCAAGAGCGAGCTCAGCTGCAAGGCCAGTACCGCGCTCCCGGGACGGCCGTCGCATTCCGGGTCGTCCACGACGGACGCGCACGGACCGTCACGATCGTCTCGCAAGCCAACACCATTTCGAGCAACGATTGGGCCGCACGCTACGCCGCGCTCCTCGTGACGATCGTCTTCGTCGGCATCGCCGCGGCGCTCGTCTTATTACGCCCGACGCGCGTGACGTGGGGTTTCTTCCTTCTAGCTGTGGGCTACTCGGTCGTGCAGTTTGGCGCACTCAACAGCGTGCTCGACGAACCCTATAAGAGCGCGGATTTACCGTTATATGGAGTTGCGCTGACCCTTGCAGTGTGGGGCGGCGGGACCTTCAACGCTCGCTTCCCCGAAGATACCTCGGATCTGTGGGGCCGGCGCTACGAGATGTCGCTACGGATCGTCGCACCGCTCCTTGGAATACTGTTGTATCTCGGCAATATCGGTCGCGGCGGCCCGTGGTACGATTCGATCTGGCTGACGTACGAATTCGGGCTGATCGCGACCCTCGCGATCACCTTGGTGCTGGTCGTTTATCGGTTTAGTATCGGTGGGCCCGAGCGCGTGCGTGGTCAATGGGTCGTCTTTGGGTCGGTCATCGGGTTAGGCGCACTCATCGCCGACGCCGTTCTGCATCTGCTGAAGATCCCGGACTTCCAAGGTTCGCGCCTCGACGTCATTCTGACTGTCGCGATCGTCGCGATCCCGATCTCGGTCGCGTATGCCGTGCTGCGGCATCGGGTAATCGACGTCCGATTCGTCGTCAATCGCGCGCTCGTGTACGGCGTGTTGACATCGGCCATCGTCATCGTCTTCTCGTTCATCGAGTGGTTGATCGGAAAAGAACTGGAATCCCAGCGGCTCGCGCAATTCGTCGAACTGGCGGGAGCGCTCGCAATCGGATTCTGGTTCAGCCTCGTCCATCGCCGCGTCGAACGTTTCTTCGAAGGCATTTTCTTCCGCGGACAACGGCGTGCCGCGCAACGGTTGGCGCGCGTGACCGCCGCGATTCCGCACGCGGCTTCGTTCGAGACGGTCGATGAGTTCGTAACCGATGAACCTGCCGAAGCCTACGGCTTGACGTCGGCCGTCCTGTTTCGCCGCACCGGCCAAGGCGATTTCGAGCGCGTCGCCGCGCATAACTGGCCGAACGCAGCGCTCGAGCGGCTACCGGTCTCGGATCCGCTCATCGCGTATTTGTCGGCCGAGCGCGCTCCGCTCGACCTCGACGAAATCGCGTGGCGGCACCCCGAATTGCCGCCCGACTCGCGCCGCCCGATCGTCGCCGTCCCAATCATCGTTCGCGACCGTCTGATCGGCGTCGTACTGTACGGGGGACGGACGAGCCACGAAGCCTTCGATCCCGACGAGTTGCGCCGTCTCCAAGACCTCGCGACCGCAGCGGCAGCAGCCTACGACCATCTCGAAGCCGACGCGCTCCGCCGCGAACTCGCCGAACTTCGCACCCAACTCGAGGCGTTACATCCGGCGCGATCTTGAGTATGGGGAGTGGTGACCTCAAAAGGCCGCAAAAAGGCTCTGTTTTGGCTCCTCGCCGCCATCGCTGTCTTTCTTGCAGTTGCTGCACTGTTCGTACTACGCGTTGTTCCGAACCCCGCGGATATTACGCGAGAACAGCTCCTGTCTGCGACCCTACGCAAAGGCATCCCGCGCTCTGACATCGTTGCCTTCTTACAAGAGAGCCATGCAAGTTGGCACAACGGAGATGATTTCAAGAACGGCGAGACCATCGCCTCATGGGACCTGGGCTCGCGGTGCTCGACTGGCTGCAAAGGGACGCTGCAGGTTGTTTTTTACAACTACGTCGGATTTTGCGAAACACTTGGCGACATTTACACGTTGAAATTCGACGATAACGGCCGACTCAAATCTTGGCAAAGGTGGGATGCCGTCGACGGCTGCTAGGAAGCAAATGCCACGAAAGCGTGGGCACTATATCCGACATGACAGACAAGAGCTCAGACGTCTGGTTTTGCTTCGCCAGGGCGGACTACTTTACAAAAAGGTATAACTTTTGTTATACTTGGAGGGATGAAAACCGCCGTGTCCATTCCCAGCCAACTTTTCAACGAAGCGGAGCGCTTGGCGAAGGGCCTTCGCCTATCTCGAAGCGCCCTGTACGCACGCGCACTAGAGCGCTTTGTCCAGGAGGCTAACTCTGCGCACATTACTGCCGCATTGAACGAGATCTACAGGAAGGGGAACGAACGCGACGAGTTCGTTGAGCGTGCCGCTGCTCTTGCCCTCGAAGATGAGAATTGGTGATCCAAACCGAGCGCGCACGACGCGGAGAAATCCGCTGGGCGGCCCTCCCACCACCTTCGGGTTCCGGTCCCGGCTATCGCCGCCCGGTGTTGGTCGTGCAATCCGAGCCTTTCAATCGAAGCGCGATCGGTACCATCGTCGTCTGCACGATCACAAAGAACCTCAAGCTTGCCGATGCACCGGGGAACGTTCGCCTAGGCCGATCCGAATCTGGCCTTCCCAAGGCCAGCGTCGTGAACGTCTCGGCCATCGTGTCTATCGATAGAAGGCTCCTCGGCGAATCGCTCGGACGCCTGCGCGCGGTGACGATCGCGCGCGTCGACGAAGGTCTAAGGCTCGTTCTTGGACTTTGAGCCGAGCATGCCGGCCGCGTTGCGCTAGCGAGTCGAACGGGCGAAGCGGTAACTCGAGAGCGCGAAGACTACGATGCCGTAGGCGAAGAGCGGGACGACGTACTGCCAAAGATCGGCGAGCCCAGCGCCGCGCAGGATGATCCCGCGTAGTATCTCGATGTAGTACGTCAACGGGATCGCATACGAGACGATCTGCATCGGGATCGGCATTAGCGAGCGCTCGAAGATCGTGCCGGACAACAACACCGACGGGAGCAGAAAGAACACCGCCATCAGCATCGCCTGCACTTGGCTCTGCGCGACACTCGAGACGAACAACCCAAGTCCAAGCACCGTCAGCAAGAACCCGATCGACAGGATTGCGAGCAGCAAAATATTCCCCACGATCGGGACCCCGAAGACGAAGTGCATCACGCCCAACAGCAGCCCGAAGTCGATCCCGGCGATGATCGCGTACGGCAGCACTTTGCCGAACATGAAGCCGGCCGATCCGATCGGCGTGACCAAGATTTGATCGAGCGTCCCGCGCTCGCGCTCGCCGACGATCGCAAGCGCCGTCAGCATGACCGTGATGTTCTGCATCACGAGGCCGATCAGCCCCGGCACGAAGAAGTCGGCGCTCTTCATCGCGGGATTGAAAAGGACGAGCGGCCGTACTTCGAATGCGGGTTGCGCCGCCGTCGTGACGTCACGTAGCGCGAGCCCGGAGAACGACGTCGCCGAGCCGTACGCTACCTGCGCGACCGCCGAATCCGATCCGTCGACCAATGCCCCGATCGCGGGCCGGCGTCCCGCGATCACGTCGGCCGTAAAGTTCTCGGGGATGTCGAATGCGATTCGGGCGCGGCCCGAGGTAATCGCATCGCGAAGCGCCTGGCGGCTCGTGACGCGGGCGACGACGTCGAAGGTTTGCGATGCACCCAGCGCGTCCACGAACGCCTCGGCGGCGCGCCCGTGGTCGCCTAGATAAACGACCGCGCGCACGTGCTCGACCGTGGTGTTGATCGCGTATCCGAGCAACATCATTTGAAGGAGCGGCAGGGCGAGCGTCAAGATGAACGTCGCGGGGCTGCGCAAGATCTGGCGCGCTTCTTTATAGAAGGCGGCGTCAAAGCCCCGAAGGCTCCAGATCGAGCTCATCCCACCTCGGCTCGCGTCAGGGCGACGAATGCGTCTTCGAGCGAGGGCTCGGTGGGCGCGACCCGCGCGGGCTCGACGCCGAGTTCGCGGGCGAGATTCTGCGCCGACGTCGACGCGTCGACCACGACGTGGATGTCTCGCCCGAAGATCGTCGCTTCCCGCACCGCCTTGACGCCGTGAACGCGCGTGAATACCTCCATGACGTTTTCGGTCGCAATCACGTACCGCGTCGTCCCGGCCGGCGTCACCTCGCGCAGCGAACGAATCGCCTCGGGCGAGCCGCTCGCGAGCAAACGCCCCTCATAGATGTAGGCAAGCGACGAGCATCGCTCAGCTTCGTCCATATAGTGCGTCGTGACGAAGAACGTTTTCCCCGCCTCGGTCAGCCGGAAGAGCAAGTCCCATAGGTTGCGGCGTGCGACCGGATCGATCCCCGAGGTCGGTTCGTCGAGAAAGACGACCGCCGGGTCGTGTATCAGCGCCGCCGCGAGCGCGAGGCGCCGCTGCCAGCCGCCGGAGAGCGTCGAGCCGAGGTAGCCGTGATAGCGCTCGATCCCGACGATCTCGATCACCTCACGCTTCCGCCGCTGCAGTTCGCGGCCGAGCCCGTAGGCGCGCCCATAAAACTCGAGGTTTTCGTCGACGGTCAAGTCGCCGTATAGTGCGAAGCCCTGGGCCATGTAGCCAATCGAACGGCGGACCAAGTCGCTTTGCGTCACGACGTCGTACCCCACGACGCTTGCGGCGCCGCCGTTGGGGCGAACGAGCCCGCAGAGCATCTTGATCGTCGTCGACTTCCCGCTCCCGTTCGGTCCTAAGAACCCAAAGATCGTGCCTGTGTCGATCGAGAACGAAATCGCGTCGACGACGGTGCGATCGTCGTACCGCTTGGTCAACTTGTCGACGACGATCGCGGGTTCGCTCACTTCACGTCCAGCGTGATCGTCGTTCCGTCGAGCAAGCGGTGCTGCGGGTCGTGGATCCGAATCTTGACGCCGTACACGAGTTCGGCACGCTGGTCGGCGGTCTCGGTGTTTTGCGGCGTGAACTGCGCCTTGCGGTCGTGCGCTTCGACCGTTGCGTCGTAGGCGGCTCCGCCCGCGTCTGAGATGACGCGGATCTGCTTCCCCGGCGCGAGCGCGCCGAGGTCGCGCTGAGAGACGTAGATATATGCGTACGGGTCCGCGAACGTGTCGATGATCGCGGCTTGCTGGTTCGGGTTGAGCAGATCGCCCGGGTGGAGATTGAGGCTTTCGACGAACCCGTCCGCCGGCGCGCGGATGACGGCCTCGTCGAGACGGACGCGAGCGTAATCCGCTGCGGCTTGCGCCGCCGCCAGTTGTGCACGCGCCTGCTCGATCGCCTCATCACGCGTCCCGTTGCGAACCGTTAAGTACGCCTCGTGTTGTGCGAGCGCGTTGGCCTCGGCGGCGGCGCGCTCGCCCGGGAGTTGCGCGTTGACGACGTTCGCATATTCGGAGTTGGCTTGCGCCAGGCGGGCGCGCGCCTGGCTCAGACGGGCGAGGGCTTGCACCTCATCGGCGCGGGCTTGATCGAGATTCTGCCGCGAGACGTCGCCCGTTCGCGCGAGGCTCTGCGTCCGATCGAACGTGCGCCGAGCTAGGCGCTCCGCGGCTTCGGCATCCCGCACCGCGCCGCGGGCATCGCGGACCGCCGCGGCCTGGGCCGCCGTTTGCGGATTCGTCTGCGCGACGGTCTGACCGTACTGTGCCGCGGCCTGCGCGCTTTGCTCGCGCGCACGGGCGACATCGGTCGCGACGTTTCCGTTCGCAAGTTCGCTCAGGCGCTCGGCAGCCTGCGCAACTTGAGCGCGCGCCTGGGCATATTCCGCCCGCAGTTGGGACGGGTCGAGGCGCAGGAGCACGGCTCCGCGCCGCACGCGCGCTCCGGTCGAGGCGTCGACCTCGATAACGCGCCCGCCGATCTGGCTCCCGACGGCGACCGATTCCGTTTGGATCGTCCCGCTGTAACGCGGCGGTTGCGCGCCGCATGCGGCGAGGGCGAGGAGGGAAGCGGAAGCGATCGCGACGCGCGGCGGCGACAAATGTCCCGGGGCGCGCCGCGCGGTCACACTCGGACTTGCCCGTCGCCGGCGTGCACGCGCTTGCGGCCGTAGGCGCGCTTGACCGCGGCGACTATCGAGTCGGGGCCCATTCCGTACTCGATAATGAGCTCGGACGGCGTCCCCGACTGACCGAAACGATCCTGGACGCCGATGAACTCGATCGGGACCGGATGCTCCGCTGCTAAGATCTCGGCGACGCGCGAGCCCATCCCGCCGTGGACCTGATGCTCTTCGACCGTCACGACCGCGCCGCACGTGCGCGCCGCCGCAACGACGGCGTCGGTGTCCATCGGCTTGATCGTGTGATTGTTGACGACGAGGCACTCGAGGCCGTCCTCGCGCGCGAGCTTTTCGGCCGCGACCAGCGCGTTGTACACGAGGATCCCGCACGCGACGATCGCAACGTCGTGACCCTCGCGGAACGTCTGCGCCTTCCCGATCTCAAAGGGCGTCGCCTCGGTCGTAATGACCGCGGATTTCTCGCGCCCGAAGCGCACGTAGACCGGGCCGAACATCGCGGCCGCGGCAAGCGTCGCCTTCTTCACCTGCGGCGCATCGCACCCGACCAAGATCGTCATTTTCGGGATCGGGCGCATGATCGCGATGTCCTCGATCGCCTGGTGGGTCGCGCCGTCAGGCCCGACCGAGACGCCGGCGTGCGCGCCCGCGATCTTGACGTTCGTCTCGTTGAGACACATGTTCGTGCGAACTTGCTCCCACGCGCGGCCGGGGCAGAACATCGCGTACGACGCGACGAACGGCACCTTCCCGGCCGATGCCATCCCAGCGCTCATCGCGACCAAGAGCTGCTCTTGAACGCCGATCTCGATGAAACGGTCCGGGAATGCATCGCGGAACGGCTGCATGCGCGTCGACTCGACCAGGTCGGCGCAAACGGCGAGGACGTTTGGGTCGCGTTTCGCGGCCTCGACAAGCCCTTGCCCGAAACCGTCGCGGGTCGGGATCTGCTTGAGCGACGCGGTATCGAGGTAATCGACCAAGTGCATCATCGGCCCGCCTCGATCGCTTCCCGTGCCTCGGCCAATTCGGCGAGCGCCTCGGCGGCCTGCTCCTTATTCGGCGGCTTGCCGTGCCACAAGTAGTCGCCCTCCATGTAACTGATGCCCTTGCCCGGCACGGTGTTGGCCAGGATGACGTGCGGTTTCCCGGGTGTCGCATGTGCGCGTTCGACGGTCGCGACGAAATCGGCGATGTCGTTGCCGTCGCACTCGAGGACGTTCCAGTTGAACGCCGCGTACTTCGCGGCGAGCGGCTCGAGCGGCATCACCGTCTCGGTCGAACCGTCGATTTGAATGAAGTTGCGATCCACGATGCAGATCAGGTTGTCGAGCTTGAACTTGGCAGCGAACATGACGGCTTCCCAGTGCAATCCGGCCTGCTCTTCGGCATCCGAGACGACGCAGTAGACGCGCCACGCCTTGCCGTCCATCTTGGCGGCGAGGCACATCCCGGCCGACTGTGCGAGCCCGGCGCCGAGCGGACCCGACGTCGTCTCCGTTCCCGGCAAGAAAAGCCGCTCGGGATGCCCCTGCAGTCGGCTCCCAAACTTGCGCAGCGTGAGGATCTCGTCGTGCGGGAAATAGCCCGCCTCCGCCATCGCGCCGTACCGGACGGGCGCGATGTGCCCGCACGAAAGGACGAGCCGGTCGCGGCCTTCCCAGTCCGGATTATTCGGGTCGTTGCGCATCACATGGTGGTAGAGCGCAGCGAAGATGTCGGCCATGTCGAGCGGCCCCGCCGAATGTCCCGAACCGGCCGCCGCCAGCATCTCGATGATGTTGCGGCGGACGTTATTGGCGTGCAGCTTCAGGCCGGTCAGTTCTTGGGAAGAAAGGCTCATCGGCCGTGCAGTTTCAGCACCCGCCCGCGAACTCCGTCTCGCCGCCTGCGGCGGCTGCCCTAGCCGCGCAACCCGAGCGCGACCATCATCTTATAACCGACGTCGAGGGCGCGCTCGTCCATGTCGAAGCGCGCGTTGTGGTGCGGGTATCCCGTCTCGGGCCCACCACGTGCGCCGACGACGAAGTATGCGCCGGGGCGCCGCTCCTGCATGAAGGACATGTCCTCGGCCCACATGATGATGTCGTGCTCGACCACCTTGTCGTCGCCGAGCACCTCGCGGCCGACCGCGCGTACGATATCGTTGATCGCAGGATCGTTGATGGTCGGCGGATACGACCAGTGATAGTTCAGCTCGTACTCGACGCGCATCGCTTCGGAGAGTCCCTTGAGGATTCGCTCCATCCGCTCGGGCATCGATTTGCGCACCTCAGAATCGAAACAGCGCACCGTCCCCATCAGCGACGCTTTGTCCGGAATGACGTTGAAGGTCGTCCCCGCTTCGAGTTTTCCGACGGTGAACACGGCCGGATCTTTCGGCGCGACCTCGCGGCTGACGATCGTCTGCAGCATCGTGACGAAATACGCGCTCGCGACGACCGGGTCGACCGCGAGGTGCGGCATCGCGCCGTGCCCGCCCTTCCCTGAGATCGTCAGCCGCCACTCGTCGGCCGACGCGAAGAACGCACCGTCGCGGACCCCGATCTTTCCGAGGTCGAGGCCGCTGTACAAATGCAGCGCGAACGTACGGTCGACGTGCGGATTCTCGAGCGCGCCGTCTTCGATCATGAGCCGGTTCCCGGCGTAGCCCTCTTCGCCGGGTTGAAAACAGAAAACGATCGTCCCAGGGACCTCGGCGCGTCGCGCGCACAACGCCCGGGCGGTTGCGAGCAGGATCGCGACGTGGCCGTCGTGCCCGCACGCATGCATGACGCCCGCGTGCTCGGAGCGGTGCGGCGACTCGCCGAGTTCGGTGATCGGAAGCGCGTCCATGTCGGCGCGCAGCAGGGTGACCGGCCCCGGCCGGCCGCCCTTCAGGGTGCCGAGGATACCGGTCTTCCCGACCCCGGTCCGCAGATGGTCGAGTCCAAGCGCCCCCAATTCGGCTTCGATGAAACGCGCCGTCTCGAATTCGACCATGGAGAGTTCGGGGCGTCGGTGCAGGTGGCGGCGGACCCTCACGAGGTCGGCGCTCGGGATCGGATCGAGGACTGCCATGGGCGCGTCCTTCGACGGTCCGCCACGCGCGCATTTTCAACTTGCCCACAAGGGGCTTAAAGCGCCGTTAACCTATCTTCGCGTATCGTTCTCGCGGCGCGCCCCCCATCAACGCGCCTTCTTCCACTTTTTGCTCACAAAAGATGAAAGGGGACTTCGTGAACGCACGGTTCGCACGGTCGGCGGGCTACGCTCTGATCGCGTCTCTTGTCGCGCTCCTCGCTCTCGCCGGCTTGACGCCGGCCGCCGCCCAGACTCCGGCCTCACTCGGAGGGGCGATCGTCGGCTCGGTCCGCGACGCCGGTTCGAATCCGATCGCCGGCGTCAAGCTCGACTTGACCGGACCGAAGACCGCGACGACGACAAGCGGTTCGGACGGCTCGTTCATGTTCTCGAATCTACCGGCCGGGACGTACTCGATCGCGCTCACGAAAGGCGCTTTCAAACCGCAGACGGTCGATGGGATCGTCGTCGCCGACAAGCCGACGGCGCCGCTCGTGATAGCGTTGTCGCCGGCCTCGCTCTCCGATTTGCGCGAGATCGCGCATACCTCGGTCAATCGCAAGACCTCCGTCAATACGTCGCCCGCCGCGATCTCCGTCCTGAGCAATGACGATTATCTGAACCAGGCGCAACCGCAGATCAAGAACCTGCTCGACGAGATCCCCGGCGTCGAATTAAATCAGTTCTCGTCGGGGACGCCGGCCGCGATCGCGACAGTCTCGATCCGCGGCGCCGCGTCCTACGAAACGGAGAACTTCGTCGACGGCCACCCCGTTGCGGACGGATACTACGGCGACTTTCCGGTGAACTTCATGAGCTCGCTCGTCTACGATGGGGCCGACGTCTTCAAAGGCGCCGGGTTCCTCGGCAACTCGATCGGAAACGCCGTCGGCGGTTCGATCAACTTTCGCACGCCGGCGATTACGTTGAAGCCGGCCGCCAAGGTCACCGTGGGATACGATACTTGGGCCGGCAGTTATTACGGCGTGCGGTTCTCGGACACGATCGACAAGTTCGGTCTCCTCATCGACGTCGCGCGTTATGGGACGCCCGGCTACGAAAACAACCAGTCGGTCCCGTTCGTCTACTACACCACGGGATCCCAGAACTATACGAACGTTCCGGGCGCGGTCATCTCCGACACGCTGCATCTCGGACAGACGTACGACAATCGGGCGCAAGTGTTCAAGCTCGCCTACAACTTCTCGCCGACGACCACGCTGACGCTCGGCAGCAACAGCTCGCAAACGTGGGCCGACTACACGGGCACGACTTCAAACTTCGCACCCGTCGTGGTCATTCCGTGTATCGACACGTTTCCGCCGCAAAACGCCACCAACAACACCTGCACCGGCAACGACAACCCCCCTGGTTCACCGGCATACAACAACCCGAAGTACGTGAACCAGATCGGCAAGACGGTCAACGGGTTCTACGGTTTCAACGGCAGCTTCGAGACTGACAACCAGCCGATTTTCACTGCCGACTTACGCACCGCGCTCGGCGCCGGCACGTTCCTCGTTCGCAGTTATGCGGGATCGATCTATCGTACCGTCAACGGCTTCGGCGAGTCGGGGCAGGTCGTACAGTGCGGCGACCCCGCGTGCAGTCCGTCGAATTCAAATTTCTTCGCCGACGGACCGTACTTGCAAAACGAGAACGACCGGCTACACGGCGTCGACGCCGAGTTCGACTACCCGGTCGGGAACGACATTCTGACGGCAGCCTTCGACCGGCACTCCGACGTGACGGACTATTGCAGCGGCAACCCCTCGTTCGGGCCGCTCTTCTGCCCCGCCGCCGAACTGTTCGTACAGTCGCGCACGTACAGCCTGCGCGGAATCTTCCAAGCGACCGACCGTCTCAAATTCGAGCTCGGAAATTACTTCAGCAACGCGACGTACATCGGCTCGCGTTACGATCCGCGCGGCGGCGTCACGTACCGGCTCAATCCGAACGTCGCACTTCGCGCTTCGGCAGGCACCGCTTACGTGCTTCCGTACGCCGGGATCATCAATCCGACCTCGTACATCAGCAACATGACGCTGTTCGCAGCATCGGCCCTCAAACCGGAGACTTCGTTCTCGTACAACGTCGGTTCGGACGTCGTGTTCGGGCGGTACGGCAAGGTCTCGCTCGACCTGTACGACACGACCATCTTCAACCGGTTCACCACCCTCTCGCTTCCAGTCATCGGAAACAAGCAGTACAACACGATCGTGCAGAACTTCAACATCTCGAACTCGCGCGACGCCGGTGTGGAGCTAGCGATCAACGAGTCTCCGCCGGTTGGCTTCGGGTTCTACGGGTCGATGGAACTCGCGCGAAGCTACGCCTACGGCATCGACACCAACACGGTCGGCAGCGCGGCCGGGCCGTACTCGTATCTCGACAACGGCGCGCAACTTCCAGGGCATCCGTTCTCGAAGGAGCGGCTAGAAGCCAGCTACACGTTCCCCAGGGGCGAGCAGGTGCGCTTCGGCTCGTGGAGTTGGGGTTCGTGGAACGGATTCGGCGAGCCGGGATTCACGCTGTTCGACGGCTCGCTCCAGCTGCCGTTACGGACCGGCCTGCAGTTCCAACTAACCGCGTACAACATCTTCAATCACGACGACGGCCGGGTCTATACCGAATACCAGTACGGTTACAACCCGATCGAAACCGGCGGAGGACTTTTCCCCGTCAGCCTCTTCTTCACTCGGCCGCGTACTTTCACGGTGCAGCTCAGCAAGACGGTTGGACCGTAGGCTCGACCGGACCCAAGGGAATCGAGGGGCTCGCCGCGGCGCGGCGGGCCTCTTCGTTTGGGCTCGAAAGGGAAACGCGCCGGGCGCCTCTGATAATGCGAGAGTCAAGGAGAACGGCATGGCTAAAGCGATGGAGTCGCCGGCGTTCGAGCGGCAGGGGTTGAGCGACGAGCAGTTACTGTGGATGCTGCGCAACATGCACCTACAGCGAACGCTCGACAACCGAGGCTTCCAACTCAACCGCCAAGGGAAGATCCCGTTTGCGACCGGGAGCGAGGGTCACGAAGGGATCCATGCCGGCGCCGCGCTCGCGTTCCACCGCGGCAAGGACCTGCTCGTCCCCTATTACCGCGACATGGGTCTGTGCGTCGGGATCGGGATGGAGCCATACGCGGTGCTGCTCTCGATGTTCGCGCGCGGCGCCGACATCTCGGGCGGCCGCCAATTCCCGAACCACTACACGAACAAAGCGCTCGGGATCATGTCGATCTCGTCGATCATCGCGGCGCACTGCCCGCACGCCGTCGGCGCCGCCTACGCTTTCAAGTTCCGCAAGGAGAACGACCGCGCGGTGCTCCTGACTTTCGGCGACGGTGGGACGAGCGAGGGCGAGTGGCACGAGTCGATCAATTTCGCCGCGATCCATAAATTGCCGATCGTTTTCCTGTGCGAGAACAACGAGTGGGCGATCTCGACCCCGCGCGAGCACCAGATGGCGATCAAGGACATCGTCCAGAAGGCGGTCGGCTACGGCGTCCGCGGCGCGATCGTCGACGGGTCCGATCCGATCGCCGTCTATCGCTCCGTCAAAGACGCACTCGACCGGGCGCGCTCGGGCGGTGGACCGACGCTGATCGAAGCCAAGTGCTACCGCTTCCTTTCACATACGACCGATGACGACGACCGCACTTACCGTACGCGCGAGGAGATCGAAAAGCACCGCCACATGGACCCCGTCCCGCGCTTCGAGGCGCTGCTCGTCAATAACGGCGTCACGACCGGCGCCGGCATCGAGGCGATGAAGAAAGACGTTCTGCGCGAGGTCAACGAGGTCACCGACCGCGCCGAGGCCCTGCCGTATCCGGCGGCTGAGGAATTGTACAAGCACGTTTACGAAGGGACCCACGAGCCATGGCTGTAGCGACGCCCACGACCACGATGAACAACGTGGAAGCCGTCCGCCACACGTTGTACGAAGCGCTCAAGGCCGACCCGAAGACCGTCATCCTGGGAGAGGACGTCGGCGCCCGCGGCAACGTCTTCCTGATCACCAAAGGCTTTCTCGAAGAGTTCGGGACGGAGCGCATCATCGATACGCCGCTCGCCGAGGCGTCGATCGTCGGAATCGCCGTCGGGATGGCGATGGAAGGCTTGCGACCGATCGCCGAGATCCAGTTCGCCGACTTCATCTATCCGGCGTTCAATCAAATCGTCGGCGAGGCCGCGAAGACGCGCTATCGCTCGAACGGCGACTACACCTGCCCGCTCGTGATCCGAACCCCTTACGGCGGCGGGATCCGCGGCGCGCTCTCGCACTCGGTTTCGATCGAGGCGCTCTTCTATCACGTCCCCGGTCTCAAGATCGTCGCGCCGGCGTTCCCCTCAGACATCAAAGGTTTGCTCAACGCCGCGATCGACGATCCCGACCCGGTGCTCGTGCTCGAGCACAAGAAGACGTACCGGCTCGTCAAAGGCGAAGTCCCGGCGGGACACTATACGATTCCGATCGGGAAGGCCGACGTCAAGCATCCGGGCGACCAGCTAACGGTCGTTTCGTACGGGCTCTACGTCCACCAGGCACTCGACGCCGCGCGGCAACTCGAGGGCGAGGGGCTGTCGATCGAAGTGATCGACTTGCGCTCGATCCGGCCGATGGACAAGACGACGATCCTCGAGAGCGTCCGCAAGACCCGCAAGCTGATGATTCTCCACGAGGACAACAATTCGGCGGGATCGGAGCGGAGATCAGCGCGATGGTCGTCGAGAACGCGTTCTTCGATCTCGATGCGCCGATCCGCCGCGTGTGTGGCCCGGACGTTCCCGCGATGGGCTACGCGTTGACGCTCGAAGAAGAATTCATGACCTCGACCGCCGAGATGATGGAAGCGATGCGCGAGATGGTGGCGTTCTGATGGCGACGACGATCGTGATGCCCCAACTCGGTGAGACCGTCACCGAGGGGACCGTCGCGCAGTGGCTCAAGAAAGTCGGCGACAGCGTCGAGAAGTACGAATCGTTCGTCGAGGTTTCGACCGACAAGGTCAACGCCGAAGTCCCCTCGCCGGTCAGCGGCGTCCTCAGAGAGATCATCGCCAAGGAAGGCGAGACCGTCCCGACCGGCGCGCCGATCGCGGTGATCGACGAGGTCGGAGCGGCGACTGCGGCAGTCCCCGATACGCCGAGCCAAGCGATCGCAGCGCCGGAAAGCGCCGGGATCCCCGACAAAGTTCGGACGGCGTCGCCGCCGGCCGAAGTCGAGTTGCGCCGTGAGGCGGTGCCCTCGCGCAACGGCGGCGCGGTCAACCCACCCGACCTGTTGCGCCGCGTATCGCCGGCCGTGCGGCGCCTCGCGCGCGAGCACAGCGTCGACTTGACCGGCGTCCGCGGCAGCGGCGCCGGAGGGCGGGTCACGGCGAACGATGTGTTGGCAGCGTCGCGGCAAGGCCCCGCGGCCGTCATGGCGGCCACGATCATGAGTGCACCGCCCGCCGCGCCACAACGGCGGCGGCCTCGGCGGGCCGAAAGCCGACGTATTCGGCGCCGATCCTCGGCGAGACGATCACGCTCACCCAGGCGCGCAAGATCATCGCGCAGCGCATGGTCGAGTCGAAGCACACCGCGCCGCACGCCTGGACGATGGTCGAAGTCGACGTCAGCAGCCCCTGGAAGTGGCGCGCGGCCGAAAAGGATCGCTTCCAGCGCGAAAAGGGCTACCCGCTGACGCTGTTGCCCTTCTTCGTCTACGCGGTCGTTCAGTCGTTGCGCGCGTTCCCACTGATGAACGCGAAATTCACCGAGCAGGGCATCTACGTCAACAAAGAGATCAACATCGGGCTCGCGGTCGCGTTGAACGAAAATCTGATCGTCCCGGTCGTTCGCGATGCCGACAACTACTCGATCGGCGGGCTCGCGGTGGCCGCCGGCAAGATCATCGAGCGCGCGCGCGCTGGGAAACTGTCGGCCGACGATCTGGGCGGCGGGACGTTCACCGTCAATAACACCGGCGCGAACGGCTCGATCCTCTCGGCGCCGATCATCAACGGCGGCCAGGCGGCGATCGTCACGATGGAGGCGGTCGTCAAGCGGCCGATCGTCACCAAGGACGACGCGATCGCGATCCGCTCGATGATGAACGTCTGCATGTCCCTCGACCATCGGGTCGTCGACGGCTCGATCGCGAGCGCGTTCTTGGTCGACCTCAAGAAGCGTCTCGAAGCGATGGCTCCCGGCGGCACGCTCTAACCGTCACGCCGGGATGCGGCTGCTGGCCGCGGGCAGCATCGCTCTGGCGGTGTTTCTGCGCAGTGCGACGCAGGCGGCGAATCGCCGCCAAGCCCGGCTGGAATCACGGCGGGACCGGACGGCGCCCTGTGGTTCACCGAATCCAAAGGCGCCAAGATCGGCCGGATCACGACACGTGGAACGATTACCGAATATCCGATCGCGAGTTAGCGCATGCCGCGACAGGCAGCCTTGAGTTTCGCGTGCGTTCTTGCGTTGGTTGTGGGTGCGTCCGCGCCTACGGCGTGCAATTCGCCCGCGACGACGATCACCGAATTCGCACTGACCCACAACGACAGCCTGCCATATCACATTGCTAAAGGCCGGGACGGCAACATGTGGTTCACCGAGCAGACCGGTCATCGCATAGGGCGCATTAGCGTCGCCGGTGCGATCGCCGAGTTCGCTTTGCCGCAAGGCGGCAATCCGATGGGCATCGCGGCAGGTCCGGATGGCAACATGTGGTTCACCGAAGCGCCGGGCGATCGGATCGGCCGGATCGATGCCACCGGCAAGATAACCGAATTCTCGACGGGTCTGAGCGCGGGCAGTTCGCCGAGAGACATCGCGGCAGGGGCGGACGGTTTCTTATGGTTCACCGAGGATGGGGGCAAGATCGGGCGGATTAGCACGTCGGGCGCGATCGACGAGTTTGCGCTGCACGATCGAAACATCGGACTTGGCGGCATCGTAAGCGATCCGCGCAACATCTGGTTCTCGGAGGCTTCAGCCGACGAAATAGGCCGGATGAACATTGCCACCCACGCTATCACCGAGTTTGCGTTGCCCGATGGCGGACTTCCATCGGGCATCACTCCCGGGTCTGATGGAAGAGTGTGGTTCACCGAGTTCAACAACTCTCGGATCGGCGCTATCGATGTCAACGGTAAGATCGCCGAGTTTGCGCTGCCTGAAGACAGCGCCGGACCGTCCTTCGTCACGCTTGGGCCTGATGGAAGCGTATGGTTCACCGAGTTCAACAGTTCGCGGATCGGTAGGATCGACACCGCAGGCACGATCAGCGAGTTCTCGGACGGCCTAAGCCCCGGTAGTTCGCCCGAAGGCATCGCGCTCGGTCCTGATGGCAACGTCTGGTTTACGGAATACAACGGTAATAGGATCGGCAAACTGCGACTGGCAAACGGCAAACCTGATTAGGGGTTGGCTCCAACGAGGCGATCGCGCGCCTCACCGACGCGAAGATTCTCGCTCAAGTGCCCCTCGCTTAGGGCCGCTGCGCGGGGAAGCCGAGGCTCACGCCGCCGGCGCCGTCCCAACGGCTCGTGACGACTTTGCCGCGCGTGTAGAAGCGGAAGCCGTCTTCGCCGTAGACGTGCAGATCGCCGAAGAGCGAATTCTTCCAACCGCCGAAACTGTAGTAGCCGACCGGGACGGGGATCGGGACGTTGATCCCGATCATCCCCGCCTCCGCCTCCGCTTGGAAGCGGCGCGCTACCGCGCCGTCGCGCGTGAAGATCGACGCACCGTTGCCGTACGGGTTGCGCGCGATCAGCGCGAGCGCGTCGTCGAAAGTGGCAACGCGAAGGTTGACGAGGATCGGCCCGAATATCTCGTCGCCGTAAATCGTCATCTCCGGCGTCACGTGGTCGAAGAGCGTCGCCCCGACGAAGAAGCCGTTCGGGTAACCTTCGACGCGTGCGTTTCGGCCGTCGACGACGAGCGTCGCGCCGGCGTTTCGGCCTTGTTGGATATACTCGAGCGTGCGCGCGCGCGCTTCCGCGGTGACCAGCGGGCCGAAGTCGTTGCTCGCGGTCGCGCCCGGGACCGAGTTTGAGGCGAGCGATCCGTTCCTGAAGCGCCGGAAGTAACGCGTCAGCCGCGTCGCCGACCGTAATCGACGCCGAGATCGCCATGCAGCGCTGTCCGGTCGAGCCGTACGCCGCGGAGACGAGCGCGTCGGCAGCGGCCGCGATGTCGGCGTCGGGCATGACGACTAGGTGGTTCTTCGCCCCACCGAGCGCCTGGACGCGCTTGCCCTTCGCCGCGGCCGTCGCGTAAACGTGGCGCGCGACCGGCGTCGAGCCGACGAAACTGACCGCCGCGACGCCGGGATGCTGCAAGAGCGCGTCGACGGCGACTTTGTCTCCGTGGACGACGTTAAAAGCCCCCGGCGGCAGACCGGCTTTCAACCACAGTCCGCGAGCATGAGCGACGGTGACGGATCGCGTTCGGACGGCTTCAAGATAAACGCATTCCCCGCCGCGATCGCCGGGACGAACATCCACGCGGGGACCATGACGGGGAAGTTGAACGGCGTGATCCCGGCGCAGACGCCGAGCGGCAAGCGCATCGAGTACGTGTCGACGTTGCGCGAGACGTCCGCGCTGAACTCGCCCTTGAGCGCGGATGCGAGGCCGCACGCGTAATCCACGACCTCGAGACCGCGCGCGACCTCGCCCTCGGCGTCGTGGATGACTTTGCCGTGCTCTGCGGTTATGAGCGCGGCCAGCGCGGACGCATTGGCCCGCATCAATTCGCGGAACGCGAACAGGACTTCGGTGCGCTTTCCAAGCGGGACCCGGCTCCAGATTTTGTAGGCGGCGCCGGCGACTTCGACCGCGGTGTCTACGGTCGCCTCATCGGCGAACGCGACGCGCGCGCTGACCTCGCCGCGCGCCGGGTCGAAGACGTCGCCGAAACGCGCGTCCCCATCGCCGGCCGGCGTTCGGCCGGCGATGTGATGCCCGATGAGCTGGAGCCGAGGGGTGCTTGCACGCCGAACCCCTTCGCGTTAGTCGGTTGTTACTCCGCGCCCCAGGGTCGTGGCGCTACGACCTAGTGAAGCGCTACCCCGACGGGCGAACTCAGCCCGCTGATCGTCGGCGTCGACGGCGCCCCAGCCTTCGTGTACGTCGTCATCGTACCACTGCTATAGTCCACGACGTAAATCTTGCCGACCGAGTCAACGGCGACGCCTCGGGGATTGGCAAAGCCCGTGATCGTCGGCGTGGTTTGCGTTCCATTCTTCTTGTACGTCGTCACCTTTCCGGCCGAGAAGTTAGAGACGTAGATCTTGCCGTTCTTATCGACGGCCACTTCGGTGGGCGAACTCAGCCCGGTGATGGTCGGGGTCGTCGGCGATCCATTCGACTTGAAGGTCAGGACATCACCGTTGCCGAGTTCCGCGACGTAGATCTTCCCGGTCTTATCGACCGCAACGCCGTAGGGCTGGTTCAACCCGGAGATCGTTGGAGTCGTCGGCGATCCATCCGGCTTGAAGGTCAGCAGTGTACCGGCGTTGCTGTTTGTGATGTAGATCTTGCCGTGCGCATCGACCGCCGCGTCCTCAGGGAAGCTGAGCCCGGTGATCGTAGGAGTGGTCTGCGAGCCATTCGGCAAGTACGTCGTAAGATTGCTCGCGTTACAGTTAGGAACGTAGATTTTGCCGGTCTTATCGATCGCAAGGTTGCACGGCCCGTTCAGCCCGACCGTAATCGTTGGCGTGGTCTGCGTCCCGTTTGGTAAGTACGTCGTCACACTGTTGTTGCCGTAGTTGGTGATGTAGATGTACTTGAATCCACCTGCGTCGGGCAGCACTTTGTCGAGCGACTCGGGCGCCTGATAGGCGCTGAGCGACGAGCCATGTGGAGGGTCGAGCGCAGGGGTGTTGCCACCTCCGCTGCACGCGCCAAAGAGAACCGCCGGCAACAAACCTGCTCCGAGTAACAGAAGACGCCGCAACACAAGACCTCCTTCGCAAGAACGGACCCTCGGCTCTTCGCGGCCCGCGGCACGACACCCACGCCTCGGCCAGCCGTGTCACCTCGCCGGTGCCGGGCCGGTTCGCGTCAAGCCCGGGCACTGAGGAGAGAAACACCATGCGCCGAACCTACCCAGAACCGGAGATGCTGACCACGATCGTTGGCCTGCCGCGCCTAACGGACGCCGAGCTCGAAGAACTCGGCCGTCTCAACGAAGGCTGGAGCTTCGAGCGCGACGACGACGGGCGGACCATCATGGCCCCGATGCACACCGCGGGCGGCGCTCGCAATGCGGAGGCCCTAGCGCAGCTGATCGAGTGGAGGCAGCGGACCAACGCCGGGGGAATGATTTTCGACTCGGATACCGGGTTCAAGATGTCGACCGACGCGCTTCGCTGCCCCGACGGCTCGTGGATCTCTCAAGAGCGAATCGACGCGCTCTCCGATGAGGAGCGCCAGGGTTTCTGGAAGATCTGCCCGGACGTGGTGATCGAGGTTCGCTCCGTCTCCGATCAATGGCAGCGAATCGTCGACAAGGTCGAGATGTATCGCCGCGAAGGCGCGCGCTACGCGGTCGCGATCGATCCGTTCAAGAAACGGGTCGTCGAACTCGGCGAGCCGCCGCCCAAGTTGCGGCTCGATTTCGACGCGATAATGAAAGCCTAGACCGGGTCAGCCCGCGAGTTCCAAGAGAAAGACGGAGCTCCGGGTCGCGCGGTCGCCCCAAAACTCGCGAGTCGGGCCCCAGATGGAGTCGAGCGCGGCGTGGTCGCGCGCGGCCGACAGTGCATGGTCGGCGAGCGCGCGAAGCGTCGCCGCGCGACCTTCGGCGAGTAGCGTGTCGAGGGCGAAGCGACGATCGCCGTGACGAAGCCCGATGCCGAGGTCGCTTGCGATCCGGCGAAGATCGCTCCGCACGAGAATGAAGCCGCAGCGAACCGGCGCGAGTAGCCCAGCGACGAATTCGTCGAAATCCTGACTAGGGTCAGCGAGCGACGGCGCGAGCCTCAGGTGTAGCGGCAAGTCGTGCGAGTTCCGGCCAGGCATCCCCGTCGTGCCGAGTTGCGACGCTTCTGCGATCATTGCCGCCGACAAGACCGTCGCCCACGCCGCGTACGCGGGTGGCGCGAGCGACGATACGCGCATGAGATAGACCGGAAGCCAACTGGCCAAATGCTCCCAGAAGAACGCGCGCCGCGCGTGCGCGATCGCGCCGCGTCGCACCGCGTCAGGCTCGGCGGCTTCCGCGTCGGCGAGCCCGGAATAGAACGCGAGCATCGTTGTCAGGTGGTCGGGATCCTGCGGTGGCGTAAGGTTGAGCGCGCGCCAGAAACCCGCGATCCGATCGCGCGCATCGCCGCCGAGCATACCTTGCGCGTCGAGATAGACCGACGCATACGGATACAGCGCGAACGCGAACAACTCGGTGTAATCGGCGGGCGTCGGGAGCGCGGGTAACTCGAGCGCCGTCGCAATCCGCGTCTGCGCCGGCCCCGCATCCTCGGCAAGCGCGCCGAGCGCGCGCAACAGTTCCATTGTCGTCAGCCGCCCCCGACGGGTTCGAAAGACTCTTCCGGCTCGGTCGGCGGTAAGCGATACGCATCGAGTCCGGGCTTGAGGGGCCGGAGCAACCAGTATGGGCGCCGCAGTCCGTCCGGCGAATGTTCGCGCGCGCCGCGCGTCAATCGCAGCCACGCCTCATAGACCTCCTGTGCCTTCGCCGTATCGGCGACGATGTCGCCGTACTTGTCGCCGGGTTCGGCTCGCGTGACGCACACGGCTTGATGCCAGCAGTGCATCCCCGAAATCGGGTCGGGATGGACCGCGAAGGTCAGGTTTTGGTGCACGCCCACGTCGGTCCACCAAATCCGCTGCGTGTCGGGGTCGCTCGAATCGTACCGCCCCACGCCGCCGCGCCGCTTGAGTTTCCAATTCGAACCCGCGGTCGTACCGTTGCGAACCAAGTTTCGCGACAGCGTGACGCGCGGCGCAACCTGGCGCTGGCCGCCGCCGCTCAGGCGCCACCGGCCCATGTGATGGCTGCACGCCACGACTCCCGGCCGAATCCCTTCGGTCACCCACGCTTTGAGGACGAAGTGCCCGATCTCCGTCGTCACCCGGACGAGGTCGCCGGTCCTCAGACCGCCGAGCCGCGCCGCATCGAGCGGCGAGATCCACAGCGGATTGATGTGGGCCAGTTCGTTGAGCCACTTCGCATTTGCGCTCCGCGTGTGAATCTGCGTCGGTAAACGGAACGTCGGGATAAGGACCATCTGTCCCGCCTCGAGGCGGTCGGGGTGGACGTGGCTCAAGACGTACGTCGGGATCGCATACTCGGGCCAGCCCCAGCGCGCGAGCGTGCTCGAGTAGAATTCGAGCCGCCCGCTCGGCGTCGGAAAGCCGCGACGAACCACGCCGTCGACCTCGACGCCGACCGCACGCCGGCCATCGGAGTCGGCCGCGGGGGTCGGAAGCGGGACGACGTTGGGATTGGATGGTTTCGGCGCGTGCGTGTACACGCGGCCGAAGTCACCCGTCCTAACGTACTCGAGTTCCTCGAGCGGAACCGGCGTCTCGTGCAGCGGTCCGATCGTCGTCGCGACCTCGAATGCGCCGTAGCGCCGCATGAACTCGAGCGGCGTCAGCCCTTCCGCGCGCGCTCGCTCCGGCAGGCCGGGGACGGAGTGGTTGAAGATGTGCGCGTAATATTCGTCGATGCCGAGTTTCGTGCCGGGCGCTTGAACGGATTCGAAATACTTGCGAATCCCAAGCGAACCGTCCGGATCGATCCGCCACGACAACTCGATCCAAAACTCGTTCTCCTCCCAGACGTCGCCGGGGTTGACCGATCGCGTGTCGTTGACCAACTGGCCGAGCCGCTCGCGCGCCGCGCGCAGGACGGGTTGCCGGAAACCGATCCACTGCGCGTCGTGCGTCTCGTAGGAGTGAATGTCGTGCCGCTCCGACCCTAAACCCATCGGCAAGACGTAGTCGGCGAAGTACGCAGTCTCGCTCCAGGTCGGCGTCAAGGCGACGTGCAGCCCGACCTTCATGCGGTCGGTCAGCATCTCGATCCACGCGAAGCCGTTGGGATTCGTCCACACCGGGTTGTAGACGCGCGTGAAGTAGACCGAGAGTTGGCCGCCCGACTCCGCCAAGAGGTGCGGGAGCAAGAACGACATCTCGTTCATCGCAAGCGGGAATTCCGCCGGCCACGTCAAGTCGTTCCATTTTGGCGGATGCGGCGGGACATAGATCGGCTTCGGAACGAACTTGTTCCACGCATTCGGATAGACGCCGCCCTCGCACGCGACCGCGCCGAGCAGCGCGTTCAAGAGGAACAGACAGCGCGCGACCTGCCAGCCGCCGAGGTTGCCGGCCGACGCGGAACGCCACGTATGCGTCGAGAGCGCGTGCCCGGCGGCAGCAACGACCTCGGCGACTTCGCGCAACGTCGCGGCGGCGATCCCCGATTCCGCCGCGGCGAAGTCGAACGTGTAATTTGAATACTCGTCGAGCAAGGCGGTTTCGAAGTTTTCGAAGGTCGCGTCAGTCTCGGGGTCTGCGGCCGCCATATACTCTTCCCAGTTCCACCAGCGCCGCACGAATTCGCGGTCGTACTTCTTCTCGCGAATCAGGTGCGCGGCGATTGCGAGCAGGATCGCGGCTTCGCTTCCCGGGTACGACGGAAGCCAATAGTCGGCGTGCGTCGCCGTGTTCGAAAGCCGGACGTCGACGACGATCAACTTCGCGCCCGCGGCTTTCCCTTCGACAATCCGCTGTGCGTGGGGATTGAAGTAATGTCCCGACTCGAGGTGCGCGCTGACCAAGATGATCACGTCGGCGTTCGCGTGATCGGGGCTCGGGCGGTCGAGCCCCATCCAGAACGCGTAACCAGCACGGCCGCCCGACGAGCAAATGTTCGTGTGCGAGTTGTGTCCGTCGACGCCCCACGCCGCCAGGACGCGCTCGGTAAAACCGTCCTCTCCCGGCCGGCCAACGTGGTACATGACTTCGTTTGGACGCCCTTCGGTGATTGACGTACGAATGCGCGCCGCGATGTCGTCGAGCGCTTCGTCCCACGAGACCCGCTCCCAGCGGTCCGCACCGCGTTGACCGACGCACTTTAAGGGAAAGAGGATGCGGTCGGGATCGGTCACTTGATTGACGGTCGCGGGGCCTTTCGCGCAGTTGCGCCCGCGCGAGCCGGGGTGCTCCGGATTCCCTTCGAACTTGCGGACTTGCAGCGTCGCGCGGTCGATGTAGGCGAGCAGTCCACACGCCGACTCGCAGTTGAAACACGTCGTCGGCACCAGCATGTAGCGCCGCTCGCTGCGCGCCGGCCACGCGCGCGAGTCGAACTCGACCCAGTCGTCCCAGCGCTCGCGCGGCGGAAACGCCGCAAGGTGGATGCGGCTCGCGCCCGGATAGAACGTTTCGCCGCGGGCCTCGGTCGCTTGGCGGGAAGCGTTGACGCGCGCCTCGAGCAGGCGCAAGTCGACCGCGCGCCGTTTTTTGGTCATGCGAGCGGGACCGATTGCCCCGCCTGCACGTATGCGTCCTCGTACGCCGCGAGCCCGGTGAGCGCGAGCGCGGCCGCGACGCGGCCAAGGCGCGGCGCGAATACGGAGACGCCGACGAGTCCGACGCCGACCCAGAACGGGACGGAGCGGCGGCCCTGCGTCATGTTGCGCACCGCGAGCCGCGCGTGCTCGGTCGGATGCGGGAGCGTCAACTCGGCGGCGACGAGCGCGAGGTGCGTCGCAGCCGAGGCGGCGAGCATACCGCGCAGCGGCCCGGTGGGGCCGGCTTCATCGTCATCGCGTACGAACGCGAGCAATGCGGCGGCTCCGGCGAGCACCGCCTGCCCGAGCAGATGCGGGGGCAAGAGCGGGCTCTGCCACAAATCGCGAGCTTTGGCTTGCGCGAACAGGTACCCGGTATACGCGCTCGTTGCAACCGCGAGCGGGACACCGAGGAGCGCGAGCACGCGCTGAAAACCGGTCGTGCCGAGGAAACTTCCGACGAGGTGCGCGCTCAACACGGCGCCGTAGCCGGCGATGATGAACGCGCCGCGCACGAGCCAGCTTTTCATTTGCGGACGCGTGAAGATCATGTAGAACCGCTCGGGATGCTTGAGGTCCGCGATCAGCAGCACGCCGGTCGCGGCGAGACCAGCGAGGCCGAGCAACGGCGCGACCCAGCGAAACAGTCGTCCGGACCACGGATCCAAGCCGAGGGCGCACAAACCGGTTGCGACGAGGTAACTTCCGGCTGCGACGCTCTTCGTCCACGTGTACAGGCTGACGCGCCAGCCCCACGGGGCTTGATGCGATACGTCGTACGAAAGGAGCACGGCGGCCGACGAGCTGCCCTTCTCCGGGTGGCCCGCGCCGATCTCGTCGCGACCGCGCGGCTGCTCGGCCCACGCGTATAATCCGCCGTCCGGGCGCGCCGCCGCGAGCGGGTCGAGCGTCGCCTGGTGCGCGCCTTTGTAGAAAACTTTTGGACGCGTCCCCTTCTCGGGGCGCCGCACCGCTACCGCATCCCGGTTGACGATCTGCGCGACCTTCGATTCCGGATCGTTGAGGTCGCCGACCAAAATAGCTTCGACCGGGCAGACGACGACGCACGCCGGCTCGAGCCCGACATCGAGGCGGTGCGCGCAGAAGTTGCACTTCTCCGCCGAATGGTCGTCGGGGTTGATGAAGATCGCGTCGTACGGGCACGCGGCAATGCACGCCTTGCAGCCGACGCAGATCGATTTGTCGAAATCGACGATCCCGTCGGGCCGCCGGTACATCGCGCTCGTCGGGCAGGCGGTCACGCACGGTGCGTCGTCGCACTGGTTGCAGCGCGTTACTTGGAACGCGCGGCGCGCCTGCGGGAAGGTTCCGACGTCTGCCGACTTCACGTACGTCCGCGTTACCGAGAGCGGAACCTCGTTCTCGGACTTGCACGCAGTCGTGCACGCGTGACAACCGATGCACCGGCTTTGGTCGAGTACTTTAGCCCAAAGCACCGCGGCGCTCGGCTCGGAGTCCGCCATGCCGCGCTATTCCGCGACTGGGCGGCGCTCCCTCGCGCGTCCGCGAGGAGGACCTGCGCCGCACGCTCTGAACGCAATCGGGCTTGCAGATTCGCAAAGGATTCCGGTTCGAGGCGGCTCACGTCTTGCCGCATCACCCGGGGAAGTGCGGCCGGCTTCACGGCCACTCGTACCGGTTCGAAGTCGCGATCGAGGGGCCGCTGCAGAGCGCGGGCCCCGCGCAGGGCATGGTTGTCGATTTCGACGAGGTCGCCGCGGTCGTCAAAGCGACAATTGTCGAGCGGCTCGATCACGCTTCGCTGAACGACCTGATCCCGAATCCGACGGCCGAGAACATCGCGCGATGGATTTGGAACGAGTTGGTCGCGCATCTCGCCGGACTCGTCGAGATCGTCGTTTGGGAGACGCGAACCGCTTGCGCGATCGTCCGCGCCGGCGACGCCGGCCGGGCCGCGACGTAGGCGGCACAACGATGCTCGCGCTCGCCGAGATCTTCTATAGCCTGCAAGGCGAAGGGACATGGACCGGGACGCCGGCCGTCTTTGTCCGGCTCGCCGGCTGCAACTTGAACTGTCGCTGGTGCGACACCGACTACGCGATCAAGTTCTTCGCGACTCCGGGCGAAGTCGTCGCGCGCGTCCGCGAACTCGGCGGCGATTGCCCGATGGTCGTACTGACCGGCGGCGAGCCGCTCACCCAGACGGAGAGCGCACAGCTCATCGAGGCATTGCGCGCCGACGGGCGCCGCGTCCATATCGAATCGAACGGGACCGTCGCGACCGATCTCCACGCGGACGTTTGGCTGACCGTATCGCCGAAGGAACGCCTCGCTCCCGTAATGGCGGCTCGGGCGAACGAAGTGAAACTGATCGTCGACGGCCGCGTCCCGCTGGAATGGCTCGACGCCTTCGAAGGTCGCGACGTGCCGGTCTTCCTGCAACCGGAGGGGAACAAGCCCGCCAACGTCAAGCTCGCTCTCGAAACGGCGAAGAACGCCCCGGCGCGTTTTCGCCTCTCGTTACAGACCCACAAGTTCATCGGAATCCCGTGAGAGATCGATCATGACAACCGACCTTCTCGATCTACCGCTGCTCGCCGAATATGGCACGTACCACCGCGACCCGCGCAACCGCTTTTGCCACGAGGCCGGAATCCCGCTGATCGTCGTCGCGATCCTCGCTCTGATGCGGCTGGCGCACGTCGGTTGGATCGATCTCGCACAAGTTGCGATCGTGCTCGTCGCCGTCTATTACGTTCGGCTCGCCGGAGCGCGCGCGCTCGTTGCGATCGTCGCGCTCGCCGCCCTCTATGTCGTCGGATGGTTCGTGACGTGGCCGGTCGCGATCGGGCTCTTCGTCATCGGATGGATATTGCAGTTCGTCGGTCACGCATTCGAGGGAAAGAGTCCGGCGTTCCTGACGAATGCGGTTCACTTGCTCGTCGGGCCACTTTGGATTGCGGCGATGATGACGTCGCGCCGAGCAACGTAGGAGAAGGCAAGCTGATTCTCGTCGTGTGCGCGCTCGCGGCCGAGCTGCGGGGGCTCGAGCCGCGCGACGGCGTCGACGTCCTCGCCGCCGGCATCGGCCCCGTCGAAGCCGCCGCAGCGACCGCACGCGCGCTCGCACTCGGCGCATATGCGGCCGTCGTGAATGCGGGGATTGGCGGGGCCTTTCGCGGCCGCGCGCGGATCGGTGAAGCACTGCTCGTCGGCGAGGAACGACTAGCCGATCTCGGGCTCGAGGGCGGCGGCGCATTAACCCTCCCCGACGGCGCCGAACTGACCGGCCGCGCCGCAGCCGATCCGGAATTGCTCGCGCGGTGCGAAGGTTTGTCGCTTCCAGTCGGCCGCGGCTTAACCGTCGCGCAGGTGACGACGACCGACGCGACTGCCGAACGTTTGCTCCGCACGTACGACGCGCACGTCGAGTCGATGGAAGGCTTCGCGGTGCTGCGCGCCGCGGCGATCGCGGGCGTCCCGGCGCTCGAACTCCGCGGGATATCAAACGAAGTCGGTGACCGCGCGAAAAGCGGCTGGGACTTCGGCGCAGGGTCGCGTGCCGCCGTCGCCGCGCTGAACGCCGTCCTCGACCGCTTGATCGCGACGGCATGACGTGAACGACGACGCGCTCGCGCTCGCGTACTCGCCGTGCCCGAACGATACGTTCATCTTCGCGGCCTGGACGAACGGTTTACTCGCGGGCGCGCCGCAAGTTCGAGTCGTCCTCGACGACGTCGAGGCCCTGAACCAGGCGGCGCGGAGCGGGACGCACGCGCTAACGAAAGTCTCGTACGGCGCGATCCCGTATCTGATGGACCGGTATCGTATCCTGCGCGCGGGTGGCGCGCTCGGGCGCGGCTGTGGGCCGCTCGTCGTCGCCAAACCCGACGCGAACGGTCAAGTGCCGGCGCTGGTTGACTTCAAGCCACACGCGCGCGTCGCCATCCCGGGTGAGTTCACGACGGCGTATCTTCTTCTTCGGCTCGCCTTGCAACGCCCGATAGACGCCGTCCCGATGCGCTTCGATGCGATCGTCGCGGCCGTCGCGCGCGGCGAGGTCGACGGCGGTCTGATCATTCACGAGTCGCGCTTCACTTACCAGGACGCGGGTCTGGCCAGGATCGCCGATCTCGGCGAGTGGTGGGAAGAACAGACGGGCCGGCCGATCCCACTCGGCGCGATCCTGGCACGCCGCGATCTCGACGATGCCGCCGTCGCGCGAATTGAGGCGACGATTCGTGCGAGCCTCGAGTTCGCGTACGCCGGCGACGCAGCCGTCGCACCGTACGTGCGCGCGCACGCCTTCGAGATGGACGAGCGCGTCATGCGCGCGCACATCGCGCTCTACGTGAACGATTACACGCGCGATCTCGGAGACGACGGCATCGCGGCGGTGCGCGCGCTGTTCGAACTGGCTTCGGCCGCGCGGCTCATTCCGTCGGACGCGAGCGCAGAGTTCGTCGCGCCCTTGCCGCCCCGCGCCGAACGCGTGATATAATGTTTCGACCGCGTCGTCGAGCGGCTCGTGAACCCGTCGGCCGAGACGCTCGAACGCGCCTACTTCGAAGCAGCGGACGCGGACTTCACGCTTGACCTGAATCCAATCTTCGACATCTAGCCGAAGCAAGCCCGATCACGGTCACGGAGGCCTCACCATGCCGTTCGAAAGCCGGCTGTTCGTCAAAACCTCGCTCGCCGCGCTGATTCTTACTTTTGTTTGGGGCGCCGCGATGGCGGCAGCCGAAAGCACCGGCCGAAGCGTTCCGGGGATTTTGGCCGTCGAACACGCGCATCTCGCATTCGTCGGTTGGCTCGTCAACATCGTCTTCGGCATCGCGCTGTGGATGCTACCTCTGGCGCGCGATCGTTACCCGGAGACGTCCGGCCGGTATCCCGCCGGCGCTCCGCTGCTCGTCTACGGACTGCTGAACGGAGGACTCGTCCTGCGCATCGTCTGCGAGCCGCTGCTCGCGGCGGGTCTCGCGCCGCGCATCGGCCTCAACGTAGGGGCGGCGGCTCAAGTGGTCGCGGTACTGGCGTTTACCGCCATCGCGTGGCAAAGGGTCCGCGCCCCCGCGCACCCGGCACCCGGCGTACGATAGGCTCCGATCAGACGAGCGAGACGATCACGGACGGGCGCGCGGCTCGCGAGCGAGCCACGACGAGATTGCCCGCGATCGCGCACCATGCGAGAAACCCTACGATCGCACCGCTCGCAACGTACGCGGGACTCGCGCGCAACAGGCCCCATCCGCAGAGCGCGACCGCAGCTTGCATGCCGCCAAAGGCTGACCACGACAGACGTGCGTCTAGCAGCTCCGCCGGTAGCGTTTCGTCATCGTCTCCCCGATATATCGTCGCAATGAGACGGACGCCGATATGGAACATGTGCGCGTTGACGATCTGGCCGACCCAGCCAATCAAGAATATGAATCCGTATGCATTCTGCCAAGGTGCGCCGAGTAGAATACCGCCGCCGAGAACCGACGAAACCACGAGCCAGCCCAGTGCCGCCGCGATGAACGCCTGAGGCGGCCGGTGCGGGACCGTCGCGCGCGAGAGCGTTGCTCCCAAGTCGAAGACATACGCTGCAACCGCGAACGCCAGGCACACCGCGCCGAGCTTCTCAACGGAGCGTGCGCCGAGCGCGAGCCCGGTTGCCACCACGGCCATGCCCGCCGGCATTAGTGCGCCAACCGCGATATGGATCCATCGGAAACGCGAGCTGACGCCGGCGATCGGTCGTATCGTGCGCACGGACACGCCGAAAACCAAGAGCGATAGCCAGCCGTAGAACCCCGCGGTCGCGTGAACGGCCGGCATCCACATCAGCCACGAGGAGGGCGCCGCCCCGGCAAGCGTCATTAACATCACAACGCCAAGGGCCGCCGTCGCCGCAAGTAGCCCCAGCGTCAGCTCGAGCGCGCCGCTAACAACTCGCTCGGTCCCAAGCAGGCGGCGCCCCTTCAAAAGAGTCGTCGACGCCGCGAACAGATAACCGGCGAGCGCCATGGTGATGACTGCACCCCCGAACGCGATGCGCGAGGGTGCGATAAGCCACGCCGCGACGAAGAATACTACTCCCAACGCAAAGGGCGCTAGCGCCCATCGGGCGAGCGGTTCGTACGACCATTCCAGGTCGGTAAACGCCGGTATGACGTGGATCAGAATCGCGAGTGCGGCAGTCGAGAACCAGCCGAGCGCCACGAGATGGATCCACGCTAGAGCCGGCGCGCTTAAATTGATTCCGGCGCGCACCGCGACGTACGCTAAGAGCACCCAAGACGCGCCGTGCGATAGCTGTGCGAAACCGAGCGCCCCGGGCGAGATCCAATGGCGCTCGTGCATCGACCGTCGCCGTTATTTAACGGCGGACACGTCTTGCTCGGTCACCGCACCTGCCTTGTTCCCCCAACTTGAACGGATATATGTTACAACTGCCGCGATGTCGCCCGCCGAGAGTTGGCCGCGCCATGCCGGCATCAAGCCGCGACCGTGCTCGATCGTACCGAGTATCCCGGCCGGATTGTCCGCCGTGACGTGCGCATTTCCGGCGAGCGCCGGGAACATGCCGCCGCCTCCGCCCTGACCGTTGCCTGAATGGCAACCGGCGCAATTCTTGGCGAAAATCGACGCACCGATCGCGATGTAGACGGCCGAGCCTGCGGCGGCAACCTGCTGCTCCGTCACGCCCGAAGCTCTGTTGCCCCACGCAGAACGGACGTACGTTGCGGCGGCCGCGATCTCAGCGTTCGATAGCGTCCCTTTCCAGGTCGGCATCCTCCCGTTGAACGTCTTGCCGTTTACCTTCAATTCCCCGCTGCGCCCGTTGACGATCGTTGCGATCATGCCCTTCGGATCGTCGGCGGTCACGTCCGGATTGCCGGCGAGTGGCGGGTAGATCGCCGTCCCTTGTCCATTGGCTTGGTGGCACGTCGCGCACTTCGTCGCGAAGAGCGAAGCGCCGCTGAGGGCCTTCGGCGCGGCGGCAGCCGCGACTTGGTCCTCGGTAACGACGGCGGCTCTGTTCGTCCAGGCAGAACGAATGTACGTGAGAACCGCCGCGATCTCGGCGTTGGAGAGTTGCCCTCTCCACGTCGGCATCGTGCCGCTAAACGAGCGCCCGTTCACCGTTATCGGCCCGCTCCGTCCGTTGAGCACCGTCGTGATCAAAGCTGAGGTGTCGTCCGCAGTCACGTCCGCGTTCCCAGCCAGAGGCGGGTATGGACCTCCGCCCAACCCGGTCGCTTGATGACAGGCGGCGCATTTCGCGGCGAAGATCGCTTTGCCGTCGGGGCCGCTTGCCGTCGCCACCGCGGCTCCTCCGAAGTGCACGGACGCTAACACCGTCACGCCGATCCCGGCGATCAGTGCGAACTTGATCCGGTTCATCTAAGCGGCGGCCCCCCTTCGATCTCCCTTGCTCGGCGGGGATGTCTACGTCACGCCGTCGAGCCGGACCTCGCACCTCTTACCATGTCCGTAATCCGGGCGCGAGGTAGTGCGCTTGCGTCAGTTGATCGTGCATTGGCCCGAGATACGCCAGGACGGCGAGAACGAGCGCTAGGAGCGCCCAGCGCCCGATGCGGTCGAAGACCGCCGGTGTCGGCATCGCTTCGGCCTCCGCTTGCGCGAACTCAAACCCCGGCTGCTCGCCGGATGCTCGTCGCGCAAGCGCGTCCCGATCGCAACGACTACGAACATCAAGATGCTGATGAACAGCATCGTCCCGCCGATCGCGGCGAAGATCATCTCACCGTCCACGTCGCCGCGGCCGGCAGCGCCGAAGTACGAAACATCGAGGTGCGGCGCGGCGAACCCAAGCAGCCCGGCGACGTGCATCGCAATCGACATCAGCAGCATGCCGGTGAACCACTGCCATGTCTGCACGAGTGCGAGCTTCGGCGCGAAGAGCTTGCGACCGGTCAGCGCCGGGACGAGCCAGTACGCGACGGCCACGAACAGAGCGCGACCGGGCCGCCGACGGTCACATGGAAATGTCCGACGATCCACATCGTGTTGTGGACGAGCATGTCCATGCTGTACGAGGCGTTGACGAGACCGCCGAAACCGCCCAAGATGAACAGCACCATGCCGAGCCCCGCGCCGCTGAACGCCGGATCGCCCCAGGGCAGCCAGCGTACGGTTGCGACGAACCCGTGCCTTCCAGCACGTCGCGCCGCCATTTCGAACGACGCGAAAATCGCGAACGCCGTCATGATCGAGGGGACGACGACGCCGTAGGTCGTCATCGTGTGGACCCACTTCCACCCCGCCGAGATGCCGGGCTCGAGAAACTCGTGGTGCAGCCCGACCGGCGTCGAGAGGAGCAGCAAGAGGATGAAAGCGAGCCGCGTGAGCGCGTCGCTGAACACCTTGCCGCCGTACATCGCCGGCACGATGGTGTACCAGATCAGATAGGCGCCCATGATCCAGAAATAGACCAGCGGATGACCGAAGTACCAGAACAGTATCCGCGTCAACTTGACGTCGATCTTCGGCGGTCCATCCGAACGACCATGGAATCAGGAGCGCCATCTCGTCGCCGACCCCGAGCGTTGCGATGAACCACATGACGAAGGTCGTCGCCGAGATGAAGGCCGGGAGCGGAATCGGCTTCCCCGGCTCGGTGCGCCTGAACCACACGACGTTCTCGAAGATCTCGAAGGCGACCGAACCACGTCCCGACGACCAGCAGCGTCGCGCCGAGGTAGAAATACGGATCGGCCTTCAACGGCGCGTAGAACGTATAGAGCACGCTCGCGTTTCCGGCGAGGATCTCGAACGCGGCCATGACCGTCCCAGGAGCATCGTCACATAGCCGATCCAGCCCAGTGCAACCGAACGGGTCGCGCGGGATCGTGCGATAAATCACGAACGTCATCAACCCGGTGATGAAGAACGTCGTGAACACGAGCGCCATCAAGACGCCATGCGCCGTCAGCATTCGGTAGTAGTCGAACCACGCGGGCGTGACGATGAAGTTCGCGCGCGAGAAGGCCTGCAGCAGCCCGAACAACGCGCCGAGGACTAGCGCCGCGGTCGCCGTGTAAATGTGCGCCAGGCACAGGATCTTCGCGTCTTCGATCGTGCGGCGCCGCGCGACGTCGCGGCATCCAACGTTCCCGTCGTCGAGAGACCGTTTGCCATGCTAACGAACCTCGATGTCGCTCGCCATGGTCTGGTGACCGGCGCCGCAGTATTCGTTGCAGACCAACAGGAATTTGCCGCGCCGCTTAAACATGTGCCGACGCGTGCTCACCCAGCCCGGCATGACCATCATGTTGATCGCCGTCTCGGGGACGCTGAAACCGTGGACGACGTCGAGCGCTCGTCACGTAGAACGTGACGTGCGCCCCGAGCGGGACGTCGAGATGGCGCGGTTGGAACGAGAAGATCTGCGCGACGTAGTACGCCTCATACGTCCCGTCAGGGATCTTGCGCAACCCCGGACGATCGAACGGCGGGGTTGAGCGACTTTGGTCGGGTCGATGCTTTGGACGTGGCTCGGCGGGACGATCCCGTCGACGACGGCTGCGGTCCCGATCGCGCCCAAGAACACGATCAGCGTCGCGATGCCGAAGATCAGCCAGATGCGCTCGGAACGATGAAGGTGCATCGTTCACCACCTGCTCGCGAGGAGCCAGAACATCAGCACCCAGCCGATGACAAACGCGATCCCTAGCGTGAAGACAAACCTAACCGTCGCTGGAAGAGGTTCGTCCTGCGGTGACGGACCTTGGTTCATGGGGAGTGGAGTTTAGCGGCCGGGTGCGAGTGTCCCGCAAAGAAGTTGTGACGTCCGCGTCCTGTGAAAAGGGACTTGCGAGACTACTTGCCGGGCGTCACCGGAACCGACAGCCAGAGCATTCCCTTCCAAGTGGGACCGCCGGTGCCTCCGTAGAACGAGGAGTCGCCGCCGAGCGTCGTTTCGAGATAGCCGTGCAAGTACGGGGTGCCGGGAATGTTGAACGCGGCGTTGATCGCGTTGCCGTTCACGGTGCCACCCGTGATCCCGGCGTCGTTGAAGTCGTGCCGGAAGCTCAGGAGCAAGTTGCCGCGGAAGACCGGTTCGTACACCTCGGCGCTGAAGCCGCGGCTGTTGGCGGCGGGGTACGGGTTTCCGTTCGGGTCTGCGCCGGGATTGTTATCGGACTGGCCCGAGTAAACCGCGAAGAGACCGGGACGACCGTACTTGCCGGGATCGAGTTCGACGTAGCCGGCCACCGAGTTGTAGCGGTCGAGCCCCGTGCTCACCGGGATCGACCCGTTGGAACCGAACATGCCGACTTCGAGCGGCGCCTTCGATGGCGCGTACGCGGCTTTCCACTGGAACGTCTTGTCGCCCGGGTTGAAATCGGTGATGCCGTTGAGGTCGTCGCCGCTCAAAAGATAGCCCGCTTCGACGTCGAGCGCCTTATGGACGTAGTTGAGCCGCGAGCCCCAGCGATTACCGTTGGTCGCGCCCCAATCGTGTTCTCCGACGATCGTGCCCGATGCCGTAGGTCCGTCGATATCGGAATTTTGACTATATGGTGACGGCGCCAGGTTTTGGACTTTGCCGACAAACAGATGAGCATCGGTTGTAAAGAGGTGGTGGTACGCGACCCACAACGTGTCGACTCCACCGGACTGGTCGCCTTGCACGATCCACTGCTGCGCGTGGTAGGTGACGTCCGGCGCGATGTAGCCGATGCCGTGCAGCGCCAGGTTCCCAAAGTCGAAGCGTGCCGCGCCGGTTCCGGCCCCTGCCGACGAATCGTACTGCATCGACTCATCGATCCACACGGGGAACGTCTTGGCCATCTGGTGCCGATCCAGCAGCGAGTAACCGGTACGCTGCACGGCCCGGCCGAAGGCATTGAGCAGCGGCACCATGGTATGGCAAGCGCTGCACTTGAGGCCGGTCGCCTGCGCAAACTCAGGCATCGCTTGTGAGGCGCGCGGCGCCATGAACATTCCAGGGATCAGCACGCCCATCGCGACTGCGATCCCGACCCTTGACAAGACCCGTACTCTCATCGCTACGCTACGACCTTGATCGTCAGCGCCATGTCGGCGTGGCCCGCACCACACATGATCGCGCAGTGGACAACGTACGTCCCCGCCTTCTTCGGCGTGAACTTGACCTCGACGAACTTGCCGGGCATGATCATCGTCTTAGCGATTCCGAGCTCGGCCGATTCGATCCCATGGACGCCTTCGGAGGACGTCAATCGCAGTGTCGTTTCCTTGCCGACATGCGCCACTATCGTCGCCGGCGTGAACTTCCAGTTCGCGGCGACCACGTCGACCGATGGGTGAGCCGCGCTCGCGCGGACACCGCCGGCCAAGAGAACCGCGGCCGCGACAAGTCCGATTCCGAAGGTACGCCGATGTAAATTCATGTCTCTGAAACTCTCCGCTTTCGTGGGCTTAGATGCTCGCAAGCGTAAAACCCCGATGTGAAGAGCCGGCGAACGCGCGGCGAACCTCCGGTGATTTACCTACGCACTACCAGCACTGGGACGTGGGCCACGCGCACGACGTGCTCGGCGACGCTGCCCAGGAACAGGCGTCGCAAGCCCCGGCGCCCGTGGCTGCCGATGAGGATCAGGTCGGCGCGTTGATCGGAGGCCGCTTGCGCGATCGCTGCCGCCGGCTCGCCCTCGACGAGCGTAACGTCGTGAGGCGTCGTACTCGAACCGGCGTGCTTCGCGCAATTCTCGGCGATCGAGCGAGCGTGCGCTCGCAACTCGTCAAGGAGCGGTTCGGGGTCGTAGCCGTAGGTCGCCGCTTTGGCGTAAAGGTCGCGGGTATCGATGACGTTGCAGAGCACGAGTTCGGTCCCGAAAGCGGTTGCGAATTCGAGTGCCAGCCGGACCGCCGCATCGGCGGGGTCCGAGTCGTCGACCGCAATCAGCGCCCGGTGAAAAGGCCGCTCGGAATCGGCCCGCGTCTCCTCGCGGACGGTGAGCACCGGGACCTCGCTCAACCGAAGCACGCCCTCGGTTGTGCTTCCAATGAACATGTGTTGCAGGCCCTGGCGGGCGTGCGTCCCCATCACGACCAAATCGCAACTGTGCTCGCGGATCGCATCGAGGATCGCCGGGACGGGCGGCTCGTGCGACAACTCGATCGACGGCTCGAGGATCGCGTCGCGGCACTTCTGCTGCGCGGCCGCAAGGAGATCGCGACCCTGCTCATCGAGCGCATCGAGCAGAGGCGTCGGGTCGAACGCGGTGACGCTCGTCGAGGACTGCGCGATCACCGGCACTTGGTTGACCGCCGTCAAAACGGTCAACGCGGCACCTTGGCGCCCCAACCGCAACGCGTACTCGAGTGCGAGCGCCGCCGGCGGGGACCCGTCGTACGGTACCAGGACTCGTTTAAAGGGGCTCGCCATGCCCGGTTATTCGATTTCTGCGCGCAGGTCGCCCCGCTCAGTCCGAGACTGGCGACGTTTGGAATGCCAGAATACGTACGCGTTATAACCGTGGAACAAGGCGATCGAGAGAGCCGCGAAGCCCAACGCGTAGCGCGTCGAACGCCGCCAACCATCACTCATGGGTGCGCCTCGCAAGGTGGTTGGAAAGACCTTCCTTGAGCATGACGCCCAAAAGGTAACAGTGCGCGAGGCCGGCCGCGATGAGGGTCAAATCCGCCAGAAGCGCGGCGAACGCCGGACTCCTTTTCATTCCGGCGCCGTCCCGTTCCGCAACATTTCGTCGCGTTTTAATTTCTTCGTGTGCTCGGTCGCTGCATAGGCCCGCTCGACCCCGTCGCGCACGTCCGATAGCAAATTCCGCGCGGTAGCGAGGGCGATCCGATGCCCGAGCGCGGCGTCAAAGGCCGCGCCGCCGAGCCCGAAGGGGGGCAAGTACGTGCCGTCAAGGATCAGCGAGAAGCTGTCGTAACCTTCATCGCTCGCCGCGGTCAGCGTCCCCTCAAAACGGGGGAAGGGCCCGCCTCCCGCCGGTTCCCAAACAACGTGAAACGTCGCGAGCGCCCCTTCGGCCTTCACCTGCGGCGCGATGGTCGCCACGACGTCGCGCTGCAACACGATCTCGGTCTGCAAGGCCGGGAGCGTGATTGGGCTGCGCAGCGCCATTCGGATCGGAGCGACCGGGTCGCCCTTCGCGTCGACCGGCCGGCGTTCGTCGAAGAAGCGCTCGATGTAAGACGACGCCGCGTGCGACGGGCAGTTAACGAAGATGCGTTGGTGAAGGTCGGACATTGCGCGGACTCCCGGTGGCATATCCGGGGAGTCTAGCAGCAGCTAGTGCTCGCCGTGTGAAGGCGGCGTGAAGGGCCGGCTCGGTGGTATCGAAAGCGCACACTCGGCGCAGCCGTTCGCCGGGGACGCTCCGGCGTTTTCTCCTGGAAACCGAAGGATAAAGGTCGTCCCGCCCGATTCCGCCGGTTCGACCCCAATCGAGCCGCCGTGCGCCTCAACGAACGTCTTCACGAGGCCGAGGCCGATCCCGCTGCCCGGCACCGAAGCCGCGGCCTTCCCGCGGAAACCGCGCTCGAAAATGTGCGCGCGCTCGTCGGTCGCGATCCCCGGGCCTTCGTCGGTGACGGTGAAAACGAGCGCCCCGGCCTCGTGGTGGCAATCGAGGTCGACGACACCGCCTCGCGGCGTGTAGCGAATCGCGTTGAGCAAGACGTTCTTGAGAACCTGGCTGATTCTGACCGCGTCGCCCATGAAATGCGCGCATCCCGCGTCGACGTGCGCGCAGCGGTCCACGTTGAGGGCGACGCCCCTCTCTTGGGCGACCGCCTCGATCGCGGTCGTCTCGCTAAGAATCAGGCGGCAAACGTTGATCGCCTCGAGCCGGCTTTCCATCGGGATGGGTCCGGTGTCAGATTCGGAGCGCGGCAGCGCGTTCATCAGGACGTCGAGTTCACACAGCGCTTGTAACACCGCGCGCAGGCGCACCGGCGTCGGCTCGAGCTTGCCGTCGAGAAACGCCTCGATGTTCGCGACCGCAACCGCCAGTTGGTTGCGCATTTCGTGGATGAGGCCTCTCATAAGCCCTCCACTAACTTGTAGCCGAGCCCGAAGACGGTGACGATGTAGCGCGGATGCGAAGGGTCGCGTTCGAGCTTCTGGCGCAGGTTTGCGATGTGTCGGTCGAGCGTCCGGTCGAAGACATGGGCGCCGCCGTCCGTCGCGATCTTGTCGAGGAGTTGGTCGCGGCTGAACGCGCGCCCGAGGTTGCTGCTGAGCACTTCGAGGATGCGGTACTCCATCGGCGTCAAGGCGACTACTTCACCCCGAATGCGAACCTCGTGTCCGACGCGGTCGATCTCGATCTCGCCGACCCGCTGCGGCGACTCGCCCCCAGCCTGCGCGTCCACGGCGTGCCGGCTGGAGCGTCGCAGAACGGTCTTGATGCGGGCGACCAATTCCCGCGGGCTGAATGGCTTGCCGACGTAATCGTCGGCGCCGAGTTCGAGCCCAACGACGCGGTCGACTTCGTTCACCCGCGAGGTGAGCATGATGACCGGCACGTCGCTCGATTCGCGAAGGCGTCGAAAAACCTCGACGCCCGATAGATGCGGCAGGTTCAAGTCGAGGACGAGCAGGTCGGGCGGATTGGCGGCCACGCGCTCGAGCGCCGCCAACCCGTCGCCTGCTTCGTCGACGATGAAGCCTTCGTCACGCAAGTACTGGGCGACGACGTCCCGGATGGCCGGTTCGTCGTCGACGACCAGTACTCGCTTCATCGCTTGATGGTCTCTGCCTTGGTCATCGGTCCCTATGGCAGCAAGAACCCTCCCAGGGTGTCCTGAGCGTTGGTGCCGTTGCTGGTGTCCGGATACGTCACGTACAGCGCTTCCCCGGCCCAGCCATTGCCGCTGTAGTCGCCGAAGAACCCACCGCCGAAGCCGTCATTGAACGGATCGGAAGGGGCCGCCGACAGGTCGTAGTTATTCGGGAACGTCTTCCCGCCGTCGGACGAGTAGGCGCCGAACGACTCGTAGTTGACGTTGTTCGGATCGTTCCGGCGATCGAGCCACGAGACGCCGACGGTTCCGTCGCTTGCGACGTTCAGCCACGGCATGGCCTGGTCGTGCGTATCGGTATTCGGTGCGACCGGGACCGGCGAGCCCCACGTCGCTCCGCCGTCCTTCGACGTCGTGACTTGCACCTGCATGTAGGCGCCGGTGTAAGTGTAGTCGACGACGTACAAGTTGCCGACTTTGCCCTTCTTGCTATTGTCGACCGCGATCGTCGGGATGTTGGCGACGCGCTCGCCCGTATTCGGAAGGCATCCGTAGAAGCAACCCGACGAATCGGGAGCCAGCTGGACGGTCTGGATCGTCACCGGAGTCGACCAGGTCTTCCCGCCGTCCTTCGACTTGGAGATCATCTCGGTCGCCGCAGTGCCGCCGCAGTCGCCGGTTGATCCGTTAGCGGTGCAGTTCATCCACGAGACGTACACCGCTCCCTTGTTATCGATCGCGACGTCGCTGAACTGGTTGACGTTGGGATAGGCCGCAAGCGCGCTGACGGCGCCGGTCTTCCATTTCTTGCCGCCATCGGTCGAATACGAGATCGAGATCTGCGAGTCGTTCGAGCTGTTGAACTCGGTCGCCGAGATGTAGATAGCGTTCGAGCCTTTGCCGCTGTTCGTATCGATCTCCATCCAGGGCTTGTCGTCGAGGCCGCCCGAGAAATACACTGGCACCGCGACAACGGCGCCGCCCCACGTCTTCCCGTTGTTCTTCGAAACGGACACGCCGATCTCGCTGCCGCCGCTGGCGGTATCGATGCCGCCACGGTACGCATTCCCCTTCAGGTCGTAGGCGACGATCGGGTCGCCGTCGCCGCCTTGGCCGCCGGCCGCGAGCGTCATGCAACTCCGCGTCCAGGTCGTGCCGCCGTCGCTCGAGTTGTAGCTGCCTTGGATGAGCGGGCAGTTGTAGTCGTTGGCGCCCGACATGATCTCGGTCGTTTTCTTGGGGTTGACGGCCATTGGGTTTTCGTTAGCGGGCTGTCCGCCGCCTGAGGCTTGCGAATTCGGGAAGATGCACGGCGGTCCGCTGCACGTCAAGTTAGGATTGAACGGGCGCCTTCCGTTGAACGCGGGCCGAATCAGGCCGAGGCGCAGGTCGTGGGCGATGATTACGCTCGTCGAATACGGCATGTACCGCCAACTGCGCATATCATGTTGGACGCGCACGATCGGTGCGCTACGAACTACTTTCCCGGGCTGCGTGGCGCCCGGATGGGAGGTGAGCAGCGCCGACATGGCAGCTGCGATCATGAGCAGACCATTCATCGTTAAGCTCCAGGCCCGAACGAGGGGCGGACTTATGTTATGCTGCGCTTTGCTTGGGGGCCGGACAAGCAACGCCCTGTACGAAGTGACCACCAGGTCGGCGCGATCGGGCCGCAGGAACCGCGGCGGCGCCGGTGCAACGGCCGGGCCGATGCGCTCGCGCTCGCGGCGACCCGCCCGACTGGCTCGCTTCGCCGGCTGCGCCGCCCTCGCGGTCGCGACCCTTCTCGCGGCGCCTCCTCGCCTTGGCGCCTCACCCTGGCCGGCGGCCGCGGTCGAGCTGGGCGACGACGTCTTCCTGCGCGACGCGTGGCACGATCTGCGCGGCCGGTGCGTCGGGGTGGTCACGAATCAATCGGGCGTCACGTCACGCGTCGAACCGTTGGTCGACGCAATTCGGCACAACGCCGGGATCTGCGTTAAAGCGATTTACGCGCCCGAGCACGGCCTGCGCGGCGACCGCCCGGCGGGCGCCTACGTTCCGTCGTACACCGACGAGCGGAGCGGGCTCCCCGTTTTCAGCCTCTACGGCCCAACGCGGAGGCCGACCGCCGCGATGCTGAGAGGCGTCGACGTCTTGCTGTTCGACATTCAAGACGTCGGCGACCGCACGTACACGTACATCTCGACCTTGGCGTACGTGATGGAGGCCGCAAGAGAAGCGAACAAAGAAGTCTGGGTCCTCGATCGTCCGGACCCGCTTGGCGGCGAGACCGTCGAAGGGCCTGTCCTCGACCCGCATTTCGCGTCGTTCATCGGGCTCTATCCACTCCCAATCCGCTACGGCATGACCGCCGGCGAGCTCGCGCGGATGTACAACGATCACTTCGGAATCAAGTGCCGCTTGCGCGTCATCGCGATGCACGAACTGGCGGCGCTCGATGCTTTGGCCCGACACGGGGCTCGCCTGGGTGCAGACTTCGCCGAACATCCCCGAGTGGGACACGACGCTCGTCTACCCCGCGACGGGTTTAATCGACGCCGCCGGTTTGAACAACGGGACCGGTTTCACCAAGCCCTTCAAGTACGCCGGGGCGCTCGGGCTCGACGGAACGAAACTCGCGGCGAAGTTGAACGCGCGCTCCATCGCGGGCGTGCACTTCCGCGCGGCGGCATGGTCGCCGACGGCTGGAAAGTGGCGCGGACAAACCTTGACCGGCGTCGAGCTGCTCGTCTACGATCCGCGCGAGTTTCGGCCGGTGCGTACCGCGGTGGAATTACTCGCGGCGGTTCGAGCGATCGCGCCCAGCGCCGTCGATCTCACGCATACGGCCGAACTCGACCGGGATTGGGGGACGGACTCGCTGCGCCTCGGCCTCGAAAAGGGGCTCTCGCCCGACGAAATCGTCAATGCGTGGGAGCCGGCGCGCCGCGAGTTTCTCGCGGCGCGGCAACCCTACTTGCTCTACTGACGCGACGCGCCGACCAGGAAGGAACCGAAGCACCTCCGTAGCCGTCTCTATGGAAGGCGGTCGCGGAGCGGTCGTTCAGCGATTGATCGACGCGATCGGCGCCGACGCCGTTCTCTTTGCCCCCGAGGATCTCGCCGTTTACGCGTTCGACGCGTACAGCGAAGATCGCGCGGCGACGGCGGTCGTCCTTCCCCAAGATGCCCGCACGGTGAGCGCGATCGTGCGCATCGCGACGGAATGCGGCGAGCCGATCGTCGCGCGCGGCGCGGGGACCGGCCTTTGCGGCGGCGCGGTTCCGGTCGCGGGCGGAATCGTCATCTCGTTCGCTCGGATGAACCGGCTTCTCGATCTCGACGTCGCGAACCGGCGCGCGCGCGTTCAACCGGGTTTGATCAACCTCGATCTTTCGAAGACGACGCTCCCGTACGGGCTCTTCTTCGGCCCCGACCCGTCGTCGCAGAAAATCTCGACGCTTGGTGGAAACACGGCGACCAACGCCGGCGGTCCGCACGCGCTCTCGTACGGGTCGATGACGAACCACGTCATCGGGCTCGAGTACGTCCGCGGCGACGGCGAGATCGAATACACCGCGCTCGACGACGCCGGTTACGACTTGACCGGCGCGCTCGTCGGCAGCGAAGGGACGCTCGGCGTCGTCACGGCGATCGATCTGCGCTTGCTGCGCGTTCCATCGGCGCTGCGCGTCTGCGTCGCCGCCTTCGGCGACGTCGAAGCCGCTTCGAGTGCGGTCTCGGCGATCGTCGGCGCTGGACTTCTCCCGACGGCGCTCGAGATCATGGACAAGACGATCGTGCAAGCCGTCGAGGCCCACTATCACGCCGGCTTCCCGCTCGATGCGGGCGCGGTGCTACTGGTCGAAGTCGCAGGCCGCGCCGAGGACGTCGATGCCGGCGAACGGACGATCGCCGAGATCGCGCGGCGCCACGGCGCGCTCTCTTGGCGCTCGGCGAGCGATGCGGCCGAACGCGACGCGCTGTGGGCGTCGCGCAAGGGCGCCGCCGGAGCGCTCGGGCGAATCGCGCCGAACTACTACATCCAAGACGCAACCGTCCCGCGGACCAAGCTTCCACAAGCTCTGCACCGCGTCGGCGAGATCGCGGGCGCCCACGGGCTGCTCGTCGGCAACGTCTTCCACGCCGGCGACGGAAATTTGCACCCGCTTTTGATCTTCGACCGGCGCAACAAACGGCAAGTCGAGGCGGTCATTGCGGCCGGTACGGAAATCTTGACCGCGTGCATCGCCCTGGGCGGAACGATCTCGGGCGAGCACGGAATCGGTTACGAGAAACGCGAGACGTTGCCGTACATCTTTTCGACGGACGACCTCGCGACCATGTCCGGCTTACGCGACGTTTTCGATCCAAGGCGCCTCTTCAACCCCGACAAGATCTTCCCGAGTGGAGCAACATGCGGAGAAGTCCGCGCGCAGCCGCAGGTAGCGGTCGGCGCGGGCGCGTGGCTGTAGCCAAAGCGCTCGACGTCAACGCGTTCGCCCTGGGCGACAAGAAGCCGCATGACGTCGTCGCGCCCAATTCGGTCGCGCTGCTCGCCGAGACGTTGCGCGACTGCGACGCGCGCGGCGAAGCGGTCGTCCTCTTTGGAGGCGGCACCTTGCAGGGGCTCGGCTTCGCGCCGGCGCGTTACGACGTCGCGGTGAGCACGACGGCGCTGCGCAGCGTCCTCGAATACGAGTTCGCCGACCTGACGATCGCGGTCGAAGGCGGCATGACCGTCGCGGACTTGGAAGCGACGCTCGCCGCGCAGGGTCAGTTCGTTCCGCTCGACGCGCCGTTCGCTTCGCGAAGCACCGTCGGCGGGCTCCTCGCAAGCGGCTGGTATGGGCCGCGGCGCAGCGACTACGGGCGTCCGCGCGATTTTGTGATCGGGAGCGGCGTCGTGCTCGCCGACGGCACGCAAGCCAAAGCCGGCGGAATGGTCGTCAAGAACGTCACCGGTTACGACATGAGCAAACTATGGTGCGGGTCGCTGGGGACGCTCGCCGCGATCGTGCGCGCGAATTTCAAGACGCTCCCGCTGCCGGCGGCGCGGCGCGTCGCGCTGGCGTCGCTCCCCGAACGGACGCGGCGGCGCGCGATCGCGCACGTGATGAAGCTCGACCTCGAGCCGACCGTCGCGATCGCGCTGCGCGGCTTTCCCGAGGCCGGCGGACACGACGGAATCGACGGACGGCTCTTTTTGATGTTCGAGGGATCGGCCGACACGGTCGAGCGCGCGACGCGCGATCTCCGGTCGGCGCTCGGTGCGGCCGGCGTCCCGGAGACGACGCTCGTCGACCAAGGCGCAGCCGGGGCGTTCGCTCGTCTGCTGGACGCTTACGTCACGCGACTCGGCGATCGCTCCGTGACGTATCGCTCGGTTGGTGTGCCGAGCGGAGCGCTCGAACGCTGCGAGACGATGGCGCGCCTAGCTTACGCGCACGACTTCACGTGCGAAACCCTGCTCGATCTTCGTTCCGGCGACGCCTACGCGCGTGCCGGCACGCCGCTCGCGACCGAACTAACGGAGCGCATCGAGGCGCTCGATACCGTGTTGCGTGCCACACTTCCGCGCACGTCGGTTTTGAACGCGCCGGAGCCGGAACGCGACCGCCTCGAAATGTGGGGGAGAACACCACCTTCGCTCGATGTGATGCGCGCCGTCAAGTTGCGCTTCGATCCGAAGGGGACGCTCGCGCCCGGACGCTTCGTGGGCCGAATCTAAGTCTAAAGAGCAACCCACCGGCGACGATAACAGATATACCGTCGGAGTTGCTACCGAACGGGACTCAAGGATGGGCACGTGCGTGGCATTATTTCAAAGTTCGTAAAAATGAACGTCGCGTTTCGCCTTTGGCTGGCGTCGGCGCTGGTCGTCCTTGCCGTTCTTGCGACCGCAACGTTCGGCTTCATGATATCGCGCGCGTTAGAGGCCGCGACATCCTCGAGCCGGTACGCGACGGCGATTCTGGGCGAAACCGGGGCGATCTCGTCGGATCTGCGAGACGCCGAGACGGGTCAGCGGGGCTACCTGATCACGGGCCGCGACGAATATCTTTCTACTTACCGCAACGCGCGCAACGATCTTCGCAACCACACGAGCAAACTCGCATCGCTCGTTGGGGGCGACCAAGGTCTACGCAACCAGGTCGCCCATCTAACCTCCTTGATCGATCAGCGAATGGACGATCTCGACCAAGCGATCGGGCTGCGCCAGGATCGGGCGCTTCCCGCCGCCGCGGCGATCGTGGCTTCCGGCCGCGGGAAAGTCCTGATGGACGAAGCGCTCGCGTCGGTCGGTGCGATCGAGGCGGCACAGAATGCGACCGTTGAGACCGTTGCGGAGCAGACCGCGAACCTGCGGCGTCTTTGGCTGTGGCTTGGAATCGGCGGCGACGCCGTTCTCATCGCAATCATCGTCGTCGTGACGCGGCGCTCGGTCCGTGCGATCAATCGGCCTATCAACGCGCTGATCGACGCGGTTAGCCAGGCGGAGCAAGGGATTGGGGACGTCCGCGTCATCGCCGACCGCCCCGACGAGTTCGGCGACCTCGGCCGCGCGTTCAACGTGATGGCCGACTACGTCGACCGCGAACGCGAGCGGCGCGCGTGCGCCGAAGAGGACTTGGACGCGAGCGCGCAACGCCTGACCGAGCGAACGCAAGATATCGAGAGCCGGGATCGCATCGAGAGCGCGAGGCGCCAGATGACGCACCGGCTCGCGGGATGCGCGAGCGAGGCCGAATGGGCCGAAGTGATCGAACGCTTCGCGCCGCAACTCGCGATCGAGAGCGCGGGCACGCTGTACGTGACGGACGAGGAGGGGCGAACGCTTGACGCGGTCGCGCAGTGGGGTACGCCACACTCCGGACAGCGCCCGTTCGAAGTCGACGAGTGCTGGGCGCTGCGGCGCAGCAGCCCGTACGTCGTACGCGACGCCAAGGCCGACATCGTGTGCCGGCACATGGATCCGAACATCGCGACCGCATACTGCTGTCTTCCGCTCGTCTCCCACGGCGCGGCGATGGGCTTACTCTGCCTCGAGAATTCGGCCGCGGAACTCTCCGACGCCGGCGTCGAAGCGGTCGCAGCGCTCGCCGAGGCGCTCGCCGTGACGCTTGCGAACTACCGCCTGCGCGCGACGGTCGGGGAACGCTCGCTGCGCGATCCGCTAACGCACCTCTTCAGCCCGGCGTACCTCGAGGAAGCGTGGTCGCTCGAGGCGCCGCGCGCCGAACGCGCGAACGCGCCGCTCGCGTTGTGGCTGGCCGAAATCGACAACTTCAAGGCGCTCGGCAACCATTACGGCCCAGAGGCCGGCGACTTCGTCGTCGCGGCGCTCGCGCACGTCATGCAATCGAACACGCGCGCCGGCGACATCGTTTGCCGCTTCAGCGACGAGCGCTTCGTCGTCGTGCAGCCGGCGATGACGCAGACGATGGCGCGGCAATCCGCGGAGCGACTTTGCGCCGAGATCCGAGGTACGCCGCTTCGCTTCAACGGCACCGACCTTGGAAACGCGACGATCTCGGTCGGGATCGCGGTGTTCCCTTATGCGGGCGCGACCCTCGACTCGATCATCGAAAGCGCCACGCGAGCCCTCACAGCCGCGGTCGAGCGCGGCGGCAACTGCGCCGAGCTCGCCGTCCCGGTCGAGGGGACGCTCTTCCCGCTTCCGCCGGTTTAACGGTCTAGGCCGACCGCGCGCGCAGCGCCGTCGCCCGGCCGCGGACGAAAACGAACGACAGCGCGGCGGCGAGCGGCACGACGCTAACCGACTCGAGCGCCGTCGCCGCGCCGAGCTGCGCCACCGCGAAGCCGAGCCCGGCGACGAGCGCCGAACCGGCGCCGAACGCGACGCCGTTCATCAAACCGAGCGCCATCCCGAGGTTCTTCGGAAGCATCGCTTGCACGAGCGCGACGGCGGGTGCGTTTTGCACGGCAAGGAGCGCGCTCGCGCAAAGGAGCGCCAGCACGCCGGCGGGTCCCGGGAACGCGAAGAATGCAAAGAGGAATGGGACCGCGCCGCACAGTGCGACGGTCGAGACGCGAACGGGCCCGAACCGATCGGAGAAATATCCGCCGGCGAGCAAGCCGAGCGCCGAAATCAACAGGAACGCCGTGACGACTTGGCCCGCTGCGGGGATCGAGTAGTCGCGCGCGACGAGCAAGTTCGGCAGATACGTCATGAACGCGGCCGACGTAAAGTGGCGCAGCGCCGTCCCCGCCACTAACCACGAAATCCCGGCGCGATCGATCGGCTCGTCGCCGGCGCGTGCGCTCGCGCGCGACTCTTCGCGGTGCGCGTCGACCGCCGACGTGTCGACGCGCCGCATCACGACGAACAACCATCCAACCGCAAGCGCGCCCGGGATCAGGAGCCAGAGCGACCCGCTCGGTCCGAAGCGCGCATAGAGAAACGCGATGACCGCGGGGCCGAGCGCGTAACCGAGTTGGCCGCCGATTTGAAAGATCGAGATCCCGCTCGCCTTGCGCGTCCCGGAGAGCATCGCCGAGTACTTGCCGGCCTCGGGATGCATGACCGCCGAGCCGATCCCGCCGACGACGATGCACGCAGCGAGCAGCCACAGCGACGGCGCGCTCGCAGCGAGCGAGACCGCACCGACCGTCAAGCCGATCGCCGCCGGCATGAACCACCAGCGGCCGTGCCGGTCGGAGTAGGCGCCGAAAAACGGCTGGACGATCGAACTCGTCACGTACCACAAGAAGACGAGCGCGCCTTGAAACGCGGGCGAAATGTGCGCGCGTGAGACGACCAGGAAGATTGCGAACGGGACCATCCCCGAGTAGAAGTCGCTCGCACCGTGTGCAAACGAGATGACTGAGAGGCCGCGCAAGTTCCAGCCGCGCGCGGGTGCTCGTTCGGCGACGTCCATTACCGGCGCTTTCGACAGCGCGGCGACGAATCGCTACCGCCGCCCGTTACCCCCAAAGCCGCCGGCGCTCGAAGGTTCGATTCGCCTCGGAACCGTACGTCTGTCCGGCTTAACCCCCGTCTTTTTTGGAGGAGTTTTTTCATGCGTCTTCCGTTCGGCCTCGCGCTCGCAGCGTTTGCCTGCGCCATGGCACTCCCGGCACATGTGGTTGCGGCGAGCGACTCGTCCACGATGCCGACCTGCGCTGCCGGAGATCCGGTCGTCTGGGTCAACACGAGTTCAAAGGTCTTTCACGTGCAAGGCGACTCGTACTACGGGAAAACCAAGCACGGCAAGTACATGTGCCAGACCGCAGCCGTCGCCGCCGGCGACCGCGCCGCGAAGGCATCCCCGGTCAAGAAGGGGGCAACCGCTGCGGCGACCGCCAGCCCGAGCGCCGGCAAGCATCATCACAAGTCGAAGGCGTCGCCGTCGCCGGCGCCGGCAGCGACTTAACTAGCAACCGGATCCAGTAAGCCCAGCCGCCGGGGCGCCAAAGAACGGGCGTCGCCGGCGGCGAAGAGGCGGCGCATATGAAGAGTTTTGCCGCCCGGCGCGACCAAGTCGCGCGCAGCCTCGGCGACGCGGTCGCGGTCATCCCCGCGGCGCGCCATGCGACGCGCAACGCCGACACCGAGTACGAGTACCGCCAGCACTCCGACTTCTACTACTTAACCGGATTGAAGGAGCCCGAGGCAGTCCTCGTGATCGCGCCGCAACGCAAGGAAGGCCGTTTCACGCTGTTCGTCAGGCCGCGCGAGCGCTCGGCCGAGATTTGGAACGGGAAGCGAGCGGGGGTTGAGGGCGCCGTCGGCGAGTTCGGGATGGATGCTGCGTTGGGGATCGACGAGCTGGCGGCGAAACTGCCCGAGTTCCTCGTCGGCGCGACCGAGCTGTACTACGGGCTCGGCAACGACGAACGGCTCGACCGGATCGTGCTCGACGCGGTCAAAGAAGCGCGCTATCGGGTCCGCCGCGGCGGCAAGGCGCCGCTGAGTTTCGTCGAGCCTGGGACGGTGTTGCACGAGTTGCGCCTGCACAAGACCGCTGAAGAGTTAGACATCATGCGGCGCGCGGCCGCGGCGACACACCGCGGGTTCGTCGCGGGGATGGGCGCGACGCGCCCCGGGATGTGGGAGTACGAACTCGAGGCGATCATCGAACAGCAGTACCGCTTCGCCGGAGCGCAAGACGTCGCATATCCGTCGATCGTCGCCGGCGGCGCGAATGCGACGACGCTGCACTACAACACGAACCGCGAGCAGTTGCGCGACGGCGACTTGGTCCTCGTCGACAGCGGCGCGGAGGTCGACGTCTACGCCTGCGACGTCACGCGGACGTGGCCGGTCAACGGCCGCTTCAGCGCCGAACAGCGCGCGATCTACGAGATCGTTCTCGGTGCGCAGAAAGCGGGGATCGAACAAGTCCGCGCGGGCCGCTCGTTCAACGCGTACCACGAGGCCGCGGTTCGCACGATCACCGCGGGACTGATCGACCTCGGTCTCTTGAAAGGCTCGGTCGACGAACTGATCGAGAACAACAAGTTCTTCGAGTTCTATCCGCATCGAACGGGCCACTGGATCGGCCTCGACGTTCACGACGTCGGGCGCTACAAAGATCAAGCCGACGAGTATCGCAAGCTCGAGCCCGGGATGGTGATGACGGTCGAACCTGGGATTTACGTGCAACAGGACCTCGACGTGCCGGAACGTTGGAAAGGCATTGGGGTCCGCATCGAAGACGACGTCCTGTGCACTCAGGGCGATCCGGACGTCTTGACGGCGGCGATTCCCAAGGAGATCGGCGAACTCGAAACGATCGTCGGAAGCGACGCACTGGCGCGCGTCTAAGCCGCGCGGCACGCGATGCGGGTCGTCGTCCTCGGCGCCTCGGGCTTTGTCGGCCGGCACCTAGGCGCCGCTTTGCGCGCGCGCGGCGATGAGGTCGTCGCGGTTTCGTTGCGCGCGCTCGACGACACGGTGCGCGCCTGCGACGGCGCGGACACGGTCGTCAATCTCGCAGGCGAGCCCATCTCGCAGCGTTGGACGGAGGCGGCGAAGGACCGCATGGGCGCGAGCCGGATCGACGCGCCGCGGGCGTTGATCGAGCGATTCGGCGACTTGAAGGCCGCGCCGAAGGCGTACGTCAGTGCGTCCGCGATCGGATACTACGGAACGAGCCCCGACGCAACGTTCGTCGAGACGAGTTCGCCAGGGTGCGACTTCTTGGCCCAGCTGTGCGTCGATTGGGAACGGGTCGCGCAGGGTGCGGCGCGCTTCGGGGCGCGCGTCGCCTGCGTTCGTACGGGGCTCGCGCTCGGGACCGATGGCGGGGCATTGGCGGCGCTGCTCCCGATCTTCAAGCTCGGGCTGGGTGGCCGGGTTGCGAGCGGCAAGCAATGGTATTCGTGGATCCACGTCGACGATTTGATCGGAATCTACCTCGCCGCGATTGACGGACTCGATGGTCCGCTGAACGCGAGCGCGCCGAACCCGGTGCGCAACGCCGAGTTTACCCGCGAACTGGGCCGTGCGCTGCATCGCCCAGGCTTCTTACCGGTCCCGGCGTTTGCACTGCATGCGATGTTCGGCGACGGTGCGGTCGTCGCGGTCGAGGGCCAACGCGTGCTGCCCGAACGCACGATCGCGCTCGGGTATCGGTTCCGTTTCACGCAACTGGACGCCGCACTTGACGACCTCTTCGGAGGATCGCGCTGAACGACAACACGTCCGCGGCGCCGTGGTTTTACCGAAAGCGGTTTGCCGTGTTCGGGCTCACGTACGGTTCCGCGCTTTTCCTCGGCTTTTTGATCACCGGCCTCTTTGGGCTCTCCCCGATCCCTGTGTACCGCTTACTCGGTAACCCCGCGGTCTTTGCGACGATCGCCGCCTTGGCGGTCGTTGCCGGTTTCGCGCTGCGGGTTTGGGCGTCGAGCTACTTGTCGTCCTCGATCGTCTGGCACGACGACCCTTTGTCGGCGCAACTGCGCGTCTCGGGGCCATATCGCTTCACGCGCAATCCGCTGTACCTCGGCAACATACTGCAGGCGATCGGCGTCGGTTTGGTCACACCGTGGCCGGTGTGCGTGCTTGTGATCGCCGGCATCACTACATTAGACTACGCTCTGATCTTCGTCGAGGAACCCTTTCTTGCCGCAAAGCAAGGCGAAGCGTATGCGCGCTATCGCGCCACGGTTCCGCAACTGATCCCGCTTCCGGGGAAGTTCGCACCGGACGGCGGTCAGCCGACGTCGTTGCGCGATGGTTTGCGCACGGAAGCAACAATCGGCTTCTTCGCGCTCGCCGTGTTCGCGGTCGCGCTGGCCAATACCGAGTGGTTTAGCCGGCTGCCCCACTAGCCGGCGCGGGCTGAGGCTGCGGGCTCTTCCGACGTTCGTTCCGCGTCGATGTCTTCGAGGTACCGCTCGGCGACCATCGAGGCCGCGCAACCCATCCCGGCGGCCGTGATCGCCTGCCGGTAGCGGATATCGTAGACGTCGCCGGCGACGAAGACGCCCGCGACGTTCGTATGCACGCCGTCGGGTGAGACGATGTACCCCTTCGAGTCGAGGTCGAGTTGGCCACGGAAGAGCGCAGTGTTCGGGTCGTGACCGATCGCAACGAACATCGCGTCGGTCGCAAATTCGGTCCGTTCGCCCGTCACGAGGTTGCGCAGCAGCAGCGCTTCGGTCCGGTACTCGCCGCGCACTTCTTCGACTTCCGCATTCCAGACGAACTCGATCTTCGGATGCCGGAGCGCGCGGTCGGCCATGATCTTGCTTGCGCGCAATGTGTCGCGCCGGTGAACGACGGTCACCTTAGAACCGAAGCGTGTTAAGAAGAGCGCTTCTTCCATTGCCGAGTCGCCGCCGCCGACGACCGTGATGTGGCGCTCGCGGAAAAACGCGCCGTCGCAGGTCGCGCACGACGAGACGCCTTGTCCGCGTAGGCGTTCCTCGCCGGGGATCCCGAGCCACCGCGCGCTCGCGCCGGTTGCGACGATCACGCTGTCGGCCTCGTACTCGCGCTCGTCGGTCGCGACGAAAAGCGGTTGCCCGCCGAAATCGACGCGCGTGACGTCGACGTTTTCGATCCGCGCGCCGAAGCGCTCGGCTTGGGCGCGGAACGTGTCCATCAACTCGGGGCCCATGATTCCGTTCGGGAACCCTGGGTAGTTTTCGACTTCAGTCGTCAGCATCAACTGGCCGCCGTATTGGTAGCCCGCGAAGACGAGCGGCGAAAGGTTCGCGCGCGCCGCGTAAATCGCGGCGGTGAGCCCCGCCGGACCCGAGCCGATGATGATCAACCGTTCCATATCCGGATCGTTCGACCGGCCCGCGGGCCTACCCGGTTGCATCGCCGAAGGCGGCGCCATGCTCGAGGACGACTTCTCCGACATTTTGCGCAAGGCGAAGAGAGGGGTGCGCACCGACGACGCGACCCTCGCCGCCCGGACGGGGCTGGCGGCGGCCGAGATCGCCGCGTGGACTCGCGGTGACGGCGTCCCGAGCGAGGACCAGGCGCGCGCGCTCGCGCCGCTGCTCGGGCTCGACCCCGGAAAGCTCGCCGACCGCGCGGTCGACCGATGGCATCCCAGCATCTCGATGCCCGCTAACGTGCGCCATCATCCGAACAAACCGCACCCGTCGAACGGGTACGTCTTCCATCTCGACGACGGCCGTACGGCGGCGCTGGTCGATCCCGCCGGATTGCCCGCGACGATTCTGCGCGCGATCGCGGATGGGCCGTTCGCGCTGCGCTACATCCTGATCACGCACAAGCATGCCGATCATTGCGATGCGACGGCCGACGTCGCGCGCGCATTTCCCCAGGCGCAGATCATCATGCACAAGGCTGATTCGTTCGCGATCGGTTCGCTCGCCTCGCAAGCGCTTCCGATCAACGACGGCGACGAGTTGCCGTTCGGCGACGGCGCGTCGATTCGAATGCTGCACACGCCCGGGCACACCGACGGGTCCTCTTGCTTCATGTTCCGCTCGACCGTCTTCACGGGTGACACACTGTTCGCCGGCAGCGTCGGCGGCGCGTTCGGTGACGTCAGCACGTACGCGGACATCTTGACGAGCGTACGCGAGAAACTTTTCAAGCTCGACGATGCGTCGGTGATCATGCCGGGTCACGGCCCGCCCTCGACGATCGCCGAGGAAAAGGCGCACAACCCGTTTTTTTAGAGGGCTACGGGTTCCACGGCAACCGGCTGCAGGTCCCGAGCGGAAATAGGCGTTATAATAGGCTCAAGAGCCCCGCTATCTCAGGCGGCGGTTACTCCTCGTTATTAGAAGGCGAGTTCATGCGTAACACTTCAATCGCACTCACGGCAGCCGTTGTGCTGGTCGCACTCTTGGCCGGCAGCCGCACCGCCTCTGCAAGCTCGCCGTTGTCGGGCATCGCGCCTCAAACTCGGTTCGAAGCCCCGGACCACCAGTTGCGGCTGAAACCCAATCTCACCGACTTTTTCATCACGTCGTTAGCCATCGGATCCTACGGATACAACGAAGTCAGTACTTACAACACGTATGGCAAGCTCGTCCAGGCCTTCTCGCACGGGCTCTACTTCCCGGAGAGCGTGTCGTACGACCGTCAGGGACATCTGTACGTCGCGAACTATCTCGCCCCTAACGTTCAGGAGTTCAACCCCGGATTTGAATCGGCGGCATTCACGTATACCGCCGGGTTGCTCAATCCTTGGGAAGTTGCGACCGATTCGCACCTCAACGTATACGTCGCCGATCTTGGTGCCGGCAAAGTGATCGAGTACGCGCACCGCAGTAACGCGATCATGTACCAATGCTCCCTATCCAATTCCCGAGGCGTGGCGGTCGATGCGCATGGAAACGTCTTCGTGTCGTATGGATCTTCCCCGGGCCACGTCGCCGAGTTTGTCGGCGGCCTAAGCGGCTGCAGCATGACGGTCTTTGCACCGACGCTCACGGGGCCGAGCGGAATGATCATCGACAACTACAACGACTTAGTCGTCTGCGATTACAATAACGGCGTCGACATCATCCCGCCGCCATACACGTCGATCGCAAAGACGCTCGCGCCGGGCCTCGGGGCTTGGCACGTCGCGCTGAACAAGAGCAATAGCTACTTGTTCGTCGCAAACCCCAACTACAACGAAACCTATGTTTACCATTACATAAGCGGCATCTACTACACGGATATTTTTGCTTACGGACCGCTCGGCGTAGCCGTGGAGTAACCCCGACGCCTCTTGAAGGTCGGGGATCGAGCGGTCTCGGCGGAAGTTCGGCTCTAGACCGCTCCTGACGGTTCTCGCCGGCGGCCACGAGATCGCCACGGTCATTCCGGCGTTTATGGGAGTTCCAAACCGCGGGCTAGGGAAGCCCATTTACCGCCAAAGCAGCCTACCGTTTGCTCGCGGTTGCTTATTAATGGTAGACTCTGTCTACGCCGGGTGCCTTCGCTTCTGGGCCCGCCGTGCGTCGACACCCGACTGTTCGGCAGACTCCTTCGACCGAACCCCTTTCGATTTTTTCGACGGGCTCAAACGGACAGACTCATCATGCAGTATCCTTACATCGTCGTCCGGTACTTGTCGGCGCTCGGGATCGCCGCAATCGTCGCCGCTTGTTCGGGCTCCGGGTCTTCAGGGAAGATAACGCCGTCCGGCGTAGCCCCCGATTCGCAAACGCGCCTGGCGCAAAGCGTGGTCCCCTCCGGCGTCGTCGAGTTCGTTTATGCAGCCAACCAAAACTCCAACAATGTTTCTGCCTACACAATCAATGCGACGAGCGGCGCGCTGACGCCGGTAGCGGGGTCGCCGTTTGGCGCAGGCACCCAACCCGTTGGCGTGGCAGTCGATCCTAAGGGCAAGTTCGCCTATTCGGCAAACTTCAGCTCCGACAATATTTCTGCATATACCATTAACGCGACCAGCGGGGCGCTAACGCAGGTGTCGGGATCACCGTTTCCGGCGGGCACCAAACCCGATGGCGTGGGAGTCGATCCTAAGGGCAAATTCGCCTATGCACCCAACGATGGCGATGGCACTGTTTCCGCCTATAAAATCAACGCGACGAACGGTGCGCTGACGCCAGTGGCGGGATCGCCGTTTCCGGCGGGCACCAATCCCTTTGTCGTGGCAGTCGATCCTAAGGGAAAGTTTGCCTATGTGACCAACGCTGGCTCCAACAATGTTTCAGCCTACACGATCAACGCGACCAGCGGCGCACTGACGCAGGTGGCGGGGTCGCCGTTTGCCGCGGGCACCAATCCCGATTACGTGGCAGTCGATTCTAACGGCAAGTTCGCCTACGTAACCAACGCTGGCTCCAACGATGTATGGGGCTATGCAATCAACGCGACGAGTGGTGCGCTGGCGCCGGTCGCGGGCTCGCCGTTTGGGGCAGGCACCGGTCCCTATGGCGTGGCGATCGATCCTAAAGGCAAGTTAATCTATGTTCCCAACAATGTCTCCAACAATGTTTCAGCCTATACCATCAACGCGACCAGCGGCGCGTTGACGCAGGTGACGGGCTCGCCGTTTGGAGCGGGTGACGCTCCCAATGGCGCGGGAGTCGATCCTGCGCGCAAGTTCGCTTATGTAGCCAACGATCTCTCCAACAACGTTTCCGCGTATAAAATCAACGCGACGACTGGTGCGCTAACGCCGGTGGCGGGGTCGCCGTTTGGGGCCGGCACCTTTCCCTCCGGCATAGCAACGTGCCGCCGCGTCGGCAGCACATGCAAGCCGCCGCCATTGTAAAGACGAAGCGGCTCGCGCTGAACTACGCGGCGCTCATCGGTCTGTTTGCCAGCGTCGCATCGGCCGCCCCGGCACAGACCGCGGTCGCCCGCGCGATGCCCTCGTTTCCGCCCAGCAGGAGCGCGGATGCGGCCAGCACGTCGTATGCCAAAGCATCGCTACTGGCCTTCGCTAGAAATTGGGACGCGCTCGCCTTCGAAACCCGGCTCGATCCTGACTACTTCGGGACCGTCGACTTCTCCGATTTGCCCAACGTTTTCGCAGAGTTGCGGCAAGACGTCGGGCCCTTGCGCGCGTTCGAGATCAAGTCGAGCCGGCAGCTTTCGAGGGTCACGCCTGAGGGAAAGATCACCGGCGCATTCTTTAGGATCCGCGCGAGGTTTGCAAAGGGCTGGCATTTCATCCAGATCTCGCTCGTCAACCAGGGCGATGGTTGGCACCTCGTCGGTTTTGTTGCCCCGGACACGAAGGCCGATCCCCAAAGCAGGGCCGTTGCCGACGCCGCCTTTCGAGCCATTACTCGCGCTTGGGACATCTCCGCCGTCGACGCGCGTGCGTCGCCTGAACTCTATCGGCGCACGACGAGAGCGGCGATCCTGCACTCGCTGCATCGAGACAGCCAGCTGCTCGCCACGATGAAAAGTTACAAACTGCGCGACACCGTTCAAACGTTGGTCATAAGTCCGCGAGGATTTGTTTCGGTCGCAAACTTCATGTTCGATGCGATCTTCGCCAAAGCGCCGGGCACCGTCTACATTACTTTAAGAGAGCAGTCGGACGAGCCGTGGAAGGTCAGCGGTCTCGTCGTCAGTTCGTACGTGCTGATGCAATCGTAGCTGTTCAAATCGAGGCGGTTGGGTGTATAATCCAAACCGGGCCGAAGTGGCAAAACGGAAATACTCGTTAAGGGAGTCACCATGCTGAATGGCAGCGTTGTCCCGATTCTCGGTGCTCTGATCATGCTATTTTCCCCAGCTCACGCCGGCACAATGTATACCGGCACGTTGTATGTCGATGGGGTCAACGGCGACGACAGCAATAACTGCAAGACGAAATCCACGGCGTGCGCCACGATCGGACATGCGATCTCGCTTGCGGCGTCCGGCTACGACATCGAGATCGCCGCAGCCAGCTACCAAGAGAATTTGATCATCCCGTTTAACCTGACGTTAAACGGCGCCGACCCGACGACCACAATCGTCGACGGCACAGACACGTCCAATGTCTTTACGGTCGGCGCGGGCATCAGCTTTACGCTTTCGAATCTTACGATCGAAAAAGGTGTCGGCTATTCGGGAGGCGGTGGGGTCGACAGCGCCGGCACCCTTACGGTCAGCAACAGCTTTTTCTACTTGAATACGGCGCTCAGCGGCGGCGCCATCCTCAGCACCGGGATGGCGTCGATCAGCAGCTCCAGCTTCGTTGGGAACAGCCCCTATTTTTTTGGGCATAGCGCGAGCTGCGGCGCCATCGACAACCGTGGCCCGATGACGATCACGACCACGACGTTCGACACCAACTATGATAATAATAACATGACCGCCGGTGGCGCCATCTGCAACGGCAGCACGCTGACGATCACGAATAGCACGCTCAGCAACAATCAATCACAAGGGAACAACTCGGGCCTTGGCGGCGCGATTTACAACTATGCTGGCACGCTCAACGTTACGAACAGTACCTTCAGCGCGAACTCCGCCACGACGAGCGGAGGAGCCATCTACAGCAATGGGGGTACCGTCCAGATCAGCAATTCGACTTTTGGCAATAACCCCGAGAACATCGGCGGCGGCGGGGCTCTCGGGAACGCGGGTAGCTCGGTTCTCATCCAAAACAGCATCGTCGACAACACCGCGAACGGCGGGAACTGTTACGGCCCGATCACGTCCAAAGGCTACAACCTGAGCAGCGACAGTACGTGCAATTTTAAGAGTAAAGGTGATCTCAACAACAGGGACCCCAAGCTCAGCCCGCTCGGGATGAACGGAGGTCCCACGCAAACAATGGCGCTGCAGATGGGGAGTCCGGCGCTTGACGCCGGCAATCGCGCCGGCTGCCGTGACTTCTTTAAGAAGCTCCTGAAGACCGACCAGCGCGGCATGCGGCGTCCTGGCGGAAAGGAGAAAACCGGCTGCGACATGGGCGCGTACGAAAGCCAAACGTATTGGCTCACGCTCCATCGGAATAATCCGGTGCAATGAATGAGGCCTACAGGTTTGTAGCGCGGACATCCGTAGACACGCCTACCGCATCGGCTACACCCTGTTTCGCCACCGAAACTGGAAACCAGCAGCCTACAGGTTTACGCGCCGCTGGTCACTAAGCGATAGCGTCTGCCGAATCGCGCGGATTCGAGGACGTTTCTGGACCCGCCGCGTGTTCGACGCCCCACTGTTCGGCAGGTAAGACTTCTTATCAAGCCTTTAGATTTTTTTTCGGCGGGCTCATTGCGACAGGTTCTCATGCAGCAGAGTCACTTCGTCGTTCGAGGATTGTTGGCGTTTGGGATCACGATGCTCCTCGCTGCCTGCTCGGGCTCCGCGTCTTCAGGGAAGATAACGCCGCCCGACATAGGTCCCGATTCTCAGACGCGGCCGGCACAAAGCGTTGGCCCCGACAACGTCGTTGAATTCGCCTATGTGACAAACACTGCCACCAACAATATTTCCGCGTACAAGATCGACGGACATACTGGAGCGCTGACGGCGGTGACGGGGTCGCCGTTTGCGGCGGGCACTCATCCGGTAGGCATCGCAATCGATCCCGCCGGTGGATACGCGTACGTGGCCAACCTGTTTAGCGCCCCCGCCGTGGTTTCCGCGTATTCGATCAACCCGACCAGCGGCGCGCTGACTCCGGTGACGGGGTCGCCATTTCCGACGGCCAACGATCCCTACGCTGTTGCAGTCGATTCTTCGGGCAAGTTCGTCTACGTGACGAACGTAAACATACCAGGGCGTATTTCGGCCTACCAGATCAACGCGACGACGGGCGCGCTAACGCCGGTAACGGGGTCGCCATTTTCGAGTGGCGGCAATAGCCCTTCCGGCGTCGCAGCCGATCCAACGGCCGGGTTCCTCTATGTGGCAAACACAAGCACCAGCTCCACCGGCGTTTCCGCGTTTTCGATCAACTCGACCAGCGGCGCGCTGACGGCGGTGACGGGGTCGCCTTTCCCGGCGGGCTCCGCTCCCTTCGGCGTCGTAGTCGATCCTCACGGCAAGTTTGTCTATGTGGCCGGCTACGGCAACAACGACGTCTTCGGGTTCACGATCCTTAGCAACGGCGCGCTGCGACGGGCGGAGCACTCGCCGTTTGCAGCAGGCATCGAGCCGCAAGGCGTTGTTGTCGACCCGCTGGACAGGTTTGCGTATGTGGCCGACTTCTTTAGCAACGCAATCTCCGCATATACCATCAACGGGACGACGGGCGCGCTGACGCCGGTGACGGGGTCGCCGTTTGCGACGGGCGGCGCTCCGGTTGCTGTGGCAATCGAACCTACGGGCAAATTTGTCTACGTGCCCAACAGTAGCTCCAACAATGTTTCAGGCTATCGCATTTTAAGCAACGGGGCGCTGTACAGGCTGCACGGGCCGTTTCCGGCTGGTACCAGCCCAGGCGGAATCGCCACCTGCCGCGTCGTTAGCGGCACGTGCAAGCCCCCGCCATTGTAGGGCGGCCACGCACACTGGATCTCGTGGGCAATCGGTTAACTTGGTTTGGGGCTCAAACGTTGGGGATACAACAACTTAGAAATAGAGGACGAACGTCACCCTTCCGTTGAACGGCATGGTGACGTTCTGACTGAGCTTCGGCGCTCGCGTCGCCGGGCGCTTGCTTGGACTTAAGATGGATGGTATTTGTGCGTAGTGCTATCGCGGTTGCATTCTTTTCGGTTGGAGCGCTTCTTCTAAGCGCCGGGTGCGCCGGACACTCCGGCTCGATCCCAAGTTCGGTGAGCCCCGCGAGTGCGGCCGGCCCGGCGAGCGCGGCCGCCCCGGCGGACACAATGCGGAGCGCCGCGCAGCAAAAGCACTTCGGCAAGCCGATGGTGTCGACGATCGCGTACAACAGCATTCCCGCGGGTCCCTTGAGCAGCAACATTGCGAGTGTAGGCTTTCAGGGGGGCCACGCCAGCGAATTCGGCGATGGGGTCAATCTCGCAGCATCGGGCACCCTCGGATCGGTCAGCTTTGTCGTGGACGAATGGGGCTGTCAAAACCGCGCCGCTCCGCCCTCGCCAAACCCATATGGCCTCGCAGGTACGTGCACGACGACGCCGGGTGCTACGTTCCCGCTCCCCATCACGCTCAACGTGTACAAAGCAACGAACACCGGGACCGAGGTCGGAGCGTCAATCGCGACTGTAAACCAGACGTTCAACATTCCATACCGGCCCTCTGACACTCCAAATACCTGCGGGCCGGCGACGACTCTGGGTTACACGAATGCGTTTCTCGATCCGGTTTCAGGGCAGTGCGTCTATGGGCAGGCCTCTGAAATCACCTTCAACCTCACGGGCCAGAACGCGGCGACTCCCTCTATCTACACCATAGCGTTCGATACGAGCAACTACGGCTACTCTGGAGCCTCGCCGCCGAGCGGAGGGCTGCCGGGTCCCTATGGCGACAGCAACCCATGCAACAGTACTTATGCGGGCTGCCCCTACGACTCGCTCAACATTAGCGCTGACAGCAGCGGCGGCATTTCTGCGGGAAGCTATTACGATGTAAACGGAATATTCTGGAATACGGCCGTTGCCGGCTTCTATTGTGATGGCGGAGCGCTCGGAGTCGGCATTCTCCGAATCGATTCGTCGCCCGGCGCGTGCTCTTGGGCCCCCAACCACCCGGAGATTCAAGTCACGCTCGGCTCCACGGTGTGTAACCTCATCACCGACTCGACCGGTCATTCGTTCACGGTCGCGCACCTCGGGGGCGGCAAACACATCGACGTCGAGTACGCATCGCACCCATGCGACGTCGGCATCTACGTCAGTCCGGCGTACGGAGGGGACCTAGACTACGCGGTTGTCAACGGTGGATTTGGGATCGGGATCTACGTCGACAACCTCGGCGACCGCATCATGCACCAAGACAACACATCGATCTGCGTCAACCGAAACAACCTTGAATCGTGTAAGTCAGGTATCGGCAGCAGTAACGGCACAGGCGAGTGGCTGCGGAACACGCCGAACTTCTGGTTCGACCACACGTTTATCGACAGCTATGTCGCCGGCATAGCGACCCTCCCGTGTCCGAACTCGGCCAACAACATTACCGGCGATAACACGAAGATCACAAAATCGACGTACCCTTGGTCGTTCCAGGGCGGCAAGATCAACGTGAGCCATTCCTTGCCACCGCTTCCGAGCGGCGGAAGTTGCGCAGGCAGCAGCGTCGGGGACGGCGGCCGCGGCGGTGTCTAGAGAGCCCTGACCATCTAGCCCGGCGCGGCGTGTAATGCGGCCGACTCCTCGCCTCAACGACTGAAGCCACGGCGCCATCGTCGTTTCGAGGCCCGAAGAAGGTCTGAACTTTGCCCAGCGAAACCGTGGGTTATCGTCGCTCCAAGAGGGGGGCTCTGATGCTATTTTCGCGTTCGATTTGGTCCTTACTCGCCGGAACCGTCCTTGCCGTCGCACTCACAGGCGGCGCCGCTCTCGCCTCGCCGGGTGCGTCCCGGGGGCCTGGTCTTGAAGGCCTTGGAATGCGAGTTCCAGTCGTCCAACCGCTCGCGGGTCCCGGTTTCATGAAGCCGCACGCCAAGGGCGCTGGGCTTCTCTATCTGGCGGACGCGAACCACAGCGTCGTCAATATTTACGTGCTCGCCAACCTAAGTCAAATTGGCCAACTCACTTCCACGAACGGGATCGCCGTTCCGAGCGGGATCTACGTCGACCCAACGGGCGATCTGTACGTAACGAGTTATTACGGCTTCATTTCAGCCTACCATGAGGGCTCGCTGCATCCATACATGACCTGGAACGGGAACGGCTGGACGTGGGACATCGCGACCTGCGGCAAGACCGTTTATGCGACCGAGTACGGAAGGAACACGGTTTTCGAGTACGGCCCAAATTCACAGGATCCGATTGGGACGCTGCACGACACGAATATGAGGCAACTCTACGGCATAACCGCAGATTCGAAGTGCGACATCTTCGTCGATGGTTATGAAGTTTCTAGCGGCGACCTCGCCGTCGATGAGTTCCCGCACGGCCAACGCACGCAGAAGACCGTACAGACAATCGCCGGGTCTGGCAATGCTGCGGGGTTACTCGCTATCGATCCGAAGGGTGACTTGCTCTTAGACAACCCCGGCGAAGGTCTAGGAAGCATCTGCTATTTCTGCTACAGCAAGATCACGACGTATGCGCCGCCGTACACGGGTTCGCCGATTAGCACGGCGAGTTTCTTGGGTCAATTCTACGCGTTCGCGCTGACGCCCGACGGGCAAAGCATTTGGGCGGGCGATCTCAATCCGTACGGATACTACGGGTCCTACTACTGCGAGATGGCCGGCCAGGAGTTTAGTCTTGGCGGTTCGTTGGTCGGTTCGGCGAGCACGGTCGTCGACTGCGGCTTCAGTTTTTGGGGCGTCGCCGTAAGTCCGCACAATCGCATCGGGCCGTAACGAACATCGTAACGATTCACATAGCTTGAGCGAGCGGGGCTTTCGAGGGAACTTGGTTACGCTACCGTGATTTGCGACAGAATCGCAAAAAAAAAGGACCGGGCCGTGCGGCCCGGTCCTCGTTCAGCGCTTACTCGATGCGCTATTAGTTCGATGGAGGATCGATCGCGATGCCGACCGGATACGAGAGACCGCTCGACGACGTCGCGTCTTCGAGCGCACCGGCCGGATAGCCGTACTCTTGGCCCTGGACTGCGTTGCCGTTCGCAGCCCACAGGTTCTTCGCGGGGTCGTCGAGCGCTATCTCCAGGATCGAGGCGTTATATGCGAACGACGAGATCGGGTTGCCTGTGAACGGCGGCTTATACGTCGAAATCGTTCCGCTGGTCGGGTAATTCGCGCACGCATCGTCGACAACGAGGTTGTTCTTGGCGAACGCGATACCGTAGAGGCAACTACTGGAGTAGGGTTTGTCGATGACGGTCGTGGGCGTCGACGAGTTGTGAGCGAACTCGTCAACCTCGGTATCGGTGTAGTTATTGTTGACGTCCACCTTGAACCACGTCACGAAAAGATTGTTGTGGTTGTCGACAGCACAGAAGTCCACTTCCCCAGCGTTCGGAATCGTCAGCACTTTCGCCGGGCTAGTGTGGTTCGGCGGATACACTTCGATCGTTTGTCCGTCGCCGCCGCCTTGCGCGGAAATGTCCGTCGCGTAGATCGTGCCGTCGTTCGCGCCGCATACGCCGGCCGGGTAGCCGTTCGGATCGGTCAATGTCGCGAACGGCGTCGAATGGTTCTTTTGAAAGCCTAAAATATCCGTGCCGTTGGTATTGGCGACCCACAGGTTCTTCTTGTGGTCGACGAACAGGCCCTGAGGCTCGTTAAAACCGGTGATCGAGCCGATCGGCGACTGCCCCGTCTTCGCACCTCCGTCGTACAAGTAGACGGCGTTCATATACGGATCTGCAAGATACACGGTGAGTTTCGGCGGAGGCCCCGGCGGCATGGACGCCACAGTGCTCGCAAACGCTTGCGCGCTCGCCGCACGAGCGGCGATTTGGCTCGCGATTCGCGCTTCGAACGCGCGTGGAATTATGAGCGTCGAGCGCATCGAGCGCGTCGACTGGTGGAGTGACTGCGGCGTAAGGCTGCCGCTGGTCCCCGCTTGGGATCCGCATCCGGCGAGCGCCGCTGTTGCAAGCGCGTAGATGGCAAATGCGCGAAGTTTGTACAAAATTTTGACCTTTCGAATACTAGCGAGGGCGCGGCCGCGTGGTCGATGCCCGTGAAGGAACTTTCGTACCGCGACGGGCCTGGCCTGCGGACGTTCGAACTACCCGCCGGCTCGCCGAGGACACTTGACCTGTATGCATCCTCGCCAACACGTCGCCGGTCGACGTCAACCACACCGGCGGCGCGCGCCGCAAAGAGGCACATTCGGTTGGGCCGGTCGAAACCCCACGTCGCGAGTAGCCGTTCAGGCTTTCTTCACCTTTGGGCTCTATTTAGAACCGAGGAACCGGCTGCTACGCGGCGCCGTTCGCGTCTATGGGAAGCAATGCATCGTCGGGCAGAGCGACGCGCGAACGCGACGGCTCGTCCGAGTGCGCGTATACCGAAACGAGTCTTCCGTCCGGGGTCCCGGTCTCGTTCGCACCCGTCAACGACTGTTCGACTCCGGTCGTCGGCTATGCACGCGGGGTGTCGATCAAACCGCTCGGCTGGTCGGGGACCGTCAATCCGTCGCAAGACGGCCTGGATTTCGAAGTCGATGCCACTTCGTGCGCCAGCCATATCGGCGCTCTACCCAAGTCGGCCCTATGGGCGAATCTTGCATTACTCCCGCACGGCCCTGATAGTACGATCTCGCAAGGCGAAAGCGCCTACAAGCGCGGCGACTTTGCCGGCGCTGCAAACGCGTTCAAGCAAGCCTTTAGCGCGAATCCGAACAGTTACGTCGCGCTCCACGACCTCGCGCTTGCGAACGCCAGGCTTGGAAACGTGTCGGTGGCCAAGACCGAACGGGGATAAGCCAGATGACAAGAACGAGCTTGCGCGTCTTCATGCGCGCGCGCTTTCGCCTCCGGCGTTTCAGGCTCCCCGCTCGTGACGCATCTCGCTCGCCGGCATTGGCGGAAAAACCGCCGTCGCCGCGAACGGGTGCGCATGTCGAACTTATTGCGCGGCCTTCTCATCGTTTCGCTCGCCCTCGCCGCACTCGCGCGGATGGACGCGGCCTCCACGGCTTCGGAGGTCCTACAGTTCAGCAGCCCGTCGCGCGGGATCGGGTGTGTCTATGCAATATTCGACGGGCCCGCGTCGCTGCGCTGCGACGTGCGCGGCGGCGTCGTCCCGCTCCCGGCAAGGGACCCCAAGTGCTCGACGGAGGTCGATTGGGGGCAAGGCTTCGTCATGGGCGTGACCGGGCGCGCTCAGGTCGTTTGCGCCGGCGATACCGCGATGGGCTCAAATACGATCGTCGCGTACGGAACGAAGTGGCGGCACGCCGGCTTCGTCTGCGCTTCCTCGACCGACGGGATGCGCTGCACGAACAAGAGCGGGCACGGTTTCTTCATCTCGCGTGGCCAAGCGTATCGTTTCTGAATGGTCGATGTCTACATCAACGGCCTGGGTGCGTTCTTTCCGGGGCCGCCCATCGGCAACGGTGAGATGGAGGCGTATCTCGGTCTGATCGGCGGCAAACCGTCGCGTTATCGGCCGCTGGTGTTGCGCAACAACAAGATCACGTCGCGTCACTACGCACTCGACGCGCAGGGCGTCGCGCAGCATTCGAACGCGAGCATGGCAGCCGCAGCTATCGAAGCAGCTGTCGCGTCGTCGGAGTTGCTGCTCGGCGAGGTTTCATATCTCGCCACGGCGACGACGCTGGGCGACGTCCTGCTGCCGGGACTTGCGTCGCACGTCCATGCCGAGCTCGATCTCGGGCCGATCGAGGTTGCCAGTTTCCAAAGCGTCTGCGTGAGTTCGTTGATGGCGCTCAAATCGGCCTACGCGCAGATTCGCGCCGGCGAGCATCGCGCGGCCGCAGTGTCGGGTAGCGAGTTCGCCAGCCGCTACTTTCGACCGGGTTTTTACGAGCAATCCGCGAACGGCGCGCCGCCTGAGGCGTCGTTCGACGCGGAGTTCCTGCGCTTCACGCTCTCCGACGGTGCGGGCGCCGCCGTCCTGGAGGCGGTTCCTAACGAGCGGCATCCCTCGCTCAAGATCCATTGGATCGATATCCGGTCGTTTGCCGACCGTTTCGCGCCGAGCATGATCGCCGGCGCGGTCCGCGACGGCGGCCGATTGCGATTTTGGGGCGACTACGGGAGTGCGGCGGGTGCGGCGCGCGCAGGTGCGCTCGTGCTCACTCAGGATATCGAGCAGATGCGCGCCATGATCCCCGTGTGGGTTTCGCACTTCGTCGAACTGGTCGAGCGCGGCCGCATCGTGATCGATGAGATCGATCACGTCTGCTGTCACTACTCCTCACAATCGCTGCGAGATGAGACGATCAAGCTCCTGAGCGCCGCCGGCGCGCTCATTCCGCCGGACAAGTGGTTTAGCAACCTCACGACGCGTGGTAACGTCGGCTCCGCGTCGATCTTCGTGCTACTCGAAGAACTCGTGCGCGTCCGAGCGCTGAAAAAAGGCCAGAAGATCTTGTGCAACGTCCCTGAAAGCGGACGGGCGCTCAACGGTTTGATGCTCTTGGAGGTCGCGTGAGGGCAACGGCTGATTCTTCGACGGCGCAATCGGTCATGCGCCGCCTCCTCATGGTATGGGCCGACTTCGATTCAGCACTGGAGACGGTTCCGCTGGTTGACAAGCTGCGGCGTGGCCGCTTCCGCCTGAGCGACTATCGAATGCTGCTGCTCAACCACCGCCAACAGGTGATTGAAGGCTCACGCTGGATCGCGCGTGCGGCGTCGAGCATTACCAACGACTTTGCCGAGCAGCGCTCTAACTTCTTGAAGCACGCAGTAACGGAGCATCGGGATTACGCGATGTTGGAAGCCGATTTTGTTTCGATCGGGGGCGACCGCGCGCAGATGCTTGCTTTCGAGAAGAACGTAGGGACGGAAGCGCTGCACGCCTTCATGTTCCAGCGCGCAAGCGAACCGAATCCGTTTGACTTACTAGGAGCAATGTTCGTTATCGAAGGCGTCGGCGAGAAGAAGGCTGCGGTGTGGGGGCGGCTCATCCGGGATCAACTCGGTCTCGAGGACAGCCAGGTTAGCTTCATGCTCTATCACGGCGAACACGACGCAGGGCATCTGGCGGAGTTCGAGGAGACGCTAGGTTCCGGTATCCTGGAATTGCCCGGAATGGGCGATCGCATCGTCAGGACCAGCGCGGTCGTCGCCCGGCTCTACCGGCTGCAACTCGAGGAGATGACCCTCGCATGATCTCGTACGACCTCACGAGACACGACTTCACCAATCCCGACCCGTGGACGGCGCTCTCGCTCGACCACAGCACCCTGTTCGATCCGGTCGCCAAGGAAGCGTTGATGCGCAACAACCGGACCTGGTCGCGGCGCTTCGTTCTGCCGATCGTTCGCGTCGTCGCGCGGTTTGCCGTCGTGCTCACACAGCTTGTCCGAATCGTCGTCCCCGATTGGTTCGCTGCGCCCAAGCTGCTGCATCGCTCGATCGTGTGGGGAATGACGAACTTCGTGAACGCCGAGGCGAACTATCTGATCGTGCGCCACTTCAACATCGGCACGCAGATGTTGCGTTTCATGGCCGACAATATCGGCGGCCTGGAGATGCGATGGGCTCCGCAACGGATACGGACGATTGCGGAGCTTGGCGACAATGCTTTCGTTCAGCACGATCTCAACATCTTCAACTTCATCATTCAAGTGAACGCCCAGCTCAACGCACAAGGACGCACGATTCTCCCGCGACCGTTGCACGAAATGGATTTCAGCGCGATCGGAGACTTCGACGCCACGCTCGAGCCCATGCCGCGCACCTGGCATAATTTCTTGGACCTGCAGAGCGCGATCGAGCTGTACACGCCGCTCTACAGCCTGTGGCTAACGCATGCCGACTTCAATCGCGCCAGTCATTCGTTACAGCTCGACGAGACGATAGCGATCTATATCGCGCGCATGTTCGCGCTCGACGCGCCGATCGCGCTCGTGAACAACCGGCATCCGGTAGTGCCGTTCGCAACGATCGACTCCGGTTTCCGCTTGATGCTGCACGGAATCGACGCGGAGCAACTCTACGGGTTCGTCAAGACGATGCGCGACTCGCCCCAGAAGGTCGCGGAGCTTCGTGGACGGGACTGGAGCAAATGAGCGCCCCGACGCCGCGTTCGGACCTCGGCCGTCACGTCTTTGGAGTGGCGGTTTTGGGCTTTGGCCTCGTCGCGCTGGCGTGGCCCGACATCTACGACTGGCTTCCGCTGCGTCACTGGAACGCTCAGGTTGGCCGGGTGTTTGTCTACGCTGCAGCCGCAGCTCAGATCGTCGGCGGCGCTGCGATTCAGTTCCGCCGGACCGCGAAAACGGGCGCCGTCGTCCTCGGCGCGCCTTATCTCGTCTTCGCCTTACTGTGCTTGCCGCAAATCGTCGCCAAACCGCAGATTTACAATAGCTGGAACAGCTTCTTCGAGCAGTTCTCTTTTGTGACCGGAGCCGCGATCGTCTATGGGCGCTTCTCACCGGCATGGGCGCCGGAAACCGTTAATCGGATCGGCCGCGTCTTTCTGGGCGCCTGCGCCGCTTCGTTCGGCCTCGAGCAGGCGTTTTACCTGAACGCCACCGCGAGTCTCGTCCCGAAGTGGTTTCCGCCGAGTCAGTTGTTTTGGGCGATAGCCACAACAGTCGCGTTCGGGCTCGCGGCCGTGGCCCTCCTTACGAATCGAGCGGCGCTTCTCGCGGCTCGCCTACTGACGGCAATGCTCCTGATATTTGGGGTCCTCGTGTGGATCCCGTTGCTTCTTGCGGCTTTCCACGATCATACGAATTGGAGCGAAACCGCCGAGACTTTCGCAATTGCCGGAGTGGCCTGGGTTCTCGCCGATCTCCTCGGCAAGTCTCGGCTCAGCGTGCATCGCCCGCAATAACGTGAGGTGGTGGCCGTTGGAACTCATGCGCGAACGGCGAAGCGCCGCGGCTGCGAGATCGCCGCGGCGCATATTTTGCATCCGCTAGCTAGTATTGGAAGTCCCCGGCATTGACGACATCGACTTGGTCCGCTTCGAACGTCCCGTCGTTGTTCCAGTGGCCCCAAATCCGTACCCGCATTCCCGGCGAAAGCGTAATGCCGGTTGGGTTGATTACCGTACCGTCGTGCAGCGTAATATGCAGACTGTTGCTGCCGCGGCCGAGCCAGACGTTGTACGGCTGGAAGTCCGCGACGCTCCCCGTGAGGTAGTCCGGACGAGAAGAGTACGGGGAGTAACCGATCGGCGCGTACGCGTTCGTAACGTAGGACGACTGCACGTTCCCATACGGCATCGGGCTCGAATACGCCGATGCGGGTGGCGGCACAACGTCGATTTGGTTTGCTTCAAACGTGCCGTTATCGTTCCAATAGCCCATGACGCGCACGCGCATACCGGGCTGGAGCGCCACTCCCGTGGGATTAATAATCGTGCCATCGTGCATCGTCACGTGGGCGCCGCCCAACCACAGGTTATATGGCTGAGACGCGACGATACGGCCCGTGACGTAATCCCCTGCGTTCGATGTCTGCCCATACTGATTTGAAGGGTAGGATTGCGCCGACGACGCGATGGGCGCCGCAAACATCGCAATCGCCGTTACGGCTGCAAGACCCAGAGCGCGTTTTACCATCTTTCTCTTGCTCCTTTGCGAGGTGTCCGATCGAGCTTTTTCCCAAAACCGGCCCAAACGCCATGCCAGGCCGCTCTTACTGCGACCAGACCCTCGGACGCTCGGTGCGCCATCTCTAATCAGTTAGTCGCAGGCCTATTGGACAGAGTGGCCGCCGGGCGGAAGATCGAAGTTGATCTTATAGCCGGGGGCGCAATACGCGACGCGTTGCTGGCTGTCCCACGCGGCGAGGATCACATGGCCGTGTGTGCTGTAGTCGACAGTTCCGTGGTTGAGTTTTCCGAGTGCGGCGCGCTCGGCCGGGAGATTGATCAGAAACGCCCGGTCGGCGAGTCGAAGGATCGCGGCGACGCTCCACATGCCCATGGAAGCGACTTCTATTGGTCCGGTGGTGCGTAGAAACGTCGTTTCGTTGACGTCGCGCCCGTACGGACGCGTTGAGATCAGGGAGATCGCGGCGATGAGGACGCCGGTAGCGACTCCGATCAGCGCAAATACGATGAAGAGAGAGCTGCCCTCGCCCGGCGTGCGATCGACCACGTCAACAACGACGCCGACAAGAAAGAAGAGCGCGAAGAATCCGCCTGCGATATAGAGTGGAATGCGCGTGCTGCGTAGCGCTTGCCGCTTGATGACCGCCGCGGCTTCGGGCGTCATCGGTAGCGCCACCGTGAACGTCGTCGCCTCTGCTGTCGGCGGCCCGGCCGCGACGGCGGAGCCTGCGGCCTGGGGGCTCGCTCGCACGAGGCCTTTGCCGGATCTCGCGAGACTCCAGCCGGCGCTCGAGAGAAAGAACGAGATGAGCCATGGCAGTACGCCGAGATGCGCCCCGCCGAATTGCGCAAGCGCAAATAAGACGAGGAACAGAATCCCAACGACGAGCAGCACATACCCTACAATGCGCATCTCTTCCCTTTCGAGCGTTGAGGAGTACAATACTCTCGTGACGACTTACGTGGCACTTCTGCGCGGCATCATGCCGATGAACCCTAACATGAAGGGCGAGAGGCTCAGGGAAGCGTTTGAGTCGCTCGGGTTCAAGGATGTCGCGACGGTTATTGCGAGCGGTAACGTAGTGTTCGGCTCCGGTTCCAAAAATGCGGCCGCCTTAGAGGCAAAAGTCGAGAAGGCGCTGCCCGAGCGGCTGGGTTTCAAGAGCACCACGATCGTCCGCAGCCGTGAAGACCTCGAGCGCTTGGTGAAGAGTGCGCCCTTTAAGGGCATCAAGGACGAAAAGCCAAACTACTTAATCGTGACGTTCTTTAAAGACAAGCGAAAAGAATTGTGCACCGTGATCGACCGCAGTCAAGCTGCAACGCCTGAATTCATGACCGCGCTAGAAAAACAACACGGCAAAGCGATAACGACTCGTACTTGGAAGACGATAGGACGGATACTCAAGAAGATGGATTCCTCGCTTGCCTTTTAGCGCGGCGCATCAATGGCCCGCCTTCGCTAAGGCCTCCTTGAGCCGAAACTTCACGATCCGCGCAACGAGCCCGAGCGGCAGCGGCTCGTCGACTGGAAACTGAACCGAACCCTTCGCCGATTTGTAGGGCGACAGCTCTTTTTTGAACGCTGCAATTCCGGAAACACCCGGGTAAAAGCCAATGTGATTCGAGTGCGCCGCAAACCAAACGAGAGTGCCTTTAAGCTTGTAGGCGGGCATACCGTAGCTGATCGTCTCTTCCGCTTTCGGTGCGGCCTTTCGAATAGTCTCACGCATCGCCTGTAATAGCTGCCGGACAGCTTTTGGAAAGCGCCGCGCGTAATCCTCAAAGTCTTTTGGTGTGCCGCTCACTGCTTCATCAGTTTTCGCGTGAAGTACGTCATCGCGAGCGCGGCCGTAAACGATCGCTCCTTGATGTTGGCGCCGGCGGCATGGCCGCCTTCGATCACCTCGTAAAACAGGTAGGGGTCGCCCATCGACGCGAGTTTCGCCGCGAACTTACGCGCGTGCTGGGGCCCGACGCGATCGTCTTTCGTCGTCGTCCATATGAACGGCTCGGGATACTTGACGCCGGGCTTCAGATTGTTGTACGGCGAGATCGACGCGAGGAACGCTCTTTCGTCGGGGTTCGAAACGCTGCCGTATTCGCCCACCCACGATGCACCGGCTTGAATCTGCTCGAAGCGCAGCATGTCGAGCAACGGCACCTCGATGTCGACCGCATTAAACAATTCGGGATGCTGCGTAAACTCGACGCCCATGAGGAGCCCGCCATTCGAGCCACCCTGGATACCGAGGTGGGCGGGGCTCGTTATCTTCCTGTTTATGAGATCCTGGGCGACCGCCGCAAAGTCGTCGTAGATCCGTTGGCGCTTTGTCTTGAGGCCAGCCTCGTGCCACGCTGGGCCGAACTCGCCACCGCCGCGAATGTTTGCGACGACGTAGACGCCGCCGCGCTCTAACCACAGCTTTCCTTCGGTAGGGCCGTAGTTCGGCGTGAGCGATATGGAGAAACCGCCGTATCCGTAGAGTATCGTCGGATTGCTGCCGTCGAGGGTCATCGCTCTCGGATGAACGATGAAGTACGGGATTTGCGTGCCGTCCTTCGACGTTGCGAAGTGTTGCTCGACCTCATCGCGCGAAGCGTCGAATCTCCGCGCCTCGGCTTTCGCTCGAACGAGCCCGCCGGTGTTGGTGTCGGCAAGCAGGAGCGTCGGAGGCGTGAGGTATCCGGCCACGGACACGAACGCATCGGCGCCGTTCTGGTCGGCGGCGACGACGTCGATGGAAGAGTCGTCGGGCAGGTTCAGCGGGCGCGTGTTCCAGGCGCCGCGCGGAGCCGGCGTGTAAATTAACGCGCGACCCTTCACGTTGTCCAGGACGGTCAGGATCAAGTGGTCGCGCGTCGCTCTCGCGCCTTCAAATGTTTGGCGAGGGCCGGGCTTGTAGACGAGGACTGGGTGAAGGTGGTCGGGATCCTTCGTCGCCGCCGCAAGATCGACCGATACGATCTCTCCGGCGGGGAACGTCGTCGCGCCCGTGGTCCATGCTTCGTCGAGCTGAATCAGCAGTCGGCCCGCTACGAGTTGAAGGAGACTCGACTTGAGCGGCATGTCTAACCTGCGCAAACCGCCCGGCGTCAGGAGCATTGTCTGAGCCTCAAAGAACGACGTTGCGCGCAACACGAACTCCGCGTGGTGGCCCTGCCCGCCCCTGAGCCCGAGAGGATCCACGCTCACGTCAGCCTTCGAACCGCGGAAGATCTCGCGAGCCCGGGCGAGCGGCTCGCCGCGCTCGACGCGCTTGACGACAAATGGGTAGCCGGACGAGGTCAGAAGTCCGGGTTCCCATTCGCGGCCTACCAGCAAGGTGTTGCCGTCAACCCAGGTAGCGTTTTGCTTGCCGTGCGGAAGTTCGAACCCGCCGGCGACAAACGCTCCTCGCGTAAGGTCGAACTCTCGAATCGTAATGGCGTCTTCGCCCCCATCGGAGAGCGAGATCAGGCAACGCTGACGGCTCGGCGAGTTGCAATTCGCGCCCTCCCAGACCCAGTTCTTATTCTCCGCTTTCGCGAGCACGTCCAAGTCGAGGACGGTTTTCCAAGCCGGCGCCGGGCGCGTGTAGTCCAGCACCGACGTGGTGCGCCAGATGCCGCGCACGTGGCTCGCGTCTCGCCAAAAATTGTAAACGCGCCCACCGATGATCTGTGGATAGGGGATCCGATCCTTGGCTTCGCCGATCGCGACCGCGGCCGCATAGAAGCCCGCGAAATGAGGGTCTTGCTGCAGCACGGCCAGAGTCTTGGCGTTCTCCGCCTTGACCCACTCGATCGCGCGTGCGCCGTGGACGTCTTCCAACCACAGAAACGGGTCGGACGCTTCCGTAGCGACGGCGGAGGCAGGCACAGGCGGCGCACTCGGCGTTTGCGCAGCGGCGCGCGCCGTAATACTGACGAGCAAACTCAAGAGAGCGAGGAGCGCAAGGAGGCGAGACCGAGCCGGCGCGACGTTAGTATTCATCGGCCGAAGCATTGGGGCTGAGCCAAATCGCGCCCTTCAAGACGTGTCACTGGCGCGAGCGTGCGCTGAAGGGACGCTGCCGAGCGAACGGAACGTCACACTATGCGGTCGCGCGGTTTTTCGCCCGGGCCGACACTCCTCGTTGCGATGGTTTTCCTCGCAGCGACGGCGATCGCCGTGTCCGCCGCCTCGCCCGAAGTTGGCTTGCGTATGCGCGACGACCTCCGAGGGGCAGATGCAGTGAGCTGTCCGCCTGGTGGCGATCGCAACAACGTCCCCGCCCGAGCTGGGGACGCGAACATTACCGGTGGTCCGAACAGCGACTGGTTGATCGCCAGATGGCACTGGGACGACCTAAAAGGCCACGATCTCACCGTCGAAAAGTGGTGCATCAACGCGACGGACGAGGTACCGTTCTATTCGCTCCGCGTCAACCAGAGCGAGTACGAGATCGTTCATGGGATACCCCGACCCCACAAAACGTTCGACATCGTCCTCCCCGGCGCGACGCCGCGCCCCACTCCGACTCCCACGCCCAGTCCGACGCCGAGCCCGACGCCAAGTGTGACGCCCGAGCCGATCGACTCGAGCGCGGGACGGACGAGGAGCCGCCCGGCCGTGACGCCGAGCCCGTCACCAACGCCGAGTCCACGGCCGGCCTACGGCGGCGAGTGTTGACCATACTATCAAGGACAGAACTCCGGTCCGGAGTTCTCCCCGCCGAAATCGGACGACGACTCGACGAAGTTGCCGACGCTTATCACGTGGATCAGCAAGAACCCACACGTCACGGGTGATGGCCGAAAGAAAAGCGACTATAAGAAGACCTTCATCTGGCCGCTCCCGCGGCGTGCCGTGGTCGGGACAATGGAAGTCTTCAACGACGGGACGCCGACGAAGTACGGCGGCAGTTTTATCGTCGGTACTCCGCCCGCCGAGACGTCCGCGGGCAAGCTCACCGACAAAGACAAAGAAGAACTCAAGAAACTCTTCGATCCGGAAAAGGCGAAGGTCGATGAAGTCGAGCGCCTCGCGCGAGAGAAAGGCATCCTTCCTCCGCTAGGGCGCGACCCCAAATTCCGCTCCGCGTTGCCCGCGCCTGGGAACGGAAATGGCGAAGATTCCGGCATCTACCTCCCGCCGGTCGCAAGCACGGCCGCGGTCATCGACGGGACGATCGTCGATGAGAACGAGCCGGGCTTTGGGCCAAAGAACTTCTACGTGGCGACGGTCGATGAGAACGGGGGCCGCAAGTTCTTTAAGAGCCTCACCGATGCGGCGGGGCGGTTCCAATTCCAGCTCCCCTCGGTGGCCGCAAGGATCGTCGCCGTCGAGGTCTTTCGGCTGTTCGACCGCGACGGAAAGCCCGATCGGGGCGGGCACTGTCAGGTTACGAATTCGCCGCTGAAACTGCCCGAGTTGCAAGCACTCCAGTCGGCTCCCGCGCGCGGCCCGTCGATTATCGAAGCGAACTCGGCGTACGATCGCGGTGGAGAATCGGCCGGATTCGTGCAGCTTCAGACTCGGGGAATCAATCCGCGATACGTCAACCTTCGTGTCGATGGCGACCCCAATGGAGTGACGACCCTCGCCGCCTCGGACCGCAGCGTCGTCGCTAAACTCAATGGGAACCTGCCGCTCGGACGCCACACGTTTGTGCTCACGTCGGACGATACGACCTCGAACGGCTACACGGCCGACGTGATCGCGCAGCGCTTCGATCCGCTGCCGGCGATGAAAAGAGGCAACGTCTATCCGGTGCGATTGCACATCGAAGGCGTTCGTCCGGAGGACCAGGCTACGGTCGTGTTCACGGTAAGCGGCGGCGCGGAACTGGTTTCGGGCGGGTCAACGCAACGGATCCCACTACAAAACGGCACTGCGACGGTGCAAATTCGCGCCGTTCGCGCCGGCAATGTCTCGATTCACACGCGTTTGGAGGTCGCCTTACCGGGGTTCGCGCCGAGCTAGCGTTCAGTTACAGCGGCGGTATGCATTTGGTACCGGAGCGGCGGCACGTGGCTATGCCAAAGGGTGCGGTGCCCGCTCCAAATGGCGAACCCGCCACTGGCGTCAGCGCGCCGTTGGTCGGAGTGATCGTGTAGGCCGAAACATTGTTGGAGCTAAAGTTCGTCACAAAGGCGAACTTGCCGGCAGGATCGACCGCCGCTCCGCCTGGAGCGACGCCGGCCTTAAACGGCGACCCTGGCACGGGCACGAGCTGGCCGATCCCGTTGATCTTGTAAGCCCAGACATTGCCGGAGTTGAGGTTGGCCACATAGGTGAACCTGCCCGACGGTTCGACCGTTAAGCCTTGGGGGTTGGTGCCCGTCCCAAACGGCGACCCCGCTACCGGTTGCAGCGCACCGCTTGCGAGAACTTTATACGCGGATACGTTGTTGGAACTGTAGTTGGTCACATAGGCGAAATGGGACATAGGATCGATGGCAACGCCCCACGGTTCGGCACGCGTCGCAAACGGCGACCCCACGACGGGGGACAGCACCCCGTTGTTGGGGTTGATGAGATAGGCAGACACCTTGTTGGAACCAAAGTCGACCACGTAGACGAACCTGCCTAGAGGGTCGATTGCCGCGCCACGGGGATTGATGCCCGCCGCAAACGGCGACCCCGCCACCGGCGTCAGCGCGCCGCTGGTTGCGTTGATGGTATAGGCGGAAACGTTGTTGTCTTGGTCGTTGGGAACATAGGCGTATTTGCCGTTAGGAGCGACTGCCACGCTAAAGGGAGCGGCGCCCGCCGGAAACGGCGATCCCGTCACCGGCGTCAGCGCGCCGCTGGTCGCGTTGATGGTGTAGGCGGATACTGTGCCGTCGCCAAGGTTGGGCACATAGGCGAACTTGCCTGTAGGATCGATTGTCACGTAATAGGGTTCGCTGCCCGCTCCGAACGGCGACCCTGTCACGGGCGTCAGTGCACCGGTCGTCGCGTTGATCGTATAGGCCGAAATATTGTTGGACTCGGTGTTGGTCACGTAGACGAACCCTGCGATGGTGGGGGGCGGCACGCTTCGCGCCACGCGTGTTCGCGAATCGGGAGATACGCCGGAGTACGAACACGCAGCGAAGAGCGCCGCGATTCCCAGCGCCGACAACATTCGAGCGACGAAGTCAGTCTGCCTCACGATATACCTGTCGCATTTTGGCCCGCGGGAGAAAATCAGAGGTTAGCGACCAACCGCCGGCGGACCTGTAAAGGGCGCATGGGCAACGCTCCTAGCGGGGGTTGCGCGTATGGCCACCGCGTCGCCGGGTTACGGGTACTGGCTTGAGATCACCATCTGCGAACTCGTGCCGAACGTGTGAGCCGGCAACGGCAGCACGACAAAAGTGAATTTATACTGCAGGTTGATGTTGATCCAGCAGCCGGGCGTCGGTTGGGTGGCGCACGCGAACGACGTGGGGCTCGAAGGCGTCCCTCCGAACGTGATCGTCGTAGTGAGTTTCGAGGGAGTGAGTCCAGTCTTCGCCACGATATAGTTGATGATCTTCGTCTGGCACGCTCCGCCGGCAGTCGCACAGTCCGACGTGGGTGGGACGGTGTTCACGATCGCCCAGCGCGCACCCACTCGCGCAGCTTGCGCGACCTGATCTTCCGCGTACAAAGCCCGGCCGAAATCGATGATCGCGAACGTGACCAGAAAGAAAACTGAGGTCGCCAGGGTCAATTCAACAATCGCCTGCCCGCGCCGGCCGTGCCTACCGCTCATTGCGAGTACTGCTGGATCACCGTCCGCGAAATCGTGAGCGTGCTGGGCAATAACGGTAATTTGAGCAGGGGTCTAAAGGAGCTGCTTGCCACAACTTTCACGAAGTAATCGACGTGATCGTTCGAGGCGCAGGGACTCGTGTTTGTCGTGGGACAAGCGACAACTGCCGACTTATTGCTATCGCAAGCGCAATAGCATGTGGGCGCAACGGTGAGCCCCGCGATTTGCTGGGCGTCGGTTTTTACGGCAGCGGTGACCCCCGCCGTATCGCCCGCAGTCATTACGCTTTGTCCCGCGTACTGGACACCCGCCCGTGCTGCGCTTCCGATTTCGATCCCATCGTACATGAAGCCGCCAAGATCGATCGTGCCGACGAGCAGCACGACGAGCAGCGGGCTCATGACGGTCAGTTCGAGAAGTGAGTGGCCGTCTTCGCTCGATCCTAGTGCTTTAAGCCAAGCGGCTGTATTCCGAGCCAATGATTTCATTCTGAAAGCTCCACGTGAGTTGGGAATGCAGATTGAAGGATGGACGTAAGGCCTCCCAAGGTCGGATCGACGACGAGGCCTTTCTTGCTTCCGCCGCCATTGAGACGAACGTCGCCGACGATCAAGAAGGCAAACGTTATCGAACCGCCATTCGACGTAAAGCTTGCGCTCGGCGCGTAGAACGCCCCGTCCCATTCGGACGTGCCGTTGCCGCCGCCGTTAAGTGTTATTTCATTGGTGTTTGAAGGCGGCTGATAGAATGCGATGCCTGCCGTCGGCCCCGACGCCGGCGCGCTAAAGTACGGGTGACCCGAGCCCAGACCGCTCGCCGTGAAAGCGCCGTCGACGTTGACGAGCGTCACGCCGTCACCCTGCACGGCCCCCGATATTCCGCCATACACGTAGTACAAACCGGGGCCAAATTGGTTCGAGGAGCAGCAATTGTCAACTTCCGCATACGTCTGACCCTGCGGCACCGCGATCGACGAGTTCTTTGAGGCGTCAATGACCGTATACTGATTCAACGTCGGAATAGGCTGCGCTGCTAGGTACGCGCAGCCGGGGATGCGTGGGCACGGATCGGTAGCCGGCGCCGGTATTGACACCGCTCCGGTAAAGTTGACGCCGTCGGGGTTATCGGGCGCCCAGTACCCGACCGACGTTGTGCCAAGAAAGCTCGGAACGTCGATCGTTCCGTTTGCCAGCACGCCGCAATTGACGGTCTGGAGCGGCTTGTTGCCCTTGACCGTGACGCCGCTACCGTCCTCGACCGTAAGCTGCACGAGGCACGCGGAGACATCGGGCTGCGCGACGGCGACCGCGCGCGCCGAGCCGCTCCCATAGCTCGAACCGAAAATCCCGCTGAAGAACTGCTTTTGTTGCTTCTTGACGATTACTTCGACGGCGGTATTTGCCGGATATGCCGTCGCACCCGCGTGCGGCGGCGTATTCGGCTGCGGCGGAACATTGACGGTGACGACGACTTTGCCGATTCCGCCATCGTCCTGGAACCCGTTCTGCGCCGCGGCAGCCTGAGCGACGAGTTGCGGCGTGCTCGCGGAGTTCGTCGCATAATTCAGACGGATCGCGCCGGCAACGGCTGCACTATCCGCCGCGGATTGTTCGAGACGCTGCTGATAGCGCCAAAAGCCAACGTCGACGACGAGCGAAACCATGCCGAGGATCGCGACGATTCCGAACGCGATGAGCGGGAGCATCTGGCCGCGCTCGCGATGATGCTGCTTCTCTTGCTTCGTTGCGTCGAGTCGTTTCAAGACAGCCTCTCAGGGAAGTGCGTGAACGGAAGCGCTCGAACGATCCGTCGGACTTTTGTCTCATTATCGTGCAAATCGCCGAACGAACAAGCGATTCGACGATTGGAGCCAGAGATGTGACGCGCACAACCTGCTTACGATGTTGTTAGAAATCACGGAGGTAAATCACAGAGATAAACCGCGACGATAGATTCCCGAGATGGATCACAGAACGAATCACATAAACGATTTCGAGCCTATTTATGAATTGGCGCGCGGCGACCGCCGCGCCGCGGTCATCCTCAAGGGACGAATCCGCTCGCCTTGACCGGCGACGCGAGTACGAGCTTCATGGCCACGAAGTCGAACGTCAGCGCATACGGCCGGAAGAACTGTTGCGAAATCGATCCGCCGACCGCGAACGGAAAGATCCCGTACTGCGAACCGGCCGGCGTGTAGGTTCCGGGGGCGATCGTTTCGGACGAGTGGTCCGAGCGTAACGCTCGCTGCAAACGGGACGACATCGACCGGGCCGCCGCCGCCGATCCCCCTGAAGTGGTGCGTCTCATCGAGCGTGATTTGCGAATCGCGCACCGACGAGTCAGATGCCATGACGCCGATCCCCGCGCCGCCCGTGTCGATGTTGAAGAGCCGTTCCGGGCCGTCGTTGATCCGCCCGCGGGCAAAAATGTGATGGTCGCCGGTCAGCCACATCGGTACGATGACGGCGCGGTCGGCGGCGGCCTTGCGTTCGAAAGTCGCCGACGTCGAACGCGAGCGTAGGACGAGTCGTCCGTTCGGATAATCGATCGTCGGGAGGAAGTGATAGAGGAGCGCGGTCCCGACGATGCCGTCGATCCGCCGGCCGGGGAGAAACTGTAGCCCCCGCGTTGGGAGCATCATGACTGGAATATTTCGCACGACCGCGTCGCCGACGACGAGCGAATCGATTCGGCCGCTGGAGACCGTCGCGGTCCGGCCGCCGGCGAAGATTCCCGCTCCCGCACTTTGCGCTTGGACGCCCAGTTCGCGCGCGAATGCCGGGTCGAGCACCACGTCCCGCGCGCCCGTATCGATAAAGAACAATCCGTCCACGCCATCGACGCGGAGCTGTAGAACCGGAAGCGGATCTGTCGCGACGAACGGAACGGTCACGCCGCCGGGCGGCATGCTTACTACGTAGTCCGAGCCCGCGAGCATCTTGCGGCGTGCGCGCACTTCCGCGAGCAGTTGCGCGGCGCGGCTGTCGGTGGCATTTTCGGCGACCGTCCGCGCGAGCAGCCGCTGCGCGTCGTCGAGGCGGTTTTGGTAGAGACGAATCTCCCCTAAGCCGCGACGCGCGCCCGTGTCGTCCGGGCGATGCTCGAGAATCGCCGCGTACCCCACCGCGGCGCGGTCGAAGTCGCCCGCTTTCAAATCGGCGTTTGGATCGGCGAGACAAACGCGTGCCGACAAAGCGAGCGCGAGCGCGGTCCCCGCGAGGGTCGCGCCGCACCGGAGCCACGATACGGTCATGCCTAAAGTACGAATCCCGAATCGATTTCGTGACGCCGGAGAAGGGTCGCGCGGCGCCGAACCGGTTTCCGGCCCATGAGCGACCTGCAAACGACCGCCCTGTCCCGCCTTGCCGAGCGCATCGACGCCCTCAAGGTGCGGCTTTGACTACGACCGTAAAGCTCGCTCGCTAGCCGACCTAGAGCGCCGTTCGCGCGTCGACGATTTCTGGAACGACCCGGCGGCCGCCCAGAAGGTCATGAAAGAACTGGCCGACCTGCGGGATGAGCTCGAAGAACTCGACGCCGTCGCGCGGCGCATCGCCGAGGGGCGCGAGACGCTCGAGATCCTCGGAGACGAGGCCGGCGCGGCCGAAGAGGTCGACCGCTTGATCGCCGAGGCCGAAGCGCGGCTCGACAAGCTCGAGATGGCCGCGACGTTCGATGGTGAGTTCGACTCGCACGGCGCGATCGTCACGATTCACGCCGGCGCGGGCGGCGTCGATGCCGCCGATTGGACGGCGATGCTCGCGCGCATGTACTTGCGATGGGCCGAAGAGAAGGGCTTCACGACACAACTCGCCGAGGAGTCGCCGGCCGAAGAGGCTGGGCTCAAGTCGGTTACGTTCTTCATCCACGGAAAGAACGCGTTCGGGATGCTGACGAGCGAGCGCGGCGTGCACCGGCTCGTCCGCATCTCGCCGTTCGACCAACAGCATCGCCGGCATACGTCCTTCGCATCGGTCGACGTCATCCCAGAAATTGCGAGCGACGAAAAAACCGAGGTCGAGATCAAGCCCGAAGACTTGCGCGTCGAGACGTTCAAGGCTGGCGGAGCCGGCGGTCAATACGTAAACAAGACCGAGTCGGCGATTCGGATCATCCACGTGCCGACCGGACTGATCGCCGCCTCGCAGCAGGAACGCTCGCAGATGCAAAACCGCGAGGTCGCGATGAACATTCTGCGCGCCAAGCTCGTTCAGCGTGAACTGGAGGAGCGCGAGGCGAAGATGGCCGAGTTGCGCGGCGAGCGGCGTGCCAACGAGTGGGGCTCGCAGATCCGCTCGTACGTGTTGCAGCCGTACACGCTCGTCAAGGACCATCGCACGAACGTCGAAACCGGGAACGTCCAAGCGGTCCTCGACGGCGCGATCGACACGTTCGTGTGGCCCTACCTGCAGCAGCGGGCGCAATGGCAGTAGTCGACGTCGTCGTCGTCTGTTGGAACGACCGCGAAAAGATTACGCGGGCGCTCGACTCGGTGTTCGCGCTCGGCGAGGTCATGGAGGCTCGGGAATTTGCGCGCGTCGTCGTCTCCGACAACGGGTCGACCGACGGTAGCCGCGAGTTTTTGCGCGAGCGGTACGGCTCGCGACTGAGCATCATCGAGAACGGCGCGAATCTCGGATTCGCTGCGGCATGCAACCGCGCGTTCGCGGCGACCGGCTCGCCGTACGTTTTCTTGCTCAACCCCGACGCCGAACTGCTCGACGGCGCGCTCGCCGCTACCGTCGCGTTCATGGAATCGCACCCGCGCTGCGGGATCGCCGGTTCGCGGATCTACAATCTGGACGGCTCGATTCAAGAATCGTGCGGCGAGTTCGACACCTGGACCGGGGCTTTCTTGCGCTCGAGCGCGTGGGGCGAATTGCCGCCCTTGCGCCGTTTTGCGAACGGTGCTGCGTTGCGGGGCTGGAATTACGAGGGCGAGCGCCGCGTCGACTTGTGCATCGGAGCGGCGCTCGGAATCCGGCGCGCGCTCCTGCGCGAAATCGGCGGATTCGACGAGCGATTCTTCCTCTACCACGAAGAGGTCGACCTCGCCAAGCGCGCCGACGCTGCCGGTTGGGAGACGTGGTACGTCCCGTCGAGTCGCGCCATCCACGAAGGGATGGGGAGCGCGCGCGGGCAGTACAACGTCGAGGCGCGCAAGCAGCGCTCGCGCCGTGCGTATTGGCTCAAGCACCATGGCCCGGTTTGGTACGGGACGCTCGTCGCGGCCCTCGTCGGCCGGTACGCGCTCTACGCGGGCGCGGCCGCCGGCGTCGCGCTCGCGGTGCGAAAGATTGTAGCGCGGCGCTGATGGCACGAAGTCAAGACGCTGCCGTCAACTCGATGAGACGAAATCCGCCGGCCTCGATCGCGATCGCGATCCCCGCCAAATCCTCGGCCGTTCGAGAAGGCGACACGTCCCAGTCGTGACGGTCGCTATTATAGACGCGTACTGCGTAGCGCTGCGAAGGCTTCAGGGCGCCGCTCAAGTTGAGGGGGGCGTTGATCGTGCCCGCGTCGGTGTTGCCGACCATGACAACGGTTTGACCTTCGCGCGCCAACGCGACGATCGATGCGCCTTCGGCGAAGACGCCGACGTCGTCCGAGACGTCACGATCGTATAACGCTAAGTCGGCGTCGCTGTCGAGCGGCGCGGTAGAGCAAAGGTGGACGGCGCCGCCGTTTTGCCGAACCGCGAAATACGTGATGCTGCCGCCGTGGTACGGCAAGCGTCGCAAAGCGATCCAACTCCAGTGACGCGGAATCAGTGGATTGATTCGAGGCTTGCCGGGCATCAGGATTAAGCCGCAGACGCCCTCGATCGCGGCCCACAAGAAGCGCGGGGGCTCCCAAGGCCAGAGGCGCATCCCCTTGTTGACGAGGCTTTCGCCGTCGAACCACTCGCTGAACTGGCCGGGGACCGTGTTGTTCCTCCTCGGGTCGGCGCCGTAGTGCTCGAACGAAGACCGCAAGCGCCTTGACCATGAATTCGGGGTGATAGCGCGCCGCCGTGAATGCGTACCACCATGTTAGACCCGGCCAAACTCCGCCGAGCAACCCCGAGTAACCCAGACGGGTCGTACCGCGGATCGAGTCGAGATACGGTCCGCAACCCCGCCTTCGTCCAAAAGTCGGGCGAATTGAGGCGGCTGATGATGCGGAAGCCGGTGTCGTCGTCGCAGGCTCGAAACATCACCGGAAAAATCTGGTCGCCCGTGACGTCGGTATGCACGTTTCCGTCCGGCGTCGATGTTCAAGTAGTAGAGCCCGTTCGCCGGGTTGATGAGGTGCGCGTCCATCGCCGCGCGCATCGCTTGCGACGCCGCGGCGAATTCTCGAGCGTCGTCGTCATGGTCGCCCGATGTTCTCGGCCAGATGCGAAGCCGCGCGCAAAGCCGCGACGCATTCCGCAGTTGATTTCGGTGACCGCGCCGTTGATGCTGTAGCGTTCGATGATGTTGCGCCAGCCTGCGATCGCCCACACGTTGCCGCGCGGATCGTCGCGCGGAGCAGAAAGACGAGCCCGCGCTCGTCGATCTGCGAGATGATGTACTTTGCCGCCGCCGCGCACCGCAGCGTAGACGTCTGCGCTAGCCATTCGCGGTCGCCGGTCGAGCGGAAGTGGTGATTGACCGCCAGAATGAATAGCGGCGTGTCGTCGTTGATGTTCAGGCCATCGTCCTCGACGCGCCCGTGATGGCGTCGTAATACTCGGGCATCTTGCCGTTGGCGTACTGGCGCGACGCGACGTTGTCGAGCAACTCGCGCGAAAACTCGGGCATGAAGTGATCGCAGCCGTAAGACGAACCATGCGCAGTCGCGGACGACGACATTCGCGTAACTGCCGGGATCGTTGGTGAACGCGAGCCCTTGCGGATATGCCGCCATCACGCGCCGCATGTTCACCTTGCTCCAAAACGCGCCCTGATTGATCGCCGGATCGGGCGTTAGGACTTCGCTCGTATGCAGAACGTCGCGAAGATGGTCGACCGTTTTCTGCAGCGCGTCGTCTGCCGAAACGCTGGCCGCATAGATTTTGATCGCTTCATCCGCAACGCTTGCGAACGCGCCGGCTTTAATGGTCAGCTTCGTTCGCTCGCCTGGGTTCAGGTTGAGGTCGACTTGCAGCCTGCCAAGCACGTCGCCGCTCGCATCCGTGTCGCCCACGAGCGTCCCGATGTGGTTGGGATCGTAAACGGCGCCAAAATCGAAGGTCGTGTCAAAGGACGTGGGCGCCCGATCGAGCCCGAAGATGCGAACCGCACCGGGCCCCGAGGCGTTCTCGGCGACTAATGCGTTCAGCGATTTCTCGAAATGAGCCCGAACGTCCGGCGCCATGCTTCCGCGCAACCATGCGGCGGCGACCATCCGCATTCGAACGGGAATGCTTCGCGCGTTGTGGATTTCGATCGTAATGTAGACGATCGGCGGGTCGCTCCACCCCGTGGCGATCGGCGCAAGCGGGACGAACGTCGTTTCGCTAACGCCGATGCCGCCGCCCAACGTAAACCGCATGCGCTGGTATGCCGGGTGTATCTCAAAGGAACGCCGCCCGCCGTCGGGGCCTAAGCTGACGTAGGCGTCTTGGGGTGCCTTCGGCCCGTGCGCGCCGTAGCGCAGCAAGATCGTTCCGAACAACGACTGTCCTAGGGCATTCGCGAAGACGCGCTCGATCGCGCCGGTCCCCTTGGTATTGACCCAGAGCGCGCTGTTGCCCAAACTGGCGCCGACGCCCAGGTCGGCGCCTGAGAGGGTGAATTCGCCGAGTTCCCGAGGCATCCGGGACCTTTCAATCGCCGGGTGGCGCAGGCCCGTCAAGGGCAGGCGCCCGCCTTTTCGGTGCGTACTTTCCCGATGTCATGGTGAACTCGGAGCCGCCGCAAGGACCGGTGCTCGGCGCGTGAGCCTCGCCGAGCGAACCGCGCGCGAGCAGCGACTCGCGAATGCGGCCGCGGCCGTCGAGCGATGCCGCAAGTGTGCGATCGGCTCGACGCGTTCGCATAGCGTCTACGGTGAAGGCGACGCGTGCGCCGACCTGATGGTCGTCGGGGAGGGGCCCGGCGAGACGGAAGATCGCCTAGGACGGCCGTTTGTCGGCCGCGCCGGCGAATTGCTCGACAAGATGCTCGCCGCGATCGGGTTGCCCCGTAAAGCCGTCTTCATCGCCAACATCGTGAAGTGCCGGCCTACCTTTGACGATGGCGCGCGGCTGCGCAATCGCGCCCCCGATCCCGCCGAGATCGAAAATTGCCGGCCGTACCTCGACGAGCAGATCGAGATCATCAGCCCGAAGGTGCTGCTCGCCCTCGGCGCGCCGTCGGCGCGTTCGTTTCTGGGCCCAAAGTTTTCGATTAGCAAGCAGCGCGGCCAGTGGTACGAAGGCCCGCTCGGCATCCCGCTGATCGCGACGTTTCATCCGGCGTACATTTTGCGTCTGACCGGCGGCGAAGTGAACGCCGTCAAGCGTTTAGTGTGGGACGATCTCAAGGCGGTCAAGGCCCGACTCGAGCAGCCGTCCTTGCAGCCGCAACCTGTCGTGCAGACGAGTTTTTTCGAGGGTTAGGCGAAGGCGTGGACGTTCTCGTTCTGGGTGGAACCCGTTTCTTAGGCCGCGCCGTCGTCGACGCGCTCCTCGCGAATGGGTCTCGCGTCACCTTGGTCCACCGCGCGCTTTCCGAGCCGAACGGGATCCCCGGAACTGAGAGCATCGTCTTCGACCGCGCGGAAGGACATGCGCCGCTGCGCGACCGGCATTGGGACGCGGCGATCGATCTGTCAGGGACGCTCCCTGCAATCGTAGCAGACGCCGCGCAAACGCTCGCGGAGCGCGTCGGCCGTTACCTTTACGTCTCGAGCATCAGCGTCTACCGCGAAGACGCCGCGCCTCCCATCGATGAAGCGAGCGCGACGGTCGATATTCCCGAGACGTTGCCGGATGAGGTGACGATCGAGGCGTACGGCGCGCAAAAAGTTCTGTCGGAGCGCGCCGTCCAAGCGGCGTTCGGCGACCGCGCGATCGTCGTGCGCCCGGGGTTGATCGTCGGCCCGCGCGATCGCTCCGACCGCTTCACGTATTGGGTTCGGCGCGTCGCGCGCGGCGGAACGGTTCTTGCGCCCGGTCGTCCCGAACGTCCGGTTCAGTTCATCGACGTCCGCGATCTCGGCGCCTGGATCGCGCGCGCCGTCGCGGCGGGAGCGAGCGGCACGTTCAATGCAACCGGTCCTGCGGCGCCGCTCTCGATGGGTGACCTGCTTGCGACCTGCGCTCTTGTCGCAGGCGCGAGCCCTCGCTTTGTTTGGGTCTCCGATGGGACGATGACGGCCGAAGGGTTGGGACCGTGGATGGAGGTTCCGCTCTGGGTCCCCGAGGGCGAGGACGCGCTGGTCAGCGACGTCGATTGCCGCCGAGCAATCGCCGCCGGCTTAACCTTTCGTTCGCTCGAAGAGACCGTCCGCGCGACGCTGGACTGGGATCGCACGCGGCCTCAAGACGAACCGTTGCAGGCCGGCCTAGCTCCCGAGCGTGAACGAGAGGTTCTGGCGCGTCACGCGTGACGCGAACGAAACCCCTGAGCCGAAAGGAAGCGATGAGACACGTTCTAGCCACCGTGGCGCTTTGCGCGCTCTTCGGACTCGCCGTTGCGCCCGCACGCGCCGAAACGCTCCCTGCGTCCGCCTTCCCGTTCGCGGCGCCGGCGGCGATCCAGCACGTTGGCGAGTCGAAATTGGCCCGCGGGGTTCGCGTCCGGGACGTCCGCCTGCACATCGGCGGCTCGATCGTGCGCGGACGATTCATCGAACCAGTCGCGCGCGGTCGTCATCCCGGCGCGCTGTTCGTCCACTGGCTCGGCGACAATGCCGCCACGACCAACCTGAGCGAGTTTGCGCCCGAGATGCTGCGGCTCGCAAAAGCCGGAATCGTCACGTTTGCCATCGACGCGCCGTGGGCGCAACCGAAATGGTTCGAGGCGGTTCGCTCGCCCGCGACCGACTACGCCGATTCCCTCAAGGCGGTGGCGCAACTACGCGGCGCGCTCGACGCGCTCGTCGCGCAGAGCGACGTCGATCCCGGCGACGTTGCGGTCGTGGGCCACGACTTTGGCGCGATGTACGCGGCGGTTCTCTCCGGGCTCGATTCGCGGCCGCGCTACTACGCATTCATCGCGGGGACGACGACTTTTTCGGAATGGTACTTGCTCGGGAAGAAGCCGGCGGACGTCACCGCGTACGAAGCGCAGATGGCTCCGCTCGATCCGCTGCCGTATCTCGCCGCGTCGCATGGTCGCGATTACTTGTTTCAATTTGCGGTTCACGACGAGTACGTCCCGCTTGCAAACGCGCGTGCGTTTTTCGATGCCGCCCCTACCCCGAAGGCGTTCATGCTATACGACGACACGCATGCAATGCGCTCGACGAAGGCGGTCGACGACCGGGTTCAGTGGCTCGTCGGGCGCTTGAAGGACCGGGCGAAGCGATAGGTGGCGCCAAGCGAGCGGATGGCGTTTGGAGCGGCGGGCCCGGGTATAAGGCGGCCTATGAGAACACGCGAAGAGATCTCGAACGCCCTTAAGGATACGAAGGCCGACGAACTCAAGGCCGTCAAGCGCGAGCAGATCAAGGTCGAGTTGTTGCTCGACATCCGCGAGCTGCTCGAAGAGGCGCTCGCGACCCGGTCCCAGGAGCGCAGGCTCGCCAGCTAGGCGGAGCAAGTTCGGCGCGTGGTATACTATGCGCCGTGGCTGGCTCAGCGCAAGACCTTTGGATCGAGAGCAAAGCACGCCGCGCCGGCTATGACGGCGCGGCCGGCTTTGTGGCGGCGCATGGTCTGCGGCCCTTTCGACTCGCGCAGCTCTACCGCGCTGCGACCAAAGAGTTAGCCGAAGACCTCAGCCGCGTTAGCGTTCTGCCAGTGGACTTGCGGTCGAAACTGAGCGAGAGCGGTTTCCGCTTCGAAGCGGTCGAGCCCGTGACGATCGAACGTTCACGCGACGGACAAACGACCAAGGGTCTTTTCCGGCTACACGACGGCGCCGAAGTCGAGGCGGTCCTGATGGAACACTTCGGCGACCGTTCCACGGTGTGCATCTCGAGCCAAGCCGGCTGCGCCTTCGCCTGCGCGTTCTGTTCGACCGGCCAAGCCGGTTTCGGCCGCAACCTCGCCGCCGACGAGATCTTCGATCAGGCGCGTTTCTTCGCGCGCGAACTGCGGACCAAGGGCAAGCACATCACGAACATCGTGTTCATGGGGATGGGCGAGCCGTTCCACAACTACGACGCCGTGATGGACGCGGTGCGCCTGCTCAACGACCCGCACGGTTTCGGGCTCGGCCACCGGCACATTACGATCTCGACCGTCGGCCTCGTCCCCCAGATCGATCGCTTCGCCGGCGAAGGGATTCAGGTCAACTTGGCGATCTCGCTGCACGCTCCGACCGACGAGCGCCGTTCCGCCTTCATGCCGGTCAACCGCCGCTGGCCGATCGCCGAGCTGATGGCCGCGTGCGAGCGCTACGTCAACGCGACCAATCGCAAGGTGTTTTTCGAGTACGTCATGCTCCGTGGCGTCAACGACGACGACGCTGCCGCAAACGAACTCGCGCGCTTGATGCGTGGACGGCTCTATCACGTCAATCTGATCCCGTACAACGCGACGCCCGACGGCCCGTTCCAAGGGACCACCGACGCGCGGATCCGCGAGTTCCAGAAGATATTGGAAGCCGCCGGCGTCCCGACGACCGTGCGCGTCCCGATGGGCCGCGACATCGCCGCCGCCTGTGGTCAGCTCAGGGCAGAGACGCAGCCGAAGGCGCACAAGGTCGCAGCCCCACTCTGAATCCTGGGCCTCATGCCTCGTCCCGACGACATGCAATGGGCCGTCGCTGGAGAAGCCCTTAGGTGATGTCCCTCGAGGTTTGGAGCACGATCGCTTCGGTCGGCACGTTCGTCGTCATCGCCGCGACGGCGATCACAGCGCTCATACAATTGCGCCAAATTCGTCGCGCCAATCAACTCGCGGGGCTGCAGAGTACGCTCGCAATGCTTCAAGACATGTCGATACGCGAGCTCGTCAACTATGTGCGACAAGATCTGATGGAGCGCATGAAGGACGCCGGTTTTCGCGCGAGCTTGTCAAGAGTTCCGATCGATCGTCGCGAGCACCCCGAGCTGTATCTTTGTGACATGTACAACCACATCGGCTCGTTCGTTCGCAATGGCCTGATCGACGAAAACATCTACCTTCAAACAGAGTGGTACAACGTCAATCTCTATTGGGGGCTGCTCCGTGACGTCATCGCGCAGGTCCGCCGAGATCGCCCGTTCGTATTCGAGAACTTCGAATGGCTGGCGGCGCGATCGGAACGTTGGATCGCCGAACACCCACGGGGCGACTATCCGCCCGATCAGCCGCGGATGATCGCGGACTAAATGGCTAATTGGGGCGACGTGCGCCGGCTCGCGCTGGCGCTCCCCGGCGCGCGCGAAGAGACTTCTCGCGAGACGCCGGCCTGGACGGTTAACAACAAGTTTTTCGCGTGGGACAGGCCGCTGCGGCCTTCAGATCTGGCTGCGCTTGGGAAAGGCGCGCCGACTGGCGCAATCTTGGGCATACGGACGGCCGACCTTGAGATGAAGGAAGCGCTACTCGCGAGCGATCCGGGCGTTTTCTTCACGACGCCGCACTTCGACGGTTATCCGGCGGTGCTCGTGCGGCTCCGCGAGATCACAGTGAAGGACTTGAAGGCGGTGCTCGTCGAGGCATGGCTCGCGCGCGCCCCTAAACGTGCCGTCACCGCGTTTCTGCAAGATCGTCAACCTGCAGCGCCCCGGCGACAGAGCGGCGGTCGCGCAAAACGTTAGAGGCCTGTCGGCGTTCCGCCCCGATGCGATATCGCCATCGGATAATGCGGTAGCGACTCTTCGAACTGCCCGGCGATCGCTTCCAGTGCGTGGCGCAGGCTGTCGACCGCGTCCGTCCCGAACCGCTCCCGCCACTCGCTCTCGGTCCTCGTGACCGTCGTCTGCCACACCGCCGATAACTTCCGGCCGCGCGGCGTCAGTCGAACCATTTTCGCTCGCTTGTCCGAGCGGCTCGTCTCGACGGCGACCCAGCCGTGTCGCTCGAGACACGCTACCATGCTGTGCACCGCCGGCTTCGAGACGCCGGAGAGCGCGGGAAGCCGGCGTTCGTCAACCCCGTCTTTACCGACAAAGCGCAGAACGTTCGCCCACATCGCGAGTGAGGGCGCCGGCTCTTTCGAACCCTTCGCGCTGCGGCCGAGATTGATTTGCCGGTCGAACTCCATCGTGAATGCAATGAGGACTTGGGAAAGAAGGGCCGACAGAGGCAAGCGTTCCAATTCGCGTGGCATGACGCCGATTCCGACGTTGCCGTTGCAACGCCCTTCGCAGACAAAGAGGACGACGTATGGCGGCCTACGACGTTACCGAAGCAAACGAAGACTTGCGCGAGGCGCGCTTACGATATCTTGAAACCTACCCATTCCCGCTGTTCAGTCATATCGATCTTCGAGTATCCGACGCCGAAGCGGTGCGCCCGTTCTTCGATGCCCTCATGGCGCTCTTCGGCACCGAAGCGACGACGCCACGGGTCGTGCGTTACGGATACACGCGGCGCTACGGCGCGATACGCGCGGATTTCTTCAATATTTTCGAAGATCCCAACACGCGGCCGACGCTAACGCGGATCGCCTTCGCCGCCCCTAGCGTTGCTTTTGTCGACAAAGTCGCCCAAGTCGTGCGGGACAATGGAGGCCGAAACATCGAAGGGCCCCAATACTTCGAACAGCATCATCCGACGTTCTATGCCATCTTCTTCGAAGACCCACTGGGCAATCGTTTTGAGGTCTGCCATCACCGCATGGACAAGTAGCCCGCTCGCGCTATCGCTTGAGTAAGGTAGATCGCGTGCTGACCCATCTTTGCGCGCTCGCGTCGCTCGCGTACGTCGAGCGAACCGCGTCGTTTGCGGCGAGTTGGATCGAGTTGCCGCTCATCGCGCGTTGGCCGGGGCCGCTCCCTCTCACGTCGATCGTCGTCCCCGCCCGGGACGAGGCGCGCTCGATCGAGGCGTGCGTTCGCTCGCTCCTAGCGCAAGACTGGTTAAACTTCGAGTTGATCGTGGTCGACGACCGCTCGACCGATGCGACGCCGGCGATCCTCGAACGCCTCGCGAAGGAAGATCGCCGCCTGAAGGTCGTTCGGGGCGAAGAACTGGCGCCGGGCTGGGTCGGAAAGTCGTGGGCGCTGCACCAAGGCGTGCAGCACGCCACTGGGGAGTGGCTGCTCTTCACCGATGCCGATTCACATCACAACCCGCGCGGGGTCGCGTCGGCCTTGTACTTCGCGCGCCGCGCGCACGTCGACGCGCTCTCGATCGCCACGAGCCAGGAGTTCGGTTCGTTCTGGGAGCGCGCTACGCTGCCGTCGATCCTAGGGCTCGTGCTCTTCGCGACCGGTCCGTTCGGGGCGATCAACGACCCGGCGAAAACGAAAAACGCAATCGTCAACGGCCAGTATCTGCTCGTGAAGCATCTCGTCTACGAGGCGCTCGGCGGACACGCGGCGCTCCGCGGCGAGATCGCCGAAGATCTGGCGTTCGCCCGCCGGCTCAAGCGCGACGGACGCTTTCGTCTGTTGCTCGCCGCCGGCGAACGGCTCGCGAGCGTGCGGATGTACCGCTCCCTCGGCGAGATCTGGAGCGGGTTCACGAAGAACGCGTATTTCGGCGCGGGCAGCGTGCCGGGATTGATCGCGGGTGCGTCGTTTCTGCTCGCGATCTCGGCCGCGCCCCCGGTCTTGGCGGCGCGCGCGATTCGGCGGAAGGAGTGGGGCGAGGCGCTCGAGGCAATTGCGTGCAGCGCCGCCACGATCGCGGCTGCAGGCTGGGCGTTCGAACGGACGCACCTTCCGCGCCGTCTCGGCTTGTATCAACCGCTCGGAACGGCGCTATTCGCCGCGATCGCCGCTAACTCGGCGCTGCGCGTTTTGTCGGGTCGCGGCGTCGCGTGGCGCGGGCGCTCGTACTCCGGTCGCCCGCCGGTGGAGCGGGAGCCACACCGCACAAACCGTAAAGGTGCGCCGTTATGACGACCGACCAGCAGCCGACCGTGACGATGGAAGAGATCACCGCGCTCGCCAAGCGGCGCGGCTTCATCTTTCAGTCGAGCGAAATTTACGGCGGGATCGGCGGCTTTTTCGACTACGGCCCCCTCGGCGCGGTGCTCAAGCGCAACGTGAAAGACGCGTGGTGGCGCGAAATGGTCGAGCTGCGCGACGACGTCGTCGCATTCGACTCGTCGATCGTCATGCATCCGAGCACGTGGGTCGCCTCGGGACACGTCGCAGTCTTCCACGACAAACTCGTAGACTGCCGTAACTGTAAGCACCGTTTTCGCGCCGACCACATCGCATCGGCCGACAAGTGCCCGGACTGCGGGATGACCGGTTCGCTGACCGAGCCGCGCAACTTCAACTTGATGATGCGCACGCAAGTCGGCCCGATGGAGGATTCCGCGTCGCAAACGTACTTGCGACCCGAGACCGCTCAGGGCATCTTCGTCAACTTCAAGAACATCTATCAGAGCGCGCGCAAGCGCCCGCCGTTCGGCGTCGCCCAAATCGGGAAGGCGTTCCGCAACGAGATCACGCCGGGGAACTTCACTTTTCGGTTGCGCGAATTCGAACAGGCCGAGCTCGAGTATTTCGTCCCCGACGACGGCAACGACCTCGCGTGCTACGAGACGTGGGTCGCGGCGCGCAAGAAGTGGTACAGCGACTACGGCATCCGCGCCGAGCGGCTGCGTTTCTACGAATTGAAGGACGAAGAGCGCCCGCATTACGCCAAGGCCGGCACCGACGTCGAGTACCTCTTCCCGTGGGGCTGGGGCGAGTTGGAGTCGATCGCGCACCGCGGGACGTACGACCTCGACGCCCACATGAAATTATCGGGGAAAGACCTTACGTACTTCGACGAGGCGACCAAGACCAAGTACACGCCGCTGTTGATCGAGAGTTCGGCCGGGATGGATCGCACCACGCTGACGATGCTCATCGACGCGTACCATGTCGAGGCCGTCGTCGATGCCGAGAGCGCGAAAGAGTCAAAGCGCACGGTCTTGCGATTTCATCCGAAGATAGCGCCGGTTCAGGTCGGCGTGTTCCCGCTCGCACGGAACAAACCGGATTTAGTCGAGCGCGCGCGCGCGATCGAAGCCGGGCTGCGGCCGCACGTGCGCTCGCAGTACGACGAGGGCAACGTCGGCCAACTCTACCGGCGGCAAGACGAGATTGGGACGCCGTTCTGCATCATGGTCGACTACGACACCTTCGACGATCACAAGGTCACGGTCCGCGACCGAGACTCGATGTTACAGGACCGCATCGGAGTCGACGGCTTGCAAGCCTACCTCGCCGAACGGCTCTAAGGCGGGGCCGGGGGCTCGACCGCGTAGATGCCGACCCGGCGGTCGCGCCAGATCGTTTGACGGTCGAGTCGCATCCCGTTGCGGAGCGCAACGCGGATCGACGGCTCGTTGGTCGTCAAGATGATCGAAATGACGCGCGGTGCGGCGAGTTCGCGGAACGCATAGTCGCGGGCGAATCGGGCCGCCTCGGTCGCGTAGCCGCGCCCGCGAAAGCGATCGCGTAACAGATAACCGACCTCGACGTCGGTGACGCCATCGACGGTTTGGAGCAACAACCCGCACAAGCCGACGAAGCCGTCTTGGGCGGTCGTTAAGGCCCAGAATCCCGGGACGCCCTTGGCAGGTTGTTCGCGGGACCACGAAATCCAGTCGGCGACGGCTTCGTCGGAATCGCGGCCTTCGCCGTAAATCGCGCGGACGCCGGAATCGCCAAAGAGCGCCTTGACTCCCTCGAAGTGCTCGTCGTCGAGCGGTGCTAGTCTCAGTCGCGCAGTCTGTAATTCGGGCACGCGAGGCCGCTAGTTCACCACGAGCCGCGCGATAGCCCTCGCAGTCGCAGGACCCGAAAGTGCGTCCGAGAATGCGCAACGCTTGAAATTCGAGGACCTTCGCGAGCGGTTCCGCGAGCGCGGCTACGTGATCGACGAGGATTTCGCGACGTCGCTCGAATTGATGCTTGCCCTCGAGAAGCCGCTTCTGATCGAAGGCCCCGCGGGCGTCGGCAAGACCGAGAGCGCAAAAGTGCTCGCCGAGGTGTTGGGCACGCGCCTGATCCGGCTTCAGTGCTACGAGGGGCTCGACGCCGCTAGCGCGTTGTACGAGTGGAACTATCCTAAGCAACTCTTGCGAATCCGGTTGACCGAAGGCGACCCGAGCGGTACGCTCGCGCGAGAAGCGGAGATCTTCAGCGAAGCCTTTCTTTTGAAGCGGCCTTTGCTCGAGGCGATCACGCAAGAGGTCGCGCCGGTTTTGCTGATCGATGAGATCGACCGCGCCGACGAAGCATTCGAAGCGTTTCTGCTCGAACTGCTCGGCGAGTTTCAAGTCTCGATCCCCGAACTCGGGACGGTCGCGGCGCGCTCGCGGCCGGCAGCGATCGTTACCTCGAACCGCTCGCGCGAGCTCTCCGACGCGCTGAGGCGCCGGTGTCTCTACTACTGGCTCGAGTACCCGTCGCGCGAGCGCGAGATCGAGATTCTGCGCGCGCGCTTGCCCGAGATCGACCTCAAGCTCGCCGAACAAATCGCGCGTTTTATGGAATTTCTGCGCGCGCAACCGTTCGAGAAAGTCCCCGGCGTCGCCGAGAGTTTGGACTGGGCGCTCGCCCTCGTGCGACTGCACCGGGCGGCGCTCGACGAGCGCACGCTGGAACTCACCCACGGCTGCATTCTCAAGGTCCAACACGACTGGGAAGTGCTGCAGGAGCAGCGGATGCACTATGCTGACCTGTTGCGTGGCTGACAGTCCCGCCGCGCTCTCGCGGCGAGTGCTCGAGTTCTTCGCGCGCTTACGCGAAGAGCACGGCTTCTCGACCGGGCAGCGCGAGGTCCACGACGCGCTGCGCGCGCTCGACCTGCTTGGGGTCGACCGTCCATCGCGCGTGCGGGCGGCGATGCGCGCGGTCGCGTGCGCCTCGCGCGAGCAGATCGCGATATTCGAGGCCCTCTACGAGGCCGTCTTCCTTGCGGCGGACGATGCCGGCGCGCGCGCGGCGGCCGCACAGCGCGGGCCGGAACTGAATCTTCAGACGCAAGCGTTCGCAAACGCGCCCGCGCCGGGTCGCGCGGAGCGCCGCGTCGCCGAAGACTCGAGCGACGCCGCCGCAAACTGGAGTGCGCTCCGCGCGCGCTACAGTCCCTCGGCCGAGACGGCCGATCCGCCGGCGATCGAAGCGCGCGGGCTCGAGGAAATGGAATCGGCCGCGCGCCGATTCGTACGAAGCGTCCGCTTGGGACGGGCGCGCCGTTGGAGGCCGCAGCCGCACGGGCCGCGTTTTGACGTGCGCCGCACGCTGCGGGCGAGTCTGCAGACCGGGGGCGATCCGGCAGTGTTGCGCCGGCTCGGGCGGCCGCACCGCGCGCCGCGGATCGTGCTCCTTGTCGACGGGAGCCGCTCGATGGCCGACTACGCGCCCGTGCTCTTGCAGTTCGCGTACGCGCTCGGGCGGGCGACCCGGCGCGCGCGCACCTACGCGTTCAGCACCGCGCTTCACGACGTTACGCGCATCATTCAGGCGGCGCGGCCGGATGACGCGCTTCCGAGCTTCGGCGAGGCCTGGGGCGGCGGCACGCGCATCGGCGCGAGTTTGGCGCGCTTCGTGCGCGATCACGGCCGGATGCTCGATGATCAAACGCTCGTGATCGTCGCAAGCGACGGCCTCGACGCGGGCGACACGACGCGGCTCGAGCGTGTGATGCGCGAGATCCGGCGCCGGAGCGCCGGCGTCGTGTGGTTGAATCCCCACGCGCGTTCGAGCGGCTTCGTCCCGACCGCAAGCGGGATGCGTTCGGTCGCGCCGTTCATCGACGTGCTCGATGCGGTTGCAGACGCCCGCGACGTCGCGCGCGTCGCCGCGCGCGTGCGGCGCGAAGTCTAAGCGCGCATCGCCGAAGCGACGGCCCGCAGCCGGGCGAGGCCATCGGCGATTTGGGCTTCGCTGACGACGAGCGGCGGGACGATGCGCAACGTGTTTTCGCCGGCCGCATTGACGATCAAGTGTTGCTGGGTACGCGCGGCGGCGGCGATCGCTTTCGCCTCGTGCGGCTCGCGGACCGGTAGCCCGAGCATCAAACCGCAGCCGCGTGGAGGCGCGAACAGTTCCGGGAAGTCGCCGGCGAGTTGCTTTAAACCGGCCCGTAGGATCGGCGCGATGCGGTGGACGTGAGCGTCGAGGCCGATCTCGTCGCGCACGCGCAAGTGCGCGAGCGCGGCTGCGCACGGGACCGGCGAGCCGCCGAAGGTCGCGCCGTGATCGCCCGGCTGCAAACCGGCCGCCGCCGGCTCGGTGACGAGCATCGCCCCGATCGGAAGCCCGTTCGCAAGCGCCTTCGCCACCGTCACGACGTCCGGACGGACGCCGAAGGTTTGGAACGCGAACAGCGTTCCGAGCCGTCCCATCCCGCACTGAATCTCGTCGAAGACGAGCAGCGCGCCGCGTTCGCGCGCAGGCGTCGCGCCGCGGCGAGAAACGACGGTCGGCCGGATGGATCGCCGCTCTCGCCTTGCATCGGCTCGACGATGAATGCGGCGACCGTCTCGTCGATCGCGCTTTCGAGCGCGGCGACGTCGTTGAAGGCGTAAGACGCGAAGCCGCCCGGAAGCGGCCCGAAGCCTTCGTGATATTTGGGGTTCGTCGGTCGCGGCGAGCGCGCCGAAGCGTCCGCCCGTGGAACGAGCCCGAGCACGCCAGAATCGTCGCGCCGCTGTTTTTCGCCGCGACGGAACGCGAGTTTGCGCGCGAGCTTGATCGCCGCCTCGTTCGCCTCGGTCCCGGAATTGCAAAAGAAGACGCGCTCGAGACCCGGAGCGCCGCGCGAGCTCGTTCGCGAGCGTCCCGGCCGGCTCGTGATGGTAAAGGTTGCTCGCCTGCACGAGCGTCGCGGCTTGCTTCGATATCGCTTCGCGTAATCGCGCGGGTGAGCGTGACCGAGCGCGCAGCACGGCGATGCCCGGCGACGAAGTCGAGATAGCGCGTGCCGGCGTCGTCGATCAACTCGCACCCTTCGCCGCGGACGAACGTAACCGGCGCCCGCGCGTAATTCTCCAGCAGGTGCGGATGCGGCGCGAAGCCGCGTGCGTCGACTGGGGGAGCGGCGGGTGACGACGAGGCGCGCATTGGACTCCTTCACGTTCGGTAGTGCGCGTTGATGCGCACGTAGTCGCGGCTAAGGTCGCAACCCCAGGCCGTCGCGCACACGTCGCCGATACCGAGGTCGAGCCTGACCCGCACGGCTCGCGCTTTCGAGTTCGTGGTGCGCTTCGGCTTCAGAGAGCACCTCGAGCGCGCCGCGGTCGACCCACAGCTGGTCGTTGAGGTAGAGCGACCAGCGTGTCGGGATCGAGTCCCGACCCGAGCGGCGCCGGCGGCGGAGATGATTCGCCCCCAGTTCGGATCTTCGCCGTACAGCGCGGTCTTGACGAGGCTCGAGTTGATGACCGCGCGGGCGATCGCGCGGGCCTGCGCGGCGTCGCGAGCGGCCGTTACGTCGACGGTCAGCGTTTTGGTCGCGCCTTCGCCGTCGCGGACCATCGCGTAGGCAAGCTCGCGCGTAACCGTGCGCAGCGCATCGCCGAATCCGGCCGGCGGCGCGCCGTCGCCGGGCGGCGCAAACGCGTACACCGCGTCGTTCGTCGACATGTCGCCGTCGACCGAGATCATGTTGAAGCTCGCGTCGCACGCCTCGCACAATTCCGCTTGGAGGGCCGCGCGCGACATCGGCGCGCTGGTTGCGATGAAGGCGAGCATCGTCGCGAGGTTGGGGGCGATCATCCCCGAGCCTTTGGCGATCCCGCCGACGACGTAGCGGACGCTCGTCCGCGTAGAACGCGTACGCCGAGAGCTTGGGCTCGTTGTCGGTCGTCATGATCGCTTCGGCGGCATCGTAGGCGGCCTCCATCCCCGGCTCGAGTTCTTTTGCGGCCCGTTCGAGCGCTTTGACGACGCGGTCCATCGGCAGGTGAACGCCGATGACGCCGGTCGACGCGATCGACGACTTGCGTCGGCTCGATTCCGAGAAGCGCTGCCGTTTGACGCGCGGTTGCGCGCGCGTCGCGCTCGCCGCGCTCGCCGGTGCAGGCGTTCGCGCAGCCCGAGTTGCAGACGAGCGCGCGCATCCGCGCTCCGCTTTTCGCGAGATGCCCTTCGGTGACGAGCAGCGGCGCCGCTTTGATTTCGTTGGTCGTGATCGACCGACGCGGCGACCTGTTCGCTTTCAAAGGCGATCAGCGCGAGGTCGGGTTTGCGTTTCTTGATCCCGGCATGCACGCCCGCGAGGCGTGACGCCGGGTACGGCGCCGAGCCCTCCGCGGAGCTCGATCAAGCGCGTTTCAGCTAACGAGGGCGCAATCATCGAGCGCACTTGCCTCCGGGAGTCCCAGCATCAAGTTGATGTTTTGCATTGCCTGGCCGGCCGCGCCTTTTCCCAGGTTGTCGAGCGCCGCAATGACGCGCACGACCCGGCCGCGCCGCGTGACGTGAAGTTCGGCGTCGTTCGTGCCGGCGACCGCGAGCAGGCTCGGCGCGCGCTCGTTGCGCAGCAACGAAAGGAACGGCGAGCCGCCGTAGGCCCGCGCGAACGATGCCCGGATGTCGCTTTCGTCGGGCGCGCGCTCGAAGAATGCGTACGCATCGGCCAGCAACCCGCGACGCAGGGGGACGACGTGCGGCGTGAAGACGAGCGGCGCGAGCGATGCCGGCGGCGGCGAGTTCTTGTTCGATTTCGGCCTGGTGGCGATGCCCGTCGAGCCCGTAAGGCCGAACGTCGCCGTCGACCTCGGCGAAGAGCGACGACGTCGCCGGGTGTCCGGCCGGCCCCGGTGATCCCGCTCTTTGCATCGACGACGATCTGCACGAGGTCGGCGGCGAAGGGAGCGAGTGGCAACAGCGCGAGCAGCACGGCCGTCGGGTAACATCCCGGATTCGCGACGAGCCTCGCGCCGCGGATTGCGGCTCGTAGCGCTCCGGAAGCCCGTAGACGGCGTCGCCGGCGTGCGCGTGCAACCGAAATGCGTCGGAGAAATCGATGACGCGCGCCCGCGCTCGAGGAGCGGCGGAGCGAGCTCGCGGGCGAGGTCGGCGCCGCCGGCAAGGACGGCGACTTCGCCCGGGCGGGCTTGCGCCGCGAGGTCGCCCGGCGAATCGAAGTCGCGCGCCAGCGAGTGAAGCGCCGCGACGTGGTTTGCGATAGGCGCGCCGGCCCGCGACGCGCTTTCGAGGACGCCGAGTTCGAGTCCGGGGTGGCGCAACGCCAAGCGGATGAATTCGCTTCCGGCGTAACCCGATGCGCCGGCGACGTGAACGCGCGTCATCCGAGCGCCGCCTCGAGCGCATCGAGGGCGCGCCCGACCTCGGCCGGATTGGTCGAACCGGCCGTCGACTTTGCGGCGATCGAAGCGCGCGCGTCGAGCGGCGCTTCGATCGCGTTGAGGCCGGCCGCCGCGGCGAGCGCGGCAAGATCTCGGTCCTCGAGCGGTCGCCCATCGCGTTCGGCCAAGACCACACGCTCGCCGACGAGCGCGTGCGCGCGCCGCGCCGCGATGCCGCGCGCGATCAACGCGTCGGCGACATCGGTTGCGACGACGTAGCCGTCGTTCGCGCGGCTCGCCATTGCCGCGGTGTCGAAGCGCACGTGTTCGAACGCGCGCGCGAAAGCGTCAAGCGCCGCGAGGCCGCGTTCGGCGCCGCGGATCACTTGGGCTTTCGTCTCCTGCAGATCGCGGTGGTACGAGAGCGGAAGTCCCGCGACCGAACCGAGCGCGGCCGCGTATGCGCCGAGCGCCGCCGCGGCGCTCGCGCGCGCACAACTCGAACGGGTCGGGGTTTCGCTTCTGCGGCATTAGGCTCGAGCCGGTTGCGGCCGCGTCGCCGAGCCGCGCGTATCCGAACGCCGGCGTGCACCACACAGTGAGTTCGCCCGAGATCCGCGAGATTGCGATGGCGGCGCGCGTGACGGCCTCGATGAAGTCGAGCGCGAGATCGCGGTCGCCGACGGTGTCCAGCGCGTTGCGGGTCGGCTCGGCGAACCCAAGCAAACGCGCGGCGAGCGCGCGGTCGAGCGGAAGCGTCGAGCCGCTGCACGCGCCCGCGCCCAGCGGGCACGCGGCGCGCGCGTTGGCTTCGACATTCGCGAAGCGTTGCGCGACGCGCGCGACCATCTCGGCGGCGGCGCCCAGCCAGAATGCCAACAGGATCGGCTGCGCCGGTTGCCAGTGGGTCGTAGCGGCGAGGGTCGTTCCGTCGGCGAGCGCCTCCCGCGCCCGCGCGATCAAACGGCGCGTCAATGCGGCCGCGAGCGCGTGGCCGCGCGCGGCGCGGTCGCGAACGTACAAAGCAAGCGCCGTCGCGACTTGATCGTTGCGGCTGCGCCCGGCGTGGAGCCGTTCGCCCGCTTCGCCCGCGAGTTCGCGGACGCGGATGTCGATTGCGCCGTGGCCGTCCTCGGCCCCGCGCGCCCGCGCCCCGGCCGCGAAGACGCCGCTCTCGATCTCGCGCGCTACGCTCGCAAGCGCTTCATCGAGTGATTGCGCCGCCGCCGCGTCGAGAAGGCCGGCGTGGGCCAGCACCGCGACGTGCGCGCGCGACGCCGCAACGTCGAACGGTGCGAGGATCAAGTCCTCGTCGAGCGAGGAGCCGAACGCCAGCAGCGCGGCATCAGGTGCGGAATCGAAGCGACCGCCCCACTGCAACTCGGCGTGCACCTTACGCTCCGTGCAGGCGCACTAACGGGTCGCCACGAGCGCGTGCTCTTTGACGCGCGCGCTCAGCGCGAGCGGGAGCCCCCACAACTCAATGAAGCCCGCCGCCGCGTCGTGCTTGAACTGATCGCCGTGACCGTACGTCGCAAGCCTTTCGTCGTAGAGGGCGAACGGCGACGACGTACCGTCGACGACGGCCGACCCCTGATGCAGGCGGAGCCGGACGCGGCCCGTCATGCGGCCGGCGAGGGCGGCGTTGAACGCGTCGAGGGCGCCTCGCAGCGGTGACGGCCAGAGACCGTCGTAGACGAGTTCGGCGTAACGCTGGTCGAGCGTCGCCTTGAGCCGAAGTTCGTCGCGCGTCAAGACGAGGCGCTCGAGCGCGCGGTGCGCCGCGATCAGCACGAGCGAGCCCGGGCATTCGTAGACTTCACGTGACTTGACGCCGACGACGCGATCTTCGACGAGGTCGATCCGACCGATGCCGTGCGCGCCGGCGCGTACGTTCAGCGCCGCGACGAGCTGCGCGCCGCCGAGCCCTTCGAATGCCGGGACGCCTTCGGCGAAGTCGATCACGATCGACTCGGGTTTGGCGGGCCTCTCTTCCGGCGCCGCGGTCCAAGCGTACGCGTCTTCGGGGGGCGCAGCCCACGGATCCTCGAGGATCGCCCGCTTCGATCGAGCGGCCCCACAAGTTCGCGTCGACCGAGTATGGGCGCGCGACGGTCGAAGCGACCGGGACGCCGTGCTCGTGCGCGAACGCGATCGCGTCCGGTCGCGAGAGCGGTTCGTCGCGCAGCGGCGCGAGCGTGCGCAGCGCCGGATCGAGCGCGCGTGCCGCCAGCTCGATCCGAACTTGATCGTTCCCTTTCCCGGTGCAGCCGTGGGCGATCGCATCGGCGCCGTAACGGTGCGCGTATTCGACCAGAACTGCCGCGATCAGCGGCCGCGAGAGCGCGGCCGAAAGCGGATAGACGTTTTCATAAAGCGCGTTTGCGCGCAACGCCGGGAGCGCCATTTCGGCGATGAAGCGCTCTCGGACGTCCTCGACGACCGCGGCTTCCGCGCCGAGCGCAAGCGCTTTCGCGCGGACCTCGTCGAGCGCGGCCGACGCGCCTTCGCCGGCCGTACCGTCGCTTTCGCCGAGGTCGAGCGTCAACGCGATCGCAGTGTGGCCGGCGAGCACGAAGCGCTTGAGCAGGACCGAAGTATCGAGCCCCCCGGAATAGGCCAGGACGATTTTCACAACGGATCCTCCGAGCGCATGTCGATGAAGCGCTGCATGACGACGCCCATGCGCGCGGGATCTTCGACGATCACGAGAACCGTATCGTCGCCGCCGATCGTTCCGAGGATTTCGCTCCAACCGGCTTCGTCGATCGCGGATGCGACGAGCATCCCGCTGCCGGGTGGGGTCCGCAAGACGATCGAGTTGACGCTCCCGCGGACGCTGCGGACGAGCTCGGCGATGACGCGATGCAAGCGCGTCGCGTACGTCTTGCCGAAAGCGGGTTCGACGTATTTGAACTGCGTCGCGGTGCCGTTTCCGTTCTTGAGCGGGACTTTGACGAGCCCTAACTCCTTGATGTCGCGCGAGACGGTCGCTTGCGTCACCTCGTATCCTTGCGTCTCGAGGAGTTGCGCCAATTCTTCTTGCGAATGGATCGGTCGGGTCGCGATCAACGAGAGGATCGCGCGCTGGCGGGTCGTCTTCACGTGGGCATTCCTCGCAAGTCGGTCAAGAGTGCGACCAGCAGCGCTTTTTGCACGTGCAAGCGGTTCTCGGCTTGATCGAAAACGACGCTTTGGGGGCCGTCGATCACGCTCGCGCTGACCTCTTCCCCGCGATGCGCCGGCAGACAATGCATGAAGAGCGCATGTTTCGCGGCGTTAGAAAGCAATTCGGGCGTCACTCGATAGGGAAGAAGTGCGGCGGCGTTGCGTTCGGCCAAGTGCTCCTCGCCCATCGAGGTCCACACGTCGGTGTAGACGACGTCGACGTCGCGCACCGCGCGCTGCGGGCTCGTGAACGCGCGCGCCGCCCCGCCGTGCGGTTTCCCAAGACGCTGCAATCGCGCCATGAACGTCTCGCTCGGACGGTGCGACGGCGGCGATCCGAAGTTGATCGCGGCGCCGGCGAGCATCGCGGCCTCGGCGAGCGACGCCGCGACGTTGTTGCGGCCGTCGCCGACGAACGCGATTCGCAAGCCGGCGAGCGTCCCGAAGCGTTCGCGGATCGTCAGCAGATCGGCGAGCGCCTGACACGGGTGAGCCTCCGCGGAGAGGGCGTTGACGACCGGGACGGTTGCGGCGCCCGCGAAGCGTTCGAGCGGTTCGTGCGCGTGCGTCCGCACGACTATCGCGTCGACGTAGCGGGAAAGGACGCGCGCCGCGTCTTCCGGCGTCTCGCGCGTCCCGACCATGAAGTCGGAACCATGAGCGATCAAGGCGTGACCGCCGAGTTGCGTCATCGCGACCTCGAACGAGACGCGCGTTCGCAGACTCGGCTTTTCAAAGAGCATCCCAAGGGTCCGCCCGCGCAGGAGAGGCAGCTGATCAGCCGCGCGGGCGGCCTTGAGATGGACGGCAACCGCCAAGACTGTCCCAACCTCGAGCGGCGAGAGGTCGCTGACCCGCAGCAGGTTCCGGCCGGAAAGGGTGGCGCCGAGGCTGTGGGCCAGCATTTCCGTATATTTATACATATTATGCATGAAAATGCAAGACCCACGTGCCGGCGCGGCGAAAGTAAAGCGGCGTGCTGATCCTCGTGAAATACGGTGGGAATGCGATGGCCCCGGATGCCGGCGACCCGATGCTCGACGAACTTGCGGCCCGGGTGGCGGCCGGCGACCGGATCGTGCTCGTTCACGGCGGCGGGCCTCAGATCGATCTGGAGTTGAGCGCGCGCGGGATTGGAAGCGAACGAGTCGCCGGGCTGCGGGCGACCGATGCCGCGGCGCTCGAGATTACCGAACGCGTCCTGTGCGCGAGCATCAACAAAGCCTTGGTGCGCGCGCTGCAGCGCCGTGGCGTCGCTGCGGCGGGGATCAGCGGTCAGGACGCGGCCCTGTTGCGGGCGCGGACGATCGCTCCGATCGACGGCCGTTCGCTCGGCTTTGTCGGCGAGATCGCGGAGGTCCGTCCGGCACTCGTGCGCGCGCTGCTCGAAGCCGGCATCACGCCGGTCGTCGCGCCGGTCGCGATCGCCGAAGATGCGAGCACGGCGCTGAACGTCAACGCCGACACCGCCGCCGGCGCGCTCGCCGGGGCGCTGGGAGTCGACGCCTACGTCGTCGTTACGAACGTCGCGCGCGTGCGCGTGGATGCCGGCGATCCCGCAACCGAGATCGCGACGCTCGACGCTCCGACCGCGCGGCGCTATTTGACAGCGGGAAACTTCGACGGCGGGATGCGCCCGAAGATCGAGAGCGTCTTGGCGGCCCTCGATGCGGGGGCCAAGAGTGCCGTGATCTGCGGAAGTGATGCCGGGCTCGCCGCGGCGTTGAACGGTGCCGGCACGGTCATCGTGCCCGAGCCGTAAGGTCCGGTTGTGGCGGCCTAAGCTTAGAGGATGATTTCGTCGACCGGAATCGGGTCGTCGGGAAACGCGGCGCAGGCGATCGCATCGCCGCGCGCCGCGACGATCGTCGTCGTGTACGAGCCTTCAACGAGATCACGGAAAATCAACACTTTGCGCTTGACCAAATCGACCAGCCACACTTCCGGGATGCCGGTCTCGGCGTAGAGCGGGACCTTCACCTTCCGGTCGAAGCGCCGGCTCGACACGCTGACCTCGACAAGCAGGTACGTCTCACTTGGTTTGGGGCGGTGATTTTCGTACCCCGTCGGGTCCCAGGGAAACAGCGCGAACTCGGGCTCGGGCGCCGAGTCGTCGCTGACGATGACCGGACATTGCACTTGGACGACCGCGCGCCGATTGAATCGCTCGGAGAACAACCGGTTCAGCCGGTTGATCGCTGCGGCGTGCGGCCCTCCCATCGGCGGCGGCACGATCAACTCGCCGCGGATGAGTTCGACGCGTTCGCCGTCAGCGAACACGCCGGCCTCGACCATGAGTTCGTAGTCTCGGACGCTGATCGGTCGTCGCTTGATCTCGAGCGCCATGTCACTCGTCACAGCATCGCACCTCATTGTTGCCGATTCGTGGACGATTCAATAAATACTCTCGTATGGGCGCTGTTCGCGGTGCGTTTCTTCGAGCAGCATCATCCAGCGGATGTTGTAATATCGCGGGTCGGCGAGTTCGTCGGGGCGGTCGATCGGTAGCCGCCGTAGCATTTCCTGAATCGACTCGAGCACCGTGCGAGATGGAGTAAAGTCGAGCGCCTTCGTCAACTTCGCATTGCTCATTCGGTAGTTGCGCAGAATCTTCGGAAGCGGCGCTTCGACGAGTGAGACCGCGATCGGTGGGTCTAGGAGCGCAAGCGACCCGGCGACGAGCATCGCGAGTTGCCGGATCTGATAATTCTCCTCGAGCACGTTGAAGATCTGCCCGCGAATCCTCTCCAACGGCGCCGCGAGCGCCATGACGTGGACGCGCGCGACGTCGTTGACGTCGACGAGCGGGCGCCACATCCAACCGCCGCCGTGTAGATAGAGCGTGCGGTGCAAGAGCGCGTCTTTGACGAAGGTGTTGACGACCAAATCGAGCCGCATCCGCGGGCTCCAGCCGTACACCGTCCCTTGCCGGAAGACGACCGGTGCAAAATCGTCGTCAGCTTCCTTCAGAATCGTTTTCTCGGCGGCGCGCTTCGAGAGCGAGTACGCGCCGCGCGGCGTCACCTCGGTCGCCTCGTCGCACATCATCGGCGCGCGATCGATCTCGGCGACCGATGCTTCAGTGTCGTAGATCGAGGCACTCGACGCAAACGTGAACCGCTCGATCCCTCGGTCCTTGCACATGGCGACGAGGGCTCGGGTCGCGACCGCATTCATTTGCCAGTTCGCTTCGGTGTTGTACTCGGCGGTCGGATCGTTCGAGAGACCGCCCAGGTGCGCGACCGCATCGACCCGCTTGAACCACTTCGGCCGCAGGTCGCGCAGGTCGCCCGCGATCACGTCGAGATCGAGACCCTCGAGCGGCTTTCGCCCCCAGAAGAGGCGGTCGAGGACGACGGGCTCGTGTCCGGCTTCAAGAAGATGGCGGCACAAGACCGCACCGATGTAGCCGGCGCCGCCGGTCACCAGGACGCGCACCTGCGGTTCCTAACCTATCGGGTCGCCGCCGCGCGAGCCGATTCGCGGATCGGGAGCGCGTCGAACCGATGCAAAATGCTGGTTCCGAGTTTCCTCAAGTCGGCGCCGTAGACGTGAATCGAGATCGCGAGCGAGTCGGTCGGATTTTGGACCGCATGGATGTCGCGCCCGTTCGCTGGGAAGCCCGCCGTCTCGCCGGCCGCCACGTCGCGCACGCCGAGCGAAACGAGATATGCGTCCGGCCCGCTCCCTTCGAGGCGGTACCGCGTCTCACGCTCGACCCCTTCGTACACCCCGACGACGCACCAGGCTACGTGGTCGTGGATCGGCGTCGTCTGCCCCGACTCCCACACGAGCGAGCAGACGCTGAAGCCGCCGTCGGGCGCCACGTGCAGAAGGTGTTGCGAGTAGCCCTCGGGGCACGACTGGCGCGCCTCCTCCGGGAGCCAGCGCGTCTGCCGGTTCAACGTTTCCAAACGCCGCGCTAAGAGCGGGACGAGCGCCTCCTGCGATGGGTTCGCGCGCCGCAACTCCTCGACGTCCAGTAAGAAAGCCGTAAACGGATCTGCCATCGCTCGCGCCCCCGAACGCGCTTGGCAGCCAGGCTTGGCCGCCGCTTGCGGGCTGGATTCCGCTGTCGCCCGTCTCGGCCCCTGGAACAAACTTCCAGGAGGAGGCCCCAAGCCCGCCAATCTCGTTCCAACCCCGTGGAACGGAGAACGACTTGCTGATATCGACTAAGCGCGTCTACTTCTTCGAGGAAGGCAGCGCCGCGATGCGCGACCTTCTCGGCGGAAAGGGCGCCGGGCTCGCCGAGATGACCCGCGCCGGCCTCCCCGTTCCGCCGGGCTTCACGATCACGACCGATGCGTGCCTCGAGTTCTACAAGCTCGGCCGCAAGATGCCCGAAGGTTTGGACGCCGAGATCGAGGCCGCGATGCGCGAACTGGAGACGCGCACGAACAAACATTTCGGCGGCGCCGACGAACCGCTGCTCGTCTCGGTGCGAAGCGGGGCGCGCGTTTCGATGCCCGGGATGATGGACACGATCCTCAATCTCGGCCTCAACGATGCAACCGTCGAAACGCTCGCGCAGCAGACCTCGAACGCGCGTTTCGCCTGGGATGCATACCGCCGCTTCATTTCGATGTTCGGCAACGTCGTGCTCGAGATCGACAAGCACCGCTTTGACGAAATCGTCGACGAAGCGAAACGCGACGCCAACGTCAAGACCGACACCGAGCTCGGCCCCGACGATTGGAAGCGCGTCGTCGCTCGTTTTAAAGCTCTCGTCCGCGACCAGTCGAAGGCCGATTTCCCGCAAGACGTGCATGCTCAGTTGAACCTTGCGGTACGCGCCGTCTTCGACTCGTGGCACTCGCGGCGCGCGGTCGACTACCGGCAGTACCACCGCATCCCCGACGATTGGGGTACGGCGGTGAACATCGTGGCGATGGTTTTCGGAAACATGGGCGACGATTCGGGGACGGGCGTCGCTTTCACACGCGACCCGAATACCGGCGAAAAGGTTCTCTTCGGCGAGTATTTGCGCAACGCGCAAGGCGAGGAAGTCGTCGCGGGACTGCGGACGCCCGAACCGCTCGGCGATCTCAAACGCCTCAATCCCGCGGTCTACGATCAGTTCGTCGCGATCGCCGGGCAACTCGAGCGGCACTACCGCGACATGCAGGACCTCGAATTTACGGTCGAGCGCGGCAAACTGTACATGTTGCAGACGCGAAACGGCAAGCGCAGCGCCGAGGCGGCGGTGCGGATCGCACTCGACCTCGTCCGCGAAGGCGTGATCGATCGCGCCGAAGCGCTGCGCCGCGTCAACGCGGGCTCGCTCGACCAGTTGTTTCACGCACGCATCGATCCCACCGAAAAGTACGACGTCCTCGCCAAGGGGCTCAACGCATCGCCGGGCGCGGCCGCAGGGAAGATCGCGCTCGACCCCGACACCGCGGTGACGATGGCGCAGGACGGGACGCCCGTAATCCTCGTGCGCATAGAGACGACGCCCGACGACGTCCACGGGATGATCGCGGCGAAGGGCGTGCTGACCGCGAAGGGCGGCGCGACGTCGCATGCCGCGGTCGTCGCGCGCGGAATGGGGCGCCCGTGCGTCGCGGGATGCGAGGCGCTCACGATCGACAACCGCGCGCGCACGATCGTGCTCGCCGGTCGCGCATTCAAAGAAGGCGACGCGTTGACGATCGACGGCACGAACGGAGACGTCATCGCCGGCGCGCTGCACCTGATCGATCCGCCGAGCGAACTGCCGGCTTGGCTCGCCGAGTTCCTGACGTGGGCCGACGACGTCCGGCGCATGGAAGTGTGGGCCAACGCCGACACGCCTGAAGATGCGCGCAAAGCGCGCGATCTCGGCGCGACGGGAATCGGGTTGTGCCGGACGGAGCACATGTTCATGCAACGCGAGCGGCTCCCGGTCGTGCAGCGTATGATTCTCGCCGACACGCCGGCGGCGCGCGCCGAGGCGCTCGCCGTGCTGCTCCCGTTCCAGCGTGACGACTTCCAAGGGATTTTGTCGGCGATGGCCGGTTATCCGGTCACGATTCGGCTCCTCGATCCGCCGCTGCACGAGTTCTTGCCTTCGCTCGAAGACCTACTCGTCGAGACGACCGAACTGCGCTTGAAAGCCGGCGAGAGCGATCCGCATTACCTCGAACGGAAGGCGGTGCTGGCGCGCGTTCGCGCATTGCACGAGCAGAACCCGATGCTGGGCCTGCGCGTCTGCCGGCTCGGGATCGTCTACCCGGAGATTTATGCGACGCAGGTTCGAGCGATCTTCGAAGCGGCGTGCGACTTGCGCGCGCAAGGGATCGACGCGCGCCCCGACGTGATGATCCCCGGGGTCGGGACGCGCGAGGAGATGGACGTCACCTACAGCGCGGCCAAGGCGGTCGCCGACGAAGTGATCGCCGCGCGCGGCGTCGCCGTGGAGTACCGCATCGGCACGATGATCGAATTGCCGCGCGCGTGCGTCGTCGCGGGCGACCTCGCCGCGACCGCGCAATTCTTCTCGTTCGGAACGAACGACCTGACGCAAACGACGTACGGCTACTCGCGCGACGATGCCGAGGCGTCGTTCATCCCGGTCTACTTGGAGAAGAAGATTCTCGCCGAGGATCCGTTCCAGGTCCTCGACCGAGTCGGGGTCGGCGGGCTCATGCGCGTCGCCGTCGAGCGCGGGCGTGCGGCCCGCAAAGACTTGAAGATCGGAATCTGCGGCGAGCACGGCGGCGAGCCGTCGAGCGTCGCGTTTTGCGAAGAACTCGGGCTCGAGTACGTCTCGTGCTCGCCATATCGAGTCCCGATAGCGCGGCTGGCGGCGGCGCAGGCGGTCCTGGCGGCTCGGAAGGCCGGGTGACGATTCCGGCGCCGATTTCGTTTCTTGGCCGGCCTCGAACGCTCGCGTTTTTTCCAAGGAGCCGCATGAATCCCAAGTCGCTTCTCCTCGGCGCCGCGCTCGTCGCGACGCTCGCCTCCGCCGGTGCAGCCGGCGCGCAACCGGCCCCGTATCCGGATCACGGCCAGAGCGAGAGCAATCGCAACATCGATCGCGTCGCCGACAAACTCAGTCAACTGATCGCGCAACTCAACCTCGACCGCCACGACTACGACGGGCATCGTCTTCGCGCGATCCAGTTGCTCGAACAAGGCCAGGATCAACTCCAAGCCGCGATCCGCTACGAGCGCGCGCACGACCGTTACTGAGCGACTCGCCCCCGGTTCGAATTAGGCCGCGGCCCCGCGCGGCCTTTATGTGTTGTCTGCTACAGCGTAGGGGCGGCGCGGTCTTTGGGCGACAGAATCGGCTCGCCTTGGAGGGGCCACTCGATGTGCAGTGTCGGATCGTTCCAGCGGACGGTGCCCTCATGAGCCGGATCGTACAACGCTCCCTGCTTGTAGGCGAAGACGACGCCGTCGTCGAGCGCCAAGAACCCGTGTGCGAAGCCGGCCGGGACGTAGAGCTGGCGGTGGTTGTCGCCGGAAAGGTCAAAGCCTTGCCATTGCAAATACGTCGGAGAATCGTCGCGCAAGTCGACGATCACGTCGAAGACACGGCCGCGTAACGCCTGCACGAGCTTCGACATCCGCCGATCGTAATGGAGGCCGCGGATCACGTTCTGGGACGAGTACGAGACACTGTCTTGCACGAACTCGTCGGCGAGCCCGAGTGCGCGGTATTTCGCCGTCGAGTACGTCTCCTTGAAGAAGCCGCGCTCGTCCGCGAAAACCTCGGGGACGAAAACTTTCGCGTCGACGAATTTGGTGGCCAAGACTTGGATCGGCATGCGCCGGTGGTTCGGCGGATGCGAAGTCCGCGGCCTGCGCGATGAGTGAACGAAGCGCGGCGGCGCACCCCTTCGAACGGGTGCTGGTCGTCGGCGCGCGCGGGCAGTTGGGGAGCGAACTTATGCGCGCGCTCGCGGGCTTCGGCCCGTTTGGCCCCGAGCGCTCTGCGTTGGACTTGACCGATGTCGCCGCCGTGCGCAAAACGGTCGACGACTACCGTCCCACGCTCGTCATTAACACCGCCGCGTTTCACAAAGTCGATGCCTGCGAAGCCGATCCCGCGACCGCGTTTGCGGTGAACGCGCTCGGCGTCGACCGGCTCGCCGCTGTGTGCGCGCGAAGCGGCGCAACGTTCGCGCACGTCAGTACCGATTACGTGTTCTCAGGGTCAAAGCGAACGCCCTACGACGAGACCGACGCCGCGCTTCCTTTGAATGCCTACGGCGCATCGAAACTCGCGGGCGAACACCTGATCCGGCGCCACGGCGAGGCGCACTTCATTTTTCGAACGAGTGGTCTGTTCGGACCGGGAGGCGCTTCGACGAAGGGCCCGACGTTCGTCGAACGGATGCTCCAGTTCGCCGAGCGCGGCGAGAGCCCGCGCGTCGTCGACGACATCGTTTTCTCGCCGTCGTACGCGCCGCACGTCGCGCTCGCGATGTGCGCCGTCATGGCGACCGAACAGTTCGGGCTCTATCACGTCACGAATGCCGGGCAATGCTCGTGGTGGGCGTTGGCCGTCGAGACACTGCGCGCCGCCGGGTACGAGACCGCCGTCGAACGGATCGTCTCGGGCCGCGATTCCGGAACCGCGCGGCGGCCCGTCTTCTCGGCGCTCGGACACGGCGAACTCATGCGGCGAGGTTTTGCCGAGTTGCCGCCGTGGCAAGAAGGCGTCCGCGCATTCGTCGCCGCGCGCGGCGTGCGACAGGACGCCGCTTCTTCGGCGTCGACTTAGGCTCGCGGTGAGCGCACCATGATCGAAAACGTCCCGGGTGCACAGAACGTTGAAGAAGTTCTCGCCCACGACCCCGTCTACAAGGTCTTGGGACGGCATCTCGCCCATCCGGTCGTGCTCGGCTGCGTCCTATTCTTGATCGTCGTCGTCATCATCGTCTTCGGCCCGTCGACGGAATCGCGCTTCATCTACACGGACTTCTGAGGCGATGCGGCTTCTGAAGGCGCTCGGCGCTACCGCGCTCGTCCTCGGCGTGCTTTTGGCGGCGCTCGACGCCGCGGTCGTCGCGTGGTTTCCGCGCTTCATTCGCGTCAGCGACAACTTTTCGACGACGTATCTCGAGCGCGACGTTCGCGCCGTAGCCGCCGCGCCGCAGGTCGTTTTCATCGGCGATTCGGTTTTGTGGGGCTATCGCATCCCGGCCGAAGACGCGGCTCCGGCCTTGCTCGCGCGCGAAGGGCTGCCGGTCGTCAACCTGTCGTTCGAAGGGGGCAGCCCCGCCAACACCTACGCCTTGTTGCGCCTGCTCGTCGCCGACGGCGTCCGCCCGCGGCTGGTCGTCTTCAACGTCAACCAAAAGGAGTTCAGCCCGTCGGACAGCGCGTACCAGACCCTACACCCCTCCCTCGCCGCGCTAGCGCTCCCTTTGCTGACGCCGGACGAGCGCGCGCTCCTGGCGCAACCGCCGCAAAAGAACACGCTCGATGCGAAACTCGACCGCTGGGTCACATCGGTTTGGCACTTCTACGCTTTGCGCAGCGACCTGCGCGAAGCGCTCTTCGGCGACGTCGACGCCGCGCACGCGCTCGATAACGCAGTCCAACTCGCGAGCGGCGCTCACGCCCGCATCGAAGCCGCCCACCGGCCGACGCCCGATCGTTTCGAGGGGACGTACGACCTGACGCCGCTCGACGCGCAAAACGTCTCGGTTGTGTTCTTGAGAAAGACGGTCGAGCTGCTCGCCACCGCGCACGTCCCCGCGGTTGCGATCCTCACGCCGACCAACCACACGTTGCTGCACGAGTTCATCGACTCGCCGCAATACGAACGAAACCTCGCCTACACGGCGCGGCTCCTCGAGAAGGGCGGCGTGCGCGTAATTAATCTCGACAGGAGCTTCACCGCCGGCGAGTTCATCGACAACGATCATTTGACGGTCGACGGTAACCGCCGGCTGGCGGCGCTTTTGCGCCCGGTGCTCGCGAAGTGATCTTCAACACCTGGGTCTTCGCGATTTTCGCGATTGCGGTCATGGTGCTCTATTGGGGCGTGATCCCGCAGCGCTTCAAACCGTACGCAATCGTGGTTTTCGGGTCGATCTTCTACGTCTACAACGTCCCGGCGTACTTGCTGCTGATCGTCGTCCTCGCATTGATTACTTACGGGATCGGTTGGGGGATGCTGCGTCCGCACGCTTCGCCCGGGCAACGCAGGGCGCTCATGGTCTTGGGCGTAACCTTGATCACCGGGACGCTCGTGTTCTTCAAGTACACGAAGTTCTTGGCGCTGACGATCGATCAAGTCGCGCAGCACAACATCATCCCGATCCCGAGCATCGTCGTGCCGCTCGCGATCTCGTTCTTCACCTTCGAGTTCGTTCACGTGTTGGTCGACGTTTATCTCGGTAAGATCGTGGCGCTCGATCCGCTCGACTTCTCGGTCTTCACGATGTTCTTTCCGACGCTCGTCGCGGGGCCGATCAAACGGTACCAAAGTTTCTTCCCGCAAGTCCGCAATCTCGAGGCGCCGGCGACCCATACGTTTCTGCTGCACCTGTATCGCATCGTGATGGGACTCGCCAAGAAGACGATCATCGCCGACTCGATGACGCTGTTCACGCAGCCGATCCTGACGCCGGGGCCGCCGTTCGGCCCGCTCGACTATTGGGCCGCGATGTTCGCCTACGCCGCGAAGATCTATTTCGACTTCACCGGCTATTCCGATATCGCGATCGGGATCGCCGGGATGCTCGGAATCCGCATCCCGGAGAACTTCGAGATGCCGTATTGGGCGCCGAACATCGCGCAGTTTTGGCGGCGCTGGCACATGTCGCTGTCGAGTTGGATCCGCGACTACATCTTCATTCCGCTGGGCGGGAGCCGCCGCTCGCCGATGATTACGGCGTTCAATCTGATCGTGGCGATGGCACTTTCGGGGCTTTGGCACGGCGCCGCCTGGACGTTCGTCCTCTGGGGGCTCTGGCACGGGACCGGCTTTTTGATCCAGCGCCTCTGGCAGGGCGCCGTCGTCGCCAAGGTCGATTTCCTCCGCCAGGGAGGTCGCTTGGTGCACGCCGCCTCGGTCGGGACCAACTTCGCGTACGTCGTGGTCGGCTGGCTGCTCTTCGCGGCGCCGTCGATAGGGAACGCTTACCAGGCCTTCATCCGTTTGTTCTGAGAGCCCGCCGCCAAAAGGAGCCCACGTTGAAGCCGTCCGTCGCCCTCGTCTCGATGTTGTTTGGCCTCGCCGCGCTCGGTGCGCCCGGGCTGGCTCCCGCCCAGGATTCGACCGTCCCCGGGCACGTCGTCATCGCGAAGGCGAGCGACGACGCGCTCGTGATTTGGGACTCGTCACCCGAAATCGCCGCGATCGTCAGCGACAAGGTCAACGATGCGGATGCGAACGCCCGGCTCGCGCACGACTGCCTGAGAGTCCTCGCGCAATCGCTCCCCAAGCTCGACAAGAGCACGAAGACCGTCACGATTCGGGTGATCTATAACAAGACCGGCGCGGTCAGCCCGGTCTACGGTTCGCCGACGTTCGCCGGCGTCGAGCGTTACGCGACGCTCACCGCACCCTACAAAGATGCGGTCGCCGACAAGGGTCATTGGAGGGAACTCGGCCCGAACGCGAAGCTGCCGGGTTGGCTTCAGTGGAAGATCCTCGGCACGCTCCCACCGCGTTAGGTTACTTTAAGGGGTTGGCAGCGTCGCGGCGGATGAAGATTTTTCGCCAGTAGGCGCGGCCGGTGAGTTTCGCGATCAAGTCCGACGCGCGCACCGCGTCGACGAGCCCCACTTGTGTCCCGACCCAGACGGTTGATTCGCCTCCTTCAACCTGCAGCGGCAGGCGGTGCATCAACTGGTCCTGGGCGTCGGCCCACACCGCATCGCCGTAGCGCGCGCGCAGCGCTTCCAGCGCCGATTCATAGTTCACCAAATCGCGTTCGGCATTGAATTCGGCAGCGAGGACGTAGAGTTTGCGGCGCTCGCGCAGCGCCTGGGCGGCCGGGCTGCGCGCCTCGCGCAGCGCGTCGAGCACCCGAAAGTCGTCCCACTCGAGGAAGACGTCGATCGGATCGAGCGCACGCGGCTCGGGCCAAATCTCGCGCAACGCTTCCTGGAGCGAACGCTCGAACATCCGCGTCGTGTGATGGAAGTATACCGTCGCGAACATCATGTACCGCGCCAGCACGAACGACTCGAGCGCGACGAGCCCGCGCCCGTCGACGCCGAGGACCGGCGCGCCGGCGTGCGCGTAGATCCGCAACGAGCCAACGAGTTGATCGACATCGTAGCGGCCGTTCGCGACCCCGGTGAAGTACGCGTCGCGCAGCAAATAGTCCATCCGGTCGGCATCGAGGTTGGGGCCGCTGACGAGTTCCTTGAGGACGGCGCTGCGCGGTGGCCGGTCGCCGGTAACGAGCGCCGCGACCTCGCCCACGTCGACGTCGAGGCGCGCAAGCGATTCCGAGATCTCCGGCAGCGCCAAGATCGCTTGGGTACGCGCTTCGTGCGCGACGCCTAAGACCGCCTCGCAGGCGTGGCTGAACGGCCCGTGGCCAACGTCGTGCAACAGAAGGCTCGCCCGCAGCAACCTGCGCTGCTCGGCAAAGTCGCGCTCGTCGTCGAACCAGCCGCCGTCGTGCCGGCGCAACGCGTCGAGGACCCGCTCGCCCATCGCGAGGGCGCCGAGTGCGTGGCTGAAGCGTGAGTGCTCGGCCGCCGGAAACGCGAGGTACGCGAGCCCGAGTTGGCGCAAGCGCCGCAGCCGCTGCAGCGGTGCGCTATCGAGCAGCGCAACCTCGCCGTCGTCCAGTTCGATGAAATGATGGACCGGATCGAAAATCCGCTTCACGCTTTGATGCCGAGATCGTCGAGGAGCATCCGGGCCAGCTTCGGTTCTCCTGGGTCGTTCGGGCCGAAGCACTTGGAATAAAATCGGAAGCGTTCGAGCGGAGCGAAGCTTTCGACCGCTCCGCACTCCCTGCGGAGTTCTTCGATGCGGTCGGCCAACTCGATCAACTTAAGCGTCGTCTTGGATCGTAATCGTCCATAGAGGACATCGCGCGACCGACTATAGTTCGTGTCGAACATCCCCCACTCTCCGTCGGCGCACCTCCGCGCTGCGGCAATTACAAACTCGGCAAATTCATCTTGGAGTGCGATAAGCTCCGCGTCTTTCTTTGCCTGTCGCGAGGCCTTGCTCATGAACTGCTCTTTTCGGACGGCGGCGCGAGCGCATCCTCTGATGAAGAGAGCGCCCCCAGAAAGGAGCGCTCTCGTGTGCGTCGGTGTGCGACTTGCCTGTGATCCAAATCGTAGCAGAGGCCCGATCAAATGGGAAGAGCGCCCCCGAAAGGAGCGCTCTCTGCACGTCGGTGGACGAATCGCCTGACCAGAGGATTCTAGCACAAGTGGAGTGCTCTTGGGGAGGGTCCGGTCGCCTGGGACCCGAGACCCCGGACCGCTTTCGCGGGCTGGAGGCAGAGAGAGTCGAACTCTCACGAAGTCACTTATCAGGCGATTCGCCGCACCGGCGTGCCCCCAGCGATCGCATCGTCTCACGGCGTCATTGCCGCCGTGTTTCGGCGCAGCGTACAAGTCGCGACGGGGGCACACGTACCGGCGCGCCGAATTAGACACGCAACGTGCGCATAGACCAATCCACGATTCGCGAAATCCTGTCCCGCACCGACATCGGCGCCTTCATCGGCAACTACGTCGCGTTGCACAAGCGCGGCAACGATCTCGTCGGATTGTGTCCATTTCACTCGGAGAAGACGCCGTCGTTCCACGTCCATCCCGACCGCGGCTTCTTCAAATGCTTCGGGTGCGGCGCGGGCGGCGACGCGATCAAGTTTATCCAACTCCTCGAAAACGTCCCGTTCCCCGAGGCGGCGCGTACGCTCGCGAAACGTGCCGGGATCGAGATCGAGGCCGAAACGCCCGAAGCGGCGCGTTTTCGCAGCGAAAAAGAGACGATCTACGCGGCCAACGAAATCGCCGCCGCCTTTTTCCACAGGACTTTGAAACTCGCTCCTGACGCCGAGGACGCGCGCGCGTACTGCAAGCTCCGCGGCATCTTGCCGGCGACGCAAGAATCTTTCAAACTCGGCTACGCGCCGGCGCGCTGGGACGCGCTCGTCGGCGAGCTGACCGCGAACGGGGTCGATCTCGCGCTCGCCGCCAAGGCCGGGCTCGTCCGGCTCGGGCAACGCGGCTACTACGATTTCTATCGCGCCCGTTTGATGATCCCGACCTATGCGACGACTGGGGAAGTCGTTGCGTTCGGCGGGCGCGCGCTCGACGGCTCGGAGCCGAAGTACCTCAACACGTCGACGACGCCGGTGTACGTCAAGGGCCGCGGCCTCTTCGCGCTCGAGCGCGCGCGCCGCGCGGTCGGCGAACGCGATTCGCTGATCGTCGTCGAAGGGTACCTCGACTGCATCGCCCTGCACCAAGCCGGGTTCACGAACGCGGTCGCATCGCTCGGCACCGCCTTCACCGCCGAGCAAGCCGCCGAGTTGCGCAAATACGCGGAACGGATCTTCGTCGCTTTCGACGCCGACGCGGCCGGCACGGCTGCAACTTCCAAGTCGGTCGACGTGTTGAGCGCTTCGGGCTGCACCGCCTACATCGTAGAGCTGCCGCCCGGAGAGGATCCGGACACCTTCATTCGCACCCACGGCGCCGCCGCGTTTGGGACGCGGCTCGACGCTGCGATTCCCTGGATTCAGTTTAAGCTGGACGGCGCGATCGATACGATCCTCGAAAAACGGCTGCCGCTCGGGCAGGCCGCCCGTCAAGCGGAGGGGCTCGTGCGCGCGCTCCCACAAGAAGAGTGGGATCGTTGGCGCGTGTACGCGGCGAACCGCCTCGGCCTCAACCCCGACGATTTGCGCGGCAGCCGGTTCGCCGCCGATCCGGCAAGGTTCGCGCCGCGTCAGGGCGCCGGCTTCGTCCGGCACATCGCGGCGGCGGCCGAGCCACCCGGAATCGAGCGCGACATCCTCGAGACGCTTCTCGAAGAACCGGCGCTCGCCGCCGAGTACGCGTCGCAGATCGACGCGGCGTTCTTCAAAGACGAACGTTACGCGCCGATCTATCGAGCCATGGTCGAAAACGCCGGGGCGATGAAAACGACCGGCGATGCGCTGGCCGTCCTCGCCGGCGACGTCCGTTCTTACGAGACGGCCGTCGCGCTGCTACGGTCCGAACGCTCGTCGAACGTGCGCTTCCCCGACTCCGCGGCGCGCCGCGTCCATCTCGATCGCATCGTCGAACGGCTCGCCGAAGCGCAACTTCAGCGCCGCAAACGGGAACTCGACGCGGAGCAGAACCGTTTGATCGAGGCCGGTCAGCCCGTTCCAAGCGGGGAGCGGGAAGAGTACCAGCGCCTGGTCGAGCACCTCGAGCGCTCGGCACGGAGACGGCTGGGAACAAAGTGAAGCTCGGCCCGCGAGTCGAATTAACTCATGCTTACATTTCGGGAAGGAGGTGAGATCCGACACCATGGCACGCAAGAAACCAGCGGCACCCGTCGCAGAAGCGACCGCTCAGCCGTCCGTTGAGGAATCGATTAAGAAGCTGATTGCCGCCGGCAAGAAGCGTGGCTCTTTGACGTACGAAGACATCAACGCCGTCTTCGAAAACGTCGAAGAGGTCAATCCCGAGCGCATGGACGACCTGATCGAGGAGATCGCCTCCCTCGGAATCGAGATCGTCGACGAGCAAAAGGAAAAGCCGGCGCCCGACGGCGACGACGATGCGCTGCCGGCCGGACTCTCCCTCGACGATCCCGTCCGGATGTATCTCAAGGAGATCGGGCGCGTCCCGCTCCTTTCCATGGACGAAGAGAAGTCGCTCGCGATGGCCATCGAAGCCGGCGAGCTGGAAGCGCAGCGCAACGGCGCGTCGCGCAACGAAATCATCGAGGGCGGCTACGAGGCCAAGCGCAAGCTCACCGAAGCGAACCTGCGGCTGGTCGTCTCGATCGCGAAGAAGTACGTCGGCCGCGGCATGCTCTTCTTGGACCTTATCCAAGAGGGTAATTTGGGGCTGATTCGCGCGGTCGAGAAATTCGACTACCGCAAAGGCTATAAGTTCTCAACCTATGCGACGTGGTGGATTCGCCAGGCGATCACGCGCGCGCTCGCCGATCAGGCCCGGACGATTCGAATCCCGGTTCACATGGTCGAGACGATCAATCGCCTCATCAAGGTCTCGCGCCAATTGCTTCAAGAGTTGGGACGCGACCCGACGGTCGAAGAGATCGCCGGCGAGATGGGGCTGACCGCTGAAAAAGTGCGCGAGGTCATCAAGATCTCCCAAGAGCCGATCTCGCTCGAAACGCCGATCGGTGAAGAGGAAGATTCGCATCTCGGCGATTTCATCGAGGACCAAGAGGCGGTTGCGCCGGCCGAGGCGGCCTCGGTCATGCTGCTCAAAGAGAAGATGGCCGACGTGCTCAAGAACCTGACCGAACGGGAGCGTAAGGTTTTGGTCCTTCGCTTTGGGCTCGAGGACGGGCATCAGCGGACGCTCGAAGAGGTCGGCCAAGAATTTGGCGTGACGCGCGAGCGGATCCGCCAGATCGAGGCGAAGGCGCTGCGCAAGTTGCGCCACCCGTCCCGCGGCAAAGCGCTGAAAGACTACTGGTCGTCGGAGTAGCGATGCTGGTCTTCCTTTTGGCCGCGCTCCTGCCGGCCGGCGGCGCCACCCCGGCGGCCACTCCCACGCCGACGACCGTGCTTCACGAGATCGGGCACGTGCGCGCGGTCACGACGTTCTGTAAGGCGTTCACGACGCACTTCGACAACGCGGCGCGCTCGCTGATCGCCAACGACGAAGACATTTCGTACGTCGACTTCACGCTCGGCAACATCCAGCCGCACTACAAGGTGAAGGCGGGCGCGGACCTGCTGCTCGCCGACGACCGCATCAAGCTCATCGCTTTCACAAAAGAGATCTTCGCGCGGATGGCGGCGCTGCAAACCGAGATCAACTCATTGCGGCAAGCAGCGGCCCTGACGACCGACCCGGAACAGGCGAAAGCGGCGCGCCTAGCCGCCCAGGATCTTCAAACGACCTACAATCATCAGCGTCAACTCGCGGTCGATACGCAGAGCGTCATTGCGGTCATGATGGAGGACGCGACCGCCGAGAAAACGCCGCACACGCAGGCGCCGATGCCGGCGATCGCCGGTCGCGCCGACCTCGATCTCCACGGCGACCACGACCCGGAGGCGATGAAGGACGTCCGCAACATCATGAAGTTCGAGCAACAGCGCGACCGCATCGCCGTGGCTGAGGAATCGGCCGTGACGACTGCCGAGATCGTCGCCTCGAAATGCTAACTGCGGGCTGAGCCCCTTACATCGACATCCCGCTTGATTTACCGGCGGGCTTGACGTCGGGGTTGTTGGCGGCGAAGGCGCCGTCGCGGTTGGGGATCACCCACATTTCTAGGTCCCAGATCGCCGGGAAGGTGAAGACGAACCGCACGTCCTTGGTGCTCTTGGCGATTCCGGCGGCGACCAGGGCGCCGGCGGTAGGATGCGCGACCGACGAGCCGACCGCGTCGAGTTTTTTCGAACCGACGCCGCCGTACGTCGTCGTGCCGTTCGGGCCGGCGAGCCCGTAGTGCACGTGCGCGCCGAACTTGACCCAACGGCGCGGATCGACCCCAAAAAGGTGCGGCGCTTCGGGATAGTCGGCTTGCAGCACGGAGAAATCCGCTCCGATCAGCCGGCCTTTGACATCGAACCACAGCTGGCTCGGATGTTGCGCGTCCTTGCTCGTCCATTGACGGTTCGCCCAAGAGATCGCGCCGGTTTCATCCTCGTCGGTGAACCGCGTGTAACCGGCCCGGCGGGCGGCGTCCGTCGTCGGGAAACGCGCGTTCAGGTCGGCCGACACTGCCGTAACGAAAGCCGTTTCGCCCGCCGTCGGCATCCCCGAGAGCTTATCGGCGGCGAGCGCGGAGCCCGTAAGTGAGGTAGCGGCGAGCGCTATGATGATTGCGAGCAGTCGTTTCATGCGCCGAACTGCGCGCTTTGGTTAGGTCGTCCCTGTCGGCGCCGGGGTTGGGGTCGGCGGATTCGTCGGCTTCGGCGACGGCGTCCGCCGCGGCGCGATGGGCGCGGGCGTATAGAACGGAGCCGGCGTGTAGTCCGAGTGCGGAGCGTCCTCATTTATGACGAGCGGCGCCGGGTTGACGATCGCGATCGCGTTCGGATTGGACGCGTCGACCGTCGCATTGGTTAGGGCGCGCAGCACCGTGCCGGGCCCCAGCACGTACTCGTGGCCTTTGCGAAACGCGTTGTAAATAAGCGCGTACGGAATGAAGATGTCGGTCACTTGATCGGTTGCGTCGCGCGTCGCGAGTTGACCGGCCGTGTGCTCGATTGTCAGATACTCGTGGATCGCGCGGACGGGGAGCGTCCCGTGCCCGGGGAGCGCGAGCGGCTGAATGTTGATCGCGACCGAGCCGTCCTCGTCGCCCGAGCCGGCGCGATGCGTGTTGACGATCGTCAACGTCGCGGGTGAGCCGGCCGGGGCGAGCGTTACGCCGTTGACGATCAGCGCGTCGCGCAGGTGCATGTGAACGATGTCGCCCTTGCGGGACTTGTTCGAGCTAAAGCCTTCGTCGAGGACGAAAAGCAGCGGCGAGCCGATCGGCAGAACGGCGATCCCCGTCGGCGGGGCCGTGGGCTCGGGGGTCGCTTTCCCCCGCACCGGTTCGGGCGGCGGGAGCGCGCGCGCCGCCGGCGCGAGACCTCCTGCGATGACGAGGAGCCCGACGACGGCGGCTGCACAGCGTAGTTGTATCCGCACGAGGGGGTCTTGCTTCTAAGAAGCCTTCTTGCTCGCCTCGCGGGCGGCCGCGGCGGCCTTCTTGCCTTCTTCGATCAGTTGCTTGACCTTCTGGCCGCCCTTTTGCCCGATCTCCTCGTAGAATGCCGGCCCGTAGCGGTCGCGCGTCGCTTCGCCGCCTTTCTTGCCGCCCTTCTTGCCAATTTGCTCGTAGAATTCGTGGCCGTGGGCTTGCTTCGTCGCTTCGCCGCCTTTGCGGCCGATTTGCTCGTAGAACTCTGGGCCGTACTTGCGCTTGACGGTTTCGCCGCCTTTTTGTCCCGCTTCGCGGACGGTCATGCCGCCGCCGGGTTTGCGCTTGGGAGTCGCCATTACAGGGTCTTACCTTCCGTTGGGTTCGATGGCGCTTGCCCTGACGGAGAGGGTCGGGGATGGGGCGCCTGCCATTGAGTAACGTTGCTGCTCATCCGAAAGTTGGTTTAGCCTCCGTGAAGTTCTCGAGGATTGTCGCCGCCGCGCTCTCGTGTACTCTCTACCTTACCCAAGCCGGGGCGGCCACCGAGCCGATGCACGCGATCGCTGACGCGGAATTACACCGAACCGCCGATCCGGCGGTCGTTGCCTTGCTCGACGCGCAACCGTCCGTCGCGGCGCGCGCCGCCCTGGCCCTCGGCCGGACGAAGCGCCCCGAAGCCGCCGCGCCGCTGCGCGCGCACCTGCATGCCGGCGATCCGACCGTGCGGGCGCTCGTCGCCTACGGACTCGGCCTGCTCGCCGACCCGGCGGATTTGCCCGCCGAGCGAGCCCTGGCGCGATCGGATCGCAGCTCGGCCGTGCGGTACGCGGCATTCGACGCCGTCGATCGAATCGTCACCGCGCACCCCGATCTCGCGACGCGCGGCATCGGAGACGACGTTCTCGCGTCGGCGCGCGGCGACATCGATCCCCGGGTGCGCGACCGCGCGGCAGTGGCGCTCGCGGCGTTCCACGACATTCCGGACGCAGCCGCCCTCGCGAACGGACTCGCTCGCGCGTTTGAGACCGAGCGCAACGGCGAGGTGCGCTGGCACGACATGTGGACGCTTTTCCGCGGTTACGCGGCGCTCGCGCCGCGCGAAGTACTGACGCGCGCGCTGCGCGACCGCGACGATCTCGTGCGGGTCGAAGCGTTACGCGCGTGGGGCAAGCGCAGCGACGCCGATGCGAGCCAACTCGTGCAGCCTTTGCTGTCCGATAGTTCGTGGCACGTTCAACTCGAAGCGCGCGAAGCGTTGCACCGGCTTGCGAAGGAACCGCCGACGATCGACCTGACCGAGTTGCCGCCGCGCCTCAATCTACCGCCGGCCGATCCCCAGAACGACGAGGCGGCTGTCCCCCGTCCGGAGCCGACGCCGGCACTCGCCGCGCCGAGTCCCGACGACCTGCTCCCGGCGCCGCCGCTCGACGCGCGCGATTCCGCGCGGCTCGACGGCCCGATGCCGGGGCCGCACCCGCGCGTGCGGATTCGAACGACGAAAGGCGACATCGTCGTGCGCCTGTACCCGGAGTGGGCGCCGTACGCCGTCGCAAATTTCCTTCGGCTGACCGCGCACGGCTACTTTGACTACAACCGCTGGTTTAGAATCGTCCCGGACTTCGTCGTGCAAACGGGCGACCCGAACGACAACGGCGAGGGTGACGCCGGCTATACGATCCCGGCCGAAGAGAATCCGGTCGAGCAACGCACCGGCATCATCGCGATGGGGCTCAACTACGAAAAGGACCATGCGATTCGCGACTCCGCCGGCACGCAATTCTACATCACGAGTTCGCCCCAACCGCACTTGGATCGTGACTTCAGCGTCTTCGGCGAAGTCGAGAGCGGCATGGGAACGATCGCGCGGTTGATCGAGAGCGACCGCATGGTTCGCGTCGACCGTTTAGCGGATCGCTAAAAGAGCCTTAGCGCGAGACGAGCGAGCGAATCGCGAAGAGCGCGTTTTCGCGGCGCTCGGCGATTCGCCGGTAGAAATACCCGGCCCAGTGCGTCCCGAACGGGACGTACGTCCGGACGGCATAGCCTTCACCGACGAGCGCGCGTTGTAGCTCGGGGCGGACGCCGTAGAGCAGTTGAAACTCGAAGCGTTCTTTTCCGATCCCGCGTTCGAGCGCGTATGCCTTGATTGCGGTGATCAGCCGATCGTCGTGCGTCGCGATCCCCGGGTAGACGCCCCGTGAAAGAAGGGCTTCGGCGAGCCGCAAGTATTCGCGCCGGATGACCGGCATCGACTGGTACGCAATCGTCTCGGGTTCTTTGTACGCCCCCTTGCAGAGCCGCACGCGCGCGCCGAGTTGGATCGTCCGCTCGACGTCGTCCGGAGAGCGTCGCAGGTACGCCTGAATCACCGGCCCAACGTTGCGGTGCGTCGCGAAGACCCGTTCGAACACGCGTAACGTCGCGCTCGTAAGCGCCGAGCCTTCCATGTCGATACGGACGAAAGGGTCGGGCAGCGATGCGGCCCGCTCGACGATGTCGGTCAGGTTGCGGACGGCGAGATCCTCGGATATCAACATTCCGAGCGCGGTCAATTTCACCGAGACGTTCGTACGGAGCGCGCTGCGCTCGATCGCGGCCAGCAGTTCCAAATAGACGTCGCGGGTATGGGCGGCCTCGGCCGGTTCGACGACGTCTTCGCCGAGAAAGTCGAGCGTCGCCGTCAAACCCTGCGCGTTGAGCGCGCGAACGGCTTCGAGCGCCGACGCGATCGTTTCGCCCGCGACGAAGCGCTTCGCAAGGAAAAAGAACCGCGCACCAAGCGCGGAGTTCGGAGCCAGTAATCTTTCGAGAACGGCCAAGTCCGGCTTGTTCGACGGGTTAGGCGGGCCGCCTCCGGGCGACCCAAGCGGGCCCGCCGAGCGCTGAGCGAGCCGGTCGGCAGGTGCCCGCGCCGCCCCCGGGGTGCCCTGGAAGGGCGTCGCGACCGGCTCGGGCGCCGGTTCCCGCACCCTGCTAAGAAAACTTAACCGCCTTCGCCCGGGCCAGCCGAGGCGGGCCTTCAGCGGCGCGCCGAAACCAGAAAACGTGGATAGCAGGGCGGACGCGGCAGCTCGAAAGCGAGTTTTGGTCGCCGAAGACGACGCCGACGTCTGCGCGCTCCTGGCGCGCGTGATCGAACCTATGGCATCGGTCCGGGCGGTCCACGACGGTGAGACCGCGCTCGAGGCCGCCCGCTCCGAGCGGTTTGATGCAATTGTATCGGACTACATGCTGCCGGGGATCGATGGGCTCGAACTCGTTCGGAAGCTTCGGGCGCGCGCACGCACGCGTCGAATCCCGATCCTCGTGATTAGCGGCCACGACCGCGCGGCGCTCCTCGAGCACGCGCGCGAGGCCGGCGCCGACGCTTTCTTGAGAAAGCCATTCACGCTGAAACAACTCCGTCAAACGATCGCGCTGCTGCTCGCCCCGGCCGCGACCGTCGCGTAGACCCTGCGGGGCGGGGAACCGGCGCCCCGGCGCGTAGTCGCAGCGGATGCTCCTGACCGCCGCGCGCGTCGCCCTTATTGCATTCTCGCTCGCACTCGACGTGTTCGCCGTCAGCGTTGGCGTCGGGATGCGGGGATTGCCGCTCGCCGCTCGTATCCGAATCGGCCTCTCGTTCGCCGGCGCCGAGGTCGGAATGAATCTGATCGGCGCCGGGCTCGGCGCGCTCGTGGGGCGCCTGCTCGGCGACTTTGCCGGGTACTTGGGATTCGCCGCGCTCGTCGGCGTCGGCGCGTACATGGTCGTCGAAGAGTTGCGCGAGAGCGAGGGAAGCTTCGACCTATCGCGCGGCTGGGGGCTTTTGATCGCGTCACTTTCGATTAGTCTGGATTCGCTCGGCGTCGGGTTCTCGATCGTCTACATCGGCGCTCCGGTCCCAGTGACCCTCGCGGCGATCGCGTTCGCTTCAGTTCTGTCGACGAGCCTCGGCCTTACCTTCGGCCGGTTCGTCGGCAAGCGCGCCGAAGAATGGGCCGGGTTGGCCGGCGGCATCATGCTGATCGCAACCGGCTTGCTCTTCGCCGCGCTGAAGTATTTTCACGCCGGATGAGCCCGCTCGGACGAGTGTGGCTCGCGTCGGCAGTTTATGCGATCGTCTACTTCGCGCTAGGCGCGGACCGCTATGCGACCTACCATTCGGGCGCCGATCTCGGCTTGTTCACGCAAAGCATCGCGTCGGTCTTTCACGGTTTCGCGAACACGACCGAAGGCGGGAGTCATTTCACCTACCATTTCTCGCCGATTCTCTATCTGTGCGCGCCGCTATTGCTTGTGACGCATTCGCCGCTCGCGCTCGTGGCGCTGCAAGCGGCCGGCGGCGCTCTCGCGGCGCCGCCGTTGTTCTTGCTCGCGCGTCGCCGGCTTCCGGATAACCTCGCGCTCGGAGTCGCGCTCGTAGCGTTGCTCTACCCGCCGCTCGCGGGCGTCACGTTCGCCGATTTCCACGAGAACGGATTCGTTGCGGCGGCGACGCTCTGGCTGCTTTGGGCGGTCGACGCGCGCCGTTTTGGCTGGGCCGCGTTCTTCCTCGCGCTCGACCTCTCGATCAAGGAAGACCAAGCCGCGATCCTCGCCGCCGCGGCGGTTTTTGGCGCAATCTATTTCGCGCGGCGGCGCGAACGCGCCGGGTTGGCCTTCTCGGCCGGCGCGCTCGGTGCGTCGGTGCTCGTCTTCGCTTTGTTCTTCACCGTCGTGCGGCCGTTGGCCGGGGCGACCGAGAGTTGGGCGCCGCTCCACTACTACGCGTGGGACCACGTCGCCGATGCGAAGGGGACCACGCCGTGGTGGTCGATCGGCCGGCCGGCATACTTTCTCGAAGCGCTCGTGCCGCTCGCATTCGCGCCCCTCGCATCGCCGTTCTTTCTGCTGGCGCTGCCGGGGTTCGCCGAAGACCTGTTTTCTCACGAATCGGTAACCTACACGATGGGTCAGCACTATGCCGCCGTTTGGATTCCGTACGTGCTGGCCGCGTTCGTTTTCGGCATCGCGCGGCTCGAGGCGCGGCGGCCGCGGCTGGCGCGACGCGTGCTGATCGCGAGCATCGTGTTATGTGCGGCGAACCTCGCGTTTGCGAGCCCAACGCATTGGGCGCATTACTTGCGCGCGCGAACGGCGCACGACGCCGCGCTCGATCGCGCGCTCGCGCGCCTGTCGCCCGACCTCGACGTCGGGACGCATGACGAGCTCTTTGCGCACCTCGGATTCGATCCGCGCGCGTCGCTCGGTCTGCGCCGAAATCCGCAATTCGCGCTCTTCGATCGTACGTATTCCACGTCGTACTGGGTCGAGCGCGATTTGCCGGAACTCGTGCTTGGCGTACGCGCGGGGCGGTACCGGCTCGTCTCGAGCGACGACGGGATCGAGTTGTACGAACGGACCTCGCCGCAGGCCGCATTCGGCGGAACCCGTCGTCTCGGCGCGAACGACGATTGGGATGGACGTCGGAGCGCGTTTACTCGCGCGGGCGCGCGCCGCTGGGGCGCGCTCGATCGCGGTCGTCGGGACGAGTAAGAACGCCGGCAAGACGGTGACCGTCGCCGCGCTGTGCGCCGCGCTCGAGTGCGAGCGCTCGCGCTTTGGCGTCTGTTCGATCGGTCGCGACGGCGAATCGATCGATGCGGTCGATGCGACGCCGAAGCCGCGATTGTTTCTGCGGACCGGAACCCTCGTCGCAACCGCCGCAGCGCTCGTTCCGGCGCATCCCGCCGCGGAGATCCTCGACGTGACGGCCGAAAGGAGCGCGGTCGGCCCAATCGTCATCGTCCGCGCGCGCGCGCCCGGATTTTTCGAGACGGTTGGACCTCCGAGCGCGTCCGGCTTGCGCCGCATCGCGAGCGCGCTCGCGGAGCGCAGCGATTTCGTTGTCATCGACGGCGCGGTCGATCGAGTCGCGGCGTTGCGCGGCGGGGGCGATGCGATCGTCGTCGCGGTCGGCGCGACCGCGCGGACGCAGGCGCACGCCGTCGACGACGTGCGCGCCCTCGTCGCGCGACTCCGTTTGCCGCGCGTCGATCCGGCGCGCGACGTATTGCGGATCGAAGGGGCGCTCACCGCCGAACGCTCAACGGAACTCGCCCGTGCGGGCGAGCGGCGCCAGATCGTCGTCGGCGATCCGACACAGATCGCGTTCGGCGGACGCGCGTTCACGACGCTCGCGGCGCAGCTCGACCTGCGCTGCGAACGGCCGCTGAACCCGATCGCCTGCGCCGTCGCGCCGCGCGGGCCCGAGCGCGCTTTCGAACCGCGCGCGTTCTTGCGCGCGGTCGCGGCGGCGACCGGACTGCCGGCGTACGACGTCTACGCCGGAGCCGAGGCCGCGTGAGCGTGCAACCGTGGGACGCGCGAACCGCAGCCGCCATCGGCATCGACTGGCTCATCGCAGCGCTCGCGCCGGCCGGTGAGTTCGGTCGCGCGCACCGCGCCGCAGAGCGACCCTTCGGGCCGGGTGATGAGGCCCGCGCGCGCGCAAGAATCGCGGCCGTCGCAGACGCCGCACGCGCGGTCGAACCCGAACGATTCGCGCGCTTTCAGGCTGCGCTCGCAAGCGCGCCCGATCCGCGCCCGATCGTCGCGCGCGCCGTCGCCGGCGACGTGCTCGACGACGTCGACTTCTTCGAGCTCACGCGTTTCCTCGACGCGGTTTCGGCGGTTCGTGCGCTCGCCGGCGACAACGATTTCGGCGCCGTGCCGGCGGTCGAGGCGGATGCGCGGCTCGAAACGTTGCTCGCCCCCGGGCGAACGCCGCTGCGGACGTTCTACCTCGACGATGCGTTCGATGCGGAGTTGGCGCGCGCGCGAGAAGAAGCGGAGCGGTGCCAAACCGCCTACGATCTCGCGCGGACGCGCGTCCTCGAGCGCGTCGCGTCGGGCCTTGGGGTCGAGCACGTCCGGGACGGCGAGTTCGTCATCATGCGCGACGAGTTGCGCGGCCCGCTTCCACCGGAGGTCCGGGTGCTGCGCGAAGCGCCGGCGTACTTGCTCTGTGAGATTGCGCTCGACGCGCCGGGACTCGAGGCGCTCGCCGCGCGCGACGCGGCTGCGGAGCGCGTCGCCGACTGCGAAGAGCGCGTCCGCGCGCGCCTCTCGGCCGCCGTCGCCGAGTCCGCCGTCACGCTGCACCACGTCTGCGATGCGCTCGGCGCACTCGATGCGTTCGTTGCGTGTGCGCGGTTTGCGCAGCGTCACGCGGCGGTCGTCCCCGAGATCGTGTCGACGTCGTCGTTCGCGTTCAGCGAAGCGCGATATCTGCCGCTGGCCGAGGCGCTGGCCGAGGATGGCCGCTCGTACGAGCCGATTTCGCTCGAGTTGGATGGCGCCGGCGTTCTGACCGGTCCGAACATGGGCGGGAAGACGGCCGCGTTACGAACGTGTGGGTTTCTCGCGGCATGCGTCGCGTTCGGCGTCCCGGTTCCGGCCCGCGCGGCGCGCTTGCCGCTTTTCGACGACGTCACGTGGATTGGGATCGCGGCGCCGGAAGCGGGCGCGCAGCCGGCCGCGGATTCGCTCGGCGGGCGCGAAGCGCGCCTGCTCTCGGCGTTCGGCGCCGAGGTGCTCGCGCTGCGCGGATTCCTCGAACGTAACGCGCGCCGTCCGCTCTTACTCGCCGACGAGTTCGCGCGCACGACCTCGCCGCACGAAGGCCGCGCGCTTTTGATCGCCCTGCTCGAGCGCTTGCGCGAGCGCGGCGCATGCGCGCTCGCGGCGACGCACTTGCACGGCGTCGCGGCGGCAGCCGGCGTCACCCATTACGCGATCGTGGGTTTGAAAGAGGTGCCTTCGCGTGACGGCGCGCCGCTCGACCTCCACGCTGCGCTCGAACGAATCGGCCGCGCGATGGACTACCGGATCGTGCGCGTCGACGGCGACGCGCCGCCGCGGGCCGACGCGCTCGCGCTCGCCGATGTCTTGGGCCTCGATCCCGAGTTAATCGCGCGCGCCCGCGCCGCGCTCTAGCGGGACGCTACGTCTTTTTCGGTGTCGTGACCGGCGGGACGGTTTTCAAGAATGCGTAGAGCGCCGTTAACTCCTGGTCGGTCATCTGGCCCAAGTCGACCCACGGCATCTCCTTGCTGAGGTGATGACCGCGGGGATCGATTCCGGTTCGCAGCGTCGCCTCGAATTGCCCAAGTGTCCACGTTCCGATTCCGGCGGGGGTGATGTTGGCGGCCGGGACGTCGCCCCCGAACGAACCGCCGGCCAGATTCTCCTCATGGCATCCGTAACAATGGGCTACGCTCGCCAAATACCGGCCGTAAGCGGCATCGGCGGCGGGTGGCTGGGTTGCGGGGTGCGGCGCCGCTTGGTCGATGTGGTCCGCGTCGAACGTGAACTTCCCAAGGACTAGGCCCAGGCGCGCGATGGGTCCGTTCGAGCGCGGCGGCGTCGACCGATCGACCGGCGGGACGCTGCGCACGTAGGCGATCACATCCCGCAAGTCGGCGTCGCTCAATACGCTGAGGTACCGCGACGGCATGACTTCGAGGCGCGTTCCGTCGGGTGCGAGGCCGTGCCGTATGGCGCGCTCGAAATCGGTGTCGGTAAACGCCGCCCCGATGCCACCCGCGCCGCGCGTCAGGTTCGGCGCCGGGAGCCTTGCGAGCATCGGATCGTCGATGAGCATCTGACCATCGAGATGGGTGCGGTGACAGCCGGTGCAATCCGCCACGGTCACGGCAAAATGCCGCCCGCGCGCGACATCGCCGCCGCTTGCGTCGAACGTCGCCGTGGGCGGAGTGACTCGCGCGGCCAGGAGGCGCTCGCTGGCGAGCCAGACGCCGCCCGCCAAAAGGATGACGAGCACGACGAGCCCCGCCAAAACGTAAAGCAAACCGCGTAAGAAGCGCACGTTCACCTCCCGGTATGGTTGCGCTGTTCCGGGATCTGCGACTCGAGGCCTGTCCGGCTGGGAGCGGCTCGGAGAAACGCGAAGGGCAGGCGGTATGCAGCCCTTGATCGTCACGGTCGCCGCGGTGGGCGCCGAGTTGGCGCCCGAACAGACGCCGCACTTGCCGATTACGCCGGCGCAACTCGGTGAGACGGCGGCGCGGTGTCGCGAAGCCGGCGCGTCGATCATGCACGTGCACTGCCGCAACGACGACGGCACGAACACGAGCGACGTCGCGCGCTTCAAGGCGGCGCTCGACGCTATTCGCGCGCGCAGCGACTTGATCGTTCAGTTCACGACGGGCGGCGCGATCGGGATGACGCTGCAGGAACGCGCCGCGCCGCTCGCGTTGCAGCCCGAGATGGGGACGCTGACGTGCGGGACGGTCAATTTCGGTGACGACGTCTTCGAGAACAGTTTTCCGATCATGCGCGGCATCTTGGCCGAGATGAGACGCTACGGCGTCGTCCCCGAGTTGGAGGTGTTCGATGCTGGTCACGTCGATAACGCGCGCCGGCTCGAGCGCGAGGGACTGCTCCAATTCCCGCGGCATTTCGATTTCGTGCTCGGCGTCCCGGGCGGTCTTACCGCAAGCGCGCGCAACCTCACGTTTCTCGCCGACTCGCTCCCGCCCGGCTGCACGTGGTCGGTCGCCGGGATCGGGCGCGAACAGCTTGCGATGGCGATGCTCGGGATCGCAAGCGGCGGTCACGTCCGCACCGGACTCGAGGACAACATCTACTACAGCAAGGGAAGACTAGCGAGCAATGAGGAGCTCGTCGGGCGCGTCGCGCGCCTGGCCGCGGAGTTCGGCAGACCGGTGGCGACGCCGGATCAGGCGCGCCAGATGCTCGGGCTTTAACCGTGTGAAGCTTTTCTTCGCCGCGTTAAGCGCGGCTAGGAAAGGATTCACCCGCACCGCAACGTAAGCGCCGACCACCTGACCGGTGGAGGGCCCGCGAGCCTGTTCAACTACGTCGTCCGCAGGACGCTCGAGGCGATTCCGCTCCTGCTCCTGATCTCGATTCTGATTTTCGGCATCCTGCACAACGCGCCGGGTGGCCCGCTCGCGCCCTACTTGCAGAACCCGCATATTACCGCCGCCGACATCAAGCGCCTCGAGCACAACTTCGGACTCGACCGCCCGGTGTACATTCAGTACCTGGGCTGGCTCGGGCACGTCGTTCGCGGCGACCTCGGCTACTCGACGTCGAACTCCGAAACGGTGGCGAGCGCGATCCTAGAGCGAATGCCCGCCACACTGCTCTTGATGGGGACGGCCTTTACGTTCTCGCTGTTGATCGGCGTGTCGGCCGGCATCCTCGCTGCGGTGAAACCTTACTCGACGGTCGATTACCTCGTCACGACGTTTGCGTTTTTCGGGCAGTCGATGCCGACGTTCTGGTTCGCTTTACTTTTGCAGCTCGCGTTCGCCGTCTCGGGAGTGACGGCGTTTGGTTATCATTTTGCGCTGCCCTCGGCCGGGATCTCGTCGAGCGACGAGTTCGACGTCGGAGACCGGCTCATACACCTCATCATGCCGGCAGTCGTGCTCAGTTTGGCCTTCATCGCAACCTGGAGCCGTTTCACGCGCAGTTCGATGCTCGAGGTGATTCGCACGGACTACATGCGGACGGCCGCCGCGAAAGGGCTCGACCGGATGCGCATCATCTTTCGGCACGGTCTCAAGAATGCGTTGATCCCGGTCGTGACGATCGTTGCGCTCTCGCTCCCCGGGCTCGTCGCCGGCGCCGTCGTCACCGAGTCGATCTTCGCCTGGCCCGGGATGGGGCGTTTGTTCATCAACGCTCTCGGGCAGTTCGACTTCTCGCTTCTGATGGGCTACCTCGTCATGGTTTCGTTCTTGGTCGTTTTCTTCAACCTCGTCGCCGACGTCGCGTACGCGTGGCTCGATCCGCGCGTGAAGTACGATTAGGTGAACGCGCATGGCTGATACGGTCCTCGTCCCTCAGCAAGGCCCGGCCGGTGGCCTCGCGCCGATCGTCGACGAAGAAGACTTTCAACTCGAACGGCACGGCGTCTGGAAGCGTTTTCGCCGCCATCGGCTGGCGATCGCCGGGGCCTTCGTCATCGTTTTCATCACGCTCGCCGCCGCGCTCGCGCCGGTCTTGCATCTCCAAGATCCCAATGCCATCGACCAGGTAAACTGGCAGGGCAACCCGCTCGCGCCCGGCGTTGCGGGGCACCTCCTCGGCAGCGACGAGAACGGGCGCGACTTGCTCGCGCGGCTCGTCTACGGCGCCCAGATTTCGCTTCAGGTCGCGTTCTTCGCCGTGCTCATGGAGCTCACGATCGGGACAGTCCTCGGCGCGATCGCCGGTTACTACGGCGGCTGGATCGACTACGCGTTGATGCGCTTAACCGACGTCTTCTTGTCGATTCCACTCTTGCCGCTGCTATTGGTCTTTACCGCGATCGTGGCGGCGTCGTCGAACAAGGCCGCGCTCAGCTTCTTTACGATCGTCATCATCATCGGCGCGCTGTCGTGGCCGCCGGTGGCGCGACTGGTCCGCGCCTCGTTCCTCTCGCTGCGCGAGAAGGAGTTCTGCGAAGCAGCCCGCGCGCTCGGAAACCGCGACGCGCGAATTATCTTCCGCCACTTGCTCCCAAACGCGATCGCTCCGATCATCGTTCAAGGGACCCTTGAAATCGCCAACGTCATCATCTTGGAGTCGACGCTCTCGTTCCTCGGCTTCGGGATCCAGCCGCCGACTGCGTCGTGGGGCAGCATGCTCGCCAACGCCGAGTCGAACATGACGATCGCGCCTTGGGTCGCGATCTTCCCGGGACTCTGCATTTTTGTGACCGTGCTGGCGATCAACTATCTCGGCGACGGCCTGCGCGACGCGCTCGACCCCAAGCTCAAGTAGCACGCCGTAGGTGCCGACGCCGGGGCTGTCGCACATAGCGGCCTGGCCCGTGCGCGAGTGGCGAAATTGGTAGACGCACTAGCTTGAGGGGCTAGCGCCCGCAAGGGCGTGCTGGTTCGAGTCCAGTCTCGCGCATGAATTTGGGCACGCGTCCCCGCTGCGGGCGCCCCGGGCGCGCAAATGGTTTTCACCCGAGCTAAAAGCCTGGGAAGCCTCCCTCCGTCGAGCGATTGTTAAGCAGCGCGCGTTTCGGGGGGACCCGCGCGCTTTGCGTGCGGGGGCGCGCAGCCGCGTAGCGGCGGAGTGCCTTTTAAACTCTCGGGGCCCCCGCGCCGCGAAGCGGCGTGGGGTGAAATTGGGGTCCGGCGGCGAAACACCGTGCGAGGGCGTGCCGTAGTACCGACGGGGCCCCTGCACCGCCCTCGAGGAGACCCTTTGCCGTGTGGCTGACGCGCTTTGCGATCAAGAACTGGGTTATCACCGCGATGTTCTTCATTGGACTCGCGGTGTTTGGCGTGTATTCGTATTTCCAGCTCGGCAAGAACCTCTTCCCGAACATCGACTTCCCGTATGTTTTCGTGCAGGCGTCCTATCCCGGCGCATCCCCCTCGGAGATGGAAAAACTCGTCGTCAAGCCGATCGAAGACCAGCTCAACGGGATGCAAAACCTCGAGCGCATGACCGCGAACGCGCAAGAGGGCACCGCGATCGTCGTCGCGCGTTTCAAGATGGACACCGACCTCAACTACGAGACGATCGACGTCCAGCGCCGCGTCGACACGGCGCGCATCTACATGCCGAGCGACATGGATCCGCCCTACGTCGACAAGTTCTCGACTGCTAGCGACCCCGTCATGGAGGAAGCGGTCAGCTCCACGAAGCTGACTGCAGCGCAGCTCAGCGACATCACCGACCAGCGGATCGTCACCGACCTCAAGGGCGTCCCCGGGGTTTTGAGCGTCGATGAGGCCGGGTCCACGCCGCGCGAAATTCACGTTTTCCCGGATCAACTGCGCCTGCTCGCCGACAACGCGACGCTGAACGATCTCAACAACGCGCTTGCATCGAACAATGCCAACCTTCCCGGCGGCAGGATGGATTCGCCGACGGCGGAGACGACGGTATCGATCCACGCCGACATCATTCAGCCACTGGATATTCTGGGAATTCCCTTGCCGATTCCGGGTGGAGCGAACAAGTACGTAAAGATCGGCGACGTCGCAAGCGTCGACGACGGCCACGTCGAGCAGCGTTTGCCGTCGAACTACAATGGCGCATCCTCCATTCTTCTCAATGTCAACCGGCAAGTCGATGCCGACACGGTTCAGACGACGAAAGCGACGCGAGCCGAATTCGAAGTATTGAAGAAGGAATTCCCCGACATAAAGTTCAGCGAGATCGACGCGTCCGCCGACTACACGAACGCCTCGATCAACGGCGTGCTCCAGAGCCTCGGCGAAGGTATCTTCCTAACCGCGCTCGTGATGTTCTTGTTCCTGCACGCGTGGCGAAACGCGCTCGTCGTTCTCATTGCGATCCCAAGTTCGTTGCTCGCGACCTTCGTGATGATGCGCGTCATGGGCCTCACCGTCGACATCATCTCGCTGATGGGCCTTGGCTTGACAATCGGAATTCTCGTCGACGACTCGATCGTCGTGCTCGAGAACATCACCCGACACCGAGACTTAGGCGAAGCTCCGCTCGACGCCGCCTACAACGGGCGGACCGAGATCGGGCAAGCGGCGATCACGATCACCTTGGTCGACGTTGTCGTCTTCTTGCCTATCGCGTTCATGACCGGCATCATCGGAAAGTACATGAAGGAGTTCGGGCTCGTCATCGTTGTGGCGACGCTCTTCTCGCTGCTCGTTTCGTTCACGTTGACGCCGCTACTGGCGGGTCGCTGGTCGGTCAAACGGCGCAGCGCCGGCGTCCCCGGATGGGCGCGCTGGTTCCAGAACGCCTACGACCGGCTGGCGCGCTTCTATCATGCACGGGCCTTGCCGTGGGCGCTTGCGCACCGGACGCTCGTACCGTTCATTTGCGCGCTGCTCGTGCTCGATTCGTTTACGCTGCTTAGCGCGCCAGTCTACGCGCTCGCTATCAATGGCGCGGTGGCGGGGTTGCTGCTCCTCTGGCTCGCGCTTTCCTTGCTCTTAGAAAAACTTGGGTTGACGCGCCCGACGCCGCCGGCGCCGGGTCAGGGTGGCGCGTGGTACGTGCGCTTGGCGCGCTTCTGCGGCAGGCCGTTCGCCGACCTCGTTCGGGCAGCCGGGAATCATCCCGGCCGCGTCCTAATGACCGCCGGCATCGCGGTCGTGGTCGCCCTTCCATTCTTACCCTGGCGCTCGATCGGGTTCGAGTTCGTCCCGCCGTCGAGCACTGGAGTCTTGAGCGGCGTTATTTCGTATCCCGTGGGGACGCCGCTTGGGACGACTCAGGCCGGCATGGTGCGGTTGGAAAACCAACTCTTGAAGCTGCCTTATGTCGACGCTGTTTTAACGACGGCCGGCGCCAAACGCTCGGGATTCTCGAGTCTACAAGGCGGCAACTATGCCGAGTTCTCCGTCGTGCTCGACAAGAACCATCGCCGCGAAACGGACGCCGTTCTCAATCGAGCGCGCAAGCTCGGCTGGACCGTCCCGGGCGCCGACTATCAGATCGCAACCGAGGGTGGCGGCGGCAGCGGCTCGGAGATCTACTTCGCGCTCAAAGGTCCCGACTCGCTCCTAAATGGCGCTGCGGAGAAGTTAGCGACCTTGATTCGCGCGCAGCCCGGCGCGGTCAACGTCACGACGAGCGCCGAGACGCAAGCGCCGCGCCTCAACATCCAAATCGACCCGCGTCGTGCGGAAACACTCGGAGTCTCGCCGGGTGAAGCGGCGCTCGCGGCGCGGATCGCGATCGGCGGATCGATCCCGACGAAGGTGCGTCTCGAATCGGGGCTTACCAACGTGCGCCTCCAGTTCGATTATGGAAACCGTAACGACCTCCAGCGGATCGAACAGGTCCGCGTTCGCGCAGCGGATGGGACACTCGTTCCGCTCGCGAGCGTTGCGACGTTCACGATGACGACTGCGCCGACAAAAATCGAGCGCCAAGATCGCCAGCGCTATGTGCGTGTTTTCGGCGGCGTCGACCATACGACGAACGCGACCCTCGGATCGGTCCTAGGGCCGGTTCAAAAAGCGATCGACACACCGGGTTTCCTCCCCGCCGGCGTAACCGCAGCCTCCGACGACGGCGACTCGCAGCTCTTCCTGCAAATGATATCCAGCATGGGCCTTGCGCTGGCAATCTCGTTCATGTTGGTCTACGTGCTGATGGTCGTTCTGTACGGGTCGTTCCTCGAGCCGTTCATCGTAATGTTCTCGGTCCCGGTCGCAATCGTCGGCGCGCTCGGCGGGCTCGCGCTGCGGCACCAAACGATCAACCTGTTCTCGCTCATCGCGATCATCATGCTCTTCGGGCTCGTCGCGAAGAACGGGATACTGCTCGTCGACTACGCGAACCAACAGCGTCGCAAGGGCATGGAGGTCGTGCAGGCGATGACCGCCGCGGCCGAGATCCGGTTCCGGCCAATCTTGATGACGACGTGCGCGATGATCTTCGGCATGCTCCCGCTCTCGCTCGGTCTCACCGAGGGTGCGGAGGAACGCGCCTCGATGGGAACGGTCTTGATCGGTGGCTTAGCGAGTTCGCTCGTACTCACGCTCGTGCTGGTTCCGATCATGTACGCCTGGATCATGGGTGCGGTCGACGCGCGCGAACGCCGTCGCGCCGCGCGCTACGCGGTCGAACGCGAGCACGAGATCGGGGATTTCGAGCGGACGCCGCCGGTTGCGGTCGGCACGTAAGCTCTAGCAGCCTTTAAGCGAGTCGTTGCTTCGCGCGTTATGCAAGCGACGGCTCGCTCCAAACGCGCGCGAATCGAATAAGCGGGTAAGACGTTCTGGTCGGCCCCTTCGTTTGTCGGGGCGTAGAGGAGGTACGTCCAGAATGTTCCACCGCTTTACTCGGCTCGCGTTGGGCGCGAGCGTCACACTAGGAATCGCCGGATTGCTCGCCGGCGGGCCAGCCCTCGCGCAGTCATCGGTTCAGGTGACCCTAAACGGACAGAGCGTCCAATTCAATCCGCCGCCGATCGAGCGCGCCGGGCGCGTCTTCGTCCCGCTGCGAGGCATGTTCGAACAGCTCGGCGCGAGCGTCGTCTACGAAAACGGGACGATCAACGCGACGCGCCGCCAGCAGAGCATCTCGCTGCACATCGGCTCGACTCAAGCGACCGTCAACGGCCAGCCCGTGACGATCGACGTGGCGCCGTTCATCATCGGCGCGAGCACGTACGTGCCGCTGCGCTTCATCTCGCAGTCGCTCGGCGCGCAAGTCAACTACGATTCGAGCAACAATCTCGTCGCGATCAATAGCCGCGGCAGCGGCTACGTCCCACCGGTGCGACAGGGCGTCGGCGGAGCGATGGGCTTGCAAGAAGAACGTCCCGGCAGCAACGCGTCGGTTCGTTCGACGCGCCCGACGATCCAGGCCGCATTCGCGGCGCCGGTCGACCCGAACAGTGTTCGCGTCTATCTTGACGGCGTCGAGGTGACCGACGGCACGACGCGTTCGTCGACCGGGTTCATCTATGCCCCGCCTTCGCCGCTGCAGTCGATGGCTCACACCGTTCGCGTCACCGGGCGCGATGCCAACGGAAACCGCTTCGTCAGCACGTGGGAGTTCACGTCGGGGACGGCTCCGTTCCAGAACCGGCTGAGTCTGACGTCGCCCAGCGACGGCGCGACGGTCAATGCCGGTAGCTTTACCGTGAGCGGGCGTACGGTGCCCAACGCGCACGTCCACATCGCGGCCGGCGCGGTCGCGAACGTCGCGGGCTTTGCGTTCGGTTCCGGTAACTACTCGGGCGACACGACCGCCGACAGCAGCGGTTATTTCTCGCAGACCATCACGCTGCAAACGGTGCCCGGCGCGCAGATCGGCCTGACGGTCACGTCGACCGATCCGGGTACCAACGACAGCGCGCAGCAGCGGCTCCGGCTACACGCGCAGTAGCCCAAAGCCTATCCCGAAGGATGCGAGGCCCGTGCGGCGACAATACACCGCACGGGCCTCCGCGCGCGGACGCCCGAATTCCGGATTGAGGAGGCCTGCGTTGCCTACGCACAATCGCCTTTCACGTTTCACATTCGTAGCGAGCGGCATCTTTTCGGCCGCATTGATTGGCACGATCGCCCCCGCCCTAGCTCAGTCCATCACGATCGACGGCTCGACCACTCAGTTCAATCCGCCGCCGATCGAACGGAGCGGACGCGTTTTCGTCCCGCTGCGCGGAGTCTTCGAGCGGCTCGGCGCGAGCGTCGTTTACCAAGCCGGCGTCATAAACGCGACCGGACCCAATGGGACCGTTTCGTTGCGCATTGGTTCGAACCAAGCCACGGTCAATGGCCAGCCGCAAACGCTCGACGTCGCCCCGTTCATCATCGGCGCGAGCACCTACGTCCCACTGCGTTTCGTCTCGCAAGCGCTCGGCGCCACCGTCAATTACGACGGGGTCAATCGAATCGTGGCGATCACGACCAATGGCGGCGGCTCTTATGCGCCCGCTCCTACCTACACGTCACCGCCGGTCGTAAGCGCGGTGCGCTTGACCGGGCAGCGACCGCGCGATACGTCGACGGTTCGTTCGACGAAGCCGACGATCCAATCGGATTTCTCCGCTTTGGTCGATCCGAACAGCGTGCGAATCTATCTCGACGGCCTCGACGTCACGAACGCTTCGACGCGCTCGACGAGCGGCTTCGTTTACGCGCCGCCATCCCCACTGCAGTCGATGCAGCACACGGTGCGCGTTACGGGCCGCGATCAGAGCGGAAATTCGTTCGACCAATCTTGGTCGTTCACGACCGGCACGGCTCAAACTGCGAACTCCATCACGGTAACCGCGCCGGCGAACGGGGGGACGGTGAGCGCTTCGAGCTTTACGCTGAGCGGTCGTACCGTGCCGAACGCGCGGGTTCATATCGTCGCCGGGGCGGTCGGGAGCGTCGGCGGCGTCTTCAGCTTCGGCGCCGGCAACTACACCGGGGACACGATCGCCGACGGTAGCGGTTACTTCTCGCAGAACGTGTCGCTGCAAACCCTCTCGGGGGCTCAGATCGGGCTGACGGTCACGTCGACCGATCCCGTGACGAACGAGAGCGCCGAAGCGCGCCTGCAGTTGCGCGCGCAGTAGGTTGGCGGCCTAGCACGGAGGATGCGAGGCTCGTGCGGCGGCAAACCGCCGCATGAGCCGCGCGGAAGATAGGAATGCGCGGTCCGCTCTCGTCACGGGGGCGGCCCGCGGCCTAGCCCAAGGGATCGCCGCCGACCTGGCCGTCGCGGGATACCGCGTCGCGTTCACGTACCGGCCGAGCGGGACGCCGCCGGACGAGACGCTCGCGCTGATTGGCGCGCGCGGCGCCGAAGCGCTCGCGATCGCCGCCGACCACGCCGTCGAGGGCCAGACCGCGGCGGCGGTCGAGTCGGCGCAGCGAGTGCTCGGCGGGCTCGACGTCCTCGTCCACGCGGTGGGTCCGCTCGTCGTGCGGCGTTTCCAACGGTCGACGGCCGACGATTACCGCATGCTCGTCGAGACGAATCTGACGAGCGCGATTGAAGCCGCTCGCGCGGCCCTCCCCGCGATGCGCGCTGAAAACTTCGGCCGCCTCGTGTTTTTCGGCATGGAAGGCTCGCATGCGACGATGCCGGCGCGCGGGATGAGCTTATATGCTGCAGTCAAAGCCGGCGTCGTGGCGTTCGCGCGGACGCTCGCCGTCGAAGAAGCGCGCCACGGCATCACCGTCAACGTGATCGAGCCCGGCGACATCCGCGACAAGACGATCGATCGCGCCGGCGCCCGGCGCGTCGCCGCGAACAACGCGACCGGCCACGCGGGCTCGTGGGAAGACGTCGCCGGGGCGGTGCGCTTCCTCGTCGCCGACGAGGCGGGATTCTATAACGGGATGGTGCTCGCAATCGACGGCGGATCCGTCGAGCCGCGCACGTGACGGCGATCGTTTGGACGGTGATCGCGGTCATTTTCGCGACGCGCGCCCTCGCGGCGTTCGCCCTCCCGATGACCGGTGACGAGGCATACTATTGGGAATGGAGCCGTCGGCTCGCGTTCGGCTACGTCGACCATCCGCCGGCAGTCGCGTGGACGATCGCTGCTTTCGCGCCGCTCGGCCGCAATCCAGGGACCGTCCGGCTCGGGTTCGTCGTGTGCGGCGTCGTCGCGTCGCTCGCGCTTGCGGCGTGCGCGAACGAACTAACCGGCGAACGGCGCGCCGGCGCCGTCGCGGCGCTCGCGCTCGCCTTGACGCCGCTCGCGTCGCTGGCCTTCGGCATCGCCTCGCCGGACGGGCCGTACTTGATGTTTTGGGCGCTTGCGTTGTGGTTTGCGGCGCGCGCCTTCCGGCGCGACCGCACGCTCGACTGGGCGCTCCTCGGCGTCGCGATCGGCGGCGTGTTGCTCTCGCGGGTCCTCGGCTTCGCGCTGCTGTTCGGATTGCTCGCGTACGCGCTCGCGGATCGCAGCGTGCGAAGCTTTGCATGGAAGCGCGGGATTCCGGTGATGCTCGGCGCGGCGCTCGTCGTCTGCACGCCGTTCTTGATCTGGAACGCGACCCACGGGTGGTCGACGCTCGCGTTCGCGCTCGTGCACCGCCACCAGGAGACGCGCGAGTTCTCGCTCCCCGGGCTCTTGCTCACGCAGCTCGTCGCCTACTCGCCGGGGATTTGGGTCGCCGTGCTGCTGGTCGCGTTGCGCCCGCCGAGCGCCTTGCTCGCGTGGACCGCCCTTCCGCAGTTCGCGGTCGTGATGGCGCTGTCGCTCTTCGAGCGCGTCGAGACGCACTGGGTCTTCGGATTCTTCGTCTCGCTTTGCGCGGCGCTCGGCATCGCCTACGTGCGCCTCGCGCCACGCGCGCGCGCAATCTGGGTCGCCGTCTGCGCCGCCCCGTCCGCCGTGCTGCTCGCAATACTCTTCGCGGTCAGTTTCGCACCGCTGCCGCTCTATGACACGGTCTACCGCCTCACCGGGCTGCATCTGCGCAACAACGGGCCGTTCGAAATCCTGACGTACGCGCCGGTCGCCGCGGACGCGCGGCGGCTCGCGCTTTCGCGGAACGCCGTCGTCATGACCGACGGCTACGGATTCTCGTCGGTCATGGACTTCGACGCGGGCCTCACACCGGTCGTCATCGGCTACGACTGGCAAGGCCGCGAATCGCACGAATGGTACCCGGATTCCGAGCATCCGGAGCGCGCGCTCTTTGTCGACAAGGAACCGCTCGGGACGCGGCCCGACTTTGCGCAGCACCTCCGGCGCGCATGCCGCCGCGTCAGCGACGGCGGCGTTCACGCGTACGCGCACGGACCGACGACCTTGCGCGCCTACTATTTCACATGGTGCGACGGCCTGAACCTTGATGGACTCGCGATCTTGCGCTGGGAGCGCGAGAGTGGCGCGTAGCGCGGCGCTCGGGTTCTTCATCGCGTGCGCCCTCGGCGCGGGCATCGCGGCGTGTGGGCCGCGCGCGGTCTCGGATGGCGAATCGGCGCCGGTCGTTGTTGAGTCGGCGTCCACCGCTCCGCTCGTCCCGGCGGCGCCTCCTCCGTGGACCGCGCGCGAACGCTCCGAACTCGCGGCGCGACTGCGCGCGATCTTCGACCACGGAGTGTTCGGCCGCGGCGGCGCGGTTGCGGTCGTCGGGGCCGACGGCGCGCCGCTCTTCGAGCAGCGCGGCGATCGCGCGATGACGCCGGCCTCGACGCTAAAACTTTTGGTCGCCGCGACGGCGCTCGACGTGCTCGGCCCCGAACACCATTTCGAGACGAGCTTCATGGCGCTCGCGCCGCCGGACATGTCGGGAGACATCGCGGGGCCGCTCTGGTTCGTCGGGGGCGGCGACCCGTTGTTCACGTCGAACGATCTGCGCGACGGCGTCGGCGTTCTGCGACGGCTCGGCATCCACCACATCCGTGGTCCCCTGCTGATCGACGATCGCGCGTTCAACGGCGCCGAGCAGAACGCGCGGTGGGCGCCCGAGGATCTCGACGAAGGCTATGCCTCGGCGACCAGCGCCATCTCACTCGACCAGGACACCGTTGAATTCCACGTGACCCCGGGCATCCCGGGCGGCCTCGCGCGGGTGACGTTCGATCCGCCGAACCGAAACGTCGACGTCAAGGGCTCGATCGAGACGGGCTACGTCACCGATCTGCGCATCGAGCGCCGTCCCGACATCGTCACCAATCCCGGGATGACGTACCGTAACGTTTTCACGCTCAGCGGAACCGTTGCGACGGGCCCGATGCAGAAGGTTTGGAAGCCGGTGCTCGGGCTTCCGGCGTACGTCGCGGGGGCAATCGCCGCACTTCTACAGCAGGCCGGGATCGAAGCGACCGCACGGCGGGCGATCGAACCCGCACCGCTCACCGCGCAGCGGCTCTGGCTGCATCGCTCGGCGCCGCTCAGCGGAATCGTCGAAGAGATGTTATTTCACTCGAACAACCATAGCGCCGAGCAACTGCTCCGCGCGGTCGGGGAGCGCGCAGCGCACGTCGGAACCGATCAAGCCGGGCTGCTCGTCGAGCGCGACGAGTTGACGCGCTTGGGGCTGGCTCGCTCGGAGTTCGTCGCCTATGACGGGAGCGGCCTCGCGCCGAGCGACAAGATCGCCGCGCGAACGCTCGCGCAATTGCTCGCCGCCGAATTGCGCGGCCCGAACCGGGACGTGCTGCTGCGCGCGCTCCCGCGCGTCGGGTTGGACGGGACGGTCATCTACCACGTGCTGCACCGCGCGCTCGGCCGCGCCCGCGCAAAGAGCGGGCACCTCAGCGGCGTCAACGGTCTGGCGGGGACGGTCGAAACCGATCGCCACGGTCACGTAGCGTTCGCGTTCATCGTCAACGATCCGGACGCCGAGTCGGCCTCCGTCGAGGAGGCGCAGGACCGCGCGCTCGACACGCTCGCCGACTTCTAGGCGCTAAAGGCCTCGTAACGGCCCGCGCGAACAACCCGCGCGATGCATCTCGACGCCGCGGCGTTCTCGAAGATACTGACGCGCGCGCTCGGTGCGGGCGAGTTTGCCGACGCGTTCTACGAGCGGCGGGTCGTGCGCTCGTTTCGGCTGCAGGACGGGAAGATCCACGAGGCCGGCGTCTCGGTCGTCGCCGGGCTCGGCGTGCGCGTGATCTCGGGCGAGCGGGCCGGATATGCTTACTCCGACGATCTTTCGCTCGATGCGCTGCTGCGTACGGCCGAGGTGGCATCGTTGATCGCGCGCGACGGCGCGGCGCGCACGCAGGTCGTGCCGCTGCCGGGCTCGCCGCGCGAGGCGCCGTCACAGTACAGCGCCGACGAAACCGAGCTGCGCGCCGGCTCGGCAGTCTACGTCGACTTGCTCGCGCGAGCCGATATCGCGGCGCGCGCTTACGATCCGCGGATCCGTGCCGTCAACGCGGTGGTCACCGACGAACTTCAAGAGGTCGTCATCGCGACGAGCGACGGCACGTTCGTGCACGACCGGCGTCCGCTCGTGGTATTGGGCGTGCAGTGCATCGCCCAAGGCGCCGTTCGCGGGAGCGGATACTACGGCGATGGCGGGCGAACGAGCATCGACTATTTCACGACCCGTACGCCGGAGGAGATCGCGCGCGAGTCGGCGCGCGTCGCGGCCGTCTCGACCGAGGCGAGCGAAGCGCCGGCCGGGGAGATGGAAGTCGTCGTGGGGGGCGGCAGCGGCGGCGTCTTGCTGCACGAAGCGGTCGGCCACGGCCTTGAAGGCGACTTCAACCGGCAGGGTACGTCGCTCTACAGCGGGCGGATCGGCCAGCGCGTCGCGAGCGAACTCGTGACGATCTTCGACGACGGCAACCTTCGCGGCGAACGGGGAAGCCTCACGTTCGACGACGAGGGGACGCCGGGGCAGCACAAGGTGCTCGTCGAGCGCGGCGTGTTGCGCGGTTACATGCAAGACCGGTTGAACGCGCGCTTGATGGGCTCCGCATCGACGGGGAGCGGGCGGCGCCAGTCGTTCCGCGTGATGCCGCAGCCGCGGATGTGCAACACGTACATGCCGAGCGGCGACTCGACGTACGACGAAGTCATCGGGTCTGTGAAGAAGGGGATCTTTGCGGCGTCGTTCGCGGGCGGCCAAGTCGAGATCAGCAAAGGCGACTTCGTCTTCATGCTCGCCGAGGGCTACTTGATCGAGAACGGCAAGTTGACGGCCCCGATTCGCGGCGCGAGTCTGGTCGGCAACGGCCCGGAGATCATGGAGCGCGTCGTCATGGTCGGCAACGATACGCGGCTCGCGGCGCGCTACTACACGTGCGGCAAGGGCGGGCAGTACGTCCCCGTCGGGGTCGGAATGCCCACGGTCAAGATCTCGCACGTGACGGTCGGAGGTTCCGCCGTTGGTTGAGGGATTGGCGCTCGCCGAACGCGTCGTCGCCCACGCGCTCGAGGCGGGCGCAACGCACGCCGACGCGACCGTCACGATCGGCGAACGTTTCAGCGCCGAAGCGCGCGGGACGCAAGTCGAGAAGCTCGAACAGTCGACCGCGCGGGCGCTCGCGCTGCGCGTCTTTGTTGAAGGTGGGCGAGCGTCGCTCGGCACGAGCGATCTGACCGATGCCGGCCTGCGCGACTTCGCGCGTCAGACGGTCGACGCGGCCCGGTTCGTCGAATTCGACCCGAACGCCGGGCTGCCGGATGGGACGGGTCTGCTCGACGACGGAGCGGACCTCGGGATGTATGCCCCGGACGTCCCGGCGCGGGCTGCCGCGGGCAAGCTCGAGGATGCGCTGGCGCTCGAAACGCAGGCGCGCGCCTACGATGCGCGCATCGTGAACTCGAGCGGCGCGCACGTCGCCGACAACGTCACGACGGTCGCCCTGGCGAATTCGAACGGGCTGCGCGGCGGCTACCGCGCGAGCAGCGCTTCGCGCTACGTCGCGCCCATCGCGCAGGACGGCGAGAAGAAGCGCGTCGGATCGTACGGCTCGGCTGCCCGAGGCTACGGCGGGCTCGAATCGGTCGAGACGGTCGCGACGACCGCGGCGCGGCGCGCCGTCGATCTGTGCGGCGCGCGCAAGCCGCGAACGGTGCGATGCCCGGTTATTTTCGAACGCGACGTCGCGGCGCACGTCTTGGGCGACATCTTCTCGGCGCTGAGCGCCGCCAACGTCGCGGTCGGCAACTCGTTCTTGGCCGAGCGCGTCGGCGAGCGCATCGGAAGTGAGCTCGCGACGATCGTCGATGACGGCCGTATGCGCGGAGGGCTCGGGACGTCCGCCGTTCGACGCGGAAGGCGTCCCGACGCGCCGCACGGAGGTCTTCCGCGAAGGGGTGCTCGAGACGTTCCTTTACGACACGTACTACGGGCGCAAACTCGGCGCGGCCAGCACGGGGAACGCGACGCACGGCGGGATCGGGCCGAACAATTTCTACTTGCTTCCCGGCGAACGTTCGCTCGACGAGTTGATCGCGGCGACGCCGCGCGGAGTCTTGATCCTCGACACGATCGGCTTCGCAACGGAGTACGCGACCGGGACGTATAGCCGCGGTGCGCGCGGCTTCTGGATCGAGAACGGCGAACGCGCCTATCCGATCGACGAATTTACGATCGCCGGGAACTTGGTTGAGATGCTCGCCGCGCTCGACGCAGTCGCTAGCGACTTGCGCTTCGATGCCGGAATCGTCTCGCCGTCGTTCCGCGTCGCGGATATGACGGTCTCGGGGAGGTAGCCGGCTTTAGTACGCGAACAAGAAGCCGGCGTTGAGCGTCTGCTTGGACGTCGCGAGGACGTCTTCAACGGTTAGTTTCGCGTTGCGACCGATGCGCCGCACGAGCGCGACCGTGGCGCTCCGCGTCATCGAGCCGGGCTGCGACGTACCGTCGTAGCGCGCGACGAGCGTGAGCCCCGGCGAGAACGCCCAACGCGATTGAAAGAACCCGCCACTCGAGCGCAACGCGCGCCCGGTCCCGAGCGGGTCGCCGTCGCCGCCCTGTTGGAGGACGGCGGTGAGCGTCAGCCGTCCGGCCGTTCCACCGATTCCGTAACCTTGGCGCCAAAACGCGTCGCCGCTCGCGCCGAGCGGCCGAGTCCCCGCGTAGCGATAGGCGGAGAACTCGACACCGGGGATTCGTTCGGCGGCGACCACCATAACGTCGGTCCCGTCGCTTCGAAGCCCCGATTGCGGATCGTGCCCCTTGAGGCCGGCCAGCGTCAGCTCCGGCCCGGTCGGGCGTCCGAGTGTCGCTTCGATACCGATCCGGGGCGCGAAAAGGTCGAATGGATTCGCGCCGACCGTTTGGTCAAAGAGCGCGTAATGGTTCTCGGTCTCGCGCGACGTCTCGGGATCGACGGGGAGCGGAAGCGTGAACTGACCGGCGCGCAGCGCGAACGGCGCGCCGCGCGTGTCGCCGTCGTGCGCGAAATCGTAGCGCATCCACACGTCGCGGGCCAAGCCGGGTTCGCCGCCGTCGACGACGTAGGACTCGATCCAGTACCAGACGCGCGTTCCGATGTGCCCGCCCGTCAGCAGTTCCGCCTCGTCGACGATCGCTTTCGGGAGACCGCGCGGGTCGGGCTCGCTCGAGTACGCCAGATTCATGCGCAGGGCGATCGGAACGATGCGGTTCTCCGTCGCCCCCGGGATGCGAAAACCGTTCCGCAAGAAGCGCTCGCCGAACGGCGTGAGCTGAGGGACGGTCGTATGGCACACCTGGCACGAGAGGCCGTAGCGGTGGGCAAACACAGGGAGCGCCGGCGCGGGGGTCGCGGATCCCAACGCTAAGGCGCCCGCTCCCGCGAGCGTCCCAAAAACGCGTGTTAGCCGAGCCATACAAATCATTTAGGAGTTCCTAAATCGCCCTGGGCCCTGTGTTTTCCTGGCTCGGCCCGCCGGCTCCGAACGGCTTGCTTGCGAGGGCGGCGTGAACGCCGGGAACAACCACCGCCCATGGCTTCACCCGCGATCGGTTACACGCTCGTCCTGCGTCTCGAGATGCCCTCGCATCCGGGCGCCTTCGCGCAGCTCGCGTCGGCGATCGGCGATGCGGGCGGTATTATCGGCGCGGTCGACATGCGGTCGGTTGGAAAGTCACGGACAACGCGCGACATCAGCGTTACGGTGGCGTCTGACGCCATCGCGCGCGCCGTGCGCGGCGCGGTCGAGGCGCTCGAGGGCCTTCGAATCGTCGGCGTTTCGGACTCGACCTTCCTCGCGCACCTCGGCGGCAAGATTCGCATCGAGCCGAAGATCCCGGTCAAGACGCGTTCCGATCTCTCGATCGTCTACACGCCGGGCGTCGCGCGCATCTCGACCGCGATTGCCGCCGACCCGTCGAAGGCTTTCCAGTTGACGATCAAGCGCAACACGGTCGCCGTCGTCAGCGACGGGACCGCGGTACTCGGGCTTGGAGACATCGGGCCGTACGGGGCCGCCCCGGTGATGGAGGGCAAGTGCATGCTCTTCAAGCAGTTCGCGGGGATCGACGCCTTTCCAATTTGCCTCGCTACGAAGGACGTCGAGGAGATCATCACCACCGTCAAGGCGATCTCGCCGATCTTCGGTGGGATCAACCTCGAGGACATCTCGGCGCCGCGCTGTTTCGAAATCGAACAGCGCCTGCAGGACGCCCTCGACATCCCGGTGATGCACGACGATCAGCACGGCACGGCGGTCGTCATTCTCGCCGCACTCTACAATGCGGCCGCCGTCGTTGGGAAGAGAATCGAAGACATGACCGTCGTCGTCGCCGGAAGCGGAGCGGCCGGGACCGCCACGATCCGGATTCTCATGGCCGCGGGCGTGCGCGACGTGATCCCGGTCGACCGCGCGGGCGCGATCAATCGCACCGACCGCTACGAGAACGCGCATTGGACCTGGCTCGCCGAGCACACGAACCGTCAGAACAAGCGCGGCTCGCTCGGTGAGGTGCTCAAGGGAGCGGACGTCTTCATCGGGGTCTCGGCGCCCGGGATTTTGCGGCCCGAGGACATCCAGGGGATGGCGCGCGATCCGATCGTTTTTGCGATGGCGAATCCGACTCCGGAGATCATGCCCGACGTGGCCGCGCCGTACGTCACCGTCATGGCGACCGGCCGCTCGGACTTTCCGAATCAGGTCAACAACCTGCTCTCGTTCCCAGGAATCTTTCGCGGGGCGCTCGATTCGCGCGCGAGTCGCATTACAGACGGGATGAAGCTCGCGGCGGCCCGCGCGATCGCGTCGATTATCACCGAACAGGAGCGAGGCCCGGAGTACGTCATACCGAGCGTCTTCGATACGCGGGTTGTCGATGCGGTCGCGCGCGCGGTCGCGGCCGCCGCGGCCGAGGAAGGCGTCGCTCGCAGGCAACTGATCGCAGGCGAAGGCGAGGACGTCAGCATTCCGGTATAACTAGAGACGAGCATGTCTGCAACTCCTCAAGCGCCGGCTCGCATCCTGATCATCGAAGACGATCCCGCGGTCGCCGAGTTCGAGCAGACGATCTTATCGCGCGCCGGCTACGATTCACGCATCGCCGCGACCGGGCGGGAAGGCTTGGACCTCGTCAAGGAGTTCCATCCCGAGGTCGTGCTGCTCGATATCGCGTTGCCCGACATGTCGGGCCTCGATCTCTGTACGACGATCGCGGAATCGGCCGACTCGTACATCCTGCTGGTCAGCGGGCACGCGAGCGAAGACATCAAATTGACGGGTCTCGGCCTCGGAGCGGACGACTTCATTACCAAGCCGTTTTCGGGGAACGAGTTGGTCGCGCGCATCGGCTCCTTCCTACGCCGCCGCGAACGCTCGCGTTCGCGCGACGACGATCGGCTGCAACTCGGCGACGCCGCGCTCATCCGCGACATGCATACGCTCGAACGTGACGGGCGCTCGATCAGTCTGACCGCGCTCGAATTTCGGTTGCTCTGGTTCCTCGGCGAGGCCGACGGCAAATTGTTGACGCGCGCCCAGATTCTAGATCGCGTTTGGAACGACGTGTCGGGCGTCCCAACGCGGGTCGTCGACGTGCACGTCGCCGCGCTGCGGAAGAAACTCAGTGAGGTCGGGGCCGCGCTTTCGATCTCATCGGTGCGGGGGATCGGCTACCGGCTCGACGCGCGGTGAGTGACCCGAGGTCGTAGCGTTAATGCAGTCTGCGGCGCTACGGGTAACTTTGAACACGACGCCGCAACCGTTGCCATTCCCCATGCAATTGCCGCTTCCACCCTGATAGGTCGTCCCGTAGAGCGCGCCTTTTTTGTCGGCGATCAGATTGCCTAACTGCGCCGGATGCGTCCCGTCCTTCCCTGCGAAACTGTGGAGGGTCGTCTCGGTATAAGTCGATCCGTTTTGAGTCAGTTCGAACACAGTCCCCAAATCGTAATTGCCACCGAACCACGTCGTTCCGAACAGCGTGCCGGCAGTCTTCCCCTCGATCACCCCGGCGAGTGGTTCGCCGCCGTCGACACCGTTGGTGAAGTTGTACAGCACGGTCTCGGTGTACGACGTCCCGGTACCCAGTCAGTTCGAACACGGTTCCGAAGCCGGTACTGCCGCCGATAGACGTCGTGCCGTACAAGACTCCGTTCTTGCCGATCGTCATGCTTGCCGCAGGTTCCGAGCCGTCGATTCCACCCGAAAAGCGGTAGATCAGGCTCTCGGTGTAGTTTGACCCCGCCGGCGTCAGCTTGAATACGGCGCCCGCGTTTGCGCTGCCGCCGATGTACGTCGTGCCGTACAATGCGCCCTGACTATCGATGGCCAAGCCCGCCAGCGGCCAACCTCCGTCGGTCTTCCCGCCCTGGAAACTATAGATGATGCTCTCTTGGTAACCTCCGCCCGAAGGCTTGAGCTTGAAAACCGTGCCGCAGCTCGTGCTGTAACAACCCACTCCTGTGCCGCCGTATTCGGTCGTCCCGTAAAGCGCGCCGGCTGCGTCGGCGACGAGCGCGCCAAGGGGCCTCTCTCCGTCGGGAGGCCCGACGAAACCGTAGAGCATGCTCTCCGTGTATCCCGAGCCCTTCGGCACGAGTTTGAAGACGGCGCCGCACCCCTGGTTGCATTTGCCGCCGCCGCCGTATTGGGTGGTGCCGTACATGGTGCCGTTTGCGTCTGCTATCAGGTTGCCGCTCGGGATGTATCCGTCTTTCGGAGGACCCTGAAAATTGTAAATGATGCTTTCAGTGTACTTGGATCCCTTCGGCGTCAGCTTGTAGACGTCGTTGTTCTGTTCCGTCGTGCCGTACAGCGCGCCCGTGCTGTCGGCGAGCAGGCCGCCTTCGGGATATCTCCCGTCCGCTGAACCCTTAAAGGCGTACAGGACCTTCATAACAGGCAACCGCGTCGTCCGCGGCGGCCCGCTGCGCGTAGGCAATCCAGGTACGAATTGCGCCGTCTGTCGGTCGCCAGAACCGCTTATCGTGCTGATTGGCCCGCACGAACTGCCTGCGAACGCGAGAACGCACGCTGGTATAAAGCTGCGAACGGCAAGCGTGGTCATCGACTACCTCTGGTGCCTCACACGAACCGAAGCGGCATCTGATCAGGAGTACGAGGCTCCCGGATAGATTCGCTCACGTCGCCTGGGACCCTCGACGGGTCCCCAAGCGACTCTGGTTGCGAGCCACGCTCCGCGGTTTATCGCCGGAGCGTCGCGAGTTTTCCGCGGGTCGTAGTCGAAGATACCGACGGCATGGATGTCCAGGCGTGAGCGTTTCATTTGCGGCGATCGCGCTGGACCCGGGCGATAAGCGCCCGCTCTACGTTCAGATCGCCGACGAGATTTCGGCCCGGATCGAACGCGGCGAGTTGAGCGAAGGGGCGCGGCTTCCCGGGATCCGCGAACTCGCCGGCCGGCTCGGCTGTGGCCTCGTCACCGTATCGCAAGCCTACGACTCGCTGGTCGCGCGCGGGCGGGCCGTCGCGCGCGTCGGCAAAGGGACGTACGTCGCGGCGCCGCGCGCGCCCGAGGCGCCGTTCGAGCGCCGATGGGAGCCCGAGATCGGTCGCACGAGTCGGGCGCGGCTCGAAGAGGTTTCAGAACGACTGCGGCGCGCAGCGCTCAGCGGAACGATCTCGCTTGCGACCGGGCATCCCGCGCCCGAGACTTTTCCGCTCGCCGAGTTCGCGCGCTGCGTCCAGCGCACGCTCGCCGACGACCCGCCCGAGTCGATGCAGTACGCGGCCGGGAGCGGCGACGCCGATCTGCGCGAGACGCTCGCGCGCGCGCTCCGGCTGCGCGGGGTGAGCGCCACAGCGGGCGACCTGATCGTTTGCTCAGGAGCGCAACAAGCGGCCGACGTCGTCGCGTCGAGCGTGCTCGAAGCCCGCGCGGTCGTCGCCGCCGAGAGCCCATCGTATGCGCCGACGCTCGGCGTCTTCGACGCGCGCGGCGCGACCTACGTCGAGCTGGCCGCCGATGCCGGCGGGATTCGGGTCGACGACGTCGAGCGCGTGTTCGCCGAGTACCGGCCGCGTCTATTTTATGTCAACCCGTTCGCGCAGAACCCGACCGGCGCCGTGTTGTCGGATCGCCGGGCGAAGGCGATCGTCGCGCTCGCGCGCCGCTACGACGTCGTCGTGCTCGAGGATCAAACCGGGTGGGTGTTCACGTACGACGGGGCGGCGCCGGCGCCGCTCGCCGCGCACGACACCGACGGGCGCGTCGTGCTGATTGAAAGCTTGTCGAAGTCGATTTTTCCGGCATTGCGCATCGGCTACGTCTTCGCGCGCGGCGGCCTGCACGGACCCGTCGAATCGGCGAAGATGCGTTCGGATTCGTTCACCTCGACCTTAGTGCAACGCGCGCTGTGGCGCTTTCTCGAATCGCCCGCCTATCCGCGGCACCTGCGCGCCGCGAAAGCGCTCTATCGCGCGCGGCGCGACGCATTCGTCGAGGCTTTGCAGCCGGCGGTCGCGTGGACCGAGATTCGGCCGCCGGCCGCCGGGGTGACGCTCTGGCTCCCACTTCCTGCGCGCATCTCGACCCCAGCCGCCTTCGACGAGTGCGCGCGTGAAGGCGTGCTCGTGATGCCGGCCGATCCGTGGTATCCAACGCGGCGCGGTCCCGCCGCGCTGCGCCTCGGATTCGGCGACATCGACGAAGCGACCGCGCGCGAGGGGGTCGCGCGGCTCGCGCGCGCCTTGGCCCGACTATGAGCAGCTTGCTCGGTCTGCCGTGCAGACGCCGGCAGAGGAAGGCCGCGACGGGCGCCCGTATGCGTCCGCGCTGACGGTAAGGAGGAGTGATGTCGCTCGCCAGGCGCGCCGCCGCGCCCGTGTTCGTTTTCGTGTTGCTCGGTGCGGCTGCGGGCGCCGCGCCGCGCCCGCCCGGGACGCCATTTGCGTACGGTGCGCCGGCCGGCGAACGCCAAACGGGTCCGCTCGACGCAAGCGATCCCTATACGCAGATCCTTCCATCGGGCCGGATCGTGCGGCCGACCGGAAAGAGCGTCGTCGTCGGAATGAACGCGCTGGGCTTCGCGCTGTCACCCGACGGGCGTTACGCGATCGTCTCGAACGACGACGAGAAGCAGGGCGGCGTGACGAGCATGCTCGACGGCAAATCGACCGGCGGCTATTCGCTCGCGGTCGTCGACACGAACTCGATGTCGGTCGTCGACCGCTACGTTGCGACCGACGAAATGTTCTTCGCCGGAATCGTCGCGTTACGCGACCCGGCCGATGCGAACAACATGCTCGTCCTGGCCGCGGGAGGCGGGCGCAACGCGGTCTACGCTTTCGACCTCGATGCGAGCGGCCACCTCAAACCTGACGCGCAGCATGCGATCGCAATCCCAGGCCCAAGCGATCCGCACTTTGGGAACAACGGGTTGGCTTTTCCGAGTACGCTCGTCCTTTCGCCCGATCACGCCCGAGTCTATGCCGTCGACGAGCTCGGCAACGCGGTCGTCACGGTCGATACGAAGTCGCGGACGCTCGCCGCTGGCCCAGTCGACGTCGGATTCTTCCCGTTCGGCGCGGCGCTGACCGAACGCGGCCTTCTGGTCGCCAACGAAGGGCTCACGAGTTACGGCGTCCTTTCCGCACCGGCCCCGGCGCCCACGTTTGCTAGCGTCCCCGAGAACCTCGAGCGCGCGTCGTCGCTCTCGCTCGTAGGGCTCGCGTCCAACGGCGACGCCGCGCGCCTGAGCGATTCGCTCGCGATGGACCGCGCGCCCGACGGTTTGCATGCAGTCGGCGGCGCACACCCCGTCGCGGTCGCGGCGATGCGCCGCCGCGGTTACGCATTCGTCGCACTCAGCGGCGTCGACCGGATCGCGACCGTCTCGCTCGGCGGCCTGCATCCGAAGGTCGTCGGCGGGACCGAACTGCGCCTCTTCGAGCGCGGCCCGTACGGGACGCAGCCGAGCGCGCTCGCGCTCGCCGAAGGTCAACGGCGTCTCTACGTCGCGCTCGCGGGCATCGATGCGATCGCGGTTCTCGACGTCTCCGACCCCGTTCACCCGCACAGACTAGGGCTGATCCCGACCGGATGGTATCCGACCGCGCTGCTCCTTTCGGCCGACGGAAAACACTTGTACGTCACCAACGCCAAAGGCTTCGGCCACGATCCGAACTTTCACGGCGACGGCGTCGAGGACCGCGCCGCCGACGGCCGCATTCTGAAGATCGAACACGACAGCAACGTCGTGTGGGCGACTTTCGAGCGCATCGATCTGACCGGCCTCGACCTGCGCCGCTCGACGACGGCGGCGCTCGCGTACTTGCGCGTGGTCAAGCCGGCGGCAAAAGATCCGGTTGTCCCGCAAAGTTTCGAGACCTCCGGGTCGGCGATACAGCACGTCGTTTTCATCATCGAGGAGAACAAGACGTACGACGCGATGCTCGGCGATCTGACCGATGCATCGGGGAACGCGTACGGCCCGGGCGACGCGTCGCTCGTCGCGTGGGATCATAGCGTAACGCCGAACCTGCACGCTTTGGCGAGCACGTTCGGCGTCGCCGGCAATCTGTATGCCGATAGCGAGGAATCTGACGCCGGGCACCAATTTGCAACCGGCGGGATCGCGAGCCTTTACACCGAGCGGACGCTCTACGTGAAAAAAGGCCGGCATCCGATGGTCAACAAGAACGAAGACCCTGAGGACTATCCGCGCGCAGGGTATATCTTCAATTCGCTTGCGGTCGCCGGCAAGAGCTTCCGCGATTACGGCGAGCTGATTCGACTGTCCGGCTACGACGAGGGTGAAGCGAAGAGCACGAAAGCGGACGATCCGGCCTTCGCCGGCGTCGACGACCAGCGCGCGGCGACGCGCGGCCTGGGCGGACTGTATTCGCTCGATCGTCCCGCGCCGCTCGCGCTCGCCGACCACGTCGACATGAACTACCCCGGTTGGAACCTGCGGATTCGCGACGTGCGCCGCGCGGCGGAGTTCGTGCGCGACTTCGATCCGCTCGTCAAGGCCGACCGCATGCCGGACTTCACGTACGTTTATCTCCCCGACGACCACGGCGGGCACGGCGCCCACATTCCGCCGCTCCCCGAAGAGGTCGCTGACGGCGACCGCGCGCTGGGGCGAATCGTCGACTATCTGTCGCACGCGCCGCAATGGAGTTCGACGGCGATTTTTATCACGCCTGACGACGCTCAGTCGGGACGCGACCACGTCAACGAGCACCGCACGTACGCGATCGTCGTGTCGCCATATGCGAAGCGGCACTATCTCGGCATGCAACATCTTTCGACGGTCAGCTTGCTCAAGACCGAAGAGGAGATGCTCGGGCTTCCCGCGCTCGCGCTGGGCGACGCGCTCGCGAGCGACCTCGCCGACTTTTTCACTGCGACGCCAGATGCGACGCCGTATTCCTATATCGATGTCCCGAAGCAGACGGCGAGCGTCGAAGGCGCTCGGATCGCAGCGCTACTCGGCGAGACCGACCAATCGGGGCCGGACGCGGACCCGCGCGGCAGCCGATTGATCGATCTTTCGCGTCAAGCCGACCGCTTGGCTGCGACGCGCGGCGCGATGTCGCCGCAGGCCTATGCGAGCGCGCAAGCGGCGCTCTATCGGCGCGCGCTTGCGGTCGTGCAATAGGGAGGCGCTTGTGACGGTGGCTCGTAAAGACGAAGGCATGGCGGAATCGCGCGGTTCAGCGAAGACTCGTTTTGAAGCGCCGTTCGTGCGGAGCGACTCGGGTGTGTTACGCGGCGTGCTCGTCGTCGCGCCTTCCGCCGCGATCGAGCGAGAACGCCCCGTGGCCGGCGAGTCGAACGCGATCGCCGAACGCGCAGAGGCGCAGCACGAGATATTCGTTGGCCGCCTGAAAGCTCACGGCGTCAAGGTCGTGCAACTCGAGCCTGACCCCGGCGCACCGCTGGCGTCGCTGTGCTCCGACACTGCGATCGTTTTCCCCGACGGCGCGTTCGTGCTTCGCCCGAGCGACCTTTCGCGCCGGTCGGAGTTGACGGCGATCGAAGTGGCTCTCGAACGCCTCGGCATCCCAATCGTCGGCCGGATCGGAGCGCCCGGTCTGCTCGACGGCGGCGACGTCCTGTTTTCAGGCGAGACGGTTTACATTGGGATAACCCAGCCGCGGCAATCGGAGGTCGGAATTCCGCGCGGGATTCACGGAAACGCGCACGGCCGCGAACAGTTGTCGGCGTACGCGAAGGCGCGCGGCTGGAAGGTCGTCGAGGTTCCGCTCGCGGCCGAAGCCCGGCGGCTTCGCGCGGTCGCTTCGCTGATCGGCTCGGACACGGTCTTGGCGGCGGCCGGTTTGCTCGACGTCGCCGCCTTCGACGGACTGCGCGTCCTCGAAGTTCCGCGCGGCGAGGACTACGCTGCGGGCGCTCTCGTGCTCGGCGGACGGAGCTTGATTGAAAACCTGCGCTTCCGCGAGACCCTCCCGATGCTGCGCCGCGCCAAGCTCGCCGTCGACGCGATCGACCTCTGGGAATTTGGCAAGATCGGCGCGACGCCGTCGTCGCTCGTCCTCGCGCTAAAGCGCGCGTAGTGCACGTCGCCCCCGCGGCGGCGCCTCCCGCGCTGCGCATCGAGCGGCTCTCGAAGCGCTACGGCGCGCTCCTCGCGGTCGACGGCGTCTCGTTCGAGGTGGCGGCCGGCGACTTCTTCGGCTTGCTCGGCCCCAACGGCGCGGGAAAGACCACGACGATCAACGCTATCGTCGGGCTTGCGAAAATCGCTTCGGGGAAAGTCGAAGTTTTCGGGCACGACGTCGTCCGCGACTGGCGCGCTGCGCGCCGCCTGATCGGGCTCGCGCCGCAAGAGTACAACTTCGATCGTTACCTCTCGATACGCGACGTGCTGATCTTTCAAGCCGGCTACTTCGGTTTGCGCCCCCGCGAGGTGAAAGGTCGAGCGGACGAACTGCTCGAGTACTTCGGCTTGGCCTCAAAGGCCGGCGACACGTACGTCAAGCTCTCGGGCGGAATGAAACGGCGGCTCACGCTTGCGCGGGCGCTGATCCATTCTCCGCAGCTGCTAATCCTCGACGAGCCGACCGCCGGTGTCGACGTCGAGCTGCGGATCGAGCTGTGGGACCTCTTGCGGCGCTTGAACGCCGACGGAACGACGATCATCCTGACGACCCACTATCTGGAAGAAGCCGAGTCGCTCTGCCGCAACATCGCGATCATCGAGCGCGGGAGGCTCGCGGCGCTCGAACCGACCGAGCGATTGTTGCGCCTGCACGGCCATGCGAGCTTGAGCGTGACGCTCGACCGCGTGCCGAGCGAGCTCCCGCCGCTGCTCGCCGCGCGGACGTCACCCAGCGACGGCGATCCGCGCGTCTTGCGCTTCAACGACGTTGCGCCGACGGCGATCGCGCCCGCGCTCGCCGAAATTGCATCGCTCGGATATCAGATCGAGAACGTCGAGTTCTCGCGCGCCAGCCTGCAAGACATTTTCCTGGAGCTGGTCCGGCGATGATCGGCAATCCGGTCGGACTTGGGACGCTCGTCAAGCGTGAGTTGTACCGCACGATCGCCGTCATCAATCAGGTGATCTGGCCGCCGGTTATCACGACCGTGCTGTACGTGCTCGTCTTCGGGCTCGGCCTTGGAAGCCGAATTCAATCGATCGGAGGCGTCTCGTACGCGGCGTATTTGGTCCCGGGGCTGATCATGCTGCAGGTAATCGATCAGACCTACGGCGAGGTGTCGAGCTCGATCTTCCAAGGGCGCTTCATGAATTCGATCCAGGAGCTGCTGATCGCGCCGATGTCGGCGGTCGAGCTGGTCTTGGGCTTTGTGATCGCCTCGATCTTGCGCGCGTGGCTGATCGCAACGCTCGTTCTCGTCGTCGGGGCGCTCGTCGCGCACGTCGTTCCGCAGAACTGGGGTCTCTATCTGCTCGTGACCGCGCTCGTCGCGACGCTTTTCTGCGGGCTCGGGGTCATCGCGGGGTTGCTCGCCGAGAAGTTCGACCACATCGCCGTGCTGACGACCTTCGTGATCACGCCGCTCGTCTTCGTCGGCGGCGTGTTTACCTCGACGCGCCTGATGCCGCCGGCGTTGCGCGAGGTGTCGCTCGCGAACCCGATGTTTTACATGATCGGAGCCTTCCGGTACGCGTTCACTGGGAGCGGCGACGTTCCGCTGGGCGTCGCGCTCGGGACGGTTATCGTCCTCACGGTGCTCGCTCTGGGAGCGGCGCTCATCATGGTTGCGCGCGGAGTCAAGCTGAGGGTTTGAGGTCGAGACTCACCGTCACCATCGGGTCGGCAATCGCGCCGCGTTCGGTTTCGAAACCGAGCGCTCGCGCGACCTCGAGCATCTGCGCGTTCTCGGCGAGCACGTAGCCGACAATTCGCGCCAGACCCTCGGCGCGGCCGACCTCGATGAGCCGCCGCAGCAACTCGGTCCCGAGCCCGTGGCCCTGCACCGCGTCGGTGACGAGCAAAGCGAACTCGCCATCGGCCGTCCCGGGCTCTTTGATCAGGCGCCCCACTGCGACGAGCTCCCGGGCGGTCTCCTTTTCGCGGAGCGCGATCAGCGCCATCTCGCGCCGGTAGTCGATGAAACAGAGCCGCACCAGTTGCCGGTGTTCGATTCGGTCGGTCCGCAGGATGCGCGCGAACCGCAGGTAGACGCTCCGTTCGGAGACGTGTCCTAGGAAATCGCGCACGAGCGGTTCGTCGTCAGGGCGGATCGGCCTAATCGCCAACGTCTCGCCGTCCCTCGTCGTCCACGAACCAGCGTACTGGTAAGGGTACGGGCGGATTGCGGAGTGCGGGAGCGCGCAGTCGGCGATGTCGGGCCCGTGTAGAACGACCCGTGCATCGATGGCGAGAAAACCTTGCGCGGACGCAAGCAGCGGGTTGATTTCGATTTCGCGAATCCTCGGCTGCGCGACGACGAGATCGCCAAAGCGGACCACCAGTTGCGCTAGCGCATCGACGTCGACCGGCGGCCGCCCGCGTGCGCCGCGAAGCGCGCCGAAGATGCGCGTCCTCTCCATCATCGCCCGTGCAAGCGTCGAGGTGAGCGGAGGGAGCGCGAACGCACGGTCCCTGAGGACTTCGACGAGCACGCCACCGATGCCGAACAGCAGCACGGGACCGAAGCCGGGCTCGATGCTGCTGCCGAGGATCAGTTCGTACCCTCCGGCCGCTGCCATCGGCTCGACTGCGACGCCGAGAAAACTCGCCGAGCCGGCTGCGGCCGCCGACGCGCTCGCGATTTCGTTAAAGGCGCGGACGACCCCGGCGTCATCGGCGACGTTGAGGCGGACGCCGCCGACTTCCGACTTGTGCGTGACGATCTGCGAGTGCAACTTGATTGCGACCGGATACCCGATTGCTTGAGCGGCTCGGACCGCATCTTCGGCGCTCGCGGCGACGGTCGCGGGGATGACGGGAATCTCGCACGCGGCGAGGATCGCCTTCGATTCGCTCTCGGAGAGGAGCGTCCGGCCGCTCGCGAGCGCTGCGCCGAGCAGCGCCGCAACGGCGCCGCGATCGGACGCCGGCGCGTGCGGCGGGGCCGGGATTTCATACAACGCCTGCAGGTTTGCGTCGTAGCGCCAGAGCGCGTTGAACGTTTGCGCCGCCTCGTCGGGATAAGCGAACATCGGGATCCCGGCTCGTTCGAGCAGCGTCGCACCCGCCGCGACCGTCTCCCCGCCCATCCAACTCGCCAGCATCGTCTTGTTTTGGGCGCGCGCGATCGCGATGACGCGCTCGGCGACCGTTTTGGCATCGGCGATCGCTTGCGGCGCGAAGATTGCGAGGACGGCGTCGGCGCCCGGATCGGCGCACGCGATCTCGAATGCGCGCGCGTATCGATCCGCGTCGGCGTCACCGAGGACGTCGATTGGGTTCTGGCGGCTCCAGTGGGGCGGAAGGATCTCATCGAGCGCCGCGATCGCCGGCGCGGAGAGGGCCGCGGCTTCGCCGCCGCCTTCACTCAGCGCGTCGGCCGCAAGGACGCCCGCGCCCCCGGCGTTCGTGAGAATCACTAGGCCGCGCCCGCGCGGGCGCGGCTGTTTGCCGAGCGCGTCTGCAACCGAGAAGAGTTCCTCGATCGAGTTGACGCGCAGGACGCCGCAGCGTGCAAACGCTGCCTCGTAGACGTCGTCGTTACCGGTCAAGGCGCCGGTATGCGAGGCCGCCGCCTTCGCGGCGGCGGCGGAGCGGCCGGCCTTGAGGACGACGATCGGTTTTGCGAACGCGACCGCGCGCGCCGCGGAGAGAAAGGCCGCAGGGTCCTCGATAGATTCCATATAGATCACGATGCTCTTTGTCGCCGCGTCATCGCCGAGGAACTCGATGATGTCGGACCAACCGATGTCCAGCATCGATCCGACCGAGGCGAAGTGACTGAACCCGACGTTTTGCGACAGGCTCCAGTCCAAGATGGCAGTCCCCAGCGCCCCGCTCTGGCTGACGAACGCGACGTTCCCGGGTTTGGGGACGACCTCCGCAAACGTCGCGTTGAAGCCCGACGACGGCGACATCACGCCGAGGCAGTTTGGGCCGAGGACGCGGATCCCCGAACTCGCGGCGCGTTCGTGCAGCCGCCGCTCCAGCTCGACCCCGGCCGCTCCGATCTCGCGGAATCCGGCTGATAGGACGATCGCAGCCTTGACGCCGGCCGCACCGCAGGCGCCGACGACCTCAGAGACCCCCGCCGCCGGGACGGCGACGACCGCGAGGTCGACCCGCGCGGGGACCTCGGCGATCGACGGGTAGCATGCGATCCCAAGCACGCGGCGGTGCGCGGGGTTCACGGGATACACTGTCCCGCTGAAACCGGGCGCGATGAGGTTTTGCAAGACGCTGCGGCCCACCGACCCGGCGCGCTCCGTCGCGCCGATGATCGCGACCGATCCCGGATGAAAGAGCGCCTCGAGCGAACGCACTACGGCGAGCCTATCGCGATCTGAGCGGTGCGCTCGGGACGAGGTGGCGCAGAAACCACGCGCGCGAGAGGCGAGCGACTTCTTCGAGCGCGCCGGGTTCTTCGAACAGGTGCGTCGCATTCGGGACGATCGCGAGCTCGCACTCGGCGGGAATCTGGGCGAGCGCCTCGCGATTGAGCGCAAGGACGGTTGGATCGTTGCCTCCGACGATCAGGAGCGTCGGTGCGTGGACGTCGGTTAGAAGCGGCGCGGCAAGGTCGGGGCGCCCGCCGCGCGAGACGACCGCCGAGACTTCGTCGGGAATCTCAGCCGCCGCGACCAGCGCCGCCGCAGCGCCCGTGCTCGCGCCAAAATAGCCGAGAGGGAGCGTCGCCAGGTCGCGCCGTTCGCGAAACCAGGCCGTGGCCGCGGCCAATCGAGTCGCGAGCAGACCGACGTCGAAGCGCAAACGCCGCGTCCGCTGGTCGAAAGCGTTCTCATTCGGAGTGAGGAGGTCGAGCAAGAGCGTTGCGAGTCCGGCATCGTTGAGTGCGCCGGAGACGAGCCGGTTGCGCGGGCTGTGCCGGCTGCTCCCGCTCCCGTGTGCGAACGCGACGCAGCCGTGCGGACTCGCGGGGACGGCCAGCGAAGCGGAGAGCGTCAAGTTGGCGGTGAGGGGGATTCGGACTTCGGATACGCTCGTTGACAACGCGTCATACCCCCGTCGGATAGGTCTCGGGGACTTCGCCCGCGATCCACCGTTCGCTCCGCTCGAGCGGCTCAACTGCGCGCGTCCGATCGTAATGGAACAGTGCGTCGAACTGATCGGCCAGGCGCGCGTGCAGGTAGTGGCTGTGCAATTCGGTCTGCGGGAGGTACACGACGCCGATCGCGCGCTCGAGGAGCGGGCTGCGTAACCCCGGGTAGTACGCTGCTGCTCGCGAAAGGTCGAGATAGAAATTCGGGACGCCGACCGCGTGGAAGAGTTCTTCCCAACTGCCGGCTGCCGGCGGGCGCACGACCTTGCGCTCGGCTTCGCGATGCCAACCCGATGCGGCGGTGACGGTTCCGTAGCCGGTCAAGAAGCCGATGAGCCGGCTATCGCTGCGATGATGCTCGCGCGCGAGTTGACCGATGTTGAGTTCGCGCCCGCTTCCTAGCGTCGTGCTCCGCGCGTCGCCGACGTGCGAGTTGTGCGCCCAAACGACGATCTTGGCCACCGACTGCCGCTTCTCGGAGAGGTAACGGGCCAGCCTCTCCAGCGTCTCGAACATGAACTGGTCGCGTAGATTCCACGACGAAACGCCGGCGTCGAGCATCGTCCGGTAGTACTCTTCCGCGCCCGCGACGACGTACGCGTTCTGTTCGGCGTAGAAGCGATCGTCCTCGTCAATCGAACCTGCAACGCGAGAGAAGCTCAGGCGCTGCATTTCGAGCAGTTGCGCGAGCACGTCGCGACGGCACGATTGCGACAGCCCGTGACCGATCTGGACCGCGTAGCGCTCGACGTCGCCGCCGAACTGCTCGAAGCACGTGTAACGTTCCTTCGCGCGCGCGGCGGCGGCGGGGTCGGCCGCTTCGAGATAGTCGATCACGGCCTGCATCGATCCGTACAGGCTGTAGAGGTCGAGGCCGAAGAAGCCCGCTTTCGGCCCCGGACGATCGTCGTTGAAGGCGCGCAGCCATCCCACGAAGTCGAGGACGTTCGCGTTGCGCCACATCCACGACGGGAACCGCCGGAAGTCCTTGAGCGCGTCGCTCGCGTCGGGATCGTCGCTTGTCGCGCAGACGTAGCGGTGAACTCGATACGCGTCGGGCCAATCGCCTTCAATCGCAACGGCGGCGAAGCCATGGTCGCGCAACAGCCGTTTCGTGATCTCCGCGCGGATCCGGTAGAATTCGTGCGTCCCGTGCGTCGCTTCGCCGATCAGGACGAAACGCGCGTTGCGAGTCTTCTCGACGACCGCGTCGAGGTCGGCGGGACCGCCGCCGAGCGGCTCGACCAACCGGCGTATCGCTGCCGGGTTGTGTGAACGTGGTTCGGCCATGGCCTAGCTCCTTTCGGCGATGATAGTCTCCGGCATCCGAAGGTTATGTGAATGCACTGTGAAGGCGAGGAATGGCGCATTCCTCGGTTCTGGATGACCGCGAGGTAGGCTGTGGGCAGGATGATTTCACGATCCCCGACTCGCCTTAAGGACCGGCGCCAAGCCGGGCGGCTCCTCGCGACTTTCTTGGAGCGCTACGCCGGCGACACTGAGGCGGTCGTTTTGGCGCTCCCGCGCGGCGGCGTCCCGGTGGGCTATGAAATCGCGACCGCTCTGAAGTTGCCGCTCGACGTCTTCGAGATCCGCAAGCTCGGCGTCCCGGGTCACGAAGAGTTCGCGATGGGCGCGATCGGCAGCGGCGGGATCTGTCACCTGAGCCCGGAGATCATCGACGCGCTTGGGATCGGGAGCGCGCAGATCATCGCGACGGTCGAACGCGAGCGGCGCGAGCTCGAGCGACGCGAGAAAGCCTATCGTGACGGCCGGCAGCGCCCACAAATTTCGGGGAAGACCATCATCCTGGTCGACGACGGTCTGGCGACCGGCGCCACGATGGGCGTCGCCGTCGCGGCGCTACGCGAACGGGATCCGGCCAAGATCGTCGTTGCCGTGCCGGTTGCGCCGCGAGAGACGTGTGCTGTGCTGCGCGAGGTCGCCGACGACGTGATCTGTCCTTGGTCTCCCGATCCGTTCGGGGGAGTCGGCGTTTGGTATTCGGACTTCACCCAGGTCGGCGACGACGAGGTTCGCAGGCTCTTGAACGACGCCGCGCGCCGTTCGGGCGAGGCTTGCGCATAGCCGGCACCCAGGTCGTGGGGCCTGCGCCGGCGCGTGGCGAAACCGAGTCGCATGAAGAAGATCGTCGGCTTACTCGCACTCGCCGCGCTGTCCGCGCTTGCCCTGCCGGCCGGAGCCGAAGCTCCGTCCCAGGCGGCGCCGGCTACGGCCGCGCTCACGGGACCTCAGGTCGGCATGCCTGCGCCCGCCTTCTCGCTCCGAACGCTCGATGGAAAGACGGTCGGGCTGGACTCGTTCCGCGGCAAGACGCTCGTCGTCAACGTGTGGGCGACGTGGTGCCCGCCGTGCCGCCTCGAGATGCCCGACCTGCTCAAGAGTTACGCGTCGCTTCACAAGAACGACGTCGCCTTTCTCGGCGTCGATACGACGGAGCTCGCGCCGATCGTGCGCGCCTACGTCGTCGCGAAGAGCGTCCCGTATGCCCAGGCGATCGACTCGGACAAGACCTTCGAGAAGGCCTACGACATTCAGTATTTCCCGACGACCTTTGTCATCGATCCCCAGGGCGTGCTGCGCGCCCGCTACATCGACGTGATTGCGTCGGCGCAGTTGGTGCAGTTCGTCGACGCGGCTCGCGCCGGTCACAATGCCGTCGTGGCCTCGGCGCTGCAGCAGAAGATCGATGCGCTGCTCTCGGCGACGACCGTCGCGGACGTCGGCGACACGGCCGGGATCGTCGCGTCGGCGAAGAAGGCCGACGACGCGATCTCAAAGGCCGAGGACATGCTCAACGACAGCGACGCGTCCAAGGGGACTGCGACCGACCTGTTGCGGACGCGCGTCGAAGAAGCCGCCCTGCGCGACAAGGCGATCGCAGCGCTCGCTTCGGTCGCGGCTAATCCCGCCGACCGCGCGCTCCTTTCGCGGATGCAAGGCGATGCGGCGAGCAACCGCGAGCAGTGGTCGGAGGCGCTCGGCGATTACCACGCCGCGCTCGCGCTCGATCCGAAGAACGAAGATGCGTGGAGCGGGCTCGCTTTAGCGGCTGCCCGGCTCGAACAATATGACGATGCGGTCAAGGCCGACGAGCAGATCGTTGCGCTCGAGCCCACGAGCGTCCAGGTGCTCGTCGACTTAGGCCTGGCCTACGCTAAAGACAACCGGTACCCCGACGCGTACGCGACGTTCGACAAAGCGACGGCGCTCGGGAAGCAGCAAGTCGACGCGAACCCCGGGAAGGCCGCGAACGTCCGCGTCCTCTCGTGGACGTATCTCTACGAGGGCCGGACGTACACCAAGGGCGGCGATGCCGACCACGCGCGCGCCGCTTTCCTCAACGCGATGGCGTGGGCGGACAAACTGCCGGCCGACGATTCGCGCCACGACATGTACCTCGAAGAAGACCAAGAGGCGATCGTCGCGCTCGACCTGACGAACCCCGGCCAGACCGGCGTCTCGCTCGCACCGTGGACCGGCGCCGATCTCCCCGGCAGCACCCCGAACACGCTCAAGTATCGCTTGGTCGTCGCCGGCGCGCCGGGGAAGACGCTCGCGTTGCACGCGGCCGACGTCCCCAAGGGTTGGGTCGCGTCGTTCTGCAGCGACCGCGTGTGCTCGCCGTTCAAGCTCAGCCTAACCGTCCCGGCCTCGGGCGTAAAGGTGATCGAGTTCCAACTCGTCCCGCCCGACGCCAAGGCGAAGGCTCCGAGCGTGCGCGTCGTCGCGACCGACGGATCGAGCACGGTTAGCGCCGCGACGTAGCGTTACGTTCGGCTAATCGTCGCCGCTAGTCCGGTCGCGAGGTGACGGCACTCCGCACCGGTCGAGATCACGAATTCTAGCGCGTCCCCCTTGGCGAGTTTGTTCGTGAGGTCGAAGGCGTCTTTTTGATCGGGCTTCGCGAGCGTGGCCGAATGAATCGGTTTTGCATTCGCGAGGATCGCGACGGCGTGACTGCTCTCGGAGGAGTCGATCGCCAGAAAGTCGCCCTTGATGGCGTACGTTCCATCGGCAGGGGCCGTCCAGCGGACAATCGCGGTCGCAGCGCTTCTCGGGTCGACGAAGAGGTGGCTAGGCGGCGACTGAATCGAGTCCCACGAGATGAAATAGGCTGCTGAATTCTTGCCGATGAGCGCGGAGTCGCAATCCGCTCCGCCGTTCCACCAGCAAATCGTGTCGAACACGTCGCGGCACGGGTCCTGCGGGTGTCCGAGCAACGCTGCGCCTGTGAGGTAGCTCCACGCCCCGTTGGGGTTCTTGGCGATTGAAAAGTCGTGCACCGCATCGTATGCGGCGGGTGCTGCCGTGTCGGCGGTGCTCGCGCGCGGCAGGAGCACCAGCGCGCACGCGACCGCCGCAAGGGCGAAGATCACACCTCGATTGCGCCATCGCGCCGTCATGGCGTCAGCGTGAAGACCGTGCCGCAACCGTTGGTACAGTTCGTCGACGTGCCTCCATGGGAAGTCGTACCGTAGAGCACGCCCGAGTTGTCGGCGACCAAACCCGAGACCGGGTGTTCGCCGTCGAGCGTTCCATGAAAGCTCGCAATGAAGCTTTCCTTGTAACCGTTCCGCGCCGGGATGAGGCCGAATACGGTGCCGCACCCAACGTCGGACGCGACGCCGCAGACGCCGGTGCCGCCTTGCGCCGTCGTTCCATAGAGTGCGCCATTTGGGCCGGCGATCAGCCCGTCCCACGGATCTTGCCCGTCCGTTTTGCCGCCTTTGAAACTGTAGAAGTAGCTCTTGTAGTGTCCCGGATTGCGGGTCGGGATGAGCTCGAACACGGTGCCGCATCCAGTATTGCCGTCAATGACGCACCGCGTGCTCGTGCCGCCGGCAGCGGTTGTGCTGAAGAGGTCGCCGGTAGCGTCGGCGATCAGCGCGCCGAGTGGGTGGCGGCCGTCGCCGTTGTGCCAGAACGTTGCGATGACCTTGTAATTCGTCCCGGAGGGTGAAATCGCGTACACGGTCCCCGCGTTGTGCGCGGCGCCCTGAGAAGTCGTGCCGTAGAGTAAACCGTTCAGCATGAGCAAACCGCCGTACGGATATTGGCCGTCCTTTTGGCCGCCGAGGAAACGATAGAGGACGGTTTCGATGTAGCCCGACCCCGAAGGCGTGAGGCTGAACACCGTGCCGCAACCCTGCTTGCAGTTGGCCGAGCCGCCGCCGAGATCGGTCGTGCCGTACAGGTTGCCCGTGCTGTCGGCGATCACTCCGGCGATCGGACTCGAACCGTCGGTCCCACCTTGGAAGCTGTACATGATGGCCGGTGCGTTGTACCCGCCCGACCCATTGGGCGTTACCTCGAACACGGCACCCTTGTTGTACGCGCCGCCCATGGTGGTCGTGCCGTACAACGTGCCCGAGCCCAAGGGATCGACGATCAACGCGCCCTTCGGATACTTGGCCGTCCCCTTGTTTGCTGCCCAGGAACGAGTAGGAGAAGCCCGTCGTATAACCGCCCGACCCGTTAGGCGTTAGTTGGAACAGGTACCCCCGGTTGTCCGTCCCGCCGTAGAGGGTCGTGCCGAACAGCGCGCCCGTCGTTGTGTCGACGTACAGCCCGGCAAACGGGTTTTGACCGTCGCCGCTTATATTGCCGGCATCAAAATCGTAAATCTTGGAGACGGTCTTTTTCACTCGGGAATCGCCGATCGCCGATCGCGCCCAGAAAGAGCGCGACGGTCCAACTCGCACCGAATCGGCGCGCGTCGTGAGCGGTGTGCCAACGTTGGTCGCGCACGCGGCAAGAGCGCAGGTGAGCCAGAAACTAGCTAGGCGGACGGACGTTGGGAAAAACGTCGACCTCAATGGAGTCTCCAACAGTTCAAGCCAACGTGCCATGTTTCAACCAGTTGTCGGGCTTCCCTGGCCGTCGCCCGAGGTGGCCGGTCCGTCGGCCTTGGATATCGTGCTCGAGGTCACCGGGTGGGCGCGCTATTTACGCGATCGACTCACCACAGTGAGGGCAAACGCGACGCTGTTGCCTTGCTAGGCTCACGCCGATGATCGTTATGATAAGAACCGTCGCGCAGATCATCGCGGTAGCGACGACTATCGCCAACGACATGCTCATGAGGGCCTCCTTCCAGGCTGCCCATAATACGGGGCCTCGGCCGCCTGGGTTTCGCGACGCACGTCAGCGCAGCGCATAAGCGGTCAGGTTACCGTTCTGGTCGGAACAATACACCCAGCCGTTGACGACGATCGGGCTCTCCCAGTGCACCGCGCCGATGGTCCGCCCGGCGCCGTGACCCGCGCTGCTCCACAATTCGTGCCCGGTGAGCGCGTCGAGCGCGACGATCGCTCCATCCATAGCATCAAAGACGATGCCGTTGCTGACGACCGGAGAGGTGCCCTCCTCCGTCGCTCCGGCCGGCGCGTGCCACGTGCGAACAAGCCGGCTCGTACCGTGCGCGTCGGTATCCAGACGGTAGCCATCGACTTCATGCGAGAACCCCGTGAAGATCCATGCATGGTGCGACGAATCGGTCCAGACGGCCGGAGTCGAAAACAGTCGGCCCACGAGGTCGAGCGTCTGCAGCTCACCTGCAACGCCCGGAAGCGGCGACCGGTTCAGCAGCCGGAGCACACGATCTTTTCCCCCCTGAACGAGCATCAACGGCGTGCGGCTCGCCGGCTGACGCGGCAGAAGTGCCGGCGAAGTGCTTCCGAGATCCGCGTCGTGATCGTCGAGCGCTTGATAATCGGCCGGTGTGTAATGCCCGAGGAGCGTCGCCAGGTCGGCGCTTAGTGCGAGCACCGAGTCGCCGTAGTCGTATCCACCTTTGTTGCCGTCGAAATCCCCATTCCCGGTCGCCACATAGATTTGGTTGTGCATCGCCGGGTCGGGATCGACCACTGCGCCGCCTCTCGACCAAATTCCCGAGTCGGATTGCGGGCACGAGGTCGCGGTCGGCAAACTGCGATCCTGACTGCACAACGAATTGAAAACGGTCGTCGTCCCGTCACTGAGGCGCACGCTCACGACGTGACCGTCGTACGGCGGGGCATCGCCGTTGTATCCCGACGTCACGGCGTACAGATAACCGTTCGCGACGTTGAGCGCGGATGCGTCCTTCTCGGTTTGCGGAATGAGTGTGACGCGCACGGGAAAGCCTCGGCCGCGCAGTTCGTCGCCGCTCGCTGCATCGAGCTTGTGAACGAAGCCGTCCACGCCTGGCGCATAGATCGCAGACCCGGAGGGGTCGGCGGCCGGAGTTGACGTCGCGATCTTCCCTCCGAAAACAATCTTGTGTAAGTAAGCCGACAGCCCGCCATCCGACGACGTCAGCTGCGTCTTGAAACGCCAAAGAATCCTCCCAGAGGCGGCATCGATGCCGAACGTCGTGCCGTCGGTCGCGGTTTGGAATAGCATCGTGCGCGGAACGCCGCCGACCTTGACGTGCTCGAGAAGAATCGGCGTCGAGTCGGCGACCGCGTCCAGCGGGATCTGCCACTGCGATCGCAGTCGCGCCACGTTGCTCGCGGTCAGGACGCGTTCCGAGCCGTCGACGCCGCTGCGCGCGGGATCGTGACCGAATAGCGGCCAGTTCGCGCCGGCGGCGGGAGCGGCGCCGGCGCAGACGAGGCTGACAACGAGCGCGAAACGCAGAAGCGGGAACGTCGGTGTTTTATCCAGGTTTGCGAAGCTTACTTCAGTTCGAAGATGGTGCCATAGTTCTTGGTGCCGCCGCCGTAGGTCATGCCGTAGAGCGCGCCCTTGACGCTTATTAAGCCTCCCTCGGGGAACTGCCCGTCGTTCGTGCCGCCCAAAAAGTTGTAGATGACGCTCTCCGTGTAGTTGTTGCCGGAAGGCGTCAATTGGAACACCGTTCCCAGACCTGCCGTGCCGCCGTTCTCGGTCGTGCCGAAGATTGTCCCCTTCGAGCCGAAAATCAGCCCGCCGTATGGATACTGGCCGTTGTTGTTGCTCCCGAAGCCGTGCAGAACGCTCTCCTTGAATCCCGATCCCGAGGGCGTCAACTTGAACACGACGCCGTTGTTTGCGCTGCCGCCGTTTATCGTCGTGCCGTACAAGCCGCCTTTCTTGTCGATGATGAGTCCGGCGTACGGGTATGCGCCGTCGCTGCTACCGCCGGCGAAACTGTATACGATGCTCTCCGTGTAGCTCGACCCGGAAGGGGTCAACTTAAAGACCGTCCCTTGATCGGTTGGACCACCTTTGATCGTCGTACCGAAGAGCACACCGTTCTTGCCGGTAACGAGGCCGGCATACGGATCTGAGCCGTCGCTGCTACCCCCGGCAAAGTTGTGCAGCACCGTCTGCGTGTAGCCCGACCCGGATGGCGTCAGCTCGTAAGCCGTACCGAGGTTTTTCGTGCCTCCGCCGAGCGACGTGCCGAACAACCTTTGTGGCCCGTGCGTAATGGGGAGCAATATCGGTGAGTAAGGTTGAAGGTTGCTGAAATTGACAAGTATCTTTTCGTTGTACCCTTTTCCGGCAGGCGTCAACTCGACCGCCGTACCACCGCCGCTCGTGCCACCCGCCGTCGTGGTCGTGAAGAGATTGCCGAGTTTGTCCGATATCGGATAAGCGTTCGGGTACTGTCCGTCGGTCTTCTTGTCGAGGAAACTGTAGATCAACGTGAACGTGTACCCCGATCCCGTAGGTGTCAGTTTGAACACGGTTCCGACGTTGTTGGCCCCGCCATACGACGTCGTACCCAAGAGGTTGTTTATCTGATCGATTTCCAAACTCGACGTCGGGTATTGACCGTTCTTGCTATCGAAACTTAAGAGCAGCTTCTCCTCCCATGTTTTCGGTTTCGGCGGCTGCGCGATTGCGCGCACCTGCGGAACGAGGCGTGCCGACGCGCTCTCTTTGCTAGACCCGGGCATCGTGCCGAGATTCACACCACAACCCGCGATGCCGAATCCGAGAGCGATCCCCGTAGCAATAACTCGAACGGACTTCAGAGTGACCATAGCGAGCCCTCTCAAGTTGTCAAGCGCCGCAGTGGCCCCGCGCCACTACGGGCGGAGGAAGGTCAAGTCAAGATTCGAGCCCTCCGGGTTGCGCCCTTCGATTAGGGCACGGAGCCGTGGTACGATGGTGGCCATGCCGCCAATTCATAAGCACTTTTTGTGTCTCGCCGCCGCGATAGCGATCCTCGCCGGATGCTCCAGCGGACAAGTCACTCCGAGCGGCGCGGGAGCTCGCTCGGTTGCGGCGCAAGACGCGGCGCCTCCGCTCAACGGCAACGCGCCTTTGCCCATCGGCCACTACATCAAGCACGTCGTCATCGTCGTGCAAGAGAACCGTAGCTTCGACAATCTCTTCCGCGGCTTCCCCGGAGCGGACGCGCCTAAATACGGCCACGCCGGCAGCCAAAAGATCCTTTTGCGGCCGTTGACTTTGGAAAATTCGAACGACATCCAAAACAATTGGATCGACGCCGTGACCGCTTGGGACGGCGGCAAGATGGACGGCTTTGAGGGCGAACAATTCCAAGGCAAGCGCACCTATCCATACGCATACGTTCCGGCGTACGAAGCGCTCCCTTACCTGGACTCTGGCGAGCCAATACGTGCTGGCCGATCGCACGTTTCCCACCGAGTTCGGGCCGAGCTTCACCGCGCATCTCGACTTGATCGCCGGCAACGCCGACCTGCGGCCGGGAGAATCCGAAGTCGACTTTCCTACCAGGCTCCCGTGGGGTTGCGACGCGCCGGTTGGGACGGAAACCTATACGCTGTCGCGAGCACGCGTCGTACACTCGGGCGGGCCGTTTCCCTGCTTCACGCAGTTCCGAACGATGGCGGATACGCTCGACGCCGCCGGCGTTTCGTGGCGCTACTATTCACCCTACGTGAAGGGCAGTTTGGGCGGCGAGGCCTGGACGGAGTTCGACGCCATCGACGCCGTGCGGCACGGGCCCGACTGGAAGAACGTGGTCTGGCCCGAGACGACCGTGCTGCACGACGTTCACGACGGCCGGCTCGCCGGCGTCACGTGGGTGATCCCCGACTTGAAGAACTCCGATCATGGCGGCAGCGGGAGCAACACCGGCCCGTCGTGGGTGGCGTCGGTTGTCAACACGATCGGACGCAGCCGTTTTTGGGACTCGACCGCGATCGTCGTGCTTTGGGACGACTGGGGAGGCTGGTACGACGATGCCGCGCCGCCGCAACTCGACTTCCGCGGCCTCGGGATCCGCGTCCCGTGCATCGTCATCTCGCCGTACGCGCGCATCGCGCAGGGCGCAAAGGCGGGCTACATTTCTCACACGCAGTACGAGTTTGCGAGCGCCCTAAAGTTCGTCGAGCAAGCGTTTTCGTTGCCGCCACTGGGAACGGAGTCCGACGGCTACACCGACTCGCGCGCCAATAGCCTCATCGACTCCTTCGATTTTTCGCAGAAACCTCGCCGTTTCGTGCCGGCGCCGCAACCGTATTCGGACACGTATCTCCTCGCGCAGCCGCCTTCGCTGCTGCCGCCCGACGAGCGCTGACTCTCGAGAATTCCTTGTACGGCCGCTCTCAAGGCGTGTAGACTTGGACCGTGTTGTAATACGTCGCCGACCCGTTTGGGAAGCCTTGATTTGAGCCGCCTATGCAGTACAGTGCGTTCTTGACGACGGCGTAAGCGGGACCGATTGTGGATTGCGGCATCGACGCAAGCGCGGCCCACTTGTTCGACGCGAGCGTGTACCCCTGGACAATGGCGAGTGCTGCGCCGTTACCGTCGGCTCCGCCCGCGGAGTACAGCGCGCCTTTGATCGCGCCGGCGCAACCGGCGTTTTGGGCGGTCGGCGCCGGCGCACGCTGGGTCCACGCGTTCTTCGACGGGTTGTACGCCTCGTTATCCTTCGTGACCCCGGAGTTGGAGTAGCCGCTCGCGGCAACGATCGTTTTCCCGATGGTCGCGACGGAAGCACCCGACTTTCCAAGGAGCATCGACGCCTTCGTCGACCAGGTGTTCGCGCCCGAGTCATATGCCTCGACGGTCGCGTCCCGCACGCCGTTGTAGCCGCCGATCGCGTAGATCAGTTTGCCATCGACCGGGGTAAGCGGACCGTCTCGTGCGGTCGGCATCGATGCCACGGCTTTCCACGAATCGTGAACCGGATCGTACTGCTCGACGACGCTTACCTCTGGCCCGCCCTCTTCAGTGGCGCCGCCGATCGCGTAGACCTTGCCTTTATACGCGGCAGCCTGGAGCGCCCAGCGTGCGGTCGGCATCGGTGCGCCCATTTTCCATGTGTTCGCGACCGTGTCGTAGATTTCGTTCGTAGACAGCACGCCCGTGGCGTCGTAGCCCCCGACGACGTAAATCTTCGTGCCGATCGCAGCCGCGCCGGGGGCGATTCGTGCGGTCGGCATCGGCGCTCTGGTCGCCCAGGTATTGTGATCGGGCCCGGCGGCAGATTCGCGCTGGAGCGTGTCCGTCGAAAGCGCGCTCGAGCCGTCCATAACGGGAGCCACGCGCGTGCCCCCAGTGCAGCCTGCGACCGTTGCCGCGACGGCGACTAAGGCCGCCTTCTGTAAGACCTCGCGCCATTTATTCAAGATGAACCCTCCCGAAGCGAACAGGCAGGTTGCGCGCCCGTTCTCCCGCTCCGAACGAGACGCCTTGTCCCGAGCGCCGACAACGCTCGAACCACGGCGTGGCGCAGTCGCCGGGAGGGACGCGCGCGTTTCTGGAAAGGGCGCCCCGAGCGACGACGCGCTAACATGGAGCGTGAAATCTTGATGGACGTGTCCCTAATAGTCTACCCAGCTGCAGATCTGGCCAAAGCCAAGCGGTTCTTTCGTGAGCTTACTGGTTCCGACCCCTACGTCGACTCGCCCCGGTACGTCGGCTACAAGAGCGGCGACATCGAAATCGGGCTCGTTCCGAGCGGAGATCAACACGAATCAGGCGCGCTCGCTTATTGGACATCGAGCGACATCGCGGCGAGCGTGAAAGCGCTCGTGGAGGCGGGCGGCACGGTCGTGCAAGAGATCACGGACGTCGCCCGCGGAATGCTGGTCGCCAGCGTGAAAGACCCCAGCGGCACGATCGTGGGGTTACGACAATGGCCGAAGGGTTAAGCGACAAACGGGATACGAGATGAAGAAGACTACCGACTCGAAGGGCCGTGCACCCTCCCAGCTCATTGACGCGAGAATCAAAGAGCTGGGTGATTGGCGGGGTGAGACACTCTCAAAGGTCCGCAAACTCATCAAGCAAACGGATCCCAAGGTCGTCGAGGAGTGGAAGTGGAGAGGCGTGCCCGTCTGGTATCACGACGGCATAATCTGCACGGGCGAAACCTATAAGAGCATCGTCAAGCTGACCTTCGCCAAGGGTGCGCAGCTCAAGGATCCCAAGCGGCTTTTCAACTCGAGTCTCGAGGGCAATGTCCGGCGTGCCATCGACCTGCACGAAGGCGACCCGATCGACGAGGCCGCGCTCAAAGCGCTCATCCGCCAAGCCATCGCGTTAAACGAGTCCTCAGCCCGCTAATTCGCGCCCGCTCTTACTCCGACAACGTCTCGACACGCCCATCGCCAAATACAATGAGGTTCTTTTTGAATTCAGATCCCAGGCGCAGCTGCGAATAGACGTAGCGATATGCTTCGAGACATAAAATCCCTCGGGCGCTTACCACAACAAGCCATCGATCGGCCGTAAGCCTCTGCGCGCGCCGACCGGCCTCGGCGCCGAATAGCTCAATCAATTCACGAGCAATGTTCAAGAATAGGCTGCCGTCTGAATCGGGGTTGTGCACGAACCCCATTACTCTTGGCGCTCGCTCAGATCCGTCGCTTAAAAGTCGGATCTGGACGCGATTCCCGTGGATCGTGTCTTTCACATCGCGACTCTGCGAGCGCCGCCCGAGAAGCGTTTGTATTTTGTCTTCCAGCGAGGCGGCGGTTTTCGCCGGCAATCGGATCGGAGCGGTGACGGTTAGCAGGACCGTCGTGCCCGCCGGCACGGTTTCGCCAAGGGCGGCTTGCAGATGCTCGATAAGCCTAGTCGCAACCTTATCGAACCTCAAACGAGGCTTGGCGTCGTTAGCTTGGGCGGGGGCGTGGCGTTTGATGGTCGCGATGTCGACAGCAATCCGTTTCCCAACGACCGCGATATAGGCGTCGGGGGGATCGCCGCCGCGTTCCCACGTCGCCGAGAACCGTTTGGCGACGGCTTCAACGGCGGCTCGCTCCTGCGGCTTCAAATCGCCGATCAAACCCAACTTAGCGGTCCTGCCGATCGAGTTGATCGCAGTCCTCGCAGAGCCGGAAGTTACCCGTGCCGCTGCGTCGCTCGCTCCGCGGAATGTCGCGACCACGCGGACACGCACTGTTATCGTGATAAACGCGTCTTGGCTTCTTTATTTCGTTGACCGAATGAAACGGCGTTACTCGTGGCATCGGTTTACCATGCAATGGACCTCCGTAGAAAGTCTTGTGAACGCGCTACTGCGTGAGTTCGGCTCCGAACGTCGCTTGCTTCTAGACTCGTTTACTTACCCGCGCCTCTTGGACTATCTCCAACGGTCGGCGGCCGCGACCACGTAATTTTTCCAGACGTAACCCCACGGAAGAACCAGTGGGACGACAACGACGCCAAGAGAGATGGAGATCGCATTATCGGCCGTATCGGCGTCGATGCTGTGAGCGAGCCACAGTGGTAGCCAGACGACAAGAGTCCAGATCAGTTTCCACGCAAGCTCGAAGATCATGAGGGGCAGCATCCGAACCGGATAACGCACTCCCAAAAGCGAGAGCAGCGTTAGCGCACCGAAGAAGCTCATGCCGACGCCGTGCCAAAAATCCCACGGTTTGACGTGGTGGATTATGGCCGGCCAGGTTCGACTGCCCTGCCCTAAACCAATCAGCAAATACGACGCTCGCAATATGTAGAGCCGGTAGAGGGGAAGCTCCGGCGCGGGACGCGCGTTTATCATGGTGCAGGTTTAGTTCTCCAAGCGCCGGGCGTTTTGCTTCGTCCTCGCTCGAGCCGAAGCCGGAGCGAAGCCCGGTCCGCCCTAGTAACAACGTTCAACCACCGAGTGCGCCGAGGGAAGCGTTGATCGCCTTCACCGCGGCCGCGTCGCGAGCGGCCCGCGCTAACGTCAAAGCCTGGTTTAAACATCGCGTTGCAAGAGACGAAGAATGCGCCGTGAGAAAGCGGCTCTTGGGGAGTACTGGCGTCGAGATATCCGAGGTTATTCTCGGTTGCGGTACGTTCGGCGGCCTCGGAGGGGCAACGGAACTGATCGGGCGCGGCATTGACCGCGAAGGTGCTTTCGCTACGCTCGACGAGGCGGCGGCGCTAGGAATCACCGTGCTGGACACGGCCGAGCGATATGCCGGTGGGGAGTCCGAGCTCGCGACCGGGCAATGGCTGCGTCAGTGTGACGAACGGACTCGCGCAGCCATGCACGTCGCAACGAAGGTGGCTCCACCCGCAATGGACGGCCTGGAAGGTCGCGCGTTCGACCAATCCTACATCGAGGAGACGCTCGGTATCAGCCTCGAGAGGCTTGGGGTCGAAAGGGTCACGTTTTACCTTTCGCATGCGCCGGACGCAGAGACACCCATTGAAACGACTCTCGAGGGCTTTGCTGCGGTGATTGAGAGCGGCCGCGTCGAGCACATCGGGTGTTGCAACGTCGACGCGAGCCAACTCCGCGCTGCTCTCGACGCGGCGGACCGTCTCGGGCTGCCCGCCTTCGAATGGGTGCAGAACAGCTTCAGCCTCTTGGTCCCCGAAGGGGACCGCGAAGTGCGCGCGATCTGCGCCGAGAGAAACCTCGGCTACACTCCATTCTCGCCGCTGGCCGGCGGCGTGCTGACTGGAAAATATAAACGCAACGCGCCGTTTCCGGACGGGACGAGATTGGCTCTTCGACCTGAGGGGTTCGACGAGATCTTGTCCGAGCGCGTCTTTGACGCGCTCGAGCGGCTCGAGCGCGAGGCCATCCGGCGCGACGTCACGTGCGCGGGTTTAGCTCTAGCGTGGATCCTCGCTAACGGTCATTGCACGGCGCCGGTTGTCGGACCATCTCGTTCGGCACCGCACTTGGCTCATGTCGCCGAAGCGACGGCGTTGGCGCTGACGGCGGATGAGGCTTCGGAGATCGGCGAGTGGTTCTCGCAGGCGCTCTAGGCCGTGTTTTATTGATGCGGGGTCGAAGCGGCGATGCTGCTGAGCTTTGCGATGTCGACGGCTTGGAAAGCCTGCTCGGCGGCCGACATGTCGACGCCGGTTGAGTCCACGGCAATGACGAACCGGCCACCGACTACGCCAATCAACTGAGCCCGTTTGCCGGCTTTCTCCCACTTCTCGTGCACTTTCACGTCGCCGAGGTCCGTCGTCTTCGCATAACCCCGGTCGCTTTCGCTCGTGACTGCGCCCATCATCAAGTCCAACATCGCGGTTAAGCCCGACGCGTTCGCAGCGTCGGTCAGTTCGATCTGGATCGTATCGTGCGACGAATCGCCGTAGGTAGCGGTCGCGCTCGTTCCGCTAATGCCGGCGACCGTCCCCGAACCCGATGTGATGTCCGTGCGCGCAAGCGATCCGGCCGACCCCGGCAAGTATCCTTTTAGGTCGTCGCCCGGGAGCGTCTCGACGTGATGTTTTCCGGCGTTGACCATCCCCTTTAGCACGTCAATCGGATTCGGAGTAGCGCCGGGCTGACCGCCGCTTTGCTGCGCGCCCTGCGCCGCGCCCTTGGCGATTTGCTCGACGCTTTGTGCGGTGTGAACCACGCCCCCGACGAAACGGTACATCGCCCACATTGCAAACCCGCCGACGACCAGCAGCACCACGAGCACGATGCCGCAGCCGAGCAGAATCGGCGTCCCCGATTTGTTCGGCCGCGGAGGCGGCGCGCTTCCGAGAGGGGGAGCGGGAGGCAGTGGGGTTCCCTGAGGCGGCTGATCCATGTGAGGAAGCTCCCTGCACGGGCGGAGCGTGGAACTGGCTGCCGACGACCTTCGTCGGGCCTGGAACTCTAGCCTCGGGTCTGCGTCATTTGAGCGTGCCCAGCTTCCCGAGCATCGCGACCGCGTTCCCGTTCTGCGGGTTCAGCCTGAGCGACTCTCGATAGTTCGCGATCGACTGCGCCTTGTCGCCGTCGTCCATATACGCTTCGCCGAGGCTGTCGTAGGCGTTGCTCGATTTCGGGAAGGTCGCGACGTTCAATTGAAGGATGCGGATCGCGTCTTTGAACTTGCGAGCCCGGATGAGTTCGTACCCTAACGCGTTCAGTTGACTCTCGCCGAAGTTATACGTGCCCGCGTTGGCGGCCTTAAGGTGACGGTACTCCCGGATCGCCGCGCCGACGCCGCGCGATTCGATGGTCGTGAAGAGCGGCTGTACTATCGAAGTCTTGTTTATGTACGCAGTTTTCACGCTCGGCAGCCACGCGGCCATCGCGACGGCGAACAGTCCGGCGCACATGGCCAAGGTGAGGACGAAAACGCCTCCCGCCATCGCGAAGCGGCTCGCGATGCCGTCTCGCGCGCGTACGCGCAGGTACAGTTCGAGCACGGTAAGCGGCACCAAGTATTGGGCGAACGTCGCGAAGGTAAGGACCGGCCCGGTGAACGTGTTAGGGTCGAAGCCGGCCGGGCCACGATTGACGATGAGCCACAGGAACAAAAAGATCCGCAGAAACCACGATGCGCTCGTGACCATGAACAGACGGAGCGCCCAGCGGCGATGAATGGCGATCTCGCGAGCAACGGCATACCGTAAAGTGAGGGCGGCGCAGAGAAAGATCAGGGCGGCGTCTAGCGTACTTCCGAGATGCTGAGAAATGTCGCCGACCGTTCCGCGGAACCACGTCATGTAAAGCCCTGCGAGGCCGGTCGTGACTGCGCCGAACAAGAACACGCGTCCGTTCCAATGATGGAAGGCGGGCGCGCGCGTCCGAATTTGCGGCACGAGTTGAAGCGCTCCGCTGAGATTTATCACGAGCGCGAACAAGATGTGCATGGCGACGGCGAAATTTCCAACCACATCACCCGGCACGTATGCATGATTGAGGAACTTGGCTCGATCGCCCAGTTGCCCGTGCCAGCCCGACAGACCGTAGAACAGCACGATGTACGTGGCGAACAGCAGTTGGCCGCCGATCACGACCGCAAACCAGAAGCGGGTTGACGCCGTCAAGGCTGCGTCCGAAAACCTTCGCAGCGATCGCCGGCTGGATGATCCGGCCAAAACGTTGCCAACGCCTTGCGATAGGTGATGCCGTTGCAACGTGCCCGGCGTAGTAGCCGCACGAAGGTTCATTTCAAGTCCTCCTCAGCGAGCGGTGCGGTCAGGAAAAGACTGCGGTTATGCCTCGACCCGTCGCCACTGAACGATGGCCAGCGCGCTGTAGCCCACGGCGAGAACCGCGAGCATCGTCAACTGAAACGGCCAGTCGGCATCCAGCGCCGGCGCACCGTGTCCTTCCGGCATGCCTGAAACGTGGATGTACGAAAACGGGTCGATGCGGCTAAGCAGCCAGAATGTATCGCGGCTCAGAGCAAGCATCACATTATCGTGAGCATCCACCACGCCAAGAACGGCGACGATCAGGGCCGTCGGCCAAGCAATGCCCTGGATAATCCCGTAGCCACGCTTGAACGAAGCAGTGGCCGCCACCAGCAAGGCGTACCATGCGAACGAAGCCAGAAGACTTATCGCCAACACGACCGCGTCGCTCGCGTGAAACGTGATCCAGAACGGGAAGAACAGCCCGTGCCAGAGGATCGCAAAAACGGCTCCAAGGACTAGGGCCGCGACGATGCCGACTGCATCGATCCCGATCGTTCTGAGCGCTAGATCGATTCGGCCGATAGGTTTGGCCAGCGCGACTTCCAGATGGCCATCGTTTTCGCGGGCGAACGGCGCTCCGAGAATCGTAGCGACCATCATGGCGATGAAACCGCCCGCGATCCCATAGTCACCAATCGTCATTTCGTGGACGTAGCCGGTGTGATGCTGCATATCTATAACGATAATGCGCAGTACGAACGATAGGACGAGGAGGACTCCCATCACGACTGCGGTCCACTTCAACACGCGGCGCACGCGCAACCATTCAACGTAAATCATCCGCATGTGTTAGGCTCCTTTGGCGATGACGGCGCCGGCCGGCGAGACGGCAAACAGGAAGATGTCCTCGAGATTTAAGTCGACGACGCGCACGCCGCTCGCGCCGGCATTCGTCAACATCGCGGCGATGCTGTCGGAATCGTCGCGCACCAGCAAGCGCACGATGCGCTCCATGCGATCGGCGCGAAGCACGCGCGGATCGTTTACGATGCCGTTGAGCGTGTAGGTGACGTTGGGGAAGACGCCCTCGACGATCTTCCGGTCGGCTTTGAGATCGTCGACGAGCCCCTCGAGGATCAAGCGCCCACGAGCGACGACCGCGATGTGATCGGCGGCGCGTTCGACTTGACCGATTTGGTGCGAGGAGAAAAGCACCGAGTTCCCGCGCGCGGACTCGTTGATAATCAGACTAAGCACGTGGCGCTGATTGACCGGATCGAGCCCGTTGGTGGGTTCGTCGAGTATGAGGATTTCGGCGTTGCGCGCAAAGGCCAGCGCGACCATCACGGCCGTCCGCATCCCTTTCGATAGCACCCGGCAGCGCCGCTTCGGCTCGACGTCGAATTTCGCCAACAACTCGTACGCGCGCCCGGGATCGAAGGCTTTATAAGCCTGGCGATTCATCTCGACGTGCTGGTCGACGGTCATCCATTCGTAGAGGACGCTGCGCTCGGGGACGTACGCGATGCTTTCGAGCGTGTCGGGGACGAGCGGTTTTCCATCGTAGAGAACGGCGCCGCTCGTTGGCTGCGCTAGACCCATTAGGCACTTGAAGATCGTCGTCTTGCCGGCGCCGTTCGGTCCGAGGAGTCCGAAGACGGTCCCCGCCGGAATCTCGAGCGAGAAACCGTCGACGGCGGCAATGGCGCCGTACGTCTTGCGCAAGTTTGTGATCCTGATACTACGACTCATCGCTCCTCCGGAAACCAACGGTCGATAGCGCCGTCGATTAATTTGCGCACGTCACTGCGTGAGAGTCCAACCGATTTTGCTTCGCGCAGCGCGGCGTCGACCGCACCTCGTGCGAGGTCGCTCGCGACGGCCTTGGCGTAAAGAACGCTTCCGTTGTCGCGAACGAAGGTGCCGCGCCCGGGCGACGTCTCGATGACATCGTCCCGTTCGAGCTCGCGGTAAGCGCGCAGCACGGTATTCGGATTGATGGTAAGGTCGAGCGCGAGCTGCTTGACGGTTGGAAGCTGTTCGCCCGGCTGCAGAACGCCGACGGCGACGGAGCGCTTCACCTGCTCGATAATTTGCAGGTAGATCGGCACGCCGCTGCGCGGATCTACCGTCATTGCGGCCGGCATTTACCTTACTAGCAGCTCTAGAACTTCGGACCCCAGCCCGGGAACAGGCCGCCGCCGATGCGCTCAGGGAGACGAACGCGGGTACGGGGCGCGCGGGGGGACTCGGAATTGGGGCGGTCGGCCATGGAAGACGTCATCGGGAAGCCCTTTCGTGCGGCTAGCGCTCTAATCATCTAGCACACTAGCACATTAGCACTCTAGACTAACCCCTGCTCTCTGTCAACCCCCCTCTATAGCCTAGCTCGCTAAAATCGGGCCGATTCAGGACCGTACACCCGTTCGGAGGAGCGAATGCGGTTCTGTTCGGAGTGCGGGTCGGGGCTTGACCTCGCGAAAAAGTGTCTGAAGTGCGGATTCGCGCAGGGGAAGCCGATGCCGAAGGGGCCGCCACTCGCCGCGTTGCTCATTCCGTTGATCCCGGGCATCTTCGGCATGCTCGTATGGGCGTATCACGAGTACGAACTACACCAATCGGTCGCGTCGATCAACTCGTCGTTCGATAAGGTCCAGGCCGCCATCGATAAGGCTTCGGCGCCGCAACCAACTCGAACTTAACGCTCGCTGCTAGCATCGACCCGTCGCACGCGGTCGACGAGGCGCAGCCACAGGTCGACGAGCCACTCGGCGAACAGGGCGCTCACGCCGAGAAGCGGCGAGTAGATACGGGCCAGATCCGACTCAAGGGCGAGACCCGCAATCGCGATTGCCGCGGTTCGCTGATTGAGCGGAAGGTCGCTCAGGTATTCAGGGTTGATGTCGGTGGCGCAGAGTACGCGCGCCGGCAAGTCGGCCGCGAGCGGCGCTGAGAGACGCTTGGTCGTCCAGAACCCGACGCCGGCGAGGGCGCGGACAACGATCGTGCCCCAACCAACGGCGAACTCACGTTCGCCGGGCGGCAGCGACGCGAGCTCAGTCTTGGCTGCTTTGAAGGCGACCGCCAGCGAATGCACGTGGATCCCCCACAGAACCGTCTGCAGAAGTTTCGGCGGCACCTTGCCGCCGCCGCGAATCGAACGAATGACTCTATAGTACCGGTGCAAACGACGCTCGATCGATTTTGGAAGAGAGACCTGATCGTTCCCCGCAATCGTCACATGCCCGAACTCGCCACGGTTTTTTAGCGCGCGCAGACGCCAGACAGTCAGGGTGTAGTTGCACTTACTCCACCATCGTGTCTGGCCACGTCCCGAGTCGAGCTGCCACTTCGTCTGCATACGAATCCCATCCATCGGATCGGGAAACTGCTCGGGCAGAGGATACTCTGCAGCCATCAAATCGAGGAGCCGGAGCCGATCCTCGTAGGCATCGGCGTTGAGCGTAATCGGTTCCGGCGGCACTCCCATTGACGTGAATGTTTCCTCGGAATCGCGCCGTTCTCTTGCGACGCACTTCGCCGAATGCCGTCAGCGCGAGGTTTCCCGAAACTCGGCGCCTAAAGGTTTGGTTGCTGTCGTGCAGAGTCTTCCTCGGAGCAGCCAACTGCGTCCCACTCTCGTTTACGATGGCGACTGCGTCTTTTGCTGCGCTGCTTTATTGCTGCTACGAAAGCTAGGCGTGATGCGCAGCATCGATTTAGTCCCGTGCGCCGCTGTCTCGGATCAAGTACTGGCGGACTTTGGAGTACCGAGCCGTGCCTGCGAGTCTCAAGTTCTGCTTCTCACGGCGCTTCCTCGGCAGGCTGTCGCGTACGGCTCTGACGCATTCATCGACATCGTGACCGGCGAACAAACCTTGCCCGTTCTCGTTCGACGCTTCTTGAATACGCGGCTCTCTCGGACGATTGTGTTGGTGTTGTATCGATGGATCGCACTACATCGACAGCAACTTTCAGGAGTGCTTTCCCATTTTGGATTGCTTTCGGGTGAAGCGTGCGCGCGTCTACGGTCCGCCGGTTGATTGCTCCGGGACGGGTCGATAGAGCGACTCGCTTTGCGCCTTCGCAATTTCCTTTTTGACGATTGCGAAGTAGATGAACCACACGAGGAATGGGAGCAGAATCAGCCCGAACAGGCCCGTCGTCGAGGCCAGCGTGTCGAAGATCGCGTGTAAGACGATCGCGAGCGCTAGGCCCACCACGACCAGCCACGGCTGGTGGCGCACTTTGGCCGCGCCGAGGTAGTAGCCGAGTATCGCACCGTAAAACGCGTGTCCCGGCACGCTGACGAACGCCCGGTAGATCCCCGTTTCGCCGCCGAACTTAAAAACGTAGGCGATGTTTTCGACGGCGGCGAAGCCCATCGCCGCGGTGATGCCGAAGATCACGCCGTCCATGGTTTCGTCGAACTGCGGCGATCGGTACGCGAAAACCCGAACGGCGGCGAACTTCGCCAGCTCCTCTACGAGCGCGACGCTGACGAGAAAGAAGAGGAACATGGTCCCGATTCCACCGGTCGACGGTATCTTCGGCTCGAGCAGCGCGGCGATGAATGCCGAAAGTCCGCCGAGCAGAAAAGTTCCGAGCAGCAAGCTGAACGGTTCGGCTTTGTATTTGTCGGCGTGGTGAAAGTGCCAGACGATGAACAACGCCGGGGCGACTGCCAGGACGAACAGTGTGTCCGCGACGGCGTTCCCGCTCATCGCGATGGCCGCCCCGATGGCAACGACGACGAGTACGACGACAGCCATTCGCCGATGCTGGATCTTCAGCGCCGTCACCGCCGCAGGCTGCTCGGTAGAGATCGTCTTACGCATACGGGCGCTATTTCCGGTCGGCTTGCGGTCCGCCTCCGTCAATAGAGTCTTATGATACGGTCCATTTTAGCGATACTAGGCGGGATCGTGGTTTGGGTGCTGGTTGCTTCACTGCTCAACCGCGGGTTGCGTATCGGGCTTGCCGGTTATGCTTTGGCCGAACCGACAATGACCTTTACGCTCGCCATGAAGGTGGCACGCCTTCTTCTTGGCGCGCTCTCGTCGCTCGCTGCAGGCGCGACGACAAGCCTGATAGCACCGTCTATGCCGCGGCTGCCATTGGTGCTGGGCGCCATCATTCTCGCGGCATTCATCCCGGAACACATCCACGTGTGGGCGTACTTCCCGGTTTGGTATCACCTGGTTTTCCTTACAACGTTGGTACCGCTTGTGGCGCTGGGCGGAGTGCTTGCTCGGAGCCGCGTCGGTCGTGACGGAGCCGAATCACTCCCCTAGCGCATTTGCCGCGACTATGGCCGCCGCCATTGCGAGCTTGTGATCGTTGTTCCATGGCGGCCCGATGGCGCTCCGCATTTGGAGAAAGCGATCGTCGAAGTTCTCGACGCGCAACGCCAGGCTCGCCGCGCTCACCACTTGCTTCGCATCGTACCAGTAGACCGGCCAACCGCGCGCGGCGGCGGCGGTGGCCAATGCTCGGCGGTACATCACCCAGTCGGCGACGTTGCGTGCGCGATAGTCTTTGATTCGTTCGGCAATCGTCGGCGGAAGCTGTTGGCAGTTACGAAGGGCGACGCCGAGGATGCTCCGCACGGGCACCGCGACAGCGTCCAGCGCAAGCACTGAGTGCCGCTCGGCCGATGCGCGCACGCGCTCGACCAAAGCCACAGCCTTGTCCACCGGGAGGCCCTGGCCTTCGTGGTGATGGGGAAGCGCCGGCAGGGAGTCGTCCACGAGTTCTACGCGACGGCGGTCGAGGAGCGTCCCATCGCGCGTCACCGTCACTAGCACCGCCCAACCGCCGTGATCCGATACCCCGATAACGCCGCCGTTCTCTGTCATGATAGGCGCTTAGCTCCCATTACACCGGTGCCAACGCCGCGGCGTCTTCCTTATTGGCCTCGAGGCATTCTTTGACTTCGATGCGCCGCACGCCCATGGGATACGTGCCGCCGGGATGCGCTTTCCTCCAGTCTTGCGCCAACGCGGTGTCCCCCGGCGCGGAGTTCATCGGATGTAGCTTCACGACGTAGGACATCCATTGACCCCCGTGTAGTACTGTGACATCGTGTCATTTGCCAACGTCTATGATGACTCCGAGAGGGCGAAGGCCTACGCGGCTCTAGAGTTTCCCGGCACCTATCATTTGGCATACCGGGATTTGCCCGATATTCTCACGGAGTTTGTCACCGGACGCAAAGCTCTTGATTTTGGTTGCGGCGCCGGCCGTTCCACGCGATTCCTGAAGGGCCTCGGCTTTGATGCGATCGGTATCGACATATCGAGCAGCATGATCGAGCTGGCCAAGAGCGCCGATCCCGGAGGAACGTATCGATGTGTTGACGATGGCGATTTCAGCGCTTTTGCGCCGGCCAGTTTCGACCTCGCCCTCTCGGCATTCACCTTTGACAACATCCCCGACGTCGCGAGGCGCTGTGAGCTGTTGCGCGGCCTTGGGCGTCTGCTGAACGACCGAGGTCGGATTATCCTCGTTGGCTCCACGCCCGACATCTACGCGCACGAGTGGGCTTCATTCACAACGAGGGACTTCCCGGAAAACCGCCTTGCGAGAAGCGGGGACGCGGTGCGCATAGTCATGAAGGACGTCGAAGACGCTCGTCCCGTGATAGACGTCTTATGGCGCGACGAAGACTACAGGAGCCTCATCGTTGAATCAGACCTCGAGCTCATCGCCTGGTTCAAGCCGCTCGGCCGTAACGACGAGCCCTTTAATTGGCTTGCGGAAACTTCGGTCGCCCCTTGGATTATCTATGTGCTTGGAAAGAATGGCGGGCGATAGTGGTTTCATTGTGCGTTAGTGGGAGCTCGCATGCGATAGCGCAAGTGGATTACTCCGGTGCCGAAACGGCGCGTCTCAAGGAGTTCGAGATTCCGTCGTAAAGCCGCTCGGAACGCCGGCTTTCCGCCGCCGACGATCACCGGGTTGAGAACGAGCTGACATTCGTCGACGAGATCGGCTTCGAGCGCAAGCCCCGCAAGCTCGGCGCCGCCGATGGTGATGTCGTGCTCCGATTCCCACTTGAGCTTCCGAATGGCCTCGAGGTCGAAGTCTCGCTCGACACGCGTGTTGCGTGTTGTAGCGCCTGTCAGCGTTCGTGAAAAGACGATCTTCTCGGCCTTCTGCCAGATCCGTGCGAAATCGCGGCGTTCGGGCGGATAGGTCTCCACCGATGCATCCCAGTAGGCCATCGTCTCATAGAGTCGCCGCCCATAGAGATAGGTTCCGATCGGCTGCAACAACTCAGTGATGAACGCGAATACTTGATCGGGATTGACCCAATCGAAGGCACCGGTTTCGTCCTCCACGTAACCATCGAGCGACGTATTGGTGATGTAGATCAACTTCGACATACGAGAGAAGTGGAGCATTTCGTTACGGTTGCCCTCCTGAAAAGCCCGCGGCGCGATGCCAGCATGGTGCAGGGGGCGGTTAGGCTCTCCGGAATCGACCATGCGTGGACTCTCAGCGATCTAAGCAGCAAAGCTTCATGCGCTAAGCGAATCGTGCCGGCGGCGGAAAATTAATGGAAGTGCGGGCCTAAAAACGCCATCGAGTCCGAGCGATCAGCACGGCTGCGATTAGTGACCAATTGCGAGCACGCCTGTAAAGTCGTTTCGAACCCGTCGCCGATATCTAAGCCGCTCCGATCACAGCGCCACGCAGCTCAAGGGGATCGACGTCGAAATGTCCGCCGAGTCGTTGCTGGGGACGTCGGGAACATTTTGGACGGTCAAGCGACTCTTTACCTATGAGTAAGCGATATGAGAGATAGACCGCGCTGGGCACCGCTCGAACTCGTCTCCTCGGCGCTGAACCGCGACGAGCGGGCCGTCGAGGACCTGATCGCAGCCATTTGGCCGGGCTGTTTTCGTCTGGCGGCGACGATTCTGGTGGATCGCGATCTTGCGCAGGACGCCGCTCAGGAAGCGTGCGCCATCGTGCACCGGAAGATAGGTGGCCTGCGCTCGGCCGAGGCGTTCGACGCGTGGCTATATCGCGTTATCGTGCGCGAGACGGCGCGAGTCAGGCGCAGGCAGCGCACGAGCGATTTCGTGCCCGACCTGGCGGTGGACGTCGGCGACTCGACGAGCATCGACGTGTGGCGCGCGCTGGCCGAACTCTCGCCACAGTTTCGCGAAGTCACTGTGCTCTATTATTTTGACGACCTGAAGACCGAGGAGATAGCCACAATCTTGGGCGTGCCACACGCGACCGTCAGAACGCGGCTCGCGCGGTCGCGTACCAAATTGCGCGAAATTCTCGGCGATTACGACGACCGGCTCGATCTTGTGATTGGGGAGACACCGCAACATGCCGTATGATTTTTCCGCAACGGGCAAGGCCGCGATGGGACGGATCCCCGTTCCCAATCTTTCGATGGACGCGATTCGCAGCGCGTCGCGCGCGGCGACGCAGCGGGAACGGACGCAACGGTTCGCATTGTGCGGGTTGATCGTGCTCGCCTCACTCGGCGCTGCGGTGGCCGCGGCAAGAGTCTACGATGGCGTGCACATTTGGCTTTCCGGAGGGAAAGCCGCCGCGACCGTTCGTTCGATGGCGGTCCTGAAGTATCCGATGGCCTCTGACCTTCAAAGAATCACCTCGAACGCGACCTTTCCGGTCGTCATGCCCGTTGGCTTGCCGGCCGGCACGCGCATCCGCCAAGTCATGTACTCGCCGTCGGCTCATCCCAATACGATATTCGTGCAATTCCAGTCCCGCAAAGGGCGACTTTAAGGGCGGGTTCTTCTTGCTCGATCCGTCTTCCGTAGATCCGGATACGACGACGCTGCCGGCCGCGACGCGGCCGCACTTGAAGGAAGTGGAGCAATGGAAGATCGGCGGCGAAACGGTGCTCGTTTCCGCCTCTGCAAGCGACGTCGCATCGATCAAGGCGAAAATGTCCGCTTCTTCGCCTTCCGAAAGTTTGGCGGCGTCGCAGGGGATGCTGTGGCGCGTTGAAATTCTCGGCCAAGCTACGAGCGCTGTCGCCAATCGGGCCGAGCGTCTCGCCCCGACCTCCAGTCGCAGCGTCTTGCTTGATCGAGGCCATTTGAAGTCGCTCACAGGCTTGCTCGCGCAGAACAAACCGATGCTCGATGCGCGCGAAGTGTTTCTCAGCGACATCCCCCAGACGAGCAACGGGCCGGACTACATGAATGCGAAGTACACGTGGCCGAAGACGGTGGCGGTCGATGCGCGCGGCCTTCGAGCGATCGCCGCAGCTCTGCGCGCGAGCGGAAGAACCGTGACGAGCTGCGGCTGTGAAGCGCTGTTCGACCGGCCGAATGACGCGGCGTACTGGATTTGGCTGATACCGCGCACCGGATTCGCTCCGGCGGCGAAATTTTCGGTCGACGCCACCACGTTTGGCGCGACGCAACTGCGAGCGTGACCTACTAGCCGCTCCGGTCGCAGCGCCACGCCGGCGCGATTCACCGCTTCGCGGCATCGATTCTTGAGGCTTAGCCGCTAAGCGACCGCGCAACCACGATTCTTGAGTCTTGTGAGGGAGGCCTCGTTTTGGGGTGGCTGACCTATCCCGTTACGCCACAACCCCATGGCAGCGTTTGAATTTCTTTCCTGAGCCGCAGGGGCAAAGTTCGTTGCGACCGACTTTCTTTTCGGCGGAACGCACCGGCGCGCGAGGTCCGCTTTCGTCGCGGTTCGTGTGCACTTCGCGCGTCGCGCCGCTCGGCGCAGCGCCAAGTAACTTCTCCGCATAACTCGGGTCGAGTCGCGAGGGTCCGGCCGGCCCATTCGGCGCGAGCGAGCCATCGGGAACCTGCTCGAATGCAGTCTCTGCCGCACCGTCGCCGATCGCGCCGTATCCCGCCGGTCCGCCGAGCGCCGCCCCGCCATCTGCGTTTCGCTCGATCACGACCCGGAAAACCGCCTTGATCGCCTCATCGGCGATGTTTCCTTTGAGGTCCTCGAATATTTCGTACGATTCTTTTTCGTATTCGACGCGCGGGTCTTTTTGACCGTAGCCGCGCAACCCGATGCCGGTCTTGAGCGCGTCCATCACGTAGAGATGATCCACCCACAAGCGGTCGATGATCGGCAACATGATGTAGCGCGTCTCGACGACCCGCATCAGGTCCGGCGTCAGCTCCGCTTCTTTCGCCTCGTACGCCGCGACGCCAATTTCGCCGAGCCGCACTTTCATCGCTTCGCGGTCGAGCTTCTCGAGGTCCGTAACCTTGATGTGCGCGCGCGCCGGGAAGATCAACTCGACCTCGTTGATGATCTCCTCGAGGTCCCACTCTGAGGGGTGGACGTTTTCGGGCGCGTTCTGCTCGACCGCCTGGTCGACCTTATCTTGGAGCACGTTGAGCATGTAGTCGCGCAGGCTCTCGCCGTTGAGCACTCGCCGGCGCTCGGCGTAGATGACCGAGCGCTGCTTGTTCATCACGTCGTCGTACTCGAGCACCTGCTTACGCGTCTCGTAGTTGTGGTTTTCAACCTTCGACTGCGCGCGTTCGATCGAGCGCGAAATCAGCTTGGCTTCGATCGGCGTCTCGTCGGTGAAACCGACGGCGTTCATGATGCTCTGGATACGCTCGGCCCCGAAGAGGCGCATCAATTCGTCTTCGAGCGAGACGTAGAAGCGCGTGCTCCCCGGGTCGCCCTGGCGACCGGCGCGGCCGCGTAGTTGGTTGTCGATCCGGCGCGACTCGTGGCGCTCGGTCCCGATGATGTGCAGCCCGCCCAATTCGGCGACGCCGTCGCCGAGCTTGATGTCGACGCCGCGCCCCGCCATGTTCGTCGCGATCGTGACCGCGGCGTAAAGCCCCGCGTCCTTGATGATCTGCGCCTCTTGCTCGTGGTACTTCGCGTTGAGAACGTTGCACTCGACTCCGCGCCGGCGTAGGCGCATCGCCAAGTTCTCGCTCTTCTCGATCGAGCGCGTGCCAACCAGCACCGGGCGGCCGCGTTCGTGCTCCTGGATGATCTCGTCGACGACCGCCTCGAACTTCGCGCCTTCACTCTTATAGACGATGTCGCCGACGTCGCTGCGCCGCACCGGCTGGTTCGTCGGGATCGTGATCACGTCGAGGCCGTAGATGTCGCGGAACTCGCGCTCCTCGGTCTTGGCCGTGCCGGTCATGCCGGCTAATTTCTTGTAGAGGCGGAAATAGTTCTGGAAGGTGATCGTGGCGAGCGTCTGGTCCTCGCTGCGAACTTTGAGCCCTTCCTTCGCCTCGATCGCCTGGTGGATTCCGTCCGAGTAGCGCCGGCCGTACATCAAGCGGCCGGTGAACTCGTCGACGATGATCACCTCGCCGTCCTTCACAATGTACTGCTGCTCGTTGTGAAAGAGGTTCCAGGCCTTGAGCGCGGCGTTGAGCTGGTGCGCGAGTTCGAGGTTGCGCTGGTCGTAAAGGTTGCTGACGCCGAGCATTTTCTCGACCTTGGCGACGCCGCTCTCGGTGATCGGCACCGCGTGCGCCTTCTCGTCGACCGTGAAGTCCTCGCCCTTGACCAGCCGCGGGATGATGCGCGCGAACTTGCCGTATAGGTCGGTTGCGTCTTGACCTTGGCCGCTGATGATAAGCGGAGTCCGCGCCTCGTCGATCAGGATCGAGTCGACCTCGTCGACGATCGCGAAGTGCAACTGGCGCTGCACCATGTCTTCGACCTGCCACGCCATATTGTCGCGCAGGTAGTCGAACCCGATCTCGTTGTTCGTGACGTACGTGACATCGCACTCGTAGGCGGCGCGCCGCGCGGTCGAATCTAGATCGTGCTGGATGACGCCGACGCTGATCCCGAGGAACTCGTAGATCGGGCCCATCCACTCCGCGTCACGCCGCGCGAGGTAGTCGTTGACCGTAACGAGGTGCACGCCGTTGCCGAGAAGCGCGTTGGCATACACGGCGAGCGTCGCAACGAGCGTTTTGCCCTCGCCGGTTTTCATCTCGGCGACCTTACCCTCGTGCAAAACTTGGCCGCCCATGATCTGGACGTCGAAGTGCCGCATCCCGAGCGCCCGTTTGCCGGCCTCGCGGCACACGGCGAAGACCTCAGGAAGCATCTCGTCGAGCGGCACGCCGTCGGCGAGGCGCGCTTTGAACTCCGGCGTCTTGGCCTTCAGTTCGTCGTCGGAGAGCGCCGCGATCGCCGGTTCGAGGGCATTGGTCGCAACGACCGTACGGCGAAGCCGGATGACCTCGCGTTCGTTCGCATCGAAAATCGTCTTAAGGAAGGCCATACCCAATCGTAACCATTCGCGGGAGACTTGGGTTCCGCTTCCCTCCCGGGATCACTCGACCGGGACCGCGATCGTGAAGGTCGAGCCCTCGTTCTCCTTCGACTCGACGGTCAGCCGGCCGCCGTGGACCTCGACGATCTTCTTCGCGATGTACAGGCCGACGCCGCTGCCGGTGAAGCCGCGGAACCGGGCGTTTGCCCCCCGGCCGAAGCGAGTGAAGACGCGCTCGAGGTCGGCCGCCGGGATCCCGATCCCGCGGTCCTCCACCTGGATGACCGCCTCGCCGTTCGCGCGGCCGACGCGGATTCGGACCGCGTCGTTCGAGTACTTCAGGGCATTCCCGACGACGTTGTCGATCGCATGGCGCAGGCGCGCGCGATCGAAACGCGCGACGACCGGCGCGTCGGGCGCCTCGAGTGCGATCCGTCCGCCTCGATCCAAACCGTGCACGGCGTCGCGCACGAAAGCCGCGACGTCTTGGCGGGTGCGCTGCAGCGAGAACCCGGCGCTCTGCGTCGCCGCGAGCGCGAGCGCGTCCTCGGAGAGCTTCGCCAAGCGCTGCGTCTGGCCGACGATGCGCTCGACGCTCGTGCGCGCCTCGCCCCGCTCCGTCTCCAGCAACAGTTCGCAGTAACCGGAGATAACGGTCAGCGGCCCCTTGAAGTCGTGTGCGAACATCGCCATCAGGTCGTCCTTGAAGGCATTGCTTTCGGCGAGCTCGCGATTCGCGCGCGCCGACTGTTCGTAGAGATCGACGTTGCGGATCGCGAGCGCGGCGAGCGTCACGAGCGTCTCGAGCAGGCGCGTCTCGTATTTGTCGAACGGCGGCCCTGCGCGGCTGACGACAAGCAGCCCGCCATGCTCGGCGTCGGTCGCCCCCGGAAGCGGCATCGGCGTCGCGACGACGGCCATCCCCGCGAGTTCGGTGGCGAGCGCGGATTCGGCCGCACCTCGCTCGAGCGGCAGCGTCGCTGGAAACGGCGGCGGCTCGTCGCTGTGGGTGCACCCGATCAGCGCGAGTCCGTCGGCGCCCCGGCCGTAGACGCACGCCTCGTCGGCCAAGACCAGGCGCAGTGCAAGCCACGACAGCGCCGCGGCGAGCGGCTCGAGTTCGGTGAATCCGAGGATCGTCCGGGCCGCCTCGGTCAACGCGACGCCTTCGGCCGCGTAGCGCCGTAACTGCTCGAAGGCGAGGACGTTCGAAAGCGCGAGCGCGGCGTGCGCCGCGATCGCCCGCAAGAGCTTCACGTCCTCGTCGGGGAGCGGCGCATCGCCGCCTTCGAGGCCAATAACGGTGCGCAGCTGCCCGTCGGTCGCAACCGCGATGACGTCGCGCTCGCCGACGCGCATCACGCCCCGCACGCGCAGCCCTTCGAGATCGAGCGTCTCGGCGGGGAACGGCGCGGCGACAAAGTCGGCCTCGCTCGTGACGATCGGCCGAAAGGCGCCGTCGCGAAGTTCGTAGACGACGCACGGGCGGCGAAACTCGTGCCCCAGACCGCGCGCGACGATCGCCATGACGCCGTGAGTCTCGCGTGCGTCTCGCAGCGCAAGGACCGTCCGTTCGAGAAGGTCGGGACGACGCGCGTCGGTCATACGGCGGTCGCATCGGGGTGATCGATCACCCAAACGGGGAGCCGCCGCATCAAGTCGCCGACCGTAACGAACCGGAAGCCGGCGGCCTCGAATCGCGCGACGATCTCCGGCAGCATCTCGATCGTCGCCATCCGGCCGCTGTGCAACAGGATGATATCGGGGGCGCTTGCGTTCGTCTCGATGTGGTCGGCCAGCGTCTGGGGCGCGACGAGCCGCCAATCGCCCGGATCGTCGTTCCACAGGATGACGTGATACCCGGCGTGCTGCGCAGCGCGAACCGTCTCTTCGGTGTAGCGGCCGTGCGGCGGCCGCATCATCGTCCGCACCGCGGGGTCGGTGACGTAACGATCGATCGCATCCGCGCCGGCATTCAATTCGGCGACTACCTGCGGCTCGCTAAGGTCCTCGAAGTGCGCGGGGTGCGTCATCGTGTGGTTCGCGATCTCGTGGCCGTCGCGTTCGATTCGTTCGGTCAACTCGGGGAATTGCATGACGCGGTCGCCGATCAGAAAGAACGTCGCGGGGACGTGCAAATCGTGCAAGACGTCGAGCAAGAGCGGCGTCTCGACGGGGAATGGGCCGTCGTCGAAAGTCAAGGCGACGAGCCGGCGGTCTTCCGTACCGCTTGACGCCGTCGGGTGGTCGTGCAAAAAGCGCTCGATGCGCGCGTCCAGATTGTTCGATACGGCGCGATGCGCGTCGGCGGTCCGCGCGACGACCGCCGGGACTGGCTGCCGATTGAAGTGCGCGTCGAACCGGTAGAGGCTGTAACCGAAGATTGCGATCGCGAGCGTGAGCAAGAGCCCCTGCAGGCCGCGGGTCACTTTACGGCCGAGGCCTCCCGCTCAGGGAGCGCGGCGTAATCGCGGCCGACGATGATCGTCACGTCGACGCCATGCGTTCCGGCTGGAAACGGATCCGGCGTCACCGTCGCGGTGCGAACCGGCAACGCTTTACGGACCGTTTCACCGATCGCCGGCGTCGCGTGGACGCGAAGCTCGGTCGAAAGATGATCGTAGGAGTCGGCGTTGCCGACCTTGTCGACGACGAACCCGGCTTTTTGCAAGGCGGCGGCGAGCCGGTGGCCCATCCCCGGAACGCCGCTTCCGTTCCGTACGTCGAGGTGAATCGTGCGCGGGGTGCCGGCGGCGGCTGCGACCGCGGCGGCGCTGGGTGCGACCGGCGGCAGAATCGGATCGAGAAAGATGTGCTTGACTAGCTGGGCTTTTGCGACTTCGTCGGCGACGATGACGTTGCCGCAGCATGCCAGGTCTTTGTCGAAAACGTAAGGCACTTGCGTCGTGCGCACGGCCTTCAAGTCGACGTTCTTCATCGCAAACGCAATGCTCAGCGCCTCGTTGTTGCCGATGTCGGTGTACACGTTGCGGCGCATGATGCCGATGAAATCGGTAATGTGAACCAAGTCGTTCATCTTGTTCGACTCGAGCTTGTTGAGCACGATACGCATTACTTGCTGCTGGCGTTTGATCCGGCAGGGATCGCCGCACTCATCGTGCCGGAAGCGGCTGTACGAGATCGCCTGCTCGCCGTTCATGTGATAACGCTTGCCGCCGACGAAATGAATGTGCACGTGGCCCCAACTGTCGTCGTAGTTCATCGTCTCATCGGGGACCACATCGATTCCGCCGATCGCGTCGACGACTTCTTTGGCCGCGTTGATGCGCAGCGTAACGAAACGGTCGAACCCCCCAATCCCGAGAAACGATGCGACGGTTTTCTCCGAACGGTGCGCGGCGTTGATCGGGTTGTCGCCGAGCGCGTACGCCGCGTTGATTCGATCCTCGTGACCGTTCGGAAACACGACGTCCATGTCGCGCGGCACCGACAAAACGCCGATCGAGCCGCGCGGCTGAGCGGCGGTCGGGAAGTTCAGCGAGACGGCCATGATCGTATCCGTCCGCGCGTTCGCCGAGAACGGCTGGTCCTTCTCGTCGTAATTGTAGTCGACGCCGAGCAGCAGCACGGCGATCCGATCCTTGTGGAAGACGGCTTGCGGCGTAGGGACGAACAGGCTGTCGACGATGTCGCGCGGCGACCGGTTCGTAACGAACGCATCGACGAACAGCGCGCCGAAGACGACGCACGCGAAGAACAGGACGAGCAGTCCGAAGAGTTTCCAGCCCCGCGGGAGGCGGCGCTCGGGCTCGGGCGCCATGTGCTTGTACATCAGGCCGGTACTGCCGACGTCACGCCGACGACTTCGCCGAAAAAGTCGAACGCCGTCGCCCCGCGGATCGCGACGTTGAGGAACGTCCCCGGCGCCGCGTCGCTCGCGAAATAGATCGCTCCGTCGACTCCCGGCGCTTCCCCCTGCGAGCGCCCGACCGTCGCCGTCCCGCTCCCAAGCGCCTCGCGCAGCGGGTCGTCGCGCCGGAGCGCTCGCGTCGCTTCGACGAGCACGGTTTCGACCCGGCCGACCCTTCGCGCGCGAGCGCGCTCGGAGGCGAGCCGCTGCGTCTCGCGCAACCGCACGAGCCGGCGCCGCTTCTCACGCTCCGGCACTTGTGCCGGCAACTCCGCGCCGGGCGTGCCATCCTCGCGGCTATAGGCAAAGAAGCCGACCCGATCGAGTTCGGCGCGCGCGAGCCACGCGTCGAGGTAATCGACGTGCTCGGCGCGCTCTCCCGGGAACCCGACGATGAACGTCGAGCGCAGCGTGATTCCGGGACGCGCCGCCGAAACTCGGCCAAAATCTCGAGGTAGCGCTCGCCGTTCGACGGCCGGCGCATCGCGCGCAACACTTCGGGGTGCGCGTGTTGGAGCGGCATGTCGAGATACTTGCAAACCTTCGGCAGACGCGCCATCGCATCGATCAGTTCGTCGTCGACGGTCGCCGGATACAAGTAGAGCAGGCGGATCCATTCGAGGCCTTCGATCTCGTGCAGTTCCCCGAGCAGCTCCGCGAGGCCGCCGCGGCGCGTCCCCCGATCGCGACCGTACATCGATGTGTCTTGCGCGATCAGAATCAGCTCTTTCGTCCCAGCGGCAACGAGAGCGCGCGCCTCCGCGAGCAGCGACGCGCGCGAGCGGCTCCGGAACGGGCCACGGAGTTGCGGGATGATGCAAAACGTGCACGGATGGTCGCAGCCTTCGGCTACCTTCAAGTATGCGGTTGCGCGCGGCGTTGTGACGAGGCGCGGCAGAAAGTCGTGCTCGGGCTCGGCTTCGAAAGCCAAGCGAATCGGAACCAAGCCGGCGCTCGCCTCTTCGAGGACCCGGTCGATTCCCGCGTAGGCGCCTGTTCCGACGACGCCGTCGATCTCAGGGATCAACGCGCGCAGTTGCTCGCCGTAGCGCTGGGCAAGGCAACCGGTGACGATCAGACTCTGACCGGGTCGCTTGGCGGCGGCCTGCTCGAGAATCGCATCGGTCGATTCGGCCTTGGCCGGATCGATGAACGCGCACGTGTTCACGATCACGGCGTCGGCCTCGCTCGGCTCGGCGACGAGTTCCCAGCCTTTACGCCCGAGTTGCGCGATCATGACCTCGGAGTCGACCAAGTTCTTCGCGCAGCCCAAGCTGACAAAGGCGACTCGACGAGGTGAGGTGTTCAAAACTCCGCTAGATTGGCCGAGCGCGGCCTGGGAACCTAGGCGTTCCGGGTCCCGCCGAATCCCAGGAACGAGTCTCTAACGCACGGCTAACGATAGTTGACGAACTGCAACGGCAAATCGAAGTCGAGCGCGCGCAGCATCTGCTGCACCTTCTGCAGGTCGTCCTTGCTCTTGCTCGAGACGCGCAACTGCTCGTCCTGGAACTGAGCTTGAACCTTCAATTTGGCCGCCTTGATCGCGTCGAGCAACGGCTTGGATTTCTCTTTGGGGATCCCGCTCTTGACCGTAATGACTTGGCGGACGGTGCCCTGCAGGGCTTCCTCGACCTTCCCGTACTCAAACGCTTTGAGCGAGATGCCGCGCCGCGTCGCTTTACTCTGAAGCATGTCGACGACGTTGCGAAGCTTGAGTTCGTCGTCGGTGACGATCGTGATCGCGGTCGGCGTCACCTCGATCGACGTCTTCGTGTTCTTGAAATCGAATCGCCCGGCAATTTCTTTACGGGTTTGGTTGAGGGCGTTGTCGAGCTCTTGCGCGTCGACGCGCGACACGACGTCGAACGAAAAATCCTGCGGCATGGCCTAACCCCCGCCCAACTTGAAAACTTTGTCGACGACCGCGCCGGAAGACCCGAGCAGGCCCATGTCCTTACCGTTGACGACGACGTCGACCCCGCCCGCGTCGCCGACGCGGATCCCAGCGCTCTTCGTTCCAACGAACGACCGAGTCGTCCCGGACGGAAATTCCCCTTCCATTTTCGCGACGCCGTCGATCTCGACGCGCACCCACGATGGGTGGGTGAGTCGCAACGCAAACGTGCCTTTATCGCCGGTTGGAGGCGAGGGCTTCGGCGCACTAGTCGAGCGGGACGGCAGCCGCGAAGGTTTGCTGCGTCAGCGGCTCCGTCGGTCCGCCGGAGCCCCGCGCGCCGGCCTGAAATTGGTAATAGTTGTAGACGACGAATCCGACGAGAATCAGCGCCGCGGCGCCTGCGAGCCAGACCCACACCGACGGTCCAGAGCCGCCGGACGCCATTGAGGGGACGACGATCTGCGACGGATAGGCGCCCTCACCGAGCACCGCGTTGTAACGCCTGACTGCTTCTTCCTGGTCGAGTCCAAGAAAACGCGCGTACGTCCGAATGAACCCTCGGACGTACACCGGAGCCGCGATCTCGGTCCAGTCCTCGTCCTCGATGGCTTGGCAGGTACACGGAACGGATGTGGATCTGCTCGGAGACGTCCGAAAGCGAGAGATGGCGCGCCTCTCGGGCGGCGCGGAACTCATCGCCCAACCCCGGCATGGCCGTTGAGTTAGCGTCTCCATTCGGTTATCCTGGGTCCGGCATGTTTAAGAACCGAGTAGTCGCGGCGATGAGCGGCGGCGTGGATTCAGCGGTCGCGGCCGCCTTGCTCGTGGAAGCCGGCTACGACGTCGTCGGGGTCACGATGAAGATGTACGCGCCGTCGCGGCCCGCGCACGCCAAGTCGTGCTGCGGGGAACGCGAATTCGATGACGCACGGCGCAGCGCGGCGATCGCGGGGATCCCGCACTACGTGCTCGACTTCGAGGAGGCGTTCCGGCGCGACGTGATCGGCCGTTTCGTCGCCGGCTACCGGCAGGGGCGGACGCCCAACCCGTGCGTCGCCTGCAACAACTTCGTCAAGCTCGGCACGCTGCGGCGATTCGCCGACCGGCTCGGCGCCCGTTACGTCGCGACCGGGCACTACGCGCGACTCGTTGCCGCCGAAGACGGCGCGCATCTCTTCGCGGGCGATCCTGAGAAGGATCAGTCGTACGCGCTCGCGCAGCTGAGCGCCGCCCAACTCGACGGCCTCTTGCTCCCGCTCGGCGAGTTCGACAAGGCGAGCACGCGCGCCGCGGCGGTCCGCTTCGGGCTCCCCGTGCACGACAAGCCGGAGTCGCAGGACATTTGCTTCGTCGAAGGCGGCGACTACCGCGACGTGCTCGAGCGCTACGATCAAACCGCTCAAGCGCCGGGTGTGTTCGTCACGACCGCGGGCGCGCGCGTCGGAACCCACGACGGCGTCTCACACTACACCGTTGGCCAGCGCCGCGGTTTGCCGGCGATGCCGACCAACGACGGGCCGCGCTACGTCACGCACATCGACTCGGCGACGAACACGATCGTCATCGGGCGCGAAGACGAACTCAATGCCGGCGCGCTCGTCGCGAACGAAGTAAACTTGATTCGGCCGGAACGCTTCGCTGCCGGACCGGTGCGCGTGCGCGCGATGACGCGCTACCGCGCGCCGCTCAATGTCGCGACCGCGCGGCACGACGTCGCGCGTGATGAACTTCGGCTCGACTTCGAACGCCCCGAGCGCGCGATCGCGCCCGGTCAATTGGTCGCGCTCTACGCCATGGGCGACGACGAGGTGCTCGGCGCGGCGACGATCGCCGCCGCGGCTTAAGAACCCCGGCCGGCCGGAAAGCCGAAAACCGCTGTTGTCCGGGGTTGGATTCGGCTCATTGCGGCTCGAGTCGAAAAGGTCCGGTTCATGAAGGTTTCCGCGAACTTCGGTCGGGATCGCAGCGACTCAATCGGCTCATTTCGAGTCGTTAGTGGGGCGTTAGTCAGCTCGCAGCGAGAGAATCATTGTAGTAGTTTGCACGGACTGGCCAAACACCATGAGACGAACATATAACCGTCACCCGACATACCGCCACCCGCAGTATCGTGGGGATGCGTCGCACCCTTCTCTATGTAGGACGAACCGCCGCCGCCACCACCCCCGCCGCTCATGCAACCGGCGCCGCCTCCTCCGCCGCCGCCGTAGTATCCCCCGCCTCCCCCGCCGCCGCCACCGCCCGGCGTAGAAGTCGGCCCTGGTGTTGGGTAGCCCCCAGCCCCGCCGTTCCCGCCAAGCCCCAGCGTCCCAGCGGCACCGGCACTACCTGGGGAACAGCCCGAATATCCCGAGCCAGCGGCGCCACCGGTTCCCCCGGCGTTTTGTGTACCGCCGCTTCCGCCTCCGCCTGCATATTGACCAGTGCCGGAATCACCGCTTGTGCCGATGCTTCCGCCCGCAGCTCCGCCTGCACCACCGGGAAAACTCGTTGTACCGGCGCCGACGCCACCACCACCGCCGGCCACGAGGACGCGGTTTGTCAACTGATCGCCACCGCGCCGTACGTCGGATGCGCCTCCTCCGCCGCCGCATATTCCGAAGTAACAGGGGCTGGCCCCGTTTCCGCCGCCGTTAAAACCGCCGGGGCCGGTGCCGGTGTTTCCGCCGGCGCTACCCACGAGGATCTCGAGCCGATCGCCGGGCTTGACCGGAATCGTTGCGATCACGAAACTACCAGGCGCCCCCAAGCCGCCTGCGGCGCCACTCGCGCTCACCGTGACGTCATAAACGTTAGCCGGCACACCGAAATTCTGCCCGTTGCCCGTGTAAGAGAAAGTGGATTGCGACTGCACGCAACCGTCTGCGACATTACTCCAGAGCGGTTGCGTCGGGAAGAACGCTTGATTCCCGAACGGAATTTCTTGCAAGTTCTCCCACAAGCACTTGTCGCCGATCTCGCCTGTCGAGTGGCCTTTCGGGTCGTACCATGCGTCGAGGAAAGGGTCGGTTTGCGATTCAGCGAGCTCATGACCGCCGACGATGCTGACGCCGTCGAGCGTTCCGGGATGGTTCACCGTACCGGCGCCGCAAGCATGGCCCGCATCCGGGATGTACGGGAAATTCGTATACGAGATCGGACCCTTCGCCGTGGTCGCAAAGTTGTGCCACGCACAGAACTCGCCCTTCCCCTTCCCGAAACCAGGCGTATTGTGGTTGTGTGCCGTTGCGACGATGAACGCCGCATCGAAGCCGTAGTAGTTGAAGTGCTGCGCCAGTTTGTACGCTTCTTTCGCGATATCTTGATCGGTCGGTTTACTCGGAATTGGAGAGTTGTCGTTCCATGTTCCCTGGAGTTGGCCGGTTGGGTTCGTGATGAATTCGAGGTTATGGTTGATGTCCGCATAGTACTGCGTCACGGTATTGAGCCAGGTGCTTCCACCGACAGCCGTCATAAACGACATCAAATACGACTGAACGCCATCTGGATCTCCATTCGACAAGCCGTAACCCCAAAAGACGATATAGATCTTCGGGACAACTTGAACGAGCCCGCCATGGTATTTCATCAGAGCTTGATTCGCTGGAAGTGGCGCGGCACCGAAAGGCCGCATGATATGCGGCGGGATCAGAGATGTCGACGCGTACGTGGGTTTGCCTTTTTGCAGGCTTGAAGTTTGGAGTGGAAGCGTGTTTGTCGCGCTCCTACTTGTGCATGCAGAAAAGATGATAGCGCTCGTGAAAGCGACAAACACGACCTTCCGAATACTAATCATAAGTCACCTGATTGCGTACCCCGCTCCATATTTAAGAGAACCGCTTCGGCCTCCTACCAAATCAAACCATTCAGGCCTCTTAACCGCGGCTCTCTTTGCCCGCGCTAAAGGCCCGCCGTCAACGACCGCAAGAGAAAGCGGACAACCCGTTCTTTTGAGAGTTCCGAGGGTTTGGCTTGCCCGGAATCAGTCCCCGCACCAAGCGCCGGTCGGAGTTGAGCCTGTCTCGAAATTCGGCTATGCTGGCCGCATGTCGCAAACGCGGGTAGTCGCTGCGAGCCGCGGCGTCTCGGCCGAAACCGCAGCCGCCGTATTGCTCCGCCGCATTTTCTTCGCCTGCGTGCTCCTCTTCGCGGGCTGGGTCGCGGTCTGGGGTCTATTTCTGCCCGGGCGAATTGTGGATGCGCTGCCGTTCGCGGTGCCGCCGCTGCACGCGCGTTTTCTCGGAGTCATGTACCTCTCCGGGGCGGTCTTTTTGGCGCTTGGAATCGCCGCGCGCAGTTGGAGCGAGGTGCGCGTCATGACGACGATGCTCTGGATCTGGACCGGGATGCTCGGGCTCGTCTCGTTGGTCCACGTCCGCGCCTTCGACTGGTCGCGCGTTCAGGTGTGGTTCTGGTTTTTCGCCTACATCGTCTTCCCGCTCGTCGCGCTTTGGATTACCTGGCAACGGCGCGGCGATACCGTCGCGAGCGCCGGTCGCGGAATCAGCGCGGGCTTCAGCCGGTATCTCGTCGTGCAAGGCTTCGCCGCGACCGCGCTCGGGCTTGCGCTATTCGTTGCCCCGCAGATCGTCGCGCCGCTCTGGCCATGGAAGATTCCGGTTCTGCTCGCGCAGATTTACAGTGCGCCGTTTTTGTCGTACGGGATCGGCAGCGTATACGCTGCCCGGCAACGCGCGTGGCGCGACGTTCGCATCGTCGTCGCCGGGACGCTCGTCTTCACGCTCGGCGTGATTTGCGTTTCGCTGATCCACGCAAGTTTGTTCGACCCGCACCGGTTCGCGACGTGGTTGTGGTTCGGGGCGTTCGGCATCGCGAGCGCGGTCCTGTTACGGCAATTCCTCGCCGGGTTCGCGCCAAAGGATCGCGCCGAGCCACACTAGCGCGACACCGTAGAGCACGCCGCCGAACACGAGGCCGGCCCAAGGGAGCCAGCCGACCGGATGCGGCGGCAGCATCCCGAGGATCGCGCCGATAACGAGCATGACGATCGCCGCGCGCGGAAAAACCGCCGCGCGCAGCATGGCGATCCCAAAGAGGACGTAGCCGGCGACGACGGTTATCGCGGTCAATCCGAACGCCGCGACGCTGCGCGTCGCGCCGAAGATCGGACCGCCCACCTCGACGACCGACGGAGCGTGTACCGCAAGCATCGGCCAAATGAATGCCGTGATCATCCCGGTCCCGAGGAACATCGCGTTGCCGATGACACAGAGGACGAAGCCGACGAGTCCGAGCGGGCCGAGGCGCCCGCGCTGCCGCGCGTACAGACCGATGATGCCGAGCAGAATGAACACCGCGGCGATAAAGTGCAGCGTGTGCGCGAACACCCAGCGTGGCAGCCGCGCGTTCGCGGCGCCTAGCAAACGGTCCCACGGATGGACGAGGACGAATGCCGCGATGCAAATCCCGCCGATGATGCACGCGAGCCCCGCAAGCCGAATTGCCGTGCGCGCCGGCGTCATGGGACGACCTTAAAGACGACGCCTTTGTCGTCAGCACCGCCGCCGTACTGCGCCGTACCAAGGAGCGCGCCCCGGTCGGCGATCAAGGTTCCATACGGCGCGACACCGTCAGTGCCGCCCCGGAAACCGTAGAGAACGTTCTCGACACCCTTCGAGGTTACGCTGTAAACGGTGCCGCATCCGTTGCTGCTGACCTGACAACCGCTCCCCGTGCCGCCCTGGGTGGTCGTGCCGTAAAACATGCCCTCCTTGCCTTCTAGAAGCCCCGCGACTGGGACTCCGCCGTCGACGCCACCTTGGAAACTGTAGAGCACGCTTTCCTGATAACCCGATTTTGAACGCTGGAGCTCAAAAACCACGCCTTGGTTAGCGGTGCCGCCGCCGAAGGTAGTGCTGTACAACGCGCCGCTCTCGTCGGCAATCAAGGCTGCATACGGAACCGCCCCGTCAGGCGGCACCCGAAAACTATACAAAACGCTCTCGGCGTAACCCGTCCCGGAAGGCGTAAGCTTGAACACGGTGCCGACATCCGTCGATCCGCCCGCTGAGGTCGTGCCGAACAGCGCGCCGGCACTGTCGCCGATCAAACCGGCGTACGGAAAAGCGCCGTCGCTGCCATGCTGGAAGCTATACAAAATGCGCTCCTTGTAACCAGATCCGGACGGCGCCAACTCGAAAACGACTCCGGCGTTGGTCGAACCACCGAGCAACGTCGTGCCGTACAGTACGCCGGTCTTGCTTATGTGGAGGCTCGCATAGGGCTGACTGCCATCAGGTGAGCCTCGAAAGATGTGAAGGACGCGCGCCTTGTAACCAGCGCCCGACGGCGTCAATTTGAAGACCGTCCCCAAACCATAGGTGCCGCCGGCCGACGCCGTACCGTACAACGCACCCGCCGCGTCCGCAACGACGCCGGCAGTCGGAACCGAGCCATGCAAGCCGTCGAAACTATGGATGACGGTCTGGGTGTATCCAGTCTTGGTGGGGGCCAGTTTGAACACCGTGCCGCAGCCGGAGCACGTTCCGCCGGCGGTCGTCGTGCCATACAACGCGCCCGTTTTGTCGGCGATCAAACCGGCGTACGGATACGCGCCGTCCGAGCCGTGAAATGCATAGACCACACTCTCACCAATTGCCGGCGCGGCGCCCGCGTTTGCTCCGCCGGCGGTAAGCGCGAGCGACAGGACCAAAAGCATCGAGCGGCGGTAACTCATCTTTACAACGAACGGACCGCGAACGTGACGTTGAGTGAAACCGAGACTGGAATCTCGAGTGGGCCGTACGCCGAATCTCCGGTGTAGTAATTGATCCGGCCTCCCGACTGCGAGCTCGCGCAGCCGGCGTTGTTTCCCACGAACTGGAAGATTGCGGTAACCCTACCGAGCGCGAGCCCGGCGTCGCGGGCCAGCGCATCGGCGCGCGCGCGGGCGTCATCGAGTGCGAGGCGTTGCGCGCGCCGCTCGGCGGCGCTGCAATCGTCGGCGGCGAGCGAACTTTGAATGCGGAAGTTTTGGATCTCCGGAATCGGCTCCGGGAAAACGAGCGCGTTGTCCCGGACGAGCGCCTCGAGCTTAGGGCGCGTCGGCTTGGCGATCGTCCCTACGATCACGGGCTCGGTCCCTTGCCCGATCGTTCCGGTCAGCGGCAGAATCCATGCGGCGTCGGGCAGCCCGTGCAGGCGAAGCGTGGCGGCGACTCGCTCGCCCACCGTGTCCAACGCGGACTCCGATACGCCACGTCCGGGATTGAGAAAGATTTCGACGTGCATTCGGTCTGGGGCGACCCGCGCGACGCCGCTACCGTTGACCGTGATCCCCGGCGCGGGGCTCGCCGCCAATTGTGCGGCGACGGGTCGCACGGACGCAGCGCCCAGGCCACTCAGCGCACCGAGAGAGAGAACAGCGAGAGCCGCGTAGCGCAACGTCTTCATGCTCCTCCTAACAATATGCTGCCTGGGTCCGTGACCCGCGCCTCTTAGCCCGCCGTCGCGAGCGCCATTTCGGGACGAAGATTCCAATACGTGTCGCGGATGACCGGGCGGAACCCGGCGCCGGTGACGAGTCCCTCGAGTTGCGCGCGGGTCGCTTCGTTGGTCGAGCCGGCGTCGTGGACCACGCGCTCTTCGAGGATCGTCCCGCCCATGTCGTCGCAGCCGTAGAACAGCGCGAGCTGGCCGAGCTTGAGGCCGGGCGTCAGCCACGAGGCTTGCAGGTGCGGGACGTTGTCGAGATAGAGCCGCGAAATCGCGAGCACGCGCAGGTAGTCGAGGCCGGTCGCCTCGCGCCCGCGCAACGGCGTCTTGAACGGGACGTAATACCACGGGATGAACGCGGTGAACCCGTGAGTCTCGTCTTGAAGGCGCCGCACCGCGTCGAGATGCTCGATCCGCTCGGCGTGCGTCTCGATCGAGCCGAACATCATCGTCGCGGTCGTCGGCATCCCAAGCGACTGCGCTTCGCGCATGACGCCGAGCCAGGCGTCGGGTTTGACTTTGCGCGCGCTGATTCGCTTGCGGACGCGTTCGACCAGGATCTCGGCGCCCGCGCCCGGGAGCGACTTGAGCCCCGCCGCGCGGAGCCGCTCGAGCACCTCGCGCGTCGTCATGCCTTCGACGTGCGCCAGGCCGACGATCTCCGACACCGAGAGCGAGTGGATGTCGACGCCCGGAAACTCCGAGGCGACGCGCCTGAAGAGCCGCTCGAACCACTCGATCCGCAGCTCAGGGTTGACGCCGCCTTGAATCATGATCTGGGTCGCGCCTTGGTCGGCGGCCCACTTCACGCGCGCCAGTACCTGATCGTGCGACATCGTGTAGCCTTCGGCGTGACCCTCCGGCCGGAAGAACGCGCAGAACGTGCAGTGCACGTTGCACACGTTCGTATAGTTGATCGTCGTGTCGATCACGTAAGTCACGTCGTCGGTCGGATACAGCGCCATCCGGCGCGCGTGCGCCGCCGCGCCGAGCGCGTCGAGGGACGCCGACTCGTAAAGCAGGACGCCCTCGTCGAAACTCAGGCGGCCGCCGCTTGCCGCCCGCTCGAGCAGGCTATCGAGAGACACAGAATGTCTCGGGCACGACCGGCGCGATGCTCGCGACGAGGCCGATTGCCTGGAGCTCGTCGATGAAGCGGCGCAAACCCGCCTGGGCGGCGCCATCGAACGTGAAGTTGAGCGTCGCGTAGTACGATGCGTAGAACCCGGCCGGCCGCGGGTGAACCAACTGCGCCGCCGCGACGACGCGCTCCGGATGTTCGCCCGCCCAACGCCGCGCCGCGACGAGCGCCTCGAGCACCTGCGCGACTTCGTCGCGATACGTCGCCAGAACGTCGCGCCGCACCGCCCAGACCGCGTACACCATGTCGCCGCCGGTCCAGGCGTACCATTCGGTCCCAAGATCGTGGACGATCGCCGGCGTGAACGTCTGTTGCGCGTCGATCGCGCGGTCGCCGATCAGAAGCGCGGGCTGCCCGGCTGCGGCGGCCGCAAACGGATCGTCGCTCGTCGACGAACTGCGCACGGACGCCGTAACGGCGTTCGAGTAATATCCGTAAGAGGTCGCGTCCACTCGCCGACTCCCTGGTGACTGCGATCGTCGCGCCGCCGAGCTCGGCGAGCGGCACGCGGCTGACGCAGACGACCGACCACACGTCGGTCCGGGAGCCGATGCACAAGTCGGGGAGCAACTCGACGACGTCGTGATGCGCCGCGTACGCCGCGGCGCTGATCGGGCTAAGGTCGAGCCGCCCGTCGACGAGCATCGCGTTGAGGTTCGACGGAACGTCCGCCAGCAGCGCGCCCGGGAAACGGACCGCACCCTCATCGAACGCGGTGTAGATCGGAAGATCGTTCGTGTATACGATCCGCCCCGAGCGCAGCACGTGCTAGTCTCCCGCGGCCCCGACCGCTTCACGGTCGTGCGTCGTCGCCTTCCCGTTGGTTGGCGGCGCCCAGTCCCAAGGGAACTCCTCGTATGTCGAGTTGCGGCGCATCGGAACGTAGCCGGCTTCCTCGATCAACCGGCGGAATTCGCGGTCGTCCACGTACTGCCCCGAATGCGTCCCAGCGCTGTGGTAGATCCGCTCCTCGTCGGTCGAGCCGTGCGTCCCGTCCATGTCGTCGGCGCCGAACTGCAGCGCGATCTGGCAGACCTTCAGGCCTTGGATCATCCAGTACGCCTTGATGTGATCGAAGTTGCTCAGCATCAGCCGCGCCGCCGCAAACATCCGCAATATCGTCGAGGCCGGTCGTCCAGCCGCAGTCGTTCAACTCGTTCCCGTCGGGGTGGAACGCGAGCGGGATGAACGCGTTGTAGCCGGGCGACCGCTCCTGCGACTCGCGCAGCGCGATCAAATGGTCGACGCGCTCCTCGAGCGTTTCGACCGTCCCGTAGAGCATCGTCGCGTTCGAGGCGATTCCGGCGCGGTGCGCTTCCTCGTGAAGCCGAAGCCAGTTTGCGCCGTCGACCTTGTTCGGGCAGACGATCGCGCGAAAGCGCGGGCTGAACACCTCGGCGCCGCCGCCGTTGATGTTGTCGAGCCCGGCTTCGCGCAGTTCGCGCAGCACTTCCGCGTACGTGAGCCGATGCCGCCGCGCCAGATAGTCGATCTCCGCCGCGGTGAACAGCGAGAGTTGGACGTGCGGAAGGTGCGCTTTGAAACGCCGCATCAGCGGTAGCCAGTAGTCGAGCGAGAGTTGCCGCGGATCGTGCCCGCCGACGATGTGGATCTGATTGAAGTTCGCCCCGGTTTCGATCGCCTTGGCGAAAACCTCGTCGGCCGGCATCCGAACCGCTTCGGCTTCCTTCTCGGCTTTCGCGAACGAGCAAAACTTGCAGCCCGCATAACAAACGTTCGTCGAGTTGATGTAACGGTTGAGGACGTAGAAAACTTTGTGCCCGCTCTTGCGCTCTTTGGCGCGCCGCGCCATGCGGCCGAGCGCGTGAAGATCGCGCGACGCGAAAAGCGCCAGGCCGTCTTCCTTCGAAAGCGGGACGCCGGCTTCGGCTTTGGCCTCGATCGAGCGTAACGCGGGGTCCGTCACGAGCATCACTTTACCTTATACTACGGGGGCTCGCCGACCCGCGAACCCCGCCGCCGGCGGCCCGCGACTTAGGTCGCAGCACGCTCCGCGCGGCGCGCAAGGCCCGAATCGATGAACGCCATTCCGAGCAACAGCCAAACCTCGCCCAGCACGTAGCCGCCTAGGACGTCGGTCGGGTAGTGGGCCCCGAGCGCCAGCCGCGACCAGCCGATCGCCGCGATCCAGACGCAGAGGAGAACGACGATCGCCGTGCGCAGGGGCGACGGCGGCATGGCGCGGTACGCGACGAACGCCCACAGGCCGTAGAAGACGATTGCGTTCGTCGCATGGCCGCTCGCGTAGCTGAACGACGTCTCGTGCATTCCGTACCACTCCGCCGGCCGCGCGCGGTGAAAGAGCAGCTTGAGCGAGTCGCTCGACATCCACGCGAGGACGAGGGTCACGACGATCGTCAGCGATGCGCGCAAATACTCGCGGCGCACCACGCCGAAGACGAGCGTCAAGACGCAGAGAACTGCGTAGGTCGGGAACAATCCCGCGCGAGTGAAAAACAACGCGAGCCCGATCGAGTGCCCGGCGAGCGCGGATTCGTCACGATCGAGCAATCCGGGCGGCCCCGCGACGAGGAAGCCGAGCGCGAGGTACAGCGCGAAAAGCACGAGCGCGCTGAGAATGCGCTTCGTGCTCGTCCGGCGGCCGGGTTCGAGGACCGGCCTAGAGCCGTTCACGCTTGCGCGAAGAGGTTGGGCTGTTGGTCGCGGCCGAGGCGCCGCGAAAGCGTCTCCAGTTCGCCGAGGCTGATGTTGATCCGCCGCGGTTTCGTCCCTTCGTGCGGTCCGACGACGCCGAATTCTTCGAGTTGCTTCATCAGCCGCACCGCGCGCGGGTGGCCGATCGCGAACTGCGACTGTAACTGCGCGGTCGAAGCGTAGTTCGTTTCGATGATGTACTTCGCGGCCTCGTAGGCGAGCGGGTCGACGTTGCGCTTCTCTTCGTCCTCGAGAGGGGCCACGTCGACCTCGAGCAAATTGTCGGGGCGCGCCTGCGACGCCCAGAACGCGACGAGCCGGCTCAGCTCGCCGCCGGTGACCAGCGCCCCTTGCGCGCGAATCGGTTTGGGGGCGTCGATCGGAAGGTACAGCATATCGCCGCGCCCGAGCAGCCGTTCGGCGCCGGCCATGTCGAGGATCGTCCGCGAGTCGACTTGCGACGACACGGCGAACGCGATCCGCGACGGAATGTTCGCTTTGATGATCCCGGTGATGACGTCGACCGACGGGCGCTGCGTCGCGACGATCAGGTGGATCCCGGTAGCGCGCGCGAGCTGCGCGAGCCGGCAGATCGTCGTCTCGACGCGCGCCGGCGCGACGAGCATCAAGTCGGCCAACTCGTCGATCGCGATCACGACGTACGGAAGTTTCGCATCGGGATACTTGGCGTTGTACTCCTCGATCTTCCGAACGCCGGCCTTGGCGAAGCGCTCGTAGCGCTGGTCCATCTCCTTGGTCATCTCGTGGAGCGCCCCGGCCGCCAGGCGCGCATCGACGATCACGTCGTCGATCAAGTGCGGGATTCCGTTGTAGACGGTCATCTCGACGCGCTTCGGATCGATCAAGAGCATCTGCACTTGGTCGGGCGTCGCCGAGACGAGCAGCGACGTCAGGATGCAGTGCAGGCAGACGCTCTTCCCGCTCCCGGTGGCGCCTGAGATGAGCAAGTGCGGCATCTTCCCGAGGTCGCCGAAAACCGGGCGCCCGGTGATGTCCTTGCCGAGCGCCATCAAGAGCGGCGGGATTTGTCCGCGCGACGGAAACGCGTTGAGGATCTCGCTGATCGTGACGGTCGAGACCTGTAGGTTCGGAACCTCGATTCCGACCGCGGACTTCCCGGGGATCGGAGCCTCGATCCGGACCGACGTCGCCGCGAGAGCGAGCGCGATGTCGTCGGCGAGCGACGATATCCGCGAGATCTTGACGCCGCGCTCGGGTTTGAGTTCGTAACGGGTGATCGCCGGACCGCGCTCGATGTGCGTGACCTTGGCGCCGACGCCGAACGAAGCGAGCGTGTCCTCGAGCAGGTGCGAGCGCTGCGAATCGTCCCGGATCTGCGCCTGCGGCGGATCGAACAGCGCGAGGTCGGGGAGCCGGTAGGTGCGCTTGCCGACCTCGCTCAGAGTGGCGACCGCGACGGGCTCGTACTCCCCGACGACCGCCGGAGCGGCGCGGTCGTCGACTTCTTCGTCGTCGTCGATGTCTTCGTCGTCGGCGGCATCGCCGTCGTCGCCGTCGTCCTCCTCCTCGTAGTCGTCCGCGTCATCCTCGTCCTCGTCGTCCTCGTAGGCGTCGTCCTCGTCCGCGATCGCATCGGGGACGACGGCTGCGGGTGCAGCCGGCGACGCCGGCGCGACGGGCGCGAGCGGAAGTTCGATCGGGACGAGCGCCGTTTTCGTCGAGCCGAAGGATTGCGGCAAATCGAACGCTTCGCGGAGCGTTTGTGGGCCGAGCGCGGCCGGCGCCGCGGCCTGTTTCACGCGGACCCGCGGGCGTGAAAGAAACTCGCGGACGCGCAGCACGCCGACGATGCACCAGCCGATGACGCGCTTCAACGAAACGTCGGTGATCCACACGGTCAACCCGAGGATGACGAGCGCCAGCACGACGCGCGCGCCGGTCGCGCCAAAGACGCCGCTCACCGTCCGCCACAGGAACGAACCGACGAAACCGCCGCCGCGCGACTGCCACGCATCGATTGCCAGGAAGTAGGCGAGCGACGCGATCCCAAATTTCGCGACCAGCCGCGGGACGTTGATCTCCAAGAAGACGATCGTGCCGAGCAACGCGACGATCAGCGGGACGAGCCAGGCGACGCCCCCGAAGGCGGCGCCGAGTTCGCGGGCAATCGCTTCGCCAAGCGCGCCCGAATGATCGGGTGCGCCGACTGCGAGCGCGAGGTACAGCGCGAGGCCGAACGCCGCGATTCCGGCGATCTCCAAGTTGAGCCGCATCGTCGCGCGAGCCTTGCGGCGAACGCGTGCCATTGGCGCGAAACGTTAGGGGATGGCGCGCCATCTACCTGTCCGACGCAGTAATCGAGGGCACCCGGACGAAACTCGCCATGCGGGCGATGCTGCCCGCCCCCAGGTACCGCGATGAACCTCATCTCCACGCTTCTCTCCGGATCTCTCGTGATGGCGCTCTTGCCGGCGCCGCACCCCGCTCCGTCCCCGAGCCCGACCGAAAAGCCGCTCCGCGAGATCGGCCACGTCCGCGTCACGACGCCGTTCTGCAAGGCGATCCTCGAGCGCGCGACGACCGCGATCAACATCGCGGTCGAAGATGACTTAAAGCTGGCAAACGCCGTCACGTGGCTGCGCAAGGCCGACCTCGATTCGAGTCAGCTCGCGAAGTACAAGAGCACGAACGAGTTCCGCCGCCAATACGTGAGCCTGCGGGCGCTTGCGGTCGAGGGTGAGAGCGTGATGGGCGAGTTCCGCAAGCAGGCCAAAGCCGCCCCGACCGACGAGCAGCGCGCCGCGCTCGATAAGTTCGCCGACGCGCTCGCCGGCGCGATCCACCGTCAAAAGAAACTCGCGGAGGACCTAGGCCGATACCTCGCCTTTCTCGATACGCACGACCCGCTCACCAACGACGAGCGCGCCGAGATCGAGACGCAGATCATTGCGAATCAGAGCAACCCTCTCGTGCCGCACGACCCGTTCGGCGACTGGAACATGGTTCCACCGACGCTGTCGATGACCGCGCACGACGCGGCCGACGAAGTCGTTGTCCGAGCCGCCAAGATAGATGAAGACGAGGCCGATGCGGCGACCCGCATCGACCCCGCCTTCGAGAAGTGCTAAGGGCTTAACTCAGCCTAACGAACGTGCCGGCGGCTGTATCGCCGCAGGTCGCCCTTGACGACCTTGGGATGCCCGCTCGCCAGCGACTGGTATCCAGCTTGCGACGAGATCGTGATGTCGTCTTGACCCGCGCCGCCGACGATCGCCGGCGACGGGTTCCCGTTGCTGTTGGGATACGACGCCTCGAACCACGGATAGTCGAAACCGATCGTTTGCACCGTGAACACGTCACCGGAGCCGGCTCCGCTGTTTTGCGCTGCGGTGCAAATCGACGGCGCGCCGCCAGGGCCGTCGTTATCCGGGAGCGCCACCGATCCGGACGCTGTCGTCTCTAGCGTATAGTAGACCCCGCCGCCGTTGCACGACGTGCTTCCCGCGCCGGGGCCGAGGTCGAGGATCTGCACGTACGCCTCAGTCACTCCGGATGGGAGCACGACGTTGAACGAGCCGCCGCCCTTGCCGTCCAGCGATGGTACAGCGGGGGTGATCGCCGGCAACAACTTCGTCGAGTTTAGGTTGGCGCTCGCGGTCTGGACGACGGTGCCGGTGTTCGCCGGGATGCTCACGCTGAGCGAGTAGCCTCCCGCGACCGGTCCGACGCCCGCGAAGACGTCGAGTCCTTCTTCAGTTGCATTCGTTGGACCGCCGCCGCCCGCAATGTTCGGAAACGCCGGTGGGCCGCCCCATGGGACAAATGCATTGCCGTCAGTGCCGCCGTTCGCGACGGCGATGACCTGGTCGTAAAGCGGCTGCTGGTACGGCGTGTACGTGCACGGCACGCCGCCTCCGTTGAAGTTGTACGGCTCCAGTCCTAGCCCGAACGCACCTCCCGACGTACCGAACGTCGTGACGTTCGCGCCCGTCTGCGCAGTCGATGTCATCGCGTTCGTGCCCACTTCAGCCGGCGCCGCCGAGATCTCGATCGACGCGGCGGAATCGGTCGCTCCTTGAACGTCGCACGTTACGCCGGCGCCGGCGGCGGGATTCGCCAAAGCGTTCGGCAACGTCAGCGTCGGACTGTTGACTGCCGTCCCGGAGTCGCCCGGATGGAGACCGTTGGCCGGCTGACGATAAGTGACCGCAACGTTGAGCCCCTTGAAGTTCCCGAGCGGCGACAAGTCACCGTAGATGTTCGCCGTCCCCACTGCAAACTGAAGGACGTTCGCGGCCGGATTACTTTGCGTCGGCGTCTGCGGCGACGTCCCCGAGCCGCTGCACGCGGTCAAGGCGAGGACGAGCAGAGCGCAGGGCGCGCTGTTCAGTCGTTTCATCGGTTGTGCGAACCCTTTCTAGAGCTTGCGCTGGTAGTAGAAAATGAACGACATCGGCTGTTGCGGCACGAGCAGGTACGCGCCGTTGCTGAACGCGTACGCGTCGTGCGGGACGTTCGCAAAGCCACGGTTCGGGAACGCGCCGGTGTACGGGTTGATCCCCGTCAGCGGACCCGACAAGCCGGTCGAAACCGGCTGATAATACGGGTTGATGATCGGGATCGCGCCGTTGTACGAGTTTCCGAACACGTTGTTCATCGCCACGCCGACGGTGTCGCGCGAGTGCGTGTACTCGACCGTCATCTTGGCCGACAGGTTCGGCTTCCAGAGAACGCCGCCGCTCGACGAGGTCGCGGGCGTACCGCGCGTCCACGCGATGTTCGGATTGCCCGGGTTCCCGGGGTTCGACGGGTCGGCGTAATTGGTCGAGTTGCTCGTCCCGGACTGCGCCTGGAAGCCCGGAATCGGGGTCACGCCGCACCCGAAGTTCACTTGGACTTCGTTGACGAACGGCGCGCACGACGATGCGAGCGTGTTGCCGATCGAGTACGGGTAGCCCCGATCGTACTCGAGGACCGGGTTGAACCTGAAACCGCTCTTCGTCTTGTAGTCGCCGCCGACGCGGAGCGAGAACGGCGACACGTAGCCGGCGCGGTAGGTATCGTTGAGTCCAAGGGAGCCCGAGCCGTTGATCGGCAGGGCGTCTTCGCCGCCGATGAGCGGAGGCGTCGAGCCGATGACGTTCTGGTACGTCATTGAAAGGAATCCGCTGAACCCGGTCGGCCGGTCCGGCGTGGTGAAACCGAACTCGACGCCGGTTGAGCGGTTGATCCCCTCGTTGTTCACCGTGAAGACGGCCGCCCCGGCGCTGAGTCCGGTCAAGAGCGCAAACGACGGCAAGTTCGTGCCGAGCCGGTGGAACGGCGTGATATGCATCGCGTACCCACCCTTGAACTGATGCTGGTACGTGAAGTCGTAGTTGTTATAGACTGCCGGGAGCGCCAAGCCAAGGTCCGGCGCGTCGAAGTTCTGGTCGTAGAGCCAGTAGAGTTGCTCCGCGTAGTTCGCGCACTTCCAAAGACCCGCCGGGTTCTTGCCGCTGCCGCAGGCCGGATTCGCGGTGGTGTCGGTCGCGGGGACGCTGAGGAATGGTTGGTAGTTGTACATGAAGCCCGGCGTCCCAGAGGTTTGCGCGTTCAAGAAGATGACCGAGCGTCCGTACCCGGCGCGGAAGGCGTCGTTCGATCCGGCTTGATAGTCGAGCGCGATCCGCGGTTCGAGCTCGCGCGGGTTGAGGTACTTGCGCCCGATGCCGACCGGGGCGACGTCCGACGGATTCGACGGATCGTTCGTGTTGAACGGATTGAGCCCGAAGTTCTGGTTCTGGCCGTCGACGCGCAGGCCGATGTCGGCCTTGAAGCGGTCGCTCGGGTTCCACTGCTCGCGCAGTCCGATTCCGAACGTTTGATACCACGCTCCGTTGTAGTTGATCCCCGAGTTTGGAATTCGTGGAACGCCGCCCGGGAAGTACGAAGAGAGGTAACCACCGGGGAGGAAGTCGTTGATCTGCCCCGTGACCAGCAACAAGTAAACCTCGGCATTCGGGTCGTAGCCGTCCCAGATCGGGTGCGCGTCCTCATACTTCGTCGCGAGCGTCAGGATGCTCTTCGATCCGATCTGCTGCGTGATGTCGAGCGTGCCGCCGACGCGCGGCCCGCCGGTTTGGTTCCACGTCGGGTACGCACCGAGGCCTAAGCCGGCCGCGACGTCGGTCGTGCCGGTGTTGTTTGCGCCCCCCTGCAGCGTCTCCCAGTTGTAGTAGCGCAACTGGATGAACGTGCTCGAACCCAGGTTGTTGTCGTACTCGAACTTGAGGTAACGCGTGGGATTCCAGGCGACCTCTTCGGGGCCGTTTACGTTGTACTGTCCGTTTTGCGGAGTGCCGGGATTAAGGCCGACCAGTTTCGTGTACGCGGGGAACCCAAGGAACCCGCCGAGCGGATTCCCGTTTACATCGTTCGGGTAGTACTGGATCGGGTTCGGGCCCGTGAACCCGCCGCCGAGATTGCCGTAGTCGACCAAGTCGCGGAAAACCGCGAGCACCTGCAGCGACTGGCTGTTGTTCTTCCCGAACTTGTAGACGAAGTTGTTGACGAAGTCATCGTTCTTCTCGTACGAGTTACCCCAGAAAGCGTTATACTGGGCCGAGTTCCACGACGTATACCCCTGCCCGAGACCGCTCTGTAAGCCGTTGCCGTACGGAACTCCGCGCTGCCCGTTGTACGCGATATAGTCGGAGAAGCGTCCGTTGGGCGACGCCCAGCCATACTCGATCGCGAACTGGTGGAAATAGTTCGGGCCGCCGGCCTCAAAATCGACCGAGCCGAACGAAGGGTACGTCCCGCGCTTCGGAATCAGGTTGACGACGCCGCCGCCGACGTTGCCTTGGGTCGCATCACCAGCACCCTCGACGACTTGCAGCGAAGAGATGCCGTTGTACCGCGCGTTCGACGCGTTCTGCGAGAAGAACGGCTCGGTGAAGTCGACGCCGTCGTACTGATAGCCGACCTCGGTGCGGAGGCCGCCGCGGATCGTTATCCCGCCCGAATTCGAGAGCGTGACGCCGGGGACGGCGAGCGCGAGATCGTTCTCGTTCGTCGCCGAAGCCTTACCGACCGTCTGCAAGATGCGCTCGCCGCTGATCGTGTACGAGTCGACGGTCTGATTCGGTTGGAACACCGACGACTGCGCGCGCGACGTCACCCGCGCGATGGTTTGCAGCGTTTTCGCGATTCCGACGTTGCCGACGTTGAGCGACTGGTCGCCCGTGATCGTGACGCCGGAGAGCGAATAGGGCTCGTAACCTTTTGCCTCGATCGAGACCGTGTACGTGTCGACGATGAGCCCGAGGATCGTGAAGAACCCGCTCGCGTTCGTCGTCGCCCTTAGCGACCCGCTCGGTGAGACGGCGGCAACCGTCGCGCCGGAGATCGGCGCGAGCGTCTTCGCGTCGACCACGGTGCCTTGCATACTGCCGGTCTGACCACCGGACGCATACGACGGCGTCGCAAACGAGGCGACTAAACCGGTGACGAGTGCTAGCGTCAAAATCGACGCACACGCCCGCTTGAGAGCGCTGCGATACCCACGCTGTAAGACCATGGATCCCTCCGCACGAGAAACACCACAGGAGCAGTACGCCTGGGGCGGCCGGACCGCTCTGGGTAGGAGCCAGTTAATTTCCTTAACCTTTGACGCCGTTCAGGCACGGGAAGCGAGGGCCCTCTCGCTGGCGCCGGCGCTTTAAGCCAACTCTAATCTCAAATGATAGGTCTCAAATCGCAATCAAAACGACCCCGCCGGCGGCGCATGCGACCCCCGCCCACTGCAGTAGACTCAAGCGTTCGCCAAGCACTATTCGGGCCAGAAAGACGGTCGAAGCGGGGTAGAGCGAGGTCAGCACGGCGACGATCGTGAGCAGCCCGAAGCGCGTCGCCACCACGTAGAGGATGTTGGCGACCATGTCGAGCCCGCCGGCCGCAGCGATCGTCGGGACCAAGGCCGGCGGCGGGCGGACCGCTTCCCGCATGGCGACCGCGTACAACCCGAGCGCGGCAAGGGACCCGGCGCGAGCCGCGGCGAGTACGGTCAGCCCGCCGTCGCGGTGCGTGTGCGAGAGGAACACATAAAGGAAGCCGATCGCAAGGCCGCTGAGCAGCGCGGCGGCGACGCCGGGCTCGCGGGCCGAGAGGCGGCGCGTATCGGGGCTCGTGGAAACGAGGGCGACGGCGACGAAGGCGAGCCCCACCCCGGCGAGCGCGGCGCCCGCCGGCCGCTCTCCCGACCAGAGCCCCCAGACGACTGGGACGCTCGCCCCGACCACGGCCGTCACCGGGGAGACGACCCCCATTCGTCCGACCGCGAGCGCGGCATACAGCGCCCCGATCCCGAGCGCTCCGAAGATCCCCGCCCCCAGCCCCCACCGGTCGGCGAGGTAGAACCTCCCGGGGACGAGGGGATACGCAAGGGCCAGCACGACCAGACCGGCGACCTGCGACAGCAGCGTGACCGCGCTCGCGGGCATCCGCCGGCTCGCCATGCCGCCGAAGAAGTCGGCCGCGCCGTAGGCGAGCGCGCAGACGAGCGCCAGTCCAACGGCCATGTTCAGCGCGCGGCTGGGTCGAGCGAGTCGCGCAGGCCGTCGCCCAAGAGGTTGAAGCCGAGGACGAGCGCCGTGATCGAGAGGCCGGGGAAGATCAGCGCCCACGGCGCCGAGAGCCAGTAGTCGCGGGCGTCGTTCAGCATCGCTCCCCACTCGGGGGCGGGCGGCCGCGCCCCGAGCCCTAGGTACGAGAGGCCGGCGGCCTCGAGCTCGGCCGTCGCGATCCCGAGGGTCGCTTGAACGAGGAGCGGCGCCAGGATGTTCGGGAGGATGTGGCGCCCCAGGATCGCGACCGTCGGGGCGCCGAGCGCCCGCGCCGCCTCGACGTATTCGAGCTCGCTGACTGCGAGGACCGACGAGCGCGCCAACCGGGCGTACTGGGGAATGTAGACGATCCCGACGGCGAGCATCAGGTTGTTGATGCTCGGCCCGAGGATCGTCGTGATCCCGATGGCCAAAATGATCGACGGGAAAGCCAGCATCAGCTCCATCGCGCCCATCAGAATGTCGTCGGCGCGGCCGCGGGCGTAGCCCGCAACGAGGCCGATGGTCGTCCCCGCGACGATCGCGATGCCGACGGCGATGAATCCGATCCGGATCGAAATCCGCGCCCCGAAGAGAATCCGGGAAAAGACGTCGCGCCCCAACTTGTCGGTCCCCATCGGGTGGGCCCAGCTCGGCGCAATGGCCTGGCGGCTTAGGTCCTGACCTAAGGGGTCGGCGTGGGCCAGGAACGGCGCGAAAACGGCGGCCAGCAAAATCGCTCCGACGATCGTGGCGCCGATCAGCGCCCCAGGGGTCCGCCGCAGCCGCCGCCAGAGGTACCAGAGGCTCGACCGGGTCGCCAAGGCGTCGGGACTGTCGGCCGGCGAGCCGGCGACGCTTAATGCCGGCAAATTGTTAAGTGCAAAGGATTTGATGAGCCTTTAACGGATAAAAACCGCATCCCAGGGTTTTCCAAAGCGCACACGAGGAGACTTCGAGTGTACGTTCGTTCACGTTTTAACCCACGGGGCCACGGTCACCGACTCGTTGTCGGTATTCTGCTGGCGATCGCCCTCTTCTTCAATCCGCTCGGGACCCTTGCAGCGGGAACGACCGGAACGATTTCGGGGACCGTCACCAATGCTACGACCACCGCCCCCGTCCCCGGCGTCCACGTTACAGCAGTTTCGCTAACGGGGCGCTACGAGACCACGACCGACGCCAAGGGATTCTTTTCGATCACCGGCGTCATCTCGGACACCTACACCGTGTCGTTCGAATTGACTGGATTCCAGTCGTACTCGACGACCGGCGTCAACGTCTTTGCCGACACCGCCGCAAACGTGTCGGTCGCATTGCAGAAATCGCTGAGCACGATCGGTCACGTCGTAGCCCGCAGTCCGGGCGGCGCGTATCAGCCGACGCAAACTCAGGACACCTACACGGTCACTTCGCAACAGATTACGACGCAACTCGGCAAGTCCGACCAAATCAGCGAGACGCAGTTGCTCGTCAGCCTTCCGGGCGCAAGCCTAGACTCCAGCGGCTACCCCGTCCTGCGTGGCGGCCGTGAGAACGAAGAAGGCTTCCAGTTCGAAGGGATCGACTACACAGACGCCTTCACCTCGCAGTTCATCAACTCGCTCGCGATCGATCCGGCGATCGGTCAACTTCAGTTGATCCCCGGCGCCGGCGATGCGTCGAACGGCAATTCGGGGACCGGCGTCATCAACTTGATCTCGAAGCGCGGCACGAGCCCGCCGTTCGGGTCGATCGACGTCGAGGCGCTGGCCCAGCCGTACGGTCATAAGCTCGCGCTCGAGTACGGATTCGCGACGCCGAACGGGCGCTTCTCGAATTACGTGTCGTTCCTGGGCACCTACCAAGGTTATCAGGACGGCGCGCGCGGCTCGCAGGCCATCCACCTCGGAACCGGCGCCTTCTACGGCACCGAACTCGAAGTGGCCGCCGACATCGTCGACAACATGGTCTACAAGTTCGGCCGGAACAACAGCCAGTCGCTGCAGTTCTTCTACCAGAACCAGCGCAACGAGTTCTACGGAAACTACGGCGGGTTCTCGCAACTGAGCTACCCGCAAGGCGACCCGTTCCTGAACCACTACATCCCAATCTACACCGGCGTGAACTCGGCACAGCTATGTCAATACCTCCAGCTCCTGCCGTACCAGCCGGCGCCGCTTCGGAATCCGGCGGGATCGTCGATCGCCTGTTCGTCGCCGCTCGATAAGGGCCCGATCAACTACCACCAGCCGAACGACACGATGAAGTTCCAGTACACGAACAACCTCGATGCGTCGACGTACCTCAGCGCAAAGGTGTACCGGACGAACGCCGTCGTCTCGTTCGACTTCCCGTTCGATTCGGCGACGATCTTCCCGTTCCAGAGCTTCTTCCTCAAGCAGGGCGGACAGCGCACGGGCGGCACGCTCGACCTTCAGAAGCAGTTCAACTCGCAGAATCTCGTGCAGGTCGGCGCCAAGTACGACTATCTGCACCCGGTCTACGATCAAGTCGACCCGCTCGACGGGTTGTTCGCGATCTCGACCTTCAGCCAGCAGTACGAGGCGGCCGACTTCATCAATCCGGCCGACCCGGCGTGCCCGCTCGGACCGGGTGGATGCGGTTACCTCTGGCAGAACTTCGCCGGCGGCCCGCAATGGGCGACGACCGGCCCCGGACCGTGGGCGCGGAACAACGAAGCGAGCGTCACCAACCGTCAAGATTGGTCGGCGTACTTGCTCGACAACTTCTCGCCGAACGACCGCCTCAAGATCAACGCGGGAATCCGTTTTGACGGGACGCACTACCGGTTGCCGGGGCTGGACGGATGCCAGCCGACGAGTTACCTCCAGGACCCGAGGCGACCCGACGACCAACACTCCGGGCATCGGTAACTATTGCAACTACGCGCCGAGCCGCTTCATCACCGATGCGAACGGAACGTATCCGTACACCGACCCGCTTCCGAGCGAGGAGGTAACGCCGGTCGTCTTCGAACCGCGCCTCGCGTTCACGTACCAGATCACCCGTAACGACGACATCCGCGCTTCGTTCGGCCGCTCGGTCGAGTTCCCGTCGCTCGGTGACGTCGACCTCGAGGACCCGGTCGGGGTCTTCAGCGCGTTCACGAACGTTCCGTCGTTCAACATCTTCACGGGCTTGCCCGCGACGAGTTGCGGCGTTCTCGGGAACGTGACGTGCGCGAACTATGCGTACCAGTTGAAGTGGGACAACCAGAACTACCTTGCAGGCGTGCCGATCCAACCGCTGCGCCCCGAGACGTTCACCAACTGGGAAGCGTCGTACTCGCACCAATTCCCGGCGAACATCAGCATGAAGATCACGCCGTTCTACCGCCGCGGCTTCGATCAGGTTGCGTTCGTAGCGCTTCCGCTGATCGATCCCGCGACGGGCCAACCCGAATTGAACCCGAACGGCGGGGTCATCTTCGGGCCCGCGACCGCGACGAACAACGGCATCTCCAAGACGTCGGGGATCGAGTTCTACTTGACTAAAGAAGCGGCATACGGCCTATCGGGTGAACTCTCGGCGACGTACATCAACGAGCTCAGCAACGTGATCCCGGACTCGGCGAGCGAAGACTTCTTCCCGTCGATTCCGGCGCAATCGCTCGAACTCGGGAACGTCTACCGGGTCGGCTTCCTGTCGCCGTTCCAAGCGACGCTCGCCCTGTCGTACAAGACGCACAGCGGCTGGCGCCTCAACCCGATCGTCTCCTACAACAAAGGATATCCGATCGGGGCCGGCTACATAACGTCGACCTTCCTCGGTGCGACGCCGTACAACGTTCCGAACACGAACGTCACCTCGCCGACCGGCACGACCGGCGCCGACCGGTACGTCGATCCGCTCAATCCGGGGACGATCTTCAACCCGAACATCGCGGCTTCGCGCGGAACGCCCGACGGCGCCTCCGCGGGCGGTTTCCTCTCGGCGGCGCACTTCAACACGAACGTGTCGCTCGAGTTCAACCCGCCAGGCTCACACAACACCTTCGGCGTCCTCGTAACCAACGTGTTCAATCAGCTCTACGGCATCCCAGGGCTGAACACGCGCTGGCAGCCGGTCGCCAACGGCGTCGGTGGCCCGAAGACCGGATACAGCACGACGTACACGACGTATCCGTACCTCGGCGTCGACCCACGTTACGCGGACAACCGCTTCGGCTACGATCCGTACTTGATCAGCCCGAGCGGCGCGCCGACGACGTTCCGGTTCTACTACCAGCTCGCGCTTTAAGGAGATCTACTTGCGCAGAACACTCAAGTACCTTGCGTCGGTGGCTCTGCTCGGGCTGGCCACCGCATGCACGTCCGGTAATTCCGGGCTTCAACCGCCGTTTAAGTCGGCGGCGCCCTATTCGCAGGATGCGCTCCAGTTAGCGGTCGGTGTTGCGACGTTCTTCGACGGCTCGAAGGGCTTGAACACCGTCACGACGTGGCGGCAGCCGAACGGTTTGTCCGCCACGCTGCTGAGCATCCCGGCCATCACGCTCCCCGCCGGCGATACCGTGCCGGGCGGGGTCAGCGGGACGACGACGTATGGGTTGCCGTTCGGCGGCGGATGCGCGAACGTCGATGGCGCGACGGGGGCAATCACGGGCTCGCCGCAGGCGCTGCCGGGCACAAAAGCCCTGTGCACTACCTTCGGCCAGAACGGCGGCGCGTTTGCGTACGGCTTCGAGCCGGACAACGCACAAACGACGGGATCGTACCTGTGCGGCTTCCTCTGGCAACCGGTGTACTTCGACACAGTCGGAGCACCATTCGATGGGTTCGTGGGCGGCCCGCCGGCATTCCCGGACTTCTCGAATGGCACCGTCAACTGCCCATCACCGCCGTTCTACGGCTTCTCTGAAGGTTTCACGACCTTCGACATGCCCGCAGTGGCCGGGACGTATTCGCTCAGTCTGAATATCCCGGCGTCGAACGTCCCGGCCGCGACAATCGGTCCGGTTGCGGCGGGGCTGAACAGCACCGCCGGGTTACCGAAGTGGACGACGCTGAGCTTCCATGAAGATGGGGCCGGCGGCGGCACGGCGCACTACACGGCGCCGGCCGGCGTCACCGAGGTAATCGTCAACTTGATCGACGTCTCGCAGAGCGCGTGCTGCAACGGCGGGACGCAGGGATACGTCTACACGCAAGTCGGCGGCGGCGGCACGCAGTCGCTGTCCTTCCCCGACAATCTTGGGCCCGTCCCCAATCCCAATGCGCCGGCGACGGCGTCGATCAACGCCGGGGACGAGTACGAAGTCCAGTTCATCGGCGTCGACTACCCTGCGTTCGAAGCGGCGCCGCCCAACACGTCGCAGACACCGGCGATCGTCGGCGCAAACGGTCAGGCCGACGTCACGCTCGGTATTGCGGGATGGTACCAGCTCGGTCCGACCGCACCCACCTCATGCTTCTACGGCACGACCATCACGTGCGGAAGCACCTTCGCCGCCGACGGCGGCCTGAAGGTACGCGGCGGGGTCCTCCACGGCGCGGCCGCGCAGCGGGTGATTCAGCGACTACACCGCTGACGGTTAAGGGATAAAACCAAGAACGAGCCCGGTGCGCAACGCACCGGGCTTGTTTGTTTTCGTCAAACGAGCTTTGGCCGGCGTTTGTGAAAGTCGGTCTGTGACTGGTACCGCTTAGCGATTCGTGTCAGCTTCGCTTCGCAGAACGGCCGGCCGAGGAGCGATATCCCGCTCGGCAAACCGCGATCGCCGAAACCGTTCGGGAAACCGATCGCGGGCGCACCGACGAGATTCCCCGGCGAGATGAGATCGACCGCACCCGGATATTTCGGATACGCTTTGTCGAACGGGACGCCGACGGGATATGCGACGGTCGAGAGCGTCGGCGCGACGATCGCATCGAAGGCATCGAAAGCTTGCGCGAACGCCGCGAGCATCTTGCGCCGCTGGCGCTGCGCGTCGATGTAATCGACCGCAAGCGTCGCGTACGCGGAGTATCCGCCGGTCCGGTCGTCGACCGATTGCAACTGGCGCGCGCGACCGCTCTCGATCAGTTCGCGGAACGCCGCCGCACCTTCGGCGTTGACGATCGTGCCGACCGCCGCGTCGTACGGAAACGGCGGAAGCACGACGTCGTGCACGATCTCGCAGAATTCGCCGAGCACGCCGAGCGCGCGCTCGAAGTTGGCTTTCACGGCGGGCATCGTCTTCTCGGTCGCCTTTGCGATCACACCCAACTTCGGGCGGCGGCGCGCGACCGGCCACGGTCGGTCGACGGCCGTCGGGTCGGCCGGATCGGCGCCGGCGATCGTCCGCAGCACGAGTTCGGCGTCGGCCGCCGAGCGCGCGAGCGGCCCGAGCTTATCGAGCGTCCAGCACAGCGCCATCGCGCCATGCCGGCTGACGCGCCCGTAACTTGGGCGCAGTCCGGTGACGCCGCACGACGTGCACGGAAAGAGAATCGAGCCCGACGTCTCCGAGCCGATCGCGAACGGGACGAGACCGGCCGCGACCGCCGCGGCCGAGCCGCTCGACGAACCGCCGCTCCAGTACGCGCGGTTCCACGGCGTGCGTCCGGGGCCCGTGAACGATGCGTCGGCGTCGTTGTAGCCGAATCCGCCGGCGAGTTCGACCATGGCGAGTTTCGCCACGAGTACTGCACCGGCGTCCCCAAGACGGCGCACAACGGTCGCATCGAAATCGAAACGTTGCGTGCGGTACGGCGCCGCGCCCCACGTCGTCGGCGCGCCGACCGCGGCCAGCAAATCCTTGACGCCGTACGGGATCCCATGCAAGGGACCGCGCGCGCGCCCGGCGGCGCGCTCGCGATCCGCGCGCTTCGCTTCGCTTCGCGCGCGCTCGGGCATCAGCGTGACGACCGCGCCGTAGGTGGCGCCGTATTTGGTCAGTCGCGCGAGCGAAAGGTCGGTCAATTCGAGCGACGAGATCGTCTTTTTCGCAAGGAGCGCTTCCAGCTCGGCGATGCCGGCAAATGCGATGTCGTCGTTCGTCATTCCGGCAACTCGAAAGACGTAACGGGCTCGTCCCAGTTTTTCAGGCGCGCTTTCTTTGGGTTGAGCCTGGCGCCGGCGCCGTTGTCGTCGTCGATGTCGCGCGCGATGCGCTCGACCTGCGCGTCGCTGAGTTTCGGATCGAAGCGCCGCATCGTCGCCGCAACGGCGAGCGCTGCCGCCGACGGCGGCTTCCTTCGCGACGTGGCGCCGCCCGTCGCCGCAGGGATGGGCGCGGGCGGGGTCATCGCCGGCTCCGGCGGCGGGGTTTGGGCGTTCGAGGGCTCAGGCCGGGCGGCGAGCGCAAGCAGCGCGCCGCTCGCGGTAACGGCGCTCAAGAAGTCTTTGCGATTTCTCAGTTCCATCGCGCGCCCATTTGAGTGGACGCAAAGGCCAACCTTCGCCGGGCCGCCCGTGTTGAAACAGGGGACAAGCCTGAAGGGTACGTTGGGTAAACCAGATGGCTCCCCAAAAGCAGGAGCCTGCGGCTGCAACTAAACAATTAAGAGAAGCACCCGGCCGGAGATCTAACGATGGCACTGGTCTACGAATTCGAAGGTTTCCGCCTCGACCACGAGTCGCGGCGCCTGATGTATCGGGGCAAGCCGATCAAACTGACGGCGAAGGCCTGCAGCGTGTTGGCGGTCCTCGCCGACCGGGCCCCGGAGGTCGTCTCCCGCGCTGAGTTCGAGGCCGTCGTCTGGCCGGAGGGGTTCATCGAACCCGCTAACCTGACGCAGACGATCTACATGTTGCGCAAGGCCCTCTCGGACGTCGGTCCGGCGCCGATCGAGACGGTGAACGGCCGCGGCTACCGGCTCTGCGCGGTCGTTGAACGCGGTGAGGCCGGCGCAAAGAAACCGCGCGGCTTCGCGTCGTTCGGTCGCGCCTGGAGGATCGCCGCGTCCGTCGCGCTCCTCGCCGCCGCCCTAGTGATCGCCTTCGGCCTGACCCGTTACGTGCAGATTCGGGCGGCGCAGACCGCCACGCTGCCGTCGCCGGCCGGCGCGATCGTTCATCCGCAGGCGGCTCCCAACCGCTCCTAAGCAGGCCCCCGAAAACGAGGGCACCCGGCCGCGATCGAGAGGGGTTGACCGCTGGCCGGGTGCTTCGGCTCCCTCGAGGAGAGTTAATCGAGCGGGCGCTCTCACATCCGTGCTATTCAGTCTATCGGCAGTCCCGAGCCAATGTTTAGTTGTCAACGCCCCGTTAACGGAGCGTAGACGGGCCGGCTCAACTGGGCTCGGGGACCGCTGGCGGTTTTGCCGTCCATGGCAAAACCGCCGCTTGCGCGCTCGCCGCTCTCGCCATCCTGGCTCCGCGGCTCGTCGCGACATCCCCTCCGCCAGTTGAGCCAGCCCGTCATTGGTGAGGAGTGGAGCAGATGAAAGGTCGCCGCGTGGGTCCCCTATACTTCCATGACGACGGGGATGACGATGGGGCGGCGCTTCGTTCGGTCGTAGATCGCCTTGGCCAACCCTTGCCGGATGTGCTCCTTGACGGTCGCGACGTCGCGGATCCCCTCGGCCGAGCACCCGTGGAGGATGTCCGAGACCCGCTGCCCGAGCTCGTCGAGGACTGCGGCCGGACTCGGGGAGGTAAAAGACGCCGCGCGATGACGAGGTCCGGCCCGGCGATGACGCGGGCCTCTTCGGCGTCGACGGTTACGACGACCATCATGATCCCGTCGGCCGAGAGGTGCTTTCGGTCGCGCAGAACGGCCTCGCCGACGTCGCCGACGCCCGAGCCGTCGACCATCACGTTGCCGCCGTACGTTTTGCCGATCTTCTCGGCGCCTGCCGCCGTGAACTCGACGACGTCGCCGTTCTCGATGACGAGGAAATTCTACGGCTCGATCCCCGGTCCGCTGCGCGAGCCCGGCGTGCGTGACGAGCATCCGGTATTCGCCGTGCACCGGAATGAAATGATCGGGGCGCACCAGGTTGAGCATCAGCAGCAATTCCTCTTGCGAGGCATGACCCGAGACGTGCGCCGTCCCCCGCGCGTCCCGTGAATGACCGTCGCACCGAGCCGGTAAAGGTTATTGATCGTGCGCGAGACGCTTTTCTCGTTGCCCGGAATCGGCGTCGCGCTGATGACGACCGTGTCCCCCGGGACGATCTTCATCTGCGGATGGTCGCGGACCGAGAGCCGCGTCAGTGCCGACATCGGCTCGCCTTGCGAGCCCGTCGTAATGACGACGACGCTTTCCGGCGGATACTCGTCGATGCCCTCGATCCGGACGACGCGTTCGGGCGGAATCTTCAAGTGCCCGAGCTCGCTTGCGAAGTGCACGACGTTTTGTCAGCGAGCGGCCGAGAAACGCGATCTTGCGATCGAACCGGATCGCTTGATCGACGACTTGCTGGATGCGCGGTACGTTCGAGGCGAACGACGTGACGATGATGCGCCCCGGCGCGTGCGAGAAAACGTTGGCGAACGCCTCGCCGACGGCGCGTTCCGAAGGCGTGTGACCCGAGCGCTCGGCGTTGGTCGAGTCGGAGAGCATGCACAGCACACCTTCTTCTCCGACCCTTGCGATCGCGGCGAAATCGGCCGGCTGCCCGTCGATTGGCGTCTGATCGAATTTGAAGTCGCCCGTGTGAAAGACCGTCCCGACGGCCGTCCGCAGCGCGAGCGCGCACGCGCCCGCTACGCTGTGCGTTGACGTGGACGAACTCGACGTCGATCTTGCCGCATCGCACGCGCTCGCCCGGCTGAACGGACCGCAACTCGGCGTTGCCGAGTTTGTGATCGCGGGACTTCGCCTTGATCAACGCGAGCGAGAGCGGCGTCCCGATGACCGGGATCTTGAACTCGCGCAGAAGGTACGGTATGCCGCCGATGTGGTCTTCGTGACCGTGCGTGACGAGCAGCGCGCGAAACTTGTCGGCGCGTTCGCGCAGGTACGTGAAATCGTTGATGACGATGTCGACGCCGAACATTTCGTCGTCGGGAAACATCAAGCCGCAGTCGACGACGACCAGGTCGTCGGCGGTCTCGATCACGGTCATGTTGCGGCCGATCTCGCCGCAGCCGCCGAGCGGGATAACCCTGAGATACGGACCGGAGGGAGGGGGCGGGACGACGAGCGTGTCTTGGGCCGCGGCGCGGCCGTTGGGTCGGTTCAAATCGCTACTTTCAGGCGTTGCCGAACGAGGCGCTCGGCGTGATGTCGCGGCGGAGGTTCTTTCTATGTTCCCCTTGGCCGTCGTTGCCTTCGCCGCGGTGGCGCTCCAAAGCCCCTCGCCTGCAATCCGCCGCGGGTCTCCGCCGGCGCACGGCCGCGCCGCCCGCTTGCCCGCCGTACGCGCGTCCCACTCGAGATCGGCCGGGTTGCTACCGTCGCCCGACCTCTACTCGATGCGAGCCCGGCGCCGCCTCGCGGGCCTGCTGCGCCTAAAACTCTTGGAGATGAGGAAGGCCGGTTTGGAGCGGGTGACCCGCGCAATCGAGCGCGAGTTGGCGCGGACGCCCGCCTTCCCTCCGCCCTAACCCGCGAAAGATTCCCGGCGGGCGCGGCCAACCTGTGGCCGGGTGACCTCGCCCGATTTACCCCAGACGCCCGAGTCCGGCGCGCCGCCGGCACGACGCGGGCTCGGGCTCCTCGCCGACATCTTCGTCGCCCCCGCGCGCGCCTTTGAGACGATAGCCTCGACCGGCGAGTGGCTCCCCGCGACCGCGGTCGTCGTCGCCCTCGGTCTCGCGGCGATGGCCTTGCTCCAGCCCGCCCTCCGCCACGTCGCCTTCATCGTCGCGCGCACCGACCCCGTGACGCGCGGGCTCGACCCGGCGACGCTGACGCGCTATGTCGACGCGAGCTTCATCTTGATGGCCTTCATCCAGATTTGCGCGCCGCTTCTGCTCGCGGTCTGGTGCGGACTCATTTTCGCGACGGTCGCGCGGACCGGCCTTACGACCTTCACGACCTACTTCGCGCTGGCGATGAATTGCGCGCTGCCGGCGGCGGTCGGCGGGCTCGTTTTCGCGCTCGTCGTCCGCCTTCACGACCCAGCCGGCTACACGACGTGGTCGCAGATCGTTTTGGCGCTCCCCGACAGCCTCGCGGTCTTCGCCCCGCACGACAGCGAGCGCGCCCTTTTCTTCCTCTCGTACTTCGACGTGTTCCAGGGTTGGTCGCTCGTTATGCTCGCCTACGGCCTGCGGGCCATCGGCAAGGTGCGGCTCGTCCCCGCGCTAATCACGTCGTTTACGATTGGCCTCGCGTTCGCGCTCCTGCAGACTGCGACTGGCTGAGTCATGCCCTAAGGCGAAACCTAACCGCTCGAACCGCGTATACCCGGATAGGAGGACTTTCGATGACTTCCGAGCCCGCCGCTGCTTCCAAAAGCAACGGCCTTAGCGTTTTATGGGACGTGATCGTTGCGCCGCGCGCAGCGTTCGCCGCGATCCGGGAACGGCCGACCGCCGGCTGGGCCTTCATCGTGGCGACCGCCCTGTTCGCGATCGGCGCGATCCTCCTGATACCGGTGAACGAACACCTCGCGTCGATTGTCATGGCCGACCAGATCGCGCACAACCCTCAGGTCGCGGCGCTCACGCCCGAGCAGCAAAAAACGCAACTGGCGATCGCGACCGGGATACAACGCTGGGTCTGGGTCATGAGCCCGCTCGTCATCGCAATCGCAGCTTCCGTGACCGCGCTCGTCATGCTGATCGCGAATGCGATCGGCCGCGGCGACGGCAACTTTCGCCGGTTGTTCGCGCTCGCGACGAACGTCAGCGTGATCTCGTTCGGCATCGGGTACGTTGCGCTCGCGGCGCTCGCGGCTTTCCGCGGCCCGGATAGCTTTGCGACAACCCGCGACCTCTCGACGGCAATCCCCAGTCTCGCCTGGCTCCTGCCCGCCGATGCCTCGCCGAAACTTGCGGTCTTTCTCGGCACGCTTCATCCGTTCGCACTCTGGTCGATAGTGTTGCTCGCCCTCGGGATGCAAGATGTGGCGCGGATAAATCGGGTGACCGCATGGGTCGCGGCGTTCGTCGTCGTCGCCGGTTCCGCCGCGTTCGCGGCGGCGTTCGCCAAGTGATTCGAACCCTTCTGATCGTCGCCGCCATGGCGACGCCGCCGCCCGGGCAACCGATCGACGCGCTGGGGACGGTGCGTTACGCGCTCGACCACGCGCCGGCGATTCTAGCGCAGCGCGCGACGGTCGCGGGCGCCGTCGCCACTTTCGATCAGCGGCGTCAGGGTGAATACCCATCGGTCAACGGACAACTCCAGAACCAGATCGCGCGCTCGTCGAACCAAGCCGGCGCATTCGCCCAGTACGGCGTGCAGCCGGTCAACAACTTTTCGCAAAACACCGCGCAGGTTTACTCGCAGTACAACCTTTACAACGGAAGCGTCCAAATAAACGCGCAACAAGCCAAGCGCGGCGTCGACGGCGCCGCCGCCGACCTGCGGCGCCAGGCCGAGCAGACGACGCTCGACGCGACGAGCGGCTTCTACGATTTGGCGGCGCGCCGCCAGGTGGTCGTCTTGGACGAGAACGACCTGCGCTATCAACAGCAACTTCTCGACGCCGCGGTCGCTAGCGAGCGCGTCGGGCGCGTCGCCGGCGTCGACGTCCTGCGCGCGCAGGTCGCGGTCGCGCGCAGCCAAGCGACCCTCGTTCAGGCGCGAGCCGACGAAGCGAACGCGCGGGAAGCGCTAGCGGTCTCGATCGGCGCGTCGCCCGACGAAGCGTTCGCGATCCCGGCGCAGATCCCCGAGCCCGCGCTCCCGGCGACGCCGGTCGAACGGCTCGCCGCGCTCGCGAAGGCGTCGCGCCCCGAGGTCGCTTCGGCGAAGGCGGTCTTCGAATCCGCGCTCCTCGGCGACGCCGCGGTCGATTCGGACTTGCGCCCGACCGTTCAATTGACCGGCTCGTTCGGAAGTCAAGTGACGCCGACGTCGTTCGTCCAGCAACAAGCCTCTATCGACGCCGCCAACCTCGCCGCGGTCGCGAACTACAACGAGGAGCGCGCGCTCTTCCCCGGCGTGAACTTCCCGCCGCCCGTCTTGATCGGGCCGGTCACGCGGCGCGTCCCAGGCTTCTGGCAGTTCGGCATCCTCTCGACGCTCACGCTCCCCGCCGTCGACTACGGCACGCGCGCCGCAAACCACCGCGCCGCGCGTGCCAAAATCGTCTCGGCGCAAGGCGCGTACGAGAACGCGGTCGACTCCGTCGAAGCCGACGTGCGGGCCGCGCTCCGTAACGCCCAAGCCGCCGCCGAAAAACTCGTGCTCGCGAAGCAAAGCGCCGACCTCGCAACCGAGTCGGCGCGGATCGCACAGCTTCAATACAAAAACGGCATCATCTCGTTCACCGACGCGACGCAGACGTCGCAGACCGCGCTCTCGGCCCAAAACGACTTGATCGCGGCGCGCGTAGCGTACCTCGTCGCGTTCGTCAAGTTGCGGCTGTCGCTCGGGCCACCCGACCCGCTCGCCGCAGCGGATTTGCGCGGCGTATGAACCGGCGCCGTAACACTCTCATTTTGATCGGCGCGGTCGTGCTGATCGTCATCGTCGGCGCGGTCACCGCGAAAATGCGCGGCGGCGGGGCCATCGCCGTGCGTCTTCAGAAGGTTGCGTACGGAAATTTCACGACGAAGCTCCCCGAGACCGGGGTCGTTCAACGGCCGCTCTTGGTCACGATCCCGGCCGGCGTCGGCGGCAATATGGGGGCGATCGTCGTCAAGGCCGGCGACCGCGTCGCAGAAGGCCAACTCTTGGCGACGATCGAGAACCCGTCGTTGCTCTCGAGCCTCCACGACGCCGAGATGACCGCCGCCGCGTCGCAAGGGCGCGCGCAAAGTGCGGTGCAGACAAACGCAGTCCTGCCGGCCCAGAATAATTCGGCGGTGGTTCAAGCCGAAGCGCAAGTCGTTCAAGCGCGCACGCAGTTGACGCAAGCCCGCCAGGACTACGTAACCGGCGCGCAGTCGGGGCTGGGCTACGGCGGGACGAGCGCCGAGGAGCAGCGGCTCGCCGCCCAGGCGACGCTGGACAAAGCCGCGACGGACTTGCGCGAAGCGAAGCGCACCTTCGATGCCGACAACGATCTTTACGCGCAGCGCGGGATATCGCGCGATCAATTGGAGCAGGCGCGGGCGCGCTACGAAGAGGCGCTCGTCACCTGGCAGCAAGCGAGCCGCGAGCGCACGATCCTCGAAGGGCAACTCGCGCGCGAGGGCCACGTTCTGAACGACCGCGTCCGCGCGGCCGAAGACCAACTCCGGCAAGCGGAAGCGGCGCTCGCCTCGGCGCGCGCGAACGCAGCCCAAGACAAGAGCGGCGACGTCAGTTCGGCGCGCGCCGACGCCGCCCGCGCATACGACGACCTCGCCTACGCGCAAGATCAGGTCGCGCGGATGCAAGTCCGCGCCCCGTTTAGCGGGACGATCGAAAGCGTCGCTTCGCAGACCGGCGACACGCTTCGACCGATTCAACCCGGCGATCAAGTCCAGCCCGGCCAGTCGCTCTTTACGATGTCGAACGGCGGCCGCTTCATCGTGCGCACGAAAGTCGACGAACAGGACATCGCCGCGGTTCGCCTCGGCCAACTCGCAAGCGTCTCGGGCGAGGATTTCGGCAGCCGGACGCTGCGCGGGCACATCACCGCAATCTCGCCGATCGCGCAGCGCTCCGACGATCCGTCGAATACCTCGCGCCAAGTGCTGACGACGATCGCACTCGACCAAACCCTTCCGTTCCTGCGTGACGGGATGAGCGTCGACGTCGACATCATCACGCACGACGAACCGCACGTCCTGACGGTCTCGGTCGACGCGCTTCGCAAAGACGACAAAGGGCACTCCTACGTGTTCGTCGTCCGCGACGGACACGCGCAGCGCGTCGACATCCGCGCCGGAACTCAGAACGACACGAGCGCGATCGTCGTCTCGGGCCTGCATTCGGGCGACGTCGTCGTCGCCGACAAGAACGAGTCGGTCGTTCCGCAGACGCGCGTCACGGCCGCCCCCTCGCCGTCGCCGGGACCTTCGCCGACGCCCACCGGCCAGTGACCCGCCTCTTAGCCTACGCCGCCGAAGCGCTCGACGCGGTCTGGCGCAATCGCACGCGCTCGATCCTGACGATGCTCGGAATGATCATCGGGACGGGTTCGGTTATCGCGGTCCTCGGGATCTCGAGCGCGGCATCGAGCGGCATTGCGGGGTCGCTGGAATCGTTCGGCGACCCCGGCTACCAAATTCTCGTCGACCCGCGCCAGGACGATCCGAACTCGGCGCAGATCCAATATCGCGACGTCGCGACCGTTGCCAGCGAAAATGCGGGGATCTTCAAGTACGTCTTCCCGGTGTACGACCGGCACTACCACGTTCGGGCGAACGGGGTCGACTACTTCGCCGAGGTCTTTGGCGGAAACGGCTACATCAACGATACGCTGACCTTGCACGAGGGGCGGCGCATTCGCGGCCCCGAACTCGATGGCGCCGAGCACGTGACGCTCCTCAGTCAAAGCATGTCGCGCCGGTACTTCGGCGAGGGTTCGGCGCTGGGCCGGACGGTTCGCGTCAACGGCGTGCGCTTCACCGTCATCGGCGTTTACGACGAGTTGAAGTCGAGCTTCTTCAACAACGCCAACGGTTCGGATTTTGTCGAGATTCCAAACTCGACGTTCCACGAACTGGCGCCCGGGCCGATCGACGGGCTGCAAGTCTACGCCGCGCCGGGGATCGGCGCCGATCGCGTTCGCGTCGCGGTCGTCGACTCGCTGCGGCACGTCCACGGCCCGCGCGCGACGTACATCGTCCAAGACGTGCAGTCGTTCATCCAGGCGTTCAACACGGTGATCAAAGTCGTTTCGCTCGGCTTGACGGCGATCGGCGGCGTCGCCCTTCTCGTCGCCGGAATCGGAATCATGAACATCATGCTGGTCTCGATCGCCGAACGCACGCGCGAGATCGGGATTCGAAAAGCGATCGGCGGGAGCCGCAACGACATCGCGCTGCAGTTCTTGCTCGAGTCGGTCATCCTCTCGCTCCTCGGCGGAGGGGTGGGGACGCTCTTCGGACTCGGCGCGGTCCTGCTCATCGCGAGCGCGGTCAGCGCGCTGCTAGGCCCCGCGCCGATCCCCTACTTGCAGATCGTCGGAGTCGCGGCCGGCTTTTCGGTCGTCGTCGGCGTTCTCTTCGGAACGTATCCCGCGCTGCGCGCCGCGCGGCTCGACCCGATCGAGGCGTTGCGCACGTGATCCGCCTGGCGGCGCCGTTCTTCAGCGAAGCGTACGACGTGCTGCGCGGCAACAAGATGCGGTCGTTCCTGACGATCCTCGGCCTGATCATCGGCGTCGGAGCGGTCATCGCGATTCAAGTTTTGGGTCACGGCATGTCGGGAGCGGTGTCGGGGATCCTCGGGAGCCTCAACGACAAGACGTTCTTTCTGATCCCCAACAACCGGCAAGGCGACCTTACAAAGGCCGCGATCAAGATCGAAGATATCGAGCGAACCAAAGTTCTCTTCCCGAACGTCATCGTCGCGTTGCCGGCTGGGAACGTGCAGCGCCGGGTCTCCGTCGGGCACGCGCACGCGCGGCTCGGCGTGACCGCCGATTCCGACGTCGCCTTCGTAACCGTCCCGCTGATCTACGGGCGTTATCTCTCGCACGACGACGTCGCCGGCGCGGCGCACGTATGCGTCATCACGAACGACGCCTACACGCGCCTCTTCCCCGCGGGAGGCGACCCCGTCGGCCGCAGCGTGCGCGTCGCCGAGCGCCGGTTCGTCATCGTCGGGGCGCAGGGAAAGCCGACGCAAGGGATCATCCCGATCTCGTTCGGCGGCGACGTCTTCATCCCGTACACGACGTACGTCCGCGAGTATCTGCGGACCCGACCGCTTTTCGCCGCGCGCTTCATCGTCGCGGACGGCTCGAAGATGGCCGACACCGAGGTCTCGGTCCTCAAGTATTTCCGCAATCTCAAGGGCGGCCGGGCCGAGTACACGACGTTCGACCGAAAGTCGTTCTCGAATTCGGTCGACGCGATCTTCGGCGCGCTGACGATGATCGTCGCGTTGATCGGCGCGCTCTCGCTCGTCGTCGCCGGGATCGGAATCATGAACATCATGCTCGTCTCCGTCACGGAGCGGACCCGCGAGATTGGAGTGCGCAAGGCGATCGGCGCGACGAGCTTCCAGGTGCTCGCGCAATTCTTCATCGAGGCGCTCCTGCTCTCGCTCGTTGGATGCGGCATCGGCCTCGTCTTGGGGTTACTTGCGGGCGGACTCGTCGACCAGTTCGGCTTGGTCAAGATCTCGGGCGTCGTACCGGCCATTCCGTGGTTTCAGTCGGTCGCCATCGCGGTCGGCTTCGCGACCCTCGTCACCCTGCTGTTCGGGACGTATCCGGCGTATCGCGCCGCGCGGCTCGACCCGATCGAAGCGCTGCGCTATGAGTGACGCACGATCGTCTGCCGCGACGTCTGGAAGACGTACAAGAGCGGAGCGCTCGAAGTCCACGCGCTTCGCGGCGTGTCGTTCACCGTCGAACGCGGCGAATACGTCGCGATCATGGGGCCGTCGGGTTCCGGGAAGTCGACGCTGATGAACCTGCTCGGCTGTCTCGACCGCCCGACGATCCGGGACGTACGTGCTCGACGGAATCGACGTCGGGACGCTCGATGACGACGCGCTGGCGGCGATCCGGCTCAAGAAGCTGGGCTTCGTCTTTCAAGGGTTCAATCTGCTCGCGCGAACCGACGCGGTCCATAACGTCGCGCTCCCGCTCTTCTACGCGGGCGTCCCGACGCGCGACCGCCTATCGGCCGCCGAGCGCCGCCTCGCCGAAGTGGGGCTGGCGGACCGCGGAAGGCACAAGCCGAGCGAGCTCTCCGGCGGCCAGCAACAGCGCGTCGCGATCGCGCGGGCGCTCGTCAACGACCCGGCGGTCCTGCTGGCCGACGAGCCGACGGGAAACCTCGACTCGGCGACGAGCGCCGAGCTGATGGGACTCTTCGGCGATCTCAACGCCAGCGGCCGGACGGTCATCATGGTGACCCACGACCGAGACGTCGCGCGCCACGCCAAGCGCACGATCCGGGTTCTGGATGGGGTGATCGTCGCCGACGAGGCGACCGCCGCGTAGGGGCCGGCCCGCCCCGGCGAAAAGAGACGGGCCTCTCAGCCGCGCCTCATGCCCGGCCCATTAGAAAAAGGGTAAAATACCGGGGAAGGGCGCGACTTATTCCAGCCCGCCGAGTATGACCGCGTGTCGCACCGCTAGGAGAACTGACAGAACGCTTATGGCAAACCCACGCATTCTTTCGACCGCGATCGTCGCGCTGACCGGCGCCATCATCGGCAGCTTCGCGATGATGCTCTACGCCAGCACGCACTTCGCCGGCGTCGCAGGCCCCGGCGGTACGCCGCCGTCGGTCATCGCCGCGCCCCTCACGGGAGGGAGCGACCAAGATCGCATCGTCAGCGCCGTCCGCCGCGTTGCGCCGTCGGTCGTCGCCCTCAACGTGACCGTCAACGGCCAGCAGGTCGTCCCCAACGATCCGTTCTCGCAGATGTTCGGGACCCAGAGTCCCGGGCGCGTCCAACAGTACCGGGCGCGCGCCTCGGGCTCGGGGTTCGTGTATTCGCGCGACGGCCTGATCGTCACGAACGCGCACGTCATCCGCCCGCCCAATGGCGGGACCGTCAGCAAGATCGAGGTGATCTTCCAAAACGGCGACCGGCTGCCGGGGCACGTCTTCTCGGCGAACGTCGGCGCCGATCTCGCACTAGTGAAGGTCGACAACTATGCGAAGCTTCCACCGCCGGTCGAGGTCGCGGACTCGAATAAATTACAAGCCGGGCAGTGGGCGATCGCGATCGGCGAGCCGTTCGAGCTCAAGCAGACCGTGACCGTCGGCGTCGTTTCGGGTTTCAACCGCGACGAGACGATCGGCAGCGAGGGCGGCTACTCGCAAGAGTTCAAGGGTTTGCTGCAGACCTCGGCGCCGATCAATCCGGGCAACTCCGGCGGCCCGCTAATCGACGACCAGGGCCGGCTGATCGGCGTGAACCAGTCGACGGCTAACCCGCAGGCCGGCGCGCAAGGCATCGGCTTCGCGATCCCCTCGAACGTCGTCAAAGAACAGGTCGCGCTCCTCGAAAAGAACCCGGGGACGCACCAAGGGACGAACATGGGTTTCATCGGCACCTCGCTCGCGACGGTGACGCCCGACCTACGCGTCCAACTCAACTACCAAGGGAGTGGAGTCGCGGTCATGCAGGTCATCAGCGGCTCGCCCGCCGACCAGGCCGGACTCCAACCCGGCGACGTCATCCAAAAGATCAACGGCAAGGACGGTCACCAAGGTCGATGAGGTCACCAAAGCCATCTCGGCGACGAAGCCCGGCGACACCGTCAGCCTCCAGATCTGGAGCGGCGGCGTCAAGAAGCTCGTCAACGTGAAGACGACCGAACGGCCGGCCAGCATCGGCGCCTTCTCGCCGGGCCAGGGCCAAGGGCAGCCGCCCTCCGACCAACAGCCTTAACCATCGGCTAGGACTCAGGCGGACGGGGAGTGCTCTTCCCGCCCCTGCTGTCGGGAACCCCAAGGAGGCTCTCAGCGCGATTCGCTGCGAGCCTCTTTTTTTTGGCGCGCGCCCGTGGCCCGGCGCTCCAGCGGAGGGATGTCGCGACGAGCCGCGGAGCCAGGCCCGGCGCTCCAGCGGAGGGATGTCGCCCGGGTCAGGGCGTTGTGCCGAGGGATGTTTCGCACGCGGCGCTTCGCGACATCCGGAATCTAAAGACTCGGGGGCGCCGCGAGCGACCAAGCGCCGCGGCCGACCCGGAGGGCGGCGCGGCGCGGCCCGAGGCATAATGCCCTGCCCGGGCGATCTGGAGAGCGGTCCCGACGCGCAGCGCCGAACCCGCGGGCGTCCTTTGAAACCAAGGACCCCGAACGACGTATTTAAGCATGTAGAGGCGCCGGGATTGACCGGCGCGTCCTTGATTGTCGGTAAGCGGCAAGGCGAAGAAGCTTCCGGTCGATCGCTCGCGATTGACCGGCGGCCGTGAGTCGAAGAGACGCACGTGCAGCTGGTCCACGACGATCGGAAAGAGGCAATAACTTATGGCTAAAGTGGTCGGTATCGACCTGGGCACGACCAATTCGGTCGTGGCCGTGATGGAGGGGCAAACCCCTACCGTCATTGCGAACTCCGAGGGCAGCCGCACGACGCCCTCCGTTGTGGCGTTTACGAAAACCGGCGAACGGCTCGTCGGGCAACTTGCGAAGCGCCAAGCCGTCACCAATCCGGACCGCACGATCAAGTCGATCAAGCGGCAGATGGGGACGGACTTCACCGTCAAGATCGACGGCAAGGACTATACGCCGCAAGAGATCTCGGCGATGATCCTTCAAAAACTCGTCAACGATGCGTCGACGTATCTCGGCGAACGGGTGACCAAGGCGGTCATCACGGTCCCGGCATACTTCAACGACGCACAGCGCCAGGCGACCAAAGACGCCGGGCGGATCGCGGGACTCGAGGTTCTGCGAATCATCAACGAGCCGACGGCGGCTGCGCTCGCGTACGGACTCGACAAGAAGGGTAACGAAACGATCCTCGTTTGGGACCTCGGCGGTGGAACGTTCGACGTCTCGATCCTTGAAGTCGGCGACGGCGTCTTCGAAGTGAAGTCGACCAACGGCGACACGCGCCTCGGCGGCGACGACTACGACGAGCGCATCGTCAAGTGGATGGTCGATCAGTTCAAGCGCGAGCAAGGCATCGACCTCAGCACCGACAAGCAGGCCCTGCAGCGGCTGACCGAAGCGGCCGAAAAGGCTAAGATCGAACTCAGCTCGATCGTCCAAACGAACATCAACCTGCCGTTCATCACGGCCGATGCGAGCGGCCCGAAGCACCTCGACATAACGCTGACGCGGGCCGACTTCGAAAAGATGACGAGCGATCTGACCGACCGGACGGTCGCGCCGTTCAAACAGGCTATGGCCGATGCGAAGCTCGACGTTTCAAAGATCAACGAGATCATCTTGGTCGGCGGCGCGACGCGCATGCCGGTCATCCAGGAACTCGTCAAGAAACTGACCGGTAAGGACCAACTGAACCAGTCGGTCAACCCGGACGAAGTCGTCGCAATCGGCGCGGCGATCCAGGCCGGCGTCCTTGCCGGCGAAGTTCGCGACGTCGTCCTGCTCGACGTGACCCCGCTCTCGCTCGGGCTTGAGACGCTCGGTGGCGTCTTCACGAAACTCATCGAGCGCAACACGACGATCCCGACGAAGAAGTCGCAGACCTTCACGACCGCCGAGGACGGGCAGACCTCGGTCGACATCCACATCTTTCAAGGCGAGCGCGAGATGGCGCGGGACAACAAGAGCCTCGGGCAATTCAGGCTCGAGGGGATCCCAGCCGCACCGCGCGGCATCCCGCAAATCGAAGTGACGTTCAACATCGACGCCAACGGCATCGTGAACGTCTCGGCGAAAGACCTTGGGACCGGCAAGGAACAAACGATCACGATTACCGCTTCGACGAACCTGTCGAAGGACGAAGTCGAACGGATGGTCCGCGACGCCGAGCAGTCCGCAGCCGACGACCGGCGCAAGAAGGACGAGGCCGAAACGCGCAACACCGCGTCGAGCCTCATCTACTCGACCGAGAAGTCGCTCAAGGAAGTCGGCGACAAACTCGACGGCGCAGCCAAGGCCGACGTCGAAACCGCACTCGGCGAGTTGAAGCGCGTCAGCGAGAACGGGACGGCCGACGAAATCAAGGCCGCGACCGAACGGCTGCAACAGGCCTCGTACAAGATGGCCGAGGCGCTCTACCAGAAGACCGGGCCGGCGCCAAACGGCGCAAGCGCGGGCGGAGCAACGGGCGCAAGTGACGGCGCCGCAGGCGCGGGCAGCGGCGCGGCGGATGGCTCGGCGGGGCCGAGCGAAGACGTCATCGACGCCGAGTTCAAGGAAGCGAAGTAACTCCAGCCGATGGAGACAGAAGCACGGGCCGCCGCCTCCGACGAGGAGGCGGCCGCCCTTCCGAACGATCCCACCGAAGATTCGGCGGCCGAAACCGACGCGAAGCTGGAGGCGGAACGCGCGCGCTCGGGCGAGCTCTACAAAGAGCTTCAGTATGCGCGAGCGGAGATCGAGAACGTCCGCAAGCGCGCGGAACGCATCGCCGCCGAGCGCTTGTCGAGCGGGCGGCGTACGCTGCTGGGAAGTTTTCTTCCGGTCCTCGACAACCTGCGGCGGGCGCTCGCCTACGACGACTCGGAGAGCCTGCGCGGCGGGTTGCAAGCGACGTTGCGCGGCTTCGACGCTTTGCTCGCCGGCGCTGGGGTTCGTCCGCTCGACGTGGTTGGAAAGCCCTTCGACCCACGTTTCGCCGAAGCGATCGCGACGCGCGAAAGCGACGACGTCGACGATGGGACCGTCCTCGAAGAGGCTGCGCCGGGCTATCTCCTCGGTGACGAGCTCTTGCGGCCCGCGCAGGTGGTCGTCGCGAAGCGCGCCAAGCCCGACGCCGACGCCGCGTCCTAACGTTGAACTACCGCGACTACTACAACATTCTCGGCGTCCCCAAGACGGCCACCGAAAAAGACGTCAAGTCGGCGTATCGCAAGCTCGCGCGCAAGTGGCATCCCGACGCGAATCCCAACGATACGAAGGCCGCCGAAGAGAAATTCAAAGAGATAAGCGAGGCTTACGAGGTTCTCGGCGATCCTGAGAAGCGCAAGAAGTACGACGCGCTCGGCAGCGATTGGCAGCAGGCTTCGCAACAGGCCGAAGCGCAGCGCCGTTACCGGACGCAACAAGGTCAGGAATTCTACGAGTTCCGCGGGGACGATGCCGACGCGAGCGGGTTCTCCGATTTCTTCGACGCATTCTTCTCGGGGATCGGGCGGCGCCAGACGACGACGCAGACTTTCGCGCGCCGCGGCGGCGACCTCGAGACGTCGATCGACCTGCAGTTGGCCGACGCGTACGCGGGCGGGAAGAAAACGGTCTCGCTGCAGATTGAGGACACGTGTCCGCGCTGCGGCGGCAGCGGCCTCATCGGTCGCGAGATCTGCCCGGTCTGTCACGGAACGGGGCGCCAGATCACGACGAAAAAGTTCGACGTCACAATCCCAAAGGGCGTGCGCGAGGGTCAGCGGATCAGACTTGCGGGGCAGGGCGGCGCGGGGAGCGGCGGGGGAAAACCGGGCGACCTCTACCTCGACGTGCACTTCGTCCCCGACGGAAGGTACGAGCGGCGCGGCGACGACCTCTACGTCGACCTGCCGGTGAGCATTTACGACCTGGTCAACGGCGGCGAAGTTCGCGTGCCGACGATGACCGGCGACGTCACGATGAAAGTCCCGGCCGAGACGCAGAACAACAAACTTTTGCGCCTCGCCGGCAAGGGCATGCCCAAGCCGAGAGGCGACGGTCAGGGCGACGAATACGTGCGCCTGATCGGGATGCTTCCTACGGAACTCACCGATAAAGAGCGCAAGCTCTTCAAAGACCTCGCGAAACTCAACGAAGCGCGAAAGCCTTAGCGCAATTCGTCGTCCGTGACACCGGGGTCGATCCGCAAGTCGCGGAGGATCCAGCGCTCGACAGACGCCGTCCCCTCGAACCGTTCGCGCATCGCGAGCTTCCCATCCGGATCGATGTACAACACATCGCGCGTCACGGAGCGGTCCTGCGCGGGATCGTCGGGGCACGTGAATCCGGCGTAGGTCAAGGTCATCGCCGTCGTCGGTTTCCCGTCGACGAGCGGTCCGCTCGCCTCGGTGACGGCCCCGCGGTGCGCCTGGAAGCACGCGACCACCCGCCCGAAGTCGGAATTGAAGGCGCCGTTCCCGCGCATCGACGTGACGCGCGGACTGTGGCCGTCGGCGTGAATCTTGATGAGTGAGAATCCCCGGCGATATGCCGTCACGTCGCTGCCGCCGTGCCACACGATGACTCCACCGGTGTCGGGCCCCGCGATGACTTCCATCCGCGAGCGATCGGGGGCGCGAAAAGCGTAGTGAAGCGTCCGCACCTGCGTTCGCGTCGCGAGGGTTTCGCGCGCTTCGATCGTGACCGTATAGTCGTGCACGTGCGACCACTGCGCGAGCAGCGTGGCGAAGGTCGCGACCGCAAGGAGGGTGCTCACGCCGCCGGATGCGTCAGCTTTCGGACAACTTCGTCCGTGAGGTTCGTCGATAGCAACAACGTTGAAGTGACTCGTCCACGCTTATCGATCAAGTACACGAAGCTCGAGTGCTCCTCGGGGACCCCTTGCTTATCGGGCGAGGTCGAAACGTCGAACGCGCGCATCCACGCTTCGACGGCGGGCCGTGGCCCGCTCGCAAAGCGCCAGTCGGGCGTCGACGCGGCGCCGTACGCGCGTGCGTAGCGCGCCATCGCAAAGGGTGTGTCGTACTTCGGGTCGAGGGTCACTTCGAGCAACGTCGCGGCGATGTGCTCGCGGTGTAAGCGCTCGCGCACTTTCCCAAAGAGGGCGGTTGCGATCGGACACGCGTCCGTGCAGCGCGTGGCGACGAAGGTCACCAGCACCGGCGTCCCGCGGAGTCCGTTCAGCGTTAATCCGACGCCGCGCTGGTCGAACAGCCGCACGGTGCGGACGTCCTGCGCGGCGCGGGCCGGGGCGAGCCCGAGCGACCCGAGCAAGCCGGCGATAACGATTGCGGCGAAAAAGCGCATTTGCGAACCATACCTTGCCTTCATGAAGCGTTCCTGAGGGTTCATACGTGCGGGAAGCGCAGGCCGACGTAGCTGTAGCGAACGTTTTCGCGGCGCGCCGTCCCCGCGGTTAGGGCGAAGCCCCCGGCGAGCGGCGCAACCGCGTCGGCGTCGAGATCGGTGACGTCACCGGCCACACCGAACTCGCGCCGCGCGATCGCGTCGAAGCGAAGCCCGCCCGGCGCTTCGTAACTCGCCCACAGAACGCCGCGCCCGAACGACGGTCCGAGCGAGTCGGCATACGGCACGAGTTGCATCGCTGGTTGGTCGAAGGGGACGGTGTCGTGCAGCGTCCACGCTCGCAGGCTCAAGCGCGGCGTGACCTGCCACGTCGCCCCGAATCCGATCCCTTGCAACGAGCGAAGGTTCAAGCCGGATTCGTTTTCGTGAAACACGGTCCCATCGAGTTGCAAGCGATGCCCGTCGTCATACGCGAGATCGGCTTCGTACACGCTCCCGCGCTCGAGGCTGAACGCCGGATACAATGACCCGGAACTGGCGAGCTCGCCGATCGTCGGTGAGCGCAGCGAACTTGATGCGGCCAGGCGTAGTTGGAAGCCGTCACCCAGCGACGCACCGAGCGTTGCCGAAGGGAGCAGAACCAAAGCGTCCGCATTCCCCCCACCGTACCCGACCGTCGCGGCGACGCGCGCGGCGGAGAGCCCAAGGTCGTACGACAGCCTCCCGTCGTGTGCGGCCTCAACGTACGCCAGCTCGTCATCGTAGTGCGCGGCGCCCGGTGGAAGGCCGAGGCTCGAATACGCGCCGGCCGCGGTCCGCGCGACCGCGCCGAACGCGAGCGTCGTCGGCGCGGGGTGCTCGAGACGGAAGTTCACATCGAATGCGCTCGAATTCGTTTGATACGGCCAAGGGTTCGTGTACGATAATTCGTCGCCGAGTTCGGAGAACGCGTCGGCGCCGAACGACGTGCGGTAACGCCGCGATTCGGTCACGTAAGCGACGGTCGCAAGTTCGCGCGAGCGGTCGGCCGCGATGCCGAGGTCGGGCGAGTTCTGTGAGGCGAGACTCGTTTCGACTCGCAGGAAGCCGCCCGCGAAATCGCTCGCAAAGTCGAGATCGGCGCGCCGCCGTGCGATCCCGCCGTCGTCGAACGACTCGGCGACGGCGGGGAGGAACGGACCCGCGCGCGTTGCGAGCGCGAGCGCCGAGCCGCCGCCTTCGTCGACGGCGCCGAGCGTCCCAATCTGATCGGGGAGCCGGTCGAGCGCGAACGTACCGCCACCGGCGTAACTCCCGTACTCAAACGCCCGGCCCGAATCGAACCGGTCGATCGCGCCGAGCGCGCGCCCCGGGAAACCGAAGAGTCCTTGATCGCCCGTAGCGATGTCGTAAACCGGCGCGCCGCCGTCGAGCACGAGCCCGCGGCCGCGCTCGAGCCCGCGGTCTGAGAGCGAGATGATCTCTTGTCCGCTCGAGATCGTGAAGGCATACGGAATGAGCGCCGCGGCCTGTACGGGGTCGCGATAAGGGAGCGCCGCCAGGTCGGTCTCATCCAGTTCGCCCCTCTGCTCGAGCGCGCGGAAGCGCGTCACGATCAGCGCCAGGGAGGCGTCGCCGGCGCGCGCCCGGAGCGCCGCGCAGTGGCGGCACGTGACTTGGATGCTCGCCGCCGGACGGTCGACCGCGACCGCGAACGTTCCGTCCGGACCGGTGACGCCTCGCCCGACGACCCCGCCGTCCGGGCCAAAGGCCGTGACGACCCCGTCCAAGACCGGCCGCCCTGTTTGGTCGTGGACGCTGCCGACCACGAGCGCGGTCGGGCCGGGGGATTGAGCTTCCGCCGCGGCTGGGACAGCAAAAAAAACGAGGGCTAGGCCCCCCGCCCACGCAAGAGCCTTCAGTAAGTCTTCAGGTTTTCGCGTTATAGGAAGAACGATGCCCCCTCGTCTTTTGCGGTTCGCGGCCCCGGCCGCCGCCTTCGTCGTTCTCATCCTCGGCGGCGCGAGCCTCGCGCGCGCGTCGCTGGACGAGCTCGCCGTCGCGCAGACGCTGACGTCGTCGACTCCGATGCTCCTGGGCCCGATCAACGGTCTCGGCCGGGTCGGCTGGGACTGCACGCCCGAAAAGGCCGCGCGCTCGACGAGCGCCCGCGACGCCGAACTCCCGGACGACGCGAGCCGGTAACTGTGCGGCGGCTCGGTGCGTCGCTGTGCGTGTGCCTTGCGCTGCTCCCCTTTGGAGCGCTCGCGCAGAACTATCCGGCGCGACCGCAGCCGCGCACGACCGATCCGCAGCGGCTTCGCGATGACGCGCGCCGGCGCGAGGTCGCCGAGCGGATCGCGTTCGCCTTCTCCGCGGAGCTGCGCGGCGAGTGGCCGCGCGCCATCCCCGAGCTGCAACGCGCGATCGCTCTCGATCCGCCGGAGCCGCAAAACTCGACCGCGCATTACGACCTCGCGCTCGCGCAAGCGCACACCGGCGACCTTCAAGCCGCGCAAGCCTCGCTGCGAACCGCGATCGCGAAGGATCCCGGCTTCATCGCCGCGCGCGTCAACTTGGTCGCGATCGACTTGATGCGGGACGACCTAGCAAGCGCGCGCCGCGACGCCGACGAACTCGTCGCGCACGCGCCCGGATCGGCGCGAGCCCTCTACGAGCGCGGCCTGACGGCCCTACGAACGGGCGATACGACGACGGCGCTTGCCGATTTCGGCGCGCTCCTAGCGCGCAATCCCGCGTATGCTCCGGCACGTTACGACCTCGCGCTCGCCGAGATAAAGCTCGGCCGGCTCGACGACGCCGAACGCGACCTCCGCTCGGCGCTTGCAATTTCCCCGGGTTTTGCGCGCGCGCGCTTCGCGCTCGGTGCGGTTTTGCTTCGCTCCGGCCGGCGCCAGCAAGCGCGCGCGGCCTTCGATGAAGCCGCACGCGGCTCGCAAGACCCATCGCTGCGCGACCTCGCCGCGCAGCTTAGGGACTCGATCTAAACTACTCCGCGACGACGACGTCGCGCATCTGGTTCGAGTCGAAGTGGAAGTAGCACCCGAAGTAGTACGTGCCGGCGACCGGGACGGTGAAGGTCTGCGACGACTGGCCGTTGTTGAGTTGCCCGCTCGACCACGTCAAGCCGCCGTCGATCTGCGTGCCGAACTGCACCGGGCCGTTCATGTTGTCAAACTTCTTCGGGAAACCGTTGCTCCCTAAGCCCGAAGCCGTGTGCGGCGTCCCGCTCGGGTCGTCGTTGAGGAACGTGACCTTCCCGCCGACCTTGACCACGATCACTTCGGCGTTCGGATCGTTGAAATCGGGTGCGTAGAACGAGATGTCGCCGAACTGCGACTGGTTTTTCGCGTGGTTGAAACCGATGTGGACCGTGACCTTCGCCGGCGGCGTCCCGGTCGGCGTCGGCACCGGAGTCGGGGTTTGTTTCGGCGTCGGCGTCGGCGCGGGCGTCGGCGTGAGCGTCGGGAACGGCGTCGGCGTCGCGGTACCGCTGGTCACTTCGATCGCCGCGCGCATCGGGGTGCCGTAATGGTAAAAGCAACCGAATAAATACGTGCCGACGGTGTCGGCGAGGAACTGGACCGAGTACGAGCCCGACGAGAGGCTCCCTGTCGAGAATCCCCCGGAGAGGTTGGTTCCGCTTTGGTTGAGGGCTTTCGACGTGAAGGGGTACTGATTGGGAAACGAGCTTCCGGCGATCGAGGTCGCAGTATGTGAGAAGCCGTCGCTGTTGTGGAAGCGCACGTACGTCCCGACCTGAACCGCCGTCACGAGCGGCAGGTACCCGCCGCCGACACCGCCGGGCGTGTTGCCGTCGGGATCCTGCGTCAGATCGACGTCGATCGTCATGACTTGCGAGCCGGTCGGGCCCCCACCCGAAGAGGCCGCCGAGAACGCCCCCGGCGTGCACGCGGAGAATGCCATGGCGAGGACGAGCCAGCGAAGTTTTCTCATAGGCCCGAAGCTACTCATCCTCCATGAGGAAAGTCTGAGAGAACCGTACGCGGCGCTTACGAGCCTCGGAAGCGCCGACCTTCCGAAAGCGAGGCGATGGCTTCAGGATTCCTTAACGTCTGTTGCGGACGATGCTGGCGCTAGACGCCCTGTCGCCCGAGGAGTCCCGATGCGCCGACGCGCTCCCCTGCTCACGCTCACAGCCGCCTTCGCCCTAGCGCTCCCATCGCTGCTCGTCGCAGCCGTGCGGGCCCCCGCGTCGGCGATGCCGATCTTCGCTCAGCGCTACCAGTTTGCGTGTAAGCAGTGCCACACCGCGCTCCCCGAGCTCAATGATTTCGGAACGAAGTTCCGCAACAACGGATATCGTCTGCCTCCGAGCGTGCCGCGGCACGGCACGACGATCGCCGCGCTACGCTACAACCTCGAATGGCTCAAAGACCCGCCCCCAGGTTCGCGCCGCTGGGAGCCCTCGAGTTCGATCCTCGGCCAGCAAGACTTCGGCGCGATTAGCGCCTACATCCACTACGGCCTCGGGGTGCAAGGCGGCCCGGGCGCGCCGTTTCTCGGTTTTCTTTCGTACCGTAACGTCCAAACGCAAACGCTCTACCGTTTAGGGCTCTACGAATTACCGTTGACGCATTCGCCGGGGCAGCGCCTCGACGATCTCTCGACGTACGGCTACGAAGGCGCCGACGTCGGGCAGAACGATCTTGCGCTCAGCGCGCCGCGCCTCGGACTCGAAGGCGAGCGACAGTTCGGTGAGGCGCGCGTGGCGCTTTCGGTCGCGCTCGGCGAATTCAAGGGAGCCGCGTATGGCGGCGCACCGGTCGCGACCGGGACGCACACGCACGCCGCGGCGCCGGAGCTTGCCCTCTTCGCGCAAGTCCCGCTGTTCAAGAACGTCACGCTCAACGGCGCGGCGATCGAAGGGCTGCGCAACCTCGCGCTGATCGGCCGGAATCCAGTCGAAGACGGCTACACTCGTTTGAACGCGGGGATCGATGCGACGTTTTTCCAAAAGCGGCTCGACCTTTCCGCGCAGCAATGGATCGGCCGCGACGGCAACGCCGATGGCGTCGGCGACCCCTTGAACTCGAGCGGCGGCTGGGTTAGGCTGAAATACTTTGTTACGCCGCACTTTTACTTGGCGTCGCGGCTCGACGACCAGGCCGCGCCGATCGCGTCGCGCAAACTCGTCGTGTATGCCGGAACCTTTCTCACTCCGCACGCGCGGCTCGAACTCCAACAAACCAACGACCTGATCGCAGGGGGAAAACCGGTGTGGGTCGGTAGCATCACCACCGCGGTTCCCTGGCCGGCCAAACCGTAAGGGAAATGTCATGCGAGTCTTACTGATAGAGGACAACCCCGAGATCGCCGAATCCGTTCGCTTGATGTTGGGACGGCGACGGTTCGCGGTCGACGTCGTCGCGGATGGTGAGGACGGGCTCGACAACTTGTTACGCGGCACGTACGACGCCGCCATCGTCGATGTCGTTCTTCCCCGCCGCGACGGTTTCGCAATCTGCCGGGCGGCTCGCGCCGAAGGGGTCACGACGCCCCTCTTGATCCTGACCGCGCGCGACGCCGTCGAGGACCGTATCCGCGGGCTCGATGCCGGCGCCGACGACTACCTCATCAAACCGTTCGTCGACGAAGAGCTGGCCGCCCGGCTGCGCGCGCTCCTGCGGCGCGCGGACCGGCCGCCGGCGACGACCGCGCTCGTCGTCGGGACCTTGAGGATCGACCCAGCCGCGCGCATCGCGACCGTCGGCGAGCAATTATTCGAGCTAGGCTCGACCGAGTTCAGGCTGCTCGAGTTTCTGGCGCGCAACCGCGGGATGACACTGACCCGGGCGCAAATCCTGGAGAAGATTTGGGAGTACGATTTCCAGGGCTCAAGCAACATCGTCGACGTCTACGTGAGCCAACTGCGCCGCAAGATGAAGCGGCTCGGTTCGAACGCGCAGATCGTGACGGTGTGGGGCGTGGGCTACAAACTGGTCGAGGGGATGTCGAAAGCCGGGTAGTCCGGCGGCTGACGCTCTCGTATCTCGCGGTTTTCGTCGGCGTCATCGCGGCGCTGAGCGCCGTCGCGTTCTTTCTGGTCGACCGAAACTATCGCGACGTCATGGAGCCGGCGCTCGCAACGCCTGAAGGCGGGGCCGTGTTCGCGCGCTTCGAGCAGCGGGCGGCCGGCGCGATCCTGCTGATCGACGCGGCGCTCGTGTTGCTCGTCGGCGCGGCGTCGCTTGGCTTGGCCCGCGCCGCAGTCCGCCCGCTCGCCCTAGCCCGCGCGCGCGAGGAGCACTTCGCGGCCGACGTCGCGCACGAGCTGCGCACGCCGCTCGCCGCGATCGCGAGCATCGCGCAGGCTGCGCGTGACGATGCGCCACCCGCCGAACGCGCCGCGTTCGCGACGATCGCGCGGCGCGCGCTCGATGCGGGGACGTTGATCGCCGACCTGCTCACGCTAGCGCGCAGCGGCGGCCGCGACGTTTTGCAAGTCGAGCCGGTCGACCTCGCCGGCGTCGTCGCGCAAGTCATGGGCGAGGCGCCGGCTCAAGGGATTACCGTCGACGTCGAATTGCACAGCGCGATCGTCGACGGCGACGCGCGCCGCTTGGGCCAGCTCGTCCGAAACCTGCTTGCCAACGCCCTGAGCCATGCGCGCTCACAGGTCACGCTCGCGGTCGAGCCGGACAGCGGCTGGGCGACATTGACGGTCGATGACGACGGCCCGGGCGTTCCGGTCGAGTTCGCGTCACGGCTCTTCGAACGGTTCGCCAAAGGGCCGGAATCGGCAGGCAGCGGCCTGGGCCTCGCGATCTGCCGGTGGGTTGCGCGGTCGCACGGCGGCGACATCGCCTACGCCGGGGGAGCCCGCTTCGTCGTGCGCCTTCCCCTCGGGGAGTATCCGGACGCCGACACCGAGAGTGTCGTGGAAGGCGCGCCCGCCTAAGGGAACCAGCCCGCCGTTCGGCAACTTTCGCCCGCGCTCGACGGTCGAAATGACACGTATGATGGGCGGCCCACCGGTCCACTTGATGTGGTCGAACATGTTCAACCCCGAGAAACCGAAGAAGCTCGGCGTAGTCGCCTGGCGCCGCATCGGGGCTTTCTTCCTGCCCTACTGGCGGCAAGAAGCCGTCGTGCTCGTCTGCATCGTGGTCGTCGCGGCGCTCGGCCTCGCTCCGCCGCTCTTCACGCGGCACCTAATCGACGTCGCGCTCGCGCGCGGCAACGTCCGCGACCTTTGGCTCGACGTCGGAGGCATGGTCGCGTCGGCCGCGCTCGCCGCCGTCATCGGCGTCTACCAAGGCTACTTGAACTCGTTCGTCGGCGAGGGGATCATGCGCGACATCCGCACGAGTCTCGTCGCGCACCTCCATAAGATGCCGATCTCGTTCTTCACCAACACGAAGACCGGTGAGATCATGAACCGCGTGTCGAACGACGTCGACAACATCGACAACGTCGTAACCGGGACGCTCGTCTCGATCGTGACGAACGTCGCGACGATCGCAACGACCATCGTCACGATGTTCATCCTCGACTGGCGACTGTCGCTGATCGCGCTGGCCGTCGTTCCCCTAATGATCCTTCCGCTCTCGCCGGTCGGGCGGCAGATGTACAAGATCCGCAAGAAAACGCGCCAGAAACGCGACGAAATCGAGAGCCTGACACAAGAGACGCTTTCGCTCTCGGGGATCACGTTGATCAAATCGTTCGTCCGCGAGGCCTACGAGAAGGCGCGCTTTCACCGCGTCAGCACCGAACTGATGCGCCTCGAAATCAACCTGGCGATGGTCGGCCGCTGGTTCATCGCGGCGATCAGCGCCATGGTCATCGTTGGGCCGGCGATCGTTTGGCTCGGCGGCGGCTACCTGACGATCTACAGCGGTTTGACCGTCGGGACGATCGTCGCGTTCGTCGCGCTTTTGGGACGCCTCTACGGACCGGCGTCGGCGCTCGCCGGCATTCAGGTGCAGATCGTCAGCGCGCTTGCGGTCTTCGAGCGAATCTTCGAGTATCTCGACATGCGGCCCGAGGGCGATGCGCTCGCCGGCAACGCGCCGCTCGTCGACCGCGGCACCGGCTTGCAGCTCGAAAGCGTGAACGGGGCAATCGCTTTCGACGACGTGCACTTCGCGTACATCGCGGAGCGTGAGGTACTCAAGGGCATCACGCTTAGGATCGCCCCTGGGCAGGTCGCCGCGTTCGTTGGGCCGTCCGGCGCGGGGAAGACGACGATCACGCACCTGGTCCCGCGGTTCTACGACCCGCAACGCGGGCGGATTCTACTCGACGAGCACGACCTTCGCACGTTGGACCTTCAGTCGTTACGCTCGCACATTGGGATCGTCACGCAGGAGACCTATCTTTTCCACGACACGATCGCGGCGAATCTGCGCTACGGGCTCCCCGAAGCCACGCCGGCGCAGCTCGAGGCTGCAGCGCGCGCGGCGAACATCCACGCGTTCATCGCCTCGCTTCCCGAGGGTTACGAAACGGTCGTCGGCGAGCGCGGCCACAAACTCTCGGGCGGCGAACGCCAGCGGCTCGCGATCGCGCGCGTCCTGCTCAAGAACCCGAAGATCCTGATCCTCGATGAGGCGACCAGTTCGCTCGACTCCGAGAGCGAGGCGCTGATCCAAGAAGCTTTGGTCCCGCTCATGCGCGGCCGGACTAGCCTCGTCATCGCGCACCGGCTGTCGACGATTCTGTCGGCCGACGTCATCTTCGTCGTCGAAGACGGCCGAATCGTCGAGAGCGGGACGCACCCTATGCTACTCGCCCGGGGCGGAACCTACGCACGCCTCTACCACACGCAATTCGAGAAAGCGACCCTCGCCAGCGCTATTTCTTGAGCGCACGGAGCAAAAGACCCATTAGGGCCGCGCGAAAGGCCTAAGGTCGGGGAGGGGACTGACTGGTCGCGCGCGGCGTACACTGATGATTGGAACGCAATCAGAACGAGGTCGCCAATGTCTCGTCTCAGCACCGTCCTATCCGCGCCGGCTTTGCGGATCGAGGGCCTATCAAAGCGGTTCGGACGCACGGTTGCGATCGAAGGCGTCGGATTCGAACTGGGTCGCGGCGAGGTCCTCGGGCTTCTCGGTCCAAACGGCGCGGGGAAGACGACGACGTTCTTGTGCCTGTGCGGGCTCCTGCGCCCCGATACGGGGACGATCCGCCACGACGGCCGGCTGCTTGGATCCGAGCGCGGCCGGACGATCTCGCTGATCCCGGAGACGCCTGAAGTCTATCCGCTGCTGACGGTCTGGGAGCATCTGGCGTTCGTCGCGCGCAGCACCCGCGCCGCAGATGGTTGGGAACAGCGCGGTGCGGACCTGCTCGAGCGGCTCGGCATTGCGATGGCGCGCAACACGCTCGGTCAAGCACTCTCGAAAGGCATGCGGCAGAAGACGTTGATCGCCGCGACCGTTCTCGCCGGGGCCCCGGTCTTGCTCTTCGACGAACCGATGATCGGGCTCGACCCGAAGGGTCAACGCGAGCTGCGCGAGCTGATCCGAACGCTCGCATCCGAAGGCACGTCGGTCGTCATGAGCACGCACCTGATCGAAACCGCGCAGACGCTTTGCGACCGAGTCGTCATCATGAAAGACGGTCGCACCCTCGCCAGCGGCGCGGTCGGCGAACTGCGGCGCTCGGCGATCGGCAGTTCGCTCGAAGACGCGTTCCTCGAGATCACCGCGTGATTCGAGCGCTGCTCGAACTCGATCTGCGCTACGCCCGCAATCAGGCTGCGACCATTGCGCGCTCGCCGGCGCGGCTCTTGATCTGGCTCCCGTACCTCGTCTTGTTCGCCTATGTCTTTGCGTGGCGCATGAACGACATGCGCCACGCGCACGGCATCATCAACATCCCTGGACCGACCGACACGTTTGCCACGCTCGCGGGCGCCGCGTTCCTGACAGCGCTCGGTTTCGCGATCGCGCGCCACGCCGGCGGCCGCGTCGAGGCTTTCCGCTGCAACGCCGAAGCCGTGCTCTGCGCGAACGCCGGCGTTTCGCCGGTTATTCTGATCTTTTGGCTGCAAATGCGCAGGCTGATCGCGGCTGCGCCGCGCTGGTTCGGCGCGCTCGTCTTTTTCGTCGCCGCGTTCGCGCCGGAAGGCTCGCCGGCGGACGCGCTCGCACGCGTCATTTTCGGGAGCGTCTGCGCGGCCCTCGCGCTCGCGCTCGTCGAGTTGCCGGCGTATCTCGCCGGAAGGAAGCGCTTCGGCGAGGCGGTCGTCATCGGCGGCTGGGTGCTCGCACTATTCGGCGGAGTCCAACTCCTGTGCGCTGTGGCCGTCCTGCTCGACGACGGCGGGATCGCGCAGCGCATTCTGACGGCGGTGACGTTCGATCCCGGGAGGCTCGTCCTCGCCGTCGTCAACGGCGACCCGATCTCACTCGCCGCGTCGGCCGCGATTCCATTGATCCTCGGCCTTGCGGTCGGTCTCGTCGGCCGCGACGCGCTCCCCGAACTCTACGAAGGGACGTTGCGCGCACAAGGCCACGTCTTCGAACGGACCGCGTCGCTTGTGCCTCTGCGCACGAGCGAGACGCGGGCGCCGCGGATCCCGGCCGGTTCGCTTGCGCTCGTTTGGAAAGATTGGACGGTTCTGCGCCGGCGTGGCGGGACGCGAACGCTGATCCTCGGAGCAGGTTTCTGGGCGGCGTTCGGCGCCGCGATCGCGTTTGCGGTGCGACCTGAATCCGCCGATACCGGGCTCGCCCTCGCGCTGCTGGCGATCGCAACGCTGTTCATCACGCTCGTGCCTATTGCAGTCTCGACCGGGCTCGCCGACGACATCGCAAAGCCGATGTGGTGGCTCGCGCCCGCGCCGCTGCATACGCGGCTCGCGACCTGGACGCTGTCGCGTTCCTGGCCGGGCGGGGCGGCGCTTGCGGCCCTGCCGTTCGTATTAGGGCTCGCGCTCGACCGCCCGAAGATGGCGATCTTCGCGCTCCCCGCATCGCTCCTGCTTTGGTGGTCGCTCCACGCGCTGGGTCTCGCGCTCTACTCGGCGTTCCCGAGCCGCTTCGACCTGCGCGGGCCCTTCGGCATGCTGCGCATCGCCGCCGCCGTCATCTTCTTGACGCCGCCCTTCTGGGCATTCGCCGCGATCGGCATCGCCGCGGGCAACATGCTCGCCGGTGGCCTCGTCGCAAGCGCGATCTTGGCCCTCGAAGGCTACGCCGGCTTGGCGGCGGCGGTCCGCCGGATCGATCAGAACGGCGCGATGCTCGCGACCCTCGAGCGTGCAGGTTAAGAACGAAGCGAGCCGGGGAACAACGCCATCAATTATCCGTTAAGGGAGGCATGATGGCTCGCAAAAAGACCACCTCGGGGCGTAAGAAAAGCACGCGTAAGAAATCGACCCGCGGTAAGAAGACCGCCGGACGCAAGAAGGCTGCCGGCCGCAAGACGACCGCGCGAAAGAAATCCAAGCGCAAGTACGGCCCCAAAGCCGGAAAGAAAGTCAAACGCGCGATGCACGAGATGAAGCGCGGCAAGCTCCGTTCGGGACGCTCGAAGAAGAAAGTCAAAAGCCGCAAGCAGGCGATCGCGATCGGGCTCAGCGAGGCGCGCGCCGAGGGCGACAAAGTCCCAAAGCGAAAGCGCTCGCGCAAAAAATCGCGCTAGGGCCGGCCCGCTTCATCGCCGGCGCCATGGTGAGCTAGGCATCCCGAAGGCGCCGTACCCGCTCCTCCAACGCAGCCGAATCGAGGCCTTGTTCCTTCATGTGGGCCCTCGTGGCGTAAACCAACTCTTCAAAGTTCTTCCAAACTTGGGCGCCGAGCGCACTGCGATGAATCTCCACCACGGGCTGCAGCGAATCCCACATGCCGACGATGCGACCCGAGGCGACCATATAGAGCACCTCCTTTTCAACGAGGCCTTTCTTTTGATAAAAGGCGATGCGTTCGAAGCAGCGCAGGACCGCGAGCTCGGGATGCTTCACTTCGTCGACGCCTCCCAGCAGGGCAACCTCTTCTCGAAATTGCGCTTCTTTCAAACGCGCTCGAAGGTCGAACAGAACGAAACGGCGCGCTTCCATCTGGGCCGGACCGTCGAGCTCTTTGAAGACCTCCAACGCGCCCTCGAATTGGGTCGCCTTGCGCAGTTGTTCCAACTGCTCGCCGGCGGCGCGCGCATGCTCGGCCGTCAGTCGCAGTTCGCGCAACGCGACCACCGCGGTAATGGCGATTACGAGGCCGGTGAACGCGGTGCTCACGGCCACGACGGCTTCCCAACTCACATGAGCTCCTAGAATACTACGGGCGCGGCGGTTGCTTTGCGAACCTCGTCGGCAGTAACGCCCGGCGCGCACTCGCGGAGTTCGAGGCCTTGCGGCGTGACGTCGAGGACGGCCATGTCGGTGATGATCCGGTTCACGACGCGCGCGCCGGTCAGCGGGAGCGTGCATTTCCTCAAGACCTTCGGCGAGCCGTCTTTGGCGACGTGCTCCATCATCACGATCACGTGCTTCGCGCCGTGGACGAGGTCCATCGCGCCGCCCATCCCTTTCACCATCTTGCCGGGGATGATCCAGTTCGCTAGGTCGCCGCGCGCCGAGACTTGCATCGCGCCGAGGATCGCGACGTCGATGTGCCCGCCGCGAATCATCCCGAAGGACATCGCCGAGTCGAAGTACGACGCGCCCGGAAGGACGGTCACCGTCTCTTTGCCGGCGTTGATCAAGTCCGGATCTTCTTCACCTTCGTAGGGATACGGGCCGAGGCCTAAGATTCCGTTCTCGCTCTGCAACACGACGTGAACGCCCGGCGGAAGGTAATTCGGGACGAGCGTTGGCAAGCCGATCCCGAGGTTGATGTATTCCCCGTCGGTGAGTTCTTGCGCGACGCGCTGGGCGAGTTGCTCTCTAGTCAAAGCCATTCGTTACGTCCCTCGCTTGCGCGTCGTCACGCGCTCGATCCGCTTCCCGCCGGCGCCGACTCGTACGATGCGCTGGACGAAAATCCCGGGCGTGTGGACGCGTTCGGGGTCGATCTCGCCGGGCTCGACGAGCAATTCGACTTCGGCGATCGTGATGCGGCCGGCCATCGCGCAGAGCGGGTTGAACTGACGCGTCGCCTTGTGGTATACGAGGTTGCCGTGCTTGTCGCCGACGCTCGCGCGCACGAGCGCGAAATCGCAGACGATCCCTTTCTCGAGCACGTAGGGGCGGCCGCCGAACTCGCGCGTCTCCTTCTTCGGCGACGCGACGGCGACCGAGCCATCGGGGTTGTAGCGCCACGGCAGGCCGCCGTCGGCGACGACCGTCCCGACGCCGGCCGGCGTGAAGAACGCCGGGATCCCGCTGCCGCCCGCGCGCAGCCGTTCGGCGAGGGTCCCTTGCGGGACGAGTTCGACCTCGAGTTCGCCCGAAAGATATTGCCGTTCGAATTCTTTGTTCTCGCCGACATACGAACCGGTCGTTCGACGGATCCGGTGCGCGTCGAGCAGGATGCCGAGCCCCCACCCGTCGACCCCGCAATTGTTCGAGACCGTCACGAGGTCGGTCGCGCCCTGCGCGAGGAGCGCCCCAATCAGGTTGTGCGGGATCCCGTTGAGACCGAAGCCGCCGACCGCGAGCGACGCGCCGCTTGGGATGTCGGCGACCGCCTCGGCGGCCGTGGCGACGGTTTTGTCCATAGGCGCGCTACATCGGCGCGGTCGCGTGCAAAACCCTGGTCGCGGGGGACCGCTCCCGCACCGCTCGAAAAGAGGCGGCATGGCAATCACTGCGCCGTTCCCGGATGCCGCCTCCGAAGAGGAGGCCCTGATCCTTCAGGTCGTCCGTCAACTCGTCGCCGAGAAGGTCGCGCCGCGCGCGGCCGCGATCGACGAGAGCGGCGAGTTCCCGTGGGACATTCAAAAACTGTTCGCCGAGAACGGCTTGCTCGGAATCCCGTTCCCGGCCGAGTACGACGGCGTCGGCGGCTCCTTCCTCACGTACGTCAAAGTCGTCGAGGAAGTCGCCAAAGCGTGCGCCTCGAGCTCCTTGATCATCGCCGTTCAAGAACTTGGCGCCCTCCCGATCATCATCGCCGGCAGTCACGAACAGAAGAAAAAGTACATCCCGAAACTCGCGACCGGCGAATGGACGGCGGCCTACGCGCTCACCGAGTCGGGGAGCGGCTCGGACGCGGCGGGTTCGATGCGGACGCGCGCCGAGCGCAAAGGCGACAAGTACTTCCTCAATGGTACCAAGATCTGGATAACGCAAGGGAGCGTCGCCGACGTCATCTGCGTCTTCGCGGTGACCGATCCGGCGAAAGGCCCAAACGGGATAAGCGCGTTCGTCGTCGAGAAAAACTTCCCGGGCTTCAAAGTCGGTAAGCTCGAAAAGAAAATGGGTATTCGCGGCTCGCCGACCGTCGAGTTGGCCTTCGAGAACTGCGAAGTTCCCGTCGAGAACCTGCTCGGCGAGGAAGGAACCGGTTTCAAGACCGCGATGAAGGTCCTCGACAAGTCGCGGCCCGGAATCGCGGCGCAGGCCCTCGGGATCGCGCAAGGCGCCCTCGACTACGCCACGCGGTACGCGCAGGAGCGGATCGCGTTCGGCAAACCGATCGGGCAGCAGCAAGGGATCCAGTTCATGCTCGCGGACATGAAGGTCGACGTCGAGTCGTCGCGCCTTCTTCTCTACGAAGCGGCGCGCAAGTGCGACCAATCGTCGCCCGACCTGACGTTATGGGCCGCGCTGTGCAAGTTGAAGGCCGGTGACACTGCGATGCGCGTGACGACCGATGCAGTCCAGATTCTGGGCGGGTTCGGCTACTCGACCGAGTACCCGGTCGAGCGCATGATGCGCGATGCGAAGATCACGCAGATCTACGAAGGGACGCAGCAGATCCAGCGGCTCGTCATCGCCCGCACTCTCGTCGGCCGCTGGAAACCTCCCAGCAACGGCGAACCCCGCACGTAACGTAAGGATCGGAGGCCCCGATGATCAGACGTCTCCCTCTCGTGCTCGCAGCGCTTCTCGCCGGCTGCAACGCCGGTTCGGTTTCGTCATTACCGGGTTCGAGCGGCGGAGCGCTCTCGAACAAATGGGGGGCCGGCCTCTCGAATCTGTTCGAACCCAATGCAAAAAAGCAAAGCGTTTATTGGACGCTCTTCACCGAAACGTCGGATCCGCAGATCGAATTCGCGGCGCTTCCGTTGACGGCCAACTCGCAAAGTACGGATATTTACGGTACCTCACAAAACATGCTGAACCAAACGAGCGCAATCGGGTTCGACAAGGCCGGGAGGCTGTGGGCCTTCAGTTGGAACACCGGTAGCGGTAACCCGGGCAACGCCTATCTCTTCAAACTCCCGCTGACATCGTCGTCCGTGCCTATCTACGCGTTCGTCCTCTCGCAAACGTCCGACCCGGATCACTTCAGATTCGACAAGTCGGGGAACCTGTGGGTCAACTCGTATGGTACCGGAACGATTCTCGAATACAAGGGCCCCTTTACGAAAAGTGGGACGTTGACGCCGGCATTGGCCCTTACGGCGGGCATAGGCCCCAACAACAGCGGGCTCGCATTCGACAAGCACGGAAATCTGTACGTCTCCATCCTCGCCAGTACCGGGACTAAGTCGATCGCCGTCTTCGCGGCCCCCATACAGAACAAGACGCCGTACTACCTCAATGGTCTGACGGGCCCAGGCGGCCTCATCTTCGACAAGCACGACAACCTTTACGCGCAGAACGATCCGGGCGGGATCAACGACGCGATCGTGCGCTACAACAGCAACGATCTAAAGAGCGGCGACTCGCCGAGCATCGTCGATCCGACCGGGCTGTACGGAATGATGTACGAAGCCGAGTTCGCCCTCGATAGTACAGGGAATCTGTACGACGCGGATTGCGGAGCCATGGCACAAATCTTCGTCTATCCGACCGCGACGCAGCAGTTCAGTTCGACCTTGGCTCCCTCGGTCGCATACACGAACCAATACATCGCCGAAGGCTGCGCCTGGGGGATAGCCGTCAAGTAGCCCCGTCGGGAACCAAGCGGCCGCGCCCCCCGTTGAAGGGAAGCGACGGTCTCCGCAAGGGCGGGGGCCGCATCCTGCCACGAAGGGGGGTGAACACATGAAGAAGATCCTTGCAGCGCTCGTTGCATCGGCGTTCCTCCTCGGCGCTCCGGCGCTCGCCACGACCGTCAAGAAGCCAGCCGCCGCTCACAAGACGACGATCAAGACCGCGGTCGCGCACAAGAAAGCCGTCAAGGCCGTGCATAAGCAGAAGACCAGCGCGAAATCGAAGTCCAAGTCATCGAAGAAGACGTCGAAGCCCAAGCCGGCGTCGTCCAAGAAGATGATATCGAAGAAGGCCAAGTAAGATCGGTCTCGTTTTTCTTCAGGGTCATCCCGCGGGCGCGATTTCGATCGCGCCCGTTTCCTTTAACCGCCGACGCTGATCGCGCCGTGACCGAAGAGCGACGGAATGTAGTGGCCGGCGGCGTACGAGATCCCGAAGACGGCCGCGCCGAACGCAACGATCTCGAACCCCTTGACGAGCGGATTGCGCCCGCTCAGCCGCCCGGCGAGCGCCCCGATCGCGAATAGCGCGACGACCGCAAGCCCGAGTCCGAGCAGCAGCGCGCCCCAGTGCGATCGGCAGCATGTAAGGGATGACCGGCAGCGCGCCCCCGAGCGCAAACGAGCCCGCCATCGCAAACGCGGCGCGAAGCCCACCGCCTTCGGCTTCGCGCAGATCGATCCCAAACTCGTCGCGGACCATCTCGTGCAGCCAGATGCCTGGATTCTTCGCGAGACGCGCAACGATCGTCTGCGCTTCTTCGTCGGTGAACCCTTTGAGCTTGTAGTATGCGAGCTGCTCGGCGTACTCGGCCTCCGGCATCTCGACCATTTCACGATGTTCGTGCTCGATCGCGTTCTGAACGACCTCGCGCTCGGCTTTCCCGCCCAAAAACTCGCCGACACCCATCGAGATCGCGCCGACCATCAGCGCGAGGAAGCCGGTTAGCAGAATCGTCGGCCGGTCGGTCGTGGCGCCGCCGATTCCAGTCACGATCCCGAGCGTCGTCAGCACGCCGTCCTGTGCGCCGAAGACGACCTCGCGGATGCTTCGCTGCTGCGCGAGGCGCTGGCGCTCCGGGGTGTCGGGAATCCGCGCCGCATGCGCGCCGAGGGGCGCGCCGTCAACGCTTCGGTTCTCGACGTCGACCCCCATCGAGTTGCGCGCCTCGGCCATCTGCAAGGCGTTCGCACCCTGGCCGCGGCTTGCCCTCCCTTCGGCAAGATTTGGGACCGGACTATCGCCCTACCGCGCCCCGCTGTTCTTCTTACGCGAGGGCGCGCGTAGCCGGACGGACCGCGGCCTTTGCCGCGCTGCGCAACCGCAGCGTCTTGGCGACGATCGGCGCGCTCGGGCAAAGCGTTTGAACAGGACACTTGCCGCACAGCGGGACCAGCGCCTTGCAGATCGCGCGGCCGTGCAAAATCAACCAGTGACTCGCGAAGCGCTGTTTGTCGCGCGGGACGAGCGCGACCAAGTCGTCCTCGACGTCGCGCGGCGTTTTCCCGACGGTTAGCCCTAAGCGGTGGGCGACGCGAAAAACGTGCGTGTCGACCGCGATTGCGGGTTCCTTGAACGCGACCGAGAGGACGACGTTGGCGGTCTTCCGCCCGACTCCGGGGATCTTTTCGAGCTCCTCACGTTCGCGCGGGACCTGACCGCCGTGCTCTGCGACGAGCGCCCGCGCCGCACCGATGATGCTCTTGGTTTTCATCCTAAAGAAGCCGGTCGACTTGATGATCTTCTCGACGTCGGCGGGCGCCGCCGCCGCGAGCGCCTCCGCGGTCGGATACTTTGCGAAGAGCTTCGGCGTCGTCAGATTGACGCGCACGTCCGTCGTCTGGGCGCTCAGTATGACCGCAATGAGCAACGTGAACGGGGATTCGAATGCGAGTTCGGTCGTCGCATGCGGGTACGCGGCTTCGAGGATCTCGAGTTCGCGCAACGCGCGCGCCCGGGGGACCTTCTTGGTCGGGAACGGAATCGTGGCGGCCACGATGCCATTGTTCAAGACCAAGGACCCGACCATCCCTCCCGGACAGACCGTGACGACCGGATTTCCGGTGCTGCACGTCGGCGACGTCCCGCCGTTCGATCGGGCGACCTGGCGGCTGGGTTTTTTCGGCCTGTGCGACAACCCGTTCGAACTGACGTGGGACGAACTGCGGCGCGAACCTGTGGTCGAGTGGCGCGGCGACATCCATTGCGTCACCCGCTGGTCGAAGAAAGACACCGTTTGGCGCGGCGTTTCGTTCCGGCGTTTGGTCGAGCGCGCGCGGCCGCGGCCCGAAGCCAAGTTCGTGATGCAGCACGCCGCGAACGACTACACGACGAACGTGCCGCTAGAAGCGACGCTCGGCGACGACTGTCTGATCGCGTACGAATTCGATGGAAAGCCGCTCGAGCCGGTGCACGGCGGCCCGGTGCGCATGTTCGTGCCGAAACTTTACTTCTGGAAGTCGGCGAAGTGGATCGAGCGAATCGAATTCCTCGCCCACGATAAGAAGGGCTTCTGGGAGATGCGCGGCTACAACAACGACGCCGATCCCTGGAAAGAAGAGCGCTACAGCGACCTGCCGAGTTGGTTCGGCTAAGCCGTCAGTCTCGGCGCGTATACCCGGATTTCGGCGCGGGTCGCGTATGTCTCGTGTCCATGCGGCCCGGCCCTCCTCGTCCCGACTCGACATTTGTCGCAACGCGGTAGGCCTTTGGCCCCGGCGCCCCTAGAACTTTCGGGTGAACTTCGGGCAGGCTGTGTGGTTTCAACGACGAGGCGTCGAAGAGACTATCATCATGGATGTCGTAGCGCGAGGCGGCCACGCCTTTTTCCGCGTCGCCATAATCGGCGCGATCGCGACCTGCTTCGCATTCGGCGCGCTTTCGGCGCCGTCGCCGGCCGCGCCGCTTTACGCGCGCAAGGCGCCATATCGAGCCTTCGCCTTCCCGACGCCGTCGCGCGCGCCCGTCTTAGGCTCGTCGCCGAGCAAGCCGCTCTACGTGCGAAGCGTAACGACTCCGACTCCGGCCCCGGCCCCCTCCCCGGTCGCGCCGCTCGATCAACGCATCGCGCAAGACCCGGCGGCGCACGTTTCCGCCCAAATTCTCGCTTTTCTCGAGCAGACGAGGCCATGGGCCTTCACTTTCTTGTCCGCCCTTCTGCTCGCGGTGCTGCTGTCGCTTGCGATGCGAGGCTGGGAGCGCCGTGCCGACGCCATGGCCACCCGCAGCCAGCTCCGGGCGATGCTCAACCTCGTCGGCGACCGGCTCGAAGCGATGGTTCAAGGCTTACCCACGTCGTACGTGCAGGCGCGCAACGGGCACTCCCAACTCGACGTCATGCCGCCGCACGATTTCGCGGCGGATACGCCGGAGATCATGACTCGGCTCGCGCAGTCCGACGTCGGGCGCGCGCTCGGTTCGCTTCTCGAAGAGTGGTACGCCGCCGTCAGCAACGCCGTCGCGGCGCTGCGAGGCTACGACGCCGCGCGGTCGCGCGCCGAGTTCGGCTATCAAACCCTATCGGTGTTCCAGCGGCGCGATTTCAAACGCGGCGAGGCAAGCGAAGTCGACGCCCGATTCGACGCCTTCGTCACCGAGGCGCGGGCGGCACTGGTCGTCCTTCGGGAACTTCAGGCCAGAGTCACCTGATCGCCGGCGCGCGCGACGAGCCCGTCGCGCTCGAGCCCCGCGACCGCCGCCGCGACCGCGCCGTTGCGCTGATGCTCCAGCAACGGCGCCAGTTCCGTGTCGAGCGCGAGCATCGAGATCGCTTCGCCCGCAGGAAGCGCGCGTAACCGGTCGACGATTTTGCCGCGGATGAAACGCGCCGTCGCCTCGAAGCGTTCGCGCGCTCGCGGCGCCCGCGCGAGCGCCGCGAGGGAACTCGGGTCCACCGGCGCCGCGGCGCAGTCTCGTTGCAGCGGGCAAACCAGGCAGCGCGCGGCGCGCGCGCCGCAAATCGTCGCGCCGAGATCCATCAGCGCGGAGTTGAAGGCGAAGCCCCGCCCCTGCGGGATGGCGGCCAGCGTTAGGGCCACTAGTTCGCGCTCGCTCGCTCGCGCGGGGTTTTCCAAACCAAAGAAAACCCTGTGCGCGATCCGCCGGACGTTCGTGTCGAACGCCACGACGTCGCGGTCGAAAGCGAACGCTATGATCGCGCGCGCCGTATACGATCCAATTCCGGGCAACGTCCGTAAGACGGTTTCGTCGTCGGGAAGAATCCCGCCGTAGCGTTCGCACACTGCGACTGCAAGCTTGTGGAGCCGCAACGCCCGCGAATTATAGCCGAGGCCGCGCCAAGCTCGCACGACGTCGGCCTGGGATGCGGCGGCGAGCGCCTCGAACGACGCAAAGCGCGCGACGAACCGCTCGAAGGCGGGCAGAACGCGCTCGACTTGGGTTTGCTGCAGCATGAATTCACTAACGGTCACGCGGTAAGGCGTTCGCTCGATGCGCCATGGCAGCCGCGCGCGGCCGTGCACCTCGAACCACGTCAGGAGCGCGGCGCCGTTCAACGCGTCCTCGCGCCCGCAAGCGTCGCGATCGCCGCGCCGATCCGCCGCAAGCCCTCGACGAGTTGCGTGCGATCGACCGGCGTGATCGCGAGCCTGAAATTGTGCTCGCCGCCGGACGCCGCGAAAAAGGCTTCGCCGAACAGGAACGTCGCGCCGTTTCGTTCTGACGCTTCGAGTAGCGCGCGCGCACGCAATTCGCGCGGTCCCGTCGCCCACAAATAGAATCCGCCGGCGCCGTTTGCCAACCGGAACGGCCTCGGCCAATGCTCGGCGATCGTCGCGCGCGCGAGCTTGCGCCGCTCGGAGAGTTCCTGGCGGAGGCGAACGACGTGCTCGTCGTAAGCGTGCGACAAGTAGTCGCAAACGCTCGCTTGGACGTAAAGGCTCGTCGCCATGTCGTACGACTGTTTGCGCAAGAGCAGCCGCTCGAAGATCGAACGCGGAGCCGTCAACCAGCCAAGCCGCAACGACGGGGCGATCGTTTTTGAAAACGTGCTCAGGTAGATCACGTAGTCGGGAGAAAGCGCGACGAGCGGTGGCGTCGGCGTTTCGGCGAGCTCGCCGTACGGGTCGTCTTCGACGATCGGAACGCGGGCGCGGCGCGCCAACGTTACGAGCCGCTCGCGCCGGTCGGCATTCAGCGTCACGCCCGTCGGGTTGTGAAGCGAGGGCATCACGTAGATGAAGCGCGGGCGGCGGGTTCGCAGGATGGCCTCGACGTGGTCGACGCGCATCCCGTCGTCGTCGACTGCGACGGGAATCGCGCGCAGGCCGGCGATCCCAAAGATCTGCAGGGCGCCGGGATATGTCGGTTGCTCGACGATGATCTCGTCGCCGGGTTCTGCGAGCGACTGCGCGACGAGTGAGATGCCTTGCGTCGATCCCGTCAAGACGAGTACGTCGCGCGAGTCGGCGGCGCAGCCGCGCCGGCGCATCCGCCGCGCGATCGCTTCGCGTAGCGGCGCGTGCCCTTCGGAATCGCCGTAGGAGAGGACGTAATCCGAGTCGCCCGCGACGCGCTCGAACGACTTCGACAACTCGGCGAGCGGCGAGGGCTCGACCGGCGGAACGCCCTGCACGAACGAGATCCGCCCCCCGTGATGGGTCGCCGCCAGTTCGCCGAGGACTTGCGGGAACGACCCAACGCGCCACGGCGGAAGCGTCACCCACCACGGCACGTCGGACTCGCGCCGCCGGCCGTTGGGCGCGCTGCGCGCGACGCGCGACCCAGACCCGACGCGCTGCTCGATGAGACCGTCGGCGACGAGCTCGCGGTACGCGTGAACGACGGTGCTCCGATTGACGCCGAGCCGTTCCGCGAGCATCCGTTCGGGCGGCAGCCGCGTCAATTCCGGAAGCGTCCCGGCCAGAATCGCCTCGCGCAGTTCTTCGTAGATTTGTTGGTAGATCGGGACGATGCTCGCCCGGTCTACGGTCGGCAGCGTCGATGGCCAGCCAACGTCGCGCATTGGATGGTTCTTCGGCGGAAGATTGGATGGTTCCGGCGCGGCGTCTACGAAGGTTCGCGCGTGGCGCGTTTCCTACACGTGGACGTTCGGCCGCCCGCGCGGCGCCCCGGCCCTAGCGGGTGGCTCGACCGGCTGGCGGCGGCCGTACTCGTCATCGCGGCGTCGGGCGTTGCGCTCTACGGCGCCGAGCACTCACTTGCGTCGACGCTCGCGCACAGCGATTTTGCGCCCTTCTATTGCGCCGGCAAAGTGGCGCGCAGCGGCCAGGACCCGAACTTGGCCGCGCCAATCGCCGCCTGCGAACGCGCCGTGGCCGCGACGCTGACGACGATTCGCCCGCTTGCGGCGGGCGAAGTCAATCCGGCCCCGGTCCCGGGTTATGACGTCGCGCTCGTCTCGCTGCTGTCGCTGATTCCGTATCCCGTCGCGGCGCCGCTCTGGGACGGCCTGATCGTTATTGCGATCTTGCTGACGGTCTCGGCTTTGCGCCGCTTGACCGGCTTGCCGAGTACGCTCGTCGCTGCATCCTTGATTGGGACCGAGGTCGTCGCATGCTTGGTCTACGGTCAGCTCGCACCGTTCGCGACGCTCGCGCTGTCGGTGGCGGCGCTCAATCTTGCGCGCGACCGCCCGAAGCTCGCTGCGCTCGCGGTGCTCTTCACGATGATCCAGCCGCAAATCGGCTTGGCTGCTGTCGCGGCAAGTTTTCTGTGGGCGCCCCGCACGCGATGGATCCTGCTGCTCGGATGCGCCGCGCTTGGACTGATCGCGCTCGGCGCCGCCGGCGTCGATCGATTGGTGGAGTACGCGCGCGTCGTCTTGCCGCAGCAAGCTGCGGCCGAGGTGCCGTTTAGAATCCAGTACAGTCTTGCGTGGATTCTGTTCGCGGCCGGCGTGGACGAGCCGCACGCACTGCAGTTCGGGGCGTGGGATTACGCGGCGACATTCATCTTGAGCGTTGCGCTAGCGGGCCGGATCGCTAAGGCGCTCGGTCCCGAAGCGATCGTCACCTTCCCAGCGGCCGCGGTACTGCTCGGCGGGACCTACGTCCATCAATTTCAACTGAGCGCAACCGTTCCGTTTGCTCTCATCTTGGTCGCCCGGGCCCCCGAACTCAGGGCGCTCGCGTGGACGGCGCTAGCGCTCCTTGCGATCCCTTGGCAGGACCTAGCGGCGCGATCCGGCGTCGCGCTCGGCGCACTCGCGGTCGTCGTGGTCGCCGCGAGCGCCCTGCGCGCTCGCCCTGCACTCGCCCGCGGCGCCTTCGCGCTCGTCGCGCTCGCGCTCTTCCTTACGTTCCCGCGCTTCGTCGAGAGGCTGCCTAGCGGCGACCTTCAGCACCCTCCGACCGCCGCTTCGTTTGCCGCGCTCGGCTTCGACCCGGCGCAAGCAACCGAGCAGCATGGGATCTTCGTTCGCGAGCAGCCCGGCTGGACCTCAACGAGCCCTCAGGTGATCGCCGACAAGGCCCCGCTGTGGGTAAGCCTCCTCATCCTCGTGACCCTCGCCCTGCTCGCGGCGCTTCCGCGGCAGGCCCGAGCGCAGAATTTCCAGGCATTAGCGGGTTGATATGAATAGAGAACATACCTCGTCTTTCTAACCGGCTTTCTGAGGTAGAGGAGAATCAATTGGCTGACACACGAGTCGACGCGATCGTCATCGGCGCAGGGCCTGGCGGCTACCACGCCGCGATCAGGCTCGGGCAGCTTGGTAAGAGCGTCATCTGCATGGACCGCGACGAGGTCGGCGGCGTGTGTTTGAACTGGGGCTGTATTCCAACTAAGGCTTTGCTGCACGTCGGTGAGGTCGTACGCCACATTCGCGAGGCCGACAAGCTCGGCTTGAAGGTCGCCGCCCCCGAGATCGATCGCGAGGGCGTCGCCAAGTTCAGCGGCGACGTCGTGACCGCGAACGTCAAAGGCGTCGAGACGCTTTTCAAGGCGAACAACGTTCGCTTCGAATACGGCGAAGCGAGCTTTGTCTCTCCGACCTCAGTCTCGCTCAAGAAGCGCGACGGCAGCACCGAGCAGTTTGAAGCGGGCGCGATCGTCATCGCGACCGGAAGCGCGCCGGTCGACGTCAAGGCATGGCCGCGCGACGGCGAGGTCATCATCAACTCCGACGACGCGATCAAATTGCGCAAGGTTCCGAAGACCCTCCTCGTCATCGGCGGCGGCGTGATCGGACTCGAGTTCGCGACCGTTTATACCCGGCTCGGTGCGAAAGTTCTGGTCGTCGAGATGCTCCCGCAGATCTTGACGGGGACCGACGTGGAGATCTCGCGGACGCTGGGTAGGATCCTCAAGAAACAAGGCGTGGAGATCGCGCTGTCGACGACCGTCAAGGCTCTGGAGAAAACGGCGAACGGCGTCAAAGCGACGATCAACGGTGAGTTCACCGGGAAGAAAGACGAAAGCCGCGAGTTCGAGATGGCGCTCGTCGCCGTCGGCCGGCGCCCCGTCACCGACAATCTGAACCTCAAGGCCGCCGGCTTGGCGACGGACGACAAAGGCTTCATCGCCGTCGACGCGCAGCGGCGCACGAAGGTGGCGACGGTCTTCGCAATCGGCGATATCACCGGCGCGCCGCTCCTCGCGCACAAAGCGATGAAGGAGGGCGTCGTCGCGGCCGAAGTCATCGCGGGCGATCGCTCGGCCGCATTCGATCCGATCGCCGTGCCGAACTGCGTCTACACCGACCCTGAGGTCGCAACCGTCGGGCTCTCCGAGGAAGAGGCGAAGGGCCAAGGCCGCGAGCTGCGCATCGGCAAGTTCCCGCTGATGGCCAGCGGCCGCGCGCGCACGATGAACGAGACCGACGGGCTCATCAAACTCGTCGGCGACGCAAAAACCGACCAGTTGCTCGGGATGCACATCGTCGCCCCGCAAGCCGAATCGCTGATCGGCGAAGGCGTCATCGCGCTCGAGATGGGCGCGACGCTCGAAGACATCGGCCTCTCGATCCACCCGCACCCGACCTTGACCGAGTCGATCATGGACGCCGCCGAAGCCGCCCACGGCAAAGCGATCCACATCATCAACCCGAAACCCAAAGCCCCCGTGGGAGTGGCATGACGCTGGTTGTTGCGGCGCCCACGTATGCGTCGGGACCGCTGGCGGTAAGCGCTCTAAATGGCAGCGCGTCGTCGCGCAGTTTACGCACATGAAGACAGTACGGCTGCTCGAACTCGGGCGGCGGCCGTACCGTGAGGTGCTGGCGCTGCAGCGCGAGATTCACGCCCGGGTCGCAAGCGGTGACGAGCGCGACACGTGGATCGTCGTCGAGCACGACCCCGTGATCACGCTCGGGCGTAACGCGAAGCGCGAGCACCTTCTGCTCGATCCGGACGCGCTCGCGGCGCGCGGCGTCGATTGCGTCGAGGTCGAGCGCGGCGGGGACGTCACGTATCACGGGCCGGGGCAGGTCGTCGTCTATCCGATCGCGCGTTTGGAGCGCTTCCGCGAGGTCGTCCCGCTCGTGACCGCGCTCGAAGACGCCGGGCTCGCGACGTGCGCGCACTTCGGCGTAAGGGCCGAGCGATGGGCCGAACATCGAGGCTTGTACGTCGAAGGCGCATCGATTGCGGCGGTCGGGCTCGCGGTCAAGGCGATGACGTCGTTGCACGGAATCGCACTCAATGCCGCGACCGCGCTCGACTACGACAATCTGATCAATCCGTGCGGACTGGCCGGGCGGGGAGTCACTTCGCTGAGTCGCGAGACCGGTCGCACCGTCGTGTTCGACGAGGCCGCCGGCGTGTTGCTCGACGCGCTCGCGACCGTTTTCGAGGTCGGATTCGAACGCGCGGAGACGCTCGTCGCATGATCGATTTAACGCGTCCCCCGCGCGGTCCCAAGCCCGAATGGCTCAAGGTCAAACTCGCCCACGGTCCGTCGTACGAGCATCTCAAGGCAAAGGTCAAGGCGCTCGACCTGCACACCGTCTGCCAGGAAGCGATGTGCCCAAACATCGGCGAGTGCTGGGGCGCCGGGACCGCGACGATCATGATCCTCGGCGACACGTGCACGCGCGGTTGCCACTTCTGCAACGTGAAGACCGGGAGCCCGCGCGGCGAGGTCGACTGGCTCGAGCCGCGGCGCGTCGCCGAAGCGGTCCGCGACCTTGGATGGAAGTACCTCGTGTTGACGGCCGTCGACCGCGACGATCTGGCCGACGGCGGCGCCGCAATCTTCGCCGGGACCGTGCGGATGATCCACCAGCTCGTCCCCGACGCAAAGGTTGAATGCCTGACCGGCGACTTCGCGGGCGACCTCGCGGCGCTCGACATCGTCCTCGACGCCGAGCCGGAAGTTCTCGCGCACAATCTCGAAACGGTACGCCGGCTGCAATCCGTCGTCCGCGATCGACGCGCTACTTTCGATCAATCGCTTTCGATCCTGCGTCACGCGAAGGCGAGCGGCCGCGTCCGCTATACGAAAACCTCGCTCATGGTCGGCTTCGGCGAAAGCGAAGATGAGATCGGTGCGGCCATGGACGAAGCGCGCGACGTGGGCGTCGACATCTTCACGCTCGGCCAATATCTGCGCCCGTCGCAGCGCCACCTCGAAGTTGTCGAATACGTCACCCCCGAGAAGTTCGAACGGCTCGGCCGCCTCGGGCTCTCGAAAGGTTTCCGCCAAGTCGTGTCGAGCCCGCTCTCGCGCAGCTCGTACCACGCCGAGCAGGCCTTCACGCCGTAACGCAGTCGTCGACCAAAAAAGGAGATCCACGTGCTCAGAAGTCTGCGCCATCGTGTGATGACGAATCTCCTAGGAACGGCCGCCATTGCCACCGCGCTTACCTCGATCGTTGTCGCGTGCGCCGGTAACTCGTCGCCTTCGATCCCGGGGTACGTGCAAGCCGCGCAGCGGCAGTCCAAGCTGCACCCTTCGAGTTGTACCACGAGCCTACTTTACGTCGCGTCGTTTTCGGCCAATGAGGTGCTGGTCTTTGACGTAGGGAGCGATTACTCGTCGCCGTGCGCGACGATTGCGGGGCTCAACGCGCCTGAGGGGCTCTTCGTCGACGCCAACGCAAACCTGTGGGTCGCGAACGCCGGGACCCAGCAAGTGTTGGAGTTCGCGCCGGGCGGATCGAGCCCGATTCTGACGCTCGCCGACCCGAACGGCTTCCCCGATTCGGTCGCCGTCGACAACAAGAGCGGAACCGTCTACGTCGGCAACATCGCCGGGACGGCCGGCCCCGGATACGTCGCGATCTATCCAAAGGGAAAGACGAAGTCCACAAAGTCCCTGACCGGGAAAACGATAAAAAGCCTTATCGACGTCGCGGTCGACGCGAAGGGAAACGTCTACGCGACGTTCGACGATGCGAGCAACGCCGGCCACATCGACCGGTGGGCGCACGGCAAAGGGACCGCAAAGGACCTTGGGATGAAGCTCGGTTTCGTCGGCGGGATCGAGACGACGAAGAATGGAGCGCTGGTCGTTTGCGCCGAGTTCGTCGGGTGCGGCGATTTCGAACGCGGCTCGAAGACGATGACGAACGTGTTCGCGGCCTCGGACGGCAACGCGTTCGAAGCGCGTCTGACCTCCAACGAGACCCAAGCCTTCGTCCCCGACACCGGCAACAACGACATTGGGATTTGGAAGTACCCCGGCCCGGACCAGAATCCGATCTCCACGTTCTCGACGGCAGGGAGCGGAGCGCTCGCGCTGAGCCCTGCACCGCCCGAGGGCGCTCCCTGGTAACGCGCCCTCACGCTTGACGCAACCCAGCCGAGCCGCTACACTAACCCGGTCGTTTCCGACAAGAAAGGAGTGCTGTTCGATGGCTGTCTCTGTCGCTCGCCGACGCGACGCCGGTGCGCGTTGCAGCGCTCCTTTCGCGATTCGCTGATCCTCTCCGATTTAGCCGATCGCTGACAAGTAGCGCAGCAACCCGCTGCGCCGGTCGCGTCCTTCCTCAACACACTGCCGTGTCTTGAAAGGACCGACGCTTGTTTCCATCCACCTATGCGGCGCTCGTCGAGCCGCCGCTGCTCCTCGCGCGAATCGTCGCTCAGGATCGCGATCGCTATGTCGTCATGGCTTCCGACGGGGAACGCTTTGCCCGAATCAGCGGCAAGCTTCGCTTGAACGCGACCGAGGCGCCGGATCTCCCCGTCGTCGGCGATTACGTTGCGATCGACGCGCCGCCAAACTCGAGCGAGGCGATCGTGCGCCACATCCTGCCTCGAGCGAATCTTTTCGCGCGGCGCGCCGCAGGGACTCGCGGCGAGCGTCAGCCGATCGCCGCTAACCTCGATTGGCTCTTCATAACCATCGCGCTCGACGGTGATTTCAACCTGCGCCGCATCGAACGCTACCTGTCCGCGGCCGCCGCGTACGGCGTCCCGGTCGCGCTCGCGCTGACGAAGCTCGATCTCGCCGAGGACGTCGAGTCGTTCGTCGTCGCCGCCCAAAGCGTCGCAGCCGGCGCGCCGGTGATCGCGCTGTGTGCGCTCGACGGTCGCGGGCTCGCCGCGTTTGCGCCGTTTCGCGGACCTGACAAGACTCTTGGCTTCGTCGGGTCGAGCGGGGTCGGAAAGTCGACGATCCTCAACGCGCTGCTCGGCAGCGACCGGCAAGCGACCGGCGACGTCCGCTCCGGCGACCGGCGCGGCCGCCATACGACGACCCGCCGCGAATTAATCCGTCTCGCGGACGGGACTGCGGTCATCGATACGCCGGGGATGCGCGAATTCGCCCTCAGCGACGCCGAGGACGGAATCGTAAGCGCGTTCGACGACGTCGCAACGCTCGCCGCGCTATGCCGCTTTCGCGACTGCGCGCACGATGCCGAGCCGGGGTGCTGCGTCCGCGCCGAGATGGACCCCGAACGCCTCGACTCGTGGCGCCGGTTGAACCGCGAGGCCGCATTCGAAGCGCGCAAGACCGACGTCAAAGCCCGGCTCGCCGAAGAGCAGCGCTGGAAACTCATCAGCCGCGCGCAGCGCCGCCATCCGAAATACCGGCACGACTAGCGTGCCTCGGCGCCGCCTAGGCGTGCACGATCAGGGCGGCCGCCGCGACGAACATCAGCGCCGCGAACGCCAATCGCAAGGTTCGTTCGGGGAGGCGGTACGCGAGCCGCACTCCAAGCGGGACGGTCAGGACGCCGCCGATCGCGAGCGGTATGCCGCGCACCCAGTCGACGTCGCCGGCGAGAGCGTACGTCGCGATGCCGACGAGCGTCCCCGGCGCAACGAGCGCGAGCCCGAAGCCTTGCGCTACTGCTTGCGTAAGGCCAAATAGATACGACATCAACGGAATCGAGAAGACGGCGCCGCCGACGCCGAACAACCCCGACAGGAGGCCGCCGAGCGCTCCAACGAGGAACGCCCACTGCCACGGATACGCGCGGCGTGGCGCCTCCGTCGCCTTCGGCCGAACGAGCGCACGGTAAGCCATCGAAGCGCCGATCGCCAAAACGAACACCGCGAACGCGATCCGCAGGGGGGTGCTCGCCACGTGCGTCGCGACCTGCGCGCCCACGTACGTCAGCGGGAGCGCCGCGGCGGCGAGGGCAAACCCGAGGCGCGGCTCCATCTTCCCTTTGCGCGCATAGTTCCAGAGCCCGCTCGCCACGTTGGGGACGACCATGACGAGCGCGGTCCCTTGCGCGTGCTGCTGGTCCATTCCAAACCACAGCGCCAGCAGCGGGATCGCGAACAACCCGCCGCCGATCCCGAGCAACCCTCCGAGCGCGCCGAGAATCGCGCCGGCAAGGAGCAACTCGACGGTTCCGACGACGGTCATCGGCGAAACCCGGCTCGCGAGGCCGGCCGCGCCCTAGGCGTAGACTCCGCGGGCGAGCATCGACTGAACGACCCGGTCGATCGCGAGCATATAGGTGGCCGTGCGCAACGTTACGTTGCGCGCCATCGATAGATCGCGAATCTTCTTGAAGTTATCGTGCATCACTTCCGCGAGCCGCTCGTTGACCAACGCTTCCTTCCAAAAGTAACCTGCTCGGTCTTGCGCCCATTCAAAATAGGACACGGTAACGCCGCCGGCATTCGCCAAGATATCGGGAATGACGACGATTCCGCGTTGGTTGAACACGTGGTCGGCTTCGGGCGTCGTCGGACCGTTCGCGCCTTCGACGATCAACTTCGCCTTGATCCGCGGCGCGTTTTCGATCGTCAACTGCTTCTCGAGCGCGGCCGGGACTAAGACGTCGCACGGCAGCTCCAACAGCGCGTCGTTGGTCACGCGCTCCCCGCCGCGATAGCCGTCGAGCGAGTGATGCTCCTGCGCGTAAGCGATCGCGCCGGGGACGTCAAAACCTCGGTCGTTGTGGTAACCTCCCGATACGTCCGAGATCCCAATAATCGTGCAGCCGGCATCGGCGAACATTTGCGCCGCAATCGAACCGACGTTGCCGAAGCCTTGCACGACGATCCGGGCGCCTTTGAGTTTGATTCCCATGTCGGCCATCTGGGCGAGCGCGACGAGCGACACGCCGCGCCCGGTCGCTTCGACTCGCCCGAGCGACCCGCCGATCGTCAGCGGCTTGCCGGTAACGACCGCCGGAGTGTGCTGGCGCATATGCATCGAGTACGTGTCCATGAACCACGCCATGATTTGGGGCGTAGTCCCGACATCCGGGGCCGGCACGTCTTTGTCGGGGCCGACGACCTCGACCAACTCGGCCGCGTAGCGGCGCGTGATGCGTTCGATCTCGCCTAGCGAGAGCGTCGTCGGATCGCAAGTCACTCCGCCTTTGCCGCCGCCGAAGGGCAAGTCGACGACGGCGCACTTCCACGTCATCCAGAAGGCGAGCGCGGTCACTTCGTCGAGCGTGACGCCCGGATGGTAACGAATACCGCCCTTCGCCGGTCCGCGCGCGAAATTATACTGGACGCGGTAACCCGTGTAGACTTCCAGTTCGCCGTTGTCGCGCCCGAACGGAATCGCGAAGATGATTTGGCGGGACGGCGTAGTTAGCAGTCGCCGCACTCCCTCGGAGAGATCCAACAGCGCTGCCGCCTCGTTGAAGTAGGTTATCGCATCTCCGAAGACTGAGACTTCGCGTGCGGCGGTCAACATCGGCGGCTTCTCCCCAAGCAAGCAATCGGATCGAAAAGGTTACGGGCACTTACGCCTTTCCCCTACGCCGCCCGGACTCCACGCGCGTCGCCTAGCGACGAGCTTCGTCGAGTAAGCCGAACTCGCGCAAGGTCGCTTCTTGATCGCGCCCGATGGCGCCGGCGGCGCGCTCGAGTCGCGCGGGGTGCTCCCCGAACCTCGGGACCGGGCCGAAGGTCGCGATCGCGGTCCCGTCGTCGTCAGGGACGGTCGCAAGCGCGCCGCGTGCGCGAAAGTGCGGATCGGCCGCGATGTCGGCGATCGAGTTCACCGGACCGGCCGGGACGCCGGCTGCCGTTAAGGCTGCGACCGCGTCGCCGGCATCGAGCGTGCGCGTCCATCCCTCGATCAAACGATCGAGCTCGCCCGTGTTTGCGAGGCGCGCTTGATTCGTTGCGAACCGCGGGTCGTCAGCCAGTTCAGGCGCGCCCATCGCGGTGACGAGCCGCCGAAAAATCGCTTGCGCGTTGCCGCCAATCGCGACCCAGGCGCCGTCGCGCGTTGGATAGACGCTGTTCGGGGCGGCGCGCATGTAACGATTGCCGGCGCGCTTTGCGACCTTCCCCGCATGCACGTACTCCGGCAGCGCGCCTTCGAGCATGCTGAAGCAGCTCTCGATCAGCGAGACGTCGATCGCGTCGCCGCGCCCGTCGCGCGCCCGCGCAACGAGGGACGCGAGTATGCCGATCGCGGCATACAATCCCGCAAGCTCGTCGGCGATGCTGATCGCCATCCGCGACGGCGGACCGTCGGCCTCACCAGTCAAGTAGCGCAAGCCCCCGACCGCCTCGCCGACGTTGCCGAAACCGAGCCGCTCCGCATACGGACCGTCCTGACCGAAACCGCTAATCGAGACGTAGATCAAGCCGGGCTTCTCCGCGCGCAACTCTTCGGCGCCGAGGCCGCGCGCGGCGAGCCAGCCCGGACGGAAGTTCTCCACGACGGCATCGCACCCGAGCGCGATCCGGCGCACGAGCGCCGCATCGCGCGGCTTGCGCAAATCGAAGGTGACGAGCCGCTTGTTGCGATTGTGCGACTTGAACCACCACGACGTTCCGTCGGGGGCGAGCTCGCCCCACGTGCGCAGTTGATCGCCCTCCGGCGGCTCGACCTTATAGACCGTCGCGCCGAAATCGGCCAAGAGCCGCGTCGCAGCCGGCCCGGCGACCGAACTTCCGAGCTCCAGAACCTTGATTCCAACGAGCGGTGCATTGCCCACGGACGAGCGGTTTAGCCCCTCTCACACGTAGTCCTCGGCTCGCCGCGCACCGTTCTCGGGACGTCGCGCGCTTCGCGTGAGGGCGCTTGGGGCACTTGCTCGCGCAACCGTTCGTCGCTCGCCGTCCCGGCTCGCTCCTACTACGCGGCCGCCTCGCTCTCGCCAAGTGCCGGTGCGTTTTCCGAGTCGGTGGTCTCGCTCGGCGGTCCGAGTTTGCGCTCCGCAAGTGCCCCGGCGCGCCCAAAGCAATTTGTGGGAACTAGATGACTTTCTGCTAAACCGCTCGTTGAGTGGCAATCGTCGTCAGGGCGGAACCAGAGCAGATCGAACGTGCTGCGCAAATCTTGCGCGTGGGCGGGATCGTTGCGTTTCCGACCGAGACCGTCTATGGGCTCGGCGCGGTCGCCTTTGATGCGAACGCCGTCGCGCGCGTTTTCGAAGCAAAGCGCCGCCCTACGTTCGACCCGTTGATCGTGCACATCGCCGGCGAAGGGATGCTCGAGCGGCTCGTAAGCGACGTCGATGCGCGCGCGCGGATCTTGATGGAGCGATTCTGGCCGGGGCCGCTGACGATCGTTTTTCCGAAGGCTGCGGCCGTCCCGGACCTTGTGACGGCGGGGCTCGCGACGGTCGCGGTACGCTGTCCAGCCCATCCGGTGGCAAGGGCACTGATCGAGGCGGTTGGAGCGCCGCTCGCCGCTCCGAGCGCGAACGCGTTTGGGACGATCAGCCCGACGCGCGCCGAGCACGTCGCCCAATCGCTCGGCGACGCCGTCGATCTGATCCTCGACGGCGGTCCGACCACGTTCGGAATCGAGTCGACGATCGTTGAATTCGAAGGCAACCGAGCGACGCTGCTGCGACACGGCGCGATCCCGCTCGAGTCGCTCGAAGCGATCGTCGGGCCACTCACGCCGGCAACTGAAGCCGCGAACGATCCGCGTGCGCCAGGGCAGTTGCGCGCACATTACGCGCCGCGGACGCCGCTGCGCGTCGTCACTCCGGCGACCGTCCCACCGGACGAGCGGACGGGCGCGGGGCTACTCGCGTTCGCCGAATCCGTCCCGGGTTACGCTGCCGTCAGAATTCTCTCGTCCGCCGGCGACGTGCGCGAAGCCGCGGTGCATCTCTTTGCGGCGCTGCACGAACTCGACGCGCTCGGCCTGCGCCGCATCGACGCCGAGCCGGTCCCGGAGATCGGGCTGGGCCGCGCGATCGCGGACCGGCTGCGCCGCGCCGCGCGCGAGTGATCGCCGGCGTTCAGACGTTGAACCGGAAGTTGACGACGTCGCCCTCTTGCATGACGTACTCCTTCCCTTCGACCCGAACGAGGCCGGCCGAACGGAGCGCGTCCATCGAGCGAAGCCGCGCGTAATCGTCGTACGAGACGATCTCGGCGCGGATGAAACCGCGCTCGATGTCTGAGTGGATCTTCCCGGCTGCCTTCGGTGCTTTCGTATCTCGTGCGATCGTCCACGCGCGGACTTCCATCTCCCCGGCGGTGAGAAACGTCATCAAGCCGAGCAACTCGTACGCCGCCAACACGAGTCGATCGAGGCCGCTGCGATCGATCCCGAGCTCGGCACGAAAGCTCTTGGCTTCTTCTTCGGAAAGGCCGGCGAGTTCGGCTTCGATTTTCCCGCAGATTGCGATCGCTCCCCCGTTTTCGCGTCGCGCCAACTCGAAAACCGACTGCACGAGCGGCCCGGGTTCGCGGATCTGAACCTCGTCGACGTTGGCGACGTAGAGGACGGGCTTGATGCTGAGGAGTTGGGTTTCGCGCGCCACCGACGCTTCTTCCGAGTCGGCCGGGAACGAGCGGGCCGGCGTCCCGTTCTCGAGCGATGCGTGCAAGCGCTGCGCCGCCGCGAGGCGCGGCGCAAGTTTCTTGTCGGCGCGCACCTCGCGCTCGAGCCGCTCGAGGCGCTTTGCCAGCGTAGCAAGGTCGGCGAGGGCCATCTCGATGCTCACGATCTCGGCGTCGCGTTCGGGATCGGGGGCTCCCTCGACGTGCGCGACCTCGGCGTCTGTAAAGCAGCGTAGGACCATCGCGAGCGCGTCGGTCTCCCGGATATGACTCAAGAACGCGTTGCCGAGACCGGCGCCGGTGCTCGCACCGCGGGCGAGGCCTGCAATATCGACGAACCGCGTCAGCGCGTGGACGATCCGGCCCGAGTGTACGATCTCGGCGAGCACCGGGAGCCGCTCGTCGGGGACCGGGATCTCGCCGACGATGGCGCCGACCGTGGCGGAAGGGTAACTCGTCGCGACCGCTTGAGCCGATCGGGTGAGGGCATTGAAAATGGTCGACTTGCCGACGTTCGGCAAACCGACTATTCCGCAAGCTAGTGCCACGCCAGAGCTTTACCCAAGATCGACCGCAGCCGTTCGGGCCGCGCAAGGAATCGTCCTGGACGCGTAGGATTTGCACTCATGCGCCAAATGAAGGTCGACAAGCTGGGGATCGACCTCCTGACTCACGACCCGGTAGTGATCCTGAAGGACCTCGAAGGAAAGCGCTACCTCCCGATTCTGATCGGGCCGTTTGAAGCGACGGCGATAGCCCTGGCCCTGGAAGGGACGCAGGTTCCGCGCCCGCTCTCGCACGATCTGATGCGAACGATGCTCGAGTCGCTGCACGCGACCCTCGAACAAATCGTCATTCACGACATCAAGGACTCGACGTTCTTTGCGAAGTTGATCGTGCGCCAAAACGGCGAGGCTCAGGAGATCGACGCCCGCCCCTCCGACTGCATCGCGCTCGCGCTGCGCATGCAGGCTCCGATCTTCGTCTCCGACAGGATCGTCCTCGAAGAGACGGTCGGCGACAAGAAGTCCGAAGCCGAAGACATGCAGCGCTTCAAGAAGTTCATCGAAGAGCTGCGCCCAAGCGACTTCAAAGAATAGCGCTCCTCGTCGCTCACTCTAACGAGGCGCGATGTATTTCGTTCGAGGGTGTCCGCGACGAGCGGGAGCCATGGATGGCGAGAGCGAGGAGCGGCCAAGTCGCGCGCGCAGCCGGATGCGAAGCGCGCGACGTCCCGAGAACGGAATACATTGCGCCGAGTTAAATCTCCCACTGATACGCGTTCCACCAGGGAGCGATTGCGGGCGACGGATCGAAGCCTTTGAGGTCGGCGCTGTGCGCGGTTGGACGTCGCAGCAAGTACAACGGTATGTAGGGCACGGTTTCGTGAACGCGTGCTTCGACGCTGCGATAGATCGCAGCGCGCTGCAGCAAATCGTCGGTCTCGAGGCCGGCCCGTTCGCCCGCGTCGACCTTCGGATCGCAGTAGCCGGTCACGTTCTCGCCCTTGTACGGCATCTCGTCACAGCCCAAGTAGATCAAGTTGTTCGGGTCCCACGGCAGCGTGTACGAGTAGTCGGCGAAGTCGTACTTCATCGTCTCGATCGGCCCGTCGTGCGAAAAGATCACGTTGTACGGATACGTCTTGAGGATCACTTCGATGCCGACGGCGCGCAAAAACGATTGGACTTGAACGGCGATGTTCCGCGCGTTGGCCGAGCCCTGCCCGATGTCCATCGTGTACGACAGCCTGAGGGCGCCCTTGCGGCGGACTCCGTCGGGTCCGCGCCGCCATCCGTTGCGCTCGAGGAGCGCGCCGGCGGCCGCCGGGTCGTAGCGATACGGCGGGTTGTCGGTGAAGCCGGTTGCGTTGGGCGGGACGATGTCGTGGGCGATCGTCCCCACGCCGTGCGTGACCTTGGCGATGATCGCATCGTAATCGATCGCTTGAGAAATCGCTTGGCGCACCGCGACCTCATTTAAACCCGGCTTGCGGTTATTAATCATGAAGACGTTTTCCGCGTTCCAAGGCGACAATTCGGCGACGACGCTCTCACCGAGTTGCGTGTACTGCTGATACAGCGTCGTCGCGACGCTCACGGCCATATCGATTTCGTGAGTCTGCATCTCCGTGAGGACCGTGTTGTCGTCGGGGACGACGCGGAACTCGATGCGCCTCAACTTCGGCTTCCCTTTGAAGTAGCGGTCGTTCGCGACGAACTCCAAGCCGCGCCCGCGGTCCCAGCGAGCGAACTTGAACGGACCCGTCCCAATCGGCGCCGCATTGAACGGAGCGTCGTTGATCTCGCCGAGACGCCCGAGCACGTGCTCGGGCAGAATGCCTTTAGCGCCTTCCTGAAGCGAGGTGAAGAATTGCGTCACGAAGGGCGGGTACCGGCGTTTGAGGTGCACGACGACCGTCAGGTCGTCGGGGACGTCGACGCGCGCCACCTCTTCGTATCCTTCGCGATGGAGGATGTTGTTGTTCGGGTTCATCACCGCGCGCCACGTAAATGCGACGTCGCGCGCGGTGAATGGAACGCCGTCGTGCCAGAGCACGCCTTTGCGCAGGTGATACGTGTACGTGCGCCCGTCGGACGAGATCCCGCCATTGCTTAAACTCGGGACGTCGGTCGCGAGATCGCCGACGAGCCGTCCTTTGCCGTCGGAGATCACGAGGTACGAAAAGACCAGCGACGAGAGGTCCTCGACGAGATCCATCGTCGAAAGCAACGGGTTAAAGTGATCGGGATCGGCCGTGTCCGCAATCCGCAAAACGCCGGCCCGCGTCCAACCGTGCCGCGAGGACGGCCCTTGCCCGCCGACCTTGGTGCATCCCGCGAGGATGAGAACGCAGCCGAGCACGGCTAGCACGCGACGCATAGGTGCGCGATTCGGTCGCGCGCCGCGCCATCCTGGGCAGGTGCGCCGCTAGCGACGGCGTGAACCTGTCGCGCGGGCCGCGACGGCCACTTAACGGCGCGATTTGAAAGGGGCAGGGTTTTGGCGAGCGAGCGAGCCGACATCGGCGTCTTCGGAGGTTCGGGGTTCTACTCGCTAATCGAGAACGCGCGCGAAGTCGCGGTCGAAACGCCGTACGGCGCGCCGAGCGACAAGCTCGCGCTCGGCGAGGTCGCCGGCAAACGTGTCGCTTTCCTGGCGCGTCACGGAAAAAGCCACCAGTATCCGCCGCAGGCGATCAACTACCGCGCGAACCTGTGGGCGATGAAGTCCCTAGGGGTCACGCGGATCATCGGGCCGACGGCGTGCGGGTCGCTGCGCGCCGACGTCAAGCCGGGCGAGATGGTCGTCGCGGATCAAATCGTCGACCGCACGAGCGGGCGCAAGGACACGTTTTACGACGGTCCGATTACGACGCACGTTTCGTTCGCCGACCCGTACTGCGCGCAGCTGCGCCCCCTTGCGGTCGCAGCCTTGCGCGCGATCGGAGTGACGACGCACGAACGGGGGACGATCGTCGTGATCCAAGGACCGCGCTTCTCGACGCGCGCCGAGTCGAAGTGGTTCCAAGACGCCGGCTGGGAAGTCATCAACATGACGCAGTACCCCGAGTGCTACTTGGCACGCGAGCTCGAGATGTGCTATGTCAACATTTCGTTGATCACCGACTACGATACCGGGCTCGAAGGGATGGACATCGAGCCCGTGACCCACGAAGCCGTCCTCAAAATATTCGCGAGCAACAACGAGCGCGTCAAGACCGCGATCTTCAAGTTGATCGAAGCGATCCCGCCGGAGCGCACCTGTACGTGCGGTTCGGCGTTGGCCTCGGCGCGCGGGTGAAGGTGCGCCGCTCGGCGCCCATCGACGCGTCGATCTATTTCAAAGCGTTCGCCTTGCTCGCGCGCAACCCCGCGCTGATCGTCGCACCGCTTGCGATGGCCTTGGCAGTCGTCTTGATCGGCTTCATATTTCCCGGAACGTCCGGCGCGTTCGGTGCGCTCAACGCCGGGATCGAGCAGTTCATCGATACGTTGTTATACGGCTTCGGGCTTGGGGTCGCCCTGATCGGCGCGGACGCCGCCTGGCGGCGCGGCCGCGCGCCCTTTGACGAGGCCTGGGAAGAAGGGCGCCGCAAGCTCGCCGAGATTCTGATGGCGACGATCGGGTTCACCTTCGTTTTGTTCGCCGCTTCGTACGTCGGCGGAATCTTTACGGCGATCGGCGGGATCCTTCTGATGGTCGTCGCCGCGTTCTTCTTCATCTACACGTTACCGGCGGCCGCCATCGGCGGCATCCCCGGCGGCGCGGCGCTCCAAGTCTCGCTCGAGCGCGCCCGTTCGGCACCGCTGCCGACCGCAATCGTCTTCGTTGCGAGCGGCGTGGCCTATTTCGTGATCCCGACGTTTCTCGCGACGAAGATCCTCGAACTCCTGGCCGGCCTTGGCGTGCCGTCGTCGTCGTTTGCGATCAGCCAGATCGTCGTTGCGTTCGTGCAGGCGATCGCCGCCGCGTACGTCGCCCTCGTCCTCGCGAAGACGTATAACGACATCAGTTACCGCCGCTATTACTGAGCGTTATCTCGGCGACAGTTGCATCCGAAGGAACTCGACGACCAAACCCGCCGAAACGTTCGTGTCGGACAGTCGAGCGGCGTCGCCGACGGCGGCGAGGACGGCGGCGATTTGATCCGGCGGGCGCGACGGAATTTTGGCGAGCAACGCGCGTTGATCGGGCGCGAGCATCGCGACATCTTTGCCCACGACGTTTAACGCGGCCCAGTCGCGCGCCGCGATGCGCACGACCTCGATCAGCTCGGCGACCGACGCGCGTTTGTCGGCGGCGCTCAGACTCCGGTCGTCGAGCCGCAGAAAGCCATGGTCGGGGACGTCGCCGCGCGCCGCATCGGCGAACCACGCGAATGCGGGGCCGCGCAGACCTTCGTCATCGTCGGCGAGCACCGCGCGAGCGCGGACGATGCTCCCAAGCGCCGCTTGCGCCGCGGCTCGAGCCGCCTTAGGCACGACCCCTTCGCCTTTGAGAACGCCTTCGACCTCGGCGGCGGTCAGCGGCGGAAACGCGATCTCGGCGGCGCGCGAGCGTATCGTCGCAAGCAGCGCCCCGGGCGCGCTCGACGTCAGCAGGACGACCACGCCGGCGGGCGGCTCCTCGAAAAACTTCAGCAAGGCGTTTGCGGCCTCGTGCGTCGCGAATTCGACGTCGCCGAGAAGGACGACGCGGTGCGCGCTGCGGTATCCGCGCAGCGATAGTTCGCGGACGAGATCGCGGGCCGTTACCTCTTCATCGTGCAGCGCGCTGCCGGCATCGGTCCCGATCTTGACCGTCCCAAGCGACTCGACAAAATCGGGATGCGTCCGGGCCGCAAAGAGCGTGCATCCGGTGCAATGCCCGCAATATCCGAGCAGCGTCGCCTTCGGCGTCTCGCACAACAGCGACTGCGCGAGGCGCCGTGCAAACGTCTTCTTGCCGACGCCCGGCGGGCCGGTGAATAAATACGCGTGGCCGAGCGATTCGGGCGCAAGCGCGCCAAAGTATCCCAGCGCCGCCCGCGCGCCGATCACGTCGAAGTGCGTCGCGGCGGCGGTCATGCCGGCTCGGGCACGGTGCTAACGATCCGCCACGCCTCAGCGACGACGTCTTCGACCGGCTGCGTCCCATCGATGACGTGGATCCGCGGATCCTCGCGCGCGAGCGCGAGATACCCCGCGCGGACTCGTTCGTGAAAAGCCGCGTTCTCGCGTTCGAGCCGGTCTTCGCCGACGCCGGCTGCGGCAGCGCGCGCGGCGACGCGCGACATCGAGAGTTCGACCGGGATATCGACGAGCAGCACGATGTGAGGTTCGCAACCGCCGGCCGCAAACGCTCCAATCGCCTGCAAGCGCTCGCGCGCCAGCCCCCGGCCAAATCCTTGGTACGCCAAGGTCGCCGTCGTGAAGCGGTCGGTGACGACCCACCGGCCCGCCGCCAAGGCGGGGGCGATGACGTCGGCGACGTGCTCGGCACGCGCGGCATTCATGAGCAACGCTTCAGCTTCGGGAACGACGCGGCGACCCGATTCGAGGAAAAGCCGCCGCACGTCTTCGCCGAGCGGCGTCCCGCCCGGTTCGCGCGTGACGACGACGTCGTGGCCGGCGTCGCGCAGGCGCGCGACGAGCCGCGCGAGGAGCGTCGACTTACCGCTCGCCTCGATCCCCTCGACGCTGATAAAAAGTGCGCGCGTCGCCGGCTCTTTCGCTACGCCGAGGCCCCGCTCATCGGGTATTCGGGACTGCGGAAGTAAAGGACGCGCCGGTTTGGCTCGAGGCCGGTGCTGCGCGACTGGACGCGGTGCTGTTCGGCGAGTTGGTGCTGCAGGCGCCGAACGTAGGACGTTTGGGGCGAAAGCTCGATCGTCGTGTTCTCGAGCAAGACTTTGTAAATCGCCTCCCCCGCTTCACGTAGCGCGATCTCTTCGGCGTTGATCGAGGGCAGGTTGAAGATGTCCTTGAGCGCGTGCATGATCTGCGCCGTCGTATTGGTCTTGATCGAGTAGATCGGAACGTTCTCCGCGGCAATCGCGCGCAGTTTCTCGGAGTCCTTGCGCTCGAGGCCCTTTAACGTTAGGACGAGGTCGGCATCGTCCCATTTGCGCGCCATCGAGGCGGAGACTTGCAGGTTGGCGATCGCGCGTTCGATCTTGTTTCGCGAGACGCCGTACGGGAAAATCCGCACGTTTGAATCGCCGTCACCGCGCTCCTCGCCGTCGTCCTCGCGCGAATTGCCCGCCGCGAACTCGGGCTCGTGCAGTGCGCGCCTTAGCGGCGCCGGTATGGCTTCCTGAACGACCGCGACGTTGCCGCCGGGCATCCGCTGGCGAACTTCCGGCTGCGGATGGTAGCCGCGTAGAAGCGAGTCGACCGTGGCGCCGACGTCGCCGTAGATCGAGAGCCGATTGCGGTCGTTGATCTCGATCAGGACGTCGAAGGTCGGCGGCGCCTTGCGTTCCAGGACCGTCTTGCGCGTTCCGCGCCGGCGCGCTTCCTCGTCCGAGAGCGTTACGGTCCCGACGCCACCGACGAGGTCGGAGAGTGTCGGGTTCATCAAAATGTTCTCGAGGGTCCGGCCGTGCGCCGTGCCGATCAGCTGTACGCCGCGCTCGGCGATCGTGCGCGCCGCCTCGGATTCGGCCTCGGTCCCGATCTCGTCGATCACGACGACCTCGGGCATGTGATTCTCGACCGCCTCGACCATCACGGCGTGTTGCAGCGCGGGGTTGGCGACCTGCATGCGCCGCGCGTGCCCGATCCCCAAGTGCGGAATGTCGCCGTCGCCGGCGATCTCGTTGGAAGTGTCGACGATGACGACGCGTTTACGATCTTGAGCGAGGATGCGCGCACACTCACGCAGCATCGTCGTCTTTCCGACGCCCGGCGCGCCGAGCAGACAGATCGACTTACCGCTGCGCACGACGTCGAGAATGATGTCGATCGTCCCATAGACGGCGCGCCCGACGCGGCAGGTCAGCCCGACGATCTTCCCCGTCCGGTTGCGCACCGCCGAAATGCGGTGCAGCGTTTGTTCGATCCCGGCGCGATTGTCCGCGGCGAACTCGGAGAGCCGCGAGCTGACGTGCGCCAAGTCTTCGAACGTGACTTTGTGGTCGGTCAGGAACACGAAGTCGTTCGGAAAGCGCGCCTCGGGCGGGCGGCCCAAATCGAGAACTACTTCGATCAGCTCGTCCAGGTTCGCAAGCCGCACGAGTGCCTGCCGGATGGGAAGCGGGAAGATGTCGAGGAGTTGGGTCAGTTCCCAGTGCGGAGAGACGGAGTCGGCGTTAACGGCCAATACACATCCTCGGTACAAAATCGGGCGGCGCCGGGTTGTATCCCCCAGCCGTTACCGTTGGGCGCGTTGTTCTGGAAAAGGCGGGGCGGACCTTGCCGCGCGTACCCGCCGCCGGGACGAAAATCACGTCTCCTTAGATACCACCCGGATCGTCCGGAGTTCCGAATCGGACGGTCCCTGCATGCGAACGCCGGCGCGCTTTTCGAGCCCCAGGTAGTCGATGACTTCGGGCGTGATCTCCTCGCCCGGGGAGAGGACCGGGATCCCCGGCGGGTAGGGCGTGATGACCTCGGCGCAAATCCGGCCGGCGCTCGCCTTGAATTTAACTGCCTCGGTCGGCGCTAGAAACGCGTCGCGCGGGCTCATTCGGATCGCCGGAATCTTGGGCAAGGCGTACGTCCCGGTCGCCAGGCGCCTTTGCAAGACGCCCGACGGCGAGAAGACGTCGATCGGCCGGTCTTCCCGCGCAAGCTCGCGCACTCCATAGATCAGGCGGTCGGCGGCCTCGGGCGTCGTCCCGATCGTGAAGAGTGCCAAACAGTTGAACAAATCGGCGAGTTCGCACTGAACGTTGTAGCGGCGCCGCAAGATTTCTTCGGCTTCGTACCCGGTGTAGCCGAGGTCTTTCACCGTGATCGTGATCTTCGTCGGGTCGACGGCGAAGACGCCCGGCTTGCCACGCTCCTCGCTCCCGAAGCAGTAGACTCCGTCGATTTCGTTCAGGCGCCGCCGCGTCTCCTCGGCGAGTTCGATCGTCCGGCCCAGCAGGACCTCGCCTTCGACGGCCATCTGCCGCCGCGCGACGTCGAGCGAGGCGATCAGCACGAGATTCGGCGAGGTCGACAAGAAGAGCTTGACGACGGCCTTCAAACGGTCGACGTCGATCCGCTTCCCTTTTTGGTGGAGCATTGCGGTCTGCGACATGCTGCCGAGCATCTTGTGCGTCGAGTTGACGACGAGGTCGGCGCCGGCGGCGAGCGCATCGACCGGCAGGTTCGGATGAAAGCGAAAGTGCGGCCCCCACGCCTCGTCGACGAGCAGCGGGATTCCGCGCGCGTGGACGACGCGCGCGATTCGTTTGAGATCGGCGGCGACGCCATAGTAGGTCGGGCTGACGATGTAGACTGCCTTGACGCCGGGTTCGGCGTCCAACGTGCGTTCGACGGTCTGCGGCGTGACCGTGTGGTCCATGTGCAAAGCCTCGTCGACCTCGGGCTGCATCCAGACCGGCCGCACGCCGCTCATGATCAAACCGCCCATCGCGCTCTTGTGCGAGTTGCGCGGGATCGCGATCTGATCGCCCGGATTGAGCGCGGTCATCATCATGATCTGGTTGCCGCTCGTCGAGCCGTTGATCAGGAAGAACGTGCGCTCGGCGCCGTACGCCTCGGCGGCGAGCGCCTGCGCCTCCGCGATCGCTTCGGTCGGCTGCAGCAGATCGTCGAGACCGCGAATTTGGGTGAGGTCGATCGACAGGACGTTGTCGCCCAAGAACTCGCGCAGCGCGCGGTCCATTCCCTTGCCCTGCATGTGCCCGGGCGTGTGGAACGGGATGACGCCGGAGTCCACATAGTCGAGCAGCACGTCGAAGTACGGCGTCCGGGTCTGATCCACGCCGCGGGGTATTCTCAAGGAGCCGCCGCTCTCCCACGCAGCAGCGCCGCCAATCGCGGATCCCTCCTTCCCGCAGCCTGGCCGCCACAAAGTGACCGCCAATCGGTCCTGCTCCCAGATCGCATCAGGCGATTGGGGGCTCGCTTGGCGCTGGCGGCACACACGCGTTCGGCGATCCTGCGCTCGCGCGACGCGTTGGTACGCCGCAGTGGCAGGCGCAAGCGGCTGACGAAGAGCTTGCCGCAATTTTGTGATCCGTGCCGCGCTGCGCTTGGATCTTTCGAGCGTGGCGACCGTCACGTTCGCGCGTTCTCGGCGTGCGTTGCAACACGAGTTTGGCCTGAGGTCGTCAGCAGCGTTAATAAGTCGACACAATACTGTCGAACATCACATCAGGAAAAAAGCAAAAAACGTCGCGGCGAGCAGTCTTAAGGTCGTTAACTAGCTCGTAATCAACTCGCTGAGCGCTCGTTAACCTGGTCGTAATCGTCTCGCGCTACATTTGCACCGAACCCTTTCTCGTCTGGGTTCGGGCGCACGCCCCTAAATGTCACCCCGCCGCCACCGTTCGAGCGGTTCTGCTATCGCCACGCGGCACGACGCATCCGCTCTCAATCCCAAGATGGAAGAGATGTGCACACGCGACCCTCGCTGATCGCTCTCGCCCTCGCGCTCACCTCGAGCATTGGAACGATTCGGTCGGCGCAACCCGCCTCCGGTGCGCCCGCGCAAGTTTTGCACGTCAACGCATCGGTTAGAAACATCTGCTACTTCGACACACCGGTCGAGCACTTGCACCTTTCCTACGACCCGGTCACGAACACGACCGAGAACCACAACCCGCTCACCGCGTTCACGTACAACTGCATCAAAGGCGTCAAAGTGTACGTCTCCGTCGGCCCCGGTAACGGGGGCGGCGCCACCGGGACGAGCCGGTGGACGATGTACGACGAGTCCAACGATCCGTTGAACTACGTCCTGTACAGCGATCTGCAGCACGAGTGCACCGACCCAAAGAAAGCGCACCCGTACAAAATCGACATACCGTTCGAAGTCGGCTCCGGGCGCGGCTTCGAGAAATACAACCGTCTTGCGTTCAACGTCTGCGGACAAATCGAGAAGAACCAGTTCAACGCCAAGCCCGGTACCTACCGCGACACCGTCACCCTCACCCTGTCGGTGGATTAAGACCCGCCGCTCTTTAGGAGGAACCGAAACACTCATGACCCGCACCTTCAAATCCCTCGCGCTCGGCGTCGTCGCCGCGGCGGTTCTCGCCGGCGGCAGCATCGCGCCGGCCGGCGCCACCAGCGGCGCGACCGCGACGCTGACCGTCAACGGCACCGTCACGAACAACTGCGCCGTGGACTCGCAACCGGCCGCTCTCAACATGTCCTACGACGCGATTTCGGATACACCGACGTCGGGGACGTCGTCCTTCACGTTCACCTGCACGAACGGCGCGTCTGTGACCATCACCCCGACGAGCTCGAATACCAGCAACACCCCGAACTGGGACGCCGTCAACGGTCCCAACGCCCTCAATTACAACCTCTTCAACGACTTGGCTTGCACGACCGGTCAGATGTCGCAGGGCACGGCCGTCAACGACACGGGCACGGGCTCGGCGCAAACCTTCGATATCTGCGGCGTCCCGAGCACCGGTCAGCAGAGCCTGCCGGCTGGCACCTACACGGACACCGTCACGTTCACGTTCAACTACGGGCCGTAAGCGGTACGTAGTTCGATGCGATCCGCCGTACGGCGATCGATCGCCGCGTTCGTCGCCTTCGGCTTCGCGCTGTGCGAAGCCGGAGGCGCCCAAGCGGGCCCGATCTCCATTTCACCGGTAACGGTCAGCCTGACGCCCCCGGCGCGCGTCGCGCAAGTAACGATCCGAAACCCATCGGATCAACCGCTGCGCATTCAAGTCTCCGGTTTCGCCTGGACCGACGCCCCCGACGGAAGCATCAAGATGCTTGCGGCGCAAGACATCATCGTCTTCCCGCAGCTCGTCACGATTCCACCGCTTGGGACGCAATCGATCCGCGCGGCGATCATGTCCGCACCGGGCGCGGTCGAGAAGACCTACCGCATCCTGCTCGACGTGCTCCCGCCGCTCAGCGGCGCCCAGGACCGCTTGACGGCGCCGGGCGTGCAATTGAACATCCGCACGCGCTTCACGCTTCCGATTTTTCAGGAGCCGATCGCGCGCCGGCTCGCCGGGCAAATCGCCGGCGCGTCCGCGAAGGGCGCAACCGTCGAGTTCACGATCGCGAACTCGGGGAACATGCATTTGGGCGGCGACGAGATCAGAATCATCGGCCGCAACAGCGCGGGCCGCGTCGTCTTCTCGCACCCGTTCCAGGGTTGGCACGTCCTGATCAACAGCCGGCGTACCTTTTCGCTCGACGTCCCGCAAGACGGCTGCCGCGAGGTCCGCTCGGTGACGATTGCGCCCCCACCCGAGATGAACGTCCCGGCCAAGCGAATCGACGTCGAATCGGGCGTCTGCAGTGCGTAAAGCGCAGCGTTTGGGCATGGCGACCGCGCTCGTCCTGGGGCTTGCGACGACCGGCCTCGCGTCGGCGCAGAGTTACGCGCCCGCGCCCGCGATCTTAGTGGCCGCGGCGCAGCGCGCGCCGCTCGACCTCAAGGTCGCAGGGATCGACCGCGGCGTCGTGATCGCGCTCGTCCTCGACGACGACATTTGGGTGCCGCTCGACGCGCTGAAGGACGCCGGGATCAAGGTCCCCGAGAACGCCATTCACAGCGTCAGCGGCGATCCGTACGTTTCGTTGCGGGCGCTCGGGCCACGCGTCACCTATACGTACCACGCGGCCGACTTGTCGCTCGAGCTTCGCGTGACCGATGCTGGAGCGCTCGCGGCTGCCGGCACGACCGTCGATCTCGCGCGCAGCCCGCTGCAAACGCAACGGCCGCATGCGGTAACGAGCGGCTTCTTCAACTACGACGTCACCGAGACGCTCGCCCAATTCAGCCCGGCCCAACTCGGCGGGTTCTTCGAAAGCGGTTTCAGCAACGACGCCCTGCACTTCGACGCGACGAACAACGTCGATTCACTGGGGTTCCACCGCGGGCTGTACGCGTTCACGTTCGACAGCGACCGGCATCTGCGGCGCTTCGTCGTCGGCGACGACCAGGCCGCGACCAGCGACCCGCTGGGTTCGGCGGTCGTGATCGGCGGTTTGGGCGTGTCGCGCAACTTCGATCTCCAGCCCGACTTCATCCGTAACCCGACGCCGGCGTTCTCGGGGACGGCCCTCTCGCCGACCGAGGCGGACATCTACGTCAACGGCGTCCTGTACCGGACGGTCCAGTTGCAGCCCGGGCCGTTCCAGTTCCAAAACCTGAACCTGCCGCTCGGTGCGAACGTCACGCAAGTCGTCTTGCACGACGCGTTCGGTAACGTCACGCAGTTCGGGGCGATTTTTTACGGCGCACAGGAAATCTTGCGCAAGGGCGTATCCGATTACGGGTACCACGTCGGTTTCGTGCGGCTCAATCCGTTCGGCGACAACGACGTGTACGGTCCCCTCGCAGCGGTAGGAACCTACCGGCTCGGCGTCACCGACGCGGTCACCGCCGGTGCGGACGCCGAATCGTCGAAAGGGATCGTCGACGGCGGCCCGACTTTCAGCGCGCGGCTGCCGATCGGTCAGATCGACTTCGCAAGCGCTTTTAGCGACGCAGGCGGCATCCGCGGCCACGCCGAGAGCGCCGCCTATTCGTTCGTGAGCGGCCGCGTCTCCGCGTCGGCCGCAGCGCAACTTCGCAGCAACGGCTACGCGACGATCGCACAGCCGGTCACCTCGGACCGCCGCACCGTGGCGACGTCCGAATCGTTCGGCTACCGCTTCTCGCGTTACGTCGACCTCAACCTTTCGCATACCGGCGCCCACAATCGCGACAGCGGGCCGGCCGATCAACTGATCGGCGAAGTGAACCTTCGCACCGGATCGCGCGAGGGCTGGACCGTTTCGCTCGAACGCGACCGCGGATCGTTCTTCGCGCCGACCGGCGACACGTCGACGCACAGCACGTGGACCGCCGGGGTCGCGCTCTCGCTGACCATGGGACGGACCGGATACCTGCAGGCGCAGACGAGCGACGCGGCCGGGCAAACCACGACGACGATTTCGTATTCCAAGTCCGCGCAAAACTCGCCCGGCCAACTCGAATACGATGCGTCGGCGCAACTCGGTCAAGGCCAAGACTCGTTCTTCGAGGACGCGCAGTACCGCGCGAATCATTTCGACGTCCAAGAAGACGTGACGGCCGCCCAGGGCGGGAACAGCGCCCTCGTCGGGCTCTCGGGCGGGCTCGCGTTCTTCAGACAGGGTGTCTTCTTCACCCGCCCGCTGCAAGCGTCGTACGGGCTCGTGCACGTCGGAGGGATGCCCGGGCTTCCGGTCTCGCTCGGCGGGATCGTGCAAGGGACGACGGACAAGCGTGGATTCATCGTCGTCCCGGACCTGACGCCCTACATCGACAACCGCGTGCAGGTCGGCGGGCTCGAAACGATGCCCGATTTCCAGGTCGACGCGACCGAGAAGCGCGTCGTCCCGCGCGATGAGAGCGGCGGATCCGCCGACTTCTCAGTGACCAAAGTGCAGTTGTTCGTCGGCGTCGTCATCGTGCGCAAAGGCTCGAAGCTGTTCCCGCCCCGTTACGGCGTGCTCGAGATCGTCGGACCCGGAGGGACGTCGGTCTCGGACATCGGCGAAAACGGCGAGTTCTTCTTCGAGAGCCTGCACCCGGGCAAGTACCGTGGGACGATCACGTACGACGATGAAGGCGCGTGCTCGTTCGATTTGGTGGTCGCGCCCAACAACGAGTTCAAGGTGGATCTAGGAGTGCAGACGTGCGTCGAGCGCTGATTCTAACCGTCGCGCTCGTTGCGCTGACGATGACCCCCGCGCTGGCGCAAGGCGTTCGCCTGAAAGCCGTCATCCACCACGCCCGCCCCAACACCCCGCCGTGCACGGCTGCGGTCACGTCGCCGCTCGACTTTCTCTACGACTCGATCAGCGACGTCGGGCAATTCGCGACCGGCGCCGTAACCATAACCTGCAGCCCGGCCCAGTTCGTTACGACGATCGCGATCTCGGCCGGTAACGCCAACCAGTTCGTGCCGTACCGCGAGATGTGGAAGAACGGATCCGACAGTTCCCACATCCTCGAATACAACATCTATACGACGACCAACTACAACATCGTGTGGGGCGACGGGACCGGCGGTAGTTCGGTCAAGACGCTCGACCGCAGCGTCACGTCGTTTAGGGCATTAGTCCTCGCCGAGCTGCAGTTCCCGCAAAGCGCCGTCACCGCCGGGCAATACTCGGACGTCGTGACCGTCACGTTCAATATCTCCTAGATGACTCACCGGAGGAGCCCGCACATCCTATGATCCACAAATTCAAAACGCTCGCGCTTGCCGCCGCCGCATCGTCCGCCCTCGCGCTCGCCGCGATGGCTCCCGCCGGCGCCGGCCCCAGCGGCGCGACCGCCACGTTGAACGTGAATGGCACTGTGACGAATGCCTGTCAGGTGAACACGCAGCCCGGCAACCTCAACATGTCCTACGACCCGCTCACGAACACCCCGACAGCGGGGACCTCGTCGTTCACTTGGACCTGCTCGAACGGCTCGTCGGTATCGATCACGCCCTCGAGCCCCAACGGCGTCACCGGCAGTGCCATTTGGGACGCCAACGACTTCAACGGGACGATGTTCTACTCGCTCTATAACGACTTGGCGTGCACGGCGAACCAATTGACGAACGGCCACACGTACAGCGGCTTTTCGGGGACGGGTTCGGCGTTGACCTACGACATCTGCGGGATCCCGAACACGTCGGGAAACAGCCAACTCGTCGCCGCCAACGACTACACGGACACCGTCACCTTCACGTTCACCTTCGGACCATGACGCTCGGTTGGCGTCAATGCGCCTCAGGCCGCGCCGCGCGACAGACTCGGTTTGCGACGCGAGCCGAGCTAAACCTCGACCCGTTCCTCGATCGAGACGTTGTACAAGAACAAGAACTTATGCCACTCGTCGGGGAGGGTGTTTCGCTTCACCCGAATCCAGGGGATGTACTTCGGCGCCTTCGGCTTGCGCCGCAAGCGCATGTTGGCATGCTCCGGCGAGCGGTTGTTCTTGCGATTGTTGCAGCGCATGCACGCGCACACCAGGTTTTCCCACGTCGACGAACCGCCCTTGCTGCGCGGAACGACGTGATCGACCGTCATCAGCCGCTCGCCCTTGAGGCCGCAGTACTGGCACAGGTAGTCGTCGCGGAGCAAAATGTTCTTCTTGGTCAAAGCGACCTTCTGCATCGGCCGCCGGATGTAGTAGAGCATCCGGATGATCGACGGCAGCCGCATCTCGAAACTCGGCGAGCATAGCATCCGCTCGCGGCCGTGGACGACCTCGGCCTTCCCCGAAAAAATTAGCTTCACGGCGCGCTGGAAGCTCGTGACGTTGAGCGCCTCGTACGTGAAGTTTAGGACGAGAACGTCGGTCATGACGAACGAAGCGAGGTCATACGCCTCGCTTCCTCACGTAAGTCATACGCACGTCTGCGAGCAACCTTGCCATCGCAGATCGTTCGTCAGGCTGGAGTCTCGGTTCGATTCGCGCGAAGGCGCTCGCGGCGACGTCGATTGCGATCTCCGCAGCCGCCAAGTCGGGCTGCTCCGGATCCGCCGGCTCGAGATACCCGTGCGCGGCAAACGCCAGCGAAGCGAAGACCTCGCCGACGAGGGCTTCGACCGGGGGGAGCGCGATCGTTTGCGATTCGCCGGCCATGCGCGGTGCCAATTACGCCACCGCGCCCAGCCTCACCTAGGCCGCGGCGCGGCCCCGGTTCTTAACCAACTCGCGAATGAAATATTCGTGTACGCGCCGGTCGCCGGTCAGCTCCGGATGGAACGCCGTCCCCATCACGTTGCCGGCGCGGACAAAGACGCCGTGGCCTTCGTGACTTGCCAACACTTCGACCCCCGGACCGGCACGCTCGATCCACGGCGCGCGAATGAAGACCGCCGGAAATGGCCTCGCTCCGAGAGCCGGGATCGCAAGCGGCACCTCGGCCGAGGCGATTTGCCGACCGTAAGCATTGCGCCGCACGGTTACGTCGATCAGGTCGAGCGTCCGCTGGTCGAGCCCGGCCACGTCGTGCGCCGCGACGATCAGCCCCATGCACGTCCCCCAAAAAGGAAGCCCGGCGCGCACGCGCTCGACGAGCGGCGCGTCGAGCGCGAACCGCTCCAACAAACGGATTACTGTCGTCGACTCGCCCCCGGGCACGACGATGCCCTCGACGGCATCGAGTTCGGCGCGCGTCTTGACGAGCGACGCGCGCGCGCCGGCGGCCTCGAGCGCCGCCATGTGTTCGGCGACGTCGCCTTGCACGGCGAGCACCCCGATCGACGGCTTCTCCCCCGGATGCACGGCGAAGCTAGTTTCCGCGGACGGAGAGCATCTGCGATTCCGCGAGCGAGCGGAGGTCGATCCCGGTCATCGCGCGCGCACCACCGAGCGAGCGGTGCGCTTCGACGACGGCTTTGGGATCGTTGAAGTGCAACGTTGCGGCGACGATAGCGCGCGCGTAGCGCAGGGCGATCGCGGGATCGATCTTTGGAAAACCATGCGCGTCGTATTGCGCGACGCCGTTCTCGACGATCGCCGCGGCCTTGAAAATGCCGCTCCCGACAAAGATCCCCTCGGCGCCCAGTTGCATCATCAAAGCCGCGTCGGCCGGCGTCGAAACGCCGCCCGCGCAGAACAACACGACCGGGAGCTTGCCGGCTTTCGCGACGCTCCGCACGAGTTCGAGCGGCGCCCCGATGTCGCGCGCACGTGCGACCAGTTCTTCCTCGGGCGCAACCGTGAGCTCGGCGATCGCGTCGCGGATCGCGCGCATGTGGCGGACCGCCTCGACGATGTTACCGCTTCCGGCTTCACCCTTGCTGCGAATCATCGCCGCGCCTTCGGCGATCCGGCGCAGCGCCTCGCCCAAATCGCGCGCGCCGCAGACGAACGGCATCGAAAACTTCGCCTTTGCGACGTGATATTTTTCGTCGGCAGGCGTCAGCACTTCGGATTCGTCGATGAAGTCGACGCCGAGCGCCTCAAGGCATTGCGCCTCGGCGAAATGACCGATGCGAACCTTCGCCATCACGGGGATCGTGACGGCGTCCATGATCCGCTGCACGAGCGACAGGTCGCTCATCCGCGCGACGCCGCCCATGGCGCGGATGTCGGCCGGGATCCGTTCGAGAGCCATCACGGCGACCGCGCCGGCCTCTTGGGCGATGGCGGCCTGCTCGGGGGTCACGACGTCCATGATGACGCCGCCCTTGAGCATCTGGGCCAGCCCGCGCTTGACCTTGTCGGTCCCCGTTTTCGCGCCGCTCGCGTCCCCGTTCCTCACCACTGCGTACCTCCGGTGTCTCTATCGTAACAGCCTCATCCAATGAGAACGGTAGAGACGCCCAGGCGGTCGCTAGTTGCCGACCGACGGAATCGGCACCGGCGGAAGGGTCGAGTACGAGCGAGGTGTCGCTTCGATGTCCGGCCGCGGGCTAGGCGCAACCGGCGTGTGGGTCACGAGCGGGAGCGGAAGGGGCGGCGAGGTGTAGGCGAGGTGTAGTGCGAGTTGTGCGTCGGTCGCGGGGTAGGCGTCGGCTCGAAGGTCGGACGCGGCCGCGGCGTCGCCGGCGGCTCGGGCACCGGCGTGACCCGCGGGTCGGGGAAGGCCGGGTCGGTCGCGGCCGCCATGACCGCAACGTGTTTCCAGTCCGGCGGTGTCGCCGCGGTCTTCGGGCGCGGCGGTCGCCGGAGGGACAGGCGTCGGTTGGACCGGCTGGTGCAGGCCGATCTGCCCGAGGACGCGGTCCCCCATCCCGATCCCGACCGCGATCGAGATCAACAGCACGATCCCGCCGATGACCAAGAGCGACGACAACTCCGCGCGGCGGCCCACTATCAGCTAGGCTCCGCCGCCGCTACGCCGGCATCGGCCGGCGAGCGGGAAAGCTTCGACGTCGACCGGGCTCCCCGACGCCACGATCTCGCGCGAGTTCGCCGGGCGCGACGCGCCGCCGAAGCCTGCGCCCGCGAAACTCGACGCTGACGTCGCGCGCGGCATCGAGCAGGTTGCAAATGAACACGCGCACCGCGCCGCCTTCGTCCTCGAATGCGACCGCGCCGACCTCGACCGGCGAGGTCGTCACCTCGTCGCTGACGTCGCGGCCGGCGTAGATGCAGCGGTACGGCTCTTCGGCCGAGGCTTCCCGCATGTCGCCGAAGATCGCTTGCGCGCTTCGATCGATGACGTACGTGCAGCGCCCGCCGCCCCAATGCACGCGCACGGCGGCGGTCCACTGCCAATCCGGCGGGAGCAGCGGCGAGAGGTGCGGCCGTCCGCTCGTGCGATAACCGTCGAGCCCGCAGACGGTCTCGGCCACCGCCCACAAGTACTTCGCGCTCGTCCACGGCGAGAGGTACATCCCGCGATTGGTCAGCGAACCGCCGTCGAACCATTCGGCGAACTGGCCCGGGACGGTGTTGCGCGCGACGCCCGCCTCCATCGCCGCGTAGATCGCTTCGAGCCAGTGCGACCGCCTCGGTCGACGATGCCGTTGCGCGCCAGCGCGACCGCGAACCACAACGTCAGGTCGGGCCAAACGCCGCCCGAGCAAGCCGAAGCCGTGCGAGGGAAAGTACCACGAGTCGGCGGTCGAGATCGTGCGCAAGTCCGACCGGCGTAACGAAGTCGGCCTCGCTCAGCCGCTCGCAAGATTGCGCGGCGCTCGGCCGGCTCGGCCACGTCGAAGAGCACCGGGAAGACTTCGTCGGCGGTGAAGTTGTCCTGGTAGTTTCCGTCCTGGTCGTAGTTGAGGACGAACGCCGCCGGTGTCGGCGTTGAAGAGCTTCGCCAGCATCCGCTCGCGCAGCGTCGCGCGCCTCGCCCGCGTAGCGCTCCCAGTGCTCGATCGTCGCCGGCGACCGCGCACAGCATCGCCGCCGCCTCGAGCGCGAAGACCGCTTCGGCGTTGATCTCGGTCACCGCGCCGTCGAGCGTGTAGTACGGGATGATGTTGCGCCACGAGGTGATCCCGAACATGTCGACGCCCTTGGCGTTGCAGATAGATCGAGCCCGTTCGCGTCGCGCTGCGAGAGCAGGTAGTCGGCGATCTTGCACGACCAGCGGAGAATCTCGTGCACCCACGCGTCGTCGAGCGTCGCGTTGTAGTGGTGCAGGATCGCGATCAGGTGCAGCGGCGTGTCGTCGTTGATGTTGAGCTCGTACGACGTCTTGAAGCCGCTGACGCCGCGAACGTACTCGACGACCTGCCCGCTCGGCTCGACGAAGCGGTTGAAAACCTCGATCGCATCGCGGCTGAACTCGGCAAGAAGTAGTCGAAGCCGTGCACGAACCACGACGTGTCGCGCGAGACCAAGATGTCCGACGGCGGCGAGTTCGTCGAGCCCCAGCCTTGCGGATACTCCTTGATGATCGCGCAGCATGTTGCACTTGCGCCCAAACGACGCCGCGGGAGATCACCGGCGACGGCGTCATCAAGCGCGCGTCGGCGAGGCGCCGCGCCGTAGTAGCGCTGCGTTTCGTGCAGCGCCGTCTCGTCGGCGAGCAGCTGCGTCGAAGCTCGCGCGCGCCGACGCGCGTCGCCGCGCTTGTCGAAGACGACCGCCAGCCGCAGCGACTTCGCGCGCGCCCGGGCGCGACCGCGACGCGTACTCGAACGCGCCGAAGATTCGCGCCGGCGACGTATTCGGCCAGCGCGGGCGTCACCTCGTCGAGGTGACCTTCCTCGCGCAAAGCGCCGCGCGACATCGCGCGCAAGCAGCACTTGCTCGCGCAGCGCGACGACGACGTCGTGCGGCGCGCGCGAGCCGCCCCACCAGCGCGCCGCGCCCGTCTCCTCGTTCCGAGACGCGGATGAAACGGTCCGCGACGCAGGCGCGCACTTCTTTTTCGGGCTCGCCGTAAAAGCGCTGGCCGACGAGCAGCGCCCACGGAAATACGCGCGACCTCGACGGGCGCGACGCCGGCGTTGTGCAGCGTCACGTCGACGACGAACGCGACCGCTCGCTCGTGCTTGCGGGCCGTGCGGGACGTAGAAAGCACTCGGTCACGCGCAAGCGCTCGTCGAGCGCGAACTCGGAGATCTGCGCGTACGGAAGGAAGGTGAACTCGCGCGCAGATCTGGTGCGGGAAAAGCGTCCGGCCGCGATCGCGCAGGCGGTACGCGATCTGGTGCGCCCCGAAGATGATCTGATCGGTGTCCGCGTCCCACAGCCCGCGGACGCCGCCCTTGGGCGTCGAGGTCGCGAACGTCTTGAAGTTGCCGAGGGTCATGCCGAACGGCGTCTCGGCCTCGGAGAGGACGTAGGCGCAGAATTCGTTGCGCTGCGCGTCGTAGCTCGGATCCATGGGTGCACGCCGGTCCTTCGGAGCCGAAGCGTACGTCCTTGCCGCAAGCACTCCAGCCATGCTCGCGCCCCGCGAAGCTCAATCTGACCCTCGAAATGCTCGGCGCGCCGCGAAGACGGCTATCACACGTTGCGCAGCGTGATGGTGCCGATCGCGCTGTACGACGAAATTGAAGTCGTGGCCGGCGGCAAAGCCGAGCTTTGCGAGCGACGCGGCCGGGACTGCGGAACGACGACAACCTCGTGGTGCGGGCGCTCGCGGCGACCGGCGCCGCCGGTCCGTTCTCGATCCGGCTGCACAAGCGAATACCGATCGGCGGAGGCCTGGGCGGCGGCTCGAGCGATGCGGCCGCGATCCTGCGCGCCGCGGCCGCCGGGGCGCTCGGTCAGGTCCCGGCCGCGCGATTGGCTCGGCGTCGCGCGGGCGCTCGGCTCCGACGTCCCTTTTTTCTTAGCGGGACGGGGGCGCTGGTTGAAGGGACGGGCGAACGCGTGACCCCGCTCGGCCCCCTGCCACCGTGGTGGACCGTCGTGCTCCGCCCACCGGTCGGCGTCGCGACCGCTGAAGCCTACCGGCTGCTCGACGCCGCTCGCGAGCGCAGCCCTTCGCGACCGCGCGCGACGAGCGCGTCGCTCGAAGCGGTCGACGCGCTGCAGCGCGGCGACTTCGACGGATTGGAAGCGACGCTTCAGAACGACTTCGAAACGCCGATTACTGCAGCCAATCCGTCGATCGGCGCGGCGCTGCAAGACCTGGGAAGCGCGGGCGCGATCCGCCCGATGCTCTCAGGGTCGGGATCTTGCGTGTTCGCGCTCTTCCGCCACGAAGACGAGGCGCGCGCCTGCGCCGCGCGGCTGAGCCCCAACGATGCGGCCGAACATTTCGTCGCGCCGTTCCATCGTGACCCGGGATGGCGCTGACCGCGGTCGTTCTCGCCGGCGGACCACCGGACGAGCTGGTCACGGGCGAACCCGGCGTGCCGAACAAAGCCTTCCTGTCGATCGGGGGGACGCCGCTGGTCGCGCGTGCGCTGCGCGCAATCAAAGGGAGCGCCCACGTCGCGCGAATCATCGCGGTCGCGCCGAGCGCGGCCCCCGCGCACGCGCTCGCACTCGCCGACGAAGTACGCCCGGATGGGCCACGGATCGCGGACAGCCTTCGGTCGGGGCTCGCCGGCCTGCCCGACGACGCGCCCGTCCTCCTTGTCACGGCGGACCTTCCGGTCGTCACGACCGCGGCGATCGACGAATTCCTCGACGGAGCGGCGGCGCGCGGCGCCGACGTCGCTTACGCGTGCGTCGAGCGCCGCACGCACGTTGCGCGTTTCCCCGAGGTCCCGCACACGTGGGCGCGGTTGCGCGACGGCACGTTTTGCGGCGGCGGTTGCGCGCTGTTGGCGCCGCGCGTCTTCCCTTCACTCGAACGGTTTCTCGACCGGCTCGGCGCCGCGCGCAAGAACCCGCTCCGGCTCGCCAGGATCTTCGGCTGGGACGTCCTCGCGCGCTACGCCAGTCGGCCGATTGCGAATCGCGGACATCGAACGGCGGGCCAGCCGCCTGCTCGGTGCGCCGGCCGCCGCGGTCGTTTGCACGCACCCCGAGATCGCAGTCAACGTCGACCGCCCGAGCGACATTCCGCTCGCGGAGCGCCTCCTACGGAGCGTCTGAAGCTTCGCCGGTCCAGCGCGCGAACAGCGCGTGCGGGATCGAGAACTGATCGAGCGCCTTTCCCACGGTATGCGCGATGATGTCGTCGACGGTTTTCGGTCGCGCGTACATGCCGGGGATCGCGGGCAGGATCACCGCGCCGATCTCGGCGAGACGAGTCAGCGTGCGTAAGTGGCCGAGATGGAGCGGCGTCTCGCGCAGGACCAAGACGAGTTTGCGCCGTTCCTTCAGCGCGACGTCGGCGGCCCGCGCCAACAACGTTGCGTTGAACGAATAGGCGATCGCGCTCGCGATCTTCATCGAACAAGGGACGACGATCATCCCGTCATGCAAAAACGATCCCGACGAAATCGCCGCGCCGAGGTCGTCGTCGCGGTGGACGACGTCGGCGAGCGCCTCGAAGTCTTGCACGCCGTAGTCGGTTTCGAGCCGGAGCGTACGCGATGCCTGAGGCGTCATGACGAAATGCACCTCGACCTTGGCCGCGCGCAACGCGCGCAAGGTCGCGAGCGCGTACGCGCTCCCGCTCGCTCCACTCATCCCGACGACGATCCGCACGAGCGACCATTCCGCACCGTCGCTGAGGGTCCCGCGTGCGCGGTCGCGAAGGTCGTTTGCGACCGATGCTCGCTCCCGCAACGCCGCGCCGGTGCGCCGGCTCGTCGCCTTCATCGGCGACGCGCTCCGTTATGCCGCGGCTACACCCCAAAGCACCGGCGCCGAGAGCATCGCGCGGCGCCTCATCGTCGCGCCCTATTCGGGTCTCGGGCGCGCCGATGCGAGCGCGCTCGTTGTCGCGGCCGGCGACCGCGCGACGCTTGACGAAACGATCGCAAGCGAGCGGCTCGTCCTCGAGCGCGAGCCGGCTCGCGCCGCGCACTGCTTCGTCGCCGCGCTCGCCGAGATCGCGCGCGCGTATCGGACGCAAGGCGCAACCGTACGCGAGCTCGTCGCGACGGTCCGGCTCGGATTTCGTTTGGATGACGCGGCCAGCGCCGCCGAAACCGCAACGCTCGAGGCGCTGGATGCGGCGGCCGGGGAGTTCGACGCAGCCGCCGGCGTGGGCTGGGAGCTCGACGCCGCGCTCGCCGCACTCGCCGCAACCGTCGACGCTAGCGTCGCTTCGCTCGTACCCTCGCCGCTCCGGCCGCTGCCCGCTTGCGCGCCCGAGGATGCGCGCGTCGTGCGGCGCCGGCGTACGCACTACAGCGCCTCCTCGCTCGGAACGTATGCCGAGTGTGAACGGCGCTGGTATTACCGTTACGTCTGCGGCGCGATCGAAGACAAGAGCAGCTCGGCGTCGGTCTACGGCAGCGCCTTTCATTGGGCGCTCGAGCGCTTCCACCAAGAGGTCACGCGCGCCGACGCGGCTCCGCCCGACGTGCTGGCAATTAAACTCGACGGCTGGATCCAGACGGCTTTCGAGCACTATCGCTCGGGTTTCGAAACCGCGGTCGAATAGAACTGCAGACGCGCTGCGCGCGGCGAACCGGGCGCCGCTATTTGACTTGGTTTCTCGAGCGCGCGCGCGCGCATCCGTTCACCGTGATCGGAACCGAGACCGAAGTCGAGCTCGAACTCGACGGCTACGATTTCATCGGCTACATCGACCGGCTCGATCGCGACGATGCTACCGGCGCCCTGACCGTCGTCGATTATGAGACTGGGAGGATCGCCCAGTCCGCCGCCGAGTACCGCAGCGCGATCGCGAACTTCATCGACTTTCAACTCCCCTTTTACTATGGGCCGAGACGGCGCGCGGGGCGCGCGTCTCGCGGCTCCGCTCGTGCCGCTCAAAGACGCCCTACTCGACGTCATGCCGATCGAACTCGAGGTCGTGCCCGTCGCCGCGCCGGGACCGCGGAACGGGCAGCGCAACGGCGGGACGACGGGGACGATCGGCATCGACGAGCTCGAGCGGGCGCGCAGCAAGATGATCGAACTCGCTCGGCGGCTCGCCGACGAGCCGCTCGAGCGCTTTGACGTTACGCGTGACCCCGACGTCTGCACCTACTGCGCGTACCGTCCGGCGTGCCGGCGGCACCCGCACGTGCACGAAGATCGCTTCGGTCAATGAAAGCGACGCTAGACCTCGACGCGGCCCAACGCCGCGCGCTCGAGTCGCCCCCGGATGCGGCGCTCGGCCTCGTCGGCCCCGCCGGGAGCGGGAAAACGACGGCTTTGCTCCATCGCGCACTGGCGCTCGCTGCGGGTGGCGAGCGCGTCCTCGTCGGCCGCGAGCCCGCGCAACGTCGCGCTTCTGCGCGAGCGGCTCGCCGCGCTCGCCCCGGACGCCTCACCGCATTGCACGCCGGTCTGCGCGACGCTCGGCGACGTCGCCGCCGAGGTGTTGCGAGCGCGGCGTCGCGAGGCGACGCACATCGACGACGTCCGCGCGTCGCAGCTCTTCGAAGGCGTCGGCGCGCGCCTCTTCGCCCTCGACTGGGACGGAGTTCGTCAGCGCCGAGATCGATCCCGAGATAACCGGGCTGCGCGCGCCGCAGCGGTTCTCCGCGGCCGCTTACCGCTTGATCCGGCGCCTGCGCCGGGCGCGCATCGCCCCGGCGCAATTCGAGCGCTTGTGTTTTGCTGGCGCGACCGAATTTTACGCGCATCCGCCGAATTTTGCCGACCCGGACCTCTTGATGGACACGCTGCCGAAGTACCGCGATGCGCTGCGCGTGACGCCGCAGGAGCTGCGTCATCAATTCGCGCGCGAACGCGACTTGATCAAAATTTTGGTCAGACTGTACGAGTCGTACGTCGAGTCGCTGGTCGCCGGCGGCTGCTTAACCGACACGGACGCGGTTTTCGAAGCGACCGAAGCGCTGCACGCCCCCGGCGACGCACCGCCGCGCGTTTACCGCGCGGCTTTGATCGACGACGCGCAAGATCTGACCGCGGCCGAGTTCGCCCTGATCGACGCGCTGTTCGGCGCATCGCGAAGCGGGGTTACGCTGGCCGGCGATCCGCGGCAGGCGTCGCTGACGTTCGCCGGCGGGCGGGGACACGTCGAACTACAGCATATGGCCGACGTGATCCCCTTCGAAGGCTCCTTTCGCCCGGCGCCGGCGCGCGAGCTCTATCGCGCGCCGACTGCGGAGGACGAGGCGCGCTTCGTCGCAACCGAAGTCGCCGGCGCGCTTCGCGACGGCGTAGCGCCGCAACGGATCGCGGTGATCGCGCTCACCTCGACTGCGCGCAAGTGTATATCGATGCGTTGCTCGCGCGTAACGTGCCGCTCGACATCGGCGGCGCCGTCAGCCTCTTCGAATTCCGGGCGATCGAGGACGCGCTTGCAGCGCTATGGGCGCTCGCCGATCCTTACCGCCACGACATGCTGTCGCGCAACCTCGAAGCGCCATGGCTCAACCTCTCCGATGCGACGATCGCCGCGCTCGCCGCCGAGCCGCCCGGCGCGCAAGCGCCGCTTTTCGAGATCCCGGACGACGACGAACCCGGTGCGCGCCGGCGCTCGGATCGCGGCCGCAGCCTACGCTTGGGGCGCAACGTCGTGCGCGGCGACGCCGACGCGGAGCTTCCGCCCGAAGCGCGCGAACGGCTCGGCGCCTTTCGCGACGCGCTTGCGCGCTGGGAGCGTTTGGAGCGCGAGTGCGACCTCTCGGCGCTGGCGCGGGCGATTATCGGTGAGACCGTTTTGGCCACGGCCGGCGACGACGCGCGCGGACGGTTCGAGCGCGGTTTGATCGCGCGGCTGCTCGATCTCCTCGACGACTTTGCGGCGCGCGAGCCGTTGGCGACGTTGAGCGACTTTCTGGGGTACGCCCAGAGCGTCGCGCTTGCCGACGCCGACCTCATCTCGCTCGAGGTACGCGACGGCGAGGCCGTCCGCATCCTCGACGTCGAGGCCGCCAAAGGTCGCGAATTCGATCGCGCCTTCATCGTCGACGTCCGCGCCGGAGCGTTCCCGCGCTACTACGTCCCCGGCGCGTTCCTGTTCACGCCGCGGTACGGCATGATCCCCAAGGATGACGTCGGCGCCGACGCGCGCGCGGCTCGGACTGCGAAGTTCACGTACCTGCTTCACAAACTGAAATTTCGCGATCAATACAACGAGCAGGAGCGCCGCGCGTTCTACTGCGCGACCGCGCGCGCTCGCGAGCGGCTCTATGTGAGCGCGTCGGGAGCGCCGACGCGCGGCATCGGCACGCCGGAAATCCTCGAAGAGCTCCGATGACCTTGTCGCCGATCCCGACCGAAGAGTACGTCGAATCGGTCTTGCCGCAGACTCACGCGCTATGGGGCGGACACCGCGATTTCGGCCGATACGTCGCCGACTTCAGGGCGGTCGCCGACTCGGCGTACGGGCGGCGCCGGCGGTTCACGCTCGGGTTGCGCGTCGACGGCCGGATCGCCGCCTCTTGCAAACGCTACGATCGCGACCTGCGCTGGGGCCGCAAGACGCTTCGCGCGACGGGCATCGGGGCGGTCTTCACGTCGCAGCACGTGCGCGGTCGCGGCTATGCGACCGCGCTGCTAGGCGCGCTCCTCGACGACGAGCGGACGGCGGGCCGCGACCTGGCCTTCTTGTTCTCCGATATCCATCCGGCGTTTTACGAGCGCCTCGGCTTCATTCGACTGCCATCGCGGCTCGTTGCGGTCCGCGCGGGCTCGCTCGACGGATCGCATTCCGGCGCGGTCCCACTCGAAGCCCACGATTGGCCCGCCGTACGGCGGTGCTTCGACGCCCTCGATGCCGAGCGTCCTTGGAGCCTCAAGCGGACCCCGCTTGTCTGGGCCTGGATGCGTTGGCTCTGGAGCGCGCTGCCGTCGCCGCGAAGCCAGCCCGTGCAGCTCGTCGTTCGCGAGGACCGTCGCGTCCTCGCCTACGTCGTCGGCCGGCGCGTTCTCGCCGACGATTCCTTCGTGATCGATGACTTCGGCTTCGCCGGCGAGGAGGGCCGCGCGAGAGTTCCGGCGCTCCTGCGCACGGCCGCGGGCGACCTTGGCCGGGTGACCGGTTGGCTTCCCCCGGCGCTCGCCCGGGACGCCTTGCCGCGCGGCGCCGTCCGGCGCCGGCGGGACTCGATCGCGATGCTCGTCCCTCTGTCCGCCCCGGCACGAGCGTGGTGGCGGTCGCTCGGTGACGAGATCGTCACCTCGCGCGCCGACCCTTTCTGGAGCGCCGACCACGTCTAGGATTGCCCGGCGAGGGTCCGCGCGCGGGCAGGGGGCCGCACGAAGGCCCTGAAAGGTGGCCTCCGGGCGCCCTTTCCCGACGTTGCCACGCTTCGCGTTACGTTGGTGGGCGGCGCGTTGATCACCCAGCTGAGGTTTTCGAACCGACGTCACTCACGCCACCAGAGGTTTCGACGATGAAGTCTGGACTACGTTATTCTTGGGCCGTCGCACTCGTTTGTGCCGGGCTCGCGTGGGCAGCGCCATCCGATGCTGCGCTGCGTACGATCCATAACACGCAACGCCATCAGATCACGCACAACAACGCGGGTGGTTGGACGATCACGCAGGTCGCGACTTTCCCGAACAGCATTTCGACACGGCCGGTTTCGGTGAACCAAGCAGGTCAGGTCGCCGGCACGCAGTTCAATTCCGACGGGACGCACTGCTTCGTCTACCGGAACGGAACGCTGACGAATTTTACGCCGTCGGGTTTCAACTACTGCAACGTCACCGGCCAGACGACCGCCGGGACGATCGTCGGGGCGTTCAAATCCAAGACCGGCCCCGTCGGATTCGTTTACGTGCCGTCCAAGAACCAGTTCACGCAAGTCCCCGACGCGCAGGGTTTCGTAGCGGTGAACAACTTCGGCCTTGCGGTCAGCTTCCACAACAGCACCAGCGAGTGGGGCGTCTACAACATCAAAACGAAGTTGTGGACCGACCTGGTCGACAACACCGTCTTCCCGCCGTGCCCGTTGCAGAACGCTTCGGGGATCAATAACCACAATTTGGTCTTCGGGTACGACTACTGCAGCGGAAGCCTCAACTACGACGCGGTACCGCCGGGGTCGGCGTTCATCCCGCTCGGCGACTTTAGCTCGTTCTGCGGCAATCCCGGCACGTGCTATCCGTCCAACCCGCCGGCCTGGAACGACAAGAACTACGTCGCGCTCAACGTCAACTTCGGCGTAGGCGGACCGGGCTTTGCAGGTCTGATCTGGTCTGAGCCGACGGCCAGTCCCTTCTCCCTCATCCCGCCGGACCCGAACGATCCGACCGACATCTTCAACATCAATTACATGAACGTCGGCGACGTCGTCGTCGGGACGACCCTCAGCACGAAGCAAGCCTGGATCTACACGCCGAGCGGCACCGGCGGAACCACCGACGACTGGCAGGACCTGCTGCCGCCAAATCAATACGTCGACATCGACCCGACGTCGGTCAACGCGACCGGACGCGAGGTCCTGGCCGGCGCGAACGACTCGGCGAGCAACTCGTACTGGCTGATCTTCCACCGCTAAGACGCGACTCGGTTCGAAACCTCGTAGCATCGGCGCCCGCACGACTTCGTGCGGGCGCCGCTGCATCTTACGGAGACTCTCCCCCTTGGGGGACGAAGAGCGAGATCTGCTCGGCCGACGCTTCGGTCAGGCCCGCCACGCGGACGCCGAGCAGCCGAATCGCAGCGCCGTCACCGTGCGCGCGCTCGAGGCAGCGCTCGGCGGCGGCGACGATCGTCGGCAATTCACGGGTTGGCTCGGCGAGGGTCGTCTGACGACCCAGGACGGTGAAGTCGGCGCGCTTGAGTTTGACCCCGATCGTCGTCGCGCGCAAGCCGTTCGCTTCGAGCCGCTCGGCTACGTCGCGGGCGAGTTCGAGGAGCGTCGCGCATAGTTCGGCGCGGTCGCAAACGTCGTACTCGAAGGTCGTCTCGCTCGAAATCGAGCGCGTCTCGCGGTCCTCGACAACCTCGCGCTCGTCGTGCCCGCGCGCGAGTTCGCGCAGCTCGCGGCCCCAACGCCCGAACAGCGCGGCGACGTGCTCGTCGGAGAGCGCCGCAACCGCACCAATCGTAGTGACCCCGGCGCCGGCGAGCCGCGCTTGCGTCTTGGGACCGACGCCCCAGAGTTTCCCGACCCCGAGCGGCGCGAGATACTCGGCCTCGGTCCCCGGCGCCACTCCCTTGAGCCCGTTCGGCTTCGCCTCGTCGCATGCGATCTTGGCGACCATCTTTTGCGCCGCGACGCCGGCGCTCGCCGTCAGGCCGATCTCCGCGCGAATTCGCTCGCGCACGTCGCGCGCGTAAGCGAGCGCTTCGTCGAAGTCATCGGTCCCGGGATCGACGAAGGCCTCGTCGAGTGACAGCCCTTCGACGGCGCGCGCGGCGCTTGCGAATACTTCGAAGCACGCGCGCGAGAGTTCGCGATAACGAACGAAGTTCGGCGGGACGACGACGAGCTCGGGGCACAGCTCGCGCGCGCGGTAGAGCGGCAGCGCCGAGCGGACGCCGAAGGGACGCGCCTCGTAGGACGCAGTGAGTACGACCGCGCGCCGGCTGTTCCCCGAGACGGCAAGCGGTTTCCCGCGCAGCGAAGGATCGTCGAGCTGCGCGACGCTCGCGTAGAACGCGTCGAGATCGAAGTGCAGAATCACTCGGTCCGCGGTGGCCGTTCTCGGAGCGTCGCGCGCACGCTCAGACCTTCGCGCCTTCGAAAATTAGGTGAACCGTTTGCATGTTACGCGCGTCGTCGGCCTCGTCGCCCGGCGTCTCGAGAATCGCAGTCTTCCCCCGCAACTCGGGGTGCGCTGCGATTGCGCGGAACCCCTCGAAGCCGATCAAGCCTTCGCCGATGTGCCAGTGCCGGTCGCGGTGCCCGCCGAGCGGGATCTGCGTGTCGTTAAAATGGAAAAGATTGACTCGCTCGAGCCCCAATTCGCGCTCGAACAGCGCGACGAAGCGGTCGACGCCGTCCTTAGAGTTGATTTCGTATCCGGCCGCCCACGAGTGGGCGGTGTCGATGCAGATGCCGAGCTGCGGATGGCCAACCGCGCGCAAGAACTCGCCGAGTTCCTCGATCGTTCCGCCGCAGAGGTTCCCGGCGCCGGCCGAGTTCTCCAGGACCAGCCCGACATCCGGACCGATGCCGTCGAGCGCGTCTTCGAGCGCCGCGACGACGCGCGCGAAACCTTCGCTGCGCGGGCGCGCGCCGTACGAGCCGAGGTGCGTATTGACGAACGCGATCCCGCCCGCGGCTGCCACGCTGAGGTCGTACTTGAGCAGGCGGAGCGAGCCGGCGACGACCTTCGGGTCGTCGCTTGCGAGGTTGATCAGATACGACGTGTGGATGACCGCCGGGTCGAGCCCCGCCTCGCTACGGCGGAGCTTGAAACGGTCGAGCGCGAGTTGGTCGACCAGCTGCGCCCGGTACGTCTTCGGATTGCTCGAGAATATCTGAATGGCCGTGCACCCGAGGCGCTGCGCGTAGTCGACCGCGGCGTCAAAACCCCGCGCGATCCCCACGTGCAACCCGAAGCGCACGGTTAGCGGCCGCTCACCGCCGGAACTTGAGCTGGTTCGAACGCATGCCGCGTGGCATGAACGACTTGACGCGCCCGCCACCCATCGCGCGCGAGGGGTTCTTCTCGAAGGTCGTCTCGGTGACGAGAACCGCGTCGGAGGGGTGCTCGCGGCGCCCGACCCGCCCGATCAACTGCTCGACTTCGCTTTCACCGAACGAGTCGGCGTCGGTGATGACGATCAGGTCGGCGGCCGGGATGTCGAGCCCGCTTCCGACGAGATTCGTCGCCGCAAGAATCGACGGAGCGTTCGCGGTGAACGCCCGCATCTCGGCGACGCGCGTCGTCGCGCCGTAAACGCGGACGCCACTTCGGCGATGGCGCTTACTGTGCTCGGCGCTGTCGGCCATGTCGCCACGCAGTTGCTGAACCTCGATGCCGTATCGCTCTTCGAGCCGCGCCGCGAGCCGAGGGACGTCGCCGCGCGTCCGGCCGATCACGAAGATTCGAGACTTTCGTTCCAAGTGTGAGCGAATCAAATCGTCCGCGCGCGCGAGCTGCTCGGGCGGCGGTTCGCCCCAGACGCCGGTGATCTTGTGAACTTTGGTCGGAAGAACGTCGAACGGCATGCCGGCCATCGAGACGACGTTTCCGTACGCACCGACGCGCTCCAAGAACCGCCGCATCTCGTTCGGCGTCGCCGAGGCGAACAGGAGCGGACAGTCGAGATCCTCGAGCAGCCGCAAGTGCTCGCGCTCGTCAAACGCGTTGACGTCGTCGATGATCGTCAATGCGCTGCGATCGAGGACGTCCCACAACGAGTCGGTCGAAATGAGCATCGCGCTCCCGACCACAAAACGGATCGAGCCGTCGCGCAAGGCGTCGACGAGTTTGCGCCGGTCTCCCGGCGAGATGCCGCCGTGAATCTCACCGACGCCGAGGCCCGTCCCCTCGAGCCGCTCCCGGAAGTAGGTGCAATCCTGCCGGACGAGGTCGCGCGTCGGGGCGACCAAACAGACGTAACCGCCGGTGCGCAGCGCCTCGCTCAACGCGACGCGCAGCATCACCTCGGTCTTTCCCGATCCGGTCGGCGCCTTCAACAAGAATTCAAACTCGCCCGCGGCGAGTCTCGTCGTTATCGTGTCTAGCGCGCTCTGTTGGCCGTGGGTCAGGGCGAAGTCTTCGCCCGGTTGTACGAGTTCGCGTGCCACGGCGACGGCCTGGGCGTTGGCGTCGACCTGCGCCCAAATGCGGCGCGCGTCGTCTACTGCTGAACTGGTGTGCGATTCGGATTTCTCTCCTTCAGTGGTGTTCGGCATCGGAAGCGGCAATTCAAGGCTCGCCGCCTCCAGGTCGACCGGCGGCAGCTCCTTGAGCGAGCGCAGATCGAACGATTCGAGAAACTCAGGCGTCGTGCGATACTCGAGCGGCCGGCCGACGGTCTCGCGCCGGCCGGCCTCGACGATGAACTGGCGATCGACGAGCGTCGCGACGACGCTATCTACGTTTACCCCGCGGACGGCCTCTATCTCGGCTTTGGTGCACGGCTGGAGGTAAGCCACGATCGCCAAGGTTTCCATCGCAGGCGCCGACATGTGCGTCTTGGCCGGCAATAAGTACGCCTCGACGACGTTTCGCGCGGCGGGCGAGCTTGCGAAGCGGTAGCCGCCGGCGATCTCGCGGACGACGATCCCCCGCTCGGCGTACTCTTCGGTCAGCGTCTGGAGCATCTTCGCGACCTCGACGTGCGGCGCGCCGGTCAACTTCACGAGCGCGTCGATCGACAGCGACTCGGCGGCGACGAACAGAACGGCCTCGAGGGCGCGCTTGAGTTCGCCGGTTTCGATCAGCTCAGTTTGCATGCACGTCGTTTCGGCGGAATGGGAAAAGCCGCAGCTCGCGCTCGGGGCTATCTTGTTTGAACCGCAGGCGCCGCAGGCGAATCAGTTCGAGGATCGCGAGAAACGTCACGATGACGCCGTCGCGCGTCAAGCCGCGACACAGTTCGCCGAACTCGATCCGGCGGTGCTCGGTGACCGAGCGGACGACGTATTCCATCTGGCGCGCAATCGAGAAACGCTCGCGGGCGATCGTCCGTCGTTCGGGCCGCGCTTCGCGGATCGCTGCAAGGATGGCTGCGGCGAGCCGCGCGGGAGCGATCGCGTAGCGCTGGCGGATCGGCGCTTGCGGGTCGCCGGCGTCGCGATAAAAGTACCCTGCCGCCTCTTCTTGCCGTGCGCGTAGCTCGAGCGCGACGCCTTTGTACTTCGAGTACGCGATGAGCCGGCGGCGCAAGCGCTCTTCGATCTCCTCGGCCGTCTCTTCGCCCTCGCTTTGGAACTCGGTCGGGACCGGCGGCAAGAGCGAGCGCGACTTCAAGAAGACGAGCGTCGCCGCGATTACGAGGTACTCGGCGGCTAACTCCACATCGAGCGCGCGCATCGCGGCGACGTAATCGAAGTATTGCTGAGCGACGGCCGCAAGCGGAACGGTCTCGATGTCGAGTTCGCGTTCCCTGACGAGATGCAGAAGCAGGTCGAGCGGGCCGTCGAAGACGTCGATGCTGACGCGCAACGCGCGCCCGTCGCCGTGCTCGGTGGGATCGGCCAGCGCGGGGGTCAACGCGTCGCCGATTCCCTCATCGCGGGCTCCACCGGGACCACCACGGCCGGTTTCAGCTCGAGCGGATCGCCTTCCATCTTGGCTAGGTATTCGAGCCCGAGGTCGACCAACCGCTTCTCGTTTACGTACTTGAGCGCTTTCTTCGCGGCCTTGACCTCGAACCACGCGGCCTCGTCGACCTCGTGATCGTGGTTTTCGGTCTCGCCCTTGACGTAGCGCATCAGGTAGAAGTGGACCGACTTCTTGTGCTTGGTGCGATTGAGGAAAAACCAGTACGAGATCTCGGAGAGCTTGGCCAGAATCTCAGCCCAGCACCCGGTCTCTTCACGAACTTCGCGCAGGGCGGCCGTCTCGTACGTCTCGCGCAGTTCGACGTGACCCTTGGGGAGCGACCAGACTCGGGGCATGCCGCGGCCGATCAGGAGCGCCTCGAGGGACGCGCCATTTCGCCGCAGGGTCAACCCCCCGGCCGAAACCTCGTACTTGATCCGCATGAGCCGCTTTCCGTCGAAAACGCGCCCGGATTCCCGGGCGCTCTTTACTCAATTGTAACAACCCGGACCAAGAAGAAACGGCGGCGAATAGCATGCTTGTTTTGCTTAGTAAAGCAACCTAGTGTCCTGTCTAGATCGGCCTCTGACCACCCGACCCCCCCAGCCCGTCCAAAGGCGAGGCCTGGTGACGGACCTAAGCCAAAGTGCGTGGCGAAGGTCGCGTCCCCAACAAAAGAAAGTCAGCTCCTGCGCGCGGCGTGGGGCGAGGATACCGAGCGCGCGCCGATCTGGCTGATGCGCCAGGCGGGGCGCTATCTGCCCGAATACCGCGAACTCAAGGCGCGCTCGAACTTTCTCGAGATGGTGCGCACGCCCTCGCTTGCGGCCGAGATTACGCTCCAGCCGCTGCGACGCTTCCCACTCGATGCGGCGATCGTTTTCAGCGACATCATGACGCCGCTCGACGCGCTTGGGATCGAAATCGCATTCGCCCCCGGGCCGCACGTCGCGCAGCCGCTCCGCTCGCGGACCGCGATCGACGCGCTGCGCGCTCCCGAGCGCGGCGCGATCGCGCCGTTTGTCGGCGAGACGCTACGCCTCGTGCGGCGCGAGCTTCCGCCGGAGACGGCGCTGATCGGCTTCGCGGGCGCGCCGCTGACGCTCGCCGCGTACCTCGTCGAGGGCGCCGGCTCGAAAGACTACGAGCACTTCCGCGCGTTTCTCCGCGCGGAGCCCGACGCGCTGCACGCGCTCCTCGAGAAACTGACCGCGCTGACGATCGCCTACCTCGAGATGCAGATCGAAGCCGGCGCGCAAGCGGTCCAACTCTTTGACTCGTGGGCCGGCCTGCACGATCTGGCGACCTATCGAACCTTCGGGCTCCCGTATCACGCGCGCATTCTAACGGCGCTCGAACGGCGCGGCGCGGCACGGATCTTCTTCGCGCTCGGCGCGTCGCACCTGATGGCGGCGCTCGCGGAGTTGCCGTGCGAGGTCATCGGCGTCGACTGGCGGACGGATTTGCACGACGCGCGCGCCGCGTTCGGCAAACGCGCGCTGCAAGGCAATCTCGATCCCGCAGTCTTGTTCGCCGACCCAGCGACGCTCGAACGCGAAACGCACCGCGTCCTCGCTTCGGGGCGCGGCGGCGCGCACGTCTTCAACCTCGGTCACGGCGTTTGGCAGGGAACTTCGCCCGATGCGGTCGCGCGGCTCGTCGACGTCGTGCACCGGTACGCGCGCCATGCTTGACACCCATAGCGCGCTCGGCGTCGATAGCCGGCGCGCGATGACCGAACTGGTCGAGCACCTTCAAGCGCAGATCTGCGAGCGTGCCGAAGCCCTAGAACGCACGGCCGCGCCGGATGGCCGAGCCGCCGCAACGTTTGCGGACGACGCTTGGGAGCGCGAGGGCTCGGGTGAGTCGCTCCTCGGGGCGGGCTCGACGCGCGTCCTCGCCGGCGGCGCGGTCTTCGAAAAAGCGGGCGTGAACGTCTCGATCGTTACCGGCGACCGGCTTCCGCCGAGCGTGCTCGCACAACGCCCCGAACTCGCCGAGCACCGCTTCTTCGTCTGCGGCGTCAGCACGGTGCTGCACCCGCTCAATCCATACGCGCCGACCGCGCACGCCAATTTTCGCTACTTCGAGACGCAAGGTGCCGATGGCGCATCCGGCGCGTGGTGGTTCGGCGGCGGCGCCGACCTGACGCCGCACTATCCGGTCCTCGACGACGTCCGGTACTTTCACGCGACCCTGAAGTCGGCTTGCAAGCGCCACGACGCCGACTTCTATCCCGCCTTCAAAGCGTGGTGCGACCGATACTTCTACCTTCGGCATCGCGGCGAGACCCGTGGCGTCGGCGGAATCTTCTTCGACTACCTCGACGGCCGCGGTTTCGGTGAGGGCGAACGGACGGCGCTCGCGCGCCCCAAGCGCTGGGACGAGTTGTTCGCCTTCGTGCGCGACGCCGGCGCGGCGTTCGCCGACGCGTACTTCCCGCTTGTCGAGCGGCACGCGCGCGACCCGTTCGGGGAGCGCGAGCGAAACTTCCAGTTGTTGCGGCGCGGCCGGTACGTCGAATTTAACTTGCTCTACGACCGTGGGACTGCGTTCGGCTTGCAGAGCGGAGGCCGCACCGAGTCGATTTTGATGTCGCTTCCGCCGCTCGCTCGCTGGGCGTACGACGAGCAGGCGGCGCCGGGTTCGCGCGAAGCCGAACTCGACGCTTACCTGAAACCGCGCGACTGGCTCGCTTCCGACCCGTGGGGGACGAGCGCATGAGCGCACGCGCGATTCTCCTCGTCAATCTCGGCTCGCCGCGCTCGACGGCTATCCCAGATGTGCGCAGTTACCTTGACGAGTTCCTGATGGACCGGCGGGTCATCGATCTTCCGGCGCCGCTGCGCGCCGCGCTGGTGCGCGGTTACATCTTGCGGACGCGCCCGAAGAACACCGCCGAAGCGTACTCGAAGATTTGGACGGATCAGGGTTCGCCGCTGATTGTCATATCGGAACGAACTCGCGCCGCGCTCGAGGCTCAGACCGGGATTCCGGTCGGGCTCGCGATGCGTTACGCGTCGCCTTCGGCCGCCGAAGGGCTCGCGGCGTTGCGCGCACGCGCCCCTGTTCTCGACGAGCTGATCGTCGTTGCAATGTACCCGCACTACGCGATGGCGAGCACCGAGACCGCCGAGGTCGCGGTTCGCGAAGCGCTGGCCGCGTCGGACGACTCGCCGCGGCCATGGTACGGAACGGTCCGCTACGTCCCGCCCTTCTATAATGACCCGGGTTATCTCGACGCGCTCGCAACGACGGTCGGGCAGCACCTAGCGCCCGACGTCCAGTTCGTTCTCTTTTCGTACCACGGTCTTCCGGAGCGTCACCTCGTCAGGACCGATCCGACGCACGCGCACTGCATGAGGTCGGCCACGTGCTGTCAGACCCCATCGCCGGCGCACGCGACGTGTTACCGGCATCAGGTCTTCGAGACGACGCAGGGGGTCGCCGAACGCCTGGCATTGGCGCCGAACTCCTATAGCGTCGCGTTTCAATCGCGGCTCGGCCGCGGCTGGCTCGAACCTTTCACCGACAAGGAGCTCGAGGCGTTTCCAAAACACGGCGTCGTGAGCATCGTCGTCGTGTGTCCCGCATTCGTCGCGGACTGTCTCGAGACGCTCGAAGAGATCGCGATCAGGGGGCGCGAGATATTCAAGTCCGCGGGCGGTTCGGAGTTCCGCTACGTCCCGTGCCTCAACGACGACCCGCTCTGGATCTCGGCGCTCGCGCGGATCTGCGAGGCGACCGCCGGCGTCCCTGCATGAAAGTCGCGGTGGCCGGCGCGGGGATTGCGGGACTCGCAATCGCGCACCGGCTTGCCGACGCGCACGACGTCACCGTCTTCGAGCGCGCCGCCGGGCCGGGCGGGAAGATTCGCACCGAACGGCGCGACGGCTATCTCTTCGATTGGGGACCGAATGGTTTTCTCTCTAACGCGGAATCGCTGCGCATTCTCGTCGACGAGTTGGACCTCACCGGTGAACTGGTGGGCGCAGTGCCGGCCGCCGCGGCTCGCTTCATCTACCGCGCCGGCCGGCTGCACCGCGTTCCGGCCTCGCCCGTCCAAGCGCTCGCGACGACGCTCTTGTCCGGGCGCGGCAAGGTGCGCGCGCTCGGCGAGGTTTTCGTACGCCGCGCCGACCGCGCCGACGACAACCATGACGACGAAAGTTTCTACGCGTTCGTCGAACGGCGGCTCGGAAGCGAGGTCGCGGCGCGCGCCGCGTCGCCGGCGTTGCTCGGGATCACCGGCGGCGATGCGCACACGACGAGCTTGGACGCGGTTTTCCCTCGCTTGCGAGCGCTCGAGCGCGAACACGGGTCGCTGACTCGGGCGCTGCTCGCCACGATGCGACGAGCGAACCGGCGCGCGGGCGACGCTCGCCCACGGCTCTCGACGTTCAACGGCGGCGGGATCGAACGACTGGTCGCGCGGTTGGCCCAGCGACTCGGCGCGCGCTTGCGAAACGGGTTTACGGTCGCGGGCGTTTCGCAAAACGGTGACGGCTGGGAGCTTCGCTACACGAGCGCACCAAACGGAACCGTCACCACGGAGACGTTCGATCGCGTCGTCCTCGCGCTTCCGGCGTACGATGCGGCGGAGCTTGCCGGCGCACTCGACGCGGCGCTCGCCGCCGAACTGCGCGCGATTTCGTACGCGCCGATGCGCGTCGTTGGGATCGCATATCGGAAAGAGGATTTGCCGGCGCCGCTCGACGGATTTGGGTTCCTCGCGGCGCGCGACTCGGACGTGCGGATCCTTGGGGCGATCTACACGTCGACGATTTTTCCATGGCAAGCACCGCCCGGCGTCGCTTACCTGCGGGTCTTTCTCGGCGGAGCGGTCGACCCGGATTCCGCAACGCTCGATTCGCCGAGCGCGCAAGCGATCGTTCGCAACGACTTGCGCACGACGCTCGGAATCACGGCCGAAGCGATCGAGTACCATGAGACGCTTTGGCCGCGCGCGATCCCGCAGTACGACCTGGCGCATCGCGCTCGCGTGCGTCGAATCGACGCGCGTCTCGCCGCGTTCGACGGCCTCGCGCTCGCCGGCAATGCCTATCGCGGCCCCGGTCTCGCCGACACCGTCGCCGATGCTTTCGATGTCGCCGCCAAGGTCGAAGCGGGACGCTGACAGGAGCGCGACGGCCTGCGCTGGTACTGCCTCCGGCGCAATGGCAGATAAAGGCTCGTTTTTCGACCTCGCGCCCGGACTGCGCGGTTATCTTTGCATGCCCGCGACGGCCGGTCCCCATCCCGCCGTTCTGCTCTACATGGAGGCATTCGGGATCAACGCCTACATCCAGAGCGAGTGCGAACGCCTGGGCCGCGCGGGCTATGTCGCGCTCGCACCGGATTTCTTTCGCGGCGATACCTTCGAATACGGCGACTGGGAAAGGATAAGGCCTAAGATTGCGGCGCTCGGCGATCAGGGGTTCCTCGCCGACATCCGCGCCGCAGTCGCGCATCTCGACAGCCTCGCCGCGGTGCAACCAAAGCGTTACGGCTGCATCGGTTTCTGCATGGGCGGGCGCCTTGCGTTCCTAACGGCGGCCGAACTCGGCGAAAAAATCGCGGCGGCCGTTTCGTTCTACGGCGGCGGGATCGCACCCGAGGAACCGTCGATGGGACGCCCTATCCTGATCGATCGCACGTCGAGCATTCGCGCAACCTTGCTGCTCCACTACGGCGCGGAAGATCAGGGGATCGCGCCGGCGGAGCACGGCCGAATTGCGGAAAAACTCTCCGCGGCCGGGATCGAGTTCGGGATGCACGTTTACCCGAACGCGGGGCACGGCTTCGCGTCGGTCCCTCGCCCCGATTACCGCCCGGAGACTGCCGAAATCGCCTGGGCCGAGTCGCTCGCGCTCTTCGAGCGGACGGTCCGCTAAGCGGGCGGGCGCCAGCGCAAGTCGGGTTCGCGCGCCGCGCGCGTCTCGTCGACGCGCCGAACCGGCGTCGCGGTCGGCGCCGCGAGGATCGCCTCCGGCGTCGTGCGCGCGGTCGCGACGATCTCGCGCAGCGCCGCGACGAATCCGTCGAGCGTCTCTTTTGACTCGGTCTCGGTCGGCTCGATCATCAAGCACTCGGGGACGATCAGGGGGAAGTAGATCGTGGGCGCGTGATAGCCGCGGTCGAGTAAGGCTTTGGCGATATCGAGCGCGCGGACGCCGGTTTCGCGCCGCAGGCTCCCAGCGCTCGCGACGAACTCGTGACGGCACGGCTCGTCAAATGGGACGTTGAAAAGATCGCGAATCTTGACGCGCAGATAGTTCGCGTTGAGGACGGCAAGTTGTGAGACCCGGGCGAGGCCGTCGCCGCCGTTCGCCAAGACGTACGTGAGCGCGCGGACGACGTGCGCGAAGTTCGACCAGAACGAGCGCACCGGTCCGACGGAGTTCGGGCGATCGAAGTCGAGCGCGAACGTCGCCTCCCGATCGAGCGCATCGTTCGGCGGCTCGTCCCGCCGGACGACCGGAGTCGGCAAGTACTCGACCAGGTGCGGCGCAACGCCGATCGGGCCGAGCCCCGCGCCGCCGCCGCCGTGTGGGATCGAGAACGTCTTGTGCAGGTTGAGATGCATCAGGTCGAAGCCCATGTCGCCCGGGCGCGCGTTGCCCATGAGCGCGTTGGCGTTCGCTCCGTCGTAGTACATCAGGCCGCCCGCGGCGTGCACCGCGGCGGCGATCTCCGCGATCCGGTCCTCGAAAAGCCCGAGCGTATTCGGGTTCGTCATCATGCAGACGGCGGTATCGGGGCCGGCGGCGCCGATGACCGCATCGACGTCGACGCGCCCGTGCGCGTCGCTCTTGAGCGACACGACTTTGTAACCGACCATCGCGGCCGACGCTGGATTCGTCCCGTGTGCCGAGTCGGGGACGATCACGACTCGGCGCTGCGCGCCCTCGCCCTTCGCCGCGAAGTACGCCTTTGCGATCAAGAGGGCCGTCAGTTCGGCGTGCGCTCCAGCCGACGGGTTCAACGAGAAGGCGGCCATTCCGAAGAGTTCCGCGAGAATTCGCTCGAGATCGTACATCGCGCCGAGCGCGCCTTGCGCGAGCGGGTCGGGTGCGTAAGGATGCAAGTCGCGGAAACCCGGCAGGCCCGCCATCGCGTCGTTGACCTTCGGGTTGTACTTCATCGTGCACGACCCCAGCGGATAGAAGCCGACGTCGATCGCAAACGTCCGCTGCGAAAGCCGCGTGAAATGACGGACGACGTCGAGTTCGCTGTTGTCCGGAATCGGAAGGTCGGCGCGGCGGAATTCCGCCGGAACCAGTTCTTCGAGCGACGAAGTGGATTCGAAATAACGATTCGCTCGCCCGGGAGCGCCGCTTTCGAAGATCAGCGGCTCGGGGATCGCGCGCATCGTCGCCGGGAACGTAGTGCCGGTTACGCTCATCGCGCGCTCACCGTCGGACGCCATTCCCCGACCTCGGCAAGCGCACCGACAAGCGCGCTTATCTCGGCTTCGCTCGTCAACTCGGTCGCGCACGTCAAGATGCAATCGTCGAGTTCGGGATACCAGCGGCCGAGGTCGAAGCCACCGAGGATCCCGCGCGCCTCGAGCGCGCCGAGCACGTCGGCGGCTTTCAATCCCGACGGGACCCGGATCGCGACTTCGTTGAAGACGGGCGCCGCGAACGCGCGCGAAAAACTGCCGGCGGCCGTCACACGCTCTACGAGCGAACGCGTCCGGGCCAAATTCAATGCCGCGCAGGCGCGCAACCCGCTCGCGCCGAGGGCCGAGAGATAGATCGTCGCGATCAGCGCGCAGTGCGCCTGGTTCGTGCAGATGTTCGACGTCGCTTTCTCGCGCCGAATGTGCTGCTCGCGCGCTTGCAACGTCAGCACGTACGCGGTCTTCCCTTCGGCGTCGACCGTTCGGCCCGCGAGCCGCCCGGGGATCCGGCGCAAGTGCTCTTGCGTCGTCGCCACAAAACCGACGTAAGGACCGCCGTATGCGAGCGGAACGCCGAACGACTGCGCTTCGCCGACCGCGATTTGCGCGCCCCACGTTGCGGGAGGCGCTAGCACCGCAAGCGAGAGGGCTTCGGCGATTACCGCAATCGATATCGTCCCGCTCTTCTTCACGATCTCTTGATCCGTCGCGCTAGGGACGTCGATGCAGCCGAACGCGTTCGGCGACTGAAGCGCGACGGCGGCGTAACGGCCCTCGGCGAGCCGTGCATCGAGCGACGACAGGTCGGTCGTCCCATCGCGCGCGATCGGCAGTTCGTCGACCTCGACGTCGAGCCCGCGGCAGTACGTTCGCAAGACCGCTCGGTAGTTGGGGTGAATCGCGCGCGAGACCAGGACCGCGCGGCGGCCGGTCGCGTTCAACGCCATGACCACACCCTCGGCGAGCGCGGTCGCGCCGTCGTACACCGAGGCGTTCGCGACGTCGAGGCCGGTTAAGAGTGCGATGTACGTCTGCCACTCGTAAATCGCTTGCAGGTACCCTTGCGAGAACTCGGCCTGATACGGCGTGTACGACGTGACGAACTCGCCCCGCATCGCGACCGCGAGGACCGCGGGTGGCAAGTAGTGGCGGTAAGCGCCCGCACCGAGGAACGATGAATAACCGGTGGCGGTGTTGCGCGCCGCATACGCTTCGAGCGTGCGCACGAGTTTTGCCTCGGGCTGCGCCTCGGGGAGCGTCATCGAGCGCTTCGGGGCGACCTCGGCCGGGACGCGGACCAAGTCGTCGAGCGTAGCAACGCCGACGTCGGCCAACATCGCGCGGATCTCCGATTCGGTATGGGGCGCGTACATCGAGCCTAGTGGCTTTCGGCGACGAGTTTGTCGTAGTCGGCCGCGCTCATTAGCGCGGCCTTCTCGTCCGGCTCGGCGAGGCGCACCTTGTACAGCCAGCCGGCGCCGAACGGTTCGCGGTTGACGAGCGCGGGATCGTTCTCGAGCGCGGGATTAACCTCGACGACCTCGCCGCCGACCGGCGTGAAGAGGTCGGAGACGGCTTTGACCGATTCGACGACGCCGATAGGCCCGAACTGCTTGATCGTTTGGCCGACGCGCGGCAACTCGACGTACACGATGTCGCCGAGCGAATTCTGCGCGTAGTCGGTTATGCCGACGGTCCCGGTGTCGCCGTCAAGTTTGACCCACTCGTGTTCCTTGGAATACAGCAGTCCGTCCGGCTGCGCCATCCTGATCCTTTCTTACGACCGTTTATAGAACGGGAGTTGCACGACGCGAGCGTCGTGTTGTGCGCCGCGAATTTCGACGCCGAGCCGCGTTCCAACTGCGGTGGCCTCTTTCGGAACGAGCGCCGTTCCGATGTTGCGGCCGTCGCACGACGGCGCGACCGACGCGCTCTTCACCTCGCCGGCGCGCTCGCCGCCGAGAAACACCGCATAGCCGCCGCGCGCCGGGACCCGGCCGTCCATGACGAATCCGGCGATTCGCGCGTAGTCGTCGGCGCTCGCTTGCGCCGCGAGCGCTTCCTTTCCGACAAAACTCGGCTTGTTCAACTTGACCGCCCACGCTTGCCCGCCCGCGAGCGGCGAAATCGCCTCGCTCAGCTCGAAACCGTAGAGCGGCATCCCGGCCTCGAGCCGGAGCATGTCGCGGGCGCCGAGCCCCGCCGGCTCGAGCCCGAGCGGCCGCCCCGCTTCGAGGAGCTTGCGCCACAAGCGCGGCGCTTCGATACCCTCGACGAACAACTCGAACCCGTCTTCGCCGGTGTAGCCGGTCCGCGCGATGACCGCGGCGACGCCGTCGATCGCGCCCTCCTCGCAGAAGTAATACTTGAGCCCGGCGATGTCGATGTCGGCGAGCGGCGCGACGATCTCGACGGCGCGCGGCCCTTGGACCGCGATGAGGGCGTTCGTTCCGTGTTTCGAGACGAGCTTCACGCTGTCCGAGGCGTTGTGCGCGACGAGATGATCCCACATCTTGCGCGCGTTCGCCGCGTTGCACACCAGCAGCAACCGGTCCGGGAGCTTATAGAAGAGGACGTCGTCCATCGTTCCGCCGGCGGCATTGCAAAACAGGTTGTAGCGCGCTTGGAACGGTTTCATCGTCGCGACCGCATTGACGGTCAAACTGTCGGCCCACTCGGCCGCGCCCGGGCCCCACAGCTCGAACTGCGCCATGTGCGAGAGATCGAAGAGCCCGGCGCACTGCCGGACGGCGTCGTGCTCCTTGATGATCCCGGCGTACTGCACGGGCATCTCGAAGCCGGCAAATGGGACGAGGCGTCCGCCTAACTCGACATGCTCATGATATAGGGCCGTGCGGCGCAAGCTTTCGGCGGTCACGAGTCTTGGTTCTTCGGCGTGTTCAAGAAACTCATCGTCGCGTGCGCGACCATCTTCTCGCCGCTGTAGACGTGGACTTCGCCATAAACGATCCGGCGGCCGGGCTTTAGAACGGTCGCTTGCGCGATCAGGTCGTGCGGCGGAAGCGCCGGCCGCAGGAAACTGCAGGTCAGCGACGCCGTGACCGTCGGCTGGTCGGCGCCGTAGATCGACGCCAGCGCGACCCAGAACGTCGTGTCGCAAAGGCTGACGATCGCCCCGCCGTGAATCGCGCCGGCGCCGTTGGTCACGTGGCTTTTGAACGGCATCCGCATCCGGGCTTTCCCTTCGCCGACGTGCTCGAGATGCAAGTCGAGCGTCTTGACGAAGTTTGCTTTCTGCTTGTCCCACGTTCGGATCGCATGCTCCACGTCGATCGGCGGGTTCAAAATACGTCACCATCTTTCTCGAGTTCGCGCCGGAGGTAACGCGGGAGGCTGAAGAGCCGCCGGTGCGTCTCGGAATCGTAGAAATAGTTCTCGCCGCGCAGCCCGTTCACGTACGCGTCGATCCGAGCGCCGTCGAGCGCCGCGACGTCGACCGCATCGCTGCACGCCAAGAACGCCCAATCGTTGTCGAACGCCGGCACGTGCGTGTAGAACGAGCGCACGAACCGATAGTGGCGGCGCAGGCTGCGGGCCATTTTGGCGTGGAGGTGCATGTTGTGAAAGCCGGCGGTGCTGGCTTGCAGGACGTAAACGCCGCCGGGAGCGAGGCGGGCCTTGATCGCTTCGAAGACCGCAGCGCAAAACAGCGGGTTCGACGGCGAGTCCGCGAGCGGTTCGGTCAAGTCCGAGACGACCGCTCCGTACGTCCCTTTGTCGTCCTTTAAGAAAACGAGCGCGTCGCCGACGATCGTCCGTGCGCGGGGGTCGTCGAACGCGCCGGCGGACCATTCCGGAAGGTAACGCTTGGAGAGCGCGATGACTTCGCCGTCGATGTCGACCATCGTCGCGCGGCGAACGTCGGCCCGGCGCAGAACCTCGCGCAGGGTCGCGCCTTCACCGCCGCCCAGGATCAGCACTTCGCTGCGATCGTCGAGCGCGGCGAGCGCAGGGTGGACGAGCGTCTCGTGGTAGATGCGCTCGTCGGCCTGGGCGCTCTGCGTATCGCCGTCGATGACGAGCATCTTCCCGAACGCCGCCGTCCGAATGACGGCGACGTCTTGAAACGCGGTGCGGCCGGTGAAAAACGTCTCCTCGACGGCATGGTGGTGCAGTTCCGTCGGTGCGAATTCCTCGACGTACCACTGCCAGTGCTCGGTTTTAGGCATTTGCCGTTGTCAGGGACCTAAACGTTATCGGACGATCAGATAATCCGAGTCGACCGGCTGTTTGACGAGGCCGTTGGCGGTATACATCGTCGGGACCGGCGACGGCGAGGTCCCCGGCGACGGCGACGGCGCGGGAGACGGCGTCCCCCCGGTCGTGGGATTGAACGGGACCGCGATCAGCGAGGAGTCGTACCCGCTCGCACACGACTGTGTCGGCGGCTGCCCGACGATGATCAGATAGTGCTGGTCGGCGGAGATGCGAACCGAAGTCACGTTCGTCATCCTGTACGTGTGACCGTCGCAGCCGACGAATGTCGGCGCATTTGCCTTCGGGTCGCTCGGATTCGGTGCGAACGGCGGCACGAGTTTCAAGATCACGCCGTTGGCTTGCATGACGACGTACACGCCGTTGTCCGCGCCGATTGCAGCGATCGACCCGGCGTTGGTAATGGCGACGGAGTGCGGCCGCGAAGGGAGCGTGAGCGGCGGAGCGCCGGTGAAGTCGGTCGGCAGGTTCGTCACGAGGCTCACGTCGTTGCCGCCCGGGGCCTGTAAGAGAATCGCGTGGCTCGCCGACGTCGGGTTGATCGCCATCGCGCCGGTCCCGCGTAGAAGCCGCCCCGCGCCGTATCCGAGCGCCGTGCTGAATGCGGTGGTCGTGAACTGGTATCCGGTTCCGACGACCTGAATAGAATACGCGATCACGTCGGAGGGACCGCGCGCCAAAAACACCGTCGAGTCGGACGAGAGCGCCAAGTTCGGGCGCAAACCGTCGCCCGGATTCGGCGAACTGCCCGGGAACGGGACGAACCCGCCGAACTGCGGCGGCGCATTCGTCAGCGAGGTGAGGCCGAGAAATCCATCTCCGATCCCGCCGATCAGGCCGTCGGAGGCCGAACCGCTCCCGATCGTCGTAATCGACGCTACGTCCGAGAGGACCGGCAACGGGCTTGGGAACGCGGTCGGCGTCGTGCTCGGGACCGGCGTCGGCGGGGTCGTGACGTCGTAACCCGCGCCTACCGGAACGAGTCCCGCCTGGGACGCGCCGAAGACGTCTTGGATTAGGGTGAACGGTGGGCCGTTCGTCGCCGAATACGCGGCGAGCGCGACCGAATCGTCCGGCGCAATCCAGAACGGCCCGACCGGTCCGGCAAATGCGACCGTGAACACGACCGTCGTCGCGCACAAGTTGCCGTTGAAATCCTCGAAGTGGACCTGCTGGATACCGCTGAATCCGGCGCCGTTCCCGCCGTCGGGCAAATATGCGACGCCCGAGGTTACCGAAGCGCAGCCTGGCCGAATCGTCCCGGTCGCGATCGGCGTCGGCGACGACGACGAAATCGGGGTCGGGGTGCTGCCCGAGTGCGCGCAGGCGGCGAGCGCGAGCGCAACCAGCGCGACGACGACGCCCAGATTCTGCGGGCGCGCGAGGGAGAGACGAGCCAAGGCCAAGATAGGGATCCCTTTTCGGTCATCGACCGGCCTGCCCAAAAGGCGGCCGGCCGTTCTTAACTACGCGGAACGCTTCTCCGTCGCCCGCCCCGCGTGCTCGTGGACGACGTGCGTGTACTGACCGTTGGTCGACGCGATGCCGCGCTTGACCTCCGTGCTCAGCATGCTGCGGGCGCCCAGTTGCTGGGCCGCATATTCGCAGGCTCGCCAAGGGTTCGTATGGTCGCCACAGGTGTAGAAGTCGACGGCTGCATAGCCGGACTCTGGCCAAGTGTGGATCGCGAGATGCGACTCGGCGATCACCACGACGCCGGAAACGCCCTGCGGCTGAAACCGATGAAAGGCGACCTTGAGGATCTCAGCGTTCGCTTCTTTGGCCGCTGCAGTCATGATAGACCGAACGCGCTCGACGTCGGTCAAGATTCGGGCGTCGCATCCCGACAGCTCACAAATGATGTGTGTGCCCCGTGCTTCCAACTCGTCTCCTCGGCTTTGGTTGGGAAATCCCACCTCCAGGCTGCGTCGGCTGGCGCGTGCGGTGCACTTGCGTCCCCGACCTTTCGACGAAATCTTGCCGGCGATGCCGAGCCTTTCCCCAGCAGAGCGTGCGCTTCGTCGCGATGGCACATAGGGCGTGCCTTCCCCCTTGCCGCTTTAACGGCACCAGACCCGGGTTAAGCTAAGCCCCGCCCGGGTCCGGGGAACATAATAACCCCCCTACCCCCCCTTGTAAAGGACTTTTAGGTTCGAGCGCCCCGCACAGGGTTAAGGTTTGCGCGCACCGGACTCGGTGGGGTTCCTGGTGCGGCCGAAGGCGGCTCGGCTGGGCCGATCGTGGAGGCCGAGGCCGACCAGAAAAGCAGATTCGGAAGATTCCGCTGAACAATCTTGAATTTTCCGGCCCGGACGAGTACCCTTAGAGGTGATGGCAACCGAACTGAAGGTCGCTCCAGAGGAGCTCATCGAGGACTACCGCCACGGGTTCCACGACCCGGAAGACAAGTACGCCTTTAAATCGGCCAAGGGGCTGACGCGCGAGATCGTCGAGCGCATCTCGTCGATGAAGGCCGAGCCCGCCTGGATGCTCGCCTTCCGCCTCAAGGCGCTACGAGCTTTTCCGTTCGCAAGCCCATGCCGGACTTGGGGCGATACCGCGCGCCTCAACGAGATCGACTTCGACGACATCCACTACTTCGTCAAGGCGAGCGAAGGTCAACGGGCAGTCGTGGGACGACGTCCCCGACGACATCAAGCGGACCTTCGACCGGCTCGGGCATCCCCGAAGCCGAGCGGAAGTTCTTAGCCGGCGTCTCGGCGCAGTACGAGTCCGAAGTCGTCTACCACTCGGTCCGTCGAGGATCTCGAGAAAGACGGCGTCCTCTTCTGCGACATGGATACCGCGCTGCGCGAGCATCCCGAGATCGTGCAGAAGTACTTTGCGACCGTCATCCCGCCGGGCGACAATAAGTTCGCCGCGCTGAACTCGGCCGTGTGGTCGGGCGGCTCGTTCGTCTACGTCCCGCCGGGCGTCGAAGTGAAGACGCCGCTCCAAGCCTACTTCCGGATCAACACCGAGAACATGGGCCAGTTCGAGCGCACGCTGATCATCGCCGACAAAGGCTCGAAGGTTCACTACATCGAGGGTTGCACCGCACCGAAGTTTTCGACCGTCGTCGCTGCACTCGGCAGTCGTCGAATTGATCGCGATGGAAGGCGCCTCGATCCGCTACACGACGATCCAGAACTGGTACCGCAACATCTTCAACCTCGTCACCAAGCGCGCCGTCGCGTACAAGAATGCGACGGTCGAATGGGTCGACGGCAACATCGGCTCGCGCCTGACGATGAAGTATCCCGTCGATCTACCTGATGGGCGAAGGCGCGCGCGGCGAGATCCTTTCGATGGCGTTCGCCGGCGAAGGCCAACACCAGGATGCCGGCGCCAAGGTCATCCACGCCGCGCCGAACACGACCTCGGTCGTGACGAACAAATCGGTCACCGCGCACGGCGGCAAGACGACCTATCGCGGGCTCGTCGAGATCCTGCCCGGATCGGTAGGCGCCAAGACGCGCGTGCGCTGCGACGCGCTGATCATGGACGACAAATCGTCGAGCGACACCAAGCCGACGATGAAGATCGACGAACAGCGTTCGACCGTCGAGCACGAGGCGAGCGTCTCGAAGATCGGCGAAGAGCAACTCTTCTACGCGATGAGCCGCGGGCTCTCAGAGGCCGACGCGACGGCGATGATCGTCAACGGCTTCTTCGACTTCTTCGTCAAGGAGCTGCCGATGGAGTACGCGGTCGAACTGAACCGGCTCGTCAAGATGGAAATGGAAGGCGCCGTCGGGTAACCCGGCCGAAGCTGCCGGAATGCCCGACTCCGCTCCCGTCGCCAAGCTCTCGGCGATCCCAATAGGTGCCACGCAAAAGGTCGTCGTGGCCGGAACTCCGGTTCTGCTATGCAACGTCGGCGGGACGCTTTTTGCAATCGAGGACGTGTGCACGCACGACGGCGGCGAACTCGACCAGGGCGAACTCGAGGGGACCCGGATCATGTGTCCGCGCCACGGCTCGTACTTTGACGTGACGACCGGGGAGGCGCTGACGCTCCCTGCAGTCCTGCCCGTCCCGACGTTTCGAGTCCGGGTCGAAGGCGACGACGTCTACGTCGACGCTGTCAGCTCAGGGCGATGATGTCCCCATCGGGCCCGATAGCGGTGTCCCCTTCGAGCTGATTGGAAGACCGCCGTGCTTTTCTGGTCCAAGGGTGCCCCGGCGGGAATGGGTGGGCCTTCTGCGGGTAGGACGCGTGCCGATCGCGGGGGAGCTTCGTTTCGTCGTTGAGTTGTTTTGCGCCAACCACGCGCGTTTGTTTGCTGAGTTCTCCGGAAAGTCGGTAGGCGAGCCTTTGACCACGCCGTTCGATCGTGATGGTGCCATTACGATGTTCTCGAATGTCGACCTGACTTGAGCGAAGGCGTTGGGGAATAGCCTTTTCGGTGATCTGTAAGATGCTCGAGCCGTATTGAACGGTCAAGTTCTGCGAAACGACCCGTGTGTGGGAGATGCAGAGGATGCGGTCGAGATCTTCATGAGGTTCCAGGGGTCGATGGACGTCGATCTCCGAGCGCGCGGCGACCGCGAAGCGCGCGTTGTAGCCGGCCATGAAGGTCGCAACGAATGCGTTGGCCGCCTCGATCGTAGAGATCTCTTGAAGCCGCAGCTCCTTGACGAGCCGGTCTTGCAGAACACCGTTGGCCCGTTCGACGCGGCCTTTGGCTTGCGGTGAATTGGCGCAGATGCTTTCGATTCCAAGCTGTTCCATCGCGCGTCCGAACTGAGTGATTCCCTCGCCCGTAGTCGGTTGATTGACCCGAAAAACGCCGAAGCGGTCGCTATAAAAGGTCATCGGCTTGCCGAAAGTTCGCAGATATTCATCGACGAGATCGAAGTAGCTCTGCGTTGTCTCCGCGGGGGTGAAGCGCAGACCCATGAGCCTGCTCGTTGCGTCGTCGACGAAGACTAAGAGTGTGCACTTGGGTGCGCGGTCCTCGAACCAGCGATGGTGAGAGCCGTCTATCTGGACGAGTTCGCCAAAGCACGCGCGCCGCTCGCGTGGGGGATGCGCCGGTTTGCGCTTCGAGCCGCGCGGCTTCCACAGCTTCGCGGCGATCATTGCTGTGCGCAGCGTTTCCTTGGGGATCGAGATCCCATCGCGTTCGGCCAACTTCTCGCTGGCCAAGGTCGGCCCGAAGTCCGGATATCGTGTTGCGATCAGCTCGAGCGCTCGTGCGAGCAGCACCGAATCGGTGCGGTGGTTGCCGGGCTTGCCACGCTTCTTGGAGACGAGACCCGCCGCACCGTCGAGCCGGTACGCTCGCCACAGGCGCTTGACCTGGCGGGTCGTTAGCCCAAGCTGGGCTGCCACGTCGCGTTGCCTCAGGCCGCCGTTCTCGAGCCGCTGCATCGCTTGCAGCCGGGTGATTTCGCGCTGGCTCATGGTCGTCAGGTCGCTCCTCATAAGGCGGCCTTCGCAACCAGCCTGGGGACATTTCTATCCGGTCAAAATGGGGACATCTCTATCTGGCCCTGATAGACGTCTACGTCGACGCTTGACCCTCGCCCCGGGGCCGTGCTATCGTCCTGCAGTTATGTACGCGATAATCGAGGCTGACGGGAAGCAGTTCCGCGTGAGCGAGGGCGACACGATCCGCTGCGACGCCGTCGGCGGCGAAGTGGGAAGCGAGATCGCCTTCGATCGCGTCATCCTAGCCAGCGCCGGCGGCGCTCACGTCACGGTCGGCCGCCCCCACGTCGAGGGCGCGATGGTCCGCGGGACGATCCTGCGCCAGGCCAAAGACAAGAAAATCCTCGTCTTCAAGTACAAGCCCAAGAAGCGCGTGCGCAAGCTCGTCGGCCACCGCCAGCGCTTCGCCGAGGTCCGAATCGACAAGATCGAGCTCCCTTCGTAGAGCCAACGGTGGTCGAAGTACGCCTCCGTCGAGACAGCCGCGAGCGGCTGTCTTCGTTTTTTGCTGCGGGGCACGCCGGCTGGGCCGATGCCGGCGACGACGTCGTGTGCGCCGCGGTCTCGGCCCTGCTGCAAGCCGCCTGGCTTGGCCTCGCCGAAGTGACCGGCATCGCCGTTGAAGGGAAGCGCGAAGGCGGGCTGCTCAGGCTCGAATGGCCGGAGGCGGTCCGCGACGACCCGGCCGTGCGAGCGATCGTCGAGACGGTCGCACGCTCGATCGAGCGGCTCGCAGTGCAGTTCCCCGAACACGTACGCGTGATCGCCGAACGCATCGACGGGTAAAGCCGCCCCCAACCGCCGAAGAGTAGTGATATGACGGACATGTACAAGCCGATCAGTGACGGGCCGGACTCGCAGGGCGCGAGCCACCAGGATGGCAGCCTGCCGCCGCCCTCAGGGAAAGAAGCGAGCCGCGCGCTGTTGGCGGGAGTTCTCGGCGGTATCGTGTCGGCCGCGGGTTATATCATTTACTCGCGACTCCCCGACGAGCAGCGGGACCGGCTGCACCAGCAAGTGCGAACCCTGGTCGAAACGCGCGTCAACGAACTGCGCTCGCGCTTCAACCTCTAGCGCGCCCGTTAGGTCTTTAGGCCTCCCGCTCCCGGCTCTTCGGACGGGCGCGCGTGGCCTTCGCCGCCGGCTAGCGGCGGTTCCGCGGGCGTTTCGGGTGCGGTTGCGCCGCCAGGTACCTCCGAGTGCGCCTGGGTCTCGCGAGCGTCCGACTCGTCGGCGGCGCGCTCCATCTCGCGGATAAATGATTGCGACGTCATCTGGACGTCGCGCACGACCGTCCCGACCTTCCGCGCGACCTTGGGGAGTTGATCGGGTCCAAAAAAGAGCAGCGCCGCCGCGCCGATGACGATCATGTCAACGGGTGAAAGCAAAGGGTTCCTCCGCTTGCTCGTTTAAAGATACGCGTCCACCCCCGAGACGCGACGCGCGGGTGAATTTATTCAAAGGGCAGGCGGCGGTCGTTTGAAGATCATTTATACGCGCGGAAACCGCACGGAAACGCTGGCCTCGATCTCGACGCTGCGCAAGATCATGAATCGGTTCGTTCAACATCGCGTCTTTTATGAGATCTCTTCCCGTAACAAGCGCGGCCACGAGTTCTTCTCCGCCAAGAATACCTTCGTCGTCGGATCGATTGAGGTCGTCAATCGCGACTACCTGACCATTACGATCTTCGACGCCCGTAATTCCACCCATTCGATCGAAATCCTGAACCCCTCGGCGATGCGCATCTACGACGAAACGATGGGTAAGGGGTTCGCGGTTTCGTTCTTGAGCGAGTCGCCCGGCGACGTCGAGACTCGGTGCTACCTGCGGGACGAAGGCGACGAAGGCGACGCCATCCAGGAACGCAGCGATCTCGAAACGATCACCCTACCGCAGCTCTTCGAGTACCTCGAGGAGATCACGAACGTCCAGGGAATCGCCGCCCCGCCAGCTTCCCCGCCGCACGCATTTCTCTGACCGCGGCCACGCGGTCGCCGAGGCGCTTATAGGCCGCCGCTAAGTTCTCATGCGCCAATGCGGAGCGCTCGTCGAGCCGCAACGCCGCCTTGTAGTAGTCGATGGCGTCGGCGACGTGGCCGTCTTCTAAAAACAAGTTGCCGAGGTTGACCAGCGCCGGCGCGCACGCCTCGTCGTACTCGAGCGCGCGGCAGAAGGCGTCGAGCGCCTCGTCACGGCGCCCTAAACCGACGAGCGCGACCCCGCGCTTGTTGTGCACGCGCGCCCGTGCAGCATCGTCGGTCGCGGCCGCGAGTGCTCCCTCGAGCGCCGCCAGGGCCGCTGCGCTGCGCCCACGTTCGAGATCGGCGACGGCGCGTTCGTAGTCTCCCGCCGGTGCGTGCGGCCGGAAGCGCGCGAACCACGCGCGCGGATCGAACGGCGGCCCGGACCCGCGCGGCGAACTCATCGAGCCCGAATGTTACACGTCGACGTCGTCACGCTCTTCCCGGAGATCTTCGGGCCGCCGCTCGCCCTCTCGATCGTCGGGCGGGCGCAGGAGCGCGGCATCGTCCGGGTCCGCCTTCACAGCCTCCTCGACGTCGTCGAGCCGGGCGAGCGAGCCGACGACCGGCCTTATGGGGGCGGGCCCGGGATGGTGCTGCGAGTCGAGCCGCTCGCGCGGGCCCTCGACGCAATCGCCGGCGAAGCGCCCGCCGCCGAACGCCGGGCGGTCGTCGTCACGTCGGCGGCCGGGCGGCCCTTCAAGCAAGCGGACGCGGTCCGCTTCGCGGAATTGGACCGGCTGGTGCTCGTCTGCGGTCGCTTCGAAGGGATCGACGAGCGGATCGTCAGCCTGTACGGAGCCGAGGAATTCTCGCTCGGCGACTTCGTCCTGACCGGCGGCGAGATCCCGGCCCTCGCCTTTCTCGACGCGACGGTCCGCCTGCTCGACGGCGCGCTGAACCCGACCTCGCTCGAGGCCGAGTCGTTTGGGACGGCGGGCCTCGACGCACCGGCATACACCCGGCCGGCGCACTTCCGCGGCGCCGACGTCCCCGACGTCCTTCTATCGGGCGACCACGCCCGGATCGCGGCATGGCGGCGCGAACAGTCGCGGGCGCGAACGGCGGCGCGGCGGCCGGACTTGGGACCCCAGGCGGACGACGATCCGACCTAGACGGGCCGGAGCGGCCCGTGATATCATCCCAAGGTTGTCCTTGCGGCCCCGGGCGTGAAACCGTCCGCGGCCGCCGGAGTATGTGGGGCCAGAAAGCGTCATGAACGTCATCGATCTTCTCGAAAAAGAACAGAGCAAGTCCGACGTCCCCGGATTTTCGGCCCGGCGACACCGTCAAGATCTATCTCTAAGGTCGTCGAGGGCGGCAAAGAGCGCACGCAGATGTTCGAAGGTGTCGTCACCGTGCGCAAGGGCGGCGGGCTCGCCGAGACGATCACGGTCCGGCGCGTTTCGCACGGCGTCGGGGTCGAGAAATCGTTCCTGGTGCACAGCCCGCGCCTCGAGCGGATCGAGATCTCCAAGCGCGGCGTCGTGCGGCGCAGCCGGCTTTACTACCTGTCCGAGAAGATCGGTAAGGCGGCGCGCATCAAGGAGAAGAAGGCCGCACACTGACGGTTCAAGCGACTCTTAGCGCAGCGCTCGAGGCTTGTGACCCCGCTCGAACTTCTTGGACTGATCTGCCTGCTCGCCATCGTCCGGCTCGCGATCAGCTTGGCAACCGGCGACGGTCAGCGTCTCGGCGCGCCAGCCGCTACCGGTCGTCGGCGACACGCCTGCCGTCGCGGGCGCGCCGCCGCTCGTCGTCGTCGTCCGCGAGTACCTCGACGCGTTCATCGTCGCGGGGCTGGTCGCGCTCTTCCTGATCACTTCGTCGTGCGCACGTTTTTCATCCCGTCCGGCTCGATGGAGCCGACGCTGCAAATCCACGACGTTCTGCTCGTCAACGAGTTCGAATACCGCTTCTGACCAAACCGCACGACGGCGACATCGTCGTTTTCCCGCCGCCCATCCCTACGACCAACGACTTCATCAAGCGTCTGATGGGCAGCCCCGGCGAGACGCTCCGCATCCATAATGGCGTCGTGTATCGCAACGGCAGTCGCGCTGCGCGAGCCGTACATCGAGCAGAAACCCGACTACGAGCTCGAAGTTCAAGAACTACGGCATCTACGTCGACGGAATGCCGCTCGATCCCGAACATCGCAAATATCCCTCCGCGCAGCGCTTGGCAAGCGCCCGACCGCATCCCGGACGGCTGTTATTTCATGATGGGCGACAACCGCAACAACTCGGAAGACTCGCATATCTGGGGCTTTGCGCAGGCCGGCGGAACGTTTTTCGCCGGGCCCGAAAAAGGCAAGCACGCCGGCTTTACCGGGCCACGCGTTCTTCCTCTTCTGGCCCCCCGATCGGATTCGCATTCTGAAGTAGAAGCCTGCGCGCGGGAGCCGCGTCCGCCGTGCAGAACGCTAGGTGACGTGCTGTCGCCACACGTCCGTTGGAGATCGGCGGCTAACCTCGCTTGGCAGTCGGCGCTGTTACTTCTCCTGGTCTACGCGATCATGGGGGTGCGACCGGGTCAAGTGAGCGGCCTCTCGATGGAGCCGCGCATCGACTCCGACGAGTACGTGCTCATCAACGCGCTAGCGTATCGGATGGGGACGCCGCAGCGCGGCGACGTCGTCGCATTTCGGCACGAGCGCTCCGCCCCATCGGTGTACTTGAAGCGGATCATCGGGCTCCCCGGCGACCGCGTCGAGATCACGCGCGGGGTCGTTCGTTTGAACGGCGCACCGCTGCGCGAGCCTTACGTCCGGTTTCGCGACGACCGCAGCGCCGCGCAGACGATCGTCCCCCCGGGGGAGTATTACGTCCTCGGCGACAACCGCGCCAACAGCGACGATTCCCGCGCTTGGGGTTTCGTGACCGGCGACGACCTGATCGGCCGCGCGGTTTTCGCCGTGTGGCCCCTCGAGCGTTTCGGCGCGATCAAATGACGCCGGCGATCCAATGGTACCCCGGCCACATGGCGCGGGCGATGCGCCGCCTGGCCGAGGATCTTCGCGTCATCGACGTCGTGGTCGAAGCTGCCGACGCGCGCGTCCCCGCGGCCGGCACGAACCCGGCGCTCGCGCGGATGTCGGCGACCAAACCGCGACTGCTCGTGCTAACGCGTGACGACCTCGCCGACCCGCGCGCCACCGCGGCGTGGCTGCGCGCGCTCCGCGACGCCGGCCGGCAGGCCATTTCGGTCGACGCAAAGGCGCGCAACGGCGTCGCGCAATTACGCGCCGCCCTCGCCGAATTAACGCCGGGACGCGGGAACGCCCGCGCGATCGTCGTTGGAATCCCTAACGCCGGCAAATCCACGGTCATCAACGCACTCGTCGGAAAGAGCGTTGCGCGGGTCGAAGAGCGCGCCGGCGTCACCCGTGCGGCGCAGTGGTTTCGCGTGACGCCCTCCTTGGAGCTTATGGATACCGCCGGAATCCTCGTCCCGAAGATCGACGGCCCCGAGGCGGAGTGGCGACTTGCGCTGGTCGGCGCGGTCCCGCGCGCGCGGTTCGATGCCGAAACCGTCGTGGCGCGCTTCGCGGCTTGGGCCGCCGAGCAAGGTCACGCACAGGTACCAGATCTGGAAACCTACGCGCAATCGCGCGGCTTCATTCGGCGTGGTAACGTCCTCGATAGGCACAACGCGGCCTGGTCGTACATCAAGGATTTCAATGAAGGACGCTTCGGCCGAATGACCCTCGAGCCGGCGCCTTGACGGACGCCGTCCGCAAGCGACGACTCGCGCGCGAGCGCGAACGGCGGCGGCTCGTCCGCCTGCATCGTTTCGAGCGCGCCGCCCACGAACGCGGGTTCTCACTCGTCGGCGGGATCGACGAAGTCGGGCGCGGCCCCCTTGCCGGCCCGGTCGTCGCGGCGTGCGTCGTGACCGACGGGCCGCTGATGTTCACCGGACTCGACGACTCAAAACGCGTGCGGCCGGAGCTACGAATCGAACTCGCCGAAACGATCAAGGCGCGCGCGGTCGCCTGGGCGATCGGCGAGGCGAGCGTCGCGGAGATCGAACGCATCAATATCTATTGGGCAAGCCTGCTCGCAATGGAGCGCGCGCTCGCCGCTCTCGGCCGGCTCCCGCACTATCTCTTGACCGACGCGGTTCGCATCCGCGCGTTCGGCGGCGAGCAGCTCCCCGTCATCAAGGGCGACGCGAAGTGTGCGACCGTCGCAGCCGCTTCGATCGTCGCAAAGGTGCACCGCGACGGGCTTTTGGTCGAACTGGGCCGCGCGCATCCCGAGTACGGGTTTGCCGACCACAAAGGCTACGCCACCCCGCAGCATATCGCAGCCTTGCTCGAGCACGGACCGTGCGTGCATCATCGCCGGACCTTTTTCCGAGTCGCCGACAGCCTGACGCTCTTTGAGTTCGGCGGCATCGAAGACCGGTGAGCGCCCGGGCCGGACGCGACGGCGAGGAGACCGCAGCGCGCTACCTCGAGTCGCTCGGTTTCCGAATCCTGCGGCGGAATTTACGCGGCCCCGGCGCTGAAATCGACATCGTCGCGCGCGACGGCGCGACCCTCGTCTTCGTGGAAGTGAAAGCCCGCTCGAATCGCCGTTACGGGGCGCCGCTCGCGGCGATCGACGCGCGCAAGCGAGCCAGGATCCGCGCGCTAGCGGCAGATTTTCTCCAATTCATCCCGATGCCGGCGAAAGTTCGTTTCGACGTCGTGACCGTCGAGCGCGGCGAGCCGAGGTTGCATCGCGGCGCGTTCGCTTGACGCGCGGCGCGAAGGATTTGCCGACCGTCGGCGGGGACCTGCGCGGCTAGTCCTCAATGGCAGCGACCGTTAACGTCCCCGCAGGCTCGCAGAGCGAGCAACCGTCACTCCGCCGGGCGGTCACGCCATGGGGGTCGTTTTCGTGGGGCTACTCCGACGTCGGGGCCGACATCTTCGTCGGGCTCGGGCTCGTCCTGGGCGCGGCGGCCGGCGCCTCGAACGTCGCCTTCCTCTTTGCCGGGCTCGTCTACGTCTGCGTCGGTCTCGCGTACACGGAGTTGGCCGCGGCCTACCCGGTCGCGGGCGGGGGACAATACTTCGTCATGCGCGGGCTCGGCGACATCTTCGGATTCATCGCCGGCTGGGCGGTGCTGCTCGATTTTACGATCGACATCGTTTTGTTCGCGTGGAGCTGCATCGACTATCTAAGCCGGCTCATCCCGGTGATTGCCTACACGAAGGAACCGTGGGTCCATTTCTTCGTCGTCTTCGGCGTGATCGCCGGGCTCGCGCTCCTGAATCTGATCGGCGTCCGCGAGAGTTCCGCATTCAACGAAGTCGTCAGCGGGCTCGACATCGCGAGCGAGACCGCGATCCTGTTCTTCGGCTTTTTGTTCGCGTTTCGTCCCGAAATCCTCGTGCACACGATGACGACCGCCTGGCCGACCCCGTTCAATTTGATGAATGGGGTTTCGCTTGCGATCATATCGTTCGTCGGGTTGGAGTCGATCTCTCAAGCCGCTCAAGAGACGCAACGCCCGGCGCTCGTGATACCCCGAACCTCGATAAGCCTGATCTTGACGATCTTGATCTTCGCGCTTTCGTACTCGAACCTAGCGCTCGGAATGCAGCCGTGGCACGCGATTCCGCCCGACTCGCACGGGCACGCTCAGGCGTTGTGGCACTACCTCGGAAGTGAGGAAAACAACGGTTCGGCCGTCTCCGTCCTTGCTTCGCTGATTCCGTATTACGGCGCGCTCGCGGCCCTCTACGTCCCCGTGCTGGGCGCGATCTTGCTGCTGATCTCGAGCAATTCCGGCGTCTTCGGGAGTTCGCGCATCGCGTACGCGATGAGCCAAGCCCGGCTCCTGCCGAGCCTCTTCCGGCGCGTTCATTCGAAGTATCGCACGCCGGCGACCTCGATCGTGATCTTCTGCGGCTTCGCCGTCATCGAGTTGATCTTTGCCGCGTTGCCGAGCCTCTCGCCCGCCGTCAAAGAGATTTACGCGCACGCGTTCCGGGGCGAAGATGGAATAACGTTCCTCGGCGATCTCTACGCTTTCGGCGCGGCGACGAGCTATTCGTTCGTTTTCATCGCGTTGATCGCCCTTCGCTTCAACGATCCGGCGACTCCGCGCAAATTCAAAATGCCGCTCAACGTTCCGATGACCTATCGCGGCGTCCGCGTCGAGTTCCCCGTCGTCGCTTTGATCGGCTTCTTCGGCATCGCCTCGATTCTCTTCTTTACGATGCTCACGCACTTGATCGGCCGCATCGCCGGACCGTCGTGGATCGTCCTCGGCCTGCTCGGGTATCTGGCATATCGCCGTTTCAGAGGGCTCCCGATGTTGAAGTCGCGACCGCACGACTGGCGCAACGCTCAAACGAAGATCCTGCTGGACGCCGGCGAGCTCGACATGATGGACGAATACCTAAGAAACCTGAAAACGATCGACCAGCAACGTGCGCGGGAGAACGAGTCGTGAGGCGCATCGTGCGCAGCGAAGGCTGGGCGCGAACCCGCGTGGTGATCGGCGCGATCGCCACCGTGCTCGGCTGCGTCGTGATCGCGCGCACGGCGGCTTCGGTCGGCGCGATTTGGGCGGCACTGCCCGCATACGTGCTCGGCGTGGCGCTGGTCGGGCTTGGATTCGTACGCTTCTTCGAGTACCGCGCCTGGCGCAGGGCACGATGAATCTCGAAGTCCATCCGCAGCTCCTCGGTGCGGTCGCCGCGCTCACGATCCTGGTGCTGGTCACGGCGACCCTCTACTGGATGCTCCACCCTCCGACGACCTGGGCCGAACGCGCCGCGAAAGCGACCGAGCGCGACGTTGAAGCGATCATCGGCAGCATCATCGTCGCCTTCTCGGCCGACATTCACTCGGAACACATGATGGCGCTCGCCGCGCGACTCGCGCGGCGCGCCCGCGCCGATCTCCTCGTCGCGTACGTCATCGAGGTCCCGCTCACGCTGCCGATCGGCGCCGAGATGGAACTAGAACATCGCACGGCGCTCGACGTGCTTGCGACCGCGGAGGCGATCGCTCGGCAGTGGAACGTCGAGATCAAGACGGAAATCGTCAGCGCCCGACAGGTCAGCCAGGGCATCTTGGACCTCGCGCGCCGGGTCGACGCGCACCTGATCGTGGTCGGCGCGTATCGCGAGGGCCGGTATACTGGAGCGCCCCTCGGGCGTGCGGTCGAGGCCATCGCCGCAAACGCGCCTTGCGACGTCTTGATCGGCGTCCCGGGCCAGCGCGGTACGCTTTTCAACCCTCCACGGTCGACGCGCGGCGCAGCCGGCGTGGAGGTTAGTTACTGAAGTATTGCTTGCGGAGCTGGTCGACGATGACGGCAAGGAGAATGACCGCGCCCAAGACGATGTCCTGCGTGTAGGATTCGATGCTGAGCAGGTTCATGACGTTGTTCAGCAACCCGATCAAGAGCGCTCCGAAGAACGACGCGACGATGCTGCCGCGGCCGCCCATCAGCGACGTCCCGCCGACGACGACCGCTGCGATCGATTGTAGTTCGTCGCCGATTCCGGTGTTCGGGGAGCCCGAGACGAACCGTGCCATGAACAGGAAACCGCGACCGCCGCGCAGCCGCCCGAGATGACGTAAACCATCGTCTTGACGAGGCGCACGTCGATCCCGGCGAGCCGCGCCGCCTCTTCGTTCCCACCTATGGCAAAAACGTACCGCCCGAAACGCGTGCGCATCAAGACGATCGCGAAGATCGTCACGAGCGCCGCCATCCACAGCACCGCGATCGGAATTCCTGCCAAGCCGATGCGCTGCAGTTGTCCTTGGAACAAGTACCCGATTCCGATGTTGTTGAAGTCCGGCGAGTTAAGCGCGATCGGACGGCCGTGCGAGAGTTTGAAGGCGAGGCCGCGCGCCATCAGCATCATCGCCAGCGTCGTGATGAATGGGCGGCAGGTTGAGCCGGACGACCGGCAGCGCGTTGACGAGCCCCGCGCCGCACCGACGGCCAGACGCCGACCAGCGTCGCAACGATCAACGGCGAAGCCGCCGAACGGGAGGGCGTTGGCGACTTGCGCCATGACCACGCCGGTCAACTCGATCAGCGAGCCGACCGAAAGATCGATGCCGGCCGTGATGATGACGAACGTCTGCCCGACCGCGAGGATCGCGTTGTACGTGATCTGGCGCAGGACGTTGATGAGGTTGCCGGGCGCGAAGAACGAACCGCTGTGACAAAACGTTGATGACGATGACGACAGCGACGAGCCCCCGGCGATCGCGCCGGTCGAATCGCAAGCGCTCGGCGCGCCTGCGCGCGGGCCGCCTCGCAGCTGCGCTCGAGTTCGACCTTGACCTCGGGCTTCGGCGCCGGCTCCATCAGGCCGCGACTCCCGTCGCGACTGCGATGACCTTATCGGGCGTCGCCTCGGCGCGCGCGAACTCGGCCACGATCCGGCCGTCGCGCATCACGAGGATGCGATGCGACATCCCGAGCACCTCGGGCAGTTCGCTCGAAACCATGACGATCGCCGGCGCCGCGTTTCAACAACTCGACCATCAGCTCGTAGATCTCGGCTTTCGCGCCGACGTCGATGCCGCGCGTCGGCTCGTCGAAGAAGAAGACCTTCGCGTCTCCGATCAGCCACTTCGCGAGCACGACCTTCTGTTGGTTGCCGCCCGAAAGGTTACGCACGATCTGCTCGGAGCTCGGCGTGCGGATGCGCAACTCGTGCAATCTCTTGCTCGGCGGCGTCCTCCTCGGCGGCGCGGTCGACGAGCCCTCGCGCGCGAATTGCGTCGAGATGCGCCAGCGTGACGTTCTCGCGCACGTTCATCCCGAGGACGAGCCCCTGCGCCTTGCGGTCTTCGGTGATGAGCGCGATCCCCGCCTCGATCGCTGCATGCGGGCCGCGCACGACGACGCGCTTCCCCGCGACGTCGATCTCTCCGGAACTTGGAAGGTCGGCGCCGCCGATCGCGCGGACGATTTCGGTGCGCCCCGCGCCGACGAGCCCGGCGATGCCGACGATCTCGCCGGCGCGAACTTCGAATGCGATGTCGTTGGGCCCGGCGGCGCGCTCAGATGCGTTACGCGCAAGACGACCGGCGCGTCCGGCGCGACGGCCGGGCAGTTCGGGGAAATGCGCGTCGAGCGTCCGGCCGACCATCAAGCGGATCACGTCGTCTTGGGGCATCGCCGCCGCGGCGCGCGTCTCGATCGTGCGGCCGTCGCGAAGGACCGTGATGCGATCGGCGATCTGGGGCAACTCCTCGAGGCGGTGCGAGATGTAGACGAACGCGACGCCCTGCGCCTTCAACGTGCGGATCAAAGCGAACAGTGCGCTCGATCTCGCGATCGGTCAGCGCGGCCGTCGGCTCGTCCATCACGATCAAGCGCGCCTTGCGCGACAGCGCCTTGGAGATCTCGACCATCTGCTGCTGCGCGACCGAAAGATCGCGGGCCTTGCGGTCGAGCGGCAGCGCGATGCCAAGCTCCGTCAGTACCGCCGTCGTCGCGGCGTAGCGCCTCGGCGCGATCGAGAAAAACCCCGCGGCGCGGCTCGCGCCCGAGCACGATGTTCTCGACAACGCCGAGGTCTGGGACGAGGTTGAACTCTTGGTAGATCATGCCGATGCCGAGCGCTTCGGCATCGCGCGGTCCGTCGATCGCCGCCGCTCGCCCGTCGATCTCGATCGTGCCGGCGTCGGCGCGTTGCGCGCCCGCTAAGATCTTCATCAGCGTCGACTTGCCCGCGCCGTTCTCGCCGACGAGCGCGTGCACTTCGCCCGCCCGCACGTCGAACGTGACGCCGTCGAGCGCGCGCACGCCCGGGAACGATTTCGTGATCCCGAGCATCCGCAGCAGCGGGGCGCTTGCGTCGGGCAATGCTACTGCGCGTTGGCTTTGCGTGTACGTGCCGACCGGGACGGCGATCTCGCGGCGGAACCGTCTTCCCGCCGAAGTAGTCGTGGATCGCGTCGATCGTCTTGCGAGCCGATCTGGTCGGGATGCTGGATCGCATCGCCGTACATCGCGCCCGCCTTGATCGCGGTGCGCGCTTCGGGCGTCGCATCGTAGCCGATGACGGCGATCTTGCCTCTCATCCCCGCGGCGTCGATCGCGGTCGAACGCGCCGAGCGCCGAGTCGTCGTTGATTCCGAAGACGCCCTTGAGGTCTTTGTGCGACTGGAGCAGATCGTCCATCGTCCGAACTTGCTTTCGCGCGCTCGCCGCCGCCGTCGATGTCGGCGACGATCGTCACTGCCGGACACGTCGCCGCAATCGCGGCCTTGAATCCCTTGACGCGATCCTGAACGCTCGTCACTTCGGGCTCGTCGATGATCGCGACCGGCCCGCGTACGACGCGCCGCGCACATCAGTTTGCCCGGCTTGTCCGCCGCCCTGGACGTTGTCGCTTGCGATGTGCGAGACGACCTTGCCCTCTTTCGATGCGTTCGCGATGTCGGCCGTGAAGACCGGGATGCCCGCATTGTTCGCCTCGACGATCGCGCTCCCGATCGCCTGCGAGTCGTAGGGAGTCAGCACGATCGCGGCGACCTTTTGCGAGATGAAATCCTCGACTTGGCTCTGCTGTTTGGCGTTGTCGCGACTGGCGTCGACGACGTCGACGGTGTAGCCGTACTTGGCGGCCTCGGCCTGCATGCCGGCTTCCATGTCCTGATAGAACTGCGCTTCGCGGTTCTGGATCGAGACGCCGATGATTTGGCCGGTGCCCGCTGCGCCGGGAGCCGAAGTCGCACCCGACGACGAACTTGTCGTCGACTTCCCGCTGCACGCGCCGAGCAGCGCGATCAGCGCGATCGAAAGAACGGTCAGGCGCTTCTGCATGGGTGCCTCCAGATGACGGCGCGTCGCGACGCGTTCGACGCCCCTCATGCGCGGACGCGTTCGCCGAGCCCTGCGAACGCCGCGGCGAGATCCGCAACGATGTCGTCGGGGTGCTCGATCCCGGTCGAGATGCGCAACGTCCCCGCGCCGACGCCGAGGGCATCGCGCGCCGCGGCGGAGACGAAGCGATGCGAGCTCACGGCGGGATACGAGATCGTCGTCGCCACCTCGCCTAAACTGTGCACGATCGCGACCGTCCGCAGGCCGCGCAGGAAACGATCGACCGCCGGCGCGCCCTCGCGAAGATCGAACGCGACGATCCCGCCCGTCCCGCTCGGATAAAGCTTTGCCGCGAGCGCGTGTTGCGGATGATCGGGACGCGACGGATGGTGAACGCGGGCAACGGCCGGCTGGCGTGCCAGAAAATCGGCGACGACTCGCGCGTTCGAGGTGTGGCGCGCCATCCGCAACGCCAGGGTGCGGAGCCCGCGCAGGGCGAGCCACGCTTCGAAGTGAGGTATCGTCGCGCCCCGGCGGACGAGGTACTCGCGCGCCATCTCGACGAGATCGGCCCGGCCCGCAAGGACCCCCGCCCCGACGTCGCCGTGGCCACCCAAGTATTTCCCCGCGCTGTGCGCGACCAGATCGACCCCATGCTCGAGCGGCCGGAAAAGGATTGGGGTGGCGAACGTCGCGTCGACGACGACCGCCGCCCCGGCCTTCCGGCCAAGCGCGGCGAGCGCCGGGATATCGGCGACGTGGACGAGCGGATTGGTCAGCGCTTCGAGGTAGAGGACCTTGGGTTGGTGCTCCGCGAGAGCCCTTTCGACGGCCTCGGGGCTCTGCTGATCGACAAAATGGACGGGATTGACGCCCTTTTGGTAGTCATTCCTAAGTAGGTCGAGCGTCCCGCCGTAGAGTTCGGCGGAGGCGACGACGGCGTCGCCCGGCCGCAGGAGGGGCGCGAGCGCGGCGTCGATTGCGGACATCCCCGCGGCCGCGCCCACAGCGCCTTCCGCCCCTTCCAGGGTTGCGATCGCCGACTCGAATTGGGCCGCGTTTGGCGCGCCGTAACGCCCGTAGATACGACCAGGGAGGCGCCCGGCGTAGATCGCCTCGACCTCGTCGAGATCGCCGAACTCGTACGACGAAGCTTGAAATATAGGCGGGCTGGAAGGCGCGTTCGCGGGTGCTTCGAGCCGCCCGGCGTGGACCGCGAGCGTCTCGGGATGGCGGTCGAGCACGGAAAAACCTCCGTCTTATCCACATTCCGGCGTAGCGCGCCTGTGCAACGTGTGGATTGGGTCGTCTCTTAGGCCTCGCTTCGCTCGTGCCCCACAACGGCTGAGGGATGGTGAGCGAAGAGCCGCAGTACCGCGAGGTCGTAAGCGATCTTCAAACCGCCTGCAACGAAAAACGGCACGCCGAGCGCCGCGCCCTGAACCGCTAGGCCGGCGAAGAGCGGCGAGAGCGCCGCTGCCGCCGGCCTGACCGCCGTCGTGAGCCCGACGGCCCGTGTCCGGTCGACCGGGGCGGCAAGGCTAAGGGTGAAGGCTTGGCGGGTCGGCACGTCCATCTGCGAGAGCGCGAACCGCGCGAGCAGCACTGCGGCGGCAGCCTCGAAGCTTGGCATCAACGGAACCAACATCAGCAGCACGTTGCCCGGAAGGTGCGTGAAGGCCATCGTCCGGACGAAACCGATCGAGCGCGCGAGCCGCTCGGCGACAAAAAGCGAGCCCGCAGCGAGGAGGTTTCCGCCAAAAAGCAGCGGGCCAAGTTGGGTCGCGTCGGCACCGAATCGCAACGCGAGCCAGTACGCGATGAAGCTTTGTACGACGAGACCGCCTGCGAGTGCGTCGACGGCGAAGAGCGCGGCGAGCTGCTCGACCGGTCCGAACGCCGCGCGCGGGGCACGCTCGTGAGGCGGGGCACGACGCGCGCCGGCTCCCGGGCGGGGTAGCCGAGCGCGAGCACTGCGAGCGCGATCCCGCTCGCGGCGTAGCCGTAACCGACGGCGACCGGCGAGAGCGCGGCCGCACCGAGCGCGCCGAATGCGAGCGCTACGCCGGCGCCGACGTTGTACCACGTCAGACGACGCGTCGCGCGCGCCGCGTCCGAGCTCAACAGGCTCTGTTCGACGGCGGCGAACGGACCGACGTCTTGACCGCTCGGACTAACGACGCCGAGAACGCACCCAGCCGCGACGAGCGGCGCCGTCCCGGCTGCGAGCGCGATCCCGCTGCAGGCCGTGAGCAAGCCGCCGAAGACCGCGGCGGCGCGCGGTCCGACTCGATTCACGATCCGTCCGGCGAACGCGGAGTAGACCGCGCCCGCAACGAGGGCCAAAGAGAAAATCGCGCCGACGACGAGCGGAGTCGCTCCATTGCGCGCTAGTTCGGGACCGAGGACGACCGCAAGCGCGCCGTAGGCGAGCGAACGGACGATGCGAGCTGCGAGGATGCGCGGGACGAGTTGTGCGATGGTCCCGGTGTATCAGAAAATCATGCCGTCCAACAAGCCCCGCGATCGAAGACCGGAACGCGGCCAATCAACCCGAAGACCGAGCGCGGAGCAGCGCGGCGCGCGCGTGCGCTTCCAGCCCTTCACCCCGCGCCAAAGTCGACGTCTGCGCGACGACGGGCACGCCGGCTGTCAATCGCCCTCGGGCATCGCCCTCGGGCCGGCCCCGCTTGCCCTGCTACTTCGGGCTACGAGTGGGCGTGCTTGTTCCCGCCGTGCTGCTCGGCGTGGATCTTGGCCGCTTCCGACATGTAGAAGCTCGCATGGTGGCCGTGGCCCGCAGCGGCCATCGCATAGTGCGCCGCTTGCACGTGATCCGCAGCTTCATAGTGTTTTGCCGCGAGCGCGTGATACTTCGCAGCCAGTTCGTGATGTTCGGCGGCCTTCTTGTGGTGCTCGGCGGCCGGATGATGAGCCATCGATGGTCTCCTCGGCGATTGTCGTGAGTTAGAAACTTGGCTAGATCGGTCGCCATTGCCCGGCTGGGGTGGACTCACCTCGCCGACCCAAGGCATGACGAATCGCCGGGACCGTAAGGCGGGTTATGACGCCCAGCGTAGACGAGGAGAGAATTGATGGCAGTCAAGGTTTACGGCGTCAACCACATCGCAATCGAAGTCGACGATATCGAGAAGGCGGTCGCCTTCTATCGGGACGTCTTCAACCTCGAGAAGCTCGACGAGGGGGAAGGCGACGCGTTCTTCAAGGTCGGCGAGCATCAATTTCTCGCGATGTTTAAAGTCGACAAAGTTCAAACGGGGCGGCGCCACTTCGGCCTGATGGTCCGCGACGACCGCCAGCTCGCCGAAGTCCGCGAGAAACTGACCAAGAAGTACGGGCTCAAACTGATCCCGCCGTTTCGGTGCGAGTTCATCGACCCGTTCGGAAACCGCGTCCAAGTCGTCGACCTTCACGACGAGTCGCTCGTGTGGCTCCTCCCGTACCAAGAGGTCCAGGAAGCCGGGATCACTTTCAACGACTCGAAATAATTTCGTTACGGAGGGTTTCCAAATGGGGCACATCTCGATTGGGTGCTACCGGCCCAAACCCGGCGCGGAGTCGGAACTCGAGGCGCTGGCTCGCGAACACGTGCCGATCTTAAGACGGCTCGGGCTCGCGACGGAGCGTTCGCCGATTATCGGCCGCGCCAAGGATGGAACCATCGTGGAGGTCTTCGAGTGGGCCTCGAATGCTGCGGTCGAGCGAGCGCACAGCGATCCGGAGGTGCTCAAACTCTGGGAGCGCTACGGAAAAGTATGCGATTACGTCAAACTTGGCGACTTGGCTGAAAGCAGTGACCTATTCGCCGGCTTCGAGCCGCTGAATTGACGAGGCGTCGCTAGAAGGCGCTCTCGTTCGCGTCGAGGCCGATTCGGCGCCTGGGACCCCGGCGTTCCACATCATCGGGTATCGTTTTCGAGGACTCGCGCGGCACCTAACGCGCGGTCGCTTCAGCCAGGCATCGCTGCGTAGTACGGCCAAGCTGGAAGACATTCGTTCGAATCGAGGTTGCATGCTCGATCCCCGGCGGCTCACCTCATCCTTGCGCGGCGCCGGCCTTATCGCGCTTCCAGCGATGCTCGCGGCGGCGGCCACCGTAGGCATCGCTCGCGCGGACCAGTCGAGCGATCTTCAAGCGAGAGTGCGTGCGGCGCTTCGGAACGCTACGTCGTTCGTCGAGACCGTGACGGTCAAGCCAAACCCGTACGTGCCGCTTGGTGCGACACTGAGGTTTACGGTTGTCGCGCCTAATCGCTATCACCAAACAGTCTCCGGCGCGCCGCCTCAGGCCGACGACACGATCATCATCGGGCACGAAGTCTACGGCAAAGAAGCTGGGGGTTGGACCGTGGAGACCTGGTCGGACCGGCTTGTAATCAGTTTCGAAGCAGATGTATTTGACGTGACCGTCAGGGTGGTGGGGCCGGATCGTACGGTCGATGGCAAGACGGTCGGCAGTTTCGTGATGAAGGACCCGCGCGGCGCTAAGGACACCGACACGCTCGACTGCACGTACGATAAGCAAACGTTTCGACTGCTGACGTGCAGCAGCGCGATTTCAAGCATTACATATTCGAACTACGACGACCCTGCGGTGACGATCGAGACTCCGAAGAACGCGAAGCGCCTCGACAAGTAACCCCGTGGGGCCTTGTCGTTCCGCACCCTCGTCGTGATGGGAGGGCGGAGGCTCCGCGTTGCTCGCTCTCGCCCACTCCGCCGCGATGCTCGGCATCGACGGCTATGTCGTTCGCGTCGAAGCCGATTCGGCGCCGGGGACGCCGGCGTTCCACATCATCGGCCTCCCCGACCGCGCGCTCGGCGAGTCGCGCGAGCGCGGCCGTGCCGCGATCGTCAACTCGGGCCTGCTGTTCCCAGCGGGGAAAGTGCTCGTCAACCTTTCACCGGCCGACGTTCGCAAGGAAGGGCCGGGCTTCGACCTCGCGATCGCGCTCGCGCTGCTCGCGCTCGACGAACAAATCGATCGCCTCGCGCTGCAAGATTTCATCGCGCTCGGCGAACTAGCGCTCGACGGGACCCTGCGCGGCGTCCGCGGCATCTTGCCAATGGTCCTCGGCGCGCGCAGCGCCGGATTCCATCGCCTCCTCGTCTCGGAAGCCAACGCGCGCGAGGCGGCGCTCGTCGCCGGTCTTGAAATCTACGCGCTCGGGTCGCTCCTCGACGCGGTCGCGGTGATCGCCGGTCACGGCGCAAAGTTTCGCTATGACGAACGGCCGGCGGAGTATCGCGCCGAGCCAGACGCCCTCGGCGACTTTGCCGACGTCCGCGGGCAACGCCACGCCAAGCGCGCGCTCGAAATCGCCGCGGCCGGCGGGCACAACGTCTTGCTCGTCGGACCGCCCGGATGCGGGAAGACGATGCTCGCGCGGCGCCTCCCTTCGATTCTTCCGGCGATGTCGAACGACGAAGCGCTCGAGGTGACGAAAATCTACAGCGTCGCGGGGCTGCTCGGCGACCACACCGGAGTCGTCGCGTCGCGTCCTTTTCGCGCCCCGCACCATACGATCAGCCAAGTCGCGCTCTGCGGCGGCGGCTGTCATTTCCACAAGGTGATGCGACTTGACATAAGGCAGTGCGACAGTACAGGAGTCTACGCTACAAATTCGCGGATCGGTCTTCGTACGAACGCCTAATTAGGACGTTCGTTTTCGCCTTGGGATACTATACTGCGCTGCAAACGTCCGGCGTGGCCCCTCGGCACCCCGCACGACCCGCCGATCCGAGCGGCCGTTGACAACTATGGAAGGCCCGTAAAACGTCGCAGTCGGGCCCCGCACTCCCGCCAGTTTTGCCGTAGGCACTGGTATCATCGGCCGGTCTGCGTGTGTAAGATGGTCCAGATCAGAAGAGCGATCGCCGCACCGGCACCTATGACCGTGGCCCAGTCTGCTACGGTTCGTAGAGTGCCTCTCCATCGCGGAATCAGTCCCAGACTTGTGACCAGCGCTAGGCAGAGGCTTCCCGAAAGCATCCAAAGCCACCACGAAGGCCTGAGCATCGAGACGGTTGCGGACGCGCCGAGGACAAATGCAATCGCTAGCCTACCGTATCGCAGAAATATCCCTGAGGACGGCCCCTCGCTCACCAGATTTTCGCGTGCGGTGCCGAGCGCTGCCGCAATAACTGCTGGATCCCCCGAGAATCTCATTTTCAGTCGCCAGCGGTGATCCATCTGCTCAGGAACGTCAAGATGATTCACGATCCCGTGCTTTTGAAGCACCAACGCCGCCTTGTACCGTGTCTCCATATATCGGTCACGCATCGCTATGCTGTCGCCCGGGAACAACTCCGCGTGCTTAATGATCTGCGGAAGAAGCGGAATTGACGCATTCCCAGGATTCACCTGTATTTCGTCTTGCATGTCTTCAAGCACGTCGAGTAACGCAACGCGATTCAATCTCGTCAATCCCGTAATCCATGCAAAACGATCAGTTGTCACGTTCCTAAACCTTCTTGTTCATGACCTAGCATCAGACAGGCCCAGTCTCCTCCCTCCATAAACGCGAAATGTGGGCAGTTTCATCTCCATTACGCACGCCTCGCAAATCGCAGCGCCCTTTGGGCGAATAGCAAGAGTTCAGCGTCATTTATCTGTTCCATGGCCAATGCTGGATTTGTATCGTGGTGAAAGCGATTCGCATACTCGAGAAGTTCTCCAAGCTCCGTCGTATCGTTCCCGTTAAGCAACTCCCGCGGACCGCCGACACGCTGAGCAGAGAGACCCTGGAACGGCCCTAGTGTTGAACCGGGCGGAAACTCCTCAGGGTAGGAGACTCGAATAAAGGTCTCCAGCATCGGTCGTATACTCTCTGCGACAGCCCGGCTGTCTCCAGCTCCTGTTGCGACGTACTCAGTCAGGCGTTCATGGCGTCGGTCGTGTTCGGTCACAATGTCCCGATTGACGTCCCAAGCACGAATCATTGAACCGTTGGCGGCCCTCACCACCTCTAGTGCAGCGCGGGCGTCGCGATCCGCTCGCTCCCAAACTTGGCAGAGGAACGGTCTGTCGTGCGAGAAGACGATGACTTGGGCAACCTGCGCAGCGAGTTTTCTAATTTCCTGCGCAGTAGCCAGTTGACGGTGATCGTCCAAGCTTGTGATTGGATCGTCGAGAAGCACGATTCTTTGGGGAATTGCGGCGTCACGGTCAAGCGAAGCAAAGAAGAACGCCAAAGCCAGTGTGCTGCGATCGCCCGAGCTAAGCGTATTCCGAAATGATGGTCCGATCATTCCCGCATTCTCTCGTCCGACTGGTACGTCCGTGTTGTTGATTACGACGCTATACGTGCAGGTCGAACCGCCCCGAACGTTCGCGGATGTTACACTACCAAGACGAAAGCCAGCATTGAACCTTCGGAGGAAAAGATTAATCGCAGTTTCGTATGCAGGAAACACTGCTTGACGGTAGTTGTCGAGCTCCGCGCGCGCGAGGTCGCGCTGTGTCTCGGTTGCGCTCTTGGCGGTCTTCTCCGCGAGATACGCGTTACAGCCAACTTCGACTACTGCAGTGAAGCGCACCTCAATTGCCCTAAGTCTTCTCAAATCGAACTCGACAGCCTCGCCGCTTCCCGACAAAGACCGCTCCTTCGCGAGAGCAATCTGGCGATTCGCTTCCTCTACCAAAGCATTGTAGGTATCTACGGTCCCGGACGCTGCGTTAAATGAATTGATGAGCCGCCTAGTTTCTTCTGAGAGGGCGCGGGCCTCCGGTGGTGACGTTCTCTTTTCCGAGAGAGCCCCAACGACGGATTCTCTAGCCGCTCTCCAGCGCTTAGGCAGTCCGTCAACGTCGACCGCTAGGGCGGGTAGCTCGCAGAATCTGGCCCAGAAGACCAACCGGTCAATGTTTGTCGCGAAGACGCGAAGGGCCGTCGCGATCGCATCGTCACTATGCACGGCGACGATCGTATTGAGTTCACTCGCTATGTCGCGTTTTAGTTCGGAGTAGGCGTTGCTGAAATACTCTCGATAGTGTTCAACCAGAGATAGCCCATTTACATTCTGTGAACAGAAGGGGCAAAGCACGTCTCGTTCGGTTCCCGCGGGTACCAGGCGACTCACTCCGTCTCCAACCCAAGCTTCGCCGCCGTTGCCGAGAGTAGCGAAATGCCGCTGAACTTCAGCCAACGCCGCAGCACCCAAAGCAGGAAGGTTTCGAGCGAGGATCGCTGCCGTGGCGTCGGGGTCGATACGTGGAATTCGCGCGGTTTCGAGAGGTGGCATTCGCTGGACCGCCGTCGCTTCCGAGATCGCTGCGCGCGTTCGCTCAGCCTCCTGTATGGACTCGACAATATCCCATCGTGTCGCAAGTGAGCAGAACTCGTCAACACTGAATGGTCCACGAACGTTTTGAGGAATAGCCGTGGCCAACTCGCGCAACCTTGCGTTGTGTTCGTCAATCCGCAATACGCTCTGCTGCAACGCCTGGTTAAGTGCTATACCCTGAGCACCTATTATAAGCTCGTGAAGATTCTGCCGGTGATCTGATTCGACCACAATTCCGGAGTGTACGTTAGCGTTCGTGAAAACGTCGTCGAAGATCGTCAGCTCGGGTAGCGCCGAGTCCCACGTTCCCTGAAATACGTGAGCACCTCCGTCGCAATCAACGACGACATGGGGATCATGAGCAGCGCCCAACCTTCGACGCCCCACTATGGGCGCGGCGTCGCCGGCGGAGAGCGACCGAAGAATTGCAGCTAGCGTCGTCTTGCCTCGCCCGTTTTCTCCGTACATCACCGTAAACCGAGATAACCGCGTTGCTGCGGTACCGGTAAAGGAATCAAACATACCTACATTGCGTATCAGCTGAAAGAGGTTTATCACGGGAAAGAACTCCCTTTCACGCGCTTTTCAGCGAACGTTGAGAGCGATACGCGCGCTGTTGCTTCGCCCTGCGCGCTCGCCGCTGCTCCGGCGTCATGCCTGGAGTGCGCTTTCGTAGCGTTTCCGCCTTGCGCGACTCGCTCTTCTCCCGTGCCTCAGCATCCCACCCGGGCCGATGTCGCTGCTTGGCGCAGCTCCTCTAACTTCGCCTGGGCGAGCCTGAGAGGTTGTCGCACCTCAGACCAATGCCGCGGGTAACACGTTCGCCCGCAGAGCTTAAGTCCCAGCTTCGGCACTGGATTAGCGCAATGGCCGCACGGCTTGCCGGGTGTACACCGGCTTACTTGTTTTTCCGGTTAGTTAGGATGCGGTAAAACGAGTCGGCACCGGCGAGGATCATTCGCCATTGTTGTTCGGGATCTGTTTCGTGCGGCACGTTTTTGACGACGTGCCAGAGCGTCAGTATCTGGTCCCCTTTACTATCTCTAGTCCCATGACCAATCCAGGCCGTGATCTCGGTACCCCAGTTCACGGTGAACGACAAGAGATCGCCGGCAACGGCTCCGGTTAGATCGAATGGCGGTGTTGGGCCACTTCCGGTGTCGCTCACGGCGCTAATGTAGCTTCCCACCACGACGCCGTTCTGGTTTACGCTGAGGCTCATAGTCGAGCCTAGTTCGTTCTTCCAATCTCCAGAAAAGTCGATCGGTTTCGAGAGCGTGTTCTTCGATCCGTTGCGAAACACTTGCTGTTCTGCATGGTGCATTGACTGTGTCCCCTCTATTCTCAAAGGTGCATTTATTGGATAACATGACATCCGGTCGAGCAGGCTCTTGGATCGTTGCCGCTCTCACCTTCGCGCGGACTTGGCTCGACCTAGCCGCTCATCCTTCGGTGAGCTAATTCCGATCGTACGTATGATCCTAGTAGAGCCATTCCCCGTCATCGTGGCACAACTGTCGTATGTTCGACCGCGGCCACGGTGTTGAAGATCCCGTTCAGTGAGTAGACGATGCCGATGAGCAAGGCGCCTCCCGCCGTCGCCGCGACGGTCCAAGGTGCCGTCCAAACCCAAACCATGGCGGCGAGTAGGAACAACGCTATGCCAGGCAAGGTTGTTTTCGATCCGCTTCTCATTCGTTCGGCGGCCGTTAGAGCTGGAGCGCCGCCGTCGGGAACGCCGTATTCAGCGAAAGCTTTCTGCTGTGCACGATGATTTCGTTGGGTCATTTTGAGCAACCATGTGACTGGCAGATAGTTCACGAGAATCAGTCCGTAGATTAGCCAATACGGTACGACGGGGAGCAGAGCGGCGACGGACGTCACCAACGCTGTTTCGAAGAAGATCACGATTGGCAGCATTTCCCCGAGAAACCATATTTGGCGATACATTGAAACAATCCGGTTGACAAGTCGCCGCTCCTCCCATCGTAATTCTCTAGAGCTGGAGAGGTCGAGGAGCCGACTCATCATCAAGGACACCGAACCGAGCTCGCTTCCAGTAGCAGGTTTCGTTAGGACGATCGTAACGAGCGCGACTGCGATGACCCAGAGTGTTGCGCTGACTCCGGCGAGTGCCGCGAAGAACGGCTCGTATGCGGCAGAGTGGGCATTTGCCATCATGGGGACCTCTCAGTAGGGATCATGCTCGCTCGGGGGCCCAATCAAGGACGTGCCGCTTGCTCGAGCGGCGTGGGGGAGGTCATGCGACGCCTAGTGCGTTGCAAAGAGTAGTGAACCAGGCGTGCGCATGGCTCGCTATGTCTGCGCTAAGCTGCCCAGCATCGGCGCCCACGCGTGCTGCCTCGATGGCCGATTTAATACCTTCGCCGATCTGACGAAGTCGATTGCGACGAGGCTCAGGTTGGGATCGTTCTTCGTCGAAAGTATCGGCAAGAACGCGGCCGTGAGGGGTGCTGTTTAGGAGTTCGAGTACGTCGTCGGGTAAGTCCGGCAGGTTCGATATCGTGTTTGTCTGCGTTACGTCGCCGTAGTTCTGGCCAACTACCCCGATTTGCGATCCCGCGATCAGCGTAAATTGGGAACCTGTGGTCGCATCTTCGACGGTGCCATCAGCGAGGTCTCGGCCGCGAGATGTCACTCGAAATCTCCATGCCTCTTCGTCTGGAGAGGGGTATGCTCTGTTACTAACTTCAATAGCGCCAACGCTCTCAAGGTGTTCAAGCGCATCTAAGACTTGCTTTTGCGACAGTCCGAGAGCTATGGAGAGGTTTGGGCTCCATTGAATGTCGCTCTCTTCGTTGACGATGAATTCAAGCAAGCGCCGGCGGCATTCCTTACGGACGAGGCCGGCATTTTCGATTATGCGAGCCTGGATCGCTTCGATCTCGTCTATGGCGGCTTTGCACGAGACGATGAAATGCTCGATAGCCGCGTCGAAAGCTTCGTTGCGGTATTGTTCCAGGCGCACATTCTGGCTAACCCTGCTTGGCACAGGAGGCAGCTTGTTGGCCTCGTTGGCCAAGGGACCGCCGTTCGGAGTGATCGACCCTGCGATATTGATTGCCGCCTGACGAACACGTGGCAGGTCGTGGTCCGTGCGCAAGACGCTGCTGAATGTTTCCAAGTGTCGACGAAGGCCGGGAACATCTAGGTCCTCGATTTTCATACGAAAAACGGGCTTCGTAGTGAGTAGTAGTCTTTACTGCCTAAGCAACTACCGCAGCAAGCCGGTTAAACGGGGATTTCTATAACCGATCGCGCGCGTGTCCGATAATCGAGGTATGCTTTCTGGGCATCAGATGGTCGGATTCCCTCGCGGTCTCGCCGTAATCGAATGGCTTGGTCGCGTCTTTCCGTCGCCCGTGCCGATTTCCGGCAGAATGCGCAAAACGCCCATGGTGGAGGTGCAGTTTGGCTTGTACGATGCTCGTGGTCATCGCTTTGGTAGCAAAATAAGGATGACGAGCGTCTGTAACTGGATGCTTCTAAGAGGCGGTAGCGCTTGGCGAGATGGCGAACCGCATACGATTCTAAATTTGCCTTGGGAGACGGTGTCTGCGCGGGTTCAGTTCAACGGCTGCACCTTCGGCCAAGCGTATGATCAGGATGAAAGAGCAACGTATTTGATTCCAGCATCTAGCGTCCGTATCCACCCTGAGTTTGCAAAGACGAGTGTTTATATAACCTCCGCAACGTTTCGAGACAAGTCAGCCGAGGTAATTATTCCTTGCAACGAGATCTACCGTGCGTTTATTGGAGTCTCATCGCGCCTATCGTATTATTCGATCACCGGCGGATTTATCGACGGCGTCAATAATCGGTTTTACGACCCGGATGCCACGAAGACGTGGATCAAAGATCGCAAAGGGCATTTGACGCTGCGCAAGTACATGGCCGACGCCGACGCTCATCACGTGGGTCTTTTCGCGTTCGACCCTTTTTTCAGGGAACAGGCGCAGAAATTCGCTCTGGACACCGCAGCCGCGAATGGGAGCGCTGAGCAGCCCGCCCTGGTGCTCCGGCCTCCATTTTCCTCAGCATTGAACGTAACGCTACGCGGACTCTGGATCACGACCTCTTGGGCGTATCGTAACGGTCAAGTGCGCAAGCGGCCGCGGTTTTTGGTTCTTGAGATTCTACATTGCGAAATGCAGTTACCGTTTGATGACTTAACTTTCGAGCGCCCCGGCGGGAGACCAAGCGGAGATGACGGCAACGCAAGAGGGTGGGTTCCCAAGCGTGCGCTTGATGAGGGCAGGCCTGCAGACGGCGAGCTACTCATTTATGATGACGCAGATCCTGATCCTGATCAACTTGACTTTGAAGCGTTCCCTGAGGAGGTCATTTCGGTACTGCCGAGCGCTCCCGTACGCAAGCAGCGAAGCAGCACGAGTGACTCCTCGGGCGATAGCCGTGTTCAGGTGCGCAGCCGGCAAGCAGATGGTCATAGTTCGGGCTCGGGCTCGGGTGAGGCCGGGTACGGTTCTGTCGCTCTAAACACGTCGCGTAGTAGCGGCAAAGACATTCCGGGCACATACGAGTATTTAATCGCGCTGATAAACGGGATTCTAGCCGCTCGTCGTCCTCCGGGAGTCACAGTGAAGGCGAACCCGAGTATCCAGCCGATACCGTGGCCCGACGGTTCTCGCGAAGCTCACAAATGGGCGATGATTCGGAGGCGACGGAACCCCTGCAGGCGTCGGGCCATGATTGCCAGTGTTCTCATCGGCAATCAATGGTTCTGCGTCCTTGACATCGAGCGTCGCGCGAACGAGCAGTTCCGTACTCATGTGTTTCGTATGCGCGACGGGACGCCGCTCCCCGGCGCGATGCTCGAGCAAGCTCTTAAGGTATGCGCTCAGACCCGTGGGACCTTTGACGATACCGAAGCTTGGACTGATGCCCGCCTAGCCTCCGTGGAACGACGAAGCACGAAGCACCTCGACGGTACGGCCAGCAAGCATGGAGAGTGGTTACTTAATGAAATGCTTGCCTTCGTTACCGGCGCTTCGACCATAATAAGTCGCCGCCGGCCGCTGTTCGGAAAACGCGTTTCTGCAGCCGCGGATCGTAACCGAGCCGAGTTTGCCAAAGCCGTCTAGTCCGAGCGCGTGGACCGCCCGAAGTCGAGATCGTCTAGGAAGGGTTTTCTGATGTCGAATCGCCGACTTACGGACAAGGAACGCGTGCGGCTCTTGCCGCTCCTTACTGAGATTCGGTCGCGCTTAGTAGAACTCGCTTCGGGGGATGAAGCATTGCTTTGGGCTTTTCGGAGAAGGCTGTGGAAGGCGCTGGAGTACGATGGACGGCTGAAGCCGCCGAAGCGGGCGGCGCTCAAGCGAAAGAAGCGCGCCGAGCAGCGTGGGCTATGCAACGGATGTCGGTCGCCTTTACCGGAGAGTGGCGCTTTCCTCGACAGACACGAGGCGATCAAAGGTTACACCGTCGAGAATACACAATTGCTTTGCCAAGCTTGTGATATCGAGAAACAGCGTCGTTTGAAATACACTTAAGGACAACGTTAGCGATTCGCGCGCGTAGGAAGTGAACCAGTGCGATCGGATCGGAAAACTCTATGCCTTCTCTTAAGGCTTAAGCCTTGATGAGAAAGCAATTGGGCCAAGAGGAACATGGCGTTATGGCGTCAAGGTCATAACCTCAGAGAGAAGGCGCGTCCCTTTTACGCTAGGCCGAGCGCGAGAAGGCCAGCTCCATCAGGAAAAAGAGTTAGGAAAGCGTCGATGTGATGATACGATTGAACGCGGTTCGTGCGATTTTCGGGGTCATATGTGGAATGTTGTTCGCTGCTTGCGGTGGCGCTACATGTGTTTCCGGTCCGAGCCCGGCATCGCAGGTCGTCGGCCCGCAGTTAGTCTATCCGATACCGGGCGCGACGGGTGTTTCTCCGAACGTCGGCATTGTCGCCTATACAAACCCATATGCGGGCGACATGGTCAACGTTTACCTGGAAGCCTCCAGCGGCACGATCCCTGCGGGGGTTCCTGAGCCTGCGCCCTCACCTCTCCCGTCGCCGCACGCTCCGCCGCCCTTCGCGCCACCTTTCGCGTCGATCGTGCCTGTGTTATCTGCGGCGTCGATGTATAGCGTGGTCTATGTGTCGCCGGCTCTGTCGCATACCGAGCCATGCACGAACGTTACGACGCCAGGCCAGGTGATACTCGGGTCCTTCAGCACGAAGTAAGCCTTTTTAGGATCGGTCGCGAACAGGCTCGGCCATGAACAGGGCGTTGAGCGTGGCTGCTTTCGTGATCCCGTTTGCGCTTTTAGCGGCGACGGTTCAAACCGACGTCCAGTTTTGGGACGTCGGCGAACTGCAAACGGTACCGTACATTTTCGGCATTGCCCACCCGACGGGGTTTCCGGTGTATGTCTTCCTGGGCTGGATTATCACGCATGCGATCCCCTTAGGCGGCATTGCGATGCGAATATCGCTCTTATCGGCCCTCGCGATGGCGTCATCGGCGTGGTTTGCCTTCGCCCTCACGCGCCGACTTACCGGTTCCAATTTGTTCGGCCTGATGAGCGCGTTGTTATTCGCGGCGACGCCTTTGGTCTGGCTTCGCGGCACGCGCGCCGACCGCTGCGTCCCTTGAATCGAGATACAGCATCACCGGGCTTTTTTGTCTACGAGATCCTCGGTTTTAGCGGGCCCTTCCGACAACGCCTTTTGTGAATCGTTCAACAATCGCGTGCGTCAGGAATTGCTCAATCCGAACTGGTTCCGCTCGCTTGATGATGCACGCCAACAAGCAGCGGCATGGCGCATCGACTACAACACGAATCATCCGCACAGTTCGCTTGGCGATCTCACTCCCGAAGAGTTCGCCCCGCGTGCATCGAATCTCACACTACAAGCCGCGATTTCCGGTCCTTCCGCGGACTAAAAATCGGGGGATGACCTTAGCACCCAACCTCCGCACTTATCCGCGGCATAAATCGGGGCTACCTGTCAAACGAGATATTACATCTCGGTCGTACCAAGGAAGTCGAAAGGCTTGAGCAGTCAAGCATGGTCTGGTTTCAGGATACCGAGGCAGCTTCTGGAAGGATGTCCACGCCGGGGCGCCTGAAATCGAGCCGCCAGCCGGTTCCACGCAGCGCGTCGTGCGCCATAGCGAGGAGCCTCTCCTCAAAGCCAAGGTAAGACGACAATCCTAAGTGTTGCAAGAACTCAGAAGCAGCCTGGTCGTGCGTTTGGTCGAGTCCGAGGGGGCCCTTATCGGCTGTCCGGCATAGCATGCGACGAATAGGATTTGCATGTGCGGCGAATAGCTGTCATAACCTCCGCAAGAGATGCATCGATTATGACAACAAGAGGTTCAACTCTTCCGCGAACCTCTGTGTTTTTGCTAGCCCACGGAGCTTCCCCGAAGCGGCTCGTGGACCCCGCGACTCTAACGCTCGAACGGGCGTTCTTCGAAAGCGCCGACGATGACTTCACCCTCGATCTACGGCCGATCTTCGACAATGAGAGCCGTTCTAAACACATCTGCGAGCTTTGAAACGGCCTGCGCCCGCTTCTTCACGCCAAACTTGCGGTAGATCCTCACGCAGTACCGCTCGATGGCGTTGCACGAGACCCCGCGCTCCGCGGCGATTGCCAAGTTGGTTTTGCCTTGAACCAACGCGTGACCGATCTCTAGTTCAGTCCTCGTGAACTGCGCGGTCGCCGCAGGAACAGATGCCTGGCGCCGGCCTCGGCAGGCCATGACACGTTGTGTGATTTCGATATACCCGCGGGCGGGTCGCAGATACGGGTCGTCGAGATCGTTGCGGCCGCCACGAGCCGCGATATCGAGTGCACGGGCGAGTAGTCCCGTTGGTCCCTCCCCCGAGGAGCGCGCACGAAGCTCTCGCCCTCCACGACTCGCATCTCCGATCAGCATCAATACGAACGATGCCAGAACTCCAGCAAGCATCCGACGGGGTTTCAGGTGAGCGAGGTTGTGCTCCGGTACGCCGTTTGTAATGGCCAGGCCGAACGCGCGACGTGCCTCGTCGCGCGCTTCACTATCCGCCCCCGCTCCCGCAAGCGCCAAAGCACGCATCGCGCGCGCAAGCGACGCGCTACACAGGCGCAGACCTGCGGTGAGCGCTGCGTCGAGCCTCCCACTCATTGCCAAGAAGTCCTCCGCATGCCCGTGAAGTAGCGCCTCGGCGACGTGCAGCGAGGCTTCGCTGTCCGGAGACCCTCTGAAACGATCGCGCCTCAACGGCGCGCGCAGCCGCTCCGCAAGCTCCCACTGCCCTTGCGTAACCGCGAGTTCGAGTTGTGCGATCGAGCTCGCTCTGAACATAAACCGATCCTCGGCGGCGTTCGCCTCGGTGGTGGCCACTTCCGCATAGTGCCAAGCCTCGCCATAGTCCCACGTCAAATGCGCGTTGACACCATACAACACCGCTGCGGCTCGCGCCATCAACCATCGGTTTTCGAGCTTTTCCGCGAGATCGAGCGCGCTCAATGAATATTTTTCGGCCGCGAGTGTATCTCGGTTGAAGTACATCGCGGCTCCGAGGCGCTGCAGCACGACGGCCGCGGTCGGTTCCGAGACTTGGTCGACAAGCTCAACAGCCGCCTCCACGATCTCGGCCGCGGATTCCCCGTTCATGGCCGCGATGACGCCGCGAAGCGCCTCCAGCGGCCCGCGCAATTCTACGTCAGCGATCCATCCAACTTGATCGAGAACGGCAGCCGCCCCGTCGACGTCACCCGCGTTGGCGTAAACGGTGGCGAGTTGGTCGGCAACGCGTGCGCGCTCGGATGGGCACGTCGCGTTTTCGAGCCGGCGTTCGAGGTCGCGGGCAAATCGGGCGCCGCCATAATAGTGCCGTCCCTGAAACGCCTCGCTTGCGACGACTTGATCGATCACGCTGCGCCCAAGGACGGGAATAAGCGCCGGAAATAAGCCGCAGGACCCGGTGCTTTAAGCCCAGGGGGCCGGGTTCGTTGAGGCCAGCGCTCCTTGGGTCCTCCCTAGTACAAGCTTGGCGTCGCCGTCTCTAAGGAACGGTTAATTTGACTCAATCGCTTGTAAGCCGGTCAAATTTTTGGCTCGCTCGATTAGCTTCCTAAGGGAACCATTACGTTGATTGAGGCGGACGAGCCGTCGCCGCGCGCGGCATAGACCGTCGCCTGCAATGTGCTTTGACCGCTTGCATAAGATGCCGAGAACGGAAACGCCGCCGTCCATTGTCCCGGGCCTGTTTGCGTGAGCGTCGTGCTGAACGAGCCTAGCGTCAACAACGCCCGGCTCACGTTTGTCGTCGTCACCGCGCGCACGCTCATGCTTGCGCCGTCCGTAAATCGCGCCGGCGAGATCGAGACGAAAAAGACCCGCGCCGGATCCGTCAGGGCAGCCGCGTTCGACGGGGGAATCTGTCCGTACGAAATGGCGTTGGCCGGCGGCGCGGTGCCAATCGGCCCCAAACCCGGCCCCGCGACTGCAGCCGCCGCCGGCACAATAGCAGCCGATGGCGCGGGCGACGGTGAGGGAACAACGGCGACAGCCGTGCGTCCGCCCGCACGGCTTGAAGAAGGCGCCCGCACCGCTCCCGGCAGTTGGCCCGTCGGCAACGAGAGCCGCGTCCCGGGCGGAAGCGTCGGCAGCGGCGCGGGCGTTGGGATCGTCGGCAAAGGCGGCCCCTGAATCGGCGCGGACTCGCCCTCGGCCAGCACGTGCGGCGTTACGACGATAATGAGTTCGTTTCGCGTCGAGCTGCTCTGGACGTTTCGGAAGATGTGCCCGACCAGCGGCACGTCCCCAAGCAGTGGAATTTTGTTTTCGGTATGGGTGGAACTCTCTTGAATCAATCCGCCGATGATAAGCGTCTGGTTGTTTTTGAGATGCACGGTCGTCTGCGTATCGCGCGTCGAGATCTGCGGAACGCCGTTCAGTATTCCAGAGAGGCTGTTGACGATCGGATGCAACGCGACCGTGACCTCGTCGTCGGGAGTCACGATCGGCGTGATATCGAGCGTCACCCCGGTCTGGAACGTCTGAATCTGCGAGGTCGCATACGTGCCGGCGCCGCCGCCTGTCGTCGTGAGTATGCCGATCGTATCGCCCGCCCGAATCGTCGCGGTGTGCCCGGAGATCGTGGTAATTCGCGGGTCCGCGAGCACCCGTGCCGTCCCGTTCTGGATCTGCAGGTTGAGCTGCGCGGTGAGCGAGAGCGGCGTCCGTGTAATTGCCCCAATACCAATGAGGCGGCTCACGCCGGTATTCAAGTCTGCTGGCGGGGCGATTTCGCTGAAAGTTGTGCTAATGACGGGCTGGCTCAGCAGCAGGCCCAGGTTTCGCGCGGCAGATTCGTCGATCTCGAGGACCTCGGTATCGAGGACGACGAGCGGCGCCGGAACGTCGAGCTTCGCAAGAAATTGCTTGGCGAGGCGCAAGCTGTACGGATCGCCGATCAGCGCGATCTGGCCCGGGGTGCTGAGCGCGCTGACCCGAACGCCGGGGACCAACTGCTGAAGCGTCTGAATGACTTGCGCAGACGCCGAGTCGGTCGCAATCGACCCGGCCGAACCCTGATTCGGAACCGCCGAGCGCAGACTGACGATCTCGAACGAAGAGCCGTTTGAAGCGCCCTGGTTGATCCCGCCGTAGCTTCCCGGCTGGCCGCCACCTTGCTGCGACGGATTTCCATCCAATTGCGCAATCGCGTCCGCGATGCGCTGCTGGTCGGTCGTGGTTGACGTTACGGATAGCGCGTTAAGGTCTCGATCGACCGTTATCGTGGCATTCGCAAACGACCGCGCGATCAAATCGCCGACCGAGCCTGCGTCGACGGTGCGAATGCGATAGACTTGCGTGACCTTCGTGCCGACTGGCGGCAAGTCGACTTGGGAGATGAGCGTCTTCGCCTTCGCGACATCCTCCGGCGACCCGCTCAGGACGACGGCCGTTCCCGACACGCCAACTCGCAGCCGCGGGAAGTCGTGCGAGACTGCGCGCGCAATGTCGGCCGGCCTGCCCTGCATCACTCGCATGCCTTCGGTCGCCGTCGGCAGTCCAGGCTGCGGTGTCGGTAACGGCGTAGGCGCATCGAGTGCCGAGACGAGCGCTCGTATCTGTGTGATGTCGGCCGGCGTCGCGCGAACCAGGAGCGACTGTTTGGAGACGACGCTGAACTGCACCTGAGGGTAAAGTACCTTGAGCCGCGCGACGATCTTCTCGGCTCCGACCGATCGCAGCGAGAGTGCCTCGACCGTGGCGGAGAGTGGGCTGCGTACGTCAAGGCTCTGCAGGACGTTGCGCATCGCCTGGAGGTCGTCGGTCGCTGCGACGACGATCACCGCGTTTGCTCCATGATCGACGCGAAGGCTCGCATCCGGGAAGAGATCGTGAAGCGCCTTCGCCGCTCGATCCGCCATGATGTACGTGACGGAGAGGACCATCGGCGCCCGTGACGCCGCGAACGCCCCCTGCGTCGAACCCGTTACGCGCGAGACAACGATCACACCACTCTTCCGGCCAAAAGCGTACCCGAGCGGCGTAAGAACCGCCGTCAAAGCCTGATCGAGCGTCGCGCTGTGAAGCGAGACAGTCACCGAGCCGTGCAAGTCGTCCGGCAGCGCGATACTCGCTCCAAAACGCTTTGCTAAGTCCAGTAGCACGAGCCTGACCGGCGCGTTGGTCGCCGCAAACGACTGCCGCTCGGCGGCAGCGACGCTCCGCGGACACGCCGTCACAAGCAGTACCGCAACTGATGCTACCACCGCGAGCTGCCTAACACCGTGTCCGAAACGCATGACAAAGACTTTCAACGCTGACCATTGCGTGCCAACGTGCGGCAGACTTCGCGATCCGTGGTGAGGCCGACCTCGGGACTGTCGAAAAATCGTACCTCGGAAAAACCCTATAACCATACGGGTTCGCGGATCACTGTCAGGTTTTTGTCAGGTTTCGCTCTAGTCCAGCCGAGGGTGCTGGCGGTATGCTCATGCCCTCGCTGACTTCTTGAGGGAGCGCTCTATGCTTATTAGCCGCTGGTTGCACCGCGTTCTTGCGCGAGTTCTGGTCGGGATGATGATCCTGGCGAGCATCAACATCCCGAGCGGCGCCTTTGCGCTGGCCCCAAATGTTGTGACTCGATCCCAGGCAGCACCCGTAGCGCACCCTGCAGTGCCAGCACCGCTGGTCCCCACGCTCCCGATCACCGGCAACAATCACACTCCACACCGCGAAAAGATCGCGCCACGCCAGCCGTTTGTACGCGGGGCGATCATTGACATACCGATGCGTAAGCGGCCCTTGAGCCCGCACCTTGCTCCGCCCGACCCTTTCGCCATGTCGGCTGCATACAGGGCGCAGCACGGCATCACGACGATAGTTGCGCCGATTGGAAACCCGCCTTCGGCTCCCCACAGCTACCTCCAGGGCGGACAAGGATACAACAGCCATCGGCAAAGCATAATTAATCCCCAGCAGCACCGCGAGACGCAGAGCTTATCGCTCAATCCCTCGTACACCGGCATCAACCGGTGGTGGACCTACGAGGAAGACGGGATCCCCGGCGTCGGCAAGTACTACGCAAACGTCAACCTGCAAGGCAACCTGCTCGTCCAGTCCGACGATATGAACGTGCCCCATAAAGGCATCGCGCTAGCCTTTAGACGCACGTATAATTCGCTGAGCACCCACGACTACGCGGGCACCGATAACTCTCAAATTTCCAACTACGGAGCCGGATGGACGAACACGTTTGATGCGCATATCGCCGGCTGGGCGAGCGGAAGTTCCAGTGGCCTCTCCGTCTACGACATCGACGGAGCTCGATATGACTACACCTCAGATGGCCAAGGGGGCTATACGAATCCTCCGGGACAATTCGCCACGTTAACGTGGGACGGAGCGACCGGCTACTATTGGACCAAGGAGTCCGGTACGGTTTACTATTTTTATTCTCCGACGATGGGAATTTACCCACACTTTGGGCTGAACGGCCGCCTCAAGGCGATCTACGGGCGCAACTCTAACGCGTACCTAAGTTTCTCGTATGCTTGGAGTCCGGATGACACATGCTCGTGCCATCTTACGAACGTTTACGTATATGAAGATGGAAACTCGACTCCCTCGGCAACCCTAACGTTCCAAGACGTAACGATCAACGGCTCGTCGCAACGGTTGCTTTCTACGCTGCAGTGGCCCGATCAGCAGACGACCTTTCAGTATTTCTACTCGAGCACGACCGGTAGCATCGCCGAGGTTGACGGCCCTGTCAATAGTAGCAATCCTTCGAGCCAGAACTGCACGAGCGGCTCGCCATGTCTTCCCGAAACCTACTCGTACGCGTCGCCCTACTTGATTAGTACCGTATCGGGGCCAAACTTCACGAGGAGCCAGGGCGGCGAACAGCTGAGCTTCTCGTTCTCGAGTGGCGCCGTTTCTTCGGTCGCCTATTATGGTTACATGAACCCCGCTCCGATTGACGGAATCACAAACTCGCTGATCCAGCCGAACCAGGCCTCCGGAGCTACGACCTACCGCGCGGTGACGCTCAGTCAGAACCCCAACAACTCGACGACGCAATGGTCGGATACGGACGGTCATCAGAGCACATACACCTTGGATTCAACGGGTCGAGTTAAGAAAATAGCAATCTCGACCGGCGGCTCCCCGGCAACGCTTTCGAAGACCTTCACGTGGAACAGCCAAAACGAACTGACTGCCACTACGGATTTCCGGCAAAATACGACCGATTATGCTTATGACGCGAACGACAATCTCATTGCGGAAGCTTTGCCAGCGGTCACGAATTACGACGGAAGTACACACACGTTCCGGCCAACCAGCATATACGAGTACGATGGCAACAACAACCTGGCCGATTATTGCGACCCCGAGACGGTTCATCAGGCTGCTAAAGACTGGGCTTCTTTCACACCGCCGCCACAGTCGTTCTGCGCCAGCGCGGCTGGCGCCGCCGTGATGACATGGACTCCGCCGCCCGGCGGGATCGAGCCCGATGGGGAACTTGTCAGCGTAGCTCGCCCGGTCCCAGGCGGAACCCCGTACGTAACAACGTTCACGTACTCATCCAACCCGCAAGGCGGGGCCGATTATGGTTTGCCAACGTCGGTGACCGGAGCACCGATCGTTCAGAACGACCTTACGACGCGAACGCCCTCGCAGCAATTCTCGTATGATAGCCACGGCAATCTTGTTTGCTACAAGAAGCTGAACGACCCGAACAACGCCAACGACGGATGGTGGTCGTTTTCCTACGACAGCGGTAACTTAGGACGTCTCCTTACAGTTTCCGATCCTGACGACGCATCTATTCTGAGCTGCAACAAGACTCACTACCAAACCGGCAGCAACATCGTAACGACGAAGTCTTACTTTGCCAACGGACAGATTGCCTCGTCTCAAACTTCGCCCGAATATGCTGCCGGAAACGTAGCTTCACTTTTTACGTACGACGGCGACGGTAACGAGACCACCCAAACGAAGCATTTCAACAACGCTGTCGGCGTGACTCAGAAGTTCTATGACGGGGCGAGCAGGCTCGTCGAAATAGTCGAGCCGTCTCAATCCAGCGATTACTACTCCTACCCCTTCGCTATGCGATACTTTTACGACCTGACGAAGGGAGGCTCAGTCAGCATTAACCAAACGGGAGGTTTTGCTGCGCACGGAAACCCTTTCGACGTGCAGCGCTACCTGGGATCCTGGACTGACACGAAAGGGAATGCATATGACGCCATGGACCGCGTTACGTCGACGTGGCAATACATCTCGACGCTTCCCAAGGCGACGACGTCGACATACGATCAAAATTCGGCGTACGGGTTTCTCACCCAGGTAACGCTACCGAACAACGATCAGAGCTCTTATTCCTACGACAACGCTGGTCGAACGACGGCCGTCACATACCAGGGCCCTGACTCTACCCCCAACAAATCCTTTTCCTACGACGCGGACGGGCGCGTCACCCAAAAAACATCGTCGGCCTTTGGGACGTGGGGCTATTCGTATGATGTCGCCGGCAATCTGTCGGCAACGTCTGAAGGCTCCAGCTCGACATTTGCCGATCCGTCGACTCTCACATATGCATACTACGGAGATGGTAAGAAGGCGTCTATTTCGGTAAGCACGGCCGGCGGCGGTTACTTGAATCAAACCAGCAGTCCCCTGTATTCGTACTCCTATAGATCTGACGGGCGAGCGTCAACGATCGGAATCAACCTTTTGCAGGCGGCCGTGACCGGCCAATTCAGCATGGCCTATTCACCCGGCGGACGAGAGACTTCAGCCGTCGATCCGTTCGCGACCGTTTCGAAAACGTACAACAGCGCCGGCCTGGTCGCCTCGAATACTATCCCTGCTGGGACCCTGAGCGGTTATTCGTATGATGCGGAGGCGGAAATCACGGGCGAGACCTGCTCGCAGACGACATATTCGTGGGCCTATAGCGTACGGGGCGAGCAGTATTCGCAAAACCTAGGTGGCGGCCTTCAGCAGTGCGTCGGCGCACTCGCGACGACTAACTACCAAACCTCGGCGAACGGGGTAATGCTCGGCGCACCAGTTCCGCCTCCCACGCCGCTCCCAACCCCAACGCCTGTTCCCACGTACCTGATTGACGGGCAAAACGGTATCATGGCGTCCAGTACGCAGATCTGGACCGACCAGGTCGGAGTACAACACACTGCAACGACTACCACAACCCTGGATTCTGCGGGACGCCGCGCTAACAATACAAACAACAGCACCCGCCAGGTTCCCACGGGAAACAACGGCAACGGCCCGGCCTACTGCACTGGCGGCGGCGCCCCAAACGGAACCTTTGGCACACAGAACAGCGGCGAGGCGTACGATGCCGAGAATCACCTCACTCAGACGAACGACGCAATCAACACGTATCCCAAGAACGTCCTGATATGGAATCAAGAGAACGGCTCGTTTACTTGCGCAACGCCTTCGCCAGCTACTAACACGTATAACTACGGTTGGGGACCGAACGATCACCCCGTCACGATAACAGAATCGGTAGCCTTTCAACAGCAGAACAGCTACACGTTCCGGCTTCACTGGGACGGCGACACGTTACTCTGGGTCGACGGCGGGCTGAACAACACTGGCTACGTCGACATTAAGCTTGGAGCCCTGGCCGAAATCACCCCGGCCGGGGGGATGACGGTCTTTGACCGCGACATACAGAGCGGCGCTCTGTTAAGCTACCATTACGCAAATGGCAACGCAGGCTTCACAAGCGGCATTTTTGCCAACCCGTCCTCCTGCAGCGGGTTTCCGGGCGCCAATAGTCAAGGCGTTGCTTACGCTTACATCACGATGCCGCGCGCCGATGGCATCTGCGACGGCCGAAACCTCGTTCAAGGCGCCCGCGTCGTAGATCCAGCAAGCGGGACATGGCTTACACCTGACGCGTTTTCAGGTTCCGTGCACGATCCCGAAAGCCAGTTGCGATATGTCTACAACCGCGGGAATGCCGAGAACTATTCGGACCCCACAGGGTTTGCGCCGCAGATGGCCCAGTTAGCAGGATCGCTGTACGGACTTTCCGTGAGCGTTTCTTCGGCGGGCGGCTTCGAAGACGAGGAGAATCTCGTTGCGGCGGCTTTCTTCGGCGAACCTGACCTAGCACAGCGAAATCAAATAGCGCAAAACCAGTCCGATGCGGCGCAGTCCGCAATTAGGATGGCCTATGCGCGAGGAATCAAGCCTGGTGATCCGAACTTTATGGACGAAGTGAACTCTCATCTCGGGGGATTCCAGCGCAGTGGCAATGGGCTTCTGTTCCAGAAATATGGTATCAATGGTCAAATCTACCTGTCCACGAAGGTGGCAAAAGACGGAACGACCGCGTTGACAGTACAAGTTCGCTTTACTGGAAGATATCGGGCGCGACTTCAGAGAGCACTAGTTTTAGGAGTGGCTACACCACCTCCGGCGGTTGGAGAGCTGCTCGTGCGCAAGGCGCACCGCAGGGAGCCTTCCGCGGGACGATGTTCCCGGATGAAAGAAGCAGGAAGGGAGTAGACGGTGACTAACCGGATCGACGTCATTCTCCGAGGCGGTCGCGCATTGAAGGGGGTGTGGCATTTTGAGCTCACACTGCCCATGCCGGGTTATCCAGGCGAGGAGGAGTTCAAGAAGATTATCGGAGTATCCACCGAGGCCTTCCTGAGTGAGGTCATCGCTGATGTCGCGGCCGCTATCCGACTCGATGGGGCGACGTTGACGCCCGGTTACTGCGTTCTAAGCGCATCGTTCGGATCGGTTCCTGAAGCAGCAAAAGAAATCGCTTGTGTCCTTGGTGAACGCTGGACCTTCGTACCCGACAAGGACTACGAGCACCTCGCTACGCGCGAATTCACGAATGCCAAAGGTTTTTGGGTTTTTGAGGCTAGCAGCCGCATTGATTCGGAGTATTTGCTGCGCATCTACGGTGTGTACTTAGCCGTCTATCCGCGCGGCCTGAGAGTCGATTGCTGGCTTGAGTACGGAAGCGATACTTGGGATTTCTTCTTTTCTTACCAGGGGGAGATAATGCCGCAGTCCGTTATAGGCGCCCTGCGAAAGCGGGGTGTGACCATATTGATTGACGGGGCCGAGCCTTCCGGAACCTTCGATCCGATCTCGACGCACATTGATGCAAGAGCCATAGCGCAGGAACTTTTGTCTGGCTAGTTTCGCAGGTCGCGCGGCCCTCGGGCAACAGCGAATGCGACGGAAAGCCGCTTGAGTTTTTCCGGTAGACGCGAGGCCCCGACTTGAGAGAATAAGAAATTGCTGAACCCGGCTCTGCGTCACTCTCTCTGACCCCTACCTCTCGCTTGCCGCTGCTCGCCCAACGAATGACGCAACGCGCCCGTTGGTCGTCCGCTGCGCGCGATGAAAACCCATCGGCAAATTCAAGTTGCGAGTCGGTGATGCTAAGACCGTAGAAGATTGCTCTTTGTAGTGACCCTAGACGGTCCGAGGATCGGCTGTTTCTTCGGCGGCCTTTCGTCGTTATCAACCACCATTCTGCTCGGCGTGAAAACCGAATTCGTTATCCGCGATATGCCGAGCAACGGCGATTCTGCTACCGCTTTGTACGAGTCGCTTCTGTCTAAGCTCATACATTATATCAGCCGCGGCTTGAGCATCAACAGTTGGAGCGTAGATATCGATTGACCACTCGTTTATTCCTAGTTCCGCATTCCAGTACGCGTCATGGTCCGATGCAAGAAAGTCAGACGCAGATACGGCTCCGAACTCGAGGATAGTTTGCATTATCGTCAGGGTATTTTGTGCAAAGCCAAGATGGGCATACTCGACATCGGAACGGCGATTGCACTCATCGGAACGGCGATACCACTCTTCCACAATGATCCCTAATAGAATTGCTCGATGTGGCGTCGTCTCAAGGTCGCCCGCTCGAAAAAACTCAATCGCGCATATAACCGGACTGCCGCTCGACCCGTGAATAACTGCCCCATCGATTAGGAACCCATCACGACCCGCGTTGCCTTCGATAAGGGCCCGCCTCGGCGACGAGGCTAGAATGCCCTTTCTGGCGAGTGGAAGCACGGTGCTACCCTGGGCGAGGCCGACGGGATGTCCTAGCGCGTAGACGTCGTCGGCGGTGTCAACACCCTTTTGAAGCAAGCTAATCGGATTTGCGATCTCGACCAACGGACAGGTGCGAAAGTACATCTCCGGACGTTCATCGATGAACTCGGTCACATCTAACACAGCCACGTCCACGCCAGGCTTGGGATGAAGTCTCCAATTTCGCGGATCGTTTCTAATCGTGAACTCGCCGGTTTGTTTTTGTAGGCCACGTTCAGTCTGCGCGTTGTACTCGATGAGGTAGCGTATCGTTGAAGCGATGACGCTTGCATTATTACCGAGAACGTGTAGCGCAGTGACCAGATAGATGGGTCGTGTAGCCTTACTCCAAGGGTCCTCCGGGAAACCGGCATCGTCAAGAGAAACTGGTCGTTCTTGCTAACGAGGACTCCCGTGCCTACGGAATCATCCTCGCTCCTGATGATGACAGTGCTGTATTGCCAATTGCGATTCAGTATATTTCCCATCAACACGTCCCTGTTACAAGTGAGGTTCTCCCCACCCAGTGGGGCCGGCCTGTTCACCATTCGTCGCCAGAGTGTCCGCGGTCGTTCCCTGCGGGCGTCGGACCACTTGATCGACGCGGTCGACGAGTTCACTGAACTATGAGATCTCATCCCGGGCAATCGAACTGGAGACGCCCGTGCGCGTGCGAGCAAGCGTACCAACTTACGTGACACGAGCAACGGAGCACGCTCGCCCTGCCGCGGCCTTCGCGGCGCGGGCACCGGTCGTGACGGTCTTGAACCGATACGGGGGCGACGTGCTGCTCATCGCTGGAGACCTCTGCGAAGACGGCGACGACTCGTTCTGGCGCGGTGATGGATGTGCCGGCCGCATCGCTACAGGTCCCAGGCAAAACGGTGCATGTTCCAAGTAACCACGGCTCGACGTTCTGATAAGTCCAGCTCCATCCGCGGGCCTGTTTGACGAGTACCAAATGGGCTCGTGATCTCAACTTGCCTTCACGCCGAGCGGGCCGGGCCCCCAGGGTTGGGTCGCGCCTCCGCCTGCCGGACTCGCGGTCAACCTTGGAAACACGAGAAGCTTGGTCGCCGCCGTACGCCTGCAATCTGAAGAGCGAGGAGCATAATCGCGCGCCGTTTGTGATACGATTACATTGAGGAAGCCTCCAGCGGCCGCAATGGGCCCGGGAAGATGGCGTCGTCCGTAGTTACGAGACCACGAGGTGACCTCTCTTTTTCAAAGATGGAGGACCTTGGGAACGGGACGTTGAAATTGCACCCGTAGCGGGATTTTCAAACTGAACCCTTGGCGGGGTTACGCAGGTTTGCTGGACTTCCCTCGGGGACGGCTACGGAGCCGGTAGCTCTCTCCGCTGAACACGAAGACGGAGCCGTGATGGACGAGTCGATCGATGACGGCGGTTGCCGCCATTTCGTCGGGGAATATCTGCGTCCACCGTTCGAAGTTCAGGTTTGTGGTGAGCGCGATGCTGCGGCGCTCGTAGCGAGCCGAGATCAGTTGGAAGAGCAGGTCGGTTGCTTCGCGTTCAAATGGGATGTAGCCGAGCTCGTCGATCAGCAAGACGTCGATGCGGTCGAGCGCGCGGTAGTGACGTTCGAGCGTTCCGGCGCGCTTGGCATCCATGAGGCGTATGAGGAGTTCTGCTGCGGTTGTGAACAGCACGCGATATCCGCGCATGCACATGGCGAGGCCGAGTGCGCTGAGCGTGTGCGATTTCCCCGTGCCGGGTGGCCCGCACAGGACCAGATTGCGATGTGCTTCGACGAAAGTGCCTTCAAAGTGTTCGAGCAGCTTGGCTTTGGGCAACTGCGGCTGCAAGCTGAAGTCGAACGACTCGATGGTTTTCGTTGTCGGGAAGTGAGCTGCGGCGATGCGCGCTCGTACGCCGTTTTCATGGCGTTTGCCGACTTCGAGTGCGATCAAGTCGGCGAGATAGGGAAGCGGCTGCGGGTCCTGCGCGAGCAGTCGGCGGTAGTTCGTCGCGATCGCGGAGAGATGCAGCGTGCGCAGGTGCAGTTCCAAGAGCGGTGATTCGATCATGCGACGCACTCCGCAAGCTCCGTCAGCGCATACCGAGCCAAGTTCACCGCGAAGGCTCCGATGCGCGCACCGTCGGGCAGACTGTTGGGATCCAGCGATGCCGGCGGGACCGGTGCCGAGCGCTGCCGTAGGAGCAGTGCGATCGCAGCCGGATCGCAGGTTCCCCGGGCGAGCGCGTGGTTTACGGCGTCGCCGACCACCTCGGCGGAGTAATCGGCCAGCAACGAGAGGACTTCGGTCCAACGTTTGCTCGCACTGGTGCGGCCATCGTCTTGGTATCGCCGAAGCAGATCGTGCAACGCGTCGGGAATGCGACCATCGGCGAGCACCAGCGCATGTTCTGCGGCGCGATGCTTGTGACGCAAGAGTTCCAAGTAGTGACGGGGGTCCAGGAAGCGTTCACCGCGGCCCAAGCCCCGTGGGCATTGGGCAATCGGCGCATTCTCGAGGACGAACCGCAGTTGATCTTCGTAGACCTCGATCGCGACATCGCGATGAGCGTAGCGGCTGGGAACTGAGTAGACGTCACGTTCGAAAGTCACCTCGGCGAACTTGTTGACCCGCGCGTAGCGTGTGACGCAGGCGCGCGGCGGCGCCGGTGGTAAAGGCCGTAATGCCGCTTGCTCGCGCACAAAGCGCGCGGCGATCGTCTCGTGGTGGGTCGTGTGCTCGCGCTCGGCATCGCGCTCGCAGAAAACCGCCAAGGCGGCATTGAACTCCTCAAGGGTTTCGAACGACGGGATGGGCCGCAAGAAATTGTCCTGTAGGTAGCCGATGATGCCCTCGACGCCCCCCTTCTCGTTGCCCTTGGCCGGAGCTGCAAAGTTGACTTCGAGGGCCAACCCGCCACAGAACTCTCGGAAGGCAGCGTTCTCGATGCGGTTACGACCACGCAGCACTCGCGTGACGGCCGTCTTTGCATTGTCGAAGATCGAGCGCAACGGTAGACCATCAAAAGCGCTGAACCCAGCCAAGAGGCCCGTGAACAGCGACACTTGATCGCAGCGGCGCGAGGCCCGTGCGAAATACCGGCCGCTGTAGCTCAACCGGACCGCGAAGAGTTGCACGACCACCAGGACGCCGGACAGAATTACCTCGACGGGCGAGAAGTCAAACTGCGCCTCGTCACCGGGCGCATAACTCGCGCGCACGAACGCCTCCTTGGGAACCAACAAGCGCCGACGCCAGGCGACGTACCTGCGCAGTGTGCTCTCCTCGATCGACAACGAACGGTCGACGTTCGTGCGTAAGTATGTACCGATCCGCACGGCCGTGATGCGCGGCGTGGCGCGCAGTAGGGCATCGATGTGTGACTGGTAGCGATCGAGCACGTGCGCTCGCGGACGTGGCTTGCGTCGCGGCGGCTCGTCGCTGCGCGCGTACTTGCGGACCGTGTTGGGCGCGAGTTGAAGCTCGCGGGCAATGACCTTGATCTTCTCGCCGTCGCGCCGACAGCGAAGACGAATGGACTCCCAGACTTTCAAGCGAATCACCCCTTGAGCGCCTCTCTCGTGGAACCGGTGGTTGAGTACCGGTATCTTCGAGAGGAGCGCCCTGCTTTATGTGCTCAGGGGTTCAATTCTCCGATCGCGCTAGGGGTTCAAATCTATCGTCCCGTTTCCAGACCTCATTGCGTCGATCGACGCTCTCGGGTTTCGGTAACGGACGCGTCGTCGTCCAGCCCTTCCCAAAAACCGCGGACCTTCACGACCTCAGCGAGCTGGTCGGCATCGCCGATCCGTCGGTTCCTCGCCCTCGGTGCCGTCGCGGCCTTCCAAGGGATCCGATGCGCGATATCGACTCTCGGATGGATCTCGAGTCGGCCCTGGGGTCGCTGACGGAGGTCGAACGCATAACAATCCTGTGGCTGTACTGGGGCTGCAAGACTCAGCAAGAACTCGCCGCACTCCTGGGGGTGACGCAGTCCCGCGTGTCCAGGTTGCATCGCAAAGCCATCCACAAGTTGCAATCGGAGCTAATATGAAACAACAGAGCACGAAATCCACTGTCAGACGGCGACAGGCGCAAGTCAGCGAGCAAGCCGTCGTGGAGCCCCTGCACGGCGATCTTGCATTACAACATGAGTACGTAAAGCAAATGCACGGTTTTGGTTACGACATCACTGTATCAATTGCTGCCGCCTTCGCGAAAGGCATGCGTCGGCTTGGGTACCGCAACACTTGCACGGCGATCGATGAGTTGATCGATAACGCGATTCAGGCAGACGCAAAGAAGATTGTTGTCTGCATCAACAAGCTTGAATCCCCTGCAGGGGTCGAACGCGAGGATCTAAACCAACATGCTAATTCCGGTAAGAAAAGAAAGCGGCAAGCGACCCGCGACATCGATGCCATCGCTGTGGTGGATGACGGTCACGGGATGGAAGCCGACATGATTCGGCTAGCGATGAGTTGGGGCGGAAGTCATCGGACTTTTTTCAGCGATTTGAGCGGTTTTGGCCGCTTTGGATTTGGTTTGCCATCGGCCGCCGTCAGTCAGGGAACTCGCTATCGAGTCCTTTCGCGCATAAACGGAAATCAACCATTCACTGAAGTCGAGATCGACCTGGACGCGCTGTCGCGTGGCGATTACACGAAAGGCAAGCGCGTTCAAATCCCTGACCATAGAGTCGCGGACCCGCCCCCCTGGGTCCAACGAGTGCTGCAGACTCAGTTTCGCGGCTTGCCTCATGGCACCGTAGTCGTCCTAGAGTGCCTCGACGAGCTGTCATGGAACGTGAAGGAGCGCCTGCACGAGGAGCTCGTACGCCACTTGGGGGCCTATTATCGTAACTTCATTGATACCACGAAACTCTTCGTTGATGAAACCGAGGTTGAGAAGATCGATCCACTATTTCTTACGGAAAACGCCCGTTATTTTGCGATTGACGATGACCGCGCTGAAAGTGTCCTCGACGAAGTCGTTCCAGTTGGGACTCCTTCTGGAACAGTCAATGTCAAAGTGCGATGCTCCTACATTCCTCCGACGTTTCCGCACAAAGATAAGAGCATGTTAAAGAGGACAAAGAGCGATCTGAACGCGCGGTGGAATATTTTGAGATTGTACAACAAAGGCGTGGTCGTCCTTCGGAACGGGCGCCAATCGACGTCGTGCCCGCACCCTGGAAGGCCGAGATCCATCGCGACTTCTATTGGGGGTTAGAGATCGACTTTCCGCCGTCACTGGACCAAGAGTTCAATGTGACCACGATGAAGCAGCAGGTTCGTGTGAGTGCTCGGGTCTGGGATGCAATTAAGAATCATGGCATTGAGCGGCTTATTGGAAGTTTGTCTGGCCGTCAATCAAAAGCTCGCGGTATAATTTCAAAGGAGCGCGGCGAAACAGCCCCGGCGGAGCGCGCGACCCGAGAAGCAATTCTGTCGACTAGCCTTCAGCCGATCAGGCTACCGGTTCAACGGCAGGAAGAAAGCCAGAAGCGGTTTATCGCGGAGGTTCGACGGCGCTCGATTCTGTCCGGCGTTGCTGAAGATGTCATCGAACCGGTGCTGCGGCGGGAGATTGACGGAAGACCGATTGTCGTTGCGGAGGAAGACGCGAACGAAGGGCCGTTCTATCGAGTCGAAGTAATTGGAGAGGATGGCTTCCAGTGGAGGCTAGTGCTCAATCGCGATCATCCATTTTACACGCGACTGTACACTAATTCAAACCTTAACGCGTACCATCGGAACGCAGTCGTAGCGGTGCTTCTCGCGATTGCATTTTCTGAGATTCGATCCGAGGGATTAAAGGCGGAATATTATCAGACGGAGCGGAGGTCTTGGTCTGAGACCTTAAGGCGGTCGATCTTACGCCTCGAGGAAGATCCTGCGATATCAGACTTTCTGGATGTGATTGATGAAAGACTAGAGGGTGAGGAAGCAATTCTCGATTCCGCCTAAAGGCCCGGAAGGAAGGTTTGGATACGATGTATCCCCGTAGCTTTCAACTCGGCGAGTACCGGAATCGATTCTACCGCCATAGCGTAATAGCGTTGGTCGATCTCGATTCCGATGCTGCTGATTTTCTGATGCTCACACGCGGCGAGTGTTGAACCAGCCCCCGCGAACGTGTCGAGCAGGATGCCACGGCGCGCCGGCATGAGGGCCCGGACGATCTGCCGCAAAAAGTGTTGAGGCTTTATGCTGGGGTGGGGCGCGATATCTCGCTCCTCATCGGGTGTCAGACCGCTCTGCACAACGTCCAGCAACGGCCTGCCGTCACGGAGGCGCCGTAGCGCGCCCACGCCCCATTTGCGAAGGTTCTCGGCGACAGTTCGGCACTGGATCGGTTTGCGGTAAACTCCCCATGGTTCCCAACAACTGCGCGGAGTCGTGCAGAGATCTTCGAATTCTTCCTCCGCACCCTTCGGTCGATCCCCGCCCCGAAACGTCCGAACGAGGCGCGCGATCTCTCCCCTTCTCTCGAAACCTGCTTGTTCCATTGCTCGTGCTACGAGAGGCGACATCACCGTGTTGCTCGCGATGACAACGTGCGCACCGGGCCGGAGAACTCGCATCAGCGCCGTGCCCCACGTCACGAAGAAGGCGAAGACGTTATTGCGGTCTGTACCCGACAAGACCGTAAATCGGGGAAGTGGGCGTCGCTCGTATCCATCGAATGAGGGCGGCAATCGCCACACGCCCCCTCGACCGGTTTGGAGCTTTCGCTGGTGCTCCGGGTTGTATTCGATCAAAGAATAAGGAGGATCAGTAACGACAGCGCTTATACTGTTTGTCCGAGCTGAGGCGAGCCACTCTAAGCAATCCGCGCGATAAAGGAGTTGCTTACCGTATTTGAAGGCCTTTTTCCGTGGCTTTGCGCGCGGGCGATTCTGGCGCTGAAGCACCGAGCTAATGCTTCCGCAGGCGATAGATGCCCCGCGACACGCGCACTAAATAAGGGTTCTTCTGAACGCTCGATCGTATCGAGGAGTCCGGTACGTCGTCGCCAAGTTCCGACTTTACGCCGGCCCGGATCTGAGCAAGTGTAGTCTGCCCGCCCGCGCGTTCAACCGCACGAGCGGCGGCATCTCGAACTTGCCCGGGCTTAAACCGCTGTCGCCTCTTTTTCTTTTGCACTGCGATCTCCCCTAGACGTCTGGACGTCTATCATTATAGACGTCCAGACGTCTATAATGCAAGCCCTCGATCACCCGTAATCGCGCCTCTTCTATTTCGGAGTTTAGTCTCCGTCAGTGATGTCGACCTCACCCTCAGAGGGCAGGGCATCTTCAGAAAGGGCAGCGCGAAGAGCTGGATCTAACGTGAGCGTCGGCGCGTTGGCGCTTCGCTTTAGATCAAGGAGGGATGTTTGCTCGCGGCGCGGGCGAAATGGCTCCGATGCCTTGTAGGGCGCACCAGACGGCGGGTGATTAGGACGCTTCCCGCCGAGTAGCTCGGCGATCGTTAGTATTTGAATGACAGGGAACTCGGCCTGCCACGTTTCGGATTTGTACTTGCCGGCGATCGCCGCTTCCACGCGCATCGGCTTCGTCGGTTCCTCAAGGGTGACAAACACACCGATGTCGGCTCCTGCGTTTGTAATCGTTGTACGCAGCTCTTTGATGTCTTTCACACCGACATGACCCGATTTTACCTGGACGATAACCTTGCCGGTAGTACCCTTATCCTCGACAAATCGCACCATCCCGTCTACGCCGCCGTCAGCGCCCTTTTTCTTCTTGTCGTCGAGCGGATACATTCCAACGCGTGATACGGCCCACCATTGAAACTGGTAGCGATCCATCAGAGCTAACGCGGTTGCCCCGCTCACGTCAACAGGTTCGCCGCGCACTTCATATTCGAGCCGCGGACCGAATCGCGTCTCTAAGCGCCACCGGATTAGCGCGATTGCGAGATGCGTGATGTCAATACCGATCCACCTGCGACTCAGTGCTTGTGCGGCGTCCGTTGCAGTGCCGCATCCACAGAACGGGTCGAACACCACGTCGCCCTCATTTGAAGAGCATTCAATTATGCGCTCTAATAGCTTCAGAGGTTTCTGCGTCGGATAACCCAGTCGTTCCCGGGCCTGAGAGTTGATTGGTGGAATATCAATCCACAGATTGTCGATGATTTCGCCATCCATCTCGTCGAGGTAACGCTTGATACGCGGTCGCTTCGTCTTGTCCTTGGGATAATAAATACGCCCCTCCGCATCCAACTTCGCCATCGTTTCCTTTGAGAAACGCCAGCCGAAGACCGGCGAAGGAAAGCCCTTCCACTCGTACATGAGATTATGACGTGGATTTGGACTGTTCATATCGCCAAGGTAGTACCGACGCCCATCGGGATCGGTGTTGCCGTACTTAGCTCTTAAGTAAGACTCGTCGTGTGCTTCGAATTGCGGATTCCACGTGAAATAATTGCTCTTGCTATAGAAAAAGATCGTGTCAGTAACATGCGAAAAGCGTTTCGTGTCGCTGTGAGCCGACGTTCGTTTCCAAATTATCTCGTTCCGAAAATTCTCGACACCAAAAATCACGTCAAGCAAGAGCTTCAGATAGTGACTCATAGTCGGATCACAATGCAAATACAAAGAGCCAGTCGGTTTCAACACGCGATAAAGCTCAGCTAGTCGTGGGGCCATCATCACGATATACGCCGTCGCGTCGTTGCGGTCAAGGACCTCCACCAGGTTTGTAACCTGACCTATTAGACGTTGGTCATAGCCACTCGTAACGAAAGAGCGAAATGCCTCCTCAGTCGCCTCATTCCAATGCCACGTGTCTTCGAAGACCTTAATGTGCGCGTCTGCGACCTTGCCACTCGCCTCCTTGAAAAGCAGATTATACTTACGCGCTGAATTAAAGGGTGGATCAAGGTAAATCAGATCCACCGACTCGTCGGCGACATACCGACGCATAATGTCGAGGTTGTCTCCGTAATAGAGCGTGTTCTTCACAGGGCACTGAACGACGCCGACATTGTACTCACCGCTTTCGCGTTAGCTCCGAGGAACCTCTGCCAGTTGGGGGTCGAAGGTGCGCCCCGCTCCGGCAGGTTTCGAAAACATCCGCTTCCAGAGGCCGGACATCTAATGAGTCAGGTCGAGTTCGTCGCGGGCCGAATTCAGTCGTCAATTCGGTAATCACTTCTCATCAAGCGAATTCCTATCCGGGCATGGTCGACCAGGTCGCGCTACCGTCCAGATCTCCGCGGCCTCGTATCGCCTAGACGCTCCTCGCGAGCGATCAACTCAGGCGGAGATAGAGATTAGATCGCCAAGGCTCCGATCGCATGGCAGACTTGGGATTATTGGCGTTAGAATCTCTTCCTCGGGAGGCAGTCGAGCGGCTGTCCCTCTCTCAGAGGCGCGTACTGGATCTCATTTGGCGCGACTCGGACGCGCAAGTAATTGCGGATATGCTTAAACTTTCAGTCAACACGGTCCGTGTGTACTTCTCGGCTATCTACAAGGCGTTCGACGTGGGGAGCCGCGGCGAACTGCTCGAGAAGCTGAACACAATTCATGCTCAGCAGATCCCGCCAACGGCAGACATCCGAGCGTCGACGGCACAAAGCGTTGCAAGTCCGCCGTTGGAGACGCGCTCCATTCAGAATGGCCGTGCAGCGCAAGCAATCCGCCCGTCCTTCCCAGGCCTTTCCATCGCCGGCGACGTCGTAACGGAGCGCGTCGCGATCTTCATCGATGGCTGGAACTTCGCCAAGGCCACGTACGACGGGCTCGGCATTCGCGTCGACTTCCGGCGCCTCCTCACCACGCTCGCCGGCAGGCGCACCCTTCTGCGCGCGCTGTATTACATCGGCGAGTGGACTCAGGAAAACTACGTGATGCTCCAAGAACTCAAGCGCATACGATCCCCGGACGGCGTACTTCTGCCGCCTACGGATCCGGGTGAAGCCGAGCGCAAACGCATCCAGCAGCAGGGCTTCATCCGGATGCTCAACCGCAATGGCTATCACGTGATTAAGAAGCCCGTGCGCGTCTTCGCGGATGGAAGCACGAAGGCCCATCTCGACATTGAGCTTGCGATCGATATGCTCTCGCTTGCCGATCACTGCGAACGCATGGTCTTGGTCTCCGGCGACTCGGATTTCGTCCCGGTCCTGCGAGCGGTCGGGATGCGCGGCGTACGCATCCAAGTCGTCGCAGCACAGCAGCCCTTTGCCTACAACTCATCGCCGGAACACCCACGAACGTTTCCGGCGCGGGCCTCCGACGAGTTGATCGATGCTGCCGACGAGTTCACCGAGCTCCGTGATCTTGTCCCGGCGATCGAGTTAGATACGTCCGCACGGCTGCCGACAAGAGCGCGGCCCTAGAGGGTCCGGCTTTGCGGTCAAAGCGCATTGAGCGCCGGCCTCACGAAGATTCGAAACGAGCCGAGTCGACCGGCAATAGAAAACGGCTAGCACGCGAGAGGGCGCGCGCCAGCCGTGGCGGTGCTAAACCAGTACGCTAGGAGAGGTTGTTTGAAGCGTTCGTAAGACTATTGTTGGACTTATTGCCGAGCACCTGAAGTGCGCCGATAGCGACAATCGCGACGAGCGCAATGATGAGTGCGTATTCGACCAAACCTTGGCCTGAGTCGTCCTTGAGAAAAAGCGAAACCATGAAAGTCCTCTCCGTGCAGTGGCCGACAGTGGCGCGTGGTACTAACGCCCCATGAAGGTCATCGGCCGGCAAAACGCTCCGCTTAGCGATTTGGCACACATGTTTATACGTTAACGCGGCGTTGACGCGACCGGCCGTCTCGCCCGAATTGTGCGCGATACGCCTTCTGGCGCTCTCTGGTCGACCCGTCTTTTCGGCCGTCGTTGGCGTTTAACGGCTTGCCGGCTTAGAACCGATAACAATGGGACGAACCTACCACGGGGGATAGCCATGGAGGGCAACGGTCTGACCGAAGAACCGCAACCGGTTTCAAGGCTCGGATTTGCGGTCGCGGACACCTCACCGCACGCTCGGCGAGTCGCGCTCGTCATTATCGCGGCGATGAGCTGTTTGGCGACTGCGACGATCGTTCTCGCGCGCGAGCCCGGTCCGCGCGTTCACGCCTTCCTGCCGCTTCTGACGGGGTCGGTGATCGTCACCGAACTGCTGTCGGCGTTTCTGTTGCTCGGCCAGTTCGCGCGAACTCGCGTCTTGCCGCTGCTTCCTATCGGCGCAGCCTACCTCTACGCCGCGTCTCTGGCCGTGCCGTACATCCTGACCTTCCCCAACGTGTTCTCGCCATCGGGGCTCTTCGGCGCCGACGGCCAAACGGCGTTGTACCTCTGGATGCTCTGGCACGCTGGATTTCCGCTCTTGGTGCTTACCGGTATTCTCTTGAGAAGCTCAGTGCCCGCACCGATATCGAAGCGCGCGAGCTCCTTGCTCCTCGCCACGATCATTGCGGCGTGCACGCTCTTTGCATATGGAGCGTGCGTCGGTCTCGTACGCGCGAGTACCCACCTCCCCGTCCTTATCGCCGACGGACATTTTACGGAACAAGCCACCAGCGGTGTCCTCCCAGTTATCTGCCTCTTCGACGGTCTCGCCCTCATCGCGCTCGTCAGCCGCACGCGCGGTCGGACGATCGCCGAACTGTGGCTAACCGTGGCCGTCGTGGCATCGCTGTTGGACTCGATTATGGGGCTCATCTGCGCGCGTTACTCGTACGGGTGGTACGCGGGGAAGCTCTTCAGCATGGTTTCCTCGAGCATCGTCATCGCGGCTTTCATCTACGAGATCACCTCGCTGCAGTCGAGGCTCGCAGCGGCAAACGGCGAGCTGCTGAAGCTCAACGAGCAAGAGCGGCAAGCCGCGCGTCAGCGTTTGGTGTACCTCGCGTACCACGACCCACTCACGAGTCTGCCGAACCGGTCGCGTTGGGAGGAGATACTCGAGAAATCGACGTCGCAGGCCGTCGCATTCAGCACCCCTTTTGCGCTACTCTTCGTCGACCTCGATCGCTTCAAAGAGATCAACGATACGGTCGGGCACACGATGGGCGATCGCCTTCTCGTCGAGGCCTCGAAACGGCTGCAAGCGACGCTTCGGCCAAAAGACGTTATCGGCCGCTTCGGCGGAGACGAGTTCGTCGTCTTGACGGGCGAACTGACCGACCCGATCGAGGCGTCGACGCTAGCGCAAGACCTGCGCGACGCGATTCGAAAGCCATTCGTCTTCGGAGAGCGCGCCTTCCACGTCGGAGCGAGCGTGGGGATAGCGCTTTTTCCGGCCGATGGTTCGACGGCCGGCCTCTTACTCAACCATGCCGACGCTGCGTGCTACCAAGCGAAACGCGCGGGCGGCGACTGCGAACGCTTCTATACTCGCGAAATCGGAGACGAGCTGCATCATCGTCGCGAGGTTTACGACGCCCTCGTCGAGGCCATCGAGAACCACGCCTTCACATTATACTACCAGCCCCTCTTCGATCTTCGAACCAAAAGGGTGGATTGCGTCGAGGCTCTGATCCGCTGGAAGGATTCGAGCGGCCAATTGGTGCCGGCGGCAACGTTCATTCCAATCGCAGAGCAGAGCGGCCTCATGCACTCGATCGGCGGTTGGGTGCTTGAGGAAGCGCTATCGCAAGCTCGACGCTGGGCCGACGACGGGCTCGAGCTACGCATCGCGATCAACGTATCAGCTTGTCAATTGCAACAGCCGGGATTCTTCGAGTCGCTGCGCGGAGCCCTCGAGGCGGCGCACGTCGATCCCGGCATGCTCGAGATCGAAGTGACCGAGTCGGCCACGCTGGCCGATCCTGCCATAGCCTACGAACAGCTCGAACGGTGCAAGGCGCTAGGCGTACGAATAGCGCTCGACGATTTCGGCACCTATTATTCGTCCCTGACGTACTTGCAGCGCCTCCCCATCGATTCAATCAAGATCGATCGCTCGTTTGTTCGCGGATTGCCGTTCAACGTGCAGGACACCGCGATCGTGCGGGCGGTGATTACGCTCGGTCATGAGCTCGGCCGAACGATCGTGGCCGAAGGCGTCGAGACGCCCGAGCAGCTGCACTGGCTTGAAAATGCGGGCTGCGATGTCATCCAGGGCTATCACATCGCCAAGCCCATGCCCGCTTCCAGTGTCGTGGAGTGGTTGCGGCAGCGTCAAAGCCCAGCCCGGACTAAAGCTCACTTTGACGCAGAACACCCGGTAATTGACGCAGGCAGCCCGCTCGTTAACACCTTGACGCAGAGCCGCTGAACCCTCCATGATTTGCTACTCTTTTAAGAGAAACTCGAGCTGGCGCTTGCGTAGAGGGTCAGTGACGCCGAGCGCTCGCGAAACGTTGGCTTTCGTCACCGAATGGCCTTGACGCCGTAGATGAGCGATGGCTTGACGAATCTCGGCTGGCGCTGGCGAGTAGGCCCCGACGAAGAGATGGTCGTCGACCGCGCTGGCGAGCCAATACGGAACGCGCGTCGCCTTGCCGACAATATCGCTGGCGGTAAGCCCGAGTGATCGCGCGACATTGACAAAGCGCTTAGGCCATTGGTTAAGCAGGGACTGGGTCAAGACCATGACGCGCAAGCGCTGAGCGACGTCGAGATGTTCGACGACTCGAGCCCTACTCGTCCACTTGGGTTCAAAGGGTCTTACGCCGAGGTCCTTGGCCAATGCGCGCCGCAGTTCGGCCGACCACGCCCCAAGCATCACTAGGTGCGCCAGAAGCCGCAGTCCGGCGAAATAGAGGTGACTGTAGATCGGAATTCCCGTAGGGTCCATCGTATAGCCATAGGTCACCGTATCGGCAAAGCGTGTTTGAATTTCGAGCATGAGCGCGACGTAGGTGTTGGAATGCGCGGGCAGTCGGCAAAGGTTGCTCCGACACGAAGAGCATCGCGATAGCGACGCGGCGGCCTCAAAAGCATTGCGATCACCTATATCGCCCCGATGAAAGTTGATGGGCGTTTCACAATTAGGGCATCGGTCGTACAGAACGCATCGATGCAACGTGCAGACGGTGACAAATGCGAGCCGCCACGATCGCCTATAGTACGGTGTGCCGTTGGCGAGACACTTCGGGCAGAAAGCTAAACCGCTCCGGCGACGGGTGCGATGATAGATGCCGGCCGGCACGATCCACGCCGTGAACCCGTTCGGATTATGCTGTTCGAATACGACGCCGGAGAACGATGCGAGCGTCGTACGCTGAACGACGCCGATGTCCGTCCCTGTATGTACCGCCAAGGTGCTGAGGATGGTCGGCTTAGCGGAATTGTCGATGTCCCGATTCCATATTGCGTGGCCTGGAAAAGCCAATGACGTAAACGTGTGCAGCTTCAGTCCGTTTGATGAGGCAAGCCGAACGATCCAGGAAGATAATAATTCATCGCGTAGCGGCTTGGGGTGACCTGGCCACAGCGGCGAGAGAATCCTATGTTACCTGACGTCCGCGCTTGGCAGGAACTATGTAACCGCATCGTTCGAGGATTGAAGGCGTGATCTGCTCCTTGCCTGTTCGGATGGCATAGACGGCTGCCCTCGACAACAGATCCGCGGTTTCGCCGATCGTGCCGCCGGTCATTGACAAGATGCGCACGGCCATCGACGGCTCGTCAAGTTGTGATGGCGCTCTCAAGTGAAGGGTGCGTTCGAAGCTTGAGAGGAGGCGACGATACTCAATTGCATCTTCTTTGCTGTCGACGTTCCAACGGGGCAACCAGGCAGGCTCGAACCGATTTTCAAGTTGTTCATCAGTATGGAAGGCGTTGAAAGCTTCGCGCGTGCCAATTGCGACGATTGGAATTTCAAGTTCGTTGCCTAGAGCTCTAATGACGTTGCGGAAATGCCGTTGTCGCAGACTAGATCCTGCAAGAAGGTGGTGAATCTCGTCAATAATGAGCATGCGAGCACGGACAAGCCGCAGCAGTGCGAGAACTTGGAACTGGCGCTGGTCGACACGGGAGCTCGGCTTGAACAAGGCATACGTGTTTTGTAGGATGGCGTTGTAGAGGCGCCCTTCATCGGGTTGAGGCGGAGCTTGTACCATGATGACTGGACATTCGGAGTTCTCGCCCTCGGGATCGAGTGTGTGCGGGTGACGCGATACAAAGCGCTTGGCAAGCGTCGTCTTGCCGTTGTTCGTGTCGCTTACTAAGAGGAGGTTCGGCATTCGGTGGCGTTTAGGATGGACGAGAAGATCTTCGAGTCGCTCGATCACTTTGGTTGCGCGCGGATAGCCGATCCATCGTTCGCCTCTAATGCGCGTGATGCGGACGTCGTCGGTCACGAGCGAAACCGCGGTCACAGCTCTTCTATCTCTGTGTACGGTGTGACCGGTTCGTAGTCTGAGATCGCGTGGCTTTTGAGCGATTGGGTTGTAGGGACCGCGTGTGAAGGCCGATTCTTGCGACGCTCCCGCGAGAGACGGACATGCTTGGTCTGGCGGGACGCCGCTCTTTCGAGCTCCCGCATGCGGTCGTACGCCTCGAAGATGGCCGCTTCGTCGACGTTGCGCCTGCCTTCGGCCTCGACCCGTTTTTGGGCCTCTCGTAGCTCCCACACGCTGATGGGCGGATAGGATGTGTTGCGGTACGGTATAGGAGAATACTGTTTGAGCTCGGGATCGTAGAAGTAAACGGCGCTGATGTCACGTGGATCCCGTTTGAAGACAAACTGCCGTTTGATTTTCCGGTTGTTCAGAACTGTCGCGTGGATGTACGGACGCAGGACGTCGCTGTAGTAATGGATATTGTCGATGGCAATGCCGTAGGTTTGTATCGTTCGTTCGACGGAGGGCATGAAGTCAAGGCGCACTCGTTGCTCGTCGAATAGAATGGCGGGGATCCCGATTCCCGGCCGGCCGTCGCTCCCGAATATACCCTCATCGTAACGATGCAGCGGAGTCGTGTGAATCGCGCTATGCTTACGCTGATGGTAGACACCGCAGATGTACTCGGCGAGCCATGCCTCGATCTCGTCGATGGTCATAGCCGCGGCGTGGTCAGGGTTTTGTTCGCCCCGCTGGATCGGATTAGAGAAGGTGGTGCCGGGAAGGGCATGACTGGCCTGCATGAACGTGCCGAGCGCGCTCTCAATGTGCCCGCCAAAATTCGGCGTTTTCACCGGGCGGAAATTCATTTCAATGCCGTACTCTTCGCATGCGCGGCGAACCGTTTCGCCGCGGAATTCGCGTGCGTTGTCCATATGAATCATGCGGGGCAGCCCCCAGCACGGCCACCGGTGCTTGATACCGTGGCTCACGAGCCACTTGTCCTTGGGAAGGATCGCATGCGCGATACAGCACCCGGTCCCCAGCGCTCCCGGCGGATCGAACGACACATAGAAGCCTACGACCATGCGGCTGAAAAGGTCAATCGCCATCGTGAGCCACGGACGCCCAATTGGTCGGCGGTCGAGCGAGTCGACGGCGATAACATCTAAGCGCGTGTGGTCGATCTGCACGATCGATAGCGGCCAGTTAGCATCGTCGTACGTACCCGGCCGTGCAGTGAAGCGGTCGTGCGCCCGTTTTGCATGGCCGCGCCGTTCGAGTTGGGTTTTCTCGTTAATCGACGTGATGCGATTCCGAACCGTATTCGAATGCGGAAGTTTGACTTTCGCGTTCCTGCATCGCCGCAGCACTTCGTTGCAAGTGTCCTGGACTGATCGTTGCTGGCGCGTTAAATAGAAGTCGTGGATCGTCGAGTCGATAAGCGCCTCGACGGTCTCGTCCAATCGCCCTTTTCCACGACCGCCGTCTGACCACGTCGGAAGCAAAGACGAAAGCTTCCCGGTCGTGCGAAAGAGTCGCACCCAACGGTAGATGGTGGCAATATGCCTTTGGGCTTCGGCCGCAATTTTCGCGACTTCAGCGCGTCTGGGGCGCGCTGTCTCGAGCAAAGGCTTGATGAGGGCGTACCGGCGTCGAGCGTCATCCCACTCGTCCCCGAGGATGCTGCTCAAGTCTGGCGGAACGACCGCTGGTTCGTCCGTGTCCGGAGGCCGCACGTCGGCGACTGGTATGCTCTCTGATCTCCCGGTCTCGGTATCTCGTGCGAGAACACTATCGAAATTGAGCACCGAGACGACCACGAATCGCCGGCCGTTGTATTGGACGAGTGTTCCAGGTTCTAGCTGTAGCCCAAGGGCCATCGCTAGAGACCCCAAAGCGGGCTCGCCATCGTGAGCGGCAGGTTCAGGTCGGTCCCGACAAAGCGGGCCGCAACGAGATTCCAAAGCGTCGGGATAAGGCGCGCCTGGTCGTAGCGGTCCCTTTCGCAGGCCGCAATCAGCTCCGCCGGTGTCGATTGGCGCATGCGGGCGAGCGCGTGGATCAGCTTGTCGGCGTCCTGGCAACTGGGGGCGCAGCGCTGATACGGCAAGAGAAACTTGGCGTTGTGAAGATAGGGAGTGCGAATCTCGACCTCCGTCATGATGCGATAGAGCCAGCCTTGGCTTGTAGCGTATTGGCGGGCGGCTTTTAGTCGCGGCTTGAGCTCGCGCCACCGTTCGAAGATCTCGCGCCGATACTTGATATCGTAAAGCGCGAAGCTCTCTTCTCCGTCGCATTCGCGGCGGGTCGCCAGAAAGTCGGGAAAGCCGGTGACGGTCCGTCCGCCGGGGGCAACGTACCGAATTCGGACGGGCTGTTCTTGATAGGCGACGACTCTGAGGTCGAATTCGAGAAGGGTAACGAAGTCGCGCTCGAGCGTTGATTCGAAGGCAACCATAGTCTGGTTCTTGCGGCTCGGAACCAAACCGGTGACGCTTCGGCGGTTAAGGGGTATCTGTCGAACGCTCACTACAGCGGCGCCGGACATCTCGTCGCACCATCTGTTGTACTCTTGGAAGTCTGTCGCAACGACTCCCGTGGATTTTCGCGAGACCTTTTGTTTTGTGAGCTTGGCCACTAAGGCCAAGGGTAGCATTGCCTTTTGGAAATGTCAGCGGCGCGACCCCGCGTCCGGGCGAGATCTCGCTCGCACAGCACGGCGTACTTTTTCTCGACGAGCTTCCGGAGTTCAATCGCGGTGCACTCGAAGTGATGCGCCAACCGCTGGAAGAAGGGACGATCTCGATTGGCCGCGCCGCTGGGACGTTCACGTATCCGGCGCGCTTTGCGCTCGTCGCCTCGATGAACCCGTGTCCCTGCGGCTTCCGAGGGACTCGGAGCAGCGATTGCCGGTGCGACGATGCGATGGTCGCGAAGTACGTTGCGAAACTCTCTGGTCCGCTTCTCGACCGCATCGACCTACACGTTGAGGTCGCGCGCGTCCCGTTCGACGAGATCGTCGCACGCACGCCGGGCGAGCCGTCAGCTGCGGTTCGCGCGCGCGTCGAGGCGGCGCGTGCCGTGCAACGTGCGCGCTACGCCGGCCGGCGACTTCGCACAAATGCCGCTATCGGAGCCCGCGACGTCCGGCGGTTCTGCCCCCTCGCCCCCGATGCGACGGCGCTGCTTCGCGATGCGGCCTCGCGCGGACACCTCTCGGCGCGCGCGCTGGACCGCATCGCGCGCGTTGCGCGAACGATCGCCGATTTAACCGGTTCAACCGCCATCGACGCTGCGCACGTCTCGGAAGCGATCGGTTATCGCTCGCTGGAACGCCGTGGGTTGGCAGCCTGAGCGTATCGCGTGGATCCAGGCTCTGACGCGGCGGGCGGCGCCGCTCGCCGAACCCTACGAACTACTGTTGCAGAACCTTGACCGTGTTGTCGTTGTCGTCGTTAAAGAATATTTTCGTCGTCGAAACCGATGTGCCCGTGGCTGCGATGCCGAACAGCGCGCCCGCAACGCCCGAGTCGAGCAATTTGTTTCCGGCGACGTGACCCGTAGGGGTCAATTCGATCAACCGGTTGTTCGACGTGTTGCCTACCACCAGATCGCCGTTGAACAACAACGCCGAGCTGATCGGAGCGCGCAGCGGGGCGCCGCCGAACACGACGCGAGCGAGGGAGCCGGCGGGACCCCCAAAGCCCGACCCGGTGACGATGACGCCATCCTTTGGGTACGTTCCCGGCTTGTCGAAGGCGACCACGCGATCGGAGTTCGAATCGACGATGTAGAGCGTGTCGCGCGACGCGTCGTACGTCAACCCGGCCGGAGCCAGGATCGTGCCGGGGACGCCGTGGTTGACGCTAAACCCGGTCGCGATCCGGTCGAGCGTATAGCTGCCCTGCTTCGTGATGTTGATCCGGACGATGCTGCCGTCGAAAGCGTTGCTCTCGTAGAACGCCGCGACGCCGCGAACCCCCGGATGGCTGCTGAACGTTTGACCCCAGGGCGCTCCAAGCGGAGCGCCGCTGATATTGAACGCGAGCTTCCCCGACTGCGTAAAAACCGGGTTGTCGTTCGCGTCGAGCACCGACGCCCATGGGAAGTCTCCGCCGCTTGAGAATGCCAGCGCGTTACAACCGGTGAGCGTGGGGTCCGCGACGAGCCTCATCGGGTTCGACCCAGGCGTCGGATGCAATATTTCGATCGTCGTGCCGAGGCCTTGGATGTTCACCTTGTCGTTGAAGTTACATACAACGAGGTCGCCCGCGGTCATCTTGCCGGCGGTCACCGGCGCGATCGCCAACCCGTAAGGGTTCTGGTCACCGTTCATCGGGTCGACCGTCGAACCGATCGTCACGATGTGACCGAGTTGCCCAATAACGTTCGAGTTGGGGCTTAACACGATCCGCGAGCCGCCGGCGCGTGCTGCCGGCGCCGTCGCAGCGCCGGCGCTGAGCGCGAACGCGAATGCGAGCGCGCCCGCCGTTGGAAGCGCTATGGATGCTACGGCAAAATGATGAAAACGAAGCACGGCGTTACCTCTCCAAACCGGTTGTCTCTCGACATGTGTACGTCAAGGCACGCTACCGGGCAAATCTGAAGAGACTCTGAACGACGCGCGTGTCGCGGGCGTTGCGTCAAAAGAACGAAGCGAATGGCTACCGCTCGCTCGAGCGCTGCGACCGAGTTCGAACTATCGCCGATGACTCTGGGCTGCTAAAGCGCCGAACTGTCCTTGTCGGCAACCTTTGCCAAGTTGCTAACGACGACGATCGCCAAGACCGTGACGATGACGGCGTAGATCAACTCCGAGACGACGCCCTTGCCGCCCGGCAGATATGTCTTGAGGAGGTCGCCGATCGCGGCGTTCCATGCGCCCGCGGCGAGCAAGCCGAAGGCCGTCGTCGCCAGGGCGACCATCGTGACGAAATATCTGTTCTGCTGCACGTGCGCTCCTTCGATGGTGTCGAGGTGGTCGCGCGCGCTTTGTTTACGCCTGTTGCGCGTCCCTGCGCAGCGGCGCGAGTAATGAGGCGGTGAGCTCGGCCGATGCCGGCCGTCCGGTCAGGTACCCCTGCATTTGATCGCACTCCATCACCTGCAACAAGTGCGCCTCCTCGTGAGTCTCGACGCCCTCCGCGATGACTTTGAGCCGCATCGCGTGCGCGAGCGAAATGATCGACGCGACGATCGTCGTCTGGTCGCGGTCGGTCGTCATTCCGCTCACGAAGCTGCGATCGATCTTGAGGACACTGATCGGCAGCCGCCGCAGATACGTCAGGGAAGAGTAGCCCGTGCCAAAGTCGTCGAGCGCGATCTCGACTCCGAGGTCGCGCATCGCGCGCAGAATAAAGATGGCGCCTTCGGGGTCTTCCAGCAAGACATTCTCGGTCACTTCGACGTCGATTCCGCCGCCGGGCTCGCGGCTCGCACTGACCGCTTCGGCCAAATCGTCCAGGATGCGCGCGTCCCGCAGTTGCACGGGCGAAATATTGACCGCGACGCGTGGGGCTTCGCGTCCGACGCGTTTCCAGCGCGCGCGCTGCCGCGCGACCTCGAGCAGAACCCAACGGCCGACGTTCACGATCAGACGCGTTTGTTCGAGGATCGGGATGAACTCGTCCGGTCCGATGAATCGCCCCGGCTCCTCGGGATCGGCCCAGCGGATCACGGCTTCCAGACCCGCCAGCCGTCGGCCGATCACGTCAAAGATCGGTTGATACAACACAACGAACTCGCCGCGTTCGACCGCTCCGCGCAGCCGGCTCTCCAGACCAATGCGGCGTCCGACCTTTGCGCCAAGCTCGGGCGAGTAGAACTCGAACGGCGTGCGCTTCACGCGCGCGTTCCGCAACGCCGTCTCGGCGCTGCGCAGCAAAGCGTCCGCGCCCGCACCGTCGTTCGGAGCGACCGCCCATCCGCTCGTCGCACTGACCGACACGTCTCGACCGTCGACCCTAAACGGCCGTTGCAGCAGTCGCATCCCGTTCTCGGTCATGACGGACGTAACCGGGATCTCGTGCAAGTCGCTCAAACCCTCGAACCAAATGGCGAATTCGTGATCTGAAACCCTGGCCGCCCGGTGCTCGCCGGCTTTGCGCAGACGTTCGCCGATCTCGCGGAGAATCCGGGCGCCGGCGCGCTCCCCTAAAACCGCATTCCGCTCTGCGGACTCTGAGATGTCGACCAGCAACAGGGCCACCTTGCGGCCTGCTCCGCGCGCGGCGGCGATGGCGTGGTGCAGCCGTTCGAGGAACAGGGTTCGGTTCGGCAAACCGGTCAGTTGATCATAGTCGGCGAGGTACTCGACGCGCCGTTGCCGCTCCAGGAGCTCGAGCGCGAACGAGAGGTTCCCCGTCAAGTTCGTCAACAAGTCGACCTCGATGTCGTCGAAAAAACCGCGTTCGTGGGTCGCGAAGACCATCACGCCGACAACGTTCCCGCCGACCGTCAACGGAAAGCAACCGACGCCCCTGATTCCATTTTCCAAGAGCGCGTCTTGGCTTGGGATACTGAGTTCGTCCGCCACGTCGTTGATGATGGCGGGGCGGTGCGTGCGCAGCGACTCGGCAAAAATGCCCGGCTCGCTTTCGAGATGGTCCACCCGGCCCTGGAGCAACGCCTTCATCGCTTCGCGTTCTAAACTACCGGCGCCGCGAACGGCCGCGATTTCGACGTGAAGATTTTCCGGATCGATCGTTGCGACGAGCGTATAGGCGAAACCGCCGATCGACGTTGCGACCCGACACGCTTCATCGAAGAGATCGGGGTGATCGTGAAACTTGAGTATCGCCGCATTGACCGCCGATCCGAGATCGCGAAGGCGGCTGAAATACGAGACGCGCCGCTCCGCTTCAAGCCTCCGGCTCGATTCCCGTGCGGCCTTTAAGGCGCGAAAAACCGCCTCAGGAAGGCGCAGCAGATTCGGTTTCAGGAAGTAGTCCGCCGCTCCGTCGCGGACGGCGAGGATGGCGCGGTCCTCGCTTTTCGGCTCGGTTACGAGGATGACCGGGATTTCGGGATCCGCCTGCCGCGCGATCTCGAGCATCAGCTTGCCGTCGAGATCGTGAAACGACATATCGGAGAGGATGATATCGGGCGAGAAGCCGGCGAGGGCTGCGCGGAACTCCGTCTCACGCCCGGTGACGCGCTGCACCGTCGAAAAACCGGCGTCGCACAGCGATTTAGAGACGAGATCGTCTTCAAAGAGGTCGTCGCCGACGACGAGTACTTTTGCTGTTGTCATAAGGATCCGCCGATGCCGAACCAAAGGGCCGGCCAACCGAACTAATCCGGTGGCTGAGACTCATATGCCCTAGTATTCACGTGCTACTCGGTCGAGCTGACGGTCGTTCCTACGACCAAGGAATTGCCCCCTCCGGCGAGAAGCGCGGGCGTGAATGATCGAGGGAATCGGGGGCATTTTCGTCTACGCCCAGGACGCCGCTCGCCTCGCGGCCTGGTACCGCGACGTGCTCGGTCTCGTCGCCGACCCGATTGGCGAAGGCGCGTACATGCACGACTTTCGCGTACGCGAGCCCGAAGGCGCGCGCCGCCTGACGCACACCGTCTGGGCGATCTTCCAGCTCGAGCCCGACACCGCGCGCGCGCCGGCGAGTTTCGTCGTCAACTACCGCGTCGCCGACCTTCCCGCGATGCTCGAACGGCTGCGCGGGCTCAGCATCGCTATCGAGAAGGTCGAGGATTCCGACTACGGGCGTTTTGCGTGGATCCGCGACCCCGAGGGCAACAAGGTCGAGTTGTGGGAGGACCTCCAGCTCGAAGTATAGTCGCGAAGGTGCTCAGCGGCGCGGCTCGAGCAAGGACGCTATCGTTTCGGCCGATGCTGGGCGACCGGTCAAGTAACCCTGGATTCGATCGCAGCCCATCGCCTGCAACAGGTGCGCTTCCGCTTGAGTCTCAACGCCTTCGGCCACGACCGTTAGCCGCATTGCATGCGCGAGGGAAATGATCGAGGCGACGATCGTCGTTTTGTCGAGGTCGTCCGTCATCCCGCTCACGAAGCTACGATCGATCTTGAGGACGCTGATCGGCAGCCGCCGTAAGTACGTCAACGAAGAGTAGCCCGTTCCAAAGTCGTCGAGTGCGATCTCCACGCCCATGTCTCGCATCGCCCGCAGAAGCGTGATTGCGCTTTCGGGATCGTCCACTAAGACGTTCTCAGTGATCTCGATATCGATCCCGCCGCGTTCGCCGCCGCGGATGAACGCTTCGCGCAGGTCGTTGAGGATGTGGTCGTCCCGTAATTGCACGGGCGATATGTTGACGGCGACGCGCGGCGGCTCGCGACCGTCGCGTCTCCACTGGGCGCGTTGTCGCGCGACCTCATGCAGCACCCAACGCCCGACCGGGACGATCAGTCGCGTTTGCTCGAGGACTGGGACGAACTCGGCCGCGGAAATCTGCAGCCCAGGGTCCTCCGGATCGACCCACCGGATCAAAGCTTCCAAACCGGTCAGGCGCCGGCCGAGCGCATCGAACACCGGCTGGTAATGCAAGATGAATTCGCTTCGTTCGACCGCTCCGCGCAGCCGGCTCTCCAGTCCGATTCGGCGGGCGACCCGTACTCCCAATTCCCGCGAATAGAACTCGTAGGCCGTCCCCCTCGCGCGCGCGGTCGCAAGCGCGATCTCCGCGCTGCGAAACAGCGCATCGGCGCTCGCACCATCGCTGGGTGCGACCGCCCAGCCCGTAGTGGCGCCTATCGTCACGTCTCGGCCTTCGACGCGAAAGGGCCGATTCAAGATGCGCATCCCTCCTTCGGTCATCACCGACGTCACGGGTATCTCTTTCAAGTCGCGCAAATCCTCAAACCAGACGGCGAATTTGTGGTCCGCGACTCGGGCCGCGCGCGACTCGCCGAGCTTGCGCAAACGGTCGCCGAGCTCTCGAAGGACCCCCGCGACTCCGCGCTCACCTAGCGCACTATTCCTCTCCGATGACTCCGAGATGTCGATCAGTAACAAGGCCACCTTGTTTCCCGTATCCCCAGCGGCGAGTATCGCCTGTTGCAGCCGTTCGAGGAATAATGTCCGATTCGGCAAGCCGGTCAATTGATCGTAGTACGCAAGGTATTCAACTCGGCGTTGCTTCGCGCCGAGCTCGAGCGCGAACGATAGGTTTCCCGTCAAGTTGCTCAGCAAATCGACCTCAATCGCATCGAAAAAGCCTGGCTCGCGCGCCGCGAAGACGATTGCCCCGACCGCTTTCCCGCCGACCACTAAGGGGAAACTACCGATGCCGGTGACACCGCTCGCCAGCAGAGCCTTTAAATTCGGGAGTTCGACCGCGCCGGAGACGTCGTTTATGATGGCGGCGCGCAGCGTGCGCAGCGACTCGGCGAAGACGCCCGGCGCGCCCTCGAGGCGGTCGACGTGACGCTGCAGGAGTGTCCTCATCGCTTCGCGATCGAGCGTTGGAGTACCGCACACTGCCGGAACGTCCACGCGCGACGATTCCGGATCAATCGTCACGACGAACGTAAAAACGAAGCCGCCGACCGAGGTTGCGACCCGACAGGCCTCCTCAAAAAGATCGGGCTGATCGTGCAGCTTGAGGATCGCTGCGTTTAGCGCGGACCGGAGATCGCGGAGCCGGCTGAAATACGAGACGCGCCGCTCCGCTTCAACCCTGCGACTCGATTCGCGCGCGGCCTTTAGCGCGCGAGAGACGGCATCGGGGAGACGAAGGAGATTCGGCTTGAGGAAATAGTCGGTCGCTCCTCCTTCTCGCATGGCGAAGATGGCGCGTCCCTCATTTTTCGCACCGGTTACAAAGATGACTGGTATCTCGGGCTTCGTCTGGCGCGCGATCTTCAGCAGAAACAGAGGATCGAAATCGCAGAACGAGATCTCCGAGAGAATGATGTCGGGCGCGAAGCGCGACAAAGCCGCGCGAAACTTCGCCTCGCTCCCCGCGACGCACCGCACGGCCGAAAAGCCTGCGTCGCGGAGTGTTTTGGCTACGAGATCGCGTTCGCGAAAGTCGTCGTCGACGATGAGGACTCTTGCAGTTTTCACCGGATCCGCCGGGAGCGATCTCCTTTTGCGCGTTCGCCGGTGCTGGGGCCCTCGGGACGCCAGGACGACGCGTTCCTCTTGTAAGTAGACGGGAATACTGCCATTATGGGGTCCCCGGCGAAGGATGAAGAGAGCCACTCTCGGTGGCGGAGGTAAGGCCGGTGGCCCGACGATCGCGCCTCGATTTTCGCTTCTCAGGGATTCGTATCGATCCGGCGTCGCCGGTGCCCAAGCACCGGCAGGTCTACCACGCGCTCCGCGAAGCCGTTTTGGAGGGGCGCCTGCGGGCCGACGACACGCTGCCGTCGACGCGCCAGTTGGCGCTTGAGCTAGGCGTGGCGCGAAACACCGTCATGACCGCTTACGAACTCTTGTTGGCGGAGGGCTACCTCGCGGGGCGCGGCGGAGCGGGGACGTTCGTCGCGCGCAACGCCGTTCGTCCGGAAGCGCCGGCACAAGCCGAGCGCATCGAACCACGTGCCCTTTCGAGCGCGGCCGACATTTTGCGCGTTTTGCGATTGCCGGCGCTCTCGCCGATAGCGGAGCCCTTTCGGCCGTCGTCACCGGCGTTTGACGCCTTTCCGTTCGCACTTTGGACGCAGATCCACGGCCGCATCCTGCGCGACAAGGGTGCGACCTGGACGAGTGAAGCCGATCCTTTAGGGTATCTCCCCTTGCGCAAAGCGATCGCCCAGCATCTCCTGGCGGTGCGCTCGTTCACTTGCCACCCGGATCAGATCATCATCGTTACCGGAGCGCAACTCGGTATTTTCATGTGCAGCATGCTGCTGATGGAGCCAAACGACCCGGTCTGGATCGAAGACCCCGGCTATCCGCACGCGCGTCTCGCGTTCCACACGCGCACGAATCGGGTCATCCCGGTCCCGGTCGACGACGCCGGCATCGACATCGAAGCCGGGAAGGCGCTATCGTCGCATCCGCGCGTCATCTACGTAACCCCGACGCATCAATGGCCGCTCGGCTCGACGATGCCGATCCAGAGACGGCTAGCCCTTATTGAGTTTGCCGTACAACGCGGGGCCTGGATCGTCGAAGACGACTACGACGGCGACCTTCAGTACGACCGAAGAACCTACGCGGCGTTAAGTGGGCTCGATGAATCCGGCCACGTCATCCACGTCGGGACGTTCACGAAGACGATGCATCCGGGATTGCGAATCGGGTACGTCGTGCTCCCGTCCGACTTGGTCGACTCGTTCGCTGCAGCGCGCCAAGTTCTAGTTCGTTACCCAAGCGCCGTCACACAGGCCACGCTCGCCGCATTTTTCGAGGCCGGAGCGTACGCTCGGCATATTTATGAGATGCAATCGCTCTATTTGGAGCGGCACCAACTCTTGCGCGAGAGGATGTCGAAACAGTTGGCTGGGTTCCTTCAGGCGCAAGTGGCGCGGACGGGGACTTTTACTCTCGCGTACACCGCCGCCGGCATCGACGACATTGCCCTTGCCGATGCGCTTAGGGCGCAGGGCTTCGACTCTTGTCCGCTCTCGGCCATCTACGCAGGGTCGGGCGGGAGGCGCGGGCTGCTGCTCGGGCACGCCGTAGCTAACCCAGAGGAAATACGCAAAGGCGTCGATGCCTTAGAACGCATCGCTTCAAAATGGGCGTCGTTCCGCCGGAAATAGAGACTCCGGCGCTAAGGCGCGCCGCGCGTCGCCGCAAGCCGGCGCTTTTCGGCTTCGATCTCGGCGTACAGGGCCTGCGGCCGCTCGCGATACTTAGCCCACAACTGCGGCATGTGCGCGATGTCCTCGAGGACGCGTGCGTAGACGGTGTTCACCGGCGTGGGAACGCCGTACGCTCGGCCGGCGGCAGCGACCGCGCCGTTGAGCACGCCGACTTCGGTATGCCCGCGCGCTTCGCGCAGGTCGCGGAGCAACGACGGCGGCTTTCGCCCGCGGGCGCCGGCGATCCGATTGGCGAGCAACAAGCGCGCGATCCCGCTCGGCAGCGTCGCGACGCCCTGAAGCACGCGAACCGGATAGCGCGGCAAATCGATCGCTCCCAGCTTTAGCGCATGCATGACTGCGCGCGTCTCGCGGATCGCGCGAACCTCGAGCGCGAACATCCCCTCCATCTCCATGAGCCGCTCGGGGAGCACGTTTAAGATGGCGCACGACGCATTGGCGACGATGTTGAGCGAGAGCTTCGACCACTTCATCGCGCGATAGTCCGCCGCAACCTTGACCGGGAGTCCGGCACTTTCGAAGGCGGCGACGAGCCAGTTGTGCGGAACGGTCCCGACTGGCGCGAGCCCGATTCCGCCTTCGTTTGATTGAACCGCGTGGCCGTCACGATCCCGGTCGACGGGGACGGTCAACGCGGCCGATACGATCCCGTCGGCGCCGAACGCGTCGGCCAAGCGCTCTTCGTTTCCAACGCCGTTCTGCGGGCACAGGATCGTCGTCTCGGAGCCAGGCGGCAGCGCGCGTTGCAGGGTGGCAATTGCAGCCTCGGTGTCGTACGCTTTCACGGCGACGATCGCAAGGTCTGCAGTGACGGGCACGACGTCGCCTCGATTGCGCGGCGCGTAGGTTACGTCGGCGCCGCCGGCGCGCAGACGCTCGCCGAGGAACGTGCCGACGGCGCCCGCGCCGATGACGTAGACCTTCACGGCGCGCTCCGTTCGGGCGGCGCGTCACGACCAGTGCTGCCAAAGCCTCCGCCGGCCCGCAACGATGCGGCAAGTTCCTCGCGCTCGTCGAAAAGCGCGCGCGTCACGGGCGCGACGACGAATTGCGCGATTCTCTCGCCGCGCGATACGACGAACGGCGACGTTCCTAGGTTTATCAAAACCACACCGACGGGGCCGCGATAGTCGGAGTCGATCGTGCCGGGCGTATTGAGCAGGGTCACGCCGTGTCGCAGCGCGAGCCCGCTGCGAGGGCGAACTTGCACTTCGAAGCCGGGCGGAATCTCGAGACACAATCCCGTCGGCACCAAACGCCTCTCGCCGGGCGCAAGCGTCAACGGCTCGGTGACCGCCGCGCACACGTCGGCGCCGGCCGAGCCGCCGGTCATGTAGCTCGGAAGCGGGAGACCTTCGCCTTCGGGGAGGCGCCGCACGCCGACCCGGACCGAGTTATTTTGCAAGCTCCGCGAGTTCGGCTTGGAAGCTCCCAACATCTTCGAACGAGCGGTAAACGCTCGCGAAGCGAATGTACGCGACCTTGTCGATCGCCTTGAGCGCTTCCATGACTTTCTCGCCGACGAGCGTAGTCGGCACTTCGTTCTCGCCGCGCGAGAACAGCTGACGCTCGATCGCCGCGACGATCTCCTCGCGCTGTGAGCCGGAGATCGGACGCTTCTCGCAGGCAAGCTGTAACCCGGCCAGGATCTTGTCGCGGCTGTACTGCTCCCGCCGGCCGTCTTTCTTGACGACGAACAGCCGCGGCGCTTCCATACGCTCGTAGGTCGTGAAGCGGTGCTTGCAGCCAAGGCATTCACGCCGGCGCCGAACGACGCTCTCGTCGTCGCGCGAATCGACGACGCGGGTCTCGCTCTTCCGGCAGGTCGGACAGATCAGGTTATGCGGAGCCTCCACGAAGCGGCCCCACTAGATATGGGGCCTCTCCGAGTATAGCACCCCTAGGCTTTGAAGGCACTCCGGCGCTACGCGCCTCCGCGCCCCCGCACGCAAAGCGCGCGCGGGGTCCCCGACCTCTCGGCGCTTGGCCCCCTAGGCGGCCCCGATCTTGAACATCTTGGTCCCGCACACGGGGCACTTGCCTTCCGTTGCGGGGCGACCGTTCTTCATGGTTATCTGCGTCGCGTCTTTCATCTCGCGCTTGGTCTTGCACTTGACGCAGTAGGCCTGCGGGGTTGCCATCTTCCAAAACCCTCCGGTGGTTCGGCCGCAAGCTGCCCCGACGGTTACTCCGCTGGGGGGGCGGTCGCAATCTCCGCCGCCCATTCTGAGGGCGCACCCCGTTTCCTCGCGTGGCGGCCCTCGTGGACCTTGCCCCGGGGCTCCCAGGGCGTGAATGACAGCCGGTGGGAATCGAGGATCCGCGCTGGATCGACCGGACCGACCTCGGCGCCTTGCGGCCCAGGATGCCCCAGGCGGCTCGGCTGGACGGGCTCTGGCTGGCCGGTTCGTTGGCCGCCTTGGGCGCGCCGGCGGTCGCCGTCGTAGGCGCGAGAGCGCCATCTGAGGCCGCGCGCCGGCGAGCCCACGACTTCGGCCGGCGCTTCGCCGCGGCCGGGCTCTGCGTTGTGTCGGGCCTGGCACTTGGGATCGACGGGGCGGCACACGCTGGAGCGCTCGAGGCCGCCGGCCTGACCGTCGGCGTCCTCGGCGGAGGGCACCGACGGTTCTACCCGCGCCGCAATCGCGCGTTGGCCGAAGCAATCGTTGCAAAGCGGGGCGCAGTCGTCTCTCCCTTTGACCCGGACCAAGTGGCCAACCCTTGGCAATTCCTCGAGCGCAACGGCGTCGTCGTGGCGCTCGCCGACGCAGTCGTTATCGTCGAAGCGGCCGCACGAAGCGGCGCGCTCAACACAGCGGGCTGGGCTGCGTCGGCAAGCGTTCCGGTCTTCGCGGTCCCCGGTGACGTCGATCGGCCCAAGGCGGCGGGCTGCAACGCATTGATCCGCGACGGCGCGACGCTCGTGCGTAACGCGGACGACGTTCTAATCCAATTAGGATTCGCGAGCGTCGCGACGACGACCGAAACGCTGGGACGCACGCCTCGGACGGACCCACTCGAGGCCGCGCTACTTGCGGCGCTGCGCGAGCCGCTCGATCTCGACGCGCTGCTCGACACGGTCCCCGCCGATGCGGGCAACGTGCTCGCGGCGCTCGTCCGGCTCGAAATCGACGGTGCGCTCGTCCGCCGCGACGACCTCACCTACGCGCGCCGTTAAAGTCACGGGCGGCAGTCGAGACGAAAGCGTGCCGAACGTGAAACTCCGGCTGGTTGCGGTCGACAAAATTCGCGAGCCGTACGTTGCGGCGGCGGTCGCCGATTTTCGCACGCGTTTGCGGCGCTACGAAACCTTCGATGAGGTCGAAGTCGCGGCGGCGCGCGGCGCCGATCCCGCCCGCGCCGTCCGCGACGAAAGCGAACGAATCCTCGCGGCGCTGCAGCCGGCCGACGTGCTGTGGCTTCTCGACCGTGAAGGGACGCAACTCTCGAGCCTCGAGCTTGCCGAGCGGCTCCGCGCGCAGTCGGACGTCGGGACGGCGCGGCTCGTTTTCGCAATCGGGGGCCCCTACGGCTTCAGCGACGCCGTGGCGGCGCGGGCGGCGTTTCGCTGGTCGCTTTCGCGTCTGACCTTCCTCCACGAGTGGGCGCGCGCGATATTGCTGGAACAACTCTACCGCGCCGCGAAGATCGCGCGGAATGAGCCGTACCATCACTAGCGCGCCGGCGGACGGTGGCGCACTGGCGAACGCGCTTGCCGAGGTGGCGGCCGCATTCGAGCGCGCCGCCGCAGCGCTGGTCCCCGGCGGCGAACCGCCCGTGGTCGTTTTCGAGCCGCCGCGTAACCCCGAATTCGGCGACTTCGCCTCCAATATCGCGCTGCAGCTCGCAAAACGGGCGCGGCGACCGCCGCAAGATCTCGCAATTGAATTGATCGCGCGCGCGTTCGACGACGTGCCGGTACTGCGCGAGATCTTGAGTGAGGCCAAAGCACAAGGCGGATTCATCAACGTGCGACTCGCGCCGGCGATCTGGCAGAACGTCGTCGGTGAGATGCTGCGTGCCGGCGAAGAATTCGGCCGCGGTGCGCCGACCGGTCAACGCATCTCGCTCGAGTTCGGGAGCGCGAACCCGACCGGACCCCTCGTGGTCGTACAAGGTCGCACGCTTTCGCTCGGCGATTCGATCGCAAACGCGTTGCGCTTCACCGGCGCCGACGTCACGACCGAGTGGATCGTCAACGACCAAGGTTCGCAGGCCGACACTCTCGGTCGCTCGCTGTACGCGCGCTACCGCCAACTCGCCGATCCCGCGTACCCGTTCCCCGAAGACGGTTACCCCGCCGATTACCTGATCCCGATCGCCGAACAGGTGCGCGCCCGCGACGGCGACCGCTGGGATCGCGCGCCGGAGAGCGAGTGGCTCGCGGCGTTCGCGGAATTTGGCCTCGCCACGCTCGTCGCGGAACAGCGCGCGACGTGCGCGCGCTTCGGCGTGCATTTCGATGCGTGGCAGAGCGAGAAGGAACTCCACGCGCGCGGTGCGGTCGAAGCCGGGATCGCAGCCCTGCGTGCGCGCGATCTCGTGTACGACAAGGACGGCGCGGTCTGGATGCGGACGACTAAGTTCGGTGACGACAAGGACCGCGTCGTCGTCCGCTCCGACGGCCGGCCGACGTATTACGGCGCCGACATCGCGTACCACTATGACAAGCTCGTCCGCAACGATCGCGCGATCCTCATTCTCGGTCCCGATCATCACGGCTACGTCGCGCGATTGGCCGCCCTCGCCGATGCGTTCGGCAAGAAAGGTGCGATCGAAGTCCTGATCGCGCAGCAGATGACCCTCGTCCGCGACGGCCAAGTCGTCTCGATGAGCAAGCGCGCCGGAACGGTGCTGACGCTCGACGAGATCCTCGACGAAGTCGGCGTCGACGCGGCGCGCTTCTTCTTCGTCCTCCCGAACCCCGACTCGCCGATGACCTTCGATTTGAGCCTCGCGAAAGAGGCCTCGGCCGACAATCCAGTCTTTTACGTTCAGTACGGCCACGCGCGAATCGCCTCGATCGAACGGCGCGCGCCCGCCGATCTCCTCGCACGCGCGGCGCGCGGCGAAAACCTGGCGCGCCTCAGCGAACCGGCCGAACTGGCGCTCGCGCGACGGCTGGCCGAGTTTCCGGCGACGGTCCACTCCGTCGCGAGCGGCCTTGCGCCGAGCCGTTTGGCGCGCTACGCGCACGCGGTCGCGGCCGACTTCCACCAGTTCTACATGGCGTGCCGCGTCCTGAGCGACGACGCCGAGTTGACGGTCGCGCGCCTCGGGCTCGCGCGCGCGACGAAACTCGTGCTAGCGAGCGCGCTCAGGCTTCTCGGGGTGAATGCGCCTGAGTCGATGGAGCGGGAGCCGCCTTCCTTGTAGCATGCCCTTCCGCGCGAACGCCCGATTCGACGGCGCCGAAGCCGCCCGACCGGAAGAACTCCCACGCAACTTTGATAAGCGCGGCTACCGGAATCCCGAGCAACAGTCCCGGCAGCCCGAACAATTCGCCGCCGGCGAAGACGGCGAACATGACGACGATCGGCGAGACGCCGACGCTCTCCGACATGATCTTCGGAACGAGCAAGTTGTCCATGATGCGCGCCACGACGAACACGATCACGTTGACGACGATGACCATCTTCCCGCCCTGCGGCGCCGCGAGCAGTATCGCGACGGAGTGGGCGAATATCTGCCCCACGAACGGAACTGCGTAGGCGATGCCGCTGACGATCCCGAGAAGCAGCGCGAACTTGAATCCGGTGAACGCGGTCCCGGCGAAAATCAACGCGCCGCAGATCGTGCACAGCGCGAGTTGGCCCGAAACGTACGCACCGAACACGTCGGCGAGCTGTCGTCCGAGGGCGCGGGCATTGGTGCGGCGGCGCGCCGGGAAGATGTCGTAAATGGCGTCGGCGACGTGTTCGCCGCGGAACACGAAGAAAGACGATAGGACGACTGCCGAGACGCCGATGAAAGCCGCCGTGAACGTGTCGATGAGGATCGCACTCAGCGAGGTAAGCGATGCGGTAAACCACGTCGTCATCTTCGCGGCGAGGAGCGTTTTCAAGTCGCCGTAGCCGGGCGGAATCAATGCGGCGGCGGTGTGCCCGAGCCGGTCGTGAAGCCAAGTCTGCACGGCGTCGACCCAGTTTTGCAACGTCGTGATGTAGTCCGGCGAGTTGACCGCGAGTTGCTGCACCTGGGCAATAACGGCCGGCAGCACGAGCAGTGACAAGACCACGATAATTGCTATCAAGCCGGTATAGACGGCGAGGATCGCGACCGTTCGCGGCATACGTTGTTCGAGCCAGCGCACGATCGGGTTCACGCCGAACGCGATGAAAGCCGCGATCGTGAAAACGGTCAGCGTGCGCGGGATCCGCGACGCGAACCACAGCGCCACGACCGCCAAGAGCGCGAGCCCGACCCATATCAGCGCGCGCCGCACCCAGCGCGGCGAGGTCAGAGCCGTTTGCATAACTGCCGCCGCTCCGTCGCGTAACCGAGTTGAGCGTAGAGCTCGCGGGCGGCCAGATTCTCCTCGGTCACCATGAAGCTCGCATACCCCAGGCCGCGTTCGCGCGCCGCGTCCTCGACGGCTTGGAAAAGGCGCCGCCCGATCCCCCGCCGGCGCGCGTGCGGCTCGACCGCAGCGTACACGACGAACGCCTGCGCGAGTCCGGTGACTTCATCGGGGAGGCTGTCCAAAAACAAGACGAACCCGAGCGGGTCGAGCGTGTCCTCGGCGACTAGCAGCACGTGCGATTGCCCGAGCGCGAACTCGATCAATCGTTCGAAGCTATCGTCGACGTGCCGCGGATCGGACTCGCGCAGCGCCGAGACGCTGGCCGACAGCGTCCGGTGACCCAAATCGCGCACCCACGCCACGTCGCGCGCCTCGCCGGGACGGATCGTGCAAACCGCGCTCATCCAGGCGAGTTCGACTGAATTCGCCGCGAACCCGGTTCGCTCAGCGGCTCGCCGGCAGCACATTGCGGGCACTCCGCCGGATCGTACGAAACGACCGGAAGTTCGAGGAGCACGAGCGCCGGAATGCCGAAGTCGACCGGCGCGCGCGCAACGATCGCGGCGACGGCGACGGCGGTCGCGCCGTGCGCGCGCACGACCTCGATTACCTCCCGGACGGAGAGCCCAGTCGTCACCACGTCCTCGACGACGAGCGCGCGATCCTCGGGACCAAGCTCGAATCCGCGCCGGAGCGCCGGACCGCCGTGCTCCTTCTCGACGAAAATCGCAAGCGTTCCGAGGGCGCGCGCGACCTCGTAGCCGAGGACGATCCCTCCGACCGCCGCGCTGACGACGACGGTCGGATCGTACGGCCGCGCGAGCGCCGCGATCTCTTGCGCGATCGGTTCCACGAGCGCGGGGTCTTCGAGGATTCGGAACTTTTGAATGAAGCGAGGGCTGTGGCGTCCTGAGGAGAGCCGAAAATGCCCGTCAAGCAGCGCCCCACGCGCCCCGAGCGCCGCCGCGAGGAGACTACCGCGCATGCGATTCGACCGCGGAGCGCATCTCGGCGAGGATCGCTTCCGCGGCCGCGTAGGGATCTTCGGCTTCGGTGATCGGCCGCCCGACGACGAGATAATCCGCGCCGGCCCCGACCGCCTCGCGTGGCGTCGCGACTCGCTTCTGATCGCCGTGCACCGTCCCGCTCGGCCGGATCCCCGGGCATAGCGCCGCAAAGTCCGAGCCGAAGTACTTCTTGAGATCGCGCACTTCGTGTGGGCTGCACACGACGCCGCTACAGCGGGCGTCGCGCGCAAGCGCGCCGAGGCGCATCACATTCTCGCCGGGGCCCCCGTGCAGGCCGAGCTCGAGCAATTCCTCCGGAGCGATGCTGGTTAAGATCGTCACCGCGAAAATCTGCGTCGCCGGCCCCCCGATCGTCCGCGCGCGCTCCTCGGCGGCATCGACCGCCGCCGCCATCATCTCGTGCCCGCCAAGCGCGTGAACGGTCAACAAGCGAACTCCGGGACGGACCAATTCTCGAACGGCGGCAGCGACCGTCCGCGGGATGTCGTGCAGTTTCGCGTCGACAAACGTTGCAACGCCAAGTTCCTCAAGCCGCGGGCGCAGCGCGTCGCCGTAGCCGAAGAGCGACTCGTAACCGATCTTGAACATGACGTCGAGCCCGCGCAACCGCTCGACCAACCCGAGCGCCGTCTCGACCGAATCGACGTCGAGCGCGACGATCAGCGTAGGCGCGCCGGGTGCGCTCACCGCACGCCCGCGAAGTCTTGGTTGGCCGCGCCGACGAGTTCGCGCAACGACGCGAGGCCGCGCACCGCTAGGTACTCGCGCAGCCCTGCGGCGACGTTGAGCGGTGCGCGCGGATCGGTAAAGTTTGCGGTACCGAGCGAAACGGCGGAGGCCCCGGCGAGAATGAACTCGAGCGCATCGCGCGCGGTTTCGATGCCGCCTTGACCGACGATCGGAATTTTTACCGCCCGCGCAACTTCCCACACCGCGAGGACGCCGATCGGCCGTATCGCCGGCCCCGAAAGCCCTCCGCTGCCGTTACCAAGGAGCGGGCGCTGGCGTTCGACGTCGATTGCCATTCCGCGCACCGTGTTAATGACCGCGAGCGCATCGGCGCCCGCCGCCTCGACGCGTCGGGCGATCTCCGTCACGTCGGTGACGTTCGGTGAGAGCTTGACGATCAACGTCTTCGCGGTCGCGGCCCGCGCGGCGCGGGTCGCCGCCTCGGCTAGGCTCGGATCGCACGCGAAGGTTTCGCCCTCGGTTCCGACGTTGGGACACGAGATGTTCAATTCGATCGCGTCGATCTCGTCGCGCGCTGCCAGCCGCGCGGTCACTTCACCGTAATCCTCAACCGAGAAACCGGCGACGCTACCGATGACCACGCATGGGCGGCCGGCGAATTTTGCGACATCGCCGGCGAGATACGCGTCGATGCCCGGGTTCTGCAAACCGATTGCGTTGAGCATTCCGCTCGGAGTCGAGACGAGCCGCGGCGCGGGGTTGCCGAGCCGCGGAAGCCGCGTCACGCTCTTGAGGACGATCCCACCGATCGAAGCGAGATCGATGTACGGCGCGTACTCCTCGCCGGAACCGTAACAGCCGCTGCCCATCAGCGTCGGCGCGCGCAGTTCGAGTTTGCCGAGCGTAACGGCTAGGCTCGGCGCCGCGCCGGTTTGGCCGTTCACCAGCGTAGCTCGTGCGCCCAAAAGACCGGCCCCTCTTTGCAAATGCGCGCGTGCACGAACGTTCGGGGCTCGCCGGGCGGCGGCGGCGGAAACGCGGGCGCCTGCGCGCTTTCGCGCGCTAGCGGCACGACGCAACCCCAGCACGCGCCGACGCCGCACGCGAACGTCTCTTCGAGCGAAAGCTGAGCCGGGACCCCGGCGTCGAGCGCGATTCGAGAGACTGCGCGCAACATCGGAGTCGGACCGCAGGCGGCGATTCCACTGTGTGCCGCGACGTTGGCGCGGAGGGGATTTGTGATAAAACCGTCGTGGCCGGCCGAACCGTCGTCGGTCGCAAGCGTGATCTCGGTCATCACCGCTGCGAACCGGTCGACGTCGACGAGTGCCTGCGCCGTCCGCGCACCGTAGTAGAGCCGCACGTGCGCTCCGCGCCGCACGAGCGCTTGAACCGGCAACAGTAACGAAGCGATGCCGACCCCGCCGGCGACGATGGCGACGTCGCTGCCGAGCGCATCGAAATCGAACCCGTTACCGAGGGGTCCGAAAAGATCGAGCGCCGCGCCGACCGGCAGCGCGGCGAGTTCGCGCGTCCTTGGCCCGACAACGACCAACATGAGGGCGACTCGCTCGCCTTCGATTTCGTAGAGCCCGAGCGCGGTCGCCGCCCGCTCGCCACCCGGCGGAACGGCCATCACGAACTGTCCCGGCCGCGCCGATTGCGCCAAAAGAGGCGCATTTATGCCGATAACGACAGTACCGGGGGCCGGCTCGCGTCGATCGCTGACGACCGCCTGATGGATCGCCGGCGACGCCTCGAGAGCGGGCATTTGGCTTGTTTTCCCGTCTTACAGACCAAATCCCCACAGAAAATTAACCTTTGGGGGGTATCATCCGGTAGAACATTCAGCGACATTTGACGTTAATAGGATCAGGATAAGATCCAACAAGAGAAGGGGGGTCGGACGAATGGCAGGTCTACTGGTCTTCAAATCGCTAGCCGACGCGCTCAGAGCGGGCTTCCAGATTTACGACCGTACGCAAGACGGCTACCTCGTCCGGACGCGCACATCGAGCGGGTGGGCGATGGCAATCGTTACCTGCAGGTAGCCATTCGGACGAAGGCCCTGTCGTAAAATGAATCGGGACGCGCTCAGGCGCGTCCCGATTCTTTATTGTGCGAGGCTGGGTTAGAGGAGCAATAACCTAACGATCTTGCGATGCCGGAGGCGGAGCGGGTGGGCGCAACTCTTGCGCTGCACCGGGGCGGTACGTGTAACTCCCCTCATAGGTCGAGGTTGGCGTCCGTTCCGCAAACGGTGGCGGGCCGGGCGGAACGTTGTGCGGCGGCGGAATCTGCGGCACTGCGCGCACTATCGCACCGGACATCACCGCAGTCAGCACTTGTGCGAGGCCTATGAAAAGCGGGATCAATCCGCCGAGCAGCCACGGCCCGGGTGTAATATCACCGTGATCGTAACCGATGAACGACAATCCGATCGTCAGCGCTAGGCCGACTGAGGCGATCGTCATCCCGCGACGCAGCAGTGCTTGCGCTGAAGGGTCACAGCCGCGCTCGGGCCTCCAAGTGGGCGGACCCACAGCCGGGCCGGGTGCCTGCGCCATTTGATTGCGCCACTCGCGCCACGCCGCGTTGCCGCCGGGATCGAGCCCGTGACGAATCATCTCCATCCGTTCCTTGTGAGCAAGAGATCGCACGATGATCCATCCGCTAACGGGCAGGCCGAACATGAAGAAAATTGCCGCAAGCGGGACCAGCACTTCGGGGCCATTCATCGGGGCGCACCCATCCCGTGACTCTTCTTCATTCCAGCCTCCTTCGGGTCGGTCTCTCCGACCGCGCACCAAAGATACGGAGCGGGGGCCGTTGTGTTTCGTTTAGGGGTCCGGCCCGGAACCCTGAAACTCGCGGGGCGGGTTGTCCGTACGTGAGGACGTGGCAGCGCTGGCAGGAGGCCTCGCGCGCGTGAGCGTGCGGACCCCAAGAATCGAGGCGGACGACGATGCGAGCCTGGTCGCGGCGACCCTGACGGGCCGTTCCGAGGCCTTTGGGACGCTCGTCGAGCGCTACGAGCGGGCCGTTTTCAACCTGTGCTTGCGCACGACGCGCGACTTCGAGGAGGCCAAGGACGCGACTCAGGAAGCGTTTTTCAAGGCCTTCCGGGCGCTCCGGACCTTCCGGCCCGAATCGAAGTTCTCGACCTGGATCTTCGCGATTGCGTACCACGGCTGCTGCGACCGCCTGGCGCGGCGCAAGCGGTTTAGCGATGCCGAACTCCCCGACCGCGCCGACCCGGCGCCAGGCCCTGAGGTGCTGGCCGAGCGGAGCAGCGAGACTGCGGCCCTCCGCGCGGCGATCGACGAACTGCCGGAGAAGTATCGGGCAGTCATTACGCTGTATCATCTACAGGGCCGGCAATACGAGGAGATTGCGCGCGTGCTCGATCTGCCGATGGGTACGGTAAAAACCCACCTGTTTCGCGCGAAGGAGCTGCTCCGGCGGCGCCTGAGCGGGATCATCGAGACCGCCGCCGAGGAGGCGACCGAATAATGTACGACTACGACGAGATCGACCGCGCGTTGTTCGCGCTCCCGCTCGAAGAGGCTCCCTTAGGTTTGCGCGAGGCGATCCTCGGGGTTACGATTCACGCTCCGCGCCCTCGAGTAGCGGCGGCCCCGATCGGCCTCTGGGAGAGCGTGACGCTCGGGGTCTTGTTCGCGGTCCTGACCTGGCTGTCAATCGAAATCCTGACGAACCCGGCATTCGCCCATCAGGCGCTCGCGGCGCTTGGGATCTTCGGGCGAACGCTCGAGTCACCGGCGACGCTGCTGTGGCTCGGTCTCGGAGCGTCCGTCGCGCTTTGGCTCTCATTCCCGAGTCTGCGTCCGGCAAGAACCACGGTCCGTTCCGACCCGGCGTGACCGGGAAGGACGAGCGGCCCTTCAGAATCCTTGTCGTAGAGGACGACGCGCAAATCGTGCGCGTCTTGCGGCTCGAGTTGGAACACGAAGGCTACACGGTCGAAACGGCCGCCGATGGGCTCGCCGGGTTGGAGAAGGCGCTCAAGGAGCCCGACCTCGTCATCCTCGACCTGATGCTCCCCAAGATGGATGGGCTCGAAGTCTGCGCGCGGATTCGCAACAAGAGCACGGTCCCGATCATCATGCTGACGGCGAAGGATCGAATCCCCGACCGCGTCGGCGGGCTCGACGCCGGCGCCGACGACTACCTGACGAAGCCGTTCTCGATCGAAGAATTGCTCGCACGAGTCCGCGCGCGACTGCGCGAGCGCCATCCCAAATCCAACGTGCTGACGGCCAAGGATTTGACGATGGATCGCGATCGGCGCGAGGTGACGCGCGGCGGCAAAGCGATCGCGCTGACCGCAAAGGAGTACGCGCTTCTGGAATACCTGTTGCTCCACCGCAACAAGGTGCACACGCGCGACGAACTGTTCAACGGCGTTTGGGGAAGCGACTTTCTGGGCGACTCGAACCTGATCGACGTCTACATCCGCTACCTGCGCGGCAAGATCGACGACGGCTTCGATGAGAAGCTCATTGCGACGGTCCGCGGTGTGGGCTACACGCTCAAGGACTGACTCGGTAACCGTCCGCCCGGGACTTCGGAGATGAGCCGTTTCCGAAGCCTGCGCTGGCGGATCGCGACGTTTTACGCGCTGTTGCTCGTCGGCGTCATCGCGGTCGTCGCCGTCGTGCTGACGATCCAGCTACGCGCGATTCTGCTCGACGCCGCGCGCGAGCGTGTCGACGTGATCGGGCAAGACGTGGCGCAGGCGGTCGCTCGCAGCGGGACCCTCCCATCGACGGGTGACGCACTCCCGATCGCTCAGCAGCTGGCCGCGCCGGGGAACCTCGACCATTGGGCTTCGCCGACGACCTACCTCGAGGTCGATACGCCGGAGGGCTATCCGATTGGGAAGAGCACGAACATGGGCGGCGCGATTCTGCCGCGCAGCCCGACCCCGCGTGCGGGAGCGATCGTGTATCGCCTCGAGCGAACCGAGCTCGGCGAACTCTACGTCCGCGACGAGCGCTTCGTCTACCCCGGCGTCGCGCTCGACGTCAAGATCGCCGAGAGCCTCGCCATCTACGATCAAACGCTGGCGCGCGTTCGCCTTCTCCTGCTCGTCGTCACGCTTCTCGCCGCAGTTCTAGCCGCCGCTGGGTCGTACGCGCTTGCGTCGTCCGCGCTCGGTCCGATCGATCGGCTCATCGCAGCGATGCGAGAGATTCGGCCCAACCAACTCGACAAGCGCCTGGGCTGGTCCGGGCGTTCGGACGAGATCGGGCAGCTCGCCCAAAGCTTCGACGCAATGCTCGAACGCCTCGAGGCGGGGTTCGCGCGCGAACGCCAGTTCATCTCGGATGCATCGCACGAACTCAAGACGCCGCTCACGATCATCAACGCGAACGCGCAGATGCTCGAACGCTGGGCCGACAAAGACCCGAAGATTCGCCGCGAGAGCCTGCGCGCGATCCGCGACGAAAGCGGCGCGCTGGCGCGCATCGTCAACGGGATGCTCCTGCTCGCAAAGGCGGAGTCGGGCGACGGCATTCCGCGCAAACCGGTCGCGCTCGACGCGGTCGTCGCGGAGGCGGTTCGGTCGGCGCGCGCGCGCGCCGCGGAAAAAGACCTCAGCTTGAACTTTACGACGCGCGTTCCCCACGGCAGCCCCGTCGTTTACGGCGATGACGACTTGTTGCGCCAGTTGTTTTCAAACTTGATCGAAAACGCGATCAAGTTCACCGAAGCGGGCCATATCGACGTGAGCCTGAGCGCCGACGACGGGGAAGCGGTCGTCGACGTCATCGATACCGGAGTCGGAATCGAAGGCGCGGTCTTAGAGCGCGTCTTCGACCGCTTCTACCGCACCGACAAATCGCGCGACAGGGCGGTCCCGGGGACTGGAACTGGGATTGGCCATCGTGAGAAGCATCGCCAGGATCCACGACGGGACGGTTGTCGCTTCCCAGCCCCCCGAGGGAGGGACCGCCTTCCGGGTCACGTTACCTACCTTCACCACCCTCCAATGACGGGGCCAAGGCCTGGGGGCTATTCTTAAGAGGTGCTCATGTACCGGCTCGGCGGCGCAGGGCGCGCGGTCTCGTTTCTCATCGTGGCCTGGCTCCTAGGGGCTGGGATTGCCCAGGCGGGGGTTGCCACGATAGACGGCGCCGGAGCGCCGATCGTCCGCATCCAAATCGCGACACAAGCGAACCTTACGATCCGCACCTGGGACCGGCCGGTCGTTCAGGTCGACGGCGATTTGTCGGCGCTGGCGCTCGAGCACGCGATGCAGAACGTCCCCGCCAGCCTACCGCCGACGTTGATTCGGATGGCGCAGGTGGCGGGACGCGACGGCAGTCCGGTCGTCCTGCCGGCCGAAAGTTTCGTCGTCTCGACGCTGCCGGCGGGGCCGCGCGACGTCGTGCGCGTGTCGCTCAACGCCGCCGGACTCAAGCGGTCGCTCGGACCGCTCACCGTGACGATCCCGAACGACTCGGCCGTCCTGATCGCCAACGTCGGCCGCGGAACGGTCAATCTGCGCGACTATCACGGTGGAACGTTCATCATTCACGTCCACACGGGACAAACGATCTTGCAGAACGTCGGCGGCGACGGCTTCGTCCAAGTGCTGCGCGGCAGCTTATTTGCGATCGACTCAAATTTCAATCGGCTGCGCGTTCGAACGGCGCTTGCCGCCGAGATTTTCCAGCACTGTCGCGCGCGGCAGATCGAAGCATCGAGCGTCGCCGGCGCGATCGTGTACGACGCCGGCAGCTTCGAGCAGGGGCTAGCGCGCTTTGATTCAGGTTCGGGCAACGTCGCCGTCGGCGTCACGAATCCGGCACAATTGACCGCGCGGACCGGGGGGAGCGGCAAGGTTTACACGCTGTTCGACCGTCGCGCCCAAGTCGAGGCGCACGCGAGCGACGCGACCGCAACGTTCGACGGCGGAGGCCCACTCGTCAACGCGACCAGCGTTTCGGGGAACGTCTACTTGTACGACGGCGCGCTCGCGAGCAAGCGGCGCGTCCCGGCCGGCTGGCGGCCGGCGCTCGTCGCGCTGCACTCCGACGACGACGGTGGCTTCGTCCCGGCGGCCTTCCCGGGTGCTTCGATCGGCGGAGTACCGACCCCGCCACCGGTCACGCCTCCGCACCGTCGCAAGAGCTCCCACCCCAGCCTCCGTCCCTAACCGTCGCCCCGCTTGCACCGCTCGCTAACGACGCTAGGAATCGCGGCGCTCGTTACGGTGCTGCCCGGCTGCTCCGAACTGAAGCACGCACTGCGCGGGACGCCGACGGTTCACGAGGCGAGCTACGACAGCGCGCGGCTCGCGCAGTTCTGGCGCCACCCGGTCGCGATGCGCGCCGACGTGTTGCTCCCGGACTCGTACGCGTCGTCGCCGCAGCGGCGGTACCCGACGATCTACTCGATCCCCGCGTTCGGCAGCTTCTATCGCTTCGATCGCGCGGCGGCCGACCATTGGCGTGCCGCGATGCACCGCGCGAACCTCGAATTCATCGTAGTCTCACTCGATCCGTCGTTCCCCGCCGGACACAACGAGTTCGCCGATTCGGCGAACGACGGTCCGTGGGCGACCGCGTTGACGCGCGAACTGATCCCCTCCCTCGAGGCGCAATACCGCATGGCGGCGACGCCGCAGACGCGGCTCTTGACCGGGCACTCGTCGGGCGGCTGGTCGGCGTTGTGGCTACAAGTCAACTATCCCGGCTTCTTCGGCGGAGCGTGGGCGACCGCGCCCGACCCTGTCGACTTCCACGATTTCGGCGGCCCCGACTTGACGCGCGTCCCGCCCCAGAACTACTACCACGATGCAAGCGGCCGCGAGTACGCGAACTGGTCCGCAACGCCGCCGGGCGCGACGTCCAGACGATGCGCGAGTTCGTGCGCGGCCAAGACGCGCTAGGACCGGGGAATCAAATCGATTCGTTCGACCGAGTCTTCAGCCCGCGCGGGTCGGACGGGAAAGTCGAGCGCCTCTTCGACCACCACACGGGAGAGATCGACGGGCGCGTCGCGCGGTACTGGGAGACGCACTACGATATCGCGCGGCTCGTTCGCGCGAACTGGCAGGCGCTAGGGCCGGCGACGCGCGGCAAGATCCATATTATCGTCGGGACGCTCGACACGTTCCGGCTCGAACGGCCCGTACGCCGCCTGCGCGACGAATTGCGCGCCCTCGGAAGCGACGCGGACATCGTCTTCGCTCCGGGCTACGATCATTACAACCTAAGCCGATGGGACGGAGGACTTCAAGCCCACATCGTGCGCGAGATGAAAGCGGCGCTCGGAAGCTAGCGGTACGACTCCTGAATTGCCTCTAAAGCCGCGGTGTGCGGATCGAGGTCGAGGTGGGCGACCGGCGTCTCGCCGAGATGCGCGAGCGTCTCGAGCGTCGGGCGCGACTCGCGATAGAGGACGCCAAGGGGAATCTTTCCGTCGCCCGTCATCACGTCGAACGCTTGCCGGCGGTCGCCGGGATCGTACGACTCCGCGCCACCGACGGTGTACGTGTTCTCCTTGAACCACTTGTACGTGTTGATCTTGTTGAAGGTCACGCACGGCGACATCACCTCGACGATCGCAAAGCCGGGGTGCCGCGATCGCCTGCCTTGATCATCTCGACGAGCGCCTTCGGCTGCGATGAAAAGCCGCGCGCGATGAACGTGCCGCCGGCCGCGAGCGCGACCGCCAGCCCGTTGAGCGGCGCGTCCGGATTGCCGCCCGGGCTCGTCCCGGTCACGTATCCGAGTCTGGCTGGTCGGCGACGATTGCCCCTTCGTCAGGCCGTACGTCTGGTTGTCCATCACGATGTAGGTCATGTTCGGGTTGCGGCGCACCGCGTGCAAGAAGTGCCCGGCGCCGATCGCGTAGCCGTCGCCGTCGCCGCCCGCGGCGATGACCGTCAGATCCTTGTTCGCGAGCTTCACCGCGGTCGCGACCGGCAGCGCGCGTCCGTGCACGCCGTGGAACGCATATGAATGGAGGTAGCCGGAGATCTTCCCGGAGCAGCCGATGCCCGAGATGAACGCGACGTCCTTCGGCTGCAGCCCCGAGCTCTGCCACGCCTGCTTGAGCGGCCGAAGAACGCCGAAGTCGCCGCAGCCCGGGGCACCACCACGACGGCGTCGCGGTCGCGAAATCTTTGGCGGTCAGTCATCGTCGCCATCGTTTCAGACCTCCGCATAAGCCTGCGGCGCGGCCGCACCGCTCGACGGAATCGCGTTCGATGATCTCGATCGGGCGGAACGGCCGCCGTTGTACTTGAGAACGCGCGCGCATGTTCGGCAGCGGACCGACCACGTAGCGGATCAGCCGCTCCAGTTGGCCGGTGTAGTTGTTCTCGACGACGAAGATGTGATCGGCGTCCTTCAATGAAATCGCGCACTTCGTCTTCGGGGAACGGCCACAGCGTGCGCAGCTGCAAGAAAGCGCGTCGGCGACGCCCGCTTCGGCCAGTCGATCCTGCGCTTCGACGATCGGACCGCGGTTCGCTCCGTAGCCGATGATCGCCGATCGCGCGCCGTTCGGGTCGCCATGAAGAAGACTCGCTTGCGGCAGCTCGGGCCGCACCGATTCGAGCTTGCGCATCCGCTTCTCCATCATCTTGCGCGCGGTTGCGTCGCATTCTCGGTGATCACGCCGTGTCGTTGTGCTCGGAGCCCGGCGGCGAGATGCATCCCGCCTTCGATGCCCGGGATCGCGCGCGGCGAAACGCCGTCCTCGGTGAACGCGAAGCGCCTGTACTCGCCGAACACCACGGGCCGTTGCGATCGAGTCTTGCCGCGGTCGACCGTCGACGCGGCGACAGGTCGAGCGGCGGCAAGCGTCGCCTTGCTCTGGCACAGCGCCTGTTCGGAGAGGATGAACACCGGCAGTTGATACTTCTCGGCGATGTTGAACGCGTGCGACCGTCATGTAAAACGATTCTTCGACCGTCCCCGGCGCGATGCACGACGCGCGGGATCTCGCCGTGCCCCGAAAAGATCAGATGGTTCAGATTGCTCTGCTCGGTCTTGGTCGGCATGCCGGTCGACGGCCCAGCCCGCGCGCACTCGATCGACGACGATCGGAATCTCGAGGACGCCCGCGAGGCCGATGGCCTCGGTCATCAGCGCTTGGCCGGGGCCGGAGGTCGCGGTCATCGCGCGCACGCCGGCGAAGGCTCGCGCCGATGACCATGTTGATCGCCGCGAGTTCGTCTTCGGCCTGCACGACGACGCCGCCGTACTTGGGCGCGTACTTCGCCATCCATTCGAGCACGTCGGTCGCGGGCGTGATCGGATAGCCCGCCATGAAGCGGCATCCGGCCGACGAGCGCGCCGTAGCCGATCGCGTCGTTGCCCATCATGATGCAAGCCGGTCGCCGTCGGCGCCGGCTTTCAAGCCGTAGCCGCTCGGCCGCTCGGCGAAATGCTCGTCGACGTATTTCTCGCCGGCTTCGATCGCGCGGATGTTGAGGTCGACGACTTTCTCGCCTTTGCGCTGATAGACGGCGCGCACGTCGCCGCGCACGATCGCCGGATCCATGCCGATCAGAGCGGCTGAAGACGCCGAGCGAGATCGTGTTGCGGACGAGCTCGAGCCCGAGCTCTTCCTTGGCGATCTTGGCGAGCGGCACTTCGTAGCACGTGACGTCGGCGCGCCGCACCTGTCCGGCAACCGTCTCGTCCGTGTTGTCGAAGATGACGAATCCGCCGGGGCGCATCTCGTCGATGTGCTTTCGACGGCCTCGAGATCGAACGCGATCAGCCCGTCGACGAAGTCGGCCATGCCGTAGTTCGGGTGCGTGCCGGCGCGGATGACGTAATTCGTGTGGCCGCCGCGGATGCGCGACGGGAAGTCTTTATACGTGTAGACTTCAAGGCCCATGCGCTTAAAGACGCCGGCGATCAAGATCGCCGGTCGTGAGGCTGCCGTCGCCGGCTTGGCCGCCGAACATGACCTCGATGTCGTTGAGGATCACCCTGGGTCTCCCGTCCGTTGGAACAAGCCTATTTAGGTTCCCGAGTCTCGGGCGGTGCCCCTCGGCGCACGCGCGGATTGCGACTTTTGTCGAAGTGCGGATGTCTTACCGGGCGACGTTACCGAACGCAGCGGCTGCGGCTACGCCGATCGAGGCTTCGCGGGAGCCGCGCCCGAGCCAGATCGTCGAGCGCGGGCTTCCGGCACAGCATCGTCGTCACGTTGGAAAGCGATCGCCTCGTGAAGTAATTTCTCTGCCGCCTCGCGCGATCGGGCCGCGACGCCAACTCCCGGCACGTCCGGAGAGTACGCAGAAAAACCAGTCGGAGTCCGCTCGAGTATGACGCGATATTTCATTTCTTCAGGCCCGCCTGTTTCATGATGTTATTGTCCGCGAACACGTCGATAGCAGAAACAATACGTGCGCCGCGCGCGCGCGTTTCCTCGTGCATCGCATCGCGAATCTCGGATTCGCTCTTTCCGTTCGAGGGGAACGTCGCGTGCGCGTCCGCGACGAGCGTCACCCGATACCCGCGCTCGGTCGCTCCGCCGACCGTTGCGTTCACGCAGAAATCGGTTTGCATGCCGGTGACGATGAGGTGATCGGCATCAAGCGCGGCGAGGACGTCCTTTAATTTGGTTTGCGCGAACGCATCGCCAAAGCGCTTGTCGACGATTGATTCGCCCGCGCGCGGCGCTATTTCGCTTCCAATCTCCCATTGCGGCGTCCCTGGAATCAGTTCCGACGGGCTGCCATCGTGCCGCACGTAGACGACCGGAATCTTCGTCGAGCGCGCCCGCTCGACCAAAGGAACGAGCGTTGCCAGAAATTCGGCTCGGCGCGCCGGGGTGAGCTCGTCGAGGAGCGCCCGTTGAACGTCGACGACGAGCAGTACTTCTTTCATCTCACGAAACGCGGGCGAAGGCGACGATCTCGTGGTTTTCGCGATGATTCGTCCAGAAACGCTCGCCGTCGAAGGCGAGCGAGCGCGCCTTGAAACCGATCCGCGCGATGTCGTCGATCTGGGGCTTTGCGGCTCGCGCATCGACGCGCGTGAGCCAGGTATTCGTTGGTTTCTTCATCGTCGGTCGTGGCCAGGTAGAAGCAACCCTCCACGACGACCTGGCCGCAGATTCCGTGCGGCACCTCGACGATCGTGCCGGTGTGGCCGTGTTCGTCGAGCGAAATGATCCGCTTGTTGTCCCACTGGCTGACGTAGAGGCGATCGCCGTCGAAGCCGAGGTACGAACCAGTATCGTCCGGACACTCGATCGCGTACTTCGAGCGAAAACCGTGTCCTGGAATAAACCGCCGGATGATGCGATGATCTTCCTCCGTCTCGCCGCAAAGGACGCGCAGTTCGTCGCCGACGCAAGTCATGCCGTAGGGGACGCCGGGCGCCTGCGCTTCTTCCTTAACGGTCCACGCCCGCGGATCGATCGCATAGAGACGCTGCGTCTCGCGCGAGCCCATCCACAGCAGTTCGCCGTCGTGGGCGAGCGCCTGCGGGAACGGGGCCGGCGACGGGAGCCGCATCAATTCCTCGATGTTCGTCATGCGCCCGGATTCCCGGCCGCCGCCGCAATCTCCGTCGTCGCATCGAGCGTCCAGCCGTCGACCGCGGCGTGCACGCGGATCCCGAGTTCGTCCTCGAGCTCGCTCGCCAGCACCTCGGGCCGCCGTTCGAGCATGCGCGTCCCAAAGTGCGTCAGCACGGCAACCTTGGGACGGACCCCGCCGATCACCGCGCGCGCTTCGTCGAAGGTCAAGTGGTCGACGTTCATTTCGTCGCGGTATCGCAGCACGTTCACGATCAGCACGTCGGGTTTGTGGGAAGCGTAGTCGGCGATTAGGCCGTCGAAGAAACGCCCGCACGGCAGATACGAGACCGTGCTGTCGCCGTAGCGAAAGTGCAACCCATACGTCTCGACGCCGTGCCGATGGCGGACCGACGTGCGCATTTCAACGTCGTTGACGCGATACGGACCACCCTTCTCCTCGAGCACGTAGTGCGCTGGGACGAAGCGCGCGGCGTACGGCAAGATGACCGGCTCGCCCTCAAACGCGTCGCGCGGCGCGGCGAGCGTCCCGCGGCGCCGCCAACCGCCTTGCGTCATCGCCTCGATCATCGCGTTGACGTCGCCCGAGTGGTCGAGGTGTTTGTGAGAAAGAACGATTGCGTCGAGCTCGAGCGGTTCGCACGGCGGCACGGCCGAGAGCGCCCGGACGAGCGCTCCCGGGCCCGGATCGACGTGGATCTGGGTGACCGTCGCGGGCGGCGCGCCGAATCGGAACCACATCCCGCCCGAGGCGCGGATTTGGCGCGCGACCACAAAGCGCGCGCCAGCCAGTGCCGAGAAACCGAATCGAGATCACGTCGCCCAGACTTCAGCGTGATGCGGCGCACACATCCCGGTCACGCCTGGGATACATCGCTTCCAGACCCGATTTTGAAAGCGTGGGCCATGCGTCGCGGACTGTCCCCCGCGGGGGGCGTCCAGCGCCGGTGCGATTGTTTTCTGCCGGTTCGATGGGGCGCGGGACGCGCAAAACGTCGGACGCAGTAGCGGCGGCCGCTTCAGGGACGAAGCAGCCGTCGTCGGTCCACTCTACCAACCCATGTAGACGCCGCCGTTGATGTTGAGCGACTGGCCCGTCATGTAGTCGCCCTCGACTGCAAGAAAGCGGACGCCGCGCGCGATCTCTTCGGCCTTGGCGACGCGATGCATCGGGATGCGGTCGAGAATTTTTTCCTGGATGTTCGACGGGGACGGACGCCCACATTTCGTTTCGACGAAACCCGGGCAAACCGCGTTGACGGTGATGTTGTAACGCGCGAGTTCGATCGCGAGCGTCTTGGTGAAGCCGAGGATCCCCGCTTTTGCGGCCGAGTAGTTGGCCTGGCCCGAAGTTTCCCATCTGGCCGACGAACGACGAGATGTTGATGATCCGTCCCCAGCCGTTGTCGAGCAGCATCGGAACGGCGTAGTGACACGTATTCATGACGCTCGTCAAGTTGGTCGTGATGACCTCATTCCAATCTTGGAGCGTCATCTTCTTGAACGTGCGGTCGCGCAGGATCCCGGCATTGTTGATGATCACGTCGAGCCGCCCGAAGCGGTCCTTGATCCGGCCGAACATCTCGCCGACCGAGTCCACGTCCGAAACGTCCCCGGCTTCGGCTTGCGCCTTCCCGCCGGCGGCCTCGATCTGGGCAACGACGCCGGCGGCCGCGTCGGCGCCGCGGACGTAATTGACGACGACCGTCGCGCCGCTGGCCGCAAGCTCGCGGGCGATCGCCGCGCCGATCCCGCGCGAGCCGCCGGTAACGACGGCGATCCTTCCGAGGAGCGGCTGCGGGGCCGACGGATCGGGGGCGGTGGCGGTCGCCGGTCCGGCGGCGCCGGGGTGAATCTTCGTTTCCATGGCGCGCGCTTCGCCGCGCGCGGGGACGCCCCCCCATACGAAAAGGCCGGCATCGCTGCCGGCCCTTCGCTTCGCGGCGGAAAACTATCCGCGGCCGTTGGTCGAGCTAGTTGGAGCTGACCGTCGCGGCCGTGCGCGCCTGCACGTCATCGAGACGCTTGGCGATGTCCTCGAACTGCTTCGTCGTGGCTTCCTTGACGAAGTTGACGTTCGAGATGCCGGTGCTGACCATTCCACGGAAGCCTTGCGCCAGGCTATCCTGGATCTTGGCGTTCTGCGAAACGAGCTTTTCGGTAAGCGCGGCCGAGTTCACGCCGCTGGTTTGAAGTTCGCCCACCGTCAGCGAGACGATTTTGTTGGCGCGGTCGAAGTTCTCTTGCACGGCCGTCTCGATCGCGTTCGAAGCGTACGGGCGGGAGACGATCTCCCAAACTGACTTCCAGTAGCCGAGCGCGCGCTGGTTGTACGCGGCGTAGTGGTCGACGATCAGCGAGTACGTCTGGCTCGAGAGTTCGCGGTAGCTCGCGGTGGTCTCGACGGCTTGGACGTTGTTGTTGCTGTTGTTGTCCTTCATTTTAGTCCTCTTCCCCATCAGGTTGGGCTGTGGGAGCGGGTTCGTGTTTCACCCACGTCCCGGTGTAGAGGCTGAAGAACGTGTCGAGGTTGGTCCGGTATTGTTCGAGCGCGGCGCTCCACATTTTGAGCGCGTCGCTCCCATGATCGGTTAGCGTGTAGACCCTTCGCGCGGGCCCTTGCTCTTTGGGATCCCACCACGACGTGATGTACCCATCGCGCTCGAGCTGCCGAAGTGCCCGATAGACGGTTCCCGGATCGGAGACGACGTCGAAGTTCTGTTTGAGCGCCTTCATGATCTCGTAGCCGTGGAGGTTTAAGTCCTTGAGCATCACGAGGAGCCACGCCATCAGATAGTTCTTGGGCGTCCCCCGCGGCGGACGACCCGCCTCGGGTTTGCCGTGATCTGACGCGGTTGAGTCCTTGTCGTTGTCACCGTCCGGAGCCGGCCTCCGGTTGCCTACAGCGTTCTTCATGCCTATAGATGTATTTTACATATAGATGGAGCGGGAGGCAACGACTTCTGCAGGACCACCTGTTTAGCCGGCCGCCGCCCCCGACGGAGCGGTCATACTACCAACGACGTCCGCGAACCAAACAAACGGCCTCCCCAGAGAGGACTTTCTCGCCGCGCTGGTTGTGGATCGCGGTCGTGAGGGTCAGGATCGCCTTGTCGGGGCGGTATTTGGCGACCGCCACCTCGACGGTCAGGGTGTCGCCGGGATAGACCGGGCGCAAGAAAGCCAGCGTCTGGCTGACGTAGATCGTCCCCGGCCCCGGGAAGCGGGTTCCGAGGAGCGCCGAGATGTACGAGGCGACGAGCATCCCGTGGGCGATGCGGCGGTGGAACCGGGTCTCCGCGGCATAGGCCTCGTCGAGATGGACCGGGTTGACGTCGCCCGTGACTCGGGCGAAGGCCTCAACTTCAGCGGCGGTGACCGTCCGGGTTAGCGAGTCGGTCTGCCCTACGAAGAAGGCGGGCGTTTGCCCGGGTACCTTAGAGGCCCCCAGGGCGACAGGATCCCTCATATGTGTAGATTCCCCTTATAAGGAGAACGATATCAGCCCTTCTGCCGGTTCGGGAGGACATGTGACCTGCAGCGGATAGGGAGCGCAACCTCCGGAAACCAAGGGAAGCGCCAGAACTTTCGACTCGTTACAACGTGCTTCGAGAGGCGGTTCGTGCGATGGCGTCTCGCGCAGAATAATTCGTGGCACCGCATCCGATCAGAACCTTCATGATCGTCGGGCAGCAGGCCGGCCCGTGTACGCTTTCGTCCGGGTGGCTCGCATTTGAGTGTGACGCGGCCGGGAATTCTTTTGCGTTCGTCATGGGTCAACTGTCGGGGCCGCGCCGTTCCACGGGACAATGGACTGAGACAATCAGCTTCACGTGCGCCGGCGCTTCGGTCGTCCTGGATTTTCAGTCGCCGCCGTTCGCGGATCCATAAACTGGGTAAGCGCCTTGTTCCCGGTCCCGGAAATACCGCTCGCCGGCACGGTCATTGCTGCATCCGGCGCTTACCAATGAACGCCCTTCTAATAAGCTAGCCGCCAAACGGAGCTCAAGGCGATCCCAGAAACGATGTCGTCGATGGCAACGGCTCCATCCGGCACGGTAACCTTCGTTTTCACCGACATCGAGGGCAGCACCGAGCGGTGGGAACGTTTCGGCTCCGCAATGGCGGATGCCGTCGCGCGTCACGATGCGACCCTGCGACAGACTTTCGAAAATCACGCCGGGTACGTTTTCAAGACGGTCGGCGATGCGTTTTGCGTTGCGTTCCACCGCGTTTCCGATGCCGTCGACGCAATCTACGCGGTCATGCGCGAATTGGATGCACTCGATTTTTCCGCAGTCGGCGGGTTGCAAGTTCGCGCCGCCCTTCACACGGGCGAAGCGGTGGAGCGGGACGGAGACTACTTCGGACCCACCGTCAATCGCGTCGCGCGATTGCTCGCGATCGGACACGGCGGCCAGATCCTCGTCTCCCAAGTAACCGCAGATCTCGTCTCAGGCCTCCTTCCCGAAGGTTTAGGTCTTCGCGAACTGGGTCGTCATCGCTTAAAGGATCTCGCGACGCCCGAGAACGTCTTCCAGTTGACGGGCGCGGGCCTTCGGGCCGAGTTTCCACCGGCTGCGTCGCCGAAAGAGTCCCCAACAACCCTTCCATCCCAAGCGACGGTGCTGATCGGCCGATCCGAGGCGGTCTCGGAGATCGACGCGACACTTCGGGAGCAGCGGCTCGTCACGTTGGTGGGGACGGGGGGCATCGGCAAAACTCGATTAGCACTTGAAGTTGCGGAGCGCGCGCTCGATCGTTTCCCCGATGGGGTATGGCTTGTCGAGTTTGCGCCGATCGTTGACCCGCAAGCGGCTGCGCTATCGATCGCGTCTGCGCTCGGCGTCCGGGAAGCGCCGGCCGACTCGCCCTTCGAGGCTGTGATCGACTATCTCAAGAAACGAACGTGCCTCCTCGTCCTTGACAACTGCGAGCATGTCGTCGGCGAAGCCGCGCGACTCGCGGCCGCAATCGTCCGTGCCGGGACAGGTCTGCGAGTTCTGGCCACTAGCCGTGAGCCGCTCGCCGTCGCCGAAGAATACGTGTACCGGGTGGCGCCGCTCAGCGTACCGGCGCCCGATTCGGTCAAGACGGTCGCGGAACTGGTAGAAGTACGGGTCGGCCGCACTCTTCATCGAGCGTGCTCAAGCGGCGGATTCTCGCTTTCACCCGAGCGATGCCGAGGTCTCAACGTTATGCGAACTCTGTCGCCAACTTGACGGGATTGCGCTTGCGATCGAATTGGCGGCTGCGCGCGTGCGCGTGCTGAGCGTCGGCGAGATCGAACGAAGGATCGGCGAGCGCTTCCGCCTCTTGACCAGCAGCAGACGCGACGCACTCCCGCGGCAGCAGACGATGCGGGCGTTGATCGACTGGATCACGACCTTTTATCCGAGCACGAGAAGGCGGTCTTTCGGCGCGCAAGCATGTTCGCGGGCGGGTGGCCGGTTCACGCGGCTGAGGCGGTCTGCGGGCGGAGTCTCGGAGACATCGCCGTCTTGGACGTTTTGGCCTCGCTCGCCGACAAGTCGCTCATTACCGTCGAGCCGGACGCGAGCGGCTCGGCTTCGGTTTGTTAGAAACCACTCGCGCGTACGCTCGCGAGAAACTCTTGGAGGCCGGTGAGGATGGCGAGACGCGCGGCGCCTACCTCGAGTGGGCTGCGACTTTAGCGGAACGCGCCGCCGAAACTCGCGGCAGCATGTCGCGTGCGCATTGGCTGGCAATGTGCGCGCCTGAGGTTGAAAACGTACGCGAGGCCCTTCGCCTTTCGCTCGACGACCATGGCGAACGAGCCGTGGAAGCGGCCGGCAGAATCGCAGCGGGAATGGCATCTTTCTGGTTCGCCGCCGGGGGACAAGGGGAAGGCCGCCGCTGGATCGAGTCGGCCCTGGAGCGACTCGGAAGAGACGGTACGACGCTGCTGCACGCGCGCCTACACCTCGGGCTCGCGTACCTGACCGGCGCGCGCGAGGCGGCCGACGCGGCCCGAAGCGCGATTGCATTGTTCGAACGTTTCGGGTCCGCCGAAGGCATCGCACGCGCGTCCGGGACGCTCGCCTGGAACCTTTCCCAGACTGGTCAGTACGGTCAGGCCAAAGTCGCCGCCGTTCGTGCTTTGGGACTTTGGAAGGAGCTCGGGAAGTCTGAATCGTTTGAATTCGCGTGCGATCTGGACACGCACGCGACGATTCAAGACTATCTCGGCGACAAAGAGGGTGCGCGCAAGAATTATATGGCGGCACTCGCCCTGTACGATGCGATCGGCGACGACGAAGGCACCGCGGACACTCGTCTCAATCTCGCCGAACTGGAAGCGGGCGCGGGCAATTTGCCGGAAGCCATGCGCCTGGTCGATGAGGCGATCGGGACATTGCATCGACTGAGGAGCAGCGGGCGTGAGGCGCTCGGCCGCATCAATGCGGCCGGCTATCTGCTCGCCCTAGGGGATGCGGACGGCGCCCGCGAGACGGCTCGAACTGCATTGCTCGAGGCGCAGCGCCTTCAGATGTCTTCGGTGACTTTCGCAGTCGAACATTTGGCATCGGTCGCGGCACTCAAAGGGGAAAGCGAGCGCGCGGCGCGTTTGCTGGGATACGTCGACGCTTGGTATCGCAACGCCGGTTATGCGCCGGGGCCAACCGAATTGAAAAGCCGGGAGATTTTGGTTGAAGCGATAAAGCGCCAACTCAGTTCCGACCAAATCGAAGCGGAACAACGCGTAGGCGCGGCCCTGACCGAAGAGAAGGCGATCCAAGAGGCCCTCAAAGTTTAGAGGGCCGTTCCGGCCGCGCCATGGCCCCGATACCTGGCGCGGCCGGGACGTCTTAAGCGAGCATCCCCATCGTCGGAAAGGCGCCCGCGATGATCCCTTGCGTCGGGCGGCCGAGCCACTTCTCGACGATCGTCGCGTAGACGCTGCGGAAGTCGGTCGTGAACTTGACGTCGCCGTTGTCGAGATCGTCGAGCGACGGATGCTCGCCGTAAACGCCGCCCTTCACGCCGCCGCCGATCAGAACATCGGCGCGGCTTCGCCGTGGTCGGTGCCGCGGCTCGCGTTCTCGGCGACGCGGCGGCCGAACTCGGAGAACGTCATCGTCAGCGTGCGCTTGTCGTTGCCGTGCGCGGCGAGATCGTCGTAGAACGCCTTGAGACGCGTCGGAGAGTTCGCGCGAGCAAGCGGTCCTGCGTCCCCTTCTGGGCCGCGTGCGTGTCGAAAGAACCGTGCTGCACGTAGATGACGCGCGTGCCGAGTCTGGCTGCCCACGATCTGCGCCGCGAGCGCGAGGCTGCGCCCGATCCGGTCGCCGGATACGAAGCGTCGGTCTTGTAGCCGGCGACCAGTTTCGGCAACTCTTCCGAGCCGCGCTGCGCGTGATCTTCGATCTCGGCGACGCGTCGCCAAGTACGGCGAGCGGAACGGCACGCGATCGTCGCGCGACGAGCGAGGAGAACGCAGTCGCTGCGTTCGGCGGCCTTGCGGTCGCTCGCGAGGCCGTAGCCCTGCAGCTGCCGGCGATCGCCGGCACGTCGACGTTCGCGCGCGATCAGCGCTTCGGGCAGTACCTGCGCGACGGCGACCGCGTTGAACAGGTTCGTCTTCGGAAGGCCGGCCGCGTCGAGGTAACGGCCGAGCCAGCCGGTGCGCTCGTAATGCGTCGGGCTCGGCCGTCTGCCAGATCTCGGTCGAGCGGAAGTGCGAGTGGTCCGGCTTCGGATAGCCGGCGCCCTGCACGATCGCGACGTGTGCCCGCATCGTACATCGCCTTGAGCGACTTCAGCTGCCGGATTGAAGCCGATCTGAGCGTTGATGCGCAGCACGTCGCTCGGCGCGACGCCGAGCGTCGGACGGTACCGGTAGTACTGCGGCATCCCGTATGGGACGACCGTGTTGAGGCCGTCGTTGCCGCCCTGCAGGTTGACGACGACGAGAACGCGATCGTCGGCGCCGCCCGGACAGGCCCGGCAACGGCGGTTGCGGCGAGCGCCTTGGCGAAAAACGAGTCGGCGTTGCGCCGCGATCGTCAGTCCCGAGACCGCGCCGAGTAAGAAACCGGCTGCGCTTCATTATGCTGATCCTCAGTTCAGCTGGTAGGCGGGCATCGCCATCGTGAGATAGGCGGCGCCGCGCATCGCGCTCTTCGAGTTCTCGCCGGAGAGCTGCGCCGAGGCCGAGGTCCCGGTTCCGTCGAGATAATGCTCGAGCTGCTGTCGAGCGACGCGGCGACGCGTCGCCTTGCAGGATCGTCGTGATTGAGCCGCAGTGCCGCGTCGCGCGCCGTCGGCGGCGGACCGTCGACGAGCCACGAGCCCGCTGCTGCATCATCTGCGACGTCACGCAAGTAACTTGACGAAATTCTCGCGCGCGAGCATCGTCTGACTGTTGAGCCAGGCCGCATCCGCCGTCCCAGCCTTTGACGTTCGGCGGATAGAAGAGCGCCTGACCCATGCGGTTGAGCGCGCCGAGCGACTCGGTCGGTGACCTCGTTGATGCCGAACAACTTGTAGCGTCCCGACGACGAACTCGACCGGGCTCTTGACGAGCGCGCGGTACGCGCGATCCGAGTAGAAGACGTTCGAGCGCAAGAGCATCGACATCACCGGCGCAGATCTGGAATCGTTCTTCTGATCTGCGCGGCGACCGCGTCGACGAGCTCGCGGCTCGGGGTCGTTGTAGACGAAGAAATTGAGCAGTTTCTGCGCGAACCACCGCGAGGCGGCCGGCTGCTGGAAGATGATGTTCGACGATGTCGTCGCCGTCGAGGTTCCCGCGTGCGTCCGAAGAACGTCTTGGTCCCGTCGTCGTGTTGGCGATCGTTGAAGAAGAATCCGCCGCCGCGCAGCGGACCGAGCACGGTCCAGCCGGTAAACGCCCGCGCACTCTCGCGAATGTCGCGCTCGGTATAGTTTCCGATGCCGAGCGTGAACAGTTCCATCAACTCGCGCGCGATAGTTTTCGTTCGGATGATCGCGGTTACTCGTCGCGATTGTCTAAGTACTTCAGCATCGCCGGGTCGCGCGAGACCGCGTGGGTTAGTTCGCGAACGTTCCCGAGCGCGTTGTTCCGGAAGATCCAATTCTGGTCGACCATGTTTTTGGGGGTGATCCCCTTTTGACCGACGGCGCTCGTGAAAGTCCCGTGCCACAGGAGCGCCATCTTCTCTTGGAGCGGCGCCGGGCTCTCGATCATGCGGCCCAACCACCAGCGCTGCATCGAGATGGCGGCGGCGCGACGCTGTTTGCCGAATCTGCATCCGGCGCATCTGCGCCGTGTCGGCATCCACGCCGCCGTTGCGGACCGCGAGGCTCAGCGCGACTTCTTGAGCGGTTGGATCCTCATGTCGCCGGGCAGCGCCCGGCAAGCCGGTGTCCTTGGGATAGCGAACGAGCGCGTCGGCCGCGTCGTTCATCGACATCCCGGCTCAACCGCGCTACATCGGTGGGCGAGCCGCCAAATCCGGCGCGCCGCAAGAAGTGGGCGGCGAGTCGACGTATTCCAGGGACCGTCGTAGGGCCGCAGGGCCGTCGCCATAGACAGCATCCCGGCCGGGCGGAACTGTGCGCTCCCGTTCATCTTGTCGATAATAACGCGATCTTGCTGAGAAACGGCACAGACTAGGCGCAATCTAATTGCGGCTTAAGTCCGGCCGGACCCGCGTCACACCGGCGCGAACCTCGCACGCCATGAAGCTGCTCGAGACGCGGGTCGAACGCGGTTCCGACGAGTTCGAGGCGAACGGCGCCCGTCTGCGGGCGTTGGTCGCCGAACTCCGCGAACGCTTGGAACGCGTCCGCGGGGGCGGCGGACCGGAGGCGGTTGCGAGGCACCGCAAGCGCGGCAAGCTGCCGGCGCGCGAGCGGATCGACCGGCTCGTCGACCCGCTTCAGCCGTTCCTCGAGCTCTCGCCGCTGGCCGCCGACGGCGTGTACGAGGACGAGGCGCCGGCCGCCGGCATCGTGACCGGCATCGGCACCGTCGAAGGCCGCCACTGCGTCATCGTCGCCAACGACGCGACGGTCAAAGGCGGCACGTACTTTCCGCTGACCGTCAAGAAGCATCTGCGCGCGCAGGAGATCGCCGCAGCAGAACCACCTGCCGTGCATCTATCTCGTCGATTCGGGCGGCGCGTTCTTGCCGCTGCAGGACGAAGTCTTCCCCGATCGCGATCATTTCGGGCGCATCTTCTACAACCAGGCGCGGATGTCGAGCGAGCGGCATCCCGCAGATCGCCGCGGTGATGGGCTCGTGCACCGCCGGCGGCGCGTACGTGCCGGCGATGTCCGACGAGACGGTCATCGTCGCGGGCGACGGGACGATCTTTCTTGGCGGGCCGCCGCTCGTGAAAGCGGCGACCGGCGAAGTCGTCACCGCCGAGGAGCTCGGCGGCGCCGATGTTCACACGCGCATCTCCGGCGTCGCCGACCACTACGCGATCGACGACGAGCACGCGCTCGCGATCGTGCGCGCGATCGTCGCGAACCTGGCGCCGCCGCCAGATCGCCGCCGTGGCGAGTGCCGAGCCGCGCGCGCCCGGCCTACGACCCGACGCGAGCTCTACGGCATCGTGCCGCGCGATCCGCGCACTCGCGTACGACGTGCGCGAGGTTATCGCGCGCATCGTCGACGGCGTCGCGCTTCCACGAGTTCAAGGCGCTCTACGGCGAGACGCTCGTCTGCGGTTTCGCGCACATCGAGGGCCATCCGGTCGGGATCCTCGCCAACAACGGCATCCTGTTCTCGCGAGAGCGCGCTCAAGGGGACGCACTTCATCGAGCTCTGCACGCAGCGCGGCACGCCGCTGCTCTTCCTGCAGAACATCACCGGCTTCATGGTCGGCAAGGAATACGAGAACGCGGCATCGCCAAGGACGGCGCCAAGCTGGTCATGGCGGTCGCCTGCGCGGAGGTGCCGAAGTTCACGGTCATCATCGGCGGCAGTCGTTCGGCGCCGGCAACTACGGGATGTGCGGGCGCGCGTACTCGCCGCGCCAGCTGTGGATGTGGCCCAACGCGCGCATCTCGGTGATGGGCGGCGAGCAGGCCGCGTCGACGCTGCTCGACGGTGCGCATCGAAGCCGAGCGACGCAGAAGGGCGCGACGCTGACCGCCGACGAGCGGAGGCGTTCAAGGCGCCGATCCTCGAGAAGTACGAGCGCGAAGGCAACCCGTACTACTCCACCGCGCGCCTATGGGACGACGGCATCATCGATCCGGTCGACACGCGCCGCGTGCTCGCGCTCGGGCTCGAGTGCGCCGCGTACGCTCCGCCGCGCGAGACGAGGTTCGGCGTCTTCCGGATGTGAGCGAAGTGTGCTTTGGGTCACCCAAAAGACCTAAGAGTACAGCCTTCGTAGTTCGAAAGTATGGGCAAGCACACTGCCGACGGATCGGCGACCCGATGGGGGCTTGAGAGAGTCCCGGCGGGGGATTGCACGGCGGAAAGAAGCCCGGACGTAATGGTCAGGGCCGACTACCGCATCAGTCACGGAGGACACCCCAGAGATGCGACGCGCGACGACCTACCTGGCCCTCGGAGTCATGGCCTGTCTTTTGGCCGGCTGTACCGGAAACCAGAGCGGCTCGGCGGGCCTCCTTCCCCAAACCAACGTCCGTCATATCGAGGACGTCGGTGGCGGAGGGCCGGTCAGCCATGCCAGCCCGGCCAAGCACAACGACGTTGGAGGCGGCGGCCCTGTCAACAACGCCCCCACCAAACACAACGACGTTGGAGGCGGCGGCCCCGTCAACAACGCCCCTACCAAACACAACGATGTTGGAGGCGGCGGCCCGGTCAGCAGCGCCCAACCCACCAAACACAACGATGTTGGTGGTGGCGGCCCGGTCAGTCACTAGGACCCCGGAGCGCACCAGCAGCCCCTCCCCTATGTAGCACAAAGAAGCCACCGCACGCCTGCTGAGAGAACAACCTGGGGCTCGGCTGGCTTCTAAGCGGGGCACTCAAACGCCGCCCCTCAAAGGAGGGGAACCCTCCGCCCGCAAAAGGGCGAGGGTTGCTCAACATAGGCCTGTCGGCCGGTGCTCCCGCTCCTGAATCTCTAGCACCGGTACAAAAGCACTATTTCGAGGCTCGTTACACCGAGTGCATCGAGCAATGCCGCTTGCTGGCGGCTCGCGGCGGGCCGGAAGCGATCTCAGCGCGCATCCTTGCCGGACGCGCCTTATTGCGGAAGCAACGACCTTCCGAGGCGGTCAGCGAATTGGTCGCCGAGCTCCCGGAGATTACCGATCCAATCACTCGGATCGAAGCCTCAATGGTAATGGCTCACGCGCACGCGGTATCGCACGATTTCACGACTGCGGCCGAGTATATCGGAGCCGTACGCTCCGCCGAACCCGAGGGAGTGCCCGGTCCTCTTCGCTCCGAGCTGGCCTACGCCGAAGCGATGATCGCTTGGATACGCGGCGACGTCGATGCCGCGGAAGCAACTCTGGCCGCAGATGCCTTCGATTCGTCTTCTGCCGCTCGCGGTCGCAACATGATACTCTCGAGCTGGATCGCTGCCCGACGCGCGCGATTCGCCGATCATGCTCGCCTCATGATGCAGGGCATCGAGCTTGCGCAGTCGTGCGCACAGCCCGACGTAGGTCTGCTTTCGGCCGCTACGCGAACTCTCTGCACGCTCGCGCGCGAATTTCCGTTCCCCGGGATATTGCCGGCCGCACAACGAGCGTACGACGCATTACCCTGGACTGAGGATCTGGCGACAGATCGCTTCATGAGCACGCGAATGCTAGGCTGGGCGCTTGCACTTCAGGGAAAGAGCCGTTACTTTGATTCGTTGCGTTTGCTTCATAGAGCGAGCGCCTCGGCTCCGACTGACGCGTGGCGAGTTATGGCCCTCCTTGACAGGGCGGCGATGAAGCGCTACGCGGGTGAGACTGGAGCTTCGAGCGCCGATCTTTACGAGGCACTCGAATTGGCAAAGACGATCGCGTGGTCAGACACGACCGATGAAGAGCGGAGCGCGCTCATACACGCGGCGGAACTCTTTGCGCCGATCGACGTACGCGAAGCATCCGCGCTTTTGCTGAAGTATGCGCAAATTCAGGAAGCCTTCAGCGCCCGGCTCATGATGCTCAACGACCCGCGCGCGGAAGCACTGCGTTCGTTCAGCGCCGGAGCCATTCAAGAAGCTCTGAACGAGCACCGCAAGGCGCAGCATTTCTACGAGTCCTCCTTCAAGACGTGGGATGAGACTGGGACTTCATGGCGGGCAGCGCGCACGGCGCTGGCCTTGTTCCGCGTCACGAACGAGGCCAAGTGGCACGAGATTGCGCGCGAGAAGATCCGCGACTATCCGGAAAGTTGGATCGCCGCCGACGTTCGCGAGGCCTCCAGCGGTGTCGGCGACGACGCGTGGAACCGCATGACGCCGCGCCAACGAGAAGTCTTCCATGCGTTATGTGAAGGCATCACGGCAAAGCGGATCGCCGACCGGCTCGAGTGCAGCCCGAACACGATCCGCAACCACATCCACTGGGTTTACCAGGCGTTCCGCGTCAACTCGCAAGCCGAGTTGATTGCGGAAGCGCGCAAGCGCCGGCTGCTTTAACCGCAACCCCGGCGCGCGCGCCCGGGTCATAAAAGACGCTATGGTCCGCGCAGTACACGCGTCGTGGGCGCGTTTTGTCATGTCTGGAGCTGCGATCTTCGTCGCGTACGCGGCGACGGTTTCGATTTGGGGCACGACGTGGCTCGGGATCAAGGTCTCGCTGAACGCGATCCCGCCGTTTACCGGCGCCGGCCTCCGGTTCATCCTGGCAGGAATGGTCCTCTACGCGCTCGCCGCGGTCGCGCGCATCGATCTGCGCCGTCACGCGCCGCCGGTCCACCTCGTCGTGGTCCTCGCGCTGACGATGTTTGGCCTCAACTACGCCCTGACGTACATTGCCGAGACGCACCTGGCATCCGGGCTGGTCGCCGTGCTCTTTGGGACGATGCCGTTCTTTATCTTTGGCTTCGCCCGGGTCATGACGCGCGAGCGCATCAACCTCGGGATGATTGTCGGGGCGGCCCTCGCACTCGCGGGCGTCGCAACGATCTCGCTCGTCGGCGACATGCGCGGCGAAATTCTCTTTATCGCGGCGGCGCTCGTCGCGTCGGCGTCGTCGGGCTTCGCGAACGTCTACCTAAAGCGCTTCGCCGAGGCCGAGCCGCTTGCAACGCTTCCGCCGGCGATGCTTCTCGCCGGGCTCGCACTCTTGGTTTGCAGCTTCGCTGTCGAGAAAGTCGACCCCAGCCGCGCCTTCGCCCCGACCTCACTCGCCGCCCTCGCCTATCTAGCGGTGTTCGGAAGCGCGCTCGCATTCTATCTGAACCACTGGCTCCTGCAGCGGATTAGCGCCGGCGTCATGGGGCTCTCGGCGCTGATCATCCCGGTCCTCGCAGTAGCGGTCGGAACGTTCCTCGGCGGCGAGCGATTCGGAGTGCGCGACATCGCCGGTGCGCTGCTCGTCATGCTTGGCATTTGGCTCGCGCTCGGGCGGCCATTACCCCGCGTCGCTCAGCGGCGGCGCTCCGCGCAGGCCGTCTCCGCGCTCGCCGGCGCCCCGGGGGATTGACCGCTCTTAACTGATCGCGGCGATCGCACGATCGACCGCGTCGATCAGGCGGCCCAAGGCGACCTTCACCTTCCCATCGCGATCCTGCGCCTCGTACGCTGCGAAGTTCACCTCCGGAAAAGCGGCGACGCTCCGGTCGATCGTGTGCCAGTACCTTATTGTACGTGAGCCCATCCGGCATCCAGAACGCGTCGCGCGCAGCCATCGCCTTCGCGGAGAGTGTGTCGACAAGCGGAGTGTCGCCCGAACGCTCGGCGACGAGCAATCTTGCGTCGAACGCGATCGCCGCGGCGCGGTAGGAGGCGACCTTCGCTTGCAACGTCCCAAAATCGACGCCCGCAAATTGTGGCGAGCGCTTCGCCGTCTCGACGTCGGCTGCGAGCTGCGTCGTGACCTCCGTCAAACGCAGCGGCATCCGCTCGGCGCCGGCGGCACGCATCGCCTGCACGCCCGTGTATTGAGCCATGGCGACCGCTTCGAGGAAGCCGGGGTCGTACGTCTTGATTCCGTCGAGATTGTCTTCGGCGGTATGATGCGCGCCGAAGTGACCGTAAAACCCAGCCGTCGAGCTCGGTATGCCGAGCCAATAAATGAACGTCTGGTGATCCGACCCGCCGCCCGGCGCCGAGAACATCGGGCGATCCTTTGACGTGTCGCCGGCGAGCAGCGTCTTGCCGTTGACGTCCTTCACGTACGCGGCGATCTCGCGGCCGAACGCCCAGAGTTCCGGACTCATGGCGGCCGCGAATGGCGGTCCGTTGGTCAACTGGTCGGTATTGATGTATTGCACGACGCGTTTGCGCATCGCGGGCCCGTCTTTGTACGCCTCCGAGATCGAGCCCCACAGGCCGAGCTCGTGCCCGTCCCACGAATGGATTTCGATCGTGCGGTCCGCGCGCCAACCCGCGTCGTGCAAGCGCTTGAAACCGTCGGCGACTTGCAGCATGACCGTCGAACCGCTCCCCGGATCGATTGCGCCGAAGGTCATTGCGTCGCGGTGGCTTCCGATGATGACCGTCTCATCGGGCTTGGCCGCGCCACGCATCGTCCCAATGACGTTCCAGATCGTCACGAGCTTGCGGTCCATCTTGACGGCCATGTGGACGGTGGCGCGGCCGCCGCCGACGCGCTCGACCATTTCAAAGCCGTCGTGCCATTCGTTTGGAACGATCGGGCCGTCCAGGCTCGCGAGAAGTTGTCGCGCGACGTTCTGCGTCACGTCCATCTCGGGGAACGGGACCCCGACCGCTTGCTCCCACGTGAGGTGCGCCTTCCCGGGGAGCGGCGCCTCGCCCGGCAACGTCGGATCGCCCGGCGGGCGTACCGCGCCGATGCCGGGAGATGGTCCGCCAATGCGTTCGGCCATGTACGAATTCTTCCAGTTGCCTTTGGGCCAGGTCGCCCCGGTACACGCCGTCCGAGAGCGGGTCGTAATACTGAATGATCCCGCCGACCTTGCGCTTGACCAGTTCGTCCCAGTTGCGCTGACCGGCGCGCGGATCGCGCGAAAAACCGCCGAGCCGCTCGATGATTATCGCGCCGGCCGGCATCGTGAGATTCAGCGCATCGAACGCCTTCCAGTCGTCGACCGTGCCGTGGTTGAGATAATACAACGGGGCGGTCACGTCGCCGTCCCCGGAATTTTCCTCGAACGCGGGACCGGCCATCTGTTCCCACTGGGTGTGCTTCCCAGGCTCGCCTTCGAGCAAGTCGAGCGTCTTCGCTTGCGGTGTCACGAGCTCGAGCCGCTGATCGGCCGGCGTCGTGAACATCACTTGAAACGGTTCGAAACGCACCTCGAAGCCATCGGCCGCCAGGCGATCGCGGAAGTACAACGCGGTCTTGTAGTCGGCGTCAGTCCCCGCACGGTGCGGCACGGACGAGAGATGTTGCTCGATCGCGAGCGCGTTCGCGGCGGACGGGATTCCAATAAACTGATCTTCCCAGCGCCGCTCGTCGGCGACGCGCTGGCCCGAAGGCCAACCGATGAGCGAGTCGACGTTCGACCGGCTGTCGGGCATCCAAGCCGGCGACGAGACCGTTTGCGCCGTACTCGGCCCAGCCACCAAAGCCAGGATCAGAAAACACAGCAGCGCCCGGAGATGAAGCATGCCGTGTTTGTTCAGGGCTTAACGCCCGCGAACCTATTTTCGAGCGGGCCTCAGATCCCGGCGTACCACTCGTAGCCCTGGTCTTCCCAATATCCGCCTTGTCCGCCGCCGATGCCGGTGAAGGACGATGCGATTTCGATGCGCTGCACCCACTTCGCGCTCTTGTAGCCGAGCTGTGTCGGGATCTTTAGCCGTACCGGCGCGCCGTGATCGGGATCGATCGGTTTGTCGTTGAGGTCGAGCGCGAGCTGCGTCTGGGGATGCGCGGCTTCCTTGAGATCGAGGCTCTCGTAGTACGGCGTCCCCGAGCCGTCGTGGTCGAAGCAATGGAAGATCACGTAGCGCGCGTCGTGCGAGGGTTTGACGAGCGCGAGGACCGTCGCAAGCCGCACGCCGCCCCACTTCCCGATCGCGCTCCACCCCTCGACGCAGTCGTGCCGCGTTACCTGAGCGATGTCGGCAAGCGCGCGCAGCTCCCGCAAACCGAAACGCTGTTCCTTTTCAACCGCACCGCTGACGGGGAGCGCGTACGACGCAAAGTTCTCCTTCACAAGCCGCGCGTACTCACTGTACGCCGGAGTCTGGAAACCGTTGAGCCGGAAGTCCTTATCGATCGCCGACTCCGGATAGAGTTTCGCGTGACCGCGCGTCCCGATCACCACATGGTCGAGCCCCTCGGCCGAGTCGATGACGCGCTTGACCGGCGCGCTGTCGTTGAGAGCGTTCGTTACCCGCGCGCATCCGGCGAGCGCGGCGGCCGCCGTCGCCAGAAACAAGCCCCGCTTCACGGTCCATACCCTTCGTGCTTGCCGAGGCGGTACATTCCCGTCAGCATCGAGCGCAGATTATTGTAGACGCCGGTCGACGCGACCAGCGTCAAATGCACGCCAAGAAAGCCGAGGAGCGCGACCATCGCGACGAAGTGCCACAGTCGCGCGAACTGCCGTCCGCCGAGCGCCGTTGTCAACGGACCGGCGATCGCATCGACCCCAGGCGAGAGCGCGAGGCCGCTGATGACGATAAGCGGCGTGAAAAGGAACAGAACCGTAGTATACGCCGCTTTTTGCAGCGGATTGTATTTCCCATACGGCGGCGGATCTTTGCGCAGGCGCAAGTAGTACAGTTGCATCGGCAAGAGCTTGGGAATATCAGACGGCCGCAGCACGAGCAGCGCCAGATCCTTGTTGAGGATGCCGGCGACGAAGTACGCGCTCCCCGCGACCACCATCACCCACGCGAAGAAGAGGTGCCAGCGGCGCCCGCTCGCGAGGTCCTGATAGCCCGGGAACGTGATCCAAGCCGGGAAGGCGCGTGGCGATTCCTCACCCATCCCGTCGTCGCCATAGCCGAGGACGTGCGTCGTCGTCAGCCGCCATCCGAAGATCTGCATGAAGCCGAACGGCTGCCCCGCGGCGTCGACTCCACCGTCGATCGATAAAACGCGCCGGTGCGGGTCGCTTTTGTCCGACGCGTCGAGGTTCGGCGAGGCGTTGAAGATTTGCAGCCCGCTCATGACGAGCACGACAAAAGCGAGGGCGAAGGTCCAATGCGTCAGCCGCGTCGTCACCGAGTGGCGATAGACAAGCGGCCGCGCGCCGGCTTCCGCGTGGCTCGGGAGCGGGCCGGCCGTAGCGTCCATACGCCTCATCCTACGCTGCCGAGGCGCTTGCGCCTGGTAAGGGAGCCGACAGCGCGTCGCGGAAGCCGCCGTCATGGAGGTCTCACTCCTCGAAATCCGGCGTGATGGTCCGGTCGCGCACGTCGTGCTCGACCGCCCCGACGTGCGCAACGCCTTCAACGCGGCGCTGATCGAGGAACTGCGCCAGACCTTTGACGCGCTCGGGGACGATTCTAGCGTCCGCGCGATCGTGTTGGCTGGGAACGGAAAAACGTTTTGCGGTGGGGCCGACATCAACTGGATGCGCGCATCGCTCGACCTCGATCAAGCTGAAAACGTCGAAGACGCGCGCCGGCTCTCGCGGATGCTGCGCACGATCGATTCGGTCCCCAAGGCCGTGATCGCGCGCGTTCAAGGCGCTGCCCTGGGCGGCGGCGCGGGGCTCGTCGCGGTCTGCGACGTCGCGGTCGCTGCCGAGGACGCTCTCTTCGGTTTCACCGAAACGAAGCTCGGGATTCTGCCAGCGGTCATTTCGCCGTTCGTACAAGCGAAGATCGGCCGCTCCCACGCGCGCGCATTATGTTTGACCGGCGAACGCTTCGGCGCGGATCGCGCGCTCGCGATCGGACTCGTCCACGAGATCGTGGAAGCGCGGGCGCTCGATGCGGCGGTCGCACGGATCGCGGGCGAAGTTCTGACGGCCGGTCCGACCGCGGTCGCGGCGGCCAAGCGCGTCTTGGCCGACGTCGCCGCCGCCGACGCATGACGAGTCGCTCGAATTGACCGCGCATGCGATCGCAAAGCAGCGTACGAGCGACGAAGGACAAGACGGCTTGCGCGCCTTTCTCGAGAAACGCAAACCGAAGCGCGATCGATGATCCGGCGGCTCCTGATCGCAAACCGCGGCGAGATCGCGGTGCGCATCGCGCGCGCCGCGCGCGAGAGCGGGATCGTTCCGCTCGGCGTTTACTCGGATGCCGACGCACACGCATACCATCTCGAATTCGATGGAGGATGCGGCGCGCATCGGCCCCGCGCCGGCGAGCGACTCGTACCTGAACGTCGACCGCATCATCGAAGCGGCGCGCGCGCTGCGGGCCGACGCGCTCCATCCGGGCTACGGCTTCTTGTCGGAGCGCGCGTCGTTCGCCCGCGCCGTCGAGGATGCGGGATCGTGTTCGTCGGGCCGCCACCCGACGCGATTGCCGCGATGGGCGACAAGGCCGAAGCGAAACGCCGGGCGCGCGAGCGCGGCGTCCCGGTCGTCCCCGGTTACGACGGTGACGATCAATCGCCGGAGACGCTCGCGCGCGAAGCGCGGCGATCGGGCACCCGCTCCTCATCAAGGCGAGCGCGGGCGGCGGCGGCCGCGGGATGCGCGTCGTCGCACGACCTCGCGGCGTTTGACGAAGCGCTCGAAGCGGCGAAACGCGAAGCGCTCGGCGCGTTCGGCGACGATCGCGTTCTCCTCGAAAGCTACATCGCTCGGCCGCGGCACATCGAGTTTCAGATCCTCGCCGACGCGCACGGCACGACGCTCCATTTCGGCGAGCGCGAATGTTCGATCCAGCGCCGTCATCAGAAGATCGTGGAAGAGGCTCCGTCGGTCGCGCTCTCGCCCGACCTGCGCGCGCGGATGGGCGAAGCCGCGATCCGCGCGGCGCGCGCGGTTGGGTACGTGAACGCGGGCACCGTCGAGTTCTTGCTCGACGAATCGGGTGCGTTCTATTTCCTCGAAATGAACGCGCGCTTGCAAGTCGAGCACCCCGTCACGGAACTCGTCTACGGCGTCGACCTCGTGCGACTACAGCTCGCAATCGCGGGGGGCGAGCCGCTCGCGTTGCGCCAGGAAGACGTTACGCCGCGTGGCTGGGCGATCGAGGCCCGAATTACCGCCGAGGATCCCGAGCGCGGCTACTTGCCGGCGACTGGGACGATCACTCGCTGGGATCCATCGCTCGGCCCAGGGTTGCGGCTCGATGCCGGTGTCCGCGCCGGGAGCGAAGTCTCGATCTACTACGATTCGATGCTTGCGAAGTTGATCGCATACGGGTCGGATCGCGCCGCGGCGGTCGCGCGCCTGGCCGCGGCCCTCGCCGACTTCCGGGTCGAGGGTGTCCCGACGGACATTCCGCTCTTGCTCAAAATCGTGCGCGACCCCGATTTTCGCGCGGGCGAGACGACGACGGCGTACCTCGTCGACCACGCCGATTTCATGCAGCCCGAGACCGCCGAAGAACCCGACGAGGCGTTTCTGTTGGCAACGGCGGCCGTTTTGAATTCGCCGCGCGCATGGCGGGTCGCGCAGGTCGGCATCCCGATCAACCTGCTCGGGAAGCGTCGCCGCGTCGGCGTCGTCGCGTCGCCGGTGGGGCACGACGGCGCGTGGCGACTCGAAGGCGACCTCGCTGTGGAGTTTCACTTCAAGGCGGACCGAAACCGCGTCGGCGTTCGAACGGCCGACGGTCGCCGCTACTCCGGCCAAGCCGCGTTGAACGGCGATTCGGTCGACGTCGCCTTCGACGGCGCCACCTTCCGACTCGAGCTCGCCGCGCCGCCCTCGCTCGAAGCGCTGAGCCACGCGCGCGGCGGGGGGCCGGCGGGCGCCGTGACCTCGCCGATGCCGGGCAAGATCGTCAAAGTTGCGGTAAAGGTCGGCGACGAGGTCGTCGAACGCGACCTCCTCGTCGTCCTCGAAGCGATGAAGATGGAGCATCGCATCGAAGCGTCGCGGAACGGGACCGTCAAGAGCGTTGCGGTCGCTCCCGGGGCGTTGGTCACCGGCGGCGCGACCCTATTGGAGATCGAGTGAGCGAGCCGAAGCCCACGATTGTCATCGTTCCCGGATACAACGAGCCGGACAAGGACATGCTGACGCTCGCCGAAGGGCGGCGCGGCCTGCCCGGCTTGCGCGATCGAGGTTTTCCGTGCATGCTCTTCCCTCAATACGCCGACACACTCTCCGACCGCATCGACAAGTTCGGCGGTCATCTCGACAACTTGAAACTCACCGGGGCGCGGTTTCCGATCGTCGCGGTCGGGTACTCGCTCGGCGGACTCGTCGTCCGCGGCTTCTTGCGGCGCTACCCCGAACGCTCACGCGACGTCGCCCACACGATCACGCTCGGAACGCCGCATTGGGGCGTCACCGTCGACATCATGCCGATGCTGACTGCGTTTCTCCGGCTCGGCGACAAAGCGATGGGCGATCTCGACATCCGCTCGGCATTCATGTTCTGGCTCAACGAAACGCGCGGTCACTGGGAAGGCCGGTGGCGCCATCGCAATTGGGTTCTCGACAAGGAACCGTGGGTCGCGCCGCCCGGCGCCTGCCTGTTCTCAGTGTGCGGCGTCGTTCCAAAGTTCGGCGACGACAACGACGGGATCGTTTGGAGAGACTCGGCGACGCTCGGAGGCCGGATTCGGTCGTATGACGTTAGAGACAAACACGCGAACCACCTCAACTTGATCGGCGCCTTCAACCTCGGGACGCTGTTGATCAAGAACTTCCGGTACGACGACAACGTGTGGCCGCAAGCGATTGCCGCGATCGCCGACCACATCGATACGTGCACGATTCCGACCGCGGCCGCACGCTCTAGAGGCGCACCTGCGTTCGAGGCCGCATCGTGAGCGCGCCAGCCTTCGAGAATTTGCCGGCGCGCGTCAAGGTCTGCGAGATGGGGCCGCGCGACGGCTTGCAGAACGAACCCGGCGTCGTCGCCACGGGCGATAAGATTCGCTACATCGACCTCCTTTCGGCGAGCGGCCTGCCGCTGATCGAAACCACGTCGTTCGTGCGCCCGTCCGCGATCCCGCAGTTGACCGACGCCGAGGACGTCATGGCGGGGATCGAGCGCCGCCCGGGTGTGACGTACTTGTGTCTGGTCCCCAACGTGCGCGGCCTCGAGCGCGCGCGCGCCGCGGGCGTCGGCGCCGTCGCAGTTTTTACCGCGGCGACCGACTCGTTCACCAAACGCAACATCAACATGACGATCGACGAGTCGCTCGCGGCGTTCGGCGAGGTCGTGAACGCGGCGCGCGCCGAGGGGATGTGGGTCCGCGGCTACGTCTCGACGGCCTTCGGCTGTCCGTACGAAGGGAAGGTACCGATCGAGCGCGTCGTGCGCGTCGCGACGGCGCTCGCCGAGATGGCGGTCGACGAGATTTCGATCGGCGATACGATCGGCGTCGCGACCCCCGACCGCGTCGCCGCCGTCGCCGAGGCGTTGCAGCGCGAAATGCCGGTCGAGCGCCTCGCGATGCACTTTCACGACACGCGCGGGACCGCGCTTGCGAACGTCCTAGCGGCGCTGCAGATGAACGTCGCGACGTTCGATGCCGCGAGCGGCGGCCTGGGCGGGTGCCCGTACGCGCCGGGCGCAAGCGGCAATCTTGCGACCGAAGACCTGCTGTACATGCTGCACGGCATGGGAATCGAGACCGGCGTCGACCTCGACGCGGTCCGCGCGGCGACGCGTTTCGTCGCGAGCGCGCTCGGGCGCGAGATGCCGTCGCGCGTTTTCAGAGCGCTCGAAGCGAATGAGGTTCCGGCGTGAACGCCGACCGCTTTCCGGCCGTGGTAGCCGCGGCCGCGCAAGGACGGATCCTGGTCGATAACGCCGCCGGCGCGCAGCTCCCCGACCTCGCGCTCGAACGGATGCAGCGCTACCTCGCGCACGACAACGCGCAGCGAGGCGCCATCTTCGCGCGGCCCCACGCGACGACGGAGCTGATCGGAGAAGCGAAGCAAGAGTTCGCGACGCTCGTCGGCGCCCCGGTGGCACAAGTCGGCGTGGGCCTCAACGGGACGAGCCTCGCGTTCGCCTTTTCGCGTCTGCTCGCGGCGACGGTGCAGCGCGGCGATCGGATCATCGTCACCGCAGCCGACCACGAGGCGAACGTCGCTCCGTGGATGTGGCTGCGCCGCTTCGGCGTGCAAGTGCACGTGGTCCCCGTCGACGCGCACGGTGGTCTCGAGTTTGAAAAGTATCTTGCCTTCCTCGAGCGCAACCCGGTCTTAGTCGCGCTGCCGTGGGCGTCGAATTCGACTGGGATCGTATTCGACGTCCCGCGCTTGGCGGATGCGGCCAAAGCGGCGGGCGCGCTCGTCGTCGTCGACGGCGTTCAAGCCCTTCCGCATTTCCCTATCGAGTTGCCGCCGACGGTCGACTTCGCATTCTTCTCCGCGTACAAGATGTACGCGCCGCATTTCGGCTTCTGGTACGCGAGCCGCCGCGTCCTCGAACGCTACGTGCAGTCCCACGACGCGCACGTCGTCGGCGGCGACGGCCGCCACTGGACCCTCGAAACGGGGACGCAAAATCACGAAGGTCTCGCGGGATGGCTCGGGACGCTTGCCTACATGCGCGACATCGATAAGCAACCGCGGCGCGCCCTCGCAAAGATCGCCCGGTACGAAGCCGCCTTGTCCGCCTACGCTCGGCAACGCTTCGCCGAGCGCGGCGACCGGGTGCAACTTTACGGAAGACCGGCGAGCGAAGAGCGCCTCCCGGTGTTTGCGTTTAACGTACGCGGGCTCGCGAGCGACGAGTTGGCGCAGCGCTTCGAAGACGCAAACATCGAAGCGCGCGTCGGCGACTACCATTCGCCGCGCTTGATGGCGATGCTTGCGGGCGGTGCGGGCGGACGCGCGGTCCGCATCAGTCTCGCGCACTATAACACGACCGACGACCTCGATCGATGCTTCGAGGTCATCGACGGCGCGCTCGAACGAAGCGACGCGAGCGTCGGCGCCGAAGCAGGGAGCACGCGCGCGTGAAGCCGTGGCGCCCTTCAACGGTAACGCGGTTCGACGCGCGCAGCAAAGACTACGCGCAATACCGTCCATCGTACCCGGCCGAGGTCATCGACGCGGTGTTCGCGGGTCTCGAGAAACCCGAGCGTCTCTTCGTCGTCGACGTCGGCGCGGGGACGGGGATATCCGCGCGCTTGCTCGCGGAGCGCGGCGCGAGGGTCCTCGGCATCGAGCCGAACGCCGAGATGCGCGCGGTCGCGTGCGCTTCGGGCTTGGACGTCCGCGACGGTCGAGCCGATGCCCTCGAACTTCCCGGGGAATCGGTCGATCTCGTTACGTGCTTTCAAGCGTTCCATTGGTTTGCCAACGCCCTGAGCGTCGCCGAGTTCGTCCGCGTGTTGCGCCCAGGCGGCCGGGTCGCAGTCGTCTTCAACGAGCGCGACGACAACGATTCGTTCACGCGCGGCTTCGGCGAGATCGTCGACGGCTTTACCGATCGCATGGCGCTCGCCGGTTATCGCAACGGTTCTCAGGTCGTGCTCGACCTTCTCAGCAGCCCCGGCCTAAACGGCGTGCGATTGCGGTCGTTCTCGAACAGCCAGCGCCTCGACTATGAGGGCCTGCTCGGGCGCGTCCGCAGCACGTCGTACGCGCCGCGCGAAGGCCCGGCGCACGCGACGATGATCGAAACGTTACGCGCACTCTTTGACGTTCACGCTCGTGAAGGGACGATCGACATGGTGTACCGCACCGACGTTTTCTTGGCGGACCGCACGTGAGCGCGCTCGTCATCCGCTTCGGCGTCCTGCACACCAGCGACGGCGAGCCGCTCTACAACGGTTTGTTGACGGTCGAGGACGGCAAGATCGTCGCGGTCGCCGCCGATGCGCAGCCCCCACGCGACGCGCGCGTCCTCGAAGCCGCGTGCGTCGTCCCGGGGCTGATCAATTGCCACGCACACTTCGAGATGAGCGGCGAAAACCGCACGATGGACGTGTTCGTTTTGACGACGCCGGTGCAGCGCGCGTACGTCTGCGCCGAGAACGCGCGCAAGACGCTCGAGGCCGGCATAACGACCGTCCGCGACGTCGGTGGGACGGAGAGCCTGTCGATCGAACTGCGCGATGCGATTGCGGCGGGAAAAGTGCCGGGGCCGAACGTTCTGGCCGCCGGGCGCCCGATCTGCATGACCGGCGGACATGGGTGGTGGGCGGGGCGGCAGGCTGACGGGCCGTGGGACGTACGCAAAGCCGTCCGCGAGGAGCGCCTCGCGGGCGCGGACTGCATCAAGTTCATCGCGACCGGCGGCGTGCTGACGAAGGGCGCGGTCCCCGGGATCGAGCAGCTCTCCGAGGACGAGTTGCGCGCCGGCATCGCCGAGGCGCACTTGCACGGGATGAAATGCGCGGCGCATGCGATCGGAACGAACGGCATCAAGAATGCGCTGTGGGCCGGGATCGACTCGATCGAGCACGGGCATCTGATCGACGACGAGGGTATTGCCCTCGCGGTCGAGCGCGGCGCGTACATCGTGCCGACGCTGGCGGCGATCGCGGGGATCATCGAGGCCGGCCCCGACGCCGGCATGCCCGACTTCGTCTTGCGGAAGGCGCGCGAGATCGCGGAGCACGCGCACGAGAACTTGAAGCGGGCCCGCGCGGCCGGCGTCAAGTTCGCCGGCGGCTCGGACGCCGGCACGCCGTATAACTATCACGAGGCATACGGTTACGAAGTCGAGTTGATGATGACGAAGCTCGGGATGAGCGCGCGCGAAGCGCTGCGCGTCGCAACCGCCGACGCCGCCGATCTGCTCGGCGTCGCGCGCGGACGATTGGCGATCGGTGAGGTCGCCGACCTCGTCCTGCTCGACCGCGACATCGACGACGACATTCGCGCGCTTCGCACGCCGAAGGCCGTGCTCAAGAGCGGCGCGATCGCGTTCGAGCGGAAGTAGGAAAGAGCCTCGCCGCGTGGCGAGGCTCTTGGTAACAGGGTTGAGTTCGACGGGCTAGCGCACCCCTAGAATTTCAGGGTGTTCCCGTTGATCGCGATATCATCGAACTCCGTCGTTTGACCCGGCCCGTCGACGACTGCAAACATGTCGATGACGGTGTAGCTTCCGAACATCGCTTGGGTGTTCGAGTAGAGGTCGTAGAAACTCCCGCCGAGCTGGCTGTCGTCGACGTAGTTCGTCGGCGCGGCGAGATTGCCCGTGTTACCCCAGACGTTCGGCGGACAGCCCGTGTAGTTCGGGTACGGTCCGACGTAGAAGTTGATGTTCCCGGTATTGGTTCCGTTCGTGACCGTCGCCACGAGTCTCGGGGACCCGAGACCACACGAGCCTAGCGTGAACATGTACTCCGTGCTGTAATTCGTCAGTCCGGCTACCGTCAGGCCGGCTGGGAAAGCAACGTCAACGCCGCCGTAGGCGTTGGGACCGGTTGAGGTCGCCGAAACCGCATTCGGCGAATCGTAGCCCGGCTGAACGAGGGTCGCGTCACCGAAAAGGAAGTACGGTGCCACCGACGGCGCCGAGTCGAGCACGCTTACTTTATTCTGGAGCTGAAGGTTACCGCCGTCGGCGACGATCACGCCGCCCACGACGGCGCTTTGCTCGATGGTGACCGTTCGCTGGAACGCCAGAATCGACGCGCTGAACGTGTCGTTCTGTTCGATCTGGACGTTGCCTTTCATACCGATGAAATTGAAAACGACGTCGCCGGCCGATATCCCGCCGGTGACGAGAACTTTGGCGCCGGGTGCGGGATGCGCCTCGCCGGCAACGTTGAGCACGAACGAGCTCCCCGCGGGTGCGTTGAAGGTCAACGTCGAGTTAGGACCCATTTGGACTTGCGTGAACGAGAGAACGTTGACCGTCCCCGGCACGTTTGCGCCGTTGATCGTCAGCGACTGGTTGGGCTTCAGGTTGATCGTCGACGGCGAGCCGATCGTGTTCGGCAGACTCGCGTCGTAGCAGCTGACATCCTGGGCATTGCTCACGGCCGTCGCGAGACCGGTCGGATCGACGAGCACGCCCCCGGAAATCGTCCCATGGTTTTGAACCTTCAGTCCGTGCTGCACGTGCGCAACCCCGTGGACAACGGCGCCTGGATCGAGTTGGAGCTGACCCATCGTCGCGTTGACGCCCAGGTCGCCCTGAACGCTCACGCTCGATTGAAAGTGCACGTTCGCGTTCTTTGCAGTCGTTGAAAGAACCGCGTATTGCGTTCCGAGCGTGGCCGCCGAACAACTATTGGGCCGCCCGTGAGATTGGCTACCCGTTGCGCGCATGTGCGCTTGGGCCGGCGTCTGGGGCATAAGCCCGCCACTCCGGTCGGCGCCGCCGCAGGCAGCGAGCAGCAGCGACGCGACGACTACGGCGCACGGCATTTTGAGAAATGCAAGTTTCATACTCGTTTGAAGTCTTTCTTGGCCCGTCGGAGCGCAAAGAAGGGACGGTCGCATGAGAACACTTGCGGGCCGACAGAGTGTGCGCGCGACCGACTGCGAGGGCGTACTGTACGCCGATAGGACGGCCGGGGCCTCGCAACTCAAGCTTCACCCCGGTCCGAAGTCCCGCGCGGAGCGCCGCGGAAGGCGATCGTCCTTCCTCGTGAGACCGGGGCGCGAGAAGGGAACGGCCGGCGCGCCGCGAGTCCGTACCAAGGTGAGCAACGACCTAAAAGGCCTTCGTCTCGCCGTGCTCGGGTCGATTGCGTGGCCGACGCCCCCCCCCGGATACGGGCCGTGGGAACAGATCGCCGCGAGCATCGCCGGCGGAATGGCGGCGCGCGGACTCGACGTCACGCTCTTCGCGACCGGTAACTCGCACGTGCCGGGCGTGCGGATCGAATCCGTCATCCCGGTCGGCTTGAACGAAGACCGCGGGCTCGACGACGAGGTCTACAGCGCGTTGCACGTCGCCAATCTCTTCCGCCGCGCGCGCAAATTCGACCTGATCCACAACAACTTCGACTGGCGGCCGCTCACGTACGCGCTCGCGCGGCGCAAGCCGCCGCTCGTTACGACGATCCATGGATTCTCACGCCCGCCGATCCTCGCCGCGTACTACGCCGCCGTGGAGCGAAGCTTCTACTGCTCGATCAGCGACGCCGACCGCGACCCTGGGCTCGATTATCTCGCGACGACGTACAACGGCATCGATCCGGCCGAGTTCACCTTCGTCGATAAACCCGGCGACTATCTCGTCTTCCTCGGGCGCTTCCATCCGGAGAAAGGCGCGCACCTCGCGATCGAGATCGCCAAGCGCGCCGGCGTGCGCCTCAAGATCGCCGCGATTGCGCAGGACGAGGAATACTTTCGAACACAAGTGGCGCCGTACGTCGACGGCGAGCGCGTGCAGTTCCTCGGCGCCGTCGGGCGCGAGGCGCGCAACGAACTGCTCGGCGGCGCGCTTGCGCTCCTCCACATGACGACCCGTCCCGAGCGTTTCGGCCTCACCTTAGTTGAAGCGATGGCGTGCGGGACGCCGGTCCTCGGCGCCCGCATGGGATCGATCCCCGAAATCGTCGTCGACGGCGTCAGCGGCTATCTGTGCGACTCGGTCGACGATGCCGTCGCGAAGGTTCCGCAGCTCGCTGCGCTAGACCGCCACGCGTGCCGCCAACGAGTCGAGTCGACGTTTTCGACCGCGCGGATGATCGACCGTTACCTCGAGGCGTACGCGATGGCGCTCGAGTTGCGCACGCCGCCGCCGCCGAGCGCCGAAAAACTCGCCTGGCGAACCCGCGACTATTGGGACCGGCCGATGGCCTTTACCGAATTTCCGCCGAAACCCGTTTCGACGCCGACGTCTCCCTGGCACGAAGACTGAAGCGGTAACGCTCCTCGTAGTCTTTGCGCGCGGGCGAGTACACGTCGAGCATGACCGCGCGGCGGCGGATCGAGGCGCCGTGAAGAACGCCCGGCGGAATCGTATAGGCCTCACCCGCGCGGAGCACGCGTTCCGACCCGTCGCCGTAAAGCAGCGAGAGCTCGCCCTCGAGCACGTATCCGGATTGCCCCTCTTCATGCCGGTGCATCGGCAAATTCGTACAGCGCGGCGCCTCAAAGACCCAGTAGACGAGTGTCACGCCGTCGCCGGGCATCACGGCCCACCACGCGCCCGGCCCGCACGGGACGAGCCGTTCCTTCGGAAACATCGTCGCGTAGCGTTCGATCTCCGCGCCGTCCGTCGCCGGCCCAATCTCCACGTACAATTAGGGGCCCTCCCGCCTCCTAACGTAGCCCCAAACTGTGACGCGCGCCACGTCTGCAAGGCTAGATCGCTTGGGGCTTTGTGCCCGTCTGCGGTCGTGCGGTGTGATCCGCGTCACACTCTCGCCTCGATCTAGATCTGGGTCGCTTTGATCTTCGCGGCGGCGGCGGCGCTGCGCGCTTCGAGCCGCTGGAGCAACGCCGAGTCTTCGAGCGCCAGTATGCGCGCCGCAAGCAGCGCGGCGTTCACCGCGTTTCCGATCCCAACCGTCGCGACCGGGACGCCGGCCGGCATCTGTACGATCGAGAGCAGCGAGTCGAGTCCGTCGAGCGTCGGCGACTTCACCGGGATTCCGATCACCGGGAGCTGTGTGTACGCCGCGACGACCCCCGGAAGATGGGCCGCGCCGCCGGCGCCGGCGATGAAAATCTTGACGCCGCGCGACGGCGCGGACTTGACGTACTCGACGAGCAGATCGGGAGTCCGGTGCGCCGAGAGGACGCGCATCTCACAGCCGACCCCAAGTTCGCCGAGCGTCACCGACGCAGGCTTCATCGTTTCGAGGTCCGACGCGCTACCCATGACGATCCCGACGAGAAGGTTCGCTTGCATGCCCGGAGGCGTTCGCGCGCGGCGCAGGGTCGCCTTCGGCTGCGCGACAATCACCGCTCGCCATGCCGCGCTTCCTTGTCGGCGTCAACTACTGGCCCCGCGCGAGCGCGATGGCCATGTGGTCGCGCTTCGACCTCGGTGCGATCGACGAAGACTTGGCACGGATGGCGGGGCTCGGTTTTGAGGTCGTGCGCTTCTTTCTTACGTGGGAAAGCTTCCAGCCGGCGCCGTTCGCGCTCGACGACGCGGCATTCGAGAACTTGGCTGCGCTGTTCGACCGCACCGCCGCCCACAAACTCCGAGCGATCCCGACGCTCTTCTGCGGCCACATGAGCGGCGTAAACTGGCTCCCGGAGTGGACGCTCGACCCGGCGACCGATTCCGGGCGCTTCCGCACGATCTCGAACGGGCGCGCCGTGCCGCACGGCATCGGCGATTTCTACACGGGCGAGTTGCTCGAAGCGCAGCGCTTCTTTGTGCGCGAACTCGGTGCGCGCATGCGCGAGCACGCCGCAATCCTCGCATGGGACCTCGGAAACGAGTTTTCGAATCTGCGCGCGCCGCGAAGCCTTGCGGACGGCGAACATTGGTGCGCGGCGCTGAGCCACGACTTGTTCGAGGCTTCGAACGTCGGGGTCACCGCCGGAATTCACGGCGAGGACGTAACGCTCGAACGCAACATCCGCCCCTCTACCATGTGCGCTCCGCTGCGGTTCGCCACGATGCACGGCTATCCGGCGTACAGCGACTTCGCGCGCGGCCCCGACGATCCAGAGGTCGTCCCGTTCCTCTGCCGGCTGACCGAATCGTTCGCGCGCAAGCCCGTCTTCTTCACGGAGTTTGGGACGCCGGTATGTTCGGACGGCGTACAACGCGCGGGCGCCGTCCCGTGCCTGGACGACGAGGCCGGCGCGCGCTATGCGGCCGCCGTCCTGCCGCGCCTCTGGGAAAGCGGAGCGCTCGGCGCGCTGTGGTGGTGCTGGACCGACTACCCCGACGCGCTCGCGGGGACGCCGCCGTTCGATCGCGCGCCGCACGAATTGCGCTTCGGAATCCTGCGGGCCGACGGATCGGAGCGACCGGTCGCGCGCGTGCTGTCCGAATTCGCGCGTGCCCGGTACGAGGTTCGCGCAGCGCCGCGCGCGATCGCCGACGAGTCTTCGTATTATGCGGGCTTGCCAGCATCGGTCGGGTCCGCGTACGATGCGTACGTGGCGACGCAAAACGGCGAAGGAGAGCCTGCGTGAAGGACGGGCGGGTGATGATCGTGACAGGCGCGTCGTCCGGGATCGGGCGGGCGCTGGCCGAGCGCGCCGCTCGAGCTGGGTTGCGCGTCCTTGCGACGGGCCGGCGGACGGAGCGGCTCGACGAACTCAAGCGCGTCGTGCAGGAAGCGACCGGCTCGATCGAGACCTTGGCGCTCGATCTTCGCGCACCCGGCGCGGCGGCGCTCATCGTGCGCGAAACCCTCGCTCGCTACGGCCGAATCGACATTCTCGTCAACAACGCGGGCGGCGTCGCGGTCGGCCCGATCGGCGCGCAGAGCGACGACGCGCTTCGCGAGCAGGTCGAGACGCATATCGTCGCGCCGCTCGCGCTGTTGCGCGAAGCGCTCGACGAACTGCGGCGTTCGCGCGGTCAAGTGTTCTTCGTCGGAAGCGGCGTCGCGCGCGTCCCGGTCGGGAATCTCGGCGCGTATCCACCCGCGAAAGCCGCCGTCCGCAACATGGCCCGGATCGTTCGCAACGAGTTGCGCCCTGACAATATCGCCGTCACGTACGTCGATCCGGGCGCCGTCGCAACCGAGTTCATGACGCGCGTTGGCTTGGCCGGACCGCCCCCGTTTCTGGCCGCGCAACCTTACGACGTCGCGCGCAAAATCTTCGACGCGATCGATACGCGCAAACCGGTCGTCAATGCGGTGCCGTGGCAGAGCACGCTCCTCGGACTCGCGGAACTCTTCCCGCGCGCGACCGATTTTGTCTTGGCGCGCGTCCCGCAAATCGTCGGCGGCGACGTGGCCGCCGTTCCGGCCGCGGAACCGCCGCACGCGCTCGATGCAAAGCCGGCCGAGCCCACTCGCGCGGAGGCCGCGCCTGCGCCGCTCGCTCCCGAGCCGGACAATCGATCGGCGTTCGAGATCGCGCTCGAACCGAACGCGTCGCGGATGCGCCGGTTGAACATGAGCTCGACCTTCCTCGCGAGCCTGCTGGCCAACCCCGGCCAGACGCTCGAAACCGACGACGTCGCGCTGCGCTGGGCGGGGATGCCGAACAAGAACGAGCGCGCGCTGACGCACGAGGTCCTCGAGACGCTCGCCGGGACGGGCTACCTCGCCCGCGCGGGCGACGATCGCTACGTCGTCGTGCGCTCTGCCGAGGCGGCCGAAGGAGCGGTTTAAGCCGGCCGACTCGGGCGTGAGCTACCAGTACGTTTCGGCGCTGAGATCGGTCGCGTCGTACTTGGCGAACAGACTTGGGTTCGACGCGAACAGGTTTTTGAGGTCGCTGATCCGCGCCGAATCGAAAGGATGGTCGCGCGACCAATACGTCCCTTTGTCGCCGAACGTTTTGGTCATCGTCTGGAAGAACCAGATCATCCCGTACGGGTTGTAGCTGGGGGTCGCGGCGAGAATCCGCGCGCCTTCTTCGTCGGCCTGCGCTTCGATGTGACGCGACAGGTTGGCGTCTTGCGCGTTCTGTAGAGCGTCGAGCAAGGCGCCGGCCGGAAGCGAGCCGAGTGGGCCGAGCAGTATCTGCGCCGGGATGCTCAAGATCGTGCCGATCGTGTTCGCGCGCTGAGCGTTCGCGATCCGCTTGGCGACGTGGTGCAGCACCATATGACCGGTCTCGTGCGCAAGCACGCCCGCGAGTTCGTCGCGGTTTTTCGCCATACGCAAGAGCGGCTCGTTGACGTAGATGTGCCCGCCCGGGACCGAGAACGCATTCGGCGAGTCGCCCTTTACCACATGATACTGGATCGGATACGGATAGCGCGTGCGCGTAACGTCCGCGATCACCGAGCCAACCTCGTTCAAATGCTCGTAGTACTGCGAATCGAAGAGGAGGTCGCCGTCGTCGCGCAACTGCACGAAAACCTCGCGCCCGAGTTCGCCCTCGTCGAGCGCCGCCAGCGCCGGCGCGACGCGCGCCAGCTCGGCGACGCCGACCGCGACGGTCAAACTACTAAGGAAGGCGGAACGGCGCATGGGATGACCTCGGCGTACGTTGCGATAACAAGATTTCCATGAGCGCGCGCGGTCGCCTTTTCATACAATCTGGGAAAATGTTGGGAGCTGCGGCCCTCACCGCTTTCGGACTGTTTTCGACCGCGCCCGCCGATGCGGAACGCTACACGCCGCCGCCGGCTTTCCTGGAAGGGTACGCGCGGGTCTTCAAACTCGACGTCGCGCTGCGCATGCACGTCGCAGTGGAGCTCGTGCCCAAGGATCGATCGCTCGACGCGACCGCCGAAGCGATCGCCGACCCGGCGTCGCCGATGCACCATCTCCGCTTGAGCGAGGCTGCGTTCGCGCAACGCTACGGTCGCTCGCAGGCCGAAGTAGACAGGCTCGGCGGTTGGCTGCGCGCGAGCGGGGCGACCAACGTCTACGTCGCGCGAAATCGTTTAGTCGTCGGCGGCGATTTGACGGTCCCGGACGCCGAGCGGGCGTTTTCTATCAAATACGACCTCTGGCAGAACGGCGATCGGACGATCGTCGCGCCGATCGGCCCGCTGACGATCCCGATTGACGGCGTCCGCGCGGTCCGTGGCGCCGTGAAGGCGTACACGCCGCGTCTCGCCGACACGGTCGAGCGCCCGAGCTTGCCGAGCGACTTTCGCGGAATGTGGTACGGCCCGTCGCGGTTTCGTGAAGCATACGACGCGATTCCAAACGGCGGCGCGGAGATGAGGATCGCGCTGATCGAGGATTCATCGGATCAGGCCGACCCGCGCGACCTTACGCCGTTTTCGCAAGGCACGAGCAGCGGACTCGAAGGCGGCCCCTTGCCGCAGGCCACCGCGCCGCCGGCCGAGCCGCTGGGCCTGGATCCGGCGCACGTCATCGAGCGCGTGATTACGCCCGCGATCAACGAACAACTCTGCGGGCGCGACGACCACGGTCAAGAAGCGACGATCGACGTCGACGCCGCGTTCGCGCTCGCGCCGGCGGCGACGGTCGACGTGCGCTACGACGAAGTCTGCGTCCGCGGCGCCGAGGGGACGCTCGAAATTCAGCGCGCGCTCGACGACGATCCGCAGCCCGACGTCATCGTCTTCCCATTCGCCGTCGCGCCGCTGTGGGGCCCGAGCGCCGCAGCGATCGGTCCGACACCGATCGCGTACCTCGAAGCGACGCTGCGCGGAATTGCGGTCGTCGTCCCTTCGGGCGACGACGGCGCGTATGGAATCCACGTCGCCGGGTTCGAACGGCCCGGCGTCACGTACCCGTGCGTCTTGCCGTTCGTGATTTGCGTGGGTGGGACGGCACTCGGCGAACGCAATGGCCGGCTCGACGAGGGGCCGTGGAACGACGGGCTGCACGCGAGCGGCGGAGGGATCGCATTCGACCCACGCCCGACATGGCAGCACGCACCGATGGAGTTTTCCCTCGCGCACGCGGTCGTCAACCGAATGGTCCCCGACGTGTCGGCCGATGCCGCGGGTCACCTGTACGTCGCGTGGCACGGATACAACGAAGGCGGCGTCGGCGGGACGAGCGAGAGCGCGGCGATCGTCGGCGCCGAACTTGCCGCGATCGATGCAGCGCTCCCACCGGAGCGCCGCATCACGACGCCGGGCGACCTTTACGCGCTCGCAAGCGCGCACCCGCAAGCATTTCGCGACGTCGTCGGACCGAACGACCGCGGCTATGCGGACAATGCGCTGCGGCCGCGTCCGGCGCCGCTGCCGCTCGGTTTCCGCGGCGTAATCCCGTCGCCGCCACCGCCCGTCCGCGGCTGCCTCACCGTCCGCCCGCGTGGCTGCGACGTCGACAAAGGGTACGATCTGGTTACCGGCCTCGGGTCGCTTCTCGAACGCGCCGCCGTCGCGGCGCTGGGCACTCCTTAAGTAGCGCGCCCCACCAGCCGCTTCGAAAGCATCGCCGCGAAGAACACGATCGTCACGAGCAGGACGATCGTCGCGCCGCTCGCCGCGTGTAGGTAGTAAGACGCATACAGTCCGACGACCGCACAGGACGCGCCGATGACCGCGGAGAGCACGATCATCTTCGTGAATCTCTGCGTCAGTTGATACGCGGTCGCGGCGGGCGTGACGAGCAACGCCGCAACGAGGACGATGCCGACCGCTTCCAACGAGATGACGATCGTCAGCGCGAGCAGCACCAACAGTGCGTAGCTGACGTATCCCGACGGAATTCCGCTGGCTTGAGCGACGACCGGGTCGAACGACGTATAGAACAGCGGCCGGTACAGGAGCGCGAGCGAGAGCGCGACCACCGCCGACAGGACGAGGATCAACTCGATGTCGGAGCGCGAGATCGCCAAGATGTTGCCGAACAGGAAGCCCTGAAGATCGACCGCGTACGTCGGCAGACGGCTCATCAAGAATACGCCGAGGGCGAACATCCCCGTAAAGAGGACGCCGATCGCGGTATCGAGCGAGACGTGCCCGCGCCGGTTCACATATCCAATTCCAACAGCGGTTACGACCGCCACCACCGCGGCGCCGACGTAGTAGTCGATCCCGCGCAGATAGGCGATGACGATGCCGGCGAACGAGGCGTGCGCGATGCCATCGCCGATGAACGAAAGCTTGCGCAGCACGACGTACGTACCGATCGTCGAGCAGAGCGTGCCAACGACGAGTGCGGCGAGAAACGCGCGCTGCATGTACTCGTACGCGAACGGGGCGAGGATTAGGTCAGTCATGCGCGCCGTCGTGCGTATCCTCGTGGGGATCGCTTCGCGCGTGGCCGTGGACGTGCGTGTGCTCGCGGATCCCGGCGTAAGCGCCGGAGGCGAGGACCTCCGCTGGGCCGCCCTCGGCGAGCACCTTGCGATCGACGACCATCAAGCGATCGAACCAGTCTGCCGCGCGGTCGAGGTCGTGCGTCGTCATCAATACCGGTAAGCCGTCCGCCACGAGCGAGCGCACGAGTTCGCGCAGCGCTTCCTCGGTTGCGGCGTCGACGCCCGTCGTCGGTTCGTCGAGCAACAGCAGGCGCGGCTCTTGCGCGATCGCGCGCGCGACGAAGGTGCGCTGCTGCTGGCCACCCGAGAGCGCCGAGATGTGCCGGTGCCGTAAGTCGCCGATGTGCAGCGCGTGCAGCGCCGCATCGACCGCCTTCCGGTCGTGCTTTGAAAAACGTTGCAATGGGCGTAGACGCGGAATGCGTCCCATCGCGACGACGTCGTACACGTCCGCGGGGAAACTCCAGTCGACGTCCTCGACTTGCGGGACGTACGCGATCGTTCCGGGGGCGAGCGCATGCGGCGGCCGGCCGAAGATCTTTACGGTCCCGGCGTTTGGCTCGATGAGGCCGGCGATCGTCTTTAAAAGGGTCGATTTCCCCGAACCGTTCGGACCGACAATACCGAGCGCTTCGCCGGGGCCGAGCGTGAGGTTAACGTGATTGAGGGCGAGCACGCGCTCGTAGCGCACGGTCAAGCCCTGGACGCAAATGGGATCCGCCGCCGCCTCGGCCCCATGCGCCATTGCTCGACTCACGGGCGGCCGCCGAGAGCCGTGACGATCACGTTCGTATCGTACCGCAGCATGCTTTCATAGTCGTGCACGCGCGGATCGGCGCCGATCGAGTCGTCGTAAAGGTTTTCGACGGTTTTGATCCCCGCGCTCTCCGCGAGCGCTCGCACTAATTTCGGGCTGTATTCCGGCTCGGCAAAAACCGCGCGGACGTGATTGGCGCGCGCGACGTCAACCAGGTGCCCGATGTACTGCGGGTTCGGTTCTTGACCCGGCGACAGTTCGACGATGCCGAGCGTTCGCAAGCCGAAACGGTCGTCGTAATACTGCCACGCATTGTGAAAGACGATCATCATGCGCGAAGGCGGCGGGATTGTCGCGATCTTCGCCGCGATGTCGCGCTGCAGGCGAATCAGCCGCGCGTCGTATGCGGCCGCATTGCGCGTAAAGGTCGCGCGCCCGGCGGGATCGGCGGCGCTCAAAGCATCACGAATCGCTCGGACGTAGCCGCGCGCGAGGACCGGATCCATCCAGAGGTGCGGATTGGTGTCCTTCTTAGGAAGGCCGTCGCTCAAGACGACGATCCGAAGATGCGGGTTCTTGGCATTGTCGATCGTGCGGGCGAGCCACGACTCTAAACCGACTCCGTTCTCGAAGAGGACGTCGGCTTGGGCGAGACGCGCGATGTCGCCCGGTGTCGGCTCGTAGTCCTCGGGCGATGCGCCGACCGGGACCAGACTGTCCACGGAGATCCGCGCTCCGCCGACCGCCGTCGCAAGGGATTCAAAGGTCGAAATCGTTGTGAGGACGCGGAGGTTCCCCGCGGAGGCTCCCGGCTTCGCCGCCGACTGCTGCGACTGGGAGCCGGCGCAGCCGGCTAGGGCCAAAACGACCCCAATTCGCATCAATTTGCAAATCATTCCGAAATCAAACTTCCACGAAGGCGCCCGCCTCGACCTCCGCTCGGCGGTCGCCAGCCTTACCCTGCGCTCCATCGGACCGCCCACTCCAACCCGAGGCTTTGAGGCCCGCTCGGGCGTAACTGTGCGGGTCATGAAATTCGGTCGTCTCATCGGCGGCGTCGCAGCGCTCGCCGTCTTCGTCTCCGTCGCCGTCCTGTACGTAGCGAGCCCCGTCAAAGGTTTCGACATCCAAGACTCGGCCGCGGTCGTCGCCAAGCCCGGCGCCGACATCTCGGACGCATACTTTTTCCCGAGTCCCGTGAACTCGAACGACGTCGTCGCCGTCATGGACGTCCATCCGGCGATTGCGGCGGGCGCGGGCCTCACGACCTTCTTCGATCAGACGGTCCTCTACCAGATGAAGTTCGACTCGAATTGGCAGAGCGAAGCGCTTGGCGCGCGGCCGGTCGAGAATCTCGTCATCCAGTTTTCCGTCAGCGCCGCCGCCAACGGAACGCAGCAAATCTTCGTGTACGGTCCCGGCACGCCGAATCAGGCGGGTCCGGCGAATACGTTGCTCAACGGCGGGCTCGCGTCGGGGACGGGTTTCATCAATAAGATCTTCACGACGGCGAGCGGTTTGACGGTGTTTGCCGGCGCGCGCGAAGACCCGTTCTTCTTCGACTTACAGCAATTCTACAAGATCGTCCCAGACCGCAACGCGGGAAGCACGGCGCCGAGCTGCCTTCCCAAAGTCGGCAACGGCTCGTGCCCGAAGGGGTTCAACCCGCCGGGCGTCGCGAGCGACTACTTCGCAAATTCCAACGTTCTTTCGATCGTCGTCGAGATGAACAAAGCGATCCTTCAACCGAGCAACACCGGCCCGGTCATCGCATACTGGGCGACGACCAGCTCGACGAGCGGGAACTGACGACGATGAAGACTACGATCAAACGCCTCCTCGTCGTAACTGCTGCCTTCTCGCTGTCGCTCGCCGCATTCTCCAGTTGCAGCAACGACCCGACCCTCAGCGGTTCGAGCTCGACCGGCGCCAACCTGATTTTCCACCAAATCGATCGCGTCGGCAACGCCGGCGTGACCGAGGTCTTCAGCCCGTACGCGCGTCACGACGCGAGTAACCGGAATTCGCCGTCGGGCGACGCCACGGCGATGCAAAGCGACATCACCTCGTTCGTGACCGGCCCGTACGCGCACCGCAGCAACGCGATCGCAAACTTCATCGCGAACCTGCTCGCGCCGGACGTGCTGCTCGCCGACCTCTCGCAGTCGGGCGATGCGGCCTACCTCGGTGTCGAAACCAACGGGCAGATCGCGGTGAAGTGCATCGGGACGCAGAACGGCGGAAAATTCGGCGGACGCGATTTGCGCGACGACACCGTCGACATCACGCTCATGCTGACGTTCGGTAGCCTGGTTCCGCAGATCGCGACGAAGTCGAACGTTCCGAACGCGCCCGGCCCGATTGCCGACGACCACCAGGAGCAGAACGGGCTGGGTGGGACGCCGCAGCTCACGACCGACAACGTCGGCTGCAGCGACAAGCATTTCGACTTCACGCAGTTCCCATATCTCGGCAACCCGCACTAAGAGGGTGCGCACTATCGGGAACGTATAACGGCGGTCCGGCGGGTTGCCGGCGCGCAACCCGCTTCGTGGGGGTGTAGCTCAGCTGGTAGAGCACTTGCTTCGCATGTAAGGGGTCAGCGGTTCGAGTCCGCTCACCTCCACAAGATAAAAGCCCGCTGCAACGGGCTTTTTCGATGCCTGCTCGCCTTGCCCTACCCTTGCCTTACCGCCTATTTTACTGCCTATTTCTTTAGGTCGCGGTTCTTGCGCGGCGCCAATAGCGCTTCGAGTGCCGCGACGGCTTCGCGCTGGATCCCGGGCAATACGTGCGCATAGCGGTCTTGCGTTAGCCGAGTCGTCGAATGCCCCAGACGCTCCGCGACAACCTTGGCCGGGACGCCCTTACTGATCATCAAGGAGCCCATCGAGTGCCGTAGGCCGTGGATCGTTAGCCCCTCAATCCGGGCGGCTCGGCAGATTGGCTCGAAATGCCGGCTCCGCAGATTTGACCATCTCGGGTGCCCCCCAGTTCCGGTCGTGAACACGAACCGCCCTCTCCCGGTCCTTGCGCGCTGACGGCGGAGCGCCTCGATTTCACTTTGCCCGAGTTCAACGGGCCGTGCCGACGAGTGCGTCTTCGGCTGGCGAACGTCTACGTGCCCGCCGACCTCAACCAGCCCCTGGCGCACAGAGACGGCGCGGTGCGCGAAGTCAACGTCGCGCCACTCGAGCCCCAGCGCTTCGCCCAAACGCAGGCCACCGAACAGAATCACAGTCCACAGAGCGGAGTACTCGTCTTTGTCGGCACACCGAAGAAACCGCCGTCCCTCAGCGGGTGTTAGAACGCGCACCTCCTTCGGGCGAGGCGCGACGACCTCGACCAGCCGAAATGGGTTTGCGCGATGGTAGCGGCGCCGCCGGATCGCGACCTCGATCGCTCGGCCCAGCGTGGCGCTGACTTTGTGCAATACGGCGCGCGTCGTGCCTCGGCGGCGAAGCTCGGCAATAAGGTGCTCGACGTGCCAAACATCGAGTGCTTCGAGCGTGACACCGGCGAGCAACGGTTTAGCGTGAACGCGCCACATCGTCTCGTACAGCGCATGCGTATTCGGCGAGGCGTTCGGCTTCACGTCGCTGTCCAGCCACTGCTCGATCCATTCTCCTACCGTCCCCTTGGCTCGAGGCTGGATCGTTCCACCGCCGCTTGCACGAAGGTCGGCGACCTTGCGCTGCAGGGCCGCCCGTGTGGGAGCGTAGACGAACCGGCGAACTCGCTTTCCCGCCTCGTTCTTGCCGAGACCGAGAGCATAGGACCATGTCCCGTTAGCACGCTCAGCAAAGGTCCCCTCGCCCTTGGCGCGTCGTCGTTGCTTCGGCCTCTTTTTGCGAGGTTTGTTGGAGGGCCCGGGCTTAATCATGGATGGGGAAATCAACCGCGCGCACGTATGAGATGTTGCTTTCAGGCTGCTGCCACTTTGGAGGAGCCTTCTGCTGGCGGCTCATCTTGCGCCACGCGCTGGGGATATCGATCATAGGCGGCCATAAACTTGCTCTTGAGTCGTTTGCGCGCGCCGATGGGAAGGCCCTCATCCTCTAGTGCCTCGTGAACAGCCTTGGCCGCCGCAGCTCGTGCCCTGCGGTTCGACAGTTCGGACTCGTCCCGAAGTCGAATTTGCGATGTAACCGCGGCCGGTTGGATATACGGCGTGAGGTCGCAGCCGTATTTACTGCATATCGCAAGAAGCTCATCGATCCAGATCTTGCTTGGTATGTCGCCGTCGACGTCATCGACAAGATGCCGTCGCCACTCACGATTGATCGCAAGTTGGAGGCTATTGGGTCCGGCGCATGCGTCCCTGTACGGGAGCTCGTAGTCCCACTTTAAATAGGGCGAGGCGTGAAGGAACCCTTGCAGGACCCCCTCGCACACGGCGTCGGTCTCTAACGCAACATCGATCGGATCCTCCTCAAGCGGCATTTTTTTTGCCTCGGCTTCCTCGCGCGCAACCGCCTCGAGGTAATCGTAAAGCCGCGGGCGCCGGAGAAAACCTGCGACGGCGCGGTTGTACCGTCGAACGTGAGGCCATTCCACCTCAAGCTTCTTCGCTGCAAACCCATGTTGGTTCTGATGACCATCGGCGAGCCGGCGTGTGGTGGTCGCCCGCTCTTCACCAACGGCCCGCGCGAGCTTGGCAATGGGGATCCGCTCCTGCGTCAGTATGCCCCGCACTACCGTCGTATACTTTCGTAAAAACATGATCGCAGGGTATCACGGCCCACGCTAAAGTCAAGTCCATGAGAACATGAAAGCGGATTGCAGAGGACACCCCCGCACCCGTAACAACAGGGCGCGCAACGTACGGCGGCGCGCGCTAACATGGGAAAGATGAAGCGCGCTGAGGTCCCAACCAGCCTCTTACTTCGTCCCAACGAAGCCGCCGCGCTCATGGCGTGTGCGCGCTCGTCGATCTATGGTTTGATGGCCCGCGGTGAGCTCGGGTACGTTCGTGTCGGCGCCGATCGTAGGATCCCGCGATCCGAGATCGAGCGATATATCCAGGCCGCGCTCGTGCGCGCTAAACGGTCGTGAACGTAACTGGCTACCCATCGCGAGATGCTCTCGCACTCACGGCCTGCGGGACGCACGTGTTCCCATTAGGCGCGGGAGGGAGGGCCTACTTTTCGACGCGGCCTGTTGGGGCCAACCAGTAACAAGGATGGCGGCGCGTCGTGATCGCCCGGAGCGAGGTCGAGCGCCTCCTGTCCAACCATCGAGCCGACGAAACCGACAATACACCTGCACCGAGCGACGCCTGCTCTAGATCGCAGCGTCACTCATTGAGGACTACATGACACCGAAGGAATGGACCCTATTTACGCTGGCTGAAGAGATTGCGAAAAGCAGGAACGGCCACCTTACGGTCGTGCGATCGACTACAAACTGGCGCGTGACGTTCATGAATCCGAGTGGACGCGAAGTCATTGACGCGGCCCATGTAGGTAAGACGTTAGAGGAGGCGCTTGGCGCAGCCATCGCGGCGATCGCGTCTGACGCCAACTAGCGAGGGCTGATCGCAGCCCGGGGAGTGCGCTTCGAGCCTGTCCCTCAAGCGACCATGTTAGGCAAGAACTTGGAAGTACAGGAAACGGGACTTTATTTTGTTAGTTTACCTGTCGAACCGGCCGAACGCCGGAACTGGAGCCGTCCTCAGTGGGCCCCGCTGATGCAACCGAGACGGCTGGCTCAATCGACGTTGACGAAACGGTCGGGGAGCGAGTTTGGCATCTCCTCAGCCTGGCTCAGGAGGAAACGTTTGGGCAGCGTGCTTGGCGCCTCCTCAACAAGCCGGAGAAGGCCAAACGGCAGAAACCCAAAGGCGGGTACGGCGCGGCCTTCTCCTTGGGGCGTAAAGGTCAGGGTTTTGAGGCGCACCTTCGCGACGAGGATTGTCTGGCGCTTGCCGTTGTCAGTGAGGGCCGCGCCAACTTTCTTGCGATTGACATAGACCGGTCGTTCCACAAGAGACTCATTATCTTGCGCTCGGTCCTCGAGCGCAGGGACCTCGCGAAAGCCGCGTTTGCAGTAGGCGGCAGTTCTATTGGCCACGGCAAGGTTGTTATTACCTTGGCGAACCGACTGCCCCAAGCGCAAGCGCAGCAATTAATCCAAGAAATAATCGCGGAAGGCAAAGAGCACCCGGACTTCGGCGACGTCGGCAAGGACATCTCCGTCTACCCGACCGGCGGCGATGGATCATACGTACGGCTGTTGGGACGAAACCGCATGCGCGTCGGGCCCGGCATCCTGCGCGAAGAGCCAATGGATCTTGACGGCGACTTGTCTGACCTCGTCGCAGTTGAGCCGGCCAGCGTCGAGCCGCAGGTGACCCGATCGGTCGGCCAACTACTGACGAAGCGTCCCGAAAGTCGGGCGGGGCGCACTCTAACACTGCCGGGTCACGTGCAACGTACTCTATCTGAGCCGTTCACGGGGCGAACCGATAACCTCTTTAAGGTCTGCCGCCAGCTCGCGTGGGAGGCACGTCGACTCCACGGGGCCGCTGCTGGCGCGGTGCTACTCGACTGGTTCGGGCGGATACACCTAAATTCACCGGAGCTCTCCCCCAGCAGCCTTCGCCTGCTGAGCCGTCCCGATGTGGTCGAGACGGTCCTTCGCTATGCAGACCAGCATAAGCCGCGGGCCGTGAGACCCTCATGGTCACCCGTGTACCACCATAGATCATCCGGATACTCTATGGTGGTATTGCGCGTATATGATAGCTTGAGCGCGTTCGTTGGGGCCGAGGGTCTCGACCCGCACGCCTTCGCGATAGACTACGGCCGGATCGCCGGCCTCGCCAAATTCTGCGACAAGAAGAACGCCCGGGCCGCTGTGGTCAAGGCCGAGGAGGCAGGCCTTCTAGTAAGACTCGATCCCGGCACACCGGTACGCGGGGGGCTCTGCACTTTATTCTGTCTGCGTGGGGAGGGGCAGACTATAGATGAAGCAGCCGCGCTCGGACGGGCAACTGATCGGTTCTCAAGACGGGTTGAAGAGCGAGCACGGGCTCAAGAAGGCGCTCATCTTGCCGCCTGAGTTCCCCGTAGCCGGTCGGAACACGAGCCTCGTCTAGCTTGGTAACAGTCTAGGTTGGCGTAGTACCGCGGTGGACGATAGCCTCGGGGTTATGAAACGTCAACGTAACCAATCGGAAAATGGGGCCAAGCAACCCGAACCCGCAAAAGAAGTACCTGCGCCTAGCGCCTCGGCTGTGACCAACACCGCATCCGAAGCCGCGGAAGGGTGGTGTGATCTTCAAGAGTTGCCGACCGGGCTCGTTCGCGCGCCTAATATGCCGATCGACATGCTCCCCGACCAGTTGCGCGAGTGGGTAGCCGACATTTGCGCGAGGATGTGTGTGTCCGTCGAGATGATCGCGGTCCCAGCGGTGATTGGCCTCGCGACGGTCGCCGGCCGCAGGGTCGGTCTCCGTCCGAAAGAACACGATCGCTGGACTGTCGTCCCAAACCTCTGGGGCGCGCTCGTTGCTCGTCCAGGGTCGTTGAAATCGGCAGCAATGTCAGAGGCGCTTCGACCGCTCCAGCGCCTGGCCTACGAGGCCCGTCAACGCTATGAGGCATCGTGCAAAGAGCGCAAGCCCCAGATTGACTACGTCGAGTCCGTCATCGAAGCGCTAGAAGCGAACCTGAAGGGCAGCCTGCGCAAGGGCGAAGCAGGCGACGACCTGCGCGACAAGATCGAGCGCCGGCAAGCCGAACGCGAGGCACTAGCCACCGTTGAGAAGAGGTACATGACGAACGATCCCAGGTCGAGAAACTGGGTGAACTTCTGCGCTACAATCCTAACGGGCTGCTCGTCTTCCGCGACGAGCTCATCGGTTTGTTGCGTATGCTGGATTCCCGTTAATCACCCCAATGATCGCGCGTTTTATTGTGAATGCTGGAACGGGGACGGTGACTACGACTACGACCGCATCTCGCGCGGCACGATTCATATCGAGAGCGCTTGCTTATCGGTTCTTGGCAGCATTCAACCCGGGCCGCTTCGCGACTACGTGAACGCAGCAATCGATGGCGGGCGTCGCGCGGACGGCCTCCTTCAACGCTTGCAGTTGACCGTCTGGCCTGATGACGTCCCGGACTGGGTGAATGTTGACCGCTACCCAGACACCTCCGCGCAGGATCGAGCATTCGAGATTTTCACGACGCTGGACGGATTCGATCCGAGGGCTTTTGGGGCCGAGGACGACGACGACCGAGGGATCCCGGCATTGCGATTCGCCCCCGATGCACAAAAACTATTCGATGGATGGCGCAACGAGCTCGAAGAACGCCTGCGCTCGGAAGAGCTGCGCGGTTGCCCCGCGTTCGCGGCGCACCTCGCGAAGTACCGATCGTTGATGCCGTCGCTCGCGCTCCTGTTCCATCTTGTCGACGTCGCGATCGATGTCTCGGTCGACCCGCGCGTTTCCCTATGTTCTACGGAGCTTGCCTCCCAGTGGTGCGGCTACTTGGAACTGCACGCCGCCAAGCTATACGGTCGGGAGGTTCCAGTTGCCGGCCGGGGGCTGGCGGCGCACATCAAACGAGGCGACGTCCGGGATGGCATGAAGCTGCGCGACGTCTACCGGAACGAATGGCAGCGGCTCGGCAGCGCAGATGACGTACGCGCGGCGGTTGCAGAGTTGCTGCCGTACGGGTGGGCCCGCATCGAGAAGCGATCGACGGGGGGCCGACCGAGCGAGGTTGTTCGCCTTCATCCCGACCTCCGCGGGTAAGCGTATGTCCGGTTCCGTTCCGCCTACGGACGTGCTGTGAAACGCTGGGCCTAACTGCCGGCCTGACAAAACCGACGAAAGCACGGGCTGCGGGTTGGGTTCTGACACTTCTGTCGGTTGTCGGCCCCGTCGGGGCCTCACCACCTACGAGCCTCGTCGATGGCGCGGCAATATCGGCACAGTTCCCGTGTGCCGTCGTCCATCTCGAGAAGAATTCCCGCCTGTTATTAGGGTTTAATCTTGAACACGGTCCCGCAGCCCCCACCGGAACACGACCGGTAAGTCCGCCACTTGTCGTTCCGTAGAGAGCACACTTTGCGTCGGCAATCAAACCGGCAGTCGCTCATTGTCCGTCGGCGCCGCCCACGAACGCACACAGGTCGCTCTCAGTATATCCCGTCCCTGACGGTGTCAATTTGCAAGCGATCCCGCAGCCGAACCCATAATCGCACCTGCGCTCGCGCCTCCAAGTCGTAGAGCACGCTCTCGTGACGCCCCGTAGGCAACTCCGTCACCGCGGACGTTCGCGGCAGGGTCCGGCCCGGCACGACGCCTACGTTCGTGCCGCTGCCAGCGAGCGCTAGTGCAAGGAACACCGCCGACGTGCGGCAGTGCGCGATCAGAACCGCCGGTGCGTGGGCTCCGTCCATAGGACCGTGCTTACGGAAGCGGGGGCCACTGCTTTTCCAAATCCAGCTCGGGGCTGTAAGGGACTAGCCGGTATGTGCCCGCTACGTTACGATTTAGCCTAACTTCGACGTAGGTAGTTTCATTAGGGCGCACGAGCGCAGCCAAGTCGGGACTGATCGCGTAATCGATATCGTGGTAGTCGACGATCGGGCTGCCGCTGCGCGCTTCGATATGCACCGAATGGGGCCGCAGTCCAATGAATAGCCGCTGCTTTAGATAGAACGAAACCGCCGAGCCGTCAGAAGCGTTCTGGATGGGCTGATGCTTCTGGAGACTGTCCGAGAGCGCGGTTGCATTGTCGGCCGCGTCGGCAAGAACGATCAGATTGTCACCGATCGGACGTCCCGCTTCGTCGGCCAGGTGAAAGACAATCATCGATGAGCCGCCGTCAGGATCCGCATCGGTCCACGCCTGAGTACGCCTCGCCCATTCAATGCGCACGGCTTCGTAGCCAGCCTCGTCGACGACGCGGAAGGCCTGCATCATCGCGTCGAAAGGGTCCGTGCGGCCTGGCTTTACTGAATCCAGTATGCCTAGATCCCCCGTATGAGAAAAGCCATGCAGGATAAGATGCGGTACCGCTACGCGAACGGAACTGCCGCCAATCACTGGCGGCGTGGCGTCAGGATCAGCGTCGAGCCACGAATAGTTCAGGTTCCCGCTGCAGATCCGCACTGTCGAATCCGAGCCCGCCTCGCGCGTCTGCCAGAAAAACTGATCCTGCAGGGCGGAATGGTCGTCGCCGATCATGCTGAATGACCAGCACCTCGCGAGCGTGCCCGTACTTGTCTCTTTGAGCCAATCGTGGTTGAGCCGGCGCAGGAACTCGCTCCCGTAGTCAAGATCAACGAGAACGCGCTGCCCGACACCGTCGGCCCCCTGGAATTCGCGCACGATCTTGGCGTAGATAGTGACGCCGAGCTGCGCTAGGGTCGAGCCGTGGTTCGCGCCGGCCATGGACACGAAATGAGACGGTATCGGCTTTCCAGCGGCGACGCGATTAAGGATCCAGCGACGAGTTATAATGGCGCCAGTGCTATGCACGACAAATGCGGACGTTTCGATTTTGAGGCCTGCCGCTTCGAGCGCCTTGACCCGGTCTTCAAGCCCGCCAGCAAGATCGTCGCACGTAACCTGATTGTCGAGCGAGTCAAAGGCAGAGAGAACAACGTCGGCCTCCTCCAGCCCTTCGGCGATGAGCATGAACGGTAGGTTGCCGTATGCACCAAGGCTCCGAACACTGTAGCCGTGGACGAAGACGACAGTCTGGGGCATGTGCGTCCTCCGTTAGCTTGCGTGAGCCGCAAGGAACCCTTACCTCGCGACTGGCCTAGTTGAACTTTCGCGAACCCACTTTGGTGGATGAGAACTTGGTATCCGTCGGAGGGTGAGGTTACCGTCGGACCACCCGCGGCCATTGTATATGACTTCACTAATTTCTGGCGCAGAGCCCGGTTGCACGTGAGGAAGCTGAATAAGCAGGCATGTAGTACTTCTGCACGTCGGGGTCCGCGCACCGATGGCTTCAATCATCGTCGGTTTTTGAGCTTCGGTCAATCCCTGAAACATTATTTCGACGTTGCTCGCCGAACCCGTGCCCGCGTTCCTGATCGTAACGAAGAGACGCAGCGCAGGTCGCGTCGCGCAAACCTCTCTGCCGCGCCTCATCTGGACCCACCATTTCCAATTCTGCCTTTAGACGCGGTGGGGCTCGCGCATAGGTACGTTCGGTCGCCCGCCGATAAAAATCGCCTGGACCCTAAGTGGTCGCGCACTCTCCCTTCGAGATGTCGAGCGGGTCAGAATGAAGCTCTAGGGCAGTGAAGGTAAGCTTGCCCTTCTCGTCTCGCACGCCCAACATGAGCAGTGTCGACGATGGGAAACCGCGATACGCGGCCGCGAACATGTCGACAACTTCCGGTTGAAGGTGTGCTTGTCGAGGTGCCGGCACGAACCGCAGCCGAACCGGCGTTGTAAACATGATCTCGCGAACGTTCCAATTGGACACGTCAGGTTTTCGATAACGAGAGAGTATTTGCTCGCGACTCTCCGGAAGGCACTTACACAAGTATGCGGGGGAACTTAGGTCCATCCTTACAAGCCGCTCGATCAAAGCGGCGTTGGTGACCCTGCAACTCGAATCGCAGAGCCCCCTGTGGATTCCGCGCACCGACTGAATACTTACTCGAGAATCGCGGAACTCGCTAGCACACGCGCCGCCCGTGAGAGCAAAACCCAAAACAAGAAAAATCCACCCGACAGAGGGGCCCAAGTTACAGCTTCTCACTGGCCGCTTGTAGCATCCCGGAAGTCGGATCGACGTACGCGTTTGCGGGGCCGGTAGAGCCGGTAAAAGTGTCGCAGGGCGTTGCGGTGCTCGTGGTCGACATGATATCGCTTGCGCAGAGATTCGTGCCCGAGGCTTGCATTCCGCTTGGTGGAGTGTAGGAGATCCGTGAGATCTGTCCCACGTTTTGACCAAGCGAACGCCAAACTCTAACGTACGTCGTGATGTGAGGGCTTGGCTGCCAGACGTCGGTGTGCCAACAGTGATTCTTGGCCGGAGGGTCGTTCTCAGTGCACTGAATTTCGAAAGACCCGTCGTCGTCGACGTTTACTTGGATCTTGTCCCCGGAGGAGACTCCGGAGTTGGCATGCCGCCAAGTGAAGACGTATTGGCGTACATTCGTGTATGGAGTGTACTGGCCCGGAGCCGGATACGGAGACAAAGTTTCCGCACCGTCAAAGGTAAGCGCGGCATCTGACGGTAGGCCACCGTTATTAGTCAACCACGATGTCGCGAACGAGTATGCGTCCTGCATGGAGATCCCTTTGCTTGTACCAGTTGAGGCTGAGCCGATTATAACCCCGCCGCTTGCCAGGTAGTGGTCGACTATTATGTCGGCGCTCCGATAGATGTTCTCGTTCGTCGACGGATGTTGGAGGGTGTACGATACGTTCGCCCCACCGTAGTAGTTAAACCAGTAGTTCTCGTCCATCGACTCAGGCGTTAACGAGTAGACTGTCGTTGAGCCCGTTGTGATTCGCGCGATAGAACTCGTCGTAATTTGTCCTTGACTGTCGCAGCAGTGGTAGTACACGGGGTTTGCATCGCCGTCGTACCCAAAATGAGGGCCGCCTCGAGCTTCGATCACGTCACCGGTATTAGCAGAAGGTATGAGCATTGCCAAGAACGGCGTATCGTTATCAACGGCAACCGTTTTCTCCCAAGCGTCGATCGCCCGAGTGTAAGTGCCGATCAGGGACGCGAAGGTTTTGCGCGCGCTCTCATCCAGGCCGCTGAACTCGACATTAAAGCCGAGCATGCCATGGAGGTTGCCGCCGAATATTTGTTCCCATCCAACGTTAGGTTGGACAACGCTGCAAGCGTCCAGCACGAACCATGCTGGACCTCTCCACGCATTCGGAATATCCGCCGTGCCTACCGCAATCGTGCCACCGACTGCGTTGCCATTGCAGTTTCGCAGGCAGATTAGCGCGCTGCTCCCAGACACACCTCCATGCGAAGACATGTATATTAGGTTCGACGTATCACCAATCACCTGATTTGCGGTGGTTTCGGCGCTGGTCCAAACGCCGTTAATGTAGCCGTCGGTGATGCCGTTGTGTAATGTCCAGCCATAGCCACCTAGTGGTTGGGCAAAGTCTGCGTTGACCGCAAAAGTGCAGAAACTGTCATGAGAATCCAAGCAGAAGGCATTCTGGTAAGTGAACGCTTCCTGAGCGTAGTACGAAAACGTGCCGGGCGAATCTACCGGCGGCGGCGCCCCACACTGTGTTCCGAAGCAGAGGTTCAGGTCGCAGGCGGACATCACTGACGTGTAAGGCCTAATCCAGGCCAGCGGGAGTTGTGAGTTTCCGGGCGTAGAGCCCAAAAAGGAGACTCGCTCTTGAAGAAAAGCCGCTTCACGGAGTCGCAGATCGTCGGCATCCTCAAAGAGGTTGATGCCGGCACGCCGGTCGCGGAACTGGCTCGCAAGCACGGTGTTCATGGCAACACAATCCGGCTTTGGCGCGATAAATACGGCGGGCTCGAGACCAGCGATCTCGTGCGGCTCAAGCAGCTCGAGACCGAAAATTCGCAGATGCAGCGGATTATCGCTCGCCAAGCCCTCGAGATCGACGCGATGAAGAACCTGGTCTCAAAAAACGGCTGGGGCCCTCGCAGCGGAAAGAAGCGGTGAGGGCCTTGCAAGCGGATGGATTGACTCAGCGGCAAGCCTGCCGGCTCATTGAGTGCACGCGGAGTACGCTCCACTATTGCTCGAAACGCCCGAGTGACGAACCGATCGCGGTTCGCATGCGCGAACTCGCCGCGCAGCGGCCGCGTTGGGGCTGGCGCCGCTTGAAGATTCTCTTTGAGCGCGAAGGCATCGTTGCCGGCTACGATCGCTTTCTGCGGATCTACCGAGCCAACGCGCTTCAGGTCCGCCCGCGGCGCAAGCGAAAGGTTGCCTACGTTCGGGGGAACGTGCTCACGGCCGCAACGCGGCCGAACGAGCGCTGGTCGATCGACTTCATGCACGATCGACTTATCGGTGGCCGAACAATTCGAACGCTCAACGTGGTCGACGATTTCACGCGGGAGTGCCTTGCGCTGCGGATCGGGCATTCGTTTGGAAGCGCCGACGTCATCCGCGCCTTTGAGGACGTCGCCTTTGATCGAGGCCTTCCGGAGACGGTACGCTTTGATAACGGGAGCGAGTTTACCAGCCATGCCATGCTGCGGTGGGGTGCTGAGCGGAGAGTCGTCCTGCATTTCATTGCACCCGGGAAGCCAACGCAGAACGCAAACATCGAGTCACTCACCGGGAAGATTCGAGACGAGCTGCTCAACGTTCACAGCTTCGTTTCGCTCTTCGAAGCAAGGCGGATCGCCGAGGATTGGCTTGAGGACTACAACGCGGTTCGGCCGCATTCAGCGCTCGGCTATTTGACCCCGAAGGCGTTTGCCGAGCAGTTCAAAATCAACTCACCCTCACAATTATCCGTGGCCTGAAAATGCCTTACACGTCAGGAGCAAGACAGCGAGATACAGTCTTCATAGTGTCAAGCTGCTTGCAACCACGGCGCGCCTCAATCCTCTCGACGGGCTTGGGCAAGGGCTTGAGGGACGACGAACGCACGCTCTTCGCGGAGGTTAGGTTCCTGACGGCATCCCGACGGTTCTCGCGGGCGGCCGCCGGGTGGTCACGGTGATTTCGGGCTACCGGGAGTGGATGCGGTTACGAGCGCTGCATGGAGCATTGCCCGGCGGGTGTAATGTCTCTCAGCCTGCTAGCCCTATTGCCTTATCTTGAACACCATGCCGCAGCCGTAACCACTATTACATGATGGATTGGCACCATCAAAAGTTGTCCCGTAAAGCGCGCCCGCCTTATCCGCGATCAGGCTCCCCTCGGGATCTTCACCGTCCGTGCCGCCCTGAAAACTATAGAGCACACTCTCCGCGTAGTTTGATCCCGAGGGGGTGAGCTTGAACACTGTGCCGCACCCGAAGTTGCCGCACGAGCCCGTCCCCCCGGCGGTCGTCGTCCCATAGAGCACACCATTTGCGTCTGCGATCAGACCCGCGTCAGGGAATATCCCGTCACCAGTTCCTGGCTGCCAAAGGAGGTCTTCGGTATATCCTGTTTGCGACGGCGTTAGCTTGAACGCAGACCCGTCCCCGCTGCAGCAACCGTTCGTCGTGCCGTAAAGTGCGCCGCTGCCGTCGGCGATTACTCCCCCATGAGGATGTGCGTCCCCATAGCCTTGAAAAGCGTAAAGCAGGCTCTCCGCGTATCCCGACCCTGAAGGCGTCAGTTTGAAGACGGTGCCGTAGCCATAGTACCCTCCATAAGTCGTGCTGTAGAGCGCACCACTTTGGTCAGCGATCAGGCTAGCAGTTGGGTAAGCTCCGTCTGCGTGTTCGTGGCCTTTGAAAACCCACAGGATACTTTCAGTGTAGCGCGACCCCGATGGCGTAAGTTTAAACACCGTGCCTTTGTTATAAGTGCCTCCGTTCTCTGTCGTTCCGTAGATTGCGCCGTCTTTGTCGATTAACAATCCCCCGACTGGGTGAATGCCGTCGTTCTTGCCGCCCTGGAATTTGTAGAGGACGTTTTCGCCATAACGTGATCCCTTAGGGGTCAGCTTGAAGACGGTGGACGAAGTCGTTCCGTAGAGTGCGCCCTTATATAGCGTCAAATTCCCGAACGGCGTGGAGCCATCATTGCCGCCCTTGAACCTATAGAGGACCGTTTCGATGTACCCTGAGCCGGAGGGCTTGAGCCTGAACACCGTCCCGCAACCGGCGAGGCATTCGCTGGTGCGGTCGTAGCCGCCAAAGGTGGTTGTGCCGTACAGAGCGCCCGTCTTGTCGGCGATTAGGGCTGCGTAGGGGTTCGCACCGTCCGGAGGGCCCGAAAATACATGCAAAATGACCTCTGCAGAGTTCGATCCTTGGAACGGCGGCCTGTGAGGTGTTGCACTCAATCGCGGCTGCCAAGCGGCGCCTTCGTTAAGCCGCAGTCCACCGGGGTTCGGAACTTGGGCAGCGCCCGAGCATCCGGCGAGGATCGCAGCCGCGATAGAGACGGCTAAGAAGCGCCTAGTTAGCATGGCCAGAACTCCCGGCGAGCGCGACTGTCCTAGGAACGAGAACCATCGTACCACGGTCCGTGCCCCCTCGGAAAATCCGTGGCCAACGCTCGCGCTACGGTGAAGGCGCGGGGCCAAACGCAAGGTCGTCGACGTTCACCGCGGGATGCTGTAGGATCGTCGTCACGAACTCCTCGGACGGGTAGCGATAGACGTCCACGCCCTTCTGCGGATTGTTGCGCCCAACGAAAGCGCGCGTATGATTCCTGTCGAAGATGATCTCAAAGGGCGCGCTGCCCTCGTCGAATTGACTAATGGGCGTTGCCCCCGTCAGTTTGAACACCTCGACGCCCTGCGCGAAGTCGGCGACCACGAGGTGACCGCGCGCATCGAACGCCTCCGAATACGGCTGCGAGACCTGCGCCGGGAGAGCCGAGGGCGCGGTCTTGTACGGCGCAATGAACCGCTCCACTGAGGCCGACCCGTTGAAGAGTGCACCGACGTAGAGGTTGTCGTGTTTGTCGAAGGCGAGACCGGTGACGTTTGGGCCGTCGGGAACTTGCAGCGTCCCCGACACCTTCGTCGCCCCCTTGTGAAAATAGTAAATGATCCCATAAGAACAACAGGGCCCGGGCGCGGCAAGTGTCCCGTTCTCGGCGACGCGTACTCGATATGGATTGCTCGGGATGGCGATGCTCTTGAACGGAATTGTCTTGCGCCCGTGAAACACCAGGATCTGGCTCGCTGCAGTGTCGGCGACGTAGAGATTGCCATCGACGTCGGTTGCAAGACCGCCGACTTGTTGAAAGCCGCCAATCGTACCGACTTGCTGGTACGTTTCGCCGTCGACGATGCCTACGAGGTTGGCCGCCGTATCGCTGTAGTAAAGTGTCGCCTTTTTCGAGTCAGACAGGTCGCCGCTCGCCTCGGCACTCAATGCGCGGTTCGCGGCGCCCAGCACGTCGTTTGACGCCCCGGGCCCGCGCGTGGCGGCGGCACAGCCTGCCGTAACGGCCACTGCTGCGAGCGCACCGCAAACGGCAAAAAGGCGCTTGACTATTGGCAGCATACTCGAACTCCCGCGGCGAGAGCGACGGTCCTACAACGAGAACCATCGTACCACGGTTCCCGGCCGATCGGGCGAGCCCAGCCATCCCGCCGTACAGTCCCGCCTCGCGACGCTGGGAGCGGGCCCCGCCTCTCGAAAGCGTCGAGGCGAACACCGGTTATCTGAGGAACATTGGTGCGTCAATCCGGGTCCCGATCATCTATGAGGGTTAGTGCCTTGATCAATTCACGTCCTACCCGTTCCGCCGCGGCGCTGCTGGCGTCGCTCGCTCTCGCCGCGTGCAGTGGCGCGGGGACTCATCCTTCGACCGGCGTGCGCGCGACGCTGAACTTCAAAGTCTCTGGCAGCAACGGCCTCGGGACTTTGCAGCATCGTTCAAGGATGTCGAAGAAGATCAACCCGAAGTACGTTTCGCAGGCGACCAACGGGATCGCGCTGTGGGTGTGGCCATCAAGTCAGCAGGAACCTCAGAACCCCACGCTCGTCGCCGACGTCTCAGCGGCGTCGCCGTACTGCACCGTAGCGACGGACGGAAGCGGCGACCGCCTGTGTGCGATCCCGGTTAACGCACCCGTCGGCCAAGATGATTTTCAGGCAAACGGCTACGACCAGGTGCCGTCGGGCGGGAAGCCGGCCGGCAACCTGATGGAGTCCGGGACGATTTTGAACCAGACGATCGTCGCCGGCCAAGGGAACCAAATCAACCTGACATTCGACGGCCAGATTGCCTCGCTCGCGATGAGTCCGGCCTGGATCGTCTCGCAAGACGACGGCATCTCGCATACGTCGACGTTCGCGGTCAATGGGCTCGACGCGGATGGCTACACGATTATCGACGTGACGCCGTTCAACAATCCGTTGACCGTCGGCGTGACCAACGACCCGAACTCGACCTTGGCGATCACCCCGCCCGCCCAGGGGTCCGATCCCCGTCTTTATTCGGTTACGTACAATGGCGGGAACCTGACCGCCGGGCAGATCAACGCGAGTGCGTCCGGCGTCAGCGGCTCCGTTACGCTTTATTACACTCCGATGATTACGCAGCCGCAGACGTTGACGATCAAGGCCGGAAACAGCGCAACGTTCACAACGTCCCTCGCGACGCCGCCCAACGCGCCTGCTCAAGGCGACTACGTTGCTAGCGTCTTAGGTTCTGTCAATTTCTGCTTTGTGGCGCCGCTTTTCCAGGCGCCGCCTGCGAACGGCGATCCTGTAACCTGGACAGTCTCAATCTCGGCCTCGGGGGCAGGGAGCAACTGTTCCGTCGACGTGATCTCGCCGGGCCCGCTCTACGCTACTCAAACAGTCGCGGTCAAGATCACGCACTAAGACCCGCCGCTCTTGAAGGCGGCCGGGAACGAACGTCTAAGCGACGAGCGCGGATTCTTGGCGACAGTTTGGTCCCTCACGTTTCCCGACGGTTCTCGCGGTCGGCCACTAGATGGCCACCCGTTCCGGAGTCTTATGGCGACGGAAGCGGGTCGCGGTGGTTAGTGGCTGCACCACGTCGCTGTAAAGCGTCGGGAAGTCGCGATTTAGGGCGTCACCTTAAAGACAGTGCCACAACCGTAGCCTGAGCAGTAACCGGTGCCGCCTTGAAACGTTGTGCCGTAAAGGGCGCCACCCGCGTCGCTGATCAAGGAGCCGTAGACGTACGGATATTGGCCGTCCGAAGGCCCCTGGAAGCGGTATATGACCTTCTCGACGTACCGCGACCCCGAGGGAATCAATTTGAAAACGGTTCCGCACCCTTTCGAAGAACCCACGCAGTTTGTACCGCCACCCATTTCAGTCGTGCCATAGAGCGCACCGTTCGAGTCCGCAACTAGCCCGCCTAATGGAAAGGCACCATCCGTGCCACCTCGGAATCGATGGAGCACACTTTCGATGTAACCTTTGCGCGAAGGCGCTAGTTTGAAGACGACTCCGCAGCCTCCACCTCCGCAACCAGCGCCGCCACCTTCTGTGGTCGTCCCGTAAAGCGCGCCTGACTCTTCTAGCAAACCGGCACGAGGGAACTCGCCGTCTTGGTTTCCCTGAAACCTGTAGAGAACGTACTCGGTGTAGCCCGGTCGCGAGGGCGTCAGCTTAAACACCGTTCCGCAACCGCTACAAGCAGGGTCGCCTCCAAACGGGGTCGTGCCGTAAAGCGCGCCGCTCTTGTTGACGATCAGACCGGCAGTTGGGCTTGCGCCGTCATTACCGCCTTGGAAACGATAGAGGACGCTATGGGCGTAGCCCGATCCCTTAGGCGTCAACCTGTACACGACGCCACCCAAATTCACGCCGCCTTGGGCCGCCGTCCCGTAGAGGGCACCTTCTTTGTCGGCGACGAGACCTGCCCACAAGTAGGCGCCATCCGCAGAACCTTTAAGGCTGTACAAGATGCTCTCAGCATAACCAGATACTGTAGGCGTCAACTTGAAGACAGCGCCGAAGTTATTCGCACCACCTTGATACGTCGTACCGTAGAACGCGCCACTCTTGTCGACAATGAGAGGTGCTACGGGCCCCTCGCCATCCGGAGGGCCTTTAAAATTGTAAAGGACGCTCTCGGTGTAACCTGAGCCAGACGGTGTCAGCTTAAAAACAGTCCCCTCATTTGCCGTGCCGCCCCAAACGGTCGTGCTGTAGAGCGAACCGTTCGCGTCCACGAGCAGCCCTGCCGACGGCCATTGACCATCTAACACTTGGAAGTTGTGCAACACGACCTCCTTGGCACCCACCGGAGAAATCTCCCGAGTTGCTGAAAGCGGAAGCCAAGCAGTCGCACCGGTTCTCAACATCGGTCCACCGGAGTTCGGGACTTGAACAACGCCCGAGCACCCGGCGAAGATCGCGGTGGCGACGAAGGCCACAAGAAAGCGCGAATTCATCGGTAGCATAGGGGGCCTCCGGCGAGCGCGATGTCCTAGGAACGAGAACTATCGTACCACGGTTCCGGGTCCGATTCGGGCGAGCCCGGCCGCTCCCAGCTCCCGAAGGGTCTCGACGGTTCTCGCGGGGCGGCACCAGATGGCACCGGGTTACGGCGATGGAAGCGGGTTGCGATTACCGAAGGAATGCTTTCCTGGACCATGTATCGCGCATTCTCTCTGAATGAGATGTGCTTGGCCGCGTCACAAATTCGGTCTCATCCCGCTAGGGGGTATCGCAAAAGGTGAAGGTTGAAGGACAAAGAGCACTTCGAGCCCTGGCTTGAACAAGTGGTTGCACAAGGTCGCAGCTTCCAGCGTAGGAGCGAGCGTCACTATGACTTCCCTGAAGTAAGCGGCTGGCGCGCAGGAGCGGAGCATCTCTTGGTCGAGCTGGTTGGCCGCGAGAATCCCTACTATAAACGATTTGTCGAGGCGGCAGCTGGGGATACGAACGGCTACGCGCCCTACGTTGAGTCCGGCGTTGCAATTATGTGTGCTGTATACGATGACTTCCGAAGTGGACGATTGAAGTCGTTTCGCGGCCTGATAGAAGCAGCAGTATTCGCCGACTTCATTGACATGGCGGAACATATCTTAGAAAGCGGCTATTACGGTGCGGCGGGAGCTCTAATGGGGGGCGTGTTAGAGCGAGGCTTGCGTGATGTCGCAACGGCTCGGGGCGTGGCACCGGGCGCTACAGGCGATCTTCCTGCCCTAAACGCGCGTATCGCGCAGGCGGGTATCTATAACGCGCTACGACAGAAGGAAGTACAATACTTCATTGACATTCGGAATAAAGCCGCGCATGGCCAGTTCGACCAGTTCACCCCTGAAGATGTTCGCAAGATGATCAAGGGCGTTCGGGAACTCTTGGCTGCGTACGGAGCCTGACCAATGGCGGTATCAAGCGCAGAGAACACCTATCAAGAGGTGCGAGCGTTTGTGGCCACTGCGCTGAGGCGAAGGCCAGACCTGATAACTGGGAACACCGCGCTGTTTCATGATCTAGCGCTTTACGGAGATGATACTGACGATTTCTTTGGTGCTTTTCGCAGCCGTTTTGACGTCAACTTAGATTGCTTCGAGGAAGAGCGCTACTTTCCGAACGAAGGGTACTTCAACTTTAGGCCGATAGCGCTTATCAGGTGGTTACTGCGTAGGCACATTTCTGACCCCGAATATAAGCGACTTACCGTAAACGACCTCGTAAGGGCGGTCCGTAGTAAGGTATTGGTGGGCAGTTACGAAGTGATTGCGCCAGGCGGTCAAGACGATCGGTCGCGCGTGATTGACGAGCACCCGTAACTAACCGGATCGACCGGCGGCTCTGGCGGGCGGCCACCGATGGCCACGGCGTACCGGCCTTATCACGACGGAAGCGGGTTTCGGGGAAACGACGACGAGGCTCTGGGGGCACGGCGGCGCGGGGGGTGCGCACGTCCCTAGTTTCTAGCCAGCAAAGGTCCCTGACGGGCCCGCCCGCGAGCGAGTAGCAAAGAGAGGCCGCCAAGAATCACGGATACGATCAAAGAAATTGCAAGCCACGTAAAGTCGCCGCGCGGGTCGGTCTGAGCTCCAGAAAAGAATAAGAAGCCCGCTGCTGCGAGGAATGTGGAAATCCCAATCGCCCAAGGCGCACGAACCGGACCCGTGTTCGGGTGCATCAAAGCCCGCGCCAACATTAGCGTGAAGGCTCCGATCGGTATAGCCTCCGGCAAGACTAGGATGTAAACCAGTGCCCCTTGCGGCTCCTCGCAAACGATGCTATGGCAATTTGCGTTGGCAACAACGTTGAAAATCGCAAGGTCAATCCAACATGCAATCACTCCCAGAAACGCGCCCAGGAATAGCGACACGAGCGCCTTGGGCCAACTCCACATATTCTCGAACCCTTCGTTTCGAGATAGCCCGCGCCTTTCGCAGATATCGCGCTGAGAGATTATTGAGCCGGCCGTGATATTCAACGTATATAAGTGGCTTGGTTCTCGCGGACAGCCACCAGATGACCACCGCTTATGACGGCTTACGGCGATGCAAGCGGGTTGGGGCGAGCCCCGAAGCGCCGTCCGAGGCGCGGACTAAATGAGTAGATCGACTCGCCGGGGCGGCCTAGCGTTAGGACCGAATGGCAGGAGCGTGAGAACGTTGATCCTGGCGCTGGGCGCGCTATACGCTCTTGGATGTGCGCCACACCAGCATACGCCCCACACGCCCAGTCAAAGGTACGCGGCGAACTTGCTGCAGCGACTACATCCCGGCATGACAAGGGCTGATGTAAACTCGCTCTTCTGGGCGAGCGTGCGACCCGGGAACGCATCGGGCGGCGGGTATCATGACCTCGTTGCGGATGACACCGACGGGTCGTTTGCATTTTACGCCGACGACCCCGGCAACGGCGAGGGGTTTGCCCGCGACGGTGGGTGGGCGGTCAAGGCGTACTTTGATCGTCAAGATCGCTTGACGCGCGCACTCTTGCAGTACGATGCTGTCGGCGGACTGTAAGCGTTCTGAAATCGGGCCCCGCAAGGCTCCCGACGGTTCTCGCGCGCGGCCACCAGATGGCCACGGCGTTCCGAGACTTGCGACGGCGGATGCGGGGCCCGCGACCGTTACTAGCGTAGTTCTGCAAGAACCCTGGGGGGAAACGATTGACCCTCAACCCGCTAGCATGCCCGCTTCCACCTGACGCGACGCCTGAGTCGGTCAAGGGGTATCTTACCTTCGCGGCCATTTGGTTCGTGGGTCTTCTCGTAATCGCGACGATAAATCGGTTTCGGTATCGCCCTCGCCCAGAGCCGTTATATTGGGTAGGAACAATCATCTTCGGCTGCGCCGGGGTCCTAGCAGCGTACTTCCACGTCGGCCCATGTGCTAACACCTGGGGAATCATCGCGTTTGCTGGCGCCCTAACGTTCGGTCTTACAATTTGGTTAGAGCGGCGACACCGATCGAGAAGGTAGCCGCCAGAGAGTTTCCGGAAGTTCGCCTCCCGACGGTCTAGAGAGTTCTCGCGGTCGGCCATCAAAGGGCCACGGGGTTTCGGGTTTGCGGGGCGGAAGCGGGTCGCTGCGACTGACCATGCTCAAGACGCCAGGCCGGAGCAAAGAAATTGAGTTGCCTACTCGTGCCCCGAGTTAGCGGCGGAAGCCGAACAGTTGGAGCCTAAGCCTTAGTGCCGATAAACGCGAAAATCGATAGCCAGCCAACCACAAAGGGCCCGACTACTTTTACGCCGCTACAGGCGCCGCTACTCCCACTCGCAGTCTCCTGTTTCGGTTGGGCTGTCCTTTTGATTCTCGTGAATATGTCGAAGAGTTCAACTGACCTCGAAGGCGCTTATGCTTTCGGCGCGTTAGCAGGGATGGCGTCTTTTGCTCTTACGCCGCTCAGCGTGGCGTTCGTCCTTCGAAAAACGATGCGTCATGTCAGTCTCACGTGGTACCTGGTACTTCTCGTGGTCGTTTCACTGCCTGCGCTGTCGTTTCAGGTCTTCGCCTTCTCGGCTTCTTTCATGCCTGGGTTTTTCGGAAGTTGGATATATCAAGGCCCGCCGTCAATCTCAGTTTATGCTTGGCTGGCGCTCCCTGCAATACTGCTATATTCTGGCATCTCCTTAGCCGCGTATGTTTTTGTTGCCCGATTTCGCCCTGATCATAGACATAACGCTTAGCGTTTGGCGCGTAGTCGTTCTTGGTGGAAACTCGGCTCCAGAAGGGCCTCGACGGTTCTCGCGGGCGGCCACCAAATGGCCACGGCGTCCCGGCCTACCGGCGATGGAAGCGGGTCGCGGGAGTTCGGAGTGCCCGCTGACCGAGGTCACCGGGGCGCTGGCGTCGGGCATACGAAGTTGTTGATGTCCGCCTGAACGCTGTAATCGATATTCATCCCTGGAACGGCACGCACTGCGCCCTCGATTGAGTCATAGTAGATGTTTTTTGCTCCGAGAACGTGCGGTTCGCCACCCGTATTGAGAAACAAGACGAATCGGCCTGTAGGGCCAACTGCATCGCTACTGAACGCGTACCGCAAGAGCGGCCGTTGGCAGCGCTTCACTCGGGCCAGCATATGGCGGATTGATGCGCGTTCGTTAGGGTTGGCTGCCCTGGTTTACGATAGTCTTGCGCGGCATAGGTCGGCCATCTACAGCCGTACGCATTTTTCGCGGTTGGCGCGCACGTAGGAAGAGAGTAGTAGGGCTTCGGGCTCGCCGTCGCGCCGCGAGCGCTCTGCGAGTAACTGCTGCAGAAGGTCAAGAGCGCGATTAACGCGACAGCCGCGCGAGTAATTGTTGTCATTGTCCCGACGTGTTCGCGATAGTCATGGCTTCCCCGGCAAGATCGCTATCAAGGATTAGTTCGTTACTTTGATCACGCTGTTCAGGGAACGGGCCTTTGTGCCCCCGAGGGGTTCGGCTCCCGACGGGTCTTGACGGTTCTCGCTGCCGGTCGCGAAGTGGCCGCCCGCTTTCGGGTTACCGAGAACGGATGCGGGTCGCGCGGGTCGCCGACAAGACTTGGACGTTGCGTACCGACGAGCCACGCCTATTGAACAAATTCGAATACAGTTCCGCATCCTTGACTCCCACAAGAGTTGCTAGGGCCGCCGTAGGTAGTCGCGCCATAAAGCGCGTTGCTGTAGAGCAGGGGGGCTCTGGGACTTGCGCCATCATTGCCGCCTTGAAAGCTGTAAAGGACGGTCTCGACGTAGCGTGCGCGAGAGTGTTCTACCTTGAACACGGTTCCAAGGTTCGGTTCACCTCCACTATACGTGGTGCCATAAAGTGCGCCGTTCGCGTCGATGATGAGCCCGGCGCCGGGCTGAGCACCATCGGCACCGCTTCCGAAGACGTGCAAGATGGCTTCGGAGTAACTCGTCTCCCTAGGAGCCAGTTCGAAAACGGTGCCGTAAACAAATCCGCCCCACGTCGTGCCAAAGAGGGCGCCATCCTTGTCCCTAACGAGACCCGCGTTCGGAACGGCCCCATCGTTTCCGCCTTGAAACTGGTACAGGACGTTTTCAGCGTAGCCTGATCCCGCAGGCAAGAGTTGGAATACGGTCCCGCAGCCGCTAGAGCAGCCGCCGCTGCCGCCTGCCATTGTCGTTCCGTAAAGCGCACCCCTACGGTCGGCAATTAGGGCGCCTTCTGGATATGCCCCATCGTTCAAGCCTTCGAAAGCGCCGAGAAACGTGTAGAGGACGCCCTCGCTATAGCCTGCGCCTGACGGAGTCAATTTGAAAGCGGTACCGCAGCCGGCACCGCATGTTCCGCCGCCGCCAAATTCCGTCGTACCGTAAAGAGCTCCGCCGTTGTCCGCGAGCAGCCCTCCGATAGGATTCAAACCGTCGGAAAAGTTTTGGAAACTGTAGAGGACACTTTCCACGAAGCCCGCCTTCGACGACGTCAGTTCGAACGCGGTGCCGGTATTGCTCGTGCCTCCCCCAGCAAACGTCGTACCGAAAAGCGTCCCATTCTTGTCAGCGAGAAGGGCACCCCAGGGAAGCGCGCCGTCGGTACCACCCTTGAAACTGTACACGACTCTTTCAATGTAATGCTTTCCAGAGGGTGTCAGTTCAAATACGGTTCCAAACCCGTACGCCCCGCCGGAAGGGGTAGTGCCGTAGAGCACGCCGTTCTTGCCGATAGTCAGGCCAGATGCAGGGAACTCTCCGTTACTTCCCCCTCGGAAACGATATAGGACGCTCTCCCGCCCCTGCGCGACCTCTGACGGCGCTGAAATCGGGGTCTGCAAAGTCGTGCTCTTATCGACAACGAGTGGTGGACGAGCGTCCGCCCAGGCTCCTAATGCCGAGTCTAATTCCGCCACCGTGCCGCGATTTGGAACGGGCGCCTGACCAGCGCCCGAGCATCCGGCGAAAATCGCGGCGGCGACAGAAACGACAAAAAGGCGCGCGACTATCAGCATGGCCAGAACTCCCGGCGAGCGCGATGCCCTTGGAACGAGAACCATCGTACCACGGTTCCCGGCCGAAAAGTCACGAAGGCTTCAGATACAACCAGACGGTGCCTGTCGATGTTACGCAGCCAATGTCGCCTTGCGGATCGATCACCTCGGGCTCGAGATTGCCGTACGAATTGGGCGGAACAAGGTTTGCAAGGTTTTGTATGCCCGTTCGTGCCGTCCAAATCCACGCATACTGATGGCTAGTTACGCCAATTGCCGTTGTGTTGTTCAACGCATTTGCTGAATAAAAGCCGCTCTGGTCTTCGCTCAACGCGCCGAGGTCAAGCGGCGTGCCGCCCTTGGTCGACCAGAGAAATGCGTGGCCGGTTCCAGCCTTGTGAATTATGATCTGTTGCAGGTCGTTGATCGGCGACTTAGTGTATCTGGTAAGGTCGAATCCGTTCGGGATATGAAAGTAGTTAAAGCCCTTGCGCGTAGCGGTCTCACGACGAACCTTGCCTCCGTTGCACGTATCTTGCCCGAGGACCACTCCGCCATTGGTGATTGCCCACCCAAAACTCATGGCGCAGTGACTCTTAGCATCGTACAGGCTGTATAGGAACTTCGCAGTTGAGAGGTCGTACACGGACAACATTTCCGAGCCCGTTTGCGATGCGACCGTCAAGCCGCTGTCATTGATGGCGTAAAAGCCGCTGATCGACGAGTCGATGGTTAGCCATTGTCCGTTAGCCCAAGCGATCCCAGAATAAGGTCCTTCTGCCTCGTCGTAGGAACCGACCAGCGTACCCGAGGCGTTCATACCGCCGACGGAGCAATTACCATAATTCGGCGTTATGTCGGTCAGCGTCGAACTGCTGCTGTAGTCACAATCCGCGTAGGAGGCGCTGTTCGTCTGCATCCCGGCCATCTCGCCTAGTGCGTTGATGCCGGTAATGCCGAGCGGCTGAGCTTGGTTAAATTGGACCACCGTGATCGTGTATGACGCCGTGACGGGCTTGAACGCCCTGGTCGTCTGAGCGAGCGAGCGCCCAGACGGCAATATTTCGCCGCTCGGGACGAGGCCGGTAGTCGATCTACTCACGGACTTGCTCGGTCCGCCGGGGTTCACATTGGGGGTGGGGGAGCATCCGACGAGGATCGCGGCAGCGGCGCAAATGGCAGGAAAACGCGAAAGGATCGGTTGCATGAGCAGACCTCCCGGCGAGCGCGATGCCCTTGGAACGAGAACCATCGTACCACGGTTCCGGGCGATGGGAAGTCGCGATTTCAGGGCGTAATCTTAAAAACGGTCCCACAACCAGGACGGGAGGGGCGGGAACAGCTACCGGTGCCACCCACAAATGTTGTGCCGTACACCGCACCACTCTTGTCGGTGACCAGAGAGCCAATGTCAAACGGATATTGGCCGTCTGGAGGCCCTTGGAAGTGATATACGATCTTATACGTATACCGCGACCCCGACGGCGTCAGTTTAAATACGGTTCCGCAGCCATCGTAGCCAAGGCCGGGCCGCCAATCGAAGCCGACGCGCACGGCGCCGCCGTGGCAGTTGGTGCCGCCACCAAACTCGGTTGTGCCGTAGAGCACCCCCTTCGCGTCGGCAACCAGCCCTGAACCCGGGACCGCGCCGTCGTTACCGCCTTCAAAGACGTGAAGAACGCTTTCGACGTATCCCTTTCGCGAAGGCGTTAACCTGAACACAACTCCGCAGTCGAAACAGCTATAATCGCCGCCGCCGGCCGTGCCGTAGAGGACGCCGCTGGAGTCGACAATGGGGTCGCTCATCGGCACTCCGCCGTCGCTGCCACCTTGGAAGCTGTAGAGTAGGGTGAAACCACTGCCCGACGGCATTACCTTGAACACGGTTCCTGTGCCGCTCGCGCCGCCTCCCGCAGTCGTGCCGTAGATCGCGCCCGTCTTGTCGGCCAGCAAACCGGCATATGGGTACGCGCCATCACTGGCGCTCCCAAGAAAAGTGTGAATGACGGTTTCCTTATAGACTCCGCCCGTCGGCGTCAGTTTGAACACGATCCCGTTTCTGTACGCGCCGCCATAGGAGGTCGTACCGTAGAGTGCGCCCTTCTTGTCTTCGATCACGCCTGCCATAGGAAATGCGCCGTCAGGGAAGCCTAGGAAGCGATGGAGGACGCTTTCGCTGGAACGCGATCCCGAGGGCGTCAACTTGAACACGGTGCCCTTCACGAATCCCTTATCGGTTTTGCCACCGCTTTCAGTCGTCCCGTAGATGGCGCCCGTATCGTCAGCGATCAGGCGCGCAAACGGACCCGCGCCGTCGTCCCCACCTTGGAACCTGTAGAGAATGCGCACCGTGTAGTCCGTCCCGGAGTGCGTCAACTTGAATACCGTTCCGTAATCGCTGCCGTCTTTGCGGATGCCGCCACCGCTAGTCGTGCCGTAGAGCGTTCCATCTTTGTCAGCGATCAGGGCTCCAAAGGCGTACGCGCCGTCCGGAGAGTCTGTAAAATCATGAAGAACGGCTTCAACGGAAGTCGACGACCCGAGCCCGACCGCGAATGGGTGGGCCCGCTCGGATCGGATTGACTCAGCCGATAAAGGCGGGACCTTGCTCGCGGGCAGCAGCGATGTTCCGCCGCTCGGAGAGACTCGGGTCGCGCCGGAGCATCCCACGAGGATCGTCGCGGCGATAGAGACGGCTAAAAAGCGCCCAGTTAGCATGGCCAGACCTCCCGGCGTGCGCGATGCCTTAGGAAGAGAACCATCGTACCACGGTTCCGGCCCGATCGACCGCATTATCGTTTGATGACTCTTGGCCGCTTGATGCTCAGTCCATGCGCGACAAGACCGCATACGGCAATTATTCCGCAGCCAATACAGCGTGATGTTGTCGAGAAAGTCATCGCGCGAAAGAGCCCCGGCCGAGTGCCCGTCGATCGTCCGCCCGGCAAGCGCCGAGGTCACGGTCGCCGCCGGCCAATCGTGGCCGATCGCGCTGAGACGTCGCCAGCCTTGGCCCGGCACGTGCGAACTTCAAGTTCCCGATTTCCGCCTAGCGCCACCAAAAGTGGGCGCGATGGCGGCCAATATCTAGCGGGCGCCGCAAGCCGCGCAACGGCCTTCGAACGTCACGCGTTCGCTTTCGATCTTGAAACCGTGCTGCAACGCGAGCGCCTTGATCGTGCGCGTCGAAATCGCGTAGGCCACATCTTCGATATCGCCGCACACGCTGCAGTGAAAGTGGGCGTGCCGCGGCCCCGAAGGCTCATAGGTCGCCGCGTCGACGCCCGGCACGTTGAGTTCGGACACCAAACCGAGATCGCGCAACCGCTCGAGACCACGATAGACGGTCGAGAATCCGATGCCCGGCCGCCGCTTGAGCGCCTTCGCATAGATTTCCGTGGGCGTGAGATGGTGGCCTATTCCGCTCTTTTGGACGATTTCGTAGATGAGTTTATAGTTCTTCGGCAACGATGGCCGCACGGACGACGCCCTATTAGTGCGCATTATGACGTGCCGCCGGCCTCACGCGCCAGGCGCGGATGCGGCCATGGGGAAACTACGCAAGCTGGCTTACGCAATTGCAGGTACGTTCGCGACTCATTGACGGCTAGCCGTCCGTGGTAGTATTCTATCAGAATGAGAGTGATATTCACTTTCGCCCCCTAAAACCCCTTCAGCAACCCAGACGGCATCACCCCACCTTTCCCCTGGATCGGAGAAGTAGCACGAGATGGAAAACACGATCGTCGAGCTGTCGGAAGCCGACCGAGGCTGTCCCGTAAAGGCACAAGCACGTACCCCTCCGGCCGAGAGTGAACATCGATTGGTTCCCCGAGTTGTTGGACCTATCGGTGCTCCACCGGCCGTCTGCACTCTCCGACCCGATGGGCCCCGATTTCAACTACGCCCGTGAGTTCAAGAGCCTCGACCTCAAGGCGGTCAAGGCAGACATTTTCGCGCTGATGACCGACGTCGCAGGAGTGGTGGCCGGCCGACTACGGTCACTACGGGCCGCTCTTCATTCGCATGGCCTGGCACAGCGCGGGGACGTACCGCATCGGCGACGGGCGCGGCGGCGCCGGCTCGGGCGAGCAGCGCTTCGCGCCGCTCAACAGTTGGCCGGACAATGCGAACCTCGACAAAGCGCGCCTGTTGCTCTGGCCGATCAAGCAGAAGTACGGCCGGAAGATCTCGTGGGCCGATCTCATGATCCTGGCCGGAAACTGCGCCTTGGAATCGATGGGATTCAAAACGTTCGGATTCGCCGGCGGCCGCGTGGACGCGTGGGAACCCGACGAAAGCATCTATTGGGGTCCGGAAGACACGTGGCTCGACGACAAGCGCTACACCGGCGAACGCGATCTCGAACGGCCGCTCGCGGCCGTGCAGATGGGCCTGATCTACGTGAACCCGGAAGGCCCGAACGGAAAGCCCGACCCGCTCGCCGCGGCGCACGATATTCGCGAGACGTTCGCCCGCATGGCGATGAACGATGAGGAGACCGTCGCGCTCATCGCGGGCGGCCACACGTTCGGTAAAACGCACGGCGCCGCCGATCCGAGCCAGTACGTCGGCTTTGCGCCGGCTGGCGCCGGTATCGAAGAGCAGAACCTCGGCTGGCGCAACACGTTCGGCAGCGGCAACGGCGATGCCACGATCACGAGTGGCCTCGAGGGTGCCTGGACCACGACGCCCACGAAGTGGAGCAACTAGTTATTTCGACAACCTCTTCAACTACGAGTGGGAGCTGACGAAAAGCCCCGCCGGCGCGCATCAGTGGAAGCCGAAAGACGGCGCCGGCGCCGGCACCGTTCCCGACGCGCACGATCCGTCGAAGAAGCATGCGCCGACGATGCTCACGACGGACCTCTCCTTGAAGGTCGACCCGATCTACGGGCCGATCTCGAAGCGCTTCCATGAGAACCCGCAAGAGTTTGCCGACGCCTTTGCCAAGGCGTGGTACAAGCTGACGCATCGCGATATGGGTCCCATCTCGCGCTATCTCGGTCCCGAGGTACCGGCCGAAGCGCAGATCTGGCAAGACCCGCTGCCCGCGGTCGATCATCCGCTGATCGACGAGCATGACATCGCTGCACTCAAGAGCCGCATCCTTGCCTCTGGACTCACGGTGTCGCAGTTGGTCACGACCGCGTGGGCGTCGGCATCGACGTTCCGCGGCACCGACAAGCGCGGCGGCGCGAACGGTGCGCGCATTCGTCTCGCGCCGCAGAAGGACTGGGCCGTCAATCAGCCCGCGGAGTTGGCGAAGGTGCTTGCAAGCTCTCGAGAAGGTCCAAGCGGAGTTCAACGCTTCGCTATCCGGCGGCAAGAAGGTCTCGCTGGCCGACGTCATCGTTCTCGGCGGCTGCGCGGCGATCGAGCAGGCCGCGAAGAGCGCCGGTCACGACGTGAAGGTGAGCTTCGCGCCGGGGCGCACGGACGCGACGCAGGAGAACACCGACGCGCACTCCTTCGCCGTGCTGGAACCGACCGCTGATGGGTTCCGCAACTACCTCGGAAGCGAACACTCGCGTTCGCCCGAGCAGCGGCTCCTCGATCGCGCGCAACTGCTCACGCTGAGCGCTCCCGAGATGACCGCGCTCGTCGGCGGCATGCGCGTCCTCGGCGCGAACGCCGGAGGGTCCAAACACGGCGTCTTCACGAAGCGGCCGGGCACGCTGACGAACGACTTCTTCGTGAACCTGCTCGACATGACGACGAAGTGGCAGCCGGCCGGCGGCGACTACACCTACGAGGGTCGCGATCGGCGCACCGGCGAGGTCACGTGGACCGGCACGAACTGCGACCTCATCTTCGGCTCGAACTCGCAGCTCCGCGCGGTCGCCGAGGTCTACGCCGTTGAGGGCGATCACTTCGTGCGCGACTTCGTCGCCGCGTGGGAAAAGGTCATGGATCTCGATCGCTTCGATCTCGCCGTGATCGCCTAGCGAAGACGTTCCGGGGGTTCGTTATGCGATCGCACGGCCGGTGTAGCCCTATGTCACCGATGCTTGCTGCGGCGATCGTAACGGCGCTTCCAAGTGCCGCGCAATCGTCCATGCAGCCACCGGTATATTCAACGACCACAGCGTCCGGATGCTCGAATTTGGGCGAATATGTTTCCGTCGGCGGGACGGCTGGTTTCAACGCTCTCGTCATGCCCGACTTCACAACGGCGCTTCTCAAAACCGGTCACGTGAGACTCTACGAGCATGCGAATGCGGTCGCGGCTGCGATTACGGACAGCCCGCCCTCAGATCCATATGACATTCTCAACTCCATCGAGTCGGTGTTCAACGGAACAGGACCAGGCGAGGCGGAGCTAGGGCTGGTAGGGCCCAATTATTTCACGCTTCCCGCCGGCAGTTTTCCCGGTGACTATCAGTATCAATACGTCAACAGCGGTCTCAATCCCAACGACGCCAACGTCAACGTCCCGTATAAGCCGAAAGGCGCAATCATATTCGATAAGCGGAACGTCAAGAAGTGGGAGGCGTGGGTGCAAGCCGCCCAATCGGTGGGCATAACGTCGATGGCTCCGATCGTAGCGCCAAATCTGGCATGGAAGCCTGGCGTCCCATACTTTCCGCCCACGCGCCGCGAATACTACGATCTGAACAGTTCGTTCTACGACCTGGCGCGGTTTGAAGCAACGTACGGAAGAGCAATCGCGCTCGACACCCCATCAGACTTTTTTCTCGGGGGTGGAAGCGGGCCGGGCTACCAGGGGTTTATCGAGCAAGCGATTCGATGGGGCGACGCAAATGGCTTGAGAACCACCGTGCTCGTGTCTGCGTTGAACCGAAACACCTTCACTGAGGACACCGAGAAATTCGTGGGCGTTTTACTCGCCCACCACGCGGTTCCCAGCGAGTGGGCGGTCGACGATTACGAAGATACCGATCCAAATGACGCGAACGCGATGGGACCTGACACGCGCCGAAACACTACCACCGAGGTTGGCCTTTGGCTGGCCCGCCACGCACCGGTCTACGTGCGAGCGTATCAAAACGGTAACGTCGCGAGCGGGACGATTTGTCGCCCAACTGACTAGCCGCCGTTAGCGCCTTAGTGCCTACGCCGATTATCGGCTCACGGCCGCGCCTTGCGCGGAACATTGACAACTCAGCGTATATGTCGGCGAGTTCGAGCCGGGCGCTATTTCGGTAACGGTGGACTCGCCGCTGGCCTGGTACACTGCGCCCTCCGGCGTGACACCCATCAAACCGTAGCTCGTAACCGGCGAGATCGTGCGCGACGGTTCCGTTTTCCCAGGCGCGAAGACCGATACCGCCCCGCTGTCGCTGCTCGCTACATACGTGTTACCGGCCTTGTCAATGCCCATTCCGGGTCCATTGATGTTGTTGCCGTCCAGATCGAGATTGACTGGCGTGACTTTGAATGAGCCTTTTGCGATCTTAGCGATTTTCAACTTGAGGCCGGCCTGTTCGGCGACGATCAGGTTCCCTTGCGGATCGAAGGCCATGCTCCCGTTTGTGAAGGCATAGCCGCCGACGCCGGTATCGATCGTGCGTTCCGCGGAATTGCTTCCTGGCGCAAACTCTTGCACGAAGCCTTCGTCCTCGCTCGATTCGTTGACGTACACGTTCTGCTTTGCGTCGACTGCGACGCTACCGGGATATCCCTTGAAGTTCGTTATCTCGAAGAATGGCGCGGAAGCACCAGGCTTGAATTCATCGATGCTTCCTTCATATTTGTTGGGCTCGTTGGCGACGTATAAAATGTTCTTGGAATCAACCCACAATCCAAACGGTCTGCCTGTGCCGTTGGTAATCGCTCGGATGAACTGCGGGTTCTTCATGTCGGCCGTGTACACGAGAATCTGACCGACACCGGGTTGTCCGTCTATGTCCGCAACGTAGAGGACGCGGCCGGAGGAGGCGTTACCGGCGGTGGCTTTACCGAGCGACTGAGTTTGATTCGGAACGGCGCCCGGCATGAAGGACGACGGCGCTGAATTCGCGCAGCCCGCGAGCAGTCCAGTCGCAGCTAACGCGACGGCCGTTTGGCGAAGAGTGGCCATAGTTCGTCCTCCCCCAGAAGATCGTTTCCCCCTCGACGCTAGGCGTCAATTCTGAGGAGAGTCTGAAGAGCGGCGGCTCTCGAGGCTCAGGTCAGGACTGATCAGACTTGTTTTCGGACGATCGCGTAACGAACGCCCGGAATCCCATCGGGGGAAGGCGTCTCGGCCTCGAACGACATCCCGCACTTTTCCATGACGCGCCGCGAAGCGGCGTTCGTGACTTGCGCGACCGCGATGATGCGCTCGAGACGAAGGTCTTCGAAACCGACACGCAGCGACTCAAGGGTTATCTCGGTAGCGAATCCGTTGCCCCAGTACGCCGGCTTGATCGCATATCCGACTTCGACTTCGCCCGGCTCGCGCGCCGAGGGAAACACGCCGCCATGACCTACCTTGCGACCATTCCGGTCGTCGAATATCCAAAAGCCGAATCCGTGCTCTTCCCACATCTGCACCCAACGTCCTAAACGCGCACGGGATTGTTCTTCGGTCTGGACGTCGCCAAACAGCGTCCGTTGTACTCGCGGGTCGCGGTCGACTTCAATGATGTACGCCAAGTCGTCGCGACAGACGCGGCGCCCGGTCAAACGCTCGGTCGTGACGACGTCGGGAGCCTTCAAAGCGGAAAACCACAGAGCTCGCACTCCGCTTGGCGGCGCGCCGGCGGTTGAGCGACCGCCGGGAGCGCGATCTCATCCGGCACGATCTCCGCCGGCGCGACCTCCGCCTCGAGCGCGGCGACGAGTCGACCGGCTTCCTCATCGGTGAGCGCTCCACGAACGCGCCCGTACGACGCCGGATAGTACCAGCCGTCGACGAGCCGGGCCAGCCGATTTTCGCCGCGCCGTGCCGCCGCAGCGGCGAGTTCTCCCGGGGTGAGCGGTGTCCGGTTCTCGGGAAGCAGTCCACGCGCGGTAACGACGCGCAGCGCGCGCAACCAGAGGGCCTCCGTCGTCGCGTTCACGTTCGCGTTTCGCGACGACGCGGGGCGTTATAGCGAACGATGAGAACGGCTGCGAGCCCCAGCAGCGCGATTGCGTCGACACCGAACGCCCATGGCGCAAGGAGCCCCCACAGCATCGGCGGCCGGCTGCGCGCGCTACCGGCATCACCGATCGCCGGGATCGCCGGCGGCGTCGCTTGGGTCACAAGCGGCGTGCTAACAGTCGTGGGGCGCGCTCCTTCGCCGGCCGCGTGCGCGCGCAGCGCGATTGCCGACGCGAACGCCAGCAAGAGCGATGCTGCGAGCGCCGCGAGCGGGATGGCAGCGAGCAAGAGCCGCGACCGGAACTGCGGGTTACGTAAGCCAGCAGATGACGGCATGGTCGTGCGAACGATCGAGCATCGGGACGATGCTCTGCGGAATTGACAAGACGCCCTCAGGGCGCGCCAAGAGTTCGGCTCGCCGGATCCGCCCGGCCATGATGCCGACCCCGAGGTATGCGACGGCGAGCGCGGCGATCTCGCCGGGCACCCGCGACGCAACGGCGGGCGCCTCGAAGGCGAAGACGTACGCGCACGCAACGAGCAGCGTCGCGAGCGCCGACCACGTCACGACTTGCGGGTGCGAACGCCACGTGCGCGCGATCGCGGTGACGGCAAGGACGCCTACGACCGCGGCAAAAATGCCGGCGAGCGGCGCGACGGTGATCGGTTGCGCGGGCATGCGCACGCCAAGAAGCACGCCGGCAGCCAACGCGAGAAGGGCGGCGCCGGCCGCGCCCCCGTGCGACGTAGAGCGACGCTCCGGCCAACAGCGCGACGCTGAGGACCGCCGGATCGATGCCCGTCCAAATCGCGGGGACTACGACGAGCGCGCTTGCGATGAGCGCCGGGCGCCAAGCAGTCCAACCGTCCCGGCGCGGCCACCAGGGCAGCGCGCGTGGACCCGCGACAGCGAGAACGGCGAACGCCCACACCGCGAGCCACTCGCCGCGCGGGTCGAGGGCGCCGGCTGCGATCGCGACGGTGTATGCCGAGAGTGCGACGATCGCCGTCGCGGCCACAAAGACACGGTCTTCAGCGAGCACGCTCTGCCGCACTTCGGCTTGAGCGTCATTTGTATACCTGGCGATCTGCGCCTGGGTTCGCAGCAGGTGTGGTTCTTTGAGATAGAACGCCGGGTCGACGCGGCGCAGCCACGCTATCATTGCGCGACGACTTCGCGCGTGAACACCGGCACGTGGTCCGGGGTCAGCGTCGCCATGGGAAGACGCTGCTGCTCGACGCCCTCGCGTTGGCGCAGGCTGACGAAGACGACGGCCGCGCCCTGACGCCGCACCTCGCCGCGAAGGACTCGCCCGATCGTCGCGCGGTCCCCTGCCAGGTCGATCTTGGCGAGCTCCATCTCGAGGCGATCGAGATCCGCATCGAGCGGGCGCAAGCGCAGCGTCAGGACGTCGCGCGCTCCCCGCTGGCAGACGAATCGAACGGTGAGTCGCCGCGCCGCAAGTGTCCGGCACAGCGCGCATACGAAGCAAACGGCCTTCTCAAAGCGATAACGGCGCAGCGCGTCGTCACCGTCGAGCGGCGGCGCGCTATCGAGCACGACGCTGAGATCGTCGCGGGTTGGGTCTTGAAACTCGCGCACGTAAAACTCGTTCGGATGGCGCGTGCGCAACGAAAGAACGCGATGGATGAGCTTCGGCGAGTCTCCGGGGCGGTATTCCCGGACGCCGATGTACTCTTCGGTCGCCGTCGGGAGCTTCTGAAATCGTCCGCCCGCCGCGTGACGGCCGGCGAGAAGCGCGTCGACGAACGGTTGCAGGTGATAGACCGCCGGAAGCACCGTGACCGCGTGCGTCCCCTCGAAGACCGCAGTCGCGCGGATAAGGCTACCGGGTAACTCGACCGCGGCGCGGAACGGCCCGACGAGCAGCAGCCCGCGTCGTTTCACCATGACTTCCCATATCGACGTTGCGGTGCGCCCGGTCTCGAGAATCGGGATTTCAGCCCACGGGCCGGCGTCGAGCGCGACGTCGCCGGTAGCAAACCGAGCGTTCGTCAAGATGCCAAGCGCGGGAAACGCGTACCCGCGCAGCGCGAGCGTGAGCGCCAGCCGAAAGCTTCCCATCGCGCGCGCTCGAGGCGGCACCCCCACGCGCGCCGCGCGCAGCCCGCGTACGGCGGCATACGAGAGCGCCGTTGCGAGCGCGATCCACAACAGTGGAAAGGCAACGGCGAAGACGAGAATCGGCCGAAGCGCCGGTTGCGGCGCACCGGCGATCGTCGCGATCGCGATCGAAGCACCGAGGAAGGCGATGCCGATCGGCGGCGCGATCGCCAACTCGATGCGGGACGCCCGCTTCATTCGGCCGGAACTCAACCCGGTACCTCGATTGCGTCGACGAGCCGCTTCACGATCCGCGTTTTCCATTCGGTCATGCTCATCAGCGATTCGGGCATGGCTTTGGGGATCAACCGGTGTGGCAGCGCATGCACGAAGAGCGCTTTGACGTCGTCGGGGATTACGTACGAGCGCCCTTGCACGAGGGCATACGCGCGGGCGAGCTGCATAAGCAGGACCGCGGCGCGCGGGCTTGCGCCGAGGACGAGTTCGTCGGAGTCGCGGCTTTGGCGCACCGTAGCGACGATGTAACGCAGCACGCGCTCGTCGATGACGACGCCGGTGACCAGCGCCATCAGTTCGCGCACGCGCTCGATCGAAAGCACCGCCGTCACGCCGGTCAGCGGATCCTCCGCCAGCCGGTCGCGAAGGATCTCAACTTCTTCGTCTTCGCTGGGATAGCCCGGCGACAGCAGGAGCCCGAAGCGGTCGAGTTGCGCTTCGGGGAGGTCGTTCACGCCGGAGTGTTCGATCGGGTTCTGCGTCGCGATCACGATAAAGGGATCCGGGAGCGGATAGGTACGGCCGTCGACGGTGACTTGCGCCTCGCCCATTGCTTCCAGCAGCGCGCTCTGCGTGCGCGGCATCGCCCGATTGAGCTCGTCTGCGAGCACGACGTTTGCAAACACCGGCCCGGGGACGAACGTCTCCTTACGCGGGTCGACGTAGCCGGTGATATCGACCGGCAGGAGATCGGGCGTGCACTGGACGCGTTTGAACTCGCAAGAGATCGAGCGCGCGAGCGTCCGCGCGAGCATCGTCTTGCCCACGCCTGGGCGATCCTCGAGCAGCACGTGGCAGCGCGAAAGGAGCGCCGCGACCACGAGGCGCACGATCTCGCGCTTGCCGACCACAACGCGCTCGATGTTCGCGATGAGCCGTTCGACGTCGCCGCGCGCGGCGTCGAACGCGGCGTCGCGATTCACGCGGACGTCCCGTGCGGCTTGCGGTAAGGAGCGAGCGCAGTCGGTAGGCTGTGGAACAGCAGCGGCACGAACCAACGGGCCGCCACCGCGACGATCGCCGCGAGAACGAGAATCACCGCCGCGACCGAGATCGTCCACGTCGAGGAGAGGTCCACGACAAGCCGCTTGCCGACGCCTCCGAAGAGCGCGCTCAGCCCGGCGTCACCGAGATCGACGCCAGGTGAGAACAGGTAGAGCGCCAGGATTACGCCGAGCCAGCGCGCGCCGCCGCCGACGATCCGCGCCGGCTCGGCGCTCCATGTTAGCCGCGGCCAAAGACGCGCGGCAGCAACCCGCGCGAGGAAGTCGACTTCGGCGGCCGCGGCAAGGACCGCGGCGACGGCCGAAGCGGCGAGCAGCGTGCCCGGGAACGTGAACCCGCTCTCATACCCTGCGGCTACGAACGGCAGCGCGATGAGGAACGCGAGCGAGCCGACGGCCGCAGCGTCCGCACCGCGTGCAAACGTTTCCGAGCGTTTGTGCAATCGCGCGCAACGCGCACACAACAGCAGCGCGTCGGAGGCGTTCATCCGTCGACGAATGTAAAACAGAACCGAGGTCAGGAAGGCAGCCGCTTCGAGCGCGACGAGAAGAGCAAGCGGTACGAAGCCGGGTACCACCGGCGGAGTCGAGGGCGCCATTCGCCGAGGTTCCGGGCGCTCCATGACGCCATCCTCTAGGGACCGCTCGACGACGACCGGCGCCGCCTCAGATCCGTCGCGGAACCCAAACGGAACCGGACGAGCCCGATGCCGCTATCTATTTTCTCCTTTGTGCCATTCGAGAAACGCCTCGGCGGCCGCGATCGCTTCGGCGTTGTTCATTTCGAGCAGCCAGGGGGGATCCGCCAGCTGCGCGATCGTCACGACGCGATCGATCCGGATCGGATGACGGTGCGGCGTGGGCACGCCATCGTCGCCTCCGGCCCCCGGCGGCGCGCCGTTGACGGTGACGGCTAAGTTGCCGGCCCAAAGCAAGTAGCCTCGAAATCGCGGCGACACGTCACCGACGAGCGTCACTTCCACCCAGTGACGGATGTATGGTTCGATCTGCGTCCCCGTCACGGCTCTGCAACGTCCCTTCCGCTCGAAATCGAGGTGGAACCAGTCCGAAACCCTAACCCCGGACCGTTGCGCATATTCGCGCACGTGCCCGAGGGACGCTTGTGACCTCTGCTATCGACGTACTCGTCCGAAACGCCGTCATGCATGAAGTCGACTTCGCGGGACCCCGGGCGAGAATCCCCGCGAAGGGCGTTGCGATCGTGACCTGCATGGACTCGCGGATCGACAACTTCCGAATCTTCGGGATCGATTCGGGCGAGGCGCACATTCTGCGCAACGCAGGCGGCCTCGTCACCGAGGACGTGCTGCGCTCGCTCGTCCTCTCGCAGCGTCTCCTCGGAACGCGAGAGGTGCTCCTCATGCATCACACCGATTGCGGACTGCACGGCGAGGTCGAGCCGGCCCTGAGAGCCGCGATCGCCGCCGACGTCGGCCACACGCCGCCGTATGAGTTCGGCGCTTTCAGCGATATCGACGAGTCCCTGCGCGGCGCGATCGCTCGCGTTCGCGAGCACCCGTTTCTGCCGCATCGCGACCGCGTACGCGGGTTCGTCTACGACGTTGGGACCGGTCGCTTGCGGGAAGTGACCGGCTAACCCGCCGAAAGGTCAGTCGGCCGAGCGACTCGCGCTCGGCAAACTGCAATACATACCGCTCGGGAGACACGAATGAACGACGACGACAAGACCATTTCTCGCGCCGGCATGCTAGGAAGGCTAGCGATTGCCCCCCTTGCGATCGGCGCCTTTGCGGCGCTGCAAGCGGAAGCCGAAGCGGCCGCCTCAATCGATCAAAAGACGGCTAACTACGTGACGAAGCCTAACGGCGGCAAGCAGTGCTCGGGCTGCACGCTCTTCCTTCCGGCGAAGACCAACCCGATGAAGTCTCCGGGCGCTTGCAAGCTCGTGAAGGGTAAGATCGCGCCGAACGGCTACTGCAAATTCTTCTCGGCCAAATCGCACTAGCGGAGCGGCGCGCAGCGCGCTAAGCGCGACGGCGATCGTGGCAGGGAGGCCGCTGGACGCTTGCTCCAGCGGCCCTCCGGGCGCTTAGGCGCCCCGAAGCAGTCTCGGGACAAGTAGAATACAATCCGGAAGACAAAACCGCGCCAGCGGCCGAAACGAGCCGCTTTTAGGATGTGGTTTTCGGAAGGAACGTTACTTCCGAGTATCTTTTGGGCTCGGCGCGGATCGCGCTGCCTTGTTGAGGGCGAGTTCGTCGGCTGACGGGTACGTGGACCATCCGCCGAGGTTCCAAGTGCCGTCGGTGCGATAGCTGCCCGCCGTCTTCCCATTGGCGGGCTTGGTGAAGACGTCCGTCTCGGGGGTCAGTTTGTCGGATGGCACGATGCTGCTCCTATTCGTGGCGAGGCTGCGGCGGAGTCTTACGGGGGCGAACTGCTGTCGCCATCACAAACATCTTCCTTATATAGGGTTCCGCAGCGGTTCCGCGTTCGAACGCGCGTTCGCCATAGGGGTGAGGCCCGCGCATGGGTTGATGGTCGGCGTGCGCCGAAGGATAGCACCAATGCGCCTTGCTTGGGCCGCGGACCCAAAGTGGTGACTAGCAAGAGTGGAGGTAAACCGGTTGCCGACCCCAGACGAGGTTCGCGAAGCGCTCAGGGAAGTCCAGGATCCCGAAATGATGATGAGCATGGTCGATCTCGGGCTCATCTACGGCATCGACGTCGCCGGCGAACGCGATGACGACGTGACCGTCACGATGACGTTTACGTCGCCGATGTGCCCGGTCGGCCCCCAGTTCAAAAAGTCGGTCGAAGACAAAGTCATGTCCGTCGAAGGCGTCACGTCGGTCAAGGTAGAGATCACGTTCGTGCCCCCGTGGGACCCCAGAATCCACGCCAGCGAAGACGCGAAGTTCGACCTCGGAATCTGGTTTTAGCGCCCGCGCAGCAATTCCACGACAGCGTCCGCGGACACGTCATGGGCCGCGGCAAAGCCCAAAACGAGGCGGCCACCCACCGGCTCGAGCGAAATCGCTTGAAAATCGGGCAAGACTCGTAAGGTTTGCACGGTTGCGCCTTGGCGAGCTTCGAGCGCCGACCAGATCGATTCGGCTTGCGTTGAGCCCGGTGGGTTTGGCACAGCCGTTACGCCGATCGTGAAGCGCGCGCGCATGTACGCATCGCGCGTTTGGGGAGCGTCGTCGACCAAGAGTACTGACGCATGCCGACGCGCCAAGAGGTTGCCGGTGTGCGCGGCCAGGCGGCTGACGACGATCCCGAACGTGCCCTCGACCGGCGCGAAAGGGGCGTAGCTCACCGATGGGACGCCGCTCGGATCGACGGTGCCGAGCGCGAGCCACAGTTGCGCCGAAACGAGGCGTGCCGCTTCCCGGCGCGGGTCCGCGTTCATGCCGCCCGTTTCGACGATGGCAGTCCCACGTCCGCGCAGCGAACCGTCGCGCCTTAGCTTTTGACCGTTTGAAATCTACCCGACGCGTCGGGGCGGAAGATCGGTGGGCCCGTGAAGACCAAGCGGCGCATCCACAATAGCTTTTGCCAGAAAGCAGGGTCGAAGATCGGGGTGCGCGCCTCGTCCGCCGCCGACACCGCCGCATAGAGTTCGTACGTCGCATTCGGTTTCAGGATCAGTTGCAAGCCGGTGTAGCCGCCGCTCGACGGACCGACGCGCACCTCCTCGATTTGAGAATGACGAATGCGCACGATGATCTCGCTGCCCGGTTCGAGCGGCAGCTCGATTCCAACGGCCGGCGAGTCGCCCATCTGCCGGACAAAATCGTCCGGGACGAAACCGATCAAGGATTGTACCGCGTGCATGACCTCGTCAGCCTTTCGTTAGGAACGGCATGAGGCCCACCTACGCCCGCCGAAAAGTGGCTCGTGTCCGGAAAAGACCCGATCGAACTCCCGTCGTTGTCGGCGCTGCGCGTCGGACCGGGGGCCGCGGTCTGCGCGAGCGGTCACGTTCTCGCGTGGTTCATCGACGTACCCGTAGCGGCGAAACATTGCGCGAAGTGCGGCGATCCCATCCTCATCGCATGCCCGGCATGTAACGCCCCCCTTCCCGGCGACGGCGAGATGCTCCAATGGGTGCCGTATCATGACAACTGCGCGTCCTGCGGGAAACCCTACCCGTGGAAAGCGGACGCGATCGCACGCGCGAAACGGACGCTCGCCGAGCAAGCGGAAGTCGAGGATTGGAGCGACGCCGTCAAGGCACGAGCGAACGAGTTAGTCGACGACATTGCGGCGGACCGCGCCGCCGCATCGAGCGTCGTCGTGGCCTTGAAGTGGCTCGAGCAGAACGGCGGCGAGGGCGCGCCCGCGACGATCCTCGACGCGGTCGAGCGTCTGGGAAGCGCCACGCTCAAAGGGAGCCTGCGGCCAAACTTCCCAGGGCTCTTCTAACCCGCGAATTCTTCGCCGTTCGCCCGGTAGATATCCGAGAGTGAAATCGGCGCACTGGGAAACATCGATGCCGTGACGATCAGGAGCGCCGCGTCTTTGTTGACGCCGTGTTCGGCGTTGAACGACGCGACTTTTTCTTGGGCCGCGCCGTAATCCGTGCCGTAGTCCCAATCGGTCGCGGAGAAGCCGGGCTCGAACGCTTTGACGAACGCCGGATAGAAGTGACGCTCTCCATCGGGGTGGTTTCGCGTCAGATTCTCCGTAATGAGCAGGCACGCCGGCTTGCCGTCGATCAGATGCACCCGAAGCCTCCGTTGCCCGCTTGCGCCGGCTAGTGCAGGTGTACGATCGGCGCCGGCTCGGCCTTCCCCGCGAAAGCTTCGGCCAGGACCGTCTTCAACTCGCCGCTCTCTGCCATCGGTTCGAGGATGTCGGTGTCGCCGTAGAATTTTCCGGCGATGAAAACCTTCGGCAAGGTCGGCCAATTCGTGGCTTGCGATAGCTCTTCGCGCTTGGGCTCGTTATCGAGAACGTCGATCACTTCGAACGGGTAGCCGAAACGATTGAAAAACTCGATCGTCTCCATCGTGAATCCGCAGAGCGGAGCGGCCTTGGTGCCCTTACCGTAGACGAGGATCGTATTGGCCGCGACTTCGCGCTCGATCTCCTGACGAATAGCGTCGTTTGACATTACGTCCTCCCTCAGCGCCCGGGTGATTGTGCAAAAACGATGAAGCGAATCGTCCGCTTGACGTTCATCAACGCGTCCAACGCTTCCGAGGCTTCCGAGAATTCGCCTAGTTCCTCGTAGGCTTGGGCCTGGCCTCGCCAGGCTTGTGCGAGGATGATCTCTCGATGAAGCGCCCCGATGCCGTCGAGCGCTTCAACTCGCCGCACCGTCTCCTTCAACCGCGTTACGCCGCCGTCGTAGTTGTGCATCCGGCAGAGGAGCAAGCCGTATTTGAGAAACGCATCGACGGCGTCGATGGTCGTTATTTGTCCGGCTTCGACCAGGTCTTGCGCTTCGGCGCGTATGAACTCTGCTTCCGCCAGCGCATCCGCACTTTCGAGCACGCCGGCGTATGCGGACAGAAGCCGAAGGAACGCGGGCGCGGGCACCGACCCGCGCTCGGCATTGACCTTGCGCCTTAGCAAGTCCACGGCCGCCTTACCTTCCCCGAGCGCGACGAGCGCATCCGCGAAGCAGTGGTCCTCTTCACTCGGTGCGTTCGTGTCGTCGCGATCCAAGACGCGTTCGTCCATCGTCAAAGCCGGCTGCAGCTCTTAGCCGCCGATTTCGGAGAAAGCCCGCATCAGGCTCGATTGTTCGCCCAGGCGCAGATGATGGCGTTCGGGCTTGATGAGCATGCTGCCGCGAAAGACGTCCATGAGATCCTCGCGCGACGCGCCGCTTCGCACCGGGGTGCGCAGGTCGATGTGGTGGTCGCCGAAGAGACAGAGGCGCAGGCGCCCGTCGGCCGAGAGCCGGACGCGATTGCAGCGCTCGCAGTAGTCGTGCGAGAGCGGGCTGATGACGCCGACCGCTCCGCGCGCGCCGCCGAACGCAAAGTACCGCGCCGGCCCGTTCCCCTGCGGGCCGTCGACCGGTTCGAGTTCGCCGATCTCGCGGATGCGTTCGAGCATCTCGTCGGCGGAGACGTACGCGTCGCGCTGCAGCTCGAGGTTGTCTTCGACCGGCATCAATTCGATGAAGCGCACGAAGATCGCGCGGTCGCGAGTCAACGCCGCCATGTCGGCCAGCTCGTCGTCGTTGCGGCCGCGCATGATCACGCAGTTGATCTTCACGGGCTCGAGCCCCGCCCGGACCGCCGCGTCGATTCCAGCGAGAACGCGGTCGAGACCGGGTCGGCGCGCGATCGCAAAAAACCGGTCTTCGCGCAGCGTATCGAGCGAGATGTTGACGCGGCGCAAACCCGCGTCGACGAGCTCGTCGATTTGATCCGCTAGCATCATTCCGTTTGTGGACAGCGCTATGTCGTCGATCCCGGGGATCGCGGCGAGCATCCGCACGAGCTTCGGAAGGTCGCGCCGGATCAACGGCTCGCCCCCCGTCAGCCGAATGCTCCGCACGCCGATCGCTGCGCCCGCTTCTACGATTCGCTCGATCTCTTCAAAGGTGAGGATCTCGGCCTTTTGAATCCACGGCAGGCCTTCTTCGGGCATGCAGTAGACACAGCGCAGATTACAGCGATCGGTCACCGATATCCGCAAGTAGGTAATCGGGCGCTGGAATTGATCGGTCAGGGGAGTTAGCGTCCCCGGGACGGCCCCTATGAGATCGATCGTGTCTACGGCCATGTCCAGTTACTATTCCGCAATGGGGCCGAGCAGTCCGTTAGCGGACTGCTCGGCCTTCGCGGTCAGCTCGTGCGCGCGCGGTAGGTCCAACCGAGCGCCGCGGCCGTGAACAAGAAGCCGCCGAGGAAGTTACCAATGGTGGCCGGGAGTTCGTTTCCGACCCAGAAGTCGTATTGGGTGATCGGCGCGCCGAACATCATCGCCGCGGGGATGATGAACATGTTGACGACCATGTGCTCGTAGCCCATCGCAAAGAACATGTAGATGGGGACGAAGGTCGCGATGGCCTTACCGATGACCGAGCGGGACGTGTACGGGAGGACGACGCCCAACGTCACCATCCAATTGCACAGCATCCCCTTGATGAGGATCGCCCAGAATCCCATGATCCCGAACTGCTCGTAGTGTTTTGTTTTGAAAAGTGCGACCTTCTTCACGACGCTCGCAACGCCGACGCCGGAGGCATCCGGTGCAGCCAGGGCTTGAGCGGGACTCAAGGTAGGCGCCGGCAGCGGAGCAGCAGCCGTCGCACCCGCCGTAACCGGTACGGCCGCCACGACCGGCGCTACGGCCGGGAGCTCGCCGAAAACCGAGTAACCGCCCCACATCATGCCGGCATAAAGCAGACTGCCGGCCAAGTTCCCGGCCCAGACTAAGACCCAGGCGCGAAGCAATTGCCCGAACGTCATTTTCTGGTGGATGAACGCGAGCGGCACGAGCGCGAAGTAACCCGTGATCAAGTCGACCTTGAGCAGGTTGATGATGATGAATCCGGTCGGGAAGAGCAGCCCGGCGAGAACCGTCGGGACTCCCTGCGCGACTGCGAGGAAGGCGATGCTCGTGCCGAAACCGAGCAGCGCGCCGCCGTACATGCCTCGCACGAAAATATCCCCCCAGCCGAGGGAGGCCTTCGAGGCACCGGTCGAGATCATCGTCTGGACCATTACGGTTGGGTCGATGACGTCTACGACCGGCGTATCGACGATGACGACTTGGTCGGCGACAAGTGATCCGCGCATGAACGAAACCTCCGGCTAAAGCAGGGGGGTGATTTGCTGTCTTACGGTGCCTCCGGCACGGCGACTGCTGGAGAAGGCTCCGAGCTCAACGTCTTCTCACAGAGAAGCGCCGAGGCTATAAACCTCCGCCAGAGGAAAAAAACGATCGCGATCAGACTCGATGCCTCGGCGACGCCGAGGACATAGGTAAACGACTTCACGTGCAGGAGCATCGCGAGCACGGAAAGCGCCAGCGCCGGAGGCATTCGCGCTCGTAACACGGATTGCAGCGACAGCACGATCAGCGTGTCGACGGCGACGCCCGCGGGCGTCAAGCCGAGGTACCGAAAGCACAGCTCGCCGACCGCCGCGCCAACGCACGGCAGGATCACGATCGAACGAAGGTTTGCCGATTTGCCGAACGGATCTCGAAACGTTAGGTAGATGACGACGGCAAACGGCGGAAGGACCAAGAACTCCGTTAAGCGATTTTGAAGCCGGCTCTGCGTCGCCGTCAAAACCGCAAGCAGTGCGGGCACCGCCACGAACGAGCTTACTTGGCACCATCGCTCCAAGCGAGCACTTGAGTAGCCGATCACACTACGGGCGCGACGCGCGAGGTCAAGTGCCGGCGCCTTCGTTGCCCGTATCGCTGTCCCACTTCTCCGTTTCCGGGTCGCCTTCGCCTTGCAACGGCTTCGGCGCGGCGCCCCCGGTTCCGATGTGGCCTTCTTCTTCCAATTCTTCCTCCGGGGTAACGTTACCGGGCACGACCTGTTCGCACGACGGCGCGCTTAGGTCGGGTCGAATCAGCGTCGGCGGAGCAAGGGTTTGCATAGCGATCCCTTCAGCGGTACACGGTAAAGCGAGGCCCTCTTTAGCCGCGCCGGAGGTAAGGCACGTCGGGCCCGATGCTCGCGATGCCCGGAGGCGACTCGTACGGCACGTTCCGCCGGCGGTTCCAGATCACGACCTGGTACGGTCTGAACAAGTACGGCAGCGGCAGCGTGACGATGTGCACCAAGCGCGTGAACGGGAAGAGCGCGAGGATCACAAAGGCATTGAGCATGTGCAACTGAACCGGGAGCGGCATAGCCGTGACGTACTGAATCTGGGGATTAAACGTCGCCAGCGACTGCAGCCAGGGAACCGACGTGTGCAAGTACCATTCGGAGCCCCAACGGTAGAAGGTCGCGATGTAAAACCCCATCACGACCTGGAACCCGAGCGCAACGAGCAACACCCAATCCATGGCCGAGGTGACGCTCTTCGCGCGCTCGTTCGTGAGCCGGCGGACGATCAGTATCGCAAGCCCAAGGATCGCCATGACCGCAAGCGCCAAGCCGGTGACTTCCAGGACGTAGAGGCGCGTTTGATTGGAGATTAACGCCGCCCACGCCCGGGGGAAGAGAAAGCCTAGTACGTGCGGGATCAGGATCAGAATGATCCCGTAATGCCACATCGTCGATCCCCAAAACGAGAGCCGGTTCTCCAAGAACTGCGACGACTGGCTCGAGAAAGAAAACCGGTCGTTGAAGTAGCGGAAAAGCCCGACGATGACGCACACCGCGAGGGCGATGTAGGGGAAAACTGCCCACAGGAACACGTTTGACATAGTCTTCCTCCGCTCGTTTTGCGAGCTTAGCTACTACGAAACCAAGCGCTCTGGATCGGGGATTGGAATCGGCGCAAGCGCCTCGGGGACGCCGTAGCGCACTTCGAGGATCAACCGCAATGCGCGCAGGACGCGGCGGTAGTCGTCGCCTAGGTCGAACACTTCGGGTGGCGGCTCCTCGCCCTCGTCGACCGCGACCGTTTCCGGCGGGGCGGTCATCGGCTCGAGCGTTTGGATCAATGCTTCCTGAGCGATTTCCCGCGTCGCGTCCGAGTCGGGATCTAACGCCATGAAGCGGAGCAGCACCGATATATGATCCGGTAACTCGACGCCCGGATCGAAACCGCGCTCGCGGTACCGGTTCTGGAGTTCGAGCAGCAACGCGCTGCGCTTATAGGCTTCCCCGAACATGTGGTAACCGACGTACGGATGGCACGTGGCGTTCAGGTCGAACGTGGCGGTGAAGATCTCTTCCAGCGTGCTGTGCGGCGTCCGCTCGGCGAACGCGCCGAACTGGCCGAGAAGGGTCGCCGCCTCCGCGCTCTCCAGAGCGATGAGCGCGCGGCATTCGCGCGCTCGCTCGGCAAGCCCGGGGCGCGGGTACTCGAGCAGTTCCGCGAACAGCTCCAGAACCCGCGACGAGCTTGCCGTGCTTGCCGTGCTTTCCGTGATTACCACCTCCGCGCGGGCGCCTCGCGGTAACCGAAACCGGCGGCCGGTTTGTGCGTGTACGGATCGAGGCTTTGCTCGATTGCCTCTTCCCGTGCGAACGCGGGGATGACGAACCGCTCTTCCATCGTCGGCAACGACGTCAGATTGAAGATCGCCTCAGCCTCTTCGGGCGTGGTCTTCCCGACGACGAGCGCTTCCGCCGCTTCCTCAGCGGAGATGTCTTTTACGCGCTGCGACCGTTTGAACAAGCGCACCGCGATTTGCTTGCGATACACCTCTCTGATGATGTCCTCATTCCCGGCGGTGAACAAACTGGCCATGTAGCGGATTGGAATGCGCGCCTGCTCGAGCGAACTGAGCATCTGTCCCAGCCCCTCGACGCCGGAGCTTTCGTACATGCCTTCCTTCATGCGCCCAAGCACGGGCAGCATCGGTGGCACGTAGAACAGCATCGGCATCGTCCGGAATTCAGGATGGAGCGGGAGCGCGAGCCCCCACTTCTTGACGAACTTGTACATCGGCGAGTTCTGCGCTGCGGCGATCTGATCTTCGTGATGCCGTTCGCGTGAGCGGCGGCGATGACCAGCGGATCGAACGGATCTAGGATCATATTGCGCTGGGCCATGACCAGGTCTTTATCGTCATGCAGCGCGGCTTCTTCGATGCGATCCGCGTCGTACAGAACAGACCCAAGTAGCGAATGCTCCCCACGCAGGAGTGGATGCATGCGGGAGCCTCGCCCATTTCCAAGCGCGGATAGCAGAGAATGCACTTCTCAGACTTGCCCGTCGCCCAGTTGTAATACGTCTTCTTGTATGGGCATCCGGAGACACACATCCGCCAGGCGCGGCACTTTTCCTGACTGATCAGGACGATCCCGTCCTCGCCGCGCTTATAGATCGCTCCCGAGGGGCACGCACGCGACGCAGCTCGGATTCAGGCAGTGATTGCACATCCGCGGAAGGTAGAAATAAACCAGTTGCTGGAGTTCGATGAACTGCTCGCCGCTCGTCTTCGGTCAACTTCTCCAGATTCGGGTCGTTCGCCGCGTAAATCGGCGAGCCGCTCAGATCGTCGTCCCAGTTCGGGCCAGCCTCGATGTCCATGTCTCGCCGGTGATCATTGAGATCGGGCGTGCCATCGGGCTGGTCGTCGCCTTACGGCGCATCGAACAAGCTCGTCTATAGCTGGTAGGTCAACGGATGATAGTAGTCATCGATCGTCGGCAGGCGTGGATTGTAGGAAGATGTTACTGAGCTCGCTTCGGTGCGGCCTTGCAACCGCAGACGAAGCTGGCCATCCTTGTCACCCAGCCGCCGTTATACTTGTCCTGGTTTTCCTACAGTGTCGGATAGCCCGTGCCGGGCTTCGTCTCCACGTTGTTCCACCACATGTACTCAGTGCCAGGCCGATCGGTCCAGATGTTCTTGCAGGCGAGGCTGCAAGTGTGGCATCCGATGCACTTGTCGAGATGGAACACCATTGATACTTGCGAGCGGATGTTCATGTCATGAGCTCCTTGCGATCGACACGATCGGCGTTACCATTCCAGTTTTTCGAGCGCCCGCACGACGGCGTGCGAGTCCCGCGTCATGATGCCGATTGGGCCCCAGTAGTTGAACCCGTACGAGAACTGTCCGTAGCCTCCGGCAACTTGAAGCGGATTCATGCGCGTGCGCGTTAAGCTGTTGTGACCGCCCGCGCGCCGTCCGCCGCGGACCTGCGACTTCGGCATAGAGATCGTGCGCTCGGGCGCGTGATAGATCATGCACGTCCCGGGCTGCACGCGTGCGCTGACCGCCGCGCGCGTCACCATCACGCCGTTGTCGTTGTAGACCTCGACCCACTGGTTGTCGACGACGCCGATTCGGGCCGCGTCCTTGTCGTTGATCCAGCACGGCTCGATGCCGCGCGACAGCGTCAGCATGCGAAGATTGTCGTAGTACGTCGAGTGGATGTGCCACTTGCCGTGCGGGGTAATGTAGTTGAGTATTAGGCTCTTGTCATCGACTGGGCTCAGCCGGATGTCGCCCGTCGCGTGCGGGTCGAGCTTGGGCTTGTACGTAGCGAAGTGCTCGCCGAAATCGATGTACCATGGATGGTCGATGTAGAGCTGCTCGCGGCCGGTTACCGTGCGGAATGGAATCAGGTGATCGATGTTCAGGGTCCAAGCCGAGTAGGCTCGGCCGTTGTTGATACCGCCCGACCAGCACGGGCTGGTGAGCAAGCGCCGCGTCTGCCGAGTGAGGTCGAAAAACGTCATCCGCACGCCGCGGGTGTCTTCCGCTATCTTGGTCAGCGGTAGCCCGGTGTGTTCCGCTTCGTGCTCGAACGCGACGTACGCCATCTCCCCATTCGTTTCGGGGGCGAAATAGAGGATCGTGTTGCAAGCGTCGAGCGCATCCTCGAGACTCGGGTACTTCTGCCCGTTCCATTCGACGCAACGCATGTGGCGCGGGTCGGGCGAGACGGCGATCGGGTTCTTGAGGAGCTCGTCGTAGAACTTTTCGGTGTGGACAATGACGCCGTTTGCGCTCATGCCGTCGGACCGAGCGTTCGGACCCAGTGTAATGTACCGGTTGTACACGTTGGCGTAGTCGCGCGTGGCGATCCGCAAGTGCGGCATCGTCTTACCGGGAATCGCCTCGCATTCGCCTTCCGTCCAATCGAGCACTTGCGGCTGAGCGATCTCGTCGGGCGTATCGTGCATGAGCGGGAAGGCGACCAAGTCTTTGACCGGCTCGGGGAAAGCCAGCGGCGACATGTCGCTGACCGCCTTGGCGAACGCTTTGAAGATGTCCCAGTCGCTTCTCGATTCCCAGACCGGCGGCACCGCGGCGCCGAGCACGTGGATGAACGAGTGAAGATCGGTCGAGTTGAGATCGTTCTTCTCGTACCACATCGCCGTCGGCAGCACGATGTCGGAGTACAGGGCCGAGGTGTCCATGCGGAAGTTGATATCGACGACTAAGTCCATCTTGCCGCGCGGCGCCGGCTCGCGGAACGTCACTTTTTTCGTCTTGCCTTGGGCGCGCTCTTCGGCGACCGCGTTGTCGTGCGTCCCCAAGTAGTGGCGAAGGAAGAATTCGTGGCCCTTCGCGCTCGACATGATCGCGTTGCCTCGCCAGATGATCCAGAGGCGCGGCCAATTCTCCTCCGCGTCCGGATCGTCGACGGAGAACTTCAATTTGCCCGATTTGAGCTGGTCGACGGCGGTCGCAATGATCGCCGCATCGTCCTTCGCTCCCGCGGCCTGCGCCTCGCGCACGAAATCCAACGGGTTGCGGTTGAACTGCGGATAGTGCGGCATCCACCCGCGCGTCACGGAATCGCGCTCGATATCCATGGCGTGGCCCTTGGCCCACTTCGCGTTGGGCGGCACCGCCGCGTATTCGGTGAAGTCTCCTTCGTAGTGCCACTGGCTGCTGTTGACGTAGTGCCACGTCGGCGACTGCTGCCGGCGGGGCGGCTTCACCCAGTCTAGTGCGAACGTAATCGTCGCCCAAGGCGCCTGCGGCGCAAGCTTCTCCTGGCCGACGTAGTGATTCATGCCGCCGCCGTTGACTCCGCAGCAGCCGGTGAACAGCATGGCGTTGATCGGGCCTCGGTAGCACAGACCGTTGTTGTACCAGTGATTGAGGCTCGCGCCGGTGATGCACATCGACCGGCCGTCCGTCAGCTCGGCGTTCCTGGCGAACTCGCGCGCGAAGCGCGTCACCGTCTCGCGGCCGATTCCGGTGTACTGCTCCTGCCACGCAGGCGTATACGGCTCCAGGTCGTCGAAGGTCTTGGCGTAGTCTCCCGGCAAGCCGCGGCCGACGCCGTAGTGCGCCATGTACAGATCGAAGACGGTCGCAACGGGGACGCGACCGTCGACGGTCTCCACGTAACGAACCGGGACGCCCCGCAACATTTGTTGCTTGGAAGCGAACTCGTAGAACCCGACTTGCAGCACTTCGTCGTGCTTGTCGAGGAAAGTCAGCGCGGGATCGATCGGGCTGCCGTCCTGGCCGTCTTCAAGTTTCAGGTTCCACTGCCCCAACTTTTTCTGCCAGCGGTAACCAACCGTCCCCATCGGCATCTTCGGCGCGCCGGTTTGCTGATCCATCATCAGCATCTTCCACCCGCCGTTTTCCTCGTTGGCGTAACGGGAAAGGCGGTTGGCCCGCAGGAGTTGGCCCGGGACATATCCGCTCTTCGCGTCACCGCTCAGTTCCACGAGCATCGGCGCGTCGGTGTATTGTTTCACGTAGTTATCGAAGTACGGGACCTTCCGATCGGCGTGGAATTCCTTGAGGATGACGTGGTTGACCGCCATCCAGAGCGCAGTATCCTGGCCGGCCTTGACCGGTATCCACATGTCGGAGTACTTAGCGACCTGCGAGAAGTCGGGCGAAATCACGACGAACTTGGACCCGTTCGTCCGCGCCTCGGAGATGAAATGCACGTCGGGCGTCCGCGTCATGTTGAGGTTCGCGGCGATCGAGACGATGTATTTCGAATTGTACCAGTCGGCGCCCTCACAGACGTCAGTCTGATCGCCCCACACTTCGGGGAACGCGTTCGGCAAGTCGGCGTACCAGTCGTAGAAGCTCATGTTGACGCCGCCGATCAACTGCAGGAAGCGCGCGCCCCCGGCGTATGAAACGAACGACATCGCCGGAATCGGAGCGAAGCCGAAGATGCGGTCGGGGCCCCACTTCTTCGCGGTGTAGAGCGTCGATGCCGCGATCAGTTCCAGCACTTCGTCCCACGTCGTGCGGCGGAAGCCGCCCTTGCCGCGGGCGCGCTGCCAGCGCTTGCGCTTCGCCTCGTCCTGCACGAGCGAACCCCAGGCCTCGACCGGGTTGGAATACTGCGTTTTGGCCTTACGCCAAAAATCGAGGAGCGCGCCGCGGATGTACGGATATTTGACGCGGATCGGGCTGTAGACGTACCACGACGCCGAGATGCCGCGCTGGCACCCGCGCGGTTCGTACGGCGGGATCCCCTTCTCGAGCAGCGGATAGTCGGTCTGCTGCATCTCCCACGTGATGATGCCGTCCTTCACGTATACCGCCCACGAGCAGCCGCCGGTGCAATTGACTCCGTGCGTGCTGCGCACGACCGTGTCGTGCTGCCAGCGATTGCGGTAGAATTCTTCCCAGCGACGGGACTTCGGGTCGACCAGATCTTGAATCCAACCCATCCGTTACGACCTCCGGGCGTATTTCGAAGTGACGAGCATGTTGGCGCGATTGACCAGCGGGATGCGCACGCCGAGGAGGCGCCGCCGCCAATAGATTCCTGCGATCACGATGAGGACGACGAGCGCGACGCCGGCCAGCAATAAGAGCTTTCCGATTGCGTCGGGAGAGCGTTGGGCGACCGCGCCTTCTTTTATGAACCCGCTCAAGTCGGCGATCTCTTGCGGCAACAACGGATGCTTCGTCCACACCGCACTCATCGTCGGCGTCGGCACGTTGGTCAGGAACGACGCAAGCCCGGCATCGCCGCCGTACTTACTGTAGGCTTCGGTCAAGTCTGGACCGAGCGTGCCGCCGCCCAAGGCGCCGATGCCCGAGATGCTGTGACACGACATGCACGGCGGACCGCCGTTCTTGAGGCGGACGCCGCCGACAAAGAGCTCTCGACCGTTTGCGGCATCACCGGGCGGGAGCGCTACGGCCGGGGCGCCACCCGCGGGCGCGGCTGCGCCGCCCGATTGCGCGGCGATGTATGCCAGCACGGCGTCGACGTCGGTCATTGAGAGCCCGAGGTCGGGCATCTGCAACGAGTATTGTTTGACCAACGCCGTTGCGGTCGGGTCGCCTGCGTTCACGAGCGAACTCGGCGCCGAGACCCACTTCTCCAGCCACGCATGATCTTGGGCCGTCGTGATCCCTTTGAGGTCGGGACCGACGGTCTTCCCTTTCCCGATCGTGTGGCAGGCCGCGCATTTCGTACTGAAGATCGTGCTGCCTTCGTCGGCTTGCGCCGCGACGGTGGCATACGCCGGGACGAGTGCGAATGCCGCAGCCGCCAGCACGTATGCGCGCGAGATTCGCGCGAAGGGGATGCGCGTCGAGCGTCGTCTTTCACAGTGGCCTGAGGACTGATCGCCTGTCATCGTGCCTTCTCCCCGACGATAGCGTAGTGGACCATGGGGTCAGTGGCGTCCGGAAAATCTGCTCTTGGAAGCGTGAACTACATCAGGCGACCGCCGCCTGGAACGGATCGCGCACGCCGAAAACGTCTTCGGAACTCACGACGTGGTGGGCCCGGCGGCGATGGCGCTCCGCCCAAGGCTTCCACTCGCCGTCGCCGGCGACGAACCACGAATCGTCGATGCGGTTCAACTCGATCCCGGCGGACGTCGATTCGAACACGACCGCCGACGGGTGCAACCTTCGCGCCGTCGCAAGCCCGTGCGCTAGTCCCGTGCGAACTGCGGCGCGGTTCACCGTCACCCAAACGACGCACGCTGCGCCGGCATCCAGCAGTTTGCCGGTATCGCGCCGGTGTTCGATCTCATCGCCGGGCCGCAACAACAGGACGGTCGTAATGCACGGCCTCTCGCGGACGCTGACCTTGACCGCGACGGTCATCCCGCCGGCCGCCCGTTGCCGGATGAGGCGCGCGGCCAACGTCGTCTTGCCGACGTTCGACGCGCTGCCACCTACGACAACAATTTCCATATAGGTGTTTCTAATGCGTCCGGCTAGGCCAGCGCGAACCGATGCGCACGCCAGTCGCGCGCCATGAGTGCCAACGCCAAAAAATGACGAGCGGTCCCATCGCCATAAGGCTAGTCCCGCGCGGTTCCACTTGGGTTCCGCAGGAAACGCCTTTTCCGGGCCCGTTTAACGGGCCGGCGTCAGCCGGTGATGCGCCCCAGTATGCTGCGGTAGAGGGCTTCCGTCTCCAACACCGGGACCGCGTCGAACTCGTCGCGCAAGGCTTGGCGGCAGGCTTCGAACTGGCGGAGCGCCTGCGTGCGCCGGCCGCAGCGCGCGAGTACTTCCATCAGGTCGCGATGCACGTCTTCCAAACAGGGATCGAGTTCGAGGATGCGCCGGTAGCACCGGATCGCGGCTTCGTGATCGTCCGCGCTTCTCAACAGGCGAGCCGTCGTGAGCAGCACGTCGAACAGCGTCTCGCGCAGGTGCCGGCGCCGCCGCTGGCACCAATCGCTGTACGGCTCGTCCTCGAGATAATCGCCGGCGTACATATCTGCGGCCGCGCGCAGCGCGGCAAAAGCCTCGCGCCACCGGCCCTGGCGTTCGAGCCGTAGACCTTCTTGGGCCGTGGACTCGAATTCGAGCGCATCGACGCGATGCCGCGAGGCGACGTTGAACGCATACCCGTTCGGCTCCGTCGAGATGAACGACGTCGCGGTCTTCCCGTTCTGCGCCTCGCCCAGCCCGCGGCGCAGATAGTGCACCGCGATCTTCAAGAGCTTCGCCGCGTCCTTCGGCGGGTCAGACGGCCACAGCAGTTCGACCAGTTCGTCGCGCGAGACGACTTTGCCGTAATTCGTCACCAAAATCTTGAGCAGCGTCACCGCGCGCCGCCGGGCGAAACAGTCGAGGCTCAAGACGAAAGGCCCGCGGCGAGCCTCGAAGGCGCCCAGAAGGCGCAGGTTCAACCGCGACTCGACCTGAGCGACGAACGGCGCCGGATGCGCTACGGCCAAGAGGTGATGACGGTTGCCCTCGCGGTCGAGGATCAAGGCGAGCCGCTCGGCGTCGCGAGAGAGCGTCACGCAGTGCGAAAGGGGTGCGTCCGATCCGCCTCGCCACGCTACGTTGAGGCTGCCGACGGGACGCTCGCGTCCGGGTATCGGGACGCAGAGGAAGCGGCGAAAGCCGAGGTCCTTCACTTGCTTGCGGAGGAATCGGCGGTCGTGCAAGGCGTCGTCGGCGCTCAACGGCCGCCCCTGCGAAACCACGAGGCCCGGATAGCCCTGCCCTTCTTCGAAGTGCGTAATTTCGTTGAACGCGTCGGGGAACGGCCCGCGAAAGCCGGCGAGCGAAACGCCGGTGCCGCCGTCCTCACGTAGGAAGATCTCCGCGACCTCGGCGCCGGTCGAGGTCAGCGCGGAGTCGAGGACGTCGTCGATCGCCCAGGCGCGGGTCTCGGCATCCCCCGCATTCGCAAGGTGCTCGTCCTCACCTAATCCACCCCGCATGAGAATCACGCGGCGCACCGTCCGGCGACCGCGCCGTTCGTAACGTAAGCGTCTCTGCGGAGGTCCTTTGCGGCGTTCTTAGGAGGCACTTTCACTCCAAAAGCCTTCCTGGGGGCGAGGGCTCGCTCTCGCGGGTTGGTCAGGGTTTGCTTAGGACGTCCCCTGCTCCTTGACTTTTGTCGCACGTCAACGACCAAGGCAGCGCCCCCTCGCCGCAGGCCGACGCCTCCGACACTTACGGCGAGTCCCACGGGGCGTTCACCGGAATGGGCGCATCTGCGGTTGGATGATCGCAATGGACAGGCGCGAGCCGCGCGATGAGATAGTTGCGGATCCCGCTCTGACTGCTCTCCGGTACCGTCGCCCACGTGACGAACAAATCGCGGTGTCGCGCGATCGCTTCGAACTGGCGGGCCCATTTCAGATTTTTCGCAATCCCGCCTTGCCCGAGGTAGATGACGCGCTCGGGCGGCCCCGACCAGATCACGATGATTCCGGAAGCCGGCGCGTCCGGCAGCACCGCCGTTTCGAAGCGGCACCACGCGTCGCCCGGGCACTTCCTCCAATCGAGTCGCATCTAACCGTCCTGCGGTTCCAGCGACGGCGCGTTCATTGCGACGGTTTGATGATGTCGTCGAGCAGAATCAGTGCCGGATCGGACTTCGGCGCCGGCTCCGGCGGCGTTCGAAGCGCTTCGGCGATCCGGCGGCGGTCGCGTGCATCGATCCGAGACCGTAAGAACAACTGCGCCCGTGGGATTGGAAACACCGCGGTGTCCTCCGTGACCTTGAGGACTCCGGCGACGGATGGCTCACGGGACTCCGGACCGGAGCCGTCCCACTTGAACCATGCCGTCAAGAACCAGCGATAGTCGGGAAGATTGAGTTTCCACTCGACGCCCGGATAGAACGTACGGAACACGGGCGCCTCCGCTCGCCCCGCGACGATCTTGTTGAGCTGCACGCGCCAAATCAGGCGCCCCCATTCCGGCGGGTACGCGTCGACGGTCTGAAAGAACCGGGTCGGAACTCTGCTCTCGAGCTCGACGCCATCGATGAGCGCCGGCGCATCGCCGGGTAGCTGCCAAAAGCCGGGCGGCGCATCTTCGGCTCGCATAAAGCACTGTCGAACTTTCAAGGCAAACGCCACCTCCGCGCGCGCGGCCTTGACTCCTTACTCGTTTCAGATGTGTTTCCCGCCGCGCGCGAGTAGACAAGAAGAGGTTGCGTTCGCCTCGCGAACGGGCGCGCATGGTCGTTATCATCGGCGCCGGACTGATCGGTCTGACCGTCGCGTACGAACTCGCCAAACGCGGCGCCGACGTGCACGTCGTCGAAGCCGGCGATTCCGCGGCCTCGGCGTCGTGGGCGGGCGCCGGCAAACTCGCTCCGTTTACCGATTCGGAAGGCGAGATCGAACAAGAGGAGTTCCTGGCGGCCGCGCTCGGCTTGTACCAAGTCTTTGTCAAGGAGTTGCACAAGCGCACGGGCATCGATCCGTACTTGCGCATCGACGGCATCATCGAAGTCGCGCACGACGAAGCCGCCGCGGCACGCCTGCGGGCTCGGGCCGAATCGCTGGTGTCGCGTGGGATCCACGCGCACTGGTTCGAGCCCGACGAAGTGCGGCGGCTCGAGCCCTCGCTCGGGCCGGCGACGCTCGGCGCTTCGCTGATCGAAGACGAGGGACAGATCGACCCGCGCTACCTCGGGCGCGCCCTGCGCGCCGCGTGCGCCGACGTCGGCGTCGTGCTCGACGAGCACACGGGACCCGTCGCGCTCGAGGCGGACGCGCACCGCGTGCTCGGCGTGCGGGCCGGCGAGAAGTTCGTCGCGGCCGAGGCGGTCGTCAATGCTGCCGGCGCGCAAGCCGGCGAGCTTGCGGGGGTGCCGCCGCAGCTTCGGATTCCGATCGTTCCGGTCAAGGGTCAACTCGTCACGCTCGCGATGCCGCAGCGGTTGGTGACGCGCGTCGTGTCGGTTCCGGGCGCCTACCTGCTCCCGCGAACCGACGGAACCTTGGTGATCGGCGAGACGATCGAAGAGACGGGATTCGACCTCAGCGTCGACCCCGCCGCGACGCGGAGCCTGCGCGACGCGGCGGTGCGTGCGATGCCCGCGCTCGGGGACCTTTCAGTCAGCGAAACGTGGGCCGGGCTTCGACCGCGCACTCCAAACGCGCGCCCGTTCATCGGGCCGACCGCGCTCGAAGGATACTTCGTTGCGGCGGGCCACTATCGCAACGCTATCCTGCTTGCACCGGCGACGGCCCTCGCCGTCGCAAACCTCATCGAGGGGAAATTCCCGACGCCTAGCCGTAGCGAAGAAGCCCCAACTGGGACCCACGATCACGAGCACGATCACGAGCACGATCACGATCACGACCACGACCACGGTCACGAACACTAAGGAAAAACAGACTGAATGCTTGAGCCAGGCGCCATCATGCCCTTGTTAACGGTTCGCGACGATTCGGGCGCCGAGATTTCGACGCACGACCTGCTCGGCAAGCAACTCGTGCTCTACTTCTATCCCAAAGACGACACGTGGGGTTGTACCAAAGAGGCGACGCAGTTTCGCGAAGAATACGAAAACTTTCGCCGTAAGGACACCGAAGTCGTCGGGGTCAGCCGCGATTCCGTCGAGTCGCACCGTCTGTTCAAGGAAAAGTACCTGATTCCGTTCCGGCTGCTTGCCGACGTCGAGTCGCGGCTCTGCGACGCGTTCGGAGTGATCGTCGACGAAAACATCTATGGCAAGAACGCGATCCAGCGTTCGACATTTCTTTTCGACCCGGCCGGCACGCTCGTCCGCGCCTGGCCCAAAGTCACGGTGATGGGTCACGCCGACGAGGTTTTGAAGGCGCTGTGACGGCGACGGACGGCGCGACGGGACTGCCGCCGTGCGAGCGTTTTACGGTGCTCGACACACGCAAGGGTGACGTCCGCGCGTGCGACGTGTGCGATCAGCCCGAGGCCAGTCACGAAAACTCGGGTCGTCGCATCTTGTCGGGGGGAGAGATCGAGGCGATACGGCGGCAGATTATCGTAGAGCGATTTGCCCTACGCGAGGCCCAGCAAGAGCCGCCCGCCGATAAGGGCGGTCAGGCCTAGCCGAACTTCCTGGCGCCCGCGGACTTTCCGGCCACGCCTTCTTGAGGATTCGCAAGGAGCAGCGCGAGGCAGAAAGCGGCCAAGGTCGCGAGGATGATGAAGCCGAGCGCGTAGCTTCCGGTCTGCTCTTTCACCGCGCCCATGATCAGGGGCGGGAAGAAACCGCCCAGGCCGCCGGCAGCACCGACGATGCCGCCTGCGAGCCCGGTATTTTTCGGGAAGTATTGCGCTACCAGCTTGAAGATCGCGCCGTTGCCGAATCCCAACCCAACGGCTAACGCGAGCAGCAGGTCGGTGACGATCGCGACGTTGGCATTACCCGCCTGCCACGCAAGCACGAGCCGCGTGATGACGACGAATGCGAACACCCAAATCAGCACCTTCGCGCCGCCTATCTGGTCGGCGAGCCAACCGCCGACCGGTCGTGCGAGCGTTGCGCCGATCGTGAAGATCGCCGCCTGCATCGGTGCGCCTTGCCGGTCGAGCGGGAACCAGTCTCCGAGCAGTTGGGGCAAGTAGTTGGCAAAGAAAACGAAGCCGCCAAAGGTGACGAAGTAGAACAGGCTGAGATGCCACTCGATCGGTTCGCGTGCTAGCGCTTTGAGGCTTTGGCCCAGCGGCTTCGGTTCGACGAGTCCGGGCGCGTCGCGCGCGAAGAGCCAGAAAACGATCGCCATGACCGCCACGGGAATGAGGAAAAACCAAATCGCACCCTGCCGCCCGCCGAGGGCGTGAACCAGCGAAGACATCGAGAAGACTGCAACCGCCGTGCCGATGTTCCCGATCCCGTAGACGCCGAGCGCAACGCCTTGACGATCGGCGCTGAACCAGCGGCTGACGAACGGGATGCCGACGGCGAAACTTGCGCCGGCCGTACCGAGAAAGAACGCGTCGAGGACGTACGACCAGTAGCTGTTGGCAAATCCCAAAAACCCAATCGGGATCAGCAAAAACAGGAGCAACCCGGTCATCACCACTCGACCGCCGAAGCGGTCGGCGAGAATGCCCATCGGGATACGCATCAGCACACCGAGTAAGGTCGGCACGGCGATGAGCAGCGTGATCGCCGTGTCGTCGATCTTCAGGTCGCTTTGGATCAGCTTGGAGATCGGCGAAATGACGCTCCAAGCGGCGAACGCCACGGTGAAGGCGAGCGTCGCGAGCGTGAGATTGATGTAGGCTTGCCGGGAGTTCTGCATCACGACCTCCGCCGCGATTTACGGCGCGAGCGCCCGAGCGACCCGGAAACCAAGGTAGTCGAGCCGGTAGTCGGCGTTGAACCAGTAGCGGCTCGCCGAGCGGAGGAAGGCCGGAGCGATGAGCCAGGATCCCCCGCGCACGACACGCTCATAACAGTTCGCGCCCTTGATCCACGCCGAGCCGTCCGCCGGCGCGCCGCTGTACGTGTCGTGGTAGCAATCCTCCGTCCACTCCCGGACATTGCCCACCATATCGTAGAGACCGAACTTGTTAGCGGGAAACGAGCCGACCGGCGCGGTTTGCCTGGCGTCCCATTGGCTGCCGCAGGCGTGGCAGTTGGCATTGTTCTTGCCGACGGCATTGCCCCAGGGATAGGCCGTCCGCGTCCCGGCGCGCGTGGCATACTCGTACTCGGACCCCGAGAGCAGCCGATACGGCTTGCCGGTCTTTTTCGCCAGCCAAGCGACGTAAGCATTGGCATCGTCCCAGGAAACATTGATCACGGGTCGGCGGCCGCGACCCCAGCCTTCATCGGAGGGCTCGTAGCCGTCGCAGCCGCCATCGGCCGCGCACGCGTCCCATTCGTCGAAGGTCACCTCAAACCGGCCGACTGCAAATTGTCGCGCAATCGTGACCTTATGTTGTGGGCCTTCGTCGGAAGAACGCCCCGGCTCGCTTTTCGGCGATCCCATCGTGAAGCTCCCAGCCGGCACCACCACCATCTCCGGGCAATCCGCACACTCCTTAAACGTGCCTTTCGGCTTCAGTGCCTTCTCCTGGATCGACATTAGCGGCGCAACCTGAGTCGACGCGGCGGACGCCGCCGGCATTGTGAAGCACACGATGATTGCGGCGCCAAGCCCGCACAACTTCGCTACCGACACGTCGCGCAAGCGCTCACGCCTGTCCATGAACCGGAACCCGAACGTCGATGTTTGAGTGGACCGCTTCAACCAGTTTTGAATGCCGGAAGCCGACGCGCGAAAACGCGATGTAGAACGCGGCGACGTTCATCAGCGCCCAGACCGCAAAGCCGAAGGTATAGCCGCCCAGAAGATTCTTGCTGGCCGCCAGGGTGAGCGTCATGGTGAAGCCGCAGGCCGCGCCGGCGGCCTTGGCGAGCCCACTGACCGCGCCGACTTGCCGGAAGTAGAGCGGGATCAGCTTGATGACCGCCGCCGCGGCCGTGCCGGACAGCAGCGCAAGCCCATAAATGGCGAACAGCTCGACGCGCAGTGAAATCTGCATGGTCATGACTACGGCCAGAACGAGCATAGCGCCGAACAGCCAGCCCAGGATCCTCAATACATCGAAACGGTCGCTCAGCCAACCACCCAGCGGCCGTGTGAAAGCGACGCAGACCACCAGCAGCGGGGTATACACCATCGACGCTTGGGCGGCATCCACGTGCCACCGGTCGGCCAGATATGTCGGCATCGCCGACGCGAAAAACGTGAGGGTGCCGAAGGACACCCAGTAGAGGTAGGGCACCAGCCATACCACTACGCCCGAACGGTACACGGCGACGATGTCACGCAGCGACGCGCCCTTGTGCTGCCCGTACGGCGAATCGGACGTAAAAAACCAATAGACCAGCGCCATCAACAGCGTACAAATGCCGAAGACTGGGAATATCAGCCGCCAGCCGTCCGGACCGGTGAGGACGCGGGTAACCAGGAGCGTGACGGTGACCATGCCGACGGTGATTCCGATATTGCCCAGAGCAAAGATGCCAAGGGCTGTACCCTGCTTCGATTTGGGATACCACGAGGCTACGTGAGCGTTTCCGACTACGAAGCTCGCGCCTCCGAGCCCGAGCAGCATCCCCAGCAGTAGCAAGGAATAGTAGCCTTGGGCGAAGGCTCCGAAAAACAGCGGAATGGTGAGGACCAGAAGCAAGAGCGTGAAAACCGCCCGGCCGCCGAACTTGTCCGTCAAGATGCCGAGTGGGATACTGACCGCGGCCGCGAAAAAAGGCTCCATCGCGGCCAAGACGAGCACCTGGGTGGTGCTGAAGGCGTACCACTTTATCAAGAATGGGGCGAGCGCGGAAAACATTCCCCAAACCGCAAAACCGAGCGTAAACGCCAGAAACGCTATCGACAAAACCCTGGGATTGCCCGGCGGATCGGCCATCGGATCGACCGCGACGACTGGATCTTCCACGGCTCTCTCCTACAAAAAATAAATCTTGACTGACGGGAGTTCGGCACGAATTCGGCAGTCAATTGCGTTCCTGCGGGTCCGCGGGCGGACTAATAGTCGACCCCGGTTGGTGAGACGCGCCGCGCTTCCTGCACTCGCGGTGGCGCCGTTTGGTTCCGCGCCGGTTACGCGCAGGTTACGCGCGGAGGTTCGGCATGACGCACCCGTGAAACCGAACGAAACTGCGGCCGACCGGAGATAAGAATCGGATGCAAGCGTTCGAGGGATATTGCATTACGTGCAAAGCGACGCGCGAGATCAGCGATCCCAAGCAGATCGAGCGGGCCGGGGGCCCCGCGATCGAGGGCACGTGCGCGGTCTGCGGCGACAAAGTCTTCGTGCTTGGCGCCAGTCTACCGGTCCGGTCAAACGGCTCGGCGTAAAGGTCCAGCCCGGTTACATGCGCTCCTCAGGCCTTGGAGCGCCCGGCAAGAGCAACGCCAAGCTCGCCGCCGACACGACGCCGAGTAAGGCGAAGCCGAGCGAGTACGATCCAGTCAGCGTCTTGACGACGCCCATGACGATCGGCGGAAAGAAGCCGCCAAGCCCTCCCGCCGCGCCGACGACGCCCGTGACGGCGCCGACGCTTTTCGGAAACTCGGTGCCGACGATCTTGAAAATGGCGCCGGAACCGGCGCCGAGGGCGACCGCCAGCGTCAAGCAGCATATCGTGAAGGGGATCAAGTACGTGTAGGTGGCGCTTAGCAGCGCACCCATGGCCGCTACCCATGCCAGCGAGTAGCCCAGCACGCGCTCTGCTCCGTAACGATCGGAAAGCGCGCCGCCGATCGGCCGCGCGAGGACGGCGAGGAGAGCGAAGCCCGCGGCGCGCGCACCGGCGTCGGGTTTCGACAGGTCGTGGACGCTCACCAAGATGCGCGGTAGGTACAAAAACATTGCAACGAAGCCGCCAAACGTCACGAAGTACATGAGCGTCAGAGCCCATGCGCGGAAGCTCGTACGAAAGACGTCGAAGGCAGCGAAGAAACTCCCGGTCGTAGGCACAAAGCCCGGAGCATTGCGTCCAAAGAACGCGAACACGACGGCCATCCCGCCGATCAACACGGCGGCCAAGATGAACGGCGCCGCAATTCCGTATGCGTTTGCGAGCAACGGCGCGGTGAGACCGGCCAGAACGGTGCCGCCCGTACCCATGCCATAGATACCGAGCGCAAACCCCCGGCGTTCCGGCGGATACCAGTCGTTGACGAAAGGGACTCCGACGGCGAACGATGCGCCGGAGATGCCGATCAAGAAGCCGAACGCGAGCAGCGCCGCAAACGACGCGTGCCAGACTGCGATCGCAAGCAGCGGCACGACGACGAGCGCCATCAGCCCGATGAAGACTACTCGGCCTCCGAAGCGCTGACTGAAAAAGCCCAGCGGGACGCGCATGAGCGATCCGAGGACGACCGGAATCGCTACGAGCCATCCGACTTGCAGCTCGGTGAGTCCGAGTGCCTTCTGTAGGCTCGGTGCGAGCGGCCCGTAAAGCGTCCAACCGTAGAAGCAAACGGCGAACGCGATCGTCGCGAGGAGCAGAGCCATGGTGGCCGAGGCGCGTGGCTCGCGGCCGTCTCTCACCGGGCGGCGTCGCCCGACATCGACTTGACGTGGTCGAAGGCGGCTCTGACCGCCTCCTTGAGTTGCGCCTCGTGCGTCTCGGCCGGCACGCCGGGGTCGCGCATCGGCCGCCCGCTTTCCTCGACGATCGATGCTAAGTCGTCGAGATCGCTCGGGGCGATGGCGCCCATCATAACGAGGGGGATCACGTTGGCGATTCCCTCGCGTGCGGCCGCGCCTCCCGGCGGGTCGGCTGTCACGAGCCAATCGGTGGCCAAGCGCAGCGCTTCTTTGGACGCGTACTCGCTGAGCGCCATGTCTCTTCTACCTCCGTCGATTGCAGGGGACGGCCGCGTGGCTCACGCCGGCGGCGCTTCGAGCAGTTCGCCATCCGGCGGAACGTGTTCCACGCGCATTGGAAATGCCGCCATCACGTCGTCTCGATTCGCGACGAACTCGATGAGGTACCGGCCGGGGTACGGCCAAGAAAATCCTTGGAAACCGACGACGCTTCGCGAGATCTGACTCTCCGCGGTGAACGTGAGGTCTTTCAAGGCCTTCTGGGCGACGACTTCGCCCCTCTCGTCGGCGATCACAACGCGGCAATTCGTAACCGTCATTGGAACTTGCGAGAAGAAGCAAAATATGGCGAACCACCGAGTCGTCGGCGCCGGAAAGTCGGCCGCCCCGACGCCGTCCATGACGTTCTTGAAGGACACCGGAGTACCGGGTTCGCGCACGACTTCCTCGCATGCGAACGCCATCTGAACCTTTGGCCGCCCGGCATCGACGCCGCGTGACGCTTCCCGCGTACTCACGCGTTGAATCGTACGAGTCGAGTGCCGTCGAGCCCTTGGTCGAGGATTTGGAGTGCCAATCCGGAAGCGAAATGCATGGAGGACCGCCAGAAAGCTGCGAGCCCGGCGACCGTTGCGCTTACCGAGGTCGCCGCCGAGACGCTGGAAGCAATCAATCTCATTTTGCGAGGGATAGGGTACCGCGTCAAAACCGCCGCACTCGTCGAAGCCGCGCTCGTCGAACTCAAGGATCAGATGGCACAACCCGGCAAGGCCGTCGACATCGTTCGGCGGCGCGTCCCGCCGCACTCAGTCGTGTTTCCTCCGTGACTTCCTCAGCCCGGGGCGTGTTGAGCTAACTCGGCGAGCGTGTCCGCACATGCGAGGAAAATCACGATGCGAGGATATTTTCGCATCATATAATCCTTCAAGATCGTCGCGTCGCGCCGCCCGTTCTCGTCCATCACGTCGCGCGCTTCCGTCTGAAACTCGTCGAGCAGCGGTAAGAGCTTGCGCGCAATCTCGCCGAGACGTGTATCTGCCATCCATGTCCTCCCACTCAAGTTACCGGCGAAACTGTTTTGCATTACCGTGTCGCGAGTCCCGCCGGAGGTCGACGCCGTGAGACGCATTAGCGACGAAGAGATCGTCGGGCTCTACGTCCCGCGCGGGCTGCGCCCGCCCATCATCGATGGCGAGGAGATTCACTGTGCCCGCTCGCGCTGCAGCCGCGTCGAGAATACGCCCGGAGTGCGCGCTAACAAATGGGCGCACCGGCAGGCGAAAGGTCTGATTATCGAACTCTGCCCGCGCTGTCATAACGAGCTCATGACGATCATCTCGGGCGGGTGAGCTACTTCGCCGAAGCCGTTACGAGCGCCATGAGGAACGACAAGAGGGCCACGACGGCCGATGCGAGGCGCGCGTCCTTCCACTGCTTGCGAAAGCCGAAGAGAATGACGCCCAGGCATCCAAATGCAAAGAGAAACGTAAAAATCGTTGGCAGCTGAGGCCTTAGAGCGGTATAAATCTGACTCATGCGACGACCTCAAGTCTACCGTGTACCGGGTTCGTTGCCAAGCCCATCGCAATCTAGATCGCGAACCGGCGACAGGCATCCGCGCTACGCTCGTGGTAGGCTGCTTATCGAATGAATCGCTCCGAAGCCGGCTCCGCGCTCTATCCCGCCGACGCAAACGGCGCCCTTACGCCGGAAGGCTTGCGCCTCGCATGCAGCCACGTCTGGCGCGATTCGAACTCGACCGTGATGCTCGGTTCCAATATTCTGAACTACGAGCCGGTGTCGTGCGACGACAAGGCGGCGCTGGCGGCGCTGAAGCAGCACCTCGCGGCGGCCGGGCCGCACGCGTTCGAGGAAGACGTCCTCCCTAACCTCGCCTTCGGGCCGAACCGCAACTGAACGAGCGACGCGTGCCCGCATTCGAGGAACAAACGACGAACCAGCAAGAGACGGTGATGAACGTCGACGATACGATAACGTGTGCTCAGTGCGGTAAAGAAGGCATCCCACTACACCGAGGGTGCCGGTTCTGCGAAGAGTGCTGCGACTGCCGGCCGCAAGACGGCACCTGACTCACCCGAAGCGCAGGAGCGAGTTGACCTCCGGGTAGCCGCCGTCGTCTTCGAGATCGAAGTGGGCCATCGCGCCGTTATGCGACGAACCGTCGGCACGCACCCCAAAGTCGCAAGCGCCCCAGCGCAGACCCTGGTCGCACAACGCCGCCACGATCTCCCTGCGAAGATTGAGGAATCCGCGCGCCGGATTGCGGGTGCGCTCGGGGGTCGGACTCGGGTCGCCGATGACCATGGGAATCCGGACGAGTTCGTAGTCGCGCACGATGCGTAGATATTGATCCCTCGGCTCGCTCGGCCAATTCGGGTGGCTCGTTTGGAACTCTCGAGAATCGAGTAATGCTTCGAGGCGCGCCAGCGCAGGATCGAGCGGAAGGCGTTCTCCTTCCACGATCGTCGCGAGCAGATCGTCGTCGGGGACCACGTCGGCGTTCTCGAGCGCGACGCGCGAAATCTCAGCGGGCCCCGAATCGATCGCGTAGCTCAAGTAGATTACAAGAGCGTCCGAAGCGGCCCGCAAGCGCGTCCAAACAGACTCCGTCGACTCGCCCGGTCGCCGGCCGCACAGATCGGCCGCCGCGACGGGTGCGGGCACGAATTGCATCGCGCGGTCGTAAACGGCGAGCGCGCGGTTGCGCATGTCGACGAAGCCCTCGCCGCCCGCCTCCCCGCCCGGCACCGACCCGTTGCGGGTTACGATGTACGGATTCACCGCTGCATTGACGTCGATGGCCGAGCCGGCGGAGTGACGGCCTCCGTTCGGGCGCCAGCACACGTGGGGCCCGGCGACGGCGCACCATTGCACGAACGATGCGTTCGCGCGACCGGTCGCCGGGTCGAACCGCTCGCTCGGCGGGAGCGCATCGAAGATTGCTCGGACGGCGGCGTCGGCTGCGTGCAGGCGCGTTTGCATCTCGGGATTGACGCCGTGCGTCGAACCCGCGCCGCATGCTTGACCGAGGAACGTCGTCGCAATCAGAAAAGAAGGCATGTTGACTCCTCGACCTCTTCGGTATCGCGCGGGGCACTCCGTTCGAGAATACCGTCGGTCCGGAGTCTAAGGAGTCTGCTTGTGCAATCTGGAGAGAAGCCGTCCCTGTACGAGCGCTTAGGTGGCTCTTGGAAAATCGCGATCCTCGTCGACGACTTCATCGATCGGATCGTGGCGGATCCCAGATTCGACGGCAACCCGCGCATCAAAGAAGCGAACGAACACATTTCGAAGGCGGGCTTCAAATATCTCGTGACCGAGATGACGTGCGCCGCAACGGGCGGTCCGCAAACGTACACCGGCCGTTCGATGGCCGAGTCTCACCGTCACCTGATGATAACCGATGACGAATGGCGATCGTTCATGGACGACTTCCAACAATCGTTGGACGCTTGCAAGGTACGAAAACCCGAGCAACTGGAACTGGTCGCGATTCTCGAAAGCTCGAAGGGCGCGATCGTCGTTTCGCCCGGCTAAGCCGAAGCGCCGTGACCGCCGCTCATTCGCCCGCGCACCCGGCGTAGTGTTCCAAAGCCGTGGCGATGAGGTGCCAATCGGCCGGCGCCAAGTCGACGGCTTTTCCGACCGAAGCGGGCTTCTCGGACATCAGAAAGTCCGCGTATGCGGGCGGCCTGTCTTCGGCTGGCCGCCTGGCCTCATCCACTTTGGCGGGATCGATCAGGCTGGCTTTGATCCGTCCTGCAAGTTCCGAGGCCGAATTGCGTTCACTCATTGGGTCACCTTGCTTCCTCCGACCAGTTTGGCGGCCGTAATATAGGTATGTTCTCGCCCGGCGACCGCTTGAAACGTGGCGGGCTCAACCGACGGGCGCCCATACGGAGCGCGTAACCCCAGCGGAACCGCGCGGGGCTACCTTTACTCGGATTGTACGGGCGCCGTAAGGGGGGACAAGTGCTCCGTGGAGGCGGACCCTTGCGGAGGGTTTGTTACATGTCCGGGCCGTATCTGACGGTAGATTTCGTGCTTTACGGAGGCTAAATGCGTGCGTAGGATGATGGGGCTTTCGACAGCGGTCGGCGCCGCGCTCGGCGCCGCTCTCGGTTATGCCCTCGGAAACACTTCGGGTCTCACGGTCGGCGTCGTCTACGGTTTGTTGTTCGGTCTCGCCGTCGGAGCGTATGCCGATCGCAGACTGGGCGGAGAAAACTCGAGCTCGCGCGATAACTGGAGATGAGGCTCGAGCAAAGGGAGAACGTGCCGTCGGCGCCGATAGTGCGACGATAAGCGGGAGATAGATAACGTGGCGCAGCGCAGTTCACCCCGGCCTCCGGTCGTTCAATTCAAGGGGCTCGGGCCCGGCTTCTGGCCCGTAAGCCTCGTGCTGTTGGCGCTCAGCGTCGCCCAGTCGCTGTATTTCATGTACGGCAATATCGACTGGCTCATGCCGGGCGCGTCCGTGCCGGTGACCGACCGCGCGTCCGACATCGACGGACTGTTCAAGTTCATGGCGGTGTTCGGCAACTCGATCATGATTTTCGTCGGCGGATACGTGATCTATTTCGCGATCGCTTTCCGCGCTCGGTCGACCGACGCGCCGGGTACGGTCGGCGTCCCGATTCACGACGCGCCAAAGCTCGAAATGTGGTGGACGATCCTTCCGACGTTGCTCCTGGTCGTCCTTACGGGGCTCAGCATCGTCGTCTGGTACAAGATTCAGTTCGGTACCGCTGCGGCCGCGCTGACGGTCGAAGTCATCGGCCACCAGTTCGATTTCGAATACCGCTATCCGGGCCTCAATACGTCGGTCTTTTCGAAAACCGAGGCCATCCATCTGCCGATCGGCGTGCCGGTGCGGCTCTTGGTCACCTCGACCGACGTGATTCACCAGTTCTGGGTGCCTGAGATCCGGCTCAAAACGGCCGCCGTGCCCGGGCTCGTGCAGAACCTCAACTTCACTCCTCTGAAGGCCGGAACGTACGACGTCACCTGCTCCGAGTTTTGCGGCGTCGACCATAGCCTGATGCAAGGCAAGCTCGTCATCGAGCCGATCGCCGACTTCAATAAGTGGCTCGACACCGAGAAGAAGGCTGCGGCGACCGGCGGCGGCGCGATCAACCTCGCGAGCGGGAACGTCGATGCGGGCAAAGCGCTGTTTGCGCAAAAGTGTTCCGCGTGCCACAACAACCCGCCGACGCCGTTCGACCAAAAGCTCGTCGGCCCCGGGCTCTTGCACATCACCGACGACCCGGCGCACCCGAACCTAGTAACGGGCAAGCCGCCAACGCCGGCGAACATCGCCGCGATCCTGCAGAACGGCTTCACCGGACCGATCGGTTCGATGCCTAACCGTCAAGCCAACGGCCTCTCCGACGCCGACATCGCCAACGCCACCGCCTACCTCGTAAGTCTCAAGTAGCCTAGCGCGCCAACAGTAAGAGAGATCGCTGAATGCAAACCGGAACGATTACGCACGACACCCACGGCGATCACGGCCACATCCATCCGCCGCCGGAAGGGTTCGTCCGAAAGTACGTCTTTTCGCTCGACCACAAGGTGATCGGGTTCCAATACTTCTTCACCGGCCTGCTCATCATGCTGATCGCCGGCTCGTTCGCCGAACTCGTGCGCCTGCAGTTGACCAAACCCGAAGGCGCGATCATGAGCCATCAGGCGTACAACGCGATGTTCACGATGCACGGTACGGCAATGGTTTGGCTCGTGCTGATCCCGCTCGTCACGGGGGCGATCGGCAATTTCGTCATGCCGCTTCAGATCGGCGCGCGCGACGTCGCCTTCCCCTGGCTCAACATGCTAAGCTTTTGGATCTTTCCGGTCGCGGCCGTGATACTCTTCTCCTCGCTGCTGTTCGGCGGACCGCACGCCGGCTGGACCGAGTATCCGCCGATCTCGCTCGCCGACGGAACCGCCGGCGCGCTCTGGTGCGCCGCGATCTTCACGATCGGGATCAGCTCGACGATGACCGGGCTCAACTTCATGGTCACGATCATCAAGATGCGCGCCCCCGGGATGACATGGACCCGCATGCCTCTGTTCGTCTGGGCCACGTTCGCAACCGCGCTGATGAACATGATCGCGACGGTTGCGCTGTCGGCAGCAGTCGGCGCGCTCTTCCTCGAGCACGTCTTCAACGTGCCGTGGTACGACGCGACTCGCGGTGGCAGCGCGGTCCTGTACCAGCACATGTTCTGGTTCTACTCGCACCCCGCCGTCTATATCTTCATCATCCCGGCGTTCGGCGTGGTCTCCGAAGTGCTCCCGGTCTTTGCGCGCAAGCCGATTTTTGGCTACAAGATGATCGCGTTTTCGTCGATCGCGATCGCACTCTTGGCGTTTACCGTCTGGGCGCATCACATGTTCCCGAGCGGCCTCGCTCCCTGGCTCCAGTTGCCGTTCATGATTCTGACCTACGCGATCGGCATTCCCACGGGGATCAAGATATTCTCGTGGATGGCGACGGTTTGGGGCGGGCGGATCCACTTCAATACCCCGATGCTCTACGCGCTCGGCTTCCTCATTACGTTCACGTTCGGCGGGATCACGGGGATCTTCTTGGCCTCGGTCCCGGTCGATCTCCACGAGCACGGCACCTACTTCGTCGTCGGGCACTTCCACTACGTGGTCGCCGGCGGCGCGGTGATGGGCTTCCTCGCTGCCATACCCTACTGGTTCCCGAAGGCGACCGGGCGCATGATGAGCGAGAAGCTCGCACAGCTTAGCTTCTGGATGTTCTTCATCGGCCTCAACGGGACGTTCTTACCGATGCACTGGCTCGGGCTCGAAGGGATGCCTCGCCGTTACGCCTCCTACGTCGTGTTCGCCAAGGCGTTCCCCGATGCGCAGTTCTGGAATCAGTTCGAGACGTTCTTCTCGTTCTTCATGGCGGCTTCGGTCGGGCTGCTGTTGTTCAACGTGCTTTGGAGCATCAAGCACGGGAAGATCGCCGGCATCAACCCGTGGGGCGCACGCACGCTCGAGTGGACGATCAGTTCGCCGCCGCCGTACTACAACTTCAAGAAGATCCCTGAGGTGTACGGCCGCCCGTACGACTTCGATCAACCCTTGCCGTATCGTAACACCGATAACGAACTCGACGAGTACCCCGAGTTTGGCAAGGTCCTCATGCCGACCCCGCAGCCTGCCGCTGCCGGAGCGCACTAATGGCCGTTGCGTCGGTACACCTCGGCGGACACGACGAGGTCGCGGCTCGCTACCACGACGTCGATCCCGTTTATGCCGAAACGCGCGACCTGCGGCTGCTTGGGTTCGTTTTCTTCCTGATCAGCGACTGCATTCTGTTCTCGTCGTTCATCTTCGCGTACGTGTTTCTTCGCACGTCCGCCCCGGTCTGGCCGCCCATCATTGGAGGGCACCAGCTCCCGTGGTTCGATACGAGCTTCGCGGCGTTCAACTCGATCGTGCTGTTCGGTTCGGGGGTGACGATGCACTTCGCGCTCGAGAACTGGAAGCACCTCAACAAAACGAAGTTCAACTGGTGGCTGCTCGCAACGATTGCGCTCGGGATAGGCTTCCTGCTCGGGCAGGCCCACGAGTGGACGGGCGCCTTCAAAACGCTATCGTGGTCGGGCAGCACGATGGGCGCGTCGTTCTACACGTTGACCGGGCTGCACGGATTTCACGTACTCCTCGGCGTCTGCTACTTGACGGTTCTGGGCCTGCAGGTGCGGCGCGGCGTGTACACCGGCTCCAAGTATTTCGGCTTGACGGCGGGGACGCTCTACTGGCACTTCGTCGACGTGATCTGGGTCGCGCTCTTCTTCCTCTTCTACTTATGGTGAGCGAATGAACGAAGCAGTCATTGAAAGAGGCCTCGCCTCAATAGGCGCGATCGTCGTCGGAGTTACCGCGATCGTTCAATTGAAGAACGACTGGGAGGCGCGCGGCATCGACGCCGGCGTCACCAAGCTCTTACTCGGCCTGATGGCGTTTGGTTGCGTGCTGGCTTTCCTGGCCGCGGTCAACCTCCTGGGAGTACGTTCATGAGTCACGATTACGGCCCGTTCGGTTACGATGGTTACCCCCAGTTGCTCCCCGCGAGCCCCGGAATCACGAGTGGCGCCAAACTGATGGTTTTGGTGTGCTTCCTACTCTCGATCATGCAAGGTTCGTTCGTGGCGATCGGATCGGCGACCCAATTCAATTCCGCAGCACCCGGCTTCGGGCGCGTTTGGCCAGCGGACGCCGTATCGAAGATTCCGCTGCCTCCCGCGAACCTGCCCGCGCAGTAGTTAACGGAAGTGCGAGGCGCGATGCGTCGCGTCGCGCGCAACGCCGACGCCGAAAGGCGCGATGTCGGTTGGAAGGACGCCGGTCGAATGCCCGTCGATCTTGTGGATGCCGCCGTATCGGCTGAACTCGACGAGCACCGGCCACATTTCGCGTCTCCCAATCGAGGGCGGCCACTCGCGCATCGGCCATTCACCGAGCACTTCGCGCTGGGCGCTTAAGACGGCCACGAAGTACTCCGGCTGCTCGTTACGCACCGTACGGTACCGGATGTAGCCGTCGACGGTGTAGATCGGTGAGAAGGTCTCGAGCACGGCATGGGCCGACGGGAATATCAAAGCAATCGAGTACGCAAAGAACCCGATCGCGGCGAGCGCAAAGATCGGCGCGGCTAATATCGCGATCTCCTTCTGATGCAGGAGCATGCCGATCGGCAAAATCGCGAAGAACGCGGCGACGATGAGCGGCTCGATCGTGATCGTCAAGCGCCCTAAGAATCCGTGTAGCACGACGCGGCGCTCGGACCGCGTCCACGCTCGCTTGGCAACGTGATCGTCGTGCCACTCAGGCTGACGGCGGCTCATAGGTGGCACCGCTTCCGAGTCGCGCGGGTGCTCTCCTCGGCCGGCTCGGCGGTAGTTCGAAGCGCAACCGCGAAACCTTCGGTTGTGAAACGCCGCATCGCCCGACTCGTGCCGCCTAGCCTGCTCTTGGCTTTCATGCTTACGCTCGTACCCGCTTCGGCCCACCCGGAGCGCGTCACCGGGGCAATCCTTACCGTCCTGAGCGGGCAGCGAGAGGTCGTCGTACGCCGCGATCCGGTCGGTTCGGCGCCCGCGCTGACGACGCTGTTCCACTTGACGCCGAAGGTCAACCTGGCTTCGTGGCATGCGGGCGACCGGATCGTCGGTACCCTCGAGCAGACTAGCGATGGACTACTGCTGGACGACGTTCGCGTCGTGCCCGCCGCGCCGCCGGAGACCATCTTGCGCATGGTCAATGCACTGCAAGTCGGCGACCAAATGCCGGCGACCCGGTTCGTCGACCAGTTCGGACGCGGCTTCGATTTCGCCGACTTTCGCGGTCAGTCGGTCGTCCTCGCCTTCATTTATACGCGATGCCACGACCCCAAAGAGTGCCCGCTGATCTCGGCCAACTTTCACCTCCTTCAAACCCGCTTGGCGAACGGACCCTATCATTTGGTCGAGATAACGCTCGATCCGGCGTACGACCGGCCGGCGGTCCTCGCTCGCTACGCTGCAGTCTTCTCCGCGGATCCAAAGCGCTGGACGCTCGGCACCGGCAATCCGAACACCGTCCTCGACTTCGATGCGCGCTTTGGCGTCGATCCGTTCGAAGATCCACGCGTCGGCTTGATCCACACCGAACGCACGGTGTTCATCGACCCGAGCGGCAAGATCGTCGATTTCATCGATCAAGCCGGCTGGAGCGCGGCCGATATCCTCGCGCGCCTGCAAGCAGTCGGCTCGCAGCCCTCAAATCCGATCGCGCGGTTGGATTTCGAACTATCGAAAGCCGCCGTCGCCGTCTGCGGCAACCGCGTCGCGGGCTTCTCGGGGCTCGCGGACCTTGCGATCGTTGTGATCATCATGGGCAGCGGCGCTTGGGGCTTGCAACGCATCGCCCGCAAGATCTTCGCCGAGCAGATCTAGCCGAGCGACGCGAGGACCGTCGCGACGACGAACGCGAGGAACGTCGCGATCGCGTTCGCCGCGTGCCCTTCGCGCAGCGCCGTCGGAAGCAACCACAGCACGTTGAGCACGCCGAGCGTGATCTGCAGCGCCAAGAGCACGAGCGCGACGCGGACCGCCGCGGTTGCTCGGCGCAACGAACTTGGGAGTAGCGCTGCGGCCGCGACGGCAAACAGGACGAGCGCCGCGGCGAGAAGCCGATGGGTCATTTGAAGCGCTTGCGGCGCGGTCTCTCCGAAAAACGATGGGCCACAGCCGGGGACGCTCGGACAGGCGAGGCCGGCGCCGCTCGAGCTGACGTACGCGCCGGCGCACATTGCCGCGAACGCCGCCCCGGTTGCAACCAGAAGCGGCACCGTCCCTCGCCGCCACGCAAACGCCGGCGCCCTCTGCCGCTCGTCGTATGAAAAAGCGACGACGGCAAGCGAGGTGAGCGTCGCGAGCAGCAACATCGCCGCGCCCCAATGGATCATCACCGAGAGCGGGCTGTTGGCAAGAAAGATCGTCGCGCCGCCGAGCAGCACTTGCAGCACGAACACCGCGACGAGGGCGATCAGCATTCCGCCGAGCGCGGGGATCGCCGTGCGCAACCGCAGCCCGGTGACGACCAAACCCGCCACGACGAACGTCTCGACAAACGCGAGCAGGCGGTGCATCCACTCGAGCACGACTTTGCCCTGTAGAACCGGCACCACCGCGCCGTGGCAGAGCGGCCAGTCCGGGCAGGTCATCCCCGCACCGTTGATGCGCGTCCAACTGCCGAGCAACGCTAGGGCGCAGGCGACCGCGACGCCGGCGACGACGAACGTTCGAAACAACTTCACGCTTCGCGTTTCGCCTAAAGCGGCGCCAATAACTGTGCGAGCAACGGCGTCGCCGGTTCCGCGCGAAGCTCGGCCCACGATGCGTCTTGGATGGCGTGCCCGGCCTCGATCGCGATGACGCGCGGGCACAACCGCGCGAGGACGTCGGCTTCGTGGCCGACGACGAGCATGGTAAAGCCGAGGTCCCTCTGCCACTCGACGACGGCGAGGAGCAGCTCGCGCACGAGGTGCCGGTCGAGTCCGCTAAACGGCTCGTCGAGCAGGACGAGGCTGGGCTTGCGCGCCAGCATTCGCGCCAGCGCCACGCGGCGCGCTTGCCCTCCCGAGATCGTCTGGGCAGGTTCCCGCCAAATCGGTTCGAGCTGCAAGCGTTCGCGTAACTCCGCGATCCAAGCCTGACTTTCGTCGCGGCGGCCGTTGCCCAAACCGAAGCCGACGTTTTCGGCGACGCGCAAATGAGGGAACAGGTTTGCCTCCTGCGTCAGGTAGCCGATCTGTCGCCGGTGAAGCGGCATGCGCGGCGGAAACAGCGCGACCCCATCGAGGGTCACGTGCCCGCCATCGGGTTCTTCAGCGCCCGCGATGCACGCGAGGATCGTACTCTTCCCGGAGCCCGAAACGCCGAACAAGCCGCACGCGTGACCTCTCGGCACGCGCACGGCGATATCGACTTCGAAGTGCGGCCGTACTTTGACGATATGTGCGTCAAGCACGCGAGAGACGCCGTTGGGCGAGGATGTGTGCGAGCCATGGAAGCGGCAACGCCGTGACGAGAAACACGACCAGCAGCGGCATCACCGCCGGCAACCCGAAGTTTTCTAGGCTCGTCCACAACGCAACCGGCATCCCGGCCGGATAGTACGCGGTGATGACGACCGCGCCGAATTCGGTGAGCGCGCGAACCCACGCGAGGCTAAGCGCGACGGCGAAGCCGAGACGCGCGATCGGGAAGGTGATGCGCCAGAAGACGCTCCACCGGTCGTGCCCGAGCAGACCCGCTTGGACCTCGAGCGTCGGCGGGACGCCGTCGAGCGCTGCGACGGCGCCCAAGATGTAATACCCGATGCTGACGTAGATTTGTGTGACGACGAACGCCAGCGGCGTGTTCGTCATCTTGAGGCCGAAGCGTTCGAGGGACGCGCCGAGCGCGTGCGGCCCGTAGACGAGCGAGAGCAAGATCCCGAGCGCCAGCGGCGGCAGCAGCACCGAGACGAGCAAAATCGCTTGCCACCACAGGCGCTCGCGCGGCGCCGCGCGCGCGACGTACAACGCCATCGGCGTCCCGAGGAGCACGACTGCGACCATTGCGATCGCGGTCAGGACGAGCGAGACGCGGATCGCGTCGGCGATCGACGAACCGTCGCCCCAGCGCCACGGCCCGACCGGGACGAGCAGTCCGGCGAGCGGACACAGCAAGACGACCGCAAAGATCGCGGCCGCGGCGCGTTTCGCCAGCATGTTTATCGTGTTTTACCGCCTCGCGCGATGCGGATGGGTGCCGCGTCGAGCAGATCAAACATGCAGCGGTGACGCGCCGGCTGGCGAGTCGTAGAAATACTGCCGGAAGATCGGCTGCGCGGCGCCGGCGAGCCAATCGACGAATGCCGCAGCCTTGTCTTTGTGGGCGGCGTCGTTGAGGACGGCGGCATAATAGACGAGCGGCTCGGGATGGAACGTCTTTCCGTTCAGTTCGAGCGACGTCTGGGCGTACCGGTCGTGCATCGCCGCGTTGCCGAGGTTGATCTCCGGCGACAACTGCACGTAAGGCAGATCGAACGGACCGGGCTGGATTTTGTACGCCGAGGCGGCATCGAGTTCGCCGCTCTGCAAGCGTGCCTCGACCGTCGGCTCGCTGAAAATCTGAGCCTCGTTGATCGTTTGCCCCAGGATCTTTAGCGCTAGCCCCGGCTGTTTGTAATACGTCTCCGCGAGTTGCAGCGTGAAGATGATGTTGCGGCCTTGCGGGTCGGTTACCGGGTCGTTTCGCCCAAAACGCACGTCGCTTTGCTCGAGAATCTGCCACCACGGCGGCGCGCCGCGTTTTCCGGCGGCTGCGTCGGCAAACGCTTGCGCGTACTTGCTCTTTGGGCCGTACGCGATGACCATCTCGGTGCGCGCGATCGGGACCGCTCGGCTCGCCTTGCCGCCTTGAAGGACGGTCATCATCGGGGCCGGCGTCACCGATATGAAGACATCGGGGGCGATGCTTCCGCCGACGATCAATCTCGCGAGCGCATCGGAACCCTGGCCGCGCCCGTGCATCGCGATCCCGAGCGTCTTCGCCGCGCCGGCTTTGATCGGGCCCTCCATCATCGAGCCCATCGAGCCGGCATAGGCAACGTCGAGCGATATCGGCTCTTGTGCGAAGACGGCCCGGTTCGCGACGACGAGCGAAGCGCACGCTCCCGCGAGCAGCGAGCGGCGATTCATGCGATTTGTTCCCCCGTTCTGGTGACATCGTAGGATTCCAGTGCTTCGAGATCGCGGCGATACTGCGCCGAGCGCAGCGCGTCGAGCAGCGTGCGAATCTCGTGCGTCCGGATCGCGGCGCGCGGAACGAGCAGCGCGCAGCGCTCCTCGCGCAGCGGTACTAACTGCAAGCCGAAAGTGTGTGCCACGCTCGCCATCCCAACGGCGGCGTCGGCGAAGCCTTGCACGATCGCGCGCCCGGCGTCGAGCTGGCCCGCCACCTCGCGGTCGTAGCCCGCTAACCGCCGAGGATCGACGTTCGCACGGCGCAGTTGCTCGTCGAGCAACCGGCGCGCGCCCGCTCCGGGCGGGCGATTTGCCAGGCGCGCCTTCGTTCGAGGAAGGTCGGCGGCGCCTCGCAGACCGAGTGGATTGCCGTGTCGCACGAGCCAGCCGGCTTCGGTCGTCGCGAGTTCGAAGCGAAGAAACTCGTTCACTCGCTTGGCCTGCTCCGGCGTGACGTCCCCGTGTACGACCGCGGCGTGCACCTCGCCGCGCGCGAGCGCGGCGAGTGCCGCTCGATTCGTCATTCCGAGCCACAACACGCGAATGTCGCGAGACCTCGCGCTCGCGTGGCGCGAAAGCAAACCGACGGCAAGCTCGCAGCCGCCGACGAACACGTTCGGCACCGCGCTTTCGGCCGGCTCGATTGCGAGGTGATCCTCGTCGAGAACGTGTGTGACGATCCGTCCGCCGATCGTCGCGCCGGCGACACGCTTCGGTTTCGGCGGCGCTTCCCGGCGCGAGCCGAACAGTTCCTCGACCGTCGTACCGAGCGCTCGCGCAATCTCGAGGGCAATGCCGACGCCCGGCTGCATCCGCCCGCTCTCGATCGCACCGACGGCCTGACGCGTAATCCCGGCTGCCTCCGAGAGCGCGCGCTGGGACAGCCCGCGCGCACGCCGCAGCGTTTGGAGCCCTGAGGCGTCGATCTTTGCCATGGGCAACGATCGTTGCCTAACGCTTCCGGCTGCCCCTGCCCGCGGCGGGTGGGCGGCCGACGGCGGCTAACTAGCCCAGCGATGCGGAATCGGAGCCTCCTCGGAGTCTTCGCGGCGCTGTGCGCGGTGGTCGCTGTTTTCTCGCGACCGGCGCAAGGCCAATTCGGCGTGCCCGACGTCTTCGGGCACGCGAAGGACCTCGCCGTCAAGCAGGCGCTCTCGCAATTCGGCGCGTCGCTCGGCCAACAGCTCCCGATCGTCGTCGCCGACGGCGATGCGTACCCGACGGTCCAGGATCTGCCGGGCGGTCCGTTTCGCGCCGGGTCGCCGCCGGCGAACCTTCTCTCGAGGCTCCGCGCGTCGACCGACGGCACCGTCCCGCTTGCCGCCGGCGACTACTCGATCGGCGTCAGCGTCTTCTGCATGCGCATCTCGGCGCACAGCCCGAGCGCCCATCGCTACCTCGTCGCTCCGCTCAAGGGCGCAGCCGCCGACATCGTTACGGCCCTGAACGAACGCGCACCCGCGATGAACGTCGCGCACGTTCCGCTGCAGGTCCTCTCTTGGAACATCCAGGGCGGCTTACCGTACGACTCGATGCAGCCGGCGCAGCGCGCGATCGTCGACAGGGTGATCCCGGAATTTCGCACGCGCCTCAACGGCGACGCGCTGCAAAACATTCGCTCGAAGTTCGACGAGATTTCGAAGATCCCGGGGATGCCGAATTTCGACGAAGCGATGTCGCGCCTCGGCCCGCTCGGCCAATCGGTGCTCACGATGGAGAGCGTGCGCCAGCAGATGCTGCAGCCCCCGGCGACGTTCGCGCAGATGGCGCAATCGTTCGTGCCGTACGCGCCGCCGCTCGGCATAATCGCGCCGCGCGGCGCCACGCCGTGGAGCAAGTACTCTGACCGCGTCTACGTGCGCTTCGTAACGGCGGGCGGCTACGCGGATCCCGGCACGTACGAAGTCCGCGTCCTCCCCGTCACCGTCAGCGTCGCGAGCACGCACGACCTGCCCTACCGCAGCATCGCGCAAGCGTCGCCGGCGCGCGTCCCGATGGCGAACATCGTCAACAACCCCGGCACGAGTTCCGTTCAACCCTTGACCCAAGGACCGACGGGCGGAGGCGGCGGCAACCCGGGGCCGGAGCCGTCCGGACCGCCGAGCCCGACGCCGAGCCCGCGCGCCAGTATCAGCTCAGAAACCGTCGCCACCTCGCCGTCGGATCGCGAGCGCAAGCTGATCGGCGTCGGCGAACAAGTCAACCTCACGTTCTCGGGCGACAATGCCTCGTGGTCGATAGCAGGCGGCGGTGGAAAACTCTCGAGCACCACCGGCAAGACGAACGTCCTCATCGCGGGTGACGTCGCGGGGAGTTGCACGATTACCGCCGTCGATACGATGACGCACGCGAAGGCCTCGATCGCGTTCACGATCGTCCCGCCGAGCGGAATCCACAACGTCCGAACGCCGGCCGATTCGATGGTGCATGATTACAACTGGCCCAACTCCGGCTTCAACATGAAGGCTTACTTGACGCCGGACACCGTCTCGTTCCAATACCTCGAGTATCGCGAGCACCAAGCGTACGCGGTCGCGACCGGCTACTTCCTTCCCGAGAACCACGCGGGTCACGATCCGAAGACGGGTTTCAGCGCGGTCGGCGCCGATGTCCCCGGCTTGGGTTCGGAAGTCTCAGAAACCGATCAAGCGTATTCCGGCAAGTTCGACCTGGCTCGTCCGTTCGTCCCGGGTTACGTCAGTTGGACCATTCCGGTCTACTATCGCGTGGTCGGGCATTCGACCGAATACAAGATCACGAGCCTCGTCCAAAAGAGCACGCTCGCAAGCGACGGCGTGCACCTGAACACCACCAAAGGGGACGCGTCCGCGGACGCTCTGATCACGGATCCCACCGTCGACAAATAGCGCACTCATTTCGGTCGCCGCTTCGGAGGCTCTCGTGAAAACTCGACATGTGCGTGCCCTTTACCACGCGGTGACCGTGTGTGCTATCGCCCTGGCAGTTGCAGCATGTTCGGCGTCTCCGTCCGGTGGCGGTTCGTACGGCGCCGGAGATCCAAATCTCGTAGCCCCCAACCCGGGCGGCGGCTCGCTCGACCCGTTCTTAGCAGACGGGAAAGCCGTGTTGCGCGCGCTCGATGCAATCGCATTCCGTTCGGGGACGCCGCTGCGCGTCACCTCGCTTGACGCCGACCGAACGAACGGCCTGATGGTCGACGTCCAGGAACCGAAGAACCACGTCAACGTCGACCGCTACGTGGTCGGGCTCGACGGGACGCTCTCGGGGCCGACGCCCGCGAAAATGATGAAGATGGGAGGCAGTGGTCCGGTCACGGCCGCCGACGTCGATCGGCAAGCATTTGATCCGAAAGCGATCGCGTTTGCGCGCCTGACGCAGACCGTGCGGGAAGCGATCGCGAAGTCGACCTTCGCCGACGCACGCGTCACGGAGTGGGAGTTCTCCGGCGTCGGGCCCGACGACCGCAAGTACATTTTCTTTGAAGCCGCCCGCGGCCGGCCCGTGGCCGTCGTTGACGCCAACTTAAAAATCGTGCGAATGCAGTTCTAGGTTCGGGATGAAGGCGGCGTTAGACTTAGCCGCCTCCCAGAATCGCCCCAGCGGGCGGGGCTAGCCTTGGCCCATGCGAGAGCATCAAACTCACCCGCTGCATGTGCGGATCGGCCACTGGGTCAACGCGCTGACGCTCGTCGTCATGTTATGGAGCGGGTTTGCGATGTTCGCAAGCGACCGCCACTACGCTTCGATCGTCAACGCCTTGCCTGGATGGCTCTGGAGCGGGCTGCAGTTGCGCGACCACGCGACGCTCGGTCGCGCGTGGCACCTCGGCTTTGCGATCGTTCTGATCGCGAACGCCCTCTGGTATGGGGTCGCCGCGCTGCGCACGGCGTCGTGGCGGCGTCTGCTGCCGAACGCGCGCACGTGGTTCCAAGATGCCTTGCGCGCGACGATTGCGGAACTGCGCAGCCCGCGTGAAACGATGCAGCAAGCGGAGTACAACGGCGCGCAGAAAGTCGCGTACACCGGCGTCATGGTGCTCGGCGCGCTGATGATCGTCACCGGTCTCGCGCTGTGGTTCAAGCGCGAAGTTCCTTGGCTCATCGGCGCCCTCGGAGGCCAGCACGTCGTCTTGCCGGTCCACATCGTCATCGCCACGCTGTTCTTGGCCTTCATCGCGGTCCACATCGTCCAGGTCTTGCGCGCCGGATTCCCGACGCTGCTCTCGATGATCACCGGGACGACCGAGGTTCGGCCCGCGCGCACGCGTCGCGCCCTCGCTTGGTCGGCGGCCGTGCTCGCCGCGCTCTTCGTCGGGTTCTCCGTGGTGCGCCTAACGAGCGGACCGGCCGGCGTGCCGAGCTATCTGCACTGGACGATCGAGCACTCAAACCGGCAAGCGCAACATAAGGCGCAGGCCTCACGGCTCGAGTGACCTAATCGCTCAACCGTGAGCGAATCTTCCTTTAAAGTAACCGGCATGGACCTGAGCGGCTACATGGTCAAAGATGCCGCGCGCGCGATCGCCTTTTATCGCGACGTCCTTGGAATCGAACCGGTCAGGGTCTATCCCGACAACCGGGGAGCGGAATACGAATTCGCCGACGGCACGACGTTCGGCTTATGGGGCGGCGGCGGCGCCGTGATGCCGTTCCAGCCGAGCAACGGAATCTTGTTTGCGGTCGACGATATCGATGCCGCCGTTGCGGCAGTCGAGGCGCGCGGCATACCCGTCCTCATGCGACACGAGACGCCGGTTTGCTACCTCGCGATGATCAACGACACGGAAGGCAACATGGTGACCTTCCACAAGCGCAAGCCCTCCTAGCGCTCGGCGCCGGCGTCTATTTGCGGCGGCGATCTCCGCGCGCGAAAAGTTCGCCTAGGTCAAACGAGAGCCCCGGGGCCGCTTCGTGTTCGAAGGGAGCGTCCTCGGTGAACGTGCGCTCGCCTTTTCGATCGAACGCTACGATACGTCGCCGTTCCGGATCGACGTCGAGGACGAGTTGCGCGCCATACTCGAGATAGAGGCCGGCCTTCTTCCGCACGTTCCGCTCGCGATCGCTCGGCGAGCGAATCTCGGCGGCAATCGTAGGCGCGAACGGGGGTTCTTGAGCATCTTCATCGCTCAGTGCGTTCAGTCGCTCGTCCTCGACGTACGCGACGTCGGGGACGAGGGTTGTCTCACTTCCTTCCGGCCCACGAGCGAGCCAAAACCGCCATTCGGTCCCGACGAAGCCCCGCGCACCGCCCCAAGCGTCGAGGAGCTCTGCCACGGCGAACTGTAAAACAGAGTGCCGGGTCTTCGGGCTCACCTTCGGAACCTCGACGCCGCACAGAACCTCGACTTCGGGCAGATCGAAGACGGGTTGTTCCGGGTACGGTTCGGCGATCGCTTGGGTCGGCATAGCTTCTCCTGCACAACATGCTATCACGCGCGGCCCGGCCGCCGTCAACCCACGCGGCCTCGCGCCACGTTAAACGCTGTCTTTCGAGAATGCGGGTTTTTTCTCAACGGCCTGCGAAACGCGCGATGCTCGGGAAGGAGTTCACATGAGCGGCGTACGGGTTCTGGTCGGCACGCGCAAAGGCGCATTCGTTTTAACGTCGGACGGGAAGCGCGAGAAGTGGGACGTCAGCGGTCCTCACTTTCCGGGCTGGGAAATCTATCACGTCAAGGGCTCGCCGGCCGATCCGAATCGGTTGTACGCCTCACAGAGCAGCGGGTGGTTCGGTCAGTTGATTCAACGCTCCGACGACGGTGGAAAAACCTGGGAGCCGGTCGGCAACGAGTTCACATACGAAGGTGAAGTCGGCAATCATCTGTGCTACGACGGCACGCAGCGGCCATGGAAGTTTACGCGCGTCTGGCATCTCGAGCCGTCGCTGACCGATCCGGATACCGTCTACGCCGGCGTTGAAGATGCCGCATTGTTTCGCACGACCGACGGCGGCAAGTCTTGGCACGAGCTGCCGGCGCTACGGCAGCACAAGTCGGGCCCCGAGTGGCAGCCGGGCGCGGGCGGCATGTGCCTGCACACGATCCTTCAGCATCCAAAAAACCCCGAGCGGATGTTCATCGCGATCTCGGCGGCGGGAGCGTTCCGCACCGACGACGGCGGAAAGTCGTGGACGCCGATCAATCGCGGTCTGCGGTCCGCCCAAATCCCCGACCAAGACGCCGAGGTGGGCCACTGCGTTCACCGCATCGCGATGCATCCGTCGCGCCCGGACGTCCTCTTCATGCAGAAGCACTGGGACGTCATGCGCAGCGACAACGCCGGCGATTTGTGGGTCGAGGTCAGCGGCAACCTCCCGACCGACTTCGGTTTCCCGATCGAGGTTCACCCGCACGAACCCGAGACGATCTACGTCATCCCGATCAAGAGCGATTCCGAGCACTTCGTCCCCGATGCAAAGCTGCGCGTGTACCGCAGCCGAACGGGCGGCAACGAGTGGGAAGCGCTCACGAAAGGCCTGCCGCAGAGTGACTGCTACGTGAACGTCCTGCGCGACGCGACGTCGATCGATACGCTCGACAAGGCCGGCTTGTACTTCGGCACGAGCGGCGGTCAAGTGTACGCGTCGGCCGACGCCGGCGACTCGTGGAACGCGATCGTACGCGACCTCCCCGGCGTGTTGTCGGTCGAGGCGCAAACGCTGGCATGATTCGCGTGGTGCTTCCGGCACATCTAAAGACGCTGGCGCACGTCGACGGCGAAGTCGAGGTCGACGTCAACGGGCACGCCACGCAAGGCGCGGTTCTCGACGCGATCGAGGCTCGCTTCCCGCAGTTGCGCGGGACGATCCGCGATCACGTGACGCACAAACGGCGGCCCTTCGTTCGCTTCTTCGCGTGCGAACGCGATCTCTCGAACGAAAAACCGGACGCGCCGTTGCCCGACCCGGTCGCGACAGGGGCGGAGCCCTACTTGATCGTCGGCGCGATGGCCGGTGGATAGGAGTTAGTTTCGTGCAGATCGATGCGTTGGTCTTTTACAACGGTAACTGCGAGGAAGCGTTCGAGTTCTACAAGGCGGCCCTCGGCGGAAAGCTTCTGATCCATCGGTACGAAGGGACGCCGATGGGCGAGGGAATGTCCGACGAAGCGAAGCAAAAAGTCAGTCACGCTTCGCTGCGCGCCGGCGGCGCGACGTTAATGGGCGCCGATTCGATGCCGGGCCACGAGCGCCCGGCGGACAGCAACATCTCGCTCTGTCTCAGCATGAAGAAGGAGCGCAAGGCCGACGCCGCCTTCGCGAAACTCTCGGCCGGCGGGACGGTCACGACGCCGATGGAGAAGCAGTTCTGGGGCGCGAAGTTCGGCGCGTTCACGGACAAGTTCGGGGTCGATTGGATGGTCAATTGCGAATTGTCGTGAATGGCTGGGCTCGGTCAAGGAGATAGGCATCACCAATGTGCAGGAACATCAAGACGCTGTTCAACTTTGAGCCGCCCGTAACGGAAGACGAGGTAAAGGCCGCGTCCCTTCAGTTCGTTCGGAAGATCAGCGGCCTTCAGCGGCCGTCGAAAGCGAACGAAGCCGCGTTCTCCGCCGCGGTCGAAGAAATCGCCGAGATCTCGGCGCGTCTTCTTCACTCGCTCGAAACGCACGCGCCGCCGCGGACTCGCGAGCAAGAGGCCGCAAAGGCAAAGGCTCGCGCCGCCGCGCGATTCGGCATGACCGCCGCAGCTCGATAGCCGGCAGGTCCACAAGCCCCCCTCGCACTGCCTTACGCTCCGGCGCGGCGGCTAGATCGCACGGGGTCGGCTGCTGTCAGCTCAGGGCGATGATGTCCCCATCGGGCCCGATAGCGGTGTCCCCTTCGAGCTGATTGGAAGACCGCCGTGCTTTTCTGGTCCAAGGGTGCCCCGGCGGGAATGGGTGGGCCTTCTGCGGGTAGGACGCGTTCCGATCGCGGGGGAGCTTCGTTTCGTCGTTGAGTTGTTTTGCGCCAACCACGCGCGTTTGTTTGCTGAGTTCTCCGGAAAGTCGGTAGGCGAGCCTTTGACCACGCCGTTCGATCGTGATGGTGCCATTACGATGTTCTCGAATGTCGACCTGACTTGAGCGAAGGCGTTGGGGAATAGCCTTTTCGGTGATCTGTAAGATGCTCGAGCCGTATTGAACGGTCAAGTTCTGCGAAACGACCCGTGTGTGGGAGATGCAGAGGATGCGGTCGAGATCTTCATGAGGTTCCAGGGGTCGATGGACGTCGATCTCCGAGCGCGCGGCGACCGCGAAGCGCGCGTTGTAGCCGGCCATGAAGGTCGCAACGAATGCGTTGGCCGCCTCGATCGTAGAGATCTCTTGAAGCCGCAGCTCCTTGACGAGCCGGTCTTGCAGAACACCGTTGGCCCGTTCGACGCGGCCTTTGGCTTGCGGTGAATTGGCGCAGATGCTTTCGATTCCAAGCTGTTCCATCGCGCGTCCGAACTGAGTGATTCCCTCGCCCGTAGTCGGTTGATTGACCCGAAAAACGCCGAAGCGGTCGCTATAAAAGGTCATCGGCTTGCCGAAAGTTCGCAGATATTCATCGACGAGATCGAAGTAGCTCTGCGTTGTCTCCGCGGGGGTGAAGCGCAGACCCATGAGCCTGCTCGTTGCGTCGTCGACGAAGACTAAGAGTGTGCACTTGGGTGCGCGGTCCTCGAACCAGCGATGGTGAGAGCCGTCTATCTGGACGAGTTCGCCAAAGCACGCGCGCCGCTCGCGTGGGGGATGCGCCGGTTTGCGCTTCGAGCCGCGCGGCTTCCACAGCTTCGCGGCGATCATTGCTGTGCGCAGCGTTTCCTTGGGGATCGAGATCCCATCGCGTTCGGCCAACTTCTCGCTGGCCAAGGTCGGCCCGAAGTCCGGATATCGTGTTGCGATCAGCTCGAGCGCTCGTGCGAGCAGCACCGAATCGGTGCGGTGGTTGCCGGGCTTGCCACGCTTCTTGGAGACGAGACCCGCCGCACCGTCGAGCCGGTACGCTCGCCACAGGCGCTTGACCTGGCGGGTCGTTAGCCCAAGCTGGGCTGCCACGTCGCGTTGCCTCAGGCCGCCGTTCTCGAGCCGCTGCATCGCTTGCAGCCGGGTGATTTCGCGCTGGCTCATGGTCGTCAGGTCGCTCCTCATAAGGCGGCCTTCGCAACCAGCCTGGGGACATTTCTATCCGGTCAAAATGGGGACATCTCTATCTGGCCCTGATAGCACGGGGTCGGCTGCTTGACACGTGCGGCGAAAAGTGATAGTTAAGTAGTTACCTTACTAAAGCACATGCTTAACCAATTGACGCCGCTCGACCCCGTTTTCCAGGCGCTCGCAGACCCGACGCGACGGGTCATGGTCGAGCGGCTGGTCTGCGGGCCGGCGTCGGTCAGCGAACTCGCCCGGCCGCTCGGCATGTCGCTGCCCGCGGTGATCCAGCACCTCCACATCCTAGAGGCAAGCGGCCTCGTTCGGACACAAAAGGCTGGACGGGTACGAACCTGCAGCATCGAGCCGGCAGCGCTACGGACGGTCGAGGATTGGGTCGCGGCGCTGCGCGCGAGTTGGGAACGCCGCCTCGATCGACTCGGCGCGCTTCTGGCCACACAAGACGACGAACCGGACAAAAGAAACACGCGACGCTCGAAAGGGAGACGCTAGCGATGCCCGACGCCGATGCCAAGACTTCCGCAAACCCCGAGGTAACGATCGTGCGCGTCTTCGACGCGCCGCGCAGCCGCGTTTTCAAGGCGTGGACGGATCCGAAGATCATGGCGAAGTGGTGGGGTCCGCGCGATTTTACGAACCCGCGCTGCGAACTGGACGTGCGGCCCGGCGGCGAGATTCACATCCACATGCGTTCGCCCGACGGTGAAATCTTTCCGATGAGCGGCGCATTTCAGGAGATCGTCGAACCCGAGCGACTCGTCTTCGCGAGCGCCGCCGAGGATCTCGAGGGCATGCCGATCATCGAGGCGCTCACGACCGTCACGTTCGAGGACCTCGACGGCAAAACGAAACTTACGATGCATACGGTGGTCGTGCGGTCCGTGCCCGAAGCAGCCATGTTTCTCGAAGGCATGGATGAGGGCTGGGCCCAGAGCATGGAGCGCCTCACGAACGTCGTGGAGAACTGACCGTGGCTCACAAGATCACACCGTTTTTGTGGTTCGACGGCAAAGCCGAAGAGGCGGCGAACTTCTACGTCTCGGTTTTCAAGAATTCGAAGATCCTCAACGTTTCGCGCTACGGAGACGACGGCGTCGGGGCCCCGGGAGCGGTCATGACCGTGAAGTTCGAACTCGAGGGGCAAGCGTTCATCGCCCTCAACGGCGGACCACAGTTCGCGTTTACACCCGCAATATCGTTCTTTGTAGACTGCGAGAACCAAGAACAAGTCGATGAGTTATGGGACAAGCTTTCCGCGGGCGGCAAGGATTTGCAGTGCGGCTGGGTCACCGACAAATTCGGCTTGACGTGGCAAATCATTCCGTCGATTTTGATCGACATGTTGCAAGACGACGATGACGAGAAATCGAGCCGGGTCATGAAGGCGATGCTCGGGATGGTCAAAATCGACATCGCCGGCCTAAAGAAAGCATACGACCAGGAGTAACCCCGCCGGGCTGCCGGCCCGTTGAGCGGCAACCGCATCCACGTGGCGACACGACACGGCCCCCGTACAGAGGGCCGCGACGATGGGGTGCCGCGTTGCGGTAAGGGGATCTAAGTCAGCGCGGCAAGTCCCCGCTCGCAAAGAACTCGCCCACATGGAACGTGAATCCCGGGACGGCGTCATCCGCAAACGTGTCGTGCTCGGTGAACACGCGCTCGCGACGTGCGCGGTTATTCGCCGACGAGAAGGGTCGACGTCGAGCACGAGCGACGCGCCGGCCGCGAGATAAAGCGACGCCTTGGTCGCGATGTTCCTCTCGCGATCCTCAGGCGACCGAATCTCCACCGCGACCGATGGGGCGAACGGGGGCTCGTCCGCGTCCTCGTCGCTCAAGTCGCGCATCCGCTCGTCCGCGACGAACGCCACGTCCGGTACGAGCGTCGTTTCTTGATCGTCGGGTCCGCGCGAGAGCCAGAACCGCCACGATATCGCGACTTCGCCTTTGTCTGCGGCCCACGCGTTGAGAAGCATCGCGGAGGCTCCCTGCAAACAGGCGTGCCGCCGTTTACCATACGCTTTCGGAACCTCGATACCGCGAAGCACCTCGACGTCAGGCTCGTCGCGGATGTAAGGCGGCGACGACTGCGCGACTGTCGTCGGCATGGCAGCTAACCCGAACCGAGCGCTAGCGACGCCTCCAGCGAGATCGGCACGGCCTTGAGCGCGCGGCTCAACGGGCACGTCTCCTTCGCCTGCTTCGCGTAGTTCGCGAAATCGTCGTCGGAGATGCCCGGCACCACGCCCGTCGTCGATAACTCGATCGCGGAAATTTCGTAGCCGCCGTCGGTCTTGTGAAGGTGGACGCGCGCTTTGCTATCGATCGACGCCGGCGCATGTCCGGCGCGCGTCAGGACGGCGCTCAGCGCCATCGTAAAGCACGCGGCGTGCGACGCGCCGAGCAATTCTTCCGGATTCGTGCCCGGGTCGCCGCTGAAGCGCGTTCCGTACGAATAGTCGGCTTTGACTTTTCCGCTCTCGGTTGCGATGGAGCCGCGCCCGTGCGCGACGTCGCCTTCCCAGTGAACCGTCGCCGAGCGAACGATGTCTGACGTTGCCGCCGTGGTCATTGTCGTGATCCTCCTACGGCAACTGCCGTCTCGGATGGGGGTTGACTCTTGGACGCGGCCCGCGCGGTCCAGATTCTTTAGTCATTGGGCACTTTCACCGACATGCGCATCATCCGCCCTCATGGGCAAGGGCTCGCCTGGCTCGCACGTATTGCCCACAATGGTGGACAAAACCGCCGAGCCTCGCTAGAATCGAGTAATGAGAACCGTGCCACCCAGCGACGAGCTGCTCGCCGTGAGGATAAACCTCGTGGTTTTCCGCGCGCAGCGGCAATTCTCACAAGCCGAGCTCGCCAAACGCGCTCGCGTTTCGCGAACGGTCATTTCCGAACTCGAACAAGGTCGCGGCGACGTTCGCTTGGCGACACTCGCGCGCATTGCCAAAGCTCTCGAAACGAGCGTCCATCAGTTGCTCGAGCCATGGCGGCCTGGGGTCATTACCGAGGAAGAACTGATCCGGCGCTCTCAGACCCCGGAGAGCGAAGACGTCGATGCGCGCGTCTTTCTCGCCGCGATGGACGAGGCGAACGGAGTGCGTCGTTATAGCCGGCGAGGACGGCGTTCGAAGGTGGCACGTTCGGCTTGAGCGCGCTGCATCGCGAGATCTGCAGGCCTACAACATTCACGCTTTGGCTGATCCGCGCCTTAGCCCAACGATTATACAGCTGATCGAAAGGCTCGAGACGAACCCCTTCGCCTTTCCAAAGAAACATGGAAAGCTCAAGGAGGCGCGCGCTGCTCGTTCGCTCTGCAGCCGCGGCTACCCGCCGATCAACTCGAGCGAACGCGCCCGTTTAAGACGAACTGAAGTTACGAGGCTCTTCTAGACCGACGTCCCCGCTGAATGACTTTGAAGCGCATCGCGCGTGGCGGTGCTCTCGCCGACGGCGGTCGCGGCCATCGCGAGATCCTTCGCGTCGACGTTGCGCGCGGAGGCGCGCGCGAGCGCCAGCGCCGCACGCGCTTCGGTCATCCGATGCTCGCGTGCGTAGGCGTACGCGAGCAGCGCGGCCGCCTGCGGGCGGTAGTACGGATCGGACGCGCCGAATCGTTTGAAGGCTGCGATCGCGCGCTTCGCGTCGCCTTCTGCTTCGTAGGTTTTACCGATCAACCGCAGCACGTCGGGGCGCTGGGGCGAAAGCTCGAGCGCCTGGCGCGAGTACAGAACGGCATCGCCGAAGCGCCGGTCGTGAAGCGCCGCCGATGCGAGCCACGCGAACGTCGAGACCGCGAGCGGGTCCAAGTCGACGGCGATCTTCAGTTGCCGGGCGCCTTCGGCCGAATGACCGCTGCCGAGCAGCGCGATTCCGTACCATTCGTGCGCCGAGGCGTACGACGGCGCGAGCGCGATCGCGCGCTGCAACTCGCGGATGCTGCCGCCCCAATCTTTGTTTTCGAGTGCGAGCGACCCGGCCGCCGCGTGCGCTTCGGCCGAGTTCGGATCGAGCTGGAGCGCCCGCTTCGTATACGCGCGGGCGCGCGCAAAGTACGTCGCGGGCCGGTGCGTACCGTAGCAGTAGTCGCCCATCGTGACGTTCGCATCGGCGAGCGCCGCGTAGCCGCGCGGGTCGTACGGGTCGCTATCGACCACGCGCGCGAATAAGTCGAGGCTCTTCGCCACGCCCTCGCGCGTGCGCAGGTTCCAGTAGTAGCGCCCGACCGCGTATGCGCGCGCGCCTTCGTCGGAGAGCGCTCCCTTCGCGACGTGGCGGTGCCCGAAACCATAACTTGCAACGAGCACGACCGATGCCGCGACGAACGCGACGCCGGCGATCGCGGCGCCGATCCGGCGGTAGAGCGTGCGGCTCGCCGGTGGCGCCATGAACGCGAATGCCCCGGCCGGCGTGGGGGCGGCTTGCACCGGAAGCGCTTCGTCGGCCGCCGACGCGGCCGCGGGTAAGCGGCTCACGAGCGGGCGCACCGGCGCTGTTAAACGATAGCCGCGGCGCGGGACGGTCTCGATCGGGTCGGGGCTTCCGTGGCGGCGGAACGTCTTGCGCAGCACGTAGATGTTCTGCGCGAGGTTCGCTTCTTCGACGAAGGCGTCGGGCCAGATGCGATCGACCAAGGCGTTCTTGGAGAGGATCTGGCCGGGGTGCTCGATGAGCGCGAGCAGCGTCGCCACGACCTTAGGCCCGAGCGGAACCGGCCGGCCCTCGTGCAGCAGGAGCAGTTGCTCGATGTCGAGCACGAACGGGCCGATCCCGCAGTAGATCATCGTTCTGCGCCTCTCAATCTTGGCATTTGAGATTCGGTTAAGACCATTCGACGGATTTTTGACGTCTTTCTGAGGACGACCGCCCGCGGCTGCGGCATGCTTGAGGGAATGAAGCCGCGCCTCGCGCTTCTCGCTACCGTCTTCTTGGTTGCCGGTTTCGCCTCCCGAGCGGGCGCGGCCGTGCCTCCGTCCTTTTCTTTCCCGGTGGCCAAGGCTCCCCATCCGATGGCCCTCGATCCGACGCTGGCCGACCCCGCATGGCAGGCCGGTCTCGTGCCGGGGAGCGGCGCGTGGGCGAACGTCACGACGCGCCGGCCGGCCGACGATTCCACGAACGTCTACATGCTCTACGACGACCGTAATCTGTATGTGGCGTTCGTCGCCGAGCAGCCGGCGGCGCCGATCGTTGCGACGCAGACGACGAACGACGTCGGGTTCGGGACGGACGACTTCGTCGCGGCCGGAATCGACAGTAGTGGTTCGGGCACGCAGGCGTACTTTTTTGAGACGACCCCGCGCGGCGTGCGGTACCAACAAGCGCTCGAGAACGTCCGCTACCGGCCCGACTGGCAGGCGGCGGCCGCGACGACCGGCACGACGTGGCGCGCGGTCATGAAGATTCCGCTCGGCTCGATGCACCTGCGCGCCGGCGCGAGCCAGACGTGGCGCATCGGGTTCTTTCGTAACGTCGCGGCGCGCGGCGAGCACCTGACATGGGGTTACGATCCGATCATGCAGGATCAGGGGACGGGGCTTTGGCCAAGTTTCCTCGACCTGCGGTTTTGGCCGAGCGCGACCGGGATCGCGCTTAAGGGCTCAGCCGTAACCAAGCCTAAACCAAGGCTGGAGGTGTACGGGCTTGGTAGCGCCGGCTCCGACCGCGACCAATACCAACAGGCTAACGGGACGTTCCAGGCACAGAAGACGCGCTCGGTCGGGGCGGACTTGAGTTACCCGCTGACGCCGACGATTAGTTTCGTCGGCACGGTGAATCCGGATTTTTCGAACGTCGAGATCGACCAGCAGACGATCGTGCCGCAAGAGTTCCCGCGGCAACTTGTCGAGTACCGGCCGTTCTTCGCGCAAGGCGCGCAGTATCTCAATCCGAATCCGAACGGGTATTCGAACTTCAACGCGCCGCAGGATCGGACTTTCTACTCACCGAGCGTCGGTCCGTTCGACAGCGGCGCGAAGGTCGAAGGGACGTACGGGCTGCAGAGCTTCGGCGTGCTGTCGTTCCGCGGGTTCAATGAGGTGACGGGCGATACGTTCGACGATCAAGCGTTCGGCTATCACCACACGCTGCAGGATCACACGTTTCAATACTGGGCCGACGGCGTGATGGCGCATCATAGCGTCGCGGGGACCGACGATACGTACGAGGCCGGCTTCGCCGGGCGCAATCTACACAGCGGGCTCGTGTGGGAGCTGGACAGCTCCGTCGAGGACGGCTCCTGGGTGCCGGGCGGGAACGCCCGTTCGACGTATGGGTTCGTCGACGTGCACAAGCCGAATTATGAGGCGATCGTGCAGTACGCGGATATTTCGCCGAACTTCAACCCGCTTGATGGGTTCACGACGATTTCTGACATACGCGGGTTTGCGAGCTTTATTAACTTAACGGGCAGCACGCCTGGGATCAAGAGCTATAGCCTATTCTTCCAGGGGGACCGCTACGTCGATCGCAGCGGCGCAGCGCACGAGGCGGACACGGGCGTCTTCCTCAATGCGACGTTCAAGAACGGGTTTTCGATCAACGGGATGGGGCCGGTGACGAGCGAGTTACGCGGGTATAACGGGAATTTCTTCACCGGGTATCCGTCGTATGCGGACGGCGCGACGGTGCCGTTCAACTTCATGGGCGTGCCGATCGGGTATCGGGATGGGACGCCGACCCCGCTCGACGTCAGCGCGAACTGGGGGAGCTTTGGCGGGAATTGGCTGCATCTGTATACGGCGACGACGTCGCGGCCGCTCGGTTCGAAGTACACGCTCGGGCTGGAGTATGACGGCTCGTACGAGCGCGACCTAGTCACCGGGGCGCTCGATTCACAATGGTTGCGTCGGGTATCGCTCGGGCTGAATATGGGAGCGTCGAGTAATTTCTCGCTCTCGCTACGCAGCATCAACGGTCGGGGTGGGTTTTCGACTCAGCCCGGCCTCAACGTCGCCGCCGCGCTCCACACGCGCACGAAGAACGGCGATCTATACGTGAACTTCGGCTCCCCATCGGCCTTCGCGACGCTGAACCGATTCATCGTTAAATACGTACTGCGCTTCGGCGGCGACGCCGGAACATAGGCTACGCTTTTTGCCGTCATTGGGCTGAGCCGAATATCGCCTGCAATACGGTCGAAATGGCGTCTGCGCTTGAGAACAGCCAGACGTCGTCTGTGTTATCAGCCACCCCAAGTGCCCGAATGACATCGTCTGATACAGCCTCAGTCCGGTTAGGGGTTTTTACGATACCCCATACGATGAACCGACTCCCAGGCCGTCTCGGGCGCGCGGCTCGGTATGTCCGGAGCTGTGGTATTGTTAGGTCATACTGCTGACTGCCGCTCTTTACCTCGACGATGAGACCGTCGAATCCAGCGCGCGGCTTATCAAAATCGAAGGCGAGGTCAATGAATTCTGGGATCCGTACACCAAAAATATTCACGGCGGTTGCGAGCGATCCTCGATAATCGCTCGTTGCTAAGACTTCTTCTCGGTCCAAAGACTGCTGGTAGTGGCACTGTAGCCCATTGACGCGCAGCTTATTGTTACTGGTTTCCAAATTGAGCCAGCGGAGCTCATGAGGACATGGCGCAAAAAAACGTGCTATACGAACAAGGCATAAGAGCTCGAACAACGCTGACGAGTCCGCTGGCAGAGGGATGCGATCCAAATCCTCGGATTCGAGCGTGGGGCGAAACGACTCAGAAACAACGTCTCTTAGGAGAGACCACCGTGACCGCCTTGCCGTGTGTGCCCAACGGACAATCTGATCGGCCTCCGCTTCCGCTCCTAGCTCAAGGTTCAAACCATGCCATTCGAGCGGCGCTTGCGCATCGCTGCTCCGATTATACTGCAGCCATTCCGCTGAGATCCACTTCGCCCAGCCCAGCAGAGCGGCTCGCTCTTGATCGTCAAGGCCGATACCCGCCGAACGAACAACGAACTCGGGCGGCCGCCGCAGTATTCCTCGTGCAAGCGTGTTGGGCCAATCCACGATTCCGTCGGGGCGCTCGCTTAATCGAAGCCTCGGATTGAAAGTCTCGTCGAGACGCCGCGCGGCCGATATTACAGTGCTCCAATTTTCTGCGAGCGAACCACCGAGGCTTACGTAACGCTTCCCCTCGAAAATCCACCAACGACGGACTGGCGCGTTTGCCGGGTCCGTGGGTTGGGGGAACTCGATGTCATCGATTCGCGCTCTTGAAGACATCCGCCCCAGAAGATAATCGCGGATCTCGCTCGCCCAAACGTCGACCGATACTTCGACTAACCCCTCGCTAAGAACTGACGTAGCGCTCCTCTCCATCTCTTTGCTCTGCCCAAGGGTCGCAGGGACTCTGCCAGCAGCTCACGTGCTTGATCAAGCAGCGTCGACTCCGTGATCGGCAGGGTGAGCTGCCCGCTGACCCAAGCCTTAACTGGGGCGAAATAGGCGACGCCGAACGAGAGTCGGTCATCGTCCTCCGCAGTGGACAGAAGCTTGTGATCGCGAACAACTTCAAAGAATGTTTCAACAGCTTCATTTGCCGCTCGTCGGCGCTCGCTTCCTTCGCCGACCTCCAAGCCAAGAAACGCGAGGACGTCATCGCGCGACGCTCCCTGAAGCTCGATCCGCTGAAATCTTCTGGCGAGTCCCTCGCTGATCGGGAAGACGATATCGTCTAAATTGGCATCATTAATCGTAGCGATTACTCGGAAACGTGGGCTCGATTCTATCGAATTAACTCCCGGCAGACCTGCGGGTGAGACGCGTTGCACACTCCCACTTAGCAGCGGATACAATTCGCCAATACACCGATCAAGATCGGCGCGGTTCATTTCATCGAGCACCAAAGCGTGGTTGCGTAGATGCCATATTTCTTTACTGATGCTCGCCGGATCGACGAAAATGCCTGCAAACGATTTGAATGCTCCCTCTCGCGTCGGCATTAGGCCACCGATAGTATGAAACGGTGACCAGGCCGAGTTCCCGACAGTCGTCAGCGGAGTTTCGCTGCTAGGCATTTGGTCCGGCAGCGACTCTAACTCTCGATCCCAGGCATGCCCCACAAACTGAGCTAGGGTCGTCTTGCCGGTCCCCGGCGCACCAGCAAAAAGAACGTGTAAGCCGGCCTTCAGGTATGCGAGTGCACGTTCTCCATGAGCCTTGAGCTCCGCCGGAAGCTTTCTACTGTCATCGCTAGGTTCAATGCTCGCTCCATCGGCCCCCGACTTACTTGCCAAGGTAGATACTGTGACGCCACCTTCTAGAAACACTTTGCTGTTCAGTATCAAATGCAACATGATCATCGCGGCGTCTTGTGCACGAATCGGCGACAATACAGATGAAGCTGCTGCCTCTAACTCCTGCAATAGGGCGCTGTCTAAAAACCGGTTCGACTCAGGGCTATTTTTCCTAACCTTGGGCGACTCGATCGTCTCGAATTCCACGCGCGTATTTAACGACTGTTCACTGATTCCTCGGAACGTTGCGGACAGCTGATCGACGAACACACGATTCTGGCTCAGCCATTGGGCAGTGCATTCGCCGACTCTCGCCGTTACCTCGTATGGGTCCTTAACATTCTCCGGGATCTCGAACCACCTGTGGTATGCTTGTGGAGGGCTAATGTAGTATGGTGCACGTTGAAGATTGAGAAAACCGAAAACTTCAACGACCGGAACAAGCCTCGAACGATCCTGTGGTTCGTCATCACGTTTACCGAGCACCAAAAATGCTGACGGTTCTGAGGAAGCGCCCGTCGCCCAGTGTAGCGCAGCGTCGAGCATAACTGCCGTAGGTGTATTCTGGATCACCGAAGCGAAATGCTGTGCACCGCCGCTTGCGTAAGCGTTCGTCGTCGTCCAGAGGTTTGCATAGCCGAAGAAGAATTCTTGGCGTCGTCGAACGTCATCCTCCGAGGTCGCGCCTAAGTACCCGAACCAGGGAAGGCGCCGTTTGAAGCCGGGATCCAATTCCTCGTTACCCGGAATTCGCTCGAGAAAGTCGGCTACATCGTCGGCCGCGGTGGCTCCTAACGTCGACTGGTATTGTGACCACACATCTCGGAGCGAATCCCAGGCCTTTGTTGGCACCAACCGTCGAGCGTGCTCGGCTAACGCGCTACGGATCGTTTCAAATCCACCGATCCGATCGTAATCTACACCACGGTACGAAACGACCTCAGGTCGTGCCTGGTCGAAGTGCTTCAATAGGTGGAGCGCGAATGCTCGCAACGCCCACGCTGGTTCAAAGCGTCCGGTCCAGCGGTCCGCAAGATAGGAGACAACAAACCGACGCTCCGGAAGGCGCCAATATTCATCTCGGGGATCGAAGGCGAGGCGGTGCCGCTCCGCCATGGCTAGTCCTCCGCGAATACACCTGAGAATCTCAATATTACGAGAGACGAGTTTTTGCGCCTCAGTTCGGCCGTATAGCGTAAGCAGCGAAGCGAGGTCAAAGCGCGGCGCTACCGGCGGCCTTATCGAGCCTGCGTAGAAGGGTCCTTCACGCACGTGGTGTTGCACAACCATTGGTATGAATATGACGAACCAATTGACACCTCGATTTGAAATTATACATGGAGCCCTTGATCTTGAAACGCCTTCGCCCGGAAGCCCTGCTCGAACGAGAGGATCGGCCGAAATTTCTGGCGGCGTGCGTTCGCGATGACTTGTTCACGCGATCGTCGTGTCGCTCGAATGGCCCGCGCTTTAGGGGGAACGGTGGCTGGCGACGTGCCATCTCTTTCTGCACCACCCTGCTCGCGGCGCGAAGGACGACGACCGCTCGAGACCGCTTTTCTGCCGCGACCCCAGCAACCTAGGATGCAATCCACGCACGCGGGGGCCGTGACCGGGCTTCCGTCCCCTCGACTGACGAGCGGTCTTTCGCGGTGCCGAAGGACGTAATTACCGCATCGGAGTCGAGCCCTGGGATACGCGAGCAAACCGGACGTACCTAAAAAAGGCGCAAATAGCGCGGAAAGGGCGGTTCGCCCCTGCGAGTCCGCCCAACCCTGAGCCCCGGAGTCGTCCAAAACCAGGGTGCTAACACATACGACGGCTCCGCGCCGTCGTCCTGATAAGCCCCCAACAACTTCACAGATGGGACTGGGGATTCGTTTTCACATAAGAGGCGACTTGCGGTCGTGCGGGGCTAGCCGGCCGTGACCACTCCGAGCCGTGAAGGCTAGCGGGATCGCGGCCCGACATGGGCTAAGAACCTGGCGTCGGGCTCGGTTGGGGTCCGCAGTTGACGGAAAAGGACGGGTCGCGCTCGCGGCCGGTGAGGGGCGAGGCGGCAGTGCCACCCTGTTGGCACTCAGGCGTGGCATCATACCGCCCATGGACATCGCTGATTGGGCCTCGACGCGTCTCTCTATCCTGGACCCTGTCCATACCGTGCCCTATCGAGGCCTCCGGGCGGTCACGCACGATGCGACGATTCGGATCGACTCGCTCCCACGTGGTTTCAACTCGCGGTCACCACTCAGTCCCATCTGGTCGCCGCGTGCCGCCTCGAAAGGATTTGTCGCGATTCTTCAACCGAGAAGAGCAGGAGATATTATCGCGCATCGCTCGGCCTCGGCTTGTAGTACCTTTGGCCGAGCCTTAAGATGTCAACGCGTACATCGCGGAAGTGTCCGGCGAAATACCGTCGAGAATGAGTGTGGCCTAGTCGGCGGCGCACACCTGCCAAGAGTGTTGCGCGAGTCGTCGCATCCATACGCTAATGAGGCCGAGGGCCGCACGTTGAACCCCCAATTCTTTTAGCCAGTTCTGACTGTATGTATCTAATCTCCCAGAGAGGCGTGGTACAATTGTTTGAGTATCCAGGCCTGTGCTAACTGGGAAGCTCTGCAGCAACTTAAGCGCAAACGGCGCACTCCAGATCACATCCTCAACCGGACACGCGTGGCCGAACACAAACACCGCCGCCCGCAGTGCAAGATCCCCGCTCGAAATCGTCGAGCAAATACCCATCGAATTGGGAGGGACAACTAGTGAACCAAGCCTCCAAACCAAAGACGGCAAAGCGCGACGAATCGTATCAGCGGGCCAGGACCTTCAACGGGCTAACGGCGCGCGAATGGACGCTGCTGAGCCGCAACGTTTGGAGCGACGTATCTTCGCCGCGACACCAGCGGCACTTAAGCCATGGCGCTGTCTTCCCCGTCAAGCTCGCGGACCGCTTGATACGCATATACTCGAGGGCCGGGGACCACGTCGCCGACCCGTTCCTAGGAGTAGGCTCGACCTGCGTCGCTGCCCTGCGCGCGGGAAGACGTTGCAGTGGCATCGAACTGAGCGATGAATTTTCTGCGGTCGCGGAAGCATGGCTGCGCGATGAATGCAAGGAACACGCAGTCCGCGGTGCGTCGAAGCCAAAACTATACCGAGGTGACGCGCAGGAACTCGTTGCCGCCAAGTTCCGTGAAGTGCAAGTTACCGTAACGTCGCCACCGTATGCTAACTTCATCAATCGATCAGTCGAAGATCGCAAGAAAACACACAAAACATCAAAGATAAAGCTCGAAAACAATTCACGAGTACGCGTATACTCCAACGACCCGCGCGACCTGGGTAACCTCGACTACCTTCCGTTTCTGCGCGCTTGCCGCAAGGTGCTCCGCGATCTCCTCCGTGTGACCCGACCCGGTGGTTATGCATGCTGGATCGTCAAGGACTATCGCCTGCCGCCGGAGCATCCTTACATTCCGATGCACTCCGATATCGCAAGGCTGGCACAGCGCATCGGGTGGAAGTGGCACGACCTCATCGTGTGGGACCAGAACGAGCAACGCTCGTTAGTGCTGCTGGGATACCCTTCGCGGTTCTACACGAACCAGAATTGCAGCTTTGTCGTTGTGTTGCGGAAACCGGATTGAATAACACTTCGGACATTCATGGCGCGCACCCATATCCTTGTAAGTTCCCGTCGGAATCCATTCGGCAGTTCGTCGATTCGGGCGGGGAAATGCTCCTTGACCCTTTCTGCGGATCCGGCACGACTTTAGTTGAGGCTGCAACGCAATGGAAGCGGGTCTATGGCTTTGATTCTAATCCTATCGCCGTGCTAATTGCGCGCTTTAAGACCCTCTATACGGACCGGGTATTCTTTGCGCTCGCTGATTCCACTCTAGCGGACTTTCCGTTTTCCGTAGAAAATGTTACGGTGTCACGAAACCTATCCTTCGACGGAGCGACCCACTGGTTCGCGCGGCACGTACTCGGAGAGCTTGAAAGGATTCTTGCTTGGATCGAGCTACATACCGACGAGCTGGTGCAAACCTGGCTTCGATTATCGCTTTCTCGAATCATTAACCGAGTCAGTCGGCAGGACTCCGAAACGCGCTATGTTGCCGTGGACAGAACCGTCGAAAAAGGCGAGACGTTCAAGCGCTTTATCGATAGCGCGGGGTTCACGCTATCGCTCCTTCGTGAGCGGTCGCCGTTAAACGCCGAGATTGTCGTTGATGAGGTCGATATCCGTAATGGCATGCCTCTGCCGGACCACAGCGTCGACAGAATCGTAACTTCGCCGCCGTACGCGAACTCAATGGACTACTATCTGTATCACAAGCAACGTATGAATGTTCTCGGCTACGATTTTAAGAAAGTGCAGAATCTAGAGATCGGGTCTCGCCACGAATATTCCTCGCAACGGGCGCCGGTCGAGAAGTGGTTCGCAGACTACCGGAGATCGCTTTCCGAATTTCATAGAGTCTTGCGTAAGGGCGGAGATGCCATCATCATAATTGGTGACAGCCAGATCGCCGGGAAGAAAATCGATGCGGCGGAATTGACCGCTTCGCTGGCCGCCGATCTTGGCTTTGAGACTGAGCTGGTTGAGTCGGTCCCTTTGGATGGGCGTTCCCGGTCCTTCAGCCGGGGATTCCAACGACCAAATAAATTCGAGCACGTGCTACGCCTGGTTGCTTCACGAACCTTACCTGCGGCGTCAAATAGCGGTGTACTCGTAAGTTCCGCCATCGGCGGGACGTAGCGCGGCATAGCTTGGGTCGCGGCGACCGACAAGGCGAACCTCGTAGTCAACATTCGAATCGTCAACGCGGTCAACCACGAAAAGCGTTAACTCCTCGATGTCGGTAGGAAAGGTGTCACGAACCGCCGCCGCGTTAGTGAAACGAAATCGCACCTCACTCTGGCGTTCGTCCCTAATGCGCGTCCAAAGGCGTGCTGACGGAATCGTCGTTACCATCACATTACGATCGCGAATCGTGACAAGGCGTACCCGAGGGCTCCATTCGCGCGCGTTGCCAGCTTGATTCATAATGAAGCGGTCAGGGTATCCCCAAAAGTCCTCCTCAGGGCGCGAAGTCATCGTTAGGTTAACTTCGAACGTTCCGGCGGAGGCCTGCCCGAATTGGCGCAGTTGCTCGTGGTACTTTTTGACCCGGTTTGCCTCGCTAAGACCGTAGTAACGCACATAGCGCAGAGTTGCGCCAACTGGAGCCAAAACAAGTGACGAAACCGCAGTGGTGCTAGTACTGACGTTCGCTATGCTTGGAAGAGGAGTAGCGGCGCGGAAGACGCTCCGAGCGCGCAACCGGACTGCGAGTACCGCGTCCGCCGTGGTAACCTTAGAATTACCTTCGTCAATGTCGTCACGAACGTGTCGTTCGGTCTTTTCCGGGATGGCCCCGATCGCGACCAGGCGCGATATTACGTCATCGTCTACGATCACTGAATGCCCGCTGCTCGACACAGCTTCGATCTGGCGCTTGAGCTCGTCGAGAGCGTCGGACGCCTCGTTTCGGCCCCGCGGGCCGTTGTCGCGAAGAATGATCCCTGCCTCAACGTTGTCAAGCAGGCCTTCTCTAGTGAGATTAGATGACCCAACTAGGGCGCCGCGGTAAGCCGCTGACTCCATGTACCACACTTTTGGGTGGTAAATTGGTCCAGCAAGTTTGCCGTCCAGATAGTAGCGGAGAACGCCGGCGGATTGCGCGAGCACGGCCCGAGCTGCGCGCAAGTCACGCGCACTTGTTCCACCGCGATTAATGCCAACTACGATCTCTTTCAACGAAACGCGATTGCGCTGTAAGAGGTCATTAGCCAGACTGAGACCGTCCGGAGTTAACCACGCCGTCAGGATGCGGCACGATCCGCCAACTGCCGAAAATGCCATCGCCTCCAACGCATCCCTAACTGGGCCGGATACTGGTTGAATAAGTGGCGAAATCATCGCCGCGCCCTCAGTCATACTTCTCGCGTGCCCCTCTTGCGAGTGTAAGGTTTTTGTGGCGCGGTGTATCGGGAAGAACGACCTCATAGTCATAGTCGACGCCGCCCGCCCGGCTCCTCGTGACCACGGCTATGGCGTTGCCAGGAAGCTTTAGGCCGCCGTAATATTTTCGGGCGTCAGCGACCGCCATGGGACGGAAGCGCAACTCCGTGACAGTGAGTGCGCCTCTGACGAGACGCCTTCGTTCCGAGACGCGACCGTTCGTGATTATGGTTTTGCCGCGGAGCTTGATGCGAACCTTGACCACGCGTCCAAAGGACATTTTTCTACGGCTCGACAGCAAATTGTTCTTGGCCGTCAGCCAAAAATCAGCGAGTTCGGCGGCCTTGATGGAGGCATTGATCTCATGCGTGCCGATCAGCCCACCATTTATGCGCTTTGATTCGCCACGCTTCAGGTAGTGGCGGAAACTTCTAGCTGCCACGGAATACCCACAATTCGCCCTTGACGCGGGCCGCGGCGGTCGTTCTCTCGCATCGAGGGTGCGCCACCTTCGTTAGGGCCGGCCTCAGGGCTCCAAGCGATTCGCCGATGGCTGTCGAAAAGCCCAGCCGATGGACAAGCAGAAGCACTACTACTACCTCGCGGTCGTCCGCCCTGAAAATCTTGAGCAACTCGTTAAGGACGGATTGGTTTACTATGCGGTCAAGACGAAGAAAACACCCATAAGGGCCGGTGACCGCATTGTGCTTTATAGATCGCGGGGTGGCCCCCTCCGCGGCGGCGGTCCTGGCATTGTGGGAACTTTCGAGGTCACCCAAACACCCCAAGAGCCCAGCCGGTCAGTGGACCGCAGCACCTTCTCGATGCTATATCCGACGCAGATTCCGTGGCGTGCCATCACGACCTCGCTCCCCAACCCTCTGGCAATCGCGCCGCTGGTGCCCCAGCTGCGCATGTTTCCGAATAAGGAAAAGTACGGGTCGGCGCTGCAAACAACGCTGAAAAGCTTGGTGCGCGAAGACTACGAACTGATTGAGCGCGCGCTAAAAGAGCACACCGCTGAACATGAGCACTCCGGCCGCATTGCGGGCAGCGGGTTGGGAGAGTTTGTACATCACGAGCCAGGAAGAACGTCCGATTGAGAGCGACGGTACGTCGTAGCCTGAAGCACAGCAAGCCCTGTTTACCGAAAATATCTTGCCTTGCAACCTTGCTTTCGTCACGGTGTGTGATGGCCTAATCGGATGCAGAAAAGCGCCGATGCGCCGCGCGATCTTTCTGCACATCGCCAGCGCGTCGTCTGAGGTCGCCAGCGGAGATCCGAGGGTCAACGAAAGCGCCGGTTTCCGTGTCCAGAATAGCGATATAGCAACCCTTCAAGCCGCGCGTCAGAAGGATGCGGTACGTGTTTCGGACGCAGTCCAGAAAGCGCGCGCCGGCCCGCTTGACCGTGGGGTCCCGAGACGCGGAAGGTTGACCAACCCACTTGCCGACCGCCCAAAGACGAGGCAGTCGAGCCGCGACGAACTGAGCGGGAGCTGCATCTCCACAACGACGCCGTGGTCGAGGACGCCTGAGTACCGGAACTGAGTAGCGAGTGCAGCCAGCGAATTCCGCCAAGAGTTGAATTCCGACGCCGACGCGCGGAAGCGGTAGTAGTCATAGAATGCGTCGCCGATCTTCTCGGCAATCGTTTTCAGCGCTGCCTGCTCGATGAAGTCACGGCTCGAGCCCGCGTATAATTGCATCCGTTATGTTCCTGAAGCGGCGCGCGTGACCGCCAGAAACGCGAGACCAATCGCGACGACATCTTCAAGCAGCGCGGCCGGGATTGGGCCGATTTTCTTGATCGCCTCAAGGCGCACGGCGACGCCGCCGTAGGCTCCGACGAGTGCGCCGGCTATCCCAAGCGCGGGACCGGAGATCGCAATCCACCCGTCCGGGCCGACCATGAAATGGCCGACGATCGCGCCGGCGACGATGCGCCCGACCAAGCCCGCTGGTCGCGTGCGCGACGGCGCCTTTGGCATCAGATCGCCGACGTATTCAGCAACCGCGGCGACCGCGAGGATATATCCGGTGATCCCGCCGCGGGTCAAAAATAGAACGGCCAGCGCGGTGAACGTCCGCAACCCCGACACAACGCCGAGCATGAAGGCGGCGAGAAGCACCGCGGGAACCCAGGAGACAACTGCTGCGCTCATCTTGCCACCAGCACGATCCCGGTTTGCGCACCGATGGTTAGGCCCGCCACGAATGACGCCATTCGTTTCACTATGTTCGGGCGCCCTCGCGAAAGCCGGCAAGCAGGACGGTCCACGGTTCGATGCTGACGGTGCTCAACAGGTTCATCGGCGTCCACGGGTCCTCGGCCATGCGACTTTCGATCGCGTCGCGATCGGGCGCTCGCACGACGTGAATGACGCGCGCGGCGGCATCTTCATCGCCGAGCGGACCGCCGGCGACGATAAAGCCTTCGGATTCCAGGGCGTCCATGAATGCGGCGTGCGCCTCCCACTCCGCCTGCCGGCGCATCGGTACCGACCAGTTCCATCCGGCACCCCGTTCGCGAACAACGACGAAGTAGGGCATCAGCTCCTCCGTAGGTTGAATCTTCGAGACCGCTCGGCATAGCGGCTTGCATCGGCTGCGGTTTCCATTCCTCGTTTCCCCTCGGCGCAGTACGAGCCTCACGGGATCGCGATCGCGATCTACAGTGCACTGGGCCGGCGCCAGCCCCGTCGCGGCAGCACGGAGGCGGCCAAAACTCGCCTAGCCGGGGCACTAGACCAAGTCGGTGGAGAAAAACCGACCGTGGCTCGTCCTTGCAAACCTAACGCCGTTAGGTTTATAATCGTGCCGACCGTCGTCAGAACGCGAGGTTTCGAGGTACACGTGATCCCGGGCAACCACGAACCCCCGCACGTTCACGTCCACCGCGCTGGTGCGGAGATAACCGTTTGCCTCTTCCCCTTCCGGGTAGTCAAGGTCCGCGGATATGTCAGCCAGGCCGATCTGCGGCTCGCCCGCCGGATCGTCTTCGAGAATGCTGAGGTGTGCTTGTTGACTTTTAGAGAATTCTGTTCATGAAAACGTACCGCGAACCTACGGATGCAAAACTCGACGCGGAGCTCGCTGCAGCGCGCGCACGCGGCAAAGCAGAGAAGCCCTTCTGCGCCCGCACCTTGCGGTACGATGCACCCACGGACACACTGCACCTGAAACTGTTCTCTGGAGTAAGCGTGATTGTCCCTCGCTCGATGATCCCCGGTTTCAATCGTGCAAAGCCACAGGAACTTCGGAAGGCTCGACTCTCGCCGCAGGGCGTGGCGATCCTCGTCAACGACGCGATCGACTACTCGGTGCCCGGCATCCTCCGTTTGATTTCAGGCGTCGCTGAACAAAGACGGCTGGCCGGCAGCAAGACGAGCGCGAAGAAAGCGGCAGCAGTCCGCGCCAATGGCAAGAAGGGAGGCCGCCCCCGTAAACGCGCGGCCGCGTAAGGTCGGATTCGTGTACCCCGGGCACTGTATATAGCATGCATCCCGGCCCTCACCCGCGCCCCGGTAATCCGTGGCCCAACGCCGAACCCTCCGGAGTGGATCTTCGCTACGCCGTGCTCCTCGAGCCCGAACCGGACGGGTCAGCGTACAACGTCATCGTCCCGGCCATTCCCGAGGCGCATACCTGGGGTGCCACCGTCGAGGAAGCGTTGCGGATGGCTCGCGAGGTCATCGAGCTCTGCCTCGAAGAGCGCCGCGCCCGAGGCGACGAGATTCCGCCGAGCGACGCTGATGCCGCTCGCCTCGAGTCTATCGAGATCTCTCTGCCGGCAGCCTAGGAGCGACCTCTCTCGGACCTGTTGCCGACTGCATCAACTCCATGCGCGTGACTCGGGTTCGAATGACGGACCTACGACGACGCTGCGTTCGAGCCCCGACAAATCTAACGTCGCGCCGACCCAGCCGGCCCTCCGCGCGCCTTCGGCAAGCGGAGTCCGTGCCTTCAACCGCTCCCGCCCGAGCGATGCGCCGGCGATGAACTCGGCAAGGACGACGATGCTGCGCGGGCGGTCGTACGATACGATGAGATAATCCGGGAGGCTGCTCTCTTCCAGTCGCCGCGCCATCGGCCCGAACGCGGCCGCCGACAGGCGCTCGCCGGCGATGCCGGCGATAGCCTTGACCTGCACCTCATGCCCCGCGTCGCGGCAGACCGCATCCATTAGCTTCGTGTTCGGCGGGACGAGAAGCAGCGCCGACCGGCAGTGCCAGCACTCGACATTCGTCGCCACCCACGCTTCAACGGCGACGCGCGCCACCTGGGATGCGCTCGTATAGCGCGCAGCCTCGCCGAAATCGATGCGAACGCTACGTCGCGCTTCGACCTGCAGCTTCCGGTAACGCCCGGCGCCTTCAAACTCGATCTGCCCCCGGTCGCGCAGGATTTGAAGGCTCTGCCGGATCTTGGCTTCCACGTGCCGGTTGTTTGGAAATGCGCGCCGCAAGGGGTCCGCAATCGCGTATACGTCGGGCAGCGTAAACGATTCGGGCAGCGGCCGAATGAGAAACGACACCGCCACGGGCCACGGGACGTTCTTCGTGCTTTTATCGAACTCCACGCGCCGACGTTCGGGGCCGAGCCGCGGCTTACCTGAATCGCTAGCGGGCCGCGACGACCAGCGCGTAGTGCTCCCGAAACATCGCAACCCCGCGTTCGACGAAACCGGCTTTGCCTAAACGGGCGCGGGCGTCGTCGACGCCGTAAACGTGCGCGCGCGGCGGTCCGTGCCGGTGTTCGACATCGGCATTCCAGTCCACGACGAGCGCTAGCCCATCCGGTGCGAGGAGCTCGCGCAACGACTGAAGCGCGGCGTCGCCGAGTTCGTGGAAGACGTTGAGCGCCAGGACGCGATCGACGCGCCCGTGCAGTTCGCTGAGGCCCGCCGGCTCGAGCGGTTCGACGTTAGCGACCTTGGTCTCGGCGATCTTGCGGCGCAACAGTTCGTGCATCTCCGGCTGCTCGTCGAGCGCGAGAATGCGCAGATCAGGCCGAGCCTGCGCGAGCGCGATCGCGTACGTCCCCGTCCCCGCGCCGAAGTCGACGACGGTCGAGCCGGGCGCGGCATCGAGCAGCGCGATCAGGTCGGCCGGCGGCAGGTACTCGAAACGCGCGGGATCGTCGAGCACGCCGGCTCGGGCCGGGTCGAAACGCTCGGGCTGCTTTGCGCCATGGCGGTCGTGGTGGGTCGGCGGCATTCGGGCAGGGTTCCTCCGAAAATCGAGAATATCCGGCGGCATGGTTAAAGGCATTGCATTCTTCGCGTACTCGGTACGCGACGTACCACGCGCGCGAGCATTTTATCACGACGTGCTCGGCCTAGAGCTCGGCGAGTCTTTCGGCGACCACTGGGTCGAGTTCGACGTCGGAGGCACGACGTTCGGAATCGGGAACGGCGAGCCGCTCGGCTTCGAACCGGGGCGCTCCACCGGTGCCGCATTCGAAGTCGACGACGTGAAGGCGATGCGGAAACGCTTGTCAGAGAGCGGGTCGGAAGCCAGCGAGGTGCACGAGTTTCCGGGGTGCTATTCGGTCTTCGCGACCGATCCCGAAGGAAACAAGTTCGCGGTGCACCAGCGCAAATAGTCTCCCAGGATTCAACTGTGTGCTTCACGCGCCCTGAAGCCGAGGTCTAACGCCCGCCTCGGCGAACCTGCCTACCCGCACACCACACTGTGAGGCTTTGCTTTGATTAATCGCGTCCGTTCCGCCTTAACGATCTCCGCAACGCTAGCGTTCGCGCTTACCAGTTTTAGCGCTGCACCGGCAGCAACGATTCAGTACCTGAGAAACTCATCCCAAGCCCAGGTCCAACTGGCCTTTTTGGCGACGGACGGCACGGTGATCGGCCAAGGTTATCAGCCCAACCTCTGGTACCGGTACACCCCCGACGCCACCGGCGGCTACATCGACGGCACGTGGACGCAGATTGCGAGTTTGCAGGCCGGCTACAACCCGAGCGCCTATTCCTCGGCGGTCCTCGCCGACGGCCGGCTTGCGATCATCGGCGGCGAGTACAACGCCGGCGAAAACAACTACCAGCTCCAACTAACCAACCTCGGTGCGATCTACGACCCGGTCAAGAACAAGTGGACGCCGCTCGGGCACCCGACCGGCTGGGACTACATCGGCGACTCGCCCAACAGCGTGCTCCCGGGCGGCGAATTCCTGGTCGGCAACAAGCTCACGGAAGAAGCCGCGTTCCTCGATCCGTCAAACCTGAAGTGGACGAAGGTTAGAACCAACGGAAAATCCGACTTCAACGCCGAGGAAGGCTACACGCTGCTCCCCGACGGCTCGGTGCTCACCGCCGACGTCAAGGACGCACCGAATTCGGAGCGCTACTTCCCGTCCAAAGGGAAGTGGGTCACCGCCGGCTCGACGATCGTCGACTTGCATTCGCCGTCGCCGTATTCGCAGTGCATCCAATACGGGCCACTAAAGCAGGATTGCTACCTGCCGCCGGGCGAGATCGGACCCTCCATCCTGCGACCCGACGGCACCGTCTTCTACACGGGCTCGTACTCACAGCAAGGCGTCGGGCACACCTCGATCTACAACTTCATGACCAACAAGTGGACGGTCGGGCCCGACTTTCCGAACGGCGACAACGCCGGCGACTCGTTCGCATGCCTCTTGCCGAGCGGCAACGTCTTGGTGTTCGGCGACTCCGGGTATCTCTACGAATTCGACGGCACGAAGTTTACTCAGACGGGGTCGGCGAGCGGGCCGCCGCTCCTGCTCCCGACGGGGCAGGTCATGATGTTCAATTACTCCGGGGGAGTTAGCCTATACACGCCGACAGGCCAGCCGCAAGCATCGTGGGCGCCGGTCGTCACGGCGGTTTCGACGAAGATCGCGCGCGGGCGCACCTACAAGATCCAGGGCATGCAATTCAACGGGCTCTCGCAAGCGATGTCGTTCGGCGACGAATTCCAGAACGCGACGAACTACCCGCTCGTGCGCCTCACGAACCTCAAGTCCAAGCACGTGTTCTACGCGCGCACCCACAACCACAGCACGATGGGCGTTGCAACCGGCAAACAGCTCGTCTCGACGCTCTTCGACGTCCCGCCGAAGATGGACGCCGGACCGAGCATGCTCGAGGTCGTGGCCAACGGCATTCCGTCCAAGGCAGTCGCCATAACCGTTAACTAGCCGCGAGCGTGGCGGACCCTGTAAGCGCGCTTCCAGCGGCTAGCGCAGCATTGCGTTATCCTACCGTGGCGCCCGGCCGCACGCCCGCGGCGGGCGCAACTACCTAAAATTCCGTGGAGCTTCTCGATGCAATTCCTTCGCTCTCTTCCCGTCGCCGGACGCGCGCTGGTCGCAATTCTGGCGCTCGGCGCGCCGCTCGCCCTCGCTGCCCCGACCGCGGCGCCCGCCGCGACGTCAGGATCGCCGCAGGTCACGATCCTCTTGAAAAGTTACGAATCGATCGACACGCTGACGCATCAAGTCGTCCTGCCGGTTCACCGCGGCATCGTGGGCGCCAACACGGTCTGGTACATCCTTACCGACACGTCCAGTTCGACGGAAGCAAAAGCCGAAGGCTTGGTCTTCGCGCCGGCGCTCCGCGCCGTCGGGGTGACGCAGACCGTCACCCTCCAAGGCGGCGTCTGGCAATTCGCAGGCGCGCCGGACTTTTCGCCGGCGCGCGTTTATAAGGCGAGCGCGACCGGCTTCCCGCCGGCCGACGCGGCGCCGGGCGCGAAGGCCGACGACGCGTATTCGCCGTTCGTGAAACTCGCCGGCTCGGACACGGTCTACAACGCACCGATCATCGCGACCGGCGACGGCGGTTTCGATGTCACGCATCACACGAACACCGCCGACCGCGTCCTCGCGCTCGACACGAAAGCCAAGACCGTGACGCTGCTGCTCGCTGACGGCTTCGCCGGCGGGGCGCGCGTCTTCTACATCAGCACCGAGGCCTCGGACGCGGGCGCCGCGACGGTCGAGCGCGCGACGTTCGTCCCGTCGCTCGCGAAGACGTCCACGGACGCGCGCTTGCCAATCAACGTCATCCTCAACGGGCAGACCGGCGCCGACAAGCCCGAGGCGCAAGGTCTGCAGTTCGTCGCGCTCGACGGCGGCCTCGGCGACGACGCGACCGCTTCCAACAGCGCGCGACTGCAAACGTCGCGCAACGTCCTCGAGGGGGTCCCCTCGCTCACGTCCGCTGGGAACGGCTCGTACACGCCGCTCTGGGACGTCTACCTCGGCGTGTGGAGCGACGCCGCGGTCGCCGCGCACCGCAACGTGCATTTCGAGAGCGCGGCCGCGATCAAAGCCGCCGTCGCGGCGGGCGATCTCACCGGCCCGGGTGGCGCGAAGTTCGGCCCGGTCGGATTCGCCGTCAACTGCCCCGTGATTGCGCTCCTAAAGTAGCCGCTCGGCTAGGCCGGGCAAACGTGGGCAGATTCCGTCACGGGGGGCTTGACGCCAGCGTCAGTTAACCGTATAGTTATATAACCACATGGTTAACACTCACACCTTGGACGCGGTCTTCGCCGCCCTCTCCGACCCAACGCGCCGGCGCATCGTTGAAAAACTCGCGCACCGGCCCCTCACGGTCGGGGAGATCGCCGCCCACTTCTCGATCTCGCAACCCGGAATCTCGAAGCACCTCCGCGTGCTCGAAGATTCGGGCTTGCTCACGCGCGAGGTCGACGGGCGCTTCCATCGCTGCACGCTCGCGCCCGAACCAATGGCGGCTGCGTCGGCGTGGATCGAAAAGCAGCGCACGTTCTGGACGGCGACCCTCGAGCGCCTGGACCGATACATCCAAGACACCTCCAAACGAAAGAAGCAGACATGAGCGACGCACGCGCTACCATCGCCCCCTCCCTCGTTCTCTCGAGAATCTACGATGCACCGCCGGAGCGCTTGTACGCGGCATGGACCAACCCGAAGGCGGCCGCGAACTTCATGGGCCCGGACAAAGTAAAAGCCACCGAGATCGAGATGGACGTCCGCGTCGGCGGCAACCACAGTCTCGTGATGGTGCTCGAGGACGGGTCGCGCATGCCCGCGCGCGGCGTGTATCGGGAAGTGCAGCCCCCAAAGCGCCTCTCGATGACTTGGATCTGGGAAGAAGACGACAAGTCCGAGGAACAAGAGACGCTGCTCACGCTCGAATTCCGCGAGCGCGGCAAGCAAACCGAACTCATTCTCACGCACGAGAATCTCAAGAGCATCGAGTCGCGCGACAATCACGAGGAAGGTTGGACCGCCATCCTCGATCAGCTCACGACCTCACTGTAGTCCCGGAGCCTGGGTTCGCCCGCGAAGTCGCGATCGACGGCGCCGCCGCCATCGATGCAACGGCGCCGCGGGCGAACTCACCGGCCCAGCCCCTAGCTGCCCGCGTGGGAACGCTTGGCCGGGAAGGGCTCGATGCCCCGAGTCGAAGGTTGGCGGCCACGAACGGGAGGGCTGCATGGTTACCGGGCTCCTTCGAATCCTCGCGATCCTGGCCGTCCTCGCCGCGGCCGACGCGGCGTTCGCGTCGGCGCACGACCCCCCGCTCGTTCTCGGCTTCGTCGCCGGCGCGCTTGCCCTGAGCGCGCTCGGAACGGCCGTGTTGTGGACGCGGCCGCTCGTCGCCGCCGCGCTCGGATGGATGTGGCTGACCGCCGCATTCGCCGGCGGTGCGTTTGTCGCCGGTGGCGTAGACGCGCCGGGGGCGCCGGCTTTCACGAACTTGTCGAGTGGCGACTCTGCCGCGCTCCTCGTGGCGCTCGCGGCCGCATTTGCCGCGCTCGGCGGCCTGTTTGCCGTGCGCAACGGCATTCTGTGGGCGATCGACATCCTGCTCGCAGCCTACGTGATCGTCCCAACCGCCGCGTCGATCGGTCACGGTGGATTGACCGCGGCGCTCACCACCGGTCCGCTCGCAAATTCGCGCGGCGCCTACGCCGGCGCCGAGATTTTGCTCCCGCTCGCGGCACTCGCCGCGCTGTACTTCGCGTTCGCCTATCTCGCCAAGAAGCGCGGCGCGCGCAGCGCGATCGCGCTCGTGACCGCAATCGCGTTGCTCGCCGCGACCAATCTGGGCGCGTACACCGCGGGATCCGCGCAGCTGCCGACGATCGCCGCGTTCGAGCACCCGCAGCCGACCGGCGTGATCGCATCCGGCGCGATCTCGCCACCCGGTGCGGCTCCGTCCAGCGCGGCGACCCTGCCGAGTTCGCTGCCGCCCGCTGACTGGCAAACCGCGGATGCTGCGCAGCGCCAGGCCAACGAACAAACCGTTCCCACCGACTTTTTGGGTGTTTCGCAAGTCGACGACAGCGTCGTCTCGCGCGAAACGTACGGCACGAAGGCGGCGGGCGCGGCAAAATCGGCCGCTCAGGCGTTCGGAACGGCCGCGCCCGCTACTCCGGATCCCACGATTGCGAAGCTGCGCGACCTCCAAGCCGCGATCCCCGAGAGCGAATACTCGCTCGAAGCGCTCGCCGCGACGCTTCCGAACGATCCCGTAGCGCTCTACGTTTACGTGCGCGATCACGTCGGAACGGACGTCTACGCGGGTTCAATGCGGGGGCCGCTCGGCGCATGGATGAATCGCAGCGCGAACTCCGCCGACAAGGCGCGATTGCTCGCGTGGCTGCTCGCGAAAAAAGGCATCGCCGCACGCTTCGACCGCGGCACGCTTTCGGATTCCGAGCGAGGGCAGATCGCCCAGGCGGCTGCCTCCGCGAAAAGACCGATCGTTCCGCCGCAAAAAAGCGACGAAGCACGCTATTTCAACACGCGAGCCGACGCCGGCGCCGCGTTTGCGTCGTGGGCGGAGTCAAAACTGCAGGCCGCCAAAGTCGCCTTGGGAGCCGGCGCGATCGACGCTTCGCGCGTTCCAAGCCGGCACTATTGGGTGCGCGTCTATGCGAACGGTAAGCAACTCGACCTTGACCCGGAGCTCGCCTCGTTGTCTCCGGGACAGCATCTCGGCACGCCGGACTCTGGTTTCAAAGAGAGCCCGATGTTCCCCGCAGACGATACGATGCACGTCCGCGTGCGCCTCGTCGGCAAGCGCGGTGCGGTCGAGACGATCCTTGCCGAAAAGGTCGGCGCCATCCCCGACCTCGCTTACGCCCCGCTGCGCGTCGGCATCGGCGCGGAAGACGGAAAGCCGAACATACTTCAAACGTCGATCCTTTTCGGTGTGCTGGCGACGACCGGCAAACCGATCTCCACACTTTCGGCGGACGTCCCTGATTCGCTAGTCTTGCAAGTAGATCGCGCGAGCGGCGACGGCTCGACCGTTACCGTGCGGCGGACGATCTTCGATCGCACGCGCGCCGGCAGCGACCCGGCGCAGGCGATGACCGGGCTGCACACGATCGTGATTGCGCCGGGTTCAGCACCGATGTTCTTCATCCGCGAGATGTTCCGCGCGGCTGACGAGCTCGCCGAAAATGCGGCAGCGCTGGCGGCGCACCAGGCGCAGCCGTTTGCAGGGCTCTACCCGGCGCCGCTCGCCGCGTTTCTCATGCGCGACGACGTGTTGGCGTCGGCCCTCGGCACGCGCGAAGGCATCCGGCTGTTCCGCGACCGCCCGGATCTGGTCATGCTTCACACGACCTTCGCCGGCACCAGTGGCGGCGCGGCCCAGTACCGAACCATGCTCGACGTTGCCGACAACGGAATGAACGCCGTCGGTTCGCCATCGGCGCTCGCGACGGCGAACCTCGCGCGCGGTTGGGGCGACACGTGGATCGAGAAGGATCTCATGGGTCCGGGGAGCACGGGTGCGATGACGGCCTGGCTCACCGCGAAAAAGGCCGGCACGTATTCGGTCGCGCGCGGTCTGGCCGGCAATCTCTCACCTGGCGACATCGCGCTCGTCGCGTCGGGCGGCGGACAACAGTGGTGGGACGTGGATCCCTCGACCGGCAACGTGATTGGGCGAATGCCCGGCGGCTGGGGCCAAACAATGCCCGAGTACACGTTTACGCTGGGACGCTATTTCCAACTTTTGTACGAGATGCTCGAGACGTACTCAACTGCGAAAGCGTGCGCTCAGGGCAGCAACGAGTGCTTGGAAAAGATTTGCGAGCTCGTGATCTCGGGCGGAGCCTTCGTTGGAAGTCTCGACGAGGCGGTCTTTGGCGTCGCCGCGTTCATTGCCGAGGTGGTCTTAACGCGAACGGCCAGCATGCCGTGCGGCGCGCTCGGTGGCGGTGAAGGCGGTGGTCACAACGAGGGCGGAGGTGGCGGCGGGGAACCACCACCCCCGCCGGGTGGTGGCGGCGATCCGTGCTACGTGTGCGCGCCAAACGACCCCGGGCCGTCCGATGGTAACGGCCCGTAGGGCGCTTTCGAACTAGAGCCGCACCAACTCGACGCGCCGGTTGAGTGCTTTTCCGGCTTCGGTCGCGTTGCTCGCGACGGGTCGCGTGAGGCCGTAGCCGACCGCGACCAGTCGCGAACGGTTGACGTGATACCGCGACACGAGGTCGTTGACGACCGACTGCGCACGCTGCTCGCTAAGCGTCTGATTGTACGCCGCGCCGCCGTCGCTGTCGGTGTGGCCTTCGACGCGCATGCGCCAGTCGGGATGCGCCCGTAAGACCTCGGCAATCTGGGAGATCGTCGCCTCCGACTGCGGCTGGATGCGCGCGCTCGCCACGTCGAAGTGGATGCCGTAGATGCGGACCCGCCGCTGTGATTCGAACGCTTTGGCGAGCGCAATCGAGCCGTTGATCCGAATCGACGCGCGCGCAGTTGACTTTGGACCGCCGTCGGCGGTGACGGTGAACGCGTGCAGGCCGCTCCAACGCGCGGGTAGTTGAATGGCTGCAACGACCTGAACGCTCGCCGCCGAAGCAATGCGCACGCGTGCCGGCTTCACGCTCGCCGGAAACCGCGCGTCGCCCGCAATCGAGAGCGCGATCTCGCGCGGAGCCGCGCCCTTCTCAAAATACGAGAGGGACATCGGGACGCGCACCGTCGCGGGCTTACCGGCAGGCAGTTGGCGCTCCACCGACGGGATCAACACGAGTCGCGAGGCGACCTGCGCGTTGCACGGCAGATCGTTCTGCACGGGGAACGCATACTGGTAGCGCACGACGTTGATGGCCTGTTTGTTGTTAAAGGCGCTGATGTCGTCGCGATCCAGCCCGTCGTAAATGATCAAACCACGCCCGTACCGCGCGTAAGCGTGCGACCAGCCGCTCGCACCGACCAGGTTCTTCGAATAGAGGTGGCCGCACCAGTGCGGATCCTCGGTTTGCATGATGTCGGCGTCGCCGAGATCTTGAGCGCCGCGAATGTACGCCTCGGTATCGAGGAAGTGCGCGGGATCGTCGGGACCGGCGCCGAGCGGCGAAGGGTCGGCAAGCGCAAGCACGTCGCCGCGCGCGCCGTGGGCGCCCGCCGCGACGGTCTTGAAACTATAGGGGATAAACGAGTAAGACGATTGGTTGCACTCGTCGGAATCACCGATGATGAACTTGTGACCCGCGGAGACCCAATTGAGGATCAGCTGTTGCTGGCTCGGCTCGAGATCGGTGTCTGCGGAGCAATCGGCGAGCAGCCAAACGATCTGCGCCCCACGGAGGTGACGCTCGTCGAGTAAGAAGAGCGGCAACTTGTCGAAGCGGTAGCCGGGGATGAACGCCGGATCGATCGCCGGATACCGATCGCCCGCCTCGCCGTTGCGAATCAATGCCAGCACCGTCGGCCCGTTGCCCGTGACGTGTTCGGCGCAACCCGGGTCGGGGTTCGAACGCATTGCCATCAGCCATTGGCCATCGACTTTTCCGACCAGCAATTTCCCGTCGCCGGCGAGCACCAGTTTGTCGCTCTGGCCGCTGCGGGCGACGCCGTCCTTGATGGTCCCGCGCCACGGATTGTCGCGATTGTTGCACGTAAACTCGACGAGTTGATCCCCACGCACGAGCGTTAGGCGCGGAATGCGGCCGGCGGCCTCCTTGGGGAGCGACTCCGGAACGGCGCCGCGTACCAGCCGGAAAGCGAAGTCGTCGCCACCGGACATATGTTCGGCGGTCGTCCAAGCCCCCGCGAGCGACGCCGACTCGGCCGCCCCCGGCGTGCCGTACGCCGCGATACGCTCGATTATCGCTTCGGTGTTCGGAGTGTGTTCGAACGTCGCTCGAACCCAGCGCGCATCCTTGGCGAGTTCGAGCGTCTGCTTGTCCTGGTTGCTTGCCGGGATCACAATCGTCCCGGCGTCGGAAAACGCGTTACGCGCCGTTGCGGTCGCGAGGCGGATGGTTACCGGATTTGCAACTCTTCCAACCGCCTCCAAACGCGTTAGATGCGCTGTCGACGGCAATTCGAACACCAAGGTGATCGGACCCCGGAACGCGGGCTTGATCACGTAGCCGGCGTCGAGCGGGAGCGCCGCCGGATCGAACGTGCTGGCTCCCACCGTCCAACTCCGAACGAAAGTCCCGTTCGACGCCGAGAGCAGATTGGGATCGTCGGTCGGTGCTGCGCTGGGCATTGTCGCAGACGCGCCACCCGCGGGCGTCTCGAGCCCGATGGCGGGCGCAGATACCGACGCGGCGGGCGCCGGCGTCGTACCGGCGTTCGGCGACGAGGTTTCGGGCGCAGCTGTTTCCGACATCGCAGTCGTCGATGTTGGCGCGACCTCCGGAGACGCCGCAGCCGCAGCCGAGGCTGGGGGCGAGGTCACCACTGCAGGCGGCGTAAGCGCCACGGAAGTCTCCGACGGCGCGGGCGTGCGCTGCAACGCGCGCACCGCGACGATGGCGATGGCGGCGACGACGATCACGGCGATGGCGGCGACGACGATCACGGCGATGGCGGCGAGCAGTCGAGTTCGCACGGTTATAACCGAACCAGTTCTACCCGGCGGTTGAGCGCCTTCCCCGCTTCGGTCGCGTTGCTCGCCACCGGCCTCGTGAGGCCGTAACCGGCCGCGACCAACCGCGCGCGAGCGATGCGGTAGCGCGTAACGAGGTCGTTAACGACCGCTTGCGCGCGCTGCACGCTGAGCGTCTGGTTGTAGTCGGCGCCGCCGTCGCTGTCGGTGTGCCCCTCGACGCGCATCCGCCAAGCGGGATGGTTGCGCAAGACCGCGGCGATTTGCGCGATCGTCGCCTCCGACCGCGCTTGGATCCGAGCGCTCGCGACGTCGAAATGAATCCCATAGATGCGAACGCGGCGCTGCTTCTCGAACGCGCTCGCGAGCGCGACCGAGCCGTCGATTCGGATCGTCGCCTGCGCGGTTGCGCCGGTTCCGCCGTTCGCAAAGACGGTGAAGGCGTGGACGCCGCTCCACCCCGCGGGGAGCGAGATCGTCGCGGTGACCGGCGTCGCGGCCCCCGAGACGACTCGGACGTGCGCCGGCAACTCGCTCACGGAAAAGTGGCTGTCGCCGGAGATCGAGAGCGTGACGTCGCGCGAAGCCTTGGTACGTTCGACGTACGAGAGCGACATCGGCACGCGTACCGTCACGGCTTTCCCGGCGGGCAGCTCGCGTTCTACCGAAGGAAACAGCGCCAGGCGCGAAGCGACGCGCGCGTTGCACGGCAGCTCGTTCTGCGCCGGGAACGCGTACTCGTAGCGCAGGATGTCGATCGCCGGTTTGATGTGCGTGATGTCGTCGCGGTCGAGGCCGTTGTAAATAATCAACCCGCGACCGTGTCGCGCGTAGGCGTGCACCCAACCGCTCGCGCCGACCGAGTTCTGCGCGTACAGATGGCCGCACCAGTGCGGGTCGTCTGTCTGCATGATGTCGGCGTCGCCGAGTTGCTGGTTGTCGTAGTGCAGGTAGGCTTGCGTGTCGAGCGCGTGAGCGCGATCGCTCGGCCCGGCTCCGAGCGCGGACGGATCGGCCAGTGCGAGAACCTGGCCGCGCGCGCCGCGCGCGCCGGTTGCAACTGTCTTGAAAGCATACGGGATGAACGAGTAGTCGGAACTCCCGCACTCGTCGGCGTCGTGGACGATCAACTTGTGCCCTGCGGCGACCCAATCCAAGAGAAGCCGCTGCTGCGCCGGAAGCAGATCCGAGCTCGCCAGGCAATCGCCGAGCAGAATCGCAAAGCGCGCGGCCTGCAGATGCCGCTGATCGAGCGCGAACAACGGAAGCGCATCGAAGCGGTAGCCCGGGATGAACGTCGGATCGATCTCGGGCGAGGTCTCGTGGCCGTCGCGGATCAGCGCGAGAACGTTCGCACCGTGCCCGATGAAACGTTCGGAACAGCCGGCCGCCGCCTTCGCGCGCATGGCGATGCGCATCCGCCCGTCGACGTACTCAGAGAGCAGCGTCCCGTCTCCGGTGACCTGGGCCTTGCCGCGGTCGCTCGAGCGGGCGACGCCGTTCGAAATCGTGCCGTGCCACGCCGGGCTCCGATCGTTGCACGGGAACCACGTCAAGTCGTCGCCTTGCACGAGCGTCCTCACGGCGAAGCCGGCGGCCGCCGTCGGCAGCGTTCGCGGGACGCTGCCGCGCACTCCGGCGAACATCTGGTCGTCGACGGCTCCATCGGGATACTCCGCGTTGATCCACGTGCCGGCGAGCGGCGCGGTTTCGGCCGGCCCCGGCGTCCCGTATGCCGCGATCCGATCGATTCGCGCGGTCGAGCCGGGCGCGCGCTCGATCGTCGCGCGCACGAAGCGCGCGTCCTTGTCGAGGTTAACGGAGTGCTCGGCATCGTCGCTCGCGGGGATCTCGATCGCCCCGGCATCGGCGAACGCATTGCGGGTCGTCGCGATTGCGATACGGACGCGCACCGGTTTTGCGGCGTGCACGACCGCGGCGACGCGGCTCAGATGCGCCGTTGACGGCATCTCGAACACGAACGTGACCGTCCCGCGAAACGCGGGGTCGATGCCGTACGAGCCGCCCACGGGGAGCACATTGCCGCCCCTGCCCGCCCCAATCGTCCACGACCGTGCGAACGCGCCGTTAGTGAGCGCGAGCAGGTTGGGATCGTCGGTCGGAGCGACGGTTGGAACGGCCGTCGCGGGGACGCCCGGTGTGCCGGCGCCGGGTGATGCGGTCTCCGCCACGCTGGGCGGCGGAGTTACGAGCCCGACGGCGGGCGCGCTGGCCGGAGCGCCCGCAAGCGAGGTCTCAGTGCTTGGTGATGCGGCCGCGGGCGCGCCGGGCGGTGCGGCCTCGGGAGAACCCGATGCCTCCGCGAGTGGCGACGGCGAAACCGCAAGCGACGTTACGGCAGCAGCAGGCGTCCCAGACTGCTCGGGCGTGCGCTGCATCACGCGCACAGCCACGATGGCGATGAGCGTGACGCCGATGACGGCAAGCGCGGCGAGCAGTCGGGTGCTCATCAGTTAACCTCGTCAGAAGTTCTTCGCACTCGCGGCTTTGTACGCAGGGCGCGCCGACGCATTCTTTTTCTCGGCGGCGCTCCCGGGCGAGCGGCGGCGTCGCGCCGTGACGCGCCGCGAACGCCGCATGCCAGCGGTACGAGCAAGCTCGGCGCGAAACCCGCCTTGATAAAGGCGGCCGCCAAAGGGCAACCGAATTCGGGCCCGTTCACTCGCGAGCCGACCCGAATCGCATTCGTCCGTTCGCGATCGCGCGTTTGAGGAGAACCGATGAAATCGCACGCGAGGTTTCCGTTGCTTGCCGCCTTCGCAATCGGGGTTATCGGCGGCAGCGTAGCGACCCGATCGACCGCCTCCGCCGACGACATGATGAAGATGACGACCTGCCCGACGTTCAACGCGGCCAAGTGGGTGATTCCGCGCGGACCGATGATGGAAGGGACCCGTTACCAAATCACTATCACCGGCAGCAAGCCCCCTTTACGTGTGCTCAGGCAACTGCTTGGGTGAAGAACTTCGTCACGCAACACACGGAGGAGGGGCCCGCGCCGCCACCACTCAAAGGCGGGCCGCCGGGCTTCACGTGCCGCGCAGCGCCGGACCGCAACGGACACGCTTATCAGGGGAACTGCCTCAAGAACACCAAGAAACCCGGCGATCCACTTTTCACGTGGGGATCCGCACCATAGGAGTCTGATTATGCCAACAAACACTCAGTTCGCGGAGCGTAAGAGCCTTTCAAAGCCCGACGAAACGCGGAACTTTCCAAAAGGCAAACTCGAAGTCGTGACCGTCGGCGGGCACAGCATGGGCCGCGCGACATTTCAGCCCGGCTGGAAGTGGTCGGAGTGCGTCAAACCTATCGCCCAGACGGAGTCTTGCCGGGCGCCGCACATGGGCTACGTTATCGTGGGCCGCATGATGACGGTCATGGATGACGGCACGAAGATCGAATTCGGACCTGGCGACGCGATGTCGCTCCCGCCGGGCCACGATGCGTGGATCGTCGGCGATGAGGAATGCATCGTCGTCGACTTCGTCGGCTTCGAAAACTACGCCAAACCGAAGTAGCGATACGCGCTGACGCGCGCGGCAATACTCGTACAACCCACCTAGAAGGGCGATTCCACCGCGAGCAGCGCGTGGGCGTCTTTAAATCGGCCTGGCGAGAGCCGCGCTCCAACGAAGGGATGCCGCTTTACCGGCCGACAATACCGGCGCGATGCGGCCAAGCCTGCTGCAACTTCTCCTGTACTTCCTCAAGCTCGGGGCGACCGGTTTCGGCGGCCCGGTCGCGCTTGCGAACTACATGCGCGCGGATTTGTTCGAGCGGCGCAAATGGTTTACCGAGCACGAATACGGCCAAGGCCTCGCGATTGCGACCGCGCTTCCGGGCCCGATGGCGTACAAACTAGCCGTGTATTGCGGATTCATCGCGCACGGCGTCGTCGGCGGCGTCGCGGTCGGGCTTGCCTTCGCGCTCGCGCCGTTCGTCATCGTCGTCGTGGCGGCGTTCGTCTACGCGCGCTTCGCCGCATCGGACACGGTGCGCGGTTTGTTCTACGGCGTCGGCCCGGTCGTCGTGGCGCTGATCCTGAACGCCTCGGTCGATCTCGGCGTCAAGACGCTCAAGCGCGAGACGCTCGCGTGGATCGTCGCGCTCGTCGCGCTCGCGGCGACGATCGTCGTGCAGAAGGAACTCACGATCGTCTTTGTCGCGGCCGGCGTGCTCGGCATCTTCATCTTCGCGCCGCGTCCCAAACCGGCGCCGGTGGAGGCGACAATCGGCGCCACGGTTCCCGACAAGGCGCAGGCGCACGCCTGGCCGCTGTTCGCGCTCGCGGCGCCGAGCGCGCTCGGCGGGATGACGTGGCAACTCTTCGCCTTCTTTCTCAAGACGGGGTTTCTCGTCTTTGGAAGCGGGCTCGTCATCGTGTCGTTCGTCAAGGCCTACGTCGTCGACCAGTATCTCACTGGCTCGACAACCGCACGTTTCTCGACGCCGTCGCGATCGGCATGATCTCGCCGGGGCCGGTCGTTATTACCGCGACCTTCGTCGGCTACATGGTCGGCGGCTTCGCCGGCGCCGTCGCCGCGACGGTCGGGATCTTCCTTCCGTCGATCGTGCTGACGATCGCCGGGACGCCGATCCTGATGCGCTACCGCAACAACGCTCGCGTCATGGGCTTCGTGCGCGGCGTGACGGTCGCCGTCGTCGGCGTCCTCGCTGGGACGACGTACCTCGTCGGGCGCCCGGTCATTGGCGACGTGCTCACGGCGACGTTATTGCTTGCGACAGTCGCTGCGACGCGGCTCACCAAGAAGATCCCCGACCAGGCGCTCGTCATCGCCGGCGCGATCGTGGGACTGATCGGCTATCCGCTCCTTCATCCAACCTGGGTTCAATAGCGCACCGGGTTCGCAACGCGGGTGAGCTCGAGCCATTCGGCCATCTGACGTAGGTCTTCCGACAACCGAGCCTTGATCGCTTTGCGGTCGGCGCCGGGCTGGTAATGAACGGCGTGAACCTTCAGCGTCCCGGCGTCGCGCATCGCCTTGAGATCGACGCGCGCGACGAGCGCCTCATCCATCAGGTACGGCAGCACGTAGTAGCCGTGGATCCGCTTGTGTGCCGGTGTGTAAATCTCGATGCGATAGTGAAAATCGAACAGCCGGTGCGTGCGCGCGCGGTTCCAGACGAGCGAATCGAACGGCGAGAGCAACGCCGAGCCTTCGACTCGGCGCGGAACGGTGCGACCGGGCTCGACGTACGCGGGCTGCTTCCAGCCTTCGACCGCGACTTGCCGTAGCCGGCCGGACTCGACGAGTTCGGCGACCCCGCGCCGCGCATCGGCGAGATCGAGACGGAAGAAGTCGCGCAGGTCGGCCTCGGTCGCGACCCCGAGCGCCCGCGCACCGATCGCGAGGAGTTCGCGCTGCGCCTCGGCTTCCGGCGGTTCCGGGAGCGCGAGAACGGCGGCCGGGATCACTCGCTCGGTCAGGTCGTAGACACGCTCGAAGCTCGTGCGCCGCTTGTGGACCGCAATCTCGCCGGCCCAAAACAAAAATTCGACCGCGCGTTTCGTGTCGCTCCAGCCCCACCACTTGCCGACGCCTTTTCCCTCGGCGAACTCCGAGGCGCTCAGCGGCCCGTTCGCGGCGAACTCCGCACGCACGCGCGCGATTAGGTCTTTCTGCTCGCGGCCGACTCGCGCGACGTTCGACCACATGCCGCGTCCGTCGCGCGCACCGCGCATCCGCCAGCGCAAGAGCGGATAGAGTTCGACCGGGACGAGCGACGCTTCGTGCGCCCAATATTCGAAGAGGCGGCGCGGCTTTCGATACGCAAGCCGCTCGAGCGACGTGCGATCGTACGAACCGAGCCGCGAGAACGCCGGCATGTACTGCGCGCGAACCAAAACGTTGACCGAATCGATCTGCACTACGCCGAGCCGCTTCACGAGACCGAGCAGCGCCCGCGCCCCCACCTGCCCTTTCGGCCGCAAACCGAAGCCTTGGGAATTTAGCGCAATCCGGCGCGCCTGCGCAATCGAAATGGCGTCTCTGGGCATTGGTGGTGACCCACCGCTTTTTGTTCGTCGCCGCACCATGCCTTCGACGACACCGGCGGGCGGCCTGAATTGTGGCTAGTTCTTCTCCCGTCGTCTGCCGGTCAGCGCGGTGCGCGCGCTCCAGAGCACGTCCTTGAGGCGCGCCAAGACGTTCGCCTGATACGCGAGGGCCGCGAGCGTCGCTTGCAACCGATCGCGTGTCCGCCGTATCTCCCCCTCGAGGGCTTCGGCGTCGCGGCTCTTCAGCGTCTCACTCATTTCTCAAGCACGGCGTCGTTCATCGACCGCGCCGAACCCCCTCGCGAATGGCGTCGACATCTTCCTTGACGCTTTGCACCGTGCGCCCTAGGAACGACGACGTGGCTTTCTTTAAAACGAACCTTCCGATCAAGGCAGTGACTGCCCCCGCGAGCACGTAGATCGCGGTAATAATGACCCCAGCTTCCCACAGCGGGAGCTTCACCGAGAGCGCGGCGACCAGGGCGACCGTTAGCGCCACAAAGGCTGCCACACCGAAGATCGCAGTCGCTCCGAAGAGCCCCGCCGAGAGCGCGAAGCTTTTGCCGGCCTCGGCCAGCTCGGCCCGCGCCAGTTGAACTTCCTGACGGACGAGCGTCGCCACGTCATTCGAAAGGACTTGCACGAGCTCGGGAAGCGATTTCTCGGCGGCGACAACTTCGCCGCGTTTACCGTTGCGAGCCATCGACAAGAGTATGCCCCCCGCGAGCGCCGCGAAACGAGCCGTACTGATAAACGCGGACCAGTAACCGCTCGCGCGCCCGGTAGACCCGCCCGGCGAGGGCGCCGACGAGCCGTCACCCGCTTCGAGCGTACGTTTGAGCCGGCGCAGGGCTTCTTCGGATTCGCGCGTGATGCGGCGCCTGATCGCGAGCACGTCGAGGAAGGCGAGGAAGACGTTCGGCATGCGGTACGAAAGCGTGCGCTCGAACAACGCTCCGTCCTGACCGTCCCCGCGCAGCGCGTACGTGATGGTAGCGCTGCCACCGCGCGATTCGGTGTCGATGACCCAGCGCGCACCCGGGATCGATTCGCGGCAGGTCCACTCGCACGAGCCGCGCCGTCCCGCGACGATAAAGTCCTCGACGCAGGACTCGCCGACGGCCATGGAACGATCGACGGTTCCGCGGACGGCGATCGACGACGGGTGCCAGCGCGGCCAATTCCCGGGGGCGGTGACGTAGGCGAAAACGTCGCCCGGCGGCCGCCGGATGCTCGTAGTGGTGACGATCGTCGACATGCATGGACGGTTTGGCTCGTCCAAGACAAACCCTCGCCCAAGGTCTGCGGCGCCCGGGTCGCGTCCGCGAAAACCATCACGCGCCGCCTAGCACGGGCCGGCCACCGCCTGAGGCCGCCAAACCTTCACGCGGAGTTCACGCCACGTTCTACGCAGGCCCCTATGCTCCGTGGGGAGGTTTGGGATGAGTAGTTCGCTTCTCGAGGCGCCCGTAACGCGCCGCTCGTTTAGAATTGCGCCCGACGGCGCGTACGAGACGGCCGCGCGCGGCCTGGATCTGCTGCGAACGCCGCTCTTGAACAAAGGGACCGCGTTCACGGCCGAAGAGCGCGAAGCGCTCGGGTTGACGGGCCTCCTTCCCTCCAACGTCACGACTCTCGAAGACCAAGCGCAGCGCATCCGTGCCCAGGTACCGCCGGCTCGAGACGGACATGCGCAAGAACGTCCTGCTGACGGCATTGCGCGACCGCAACGAGGTTTTGTTTTACCGGGTCTTGGTCGACAACCTGATCGAACTGCTGCCGATCGTCTACACGCCGACCGTCGGCGCGGCGATCGAACAGGGCAGTTCGGAATACCGGCGCCCGCGCGGCGTGTACCTTTCGGTCGACCGTCCCGAAGCGATTGAAGAGTCTTTCCGCAACTTCGGGGCCGGTCCCGACGAGATCGACTTGATCGTCGCCACCGACGCCGAATCGATCCTGGGAATCGGCGACTGGGGCGTCAACGGGATGAGCATCTGCACCGGTAAGCTCTCCGTTTACACGGCGGCGGCTGGGACGCATCCGGCGCGCGGCATCCCGGTCATGCTCGACGCTGGAACCGACCGCCAGTCACTGCGGGACGATCCGCTCTATGTCGGATACCGGCACCCGCGGGTACGCGACGAGCGCTACGACAAGTTCATCGATGCGTATGTGACGACCGCCGCACGGATGTTCCCGAATGCGATCCTTCACTGGGAAGATTTTGGACCGAACAACGCGCGCCGAATCCTCGACAAGTATCGCCGGACGGTCTGCACGTTCAACGACGACATGCAGGGCACCGGGGCAATCGTGCTCGCGGCCGTTCGTTCGGCCGTCCGCGCTTCCGGCGTCCCGCTACGCGAACAGCGCATCGTCATCTTCGGGAGCGGGACCGCGGGGACGGGCAACGCCGACCAGTTATGTGCGGCGATGGTCCGCGAGGGACTTTCGCTCGACGAGGCGACGCAGCGCTTTTGGTGCTTCGGCCGTTCGGGCTTGCTGATCGACGACATGGGTTCCGCGCTGCGCGAATTTCAAGTCCCCTACGCGCGAGCGGCGGCGGAGGTCCGCGACTGGACGCGCGACGGTCCGAACGAGGCGATCTCGCTCGCCGAAGTCGTCCGCCGGATCCATCCGACGATTTTGATCGGCACGTCTACGGTGCACGGCGCATTCAGTGAAGCGATCGTCCGGGAGATGGCCGCCCACGTCGAGCGCCCGATTATCTTCCCGCTTTCGAATCCATCGGCGCTCGCCGAAGCGAATCCGGCCGATTTGGTCGTGTGGACCGAAGGGCGCGGGCTCATTGCAACCGGGAGCCCGTTCAATCCCGTCACCTATCAGGGCGTTACGTACGTTTTCGGTCAGGCAAACAACGCGCTCGTGTTCCCCGGGCTCGCACTCGGCGCTATCGTTGCGCGCGCCCGCACGATCACCGACGGCATGTTTGCCGCGGCCGCCGACGCGGTCGCCGGGCTCGTCGACGCGCGGCAAACCGGAGCGTCCCTCCTGCCGCAAGTCGCGGACCTGCGCAGCGCGTCGGCGACCGTAGCCATCGCAGTGGCGCGGACGGCCGTGGCCGAAGGCGTCGCCCAGGCGCCGCTCTCCGACATACCGCGTCAAGTCAGGGACGCGATGTGGGAGCCGGTCTATCCCGAAGTGCGCGCCGTCTAACCGAGGAGCGACGCTCGCCAGCAGGTAGGCGTCGCTCGGGTCGAGGTCAGTAACCGTCCGCGGGGACGATTTCGGGCATTTGGTAACTGAGCGCGGCCGCGCCGTCCTTAGTCCGCATCGGCCGGCAGAATCGATGCCTGCCGATAGAAAAGCTGCGCCGGCGTCAGGGCGCCCGAGAACCGCTTGAACTTGCGCGGCCCGCGTGTGAAGTCGAACGCGTCGGCCGCCGGCGAGTTGGCGCGCGCATCGCTCGCCGACATCTGCGGAAGTCCGAACGTGTCCTCGATGAACCTCAAGATGCTCCCGTGCTCGTACTGGACGTGCGATACGTAGTTCTCCTTCGCGTACGGTGAGATGATCAGAAGACCTACGCGCATCCCCAGACCGTCGTAGTCGACGTACGGCGGCTTGACGTGGTCGTACCAGCCGCCCCACTCGTCCCACATCACGAAGATCGCGGTCGTGTCCGGAACTGGCTTTGGCCGACGGCATCGACGATGCTCGTCACCCACTGCGGCCCGGTGTTCCCCTCGCAACCGCCGTGGTCGGAGTCTTGGCACGTCGGCGTAATCCACGTGACCGCACCGAGCGTCCCCGCCTTGACGTCGTTGAAAAACTGCGTGTTCGGCGCGATGATGTTGTTCCAGTCGGGGCCGCCGTTGCCGTTGTTATAGACGTAGCTGATCGCTTGGTACGCCTCCCACCCGTCGTATGCGCTCGGTGAATAGATGCGCCACGGCAACCCCGCTTTGTCGAGTTCCTGCGCGAGCGTCGTATAGCTGTAGCACGCCGGCTGCGTAGACCCGTACTTCCGCTGATCCGTCAAGATGTAGACGTAGTCGGACGGGCCGCCGCTGCAGCCCCAGGCGCTCGCCGGAAGATCGACCGAGCGTTGCGCCTGGCCCGCGATCATGTACTGGTGCGAGACGAAGCTCGCGTCGAGATGCGACGTGAACATACGGTCGCCGAGCACGTACGAGTGCGCCAACTTGAAGTACGGCGCAGATTCGTAGTGCGGGACGTATCCATAGGTTGGATTCGGGCCATACTTCCCGCCGACGTACTCCTGGTCGAACCCGTCCATCTTCCCGCCGTCGTAATCGATCAGGAACGAATGGAGAAAGTGCTCGATGTCGTACGGCGCCTCGAGTGGTATCGGCTGAAGCTTGATCTTTTGCCCGTTGTGATTGTAGCCCCACGACCGCGTGTCCGCCTTCGGATAACCTTGCCACAAGTCGTCGAAGCTGCGGTTCTCCTGCATCACGTAGATGACGTGCTGGATCTTCCCGGCCGACGGCCCGAGCCGGGCGGCGACCAACGGGACGGAACGCGCCATCATCGGCTGCGCCGCGTAGAGGCTCGACGGCGGCACGACGGTCCCCGCCGCCGAACACCCGCCGAGCGCGATCGAGGCGGCGAGTGCGGCCGCGAGCGGCGCGGTCCTGCGGGTCGACATCGTGACCTCCTCGTTCGCCCTACTCTGCGTCCACTGGTCTGATATCGGGCAGGCGGTAGTTGAGCTGCGCGGGCGCCAAGGCGCCTGCGAACCTCTTGAACTTGCGCGGCTTTCGATTGAAGTCGAAGGCGTCGACCGGCGAATTTGCGCGCGTGTCGCTCGCCGCCATTCGCGGCAGCCCGAACGTGTCTTCGATGAACTTGAGCACGCTGCCGTGTTCGTACTGAGTGTGCGAAACGTAGTTTTCCTTGGCGTACGGCGAGACGATCAGCAGTGGGACCCGGAAGCCGAGGCCGTCATAGTCGACCATCGGCGATTGTACGTGATCGTACCAGCCACCCCACTCGTCCCACATCACGAAGATCGCGGTCGTGTCCCAAAACTGGCTTTCGCCGACGGCATTGACGATGCTCGTCACCCATGCGGGCCCGCCGTTGCCCTCGCAGCCGCTGTGGTCGGAATCGAAGCAACTCGGGGTGATCCACGTGACCGCGTCGAGGGTCCCGCCTTGGACGTCCGAAACGAACTGCGTCTCCGGCGAGATGACGTTGTTGGCGAACTCAGGTCCGGTACAGTTGCCCGACACTGGGACGCAAACGTACTGAATGGCTTGGTACGCCGACCAAATGTCGTATGGACTATTCGCATAGAACCGCCACGGCAGGCCCGCCGTGTCGAGTTCGCTCGCGAGCGTCGTATAGCCATAACACGGGTACACGGGGGCTCCGTACACGAGCTGCGGGTAATGTTCGGTTATCGTGTACTCATCTTGGTTTGGGTCGCCGCAGCCCCACGTGCTTGGAAGGTTGACGGAACCGGCGGCGTAACCCGCGATGAAGTACTGGTGCGAGACAAAGCTCGCGTCGATGTGCGACGTGAACATCCGGTCGCCGAGCGCGTACGAGTGCGCCAACTTGAAGTACGGGGCGGATTCGTAGTGAGGGACGTACCCGTACTCGGGATACGTCCCGTATCTGCCGCCGACGTCCTCGGTATCGAAGCCGTTCATCTGACCGTCGTTATAGGCTTCGCACCAGTTCCAGGACTGATGGTCGATGTCGTACGGCGCTTCGAGCGGTATCGGTTGCAACTTGATTTTGTTCCCGAGGTGATCGTATCCGTACGGCTTGGTGTCCGCCTTGGGATAACCTTGAAACAGATTGTCGAAGCTCCGGTTCTCCTGCATCACGAAGACGACGTGCTGGATCTTACCGGACTGCGCCCCGAAGTGGATGGTGCGGTCGACTGGGACAACCGGCAGCGCCGGCATGCGCATTCGCTGCATGCGCGGGCTCGCCTGGGAAGGGAAGCAATTCTCCGCCGCCACGGGGCGTCGCATCGAAAACGTCGGCCGAGCGAGCGCCGGAGGACTCACGACGTTGGCGAGCACGAACGTCACCGTTGCGACCGCGATCGATCGGACTGCAAAGGGTGCGCGGGCGTTACATCGCATCGGCCGGCTCGATCTCGGGCAGGCGGTAGTAGAGTTGCGCCGGCGTCAGCGCATCGTCGAATCGTTTGAACTTGCGTGGCCCGTGCTTAAAATCGAACGCGTCACCCGCCGGTGAGTTGGCGCGCGTATCGCTCGCCGACATCCGCGGAAGCCCGAACGTGTCCTCGATGAACTTCAAGATGCTGCCGTGCTCGTACTGAACGTGCGACACGTAGTTCTCCTTCGCATACGGCGAGACGATCAGAAGCCCGACGCGCATCCCCAGGCCGTCGTAGTCGACGTAGGGCGGCGGGACGTGGTCGTACCAGCCGCCCCATTCGTCCCACATCACGAAGATCGCGGTCGAATCCCAGAACTGGCTTTGGCCGACCGCATCGACGATGCTCGTCACCCACAGCGGTCCCTGATTCCCCTGGCAGCCGCCGTGATCGGAATCGTAGCAGTTCGGAGTGATCCACGTAACGGCGGCGAGCTTCCCGTTTTGAACGTCCGAAACGAACTGGGTCTCCGGCGTAATGACGTTGTTGACGAACTCAGTCCCGAGGCAGCCGCTCCCTGAAGGCATGCAGACGTACTGTATGGCTTGGTACGCGTCCCAAATCGAATACGGATTGTAGGCATAGAGCCGCCACGGCAAGCCGGCGTTATCCAACTCCTGGCCGAGGGTCGTGTACGAGAAGCACGGGTGCTGAAGCATCGAACCGTACCCGCGCTGCTGCGTCAGCGTGTTCACGTAGTCTTGGGAGTTGCCGGTGCAGCCCCAATTGGTATACGGAAGATCGACCGAGTCATACGCCTGTCCCGCGATCATGTACTGGTGCGAGACGAAGCTCGCGTCGATGTGCGACGTGAACATGCGGTCGCCGAGGACGTACGAATGCGCCAACTTGAAGTACGGCGCAGACTCGTAGTGCGGGACGTAGCCGTACGTCGGGTACGCGCCATAGTGCCCCGCGACGTACTCCTCGTCGAATCCGTCCATCTTCCCGCCGTCGTAGGACGTCAAGAAGGCGCCCAGCGTGTGATCGATGTCGTACGGCGCTTCGAGCGGGATCGGTTGGAGTTTTATCTTCTTACCGAGGTGATCGTAACCGTACGGCTTGGTATCCGCCTTCGGGTAGCCTTGCCACAAATCGTCGAAGCTGCGGTTCTCTTGCATCACGTAAATAACGTGTTGGATGGGCGTCGCCGGCAGCCGGCGCACCCCGGAGTTCCACGGGGCATACACCGTCGTCGAGCGTTGCGCGGGCGGCGCGATCGAGCGCGGGGCGGATGCGGCCGCGCACGGTTGCCGGGCGAGCGCGAGCAGCGCGGCGAGCGGGATCGCAACGGAGATTAACCGTTGAGTCAGCATTGGGCTTCTTGACCCGGAATCACTCGGCGTCGGCGGCTCTAAAATCGGGGAGGTGGTAGTAAAGCTGCGCCGGGGTCAACACGTCGTCGAAACGTTTGAACTTGCGCGGCTTTTGGTTGAAGTCGAAGGCGTCGGTCGGAGAGTTGGCGCGCATGTCGCTCGCCGTCATCTTAGGAAGACCGAACGTTTCCTCGATGAACTTCAGCACGCTACCGTGCTCGTACTGGGTGTGCGAGACGTAGTTCTCTCTTGTATATGGCGAGATCATCAGGAGCCCGACGCGCATCCCGAGGCCGTCGTAGTCGACGAGCGGGGGTTTGACGTGGTCGTACCAGCCGCCCCACTCGTCCCACATCACGAAGATCGCCGTCGTGTCCCAGAATTTGCTCTGCCCGACCGCATCGACGATGCTCGTCACCCACGCCGGTCCGCCGTTACCCTCACACCCGCCGTGGTCCGAGTCCGCACACGTCGGCGTGATCCACGTGACCGCGCCGAGCGTTCCGCTCGCCACGTCGGTCAAGAACTGCGTGTTCGGCGCGATGACGTTGGTGTTGAATTCCGGGCCCGTGCAATTGCTCCCCGTCGGGACGCAAACGTAGCTTATCGCTTGATATGCCGACCAAATGTCGTATTGATCCGCCGCATAGAAGCGCCACGGCAGGCCCGCCGTGTCCAGTTCTTGGGCGAGCGTCGTGTAGTTATAGCAGGCGGTTCGCGGCGAACCAAAGTTGAGTTGCGGGTAGTGCTCGGTTATCGTGGCAACTTGCGGCATGCCGGGGCAACCCCAGTTGCCGTACGGAAGGTCGACCGAGCCCATCGCCTGACCCGCGATGAAGTATTGGTGCGAGACGAAGCTCGCATCGACGTGGGACGTGAACATGCGGTCGCCGAGCGCGTACGAATGCGCCAGCTTGAAATACGGGGCGGATTCGTTGTGCGGGACGTACCCGTACTGCGGAAAGGCTCCGTGCTGGCCGTAGACGCCGTTCTGATCGAATCCGTCCATCTTCCCGCCGTCGTAATCGGTAAACCACGTCTGCGCGTAATGGTCGATGTCGTACGGCGCCTCCAGCCCGATCGGCTGGAGTTTGATCTTGCGCCCGTAATGGTCGTAGCCGTACGGCTTCGTATCGGCTTTCGGGTAGCCTTGCCAGAGATTGTCGAAGCTGCGGTTCTCCTGCATCACAAAGACGACGTGCTGGATCTTCCCGGCCTGCGGGCCGAACGTTCCGAGCGTCCGCGCCCGAAAAACGGACATGGTGCGCGCCGGCGCGCGCAAAATCGTCGTGTGCGGCGGCGCAACGACCGCCGGAGCGGCGGCGACCCCGGCGCGACCGCCTAGTGCGAACAACGCGAGCAATACGCCGGTCGTGCGAACCGCGCGGCGAGAAAGCAGCATCCGATGGTACTCCTGTGGCAGGGGCCGGGCGAGTCGTTGGTTCGCGCCACGCCCGCACCGGCCTCCAGGGCGGCCGCGCGTCAATTCGTTCTTAACACTACGAACTGATTCGTCGCGAGCGCCCGGTTGACGCCGGTCACACCGCGGCGGCGATCGCTTCACCAACCTCGGCCGTGCTCGCGCTTCCGCCGATGTCGCGCGTCCGCGGCCCTTCGCGCAGCACCTGCTCGATCGCGCGCACGACCGCATCAGCCGCGGCGGCGTGCCCGAGATGCTCGAGCATCATCGCGCCCGACCAAATCTGCCCGATCGGATTTGCGACGTGCTTGCCGGCGATGTCGGGCGCCGAACCGTGCACCGGTTCGAAGAGCGAGGGAAACTCGCGCTCGGGGTTCAGGTTCGCCGAAGGCGCGATCCCGATCGTCCCCGTTACGGCCGGCCCGAGGTCGGAGAGGATGTCGCCAAACAGATTCGAGCCGACCACGACGTCGAACCAGTCGGGGTGCTGCACGAAGTGCGCGGTCAGGATGTCGATGTGATACCGATCGGTCCGCACGCCCGGATACGCGCGCGCCATCGCCGCGAAGCGCTCGTCCCAGAACGGCATCGTTATCGCGATCCCGTTCGATTTGGTCGCCGACGTCAAGTGCTTCTTCGGCCGCCGGGACGCAAGCTCGAACGCGAACCGTAAGATCCGATCGACGCCGCGCCGCGTAAAAACCGTCTCTTGGACGACGACTTCGTCGTCGGTCCCTTCGTAGATACGGCCGCCGATCGTCGAGTATTCGCCCTCGTTGTTCTCGCGGACGATCCAGAAGTCGATGTCGCCCGCCTCGCGACCGGCGAGCGGCGACACGATCCCCGGCATCAAGCGCACCGGCCGGACGTTCGCGTACAGGCGGAATTCGCGCCGCATCGGAATCAGGAGGCCCCAGAGCGAGACGTGGTCGGGTACGGTTGGAAAGCCGACTGCGCCGAAAAAGATCGCGTCGTGACCGCGAATCTTCGCGAGCCCGCCCTCGGGCATCATCCGCCCGGTTTCGAGATAGCGCTCGCAGCCCCAATCGAAGTACTCCCACTCGAAGGCGATCGCGGCTTTCTTCCCGGCGGCCTCGAGGACGCGTATCCCTTCGGGGACCACTTCCTTGCCGATCCCGTCGCCCGGGATGACGGCGATCTTGTGGGTTTTCACGCGGCTATTGTTGGAGTTGCGCGGGACCCAGGAAGCCGAGCGAGATCCACGGGACGAGCGCGATGATGACGAGCGCGACTAAGAGCACGCCGAGGTACGGCAAGATCGGGACGACCGCTTCTTCGGGGTTCGCCTTGCCGATCGCGCAGGCGCTGTAGTAGCCGATGCCGAGTGGCGGCGAGAAGAGGCCGACGCCCATTGCGAGCACCGCGACGATCGCGTAATGAACCTCGTTGATCCCCGCCGCCTTCGCGACCGGGAAGAGCAGCGGCCCGAACAACACCATCGCCGGGATCCCTTCGAGGACCGAACCGAGGATGATGAAGAGCACGATCGACAGCAGCATGATCCCGACCTTGCCACCCGGGGCGTGCCCCAGAATGTCGGCGAGCTGCTGCGCGAAGCCCGATTGCGTCAGCGCCCATCCCATCGCGGTCGCGGTCGCGATGATTAGCAGGATCGCACCGGCGAGCGCGACCGTTTCGAGCAAGATCGGATACAGTTTGCGCCAGTCGAACTCGCGATAGATGAAGATGCCGACCAAAAACGTGTAGATGATGCCGACGACGCTCACCTCGGTCGCCGTTGCGATCCCGACGACGACGAAGTAGCGAATCAGGAGCGGCAGCGCGAGGCCGGGGATCGCGACCCCGATCGCCTTGGCCATGTCGGCGAACGTCGCGGGCTTCGCCATCGCGACGTTCTCCCGGCGGGCGAAGACGAGCGCCACCGCGATCAGGAAGATCGAGCAGACGAGCGCCGGCAGGAGGCCCGCGATGAACAGCGCCCCGATCGAGACGCCCGTCACCGAGCCGATGATGATCAAGACCAGGCTCGGCGGGATCGTCTCGGCCATCGCGCCCGAGGTTGCGAGGAGCGCGATCATCTCCGTCCGTTTCTGACCGCGGCGCTCCATGTCGGGGAACAGGACCGGCGCGACCGCCGCCATGTCGGCGATCTTCGAGCCGGAGATCCCCGAGACGACGTACATCGCCGCGACGAGCACGACGGAGAGGCCGCCGCGGAAACGATCGAAGACGCTCGCAAGCGCCGCGACGAGACGCCGCGCGATCCCCGACGTCTCCATGATCAAGCCGAGAAAGATGAAGAGCGGGACGGCGAGCAAGACGAGTTGGGCGACCCCTTCGTCCATGCGGCCGACGACGGTATTGAGCGGAACCTGCGTCGTGATCGCGAGATAACTCAAGGTCCCAACGCCGAACGAGAACGCGATCGGGACGCCGATCGCAACGCAGCCGCCCACCAGTAAAAGGAAGAAGATCAGAAGATTTAGGTTGCCGAGGGTCGCGAAGGCGCCGCGCTCGAACCACACGAGGGCGCTCGCGGCGATCGCGGTCGCGACGACCGCTGCAACGGCTTTCGGGTCGGCCTCGGTCAACTTCAAAAGCGCCAGAACTAGAATCAAGCCGAGACTGACGATGACGGCCAACACGACGTACGAGTTCGGGATGCTCAAGGCCGGAGAAAGATCGTCCTGTTCCAATCGAAAGAACTTGAGGCTCGCCGGCATCAGCTCGATGACGAAGATCGCGATGATCACCGACGAGATCACCTCGAGGACCTCCGCGACGCGGGGCGAGACGCGGCGCAGGATCGCCGTCATGCGGATGTGCTCGCCGCGCCGGTAAGCCACGACCGCGCCGAGCATGGCGAGCCACAGCAACAGATCCGTCGCCAATTCGTCCGTCCAGACGAGCGAGTTGTGCGCGACGTAGCGCGCGAAAACGCCGCTCGCGAGGATTCCGATCTCGACGATCACGAGGAGCGCGGCGAGCGGCTCCGTGATGCCGCCGATCAGGCGATCGATCGCCGCCGCCCACGGGCGCCGGTACCGGACCAGATGCTCGGCGCCGAGCACTCCGGCCGCGCCGCCTTCGGCGACGGCCCCGGCCGCAGCGCTCCCGTCAGCCGCCACGCGAGGCTTTACCTACCCGAGCTTGTTGGCGTAGCGTTCGAGAGCCGCCCAGGCCTTCGGTCCGAACTCGGCCTTCCAGCGCTCGTAGTACTTCGCGTCGACCAGTTTCTGCTTGAAGCTGGCGACGTTCACTTGATTGAGCGCCATCCCGCGCCGGCGTAACTTGTCGGCAACCGAGGCATTGAGAACCAAATTGTCGTTGCGCGCCTTCAGCGTGGCGGCGTTGATTTCGCGGACGAAGATCTTCTGAACGTCACCCGGCAGTCGCTTCCAAGCGTCGACGTTCATCAGCGTCCAGTACCCCGACCAAATGTGGTTCGAAAGCGAGATGTATTTCTGGACTTCGTAGAACTTCTGCTGCTCGATCAGGATCAAGGGGTTTTCTTCGGCGTCGACGACGTGCGTCTGCAACGCGGTGTACAGTTCGCTGAGCGCGATCGGCGTCGGCGACGCACCGAGCGATTGGAACGTGTCGATGCGAATCTTCCCCGGCGAGACGCGAATCTTCAGCCCCGCGAGATCGGCGACGTTGTGGATCGGCTTCGTCGACGTCGTGATTTCGCGAAAGCCGTTCTCGAAAATCTTGTCGAAAACAAACATCTCTTTGGCCGCGATTTCGGCGCGAATCACGGCTCCGAGGTCGCCGTCCATCGCCGCAAAGACCGTATCGCGATTCGGGAACGCGTAGGCCAGGTTCTCGATAGACGCGACCGGAACGATCGTGTTCAAGAAGGCGCCGGGGAACGCGAGCATCTCGAGCGCGCCGCTGCGCATCTGCGAGAGCATGCCCGGGTCGCTCCCGAGTTGACTGCTCGGAAAAGCTTTGATCGAGACGCGGCCGTTCGTCGCGGCCTTGATCCGCGCGAATGCTTCGACCGATCGCACGCTGATCGGGTGATCCGGCGGGACGTCGACGCCCCACTTGTACTCGAACTGCGCCGCTTCGGCGGGGCGAGCGATGACGCCGATGGTGGCGAACGAAGCGGTCGCACCTGCGACGAACCCTTTGCGCGAGACTCGGCATCTCAAACTCCTCGTCGTGGTCCCGGGCTCGGCATCGCCGGAAGCCCGACCGTACCTTGCTGCACGAGGCGCGCCAAATCCTCACCGCTGACGCCAAGCTCCCCGAGGACCTCGACCGTGTCGGCGCCGACCGCCGCCGGCCCGGGCCGCAGCGGCGGCGCGCCGGCGTGAAGGAAGCGCGGGAAGGCGTTGTTCATCGTTACCGTCCCAAGGTCCCGATCGGCCAAGCGAACGATCGAGCCGCGCGCGGCGATTTGCGGGTTCTCGAAGACCGAGTCGATCGTCTCGAGCGGACCGACCGCGCCCCCGGCGCGGTTGAAGACGTCGATCACGTCGTCGCGCGCGCGCGTCGCGCAAAACTCCTCGATGATCGCATCGAGCGCCACGCCGTTTTTCACGCGCTCGGCGTTCGTCGCGAAGCGCGGATCGGACGCGAGCGCTTCGCCGCCGAGCGCGAGCAAAATCCGCTCGGCGACCGCCGGCGTGCTCCCCGAGAGCGCGACGTACTTCCCGTCGGCGCACCGATAGGCACCGCGCGGCGCCGTATCCTCCATACGATTTCCGAGCCGCCGGTGCAAGACGCCATTGGCGGCGTACTCGCTCAACTGCGATTCGACGAGCTTCATGACGGCCTCGTAGATCGCAAGATCGATCACTTCGCCCGCGCCGTTCTTCAAGCGGCGTGCGTAGGCGGCGCAGACGGCGGCCGCGCCGAGTTGCCCGGCCATGACGTCGGCGAGCGGGAAGGCCGGTAAGAGCGGCGGCCGGTCGTCGTATCCCGACACCGCGGCGATTCCGGTCATCGCCTCGGCGAGCGTTCCAAAACCGGCCCGATCGCGATATGGTCCGTCCTGCCCGAAAGCGGTGACGCGCAGAATGACGAGATGCGGTGCGGCGGCGAGCAGACGCTCGGGGGAAAGATTCCAGCGCTCGAGCGTGCCGGGCCGAAAGTTCTCGATCAGCACGTCGAAGCGCGGTAACCAACCGACGAGCAAGTCCTGCGCTTCGGACGCGTGAAGGTCGATTGCGATGCTCCGCTTGTTGCGCGACAGAGCCTTCCAATACAATCCGTGACCGTCGCGCTGCCCGCCGTAGCGCCGCACCGGATCGCCCGCGCCCGGCCGCTCGAGCTTGACGACCTCCGCGCCGAAGTCGGCGAGCGTCGCAGCGGCGGTCGGCGCCGCGATCATCGTCGATGCATCGAGGACTCGAACGCCGGCCAGCGGACCTGTTCCGTTCATCCCGCGACCTTGCACGCTGCACCGAAGGCGCCTTCCCATCGCGCGCGAACCGGGGCGCTCATGCCGAAGCACCTTGCCCACATCGCCGCACTCGCCTTCGCCGCGCTCGCTGCCGCCGCAGGCTGTTCGAAGCCGGCATCGACGACCGCACCGGCCACAGTCGCAGTCCCCGCCCCGTGCGCGAGCGCCAGGGCTCCGGCGGTGCGCGACGGCTGCTTGATTTTTCAAACTGGGAGAGATGTCGACGGCAAGCAGATCGTCGCGAGCAAACATCCGCTGTTTCCGAAGTGCGCGGCCTGTCATCATGCCGACGGATCGGGCGGCCGCCACTTACCGGGCGGCGCGATCAGCGCGGACTTGCGTCACAAGGCGCTCGTCACCGATCAAAAGCATCCGTACACGCTCGCGCTGCTCAAGCGCGCGATTTCGACCGGAATCGACAACGAAGGAAAGCCGCTCGCGCCCGCGATGCCGCACTGGAAACTGACGCAACGCGACCTGCACGACGTCGCCGCGTACGTTCTCTCGCTAAAGTAAAGGCTCGCTCGCTCCCAATCTTTTCAAGCGGCCTTCGCGCGGTCGTTCGTGCTACGTGTTTCGCACGACTGTGACCAAAATTCGCTCGCTTACCTTGCGACTCGTCCGGTATTCCGCGGGGATAACGGGGGCGGAAACCCTCCAAGGAGAGGTGAGCAACGATGAAAACCACTATCGATTCAATGGTAAGACGCGGGCTCGCCGCAGCGCTGAGTTTGGGCTTCAGCGCAGTGCTGATCGGTACCGCATATGCGGCGCCGAAGAGCACTTCGGGCAGAATGTTCTACCCACCGAAGTCTGGGCCGCGGCTACCGCTGCCACAGCCTCCGAAGACGCATCCGGGCGTGCGGCCGCCGACGAACACCTCTGGTACGAGGCCGGCCGTCGTTCCGCGACACGGCGTCAAACCTCCGACGACCGGGACGTGGGGTTCGGGCCACTCGGCTAATCCCAACGGGCGCTAGTTAAAGAAAACACAAAACCACAACTGAAAGCCAGCAGCTAAAGAGAAACGGCCCCGCGCAAGCGGGGCCGTTTCTTTGCGCAGACGTGTTTACTTTTGTCGCACGGCGTTCGTAAACGTGTTTACTTTTGTCGCACGGCGTTCGTAAACGTGTTTACTTTTGTCGCACGGCAACGTGGTCGGCGAACGATAGTCGACTGCGCTTTTTCTCGTTCATCGAAAGCGGCTAAAAAAGACCGCCCACGTTCACCACGGCTTCACTTCGTTTTCGCACTCCGGCGCGACACTTTGATCGAGGTTCTTGCAGAAGACAACTTCTGCAGAAAGAAGCAAGACCATGAAAAGGTACATCTCTACAGTTCTCGCCGCTGGAATGAGCTTAGCGCTCGTCGCGGCAGCGCAAGCCGCGCCGCGCAGCACCAGCCCGTACACCATCGTACCCCCGAAGGCGCACGCGCCGTTCACAGCGACGTTGACGCTAGGCACGCACCCGACCGCGCCTCGGAACACCGGGATTGCTCCGTGGCGCCAGAAGTTCGCGCCGCCGATCAACAAGCAGCTGGGTCCGACTCCGCAGCTTCCAATCTTCAAGCCGATGCCTTGGGGCAGCGGGCATCAGGCGCAGCCAGGCGCCGTTACATCGCTCGTGCCCTTCAAAGGGATCACCCCAATCCATCAGGCGCCGCTCCCTTCGCCAGTGCTTCCCTACTTCAAACCGGTAGCGTGGGGCACGGGACACTCGGCGATGCCAGGCCAAGATCCGCTCAGGCCGGTCGTCAGCCCACCGGTTCCGGCGCAGTATCAAACCCACCCGACCTTCCCCAGCAAGATTGGGCCGACGCCTCGCCTACCGTACTTCGCGCCGGCCCCCGGGCCGGGCCACGAGCAGGGCCCATTTCCGATCCTTCCCTTCTTCGAGAAATCGCCCCGCTAACGCAGACCTGACGTAACAAAAAGAAGCGGCCTCGCGCAAGCGGGGCCGCTTCTTTACACTGGCAGCCGGGATTCGTTATCGTGCGGCTAGTTCGCGTTGCACCGCCTGGGCCTCGTCACTGTAGGCGTAGCGCGTCGTCAGCCAGGATGCGGTTTCGGCCGCGTGGCGCGAAGCTTCTTCGGTCGGGATGCGGCTGTAGAGCCGGTGCAGCGATAGGATCGTGCGGGGGAGCCAGTTGTCGGCGGGGTACTTGGCTTCCCAGTCGCGGACGGATTCCTCGACCGTGACGGCGTGCTTGAGCGCGTCTTCGACGTTCGAGTTAGGATCTTGGTCGAGCCGATTAGCCGCGTCCTTGATGGAATTGCGGATGCCGAGGATGCTCATCTCGAGCGGGCCGAAGTATTCATCGGCGGGAGCGACTTTGGTCGCCGCGGCGGCCGCCGTCTGCGTCGTAACCACCGAAAGCAGCGAGAGCGGCGCCGCAAAAGCGAAAAACGCCGTCAGAGTAACGAGCGACTTGTTCATGCCTGAATCACCGATCTTGTAAGCGCGGAGTGCGAGGGAGCCTACATAGATCGTTCGGTAACGATTGCCCGAAAGGCGAGTGACAAGTCGCACGTCGACACGAGACTGCATCCACGTCACGATTACGCGGCGCAACGCGAATCGGCGGCGTGACGGCCGACACGGCGCGACGTACGACAAACGTCTCTAGTGATTCAGGCTCAACGGCCCGTGCGGCTACAGGTTAGGCTGGCACGAGCGGTACCGCTCGGACCAAATCTCTTGCAAGAAGTACTCGTCCCCGTTGATGGCGATGTTGCCGAAATGGCGCGTGAACGGGACGCCGAACGCGAAGATGCAGATATCGCCGATCTCGCCGTTGACGGCATCGTACCACGCGTCGATCAGCGGATCGGTCGCCGCCTCCTCCTGTTCGTGCGATAGATTCAGTATCGCGCCGTCGGCATCCGGGTCGTCGTTGGGCGAGATCCCGAACGGGACGTTACAGCCGTTCAGCGAGCCGAAGTACGGGACGAAAGCATAAACGACCGGGTTCTTCCGGTCTCCCTGAAATGGGAACGCGCTGTGGTAGGCGCAGAATCCCGAGTCGGGCGAGATCGCGCCGCGCGCGGTCATGATGAAAAACGTCGCGTTGAGATCGAACTTCCAGTTGTTGGTGACGATCGCGTGCTCGATCTCCTTCTGCAAGTCGGCGTCGCGCAGGTGATGCGGATACCTCGTCGTGTTGTCGACAAAGGAACCGCCAAACGTCGATTTGTTCCGGACAAAGCCGTCGGAACCGCCGTACTCCGTCCCGACGGCGTAGATCGCGCTCCCGCCGACGTCCGTAAGGAAACGGTCGATCAGCGTCGCGTAGGTCGGGCTCATGTAGCGCCCCGTCGGGTCCCAGTAGATCGCGTAGCTCGTCGTCGTGGTTTGCACCGGCCCCCCGTGCCACGTGACGTGAAAATGCGGGAGCGGCGAATTCGTGTTGTCGAGCACGGCTGGGCCGTGGTGCGTCATCGGCCCGTCGTAGTGGATCGGCCAAGCGCGCGGGTTGTCGAGCTCCGCGGCGCGGGCGTGGGCGGAGGCTGAGGCCACAAAGACGATCGCGGCGAGTGCGATAAACGAACGCACGAGCATCCTCCTCTATATACAATTGCGCGGGATGGGCATTTTTCTGCGCCGGCCCAAGAAGGCCCCGCGAGGTGAGCCTGCCGCTCGGCCGGGAACCCCTCCGGGCATGCGCGCCGGCGTGCTGCGAAAGGTTTTGCCGCTCTACCTGGTCGTCTTCATCGACGTCATCGGGTACACGTTCTTGATACCGCTGTTACCGGAACTCGGGCGCGCGTTCGGAGCCGAGCCGGTCACCATGGGCTCGTTGATCTCCGCGACCGCCCTGTTCGCGACGCTCTCGTCGCCCGCGTGGGGGCGCTTGAGCGACCGCTACGGGCGCAAGCCGATCCTGCTGGCGTCGCAAGGGTTCACGCTCGCGGGCTACGTTCTCATCGCGTTCGCGAGTAGCGTTTTCTTCCTCTTCGTCTCGCGCGTCGTCGCCGGTCTGGGCGGCGGCAACCTCGGCGTCGCGCAGTCCTACATCGTCGACGTCGTCGACAAACGGGATCGCGAACAGGCGCTGGCCTGGGGCACGGCGGCATTCGGAATCGGGTTCGTCGTCGGCCCAGTCGAGCGGTCTGTTGCTGCACTTCGGTCTGCGCGCGCCGTTTTGGGCCGCGGCCGGGCTCGAAACCGTCAACATCGTCTTGACGGCGCTGTTCCTGCCGGCGACGAAGCCGCTCGGGCAAAAAGCCGGCTGGGGCGACATCTTCGCCGAGCTCCGCAAGCGTGCGATGCTCAACCTCATGGCGCGCCAATGGTTGTACATTTTCTCGTTCACGTATTTCTTCACGGTGTTCGGTTTGTACTTGAACCGGCAGCTGCACCTAGCGGCCTCAGACTCGAGCCTGCTCCTCGCATTCGCCGGAGGGGTTGGCGCCGCGACCTTGATCTTCGGCGTCGCGCCGCTCGAGCGGCGACTAGGAGCGGCCGGCCTCGCGCAAGTCGCGTTCGCTAGCGCGCTGGTTGCGTACGTGCTGATCGGGTTCGTCCACTCACTGTGGCTCTTCTTGATCGCGCTGGTTCTTTGGGCGGCGGGAGGAGCGGCGCTGCGACCGACGCTGAACAAAATGATCGCCGATGCCGCGCCCCAGAGTCAGCGCGGCGCGATCTTGGGCTTCGCCGACTCGCTCAACAACGCGGCGATGATCTTTGCGCCGGCGATCGGCGCGGCGATCCTGGGGCACGACAGCGGCCTCTCGGGCGCGCTTCCCGCGCTGTGCGTTGCAATCGCTTTGCTCTTAGGCTTCCAGAGTCACGAACCGCGATGAACGTGCCGCGGCGATCGCTCAACGCGCCCTTTCGAGCGCGTCGCGCGCCGCGAGCGCCATCGCCCATTCTTCGCGCGTGTGCAGCACGTACGCCGGGAGCGCGCCCTCGGCTTCGACCGCGGCATCGGCCGTCGCCGCAGCGTTGCGCGCGGCATCGAGCCGAATCCCGAGATGCGCGAGCGGCGCGCAGATCTCGGCGCGCGTCGCGGCGTCGCGTTCGCCGATTCCACCGGTGAAGACGAGGGCGTCCAGGCCGCCGAGCGCCGCGGCCATCGCGCCGATCCCGATGCTCACGCGATGGATGAAGGCGGCGAGCGCCAGGCTTGCGCGCGGATCGCCGCCTTCGGCGGCGGCACGGACATCGCGCAGATCGCCCGATCCCCCGGCGACGCCGCGCAGCCCCGACTCTTCGTTCAACACCTCTTCCAGTTCGGCGGCGTTATAGCGGCCGGTCTTGACGAGAAACAGAAGCAACCCGGGGTCGACCGCCCCGGAACGTGAGGCCATCATCAGTCCGTCGAGCGGCGTGTAGCCCATCGTCGTCTCGACGCTCGCGCCTTCCCGAAGCGCGGCGAGCGAACAACCGGCGCCGAGATGCGCGCATACCGTGCGCGCATACCGTTCGGGAATCAGCAGCGCCGTGAGCCGTGCGGCGCAATACGAATAGCTCAGCCCGTGGTATCCGATCTTGCGATAGCCTTGCGCGAACCATTCGTAGGGTGCGCCGTAAATGGCGGCCGCGTCCGGAAGCGAGCGGTGAAATGCGCCGTCGAAAACCACGACTTGCCGAGCCGGCGCAAACGCCGAATCGCGCACCGCCTCAACGGACGCGCGGACGGCGCGCGTATGCAATGGATCGAGCGTTTCGGCAGCGACGACCTCGGCGAGCACCGCGTCGTCGAGGACGAGCGCGAGCGCGCGAGGCGGCCGCGAGGTCTGGACGACGCGGTGCGCCACTGCGTCGATCACCACCGCTCCCGCCGAGGCCAGTAGGCTCTTTACCGCGTCGCGGATTTCGGCGGGAGCTTGTCCGTGCACGGTCTCTCCGCTCCAGAGCGGGGCTCGGGCGGATGCAAGGCGCGCGGCTTCGTCAACCTCGAGGATCTGCGCCTTGATCGTCCTCGACCCGGCGTTCAAGGCCAGGACGCGAAGCGTTTTCACGACAGCTTCATTGGGTCTTCACCGGCGCGCGGGATGCTTGGAGCATGGACATCTTTGCACGGATTCTCGTCCCCGTCGACGGGTCCGCCCCGTCGGACAGGGCCGTTGGGCTCGCCGTGCGAGTCGCCGGCGCGTGCGAGGGGTGCAGTCTTATCTTTTGCCACGTCGTCGACCGCGCGCGGATCGTAGCCGACATCGGCAACATGGCGCTCGTCGACCCCACCCCCATAATCGAAGATGCTCGGAGCGAGGGCGAGCGCGTCCTGGCCGCGGCGGCCACGGAAGCGACGTCGCGTGGGATCTCCGTGCGCACCGTTCTTTGCGATGGCGAACCGGTCGCAGCGATCGAGGCCTTTGCCGAACAGGAAGGCGCCGACCTGATCGTAATGGGCAGCCACGGGCGAAAGGGCCTCAAACGGCTGGTGATGGGGAGCACGACTGAAGGCGTCATGCGCCGGAGCAACGTCCCGGTCTTGGTGATCCGCGAGGAGCGCGAGCGAGCGCGCGACCCCAGGCCCGAGCGAGCCGTTTCGCAAACGCCGCTGCCGACGACGGCCTAGCCGAGGTTCGACCTGCTCGAGGGGAACTCAGCGATGCCGACGATTACGAAAAGCGATCCGTCACCCGTTTCGACAGCGGCGCTCGACGCGTATTGGCGCGCCGCGAACTATCTCGGCGCGGGCCAGTTGTACCTGAAAGATAACGTCTTGCTCGAGCGGCCGCTCGAACCGGCGGATATCAAGCCGCGGATCCTCGGGCATTGGGGGACGCAGCCCGGAATCAATTTGATCTACGCGCACCTCAATCGTTTGATCGCGGAACGCTCCGCGAGCGTGCTGCTTATCGTCGGCCCGGGCCACGGCGCACCCGCGGTCCTAGCAAACCTCTACCTCGAGGGGACGCTGCACGAGTTCGAACCCGACCTGAATCGCAACAGATCCGGGATCGCACACTTGATGCGCCGTTTCTCGTGGCCCGGTGGCGCCGCAAGTCACGTGACTGCCGCAACGCCGGGCGCAATTCACGAAGGCGGCGAACTCGGCTACAGCCTGAGCCATGCGTTCGGCGCCGCCTTCGACCACCCGGACCTGATCGTTGCCTGCATCGTCGGCGATGGCGAAGCGGAGACCGGTCCGCTCGCCGCCGCGTGGCAGTCGAACAAGTTCCTCGATCCGGCGACGTCCGGAGCGGTCTTACCGATCCTGCACCTGAACGGCGTGAAATTGTCGGGCCCGACGATCCTCGGCCGGATGAACGATGACGAGCTCAGCGCGTACTTCATCGGTCTCGGGTATCGTCCGCTCCTCGTCGCGACGGGCGACGACGGCGCGCCGCACGCACAACTCGCGCGCGCATTCGACGATGCTTACGAATCGATCCGAGCGACGCAACGTGAGGCTCGGGCCGGCGGTACGGCAACGCGCCCCAAATGGCCGCTCGTTATCCTTAGAACGCCGAAAGGCATGACCGGCCCCAAGACGCTCGAAGGCCATCCGGTCGAAGGGACGTTCAGGTCGCACGGCATTCCGATCGAAGATCCCGCAAACCATCCGAACCGGTTGGAAGCCCTCGAGGCATGGCTGCGAAGCTACGAGCCGCAGTCGCTGTTCGAAGACGGTTCCCCGTCGGAACTCGTGCTCTCGGTGATTCCTCCCGCGCATTTGCGGATGGGTACCAATCCGCTCGCTAATCTAACGCTGCCGGTCGGTGACTTGGCGCTCCCGGAGATTGCGACGCACGCCGTTGCAGTCGGAGTGCCGGGAGCGAGCGACGCCTCGGCGACCGCGATCTTCGGCGGTTATCTACGTGACGTTATCCGGCTCAACGCCGACGCGAGAAACTTCAGGCTCTTCAGCCCCGACGAGACGGTCTCGAACCGCCTCGGCGCAGTGTTCGAAGTGGCCGAGCGGGCCTTCATGTGGCCGCTCGACCCGCTCGACGAAGGCTTGTCGCCAAGCGGCCGCGTCATGGAGATTTTGAGCGAGCACACATGTCAAGGCTGGCTCGAAGGTTACCTTCTCACGGGTCGCCACGGCTTGCTCGCTTCGTACGAAGCGTTCGCGCCGATCATCGATTCGATGGTCGCGCAGTACGCGAAGTGGCTTAAAACGAGCCGCGAAGTCTCGTGGCGGCGGCTTCCGGCCTCGCTCAACTATTTGCTGACTTCGCATCTCTGGCGCCAGGATCACAACGGCTTCTCGCATCAGAGCCCGGCCTTCCTCGACGCGCTCCTCAACAAGAAAAGCTCGACCGTGCGCGCGTATTTTCCACCCGACGCAAACACGTTGCTCTCGGTCGGCGAGCATTGCCTGCGCAGCCACGGGTACGTCAACGTCATCATCGCTCCGAAGCAGCCGGCGCCGCAGTGGCTCGATCTCGAAGCCGCGCGCGAGCATTGCGCGATGGGAGCGTCGGTCTGGGATTGGGCATGCAACGACCAGGCCGCCGAGCCGCAGGTCGTGATTGCCGCAGCCGGCGACGTCCCGACGCTCGAAGGACTCGCGGCGGTTCAACTCTTGCACGAACAGGTCCCCGAACTGCGCGTCCGTTTCGCAAACGTCGTCGATCTCTTCGCGCTCGCGGCGCGCGACGAGCATCCCCACGGGATGGAAACGGCCGCATTCGAGGCGGTCTTCACCCCCGACAAACCTGTGGTCTTCGCCTTTCACGGCTATCCGCGGCTCGTCCACGAATTGCTCCACCATCGACCCTCGCCCGAACGTTTCCACGTTCGCGGCTACCGCGAGGAAGGGACGACGAGCACGCCGTTCGACTGCGTCGTGCGTAACGGGATGAGCCGGTACCACCTGGCAATCGAGGCGCTTCGGCGCGCGAGCGCGGCCGCTGCGACGCCGCTGCGAACCGATCGCGCCATCGCGGCCTTCGAGCGCGTCCTGGCGGCGCATTCCACGTACATCGTCGAGCACGGCATCGATCTGCCCGAGGTTGCCGGCTGGCGCTGGGCACCCGGTCCCAAGGTTCCATGACCGCTCTGTCGCCGGAGATCGTCATCCGGCCGCTCGATGCGTCCGACGATCTGACGTATCGCGACGTCCTCGAGCACCTAACCGATCAAGATCGTTACTACCGGTTCTTTCACGCTGTGCGCGCGATCGAAGAGCCGGAACTGCGTATCGGCGCACCGGGTTGCCAGGTGATCGGTCTGGTCGCCGAGGATCGAAACGAACACGTCGGCGCGGCGCACGCCGTCCTCGATCCCAGCGGCGTCGCGGAGATCGAAGTCGTGGTCGTCCCGGGCGACCGCCATCACGGCATCGGATCGCATCTCGTCGCCCGGCTGATCGAGGAATTGCGCGCCCGCCGCGCACGCGAAGTCCTCGCTTACTCGATATCGGAGAACGTCGCTTTCGCCGGCGTCGCCCGCGCTTGCGGCATGCACGTCGCGGGCGCCGATGGCGGCATCGTCGAGTGGCGGCTCAGTCTGTGACGTAGATCTCGGCGCCGCGCGCGACGAACTCGGCCGACTTCTCGGCCATCCCGCGCTCGGCGAACTCGCGGACCTCCTGGGTGATCTTCATCGAGCAGAAGTGCGGCCCGCACATCGAGCAGAAATGCGCGACCTTCGCGCCGTCGGCGGGGAGCGTCTCGTCGTGAAACGCACGCGCGGTCTCGGGATCGAGTGAGAGCTCGAATTGATCTTCCCAGCGAAACTCGAAACGCGCCGCGCTCAGGACGTCGTCCCAATGGCGCGCGTGGCGATGGCCCTTGGCGACGTCGGCGGCGTGCGCCGCGATCTTGTAGGCGATCACCCCGTCCTTGACGTCCTGCTTGTCGGGGAGGCCGAGGTGTTCTTTCGGCGTGACGTAGCAAAGCATCGCCGTCCCGTACCAGCCGATCATCGCCGCGCCGATCGCGCTCGTGATGTGGTCGTACCCGGGCGCCACGTCGGTAACGAGCGGCCCGAGCGTGTAGAACGGGGCCTCCTTGCAAACCGCGAGCTGCCGGTCGACGTTTTCCTTGATCAGGTGCATCGGGACGTGTCCCGGGCCTTCGATCATCGTTTGAACGTCGTGACGCCATGCGATATCGGTCAATTCGCCCAGCGTATCGAGTTCGGCGAACTGCGCTTCATCGTTCGCGTCGGCCAAGCAGCCCGGGCGCAAGCCGTCGCCGAGCGAGAAGGCGACGTCGTACGCCTTCATGATCTCACAGATCTCTTCGAAGTGCGTATAAAGGAAGCTCTCCGCGTGGTGCGCGAGGCACCACTTCGCCATTATCGAACCGCCGCGCGAGACGATCCCGGTCACGCGCTTCGCGGTTAGCGGAATGTACCGCAGCAGCACGCCGGCGTGCACGGTAAAATAGTCGACGCCCTGTTCGGCCTGCTCGATCAGCGTGTCGCGGTAGAGTTCCCAGGTCAGGTCCTCGGCTTTTCCGTTGACTTTCTCGAGCGCCTGATAGATCGGAACGGTCCCGATCGGGACCGGAGAATTGCGCAAGATCCACTCGCGCGTCTCGTGGATGTTCTTCCCGGTCGAGAGGTCCATGACGGTGTCGGCGCCCCAGCGCGTCGCCCACGTCATTTTTTCGACCTCTTCCTCGATCGTCGAAGCGACCGCCGAGTTTCCGATGTTCGCATTGATCTTCACGAGGAAGGTGCGCCCGATGATCATTGGTTCGCTCTCGGGGTGATTGACGTTCGCCGGCAGGATGGCGCGGCCGCGCGCGATCTCGTCGCGGACGAGCTCTGGGGCGACGCCCTCGCGAAGGGCGACGAATTCCATTTCGGGCGTGATCTCGCCGCGGCGCGCGTAGTGCATCTGCGAGACGTTCGAGCCTGCTTTCGCGCGGCGCGCCCGGCGTCGCGCGCGGAAGCGAACCGCGTCCAGCTCGGGCATCGCCTCGCGGCCGCGGCGATAGAGCGAGGTCGGCGCCTCCAATTCGAGCGTGTCGCCGCGCCCCTCGATCCAAGGCGCGCGCAGCGGCGCGATCCCGGCGCGAACGTCGGTCGCGACGTCCGGGTCCGTGAACGGTCCGCTCGTGTCGTAGGCCACGTGGCGCTCGCCGTTGGTCAACTCGATCGCGCGCATCGGAACGCGCACCGACGCGTCGCCGGCACCCGTCACGTAGACTTTGCGCGCGCGCATCCGCTTCTCATCGACGATCGCAGCCATCTCGTTGTCCTTCCAAGCTTCCGGTGCGACCGTCTCTCCCTACGCCGGCACGATCCGGATCAGGTTCGACGGTCGGCGACCAACATCGCCCTCTCAGCCCGTCGCGCGGGCTCCCGTGAGGATGCTCCCACGATAGTCCGCAGGACGCCCCGTGTCAACGGAGCAAGGGGCGTTGACTTGCCTTACGCTCGACTGCTCAGCGCACAGCTCGCCGTCGGCGCGGCCGCAATCTTCGCGCGGTACGCGCTCGCCGGCGCGGGGCCTCTCGCCGTGAGCGCGCTGCGTCTTGCAATCGCCGCGCTTCCACTCGTCCTCTTCGCCGCCTTGACACGCCCCGGCGGCAGCCTCGGCTTGCGGCGCGAGCTCGCTTTGGCCGGCGCCGGACTGGCGCTTGCGGCGCACTTTGGGTTCTGGATCGGATCGTTGCTCTACACGTCGGTCGCAATCTCAACGTTGCTCGTCGCGACGACGCCGCTGTGGACCGAGGCGTACGATGCGCTGATCGCGCGCCGGCCGCCGGCTCGCGCGTACCTGCTGGCCATCGTGCTCGCCGCGCTCGGGCTGGCCGCGATTACGCTGCAACACGTCGCGCCGGCGCCGGTCGGCGGGCACGCGCTCCGCGGCGACCTTCTGGCCCTCGCCGGGGCGTTCGCGATGGGCGCGTACCTTATCGTGGTACGCGCGACCGGCGCGCAGCCCACTTTGGGCCCCGCCGCGATCCCGACGCGCGCGATCGTCGCGCGCACGTACGGTTGGGCGGCGCTTGCGCTCGCCGTCCTCGCGGTCGCGGCGCACCAGCCGCCACCGCCGGTCAGCGCGACGAGCGCATGGCTCGGCATCATCGCAATGGCGCTCGTTTCGCAGTTGCTCGGACACACCGCGCTCAACGCGGCGCTTCGCGACTTCACGCCGAGCACGGTCGCGATGACGACGCTGCTCGAGCCGGTGAGCGCCGCGATCCTGGCCGCGCTGATCTTTCGCGAGACGCTGACGCTTCAAACGCTCGCCGGAGGGATCGCAGTGTTAGCTGCGGTTGGGATCACGCTGCGCGCGACGCACGTCGCAACTTCGACCGATCCGGCCTTTTGAGGAGGCGAAGTATTTTATCGGACGGCTGAGATGACGGCGCGGCGCCAGGAGCCGTTGAAGTAATCGCGGTACCGCGAATCCTCGGTGTCACCCTGGCACGTGCCTTGGAACGACGGCTCCTTCGGCTGCGCGACGGTCCCGCTTCCGTCCGCGACGAGTTGCGGGTGGTCGGCGTCGCTCAGATTCATCTTGAACCGCTGGACCGCGACGTGCGTGTAGCAGCAATGCGGTTCTCCCGACAGATAGATCGCGTTTGCGACGTACAACTTGCCGTTGGCAAAGAGCGCCGTCATCCGGTCGCCGCCTTGGACGGCGGCGATCTTCTTGTGCGCGGTCAGGGCGCCATTTCCGCCGCTCGTGAGCCAATAGGCGTCGACGCCGAACGCCCCGCCGTTGCCGCCGCTGTACTCGTACACTGCCGTCACGGGGATGCCGGAGACCAAGCCGGCGACGCTCGGTGAGTCGAAGCGCGGCACCGGGATGCACGACGCCGCGGCCGGTCCGGCGCCCAGGGCCGACGCGAGCGCGCCGCACGCGAGCGCCGCTCCAAACGAATTTTTCATGGGCTCGATTGTACGTTACTCCACGCGCCGGCGCAATTCAATCGGCCTCGTCGCGGCGCAACGCGTGCCACGCGCGTAGGACCTCGGCGACGCTCCACGCCTGCGCGATGCAGCCGCGTGGCGTAAACGGCGGGTCGCCGTCGGCGATCTCGCCGAGGGTCCCGACGCCGCCTGCGACGACGCGGTCGAGCAGCGGTTCTAAGAACCCGAGCGCCGTCGCCCGGTCGCCGAACGCTCGCGCGTGCGCGAGCGCGAACGGGCCGATCAGCCAGGTCCACACCGTCCCCTGATGGTACGCGCCGTCGCGCTCGGCGACGCCGCCCTCGTACCGCCCGACGTAGGCCGAATCGCTCGGCGACAGGCTGCGCAGTCCGTACGACGTCAGCAACTCGCGCGCGCAGACGCCGACGACGCCGCGCTGGACGTCGGGCTCGAGCGGGCTCGCGTGAAGCGCGACCGCGAAGAGCTGATTCGGCCTGATCGAGCGGTCGTCGCCGTTCGGACCGTCGACGACGTCGCGGAGCCCACCGGTCGCGTCGTCGCGAAAACGATCGAAGCTCGCGCGGACGCGTTCGGCCATCTTCTCGAAGCGCGCCGCGTCACGCCCGAGGCGCGCGGCGAGCGCGCTCATCGAACGAAGCGCGTTGTACCAGAGCGCGTTCAACTCGACCGGCTTTCCGATGCGGGCCGTCACGACGCGATCGCCGACGCGCGCGTCCATCCACGTCACCTGGACGCCGGGCACGCCCGCGCGCAAGAGCCCGTCGGCGGGATCGACGCCGATTCCGTACCGCGTCCCACCGTCGTAATGGGCGACGATCGACTCGAGCGTCGGCCACCATTCCGCCACCGACAGATCGTCGCCGGTCGCCGCGGCGTAGGCGCGCACCGCCTCGACATACCACAACGAAGCGTCGGCGCTGTTGAACTCGGGCGCTCCGCCGCGTTCCGGAAAGTCGTTCGGGAGCATCCCTCGGTCGACGAACCGGTCGAACGTCCGCAGAATCGCTCCGGCGATTTCGGACCGTCCGGTCGTCAGCGTCAAGCCCGGCAACGAGATCATCGCATCGCGCCCCCAGTCGTTGAACCAGTGATAGCCCGCGACAATCGAACGCCCTTGCGCGAAGCCCGGGAGCGGATGCGCGACGATGAACTGGTCGGCGGCCAGGACGAGTTGACGGACCGCCGGCGGCGCGTGGGCCGCAGCCGCGCCCTGCGCGGCGCGCCACGCGTCGAGGAGTTCCACCTCCCGCGCAGCGACGCGCTCGAACGTTGCGACCGCTGCGTCGGCCGGCGGATCGCCCGCCGCGGCGCGCAACGTCAGCATCTCGCCGAGCGCAACCTCGGCTTCGAACGTTGCAGCGTGTAAATGATCCTCGCGATCGTCGAGCCCGCGCTCGCGCTCGGCTGGGAGGTCGAAGTCGCGGAACCAGACGCCGGCAATCCGGCACGTCCCGCGATCGCAGTCGAGTACGACCGGCGTCGCGCCGGCGAACGGCAGACTCGCGCGCACTCCGGACGGTTGCGCTTCGAGCCGCAAGTTGAACGGCGAGCGGGTCAAGGAGTGAAAGTCGCGATAGTCGATCACGGCCTTGGCGACGATCCGCACGGCCTCGGAACCGCGCAGCAACCGGTAGCGGACGGCGCTCGCATTGCAGCCTGGGAGTAGCGCGACGCGCCGCTCGAGCAACGCGTCGGAGAACGCGTAGTGCCAGACCGGCATCGTCCCGTCTAAAAAGAAGCGTTCGAGATTCAAGAATCCCTTCGGTTCCACCGTCCCACCGGTCCAACGGTTGTTGCCGAGATCCCAGAAGGCTCCGCGGTACTCGACGCGCTCGTCGAACTTGACGGCGAGCAGCGTACGATCGCCGGGCGGCGCGAGCGCCGCGATCAGCAGCCCGTGATAGCGGCGCGTCAACGAGCCGTCGATCGTCCCGGAGGCGTAACCGCCAATGCCGTTCGTGACGAGCCACTCGTGCCCGCTCGCCGCCACGAGGTCCGCGCACACGTCGCGTCCGTACGCAACCGCGACCGCGCCGTCATCGCCTTCGAGCCGCATGCCGCAGCCTCCGACGACGTCGCACAGGAAACCTTCGCCGACATTTTGGAGAAAGCGGGCATATGGATTGGAACCCCGAGCGAGCGCGCATTGACGCCGAAGCTCACCGCGCCGAGAATTGGGCGCGCTGGGGACCCTTCCTGAGCGACCGCCAGTGGGGGACCGTCCGCGAAGACTACAGCCGCGACGGCGCCGCGTGGGACTACTTCCCGTTCGAGCACGCACGCGCGCGCGCGTATCGCTGGGGCGAAGACGGGATCTTCGGAATCAGCGACTACAGTCAGCGGCTGTGTTTCGCGCCGGCATTTTGGAACGGCGCCGACTCGATCCTCAAGGAGCGCCTCTTTGGCCTCGCCGGACCGCAAGGGAATCACGGTGAGGACGTCAAGGAGCTGTATTATTACCTCGACAACGTCCCGTCGCACGCGTACATGCGCGCGCTCTACAAATATCCGCAACGCGCTTTTCCGTACGACGAACTCCGGCAAGTCAACGCGAGCCGCAGCCGGCTCGATCCGGAATACGAATTGATCGACACCGGAGTCTTCGACGACGACGCGTACTTCGACATCACGGTCACGTACGCGAAGGCGTCGCCGACCGATCTCCTTATCAACCTGACTGCGGTCAACCGCGGGTCGAAAGCGGCCACCCTCCACATCGTCCCGGAGTTGTGGTTCCGCAACACGTGGTCGTGGGCGCCGGGGGCCGAACGGCCCCTCATCGAGCCGGCGCGCGAGGGTCCGCCGGCGCTCGTCGCGCGGCATCGGACGCTCGGTGACTATTGCCTGTACTACGAAGGCGACGGCGCGGCGCTGTTCACGGAGAACGAGACGAACTACGAAACTGTCTTCGGCTCCTCGAACGCGCAGCCGTACGTCAAGGACGGCATCGATCGCGCGATCGTGCGCGCCGAGCGCGGCGCCGTCAATCCAGCGCGGCGCGGGACGAAAGCCGCGCTTCACTATGCGCTCCCGATCGAGCCCGGCGCGCAGCGGGAAGTGCGCTTGCGCTTGCGCGAGACGCGCCCAACGGCGCCGTTCGACGACTTCGAGGCGATCCTCAAAGAGCGCGCTTGGGAAGCCGACCGCTTTTACGCGGCGATCAATCCGTTTCCGGCGAGCGACGAGATGCGCGCGATGCAGCGCGCCGCGTTCGCGGGGATGCTTTGGACAAAGCAGCTCTACTATTATATCGTGCGCGATTGGCTGCGCGGCGACCCGCTCCAACCGCCCCCGCCGCCCGAGCGCTGGCACGGGCGCAACAGCGAGTGGATCCATCTGTACAACCACGACGTCCTCTCGATGCCAGACAAGTGGGAGTACCCTTGGTACGCGGCGTGGGACCTCGCTTTTCATACGGTCGTTCTGTCGCTGGTCGATCCGGCGTTCGCGAAGCGCCAGTTGATCACGCTGACGCGCGAGTGGTACATGCACCCAAACGGCGCGATCCCCGCGTACGAGTGGGCGTTCGGCGACGTCAATCCGCCGGTTCATGCGTGGGCCGCCTACCGCGTCTTTCAGATCGAACACAAGACGCTCGGCGAGGCCGACTATCTTTTCCTCGAACGCGTCTTTCAGAAGCTGCTGATGAACTTCACCTGGTGGGTCAATCGCGAGGATCCTTCGGGGAACAACGTTTTCCACGGTGGATTTCTAGGACTCGACAACATCGGCGTCTTCGACCGCAGCGCGACCCTTCCGGATGGCTGGCGGCTCAACCAATCCGACGCGACGTCGTGGATGGCGGTTTACTCGCTCGACATGATGGCGATCGCGCTCGAACTGGCGCAGCACGACCCGTCCTACGAAGACATCGCAAGCAAATTCTTCGAGCACTTCCTCTACATCGCCCACGCGATCAACCGGGCGGACGCGGAAGGCGGAGTCCCCGGGCTCTGGGACGACCGCGACGGCTTGTATTACGATCAACTCGTCGCACCCGACGGCAGCGTCCGGCCGTTGCGGGTCCGATCGCTCGTCAGCATCTTCCCGATGCTCGCAATCGAAACGATCCAGCCGCAACTCCTGGGGCGGTTGCCGAACTTCAAACGCCGGCTCGAGTGGTTCATCGCGAACCGCCCCGAGCTGCGCGAAAACGTCGCGTGCATGGAGACGCACGGAATGGGGGAACGGCGGCTGCTCGCGATCGTCGACGGAGCGAAGCTGCGCCGCATCTTGCGCGTCCTGCTCGACGAGAACGAGTTCTTGAGCCCTTACGGTTTGCGTTCGCTCTCGAAGTTTCACGAGGCGAACCCCTACGTGCTCGAGTACGGCGGGAAAGAGCTGCGCGTCGACTACGATCCGGGTGAGTCACGCAGCGGGCTTTTCGGGGGAAACTGGAACTGGCGCGGGCCGGTGTGGTTCCCGCTGAACTTTCTTATCATCGAGGCTCTGCAGAACTTCCACTTCTACTACGGCGACGAATTCATGGTCGAGTTCCCGACAGGTTCCGGACGCCAAGTGACGCTGTGGGACGTCGCCGAAGAACTTTCGCACCGCTTGCTGCGCCTGTTCGAGCGCGGCGCGGACGGCCGCCGCCCATTCAACGGCGCGAACGCGAAATTGCAAACCGACCCGCACTTCCGCGATCTAACGCTCTTTTACGAATATTTTCACGGCGACAACGGTAGCGGGCTCGGCGCCGCGCATCAGACCGGCTGGACCGGACTGATCGCGAAGCTCGTGCAGCAGCTCAGCGAGTACGAGGGCGCCGGGAAGTCGCCGCTCGAGTGGAGCTTCGATGCGGCGCCGACCGCCGACGCGTTTCTGACGCGCTTGTGATCCTCGACGCGGCCCGGGTCGAGGCGATCGTTCGCGGCAACGACGCCGACCCGTTTTCCTTTCTCGGGATGCACGCGGCCGGCGACGGCGTCGTCGTTCGCGTCTTTCGCCCGCACGCGGGACGCCTCTATGCGGTCGACGCGCGCGACGGCAAAGCCGCGCTCGCACTCCAGCGCGTCCACCCCGCGGGACTCTTCGCCGGCGAGTTGGCGCGGACGGCTCCCTTTCCATACCGGTTGCGCGAGCGCATCGACGACGTCACCACCGAGTTTGACGACCCCTACCGCTTCGGGTACGTTCTGGGCGCCATCGACGCGTGGCTGATCGCCGAAGGAAAGCACCTGCGTTTGTGGGAGGTGCTCGGCGCACATCAACGCGTCCAGGAGGGCGTCGCCGGGACGTCGTTCGCAGTTTGGGCGCCGAACGCACGACGCGCCAGCGTCGTCGGCGACTTCAATGACTGGGATGGCCGCATCCATCCGATGCGGTTTCGCTCGGAGTGCGGAGTGTGGGAGCTATTCGTCCCCGGCGACCTCGCCGGCAACGCGTACAAGTACGAATTCACCGGGCCGAGCGGCGCGCTGCTCCCGCTGCGGGCCGACCCGCTCGCGTTCGCGGCCGAAGTGCGGCCGCAGACCGCTTCGCGCGTAACGCCGCCGAGCGCGCACGTTTGGAGCGACGACGCTTGGATGGCGGAGCGCGGCGAACGCGCGTCGCGCGAGAAGCCGATCTCGATCTACGAAGTTCACCTCGGCTCGTGGCGCCGCAAGGGCGACCGCGGCGAACGCTTCTTGAACTATTCCGAGCTGGCCGATCAACTGATCCCTTACGCGACGGACCTCGGTTTTACGCATCTCGAACTCTTGCCGGTGATGGAGCACCCGTTCGACGGCTCGTGGGGCTACCAGTGCACCGGGATGTTCGCGCCGACGAGCCGGTACGGGGCGCCGGACGACTTTCGGGCGTTCGTCGACCGCGCACATGCCGCCGGGCTCGGCGTCATCCTCGATTGGGTCCCAGGACATTTTCCGACCGACGCGCACGGGCTCGGAACGTTCGACGGGACGCATCTCTACGAACACGCCGACCCGCGAAAAGGCTTTCACCACGAGTGGGGGACGTACGTCTATAATGTGGGCCGGCGCGAGGTTGCAAACTTTTTGCTTGCGAGCGCCCTCTATTGGCTCGGCGAGTTTCACGCCGACGGCCTGCGGCTCGACGCGGTCTCGTCGATGATCTACCTCGACTACGAGCGCAGCGCCGGAAACTGGATCCCGAACGAAGACGGCGGGAACGAGAACCGTGAAGTGACGGCGTTCCTGCGGCAACTCAACGCGACGATTTACGCCGAATTCCCTACGGCCTTCACCGTCGCGGAAGAGTCGACGTCGTGGCCGATGGTCTCGGCGCCGGCCCACCTCGGCGGCCTCGGCTTCGGCTACAAGTGGAACATGGGCTGGATGAACGACACGTTACGCTTGTTCGCGCGCGACCCGCTCTACCGCGGCCACCACTTCGACGAGTTGACGTTCAGCCTGATGTACGCGTTCAACGAGAACTACGTGCTGCCGTTCTCGCACGACGAGGTCGTCCACCTCAAGCACTCGTTGATCGGCCGAATGCCCGGCGACGACGAGTCGCGTTTCGCAAGCCTGCGGATGCTCTACGGTTACCTCTTTACGCATCCGGGCAAGAAACTGCTCTTCATGGGCGACGAGTTCGCACAAGAAGGCGAGTGGAGCGAAGCGCGTAGCCTCGACTGGCACCAACTCGACGACCCGCGCCGCCGCGCGCTCGTCGCGCTGCTGCGCGATCTGGGCCGGCTGTATCGAGCGACGCCGGCCCTCTACGCGTGCGACTTCGACTGGTCGGGATTCGAGTGGATCGACTGCAGCGACCCCCAGAGCGGCGTCGCGGCCTTCGTGCGCCGCGACCCGAAGAGCGGTTCGTTCGTCGTCGTCGTCCTGAACCTGAGCGGCTCGGCCCAAGACCGTTACCGCGTGGGCGTCCCGGCCGCCGGAACGTACGACGAGGTCCTCAACACCGATGCGGCGCGCTACGGCGGGCGCAATCGCGGTAACGCCGGCGCCGTCGCCGCGTCCGGGGTTCCGGCACACGGCAGGCCGGAGTCGCTCGAGTTGTACGTCCCGCCGCAGACGCTGCTGATATTCGCGCCGGCGCAATGACGGACGCCCGCGCGCCGGCCGCCGATCTCGGCGAACCGTTCCCGCTCGGTGCGACGTGGGACGGCAAGGGCGTCAACTTCGCGTTGTTCTCGGCGCACGCCGAGCGCGTCGAACTGTGCGTCTTCGACGAACGCGGGCGCCGCGAGGTGCGGCGGATCGAACTCCCCGCCTACACCGATCAAGTGTGGCACGGGTACGTGCGGGAAGCGCGCCCTGGTTTGCGCTACGGCTACCGCGTTTACGGCCCATACGATCCGGCGCGCGGTCACCGCTTCAACGCGCACAAATTGCTCCTCGACCCATATGCCAAGGCGCTCGCGGGCGCGTTGCGCTGGTCGGACGCCCATTTCGGGTACCGAATCGGCTCGCACCGCGACGATCTCAGTTTCGACCGGCGCGACAACGCTCCGGGGATGCCGAAGAGCGTCGTCGTCGACGACGCGTTTAGTTGGGGCCGCGACCGCCCCCCGCAGACCCGCTGGCGCGATACGGCGATCTACGAGCTTCACGTTCGCGGATTTACGATGCAGCATCCCGGCGTCGCGCCGCCGTTACGCGGGACGTTTCTCGGGCTCGCCGCGGCGCCAGTGCTCGGCTACCTAAAGCGGCTCGGCGTGACCGCGGTCGAATTGATGCCGGTCCACGCGTTTTGCGACGACCGCCGCCTCGTCGAGCGCGGGCTGCACAACTACTGGGGATACAACACCCTCGGCTTCTTCGCACCGCACGCGGGATACTCGAACGACGCGCCGAGCCCGGGTGAGTTCAAGACCATGATCTCGCAGTTTCACGCGGCCGGGATCGAAGTGCTCCTCGACGTCGTGTTCAACCACACGGCCGAGGGGAACGAACTCGGACCGACGCTATCCTTCCGCGGCATCGACAACGCCACGTACTATCGGCTCGGCGCCGACCGACGCTTCTACGAAGACCAGACCGGGTGCGGAAATACGCTCAACGTCGAGCATCCGCGCGTCCTGCAGCTCGTGATGGACTCGCTCCGTTACTGGGTCGAGACGATGCACGTCGACGGATTTCGGTTCGACCTCGCACCCGCGCTCGCGCGGACCGGGCACGGGTTCGACCGGAACGCCGGCTTCTTTGGAGCCATCGCGCAAGATCCGACGTTGTCCCGCGTAAAATTGATCGCCGAGCCGTGGGACCTCGGCCCCGGCGGCTATGCGCTCGGGCAATTCCCGCCTGGGTGGTCGGAATGGAACGATAAGTTTCGTGATGGCGTGCGCCGGTTCTGGCGCGGGACCGACGACGTCGTCGCGGGTCTTTCGGCGCGGCTGACCGGTTCCTCCGACGTTTTCGAGCACGACGGGCGACACGTTCGCGCATCGATCAACTTCGTGACCGCGCACGACGGCTTCACGCTGCACGACCTCGTCAGCTATAACGAGAAACATAACGCGGCCAACGGTGAAGACGGCGCCGACGGGGCCGACGAGAACTTCAGCTGGAACTGCGGCGTCGAAGGGCCGAGCGACGATCTCGCGGTCCAGGCCCTGCGCGCGCGGCAGAAGCGCAATCTCCTGGCGACGACGCTCCTCGCCCAGGGCGTTCCGATGCTGCTCGGCGGCGACGAGCGCGACCGGACGCAGGACGGCAACAACAACGCGTACTGCCAGGATGGCCCCATCAGTTGGATCGATTGGACTCCGCCGCTCGATCCCGACCTGTTCGAGTTCGTCCGCGCGCTGCTCGCATTGCGTCGCAGTGAGAGCGCCTTCCGCCGGGAACTCTTCTTCCACGGCGGCCCGCTCGCTGACGGGACGCGCAAAGACGTCATGTGGCTCAATCCCGACGGCCGCGAAATGTCCGAGCACGATTGGCACGACCGCGAGCGCCGCGTCCTAGGACTCGCGTTCGGCGAGTCCGCCGAGGCGCCGGAAGACCGGCTCTTCCTCATGTACTTGAACGCCCACGACCACGATCTCGAGTTGGTCTTCCCAAGGCGACCGGGCGGCTGGGAGCTCTTGGTCGACACGGCGGGCGACCCGCGGACCCACGTCTTCGCGCCGATCGCTTTCGAAGGCCCGGCGATGCCCTTGCGCGCGCGATCGGTCGTCGTGCTCCGCTCGCGCGCGGGTTTCGCGTGAGCGCGTTCGAGCTCGAAGGCCGCGCGTGGGGAATCGCGCTCCATCTCTACGGCTTACGCTCGCGGCGCAACTGGGGGATCGGCGATTTTTCCGACCTGCGCGCGATCGCGCAATCGGCGGCGCGGCTCGGCGCGGACCTCGTCGCCGTCAATCCTTTGCACGCGCTCCATTGGGTCGATCCCGAGACCGCCAGCCCCTACGCGCCGACCAGCCGCCACTTTCTCAACCCGCTCTACGTCGACGTCGAGGCGATCCCCGAATTCGCCGCCGACGCGCGCACGCGGGGGCTCGTCGCCGGCACCGCCTTCCAGGCCGAGTTAACTCGCGCGCGGGGCGCGGCGCTCATCGACTACGCAACCGTCGCGGCGTGCAAGCGGCGCACGCTACGCGCGCTGTACGAATGGTTTCGCCGGCACGCGCCGGCCGAGCGCAAGCGCGCGTTCGACGAATTCGTCGACGCGGGCGGACTGCGGCTCGAGCGTTTCGCGCGATACGAAGCGCTGACCGAGCGTTTCGCGCGCGACGGCGGGCGCGTGCGCGGGTGGACGACGTGGCCCCAGGCATTCTCGGATCCAGGAGCTCCGCGGATCGCGCGCTTCGCGCGGCGCGCGCGCCGCCACGTCGATTTCTTCAAGTACTTGCAATTCGTGGCAAGCGAGCAGCTCGCGGCCGCGGGCGCCGCACCCGGCGCGAAGCTCTTTCTCGATCTCGCCGTCGGCGTCGATCCGAACGGAGCCGACGTGTGGGGCGAGCGCGCCGCCTACCGCTTGGATCGGACGATCGGCGCCCCGCCCGACCCGCTCGGTCCGCTCGGTCAGAACTGGGGACTCGTGGCGTTTGACCCTGCGGCGCTCGCCGGCGCCGGCGCCGAACGCTATGCCGCGCTCCTGCGCGACGCGATGCGCGCCGCGTCCGTGCTGCGGATCGATCACGTCATGTCGCTGATGCGTCTTTTCCTCATCCCGCTCGGCGGAACCCCACGCGATGGCGCCTACGTCGACTATCCATTTGAGACGCTGCTCGGCGTAGTCGCGCGCGAGAGCGCGGCGGCGCGCTGCGCGATCGTCGGCGAGGATCTTGGCACCGTCCCCGACGGCTTCCGCGAGCGGATGGAACGTACCGCGATCCTGTCGTGCCGCATCTTGCTCTTCGAGCGTACGCCCGACGGATCGTTTCGGGGGCCGAGCGCCTATCCGGCGGCGGCGCTCGCCACCGTGACGACGCACGACCTGCCGACGCTGCGAGGCTGGGTCCTCGGGCGCGACCTGGACGTTGCGGAGTCGCTCGGCAACCTCGACGCGGAGTCGACCGCGCGCGCCCGCGCCGCGCGCCGCGTCGACGCGACGCGATTGCTCGAAGCGCTGCGCGCCGCGGGCGAACTCGACGACGGCGCCGTCGAACGCCTCCACCGAACGATCGACGCTCGCGCGCTCGAACCGAGCGCCTACGCGGCGCTGACGGCGGCCGCCTACCGATTTTTGGCCCAAAGCCCGGCGCGGATCGTCCTCGTCCAACTCGACGACGCGCTCGGCGAGCTCGAGCAGGTCAACGTCCCGGGGACTTTCACTCAGTACGCGAACTGGCGCCGGAAGAGCGCGCTGATGCTCGAAGACATCGAAACCGACGCCGGCGTCGTCGGCCTCGCAGAGGGTCTGCGAGCGCGAATCCGAGGAGGTTCGTTCGCGCGATGAAAGCGGTCGTGATGGCGGGAGGCGAGGGGTCGCGGCTGCGGCCGCTGACATCGACGCGCCCCAAGCCTTTGGCGCCGGTCGCGAACAAGCCGGTGATGGAGCACATCATCGATCTGCTCCGCACGCACGAGATTCGCGAAGTCGTCGGGACGCTCCACTATCTCGCCGACGAGATCGAAAGCTACTTCGGCGACGGCTCGGCTTTCGGCGTCGCGCTCTCGTACGTCGTCGAGGACACGCCGCTCGGAACTGCGGGGGCCGTCAAACTCGCCGAGCACCTCTTGCGCGACGAGCCGTTTCTCGTCATCTCGGGCGACGCGCTGACCGATGCCGACTTGACCGCGCTGCTCGCCGACCACGCGCGGAGCGGGGCGACCGCGACGATTGCGCTGCAGCGCGTCGCCAACCCACTCGAGTTCGGCGTCGTGATCACCGACGATCACAAGCGCATCACGCGCTTCCTCGAGAAACCGTCGTGGGGCGAGATATTCTCCGACACGATCAACACGGGGATCTACGTCCTCGACCCGGTCGTCTTCGACTTCATGGAGCGAGGGAAGAACTACGACTTCTCGCGCGACATATTCCCCCGATTGTTGCACGAAGGGAAGCTCGTCCAAGGTTTCATCACCGAAAACTATTGGACCGATATCGGCAACCTTCAACAGTACCGGCAAGCAAACTACGACGCGTTGAACGGCAAGGTTCGCGTCAAGATCCCGGGGACTGAGTCGAGCCCCGGGATCTGGCTCGGCGAAGACTGCCGCATCGATCCCGACGCCCACCTCATCGCGCCCGTGGTTTTGGGGAAAAACGTCGTCGTCGAAGCGGGTGCGGTCGTCGGCGCCGATACGGTGCTGGGCAACTCGACGATCGTCGCCCGCAACGCGCGGGTGCACCGTACGATCGCGTGGGACGACGCCTACTTCGGCGAATCGAGCGCGCTCAACGGGTGCACGGTCGCCGACCGGAACATCGTGAAAGACCGCGTCTCGATCGGTGAAGGAACCGTAATTGGGCGCGGCTGCACGATCGGGAGCGGCGCGGTGTTGCGCCCCAACATCAAGATCTGGCCCGATAAAACGGTGAGTTCGGGCTCGATCGTTTCGATGTCGCTTGATCTACGGAATAAAGTGGCCCGGTTCGCTCTTCGGCGGCTCCGGAGTTTCGGGATTGGCGAACGTCGAGATCACGCCGGAATTCGCGATGAAGCTCGGTCAAGCGTTCGGCTCGCATCTGCGGCCCGGCCAGACGGTCATGACCAGCCGCGGCTCGCATCCCGCCTCACGGATCATGAACCGCTGCATCATATCCGGTCTTCTTTCGGTCGGAGTCAACGTCGAGGACCTGCGTTCGCTTCCGCCTCCGCTCGCGCGTTACGCGACGCGGATGGGCGCCGACGGTGGCGTCCATACCCGAATCAACCCGAAAGACCCAAACTCACTCCTGATGGAATTCTTCGACGCAAGCGGGATCAACGTCGACAAATCGACCGAGCGCAAAGTCGAAAACCTCTTCTTCCGTGAAGATTTTCGGCGCACCGGGATGGACGAGGTCGGCTTGCTTTCGTTTCCGGCGCGCTCGCTCGAGATCTACGCGTCGGAGTTTCTAGCGGCGCTGCGCCCGCGCGCGCTTCCGAAGGCCGGATTCAAAGTCGTCGTCGACTACGCGTACGGGAACACGTCGATCGCCTTGCCGCGCATCCTCGCGAACCTCGGCGTCGACATCATCGCGCTCGACGCATACTACGACGAACACAAGGCACGCACGTTCCAACTCGACCGCGAGCGTTACATCGAACAACTGCACACGGTAACGACGACGCTCGGCGCGGATTTGGGCGTCCTCGTCGACCACGACGGCGAGTCGTTCGTCTTGATCGACGATCTGGGAGGCGTGATCGCCGGAAACCGCCTGCTCGCCCTGATCACCCTGATGGTCGGGCGCGCCAAACCGGGTGCGCGCATCGCGATCCCGGCCACGACCCCGAGCGCGATCGAGCGGCTCGCCGAGTCGGTCGGCGCCACGATGATTCGCACGCGAAGCGACGGACGCTCGATGATGGCGCTCGCCGACGCACAGCGCGACATGCTCGACTACGCGAGCGGCTTTCGGCAAGAACCGATCTTTCCCGAGTTCCAACCGGTCTTCGACGCGCTCTACGGATTCGTCAAGGTAATGGAATTGCTCGCGCTCGAGGGCCGCAAACTTCACGAACTGAACGATATGCTGCCGCATTGGTTCTTGCGGCACCGCGCGATCGTTTGCCCCTGGGAGCGCAAAGGCGAAATCATGCGCTCGCTCGTCGCCGAGAACCAGGCGCACGAGGTCGAACTGTTCGACGGCGTACGCGTCCAGCTCGACGGCGGGTGGTTCCTCGTCCTGCCCGACGCATCCGACCCAACGCTGAACGTCTTCGCCGAAGGGCAAAGTAACGAAGATGCCGATCGTCTGATCGGCGACATCTCGCGGCGCATTGAAGAATTGGTGGAAGCCTGACGTAAGCTGCGTCACGCCGTTAACGCCGTCAACGTGCGAAGTGACCGGCTGCACCCGCGATTCTTACCGGGTCGTCGCGCATCTCGCCGATGAATAGGCCATGCGACGTTCGCGCTTCTTACAGTCGACGTTGCTCGCCGGCGTCGCCGGCGAGCTAGCCCTCACCGGCGCAAGCCGGGAACCATTGCATCCGGCGCCGGCGCCGCACCGAACCGCCACGCCCTCACCAACGTCGAAGCCGACCGCAGCGCCCAGCGACGCGCCGATGTTTTTGCGCTACGACGCACCAAACCGCCGCTTCTTGGCCCCGGTGACGGCCGGCGACGCCGAGATGATCCAACAAGAAAAGAACGAGTTGCTCTCGGCGGCGCCGGCGGCGCTCTCGGTCGCACCGCTCTATTTCCACGCTTCCGAACGCACCTTCGGCAACGCAAAGAACGAGAGCCGCTTTCGAATGCGCGTCGAACAAATTTCGCCGTTCGGATCCGACAACGCGACGGTTCGCATGGCGAGCCTCGGCTGGAGCGCGGTGTTCATGGTCATCGATCCGCCCGCCGGCGAACGCGAGCTCGTGCGCAGCAAGAGCTTTTCGGGGATCGGCGTCTCCGAGTTGCGCGGGATTCCACTCGTCGACGGCAAGGCCGCGCTCGTGATCGACTTGACCTCGGTCCTCTACAACACGGCCTGGAACGCGCAAAGCCTCGGCGCGATGCTGCGCGCCGCCGGCATCACGCGGGAGCTCGCCGCATCGCTCCCCGGGATGATCGTCGCGGCCGCGCCGCTCGCCGCACTCGAGGTGGCCGAGGCCGCCTTCAACGTCGTCAACGCCGCCCTGGCGGCGCACGCGTGTGAGTACTTTTTTACCAAGAATTTCGCGATGCAGATCGCCATCACGACCGACGCGGACAACGCCGATGCCGCGGAGACGCTGCGGATCCCGCAAGATACGGTCACCTATTACGCCGTCGTCCAGCAGTCGCGCTCGACCGACTTCTTGCAACTCGTCGGGCAGACAGGAAAGGTGACGATCTCGAACGGCGTCATATCGGCGCCTGACTTCGAAAAGAATCATCTCGAGGACCACGACTACTTCGTGTTCTCGGCGTCGTCGCACGCGCTCGCCGCGAATCTCGTCACACCACCGGCGAGCCTCGCGCCGCCGCATGCGCCATCGTCACCGCGATAACTAGACGTACGGTTCACGCAGACTAGTCCATGCGCACTAAAGGAGAGTTTCCTTAAAATTGGCAACTTGTTGAAATTGTCGCGAATACTGCAGCAGTAACGCCGCGGCCGCTCAGCGACGCACGACAGCGCAAGGCATCGACGTCTTGACGAGGACCGAAAGTCTGACCAAGAACGCACCATCGCTTCGACGTTCTCAGGAAGATTCGCGCGACCTCATGAGCCGTGCCCTCGATGCGTGGCAGCGAGGGAACGCGCATCAGGTCTTGGAGTTGCTCGGCCGCGCGCCGACGGAGCCAAGCGCTGCGATGCTTGCGGCACGCGCGCTCCGCGCCGTCGGGGAACCGATGGCGGCGCTCGAATTGGCAAAACAGGTTAGCCGCAGCCGCGATCCGGTCGTCGCCTATGCGGCCTCACTGATCGCCGCGAGCGCGTACTTGCAGTTCGAACAGCACGACGAAGCAGCCAGTTTGCTTCGGCGCTCCCCCCCACCGAAACTGTCGGCCGAGACCCGCGCAGAACGCGCTTACTACGAGGCACTCTTAGCGTGGCAGACCGACCGGCTTGACGAGGCGCAAGCGATCGTCGAATCCCAACTCCATCCGCGCGACGGAGTCTTTTACGCGCGCGGGATCGACTTGCTCGGTTGGATCGAGTTTGCGCGGCACCGGTACGGGATCGCGGCCCGGCATTTCCTCAAAGTAACCGACGCCCTCGGCGGCCCGCAGGTTCGCGACGAGTTTGGCCGAGTCTGCGCAATCGCCGTCTTGAGCACGATCGCCGTCGAGACGCTCGACCTGCGCCTAGAACGCGATATCGCCGCGCTACGCGAGACGATCCCGGCTCACGACGGCAGCCTGAGCCGAAGCATCTGCGAGATCGATCAAAACCTGGCGGAGATCGCGTTGCTGCGTGGCGACGTGCAGCAATGCCACGACCGCTATTCGTCGGCGCTCGCACAAGCGCCGTCGGACGCGCTGCGGCTCACCTTCGAGGTCGCGTTGGCGCGGCTCTTCCGTTTGCACGGCCAAGCGATCGCGCAACGCCTGCACCTCGAGCGCGCGCGCCGGCTTCTCGCGGCGGTGCGCTGGAGCGCAGCCGACGTCGAAGACCGGATGGCGCCGCTGCTCCTCGCCGCTGAGGCGGCCTTTGCCGATCCCGCTTTGGCGGCGAACTCGCTCGCGCGCGCGTTGCCGGCGTCGAGGCGCGTGGCGACCGATGCGGTCGAGGGCGACGCGCGAGCCTCTGCGATGGCATACTATGCACGCGGCCGAGTTGCGGCGCAAAAGGGGCTCAAGGACGCCGAAGCCCTCCTTCGGCGCGCGGCGGACATTTGGGATGGTATCGGCTATACGTACCGGCGCGCCGTCGTCGCCATCGACCTCTTCAAGCTTACCCACGCCCGAGACGAACTCGAACCGCTCAGCGCGGCCGCAAAGGTCGCGCCGAGTTCGTGGCTTGCAACCGAACTCAGCATCCTGAAGAGGATGGACAGCCCGATCAGCCGGTTGAACCCGGCGGAGTTGCGCGTGCTCGAAGGCCTGCGAACCGGCCAAACCGGTCCGCAGATCGCCGAGGCGGTCGGCCGTAGCCCGCATACGATCCGGAATCAGACGGCGCGGATCTTCAAAGTCTTGGGAGTGAACACGCGCGCCGCTTTGGTCGTGCGCTTGCTCGAGTACGAGCGCGGCACGCGGCCGACCTAGCCGGCCCTCCGAAGGAGGCGCGCGCCGCGTCCTGAATGGTACGGACGTCCCACAATTGCGCGGAGCTTCCGCTCCGCCGGCTTGCGTTGCACGCGCCTGCGGCGCGGCCATTGGAGGTGCGTCGATTGGCAAACGATTGCCGGTGCGGCGGCAGTTGGCAGGCGTGGCAGAATCCCCTCGAACCGCCGACGCTTCACGTCGAAGGCACGTGCATCTGCCCCGGGCTCGGCTTTAGCGCCAAACTACGGCGTGCCGCGTTTCGAAGCCCAAGCAACAGCGTCGTCGTCCTCGAACTCGTCGCCACGCCCCCGACCGAGAACGCCGCGGCAATCGCCGAGGAGCTTCCGGTCTACTACGCTGAAGAAAATCGGGCGATCGTCACCGAGGTCGTCATCACGACGTGCGACATTACCGTCCCAGTCGGCGCAAATCAGCTAGCGCCGCGTTCTCGCAATCGATCGCGAGCCGCGCGCATCTTTCCAACGAGATTGCGCAAGGCTTTCGCCATCTGGTCGCACGCTACGTCGTCGTTCACTTTGCCGTCGGAGATGACGACCTGCGCGGCGAGCATCAAGGCCGCAAGCGCCGCGGCGCGGCCGATCGTCTTGCGCCGAACTGCGATCGCGGTGAAGTCGTTGGCGAGCGCGTTGGCCTGGGCGATAACGCGCTGCGCGTCGGGTGCCGGCCGGCGGAAAAACTGATCGTCGATCATGCCGCGCGCGCGGTGAGACCCGCGTCTACCCTAGCTGGACTGCGGCGGCCGCGTTCGGATCGATGCCGGCGGCTTCCCAAAGTCTACGGACGACGTCAATTCCGCCCATGATTTGGGCGAGCGCGTGGACCTTCTGGATCTCGCCGTCGTATCCGCTCTTTATTTTTGAGATCTCCGTGCGCTCGACCCCATCGAGCGTCGTGAAGGCCGCGTCCGAGACGTCGGCCGTCGCCCATGCAAACGCGTCGGCGACGGCGGCGTAGAGCGCCTCCTCGGGCGTCGTTTCACGCCACTCGCGTTCGTCGGTTACGATTGGAAACGAAACCGACGAGCCGTTGCGCGACAGTATGATCGCATGGTCGCGCGCGGCCTTCGACAGCGTCACGCCGGCGTCACGAGCGACGACCGCGGCACGCTCGCAGCGAGCCAAGAAATCTTGACGGGGATCGTTCTCCAAAGCAATGCCTCCAGGCCGGGCGCTAGCGGGCCCCTCCAACCCTCCTTTCGGCCAAGCCGGGGGACCCTCTTAGCCGCGCTCGGGCCCCTAGTTGATTGTGACGACGAAGGTAATCGTCCCCGAGCCCCCGGGCGCGAGGCCGCTGTAGGCGCCGCCGCCGATCGTCGCCGTGAACTGGGTGGCGCCGATCGGGTTGCCGGTCGACGCCCCGTTTTTCGTGTACGTGAACGTCGTCCCGGCCATCGTATCGGTCGGCGCGACCGAGATACTCCCGTTCGTGCCCCACGTTCCGTTATTGATCCCGTCCTCGTTGACCGAGAAACTCATGGCATACGGGAAGGGTTTCGGGACGAGCGCACCTTCGCTCGCGACGTAGCCCGCCGGCATCGCGTTCGTGTAGGCGATGACGTACTGGATCGTCGAGCCCGGACACAGCCCAGGTACGGCCCGGACACGTCGAGTTCAGAATCGCCTGCGTCTTCAGCAGCGAGAGGTAACCGTAGAAAAGCTCGTCGTGCGTCGTATTGGTCCCCTGGGCTTGCTGCCCCGTGATGTAGCTCGAGAGGACCGCGTCGTAGCGAAGGAAAGGCGTGATCGTGATCGCTCCGCTCGACGTATACTGGCTGTAGACCGTCGTCGCCGGCGCGGTATAGTCGATGTCCCCGAGCCCCGCCGTCGACGTTGCCCCGATGGTCGCTCCACCGAGGAGCGTCGTACAGGATGCGTTCGCAAAGAGCCCGACCTGCCAACCCGACGGCGCGGTCGCGGTGACTGAGAACGCCTGTCCGCCACCGGTGAGCACGATGAAGGAGTGCGGGATGCACGGCGCGGTCGCCGCGGAGAGCGTCACCGACAACGGGACGCCGTTTCCGTTCGAATCGACTTGCGGGTTGCCGCCGCGCTGTACGTTGACCGCGGTGAAGTCGTTGTTGTTGTTCGAGGCGACGACGCCGTCGTAACTGCCGCTCGCGTTCGAGTTTTGATACGGCCCGATCGCGAAGGTCGTCGCGGCGTAGCCGACGGTCGTCGAACGCGGGCCGGTCGCAGCGTTCGACGAGTTCGTGTGGACCGGGTCGCCCCCACCGTACGAAGCCGCGGTGTTGGTGATCGAATTGGTCCCGGTCGGCGTGTTGTCGCCGATGTTGACCGGGACGGTGATCGGGTTGCCGCTGCCGCCCGCCGGGATCGCGGTCGTCGACGTGCACGTGAACTGCGTGTTTCCGGTGACGCTGCAGCTCCAGCCCGTGCCGGTCGGGGTGCCGTTGTTGGTGAGGCCGGTCGGGAGCGTATCGGAAACGTTGATCGTGCCGGAGGTAGCGAGGTTGCCTGCGTTTCCGATCGTGACGGTGTATTGCGCCCCAGTCTGTGCGATCGTCCAACCACCCGCGCCGCCGTTATCGGTCTTCGTGACCGTCAGCGACGCCGCCGGCGCCGAATGGACGGTCGTCGCATCAGTTCCGGTCGTCGCCGTCCCCGCCGTCGCATGAATGGGATCGCCGCCACCGTACGCGGAGACGGTGTTGGTGATCGAATTCGTGCCGGTCGGCGTCCCCGCGCCGATCGTCACCGGGACCGAGATCGCGCTCGAGCCGTTCGACGCAATCGCCGTGGAGGACGTACATGAAATCGTCGCCGTCCCGTTCCCGGTGCAGGTCCACCCCATCCCGGTCGGGTTACCGTTGGCGGTGAGGTTCGATGGCAGCGTGTCGGCGACGGTGATCGTCCCCGTCGTCGGCCCGCTCCCGACGTTCTTGACGGTGACCGTGTAGATCGCGCCCGCTTGCCCGATCGTCCAGCCGCTCCCGCCGCCGTTGTCGGTCTTCGTGACGGCGAGGCCGGGGACGTTGTTGATCGTCGTCGTATCGCTGCCGGTCGCAGCCGTCCCGAGCGAGGTATGCACGGGATCGCCCCCGCCATAGAAATCGGCGGTGTTGGTCACGGAGTACGGGGTCCCGGACGTCACGTTGACGTTGACGTTGAAGTTTTGGCTTTGGTTCGCGTTGAGCGCAGCGGAAGTCGTGCAGGTGATTTGAGTGCCGCCCGTTACCGTGCAAGTATAGCCTGCGCCGCCCGGGGTGCCGTTGACGGTAAGCCCGGTCGGCAACGTGTCCGCAATAGTCAGCGTCCCAGAGGTCGGGCCCGCGCCGGTGTTCTTCACCGTGAGCGTGTAGTGCGCGCCGCCCTGGTTGACGTTCCACGGTCCGTTGTCGGTCTTGGCGATCGTCAGGTTCGGAAGGTTGACCGTCGTCGAGTCGGTGCCGCTCGCGGCGGTCCCAAGGGTGGTGTGCGTGGGATCCCCGCCGCCCCACGAGTAAGCGGTGTTCACCGTCGGATTGACCGCGCCGGCTGCCACGGTCACGTTGATGTTGAAATTCGTGCTCGCATTGACGGCGAGCGCGGTCGTCGACGTGCATGCGACGAGGTTACCGCCGGTTACCGTACACGTGAACCCGCCGCCGCTCGGGTTGCCGCCGTTGACGGTGATGCCGGCCGGCAGCGTATCTTGAACGTTGATCGTCCCCGACGTTGCGGCTCCGCCGGTATTCTTGACGGTCAGCGTGTAGTGCGCGCCGCCCTGACCGAGCGTCCACGGCCCGTTGTCGGTCTTCGCGATCGTCAGGTTCGGCTCGAGGATCGTTTGCGTGACGCTGCCGGTCGCCTCGTTCGACGCGTTCGTGTGAACCGGATCCCCGCCGCCGTACACTCCCGCGGTGTTGGTTACCGAAGCCGGCGTGCCGGCGGCCACGTTGACGTTGACGTTGAAGCTCGCGGTCGCACCGATCCCAATGCTCGTGCTCGAGGTGCAATTGAGCTGAGTTCCGCCCGTCACCGTGCAGGTGAAGGCGCCCCCGCTCGGGGTCCCGTTGATGGTGAGGCCGCTCGGCAGCGTGTCGGTCACGGTGATCGTCCCAGACGTCGCCGTCGTCCCGGTGTTCGTCACGGCGAGCGTGTAGTTGCCGACGTTCGTGCCGACCGGCCACGATGCGGCGTTGGTCGTCTTGGTCATCGAGAGCGACGGCGGCGAAACCGGCGGTGAGAACGTCACGGATGTCGCGCTCGGAGTGTCACCGCCCGGCGTCGACGGCAAAGCCGTGGCGTTCGTCGACGTGTCGGTATCGAACGCCCCGGTCGGCGCCGTCCAAGTCGTGCCGCTGTACGTGCCGCCGGCGTTCGCCGCTGCGTTGATCGCGGTCGTGCTCGCGTAGACTTGATTGCTTTGAGGCGTCGTCGGAACCGAGGCCGGCGTCGGATAGCTGACTTGCGCGGTGAAATGGATCGTACAGCTCTGACCTGGACTCAAATTCCCCGCGCCCGAGAGCAATCCGAAGTTCGACGTACCGTTGAACGAGCCGTTGATGGCGCAGGCCGAGCCCGAACCGCTAACGGTGTAGGAGCCGCCGACGATCGAGACGCTCTGCGCCGTCGGGAACGTATTCGCAAGATTTTCCGACACCTGGACGTTGTAGTCGGTGAGATTTCCCGTCGATTCGGTGTCGCCGACGAGGACCGTGTACGGAACGTCGATGACGGTGCTCGACGGATAGGTGAGCGTCCCAGCCGACTTCACGGCGTCGACGGCACCGCACGCCAGCATTTGCGAGGAGGTCGAGCTGCCGCCAGTCCCGCCATGCAGCATCACGATCGACGTGACCGGACTTGAGAAGTAGACGTCGGCGGTCGCGAGCGGGTCCCAGTCGTTGTAGCCGGTGTTATTCGCACCGGAAGCGGCTTGTATGTAGTTTGCCGTCGACGTGACTTGGACCGCACCGGCCGCGTTGCTGCGCGGCGTAATCGTCGGCAAGACGAGCGTCGCGCCGTTGTAGCCGGCGATCTGAAAGTACTCGGTGTAGTCGACGTCGACGAGTGTGAACTGCAGTCGGAGCGGACCCGAGTTCTGCTCGGTGACGGTCGCCGTGAAGCTGTCGCCGAGCGTCGACACATCGCCGTACTGAAGGTCGTTGCCTACGAAACTCGGGTCGACGCCGCCGGTTGGGTAGTTAGGCGGATAGTCGTACAGGTTGAAGTACAGTCCGGTCTCATCGGTCGTCGGTGCGATCGGGTTGCTGACCGTCAGCCCGTACGTAAAACCCGAGGCCGCCGACGTCATCGATTGGCTGAGGCTGCCGACGACGTTGGTAAAGGTCGCCGGGCTGCCGTGGTGGATGTCGAACGTGACGCCCGGGTAGGCGTCCCAGTCGGCGATGTGATGCAACAATGCGACGTTGCCGCCGCAGATGTCGTCCTGAACCTTGATCGGCGTCGCCGCGCGCGCGGGGGCGCGGCTGCCGTACTCGGCCAGCGGCATCACGACCGGCAGCGCCACGAAGAGCGCTACCGCGAATCGCAGAGAACGCACGCCGAACCCCCGAAGGCGGCGCACGCTCAGCGGCCCCAGCCGAAGATCTGGTCGATGACGCTCGTAACGGTGAAGTAGAACCCGCGGTGCGCCGGTTGGGCGGCAAGCGACGGATCGACCGAGCCGCGCAAGTTGTCGCCGACTGCGAGCCGCAGTCCGTCGCCGACGCGGAATCCGGTTTCGACCGCCAACGCCGTGCGCCCGGCGCTGGGGATGCCGGCGACTCCGAACGAACTCGTCTCAAGGGTTAGATCGTTGCGCGCGCCGAGGCGCTGAGTCAAACGAAGTTGCGCGAGGCGCGAGTGGACGGGATAGTACGCGTCCCCGTCCAGTTTATAAGCGAAGCGGCCGGCCAATTGGAGGTGCGACGTCGGTTCGTATGCTTGTTCGAACGACACGAGCGACGTCCGCGTCGGCGTCGTCGCCGTGTTCCCGTCCCCGCTTTCGTACTCGAGCAACGAGACGAACCGGTCGCTCGAAAGCGGGCGATAGGCGAACCCGACTTTGTCGTCTTCGCTCCCAAGGCCGTTCGCTTTGCTGCCGTTGATTTGGGTGAACGTCGAGAGCACCGGCGACAGCGCGCCGGCGGCACCAAAGAAAACGCTCGACCCAGCGCTCTCGCCCGTGCGCAACTGGTACGAGCCCGTCGACTTGAAATGACCGGTCGGTTCGCTGTACGAGAACGTCAGCCCGTAAAGGTCGAATTCCGAAAGGACGGAGCCGACCTCCGAACCGCGTTGAAAGAAGACGTTTCCACGAAGGCGTTTTGCAATCTGAAAGCGATCCTTGACGCCGATCCCGGACGTGACTTCCTCGCCGTTTGCGGTCTGCTGTAACGAATAGTCGCTGCTCACGGTCGCGCTTCCAAGATCGCGCTCGAAGCCGATGCTGGTCGCGCTCTTTCCGAGTACGGGCGCGGTCAAACTCTGCGTAGTGGCCGCGAAACTCGACGTTGCGGCCGAACTCCATAACCGCCGAATGAAAAACTTGCCGTTCTTCGGGAGCGCCCAGTCGACTTCGGTAGACATCTCCGAAGGGTTGGTCGTGCTGCTCCCACCGGTGAGGTCCGTGACGTCGTTCGCGGCAAAGCTCAGCGTGTTGCTGGCCTTCCACTCGATCCCGGCTTCGGCCTGAACGACGACGTTCGGTGTAATCGACAACGGCGCGGACGTTGAGCCCGGCAACGGCGACTGGGTATCGATCGTGCCGGCGCCGTTACCGATGAGCTTGATGCCGGAGGTCACCGTCATGCGTTTGCCCCGGCCCACCGATTGGCGGAACGCCGCCTCGGCGTTGGTTTGGCTCGAGATCCCGCCGGTCCCGATGTTTTGTCCGCGCTCGAACGAGAGCGTCAGCCCGCCCGCGCGCGTCGTTCGTTCGTATTGCGCGTGATAGTCGAGCAGCCCAGGCGTGGTCAGCCCCCCGAACGGATTGTCGTAGCCGAGAGTCGTCGTCTCGAAGCCCGCCGACAACTTCTCGGTCGGCCCCGTGTAATTGACGGTCGCGCGGTACGCATCGCCGCGCGTCCCAAAAACGCCTTGACCCAGAATCTGCGTCGGCAAGATGCCGGTCGTGCCCAGGTGCTCGAGCGAGAACGTGCCCCCGCCGAGCGGGCCGCTGAGGTCTTGCGAGAAGAGCGCCACGTTCCCCGAACCGTAACCGTCGTTGACGTACCCCATCCCGACCTTCAGCGACTTGTCCGGATCGTGCCCCAGCGTCGCCTCGTAGCGTCCGCCGAGCGTCGAGGCCGCGACGCCGCCGGCGTACTGGTACTGGATCAAGACTTCTTGCGGATTGAAGTTCGGGTCGTAGGGCAGGATCACGTCGATGAAGCGCAAGTCGCCGGTTGCGTAGTCGAGCGCATAGTCGACGTTACGCGTCAACGCCGTTTGCGACAGGACGATCCCCGAGTGCCGGTCGAGGACGACCAGCGTCACCGCATCCGAGCCGGGGACGATGTTCGGCTGGAGCGCGCCGTTCAATACCCCCAGCCCCGATGGGACGAAGACTTGGCGCGCGTATGCGAGCGAATTCTTGGCGGTGAAAAGGGTCAGCTTCTGGCGCTTGCCGGCGAGGATGAGGCGCTCGCCGTCGAGCAGCAAGTTGAATCCCGACAAGCCGGTGCTCGGCCCCGATGCCGCTTGGAATTGCCCCCAAACCAGACTCGAACGACCGACGTCGACGTGCAGATACATGTGCCGTCCCGAGAGCGCGTCGTCGCGTTTGACGCTGGCGTCGCCGTAAGTTGCGTACGGACTTTGGTTCGGATCGTAGAGCGCGAGCGCGTTTCCGTTAGCTGAGGTTAGGCCGCTCGCCGAATCGTACGCGGCGGTCACGCTCGCGGTCGTGCCGATTCCGCCGGTCGCGTACAGCGCGACGCGCCCGCGTCGCGAGTCGCTGCCGGATTCGATGCCGGCGTCGGCGCTCGGCTGGCCGGGGACCGCACCGGCGCCACCGCTGACGAGGCCCATCACCATCGCCGGACGGACGTACGGCGCGATAAAAACGGTGCGCTCGGCGACGAGATCGCCAAGCGATGCGCGCAGCGTCACGTCGCCGGCGGTCAAACCCGGGACGAGCATCAACGCTCGCGTGCCGCCGGGCTTGAGCGCGACATCGACCGCCTTGAAAGCGGTGGCGGGGAGCGGCGGCATGACGTTGTTCGCATCCGGCTCGGGCGGAACGATCAGACTTGCGTCGCCTGACGCGATCGAAACTTTGACGATCGAACCGGCGGCGGCGAAGTGGTTCCAGCGATCGAGCGCATTGACGGTGAGCGTCGCGGCGGTCTTTCCGTCGGCGACGAGTTTGCCGCTGACCGTCGCGCTGAGCGCGACCGGATCGCCGGGTCCAAAGACGGTGAGCTCGACGGGATCGCTGCGCAGGCCGTCGGCGCCGAGTGCGACCGCGGTGAGCGTATTTGGCCCCGCGACGAGCGGGACGCCATAGTATCGGTAGCGGCTCGTCCGTTCGCGCGGATCTTGCTGCCGCCAACCGAGGTGCGCCCATGGCACGGTCGCACCGTTGACGCTCAACTCGGGGACCTGGCCCGCTCCGGTCAACACTTCGACGACGGCCGCGAGCGTCGATTGCGCCGTTTCGGGGTCGGGTGAAACAAAGGCGACATGCAGATCGCGCGTCGCGGTCGCCACGAGATGCGTGAGGTCCCCAGCGACCGGAGGGGGCGGCGCCGCCGACGCGGCCGGATTTCCGGCGAGTGCGACGGTTGCGGCGCTTGCCGCGGCGCTGCCGGTCGCAGCCGGGCTCGGGCTGCTGCTTGGAGCGGGGCTGATGGTTGCAACGGGACTGCTTACGGCCGCCGGCGGCGTAGCCGCGAAAAAAGCGAGCGGCATCGGTGTCGGCGAGGCAGTCGCGGTCGCTGCCGGCGAAGGAGCCGCGCCCGGCTCGGCGATCGCCATCCTCGGTTCGATCTGCGTATCGAGCACGGGAAGAAACGCCATGCAGAGCATCGCCGTCGCGGCGGCAAGCGCTCGCGCGCGGCGCATGCCACGCGCGCGCAGAAGACGCGGACGCCGAAGGCCCGCAGCATGTCGTCGCGGAGTGCAACCGGGGAAGCTGCACGTCGCGGCGTGCGCGCGCGGCCCGAGTTTCACGACGTAAGCCTCAGCGCGAAGTCGATCGAGAACATCGTTCCGCTGTCAAAGAGGCCGTGCACGAGGCGGCGCGGACTGCGTTCGTCGTCGTAAGCGCGCGACGGATAGAATCCGACTCGCGGCGGGAGCGTTTGCGGGTCGATCCGCAGGACGTGCATCCCCGGCCGGGCGGCCGGGAACGAATAGCGGCCATCGCTGTCGGTGACGACCGACTCGCCGTCTTCAAGGTAGACGCGTACGCCCGCGACGCCCGGATCGCGCGCGACGAAGCGGCCGGTTCCGGCCATGTCGAGGTAAACGCGGCCCAGGATCACTTCGCGCGCCGAGAAGACGCCGCTCGTCACCGCGACGCTCGCGTTCGCGCTGGCGCTGACGCGCGGATTGTTGGGCGCGCGCGCGGTGACCGTGGCGACGTTGGTGAGACTCGTCCCGTCGGCGAGGCCGCTCCCGACGACGGTTGCATACGCAATCGTATGCGAGGCCGCGAGGGTGGGCAGGTTCCAGGTCAGGGTCCCGCCGCTAACGGCGGGTTCGGACGCCGCGCCGTCGAGCCGTGCGGTGCCTGGCGCATACGTGAGTCCACTCGGGAGCGCGTCGACGACCGTCGTCGCGCCGAACGTGGTGGCGGAGGCGGGCGCGAACTGAACCGTCCAAATGACGCGGTCGCCGGTGCTGGTCACGCTGCGGTCGGAGGTTTTCGTAATGGTGAGCGCATGTTGCGCGAAGAGCGGGATGTTTCCGAAGAATCCGTACACGTCGACGAGCGAGACCGGCCCCGGGACGAGGGCGAATCCGCCCGCCGTCGCGAGCGGAGCGCCGTCCGGCGCGGTCGTCGTCACCGAGTAGACGGTCTGGGTCGCGTCGGGCGTCAGGACGAGATGGATGCGGCGCGTAACGTATCCGCTCGCGGTCACGAGCAGGTCGTACGCCACGCTGCTCCCCTTCGCGCCAAACGAACCAGGCGGCAGCGGAAACTGGTACGTACCGCTGCTCGGCGTCACGAAGGGATTGCGCAGTCGGGCGACGCCGGCGGGCGTTTGCGTCCCGGGGTTGACGAGCGTGAGGGTGGCACTGGAGATCGGCGCGTTTGCGCCGGCATTGCCGTCGAAGACGATCTCACCGGTCCCTACCAAAATCGTCGCGGGCGCCGAGACGGCTTGGGGGGCATTGCCGGCAGTCAGCGTGGCGACGTTGACATAGCTCGCGCCAAGCGTAACGTTGCTCGAGACCGTCGCATCGAACGCGACGGTCTGCAGTTGTTGGGGCGGGATGCTCCCGAGGTTCGCGGTCAGCGTCTGCCCTTTGAACGTATACGCGCTGCTCGGCAGCGGGGCGCCGTTGAAGATCACGGCCGACGTGTTCGGGGTGACGCCGACGGGGATCGGATCGGTCAGCGTCGTGTTGTTCGCCGCGGCGCCGCCGTAGTTGCGAAAGCTCACGCTGTAGTGGACGACCGTATTCGGCTGCGCTTGCAAGACCGGTTCGAGGTCGACGAGCTTGGAGACGGGTTGATTCGCGCCTTGCGGGCCGCCGAACACGGCGCCTGCAGCCGCGATTCCGCACGCATCGCCGGAGTCGGATTGCAATCCGTTGATCGTTCCAAGCACGGTCGTCTGCGCCGTCAGGCGAATGATGACGTCCGTCCCCGGGCTGATGCCGCCCGTTGCGACTGTCACTTGCACTCCAATCGACGCGCCTGGATTGACGTTCGGTGAGACCGTTTGACCGACGACGACCGGGATCGGGCCGTTCGACCCCATGAAATCGATGCTCGTAATCGAGCCGGCCGAAGTCGACGCCGCTTGGATCGTATAGGCGTCGGTGATGTTGCTCGTATTTGCGATCGAAAAACTTCGCACCAGAGGTTCGCCAATCGGAAACGAGTCGGTTTGAGGGTTACAGCCGTTCTCTTTGGGGGTTACGATAAGCGAGCCGACCGCCGCGACCGTCGTCTGCACCGTATTCGAGACGATGCCGTACGTGGTCGTGTTGGCCTGGTACGTCGCGGTCGCGGTGTTGGAGATAACCGTTCCGCCGGACGTCTCTGCATCGCTTGCGTTGAGCTCACAGAGGAGCGCAAGCGCGAGCGCGAGGCAAGAGAACGTCCGGCGGAACACTGGACAGGGTCCTTCAGCGCTTCGGTCTTACTGGACCGTCACGTTGAAGGTTATGGTCCCACTCGCTCCCGGTTGGAGGTTGAAGGCCAAGCCACCGACGGTGGCGACGAACTTCGTGGGACCGGCGGTGATGTTAGGGTAGGTTCCGTGCGCGAACGCGATGTTCGGCGTATACACGTAGGTCGTGCCGCCGGTTGTATCGACCGGTGCGGCATTGAGACCGAACGTGTACGTCGTCCAATTGTTTCCATTGGCCGCGCCGTCTTCGGTGATCGCGAGCGTCCCGGCGTTGGTCGTGATCCCGGCGAGCGCCCAAGCAGGCTCGGTTCCGGCGTTCGTGCCGCCCGGGGCGACGGTGGCCGGTGCGGTGTTCTGATACGCAACCGAGTACTTGATGACGCCGCTCGGACAGACCGTTCCAGCCGGCGGTCCCGGACTTTCGTTGGGACAACCGTTCGAGAGGATCGTGACCGTCTTGGTCAATTCGACCGCCCCGCCGGGGTAGAGGTCGTCGTGCGTGTTGTTGGTTTCGGCTTGTGAGCCGGTGACGGTGATCGGCGAATCTACTCCGATGAACGCCGCGACTCCACTCGCTGCCTTGTAGACGGCGACGTAGTTGACGGAGGCGCCGGAGGCGATGCTACCCATGCTGCCGCTGATCGTCCCGCCGACACTCGATACGCCGGTGATGCTCGTACCGACCGTGCACGTCGGAAGGACGTTGCCGGACGGGACGGGGCACGTGGCGTTGAAGAGTTGGACGGTATAACCGGCCGGTGCAGTCCCTTGGAGGGTAAACGTGTCGGCGACGTTGCCGTTGTTTTGCACGGTGTTAGGGACGACGACGCCCGCCGCCGGAACCGTGCACAAGAACCCCGCGGTGTTGATCGCCGCGCCGTTCGCGCAAGCGAACGAGACGGCGGTGAAGTCGAGGTTGTTGGTCGCGGCCGCCGTCCCGCTATTGGGCGCTGCGGGATACGATCCGGTTGCGCCCGGATCGTCGAGCGGACCGTTGAGGACTGAGACTTGCGTCGCCGCCTGCGAGTAGGCGATGTTCGACGCGCCGCCCGGCGGCGTCGTACCACTCGAGGGCGTTACGTTTTGAAGCGGCCCGCTCGCGCCGGTGAGGGCGCCGGCAGAGGCTGAGTCAGCCGTGCCCATCGGAACACCCGGACCGACGATCGGCTCGGTGCCGGTCGCCCACGGATTGCCGCCGATGACGGAGTTGGCCATGTTCGAGACGGAGTTGGGGCTCCCCGAGCCTGGGCCCGTCGGTTGGTTCGTGTTGTATGCGATCGTGACTTGGGCCGTCGTGACGTGGCCCGCGCCCGTCGATCCCCCGGGAGCCGAGGGGAGTTCCACTCCGCCCGCACCGCCGTAGATAAACACGCCGATCATCGCTGCGTTAGCGTTGTAGGTCGTCGTCCATCCGGTCGCACCGGTCGGGTCGGTCGTGTAGTAAACCTTCGACGTTGCGCCGGCGGCGGCGCCGTTGAGCGTAACCGTCGGTGCAGCCTGGAGTCCGAGAAGCGTGCTGTTGAACGACGGCAGCTTGTCGGTGATCAGGATGCCGGGGTTGGCCGCGCCGAGGAGCGTCTGCGCCGACTTGAGGTCGTGTGCAGCGAACGCGCCGCCGTCATTCGAGGTGACGGTCCACGTGATCGGCTGACTCGGGAGCGTCGGTTGGCTTGCAGTCTTCTGCTGGTCGAGGCGTGCTTCGGCCAGGAGGCTGTCGGTATCGTTCGCCGAGACGTTGCCCGAGGTTTGCGCGGGAGCGCATCCCGGGTTGCCGGAGGTGCAGCCCGCCGGCGTCGTAGGATACGTCAAATTGGCGACGAGCGTCGTCTGAACCGTCCCGGGCGTCGACGCGTTCGACGCCACTTGGTACTCGACGCCGATCGTAATCGTGCCGTTGATGGGCGTCGTCGCCAGCGCGGCGAGAGCGGTATTGAGGGCCGCGAGCGCGCAGGGCGTTGCAACCGAACAGCTGCCGGAGGCGGCCGCGTTGAGGACGTAGCCCTGAAGCGTCGCGCTTCCCGTGATAACCGAGTCGCTTGCCATTGCGAAGTTGCCCGACGCGTTGCCGGTGTTCGTCAGGGTGTACGTGTCGACGACGATGTCGTCGGGGGCGACGTTCTGTGCAGTCTGCGGCGTGACGGTGAGCGTCGGCGCGTTCTGGACGGTCGTGGTGACCGTGTTCGAATTCGAATTGTAGGTGTTGCCGCTATTGTCTTGGTAGGATGCCGTCGCGGTGTTGGTGATCTGAACGCTAGGGGCCGTCTCCGATGCTGCCGCCGGCTGCATGGCGTAGCCGGCGACGAGACCGATCGAGAGGGCAAAGCCCAGCGCGAGGCGTGCGAGTTTGGTCGCAATCACTTGACGCGCACCTCGTAGGTGTACGTGTCGATCGCGTTGGGCTCGAGCACTTTGCCGGCCACGAAGCGAATTCTCGTGTATGTGGCCGGGTCGGCTTTCTTGACGACGTCGCCGGCGCTCGTGTGCACCGTGGTCGTCGGGGTTGCGGACCACGTCGTCCCGCTATCCAGCGAATACCTGGACGACCGCAACGCTCGCGCTCGTAAGCGAGGCGGCGAAGGCCGTTCCGGCCGGGATGCGGCCGACGGTGACGAGGTGTTTGGCAGGTTGGGCGCCGTGGTTGGCAGCGACGATGACGTACTTGATCAGGTCGCCGGGTTTTGGTTGCGTCCGCTCGAGAGGGATGTCTTTCTCGACGCCCCCCGCGGACGTGACAATGTAAGCATTCAGCGTGAGTCCGACCGTCGGCTTTGCGTCGGCGTTGCGCGCGAGCGCCCCGAAAGACAAAGCCGCGACGAACGCCGCCGCGAGAAGGCTCGAGAGTTGCATGCTAGACCTCTTTGGCTGTCGAGTTGTTTTGGTTCTGAGGCAACCCAGTCGGAAACAGACCCCGTTCGAGCAGAGTCGATTTCGCCGTCTCTTAAGGCGGCGGTAGCGCTCCGGCGACGGGCAAGCGACTCTTGTCCTGAGGCCAGCTTCTTAAGTGTGCCTCTTCACGCGAAGTCGAAGGATTCGCGTCACACTTTCTGGGTGTTCGGCGAGCAAGCATCACATTTTTAGCGACGCGTCGCCCGCAAAGCGATGCGGTAGTAGTCTTCTAGTTGAAACGCACTATTTGAATTTTCCGGCTCTTCCGTCGCCTGCGGTAAAGCGTTGCGCGCCTTCGATTGCGGCGGGATCGTCGAGCGAATTTTGGCCGTGCCGCGCTTCGTTTGCGATCGCATCTTCGAGCGACAGCCCCCATTGCTCGATGAGCGAGCGCCGGTCGTTTCGCAGCGACGTCTGTGGGAACGCCCTCAGTTCGCATGCGAGCGCGACAGCGGCGCCCAGCGCCTCGCCGCTCGGCGCGAGGCGGTTAACGAGTCCGATCGCTTCGGCCTCGACCGCGTTGACTTGTCGGCCCGTCAGGATCAGATCCATCGCGATGCTTCCGCCGATCAAGCGTGGAAGGCGAATCGTTCCAAGGTCGATCAGCGGGACGCCGAAGCGGCGGTTCAAGAACCCGAGAACCGCGTCGCCGGCCGCGACGCGCAGGTCGCACCACAGCGCGAGTTCCATCCCGCCGGCGACCGCATACCCCTCGATCGCCGCAATCACGGGCTTGTTCAAAACCATCCGCGTCGGCCCCATCGGGCCACGCCAATCCGGCTCGAGGTGAAAGACCTCGCCGCGCGCGATTTCGCCGAGATCGAAACCCGAGCAGAACGTTCCACCCGCGTCCGTCAGCACGGCGACGTCGACGGTCTCGTCGGCATCGAAGCGCTCGAAGGCCGCTACCAGCGCAGCCGCGGTCGCCGAGTCGACGGCGTTGCGCGTCGCCGGCCGGTCGAGCGTGACGATCGCGATCCCGTTGTCGCTCTCATAGCGCACGCTCGCGTCGACGTCATCCTTCCCGCCCATCCTTTCTATTAGCGTCCCAGCCGCGCGACGTAGTCGAGCTTGAGCGCGAACGTTTTCAGGACTTTGCTCCAAACGTAGTGGCTCGCCGTCACATACCCGGCCGCCCGAATGTCCTCGGCGCGCCGTCGATCCACGCTTAGCACGCGCAGCGCTTCGGCCAGTTCGCGCCCGTCGGTCGTGTCGCAGACGAGCGCGTTAACGAACGGTTCGGCGTAGTCTTCGCCCGTCGAGCCGCAGACGACGACGCCGCCCGACGCCATGACTTCGAGACCGACCAAACCGAAAGGCTCCTTTCCGCTGTTCGCGAGGACCGCGTCGGCCGCGACGTAGAGCGCGTGAAGCGTCGATTCCGGCAAGAATGCGAGAAGGTGCGCGACGTCCGCGGTGCAGGCCTCGAGGCCCGCTGCAATCGCTTCGAGATCGTCGCCGTCGACCTCGATCCGCGCGACGCTCAACCCACGTTCCCGGGCGCGATCGAAGACGACTTCGCCGTACGCCTCGCGCCCGCCGCGGACGATCAACTGCGGGGACTGCCCCGAGCCCTTGAGCTCCGCGACGGCATCGATCGCTTGCAGCCAGTTCTTGTCGGGGTCGAAGCGTCCGACTTTCACGAGCGCCGGCTTCCCACGCAGGGCGCCGCGCAACCGGTCGATCTTCTCGCGCGGCGGACCGTCGAGCAAAATCTCGTCGATTCCGTTCGGGACGACCATCGCGGGAACGCGCCACCGCCCGAGTTCGAATTTCATGTAGCGGCTGACCGTCGTGATCGCGGCGGCAAGTTGGAGGCCATCCCAGTCGATGCGCCCGAAGCCGTAGGTATTGTTCGCGTTCCACACGAGCGTCGCCGCGCCGCGCAATCCACGTTCGCGCAGGAGGCGGTCGAGCGCGATCGTCGCCTCGGCGGTCTGCCACTCCTCGGCGACGACGAGGACGCGCTCGCCTTCGGCGTGCGCCCGGCCGACGATCCCATCGACAAGAAATGGCGGGATGGAATCCTTGAAGTCATTCGCTTTCCCTTCCTCGCCGTCGTACACGTTGCGCGGATGGTAAGCGGATATCCATTGGGACCACCGCCGCAACGTAACGTTCGGCGCGACCGTCTCGACCGGTGGCAGGTTGGGGTCGCCGACGAAAACCAGTTCGGTCTCGACGTCCGCTTCACCGAGCGCGTGCGCGAGCGACGTCACGCGCGTCCCTAACCCACCGATCGACGAGTAGCGATCCGGCCCCTCGAACGAGAGGAGCACCGCGTACTTATGCCCCGCGATCATCTGACGCGCACGTCTTTCACGGAGCCGTTGTTTGACCGCCGCTCGCGCCCGGCCTTTCCCAAGCCCTTGGCGCGACTCGAAGCGGGACCTCGGACGCGGGCGCAAGAATCGCATGCGCGAAGCGATGCCGCGAATCACGATCTCCTATCGGCGCAGCGACGCGGCCGCTATCGCCGGCCGTATCTTCGATCGTCTGTCGGATCACTACGGCGCGGACTCGGTTTTCATCGACATCGACGGCATCCCGTTCGGCGTCGACTTTCGCGCGCAGATCGACCGCGCTTTGAATTCGACCGACGTCCTGCTCGCGATCGTCGGGCGCCACTGGGCCGAAGACGAGTCCGGCCGCATCCGCATTCGCGAACACGGCGATCCGGTTCGCGTCGAGATCGAAGCGGCGCTGCGCCTCGGCGTTCTCGTCATTCCGATCCTGGTCGAGGGCGCGACGATGCCGCCGCCCGACGCGCTGCCCGACGACATCGCTCGCTTCTCTTTCCTCAACGCGGCAGAGGTCGAGTCGGGCCGCGAATTCCACCCTCAACTCGCGCGCGTCGTTCGGTACGTCGACCGCGTCCTCGCCGAACGCGACGCGGCGCGCGCCGAGGCGTCGCAGACCGCGCAGAGACCGCCACCCGCAGAAGCGCCGCCGCCGGTGGAGGAACCGCCGCCTGCGGAGCCACCGCCGCCGGTAAAGGAACCACCGCCCACATCGCTCGCGGTCGAATCCGTCGCCTCGCCGCCGCCCCAGGCGCCGCCAGCGACCGGCGGCCGGCCGGTCAAATTCTTAGCAGTCGCGCTTCTCGCATTGGTCGCCGTTGTCGTCGGTGTGAGGTTCCTATCGGCGAAGCGCGCCGCCCCGGTCAATGTCGATCACCGCGCGCTCGCGCCGCTCGCCTCGAAGGTCGAGAGACTCGCAAACTATTCGGCCATCGAACTGGGGGACAGGGTTACACAACGCGTCAGCGCGACAAACTGCCGGCTCTTGCTCGCCTTCATGTATGGCCCGCAGCCGACCGATTGGTGGGTCGAATACGCGGTATTCGACAACCGCCAACCCGCGAAGATTCGGATCGGCGTCGAAACGAACCCCACGCTTCATTCCGACACGCTCCGGTTATATGGCGTCAACCTTACATCGGGCCGCGATCTCACGAAGGCTCAAGTCGCGCAGGACTTTGCGAACGTTGCAAAGACCGGCGTACCCGGACCGGAGTTCGATGCCCAGACGCACCCCGAAACGTCCCAGCAATTCCAAATATTCGGAAGGCAGCAGGGAGCACAACTCGCCGACGCGCTCGCGCAATACATCAAGACGTGCACCGGCACGCGGCCGGACGTCTTCAGCTACTAGCCGGCGCGGAGTTGGCGCAACACGTATTGCAAGATCCCGCCGTGACGGAAGTACTCGGCTTCGGCGGGCGTGTCGATCCGAACGACGACTTCGAATTCCGTCACGCGATGGTCGCTAGCGTACTCGGTCGCGGTCACTTTTAGGCGGCTGTGCGGCGCCAGCGCCGCCGCGACCCCGCGAATGTCGAAGATCTCCTCACCGGTCAAGCCGAGCGTCGCACGCGTTTGGCCCGGCAGAAATTCGAGCGGTAAGATTCCCATCCCGATCAGGTTCGAGCGGTGAATGCGCTCGAGCGACTCGGCGATAACCGCGCGGACGCCGAGCAGCGCCGGGCCTTTCGCGGCCCAGTCGCGCGACGAGCCCGCTCCGTAATCTTTCCCGGCGAGGACGATCAACGGCGTCCCGTCTTCTTTATAACGCATGGCCGCGTCGAAGATCGGCATCTCCGTCCCCTCGGGGAGGTAGCGCGTGACCCCGCCCTCGACGCCGGGGACGAGCGCATTCTTCAAGCGGACGTTCGCGAACGTTCCGCGCGCCATCACTTCGTGGTTGCCGCGGCGCGCGCCATACGAGTTGAAGTCGGCGGGTTCGATCCCGCGCTCCATTAAGTACTTGGCCGCGGGGCTGTACTTCGCAATCGAGCCGGCCGGCGAAATATGATCGGTCGTCACGCTGTCGCCGAGCATCGCGAGGACGCGCGCCGCCACGATGTCGCGCGGTAGGTCGGGCTCGACCGGCATACCGTCGAAGTACGTCGGGCGCTTGATGTACTCGTCGTTTGGGTCCCACGCGTAGCGCTCGCCGGTCGGAACCTTCATGCCGCGCCAGTTGTCGTCGCCCGTGAAGACGTCGGCGTAGCGGGTGCGAAACATCGTTTCGTTGAGCGACTCGCCGATGACGCGATCGATCTCGGCGTTCGTCGGCCAAATCTCGCGGAGGAACACCGGCTTCCCGGCGCGATCGGTGCCGAGCGGCTCGGTCGTCAAGTCGATGTCGATGCGGCCCGCAAGCGCGAACGCGACGACGAGCGGCGGCGATGCTAGATAGTTTGCCCGCACCTGCGGATGGATCCGGCCTTCGAAGTTCCGGTTGCCGGAGAGGACCGCCGCCACGATCAGATCGCGCTCGGCGACCGCGTCGGCGACGTCGTCGGGCAGCGGGCCGCTGTTGCCGATGCACGTCGTGCATCCGTAGCCGACGAGCTCGAAGCCGAGCGCGTCGAGCGACTGCTGCAATCCGGACTTTTCGAGGTAGTCGGTGACGACTTTCGAACCCGGCGCGAGACTCGTCTTGACCCACGGCTTGCGATTGAGCCCGCGCGCGAGCGCGTTTCGCGCGAGCAATCCGGCGCCGACCATCACAGCCGGGTTCGAGGTGTTCGTGCACGACGTGATCGCCGCGATGACGACCGCGCCGTCCGAAACCTCCGCCGGCGCCGTGACCGGATGGGTCGCCACGGCCGTCCCGCCGCCGCCTTCATCCTCGAGCCGCGCGACCTGGAACTCGCTCGATTTCCCATTCGCGACGACGCTGCGGGCGGCGTCCCATTCTTCGAACGCTTTCTGGAACTCGGTCTTCACATCGGCGAGCGAGACGCGGTCCTGCGGTCGGCGTGGCCCCGCGAGGTTCGGCTCGACGCTCGCAAGATCGAGCTCGAGCACATCGTCGAAGACGGGGTCGTGCGACGCATCGGTTCGGAAGAGCCCCTGCGCTTTCGCATACGCTTCGACGAGCGCAATCGCTTCGGGCGCGCGTCCGGTAAGCCGCAGATACGCTAGCGTTTGCTCGTCGATCGGAAAGATCGCGACCGTCGACCCGTATTCCGGCGACATGTTTCCGATCGTCGTTCGATCGGCGACGCCGAGGCTCGACAAACCGGCCCCGAAGAACTCGACGAATTTGCCGACGACTCGCTTCTTTCGCAGCATCTCCGTCACGCAGAGGACGAGGTCGGTCGAGGTGACGCCTTCGCGAAGCCGCCCGCGCAACTTGAACCCGATCACCTCGGGGACCAGCATCGTAATCGGCTGTCCGAGCATCGCCGCCTCGGCTTCGATGCCGCCGACGCCCCACGCGAGGACCCCGAGCCCGTTGACCATCGTCGTATGTGAGTCGGTCCCGACAACGGTATCGGGATACGCGGCGCCGCTTGGGTCGCCGGCGACGCCGGCGCCGCCTGCTCCGAACACGACGCGCGCCAAGAACTCGATGTTGACCTGGTGCACGATCCCCGTGTCGGGCGGAACCGCGCGGAAATTGTCGAGCGCGGCTTGGCCCCACTTCAAAAACGCGTAGCGGCCGCCGTTGCGCTCGAATTCGAGCCGCGCGTTCTCGGCGAACGCGTCGCGCGTTCCGAAGCGGTCGACTTGGACCGAATGATCGATGACCAGTTCGACCGGCTGCAACGGGTTGATTTTCTTGGGGTCGCCGCCCATCGCGGCCATCGCGTCGCGCATCGCCGCCAAGTCGACGACCGCCGGCACGCCGGTAAAATCTTGAAGGAGGACGCGCGCGGGGCGGAATGCGATCTCGCGCCGCTCCTCCGCGCCGGGGGCCCACGCCGCGAGCGCTGCGACGTCGTCGCGCGTGACGCTGGTCCCGTCTTCGCCGCGCAGAAGATTTTCGAGCAAGATCTTCAGGCTGAACGGCATCCGCGCGACGCCGCTGAAACCCGCACGCTCGAGCGCATCGAGCCGAAAGATGTCGTACGAGCGCTCGCCGACGACAAGCTTTCCGGCGGCGTCGAAGGAGTTCGGGTGCGCGTCCTGCATAGCCTGACGGCCTTCGCTACGGCGGAAGCGCGCCCCCGGTGCGGCTCACGCGGTCGACGCGCGGATTTCCGGTTTTCGCGCCGGCGACGGTCAAGCCGATCTCGCCCGCGAGGAGTTGGCGAAGCGGTTCGGCGACGAGCGCGCTCCGCCAGGCCGTCGCCTCGAGGACGCGCGCCACGTCGTCCGCGGTCGCAGGCAATTCGCGTGCGACTCGCTCGAGCGCTGCGCGCGGCGTCAACAACCCGGCGGGCAGTTCGTTTTCGGCCGCGATCGCGTTGACGAGCACCGATAGGCACGACACGATCGCCTCGCGGTCCGGTCCCGGAGGGCGCGCGGGTTTGCGCGGCAGGTCCGCCTCGTCGAGCGCGAGCCCGGCCGCGACTGCCGCCACGATGCGGTCGCCGTACGCCTTGCGTGCCCCGGCTTCCAGACGGCGCAACTGCGCGAGGTCGTCGCGCGCCGCGGGACGCAGGCTGACGATTCCGGCCATCACGTCGTCGGGGATGATGTATTTGAGCGGGACGTCGCGCTCGCGCGCCAGCGTGTCGCGCAGTTGCGCGACCTCGCGCAAAACGCCGAGTTCGCGGCGGTTCATCCGCATCGCGCCCGGGATCCGCAGGTAGAGGCGTTCGGCGTCGGGCTTATATTTGGCAAGGTCGACGAGCGACCGGGCTTCTTCTTCGAGCCAAGCGAGCCGGCCGCCGCGCTCGAGCCGCGCGCTAAGCCGATCGGCTAAAGCAAACAGATGCTTGACGTCGTCGACGAGATACTCGATCTGCTGCGCGCTCAGCGGCCGCGTGCTCCAATCGCTGACGGTCTGCGATTTGCGCAGCCGGACGCCGACGATATCCTGGACGAGATCGGCGAGCGAAATCGCCATGCCGTAGCCGCAAAAAGCGGCCGCTAGCTGCGTATCGAACGCCGCAGCCGGCAGCACGCCGTAGCGATCGGCGAAAATCTTGAGATCGCTCTGCAAAGCGTGTCCGACGACGGTCTTGGGTGCGAGCGCGACCGCCAGCGGGCGCATGTCTTTGACGCTCAACGGATCGACGATCGCGGCCTCGTCGCCGAAGACGACCTGCACGACCATGAGCTTGGCCGCGTACGATCGCTCGTTGTGGAACTCCGTATCCAGCGCGACGCGGTCGACCTCGGCGATCTGCGCGCACAGCCGCGCGAGCCCCGCATCGTCGTCGATCAGAACCGCGCTCACGGGCGCCCGTTCTGTGGCGGCGGCGCCGGCCGCTCGCGGAAATGCGGGACGCGCATGTGAAAGTGCGGACGGTGGGCTTCAAAATAATCGTGCACCGCGACCGAGGCGCGGTCGCCGAAGATCGCTAACACGGTACAAATCGGAACCGCGATCGCGCACATCGTCCAGACGTGGACGAAGATTGGGACGCGAAACGCCGCCGCGATCTGGGTCGCGAGGGTCCCGCCGAGCCCCGGGATGACGCGCAACGTCAAAAGGAAGGCGGGCGAGCCGACGCGGAAGCGGCGGACCCATGGCGGGAGGCGCTGGATGTTCGCCTCGAGTTCGAGCAAGTGCGAGGTTCGGCGCGCGAGCGCATACCCGAGCAGCGCTGCGAAGAAAAGGCCGACCGCGTTGACGACCGACCCCCACAACGGACCGAAGATGACTCCGTTCATGACCGCGAGCGCGTCGGTGACCGAGAACGGCGCGGATGCCACGAGGGTGAAAACGAGGATCGCCAAGGGGTAGGCGAGCGGCCCGACCGTGCCGAGCATGACTTCGACGTGATGCTTGTAGCGGATGACCAGCGCCGCGGCGGCGAACGACCCGAGGAAGATCAGCGCTGCTTCGCAGCGACGCCAAACGACGCTCACCAGGCCATGGTACAAACGATCACAATCCTCTTGCTTTGCGCCGTAGGCTTCTACGCCTCCGCCTTCATGGCGCGGAAGGCCCAGGTCGCCGCGCGCGGCGGGCTCGCCGAGCCGAGCGTCGTCGAGACGCCGCGGGCGCGCGCCATCGGAGGTGTCCCCAACGCCTGGTTCGGCGTCGTTTACTACCTAGCGCTCGCGGCGACCGTGCCATTTCTCGGCCACTGCCCGGTCTGGGCGGCAGCCTTCGCCGCCTCGCTCGGAGCGGCGGCCTTCTCACTTTACCTCGCCTACAGTCTGTTGTTCGTGACGCGAATGCCGTGCGTCTATTGTTGGACCTCGCACGCCGCCAATTGGCTGCTCGCAATCGCCGTCTTCAGCGTTAAGCCACCGTGTTAGGCCGAAGAGAAGCGGGGAACCGAATCCGGCTCCCCGCGGTTGTCCTACTTCGAGCGGATTTATAGACCGTAGACGGCCTTGAGGTCTTTCATGACCTTGGTCAGCACGACGTGATAGTCGGCATCGGCTTGCTCGCCGTACTTGGCATCGATGTCCTTCATCACTTGAACGTGAATCGGGTGCGTGACCAGGCTGTCGAGCATGAACTCGACGTTGAACCCGTGGTCCTTGTCGAGGCCGTCGGTGTAGAGTGCGGCTGCAAGCGCCTTGCCGTCAGTTGGCAAGGGGTCGGGCTTGCTCGGGAGTTGGACCTTGTCTTCGGTGACGATCTTGAGCGAGTCGTTGATCACGAAGTCGAAGGTCTTGATGAACTGACCGAATTTATCCGCGCCGTATTGCTTGGTCAGCGCATCTTCCTCAGCTTTGGCCTTGTCGCCGGCGAGGACGCCGAAAAGCGTAACGGTGCTGAAGTTCTTCGGACCGCCGCCCGCGATCACGAGCGAGAGCGTGTTGGCGAGGTTCGGCGCGCCGGGGTTGACGCTGCCGCCGAAGCGCGCGCCGGGCGAAGACATCGAGGAGTCATTCGACGCGATCGTCTGGGCGCCGGCGAGCGCCGGCGAGAGGCCCAGAAGGGAGAGTGCCGTCGCGATTGCGACGAGCGAACGAGGACGAATCATGGGTGAGGCTTGTTCCTTTCACGGAGCGGGTGCGGCGCAACGCGCACCCATCCTCATGAACGGCCAAGCCTTGCCGCCGGATGTGTCCCGTAAGGATCGATCGGCCGCTTGGGGCTAACTACCTACGATCGTGATGACGTTCGCGTTCAGGGAGCCGTCGGGCTGGGCGATCCCGCCGACTTCGACGCGCTGACCGGTCTCGATCGAGGCGCCGCGCGGATTGATGACCGTCCCCTGGTGCAGATGGATTTGCCGGTACTGGTCGCGGCCCGTTTGAATCTGCAACTCGTAACGCTTGAAGTACGTGACGTTCCCCGACGATTGGTTCGCGAGCCGCCAACTCGTCGCGTTGATCGTCGACATGATCGCTTGAATTGCGGTGCGCGTCCACGGATCGACTTTCGCATCGGGCGGGACCGTCGGCAGGACGATCGGCGTCGGCACGGGCAGCGGCGCTGGAGTTGGATCGGCCTTGGCGGCAGCAAGGTTAGCGCAGAGGGCTAGGGCGACTACGGCGACGAAACGCTTGGTCATACTTGCAGAACGCAGCATCCGCTTCTCCGGTTCCCCGCCCAGCTGCAACCGTGATGATGGTGCGCGCGACCGAACGAGGGTTCGAGGTGTATTTGACCCGCCGCAGTGCGCGCAGCGGGTTCATGCCCGATGCGTACGTATTCCCCGGCGGGACGGTCGACCCCGCCGATCGCACCGGCTTCGCGAGCGAGCACTTGCTGGGAATCGTCCCAGGAATTGCGCCCGAGTTCGCCATCGCCGCCCTGCGCGAACTCTTCGAGGAGGCGGGCGTGCTGTTCGCATGCCGGCGCGACGGTTCGAGCGCGGGAATCCCGCCCGAGAGCGTACGCGACATGCGGCGCGCGCTAGCGCAAGGTAAGTCGCTTCCGTCGCTCTTAGCCGAGGACGAACTCTATCTCGACGCGCGCGAACTCGTCTACTATTCGAACTGGATCACGCCACTGACCGAATCGCGCCGCTTCGATACGCACTTCTTCGTCGCGACGCCGCCGGGAGGTCAGATCGCCGAAGCCGACGCGGTCGAGGTGCACGACGGCGCGTGGATGGCGCCGGGCGAGGCGCTCGAGCGCGGCGACCGCGGCGAGATCCTATTGATGTTCCCGACGCGCGAACACCTCAAGCGGATGGCCGCGTACCCGACGCTCGATGCGTTTCTGTTGCACGCGCGGACGCGTCTACCGAAGATCGCGCCGGTGATGCCGCGGCTGCGCGCCGACGGCGAGCCCGAGTTCGTTCCGGGGACCGAAGCGTGGTAAGCGGCCCGCGCGTCTTGCGCGTTCGCGCCGACAACATGTCGCCGATGACGCTCGACGGGACGAACTCGTACATCGTCGACGCCGGCGGCGGCCAAGCCATCGCGATCGACCCCGGGCCGCTGATCCCCGAGCACATCGACGCGCTCGAATTGACCGCGCGAGAGAACGAGTTGACGATCGCGGCGATCGCGGTCACGCACGGTCACCCCGATCACGCGCCCGGCGCCGCATTGCTCGCCGCGCGCACGGGCGCGCCGGTCTACGCGCACCGCGAGGCGCGCTTCCCGCACGATCGGACGATCGGAGATGCCGAGTGGCTGGCGGTCGGCCATTCAGGGTTGCTCGCAATCGATGCGCCGGGGCACGCGCGCGATCACCTTGTCTTCTGGCTCGAGGAAGAACGCGCGCTTTTCACCGGCGACGTCGTTATCGGGTCGGGGACGGTCGTCGTCGCGCCGCCGGGCGGCGATATGCGCGCGTACCAGGCGACGCTGGAGCGACTGCGTCGCGACTACCGGCACGCGGCGCGCATCTACGGCGGGCACGGCGAAGAGATCGAGGACGTCGCACGCAAGCTCGACTGGTACATCGCGCACCGCGAGGAACGCGAGCGCCAGATCGTCGCGGCCCTCACCGGCGGTGCGGCGACGATCCCCCAGATCGTCGCGCACGTCTATCACGACGTTCCGCACGCGCTCTGGCCTGCGGCGGGTCGTCAGGTCTTGGCGCACCTGATTGCGCTCGAACGCGAGGGACGCGTCCGCTCGCAACGCCTCGACCGCGCGCCGACCGAATCCGAAGGGGAAATCCTCGATCCCGATCTCTCCAGGATCGTCGACGAGGCGAGCCGCGCGGTCGCCGCCGCCGAGCTCGGCTTCGAATCCGGCATCACGACGATCGACGCCTACGAACTCGTCTCCGCATAGCTTCTAGTCCGCCGGGTCGTTCAAGCGATTTTGAGAACGACTTTGCCGAACTGTTCGCCGCGCAGAACGATTTTGGCCGCGGCGGCGACGTCGCGCATTGGAACGACCCGGTCGACGACCGGCTTCAGCCCGCCCTCGAACAATTCGAGCATTCCCTTGAAATCGGCCGGGCTCCCCATCGACGTGCCCAGAACGTCGACGTGCTTCCAGAATATCGAGAACGGTCGAATCTTCGCGTCGCCCTGCGTCGCACCGTACGTCACGACGCGCGCGCCGTACCGCACGATGTCGAGCGCCCGGGCGAGCGTCTCGCTCCCGGTCGCGTCGACGACGAGCGTCGGCCCGCCGTCGGTGAGCTTGCGCACTTCCTTCCACCACTCGGGCGTCTTCTTATAGTTGACCCCGCCATGTGCGCCGAGTCGCTTGGCGTGCGCAAGCTTCTGGTCGCTTCCCGAGGTGACCACGACGCGCGCGCCGACGTGCACGGCGTAGAGGAGCACGAACGTTTGTACGCCGCCGCCGACGCCCGTGATTAAAACGACGTCGTCCTTTGTGATCCGCCCGCGCGTGAACGTCGCGCGATACGCCGTGAGCCCGGCGAGCGGGATCGCCGCAGCCTCGTCGTCGCTCAAGGGCGCCGGCTTCGGGTAGATGTTCTCCGCCGGGGCGACGACGTATTCCGCAAAAGTCCCATCGGCCGGCATTCCGAGGATCGATCCGTTCCTATTGAATGTATCCGGCGCGTCGCTCCAGCCGATCTGCGGGTCGATGACGACCGGCGTTCCGATCTCCGGGCCGGCGACGCCCGCGCCGAGTTCGGCGACTTCGCCGCACCCGTCGGAACCGAGCGTGCGCGGGAGCACGATTCCCGGGTACAAGTTTTGGGTGATGAAGACGTCGCGGCGGTTGAATGCCGCGCGCTTGATCTTCACGAGGACCTCGCCAGGGCCCGGCTTGGGCTGCGGGATCTCCTCGACGTGCAGTTTCTCGGGCCCGCCGAGTTCGTTAAGGCGTACGGCTTTCATCGTGATTGCGCTTACGCGCCCGGGGGCGCGGAACCCCTCGGAAGGTCGGACGGAGGTGCCGGGCGCGCGACCCTCCAAGGCTCGTGCCCCCCAAATCCTCGTCTTAAGGAGTCCTTATGGAAACCGCAACTCGCGTCTCGATCGATTGTCGCGACTTCCCGAGCGATAGCAAGTGCTCGTTGCGCATGTCAGGGACCGAAGCCGAAGTATTGGCTACCGCGCGCGCGCATGCCGCAGCGGTCCACGGCCACGAAGACTCACCCGAACTCGTTGAGATGATTCGCGGTGGCCTAAAGCCTTCGAACGACTGATTCAAAGACTAGTGACGGAACGGCGCGCGCTCGCGCGCGCGCCGCGTCACGGCAGGCTCTTCAGCGTCAGCGACTACACGTAGCCGCTGGCGGCGGTCGCGCCTTTACGCTCCAACTCGAGTTGGCGCAATTCGACGCGCCGGATTTTCCCCGACCGCGTCTTCGGTAGTTCGGCGACGAACTCGATCTCGCGCGGGTACTTGTAGGGCGCCGTCACGCGCTTGCAGTGATCTTGCAGTTCCCGCACGAGCGCGGCGTTCGGTTCGTACCCCGGCCGCAAGACAACGAACGCTTTGACGACGTTCCCGCGATCGGCGTCGGGACTCCCGACGACCGCCGACTCGACGACGGCCGGATGTTCGAGGAGCGCGCTCTCCACTTCGAATGGCCCGATCCGGTACGCACCCGACGAGATGACGTCGTCGGCGCGGCCGACGAACCAGAAGTAGCCGTCGTCGTCGAGCTGCGCGCGGTCGCCGGTGAGGTACCACGCGCCGCGGCGCGTCGCGCGCGTCTCCTCATCGTTCTTGTAGTAACCGCGGAAGAGCGTCGGCGGATCGCCGCGCAATCCGATGTCGCCGACCTCGCCGGGTTCGCACGCGTTACCATCGGCATCGACGACCGCGACGTCGTGACCGGGCGTCGGCTTCCCCATCGATCCCGGGCGCACGTCCATCCCGGGGAGGTTGGCGACGAGCAACGAGTTCTCGGTCTGACCGTAGCCATCGAGGATCGTCAGGCCGAACGCTTCCTTCCAGCGCGCGAGGACTTCGGGATTGAGCGGCTCGCCGGCCGAGACGCAGTGCCGCAACGCCGGAAGCTTCCAGCGTTCACCGAGATTCTCGAGTTTCGCTTCGATCCGGTACTCCGTCGGCGCTTGACACAGCACCGTCACCTCGAGATCGCGGATCATGTCCATCCGCTGCGCCGGTTCGAACGCTCCCTCGTGAAGCACGATCGCCGCGCCGCACGACCACGGACCCAACAGAACGTTCCACAGCGACTTCGCCCAACCGGTTCCAGCCGTGCACCACACGAGGTCTTCGGGCCGCGCATCGAGCCAGAAGCGCGCTTGCATCCGTTTCGCGTACGTGTAGGCGTGCACGTGGACGACGCCTTTGGGATCTTTCGTCGTGCCGCTCGTATAGACGATGTAGGCGAAGTCGTCGGCGCGCGTCACGTTCCCGGCGAATTCGGCGGCATTTTCGACGAGCGGATCGAGCGCCGTCCAATCCGGCGCCCCGCCACCGACGAGGAGATAGCGCTGCATGCCGGGCGATTGCGCGCGCATCGCGTCGACTTCGGCGCGGTTCGAAACGTGCGCGACGATCGTCGTCGCTTCGCTGTGATTCGCGCGGAACGCAAGGTCCTTGGCGCGCAACTGTTCCGAACATGGGACGACGACGGCGCCGAGCCGGTCGAGCGCAAGCATCGCATAGAGCCAGGCGGGGATCTTGGGCAGGAGGACGACCACACGTTCGCCGCGCGCGACCCCGAGATCGCGCAAGACGCCGGCCCAGCGGCGCGACGTTGCGGCGATTTCAGGGAAGCCGACGTCGTACCGCACGCCGGCCGTATCGACGAACAAGAGGCCGCGCCGCGGCTCCTTGCCGAGAACGTCGATGACGTCGCGCGCGAAGTTGAACACGACCGGGACGTCCCAGGCAAAGTCGGCGACCGGCTGCATGGGCGCGGATTTCACGCGGGCCTGTCGCTTCCCCCGTCGAATACACCGGCATGGCCTTCCGTAACGGACTCTTCGGCAACCTCGGACTCGGGAAGGCCGCGCGCGCCTCGCGCGCGCGTTTCGGAAAGGCGGTCCGCTTCGAGGGCGTGCCCGCCATCCTCGTCGGCGTCGCTTTTATCGTAGGCGCCTCCCAGTTGACCGCGATCGCCGAAAAGGCCGGTCCGTTGATCCCCGAGATCCTGCGCGAAGCGCGCGCTCTGTGGCAAGCCATCCGGGGCGAGCGGCGCAGGCTCGCGCCCTAAGGAGCCTCGGACCGAGGGAGACCGCCCGCGGACGCGAACCCGCGTCCGACGATGATCGAAAATGCCACGATGGCCGCCCTGATACGGCGCACACTCCCCGACGCCGAAATTGAGATCGTAGATCTGACCGGCACCATGGACCACTTCAACGTGTTAGTGCGGTCGCAGGCCTTTAAAGGGATCGCCCTGATGGACCGCCACCGCATGGTCGAGGGCGCGCTCGCCGAAGCCCGCGCCGATGGCCGCATCCACGCGCTGTCGATTCGCACCGAAGTTTTGGAGAACCAATGACCGATTCCGATGCAATCCGCCAAGAGATCGAACGTGAGATCGCCACCAATGCCATCCTCGTCTACGGCAAGGGGACGAAGGACATGCCGCGTTGCGGTTTCACGATGGAGACGATCCAGTTCTTCAACCACTTCGGCTACCCGTTCGAAGTTGTCGACGTCCTCGAGAATATGCCCAAGCGCGACGCGCTCGCGAAGATGACTGACTGGCCGACGCTTCCCAAAGTTTTCATCAAGGGGAAGTTTTACGGCGACACGGACATCCTCGGGCCGATGGCCGAGAGCGGCGAATTGAACGAGGTTCTCAGCGCGGCGTTCGCCGGCACGCCGGCGCCGAGCCCCGTCATCAAGCTTCGCTGATTGCTCGCGCTCTACAAACCTGGTGAAGAGGCGGCGTGGCTCGCGTCGTTTCGCTTTAGCGTCGACGTGCGCCCGCGCTACTGCGAGACCGACGCGCTCGGCCACGTCAGTAACACCGTCTACCCCGAGTACCTCGAGTTTGGGCGACTGCAGTATTTTATCGCCGCGGGCGACCCGGAACCGGGGCCGTTTTCGTTCGCGCACGTGACCGCCGAACTGCACGTACGCCATCTGGCCCCGTGCTTCTACGACGAGCCGTTGCGGGTGGTCTCGAAGCTCGTCGCGCTCGGCCGGTCGAGCGCGACGATGGAGCAGGCGCTTCTGGGGGCCGACGATTCGATCCGCACGGTTTCGCGCGTGACGATCGTGCGTTCCGACGGCGATGCGACGATGCCGTGGAGCGACACGCAACGCGCCGCGCTCGAACTCTTCGAGGAGCGCGCGCTACCGAGCGCTTGAGCGAGGCGGGACTAGCCCTTCCTGGGCGGCGGGGCGCCGTCGGGGTCGGCGACGGCGCCGGCGGGCGAGGCGAGGAGGCGCCTGAGTTCGTCGCCGGCGAGGAGTTGCGCGACGTCGCGGTGCGCGGTGACGATGCAGAAAAACCCGAACGTCGCGTCGCCGCGATTGACGAACTGGTGCGGCTCGAACGGCGCGACGTAAACGACGTCGTGCTTGCCGATTTCACGGACCGTCTCGCCGACGACCGCGTGGCCGACGCCTTCGCCGACGATGACGAAGTGCTCATGCGCGTGCTTCTCGAGGCGCGTCACCGCGCCCGGCGGGACCTCGAAGTAGCGGACTTCGATCTGCGGGCCGGGATCGTCGAGCGAATCCTTGCGCCCGCCGATCAGCGTGTGGCGCACCACCTTCGTTTTCTCGCCGGGGACGTAGCCCTCGCGCTCGACGCCTTCCCAGCCCTCGGCGGTCTTCGGCACGACTCTTCGTTGCATCGCGCCCATTGTAACCGACGACGCGGTTTTCGTCATCTTTGCGCCTTCACACTCGGCCCGTCCGTCGTGATTGACGACCGTGAACGTTCGCGACGTCGTAGCGCGGCTGGAAGCCGACGGCTGGAGGCTAGTGCGATGGGCCGGCAGTCATCGGCAGTTCAAGCATCCGGTTAAGCCGGGACCGACCACGATCGCAGGCGCGCTTGGAAAAGACGTTCCGATTGGAACGTTGAAACACATCGAGAAGCAACGGGGGTGAAGCTGAGATGAACCGGTATACCGTCATCATCGAACAGGGCGATCGGCCCGACAGCTTTGGCGCTTATGTGCCCGATCTGCCGGGTTTTGTAGCGGTCGGCGGTACCGTCGCGGAAGTCGAGGACCTCATCCGTGGCGCGATCGAAATGCATCTCGAGGGGATGCGCGAGGATGGACTCCCTATCCCGGTGCCACGATCGACTGCGGCCTTCGTCGAGGTCGCCACGTCGTAACGGTCCACAGGCGGGTCGGGCGCATCAGCGATTTTCGGGGCACTGAATTCGTCGGCGTGATATCATCGGGGCATGACAACCGCCGAACGCTCCCTCCCCGACCTCGCGCCGCTAGTCCCGCCACCGCCGAGCAAAGGGACGATGTACGCGATCACGTTCGACTTAGATACCGAGACGCTCGCGCAAGTCTATCCGGGCGACTCCTGGCGCAACGCCTACGGCGACATCCGGCGCATCGTGCTCGACGCCGGGTTCGAGTGGCAGCAGGGGTCCGTCTATTTCGGCGACCCAGCGCGAATCGACGCGGTAACGTGCGTACTGGCCGCCCAACGGCTTTCGCGCGAACTGACGTGGTTCTCGCAGGTCGTGCGCGACATCCGGATGTTGCGGATCGAAGAAAACAACGATTTAACCCCTGCCGTCGAGTCTGCCGAGTAACGCCCGTCGAATAGCGGAGCGCGATGCCGAATTACTGGCTATTCAAGACCGAGCCCGAAACCTTCGGTTGGGATCGACTGAAACGCGAAGGCCGCACCGAATGGAGCGGCGTCCGCAACTTCCAGGCGCGCAATAACATGATGGCAATGAAGCTCGGCGACCTCGGCTTTTTCTACCACTCGAGCACGAAGGAGCCCGGGATCGCCGGCGTCGTTCGGGTCATCCGCGAAGCCTATCCGGACTTCACCGCGCGCGAGCGCGGCGGTCCTTACTTCGACCCGCGTGCGACCGACGCGAATCCGATCTGGCAGATGGTCGACGTCGGCTACGAGCGCGATCTACCCCGCTACGTCTCGCTCGCCGAACTGCGGCGCGACGTCGCGCTCGCGCCGACGATGGTTTTGCTCAAGCGCGGCTCGCGCCTGTCGGTTCAACCGGTCCACGTCCGCGAATGGGAGCACATCCTCCGCCTCGCCGAAAAGCCTGCACCGGAGATTTGAAGAAGTAGCGCGCCAAATGTGGCACGCGGCGCAAATCTTACGGCGCTTGGGTGCGGCGGACCAACTCGTCGTGCGCGCAGAGCAGCGGCTCGCCATCGAGCGGGAGACGGCGGACGTACGTTCCGTCGGGCTGCAGCCAACGCGTCTTACAGTTGTCGGCGAGTAAAGCGCCCAGCACTTCGTCGAAGATATACTTCTGGAGCGTGCGATCGAGAACCGGGACGGTCGTCTCGACGCGGCGGTCCAGGTTGCGCCCCATCCAGTCCGCGCTTCCGATGTAAACCTCGCGCTCGCCGCCGTTTTCAAAGACGAAGAAACGCGAGTGTTCGAGGAACCGCCCGACGACGCTGCGGACGCGGATCGTCTCGCTCACGCCCGGAATCCCGGGGCGAAGTTCGCACATGCCGCGCACGATCAATTCGATCGGGACGCCCGCTTGCGAAGCGGCGTATAGTTCCTGCACGATGCGCGCATCGCTGATCGCGTTTAACTTGGCGACGATTCCGGACTGGCGGCCTGCAAGCGCGTGGTCGGCTTCGCGCCGGATCATTTCGACGAATCCGTCGCGCATCGTCGTCGGCGCGACGAGTAACTCGTCGTACACCGTCGACTTCGAGAAGCCGGTCAGACGATTGAACAAGTTCGTGACGTCGGCGCCGATCTCGGTGCGGCACGTGAACAGCGAAAGGTCGGTGTAGATGCGGGCGGTCTTTTCGTTATAGTTGCCAGTCCCCAAATGGACGTAGCAGCGAATTCCCTCGGGCTCGTCGCGTACGACCAAGATGACCTTGGCGTGCACCTTCATGCTCGCGAAGCCGTAGACGACGTGCGCGCCGACGAGTTCCAGCGTCCGCGCCCAGTGGATGTTGTTCTCCTCGTCGAAACGCGCTTTCAGTTCGATTAGCGCCGCGACTTGCTTCCCGTTTTCGGCGGCTTTCATCAGGGCTTGGACGACCGGGGACGACGCGCCGGAGGTCCGATACAAGGTCTGCTTGATCGCGAGCACCTGCGGATCGTTTGCGGCCTGCTCGACGAACTGCAAGACCGGATCGAACGAATCGTAAGGATGATGAAGTAGGATGTCGCCTTCACGAATCGCTGCGAACATGTCGGGTTGCGCCGACGAGCCGCTTCGGAATCGCGGGCGAGAACGGTTGATCGTGCAGTTCCGGGCGGTCGAGGTTGACGAGCGTCCACAGAGCCGTGGTTCCGAGCATACCGTCGACTTCGTAGAGATCGACCTCGCCGAGCGAGAGCGATTCGAGCAGCATCGCGCGCAAATGCGCCGGCATGCGCGCGTCGACTTCCAGACGCACCGGCTCGCCGAACCGCCGGCGGCGCAGTTCGGATTCGATCGCGCGCAACAAGTCGTCGGCTTCGTCCTCCTGCAAGTCGAGGTCGGCGTCGCGCGTGACGCGGAACAGATAGCACGCTCGAACGTCCATCCCCGGGAAGAGCGCGTCGAGGTTGTGCGCGATCACGTCCTCCAGAAACACGTAGTGCTTGCTATCGCCGGGCGCTTCGACCGGTACGAAACGCGGCAAGCTCGGCGGGACCTTGACGCGCGCGAAGTGCATTTCGGGGCCGTCCGGTGTCAGCTCGTACATCTCGACGCCGAGCGAAAGTGAGAGGTTCGAAATGTACGGGAACGGATGCCCTTGATCGACCGCGAGCGGCGTCAGCACCGGGAAGACGCGCTGTTCGAACGTACGGCGCAGCTCCGCGCGCTGGCGAGCCCCGAGTTCCTCGTAGCGCAGGATGCGGATCCCTTCGCGCTCGAGCGCCGGAAACAACTCGTCTTGCAAGAGGCGGTTGAAGCGCTCGAGCGATCCACGCAACCGCGCCGAAACTGCGGCGAGCTGTTCGGCCGGTAAGCGCCCGTCGTTCGAGCGTTTGTGGACTTCGGCTGCGATCTGTTGTTTGATCGCGGCGACGCGAATCATGAAATACTCGTCGAGATTCGTGCCGTAGATCGCCATGAACTTGAGCCGCTCGAGCAGCGGGTTGCGCTCGTCGACCGCTTCCTCGAGGACGCGGTCGTTGAATTCCAGCCACGAAAGCTCGCGGCTATGATAGAGGGACGGGTCGTCGAGAGCGGGGGATGCGGGGGGCGCCGGCGCGGCGGGCTCGACCGGCAGCGCGGTCTCGGAAGGGGCGATCATATAGGGTTATTTCGACATAAAACGTCAAAAGTCCACGTTAGCGCACTTACGTTAAGAACGGGGCCGATGACCGATCTCTTGCTGCACGTCCGCGATCATCTCACCCTGGCAGGCGCCGCGCTCGCGATCGCCCTCGTGGTCGGCGTCCCGGCCGGGTCCGCCCTCGCGCGCGCGCGCGGGTCGCGCGAGCTTGGCCTAGGCGGCGATTAATACCGCCCGCGTCGTCCCAAGCCTCGCGGTCCTCGCGCTGATGTTACCGTTGCTTGGGATCGGATTCTGGCCGGCCCTCGTCGCGTTGGCGCTACTCGCGATCCCGCCGATCGCAATCAATACCGACCTCGGCTTGCGCGGCGTCCCGGCCGCGACGCGCGACGCCGCGCGCGGCCTCGGAATGAACGAGCGGCAGATTCGCGCGCGCGTCGACTGGCCGCTTGCGCTGCCGGTCGTGTTTTCCGGCGTCAAAACGGCGACGGTCGAGGTGATCGCAAGCGCTACCCTCGCCGCGTTCATCGGCGGCGGTGGCCTCGGCGAGTACATCGTCAACGGGCTCGCCGCCGGCGACTACCCGCAGTTGCTCGAGGGCGCGGTCGGCGTCGCGCTGCTCGCACTCGGCGCCGATGCGCTCCTCGGCGCGATCGAATCGCGACTGAGCGCGCGTGTCTCCCGCCCAACGTGGGAAAGGGCTTCGGCATGAACGGAACGCGCATACTTTCTCGCCGGCGCGCGCTCGCGCTCGCCGGCGCCGCCGCACTCGGCAGTTGCACAGCTTCGCGCGGAGCGACGGCGTCCATTTCGGTCGGGTCGAAGAATTTCACCGAAGAGTTGATTCTCGGTAACATGTATTCGACGCTCATCGCGCCGGCGGTCGCATCTTCCCAAGCGGGCGCAAGCCAAGCGCCGGGCTATCGCTCTGCAATAGTCAAGACCAGGCTCGACCTTGGCGGCACGCAGGTTGCGATGGCGGCGCTGCGCCGCGGCGACATCGACCTCTATCCCGAGTACACGGGAACCGCGCTGATCACGGTCCTTGGGATCAAACCAAGCGGGACCGCGCGCCAGATGTACGAGACGGTCAAGCGCGAGTACGAGAGGCGCTTCGACCTCGAGTGGCTCGACGCCGCGCCGATGAACGACACGCAGGCGCTCGCAACGACGCCGGCGATCGCGCAAAAATATCACCTGCGCACGTTGAGCGACCTTAGCGCCGCTGCGCCGCAACTGCGCCTCGGTGCGATTCCGGAGTTCACAAAGCGCGACGACGGCCTGCCGGGGCTGCAACGCGCCTACGGCGGCTTTGCGTTCAAAGAGGTCCGCCTCTTCGACATCGGCCTCAAGTACCAGGCGCTGTTGACCGGCAAGGTCGACGTCGTGGTCGCGTTCGGCACCGACGGACAGATCGCCGCCGATCGTCTCGTCATCTTCGTCGACGACAAGCACTTCTGGCCGACGTACCAAGTCGCGCCGGTCGTGCGGCGCCCGACGCTCGGGCTGCTATCCTCAGATCGCGACGCGGCTGAACGCGCTCGCTCCGCTCCTGACCGACGACGTGATGCGCGGCTTGAACTTCGAAGTCGACGGGAACAAGCGCGATCCGGCCGACGTCGCCCGCGAGTTTCTCACCAAGCACGGTCTCGTCTAGATGTGAGCGGCCCCGTCACCGGCGAAGCGAGCGCGGCGAGCCGCTCGAGCGCCCCGGGCGGCGCCACCGTGCGGCTGCTCGACGTCACCGTCCGCTACGGCGGGCACGCGGCGGTCGACGGCGTCGACCTCGACGTCGCGGCCGGCGAACTGATCGTGCTGCTCGGACCGTCCGGCTCCGGCAAGAGCACGCTGTTACGCACGATCAACCGACTGATCGTGCCGCAAGCGCGGTCGCGATCGAAGTCGACGGCGTCGACGTTGCATCGCAGCGACCCGAGGCGCTGCGCCGTGGTATCGGCTACGTCATCCAAGCCGTCGGGCTGTTCCCGCATCTGACTGTCGGGCAAAACATCGCGATCGTCCCGCAGTTGCTTGAATGGGAGAAGGCGGCGATCGCCACACGCATCGACGAATTGCTCGCGCTCGTGCGCCTCGAGCCCGAGCGCTATCGAACGCGGTCTGCCGCGCGAACTCTCGGGCGGCGAACAGCAGCGCGTCGGCGTCGCGCGCGCGCTCGCGGCGCGACCGCGCGTCTTGTTGATGGACGAACCGTTCGGCGCGGTCGACGCGATCGTCCGCGCGAGCCTGCAAGCCGAGACGTGCCGGATCCACGCCGCGCTTGGGACCACGATCCTGTTCGTCACGCACGACGTCGACGAGGCGCTGCGGATCGCCGGCAGAATCGTCGTCCTCCGCGCCGGACGGGTCGAGCAGGTCGACACGCCGCTGCGCATCCTTGCCCGCCCGGCGACGGACTACGTCGCGGAACTCCTCGACGCGCACGACAGCGTGCGCCGATTGCAGTTGCTCCGCGCCCGCGATGCACTGAGCCCGACCCGGCCTCCGGCCGGCGATCGCACGCCGCAAGTCGGACCCGATGCAAGCCTGCGCGAGGTCCTCTCGGAGATCCTCGAAGACGGCGAGCGAGTCGCCGTCGTCGCAGACGGCCGCACGCTCGGGACGATTTCGTTCGCCGAAATTCGCGCGGCGCTCGCGCGCACCGAAGCATGACGTATCTTCTGCAGCACCCCGAGCAGGTCGGCATTCACACGCTCGAGCACGTCGAGCTCGTCGGCATCGCGCTCGTGCTCGCGTGCGCCCTCGCGTTTCCGCTCGGCGTCCTCGTTGCGCGGAACCGGCGGTTCGGCCGCGCGATCCTCGCGGTGCTCAACGTCGTCTACACGATCCCGAGCTTGGCGCTCCTCGCGCTGCTCGTCCCGCTGCTCGGCATCGGGACGCTGACGGCGATCGTCGCGCTCGTCGCGTACGCGCAGATGATCCTCGTCCGTAACGTCGCGGTCGGCCTCGACGGCGTCCCCGCCGCGCTCGTCGACGCGGCGCGCGGGCTCGGCATGTCGCCGTGGCAGACGTTCTGGCGCGTTGAGGTACCGCAAGCGCTCCCCGTCATCATCGGCGGCGTGCGGATCGCCGCGATCACGCTGATCTCGCTTGCGACGCTCGCGAGTTGGATCGACGCGGGTGGCCTCGGGACGCTCGTCCTCTACGGGCTGGAGAACGACGACCCGCAACGCGCGCTCGCGGGCGCCCTCGCCGCGGCGGCGCTCGCAATCGTTGCGGACATTTCGCTGCGCACGCTGCAGCGCCGGTTTACCGTCGCGTAATGCGCTTACGGAACCGTCGCGGCGTCGACCTCGGGTAACAGCGTCGACGGAATCAGCGTGACCCGTTCGGGCTCGCGCTGCGTAATGCGCCACGCAACGGCCATCGCGGCGAACAGCATCGCCGAGGCGAGGTACCACGGCGCGCCCGGGACGTTGAAGCCACGAAAACCGCCGATCGAGAGCGCGTAAACCGACGCGAAGATCGCGGGCCCGATAATCATCGCGATGCTGCGGATGCAGCCGATGGCGCCTTGGAGTTCGCCCTGCTCGCTCGGGCCAACGTGCCGCGTCATGAGGCTCTGCGCCGCGGGCGAGTAGATGCTCCAAAACGTCGTGACGACGATCCCGGTAAGGAAGACCCAACCGTTCGGTGCGAGCCCGAACATCGCCATTCCGATCGCGCCGAAGAATAATCCGATCAAGAGCGCACGCCGTTCCCCGAAGCGGGCCACGACCGGCTTGATTCCCCAAAGCGAGACGACGACCGAGCAAAGTCCGACGAGCGCGAGCGACGCGCCGTTGTCCCTCGGCGTCCAAGCGTAGCGGAACATCGTGTAGAGGACCCACACCGTAAATGCCTCGTGCGCGACGTAACCCATGAAGTTGATGCTCGCTAAGCCGAAAAGGTCGTGGTGGCGGCGCAGCAGCCGCAGCGAGCCGAGCGGGTTCGCTTTCGACCAATCGAATGACGTGCGCCGCTTCGCGGCCGGCAGCGACTCGGGCAGCACGAAGTAGCCGTAGGTGGTATTGAGCAGACAGAGCGCGGCCGCGACCCAAAACGGGAGACGTGGATCGGCGCCGCCGAGCAGCCCGCCGATTGCAGGCCCGAGAATGAACCCGATGCCGAACGCGGCGCTGATGATCCCAAAGCCGGCGGCGCGTTTTTCGAGCGGCGTCACGTCGCTGATGTACGCCCCCGCGGTCGTCATGCTCGACGACGTCAGGCCCGACAGGACGCGGCCGACGAACAGCCAGCCGATCGTCGGCGCGAGCGCCATGATCGCAAAGTCGAGCGCCATCCCCGCGTTCGACAGCAGGATGACGGGGCGGCGGCCGAACCGGTCCGAGAGAATCCCTTGGATCGGCGAACCCAAAAACTGCATCGCCGCCCAGACGAGCCCAAAGAGACCCGTTGCGAGCGTCGCGTCGACCATTTTCCCGCCGTAAAAACCGACGATCAGCTTCGGAAGGACCGGCGCGATGAGCCCAAAGCTCATCATGTCGATCGTGACCGTGATGAAGATGAACGGGAGCGCGGCTTGGCGTCCAAACACGGCGAAATCGGCCTCGCAAGGTATATTGTGTACGGATACACAAAATAACCTTAGATGCCAGGCCTTGTCAAGAGCGGCGCCCGCTTACGAGGACGGCCCCCACGGCTATCGCGCGAGACGATCGTTGAGGTCGCCGAACGGATCGTCGCCGATGAGGGCTTCGATGCGCTGACGATCGCGCGCGTCGCGCGCGAGTTGGGCGCCTCGCCGATGTCGCTCTACCGCCACTTTAAAAACAAGGACGCGCTGTTGATCGCCCTCCTCGACGGGCTCTACCGGCAGGGGACGCCGCCGTTGCTCGGCGGCGAACCGCGAAAGTACCTCGTGGCGCTCTGGCGCTACTGGCACGACGCTTTGGCGAAATGCCCGTGGATCGTCGAAGCGCTGATCCGCAGCGACGTCATCGCGCCGTCGGTCGTCAAGCAGATCGACGAGGCGGTCGCGGCATTTATCGCATGCGGGGCGTCGCCGGAGGACGCGGTCGCCGGCTACCGGATTCTGTGGCAGTACACGATCGGCGAATTGATGATGCGCGGGCCGCTCCTCGAGCGGATGCGCGCGGGGGCGCCGTCACCGATCGTCGAGATGTTGCGCAGCGTCGACGCGGCCAGGTTTCCGGCGCTCGCCAAAGCCGCGCCGCTCTTCGTGTCGACGCGCGGCCAAGACGTCTACGCCGAGAGCGTCGAGCGAATCATCGAGGGAATACTCGCCCACAGCGCACGGCGAAGATAACGAACGGAATTGCAAGAATTCGCAGCGGCGCGAGTCAGCCTTGCGGCGGCGCGACCGCCGCAATTGTGCGCACCGTTTCGAGTGGCGTTTCGAAGCACGGGACACCCGCGCGCTCGAGCAATCGCAGATGTTCGCGCTCCGTTTCGGGCGACGACCAAAAGACGTAAAGCGGCACGCCGGTCCCAGAGTCACCGGCGAGCGCCGCCGCTGCGTCGATCAACTCGCGGCGTTGCGTCGCAACGTCGATGAGCGTCGCGATCACCACATCGACCTCGCCGCTGCGCCGCAATGCGGTGACGAGTGGCGGGTACCACTCGGCGTAGCGAGGCCACGCGGCGGTCAGGTCGATCGGGTTGGCAAACGCCGCATAGGAAGGCAAGATTGCAGCAAACTCGCGCTGCACGGCCTCGGAGAGCACGGGGACTTCCAAGCCGGCGTCGATGCACAGGTCGCTCAGCTCGACGCCGATTCCGCCGGAGCCCGAGACGATCGCGACGCGCCGGCCGCGCGGGGCCGGTTGCCGGAGGAGCGCTTTCGAAACGTTGAGCAGGTCGCGGATCGTTGCGACGACGCGCACGCCACCCTCCAACTCGGCGTCCGGCGCGAAGACCCCGGCCGACGAGCCGAGGTGCGCGGTCGTCGCGCGCCGGCCGGCGGGCGTGCGCGCCGCGTTCGCCACGACGACCGGCTTGCGCGCCGCGGCGCGCGCGAGGGACTTACGCCAGGCGCCTTGGGCGTCGACTGCTTCGCCGAAGAGAGAGACTACCTTGGTCGAAGAGTCGTCGGCGTACGCGTCGAGGACTTCGGCGAGCGTGACGCCCGCAGTGTTACCAACGTCGCAGAATCGCGCGACGTCCAATGCGTAGGTGTGCGCGTACATCCACACTTGCATCCCGAATCCGCCGCTCTGCGTCAAGAACGAGACGCCGGCCTCGCTCCCCGGCATCGACGGAATCAGCGATGCGTTGTACCGGCGCGGCACGTTCATCGCGCCCGCGCTGTTCGGGCCGACGAGGCGAATCTCGCGCGCGGCGCACAGCGCCTGTAATTCGCTCTGGAGGGCGGCGCTCTCCGGGACCTCTCCGAAGCCGCTTGTCAGTGCCAGCAAGAACTGCGCGCACCGCCGCGGCGCAGCGTGCAGCGCGGCGAGCAGAGCTTCGGCGGGGACGACTGCGACGATGACGTCGACCGGATCGGGGAGCGCCGCAAGCGATGCGAACGCCGGCCGCCCGTCGATCGCGAGCGCCGCCGGATGCACCGGATAGATAAACCCATCGTACTCGCGTAAGCTGCGAATGACGCGATAGCCGATCTTGTCGGGATCGTCGCTCGCCCCCAGCACCGCAACCGAGCGTGGAGCGAAGAAGCGCTCGAGACCGCCGCTTGCGCTCACGCTCGTCGGAACGAGCCGACGAGCGTCGCTGCTAGCGTTCTCAGACGTGAGCTATTGCAAACGGAATCGCTAGCACGAGCGCGAACAATGTCACGAGCGCGATAACGCAGGGCTTCTTCACGGCCGATATCTCCGAGTAAAGCGATGACACGTCCATCCGACACCGCGGCGTCATTTCCCCGCCCCTTCCGAAGCCCGAGTTTCGAGGAGCGGATGGGGGATTGGATCGACCGCTTCGGCTATCCGAGTGGCCCCAACCCGCCGCCTGGGACCTTAGCCCCGCTTGCGTTCTCGCAAGAGGACATGTGGTTCCAGGCGGTCCTCGACCTCGGCGATCCGTCTTATAATGAATACGACGCGATCCTGATTCGAGGCCCGCTACGGCGCGACGCGCTCGAAGCCGCGATGCGACGCGTCGCCGAGCGACAGGACGTCTTTCGCATTCGCTTTCGCGAAGTCGACGGCGAGCCGCGGATGGAGTATCTCGCGGAAGCCTCGTTCCCGCTGACGTTCGTCGACGCGAGCGCGGAGCCCGGCGCGAACTCGCCGGATAACGCGCACGCTTGGGTGCGCCGCATCGTGCGCGAGCCCTTCGACCTGCGCGCCGCCCCGGCGGCGCGCGCGACGCTCGTTCGACTGGAGCCCGACCTTCACGTTTATACGATCGTGATGCATCACATCGTGAAGGACGGCACGACCGAGAGCGTCATGATGCGCGACCTGTCGCGCTTCTATGAAAGTGAACTGACCGGCGAAGAGCCGGAACTCCCCGAACTGACGGCGAGCCTGGCCGCCTACGCGCAGTGGCAAAGCGGGCTGCTCGAGGCGGGTGGCTACGACCGGCAAATCGCGTACTGGACCGAAGCGCTGCGCGGCATCGAAGCGGTCGACGCCGCCGGCGACCGGCCGCGTCCTGCGGAACGATCGACGGCGGGCGCCAAGTCATATAGCACGATCGAACCCGGAGTCGTCGCGGCTCTGCGCGCCCTCGCCGGAGAAGAGCAAGCTTCGCTCTATACCGTCTTGATAGCGGCGTTTGCGCTGCTCCTCCATCGGTACACCGGTAAGGGCGAGGTCCCGATCGCGTTCCCGGTCGGCAATCGCAACCGCGCGATCGCCGAGAATGTAGGCTGCTTCATGAATTCGCTGGTGCTGCGCGCGCCGTTTCGCGAAGAGCAGACTTTCCGCGCGTGGTTTCGCGAGATCCGTGCGTTACTGATCGAGGCGTACCGGAATCAGGACGTTCCGATGGCCCGCGTCGTCGCGCACGTTGAGCTGGCGCGACGGTCCGACCAGAACTCCGCCGCCGCGGCCGCGTTCATGATGCGCGACCCGACCTGGCATCGTCTTTCGCTATCGGACTGTGAGACCGAGCGATTCGACGTCGACGTCGGCATCGCAAAACAGGACCTCGTCTTGGAGCTGGAGGAACTTTCGCACGGCCTCTTCTGCAAACTCGAGTACCGGACGTCGCTCTACGACCCAGCGACGGCCGAGGCGTTTCTCGCGAACTACGAAAGGCTCTTGCGTTCGATCGCGGCGAACCCCGAGACGTCATTTCGCCGGCTCGACGTCATCGCTCCCGAGGAGCGGCGCGTAATCGAAGTGCTCTCGCGGGGGCCGGAGGTCGAGGTTCCGGCGAGCGTCCTCGAGATGTTCGCGGCGCGCGTCGCGGAGAATCCGGAAGCGATCGCGGTCGTTGGTGAGGGCGAGAGTGCGACATATCGCGAGCTCGACGAAGCAGCGGATCGCGTCGCATGCGCGATCCAACCGCTTCTGGGCAGCGAGCGGATCGTGGCGCTCGGCGTCGAGCGTTCGATCGCGATGGTCGCGGGGACCCTCGGAATCATGAAGGCCGGCGCGGCTTACCTGCCGCTCGAGATGCGTAATCCCCCGGCGCGGCTGCGCGCTATCCTCGACGACGCGCGCGCTTCGCCGGCGCTCGTCGACGCGGCCGCCGCCCGAGCGCTGCCCGCCGGGATCGACGTCGTGCGCATCGACGAACTGTTGAAAGCCCAATCACGCGAAAAACCAAGCACCGCGACCGCGCTCGACGCGTACGTCATGTATACGTCAGGCTCGACCGGCCTGCCGAAGGGCGTCGTGATCGCGCATGCATCGCTCGCTAATGAGATCGACGCATTTCGGCGGGCCACCGGGCTTGGTCCCGGCGATCGAGTCTTACAATTCAGCTCGCCGAGTTTCGATATCAGCGTCGAGGAGATCTTCGGCGCGTTGTGCGCCGGTGCGTCGCTCGCGCTGCGTCCGCTGGGGATCGAGTACCATCCGCGCGGCTTCCTCGAGACCTGCGGCCGTTTGCGCGCGACCGTCCTCGATCTGCCGACGGCGTATTTCCACGAGGTCGTTGCCGCGCTCGACACCGCTTCTGAAGAGGCTCTTTGGCCCTCGAGCCTGCGCCTTGTGGTCGTCGGCGGCGAAGCGTTGCGTGCCGATCTCGCACGCCGCTTTCTCCTGCAGACGGGCGGGCGTATCCGGCTGCTGAATACGTACGGCCCGACCGAAGCGACGATCGTAGCGACGATGGGCGACGTGACCGATGCGGCCACGACCGCGATCGTGCCGATCGGCCGCCCGATCCAAAACGTGCGGCTGGCGATTCTCGATCCCGCCGGCGAACTCGTGCCGCGCGGTGCAATCGGTCGGCTGATCATCGGCGGCGTCGCGCCGGCACGGGGTTACCTGCGGGATGACGCCCTGACGGCGCGGCGTTTCGTAGACGACGCTCGGATTGGACGAGCCTTCGCGACCGACGATCTCGTGCGGTTGACACGCGACGGCGCGTTCGAATTCCACGGCCGCGACGACGAGCAAGTCAAAGTTCGTGGATACCGCGTCGAGTTGGGTGAAATCGAAGCGGCACTTGCCCGCGAGGCGTCAGTCCGCGACGCCGCGGTCGTGCGCGACGACGACGGCGAACTCTTGGCATGCGTGGTCCCGTCAGGGCCCACGACGCGCGCCGACGATTTGCGCATCGCGCTCGCGAGTTGGCTCCCGACCTATGCGGTGCCGCGCCGGATCGTGCTGGTTGAAGCACTCCCGCTCAACATCAATGGCAAGCGCGATCGAGAGGCTCTCCTCGCGCTCGCCGACGCCTTTGCTGATGTGGAGAAAACGACACGGGCCGCCGCGACGAGCGCCGTGACGCCGTCGACGACCGAGCGACGGCTCGTTAAGATTTGGGAAGAGCTTCTCGGGCGTTCGCCGGTTGGGATCGATGAAGACTTCTTCGAACTCGGGGGTCATTCGTTGCTGGCCGCGCGAATGTTCGCGCGGATCGAGGGCGAGTTCGGCGTCAGGCTCCCGCTGCAGGCCCTGTTCACCCGGCCCACGATCGCGCGGTTGGCGGAGGCCGTCCTCGACGAACGGCTGCACCGCTGGTCACTGATGAGCGCGCATGAAGTGGAGCGTCCGGGGCTACCGATTTTCTTCTTCCACGGCGACCTGACCGGCGGCGCCCTTTATACGCGCAAGTTCGCGCAATTGTTGACGCCCGACCGGCCATTTTTCGCCTTCGCGCCGCATGGATCGACCGGCGAACCGATCCCCCCGAGCATCGAAGCGATGGCCGAGGACTATCTGACGATGGTGCGTCGCGTTCAGCGGCACGGGCCGTACACGCTCGGCGGACATTGCGTCGGCGGTTTGATCGCGCTCGAGGTGGCGCGGCGCTTGCGCGAGCGCGGCGAGGCGGTCGACTATGTCTTCGCCGTGCACCCCCTCTCTGCTCATTTCGTCGTGCGCGACGTCGCCCTTTGGTTCGATCGTGCCCGGCGCGCAGTCGGCGCCCCGCCTTGGGCAACGGAGCGCTTCGCGCGCGCGGCTAAAGTCGGATGGCGCTTTCTCGAGCGAATGCTAGACCCGCGCCGGCGGGGGGCGTCGCTCGCACAACTCGCCCGACACCTTCATCTCATGCCGGCGGCGCCCGAGCCGGTCGACACCGGCGGGTGGGGCCCCGACTGGCGCTCGACGGTCGGTGGGCGGCTGCTGACGCTCTCCGACTACTTCGTGCCGCTTCCGTTCGACGGCCGCGCGACGATCGTCCGCGGTTCGGAATCACCGCGGGAGTTAGGCTCGGTTTGGGGATGGCGGCGTGCGGCGCGTCAGACGCGCATCGCCACGGTACCGGGCGACTACAATACCGTTTTCACCGACCACGTCGCCGAGCTCACGGCGGTCATCGCCGAAGACCTCGGCGTAGCGCCATCCTCGAAGGCTGCGTGATGCGCGTCGAGCTGCGGGTGGTCGATCTCACTCATACGTACGCGCTCGAAGCGCCGAACGCGCTGCTCGCGGTGCTCTCGTCGGACGAACGGGCGCGCGCGGCTCGATTCGCGCACGCCGGTCATGGCCGGCGCTTCGCGTTGGGGCGCGGCTGGGTCCGGCACGTTCTCGCTCGGCGGCTCGGATGCAGCCCGGCCTCGCTCGTCTTCGCAACCAACCGTTTCGGACGGCCGGAGCTCGCTGACGTTCGGCTCTCGTTCAGCGTCGCGCACGCCGGGCGGTACGCGTGCGTGGCGATCGCGGAAGCGCGCGTCGGCGTCGACCTTGCGTCGACCGACACCGTATTCGAGACCGACGCGGCCGCCGCCGTCGCTTTCTCCGCCGCCGAACGCCGCGCGCTTGCAGCGCTCCCGGCGCACGTCCGGCGCGACGCGTTCTACCGCGGCTGGACGCTCCGCGAGGCACTCGGCAAAGCAGTCGGACTTGGTTTCCAACTCGCGCCTGAGACGCTCGCGGTCGACGTCGATCCACGCCGTCCAGCGTCCGTACGTGCGTTGAACGATCCGGCGTTCGGCGACCCAGGCCGGTGGTCGGTCACGACGCTCGAATCCGCCGGGCTCGTCGTGGCCCTCGCGCTCGAAGCACGTGACATCGACGTCTCGTTCTACGGGCTCGACGCGCTTCCACGTTCCAACAGGGTTGCGGCGCCGCCCGAGTACGCCCGAACGCGCGTCACGCTTGCGCGTTGAGCGCATCCGGGCTCCGGCTACTTGATCTCTATAAAGACATGGTCCATCGGTATGTCGAGCGCGTTCTCGGGAAGATGCTCGACCGCATCAAACCACATGGCCTGCCCAGCCTTCATGTCGATCGCTGCCGACTTCCCATTGGAAAAGGTTAACCCCGCCTTGCCGTCGGCGAGGAATACCGCTACGGCGTTGGGATGTCCATGCATTACCGACTTCTCGCCGGGCCCGTAATGAACCCGAAGAACCCTTACCTTGTCGTTCTCGAACTCGACCTTATAGTGTTTTGGATCTACCTGCACAGGATCGGCGGCCATACGTTCCTCCCTCGCTTTGCCTAGCGTTTTCGTTAGGCAACCTTTGAGGTCCCGGTATTCTCTGGGACCCTGCAGCGCGAGTTCGCAGCCCGCCTACGCGGGACTTGCCAACCCGAACGATCTGACGGCCGCGTGGCCGCGCTACGCTGAGTGGTATCCGCCGTTGATCTCCAGCCTACGCCGCAGCGGTGAGGTCGACGCAGTGATCGCGACGCTCATTGACGTTGCGACGCAACGCCGCGAATTGATCGATGCGGTCGCCGCAGTCGGCCGCGATTCCGGCACCGGGGTCCCGCTCTACGTCTTCTGGTCGTCACCCGAGTCCGAGCGCGATCATCTGCGCGTCCTCGAACGCGCGAGCATTCCATGCTTCGAGACGTCCCGCGAGGTCGTGCTCGCTCTCGCCGCACTCGCGCCGCGGCCGTGACCGACGCGCCGTCACTCGTCTTCGCCGTCGCGCACGCAACGCGCACACGGATCGTGCCCCGGGACGTGGTGTATGAGGAGGCCGGTCACCGCCACGGCCGATGTCATTGAGTTCGTCGGCTTGCACGCGAGAGCAATGGTGTCTTCGGATGTCACGAGGATGAATGGACCGACCGCAAGCACGCGTCGAGATGCCGTGCCATATCGGGCAGATATTCGGTCTTGCACGTCGTATGCGATCCGGCGATGATCTGAATGGTTATGTCACCTTCGTTCTTTTCTCGCATCATCTCCGCCCATACCATCCGGCGAAAGCTATGGAGAGGCTCTTCGCTAGCCCAAAGGACGGCAATTTTGCCTGAATACACCGTCCTGGGCCGATACTCGCCGAGAATCCAGTTGAGCGTATTATCGTAATTGTTTCGCAGCTCTTGCATCGACGGCCAAAGCGCAAGAGAATGCGCAACCGGCTTCCTATGACCTCGGCGGGTACGCCTAAACCGATGCTTCACATATCGTTGGAAGTTGCACAATACGAGAAACCAATCGAGTCGTTGCCTGTCGTCGGCTCGTAGCAAAGTCCCGAGGCGATGGATCGTATCGTACGTGAGCTTGAACGTTGGTCGAGGGATAGGCTCCATCGGGTCAATCATGACGAGCAGATCGACCGTCTCCTCCTGCGTGTGCAACTGAAGGGCCATCTCATGTGCGAGGAGAGCCCCGTTGCAAAAACCGCCCAGTAGATATGGCCCCCTTGGTTGCACGGAGCGTATGCTCTTGATGTGTTCCGCCGCCATAGTCTCGATCGTCGGCAGACTCCGTAAATCGGAGATTGCATAAGGGTGCGATATGTAAAGCGGATGCTCTATTCCAAGATTCTTTGCTAAAGGAAAACAGAAGGAGGCATCGCGGAACCAGTCACCATGCAAAAAGAAAAAGGGCTTGCCCGAACCCGATGGCGTCACGGCGACGATAGGTGTCCGAGTGTCAGCTATTTCAGCAGGCAGCATTCGTCAGCCGCAAAGCCGGAGCGATGGGAGCGTTGCGAATTGCTCGCCGAGCCAGGCGACGCAACATGAAATGCCCTAGTGCCCATCACGCTGATCGACGCTCCCAGGCCTTAAGACCGTTCAGAATCGTAATGACGTTCGTTTCTCCCCGGTGAGCCCAATGACCCGTTGATTTTCGATAGTGGCTAGGCGCCGGCCAAGGGCCATTGCGCGAACGAGCTCGCCGCTTACGGAGAGCCTTGCATCGCGGGTGAAATCCGGACGGGAGGTGATTTCTATCTTGGAACTCTCCGTACACTCGCCAGGAACGTTCCGGCAGGCGCGCGAGAACCGTTGCTGGTGTATCTGCACGGTATCAGTGAGATTGGCGGCGACTGCGGGCAACAGGTCGAAAAACACGGCCCTTGGGATCAGGTTCGGTCCCTCCAAGACGGCTATCATGCCGATACGCGCTCCGAGATCGCGCGCTACTACGTTCTAGGCTTCCATTTGCAGCGCGGTGACAGGGACGGCGAGCAGTTGAACGGCGCCGCTCAAAGCGGGTATTAAGTGTCGCTTATCCAAATTCGCGTTGACATGCGAGACCGGAGCACGCGATGGCCGTAAATGCGTTCTTGAGCTATGCCTTGACGGTACCGGACTTGGAGGCGGGCCGGCGCTTTTACACGACATTTGGACTGCTGGCGCGCGAGCGCGACAACGCGCTCGCGTTCCAGTGCCGAGGGCGCGAGCGGGATCAGGTCCATCTCGCTGAGGGGAAGCGCAAGCGGCTCAACCATCTGCGCTTTGGCAGCGACAAGGGCGGCCTGGAGGATGTGCGCGCCCGCATGGCGAGGCAACGCGTCGCCGAATCGGCGGAAACGCACGACGCTTTCGGCGGCGGGCTTTGGTTGCGCGACCCAGACGGCAACGCGATCAACGTCCGTGTCGCGGAGACTGAGCCGGCGCGGCCCGCACCTGCGATCGTCTTCAATACGCCGGGCCACTACAGCCGGATTGGCACGCCCGGCTGTCCCGCTAGGACGCCCGTTGAGCCCCATCGTCTCGGCCATGTCGTGCTGCACACGCCGCAACTCGAGGCGATGATCCGGTTCTACAGCGACGTACTCGGCATGCGGCTCTCCGATCGATGCGGTTCGATCATCGCGTTCATGCACTTGCCGCAAGGCGGAGATCATCACGTGTTGGCTTTTTCGAGTGACGAGCGCCCCGGCTTCCACCACGCAAGCTTCGAGGTCGCTTCGGTCGATGCGATCGGGATGGGTGCGCAGGCGGTGATCGAGGCCGGCTACCGCAACGGCTGGGGCCTCGGCCGGCACGTGATCGGCTCGAACTTCTTTCACTATCTGCGCGATCCGTGGAACAGTTTGGCCGAATATTTCTGCGACATGGACGTCATCCCGGCGGACGGATCCTGGTGCGCGAGGGACTATCCGCCGGAAGACGCGCACTACCGTTGGGGTCCGCTCCCGCCGGAAGATTTCGGCGCCAATTTCGAGGAACGCGACTGACGGCGATCGTTTCGATCGCGCGCTAGGGCGATCCGTTTTCGCTAGGCCGCGACCCAACCTTGGGTTGCATCAACTGCGCCCAACTCTCGCCTTTCATCATCCGCGCCCAATGCCCGTAGAACTGCCGGTGATTGCTCTCGCTGAGGCTGAAATCGCTCGCCCAGCCTTGGAGATCCTCGCGAAAGCGCTCGTGCCCTAGCCCCATTTGCGTGTTTAAAGGAAACCGCCGCGCCGCCACGCCGCGGCACGAGCGCGTGCACTCCTGCCAATTGTCCATGTCGTCTTGCTCGAACGTGCCGCCGGGACCGAAAACCTGAATCCCGGCGAGGCGAATCGCTTCCTTGACGTGCGCCGGCGCGGCTTTGTCGACGAAAACCCACGACCATACCTCGGTTTTGTCGGGTCCGCGCGGGTGCCACACGCGGAATGTCCGCGCGCCGGCGCGCAGGACCGAGAAGTGCGGGAACACGTTGCCGACGATCGGGTGGATTCGATCGTAGCGCGGGCCGAGCCGCTGCCGCGCTTCGGCTTTTATCTCCGCCTCATACGCGAGGACCACGGGCGCCGATATGCCGTCGCCGTCGTCCGGGCCGACGCACGTCATCATGTGGCCGTTGCCGGGGGCGACCATGCTCCCGGGCGAGGCACTCGTCGTCGGGCCCGTGTCGAAGCCGGTCATGATCGCGGAAAGATGGCTCCATCCGACATGATACCCGTCGCCGCCGATGTTTTCGGCGGGGAATTTCCAATTGCAGGGCATCATCCATTTGTGCACGCCCCCGATCACCTCGCTGCCGCCCTCGCGGCGCTCGAAGAGCGAATCGAGGTACCACGCCATCGGTCCCAAATAGTCGGCGAGCGGCGGCGCCTCGGCGTCGAACGTCCCGAAGATCAGTCCCTTGTGGTCGTCGAGTTGCGCGACCGGGACGAGTCCCCATTGCTCGCGCCGCAATTCTCCATAGTACGCTTTCTCCAGGAACGGGACGCCGATCAGTTGCCCGTCGTTGCGATACGTCCAGCCGTGATAGGAGCACGTGAAACTCGCGGCATTCCCGTCGTTGGCGCGGCACACGCGATTGCCGCGATGGCGGCACGAGTTCAAGAATGCCCGAACCTGTCCGTCGCTGCCGCGCACGACCAGGACCGGGTCCTCGCCCATATACGTCGTAAAGAAGTCGCCCGCGCGCGGAATTTGGCTCTCGTGGCACAGAAAGAGCCAGCAGCGAGCAAAGATTTGCTCGAGCTCTCGGCGATAGATCTCGGGTTCAATGAAGATGCGGCGGCTGATCAGCCCGTTTCCGACGTCGACCAACCGATCGAGGTCCGTCACTGGCGCGCTCGGGCTCAAAAGAAGATGCTCACGTTCTTGACCAAGAGCACGTTGTCGTCGAGCACGATTCTGCGCCGCGCGATTTTCCACGCACCGTCGACGCGCCGCAGAACGTCTTGGCGCGAGCCGACATAGAATTCTTGTTCCTTTTCCGCCCGCGTCCGGTAGACGATGAAGTTCGAATAGACCGTCAGTTCAGACTCCTCGCCGTTTGGTTCGATCTCGATGTTCGTGATCAGGTGACGCGTGCGCGACGGCGGATCCTCGGCCCAGGCCATCCCGGTATCGAGCCGCGCGATCCGGCGCGTCAACGTCGACTTCGTCTCGTCGAGGAGCGCCAACTCGTCTTCCCGCGTCAGTTCGCGATCGACGTCGCGGTCTCGATCGATGATTTTGATCGCCTTGCTCCCCTTCGGATACCGATTACTGCGCATCGGCATCCAGTAGTGGACGTCTTCGGTGAAAAGCTCCAACCATTCCTGAAAGCGCCGCTCGTCGAGCAAGCGCGCCTCACGGTAGAGGAACCGCTCGATCTCGCGGATCGTGTCTTCGAGCATCATAACGCTGCCCACGTTTTGGCCTCCATCAGTTGCAACCAGCGGCTATAGAACTGCCGGTGGTTACTCTCGCTCAGGCTGAAATCGCTGGCCCAGGCGCCCAGGTCTTCGCGATACCGATCGTGTCCCAGCCCCATCTGCGTATTCAATGGAAACCGTTGCGCCACCAAGCCGCGGCACGAGCGCGTGCATTCTTGCCAGTTGTCCATGTCGTCTTGCTCGAACGTGCCGCCGGGACCGAACACCTGAATCCCGGCCAACCGAATCGCCTCCTTGACGTGCGGCGGCGCGGCCTTGTCGGTATAGACCCACGACCACACCTCGGTTTTGTCGGGCCCGATCGGACGCCACGTGCGGAACGTACGCGCACCGGCGCGCAGGATCGCGAAGTTGGGGAATATCGTACCGACGATTGGCTTAATCCGATCCCAACGCGGACCGAGCCGCTGCCGCGCCTCGGCTGCAATCTCGGCCTCGTAGGCGATGACCTCGGGCGCCGATATGCCGTCCAAGGAGTCCGGACCGACGCAGATCATGACGTGGCCGTTGCCCGGCGATACCAAGCTCCCGGGAGAAGCGCTCGTCGTCGGACCGGTGTCGAAGCCCGTCATGATCCCCGAGAGGTGGCTCCATCCGACGTGATAACCGTCGCCACCGAGATTCTCGCCGGGGAATTTCCAGTTGCACGGCATGACCCATTTGTGGACCCCGCCGATGATCTCGATACCGCCCTCGCGGCGGTCGAAGAGCGCGTCGATGTACCAGCGCATCTCCCCGAGGTACTCGCCGAGTGGCGGCGCCGTGGCGTCGAACGTCGCGAAGACGAACCCCTTGTAGTCGTCCAACTGCGCGACCGGAGCGAGACCCCAATCTTCGCGCCGCAACTCGCCGTAGTACGCCTTCTCGAGGAACGGGACCCCGACGAGGTTCCCGTCGTTGCGGTACGTCCAGCCGTGATACGAGCACGTGAAACTTGCCGCGTTGCCGTCATCGGCGCGGCACACGCGATTCCCGCGATGCCGGCATGAGTTTAGGAACGCTCGCACCACGCCGTCGCTGCCGCGCACGACCAGGATCGGGTCCTCGCCCATGTACGTCGTGAAGAAGTCGCCCGGCCGCGGAATCTGGCTCTCGTGGCAGAGGAAGAGCCAGCAGCGTGCGAAGATGCGTTCCAACTCTTGCTGGTAGATGTCGGTGTCGATGAAGATGCGGCGGTTGATCAGCCCGTTGCCGGCGTCCACCAACCCCTCCAAGTTCACCGTCGTCTCCGACGCAACGCGCGTGTCGCTCACGGTAATATTGTCGGCCGAACCTTCGTCAAATGGTAGAGGTTCGGCGGCGGAGTGCACCGGTCGCAGGTGATCCCGGGCTCGTTCGGTGCGGCCACGATTGGGTTGGTCAACTTGTGGATCCTCATCCCCGGCGTCGGCTTCCCATAGAGCGCGGCCGTCAACGAGAGTTCGGGCAGGATCTCGGGATTGAACACCTCATCGAAGAACGAGTCCGCCACCTTGCTCTTAGGGAAGGCATTGCAGCCGTTCGCGAAACGATCGCCGCTGCAAATCTTGACCTTGTCCGCCGGGACCCACGGGAGCGGATACTCGACGTAGTGCGGGATGTTGGTCCGTTGCTTCGTCAACATCTCCATCATCAGTTTAAAGGCGTACCCTGCGGTCGCCGGAGTCCCTCCCGAGGAGACGCCGCGCAATCCGCGTGCTCGCAACGCCCGGTCGGCGAGCGCCAGGCGAAATCCGTTCGACGCCTCGCCCGTAATGGGGACGAGTTTTCGACGGCCGGATGCGAGCAGCGCCTTCACCGCCCCGGACTCACCGGCGGTCGACCAAATCGCGTCCACGTCGGGGTGCGCGGCCAGCATTTTCGAAGTCTCCACTTGGACGGTCTCGTCGGTGGCGTTGCCGTAATACTCGAACGTCTTGATGCCGGGATATTTCTTGAAAACGGACATCGCGCCGGCGTAGTGGCGCACGTCGGCGATGAACCCGGGGATCAGTCGCACGACGAAGACGTTGCCTTTGCCGTTGATCATGTTCGCGATCACCTGCGCGGAGTTCTCGCCGAATCCGGACGTGAGCGTGCTGACATTGTACGTGCACGGCTCGAGGCTGGTGAGCTCGAACATGAAGAACACCACACCCTTGTCGCAGCCGCGGCGGATCGTGCGGTTGAGTGCGGTCGTCGACACCGGCATGCTGATGATAGCGTCCGCTCCGCTGTCGATCATGCTCTCGTAGTCTGAGATTTGCTTCTGAGGATCCATACCGGAGATCACTTCTTTGAGTTCGATCTGTTTGTCGTAAGGCGGCGTCGCCGCAAGCGCCTTCACGATGTTGGCGGCCTCGCTTAGCCAGGCATCACCGCTGAAGCTCAAGCTAAGATAGACCTTGAACTTTTTCTTGCCTTGAGCTAGCGCCGGGTCGTTGCTGCCCGCCACCAAACCGAGGCAGAGCGTAACGATTCCCAGAAGTAGCCACAACGGCCTCAGGATCCTCATGTCGATGTTCCTTTTCAAGTCGAGGGGTACTGTGGAGCGCGCATGACGGGGTGCCGGGCAAACCAGGCGTAAAGTTCCCGGCGAAGCAGTAGAACGGCGACCAAAATCACCAAGCCGTACGCGACGATGCGCCAACCTTCTTGGATGTCGAGCGCCGAGATGATCGTCGTAAACGTCGTCAGCAGAACGGCTCCGGCGGCGACGCCGAGCAGATTTCCGCGACCGCCGAGGATCGACGATCGCCTTCCGACGACGACCGCCGCGATCGAAGGTAGAAGGTAACTCTGGCCCATCGTCAACGTCGCACCGCCGGCATAGCCGACCATCAGGATGCCGGCGAGGCCGGCCGCGACGCCGCTCAGCGCATAACAGACGATGGCAACGCGCCGTACGGGCAGCCCGGCAAGGTACGCTGCGTCTCGATTGATCCCGACCGCATAGATTTGCCGGCCGAGAACGGTTCGTCGCTGCAGCACCGAACCGAGCGCAGTCAGGACGATCATCAGAGCGATGACTGGCGGAAGGCCAAACTGCGTGCTCGTGAATAAGCTCGAGAGCGCAGGCGAAGGATTCCCATGCGGAACGCCTTGCGTGATGCCGAGGACCGCGCTCCCGATGATGATCCCCATCGCCAGCGTCATGACGAACGGCGGGATGCGGAGCAGCGCGACGCCGGCGCCGCTTAGCGCGCCGACGAGCCCTGTGATCAGCAAAACCGCAGGGACCCCCCAGAGCAGCGCCGCGGACGAATCGCCGATCCAGGCAAACGTCAAAATGCCCCCGAGCGTCATGACCGAGGCGACCGCGAGATCTAGCCCGCCCAAAAGGACAACTAAGTGCTGGCCGAAGGCGACGACCAAGACGAACGACGACACGATGAGGATCGCTTTCGCCTGATTCCACGTACCGAATGCTGGACTTATCCGACTCGAGCCGAGCATGAGCACGAACGCGAGGGCAAGAAGCGCCAGCGCTCTCGAATCTTCCGCGCCGATTCGCGCGAAAAGCCGTCGCCATTGCGCGATCATGTAGATCTGCCGAACGCGGCACGCGCGGAGACCGTGCCGACAAGGACTGCCAGGATCATCGCGATCCCCTGTGCGATGCCCGTGTAGAAGGACAACACACCCAGCGAGAATAGGACCTTTTGCAGCAAGCCGAGCGTCGCGGCGCCGATCATCGCGCCGATCAACCCACCGTAGCCGCCGCTGAAAGCGACGCCTCCGATGGCGACCGCGGCGTACGTCAGTATGAGATACGAGTTTCCGGCGTTCGGGTCGCCGGTCGTCGTAACGGCACTCAACGCGTAACCGGCGAGGCCGTACAAGACACCCGCCACGCAGAACGCACCCATCTTCGTCCAGCGGGTCCGAATGCCGGCCAAGGACGCCGCCGTTTCGTCCGCGCCGACGGCGTACAGTGCGATGCCCCAATCCGAGCGCCGAATCAACGCCCATACCAGAGCGACGATAACGGCAATGATCGCCGCTGCCGGCACATATCCGCCAACGATCCCCGTTAGCCCGTCGGTCATGGAATGAGGTACGGCGCCACCCGGCGCGCCGAGCACGAGAAGCGCGAGACCACTGCACACGATCATCGTAGCGAAGGTCGCAGCGACGGACTGCAAGCCTGCGAACGCGACGAGGAACCCGTTTGTCGCCCCGACGGCAAGCCCCAGCGCCAGCGCGAGCAGCAGGCCGAGCGCGGCGCCCTCGGGACGATCGCTCACGGCCGTCGCCATCACGACGTTCGTGAGCGCGATGACGCCCGCGACCGACAAATCGAAGTTGCGGGTCAACACCACGAGCGAACTTCCGGCAGCGGCGATCGCGAGCGGGAGAGCATTGTTGAGGAGATCGTTGATCCCCGAGATCGTCAACGTATCCGATTGCCTCGCCGCAAGCATGGAAAACAGTACGAGATAGACGGCCGCTGCTCTCCACGTGCCGTCGCGGATCAAGCCCGTAATTGGATTGCGAGCCGGTTTGGAGTGGGATCGCGCGAGACCGGCAGCGCCGCGCTCGCGCTGACCGGTTGCTAGCGCAATCAGGTGGTCTTCCGAGAGTACGTCGCCCGCGACGTCGCCTACGATTCTGCCGCGGTACATCACGAGGCAGCGGTCGACGAGCTCCACCAACTCAGTGAGTTCGGTCGAATAGATCAACACGCTGCTGCCGCCTGCGACGAAGCGGCGAATGACATCGTAGATCACCACTTTCGTTCCGACGTCGACCCCCCGGGTCGGGTCGAACAACACGAGCGTCCGAGCGCCGGATAGCAACACGCGTGCGACCAGCGCTTTTTGCTGGCTCCCACCGGAGAGCGCGTCGATGTCCATCCCGAGGTAGCGCTCCGGAAGATCGACCCGTCGCGCCTCTTCGGCGACGTACCGGCGCTCGCGCGATCGGTCGATGAATCCGAAGCGCCGCAACCGGGCGAGGATCGATAACGAAATATTTTGGGCAGTCGCAAGGCCGGGGAAAATACCCTCGGCCTTGCGATCTTCCGGCATGAACCCGATGCCGGCTCGTAGTGCCCGTGCGGGAGACGACAAGACAATCTTTCGGCCTTGCACCTCGATTGCGCCGCCTTTCGGAAGCGCCGCACCGCCGAGTACGTGAAATAACTCGCGCTGGCCCTGACCTTCGAGCGCCGCCACGCCGAGTATCTCGCCGTTGCGCAGTTCGAAGTTGACCGCCCAGAACGACGTAGCGCCTAAATCGCTGACGCGGATCGCCGCGTGCGATTCGGCGACCGGCGCGGATCGATCGACCTGCGAGCGCCGGACCGGCGCAACGCCGACCATCATGCGAAAAATCTCGGCGTCGGTCGTTCGCGAAACGTCGACCGTTCCAACGTTCGCGCCGTTTCTGAGGACGGTCGCCCGCACGCACAGCCGGCGAACCTCGGCTAAACGATGCGTAATGTACAATACTGCCGTCCCGCGCGCGGCCATCCGCTCGACCGCCTCGAAGAGCCACTCCGGCTGTGCGAGCGCGGCTGTCGGCTCGTCGAGGACGAGCAGACGCGGACGAAGGTTGAGCGCCCTGACGATCTCGATCTGCTGCCGTTGCGCCAGCGACAGTTCGGCGACGAGGCTCCTCGGGTCGATACCGCCGACGCCGTATGCGGCGAGAACCGACCCTGCCGCCAGTTCGTTGGCCTTCGTCGAAGCGAGCCCTACCGGCCCCTTCACGAGATGCGGCAACGCAAGATTGACGGCGACGGTGAGATTTGGAAGCAGGCTGAGCTCTTGGAACGCCGTCGCCACGCCGGTCGCACGCGCAGCCATCAATGAATTCGGTTGGAACGGCGCGCCGACGACCGCGATAGTGCCGGCATCCGGCGCGACGATGCCGTTCAAAATCTTCACAAGCGTCGACTTGCCGGCGCCGTTCTCCCCGAGCAGCGCGTGTATCTCGCCGCGGCGGACGTCGAGGGTGACGCTGTGAAGCGCCACGGTCGCGCCGTAGCGTTTCGTCAAATCGGTAACGGCCAGGGTGGTTTCGTTCTCCGGCCACTCGGCGTTTGAGGCGACCCCCACTGCGGCGCCTTCGAACACTATCGCTTCCGAAGCCGGGATCGGTGGGGATCGGCGTAGCCCACCATCCGCAAAACCATGCTTGCGTATTGGCCGGCAACCGTATCGGGGGCGAGCCGTCCCCCTTCGACAAACCAGTCCGAGACACAACTGCACATCGTAAGAACGGCGATATTGGTCAGCCGAGTATCGGCGATCTGAAAAACGCCGGAATAGACTCCGTCGTTGAGGAGCTCGCAGAACATCTTTTCGTAAGCGTCGCGTTTTGCGATGATCCGCCGGCGATTCGCGTCCGTCAGGGCGCGCATCTCGGTATGACTGATGAATGCTTCGTTCTGGCGCTCGATGTGAAAAAGGACGTGAAAGCGGACCGCAGCGCGCAACCGCTCCTCCGGGTCGACTCGCTCTCAACCGCCCGGCGAAGGCCTTCGAGCAAACTGTCCATCGTGTGCGTAAAGTTGTCGAATAATATCTGCTGCTTTGATGGAAAATGATAGTAAAGGCTGCCCGCTTCGATCTTGACGATCGAGGCCAGCGCGCGAACCGGAGTCCCGTGATAGCCGTGCGTCTTGAAAAGCGCGATCGCCGCTTTCCGAATGCGTTCGGCCGCGCCCTGACGATCGGCAACCCGCGGATGTTTCAGCATTAACCTAACGTTTGTTAGGAAACACCCGCACTTACCCTGCCGCGCACCGTCTCCGATTGTTCCGCGCCGGCCCCGGCCAAACGGCCCGTCCCCCGTAGGAACATCGCCCTACTCGGGGGCGCCGGGAGCTGGGGGATTTACCATCGATCCTAACAAACGTTAGGTAAAACAAAATCACCGACGAGCCGAGCGCCGTGCCGTATCGGCTGGGGTGGTAACTTTGCCGCGAGCGGCGGGGAGATCGCACATGCACACTTGCAACAGGACGTTGACGCGGCGCGCGGGCATGTTGCTTTTGATCCTCGGCATCAGCGCATGGACGGTGGGGCCTGCGTCGGCGATCGAGGGGCCTTCGCCATTTCAACCCGGCAGCTCGACGGGCTCACCCGCCGGAGCGATGCCGCCGCCCGGGACCTACCTAATCATCGACGTCGAGGACACCTCGGGCTACCTGCACGGCAACACCGACAACACGATCCCCGTGCTCGGTTGGAAAGAAGCCATTACCCCCGTCGTCGTATGGGTGTCGAACACGCACGTGCTCGGCGGCAGCTACATGGCGTACATCGTCCAGCCCTTCGTCACCGAGGGTGTGAACGCAAGTGGCGTCGGAGGCGGAATGGCCGTCGCGCACGGTTATGCCAACACGACGCTGGCCCCGTTCAACGTCTCTTGGAAGCTACCGCACGATTTCTACTTAAAGATCGGCATGGCGTTCCAAGTCCCGGACGGCACGTATCTCTACGCGGGGTCGGGCGCCACTGCGCACGAGCTGCCGCAGAGCCCGGGCAACCACACGCTGACCTACGAGCCGGATGCCGCGCTGAGCTATCTGGGCCACGGCTGGGATCTGACGGTGCATCCGGTCCTCGACTTTCAGACCAAAGACACGATCACGAATTACCAATCCGGCAACGTCTTCTATCTCGACGTCACCGCGAGCAAGACGATGAAAAGATGGACTGTCGGCTTGGTGGGCAACTTTTGTCAGCAATTCACGAACGACGTCCAAAACGGGGCGGTCGTGAACGGGAACGGGAACAAGTTTGGGCACTACTTGCTCGGTCCGATGCTGGCCTATGACCTTGGTCCGGCCGGGAGCCTGAAGTTTACCGGCTTAGTCGGAATGCGGGCGACGAACGACCTCAACGTGTCGTTCTTTCACGTTCAATACGCCAAGCGGCTCTGAGTGAGCGAACGTGATCGGCGGCGGGTGCGGCCGTCACGGTTCGCGTAGGGCCCGACGATGAGGTCGGCTGCAAAGATTGCCCTCGTCACGGGTGCCGGAAGCGGGATCGGCCGAGCCGTCGCATCCGCCTTGGGGAGCGGCGGATACTCCGTAGTCCTGGCCGGGCGGCGCGCGGGCATGCTCGAGGAAACCGCCGCCGAGATCAGCGCGGCCGGCTCGGCGGCGCTCGTCGTTCCGACCGACGTTTGTGCCGCAGAATCGGTCGCGTCGCTCTTCGCGGCGACGGAGGCGGAGTTCGGGCGGCTCGACGTCCTCTTCAACAATGCAGGCGTCAACCCGCCGGCGACGCCGATTGAAGACATCCCCGTCGAACAATGGAAGGCGGCCGTCGATACCAATCTGACCGGCGTCTTCTTGTGCACGCAAGCGGCGGTACGGCTCATGAAAAAACAGAATCCGCAGGGCGGGCGGATCATCAACAACGGGTCGCTGGCCGCGTACGCGCCGAGGCCCAATACGATCGTCTACACGGCGACGAAGCACGCGATTTCCGGCCTGACTCGCTCGACTTCGCTCGACGGCCGGAAATACGATATCGCCTGCGGTCAAATCGATATCGGCAATGCGGCGACCGACATGACGGCGCGGTTGACCAAGGGCGAGGTGCAGGCGAACGGGACGCTCGAAATCGAGCCACGGCTCGATCTTGCGCATGTGGCGGACGCGGTGCTTTATATGGCGGGCCTTCCGCTCGACGCCAACGTTCTGTTCATGACGGTGATGGCGACGAAGATGCCATTCGTGGGGCGGGGCTAAGAGGAGGTCACATGCGATTGGTCGCGTTCGAAGAAAAGGGGACCGAGCGGCTCGGCGTCTGCGAGGGCGAGGCCGTCGTCGACCTTTCGGCGCTCGGCGCAGATCTGCCGAAGGACCTTATCGGTTTCATCCGCGGCGAGACGGCGGCGCGTACCGCGGTCGCAGACGCTTTGCGCACGGCGGGCGAACATGCGCGTCGACCGCTTGGAGACCTTCGATTCTTGCCACCGATCCCGCGTCCGGGAAAGATCGTTTGCCTCGGCCTCAATTATGTCGATCATGCCGCGGAAGGCGGGCATCCCAAGCCCGATTATCCTAGCTTCTTCCTTCGCTGCGCGACATCGCTCGTCGCGCACGGCGACGCCATGCTTCGCCCACGTGTCTCGAGCAAACTCGATTATGAGGCCGAACTCGTGGCGGTCGTTGGGCGAACGGCGCGCCACGTCGCAACAGAGAATGCGCTCCAGTTCATCGCCGGATACTCCTGCTTCAACGACGGGAGCATTCGCGACTATCAGCATCGCACGGCGCAGTGGACGATCGGAAAGAATTTCGATAAGACCGGGGCGTTCGGTCCATGGTTCGTCACGGCTGACGAGCTGCCGCCGGGCGGCGCCGGTCTGGCACTGCAGTCTCGGCTCAACGGAAACGTGATGCAAAGTGCCAACACGCGCGACATGATCTTCGCGGTCGACGAGACGGTGGCGCTTCTGACCGAATGCCTAACCTTGGAACCCGGCGACTTGATCTCGATGGGAACCCCTGGCGGAGTTGGCCAATCGCGCAATCCGCCCGTCTTCATGAAAGACGGCGATGTGATCGAAATCGAAATCGAACGTATCGGCGTGCTACGCAACCAGGTAAAGGACGACGGCAGGTAGTCAGCCACACGTTCAAGCAGTCAACCGAACAATGGATTTCATCGAACACGTCGACCCCGCGACCGTGGCCAAGCTCACGCCGATAGCCGAGTCCGAACAGTTCGCGATCTACCCCGAGGGGGATGACACCTATCTCCTGGTCCAGCGTCACGGCGCGACCCCCTGGACGGCGGTGCGCCTCTCCGGGGATGGGCTGTTCCGCGTCGGTGCGCTCCTGGTCGACGCGATGCGCCATCTCTATCGCGACGTCGCCTCGAACCTATCGCCCGTCCAGCGGCGCTAATCTAAACGTCGCGCGTGCGAAACGAGGCGACGCCGGCCGCGGCAACTACGGCGAACCAGCCGAACGCCCACCACAGGAGCGCGGTCGACGGCGGACCGGTCACGGCGAACGGGCCGCCGCCACCCGGCGCATTCAATCCGACCGCGAGCATCGCAACCGGTTCCAACTCGTAAAGAACGCCGCGCCACAGCGCATCGGTCGGGAAGAAGAGGCTCGCCGCGAGCGTTCCCTGCGCAACCGCCGCATTTCCAAGATATCCCGAGACCGCGTGAACGATCCCGACGATCCACGCGACACCGTAGAGCACGATCGTGACGAACGCCGCCGTGACGGCCGGCATCCGCACCGAGAGCGTCATCGCGAAGGTCAACGCGAGCGTCGCGAGCGCGAACAAATGGACGAGCCCCGCGAGCGGGTGCGGCGGGACGTAGCCCGTTCGCCAACGGATGACCGCCAGTTCCAAAATCGCCGCGAACGCGCCGTATCCCGCGAGCACGGCGCACACTCCAAGCCATTTACCGAGCAGAAACTCGCTCCGCCGTAACGGCCGTGGGAGGATCGCGAGCAACAGCCCGCTCTCGAGTTCCATCCCGACGCCGAGCGAGCCCAAGAACGCGGCGCCGAGGACTAGGATGTTCGCGAACATGAACGCCATCAAGACGACGAGAACCGACACGACGCCCGCGATCTCGACCGGCGAAAGCCGGTGGCCGTTTGCGTCCGCACCGGCGAGCTTTCCAAAACCCCACGCGGAGAGCGCCAGATACGCGAGCGTCAAGATGACGACCGCGAGGGCGAGCCGCCGCCGGCCGATTTCACGGACGACCAGTGACGCGACGAGCAGGCTCGCCATCTTCCTCCTTCACGAGTGCGAGAAAGCGTTCTTCGAGCGTCCCGCGGACCGGCTCGATCGACGCAACGCGCGCCCCGCGCGCGACGAGCGCGGCGACGAGATCCGGGACTTGCGCCTCTTCGATCGCGCGCAGCACGAACGTTTGCGCGTCGACGGACAGCGGGTCGTGCGGCGCGAGCGCGTCCCACGCGCCGTTGCGCGGCGCCTCGGAAAACTTGACGCGCAGCGTGAAACCGCTCACGACTTCGCGCACCGGACCGCTTGCGATCACGCGGCCTTTGTCGAGGATTGCGATCCGGTCGCAGACCGCCTCGACCTCGTTCAGTAGGTGCGAGTTCAAGAACACGGTGGTGCCGCGCGCCTTGACGTCGCGCACGATCGTGCGCACGTCGTGGCGGCCGACCGGATCGAGCGCCGAAGTCGGCTCGTCGAGCACCAACAATTCCGGATCGCCCAAAAGTGCGACGCCGAGGCCGAGCCGCTGCTGCATCCCCTTAGAGAATCCGCCGACGCGCGTCTTCGCGCGCGCCTCGAGCCCGACGGCCGTTATGACCCGCTCGATCTCGCCCGCGCGCCGTCCGCGCGCGATCCCGATGAGGGCCGCGTGAAACGCAAGGACTTCGTACGGCGTCAGCCACTCTTGATACCGAAAAAGTTCGGGAAGGTAGCCGACCCGGCGGCGCGCCTCGAGGTCGCCGATCGGGCGCCCGAGGATCGCACCGCGGCCGGCCGTGGCGCGCGTCAGTCCGAGCAAGATCTTGACCGCGGTGGTCTTGCCCGCGCCGTTCGGTCCGAGGAACCCGAAGATCTCACCCCGGCCGACGGTCAGGGTGAGATCGCGCAGCGCTTCGATCGCGCCGTAGCGTTTGGCGATGTCCCGCGTCTCGATCGCGGGACACCGCGCGGCCTCGCTCATGGAGCCATGGAATTCGCCACCGCCAGCACCACATTCTCCGGGAGCGGCGCCGCCACGGCGTGGACCAAGCCGCCCCGCTGCCACATCACCACGCTCCCGAGACCGGTCTCGTCACCGAGCGCTAGACCGTCGACGCCTTGGACGACGACGCGCTGCGCCAAGGTGCGATCGATCGGAATCGGGACGGGAAGCGTCGTTGCCGGATCGCCGATCGCGCGAATCTGAGCGACAAGGTTGGGTGAGATCCCGGGTTGCGCCAGCAGATAGTCGCGGATCTCAGCGACCGATGCACCGGTCGAGTAGATGCGCGGCGCGGGAGCTTGGACGACAACCAGCACGTTTTCCCCAGACCGCGTGCCGTGCAGTCCTGCGACTCGCATCCGCGACCGCAGCCTTCGATGGGCGTACCTCTGATCGCCCGACACCATTCCGCCTTGACCGGCTCCGTACATCGAGACGACGACCGGGCCGATTGTCGCAACGAGCGTCGAGCCGTCGAGCCGCGCCGGCATCGGCGCGACCGCGACGCCGTGCTCCGTCGCCCACGCGCGAGCGCGCGCCGCACTGAAGGTGAACGAAGCCGTGCGCGCCTCCGCGACCGAGATCGACGCACCTGGTGCGAGTTGTGGCGGAAGGTAACGAGGCTCCGAGACCTGCGCACGTGCCAGCCGTCCGGCCGCGAGCGCGTCGTGCACCGCGACGATCCGCGGCTGGACGCTCGGCTCTTGCATCGTCCCGAAGGCTGCGAGATCGGGTAGGCCTTCGAGCGTTGCGAGATCGGCGTGCGTGACCGCGATCGGCGCGAAGTGTTGCGGCTCGAAGATTGCGAGGAAGCCCTGCGCCACCGTGCGGGCCGGCGTAAACGTCAGCGTAAGCGCGATCAGCGCGATGGCGGCAAGCGCGCCCGCGATGCCGGCACGGGGCCGCAAGAACGCGCCCAGCCAAGCGAAGCGCGCCTCGCGCGGCTCCGGCGGCGCGGCTTGCGCGGCCGCGATTCTTCGCACGATCGCGCGCCGCGCCTCTCCCATATCGAGGGCGGCGCCGGGCACGACCAATGCGGCCGCGGCAAAACCTGCGTTGGCCGCGATCGCTTCGTAACGCGCGCGGCAGCGCGCGCAAGCGAGCAGATGCTCTTTTTCGGAGACGAGCAGCGCATCGGGTTCGTCGTGGTAGCGACGCATCAGGCTAGCGGAAAGATGGATCACCGGAGAGTTCCTTTCGAAGCGCCGCTTCGGCGCGCACGAGCAAGGCGCCGATTGCATTCGGCGTCACGCGGAAAATTGCAGCGAGTTCCTTATAGTCCAGTCCGGCGGCGCGCAACGCCAGCACCCCTGCGTGCCGCTCGCTAAGACGCCCGAGCGCGCGGCGGAGCTCTTCACCGGTTTCGTGGCGCTCGACCGCGCCGTGAGGGTCGATCGCGCCGTTACGCGCGCTCTCGAGGTAGGAGTCGCGCAACTCGCGAGCCGTTCGGCGCCGGCGCGAACGCACGAAAGTGATCGCCCGATGGACGGCGGCGCGATGGAGCCATGCGCGGGCGTGGACGGGTTCGTCGATCGGGTTGCGCGCAAGCGCCGCGAAGACGTCCTGCGCGACGTCCTCGGCCTCGGCCCCGACGAAACGCCGCGCGACTGCGACGACGCGCGGGTACTCGGCTGCGAAGAGCGTCTCGAACGGGTCGACCGTGGCTTCGGCGTGCATCTCGTGAGGTATACGCCGCCCGCCCGAAAACTATTTCGCCGGGGACTCGGCCGCGGCCCGAATCAAACCGGCGAACAACCCGATTGCGACCGGATCCTCGCGCCCGCGTTCGGGACTCCACAGCTCCTCGGGGTGCCACTGGACCGCGACGAAAAACGGGTGCGCGAACGTCGCCTCGAGCGCTTCCACGACACCGTCGGGCGTCTCCCCGCCGACGCGAAACCCCTCGCCGACGCGCCGCGGATCGACTGCCTGATGGTGCATCGAGTTCGTTTCGAACGCGTCACGCCCGACCAAACGCGCGAGCGCACCGTTTGGATCGAGCGAGACGACGTGGCCGGGCGCATAGTCGTCGCGATCGAGCCCGCTCGCGTCGAGTTGGGCGTGCTCGAGGAGCCGGTCGGGGCCGAGGACATCCGGGAGATGCTCGACGAGGCCGCCGCCGAAAGCGACGTTCGCGACTTCGAGGCCGCGGCAGATGCACAGCGTCGGAACCGCGCGTGCGCGCGTCGCACGAACGAGCGCGATCTCGAACTCGTCGCGTTCAGGCGGCACTGCCCTTACGGCCTCGTGCGGACGGCCGCCGTATCGCTCGACCGCAACGTCGCCGCCGCCGCTCAACACGATCGCGGCGCAGCCCGCAAGGATTTCGTCGACGCGCGCCGCATCGTTCGGTAGGACGAGCGGCGCGCCGCCGGCGCGCGCAACCGCAGCCACATACGGCGCGACCGCAGCCCGGCCGCGCTCGGTATCGGGATACGACGTCGTGATCCCGACGATGGGGCGTTCGCTGTTCAAAGAATAACGAGAAGATTGAGCGCGAATCGGCCGAGCGAATCGGTCCAGCGCCGCGCCACGCGAAAGCCGGCTTTGGCCGCGAGACGCGCCACGTCGTCGTTCGAGAATTTGTACGACGATTCGGTATGGATCGATTCGGCCGCGGTCAGCGTAACTTCGATCTCGAGCGCCGCGATCGGCACGCGCATCCCGCGCTGAGCGACGAGGAACGAGTCCACCGCGCCGCGAGCCGCGTCGTAACGGGCCACGTGCGCGAAGGCGTCGAGGTCGAAGCGGCCGCCCAATTCGCGATTGATCCGCGCCAGTAGATTCTTATTGAAGGCCGCGGTCACGCCGGTCGGATCGTTGTACGCCAGCTCGAGCGTCGCGGCGTCCTTTTTCATGTCCGTGCCGAGCAACAGCGCGTCGCCCGGCTTGAACGAAGCCGACATCGCTTTCAGCAGCGTAACCGCCGCGCGCGGTTCGTAGTTGCCGACGTTCGATCCGAGGAACAGCGCGAGGACCCGTTGCTCCGTGCGCAACCGGCCGGAAGCGAGCACCTCGACGTAGTCGCTTGCGTAGGCGTTCACGTGAAGGCGGTCGTACGAAGCTACGAGCGCTAGCGACGAATCGACCAGCGCGCTCGACGAAATGTCGATCGGGCGGTAGTCGACGATTCGCTGCCGGTCCAACGCCGCTCCGATCAGAAGCCGCGTCTTGCGCGCGCTCCCGCTGCCGAACTCGACGAGTTGCACCGGTCCGTCAACCGATGCGAGGATTTCACTCGAATAGCGTTCGAGTATTTCGGTCTCGGCGCGCGTCAGGTAGTATTCGGGAAGGAAGCAAATCGCCTCGAAAAGCGCCGAGCCCAGCTCGTCGTAAAAGTACTTCGGGGCGAGGTACTTGCGCTCGGCGCAGAGCCCGGCGCGTACGTCGTCGGCGAAGGACGCGACCGCAGACGGGGCATGGGCCCGGTAGAGCCTGAAGCGATCTTCCACTTGAACCAGCTCGTCGCGTTCAACGATCACTCGAGCCCTGCTTCCTTCCCGCCCCGGCCGGGATCGCCGCGGCAGCCGTCCCATAGTGATATTCATAGCGACGGCCCGCGTCAAGAGTCCGACGCGTCTTTCCCGCAAAACGAGCGGATCACGCTCCCCCGAGGTGCGCTCCCAGGAAGGCCCATCGGTCGGCCAGCTCCTCGACTTGTTTGGCGCGAGGCTTGCCGACCCCGTGGCCCGCATGCGGCTCGATGTAAACCAAAACCGGCGCCTCGCCGGCGGTCGCCTCTTGCAGCCGAGCCCCAAATTTGCGCGCGTGCATCGGATCGACGCGCGAGTCTGACTCGGCGGTGACGACGTACGTCGCCGGATAGCGGACGCCGTCGCGGACGTTGTGGTAGGGCGAGTAGGCACGCAGAATTCGAGCGTCGTCAGAATCGTCGGGATCGCCGTATTCGTCGATCCACAACCGGGCGATGAGGAACTTGTGGAAACGCAGCATGTCGCAGAGCGGGACGGCGCACAGGACGGCGCGGAAGAGCTCGGGGCGCTGCGTCTCGGCGGCCGCGACGAGCAATCCGCCGTTGCTGCCGCCGAGAATTCCAATCCGGCGCGGATCGGCGATCCGTTGCGTCCCAAGATACTCGGCGGCGGCGATGAAGTCGTCGAACGTGTTCTGCTTGCTTTCGCGCATGCCGGCGCGGTGCCACGCCTCGCCGAACTCGCTGCCGCCGCGCAGATTCGCAATCGCGTAGACCCCGCCCGCATCGAGCCACGGAACGAGCGACGGCGCGAACGCGGGCGTCAGCGCGACGTTGAAGCCGCCGTAACCGGTCAACACCGCCGGCGCGGTGCCATCGAACGGCGTCCCCGCGCGCGCCAGCACGAACATTGGAATACGCGTCTCGTCTTTCGACGCGAACCAACGTTGCTCGACGACGTACTGCGCGGGGTCGAAAGGCGCGGCGACCTCGCCCCACGTCTCGGCCTCGACGACGCCGCTTTCGAAGCGCAACCGTACGACCCGCGGCGGGTCCAAGAACCCGACGACCAGCGCGTAAACGTCGGGCGAATCTTCACGCGCGCTCAGCGCGACGACGGTGATCTTTTCGCCGCGCGAATTCAATTCCGAGCCACCGGGATCGAGAATCGTCCCATCGTCGAGGCGGTAGCGCAGCACCGACGCGGCGTCGGCGACGTACGAAAGGACGAGGCCGCCGCGCGCGACCGCGATCGCTTGGAGCGTCGCCCGCGGGTCCTCCGCCACGAGCTCGCGCCAGCGCTCGGGCGCGGGATCGCGCGCTTCCGCGATCGCGACGCGCCAGCGCGACGCGTTTTCGTTCGTGCGAACGATCAACTGGTCGCCTCGAACCTGCACGTCGTAGAGCGCGTCGCGCCCGGCGACGACGGGCCGCAAGCGCTGCGGCTCGGTGCTGCGCTGGTCGGCAAGGTAGACGTCGCTTGCGGTCCAGCCGCGGTGCGCGCTGACGACGAGCCAGTCGCCGTTCGCCGAGAGATCGACGCTCAAGACGTCTTCGGGCGCGCGGCCCTCGCCGAAGATCGCCCGATCGTCCTCGCAGCGTGCGCCGAGCGCGTGAAGGTAGAGCCGCTGGTTGTAGTCGCCGCCCTCGGGATAGCGCGTATAGTAAAAACCGCGTTCGTCGCGCAGCCACGCGAGCGAGCAGTAGCGCGTGTGCGGGATCGTTTCGCCGAAGGGCGCCGCGCGCGCGACGTCGAGCACGTGCAGCGTGCTGCGCTCGTCGCCGTTCGACGAAAGCCCATACGCGACGTAGGTTCCGAACGGGCTCGGATACCACCAGTCGAGCGCGGTTAGGCCCGATGGGTCGACGTCGATCGGATCGACGAGCACCCGCTCGGCGCCGGCTTCGCGAACGTAGAGCACCGTTTGCGCGGCGCGGCCGCGCCGCGCCGTGTAGAACAACCGGCTCTCGCGCTCGACCGGGACGCCGAGCGAATCGATTGCGAGCAATTCGTCCAGGCGCCGCACCAGCCGTTCGCGCCCCGGGAAACCGTCGAGCGCGGCACGCGCTCGAGCGTTCTGCGCTTGCGTCCAAGCGCGGGTCCGCGGGTCGTTCGAGTCTTCGAGATACTCGTGAGGGTCGGCGATCGCGGTTTCCATGGCCCCGGCACTCTTACTGCGGCGGCGGCGCGACGACCCCCGAGACGTCGCGAACGATTCGCGACCATCGCAGGTAGACGAGGCCGACGTACTCTTTCGTCTCGCGGTAGGGCGGGACGCCCTTGTACCGTTCGACCGCCCCCGGTCCCGCGTTGTATGCGGCAAGCGTCGCAGCGTACGGGTCGGGATAACGCCCGTCGTACGCGCGCAAGTAGGATCCGAGCAGGCTTGCCGAACCGCGCATCGCGTCTTGCCAGTCGTAGGGGTCGACGCCGTATGCGGCCGCCGTGTCGAGCGTGAATTGCGCAATCCCGACCGCACCCGCGCCCGAGAGCGCTCGCGGGTCGAAGGCAGACTCTTGCAAGAGCGTAGCGCAAAAGAACCCGTAATCGAGACCCTCGCCGCGAGCGGCCGAAATCGCTCGCGTCGCGAGCACCAAAGCGTCGAAGGGATCGAGCCGAGCGTTGCTGCGCACGATCGAGCGCGTCACCGCCAGGGCCGGCCGCGCCGGGACGGGCGCATCATACAGAAGTCGCAGACCGCGCAGGGCGCGCGCCGCGCGCGGCAGCCTCCAACTGGTCACCGCGGCCTCCACGTAGGGGATTCTGACACTTGGGACCGGCGGCCGGGTACCAATTGGGTAAGATGTCTCTGACGGAAACGATACACAGGCGGCGAGCACCGCGAGGGCCGAGGCGACGGCTGCCCACCTGGGCAGGGACAGCACCGCACTCGGACCAAGTCCGAGGCGAGCCGTGTCTTTCGAGGTCAGGGGCGTAGTCTTGCGGGCACGAGTGAGGGCGATGGGGTGCTGATCTTTTTCGCGGCGGCGGTCGTAGTGCTGATCGCCGGCGATTTTCTCTCGACGTTCCTGTACCACGTCCCGCAGCACATTTGGGGGAAACTCCATCTCCGGACCCATCACGACCGCAGTCGTTCTTATTGGGATCACGCGGTACTCTCGCACGACCCTGAGATTCTGCTGGACGGGCTGCTCGGCGCGCTCCCCTACATCGTCCTGGCTGCGGTCCTCTGCCCGCTCTCGGTCCCGGCCGCCGCCGGCGCCCTGACCGGCCTTTTCCTCGGCCAGCTCCACGTCTGGTGGCGCCACACGACCGAGATCGGCTGGAAGAGCCCCACCTGGCTCGTGCGCCTGAGCCGGGCGGTCGGTTCGTCCTTCCCGAGGACCACGACGGGCACCACAGAAACCCGGATATTGAATTCGGCGACATCTTCCGCTTTTATGATGCGCCGGCTCGGGCTATGCTCGCTTACGTACGGAGCATGCAACGGCGCCGGCGCACCGCACTGCGGAGGTTGCAGCGGATTCGGGCGATCCGAATGACGCGCAACCCCCAGCGCGCGTAAACTTCCAAAGTCAGAGGTTTGATGACCAAACGCGTCCTGTTGTTGATCTCCGATACCGGGCGGCGGACACCGCAGCGCTGCGAACGCGATCACCGCCGCACTCGACGAGGTCGACCGGGGCCCGAATGGCGCAGCCCCTTCGATCGAACACCGCGTCGAAGACGTCGCCGCTCACTGCGCGTTTCCGCTCTCGCACTTGGGCTTCGCCTATAGCGCGGCGCTGCGTTTCGCCCCGCCGGTTTACGGCGCGCTCTACCATGCAACGAACGGACGGCGCCGTTTCCGCGGCGTGGTTCGTTTCTGCGAGCCGCTCTATCGCGAACGCCTGAAGACTCTCTTCCTCGAGTACCGCCCCGACGTGATCGTTTCGGTCCATCCGTTGCTCAACCACGCGGCGCTGCGCGCCCGCGCCGATGCGCGGCATGATTCACGTCCCTGTGTCACCGTCATTACCGATCTGGGAAGGTTCACGAGGCCTGGCTGTCCCCGGAAGTCGATGCGGTTGTCGTGCCGGCAAGCGAAGTTTATCAAGCGCGCGCGTTCGCGCGGAATCCGCGAGCGAACGAATTTTCTCAACTCGGCCATCCCGTCCATCCGAAATTCGAAGTCGTCTGCGTCAGCAAGGCCGAACTGCGCAAGCGCCCGGGCTTCCCGAGAAGAAATCGTGCGCTCCTGATGGCCGGCGGCGAAGGCGGCGGAAAATTACTGCCGACGACGCTGGCGCTGGCGCGCAAAATCTGCGCCTGGCCATTTCTGTCGTCGTCTCGCGGTCGCAACGCCGCGCTGCGCCAGAAGCTTGGAGAGCTCGCGCCGGCGTTTGCGACGCCGATGACGATCCTCGGATATTGCAACAAAGTCCCGAGCTGATGCGCGCCGCCGATTTGCTCGTCACCAAAGCCGGCCCGGGCGCGATCGCGGAGGCCAGCGTCGCCGAAGTCCCGGTCGTCGTCTACGATTTCATCCCGGGCCAGGAGCGCGGCAACCTCGACTACGTACGCACCAATGGCATCGGGGTTGTCGCACTGACGACGAGCGACGTCGTGCGATCGACGCGGCGGATCGTCTCGAGCCAGGAGCGGCTGCTTGCGATGCGCACGCATCAGAGTACGGTCGCGCCCCGCGGAAGTGCGCGCCGGATCGCCGAGCTGATTGCGTCGATCGCCTTCGGCCAGTTCACGGTCGGGCCGCCGCCGGTTCGCCGCGCCGCCGCGCTCTAACGCGGGTCCAAGATCCGGCGCGAAATCGCGAGGGTCAACCCGCGCGGGCTCAGGCGCGGCGCGAACGCCTGCAACTGATTCCATAATCCGGGAATGACGAGCCGCTTGCCCGCGAGCATCGCGCGGTAACCTGCCTGGGCGACGCTGCGCGCGTCGGGGAGGCGCCGCCCCTGGAACAGCGCCGATTTCTCCAGCCGCCCCCGCTTTTCGAATCCGGTCGCCGTTGCGCCCGGAGCGATACACGTCACGCTGACGCCCGAGCCGGCGACTTCGTTCGAAAGCGCTTCGCTGAACGAGAGCACGTACGCTTTGGTCGCGTAATAGACCGCCATCGTCGGCCCCGGCGCAAAGGCTGCGGTCGAAGCGACATTGAGAACCCGGCCCCACTTTCGCCGCAACATCGGAGGCAGAAAAAGCTTTGTGAGGTCGGTCAGGGTCAGAACGTTGAGCTCGATCTCCTGGTGCTCGTCCGCGAGCGGTAGTTCGGCGAAGCGGCCGTAGGTCGGAAAGCCGGCGTTATTGACAAGCGCGTCGACGTCGAGCGCGCGCGCAGCGACCTCGTCGTACAAGCGTTGCGCGGCGTCCGGAACGGCCAAGTCGAGCGCGATGACCGTCGCCTCGATGTCGAATCGCTTCTTTAGGTCGGCCGCGACCTCGCCGAGCCCCTCCACGCTCCGTGCGACGACGATCGGGCGCCAACCATCGGCCGCAAACAGCTCGGCGAACGCGCGCCCGATCCCGCCCGAAGCGCCGGTGACGAGCGCGGTTTTGCCGGATCCGATCACTCGGGTTCGCGCGCGTACAGCCCGCCGCGGCGCGCCATGACGGCGGCGCCGATCGCGCCGGCATCGTTGCCGAGTTCGGCGATGACGATCTTCGTCGGCCGCGCGGGACCATCGTCGTCAACTCTTCCACCTTCGGGCGCAACGGGGCGAGCATGAAACTCGCCGGCGGCCGAGACGCCGCCGCCAAGCGCGATCATCTCGGGATTCAGGAATGCGATGATGTTGCCGAGACCGCGCGCCAGATCGTCGACGTAACGGTTCCAGGTGGCGACCGCGTGCGGGTCGCCTGCCGCAGCCGCTTTGCGGATCGATTTCGAGCCGACCGCCGCGGGGTCGTCGCCAAGCAGCCGGCTCCGCGGAAACGACGGCGCGAGCGAGAGCGCGTGACGGAGCAGTCCGGTCCCCGAAGCTTGCGCTTCGAAGCATCCGATCTTGCCGCACGTACACAGGAAGCCGTCGGTGGCGCGTATCTGATGGTGGCCGATCTCGCCCGCGCCCGCGCTGTTCCCGATCACGAGCGTCCCTTCGGCGACGATCCCGCCGCCGATCCCCGTGCCGAGCGTCAGCAGCACGAAGTTCGCGACGCCACGCCCCGAGCCGTACGTGTGCTCGCCGAGCGTCGCACAGCGCGCGTCGTTGCCGACCAAAACCGGCATCCCGACTAACTCGCGCAACTTGGGGCCGAGGGGTGCGTCGCGCCAGTTGAAGTTCGGCGAAAACGTGATCGTCCCGTTTGTGGGATCGATGTTGCCGGGCGATCCGATGCCGATCGCGCTGACCTCGGACTTTTTCGCCGCGCTCAGGACGTCTTCGATCGTCGAGGCGACTTGCTTCAGCACGACGTCGAAGGTGCGGTCGACGATATCGCATTCGGAGCTCTTCTTGATCTTGCCGTCCTCGCTGACGAGCGCGGACATCACATGCGACCCGCCGAGATCGACTCCGATTGCGTGCGCCATGCTCGGCCGCTTCGGCCTCCGCGTAGCGCGCCCTGGGTGCGAAGCCGAGGCCTAATGGCTACACGCGACAAAGGGTACCGCGATGCCGCTAACGCTTGAAGTGCCGCAGCGCTTGCTTGACGACGTCGTCGCCATGCGGCGCGACCTGCACGCCCACCCCGAACTCGGCTTTGAAGAGGTTCGCACGGCGGGGATCGTCGCCGAACGGTTGCGCCGGCTCGGCTATGAAGTCCACGAGGGGGTCGCGCAGACCGGCGTCGTCGGCGTGCTGCGCGGAGCGCGACCCGGCAAGACGATCATGTTGCGCGCCGACATGGACGCGCTCCCGATGCCCGAGCACTCCGACGCGCCGTACCGCTCGACGATCGCTGGAAAGATGCACGCGTGCGGTCATGACGGACACGTCGCGATGCTCCTGGGCGCCGCTGAGGTGATCGTCGGGCGGCGCGACGAACTCGCCGGGAACCTCGTCCTCTGCTTCCAGCCGGCCGAGGAAGGCAAGGGTGGCGCGCGCGCGATGGTCGCGGAGGGGATGCTCGAGCGGTTCGGCGTCCAGCACGCCTTCGGGCTACACCTCTACTCCCAGCTCGCGACTGGGATGCTCGCGTTCCGCGAAGGGCCCTTCTATGCGTCGAGCGATTCGATCGAGATCGCGATTCGGGGCTCGGGCGGGCACGGCGCGACGCCGCACTTAACTGTGGACCCGATCCTCGTCGCCGCGGAGTTTGTGGTCGCGGTGCAGCAAGTCGTCAGCCGGCGGATCGACCCGCTCGAACCGGCGGTCGTCACGATTGGAGCGCTGCACGCCGGGACGACGCACAACGTCATCCCAAGCGACGCGACTTTGCTCGGCACGGTTCGGGCGTTCAACGCCGAGGTTCGCGCTAAAATGCCGGAGCGCATCGAGCGAGTACTGCGAGGCGTGTGCGAAGCATCGGGCGCAAGCTACGACTTCGAGTACATATGGCGCTATCCGGTCACGGTCAACGACGCAACGCAGACCGAGTACGCGCGCGCGCTCGCCGAACGCGAGTTCGGCCAGGAACGCGTCGTGACGTCCGAAAAACACATGGGCGCCGAGGACTTCTCGTTCTTCGCCGAAGTGGTTCCGTCGTGTTACTTCGTCGTCGGCTGCCGCGGCGGCGAGCGCACGGGCTTCCCGCACCACCACGACCACTTCGATCTCGACGAAGCGGCGCTCGAAACGGGCGTCCGCATGATGACGGCGCTCGCGTTGGACGCTCCGGCGAACGCGCCTTAGAGGAGTCTAGGCCGGAGCCTTGATCGGCGGCACCGGCTTGTTGTAATCGGAGTACAAGATCGTCAAGTCCTCGGCCTTGCAGCGGGACACGAGGTACGTGCGCGCGTCGTAGTCGCACGTCTCCTCGGTTCCGTTCTTGAAGGTGTACTCGAACTGCGCGACAGTCTTGCCGTTACGCGTCGTGTTCGGAAGCCGAACGAAGGGCGCGTTCTTGTTGTCGCGGGCGTTGCGCAGGAGCCCGGAGATGTCGACGTAGAGATTGTTCGTCGGATTGCTCGACTTCTCCCAACGGCCGTCGTTGAAGATCCAGAAGGAGCTCCCGACGAAGATCGTCTTGATTGGTTTGTTCTCGAAGTCGGTCGTCATAGCGTAGCGATCGGGAGCCTGGAAGTAGCCGTTGGACCGTACCGAGCCGAGGACCGCCAGCCGGTACGACGTTACCTTGGCGTAGGCCGCAAAGAGTTTGTCGCGCAAGGCGGTGTCGCTCGAAGCGGCCGGCGCCGCGGCGGGCCCGAGCCACAACGAGATCAAGAGCATCGCCGCGCTCGCGCGGCGCAGGATTTGCGCCATCGAAGGTCCTCCCCTCGCCCCCAACACAACGGCGCCTTCGTGGAAAACGTTGCGGTGCCCCGCGCGGAAGCCGCGGGCGATGGCGCGAAGGAGAGCATATGAACGAGCCAATCGATCTCATTTCTCACGCCGGGCTGCGCGAACTGCGTTCATTTACCCGCAGGACCGGGCAACCAACCGAGTTGCAGCGCCTCGACCTGACCCCGATGGAGCACGTCGCCGGCATCGACATCGACGAAGAACACATTACGATCACCTATAACGAGCGGACGACGAACCACTATAACTCGAGCGAAGTAACCCACAAGGAGTGGTCGTACAAGTACAACGGCGACCCGGAATTCGTTCGCGCGATCGCGGCGGTCATCGATTTGGCTCGCGAACACTTGCGCGACCTGCCCGACAATCTTGCCTGCCCACCCGGTTGCGCCGAGTGCTGCGGCGGTTACGAACCTTTCGTCAGCCGGCCCGACGTGCAGCGGATCGCCGACTTTTTCGGAATGACCTACCAGCAGGCGCTCGACGAATACGTCGTCAAGCGGCCCTCCGCCGACGGCTACGTCGTCGGTTACTTGCGCAAAGTCGGCGACGACCTCGGCGACAAATGCATCTTCTTGCGAGGGAGCGGCTCGGGCCGTTACTTCTGCGGCATCTACGCGGCGCGGCCGCACGATTGCCGCGAGTTCACGCCCATCGGCTGCGAAGACGTCGACACGTCGCTGCGCCACGATCGCGCGTTCAAACCCGGTTCGCCGTTCGGGCCGAAGCATCGCCCGGGGCGTAAGGCGCCGCGGCGCCGGCGCAGCAAGTGATCTAGTGGACGATCGTTACAGGCCGTCGCGTTTCGGCACGCCCGCCGAAAGCGAACTTCCCGCCGACATTCGCGAAATCTACGCCGCCAACGAGGCCAAGATTGGTTTCGTCCCCAACGTCTTCCGGGCGTACGCCAAGCGGCCCGAGCACTTCCGCGCGTTTATGCAGTACCACGACGTCCTCATGCGCGGGTCGAGCGGGCTTTCGCGCGCCGAGCGCGAGGCGATCGTCGTCGCCGTCTCGGCGGAGAATGCGTGCCTCTACTGCGTCGTCGCGCACGGTGCGGCGCTGCGCGTCGTCGGGAAGGATCCGATTTTGGCGGACCAGATCGCGGCGAACTGGCGTACCGCCGATTTGGAGCCGCGCCGGCGCGCGATGCTCGAGTTCGCGTCGCGGGTGAACGAACGCGGATTCGCCGCAACCGACGCCGAGCTTGCGAACCTAAAGACGGCCGGATTCTCCGACGACGACATCTGGGACATCGCCGCCATCGCCGCCTTCTTTGGGTTTTCCAATCGGATGGCCGGCCTCATGGACATGCGCCCGAACGCCGAGTTCTATTCGATGGGCCGCGCCGGCCGCACGTAAGCGGCAGCCTCGCGGCGGTCGATATACGTGGGGATGACCAGAACCGCCGCGCGCGTCTTCTTTGCCATCGAGAGCGGTCTCGACGTTGGGCGCAAGCTAGGAAAGTACGGCTACGCCCTCTACCAAGGCGTCCTTTTCGGCCTCCTCGACCGCGACGCACTGTACGGCATCACGGCGCTGTGTTATGACGGCAAACGCGACCGCTGGTCCGGACGTACGTACAACAACAACGGGCTGCACCCGTGGGAAGAACTCGTCGTCGACAAATACTTCGCCGGGCGCCAGTCGGTCCTCGTCGGATGTGCGGGCGGCGGTCGCGAGATCATCGGTCTGCTGCGCCGCGGATTCACCGTCGATGCGTTCGAATGCTCGCCGCATCTCGTCGCCGTGGCTCGGGCACTGCTAACCGAGAACGGCCTCGATGCGCGACTGGTCGAAAGCGCGCCCGACGAGGTCCCCGACCTCGGCATGCACGACGCCGCGATCGTCGGGTGGTGCGGTTACATGCACATCCTCGGACGCCGGGCGCGAATAGCATTTTTGCGCGGGCTTCGCGCGCACGTAGTCACGGGCGGTCCGCTCCTGGTTTCGTTCCTCGGCCGCTGGCCCGACAACCGCGAGCACGCGTGGATCGCATCCGTCGCGAACGCGCTACGCCGGGTTCGTAAGGCCGGCGAACCCGTCGAGGTCGGCGACGAGATCCGCGATGCGCATTCGCGCCACCGATTCGTCGCCGAAGAGATTCGCGCCGAATTGAGTGAAGCCGGGTTTCGGGTCGAGTTCTACGCGCCGAGCAACGATCACGCGATCGCCATCGCGGTTTAGGCCGCGAGTGACATCTCAACTTCGAGCGTCGCGCGCAGGCGGCGCTTGCCTCGCGAGATGTAGGTCTTGACGGTCCCAAGCGGGATCCCGAGCGCGCTTGCGATTTCGCGGTACCGGAGTCCTTTGACGTAGTACAGTTCGACCGCCGTGCGATGCTGCTCGGGGAGCGCCGCGAGCGCGTCGTGCAGCCGTTCGGCCTCGTCGTTGCGTAGAGCGAACTCTTCGGGCCCTACGACGACGCGCTCGCTTTCGGCCGTCGGGAGGGCCGCCGCGCGACGCCGCCGGCGCAACTCGTCGAGCGCTGCGTTGCGCGCGATGACGAATAGCCACCGCGCGAACGGCCGGTCGGGGCAGAAATCTGCAAGGCGGCTGTAAGCGCGAAGAAACGCGTCCTGCGCGATGTCCTTTGCTTCGTCCGCGTCCCCGGTTAAGCGATAGGCGAGGCGCACGACCGGCGCGCGATAGCGGTCGACGAGCGCCGCAAACGCCTCCGACGAGCCGGCCTGCGCGGCATCGACGAGCGCCGTGTCCTTTCGGTCGCTCATTGCACGCCCGGGCGCCGTAGCGGCGCCCGGCTGAAACGGGCGCTGCGCCATGCGAAAAACACCGTCAAGAGAAAGAGGACGAGCGGCAGCGCGATGCTTACGCCACCGTCGGTCCGTCCGGCGGTGAACAGCGCGACGATCATGAGCGTCGCAAGCAACAGGCCGACCGGACGCGTGAGCGCGCCGAGTGCGAGGAGCGCACCGCAAACGATCTCGATGGCCGCGTAGACGGGTACCGTCCAATCCGGCGCGGGAAGCCCCCAGTGCGCGAAGCGCTCGACGAATGCGGCGTGGTCGAAAAGCTTCCATAAGCCAAACGCGACAAACGTGAGTCCAACGAGCGTGCGCAAGACGGCGAGGGCGATCGTCATCGCTCACTCGCGCTCTGCCGCAGCCCGCCGGAATCCGTCATAGTACACGACAACTTATTTTGCCTCGCCTGCTTGTCCTTTAGCCAACAGCAGTTGCAACAGTCGGCCGTGCAAAAGAGGATGCTACTGTCCTTGGGCTCCAAGCGGCCGTGCGAGGGGACCTCCATTTAAGGGAATCTATTTGCCGATGAGAGACGAACGCAAACGTGGCGACGATCCCGAACCGCTCCATACCGAGGCCGACGACGTCCCGCCGCTGTCGCGCCGCGAGGCGGACGTGGCCGGAATCGGCCCTACGCCGGAGACCGTCTACGGCGATGACTCGTACGAGCCGAACGCCGACGACCATCGCGACGCCGAGCGCGCGGATCCCGGCGAACATGTGTGACCATGACCGGCTCGCCGCGGCCGTTCACGACCTATGATCTGAACACGGCCCGCATGAATGTCGGAGGTGTGCGCCGCGAGGTGCTCCACGAGTGCTTCGCCGGAGCCGACGCTTCCGAGCCCGATCGCGGCGCCGCGGAGCTGATCGTCGGCGAATTGCTCACCAACGTAGCAAAATATGCCCCGGGACCGTTCAAAATCCGTTGCGGGTGGGATCGCGAGGGTTACGCCGTCTTCGAAATCGCCGACCGCGGAAGACGTTTTGAGGTTCCGCCCGCCAAGCGCGACCTAACCGAAGCAGGCGGCCACGGACTGCGTCTCGTCGCTGCGCTCGCGCGCAGTTTGAGCGTGCGACACGAGGCCGGCGAGGGCAACGTGGTGCGCGCCGTTCTGCCCTTGCGCGCAGCCTAGGAGCGCCGCGCTTCGCCCGGCAGCCACTGCCGGCGAATCTCGTCGCGCTCGCGGTTCAGCGTGGTCTCGAGGACGATGTCACGCGGCCGCCGGCACGTGCAGCGCGCGCCCGCAGCGCGCACCAGGCAGCCGCTCGCATCGTGCTTCTCGATGTCGTGTCCGCAATCGCAGACGATCAAGTGTCCTAAAGCCAACGCGTCTCCAGTATCGTTCGTCGCGCACTATGCAGGTGCGCGCTCTTTCATCGCCACGACGTGCTCGCCGATCTCCTCGCGCTCATCGCGGCTGAGGAACTTGCGGGCAGTCGGAAACAATTCGCCTTCTTCTTCCTTGACATGATGCTTGACGCTCTCAACCAGCACGCTGAGCTTCGCGCGGTACGTCTCGTCGGACGGATCGAGTTTCTCGAGTTCCTTCAGCAGGGTTTTCGCAACAGCGTGCTCTTCGTACGCCTCGAGGACGAGGTCGAGTTCCTCGCTGCGCGCTTGCGCGCGAGCCTTCAACTCGGGGTAGAAGAGGCGTTCTTCGACTTTCGTGTGCAGGGTCAGCGCGTCGTCGATCTGAGCGAACAGCTTGGCCCGCGAAGCATCGGCGCGTGGGCCTAGGGCCTCGACTTCCTTGAAGAGTTCGGCCACGTCGCGATGATCTTGAATCAGCAGGTCCAGAACGTCCATCGTTGCTCCTCTAGCAGTAGTCAGTTGAAATCTCCGGCACTGGCTCTTGTAGCCATCTCGATTGCGGGGATAACATGCTCGGCCGCTAGCTGCAAACGTCGAACCGCTCGCCGGCTCGGCCTCCAACACGCCAAGCCGAACAGGCAGGCGGTTTGTGCGCACCACGCTTATGGGTATAGTGCCGCCATGCAACTGCTCTGGACGCTCATCGTCATACTCGTGGTCCTGTGGCTGATCGGCTTCGTCGTGCACATCGGGGGCGCTTTCGTTCACCTGTTGCTCGTGATCGCCGTGATCTTGTTGATCTTCAACTTGATAACGGGTCGCGGGGCGCGAGTCTGAGGCTGCGCTGCCATGATGCCGCAGCCGATCCCACCGACGAGTCCCGGAAACCCGCCGGCGCCCGACGACCCGTTCCCAAACGACGAGCCGCCGAATCCGCCAACGATTCCGACCTCGCCGACCGAACCGATGGGGCCTAACGCGACGTCAAGATATCTGCGTAGCGGTTGGAATCAACGTTTCCTCCGCTGATCACGACGCCGACGCGCCGGCCCGGCAAGTCGACTCGCCGTGCGAGAAGCGCCGCGAGCGCGGAAGCGCCGCTCGGTTCGATGACCATTTTCAAACGCTCGAACCCAAAGCGCATCGCAGCGCGTAACTGATCGTCGCTGACGGTCACGATGCCGGCGCACAAACGCTGCACGATCGGGAACGTCCACTCGCCGGGCGAGGTCGTCTGCTGGCCGTCGGCGATCGTGACCGGGACCGCGATCTCGACCCGTTCGCCGCGCGCGAGCGACTGCGCAAAATCGTCGCCCGCCTCGGGCTCGACGCCGTAAAGCTCGATCCCGGGACGCAGCGCCGTCGCGGCGAGCGCGCAGCCCGCGAGCAACCCTCCGCCGCCTACGGGGACGATCAGCGCGTCGAGATCGGGGACTTCCTCGAGCAACTCGAGGGCGACCGTGCCTTGACCCGCGATAATTGCGGGGTCGTCATACGGTGGGACGAGCGTCGCGCCGCGTGCGCCGGCGATCTCGGCGGCGATCTCGGCTCGGTTCGCGGTCGTACGCTCGTAGAAGACGATCTCGGCGCCATTTTCGCGCGTCGCAGCGACCTTGGCGGCGGGCGCGTCGCTCGGCATGACGATCGTCGCCGGGACTCCGAGCAGGCGCGCCGCGAGCGCGACCCCTTGCGCGTGGTTCCCGCTCGAGAACGCAACCACGCCACGCGCGCGCTCGCCCGCATCGAGTTGCGCGATGCGGTTGTACGCGCCGCGCACTTTGAATGCGCCCATCCGCTGCAAGTTTTCGCACTTCAAGAACGCGTGCGCCCCCGTCAGACGATCGAGCGTCCGCGAAGTTACGACCGCGGTGCGGTGTACGATGCCGCGCAGCCTTTCCGCCGCGGCCCGGACGTCGGAGAACTCGACCGATGCGACGCGCTCGCCTGCGTTCAGCGCGACGCCCTCACGGCTGCCTGGGCGCGTGGACGTGGAACGACGCAATTTTCCCGTCATTGTCCATCGTCATGTCCTCGAGCCAAGTGCCCTTCTCGAAGTGCGCTTGAAAGTGATGGTAGGTGGGAGCCGAGCCAGCCGGCGTGTCTTCTTTGATATCTTTGAGCTTCCCGAGCGCATTGAGGTCGTCGGCGAGTCTGCCGACCTTTGCGTGATCCTCGAGTTGCGCGCGAGGTATCGCGTTGAAGTCCTTCTCGACTGGTCGCATATCGTTGTTCTCGATCGCTTGCGTCACTTCTGTCGCCAGCTTTTCGTAGGGATTTCCGTGCGGTCGAAAGAGAAACCAAGCCAACGCGACGGCCGCGATGACGACGACAATGGTCCAACGCGACAGCCCCGGAGTTCTTGAGCCGGGAAGAATCGCGCCTCCGGACGGCGGCGGCGGTATTATCGCCGGTCCGCCCGGTAGCGGCGGCTGCGGAACCGGCGGTTGCGCGGCCGGCTGTGAGGCCGGTTGACCGGATGGGACGCTCGGGACGTTCGGGTCACTCATCGACAAACGATACTCCATGTAGTTCGGCGCGGCGCGGCGCGCCACACGCTCAACACGAGCGTACCGGACGCGTCGTCGCGAGTTTCGCGTTCGCGGCGGAAGGCGCCCCTCCCGGGTGCAGAAAACTCCTCCGGCATACTTCTGCTGAGTTGAACGGGGGCAACATGAAGACTCTCCGTTTCCAGAACTATGTAAGCGCGACGGTCGTCGTCGCGTTCCTGGCCGGGTGCGCGAGCGCAACGAACGTGGCGCCGCTACCCGACGGGCAACAGGCGCAAAGCGCGTCGCGCCAGCTCGAGACCAGCCGCTACAATCCGCCGCTTCCGGGCGGGCCGTCATTCGTGCGCGGCGCCACCGGCCCTAGCTGGATGTCGCCTGCGGTTAAGACGTCGAAGGTCGTCTACATCAGCTCGTACTTGAGCAATACGGTCAGCATCTATCCGCAGAGCGGCCACAACCAAGGCATGATCGGCCAGATCACGACCGCGATGAACGGCCCGCTCGGCATGTACGTCGCAACGAACGGCGACCTGTACGTTGCAAATTACATCGACGGAACCATCCCCGTTTTCCACAAAGGCGCGACGACGCCATATAAGACCCTTCAAGCCGGCACGACGGCGAGCGACCTCACGCTCGATTCTAAGGGAAACGCTTACGCGGTCGAATACAGCACGTCAACCATCTGCGTGATCGCCAAGGGTTCGACGTCGTGCACGAGCACGTTGACCGACTCGCTGGACTCACAGCTTTATTGGATCGCGAGCGACTCGAAGGGCGACCTGATCGTCGATGGCTACAGCCATACGGTCGAAGAGTTCAAGGCCGGCAGCCAGAGCGCAACCGCTCTTCCGCAGACCGATACTTTCCCCGGCGGCGTTGCGGTCGACAAGAGCCAGAACCTGCTCTTCTGCGACGGCGGCAACGGCTCGCAAGGGACGATCTCGGCGTTCAAGCCACCCTACACCGGGTCGGCGTTCTACACGTTCACCGTAACCGGACAACCTTTCGGTATTTCCCTCAACCAGAGCGAGAAAGATGTCTGGGCGGCGAACCTCCCCGCCGGGGACGGACAAGAGTACTCCGTCCCGGCCGGCAAGCTCATCGATTCGACGCAGGGCGGTCTTTCCGAAAACCTCGGAATCGCGCTCGAACCTCCCGGGAAGAACTAGGGCCTAGAGACGAAGCGGGCCGCCGTCGCCGGCGCGATACACGCGTAGTTCTGCGTTCGCGCCGGCGCGGCGTAACACGGCGAGCGACCCGCCGGCTACGAACGCGCGCGTATCCGGCGGGACGACCAGCCGAACGTCGCCGCGCATCACGCCGATCGTCCGTACGCCGAAGGTCACGACGCAATCGGCTTGATTCAAAACGGTCCCGGCTGCAATCGCGCGCGCACCCGCCGGGAGTCGCGAGCGCACGAATCTCAGCGGGCCGCGCGCGGCAAGCTCCTGGCGAAAACATTCGGGGAGCGCCGAGAGCGCCCACGGCGCGTTGCCGCGCACCGCGGACGGAACGATCGTCGCGCGCGATTGAACCCGCGACGCGCTCGGCGTCCCGGTAGCCTGCACCGTTCGCACGTCGAGCGGCCTCCCGGGGTGTGACCACAGCGAGCCGACGACGAGCGCGCCGACGACGAGCACCGTCGCGACGACGTAGAAAGGAAGCATCGGGTAGCCGCGCGACGGCGGTGCTACGCGGCGCTCTCCTCGGGCTCGGCGACGACGCTCGCTTTGAGGTCGAACCGGGCGCAACCGATTCTCGAGTCAGCCATCCCGTAATACACATCGTACGCGCGCGCGCCGACGTCCGGCCGAGGATCGATGCCGGTCGGGAAGACGACGTCTTTGACAAGTCCCTCCCGTTCGTCGTCGGTCTCGGGCGCAAACGCCGGCGAAGTCGACTGAAAACGAACGATGTCGGGACGCTCCGCATCGTGAACGAGGAATCCGGCACTGTAGCGCATCCCAACGCAGCGGCCGTCATCATCGTAACGGCCGTCGACGCCGTGGAACACGGAGAACCAACCTTCCTCGATGCGGATCGGCGGCGTCCCGGCACCGTTCTTGATCGCCCCCCAACCGCGCGCCGGCTCGAGCACGATCACGCTCTCGGCAACCTTGAGCAGGTTGCGAACGTCGGCCAACACCGCGTCGACAGGGACGTACGCGATGCGCGTGCTCTCGCGCTCGGACGGCGGCAAATCCAAGATCACGGGGAGCGCCGCACAACCGTCGAGCGCGGATATGTGCAACATCGGCCGGTGATAGAATGCGAAGCTCCTCACGCCTTTTGGCGAGAGGACCGGCTCGGGGAAGAGCGCCCCATCTTTGTCGTCGCCGCACGGGAGTCCCGGCCCCGAAAAATCGACCAAACCTAACCTCTTCCACTCGTAACCGTCGGGTGACGATCGCAAACGCGATACGCGGGCCTTCCGGCCCGTACGCCGTGTACGCCATGACGTACGCCCCTATCAGCGGCACGAACGTCACTCGCGGATCCTCGCAGCCGAAGCCTCCCGGCCGCTCGCGCAACTCGTACGGCTCGGTTGGTTCCAGGGCGTAGCCGATTCGTTGGAAGGACGGTGCGTCGCCGGAACCGGTACCTTCGAATAATCCGATGCGCGACACGTTGCCTTGGGCGACGAGCCGCGGATAGAGCAAGAGCTTTCCATCAAGGCTGCGCGCGGTCGCCGGGTTCAGGACGCCCTCGGCGTCGTCGGGCCGGCCGTCGGATCGAAGCACGACGCCCAGCCGCGTCACCGCGGCGTCAAGCGATTGGATTGGTTCTGAATCCATCAGCTGTTCGGAATCCTCATCTCAAGACGGTCGATGCGATCGGCGCGCCGTCGGGGGTCACGACGTCGATGACCGATCCGACGCGATACACCGAGTTCGGCACAATCCAAAGCGTGTACGTGTGATATTCGGGTGTCGGTTCCCCTCCGGTCGTGGGCGCTCGCTCAAATGCAACGATCCTCACCCGCTGTTCGTTCGCGCGGATCGACTCGATGACCTGACGCCAGCCGGTCGCCGTATGTGGGCCCATGATGAGGATCACGCCGAACTCGTGGTTGAAGCGAACCGGCGCTTTGACGCCCAGGTTCTCGAGGTCGCGCCGGGTGCGCACGATGGCAATGGTATTCCCCCCCGGGATGACCGTCGCGCCTTGAGACTCGGTCCTCACCCGGACTTCCCGGCACCCGGTCGCCAGCACCACGAGCGCGGCGATCGCGGCGAGCCTCCTCATGATCGGCATTCTTCTACCCGGTTTCGAGGAAGGCGTGGCTCGGCCTAGCGAACCTTGGACAAGGCCCGCGACGTGCGTTCCGGAGACCGATCATGATCCTCTCAGTCTTTCTGTCAGCCGCCCTCACCGTCTCCGTCGGAGCGATCGCGGCTGCGCCGACTCCAGCCCCCCTCAGAGAGATCGGCCGGGGCAACGGTGCGACGGGCATTTGCGGGAATCTGGTCGTGCACGCCAACAGCGCCATCGCCGCGGCGCTGCGCAACGATCAAATCGTTGTGATCGTCGTCTCCCGCCTGCGCGCCGTTGACCTGGAGAGCAACGCGCTCACGCGCCGCAATTCGCTCGTCGAACTCGGCCGGCTAGCCGCGGAACTGCACGGAGAGTCGCTTCACGGCGACGACGAGTTGAAACGGCTCGGGGAACTCGCGGACCAGTCGGGCGACGGCGTTCATCGCGCCGACCTGCAGTCGTTTTCCGACGCGCTGGAAGGAGCGTTTTCCCGGCAGCGCAGACTCGCAAGTGACATCGCCAGCTTCATCAATTTCGTCGACTACAACGAAATGCGCCAGGTCACGAACCCAGGCTCGGAGAGCCGCGGTTCGGATTCTTCGGCACAAAACAATAATGCAATCGGCGGAGCCGATGCGGCGCTCAACAACTCGCCATATCTCAAAGCGGGTTCGCCGAACCGAATGGCCCGCTCGTTAGCGGTCGATTTGCAAGGACGAACGACGGACATCGGAGTCGACGAGGCGCATGCCGCCTCCCACAGTGAGGCTGCGGTTACCGGCTGCTCTTAACGCGCTTCGCCCAGGGATAAGTGGCCGCCGGGCGCAAACCCCGGGACCTACTGATGAACTCAACTTTGTTGCGGCCGGCTGGTTCCGTTTCGGTTACGCAGGCCGGGTGGCGCGGCGTCGTGAGCGATTACTACGAGCTTACGAAGCCGCGGATCATTTGCTTGCTCTTGATCACGACGCTTGCGGCGATGGTCATGGCCGCTCACCGGCTACCGCCCTTCGGCCTGATCCTAGCGACGCTGATGGGTGGAGCGTTGGCCGCCGGCTCGGCCGGAGCGTTCAACTGCGTCATCGATCGCGACATCGATCGCTTGATGGCGCGGACTGCCCTGCGACCCGTTGCGGTCGGCCGCGTCGCCCCGGCTTCCGCGCTCGCCTTCGCGGCCTTGCTCGGCCTTGTCTCGTTTGCGACTCTCTATCTGTGGGTCAATCCGCTCGCGGCGTGGCTCGCGCTCGCCGGCAACGCGTACTACGTCTTGATCTACACGCTGTGGCTCAAGCGCACGACACCGCTGAACATCGTCATCGGCGGCGCCGCCGGGGCAGTCCCGCCGCTCGTGGGATGGGCCGCCGTAACGCATAGTGTGGGCGCGCCCGCCCTCGGGTTGTTCGCCTTGATCTTCCTGTGGACGCCGCCGCACTTTTGGGCGCTCGCCTTGATGGCGAACACCGACTACCACCGCGCCAACGTTCCGATGCTTCCCAACGTGCGCGGCGTGCCCCGCACGAAGCTCGAAATCTTCATTTACACGCTCGTCTTGGTCGCCTTCTCTCTCGCGCTGACTCCGCTCGGCGTCTTCGGCTTGTGGTATTTCGTCCCGGCGGCGGTTCTGGGCGGCGTATTCGTCTTCGATGCGTGGCAAATGTTGCGTGGCCCGACGAAGCCGCTAGCGCGCCTTCTCTTCAAGTACTCGCTCTTGTACTTGGCATTGATGTGCGCCGCGATGGTCCTCGATCGCGTCATCGGCTGACGCCGCGTAGTATGGACGCGAGTCCGGCGCGGGTCGCAGGGCACACGTTCGAACGGTCCAGCCTACCGCTGCTGCTTACGCTCGGGCTCGGCGTTTTTGCCGGCGCGCTCGACCTCGGCGTCCTCTCACCCGCAATCAGCGCGATCGCAACGCAGTTCGCAGTCCCGCCGCGCGACGCGGCTTGGGTTTTCACGCTGTACCTCTTCGCAAACGTCGTCGCGATACCAATCACCGCGAAGGCGTCGGACGTCTACGGACGCCGCGCAATCTACACGGCGTGCGTCGCGACCTTCGCCGCCGGAAGCCTGCTTGCGATCCTCGCGCCGAGCTTTCCGATCTTCTTGGTCGCGCGCGCGGTCCAAGCGATCGGCGCGGGCGGCATTTTCCCCGTCGCGACGGCGGCGATCGCCGACCGCGTCCCAATCGAACGCCGCGGCGCCGCGCTCGGCATACTCGGCGCAATATGGGGTGTTGCGGCGATCATCGGCCCGCTCGTGGGGGGCGTGCTCACGCACCTTCTGTCGTGGCGCTGGATATTCGCCGCGAACGTCCCGCTTGCGCTCGTCGTCATCGCGCTCGCGCAACGCCACGTCCCCGCGATCGCCGCGCGGAAGCGTGGGCCGCTCGACGTCGCCGGGCTCGTGACGCTCGGGATCGGACTCCTCGGCCTCATGATCGGATTGACGCGGCTCGACGCCAATTCCGCCTCGATCGGCGGCCCGATCGTGGGGCTAGCGCTCGTCGCTTCGGCCCTCGCGTTCGTCGCGTTGCGCGCGATCGAGCGGCGCGCCGCCGACCCGATTGTCGCGCCGGCGTTGTTCGCAACTCGGCAACTCGCGGTGACCTACTCGCTCGAAATCGCCATCGGTGCACTCGAGGGCGCACTACTCTTCATCCCTGCGGCGCTCGTCGCAGCCGATCGCCTGAATGCCGCCGAGACGGGTGCAGTCGCGGCGATCGGGCCGCTCGTCTTCGTCGCCGTCATCCCGCTTGCCGGGCGCGCGCTCGATGCCTTCGGGAGCCGCGCCGTGTTGGCGGTCGGCGCGACCTGCACCGCGCTCGGGTTGGGCGCGTTCGCCTTCGGTCTCGATCGCTTGCCGCTCGCGATCCCCTCGATCGCGCTTGCGGGCGTCGGCTTTGGAGCATTGCTCGGCGCGCCGACGCGCTACATCGTCACCAACGAAGCCCCGGCGAACCTGCGCGGGACCGCGGTGGGATTGCTCAGCGTCTTCTTGATCATCGGGCTGACCGTCGGCGGTTCGCTGGCCGGCGGGCTCATAGGAAGCGACATCGGGAACGTGGCCGGTTATCGTGCTGCTTTTGCAGTTTTCGCGGCGCTCGCGGTCGTCGCAGCCCTGAGCACGAGTTTGCTCGCGTCACGCTCGCGCGAGCGTCAACCCTAAGCACCCTCTGCGGCCGGGACGACGGCGGCGAAGCGGCGCGTTAGCGCGTCGACGTTCGTGATCGCGGTGCCGACGACGATCGCGCTCGCGCCCGCGTCGAACGCCGCGCGCGCTTGTTCGGACGTCGCGATGCCACCTTCGCAAATGACGAACGGATGTAGCGCAGCGAGCGCAGTGACGAGATCGAGCGCGGGTAAACTCCCTCCGACCGTCTCGAGCGTGTAACCGGCCAATGTCGTCGCGACGATATCGGCGCCCGCCGCAACCGCCGCGCGCCCATCGGCCGCGATCGCGCAGTCGGCCATCGCCAAGAGCCCGAGGCGATGCGCCGCGTGCGTGAGGTCCGCAACCACGGCCCCGCCCGCGTGCGGGCGGGCGGTCGCGTCGAACGCGACGATATCGGCGCCGGCCTCGGCGACCGCAGCGACTTCTTCGAGCGTCGTCGTGATGTACGGCTCGAAGCCGGCGTGCACGTGCTTGACGATCCCGACGATCGGGACGCCGACGGCGGCGCGCACGGCCGCAATGCAGGCTGCTCCCGCAACCCTGACCCCCGTCGCGCCGTTGTTCACGACAGCGCGCGCGAGCAGCGCGATCGTTTCAGGCGAGGCCAGCACCGAGTCCGGCTCGGCCTGCACCGAGACGATAAGTCGACCGCGCAGGCGCTCGAGCAATGTCATACGAGCGCTGAGCGCAGCGCGCCGATCTCGACGCCGTCCTCACGGTATGCCAGGCGCAAGGCGCCAAGCGCCGGTTCGTGGCGCGGCGCGACGACGGTCGCGCCGCGATCGAACTCGCGCACGTTCCACTTCCACCGCTCGAGCAGTGCCGAGTCGGCAAAGACGCCGCCGATCGGCGCGATGCTCAGATTGCGCGCGACGCCGAGCCGTTGCTGCGCCACGTGCGCGAGACGTGCCAACGCCGCCGCAGCGTCGCGGCGGATCTCTTCGGCCATCTGGTTCCCTTCACGCGCCGCGCGCAGAACGACCGGAGCGAATGCGGCGACCTCAGCCCGCCGCAGCTCGCCGTGCGCGAACCGATGTTGTAACGCGCGCAGCGACGTGACGCCAAAGTGGGCGAGCGCGTTTGGCTCGAAGTCGCGTGGCCGCGCCGCGTCCTCGTCGCGCATCGAGCGCGCGATCGCTTCGCGCGCGATCCAGAACGCACTTCCCTCGTCGCCGAAAAGATAACCCCAACCGCCGACTCGGACCGACGCGCCGTTCGCGTCGCGCCCGAACGCGACGCTCCCGGTCCCCGCGATTACGACGATCCCAGGGCCGCCGTCAAACGCACCCGCGTGCGCGATCTCGGTGTCGTGAACGACCCGGATGCGTTCGGCTTGCGTGCGCAGCGGCGGGTCCGGCGACTCGCCCGCGTCGTATCCGCTGAGTCCCGCGACGATCGTCGCCAGGTTGACCTCGCCTCGCGCGCCTGCAGCCTTGAGCGCCGCGCCGAGGACGCGATCGAGGGTCTTACCTTGCCGCGGCGACGTGCGCGCTTGGCCGACCAGATCGGCCGCCTCGCCGTTGACGCGCGCTACGACGCTCCCGTTCTCGTCGCCGAGAACGCACGTCGTCGCGGTCTGCCCACCGTCGATCCCGGCCCAGAGTCTCAGACGGCGCCTCGCATCCTCAAGAGCGACTCGAAGCGGCGCGGGTCGTCGCCGCAGCGTTCGCGCGCGAACGCGTGGGCGGCGGCCTCGCATCCCTTCGGGTGCGCGTGATGATACAGTTCGTGCAGAATTGCGCACGCGGCGAACCGCGCACCGAGGTCGCCGCGAATCGCGCTCAAACGCTCCATCGCACGCGCGTCGACCGAGATCGTGCGGCGGGCCCGGTCGTACTCCGCGAGCAAAGCCGCGCGGCTGCCCCAATCGCCGAGGTCGGCGAAACGGACGCGCACGCCTGCGCGCGCGGCGGCCTCGAGCACGCCCGCGAGATCGATCACGCGGGTGCGCCGGCGGCGCGGCGGAGGTCGACGCCGTCGCGCACGAGTTGCGCGCGCAGTTCGGCCGGGTCGACGCCGCGCGGCCGCTTCCCCGCGGCGACCGCGAGCGCCGCGGCGGTCCCGGCGGCTTGACCGAGCGTCATGACCGTCGGCGTCAGCCGGGTCGAGGCGAGTGCTTCGTGCGTCGTCGAGATGCACCGCCCGGCGACGAGCAAACCGTCGACGGTCTTGGGGACGAGACACCGGTACGGAATCTCGTACGTCGCGCCAGGCGGCGGCCGAAACGTCGTCGTCCCGCTCCCCGACGGGTTGTGAATGTCGATCGGATACGCGCTGCGCGCGATCGCGTCATCGAACGCCCGCGCCTGCAACACGTCGTCGCGCGTCAACACGTACTCGCCGACGATCCGGCGTGACTCGCGGATCCCGACTTGGGCCGCCGTCGCGGCGAGCCGGCATTTCTCAAAGCCCGGAACGTAGCGCCGGAAGAACGCGACCAGTTGCATCACTTGGCCTCGCGCGCGAACCTCGGCGCGCGTCAGGTCGTCGGGGTCGAGCGGATCGATGCCGACGACGCGCGTCATGTTGACGGTCACCTCGTCATCGTACGGCGTCGCAAAGATCGAGACGAGTTCCCGCGGGACGTCGACGTCGCCGTTCGCGCGCGCGCGTTCCCACAACTCGTAGAGCCCGGCGACCGCACTGATCGTCGCAGCGTTCCGCGCTTCGGGCGCCAAACTCGAGCGCATCTGATCGGGGTGCTCGCGCACGTAGGCCGCGACTGCGCCAAGGTCGACGTGACTGAGACGAAACATCATCGTCGCCGGCTGCACGCGCCCGCGCTCGTCGCCTTGGACCAATTCGACGCCCGCGAAAAACGCGACGAAAGCGTCGGCGGTCGCATCGATCGTGATGGTTGCATGCTTATCGAGTTGGCCGCCGACCGTTGCGAAGCGCGCTCCCGTCACCACACCACGTTCGCCGGCGAGCGCGTCGATCACGTAGGCGTGGAGGAGCAGGTCGACGCCCGCCTCCTCCATCATCTCGAAGAGCAACGCTTTATGCTCTTCGGGATCGAACGGCGTGATCGTCGGGACGTAGTCCGATGCGTCGGCAATGTGACCCGGCGACGCGCCGCGCGCGACTAGCCGCTCGACGATCTCTTGCGCGATCCCGCCGACGACGCGGTCGCCGCCGCTGTGGAAGGTCATCCACGGCCCGACCATCGCCGCGGTCGCGGTCCCGCCGAGAAAACCGTAGCGCTCGACGAGCAGCGTGCGCGCACCGTTCCGCGCCGCCGCCAACGCCGCCGCGCAGCCGGCATTTCCGCCCCCGACCACGAGCACGTCGTGCATGCAGAGGCCTTCGCCGCCGCGCGCGCCAACGCCCGCGCATGTTCGCCAAGACCGCGTGGTTCTACGACCGCGTCTACGCCGCGCAAGGCAAGGACTATGCAGCCGAGGCCGGCGCGATCGTCGTGTTCGTTCGAGCGCGCGCGCCGGATGCCGCAACGCTCCTCGACGTAGCGTGCGGTACGGGCGCGCACCTTGCCGAATTCGGCCGGCACAACTTCGCCTGCCGCGGGATCGACGCCGATCCGGCGATGGTCGCGCTCGCGCGGGCGCGTTGCCCCGAGATGGAGATCGAGCCGGGCGACGTGCTCGACTTCCGGCTCCCGGAGCGATTCGACGTGGTCACCTGCCTGTTCGGATCGATCGCATACGCGCGGACGATCGAAAGGCTAAACCTCGCCGTCAAAAACCTCGCCGCGCATCTCGAGCCGCAGGGGCAACTCTTTATCGAACCGTTCGTCTCGCCTGAAGCGTATCGGGTGAGCCGGACGCATGCGGTGTTCGTCGACGAACCCGATCTCAAGGTCGCGCGGATGAACGTCTCGCGACGAGTCGCCGATATCGCGATCCTCGATTTCCACTATTTAATCGGAACGAAGATGGGGATCGAGCGCCAGTTCGAGCGCCACGAACTGGGTTTGTTCGGCGAGACGGCCTACCGCGACGCGTTCGAAGCCGTGGGGCTGGCGTTCGAAGCGCTCGCCGCGCCGCAGTTCTCGCGCGGTCTCTACCGCGGCGTCCGGGCCTAGCCGAGGAGAACGGCGGCGCTCAGCAGCCGCCGAGCGCGAGCACCTGCCGGCCCGCGTCGCCCGCGCGCGCGAGGTCGCGGCCGACCATCTCGTCACCGGGGAGCGCGTTGAAAAGATTCTTCTGAACTTGCAGCGCCGCGAAATCGGAACCGGTGTTGAAGACATCGGCGCTCGGAATCCCTTGGATGTCGGTCCCGCCCGGCGCTTGCGGCGTATGGCCGAACGCGCTCGAGGGCGACGCGTTCGGGTCGAGCCGCGCGATGTCGATATCGCCGTCCGACGGAAGGTTGACGAGGGAACTCACCGGCATCTCGGCGAGCGTTCCGTAAATATTCGCCAACTTGCGCGTCAGCGTCATCTGCCGCCCTTTCGCGCCGTCGAGCGCGTCGCGAAACGCGGTCAGCGCGTCGCGCTTATCGTCGGACGACGCTTGGGCCAGCGCGTCGAGTTGCGCGAGTTCGCCGCGCCCCTGGGCGACGAGGTCGCGGAGCCGCGCCAGGTCGGCCTCGAGCCGTTGCATCGATTTATACTTTGGCAGGTCGGCATCGAGTCGCGCGATCCGGAAGTCGCGGACCGTATCCAGCAGCACCGTCTCGTACGCGAGCGCCGAGTCGACGGCCGGCCCCGCACCGGCGAGGAACGCCTTGCAGAACAGCGTGCGCGCCCTGACGTGCCCGATCTCGCGCAGCGGCTGCGCGACGCGTTCGGCGTAGGACGGCGAGGCCGTCGGACGCGGCGCGGCCGAGTCGGCGAGCGCCGGCGCCGCGAGCGCCCCGGTGGCCGCTCCGGTCAAGACGACGAGCCCCAAAAACCCGCCTAGTCGCATGACCTTCGGTTCGCTCAGTCGGCGCGAACGGCCTCGACGTCGATCGTCAGGTAGATTTCGGGACAGACGACAACGCCGTTGTTGGGCATCACGTCGTTCCAGCTCACGCCGAAGTCGTAGCGGTCGATCCGCGTCCGCGCAACGAATCCGGCGCGGCGCCGCGGCCCCTTGTTGACGCCGTCTTCCCACCACGGCGTGTCCCACTGGCCTTGGTAGGTTACCTCGAGCGGAACCTCACGCGTGACGCCGCGCAGCGTCAATTGCCCGTTCACGACGAAGTCGTGCTCGCTGTCTTGTCGGACCGACGTGCTCTTGTACGAAATCGTCGGATGATGCTCGACGTCGAGGAAATCGGCGCTGCGCAGATGATGGTCGCGCTGCTCGACGCCCGTCCACAGCGTCGTCGCCTCGATCGTCGTCTCGAACGACATCTTGGTGGGGTTCTCGGGATCGAAATCGAGGGTGCCGCTGATATTCTTGAAGAGCCCGCGCACCCAGGTTACCATCATGTGCCGCGCGCGGAACTCAACCTCCGTGTGTCCGGGTTCGAAAAACCACTTCGCCATGCCGCCCTAAACCGCAGAGCCCCGCTTCCAGGTTGCGGCGCTTCACCGAGCCTGAACCGTGCGAAAATGGCCGGTAGGCTGCTATGGAACCCCCGATCCAAACGAGAAAGACACGATGCCCTTTCTACAACGGCGGTGACGAAGATGGCTCGTACCAATATCCGGCGCCTCCTCGGCGCCTCGAGCGCCGGCCTCGCACTCGCGATATTGCTCGTAACGGGCACATCGGCGGCGCGTGACTGGGATTCGATCTACAGTTTTACCGGCGGAAACGACGGTGGCGATCCGGCGACGAGCTTGATCTTCGATCGTGCCGGGAACGTGTTCGGTACGAGCGTGGTCGGCGGCACGGCCGGTTGCGGCACGGTTTTCACGATGAAGCCGCTCGGCAACGACCGCTGGCAAGAGACCGCGCTGTTCAGCTTCGACTGTTTTGCCACCGGGAAAAACCCCTACGGCGGCGTCATCTTCGATCGCTCCGGCAACCTGTACGGAACCACCGTCGCAGGCGGTTCCGGCGGAGCGTGCGCGAGCGATGGCTGCGGCACCGTTTTCGAGTTGACGCCGAAGGGCGAGACCGTCCTGTACAGCTTCACCGGCGGCACCGACGGCTTCGGCCCGGGAGGCGGAGTCGTCTTCAACAAAGCCGGCGATCTCTTTGGGACGACGCCGGACGGGGGCGCTTATTCGGCGGGTACGGTATACGAATTGGTGCGGCACGGTTCGCACTGGCAAGAGAGCATCATCCACAGCTTTACGGGCGGTTCCGACGGCGCGACCGGGTCGCTCGGTTCGCTGCTCGTCGACGCGAAAGGCAACCTCTACGGCGTGACCGAGCTCGGCGGCGGCAGCGCGAACGCAGGGACCGTCTTCGAAATGTCGCCGCGCGCGCACGGGCAGTGGACGTTCACGACGCTCTATACCTTCAAAGGCACGCCGGATGCGGGATCGCCGTATGGCGGCTTGATCGCCGACGCGCACGGCAACTTGTTCGGGACGACGTACCAGGGCGGCTCGAACAACGCGGGGACCGTCTTTGCGCTGACCCGCGGACAAAACGGATACACCGAACGGGTCTTGTACGGCTTCAAGGGCGGGCAAGACGGCAGCTACCCGACGAGCACGCTCGTTTTTGACGGGACCGGTTATTTGTACGGCACGACGTCGATGGGAGGCGGCGTGGGCTGCGACTGCGGTACCGTCTTCCAAGTGAACGCGTCCTCGGGCAAAGAGTCCGTCCTCCATCGCTTCACGGGTGCGCCGGATGGCGGAAACCCTTACTACGGATTAGCGCGCGACAGGGTCGGCAATCTCTATGCAACGACCGTCGTCGGCGGGGTCGACAGTCAGGGTCTCGTCTTCGAGTTCACGCCCTAAATGAAGCGCTTCGCGTGCGGCCACCACGCGGCGAAACTCGCGATGCGCCCCGTGCACAAATAGATCGGTAAGTCGTTCTGGTCCGGAAGAAGATACGCGTCGTGGAACGTCTCGACGCGCCGAACGTCGCGCCACTCGGTCCGCAGAAGCGCGTCGTCGAGGCCGAGCGCTAAGACGACGTCGCCGGAGAAACCGTGCGTCCCATAGAGGTAGTAGTTGTTGTGTCCGCTGAGCGCCGGCGGCAAACCGCGCTGCGGACCGAAGAAGTCGAGCGCGGAGGCCTGGCCGTAATCGCGCGTCACGATCGCCGCCCCGGCGCGCTCGGCCGGTGGGATCGCATCGAACGCGCGCGTCATCGTATCGACGAGCGCCGGCCACCCGAGCATGTCGGCGAACTGTTGCGGGACCACGCCCTCGGGGTGCCGCTCCATTTTGATTCCGCGAACGTCGATCACGCGCTCGTACGCCAAGAACGCGTTCAGCGGCAGGATCGGAAACGCTTCGGGCGCGATCGCAAGCCCGCCGGCGATGACGAGCGCCGCGTAGGCCGCAGCGAGGACGCGGCGCGGCGCCAGAACGCGTTCGAGCATGACCGCACCGGCGCCGAAGAGCGTCGGGTAGATCGGCGCCATGTAATAAACCTTCGCGCGTAAAACGATGTATAAGGCCGCGAGCAGAACGTAGGTCAAGCCGAACCAACGCAGGTCACGCCCTTCGCGCGCGAAGAGCAAAAACCCGAGTCCGGCGATCCAGACCGGGGCCGCGATCGGATTCATCATCAGAACCTGATCCGCCAAGAACGTCAGCGGGCCGACGAAGACGTTCTTGTACAAATCGGCGTTGCGCAGCACCTCGATTTGCGGCCAGCCGTGCGCCGCTTGCCACGCGATGTTGGGCGCGACCATGAGGAGCGCGACCCCGCACGCGAGCCAGAATCCGGGCCGCGCGAATACGCGCCGGTGCGGCGTCGCCGCGAGCGCAACGCACGCGCAAGCGACGAAGAAAAACATCGAGTACTTGTTGAGGAATCCAAGACCTACGACGAATCCGAGAAGGGACCAACGCCAGGTGCTGTTCTCACTCTCGGCGCGCATGAGCAGATACGCAGCCGACGCCCACAGCAGCGGCTCGAACGCATTCATCGTCAAAAGGTTGCCGACGGCGAGGTAAAAGGGCGCAAGCGCGAGCGCGACCATCGCGAGCCCTTGCGCGAAAAGTCCCCCGCCGAGGCGCGCCGCGATCCGGCCGGTCAAGGCGACGGTCGCAACCGCCGCAAGGATCGGAAGGACGCGCAGTCCGAGGAGCGAGTCGCCGAAAGCGAAGAGCGCGACCTTGGCGATCAGCGCGATCAGCGGCGGCTGGTCGACGTAGCCCCACGCCAAGTGGCGGGCGCACGAGATGAAGTAAAGCTCGTCCCGCTGGTAGCCGTACCGCCCAACCGCCGCAACGTGTAAGACAAACGTCGCACAGGCGATGACCAGCGTTAGCACGAGGGCCGGATTCAGCGTGAAGGATTCGCTGCGGGCGCCCCGGGATTGTTCGGGATGGTCGAGGGCTCTGAGGCTCACAAGCTTCTCTTTTGCCGCACGTTCATCGAGACTCATCGTACGTTTGAGCCCGCCGATCTCCCATGGCCGAAATTGGACTCGGTCACGATCGCGCGCCTCGGTTCGATCCCGTTTTGGGACGCGGCCGTGCGTGCCGAGCGCAACGCGGGCATCATGGTCTCTGGGTTCGCCGAGACCCTGACCGACCCGCTTGTCCGCCAGGCGATGGCCGTCCAAGGCGTCGAGGAGGCGCGTCACGCGCGGCTCCTCCAAGAGATGCTGCGCCGGTACGCGATTCCGTACGCCGCTCCGCCGCCGGAGCCGGTCGATTTTCGGGCGCGGGCGTTCATCGACTTCGGCTACGAAGAGTGCATCGACTCGTTCTTCGGTTTTGGGATCTTTGGCCTCGCGCGCCAAGTTCAGTTGTTCGTCCCCGAGTTGACCGACATTTTTGAGTACGTACTGCTCGAAGAGGCGCGTCACGTGACGTTCTTCGTAAACTGGATCGCCTGGCTTCGGATCAATCGGGGTCTCAGCGCCCTTCCGCTTCAGGCCGGCGCGACGGCGCTCGGCTACTTACGCGCGGTCAAGCGGATCGTGACGACCTTCGCGCCGAGCGCGAAAGGCCCCAAGGTAAAAGGCGTCGCGTTTGGCGCGGAGGGTGCGTTCATGGTTTTCAAGGGCGTGACGTGGCGCGCGTTCTTGCAGTCGTGTCTCGCCGAAAACGACCGCTATCTCGGACGGATGGACCCGCGTCTGCTGCGGCCGCGCGTCCTGCCGGCGATCGCGCGATTCGCGCTCGGGCTTCCCTCGTTTCACCGGCGCCGGCCCGCTCCCGCGTCGGGTTAACCGCGCTTCCTACGCGTCGCGCCGGGCGGCGAGCGCGATGACGGTCGTCTCCGGCGGTAGGCCGCGCAGTTCTTCGTTCGCGAGCGCAATGACTTGGGCGGGTTCCGCGAGCGTCCCGAGTTGGGCGGTCCGAGCCCGGTAAACCAACGTGATGTCGGGGAGCGCGCGGCCGACGTCGCCAAAAGCCGTCGCCTCCTCGAGCAGCGCGGCGAGCGCCGCCTGGGATCGCGCGACGTTCGTCGCCCGAATCGCCGCGCGCCGTGCGATAGCGCGGACGACGCCACTGCGGTCGACCACGCACGCGTCGAACGCGCCGCGTTTGCCGGGCGCGACGTACACGTCCAGAGCCTCGGTCGAGCATTTCATTTGGACGCTTGCGATGCTCGAGTGCAAGGCGCGCGCGGCGACCTGGCGGCGCGCCACCTCATCGATTTCGACGGCGGAGCCGCCGGTCGCGACGGCAGCGGTCGCCCCCGATGCCGTGACGCGCACGACGTTGCGCCGCGCATCGATTTCAACGACGGTCTCGACGAGTTCGGGGGCCGCCCCGGCTGCGACGACCCGTTCGATCGCTTCGCGCCGAACGCGGACGATGTCGCCGGGGGTCGGGTTGACGACCGTCCGTTCGACGACGTCGCGGACGAGCGCTAGCGCCACTCCGAGCGGCGAGATCACTTCCGCGTCGAGCGCCAAACGGTGCGAAAGGCCCATCTTGTCGGCGACGAACGGGACGAGCGCCGCCGCTCCGCCACCGCCGCCGACGAGTTCCACGACGCGCGGATCGAGTTCGTAGTCGTCGATTAGCTCCTCGACCGCCGCGCGCAATTTGGTCGCGGCGCGTTCGAGCATCGCGCGCGCGAGTTCTTCGGCGTCACATCCGCAGACCGCCCCGGCGGCGGCGAAGGCGACGCGCGCACTCTCCGCGTCGCCGCGCGCGAACGCGCCGGCCGGGACGTAACCGAGCAGGTTGGCCGCACACGTCGGCGTCGGCGCGATCCGCGCTCCGTCGGTCGTTTCCAGCGCGAGGTAGTCGACCGCATCTGCGGGACGCGGGCGCACGAAAACGACGCGCGCGCCGCGCATGGCATCGACAGGCGTGAACGCGGCATATCGAAGGCCGGCGATGTGCGCCGAGCGCGGACCGACGTCGGTTAGCGCGCTGGGACCACGCCGCCGTGCGTCGAGCCGCAAGAGGCTCCCTCCAGCGATCGGGAGCGTCCGCACGTCGAGCGTACGCAGCAACGTGCGATGCCCGCCGACGCGCGCCGGCCGCATCTGCGGCAGCCCGCGCCGAATCACCGAGCAGTCGGTGCTCGTCCCTCCAACTTCGATGAAGATTCCGTCGGTAACGTTTTCGTGGAGAAGCGCGCCCGCGACGCCGGCCGCGGGGCCGGAGAGAATCGTCAGGATCGGCCGGCGTTCGACTTCGCGCACGTCCATGACGCCGCCGTCGCTGCGCATGATCATCAACGGCACCGCAACGCCGGCGCGCGCAACCGCCCCCGCCGTCATCTGTGCGGTCCGAAGCATCGTCGGAAGAATCGCGGCGTTGAGGACGGCAGTGCGCGTTCGCGCGCGCAGGCCGTACAGCGTCGCCACCTCGTGACCCGCGGTCGCGTGCAAGCCGCGCTCGCGCGCGAGCGCGACCGCGCGCCGCTCGGCGCGCGGCCGGTCGACCCCAAAGGCTTGAGTTGCGGCAATCGCTTCGACGCCGGCCTGCACGAGCGCGTCGAGTGCCCGGCCGATTGCAGCGTCGTCGCCGGCCGCCGCGAACGCGACGACGGGGACGAGCGGCGCATCGGTTGTGAGTCGGATAGCGCCGACGCGCACGTGCCGCCGGCCGAGTGGATCGAAGCGGCCATGCAGGCCGACGATCCCGACCCGCGCGACGTCGCCTTCGAGCAGCGCGTTCGTCGCCTGCGTCGTCGAGTGCGCGATGAATCCGATTCGTGCGGCGTCGATCCCCGGCGTCGCCAGCAACGCGCGCAATCCGGCGACGATCCCCGCCGCGACGCCCTCCGGCGCGTCGTGCGTCGTCGGAACCTTCAGGCGCGCCACGATCCGCCGCGTCCCAGCCTCGACCGCGACGACATCGGTGAACGTCCCCCCGACATCGATACCGACGCGTAATGCCGTCATTCTGTCTTGACCGGAGCGGCATGTTGCCTCAGGACCGCTGTCGATTCTGCCATCCGTGGCAGAATCGACGCTTGCGCGCTCGCCGCTCTCGCCATCCGTGGCTTCGCGGCTCGTCGCGACATCCTTCGGCAGCACGCCGCTCCGGCCAACATCATTGACCGGTGTACGGTGAGCCAAGGGAGACCGTGAGCGTGCGGCCGTTGCGGGTTACTTCGAATACGTGCGGTTTGCCGTCGTAGGCGCGCGCCTGGGTTTGAAACGTTCCGTACTCCCACCAGAACTTGCCGTCGAGTTTGTCGACGACGTCGTTCGTGCGAAGGCCGGCGACGTAGGCCGGTCCGCCGGGACGGACGAATGCGCGCATCTGCCCGTCGTTCGTCTTAAACAGCGTGTAGAAGTACGTCGGTCCCGTCGCGGGGTCGTACGCGAGTCCGCGCTCGAAGAGCGATTGCGCGAGCCGCGGATGGTCGAGCATCCAGAGGCGCACGCGAAAAAGCGCCGCGAGCGCCGCTTCGCGGACCGCCGCGCTCGCGTGTGCGGCGCCCGCATCGTCGCGCTGCACGTGCCACTGGTCGACGGGCCAACCGGAGCAGTCGGCGAGTGCGAGGCCGACATCGAGCGTGTTCGATGCGCCCGAGCTACTCGGCGCGTTCGAACCGCTGGTCGACTCGACATCAACCTCGAGCATTGCGGCGTAGGTCGTGCCGGCACAGTCAGTTTGCATACTCGAAGGCACGTCGTCTTGTGGGACCGTCCAGCTCACCGTCTCGAACCCGCCCCAGCTCCGCACGATCGACTTCGCGATCTCGTCGGCGGCCGCAGACGTTAACGCGGGCCGGCCCTCGCCGGCGACTACGGCGATCGTGTCGGCAGCGGACACCGGCGCGAATAACCCCGGCAGTTCGGTCGAAGGCGCGGCGGCTGCCGGAGTCGTGGCATTCAACGTGACGCCGAGCAGCGGTCCGCCAAAGAGTGCGACGGCGAGCGTGCCGAGCGTCGCGACGGCGACTTGAAACGGCAAGGTCAACTTCGAAATCTCGTCGACTCGAACGCCGGTGAAGTTCGCGACCCAGACGTTCTGCGTGTTTGTCGGGTCGCAGACGTTCTGAACTTGCACGACTGCCATGATCGCGGCGACCAAAACGAGCGGCGGCATGATCCCGAGCCCGGCTAAAACGGTATAGACCGCGATGCCGACGCCGAAGGGGTTGAGCGGCCCGCGGTAGAGCGCAAGCGGGCTCAACAACCCGAAGAGGATCACGTACGCAGGCGCGCTCCGCGGCGCGACCGCGGTAACGAGCGGCGCAAGCGCAGTTTTCACGCTCGGCAAGTCGGTTGCCACCAGCAGCATCCCGATCCCCATGAAGAGCAACACGGCCGGCGCGACGTCCTCGACGCCACGAATCGCCGATGCGACGAGGGTCTCGATCGCCGCGCGCGGCCGCGTCGTAAGGACGCCATAGAGCGCCGCGAGCCCGAATGCGACGATTGGATTCACTTTGAAGAAAAAGTAAAGCGCGAGCGGAATCAGCGGCGTTATCAGCGCCCACAGCGGCGCGCGCCGCTTCGCCGGCGCTTCATCCTCGAGCGTGACGGCCCACGTCGCGTATCCGCGCTCGCGCCGGAAGCGAACGAGCGCGAACGCGAGCAACACGGCGAGATCGATCGCAGCGAGCGCGTACGCGTACGTGTGCAGCTGCTCGGGTTTGATCCGGAACGTCGTCGTGTAAAACGCCCATTGCGTTGGATTGAAAATGAAGCCGAGCGCGAACCCGAGCAGGAATAGCGTCGCGGCGGTCCGGCGCGGGACGCCGATCGTCAGCATGATCGGAAGGACGATCGAGCCGACCATGATGATCGCGCCCAGGCCGGTGAGCGACGTGAAGAGGAGCGCGACCGCCCCGGTCAGCGCAAGCGCGAGCACCGCCGGCCGGTCGCCGCCGAACTCGGCCGCGTAGTCGACGATCGTCTCGGCGATCCCGGTCGAGAGCGTCACGCGCGACAAGAGCGCGCCGAAAATGACCGTCACGAAAACCGGCGCGAGCCGAACGCTGCCCTCGACGATAACCGCGCCGAGCCCCGGCAATCCCGCCCCGGCGACGGCAGCAAGTGCGAGCGCCATCAACGGCACGGCGAGCAGCGCGGGGAGGACGCGCGCGTACATCAACGCCGCGAAAAGCGCGAAGAGCGCGAGGAGGCCGACGCCGGTCGCAATCACCGGAAAACGCCGCCAAAGGGCGCGCGCACCGTTACAATGCTACGGCGGACCCACACCTTGCCGTCGCGCACGTTCGGCGTGAGATAACGGGTGAGCGGGTTTGTAGCCGGGCGCCGGCGAAACGAGGCTACTTCCGTACTACTTCTCCTTTGGGAGGGATTCATTCATGCGTCAACTCTTATCTTCGCTGACCGCAGCCGCATTCGTCCTGTCGCTCGGAACGGGCGCGTTCGCGACGACCATGGCCAAGGGCGGCACCAAAACCGCGACGACGACGTCGGCAAAGTGCACGAAGGGGCAGACCTGGGTCAACGGCTACAAGACGAAGACCGGCAAGGCGGTCAAAGGATATTGCCGCAAGGGCAAGTAGACCGCGCGACAGACATGTAAGAAGAGGCGCCGGAGATCCGGCGCCTTTCTTTTCGTTTGTGCGGCGCCGTCAAACGCCGCGCGCTACCCAAACTGTTACGCCGCCTGCTTCGTGCACGTATCGGCTCCGAACACTTTGCCTTGCACGACGTACTCGTCGGTGTACTCCGTCGCACTTTTCCGCGTGAAAGTCAGCGCACCGAGCGGCCGGCCGCCGGCGTTGACCGTGTCTTTGACGATGAACTTATCATCGGTCCAGCCGGAAGATTCGCCCATTCCATAGTCTCCATGTACGCCGATCGTCTCGCCGACGTACTTCTTCAGCTTGGCATCATACGTAACCCAGGTCGTTCCCTCGGCGTAGGTTATTTTCTGCCAATACTGCCCGGAGGCCGCGAACGTAATCGTCTCAGACTTTCCGATCATGCTCTTATCGGCTGAGGCGGTCGTCTTGCACGTCCACGTGCCGTTGAAGTAATCTTTCGCGAACCGGTTCGCCGACGACGCGGAACCGCTCGTCATCTGCGCGGCGGCGACGGATGAAGCCAGGACCGCAAACGACAGCGACGAGATCAAAAAACGAAAACGCATGCCGACCCCTTTCAGAAACAAACGGCGTGAGACCGACTGCTTACCGGGCCAAGCGCTCGATTCCCTCGGCCACCGGCTTAACGCGGCGGGCTAGGCGCCGGCAAGGGCGGTCCCACCAGCCCGAGCGCCTCGTCGAACGTCGGGAGCCGCCCGTGCGTTTCGTACTCGAACGTCGCGGTCGCAATGCGGTCGGCGCGCGCGATCGCGCGCTGCGCGGCGAGATGATACCTCTCGAGAACGCTCTTCTCGTGACTCGAGCGGTTCTCGTACTCCCAAGCCGACTTCACGAGGGGTTCGAGTTCTAAGAACGAGTCGCGCAACTCCCAGAACGAATACTTCGATATGGCTAGGCCCCGGTAAACGAAGTCGTCGTGCTTCCCTCCGGCGTTCGCGCGCGCGTCGTCGTAGTATTCACGGGCCTCGCGTGCGATTTGGATTTCGCGCCCCAGAAAATCGTAGCGGCGCGCGGCCAGCGCCATGACGGCGGCGGCATTGCGATGGAGCGGAGGAGGAGGCGCGAGCCGCAAGTGCGCGATGACGCTCTCGGCTTCGAGACGCGCCGCGGAAAGATCGAGCGCCGTCGCCACCACGTCGGGGCTGAACGAGTCGGCCCAAAACAAGTAGTCGCCGTAACCGCGCGGGTTGTCGCGCAGCAGCGTCCGGACGCGCCCGAGCGCGGCGAGGTCGGCGCCGAAACGCGCGTCGTCGCTTCCAAAGAACGCGGCCGGGAAGTCGCGCGCGTAGCGCGAGGCCGGGACGTCGTCGACCTCCCACGCGCTCGCGCCGGCGTAAAGCACCGGATACCACGTCGCCTCGAACAGCGATTCGCCGTCGTCGTGCCACACCGTTTGGAACAGGCCGAGGACGTGCGCGCGCTTCCCTTCGCCGACGAAGCGCCCGATGTTCGCGACGGCCTGGTCGAGGTCGGGGTAGATCTCGTTCCAGTTGAGCGCGCCGGGCGCGACCATTTGCTCGAAGCCCCCCTTGGCGATGCGGTCGATGTAGGGCTGGTAGGTCGGCTCGCTGCCGTAGTGCCAGTTGACGAACACCAATTGTTTCGGCACGACTGAAAACAACTCGGGATGGGTCGCGAGCGCGTCGTCCCAGATCATCGGGCGGGTCCCCTGCGCGACGATGAAGTTCGCCGTATCGACGACGTGCTCGACGTACACCGGTCCCTCGCCGCGCGCCGCGACGAGCGTTTTCGATTGGCCGCGGCCCAAGTCCGACGGCTCGTCGGAACCGATGTGAAAAAACGGGGGATGTGGGACTGCTCGCAACTCGTCGCCGAGCAGGTCGCGGACGTACGCTTCGCCGGCGGATACGGCCGGCGAGATCAGGTACCCGTGCGGCAACTCAGCGAGCGGGGCGTTCGTCTCCCAACGCAGCGTGCCGTGCATGTGCGCGAACGTTTGCTGCTCCGGGACAAACGCGACGTGGAAGCGCCGTGCGTACGCGTCGAGTTCGCGCAACTGCCGCGGAGTGATCCCGTCGAGCGGTGCGGCGAGCGGATGTTTCGGGTCAACGAAGACGTGCTCCATGTACGGCGAGTAGCCGTTCATCTTAAAGGCGGCCAGCGTGCGGATTCGCTCCTTGAAGTAGCGCATCGTCGGCAAAGGCCCGCGCGAGACGTCGTCTGAGAGGATCCGCCAGCGCAAGGCCGGCGCGTCGTCAATGCGAACGCACGGGACTTCCCAGCCATGCGGCCCGCGCCGCGCAAGCTGCGCGAGCGTCATCGCCGCGTAAAATTCGCCGTCGGCATCGGCTCCGTCGACAACGACCGACGCTCGCGTCACGGAAAGACGATAACTCTGCGCCGCACCGGCCGAGCGGCGCCGCGTAAACACGAACCGGGTGCTGCCCTCCGGAGCGACTCCGAGCGCCTTCCAACGCTCGGCGATGAGTTCGCGCGCCTCGGGTAGCAGGTGGTGCTTCGGCCACGCGCTCAAAATCGCGCCTGCCGAGACGGCGCAACCCGCGACCGGCGCGACGTGGCGTGGCCGCGGTATCAGTCCGATCGGGCTTGAATCGCTCGCGCCGGGCCCGGGCGAGGCTTCGGCGGCGCGGACCGTGACGGCGCGCGTGGCCGGCGTCAAGGCCATCGCCACGACCAGGAGGGCCGCCGCGACGAAGGCGCCTCCGTCATTAGGACGGAGGCGCCGACGCTCACTCACCTACCAAACCGAACCGTCACTCCTCGATGAGCCTCCCGTGCCATTGAATCGAGGGGAGATGAATCGTGTTCTACCTCACCCTTACCCGCTTTCCTCCCACTTTTCTCGCAGCCAGCTTGCAATGACAGGGGGAGCGAGGCCGGATGGTCTAGGCCCGTAACCATGACCGCCGGGCGGCGCACAATCCAAAGGCTCGCGCTCCTCGCAGGCGTCGGGACGCTCGTCCCAGCCGCGTGTGGCCAGGCCGGAAGCGGTTTGGCGCCACGCGCCCTTGGCGTGCAGTCGTACGCCATGCACGCGCCGGAGAGGCCGAAAGCGACGCCGACCGGGGCGATGATCTACGTCGCCGACCACGGGAGCTTCGGTCAGTCGAACAATCCCGCCGTCACGCTCTATCAAGCGAGCGCTAGCGGCAGCCCGACGCCGGTCGCGCGTCTCGCCGGGCGCTCGACGAAAGAAGATCAGATCCAGTACGTCGCGGTCGACTCGACCGGCGTCCTCTACGTTTCGAATCAGAATTCGGGGACGTCGAGCGGGAGCGTCACCGAATACCGCGGACTCCTGAACGGGAATTTTCCGCCGTTCAATACCTTGACGAACCTGCGGACGCCCGAGGGCGTCGCCGTCGACAGTTCCAACAATTTGTACGTTGCGACGATCGACTCGCTGCTCGTTTTCGCGCCCAAAGCGCGCGGTCATGCGAAACCGATCCGCGACATCACGGGCTCGAACACGCTGATTCTCAATCCGTATCAAGTCTTCGTCGATGCGAGCGGAAAACAGTATCTCGCCGAACAGAACGCAGTCTATACGTTCGCGCCGGGCGCCGACGGGAACGTCGCGCCGCTGCAGAACATCCAGGGCTCGGCGACGATGCTGCAAGACGTCCTCGGCGTCGCGGCCGACTCGATCGGACAGATCTACGCGACCAACTTGAACGCGAACAACGTCGTCGTCTTTAGCGCGACGGCGACCGGCAACGCGACGCCGTCGCTCGTCGTCACGAGCAGCGCGTTCAACGAGCCGTGGGGAATTTACATCGACGCGAGTGACACCGTCTACGTCGCGAATCGCGGAAACGATACGATCGCGATCTTCTCGAAGGCGGCGTTCCCGACCGGGATTCCGACCGCGGTCATCGCCGGAAAAAAGACGCTGCTAGACAACCCGATCGGGATCGCAGTCCGATGAACGCGCGCGGGGCGCTCGTCGCAATCGTCTTCGCCGCCATGCTGCTGGCAGTCGGGCGTGGCGGCGCGCCTGCGCCCGCGGCCGGGCCGGTTGCGCGCGACCTCGGACGGCTCGCCGCAACGACCCCGGTCAAGATCGCGCTCGTGCTGCGCTATCGTCACCTGAGCGAACTCCGCGATCTCGTTCGCCGGCAAAGCGATCCGCACTCGGCGCTGTACCGCCATTATGTGAACGAAGCGCAGTGGGACGCATACTTCGCACCCGCGCCCGACGCAGTGGCGGCGGCGCGCAGAGCGCTCGCGGCCGCGGGTTTTCGACTCGAGCCATCACGGCCAAAGCAAGGCTTGCTGATGGCGAGCGCGCCGGCGGCGACCGTCGAGCGCTACTTCGGCACTGAGATGCATGCGTTCGCGCAGCCGTCGCACGGCGTGCGCTATGCCAACGTCCGTCCCGCATCGCTCCCCGCGGCGATTCGACCGTACGCCGAGCGCGTCGCCGGTTTGAATTCGTTCGTCTTCGATGCGACGCCACGGCTCGCCGCGCCCATTTTAGCCGGCGCGTTTGAGCCGGAGAAGCGGCGCCATCGCCATCCCAAGCCGATCTCAACCTCGACCCCGAGCCCCAACCCAAGCCCCGAAGCGACATTGCTCGACGGCGCGCAGTACGTGCATGGAAAGAGCGGCGCGCTCGGGCCGGTCGCCGTCGCGGTCGCCTACGATTACCCGGTTCAGCACTACTACGCCGGCCGCGGGCGCACGGTCGGGAACATCATCAGCGCCGACTACACCGACTCCGACCTCGCAGCGTTCTTCAGCGAGTTCGCGATCACGCCGGGTGGGAAAGTGACCCGCATCGATCTCGACGGCGGTCCGGGCGGCGGGACCGCCGGACAACTCGAGGCGACGACCGACGTCGAAGCGATCCTCGGGACGGCGCCAAACGCAAACTATTACGAGTACTTGATCCCGGTCCTCGACGAGTTGGAGATCGAGAACGCGTACGCGAAAGCGATCGCCGACAACGTCGCCGACGTCGTCAACTCGAGTTTCGGCGTCTGCGAGTCGCAGGACCCCGCGGCCGAGTACGACTTCGACCAGCTCGCGCTGCAAGGGAATGCGAAGGGGATCACGTTCGTCGCCGCAACCGGCGACGGCGGTTCGACCGAATGTCCCGGCCCGCAAGGGCAGAACACGCAACAGGGGATCGACGTCCCGTCGGCCGGCTACTACTTCACCGCGCTCGGCGCGACCGATCTCGACGTCAATCCCGTCAACGGCGACTACGTCTCCGAGACCGCGTCGTCGACGAGCGGCGGCGGGTACTCGATCTTTCTCCCGCTCCCAACTTGGCAGGCGGCCACTACCGGGGCCCTTCCGAACGGCCGCAACGTCCCCGACCTCGCACTCCTCGGCGGCTCGGCGAGCGGCTATAACATCGTAATCAATGGGGTCGACTTGCCGTCGAGCGGGACTTCGGTCGCAAGCGCGCTCTTCTGCGGTTACGTCGCCGAACTCGACGAGATTCAAAAGCGCCGCACCGGTTGGCTGAATCCAAGACTCTACGCGATCCAAAACGCGCAAGGGTACACGTTTGCCTTCCACGACGTCACCCAGGGCTCGAACGGGCTGTTCAACGCGGGGCCGGGCTACGATCTGGTCAGTGGAATCGGTTCGATCCTGGGGTGGGAGTTGGCGGGAACGTTCTAGACCGCGCGCTAAACGACGCGCGATGACGCTAACGTCCGGCGATTGGGCCGTCGTCGCCGCATTTTTCGCGATCAATCTCGGGATCGGTCTGTACTACTCGCGACGCGGCGGAAAGAGCCTCTCCGAATTTTTCCTTTCGGGGCGAAGCGTCCCGTGGTGGCTTGCCGGGATCTCAATGGTCGCAACGACGTTCGCCGCCGACACGCCGCTCGCAGTCACCGGCTTCGTCACGCAGCACGGGATCGCGGGGAACTGGGTGTGGTGGAGTTCCGTGATGTCCGGGATTCTGACCGTCTTCTTCTTTGCGAAACTGTGGCGGCGATCGGGCGTCCTGACCGACGTTGAGTTCATCGAACTGCGCTACAGCGGCCGCTCCGCCGCCGCGCTGCGGCTCGTCCGCGCGCTGTTTCAAGGCGTCGTCGTCAATACGATCATCATGGGCTGGGTCAACCTCGCGATGGCCAAGATCCTGGAGTTGACGTTACACATTGAAAAACCGTACGCGCTCGCTTTCTGCCTAGCGTTTACGGCGATCTACGTGACGCTCGGCGGGTTATGGGGCGTGCTCGTGACCGACGTCCTTCAGTTCGCGGTCAAGATGACGATGGCGATCGTCCTTGCGGTCGCCGCGGTGGCGGCAGTCGGCGGGATTGGCGCGCTCGAGGCAAAGCTTGGCGCTGATCGATGCAGCGCGCAACGTCAACGGCGGTTCGATTCTGGCGTTCTTCCCGACGACGAATGCGGCATGGCTCCCGCTGACGACCTTCGTCACCTATATCGCGGTGCAGTGGTGGGCATCGTCGTACCCCGGCGCCGAACCCGGCGGCGGCGGCTACATCGCACAGCGCATCTTCAGCGCCCGCAGCGAGACCGATTCGCTCGTCGCCACGCTTTTCTTCAACGTCGCGCATTACGCACTGCGGCCGTGGCCGTGGATCCTCGTCGCGCTGGCGGCGATGGTCCTCTACCCGCACGGCGTCGTCGGGCCGGACGGAAAGGTCGACTCCGAGCTTGGATACATCCAGGCGATGATCGACCATCTGCCGGTCTCGCTGCGCGGCTTGATGCTCGCCGGGTTCCTTGCCGCATACATGTCGACGATCGGGACGCATCTGAACCTCGGCGCGTCGTACCTGACGAACGACATTTACCGCCGCTTTATCCGAGGCGACGCGAGTGAATCCCACTACGTCGTTATTTCGCGCATCGCGACCGTCATCGTGATGGGCCTCGCGATCGTCGGCGCCTACGCCAACAACTCGGTCGGCGGCGCGTGGGTCTACCTCTTCGGCCTGACCGCGGGCGTCGGGCTCGTGATGATCCTGCGCTGGTACTGGTGGCGGGTCAACGCGTGGAGCGAGATCTCGGCTCTCGTTACCTCGGCGGCCGTCTACAACGCACTCGTGGGTTTCCACGTTTTCGAGGATCCAAACGCGACCGCCGAGTCACTGCTCGTCACCGTCCCGATCACCACGCTCGTGTGGTTGGCCGTCACGTACTTCACGAAACCCGACGACGAGGCGACGCTCGTGCGCTTCTTCGAACGCGTGCGGCCGAGTTCGTTCGGTTGGAAGCGGATCGCTCGGATCGCCGCACCCGGGGCGGGCGAAGAGTCGCTCGGGCTCAATTTACTCGACTGGGTCGCGGGCTGCGGCCTCGTGTACGGAGCGCTGTTCGGGATCGGAAAAATCGTCCTCGGCGACGTTACGAAGGGCGTGATCTATCTAGCGGTCGCGCTCGCGTGCGCCGGCCTCATCGCCTACAACGTCAACCGGACGCGCGCGCCGCGCCCCGCAGAAGTTACAGCGCCGTCCATCTAGGCAGCCACGCGCACGCGCCCGCGAGCGCTCTTCGCGGAGGAAACGCGAATCTCCACATCCTGGCCGAGTCTCGTCAATATCTTCAGAAGACGATCCACCGAGAAACCACGTGTGTCGCCGTTCACCAGTGCGCTGACCTTCGGCTGATCGATCCCAATTAACGCCGCAGTCAGATTTTGCGACAGCTTGCGCCGTAAGATCACCTGGCTTATAGCAATCACCAAGTCAGCCTTGAACAGAAGGTCGTTGGCGTCGGGCAAGCCCATATCGGCGAAGACGTTTCCGCTGCTCAACGTTACGTCAGTGCTCTTTCGCGACTTCTTTTGCAGCGCGGAGCCGCCGCTCGATGAGCGCGAGGTGCTGTTTCGGCGTGCTCGCGCCGTGGTGCGCTTTTTTCTTGAATGCGTGGAGGACATAGATCACCTCGCCCACCTGAGTTGTGTACATTAGCCGGTACGTTCCATCGTCGCACAAAGCAGAGATCTCGGTCACCTTGCGCAGCGGACCCTTCACGCGCTTAGCGCTAACGTGAACGCCGCCTTCCTAGGCAGCACGCAGCGCCGTCCCGAGCCTTAATTTTGCGTCAACGGGGAAGTTGGCGATGTCTGCGGCTAAACTACCTATCCAAGCGATAGCTTTCCGTGCCGGCATTATGCCATATTTAGCATAAGTCTGAAAGGGCCTCTAGCCGAGCCGTCTTTCAGGCAGACTAAGCCGGTTTAAGCCCAGGCGTTACAAAGCGTTTCGCCGAGCCGCAAAAGCGGCGTCGACCCCCGCCATGATCTCGAGCAATTCGCCATCGGATGCGCCTCTGACGCGGTCGGCGAGTTCGATGAGACGGCGATCGGCGCCGATGAGGTGCGCCGTGTCGGCCTCGCTCAGTTTCGCATGCTCGACCTTGCGCGTGTAGGCATAGTCGGTGAACTCGCAGTGACCGATCGCACTGTCTAACGCGCGTATGACCTCACCGTCCAGCGCCCTCGCCCGTTCCTCTACATCACTGAGCGCTTCACCGACGTAGGCGCGCACCTGCTTGTCGGTCTCATGCCGCGACACTTCAGTTTCGTAACCGCAGTAGGTGGGGATGCGCGCATTCACAAAAGCGAGATCGTCGTCCATGTTCGCGCAAGACCCGTCGGTTCAGGCGCCGGTTGCGCCCGCGGGCGCGAGCCGCGCCGCGCGCAGCGCTGGGCCGACAAGCCCCCCCTGCACGACCAGCGTCATGACGACGACCGCGAAGGTCGCCTCGACGACGATGCTCCTGCCCACCAACGCGGCTGGAAGTCCGATCGCGAGCGCCGCGGCAAGGCCGCCGCGCATCCCCGCCAGGAAGACCGCGTGCCGCCAAGTGCCGCGGTGCGGCTCGCCGATTGGGACGAGGACGTAGGCCAGCGCGGCGCGCGCCACGAGCGTCGCAATGAGGATCGTACCGATCGCGACCGCATGCGTGCCAAGACCCGCGGGGTCGATGTTCAGTCCTACGAGCAAGAATACGACGGCGTTTGCGAAAAACGCGGCGCCATCCCAAAACCGGTCGACGTCGTGCGATCCCAAGCCGACGCGCTCGCCTGGCGTCAGCGGCCCGATTGCAATCCCCGCGACGGCGACGGCGAGGATCCCCGACGCGCCGAGCGCGTTCGCGCCAAAGTATGCGCCGTAGGCGAGGGCGAGCGTTACGAGGATTCCGGCCCGCGAACCGCGCAGAGCTCGCACGCCGACCGAAGCGATCGCCGCCGCCGCAATGCCGAAGAGAATCCCGACCACAGTCGATGCGACAACTTGCACGGCAGCGCTCGCGGCCAGCGCCCCGGCGGCGTTCGGTGCGGGGGCGCGGAGCGCGATCCCAACGAGCGACGCGACCAAGATGGCGGCAAATCCGTCATTAGCGATCGATTCGCCTTCGACGATCGTGCGCAGTTCGCGCGGGACGCCGGCGCGCCGGAAGATTCCAAGGACGGCGACCGGGTCCGTCGCGGCGACGATCGCGCCGAGCACGAGCGCCGACGCGAACGGAAGCGCGCCGCTTGCGCGCGCGGCGAGAGCGACCACCGCTGCCGTGAGGATGACTCCCGGTCCGGCAAGTAGGAAGATGGCGCGCCACGTTCGCCGCAACATCGCGAGATCGAGATCGAGCGCACCTTCGAAGATCAGCGCCGGGAGAAAGAGGCCGAGGAGACGCGGGTCGAGCGGAATGTGTAGGGCAGCCGGAACGAAGTGAGCCTCGAGCATCCCGGCCGCTGCGAGCGCGACGAGATATGGAAAGCCGAGGCGATGCGCGACGAACGCAGCAGCCCCCGCTAGCGCGAGACCGCCGAGCGCGAGGCCGGCCAGCGCCGGCGTCAACGCTAGCGTACCGTCGACCGCGAGCATTCGATCATGTCAACAGCGGCAAAATCTCGGCGGCGCGACCGCGCAGCACGACATCGGCGAGTTCCGAGAGCGCGGTCTCCTCAGGGTTGATCTCGACGATCGCCGCCTCGGGCGACCCCGCAAGCGCGCACAGCGATGCCGCCGGTTGGACCTGGCCCGACGTTCCGACGACGAGCATGACGCCGGCGCGCCGCGCGGCCGCGATCGATGCGTCCCATGCGCCGCGCGGGAGCGCTTCGCCGAACCAGACGATGTCGGGGCGGAAGCGTCCGCCGCATTCGTGCTCGATTGCTTCGAGCGGCATCCCGCTTTCGAGCGAGCGGCGCGCGGCGCATCCCGTGCAGCGTGCTTCGCGCAAGTTGCCGTGCAACTCGACGATGTTGCGCGAGCCGGCGCGGCGATGCAGCGAGTCGACGTTCTGCGTTACGAGCGTGAAGTCGTCGCATCGAGCTTCGAGAGCGGCGAGCGCGCGATGAGCCGCGTTCGGTTCGGCTCGAGCATGGGCTGCCCGGCGCTCGTTATACCAGGTCCACACCAAGCGCGGGTCGCGGGCGAAGCCTTCGGGCGAGGCCAGCTGCTCGACCCGGTGCGTGCGCCAGAGGCCGCCGACGCCGCGAAACGTCGGGAGCCCGCTCTCGGCGGAGATCCCGGAGCCAGTCAGCACGCAAACCGAGCGCGCGTGGGCGAGGCGCGCGCGCACCCGGTCGATCTCGGAAGTGACGATTTCTGAGGGCACGCGCCTTCATTATGAAGGGCCCTTCGATATCCCGCCGTCCTTTCGGGACGTTTACATCCGTATGGGCGCGGGGAGCGTTTTCTTCAAGAGGCACATTGTCCGATGGAACGAAGCGAGCAAACGTGGATGACCCAAACCGGCTCATGGAGCGAGTCCGGCTTCGTGACGTGGCGGCCTTTGAGGCCCTCTACGACGGTTTCCACCGGTTGGTTTACGGAATCGCGCACCGGATGCTCGCCGACGCGACGGCGGCTGAGGATCTCACCCAGGCGGTTTTCTTGAAGGTTTGGAGCGCGCCGGAGAGTTTCGCGGGCGGGAACTTCGGCGGCTGGATCGGCCGCGTGACGCGAAACCGCGCCCTCGACGTGCTGCGCAGCCGCGCGCTGCGCCCCGCGGGCGAAATGCCGGTCGATATCCCGCTCTCCGACGCGATTGACGACGAAGTGTTCGCGAACCTCGACCGCGAGCGCGTCCGCCGCGCGCTCGACGAACTGCCAACCGAACAGCGCCTCCCGATCGAGCTCGGGTTCTTCGACGGGATCACGCACGAAGAGATCGCGCGCCGGACCGGGACGCCGCTCGGCACGATCAAGACGCGCATCCGCACTGGCTTGCGCAAGTTACGAACGGCGCTCGAGGGCTCGCGCGTATGAATCCGCACGACGAGCATCCGCGTCTCGACGAGATCGCGCTCCTCGCGCTCGGCGTCCTGCCCGAGGCCGAAGCGCGCGACGTCGTCGCGAACGTCGCGCCGAGCCCGGCGTGCATCCGCGAGTTCGGCGAGTTGCGCGCAGCCGCCGACCTCGTCGGCTACGCCGCCGAGACGGCCGAGTACGCGCCGAACGAACTCCAAAGCGCGCGGCTGAAGAGCCGGCTGATGCGCGAGGTGCGCGAAGCGTCGGACGCCCATTCCGCCGACAGTCGCGCGCGCGCCGCGGCGCGGCCGCCGGTCCCGTGGCTCGCGTACACCGCGGCGGCCGCCTGCCTTGCGGTCGCCTTCCTCGCGTACTTTAACCTGAACGCCGAGCGCGCTGAGAATACCGCGAGCCGGCAGCAAATCGCGCTGCTGCGCGCGCAGCTCGATCAAGAAGAACAAGCGGCTACCCGCGCACGCACGACGCTTGCGTTCAACGAATCCGTCATGGCCGATCTGCTCGCCTCGGACGCGCAACGATACCCGGTCCCAAGCGGCCTCGTCGCGCGCACCGGCCCACGAATCGTGCTCGCCCTGCGAAAGCTTCCGGCGCCGCCGCGCGGGAAGGTGTACCAGGCGTGGACCCTACACCGGGGCGCGCACGCGATGAGTCCCGACATCACGTTCGTCCCGGATTCGACGGGGCTCGCGCTCGTCGAGCTACGCCCGAGCTCCGCAAGCGACGTCGACGCCGTTGCGGTCAGCGTCGAGCCGCTCGGCGGAAGCAAAGCGCCGACATCCAAACCGACTTTGGTCCGCGCGCTCACCTGAGCGAATCTGAGTTTCGTCTAGAGACGTCGACCGCCGGCGAGACCGGCGAGGTGCTCGCGTTTCTCGCGCACGCACCATTCGACAACGTGTACTTGGCGGCGCTCGTCGCCGCGGGCGAGCCGTCGATCGTCCTCGCGCGCGACCGCGATGGGGCTCTCCGCGCGGTCGCCTACGATGGCCCGCATCTCGTCTTTGCCGTCGACGAGCCGGCCGCGGTCGACGCATTCCTGCCGCTCCGCGAGCGGCGCGGTGGACTGCAGATGATCGTCGGCCCTAAAGGCGCCGTCGAGCGTTTTTGGCGGACCGCGCACGATGCGTTCGGAAGGCCGCGCGCGATCCGCTCGAGTCAGCCGGTCTACGCCGTCGAACGAGCGACCCTGCGCGGGTGGCGTGCGGCGATCGAGGCGGGACGCGCGACGCCGGCCGAAACGAGCGAGATCGCGGCGCATGCGGCGCGCATGATCGCGGGAGAACTCGGCGGTCCCACGCGCTCTGACTTCGCGTTCGAGGCGCGGACCGCACAAGCGATCGCCGCCGGGCGCGTTTGGCGCGCCCGCGAGGATCGCCGGCTCGTCTTCCAATGTCACGTCGGCGCGATCTCCGCCCATACCGCGCAACTGCAAGGCGTCTGGACGCCGCCGGAGATGCGAGGCGCGGGCCACGCGACGCGCGCGCTCGGGGCGATCTGCGACTTGCTCCTCGACGAGCACCCATCACTTTGCCTTTACGTCAACGCATACAATACGAAGGCGATCGCCCTCTACGAACGGGTCGGGTTCGTTCGCGCGGGCGAGTTCATGTCGGTCCTGTTCTAGAGCTGGACGACCTCGAGCGGCGTCTCGCGCGCTTCGCCGCCGGCGCGCGCAACGCGGTAAGCGCGCGCATCCGGGCGGGCGCTAACTGCGGCGTGAAGCTGCTCGTCGATGAAATGTAGCCCGACGCCGTCGTCGCATGCGATGCCGTCGCCGATCGCACCGTCGCGAATCAAGCGATGATACGCCGGGCGCCGCTCCTTCTCGCCGTCGTAGTGCGGGCAATTGCTCCCCGGAAGCCACCCGAGGCACGCCATCCGCGTCAGGTCGCCCGCGATCGAGTCGGTGATGCCCTCCTCGAACCAACAGATCGAACCGGCGCTCGAACCGCACAGCACGACGCCGCGGTCGTAGGCCGTGCGGAGAATTTTGTCGAGCCCGCTCGCGCGCCAGACGGTCAGCATGCTCGCCGTGTTTCCGCCGCCGACGTGAATCGCGTCGAATTCCGCCAGAAACGCCGCCAAGTCGGGCGGCGTGCGGCGAAAAAACTGGAGCACGCCGAGCCGCGCATCGAAGCGCGCGTACGTCTCGTAGAAGCGCGCGATCCCCGTAGCGTCGTCGCCGCTCGCCGTACCGATGTAGCAGATGCGCGGCCGCGTCACGCCCACCGTGCGGACGACGTACTCCTCGAGCTTCAAATTTCCACTGTCTGGAAGAAGCACGCCGCCGCCGATCGCGATGATTTGACGCGCCACTCAGTTCTTCGCTGGGAAAGTGCGCTCGCGGACCTCGCGTGCATAGTCGCGCAACGCATCGGTCGCGACCGCCGCGAGATCGACGAATCGTTTCGCGAACGGCGGGGCGTACGGATACAAGCCGAGCGCGTCGTGCATGACGAGCACTTGCGCGTCGCAGCCAGGGCCCGCTCCTATTCCGATCGTCGGGATCGCCAAGGCGGCCGTGATTTCGGCTGCGATCTCGAAGTCGACCATCTCGAGGACGATCGCGAAAGCTCCCGCCGCCTCGACCGCGCGCGCATCGGCCATCAGGACGTCGCGATCGGTCTTACGTTTGAAGCCCCGATCGAGCCCAGCCGTCTGCGGCAAGACGCCGATGTGGCCGACGATCGGTATCCCGGCCGCAGCGATCGCCGCGATCCGTGCCGCGGCTCGGGTCCCGCCCTCGAGTTTGACGCTGCACGCGCCCGCTCGGACCAACTCGATCGCGCTCGCGACCGCGTCGCGATCGTCCGCTTCGTACGAACCGAACGGCAGGTCGGCAATGACGTGCGCTTTCTGCGTCCCGCGCACGACGGCCGCCGTATGACGGCGCAGATCGGCCAACTCGACGTTGACCGTCGATGGATAACCGAGGACAACCATGCCGAGCGTATCGCCGACGAGCAGCACGTCGATCCCGGCCTCCTCCGCGCAACGTGCCAGGGCCGCGTCGTATGCAGTAATGACCGGGAAAGACGCACCCTTACGGCCCCGGATCGAGTTCGCGGTCAGACGTCGCTCGGTAGGCATGAAATCGCGCTACGCCTTCGCGATGCGGCGCACCTCGTCGGCGATGCGCGCGTTCTCAGGGGTCGCGAGCCCAAGCGCGAGACCGCGGCGCACGATTGCGCCGTTGATTGCGTCGATCTCGGTTGGCCGGCCGCGCTCGAGATCTTGCAACATCGACGACCGGTTTTCGCCCGTCGCCCGCGCGATCTCCAGCACGTGCGCGACCGGGTCGTCGAAGGGTAGCGCGAACCCGAGCGCGGTGGCAACCGCAGCGGCCTCTCGCGCCAACGCCGCCGCCAAAGCGCCGGCGGATGCGTTCTCCACGACGTAGCCATTCGGGCGCCGGGCGAGCGCCGTAACGGGATTGATTGCCGCGCTCACGACGAGCTTGCCCCACACGTGGGGCTCGATCGGCGCGACGACCTCGGCGCCGAAACCCGCTTCGGTAAGCATCGTGGCAAGCGCATCGACTTGAAAAGCGCCGGGGTGTTGCACCGTCCACCCAAGCGTAGTCTTCCCTCGGCCGATTCGCCGCGCGGTCCCGTCGCGTTCGCGGGTCGCGGCTTCGGTCGTTGGCGCGATCGCGATCGGATGGCCGGCGCCGAGCGCGGCGACGATTTGCGCGACTTGTTCGATGCCGTTCTGTAGCGAGACGATCGCCGTCCGCGGACCGAGTAGACCCCGCAGCGGCTCGAGCGCGGCGACCGTATCGTATGTTTTCACCATGACCAAGACGACGTCCGCATCGGCCAACCCCAGCGGCGAGATGCCGCTGCGCGACACGACGCGGACGTCGCCGACCTCACGCAACCCCTGCGCGAAGATCGTACCGAGCGCACCGGCGCCGACGATGCCGACGACCACGCCTAGCCGAAGTTCAAGCGCGAATGCATCTTCGCCGAAGTTCGCCGCGGCGGTCGCACGCCTTCTTGCGCTCGCGCCACCACTTAAAGGGAGTCGAGAGCCCATTGCCGAGAAGTCACGCAACCACGCGATGGACGACGCTCCGAACATCTCCCTTGTCGACATCGATCACATTCCGCAGCTCGTTTGGGCGGCCGATCCGCACGGCAACCTCCTTTTCGTAAACTCGGAATGCCGGCGGTTTTTCGGGCGCGACGACGCGCCGGACGGTTGGGCCTCGTTCATGCACGAGGACGATTGGCCCGTCGTCATCGAGACGTGGCGCAATTCGCTTGCGAGCGGCGCGCCGTTTGAGGTCGAGGCGCGGTTTCGGCGCGCCGACGGCACGTACCGTTGGCTGATGAACCGCGCAATCGCCATCATCAACGCCGAGGGCAGAATCGAACGCTGGCTCGGCGCCTCGAGCGACGTGCACGAGCGAAGGGAGCTCGTCGAGCGGTTGCGCATCTCCGAGGCGCAGGCCCGCACGCTCGGCGACGCGATCCCGCAACTCGTTTGGATCTCCGGCGTCGACGGGCGCCTCGAGTGGTTCAACCGCCACTGGACGGAGTACACCGGCCTCGATTTGGAACAAAGCCTCGCGCGGCAGGGGACCGACTGGGGTGGGACGATCCATCCAGACGACGCGCAGATGGTCGTCGCGCGCTGGTATCTCGCTTTCAACGCGGGCTCGACGTACGAGGTGGAGTCGCGCTTGCGCCGCCACGACGGCGTCTACCGGTGGTTCCTCGCGCGCGGAGTCCCGCTGCGCGACCCAGCCGGGCACATCGTGCGATGGTTCGGCACCTGCACCGATATCGACGAACGCAAACGGAGCGAGCAGCGGCTGCGCCTCATCTCTGAGATCGGGGACGTGTTCGCCGGCGCTAAGCTCGCAACGGCACTACAGACCGTCGCCGAATCCGCCGTCCCGGCGGTCGCCGACTGGTGCAACATCTACCTCTCGCTGCCGAACGGGACGCTCGAACCCGCCGCGATCGCGCATAGCGACCCCGCGCAGGTCGCCTTCGCGCGAACGATGTCGAGCGAGTACCTGCGGCCGAGCGCGCGCACCGCGGAGGTGATGCAGACCGGTAAGCCGCTTCACCTCGAACGCCTTCCGGACGCGTGGCTCGACGAGATTGCCCTCGACGCCGGCCATCGCGAGTTCCTCCACCGCCTCGACATCCGCTCGGTCGCCGCATTCCCGCTGACGTTGCGCGGTCGCAGCATCGGTCTGCTGTATCTCGCAGGGACCTCGAACCGGCCGTCGTTTTCACGCGACGACGTCGAGTTCGGCATCACGTTTGCCGCCCGCGTCTCGACGGCGATTGAAGGGAAGGTTACGCGCAAGCGGATGCGGTTGGCGGCCGAAGCAGGGCAGGTCATGGCCGAGTCGCTCGAGCTTCAGCGGCGCCTCGACCGCCTGCTCGCGATTCTCGTTCCGCAACTCGCAACGTGGGCCGTCATTTACTTGGTCGAGGGCGATCGGCTCAAGACGGTTGCGGTCGCCCACGCCGATCCCGAGAAGCGCGCGATCCTCGAGCGGCTTCGCGGCACGTATCCGATGCGACGCGAAAGCGACGCTGCGGCGCTCAAGCGGCTCGAAGACGAAAGCACGCGGATTTCGCGCGAAGTTGCACTCGACGAAATCGGGCGCGTCGCAAGGCCCGAGACCATGCGCGTCCTCGACGAACTCGGCGTCGCTTCGACGGTACGAGTCCCGTTGCAGGCAAACGACCGCACGATCGGCGCGCTCGTCGTCTACCGCTCCCACGGCGAGAAACCATATTCTGCGCTGGACGTCCCCTTGATCGAAGAGCTCGGGCGGCGTGCGGCGCTCGCGGTCGAAAGCGCGCTCCTCTACGAGCGGGAGCGGCGCGTCGCCGAGACGTTCCAGCAAGCCGCGCTGCCGCACCGGCTCCCAGTCGTCCCGGGGATTGCTTTTGACGGCTTCTATCATCCCGCCCGCGACGACGCACTGGTCGGCGGCGACTGGTACGACGCGCTGAAACTTTCGGACGGGCGCATCGTCATTTCGGTCGGCGACGTCTCGGGAAGCGGTCTCGACGCCGCAGTAATCATGTCTGCGATGCGTCAAGTCATTCGCGGCGTCGCGCAAGTTCATGCGGACCCATGCGCGATTTTAGACGCGGCCGACCGAACGCTGAAAGCCGAGCACCCCGACCGCATCGTCACCGCGGTCGTCGGGGTCCTCGATCCGATTGCACGGACGCTTACCTATGCGTCGGCAGGGCATCCGCCGCCGCTCTTACGGTACGAGAACGGCGCGATCCGCGAACTCGCCGCGCGCGAATTGCCCCTCGGGCTGCGCGTGAAATCGGATCCGGCGTCGACGGTGGTCGACTTGCCCGAGCACGCGATGCTCGTGTTCTATTCCGACGGGTTGACCGAGTCGACCCGCGACGTGCTCGAGGGCGAACGCCGGCTGCACGCGGTCGTCGGCGGCGACGAAATCTTGCAATGGCCGCGGACGGCCCGCGCGGTGTTCGATGCGATGACCGACCAGGGTGCGCACGACGACGTCGTCGTCCTCACGCTGCGCATCGACTTGAGCCGCGGCGCGCGCAGCTACGAAGAGACGGTGCGCCGCTGGGGGTTCGATTCGGGCGACGCCGCGAGCGCAAACGCGGTCCGGCGCGACGTCGGAACCACGCTGCGCGAGCGCGACACGCACGAACGCGAAATCGTGACCGTCGAACTGATCCTCTCGGAGCTGATCGGCAACGTCGTCCGCTACGCGCCGGGACCGGTCGAGGTGATCCTCGATCTCTCGGAACAAGCCGCGGTCCTCCACGTCCTCGACAGCGGCAGCGGTTTCACGCTCGCGCCGAGGCTCCCGTCCGACCTGCTCAGCGAGCGCGGGCGGGGTCTCTACTTAGTATGGTCGCTCGCGGAGGATTTCAACGTAACCAAGCGTCCCGAAGGCGGAGCGCACGCTCGCGTTGTCCTGCCGGCGCACGCCTGGTCGCCCGAACAAGCCGATTCCCAGCCGGTTCACAGGATTCCTGACCCCATCTCTTCGTTCCGTTGACGTGAGACGGGGGCGCCGCTCCCGCTAATCCGTGTCAAAGGAGCACGATCCAAATGAACCGACACAAGATTCTACACGCGTTGGCGGTCGCCGCAGTCCTCGCCCTTCCCACTGCCGCCTTCGCGCAACAACCGCCGTTCTGGTACTACAACAACTCGCAGGCCTACCAGATGAACCAGAGCGAGCGCAAGTTCTTTGAAGCTCTGCGCACGATCAACTTGTCGCCCGAGCAGCAGGAGCAAGTCCGCAACATCGTCTCGCATCCGCCGACCGATCCGGCCGACGCCCGCTATCAGCGGCGCGAAATCACCGCGATCCTATCGCGCGAGCAGCGTCAGCAACTGACCGCGCAACTCCGCGCCGAAAATGGCCGGTACGGCCAGTATCCGAACGGACAATATCCCGGCCAGTATCCGGGCGGACAATATCCCGGCCAGTATCCGGGCGGACAGTACCCCGGGCAATATCCGGGTGGGCAGTATCCGGGCGGCTACGGCCAAAACGGCGCCCTCAACGGCGTGGTGAACTCGTTCTCGCCATTCAATCTATACCTCCAGAACGGGACGCACGTCGAACTGCATCAGGGGACCGTCATCAATCCGACTGGGACGACGTTGCAGCCGGGGATGCGCGTCAACGTCTACGGCCACTGGAACAACGACGGAACGTATTCCGCCGACACGATCAACGTCATCAGCCGTTACTAAACCAACTAGACCAACCTGTAACCCACACACCCGCGGTGGAGAGAAGCATGGCTCTCCACCGCGGTTTCCTTTTCAGGGGCACGGCGCGGTCAACAGACTGCGGACTTCCTCGTCGCTCGTCTGCTCGAAGTGCGCGTACCACGAACCGACGCTGAGAAACGGCCACGGGATTACGGCGCACACGACGTCGTCGGCCTCGCCCGCTAATTCGCGGCACGTCTCCGCCGCGCCGACCGGGACGGCGACGACGATTCGCGCCGGGTCGCGCTTCCGCACGGCCCGGATCGCCGCGCGCATCGACGCGCCGGTGGCGAGACCGTCATCGACGAGGATGACGGTCTTGCGGCGTAGTTCGAGCGCGGCGCGACCGTCGCGATAGTCGCGCTCGCGGCGCTCCACTTCGCGCAGTTCGCGTTCCGAAAGCGCGTCGATCTCCGCGGAGGTGAGATCGAGCATCGCGACGACCACGTCGTTGAGCACGCGGACCCCGCCCGTCGTAACCGCACCGAGCGCGAGTTCCTCCTGTCCGGGGACGCCGAGTTTGCGAACGACGAAGATGTCGAGCGGCGCATCGAGGGCGCAGGCGATCTCGAACCCGACGGGGACGCCGCCGCGCGGGAGCGCGAGGACGACGACGTCGTCGAGGTCGCCGTAGCCATCGGCCAGAAGGCGCCGCGCGAGCAACCGGCCGGCGGAGCGCCGATCGCGAAAACCGCCTCGGAACGCTCCAGCGTCGACGGCCATGGAGACCTTTTATCGCGCACGCCCGCCGGTCCCCCGCGCCCCCGCGCAGGATGCGGGGCATCGCGGACGAGATGAAGGTCGCGGCATGGCGACGATTTTCGACGCGGTTATCATCGGGGGCGGGCACAACGGGCTCGTGGCCGCGGCTTACCTCGCGCGCGCGAAATGGAAGGTTCTCGTCTTGGAGCGGCGTTACGTCGTCGGCGGCGCGTGCGTCACCGAAGAGAACGTCTTCCCGGGCTACAAAGTCTCGACCGCGGCCTACGTCAACAGCCTGTTCCGCCCCGAGATCATCCGCGACCTCGAGTTGCGCAAGTACGGTTTCGAGGTGATCGAGCGCAACCCGTCGTCGTTCTCACCGTTTACCGACGGGCGTTATCTCATGCTCGGCCCGGACCGGAGCGCGAACCAAACCGAGATCGCGAAATTCAGCGCGAAAGATGCCGAAGCGTTCCCAGCGTACGAGGCGATGCTCGAGCGCGTCGCGGAGCTTGTCGAGCCGACGATCGTACAGCGGCCGCCGAACGTCGTGCGCCCTTCGCTCGCCGACGTGCTCGCTCTGGGCAATTTCGCGCTACGCGCGAAGAAGCTCGGGGGAGCGCTCGGCGAAGCCGTTGAGGTTTTGACCGGCGCGGCGCGGCCGATCCTCGACCGCTGGTTCGAATCCGAACAGTTGAAGGCGACGCTCGCGACCGACGCGATCATCGGCGCCTTCGCGGCGCCGTCGCTCCCGGGGACCGCGTACGTGCTTTTCCATCACGTCATGGGCGAGACCAACGGCCATCGCGGCGTGTGGAGTTACGTCCGCGGCGGGATGGGCGGCTTGACGCAGGCGCTGGCTAAGGCCGCGTCGGCGCTCGGCGTCGAGATCAGAACCGAGAGCGAGGTCGCGCGGATCCTGACCGAAGATGGAGCGGCGTGCGGCGTCGTGCTCGCGGACGGCACCGAGCTGCGCGCGCGCACCGTCGCAAGCAACCTCGATTGCCGGCTCACGTTCGAGCGACTGCTCGACCCCGCTACTTTGCCGTCCGAGTTCCTGGACGAGATCCGACGCATCGATTACGGCAGCGCCTCGGTCAAGATCAACGTTGCGCTCGCGGCGTTGCCGAATTTTTTGGCTTGCCCGGGCGACGCACCGGGACCGCAACATCGCGGGACCGTGCACCTTTGCCCCGATCAAGACTTCATCGAGCGCGCATACGACGATGCGAAGTACGGGCGGATGTCGAGCGAGCCGGTCGTCGAGTGCACGATCCCGTCGTCGGTCGATCCGAGCGTCGCCCCGCCGGGGAAGCACCTGATGTCGATGTTCTGCCAATACGGGCCGTACGACTTGAACGGCGGACTGGGACCAGGCCGCGAAGGATGAGTTCGCCGACCGTTGTTTCCGAATCGTCGAAAGTTACGCACCGGGATTCACGAGCACGGTCATCGACCGCCAGATCTTGACGCCGGTCGACATCGAGCGAACCTTTAACCTCACCGGCGGGAACATTTTTCAAGGCGCGATGACGCTTGAACAAGCTCTTTCTCTTCAGGCCCGCCGCGGGCTACGCCGGCTACCGAACGCCGATTCGCCGGCTGTTCCTGTGCGGCTCGGCGGCGCATCCCGGCGGCGGCGTCATGGGCGCGGCGGGCTTGAACGCCGCGCGCGAAATGCTCAGACGGCGATAGGTGCGGCGAGCCGCTCGCCAATGAGCGACGCGGTCGCGTCCGGCGAGCCGAGGGTCAGCTCGAAGGTTGCGGCGCCCTGCAGCAACTCGAGGACGCGCTGCGCCGCCGCGAGGCCGCGGGCCTTCGTTTTCACCCAGGGCGTGACGTGGGCAAGCATCTGCGCTGCGCCGATCGGTCGCGCTGCGGGACGCGCGCCGGCGCCGACGATGGCAAACACCGCGCGAAGCGGGCGCGCGCGAGGTACTACGAGGCGCCCGAAAATCTCGTCCCACCCGATGTCCTCGACGTCGAGGCCCCGGTGTGCGGTGAGCCAAGCGTCGACCGGCGAACCCGGCGCCCGGTCTTTGGCGAGCAATTCGATTCCGCCGCGCCGCAGGTTCAGCGTGCGCGGAAACGGCGCGACGCCTTCGCTCGTAGCGACGCAGAACTCGTCCGAATAGAGTCCGAGGCCGCGCCGCGCGCAGGCGATCGCGGTCGTCGATTTTCCAGCCGCCGACGAGCCGACGAGCGCGGCCGCCCCGTCGCCGTCGGTGACGGCCGCCGCATGAAACGCGACGGCGCCCTCGCGCGACGTGAAGACGCTCGTCGTCACGACCGCGTCGGCCAAGAACGCGGCTTCGTTCGGCCAAAGCCGGCAGTGGTCCCAAACGAAAGCCGCATCGCCCGCGACCCAGAAGAACGTCTCCTCGGGCCGGCGCGCAACGGCGTACGCGACGACTTGCGGTGGCGCATTCGAAAGCATGTGGCGGTAGCGGCGGCGAAACGCGGTGGCAGCCTCGGCGTCGCCGAAACGGACCATCACGACAATTCCGCAGAACGAAACCGTCACCGGGCAGCACGCGGCGCCGGCGAGGTCGCCGAAAAACTCGGCGCCGAAGCCCGCGGCGCGCTTCAGATCGCTTGCGTTATGTGCCATACGGGAGTCTCGACGAGCCTTTGCAGCAGATCGGCGGCGCTGCGATGGTCGCCCACGCGCAGCCGGTAACAGGGGATCCGCGCCATCTCCGCCACGATCTCCCACATCTCGGTCAGTTGGAGCCGCGCAACGAACAAGTGGCGCAACAGTTCGAACGCCGTGACCGCCGAAGCGACCGGCTCGAGCGTCGAAGTAGGGGCGTCGCTGTGCGCCAGGAGTACGATGTGCGTCAGAGGGCGCGGCTCGGCGTACGCGCCGCGGCCGAAGCGCTCGCCCAGGTCGACATCGAAATACGTGCGGACCCCGTCGATGACGGCCGCGACGCGATCGCGACGACAAATCTCCGTTAGGCCTGGATCGCCGAGAAGGGCAAGCGACGGTTCGCGGACGCAAAAAGCGAGCGGGAATCCACTCGCACGCAGCGTTTCGCGCTCGAGGATGAGGAACTCGTCGCCGTAGCTTTGCCAGCCGCGGCACAGCAGCTCGAGGGCGAGCGTCGTCTTCCCGACGCCGGGCGGACCCGCTACCGCGACGCACGCCGTCCCCGACGCAAGCCCCGCCGCATACAGAACGCGGTGCGACTCGAGCCGGCGGAACGTTTGGGCGAAAATCGCCGCCGTCGCGCGCACCCCTGCATCAACTGCGTCGCCCGGCGCGTGCTTCACGTCGAGCGTGCGACCGTCGAACGTGACCCGCGCCGCGGTCCCATCCCAAAGAAGCGACGCAACGTCGCAGGGCAAATCGCCTCGAGCGGCGCCGGTACGGAGCCTGGCGAGCGCACGAGCGAGGTATGCATCGATTGCGGGCGCGTTGGTCTCGATCTGCAGCCGCCGCTCGATGATATCGAAAGTATGCTCCAACGCTACGCGCGGCGCGTTAGCGGCCACGATGGCCGGCCAACTCCTCCAGCGGCGCGCTTAGCCTTCGCGCCGGCTCGGTCTCGAGCCGGTACGCAAAGCCTTCCTGAATGAGCCGGCGGACGATATCGAGCGCTCCCGCGTCGCCCTCGAGCAGGTCTGCGACGCGCGTCGGCCCGGCATCCAGACGCCGAACGAGCGCCCCCGCCGCCTTGGGGAGCTTCACCGTTTTCCCCGAGAATGACAACGTCGCATTCTGATCGGTCTCGTCGAGCGCGTAAAGCGCGGCGCTACGAACCGCCACGATCGACTGGACGGAAAGCTCGTCGAGCCGCGCGAGTTGACTGAGCTGGCCGTCGAGCTCGTTGCGCCGCTCGGTCGCATAGGTTCGCCGTAGCTTTGCGAGCGCCGCCGCGAGCCGATCCGGCTCGAAGGTTCGAGCGAGAACCTCAGTCAGCTCCTTCGCATCGAACGCCGCGCGCGACGCGCTCTGCCGCAGAAACGCTTCAACCTCCGCGCCGCCGCCCAGGGCTTCACGCAACACGTCGACGACCAATACCGGATAGAGCCCAATCGTCACGTGCAACGACAGCACGTCACTCGATTTCGCCTCGTGGGCGACGCCGCGCGGTAGGTAGAGAAGGTCGCCCGGAAGCAACGCGAGCCGCTCGCGCACCTCGCCCGGCGACTGCGTCCGTTTGTTGAACAGTTGATCTTGCAGCGGCAACTCGGCGACCGGCCCGTAGACGAGCCAGTCCTTCTTGCCCTCGATCTGAAGAATGACCGTGTCGTGCGTGTCGTAATGCGCGGTGAAGCCTTGGCTATTCGGAGGCGTCAAATATACGTTGGCATTGACGCGATGGCCGAAAAACGCTTCCATCCCGCGGCACAGCTTGGCCAAGGAGGCCGAGTGCGCGTGAATCTTGTCGAACACGAGCGTGCAACCGAGCGCGAAAAGCGCGCTGACGCGATCCGGGTCGACGAGCTCGAGGTGATAGCAGTCGTCGCCGTGGACCCGCGTCTCCCGCTTGAGATACGATTCGCGACGGGCGGGCAGCCCGTCGCGGTAGACCAGAACGTCCCCGACGGCAAGCTCGGAGCCGTAAAGTACCCGCTCGAGCTCGGCTAAGCTGAAGAATTCTCCGTAATGCGCGGTCCGATCGCGCCGGATGTGCAAAGGAGCGCGCTCGTAGTACACACCCGCGAACTCGTCGATCGAGTGCGGACGCAAGAGCCACGAAACCGTCTCGAGAGCATCCTGCTTACTGTTCCACATCCTGTTTCTTACCTCGGCTGGTTGGCCAAGGGCCCTTTAGAGATGGAAAAGGCTGCCGGCACGCGCCGGCAGCCTTCCCGGCGTCGTTAACTCTAGTGGTGGTCGCAGTTCTGGTTGGGGTCGTTGTTGACGCACGAACTGTTGAAGCCGCATACGGTCCCAACCAGATCGGGAGCGTAGTAGGAGACGAGAATCTCCGGCGTCGCGTATACCATTTTAGAAGTTCCCCTCGTCATGACGTGCTGGTGGGAGTCGACCATGTGAACCGTATCACGTTGTCGACGAGCGGTAATGCGTCCACGTGCTCAGCCCGGAGAGGCTTTCGCCCCAGGTCGAAGGCTGGATGGCCCAACGAGCGTAGGCCAAGAGCCTCAATTTGCCGACCGTTCGCTGAGAGCCACGACGCCGAGACGGTCGAATTCCCCGACGATCTTGGCGACGTCCCCGTAGACCCGCTTGCGCTCCTCGCTCGTAAGCTCGGCGAGCGCTTCGGTGATCTCGTCCAGCGAGCGCTGACCGTCGCACGCGCGCAGCACCCAGCCGGCCGTGGCATTGAGTACGTGGATTTGGTCGCGCTGCATGTCGTGGACGAGAACTTCGTCGCCGACGTCGCGCAGTTCAACAGTCGTTTTGCGGACAGGATACACCGCCACGGAGCCCTCCAGGTCAAGTGAACCCCAGCATACCGAGAGACGGGCAACATCGGGAAGGGCGAGCCATCCCTTCGAAGTAGGCCTTAGGTCCTTACGGATCGCAGCGTAGCCGGGACGGGCCTTCGTCCCGGCCGGCCCGACCTGTGACCTTCGTCACGGTCGTAGGAGCGAAGGACCCATAGACGCTCGCATTCTAAAGCGACAGACGCGGGGAGGCGTCGATGTCGGACTCTCGGTCATCCACAGGACGGCTCTTGGGGGCTTGCGCCGGGCTCACGCTCCTTGCGGGATGCGGGGGCCACCGCGAAAGCGCTCCTTCGACCCTGCCTCTGCTAACGGGCTACGCAAGTTCGCGTCCGGGAGCGGGGCTGCGCGCGGCCTCGCCGATTCAGCACGTCATCGTCGTCATGCAAGAAAACCGCAGCTTCGATAATCTCTTTCAGGGCTATCCGGGGGCCGATACGGCGCCATCCGGGAGGGACTCGCGCGGAAAGACGATTCGACTTCGCCCTATCTCGCTCGCCGCTCCTTACGACATCGATCACACCTCCTACGCGTTCTTTGCCGCGTACGACAACGGCAAAATGGACGGCTTCGATCAGGAAGGCGTCTACGGAAGACATCCCGGGAACGCGCAGTACGGGTACGTCCCCCACAATCAGTCAAAGCTCTACTTTGAGATGGCCGGCCAGTACGTGCTGGGCGATCGGATGTTCACGTCGCACATAGACGCCAGCTTCGTTTCGCACCAATACATCATCGCCGGTCAAGCCGAACACGCCGTCGACCTTCCAGGCAACGATTGGGGCTGCGACGGAAGTCCGCGGGATAGGGTCGCCACGCTAAAGCCGGATCGCTCGTACGGCCCCTACGAGAAGCCGTGTTTCAAATCGCAAACGCTCGGCGACGAACTCGACGCCGCCGGCTTGCCCTGGCGCTTCTACGCCTCGGGCGCCGAAGACATTTGGTCGGCGTACCATGCGGTCCGGCACATACGCTTCGGTAAGGATTGGAACAACGTCATCGCGCCGTCGCCGCAGTTTCTGACCGACGTGCAAAACGGGGACCTGGCTGCCGTCACCTGGATCACCCCGGAATGGCAAGATTCCGATCACGGCGGCGCGAGTAGCACGAGCGGTCCCGAGTGGATCGCGAATATCGTCAATACAGTCGGCGAGAGCCAATTTTGGGATTCGACGGCGATCTTCGTCATGTGGGACGAGTGGGGCGGCTGGTACGATCACGTTGCGCCGCCTTTCGTCGACTACGACGGCCTCGGAATGCGCGTCCCGTTGCTGATTATCTCACCCTACGCTAAGCAGGGCTACGTGTCGCACGTTCAGTACGAGCACGGCAGCATTCTGCGGTATATCGAAGATGTGTGGGGGTTAGGGCAACTCGCGCCGAGCGACACGCGCGCCAACGACCCCGCCGTCGATTGCTTCGACTACACGCAGAAGCCGAGGCCGTTCAAACCGTTTGAGACGCGCATGAAATCGCGCGATTTCATGAATCGCCCGCACGTGGCGCTCCCGCCCGGGGCGGACTAGCACCGACGTTCAAGGAGAAGACGCCGTGCGCATCAGCATTGCCGCACTTAGCCTGGGATTCTCTCTGAGCGCGTGCACCGGCGGAGGCTCGTCGGGCCCAGTCCCGCATCCAACCGGCCTCGGGCCCTCGAACATCGACCACATCGTGATCGTCTTTCAGGAGAATCGCTCCCCGGACAATCTCTTTCACGGACTTCCGGGGGCCGACACGACCGTGAGCGGCGGCCTGAATTCGCACGGACAACGCGTGCCTTTGAAGCCGGTCGATCTCGAGAACACGTGGGATCTAGGGCATTCGCACGGCAGTTTTTCAACGGAGTACGACGGCGGGAAGATGGACGGGTTCGACCTCGACGGCACGACGATGTGTTCGATCGGCTGCCCGCCGCCCGAGATCCGCGCGTACAGTTACGTCCCCCAGAGCCAGGTTCAGCCCTATTTCACGATGGCCGAGCAGTACACGTTCGCCGACCGGATGTTCCAAACCAATGAGGGCCCGAGTTTCCCGGCGCACCAGTACATCATCTCGGGGACGTCGCTCGCCTCGCCGCAAACGAGCCTCTTGGCCGCAGAAAACCCGAGCGACAACGACCGCCTACCGGCCGGGGGCTGCGACTCGCCGGCCGATGCGCTCGTCGCGCTCATCGACCAGAATGGCAACGAATCCCGAAGAGTTTACCCGTGCTTCGACCATAGCACGGTGATGGATCTTCTCGATGCGAAGGGCATTTCGTGGCGCTACTACCAGCCGCAGCCGCCCCACTCGGCGGGGCTCTGGACGCTCGACGCCATCGCACACATCGTTGACGGGCCGGACGTCGCGAACATCAGCGCGCCGTCGACGAACATTCTGTCCGACATTGGGAATGGGACGCTCGCGCACGTTTCGTGGGTGATCCCGACGGCCGCCGAGTCGGATCATCCCGATGGTGGGAATTTAGGTCCGTCGTGGGTCGCCTCGATCGTCAACGCAATCGGCAACAGTCCGTATTGGAACCATACGGCGATCATCGTGACGTGGGACGATTGGGGCGGGTGGTACGACCACGTTCCGCCCGCATCGATTCGAAACTCGTACGAACTAGGGTTCCGCGTGCCGATGATCGTCGTCTCGCCATACGCGAAACCGGCTTACGTCTCGCACGTGCAATACGAGTTCGGGAGCATATTGAAGTTCGTCGAGTCGACCTTTGGGCTCCCCTCCCTCGGCTATACCGACGCGGTTTCAAACGATCTGGGCGATTGCTTCAACTTCAACCAGACGCCGCTGACCTTCCAAACGATCCAATCCAAGTACAAAAAAGACTTCTTCATGCGCCGGCCGGTCGATCTGCGACCGATCGACGAAGAGTGATGCCCCGAGCTGACGGGCCGAAGGAGATTTCATGATCACGGGCATTCACGCCATCATCTTCAGCAAGCATGTCGAGCAAGTCCGCGATTTTCTCGGCGACGTTCTCGAGCTGCCTAGCGTGGACGCAGGCGGTGGGTGGCCGATTTTCGCGGCGCCGCCGACCGAGCTTGCGGTCCACGAGACCGAAAGCGAACCCTCGCACGAACTCTTCCTGATGTGCGACGACGTGCATGCGACCGTTGCCAAGCTCGCCGAACGAGGGATCAAAACGACGATGCCGATCGCCGACCGCGGTTGGGGGCTTCTGACGACGCTCGACTTACCGGGAGGCGAAACGATCGGCTTATACGAGCCGAAGCATCCGTCGCCGCTGAATCTGCCGGCGCGCTAAGCGCGCTAGTTAGCGAACCGGCTGCGGGAGCGTGAACGTATGGGACGACAGGTCGACCCGCGCGGTTCCGCCCGGGTACTGGCGCGTCAGCACGAAGCCGTTGACCTGCATCGGCCCGAGCGGCGCGCCGTAGTCGCGTTTGAACTCCGGGTACCAGTTCTGGTCGACGACCCAGGTTTTGGGATCGGCATCGTGGTTGGTCACGATTTCAAACGAGTCGACGGCGTAGCCCCAACTATAGGAGAGGAACGAATAGCCTGGCGTGTTCGAGACGAGGTGCGACGCCAGCGCGAAACCTAGCGCTGCGTGCGAGTCCGAGACCTTCTGTTGGTATGACGCGTTCTTGTTCCAATCCGAATCGATGAAGTCGTGCGGGTACGGCCAACCCTTTAGCCAGACTTCTTTGCCGGACCGCCCGATGTCGTAGGCGGCCTGTAGGTAGGCGAGGTTCTGCTCGGGAGTACGGGGGACGCCTTTGACGACGAGGTCGTACCATTCGATCATGATCCCGTCGGTATATTGCGCGAGTCCCGATGCGAAGTAGTTCTCCGCGTTACCGTTGATGACGATGAACTTATGGCCTTGATGCAGTGCGTCGAGATCTTCGCGCAGGGTTCGAAACAGTTCGATCTTGGCATCGCGCCACGGATCGCGTTTCGTATTCATTGCGCCGTCGAGCCAAATGCCGTCGAGGTGGCCTTGTGAGACCATCCGCGTCGCCGCCGCGGCCCACCAGTTGCGCACGGCGGGATTCGTGATGTCGAGCCGCGCCTTTTTCTGACCCGGCCGCAATACGTACCACGAATCCTTGTTGGCTTGGAACGTCGGGTCCGTGTAGGCCCGATAGTTCATGTGCCCCGTGCCCGCAAAGCCCCAGTACTCGAGGACTTTGATCGCGGGGTTCGCCGCTTTGAGGCGAGCCGCGTTGGCGGCGACGCCATCCTCTTGATAGGCGTACGGCGCACCGGGTCCGCCGAAGTGCTCGAGCGCGGCGATCGTGACGTTGTGCGCGATGAACTGGACCTCGGACGGCGACAGATCGCCTTGCTGCTTGCCGAATTCGACCGCGATCGGGATGCCGTTCGAAATCAGCGGCACCGACTGGGCTGGAGCCGGACCGGCGCCCGCCGCGACGACGGCAACAAATGAGAGTGCGGCGCCGAGTCGCCGCGCGAGGGTTCGCAAGGCCAGATTCATGGGTGTGTGGCGATCCTTCGAGGTCAAAGAGGAGACGAAAAGAGTACGCTTGCGGCGGCCCTCGGAGTTCCATGCGGCCTGCCCGAGGTTGGATTTCATCCTCGTCTCATTTCGAGTTAGACTCCGGCCAGGGCTGCTCCCTAACCAAGCGCTTCCCGGTCGCCGCCAAGGCTCCGAACCCGGGCATCCCGACCTTCGCCGTTGACCCGGAGGCGGTATCGTGGGAGACTAAGGCATCACTTCTGCGCGATCTTTCGAGTGCGATCGGTCCGCGCGCGCTCTCGAAAGACGACCCTTCATCTCAAAATTTCAAGAACTCCACCTCACCCCGGCGCTGCTGCGCGCCGTGCGGGACCTCGGTTTCAACGAACCGACCGCCGTCCAAGAAGCGGCGATCCCACCCGCGCTGAGCGGTAAAGACGTCCTCGCAAATGCGGCGACCGGAAGCGGCAAGACCGCCGCGTTCGGAATTCCGATCGTTGAAGCGCTCTCGAAGGAAGCGCCGGGTAAGACCCGCGCCCTCATCTTGGCCCCGACGCGCGAGCTGGCCGTGCAAATTGCCGACCATATTCGAGCGCTCGCCAAACATACGCAGTTACGCGTCGCGGCCGTATACGGCGGCGTTGGCTTCGGCCAGCAGGCCACCGCGTTCAAACGCGGCACCGAGATCATCGTCGCGACGCCCGGACGGTTGATCGACCACCTCACGCAACGAACTGCCTCCCTCGGAAGCGTATCGATCCTGGTGCTCGACGAAGCGGACCGCATGCTCGACATGGGCTTCCTGCCGCCCGTGCGCCGGATCCTCAAGTTCGTCCCGGCGAAACGCCAGACGCTGTTCTTTTCAGCGACGATCCCGCCGCCGATCGCCGTGCTTGCGAAAGAGATGTTGCACAACCCGGTTCGCGTCGAACTCACGCCGCCCGACGTCTCGGTCGACGGACTCACGCAGACCGTGTATAGCGTCGACCAGCAGCGCAAGACCGACTTGTTCGTCGAGTTGCTCAAGCAAGACGGCGAGATCTTCAGAGCGATCGCGTTCACGCGCACGAAGGCGCGCGCCAACCGGCTTGCCGCGGCGCTCGCGAAGCACGCCGTCAGCGCCGACCGCATCCACGGCGATCGCTCGCAGGCGCAACGAACCCGCGCCCACGACGATTTCAAGCGCGGCAAGTATCGCGTGCTCGTCGCGACCGACATCGCCGCGCGCGGCATCGACATCCTCCAGCTGGGGCACGTCGTCAACTACGACGTGCCGGCCGTCCCGGAAGACTACATCCACCGCATCGGCCGGACCGCGCGAGCGAACGCGACCGGCGACGCTATCACGTTCGTAGCGCCCGACGAAGAGCCGCTGTTCAGACAGATCGAAAGGATCCTCGGCCGGCGTTTACTCCGCGCCAATGGGCCGGCATTGCCGCCGCAGAACCCGTCGATCGCAGTCTCGCGCCCCGTTTCGGTTCCCCACCGAAAAGCCGGTGCGACGCGCGGCTCGCAAAGAGCACGCCGAAGCTTCGGACGCTAGAACCCGGCGCACTCGTCCAGCGGAAATTGGGAAGGAAGCCGCTTTGCGACTCCCTTTCCGCGTGGCGCCTCGCTGGAAACTGCGGCCTGCTATCCTGTTTTGATTCGGACGTCCCCTCGGGTTAGTTCCCGGGGTCTACCGCGAGATTCGTGCGTTTGCGTTTCGCCTGCACCCACCGTAGCGGCGCGATGCGAATTTCTTGTGAACGACTCTGGAATATTAGCCCCGCCTTCCGCGCGAACCCGCAGGAGTAAGGTCTGCGGGTTCTGCTTTTTCTCGACGTCGAACGGTTTTCAAATCGCTCCGTAGCGTGCTGAAGGCGTGCGCCCTCGTCGCTAGGAAGCCTCCTCGGCGATCGGAGACGTTAGTTGGAGACGATCGACCTTGTCAACGGCATTCCGCGCGGAGTCGCGGCTCGTCCGCCCGTCCCTGAGGATGAGGGTCGTCGCGAGCGCAGGCGCCGTGAAGGCCGGGGGCGACCGGTCGATCCGCTCGCGCTGCAAGAGGTGCGCGATCTGCTCGGTGACGAGCCACGCCGCCGCGATTTGCTGATCGAGCATCTCCATAAGATTCAAGATCGTTACAAGTGTATCGCTGCCGCGCACGTCGTGGCGCTGGCCGAGGAGATGCGCTTGGCGCCCGTCGAGGTCTTCGAGGTCGCCACATTCTACCATCATTTCGACGTCGTCAAGGAAGGTGAGGTTGCACCCGCCGCGCTGACGGTCCGCGTGTGCGACGGTCTTCCCTGCGCGCTCGCCGGCGGACGCGACCTCCTCGAGTCGCTGCGCGGCGCCGGCTTTGACGACGGCGTTCGCGTCGTGCCGGCGCCGTGCATCGGGCGGTGCGAATCCGCACCGGCGGTTTTGGTCGAGCAGCACGCGCTTGGTCCCGCGACCGTGCAGAACGTGTGCGATGCGGTGAGCGGGCGGACGTTGACTGCGGAGATTCCCGCGTACGCCGGTATGGACCGCTACCTCGCCGGCGGGGGATATCGACTACTGCGCGAGCTGCATGCCGGCGCGCGCGGTCGCGACGAGGTCATCGCCGGATTGGAAGCCTCGGGGCTGCGTGGTTTAGGCGGCGCCGGCTTTCCGGCGGGCCGCAAGTGGCGGATCGTGCGCGCGGAGCCGGCACCGCGCTTGCTCGCGGTTAATCTCGAAGAAGGCGAGCCGGGCACGTTCAAGGATCGCTGGTACCTCGAACGCGATCCGCACCGCTTCCTCGAAGGGATGCTGATCGCAGCTTGGGCGGTCGACGTCGCCGAGATCTACGTGTACGTGCGCGACGAGTACGCGCACGTGCGCGCGATCCTGCGCGACGAGCTCGCGCGCCGGCGCGCGAGCTCGCCGGTCGAACTGCCGCCGATCCATCTGCGGCGCGGCGCGGGCGCGTACGTCTGCGGCGAAGAGTCGGCGATGATCGAGTCGATCGAAGGGAAGCGCGGAATGCCGCGCTTGCGCCCACCCTACGTCGCACAAGTCGGGCTCTTTGGCCGGCCTACGCTCGAGCACAACATGGAGACGCTCTTTTGGGTGCGCGAGATCCTCGAGCGCGGCGCGGAATGGTTCGTTTCGCAGGGTCGCAACGGGCGCAAAGGCTTGCGCTCGTTTTCGGTCAGCGGACGCGTGTGCCGGCCCGGCGTCCATTTGGCGCCTGCCGGGATCACGCTGCGCGAACTCGTCGATGAATATGCCGGAGGGATGCTGCCGGGACATCGGCTCTACGCATATTTCCCAGGCGGCGCGTCGGGCGGAATCTTGCCCGCGTCGCTCGCCGATATTCCGCTCGACTTCGATACGCTAGCTCCGTACGGCGCCTTCATCGGCTCGGCGGGGATCATCGTGCTCTCCGAGCAGGACTCGGTGAAAGATGCGGCGCTGGGCGCGCTGCGCTTCTTCCGTAACGAGTCGTGCGGGAAGTGCACGCCGTGCCGGGTCGGCACCGCCAAAGCCGTCGCGCTGATGGAAGCCGGCCGCTGGGATCGCACGCTGCTCGGCGATCTGGCCGCCGTGATGAACGACGCCTCGATCTGCGGGCTCGGACAGAGTGCCGCCAATCCATTCCTCTGCGCGTTGCGCTATTTCCCCGAGGAGTTCGCGTAGTGGCCGCGCCGCTGCGGTTCACGCTCGACGGCCGAGCGCTCGAGAGCGACGGAGCCCAGACGCTGTTGCAAGCCGCCGATCGAGCGGGCGTCGACATCCCACGGCTGTGCTACAAAGAAGGTTACCGGCCCGACGGCAACTGCCGCATTTGCGTCGTCGAGATTGAAGGGGAAGGCGCGCTCGCGCCGGCGTGCTGCAGGTTCCCCGTCGAGGGGATGAAGGTTCAAAGCGCGAGCCCTCGCGCGCGCAAGGCCCAAGCGCTGGTTGCGGAGTTGTTGCTCGGCGATATGCCGACGCCGCGCGGTTCGGCATACACCCGCTCTTCGGAGCTGGATCGGTGGGCCGCGCAACTCGACGTTCGGACGCCGCGCTTTCCGCAGCGGCAACAGCCGCCGCCGGATCCTTCACACCCGGCGATGGCAGTCAACCTCGACGCATGCATTCAGTGCGGCCGCTGCGTTCGCGCTTGTCGCGAGGAACAGGTCAACGACGTGATCGGCTATGCCTGGCGCGGCGATGCAGCCAAGATCGTTTTCGATCTCGACGATCCGATGGGCACGAGTTCGTGCGTTGCCTGCGGTGAGTGCGCTCAAGCCTGCCCGACCGGCGCGCTGATGCCCGCGAACGGCGTCGGCATGATCGCGCCGGATAAGAAAGTCGATTCGGCTTGTCCCTATTGCGGCGTCGGCTGCCTGATGACGTACGCCGTCAAGGACAACACGATTCTTTACGTCGAGGGACGGGACGGACCGTCCAATGCGGGCCGGCTCTGCGTGAAAGGCCGGTTTGGCTTCGACTACGTGCATCATCCGGGGCGCCTCACCAAGCCGTTGATCCGGCGCGACGGCGTCCCAAAAACGACCGATCTGCTCGCGCCCGATCAGATGCCCACCGCATTCCGTGAAGCGACGTGGGAAGAAGCACTCGACGCTGCGGGCGGCCGCCTGCGGGCGATTCGCGACGCGCACGGACCGCACGCATTGGCCGGATTTGGTTCCGCCAAATGCAGCAACGAGGAGGCATACCTCTTCCAAAAGCTCGTGCGCGCCGGGTTCGGAACGAACAACGTCGATCATTGTACGCGGCTTTGTCACGCATCATCGGTTTCAGCGATGCTCGAAGACATCGGTTCCGGGGTGGTCTCCAATCAAGTCGCCGAAGTGGCCGACGCCGACGTGGCGATCGTCATCGGGTCTAGTCCGACCCTCAACCATCCAGTCGCCGCTACCTTCATGAAGAATGCGGCCAAGGCCGGCACGAAGCTGGTGCTGATGGACCCGCGGCGCTCGGACCTCGCCCGGCACGCAACCTATTTCCTGCAGTTTCGAGCGGACACGGACGTCGCGTTGCTCAATGCGATGATGCACGTCATCATCGCGGAGGGGCTCGCGAACAGCACCTTCATTCGGGAGCGCACCGAGAACTACGACGCGCTCGAGCGCATGGTGGCAGACTATCCGCCCGAGAGAGTCGCTCCGATTACCGGCATCGACGCGCGAACGATCCGCGAGGTTGCACGTCTGTATGCGACCGCGCGCGCCGCGATGATTTTCTGGGGGATGGGCGTCTCGCAGCACGTGCACGGAACCGACAATGCGCGCGCCTTGATCTCCCTCGCGCTCTTGACCGGCCAAATCGGCCGTCCCGGCACGGGGCTGCATCCCCTGCGCGGCCAGAACAACGTACAAGGCGCTTCGGACGTCGGGCTGATCCCCATGATGTATCCCGACTATCAACGCACCGACAACGAAGATGCGCGGCGCAGATTTGAGGCGTTATGGGACGCGCGGCTGGATCCTAAACCCGGCTTGACGGTGACCGAGATCATGGACGCCGTGCATCGCGGTGAGATCCGCGGGATCTACATCATGGGCGAGAACCCCGCGATATCGGATCCCAACTTGAACCACGCTCGCGAAGCGCTGATGAGGCTCGAGCATCTGGTCGTCCAAGAGATATTCTTCACCGAGACCGCCGGCTTCGCGGACGTCATTCTCCCGGCTTCGGCGTTTCCGGAGAAGATCGGGACTTTTACGAACACCGACAGGCGCGTCCAGCTCGGGCGGCAGGTGCTCGATGTGCCGGGCGACGCGCGCCAAGATTGGTGGATCATCCAAGAGATCGCGCGACGACTCGGCTTGCACTGGAACTACGCTGGACCGGCCGACGTGTTCGAGGAGATTCGCGTCGCCACGCCGAGCATGGGCGGCATCACCTGGGAACGGCTCGAGCGCGAAGGCTCGTGCACCTATCCGCTCGTGCACGAAGGCGATCCGGGTCAGCCGATCATGTTTACGACATCGTTCCCGCGCGCGGGCGGCCGTGGGCTCTTCAGACCGGCCGCGTATACGCACGCCGACGAACTCCCCGACGCGGAGTATCCATTTATATTCACGACGGGGCGCCAGCTCGAACACTACCTCGCCGGCGCGATGTCGCGGCGCGCGAGCGTGCTCGACGCATTAGAACCTGAGCCGGTGTTCAGCATCCATCCCGACGATCTGGCTGCGCTCGGCGTCGAGCCGGGCGCGCGGATCGAACTCCAATCGCGGCGCGGCAGAATCACGGCCTGCGCACGGGTCGATCGCGGCGTGCAGCCCGGGACGGTCTTCCTCCCCTTCGCATACCGCGAAGCCGCCGCGAACTTGCTGACGAACGATGCGATCGACCCGTTCGGCAAGATCCCCGAGTTCAAGTTTTGTGCGGTAAGAGTGTCGCCCGGCAAGTGCGCGACCGAAGCGGTGCCTTAGATAGGCGGCATGGCGGTTACCGCGAGGTGGGTTGACGCGTGTTAGACCTCGCCGGTTTCTTACGAAGGTTTCGCGCGGGCGTGCCCGCTCGCGGCGTATTTTTTCGGCAGTTAGTTGGCGATGGCGAAGGCATCCGCGATAGCCGGGATCGTTAATCGCCTGAAGACCGCGTCGACCTCTTGGGCCGTCGTTGGATAGCCCGCTTGGACCCACCAGGCCAATAGCGAAGTAAAGACGCCCACGACGAATTGGACGAGCATCTCGAGCGGGGTGTTGAGAGTCCGATGTTTGGCGAGTTGGACGAGATCGGCGCGCACCAGCTCGCCGAGCATCTCGGGCCAACGCTGGACGAGACGTCCGCTTCGCGTTCCGACCAGTTCGTGAAAGAAATGGGGCGCCGACTGCACGTGCTGCAGCAAGAACCCGCTGAATGCAAAAAGCTCGCTCGGCGATCGGACGGCGTCCGAATGGTACGACCTCAGGTGCTCCAATAAGTCGTCCAAGCCGTCGCGTAAGACGTCTTCCTTGTCATCGAAATGCGCGTAGAACGTTGAGCGCCCCACGTCGGCCCGCTCCAGAATGTCCCGGACGGTAATCGATTCGTAGCCTTTCTCCGCAATCAGGGAATAGAGCGCGCGCTTTACGGCTGTCTCGGTCTTGCGGACGCGACGGTCGGCGCGCTTGCCCAGCAGGCGCGCTCCAAGGAGAACACTCGGCCCGGATGAGTTCGGAAACGGAGTCTTAGCGGCCATCGTTCTTGACCGGCTTTCCATCTCGCCCTATGAATAGATCGGGACACATGTTCGTTACCGAACGAGCGTTTGGTTCTTAACCCGCTTTCCCTCTTTCAAAGGGGCGCCCCAATGCCGTCACTGCGCAACCTCATTTCATGAAGCAACGAGTGGACGGCGTTTTCGTTGGAGTACTTATCGCATTGTTCTCCGCGTTGACGATCCTGGCGATCGCGCACCACCCGGTCGCGACGTCCCACTCGGCCACGAAGGCAATCGGTGAGATTGTAAGCCTGGGTCGGCTCGACCGTGTCGTGCACGGAAGTGTAATCGCGATAATAGCCGGGCTGATCTTTGCATTTTTATTCGTCGCCTCACGACTTGGGTTAACGCGCCCGGCCGTGCTGGCCGGTTTGGTCGGCTACACGATCGGCGCATGTGCGATGATCGGCGCCGCGCTGATCGACGGATTCTTAGTTCCGGACATCGCTGCACGGGTCGACCTCAACTCGCCGGCCGCAGTGGGTGCCGCGCAAGCGGTATTGCTCGCGTGCGCGCTTACGATTCAGATCGCCACGAAGCTGGGCGTGATTGCAATGTCCGCCGGAGTGGCGCTCTGGTCGATCGCACTCGTACGCATGGCCAACCCGTTACGGCTTGCCGGCATAATCGGGCTCGCTTCGGCCGCACTCGCGATGGCCGTTCTGTTTCTCATGGGAAGCACCTTGACGCCGCACTCCGTTGAATTGATCGTCATTGCTCAGGCGCTCTGGTACCTCACAATTGCGACGCTCTTGATTCGCGGCGAGCTCTAAGGGAGCTGGATGGCGAGCTCGCAGGACGTCACGCCACAATAACCGGCTCGCGGAAAGGCTCCTGCGGCCGTTTCCGTAGGTTTCCTGCCCCTTGCCCAGCTTAGGCCAAGCTAAAAATGAGGGGTCAGAGCCCGACCTGATTGCATTTCGGTACACTTTGTGGTACAAAGTAAATGACTTTGCCCTACAGAGTCATTTACCGAACTGCCTCCGGAAGGATGCTCCGTGCTCAAACGGTTTGTTGCCATTGGGGTGATCTTTTGCGGTGCGGGGCTTGCCTGGATGATCTTGGGATCGACGCTCGCCCAGCGCACCGATGACTCGGATTCATCGCAGCGGGAGCGTCTGAGTTCGCAGTGGGGTTCGCCTCTGACGCAAAGCCCGCCGCAAGTCAAAGCGCAGGTTGGACCGCATCGCTCGGTCGTACTCCCAGTCCGGCAAAGCCGCGTGAACGTGCTCCTCGGTTTGGAACAACGGCGTAAGGGGCTGCTCTGGTACAACCTGTATGACGTGGACTTCGCCGGGCACTACGTCGTTCGCAACGACACGGACGCCGGACAAGTCAAGGTTAACTTCACGCTTCCCGCCGCCAGCTCAACCTACTCGGACGTCGTCTTTCGCATCAACGGGCGAACGATCGATACCGCGAGCGCGGTGGCAGGCGCGGATCGCTTTGTCCAACTTGCTCCAGGAAGCAGCGCGACCATTGACGTGGCCTATCGTTCACGCGGTATGGAATCATGGACTTACGCCTTCGTTGACAAGGGTGTCGGATCGGTCAACGATTTCGTACTCACGATGACGACGAATTTTAGATCGATCGATTTCCCGCCGCGGACGCTGCTGCCGACCAGCGAACAAAATGAGGGCAACGGCTGGCGTTTACAGTGGAAGTATGCCACGCTCGTGACTGGCAATGGTATAGGTATGACGATCCCCTATCCGCTGCAACCGGGTCCTCTCGCACAGCGCATCACCTTTTGGGCGCCGGTCTCGTTGCTGTTCTACATCTTCGTGATGCTGCTGATCACGACGATGCGCGGGATCGATCTCCATCCGATGAATTATTTCTTTCTCGCCTGCGCGTTCTTCGCTTTCCATTTGCTGCTCGCGTACCTAGTCGACCGGATGCCGCTCGAGGCAGCCTTTGTGATCTGCTCGGTGGTCTCGATGTTCTTGACGATCTCGTACCTGCGGCTCGTGGCGGGCTTGCGCTTCGCCGCGTTCGAGGCAGGCGTCGTTCAGCTAATCTATCTCGTGCTCTTTTCCTGGGCGCTATTCAACGAGGGCTGGAGCGGCCTGACGATCACGATCGGCGCTATTATCACACTCTTTGTCGCGATGCAGCTCACGGGACGCATCCGCTGGGAAGAACGCTTTGCAACGTCGCAGGTCGCAAGAACCTAGACGCGACGCGCGTTTGCGCCACACATGGCGGGAAAGTGTAGGAATCGAACCTACCAGCCCCCTTGCGAAGGCCTCAGCGGTTTTGAAGACCGTGCGAGACACCAGTCCCGTACTCTCCCACGAGCCCCGAGGGGCTTGTCTTATAAGGGATTGCGCTTCCTTCATGTTACCGGGTCACCGGCTCACAGGCCGCCGTATCACATTCGTATCACAAGCGGATGTGAGGTGCTTCCTTCTCGACCTTGACAAGGAAGTTTACGAAGCATTCTGCCATGACGAGGTGCGGCTATCCGTCTGATGATGTGAGCGCCTGACGTCTTGCATTTGTATCGCAGACCGGGAGGGAAATGCCCATTTTTGCAGAGACAGGTCGTTACCAGGGAGGGTGCAAACCTTTTGGTCGGAGCGATTCCCTCGCCTAGCGTCCTTCCAACCATGATCTTAACATGTCGCTTGCTGCCGCCTCATCGATTGCCATCGGAAGCGTCTCCCCTGCGAGAGCGCGAATATCATCCAGCAGAACGACTGTTTGAATCAAGCACCTTCGCGCTGCATCGCGTGATGCTGGCGCGTGAAGGAGACGATTGGCCAGTTGCCTTAGGGCCGTAATTCGACCATATACATCGTTAATTTCGCGTTCCAATACCTTCGCGGTTTTCTCATCTGCGGCTCGTTCCTTAACGAATTGCATAAGGCGGGCCATTGTCTGGCTGGGACCCAGTTCCGAACTATCTGCGCGAGGCGGATAAAGTTGATCGGCCACTTGGTCCAACAGTCTGCGACAGGAAACACCGACGTGCGCGTACTGCTCTGAAGTTGCCGCACGTTCGAAGGCTGAAGTCGCTGCAAAAAGCGTTTCGGGGAAAGATAGAACACCGTCACCAAATTCGGAAAGAGTCCTATCTATCATTGTTTCTGCGATGTCTATTAGAACTCGCCTCGCATGGGCTTCCTGTTGCTCACCCTGGGGCCAAGGGCGCGTATCAAATATAGTCCGTCGCATGTTCGTGATTTCGAAGTCGACCGCGTCAAATGCCCCAAGGTCGCGGACTTCCACAAGGCGCCATTCTCTCGTCTCTTCCGTGAGGTGTTCTGGGTCTTCGTGACTCGCAAAAACTCTAAATCGCTTGCCTACGATGCGTCCAAAGTGTATCAAGCGAGATGTTCCTGATAGCTGAATCTTATTTGTGTAATCTACCTCTTGCGCGCCAACATATGAACCAACACCCTGTAATTTGCGATGTGTGTCCCGAGCGATTGAAGCTTCGATCGAATCGATGCAAATAGTGTAAATGGCGTGACCAATTGCTAGCGGAAGAAAGCGGTCAACATCAACACCCGACCATTGCCCCTCGGATGTCGACAGCCACAAGTACGCCGCTTTGAGGGCCTGGGACTTTGACGGGTTATCGCCGGTCAGTATGAGGTCGCCTGTAAAGACTTTGGACGTGCCGAACCAAGCGTGGTGGTTAACAATGAGCCTGAAAGTTGCGCCAAGTGGTTCCGTTGAGTAATTGCCTTGGTATGCCGTAGCATCGAAGTGAAAAGCAATCTTCACAAAACCGTTCCTTTCTAGTCACCTTTCGTGCGTGCGGCCACCATGGCGAGCGAAGCGAGACCTCGGAGCTTACGATTCGCAGTCTTCGGCCCACGAAAGTTCGTCAAGCGTCCCCACCTTCACTCCGCGCGGGTTCGCAGGTTACCCGCCGCCGTAGGCCAAACTTGCGATGGGCAATGCCGCAAAGCTTTGCAGACTGGACAGGCGGGATTGCCATCGTGATCGCAATCCTTAATTTCATGTTCACTGCGAATACCAGGAGTAAGGTCTCAAAGGCCGTAAAATCCGCGCGCTTCCAGGCTTCGAAAAGTCAGATCATCGTTGACTGCGCGAGCGCGCTGGCCGATACCGTAGCGTTGCGTAATCGTGTCCACTCGAGTGCATGGCCGGAAGTCGCGCCCATTTGTCAAGACATTCGGCGCGCTGTAGTAGAGGTCAGAACGGCCGGAGGCAGTATCGGACTAGAGGATTATCAGGACAACTGGCTGAGGGATATTATTAACGATTTATCATGGATCGAAACATGTGCCGATGTCCGTACACCAACGGAGCTTGAGATTGGTACCATGTTAACGAAGATTATATCCATCAGGGAGTTTGTAACAAAGGTAGAGTCTGCCGCGCGCGCACGTTTTGAATAGCGGTATCGCGCCATCCACGCGAGAAGCGGTGAACACGGCAGCACATCTTACGATTTAACCGCGTTAGCGGTTCCGATTGCGCCCTTCGCACCGTGAGAACATATCACATTCGTATCACAGACCAACGGCGAAATGGTCATTTTCGTCGGGATAAGCCGGGACTAGCGGAGAGCGCAAACCCTTACCGGACGGGAGTCTTCGGAAATTCGGAGAGTCGTCGGGAGAACGAGCAGCACGTTTGAAGACCGTGCGAGACACCAGTCCCGTACTCTCCCATGTAAGCGCAAATCCTTGATAGACGGGCGCCTTGGCTCGGCTGCTCCCGCGAACGTCACCCCGGAATTTCGTGCCAGGTCACACTTGGGTCACACCTCACGTCCGCGCAGGCCGTTTTCGCTGTTACCATCTATGCTCCCACGGGACGGTGCCACGCGGGAGCGCTAAGAGCGCTCGCGCCTGGTGTTTCGCGAAGCTCCCGATCGCCGCGGTACGATAACGGCGCTCTTCTTCGTCACCGTAGTACGCTCAGGCGACGGATCGGATCCGATCGGGCTTTCCGCCGCTCTCCGAATGGAACGATCTCGTTCAAGGACCGGGCCGCGACGCCGCCCTTACAAGAGGTGCATACAGCTCGCTGAGATCGCAGCGGCGACGGGCTTGTCCCTCGCAGCATGCTCGCGCATTCGGGCCGGCGCGAGAGTGCCGCATCCGAGGCATTGGGAGACGTTAGCCGTGTTGCTCCACGGTTGAAAGCCGGCCTACCAGGCGCAGTCGGCTCTTCCTTTGAAAATGTGCCCATGGCGCTGAGGGCTCCCCTTCCCAGCGGTACCGTTACGCTGCTCTTTACCGATATTGAGGGCAGCACGCAGCATTGGGAAGAGCAACGCGCGGCAATGCCCGAAGCGCTGCGCCGCCACGACGATCTGCTACGAACGGCGATCGAAGCACACGGCGGTCACGTCTTCAAAACGATGGGCGACGCGTTTTGCGCCGTGTTTTCGAGCGCCGCGAACGCCAGCGCAGCAGCGGCTGATGCGCAGCGCGCACTTGCCGCCGAGGATTGGAGCGCTATCAACGGATTGGCGGTGCGGATGGCGCTGCATAGCGGCACGACCGATGAACGCGACGGCGACTACTTCGGCCCAACGGTCAATCGCGTCGCACGATTGCTCTCGGTGGCGCACGGCGGACAAGTCGTCATCTCGCGCTCGACGAAATCGCTCTTGCGCGGCGTGATGCAGGAGCAAACGGAGTTGCTCGATCTTGGCTCGCATCGCCTCAAAGACCTCGTTGAGCCCGAACACGTGTGGCAACTCAGCATTGAAACGTTGCGGACGGAGTTTCCGGCACTGCGATCGCTCGATGCACGCCCTAACAATCTGGCGATCCAGCGCACCAGTTTCGTGGGGCGCGAGCAGGACATTGCCGACGTCATTGAACTGCTCGAGCGATACCGCCTACTCACGCTGGTGGGCTCCGGCGGCGTCGGCAAGACGCGGCTCGCCCTGCACGTTGGCGCGGAGCTGCTCGATCGCTATCCGGACGGCGTGTGGTTTGTCGATCTCGCGCCGATTTCCGACCCCGAGCTGGTCTCCAGCGTAACCGGCCAGGCGTTAGGCATGAGCCAGCAACAAGGCCAGCGGGTTGACGAGGCGATCGCGCAGTGGCTCAAACGCAAGAAGCTGCTGATCATCTTCGATAACTGCGAACACGTTGTAGAGTCGGCGGCGCAACTTGCAGAGTCGATCCTCGCTGCTGCGCCCGACGTTCGGATACTCGCGACGTCACGACAGGCGCTCAATATTGCTGGCGAAGCCGCGCATCGACTTCCGTCGCTCCCGCTACCGGCAGACATTGCGCGCTTGACGGCAGACGAGGCGCTACGGTACGGCGCGATCGTGCTCTTCCTCGATCGTGCCAAAGCCGCTGATACTCGCTTTATCCTCACCGACGACTCCGCATCCGATTGTCGCCGATATCTGCCGCCGCCTTGATGGCATTCCGCTCGCGATTGAACTCGCTGCGGCACGAGTGAAGGTGCTCTCAATCCCCAACCTCGCCCAACGGCTCAACGAACGCTTCAAGATTCTCACCGGCGGTAGCCGTAGTGCGCTCCCGCGCCAGAAAACGCTGGGTGCGCTCATCGACTGGAGTTACGATCTGCTGACGCCACAAGAGCAGATGCTGTTCAATCGGGTGGGGATCTTCGCCGGCGGCTTCAGTCTGGATGCGGTAACCGCCGTCTGCACGGGCGACGGCATCGAAGAGCTCGATGTCTTGGATCTGCTGGCGTCGCTGACCGACAAGTCGCTGGTCGTGGCCGATACGGCCGGCGAATACGAACGCTACCGGCTGCTTGAATCGACTCGCGCCTATGCGCTGGAGAAGCTTACGGGCGCTGGCGAGCGCGAGCGAGTGGCTCGTCGCCACGGCGAGTACTTCCGCGCTCAGGCGCAGGCGGCCGATGAACGCTACGGCACCGGATCGCCCGCGGCCTGGCTGGCGAGCGTGGAACTCGAGCTCGACAACTATCGCGCCGTGCTGGAGTGGGCGCTCAAAGACGGATGCGATACGGCGCTGGGTGGTGCCGTAGCCGGAGCGCTGGCAAGGCTGTGGTTTCACGGCGGACTCGCGGTGGAGGGGCGCTATTGGATTGGCCAAGCGCAGGCGAGTCTTGACGAAGCGGCGCACCGGCAGGTGGCGGCCAGGCTGTGGCGCGCGCTCGCCGCGCTTTCGGACGGTACACGCGCTGCACGATTGCGCGCAGCGGGCCCTGGCGCTCTCTGATGCGCTGGGCGACAGGCGTGAAGCGGCCTGGGCGCTCTACCAGCTTGCGTTCGGTCTCTTTCAAATGGGCCAATTCGAGGAGGCAAGTGACGTGAATGCACGCGCGCTTGCGCTGATGCGCGAGTGCACGGATAAGCTGGGCGTGGCGGCGTGCCTCAGCCAGCAGGCGTTACTCCAGCGGTCTCGCGGCGATGTTGTCGCCGCGCGCGAGGTGTTTGCGCAGGCGTTCGACGCATACAAAGCCCTTGGTGACGAGGGCGGGATGAGCAGAGCGCTGGCAAGTCTCGCGGAGCTGGAGTTTGGCGATGGGCAGGTGGAGCAAGCGCTGCGCTTGGCGGGCGAGGCCCTTGAGATCGACTCACGCGGGAAGAACCAGACGGGGTTGGCTCTCGGCTACGATAACATCGCCGCGTATCGCATTGCGCTGGGAGACGTGGTTGGCGCCCGTGAGGCTGCCCGCGAAGCGTTGCGCTTGGCACGACAGGCACAACGTGCTCTACTGACCGCGATCGCGCTGCAACATTTCGCGCTGCTCGGGGCGCTGCGCGGAGAAGTTCGCGGTGCAGCGCAGCTGATCGGCTACGTCGATGCGCAGTATAAAGAGCTCGGATATGAGCGTGAAGGCACCGAGAAGTGGGGCTACGAGAAGCTCATGGCCGCGCTGCGCGAGCAGCTGAGCGACGCCGAGATTGAAAAACTCGCGGCCGAAGGCGCGGCGTGGTCCGAAGATCAGGCGGTCGACGAAGCGCTGAAAGTTTAGTCGCCGCGCTCGCGAGGCCGCATCGGGCTAGGCGCTTACCCTGGAAGCCTCGCAACTGCGTAGCCCGGCGCGGCGCCGCGGGCATTGCGGCTCGCAATTTAGCAGCGACCGCCTCGCAGCCTTAGATCGCCGCATCCTCGATCGCAGCAGCTCGGATCCACGCGCCCGACGCCGGCACCCGCTGAGAGCTTAGGGGCTGAGGGGCTTGGATCGAGGCGCCCGGAGCTGCGCGGCATTTTCGCGTGGATCGGCGTGCCTGGAGCGGGGCTCTTGGATCGCGGATCGGCGCGCCGCATGTGATAGAAGTTCGGCTTTACTTTAGCTCCTAGAACGAAAGTCTGGCTTGGGGTCAACTTTCGGAGGCTGAGCTCCTATCCCATCGAGCCGCGCCACTGAGGCAGTGCCTTTAGTTCTTTCCGAAGTCGCGTTAGGGCTGGCTGAGCGACGTATCCCCCGTAGGGGGCGCCGGCGGGAGGTGCGGCCGTCGTGGGAATGACGAACAGTTTCAGCGCGAATGCGCGATACGCGGTCGTCATGTAAGCGTTCACGGTTTTCGGATGCGTAACGCGCACCAACGACCGAAGCATGATGTACGACGAGGCATAGTTGCCAAAAACCCACGACGGCGCGCCCGGAACCGGAGCCTTCGCTAAGACTTGCGCAGCCGTCTTCGTCTTAACCAATGCTCCGCTCGTCGAGATCGCAATCGACGGATCTTCTTCTTCGGGATCGTTGCGCATCGTGTACGCGATCGCCGAGAACGTCTTAGGATCGAGACGGCTCTCGACGTTCGCGGTCCAGTGCCCGAATTGCACATCTTCATCAACAACGGCGGCATCCCGGTCGTAGCGCACGTTCACCGTGGAGTCGATGACGACGCCCCCTTCGGTCGACTCGTAATGATACGGGCCCGTCGGGGCGGTCGCCGGCTGCGGCTGACTCGAACACGCGGATAACGCGAGGCACTGCGCGAGCGCCGGTTTCATTCGCATGACTCAGCCATACGCCGGTGTCCGAGAGCTCGCCTAGGCGGCCGCCGCTCCGGCCGCCGCCCGAGGCTGAGGGCACCCGGAAGTCGGTCTGGCAAACGCGAAAAGGCCAGCCGGGATCGTTAGCAGTCGAGGTGCGTCCATGAAAAGCTTGCGGGTAGTGTTCGCTTTTGTGCTCGCCACGGTCGGCATGTCCGCTCTCGGCGTTTCTCCAAGTTCGGCGGCGATTCGCGTCTTGCTCCATCCGGATGAATTGTGCCCCGGAGTCACAAGCGCCGCGCCGGCTCCGGGAAGTCCGGAATACGACGAGTTCATGAGCCGTTTCCGTGGACGCTTCAAGTCCGACAAGGAAGCGAATTGGGCGTGGCAGGTCTACAGCGCGGTCAAAACCAGTCGGTCGACGGTAGTTATCGGGCGCCTTACGGACACCAAAGCCTACATTGGTAAGAGTGGATATTGCGTGCTGAGCGAGCTGCCGGATTGGACCGTCGCGATCAATGACGTGTTCGTCTACGGCGGCACGGACCGCGCCTCGGATTTCCTGCTAGTCTCGGAGCCGCCAGTTGAGATAATGTCCGCCGGCGACCACATCGATCCGCTCATGAAGGAAAACGATCGCGAGACGAGCTGGCGCGTCGTCTACAATCACGAGATCCACGTGCTAACCGGCACCGGTAAGTACAAATTACCGAAGGAATTGAAGCCGCCGGTTCGCGTGGCCGCCAATGCCAAGCCCGCAACCATCGGCGACCTTTCCGGCGACTGGATTTTCGACATCACGTACACCGCGGGCCACGTGTTTGAGTCGGTGTGGGATATCCACCTCAGCGGTCCGGCGAAAGGGCCTTGGCGCGGGACGGCGGCCCTCGAGCCGGGTCCGGCCGCCCCGCCCGGCACGAAGATGAGTTGTACGGTTACACCCGCCTCGGACGGCAAGATAACGATCTCGTGCGGCGGATCGAGTCCGGAATATTGCCCGGGACCCTCGGCCGGCGGCGGCTTCGCGAGCAAATGCAAGGGATATCAGTGGCAGTTGAAGCGCCGAACGTGATGGCGACCTAGCCGCCGTCGGTGGAAACCGGGACGCTGCCCTCAGGCACGGTGACGTTTCTGTTCACCGACATCGAAGGAAGCACCACGCGCTGGGACCGGAACCGCGCGGCGATGCAGAGCGCCGTACGCCTTCATGACAGCTTGCTGCGCGAGGCGATCGCGGTCCACGGCGGTTCGGTCTTCAAGACGGTAGGCGACGCATTTTGCGTCGCCTTTCCGCGGCCGGAGGGCGCTGCAGCGGCCGCGCTCACGGCGCAGCGCGCGCTGGGCGGGGCGGACTTTTCCGAAGTGGGTGGACTGCACGTGCGCATGGCGATCCACACGGGCACAGCCGACGAGCGCGACGCGGACTACTTCGGCCCGGCGGTCAATCGCGCCGCGCGCCTTCTCTCGCTCGGCCACGGCGGCCAAGTGCTGGTCTCCGGCGCTTCGGCCGCGATCCTGCATGAGAGTCTGCCGGCCGGCAGCGCGCTCCTCGAACTCGGCGAGCACGCGCTCAAACCTTGGGAACATCTATCTTATCTCCGGGCGCTACGCGCAAGCCGAAGCGGCGATGCGCCGAGCGCTCGAGATTCGCGAGCGCGCGCTCGGTCCCGATCACAACGAGGTGGGCGACTCGCTGCTCTACCTCGGCGAAACCCTCTATAAGCTCGGGCGTTACGACGAAGCGCTCGCGTATCACGAGCGTGCCAGCGAAGTCTACGAGCGCGCGTTCGGCCCTGGAAGCCACTACGCGGCCGGCTGCGTGGTCGGAATCGCCGACGTATATGTCGCGCAGGGACGCTTCGACGAAGCGGAGGCGCTCTTCGCAAGCGCTCTAGCGACCGTGGAGGCCGCCGTCGGTTCCGAACATCCGGACCTTGCATACGCGCTTTTCGGCTTGGCCGAGATTGCACGCACGCGCGGACGACTCGACGAGGCAGAGGCGCTCTACGTGCGCGCGCTTGCGATTCGCGAGCAGAGTCATGCCGGGGGTCATCCCGTCGTCGCAGAGTCTCTCGAGGGGCTGGCGCGGCTCCGCGCCGATCAAGGACGGCACGACGAGTCCGCCGCACTCGCCGACCGTGCGACCGCCATACGGCGCAGCGCTTTCGGCCCCGAGCCATCATCAAACGCGTAGCTCGCTCGGTCCCTACGCGCTTTCAGGGCGTCTGAGCCTGCGTGGGCTCGGCGCGGCGTGCTTCAATAGGAACCCTTAGCCTCGGCCTGAAGCCTGGGCAGAAATCAACGCCACGGCGCGGCTGGGCCGCGTAAGGAGACCATCCCTTGAAGTCCCTGACGCTCGCACTTGCGGGCGGTTTGCTGTTCGCGCTGGCGCCGCTCGGCGCCGGCGCTGCGACCGTCGACGACCTTATCGCCAAACACGTCGCTGCTCGAGGCGGGCTCGAAGCGCTGCGCGCGATCGCGAGCGTGACCGAAACCGGCACGCTCCGCCGCCCCGACTTCGACGCCAAACTCGGCTTCCGCCTCTATGCGGCCCGGCCCGGGAGCATCCGCGTCGAGACCTCCTTGCAAGGTCTCACCGCGGTGCGCGCCTTTGACGGCATCAGCGGTTGGCAAGTCCAACCGTTCTCGGGGCGACTGGAACCTCAGAGACTGACCGCCGACGACGTCAAGACGCTGCAAGACAGCGCCGATTTCGAGGATCCCCTGGTCGATTACCGAGCGAAGGGCAACGTCGTCGCGTACGTCGGGACGGATGAAGTCGATGGCGCGCCGGCCTACGTTCTTCGCGCCCAACTCAAGAACGGTGACGAGCAAACCTACTACCTCGATCCCGACGCCATGCTCGCGATCCGCGTGCTCACGAAGCAACGCTTGCGAGGCTCCGAGATCCAAACAGTCGCGGATTACGGTGATTACGAAAAGGTCGCCGGAGTCTGGTTTCCGTTCGAGGTCTCAACTGGGCAGAAAGGCTCCTCCGAGCGCACGCTGATCACGCTCGACCGAATCGTGGCCAACGCCGCGACGCCGCCGTCGCTCTTCGCCTTCCCGGGTACGTCGAAGTGAAGGCCGCATCGTTCGCCTTTACGCTCGCGCTGGTCGCCGTGGCCGCCCCGGCCGGCGCGGCCGAGCCGCGTTACGACTCCTCCACCATTTTCGGACTCGGGGCGCGCAACATCGGTCCGGGCACCATGTCGGGGCGCATCTCCGCCATCGCCGGTCGCGTTGAACCGAGCGGGACGACTACCTTACTCGTCGGCGCCGCCTCGGGCGGAGTGTGGAAGTCGACCGATGGCGGCACGACCTTCAATCCGATCTTCGACAAAGCGTCGGCGCAATCGATCGGCGCGATCGCGTTCGATCCGAACGCACCGCAAACGTACTGGGTCGGAACCGGCGAAAGCTGGACGCGCAATTCAGTCTCAATCGGTGACGGCGTCTACAAGACGACCGACGGCGGGGACACGTGGAGCAATGTCGGTCTGCCGAACAGCGAGCGAATCGCGAAGATCGTCGTCGATTCGAAAGACGGCAAGATCGTGTACGTCTGCGCGACCGGAAGGCTTTGGAGCGATAGCCCCGACCGCGGCGTCTACAAGACGACCGACGGCGGCCTCAGTTGGTCACTCGTGCTCAAAGGCCCGAATCTCTCGACCGGCTGCGCTTCGCTCGCGATGGACCCGAGCGATCCGAACCATCTCTTCGCCGGCCTGTGGGACTTCCGCCGCAAGGGCTGGACCTTCCGCTCGGGCGGCGAGACGCCGGCGTCGCCATCGGGCAGCGGCCTATTCCAGAGCGACGACGGCGGCACGACATGGACCAAACTCGATGCCGCCAGCGCCAAGGGTCTGCCGGCGCAACCGTGGGGCCGCATCGCCCTCGCCATCGCTCCGTCAAACCCCAAGATCGTCTACGCGTTCATCGAGAGCCCGCGCAGCGCGCTCTTTCGCTCGGACGACGGCGGAAAGACCTGGGGCGAGCGCGACCGCAGCGCGCAGATGGTCGGGCGTCCCTTCTACTTTGCGAACCTCATCGTCGATCCCAAAAATCCCGACCACCTCTTCAAGACCGACTTCGGCCTGATCGCAAGCGACGACGGCGGGAAAAGTTTTGCCGGCGTCGCCGGCGGAACTCACGGCGACCACCACGACGTATGGATCGACCCGAACGACACACACCACGTCGTGACCGGCGACGATGGAGGGCTGTGGATTAGTTACGACGGCGCAAACCGCTGGGTTAAATGCGACAACCTGCCCGTCGGCCAGTTCTATCACGTTGCCGTCGACGACAAAGATCCATACCAAGTCTACGGCGGCCTGCAAGACAACACGGACTGGGTTGGCGACAGCGCCTACCCCGGCGGCGTGACCACGAGTCGCTGGGAGAGTTTCCTGGGCGGCGACGGCTTCTACGCCTTTCCCGACCCGTCCGATCCGCGCAACTACCTCTACGCCGAGACGCAAGGCGGGTCGATCGCTCGGATCAACCGGCACACCCTCGTCACACGCGACATCCAGCCCCAACCCGACTCCGCGGTGAAACTACGTTTCAATTGGAACGCGCCGATGGTCGCGAGCTCGCACGAACGCGGCACGATCTACATCGGCGCGCAGTACCTTTTCCGCTCCCGCAACCAAGGCCAGACCTGGGAGAAGATCTCGCCCGACCTCACGACCAACGACCCGCAAAAGCAGCGCCAGGAAGAGTCCGGCGGCGTCACGACCGACAACTCGGTCGCCGAGATGCACACGACGATCTATTCGATCAGCGAATCACCGGTGCGCGCGGGGCTCATTTGGGTCGGAACCGATGACGGCAATCTCCAACTAACGCGCGACGACGGAAAATCTTGGACCAACGTCGTCAAAGCCGTACCGGGTCTCCCGCCGGCTTCGTGGGTCTCGTGGGTCGAGGCGAGCCGGTTCGCCGAGGGGACGGCCTACGCGGCGTTCGATCGCCACACGTTCGGCGATTTCGAGCCGTACGTTTTTCGGACGACCGACTTCGGGAAGACCTGGACGCGCATCGTCTCCTCCGCGCAGGGCGTTCGCGGTTACGCGCACGTGATCAAGGAAGACACGGTCAAGCCGAACCTCTTGTTCGCGGGGACCGAGTTCGGCCTATGGATTTCGGTCGACGGAGGGCGGCGCTGGGCCGCGTTCAAAGGCGGGGATTTCCCGAGCGTCGCCGTTCGCGATCTCGCAATTCAGCCGCGCGACAACGATCTCGTGCTCGCCACGCACGGGCGCGGCATCTGGATCGTCGACGACATCACGCCGTTACGCGCGCTGACGGACAAGGTGATGGCGAGCGATCTTACCTTCCTTCCAAGCCGGCCGCTACAGCAGCGCCTGCAAAGCCAGGGCGGTTGGCCGGGCGGCGACGCAAAGTTCGTCGGCGACAATCCGAAGAATGGGATCGTGATCTCCTACTTTCAGCCCACCCGCGCGATCTTCGGTAAGGTCAAGATCGAAATACTCGATCCGAAGGGGAAAGTGCTCGACACGTTGCCGGCATCGAAACACCCCGGAATCAATCGCGTCGTGTGGTCGATGCGCGCGCCTCCACCGCACGTCCCACCCGCCGCGCAACTGGCCGGCAACGCGGCGCAGGGCCCGCTCTATCCGCCCGGCGCCTACTCGGTGCGTTTGACCAAGGCCGGCAAGGTTTACACGAGCGCCTTCGTCGTTGAAGAGGATCGCCGCGCGCCCTTCACCGCGGCCGACCGCGAAGCGAACTTCGCGGCGGCGATGCGCGTCAGCGCCGTCTTCGGGCGGATGACCGACCTCTTCACGCGCATCGTGACGTTCCGCGATCGCACCGCCGCCAAGGCGGCGGCGCTGAGCGACGGCGATCCGCAGAAAGCCGCGCTTCTCGCACTATCGACCAAAGCCGAGGAACTCCGCAAAGAGATCGTCGCCACCAAGCAAGGCGGCGCGATTACCGGCGAAGAGCGCCTGCGCGAGTATCTCGACGACGTGTACGGCTCCATCACGTCGTGGGAGGGCCGGCCCTCAGCATATCAACTGAAACGCGTCGACGTCCTGAGCGCCCAGCTCGACGACCTTCAACGCCGCTTCGACGCGCTCGTAAAGCAAGCTCCGTGACGAAAGAAAGGTTGTGCTATGCCGTTGACGGTGATCGGTTCGGGGTTCGGGCGCACGGGGACAGCGTCGCTTAAACGCGCGCTCGAAATACTTGGCTTCGGCCCCTGCCATCACATGGAAGAAGTGATGGGTCATCCCGAGCAGGTGCCGCATTGGCAGGCGATCGTCGCCGAGAATCCGGTCGTCTGGGATGAGGTGTTCAGCGGCTACCGTTCGCAGGTCGATTGGCCCGGCGCGCACGTCTGGCGGGAGCTGGCTGCGGCCTACCCGGATGCGAAAGTCATTCATTCGCACCGGCCCGAAGACGCCTGGTGGAAGAGTTTCTCGGACACGATCGGCAAGTTGTTCACGATCTACAAGGACGCGCCGATTCCGATTCCGCCGCACGTGATGGCGATGATGGGCGCCATGGAAATCGCGATCGTCGAGCGCACCTTCGGCGGCCAGCCGATCGACCGCGAGGTCGCGCTCGCCGCGTATCGCGGCCGTGCCGAAGATGTGAAAGCGGCCGTCTCGCCCGAGCGCCTGCTGATGTTCGACGTGAAAGAAGGTTGGGGTCCGCTCTGCGCGTTTCTCGGCGTTCCGGTACCGGACGAACCCTTCCCGCGCATCAATTCGACCGAAGAGTTCTGGCAGTTTTTCGACGGCAAACCGCTCGGCGCGGAAGCGGATTCGGGTCGCTCAAGCTTCGGGCAGACATGAAGATGCGCGTGGTCGCGGTAATGCTCATCACTTCCCTCGCATTGCTTGTGACGCTCGCGCGCACTGATGCCGCAACCTTCAAATCCCCCAAGGAATGTGTGCCCGGAAAGCGGGTCGCGGACAGCGAGGGCAAGACGGGCAAGGTCGTGCGCGTCAGGGAGACGACGATGTGCGACGTCCTGCGGGAGGATACCGGAAAAGAATACCCTTACCTATTTTGGATGTTGCATGCCGCCGGCGGCAGCGCCGAGACCAACGACAAGCTCGTGCCCGGAAAGTACGAGTGCTTCGCGGACGGGCGCTACACGTTCATGGACGTTTATGTCACCGGCCCTCACTCGTACAAGGCAGCCGGTACCCCAGGGACGTTTCGCGTAGAGCCGTCTCGCAAGATCGTCTTCGAAAGCGGTTCGCTCAAGCGCTACAATGCGCACTTGTTGGACGGCCCTAGGATCGGTCTGAACACAGGCGGCACGTTCTGGGCGACCACGTGCGAACTTAAGAAGCGGTAGACGGGAGAAGCGGTGCCCGACAAGGTGCGCCGCCGGCCATGCAACCCACCGGCAATCGCGCCGGTTGCGGCCGGCATGAGTACGATGCGTGTCATGCAAGTCGCCGCGGCCGGCGAACCGTTTAGCCTTGTTGAAAGGCCCGTTCCCGAGCCGCAGGCCGGTCAAGTGCGGATCCGCGTCAGGGCGTGCGGAATCTGCCATAGCGACTCCTTGACCAAGCTCGGTTACTGGCCCGGGATCACGTATCCACGCGCGCCCGGGCACGAGATCGCCGGCGTCGTCGATGCTTTGGGGGAGGGCGTCACGACGTGGCGAACCGGCGCCCGGGTCGGCGTCGGTTGGAACGGCGGCTTCGACGGAACGTGCGGCGCGTGTTTGCGCGGCGACTTTCTGATGTGCGCGAATCACAAAATCCCGGGAATATCGTACGATGGCGGTTACGCAGAGTACGCGATCGTCCCGGCCAACGTGCTCGCGCCGATCCCGGATGCGATCTCGCTCGAAGAAGCGGCGCCGCTGCTGTGCGCCGGGATTACCACATACAACGCATTGCGCCACACTGCGGCGCGCGCGGGCAGCCTCGTTGCGATCCTCGGCGTTGGGGGGCTCGGGCATCTCGGCATCCAGTTCGCGTCCAAGATGGGCTTCCGGACGGTCGCCATCGCGCGCGGTCGCGACAAGGAGAAGCTCTCCCGCGAACTCGGGGCGGCGGAATACATCGACAGCCAAAGCGAAGACGTCGCCGGTCGACTCCAGGCGCTCGGCGGAGCGCGCGTCGTGCTGGCGACGGCGACGGGGGCGAAGGCTATCGCTGCGACGATCGACGGGCTTGGGATCGACGGCGAGCTGTGGATCGTCGGCGTACCGGCCGAGCCACTCGAGGTCAACGCCGGGGCACTAGTCGGCCGGCGGCGCTCGATTAAGGGATGGCCTTCCGGGACCGCAGCAGACTCGGCCGATACTCTGCGCTTCGCGGTGCAATCCGGCGTGCGGCCGATGATCGAGCCGATGCCGCTCGAGGATGCTCAAGCGGCGTATGACAAGATGATGCGCGGGGATGCCCGTTTTCGGATTGTGTTGACGTCCTGAATCTCGGACGCTCACTTGATGCCGGTCACGCGCTGCACCATCTTGTAGACGATCGATATCTGCGTTCCGCTCTTCAGTGCGTAGTTCGCATCGTCGTAACCCCACCAATCCCAGCACCCTTTCGGGTTGGTCGGGTTCGCCGTCGACTTCAGGGCGTACGGGTAGAGCACGACGAGGTCGTTCGAGTCGGCCCACTCGTCGATGCCGCTCTCGCTGACGAATTTGGTCCCGATGTCGGCTTGCGTCTGATCGCAGCCGTGCAGCGCTAGGACGAAGCCGCAGGTCGCCCCGAGTCCGCAGCGCTTCGGCACGAAGACGTAGCCGTTGGTGTCCATCGAGTTGCCGGCCGCCGCGCCGAACTCGGTTTGATCGAAGTTGAGGAGTGCGCCATAGAGCTTGCCATTGTTGCGCGGCTTCAGCGCGCCGAAAAGCAGCTTCAGCCACGTGTTCTCGGAGTCGTAGACGCTGTTGCCCCGATCGCACACGATCATATACGGACTAGCCGCGGTCCCGCACGCGACTTCGCCGTCGGGCGACTCCCAGCCGTGCTCGGCGGGGAAGGCGTCGTCGTACTTGACCTTCGCGCCGTAGTGGAGGTACTCGGTGTTGAGATCGTTCATCTCTTTCGGGCTGACGATCGTATCCGCCGTCCCCGACCAGAGATAAACCGGTTGGCCGTTTAAAAAAGCTCGGTTGTCGATCGTGCCGGACGCGGATTGCTGGTCGAGATAGGCCTCCGATTGCGCGAGCGTACTCTGGTAGAGCCCTTCGCCGCCGCAGTCGGCGAGCGCGAGCGCGAGGCTATCCTGCGCGCAGTAGTAGACGCCGCCTGCGTAGATCGCAGCGCCTTTGAAGACCTTCGAGTGCGCGACGTGCATCTGCACGCCGAAAAAACCTCCGGACGATATCCCGGCGACGAACACCTTGCGCGGATCGATTTTATATTTGGCGAGCCGCACAATCGAGTCGGACCGGCCGGCGACCGGTCGCGACGTCTCGTTCGCGGGAGCGATGGGCACGATCCCGGCGGTCGTGCGGGTCGAGCACCCAACCGCGATGAGGCTTGCACAAAGGACGAGGCAAAGCCGCCAGGCGGCGCGCACGTGATTCGCCACGGTTTATCTCCCTCGAGCAGTAGAAGAGCCGCGCGACCCTGATCCGCGCCCTGAGCCTATACCACCTCAGGCGCGCGCTTCAAACCCCGAGCGGCTTGCTCGGTTGCCAAGCTACGAGGCCATTTTCCGCCCGTTTCGCGGCACGACCGGGAGGCCGATCTCGATATGGCTCCCGCAGCCGGGGAGCCGGGTCACGGTGACGTCGCGCGCCATCCTCGAGACGAGAAACAACCCGCGCCCACCCTCCGCCCACATGTCGGTCGGAAGCGATGGGTCGAATTTGAAGCCTGGCCCTTCGTCGATCAAGTGCAGCGTGACGCCATCTCCCTCAATGGCCAGCGCGATGCTGAGCGGTCCGGGGGCGTGGCGCACCGCATTTCCGATCAGTTCGGCGAAGATCAGTTCACACGCGGCAAAATCGCTGACGGTCGCATCTGCGACGTCGGTCACGGCTTTGACGAATTCCCGCCTGACGGCGTAGGCCGCGCGAGGATCGGAGACTTCCAACCGCCATTGCAGCTCGTCGCCGCCGAAGCGCAGGACCATAATCGCGATGTCGTCGCGTGCAATGGCCCCGGCGATGGCGCGCTCGATGTAGCGTGCCGGATTGGTTGCGTGGGTGGCTGCGGGGCTCGCGAGCACGCGACGTAAAATCCGCTCTCCGCGCAAAACGTCGCGGTCGATTTCGATGATTCCGTCAGTGTAAAGAACGAGCATCGCATCGGGAGCGACTCTAACCCGGTGCGCGTCGAAGGTTACGTGTCGATCGACGCCGAGCGGCGCCGATGGGGCCTCCAACCGCTTGATCGCGCCACTGGCGCCGCGCATAAGCGGCGGAACGTGGCCGGCCGACGCATACTCGAGAACGTCACTGTTTGGGGCTAGAACGCCCACGAACGTGCTCACGAGCCGGCCCGATCGGTCCTGCAGCAATACTTCGTTGCAATCTGAGAGAATCTCCGCCGGGCGGCTCGAGCGGACGGCGGCGACACGCACCGACTGGCGCATCTGCACCATGAGACGCGCCGCTTCGAGGCCCTTACCGGTCACGTCTCCGATTGCAATCACGATGTGCCCGTCAATCGTTTCGAAAGCGTCGTACCAATCGCCCCCAAGCTCGGAATCTTTCGAACCTGGCCGGTAAAGCGCGCTGAATCGGAGGTTCGAGCGCTGCGGAAAGTCGTCCGTAAGAAACGCGCGCTGCAACGTCTCGGCGACATGTTGCTCGCGATGGTACTGTTTGGCGTTGGCGACGGCGAGCCCGGCGCGTCGCCCAAGTTCCCGCGCGAAATCTAGATCGCCGGCATCGAAACTGCGACCTTCGCCCGTTCTGACGAACGTGAGCGCTCCGAAGACGCGCCCTTGTGCGACGACCGGGACGACGATCTTCGAACGGTAGTCCAGTTTGCGCATGAAGCGCTCGTGCTCTTGCGACGCGGCGTGGTGCCGGAGGTTGGCCTGATCGATCTGTTCGATAAAAAACGGTTCGCCGGTTTCGGTCACTCGTACGACGGGATGCACGCCAAATTCGCGGTTGTAGAGCAAAGAGGTGATGCCTTGAAGAAGCCGCTCTTTCTCAGGCTGGCGGTGTGCGGCAGCGGTGACGTAGAGCCGTTCCGACGCCTCGTCGATCAGATCGAAGAGGCACAGGTCGGCGAACGACTCGACGGCCAGGCGCGCCACGTTGTGCAACGTCGTCTCAACATCGAGCGACTGGTGAAAGATCTCACCGGCTCGTACGAGCAACGCAAGTCGCTGTTGAATGCGATTGTCGGCTTGGTTCAAACCCTACCCCCGCCACGGGTACCCGTGCCGGTACGAGAACGATTTATCCTTTAACATACCCGTTCCCGGGACCGGGATAACCCGGCGGTAAAGAGGTCAACGTTCGTTACCGGAGGCCGCATGAAAAGAAGTGACGCCATCCTCAGCACGCTCGGTGCATCGATCGTAGCCATTGCCGGCGGAGCCGGCGTGCTCGAGCCGGCCCAAGCGGCCGTCGCGCCCCCCAAGCCGCCCGCCAAGGGGCCGGTGATGGTCGCGGTCGTCGTCGGAGACGGCGCGACCGTCATCGACTTCGCCGGCCCGTGGGAGATTTTTAGCGGCGTGATGCTCCCCGATCGCGGCACGACGATGGACGAGCAGGTGCCATTCCGCCTAGCGATGGTCTCCGACAAACTCGACACGCTCGAGGCCGAGGGCGGCATGCTCCTGCGACCGCGCTTCACGTACGACACCGTCCCCGACCAGCCCAACATCATCGTGATGGGCGCGCAGGGCGAGCATACGCCGGCGAAGATTGCGTGGATCAAGCGCGCCGCACAAAAAGCCGACATCGTCATGTCGGTATGCACCGGCGCCTTCTTGCTCGCGAAGACCGGTTTGCTCGACGGCCTGCAGGCGACGACGCACCACGATTTCTACGACGCATTCGAGAAGAAGTTCCCGAGCGTCCACCTCGTCCGCGGGCCGCGCTACGTCGACAACGGGAAGTTTGCGACGGCCGGCGGACTCACGTCGGGGATCGAGCTCGCGCTCCACGTCGTCGAACGCTACTTTGGGCCTAAGGCTGCCGCGCACACCGCTTACTACGAGGAATACAACCGGTCGTCTCACCGGCCAACTGCCTGACAACGACGCACGTTCGATCCCATCCCGGTCTCCTGAATTGGCCGTTCAGGCCGGATGAAGCCACTTCTTCGAGGCAGGGAGGCTCCGCGCGTTCACAAATGAGCTTGCGGTTCGCATCCTTTCCAAGGAGAACGTTTTATGTCTCGTCGTTTCGCGTACTCGATCCTCGCCGCTGTCGTCCTTGCCTCGTTCGCGTTTACGAGCGCGCCCGGGCGGGCTGCAAACGCCTCGCCGGCCCTCGCCGGATTGCGCGATCTCGGCCGAGCGCCGGCCTCGACGCGCGTCGACGTCGCGCTCGTCCTCAAATATCACAATGCGGCCGAGCTCGAGCGGCTCGTCGAATCTCAGGTCGACGAAGACTCGCCGCTGTATCACCACTTCCTTAACCAAGGCCAGTTTCAGAACTACTTCGCGCCGACGCCGGCCGAATACGGGCGCGCGATCCAATCGCTGCACCGCGCCGGTTTCACGATAACGCATACGTACGCGAACCGAACGATCGTCGACGCATCCGCGCCGGCGCCGTTCGCCGAGCGCTACTTCGCGACCGAAATTCATCGCGTCGTTCAGCCGGGCGACGGCATTCGCTACGTCAACCTTCGGCCCGGGACGCTGCCCACCGAGATTCGCGACATCGCGCTTTCGGTCGTCGGATTGTCGAATCTGCACACGATGCGCCCGACGTACCGGTTCTTGCCGCGGGGTCAAGCGCGTCCGGCGCTGTCGGGGATGAGCTACGACGCGGCGCCGCTTTTCGGACCCGACGGCGGCTACGGTCCGCAAGTCTACCTCAACTCATACGCCATGCCGGGCGGAAAGGGAACGACCGGTACGGGGCGCGCCTCGGGCGTCGTCGGCGACGCCGACTTCCTCGACTCGGACCTCGCGGGCTACCTCAGTTATTTCCAAGTGAACCGCACCGGACCAGCGACGACCCGCGTCCTCGTCGACGGCGGGCCGCCGCCGGGGAACCAAGCGGGGGACTCGATCGAAACGGCACTCGACGTCGAGACGATCGTGTCGCTTGCGCCCGGGACCGCCCTGTACGTCTATGAAGCGCCCGAGTCGGGGACGCTTATGTACTTCGCCGACATGTACAACCAGATCGTCACCGACAATTTCGTCGACACGGTCAACACGAGCTACGGCCAGTGTGAAACCGCGTTCGACAAGTCGCTGCCGACGACGCTCGAAGCGATCTTCGTACAAGGGACCGCGGAGGGCATCACGTTCCATTCGTCGAGCGGCGACAGCGGAATCTACACGTACGGCTGCAGCGGATCGATCAGCGTGCTAACGCCGACCGACACGCCGCACACGACGAGCATCGGTGGCACGACCATGGAAGTCGACCACTCGACCGGATTCGAGACGAGCGAGATCGCATGGGGCAGCGCTGGTTTCGGGACGGGCGGCGGCGTCTCGGTCGTCTTCAAGGAGCCGAAGTTCCAAAAGGGCACCAAGAACATCATCACGAGCGGCCGCAACGAGCCCGACGTTGCGTTCGACGCCGACCCCGGCACGGGCGAGTCGTACTACTACAACGGCTCGTTCCAAGGCCCGATCGGTGGAACGTCGCTCGCGTCGCCAATCTTCGGCGCGGGGATGACCGAGATCGCCCAGATCAAGAAGGCGCGAGCGGGTTGGTTCAATCCAACGCTCTACGCGTTCGTGAAGAAGCACGGGTACGGTAAGGGCAAGGGAATCTACATTCGCGACATCGTCGTGGGGAGCGACCCGCCCTACAAGGCCCAGAAGGGCTACGACCAGATGACGGGCTTCGGCGCGCTGATCTTCAACAACATCGAGAAGAAGCTGCCGTAACCCGTAGGGGGCGTGCGCGCGGCATCGGCGGCAAGCCCGCCGGTGCCGCACGTATGGAACGAGCGGTCGCCCGCCGGTTTTTCCGAGCCGCGAAACCTCAAAGGGGCCATCGGCGTATTCGCCGCAGAGTCGGAGGTTATGCCTTTAACTTCGGGAGGTTTCATGCGCGTCGTTTACGCGTTAGCCGCCGGCGTTTTGTTCGCCGCGCTGACCGGGCGGGCTTCGGCCGAGCAACCGTTTTCCTTCGATAAGACCTACGGCCGGCTACCCAAAACGGTCGTCCCGATCGAGTACGACATCGCGGTGCGTCCCGACGTCGACAAGCACACGTTCGCGGGGCAAGAAACCGTTAGTATCCGCGTTCGCTCCGCGACCGCGAAGATCGTCGTGAACACGCTCGACTTGGACGTGCAGTCTGCGATGCTCTCCAGCCAAGCGCCGGCGACGATCGTAACCGACAACAAGAAGCAAGAGACGACTTTCACGTTCGCGCGGACGCTGCCGCCGGGGATGTACCGGCTGACGATCCGCTACACCGGCACGATCGGCACCGAACCGGCGGGGCTGTTCTACCAGCCTTACACGACCGCCGGCGGTGCGAAAGAGCAGATGCTGGCCACGCAGTTCGAGTCTACCGACGCGCGCCGCTTCTTCCCGAGTTGGGACGAACCGGCGTTCCGCGCGACATACCGGCTAACCGCGACCGTCCCGGCCGATTTCGACGCCATATCGAACATGCCGGCCGAGCATACGGACGTTCAAGGCAATCGTAAAGTCGTGCAGTTCCGCCGGACGCCCAGCATGTCGACGTACCTGCTCGTGTTTGCGGCGGGCCGGTTCTCCTCAATCGAGTCGAAGGTCGACGGGATCACGGTCCGCGTCTACGCGCCGAAAGACCGCATCGAGCAAGGCCGGTACGCGCTCGAGAGTGCGACGAAGCTCCTCGCCTACTACGACGACTACTTCGGCTACAAGTTTCCGCTCCCGAAACTCGACCTAATCGACATCCCCGGCGGGTTCCCGGGCGCCATGGAAAACTGGGGCGGGATCACCTTTACCGAGCGAGCGCTGCTATTCGACCCGCGCATCGAGTCCGACGATGCCAAGATCGAGATCTTCGAGACGATCGCGCACGAGATGGCGCACCAGTGGGCCGGCGATCTCGTCACGATCGGCTGGTGGGACGACATCTGGCTCGCCGAAGGCTTCGCCGACTGGATGCAAACGAAGGCCACCGATCACTTTAATCCGTCGTGGCATCTGTGGGATCGAATCGGTAGCGACGTCGAGCGGGCCATGCGTGGCGACGCTCAAGTGACCGCGCATGCGATGCAACAACCCGTTCTGAACGAGACGCAAGCCGAAGGCAACTTCGACGAGATCGTGTACGAAAAGGCCGGGGCGCTCGTCCGCATGACCGAGGAGTATCTCGGAGAAACGACGTTCCGCAACGGAGCGCGGCGCTACGTCCGCGAGCACGCGTACTCGAACACGACGTCCGCAGACCTATGGACCGCGATCGGATCGGTTGCGCACCGAAACATGCGCGCGTACGCCGACCCGTGGACGGCGAAGGCGGGATTCCCGCTCGTCTCCGTGACCGCGTCCTGCGACGGCCCGCGCCGCACGCTTGCGCTTTCGCAGCAGCGCTTCTTCGCCGAACCGGGTCAGCACTCGACGCAGCTCTGGGAGGTTCCGGTTGCGATCCGAGCCGGCTCGACGACGTCCTACACGTTGCTGACCGGACCGAACGCAACCGTCTCGGCCGGGACGTGTGGGTCGCCGCTCGTCGTTAACGCCGGTGCGACGGGGTACTACCGCGTGCAATACGATCCGGCGACGCTCGGCCGCGTGAGCGCGAACATGATGTCGCTCGACGTCATCGAGCGGGCCAGATTGCTCAACGATAACGAGGCGCTGGCGCTCGCCGGACGGCAGACTCCCGCAATCACGCTCGACCTAATCAACAAAATCCCGGCAAACGATGCAATCGCCGTCTGGCAGGCCGCGCTCGACGCGGTCAACGGGGTTGGAAACATGGAGGTCGGGCAGCCCGGCGAAAGCGCGTTCGATGCGTTTCGAGTGCGGACGCTACGGCCGGTGTTGGCGCGACTCGGCTGGGAGGGCGCCCATGAAGACGCGAGCGTGACGGCGTTTCGGGGCGCCGTGATCGAATCGCTCGGCAGCGCGGGCGACGCCGATGTCATCGCGCAGGCCCGCGCGCGTTTCGCGCGCTTCTTGGCCGATCCGACGAGCCTCCCGGCGAGCCTGCGGACGCCCGTGCTGATGGTGGTCGGCATGCATGCCGACGCGGCGACGTGGGAGCGATTGCACGGCTTGATCGCCACGTCACGGAATCTCGCCGAAGCGCGGCAGTACACGAGCGCCCTGTGGGGCGCGCACGATCCGGCGCTCGCGGCGAAGAATCTGAACATGGCGATCGACGGCGAGATCCCGCCCGAGGTCGGGCCCGAGGTTGCCTTCTACGACATCGCCACGGTCGCGAGAGCGGGGCGCCAGCCGGCGCTCGCGTGGGCTTTCTTCAAAGCGCACGAGTCGCAGATGGCTGCGAAACTCTCGGCGTTCGAACAAGGCTTCCTCGTCGCCGACCTTGCGCCCGTGTTCTGGAACGGAGCGCCGCCTTCGGAGATTGATGCTTTCTTCGAGAAGATGCCGAATGTTGACCCCGCGCAAGTCAAGCGCGCCGAGAATGCGATCGCCGATGCCAACGCCTCGCGGCAGCGCATCGAACCGGCGATCGACGCGTGGGTCGCAGCGCACGCAGGGACGTAACTGAGGGCCGTCGTGACGCGCGTCCGCGAGGCGCGCGTCGAGGTCGAGGGGCGAGTTATCGGCGCAATCGGGCCCGGCGTCCTCGTCTTACTCGGCGTCGCCGCGGGCGACACGGCCGATGACGGAAGCAAGCTCGCGCGCAAGATCTACGAGCTGCGAATTTTCGCCGACGACGCCGGGGCGATGAACCTGAGCCTCGCCGACACTGGTGGTGAAGCGCTGGTCGTTTCGCAGTTCACGCTGCTCGGCGACGCCCGCAAAGGCCGTCGGCCGTCATTCGTCGCAGCCGCGCCGCCGGAACTCGGACGCGCGTTATACGAGGACTTCGTCGCGGCGCTGCGCCGTCACAGCCCGCGCGTCGCGACCGGCGAGTTCGGCGCGACGATGCAGGTCGTTTCTACGAACGACGGCCCGGTGACGATCCTGATCGACACGCAGCGGACCTTCTAACCTCGCGGGCGGAGCGGCCGCCGAGACCCGAGAAGGAACTCTTACTTTGCACGGCAAAGCATAGTGGACAATGGAAGTGCGCCAAGCTATGGCGGATCTCGCTGAAGTCCGCGGCCGTCTCGCCACGATCCAACGCTTCGACGGCTACTCCGGGACGGCGGCGATCGCGAGCGGTGCGGTCGCGGTTGCGGCTGGGGCGGTTCAGTTTTTCCTCGTCCCCCATCCGCGCGGCGCCGCAGCGCTCGAGACGTATCTGCAGATCTGGCTCGGTTGCTTGGGCGTCGCGCTCGCACTCAACTACGGCGCGATCCTCGCCTGGCGGGCGCGCCACCGGGGGTTGCAGGCCGCCGCGCAAATGCGGACGGTCGGGATGTCGATTCTCCCGGCCATTGCGGCGGGCGGAGTCATCACGGTCGCGCTCTTGGCGCGGGGACTCGTCTACCTTCTTCCCGGGATGTGGTGCGCGACGTACGCGCTCGGCTTGTTCGCATCGCGCTCGATGGTACCGCGCGCGGTCGTCGCGGTCGCCGTCGCGTTCGGCGCGATTGGGACGGTGCTCTTGCTTGGCCCGCTCGTCTCTCCCGCGGTCGATCCGCTTGCGTGGTGGGTCATGCCGCTTGCGTTCGGCGCCGGTCAGATCGCGATCGGGTGGATCGTCCGCGGCGAAGCATCGGCCGAAGAGGAGACCTCGCAGGCATGAACGCGCCGTTTGCCTATGAAGGCCTCGCGCGCATCTTCCACGAGCGCGGCCGGCTCGCCGTCTGCACTTGCCTTATCGCGAATCCCGCCGGTCTCAGCTTCACCGCGCTGCAAGAAGCCTGCGCGCTGACGGACGGCAACTTGAACCGCCACCTCCACGCGCTCGCCGAGACGGGGATCGTTGTCTTGGCCCGCAAACGCGGCGCCGGCCGGCCAACGACGATCGTGCGCATCACGGCCGCGGGCCGCAAGCGTTTCCTCGCGTACATCGACCAACTCGAAGCCGTCGTCCGCGCGGTTCATGAGGGGGCGCAAGCGCCGGAATCCTCGAGCGCAAAACTGCGTCTGGCGACGTCATCGTGATCGCTCACAAACTCGCGACGGCCAAACTCGCCGTCCCGCGCCACGTCGCGATTATCATGGACGGGAACCGGCGCTGGGCACGCGCAAGGAATCTGCCGTCGATCGAGGGCCACCGCGCGGGCGCCCGCCGGCTGCGCGAGATCGTCCGCGCCGCACCGAGCCTCGGGGTCGAGGTCTTAACCGTCTTCGCATTCTCCGAAGACAACCGGCGTCGCGAGCCGCGCGAAGTCACGCTTCTCATGCACCTCCTGCGCCGCTTCGCGATGCGCGAACTCGGCGCGCTCGCGGCCCAGAACGTTCGCGTGCGGACGATCGGGCGCATCACCGAGTTGCCCGCGCCGACCCGCGACGCGCTCGAGCGCCTTTGCGCGACGACCGCAGGCAATACCGGCTTGGCACTCAACCTCGCGCTCAACTACGGCGCGCGCAGCGAAATGTGCGATGCGATCCGCGCGCTCGCCATCGACGTCGAAGCCGGGAAGATGACGCTTGCGGCGCTCGACGACGATACGTTGTCGCGCTATCTCTACACGGCCGGACTCCCCGACCCCGATCTTTTGATCCGCACCGGCGGAGAGTTGCGGCTCTCGAACTTCCTCTTGTATCAGATCGCCTATACCGAACTTTGGGCGACGCCGGCCTTTTGGCCGGATTTCGACGTACCGTCGTTTGAACGAGCGGTCGGTGCCTTTGCCCGGCGCGAGCGCCGCTTCGGAACGTAGGACCTGTCCCGGCCGCGAAACGTCGCTCGGCCGGTAGCGCCCATCTGCTATACTATCGACTGTGAAAACCCGCCCCGACATCAGAAATCTCGCGATCATCGCCCACGTCGATCACGGCAAAACGACGCTCGTCGATGCCATGCTCAGGCAAAGTGGCGTCTTCCGCGAGGGTCAAACCCTCACGACGCGGGTCATGGACTCGAACCCGCTCGAGCGCGAGCGCGGGATCACGATCCTCGCCAAAAACACCGCCGTCGTTCACGGGGACCTCAAGTTCAACATCGTCGACACCCCCGGCCACGCCGACTTCGGCGGTGAGGTCGAGCGCGTGCTTCAAATGGTGCAGGGCGTCTTGCTGCTCGTCGACGCCGCGGAAGGCGTCATGCCGCAAACGCGCTTCGTGCTGCGCAAAGCGCTCGAATTGGACCTGCGCGCGATCGTCGTCATCAACAAGATCGACCGGCGCGACGCTCGCCCGGCCGAAGTCGTGAACGAAGTCTTCGACCTCTTCATCGAACTGGGCGCGAACGACGAGCAAGCCGATTTCCCGGTCATCTACACGAACGCAAAGGCGGGGATTGCCAAGCGCAACGTCGACGACGAAAGCGCCGACCTCGAACCGCTCTTCGCAACGATCGCCACGCCGCGTGCCGGAGGCGCCCGCCGAAGAGGGTCCGTTTCAAATGCTCGTCTCGGCGATCGATCACAATCAGTACGTCGGCCGGATCGGCATCGGGCGCGTCTTTCGCGGCTCGTCGCGGATTAACGCGCCGATTGCGAAGGTCGCGCGCGACGGAACTGTTGAGACCGGGCTGCGCCTAACGAAGCTCTTGACGTTCACCGGCCTCGAACGGACCGAAGTCGACGAGGCGAGCGCCGGCGACATCGTTTGCGTCTCGGGGATCGAGGGGCTCAATATCGGCGACACGATCGCCGACGCGTCGGCGCCCGAGGGGATTCACGCCGTGTCGGTCGACGAGCCAACGGTTTCGATGTCGTTCATCGTCAACACCTCGCCGTTCGCAGGGCGCGAGGGGAAATTTCTCACCTCGCGGCAGATCCGCGAACGGCTGCACCGCGAGCTCGAGTCCAACGTCGCCCTGCGCATCGCCGACACCGAGAGTGCGGACACGTTCGACGTCCGCGGTCGCGGCGAGTTGCATCTCTCGATCCTAATCGAAACGATGCGGCGCGAAGGCTACGAGCTGGCCGTCTCAAAGCCGCAAGTCATCCTCGTCGAACGCGACGGGGCCCGCTACGAACCGGTCGAGTACGTCGTCATCGACGTCCCGGAGATTCACTCGGGTCCGGTCATCGAGGCGCTCGGCAAACGCAAGGCCCAGATGTCGAACTTGATCGTCATCGGCGAGTCGCGCCGCCTCGAGTACACGATGCCGACCCGCGCCATCTTCGGGCTGCGCGGCGACCTGCTGACGCTTTCGCGCGGTGAAGCCGTCATGTCGCACACGTACTACGATCATCAGCCGTGGAGCGGCGAGATTCCGGGTCGTTCGGTCGGCGCGCTCGTAGCGAGCGAGACCGGGACGGTAACCGGCTACGCGTTGATGGGGCTCGAGTCGCGCGGCCGCTTTTTCGTCGGCCCCGGAACCGCCGTCTACGAAGGGATGGTCGTGGGCCGAGCCAACGACGAGCACGACGTGGCGATCAACGTCGTGCGAGCGAAAAAGATGACGAACATGCGGGCCGCCGGCTCCGACGAGAACGTCAGGCTCACGCCCCCCGAGGAACTTTCGCTCGAGCGAGCGATCGAATTCATCGAGGACGACGAACTCGTCGAGGTAACGCCCAAGTCGATCCGCCTGCGAAAGCGCACGCTCGACGAGACCGAGCGGATGCGCATGCGCAAGCGCGAGAAGGCTCTGGCATAGCACGCCCTCGCCGCGCAGCGGCCGGCGCGATCGCGCTTTGCGCCCTTCTGTTCCTCTATTGCGACGCCGTCGTCGCGGCCCAGAAGAACGCGTGGGCGGCCTCAGCGCCGTTGCGGCGCGACGTCGATAGCGTGTGCGCGGAGGCCGAGCGCGGCGACGGCCTACAGACCTTCCATTTGACGCGGTATCGCGGCAGCGCGCACCGCGAATGGTCGGCGTGGTTGCAGAGCGACGAGGCGGCCGATGGGAAGTTGATGGAGCGGCCCGATTTTCTCGAAGGACAATACCTGACGACGAGAGCGCGCCGCGACGACATCGCGAGCGCACGCCTCGCCGACGCGTCGGCGACCGGGGACGGCAGCGTCACAACGACCTACTGCTACCGCGGCGGCCGCCTCGCTCGACTAACGACGCAGGTGTTCGACGTCAGCGACGAGATGGCGTGGACGCGGGTTCGCTACTTCGATGGCGAACGAGCCGTCGCCGACACCGTCGCTCCGCACGATCTCGCGAAAAAACGCGTGGGGACCGCGCCGCCGACCCCTCGAGCGGCGCTCGATGCGCCGGTCGCCCTCAAGGCGAACCGGCTTCCGTTCTACGGCGCGTTCCGCGCGGCGCTCGCCGGCACGCTCCGGTCGTTGCGCTAAGGCGAATCGCAGGCCGGATGCCCGCACGCGCACGACTCGGCTAGGTCCTCTTCGACGTCTTCCATTTCGCGACAGAGGTCGGAGCAATACGCGGGGAGCGGATCGCTCGTCAACTCGTCCATCTGCGCGGACACGACGCACTGGCAGCTGACGTGCGCACAGGCAATCATTTCAGTCGACATGGCGGCTCCTTTCCGGCATAGCGCGACGAACGTGTTGTGCCCCGAGCGACGGCTTTCCACACCGAGCGGCCGGTTCGGGCCCGATTTTATCTTATTGGCTCGAGTTCGGGAAATTTCGGCAGACCGGTCGTGAAGGTCAGCGCGCCTTTCTTTTCATCGTAGTCGACGAGGATGCTCTGCCCGTCCCGGATCTCTCCACCGAGAATCTTCTTTCCGAGTGCGGTCTCGAGCTCGCGTTGGATCGCGCGCTTGAGCGGCCGCGCGCCGTAGATCGGGTCGTAACCGACCTTGACCAAGTGTTGGCGCGCGAGCTCGGAGAGATCGAGCGTGATGCGCCGCTCGGCGAGACGCGCGCGGAGCCGCCCGAGCTGGAGCTCGACGATTTGCTCCAGTTCGGCCTCGGTGAGTGCCCGGAACACGACGATCTCGTCGACGCGGTTGAGAAACTCTGGGCGGAAGTGCCGGCGCAACTCGTCGAGGACGGTCGCGCGCATCACTGCGTATTCGGTCTCGGACCCATGGAAGTCGAGGATGCGATGGCTGCCGATATTCGAGGTCATGATCGCGATCGTGTTTTTGAAATCGACCGTGCGGCCTTGGCCGTCGGTAAGCCGCCCGTCGTCGAGGATCTGCAGAAACACGTTGAAGACGTCGGGCGCAGCCTTCTCGATCTCGTCGAACAGGACGACCGAAAACGGGCGGCGGCGGACCGCTTCGGTCAACTGGCCGCCTTCCTCGTAACCGACGTACCCCGGCGGAGCGCCGATCAGCCGCGCGACCGAGTGCTTCTCGCCATACTCGGACATGTCGATCCGAATCATCGCGCGTTCGTCGTCGAAGAGATATGAAGCGAGGGCGCGCGCGAGCTCGGTTTTCCCGACCCCGGTCGGTCCGAGGAAAATGAACGACCCGATCGGGCGGTTCGGATCGCCGAGACCCGAACGCGCGCGAATGACCGCTTCGGCGACCGCGGTCACCGCCTCGTCTTGGCCGATGACGCGTTTGTGAAGCTCCTCGTCGAGGCGGAGCAATTTGCGCATCTCCCCCTCGAGCAGTTTTGAGACCGGGATCCCGGTCCAGCGGCTGACGATGTCGGCGATGTCTTCCTCGTCGACCTCTTCCTTGAGGAGCCGGGGTTTGTCGTCGGCGACGAGAGCGGCTTCCTCGGCCTTGAGCTGCTTCTCGAGCGTGGCGAGTTTTCCGTAACGGAGTTCCGCGGCACGGTTGAGATCGTACTGGCGCTCGGCCTGCTCGATCTCGAGTTTGGTTTGATCGATCTGCGCCCGTAACTCGCGAAGCTTTTGCACCGCCGCCTTCTCGGCTTGCCAACGCGCCTTGATCCCGTCGGTCTCGGCGCGAAGTTCCGCCAATTCACGCTCGATTCGCTCGAGGCGTTGCTTCGACGCGGCGTCGGTCTCTTTTTTTAGCGCCTCACGTTCGATCTCGAGCTGCATGATGCGCCGCGACGCCTCATCGAGTTCGACCGGCATCGAGTCGATCTCCGTGCGCAATTTCGCCGCCGCTTCGTCGACCAGATCGATCGCTTTGTCGGGGAGAAAGCGATCCGCGATGTAGCGGTTGGAAAGCGTCGCCGCCGCGACCAGCGCCGAATCCTTGATGCGGACGCCGTGGTGAACTTCGTAACGCTCGCGCAAGCCGCGCAGGATCGAGATCGTATCTTCGACGCTCGGTTGGTCGACGAACACCGGTTGGAAGCGACGCTCGAGCGCCGCGTCCTTCTCGATGTATTTGCGGTACTCGTCGAGCGTCGTCGCGCCGATCAGGTGCAGTTCGCCGCGCGCGAGCATCGGCTTGAGAAGGTTGCCGGCGTCCATCGAGCCCTCGGCCTTGCCCGCGCCGACGACGTTGTGCAGTTCGTCGACGAAGAGGACGATCGCACCCTCGGCGCTTTGCACGTCTTTGAGGACGGCCTTGAGCCGTTCCTCAAACTCGCCGCGGTACTTCGCGCCGGCGATCAGCGCGCCCATGTCGAGTTGGACGAGCCGCTTGTTCTTGAGCCCCTCGGGGACGTCGCCGCGGACGATGCGCTGCGCCAAGCCCTCGACGATCGCGGTCTTGCCGACCCCGGGCTCGCCGATGAGGACCGGGTTGTTCTTCGTCCGCCGCGAGAGGACTTGGACCACGCGGCGGATCTCTTCGTCGCGGCCGATGACCGGGTCGAGTTTCCCGAGCTCCGCCGCGCGCGTGAGATCCTGACCGTATCGTTCGAGCGATTGATAGGTGCCCTCGGGATTCTGTGAGGTCACACGCTGGTTGCCGCGCACTTCCTTCAATGCTTCGAGGAGGCCGTCGCGCGTGATCCGCGCGTCGCGCAAGAGTTTCCCGACGGCGCCGCCGTCGCGCGCCATCGCGAGCAGCAGATGCTCGACCGAGACGTATTCGTCGGTCAACTGCTTCGCTTCGTCGTCGGCGGCGGCGAGCAGACGGGCGAGCGCCGGCGCCACGGTCGGATTCTGCTGTTCGGCGTTCGCGCCGGAAAATCGTGGGAGCGCTGCGATCGCCCGATCGACCGATTGCCGAAGGGATGCGACGTTCGCGCCCGCCTTCGTCAGGATCGGCTCGGCGAGCCCATCGGACTGTTCCAACAGCGCCGCGAGTAAGTGTTCCGGGGTCGTCTGCGTGTCGTGCTCGGCAAGCGCGCGCTGGTACGCGGCGTTCAGCGCCTCTGCGACCCGCTGAGTCATGCGATCGGCGTTCATATTTCGATAATAGTAGAACCACGCGGCGAAAGCGAGGGTTTCGAACGGCCGCTCGGGGTGGAACGGGGCGGGGCGCGGAAGCGTGCCGCCGATGGGATCCTTCGAATGCGCGACGACGCCGGTCCCGCCGGCGATCCGCGAAGGCGCATTCCACGCCTACTTTATCTTCGACGTCGCCGACACGATCGATCTGAACCGGCTCGAGCAGGTCGCCGGCGCCGGCGTGGCACGCGCCCCGCTCCAGTTACGGCGCGAAGCCTCCGCGGCATCGATCAGCTTTCCACAGCCGCCCGTCGTCCTCGCGATTCCGGCGCCGGGCTCCGCGAAAATCCGCGTCAAAGCGTTCGACTACGGCGTCGTTTCGATTCGCCTCTCGGAGCCGTTTGCCGGGCCGTGGGACGACTTTACGGCGCTGACGCGCCGGCTCCGAGGCGATCCGGATCTCGAGCAGTCGGCGCGCGAGACGCTCGCGCGCGTCCTCGTCGAGATCGGGCCGGCGCTCGACGACCCGCACGAACCGCTGCTCGAGGACTACTACGTTTTCGAAGTCGAGTCGTTTGAATCGGTGGTCACCGCGACCCATCTCCTCGGGCCGTGCGCGCCGGCCCTCGCCGGGCTAATGCTCGGCGAAGAGCGCCCGCTGACGGCAAGCGAACAAGAAGAGACCCTGCGCGTGAGATTTGCGTACTTCGAAGACGACTTGGCGGTCGTCCAGTGGGACACCGCCTTCGTGTACGACCGGCGCGAGAACGCGAACGCGGTCTTCGACATTCTCGAATTCGCGAACACGCAACTCGTCGAACTGCGGCGCTACGACCTGCGGCTCGACCAAGAACTCGACGATATCTACAAACTCGATCCCAAACGTCCGGCGCGGCGCTTTGGCCGCCGCCAAGCGCAAGAGGCTGCGGACCGCGTGCGCTACCTGATCGTCGACGTCGTCGAATTGACCGACCGCGCGACCAACGCCCTCAAGATCATCGGCGACGCGTACTACGCGCGGCTCTTCCGCGGCGTCGCGGGGCGCCTAGGATTGAAGGATTGGCAGCAGCAAATCGACGCGAAACTCGATAGCGTCAACGGCATGTACCGCTTCTTCACCGACCAGGTTCAGGCGGCGCGCGGCGAATTCACCGAAGTCGTCGTCATCGTCTTGATCGCGCTCGAGATCGTCATCGGCCTGCTAGCGCTGCGGCACTGAACGCAGCACCCGCACGTCGCCGTTGCGAATCGTCAGGCCGGAAGCGTCGAACCACTCGAGCAACGGGACGGCGTATTTGCGCGACGTTCCGACGAGGTCGCGAAACTCCGCCATAGTCATCTGACGGCCGCCCCGCAGATTCGTCGCGAGGGCGCCGCGGATTCGGTCGAGCTGCGACCGCCGATAGACGGCGTCGCCGACCTTGATCAGCGCGCCGCTCGCGAGGAGCATGTCGAAGCTTTGGTTCAAGCCCACGACGCGGGCCGTTCGCATCGCGGCAAGGAGCGCGTCGAGCGCGACCGGGACGTTCGACGCATCGTCGTCGACGGCAAACGCGCCGTCGAAGAACGCTCGCTGCGCGTCGCTCAACTGCGGGACAAACGCCGGCGTTGCGAAGTAGCCGGCGCGCTGTGCGACCCGGCCGTCGTCGGCGAAGACCGCGAGAATCCGAACGAGGACCGGCTCCGGAATCTCCAATACGCGGGATAATCCAAGCGACGTCATTCCGAAGAGCCACGGCGTCGCGCGTTCGCTCGCCGCGAGCGCTTCGCCGACGCGTGCAAACAACTGATCGGCGAGGGCGCCGTCGAGGTACGCGCTCGGCTTCGCGAGCCTGACCGCGCGCCCGTCGGCGACGAGGTCGGCGAGCGCCGCTTCGGCGACGTCGACGCGGACGTTCGCGGCCGCCCCGAGGTGCTCGGCGCCGGCGCCGGCCAAACCGGCGGCGCGGAGTGCCGCGACGAGCGGACTCGACTCTCGCTGGTCTTCGCGGGCTTCGCTTTCCAGCGCAGGCGCGCCGCGTGCGATGCCCTCGATCTTCCCGCCGCCGATGACGTCCTTCGGCGAAAGGCGGCGCACGACAAACGCGCTCCCCGGCACGACGACCGTCGGCGCGCGCAACCGGAGGACGGCGCGGACCTCTTCGGAGGCGGTCGGAACTTGCGAGAAAACGAGCGTCCCCAATATCTCCGCCGAACCGATGTAGGCGCGGACCGGCGTGCGCCGCCGCAGCATCGCGAGCGCGTCGACGAGCGGCGTAAAGCGCACGACGAGTTCCGCGCTCGTTTCGAGTTGCGGGCTCGCCAACACGGCGCCTCGTGCGATCTCCGCGACGTCGACGCCCGGAAGGTTGGCCGCGACCCGCGCGCCGCCTTCGACGTACTCGCGCCGCTCTCCAAACGTTTGCAGGCTGCGAACGCGAACGTCGCGGGACAGCGGCGTCAGGCGCAGACGATCGCCGGTTGAGATTCGGCCTTGCATCAACGTCCCGGTGACGACGGTGCCGTGTCCGGCGAGCGCGAAAACGCGGTCGATCGGGAGGTACGCGGGCGCGTCGTGGTCGCGCGGCGCAAGCGCGCGCAGCTCGGCGTGGATCGCGGCGCGCAACTCGGCGAGGCCGGCGCCGGTCACGGTCGAAACCCGGAACATCGGCGCGCTTGCGGCGAGCGTCCCTTTCAGCCCTTCGCGAGTCATCGCTTCGGCGACGGCGAGGTCGGCCGGATCGACCAAGTCGATCTTCGTCAGGACCACGATGCTGCGCCGAACGTTCAAGTAGCGCAGGATCGCCAGGTGCTCGAGCGTCTGTGGGCGTGGGCCTTCGTTCGCCGCGACGACGAGGAGTAGAAGTTCCATGCCGGCGGCGCCGGCGAGCATATTATGAAGGAAGCGCTCGTGGCCCGGGACGTCGACGATCCCGGCTTCGGTCCCGTCATCGAAGTGCAGCCGTGCGAAACCGAGGTCGAGCGTCATCCCGCGGACCCGCTCTTCGAGCCATCGGTCGGGATTCGTACCGGTCAGCGCCCAAACGAGCGCCGACTTCCCGTGGTCGACGTGGCCGGCCGTTCCGACGATGTGCACTAGCCGAACGATTGAGTCAGCGCGCGCGCGAGCACCGCGTCGCGCTCGGGTGCGACCGTGCGCAGGTCGAGCACGATCTTCCCTTCGTCGATCCGCCCGACGATCGGCGGACCGTTGCGCCGCAACGTCTGCGCCGCCGCGTCCGTCGCGGCCGTTTCGACGGCCAATCCGATCGAGGGGATCGACGCACGTGGCAGCGCGCCGCCGCCGACCGTCGCTTCCGTTTCGACGATCGTCACCTTATCGTCAACGGCGCCGAGCAGGCCGACGATGCGCTCGGCGCGCACTCGCAAGTCATCGCGCGATTGCGCAAGCATCGCGTAGAGCGGGATGCCGAGCGGCGCGTCGTCGCGCAGGTAGAGCCGCAGGGTCGCGTCGAGCGCCGCGAGCGTCGCCTTGTCGACGCGCAGTGCGCGCAGCATCGGGTTCGCGCGCAACCGTGCGACGAGCGACGCGCGGCCGACGACGATCCCCGCCTGCGGGCCGCCGAGCAGTTTGTCCCCCGAGAACGCAACGAGGTCGAACCCATCCGCGACGGCGTCGGGGACCGTCCGCTCGCGCGGCAGACCGAAGCGCGCCAGATCGACGAGCGCGCCGCTTCCGAGATCTTCGACCGACGCGATCCCCGCGCGCCGTCCCAGGGCGGCCACGTCGGCCGGCGCGACGTCGGCGACGAACCCGTCGATCCGGTAGTTCGACATGTGGCTGCGCAAGAGGACTGCCGTCCGCGCTGAAAGCGCCGCCTCGAAATCGCGCAGGTAGACTTTGTTGGTCGTCCCGACTTCGACGAGCGTTGCGCCGCTGCGCTCCAGAATCTCGGGGAGCCGAAAGCCGCCGCCGATTTCGATCAATCCGTTGCGCGCGACGACGCACTCGCGGCCGTTCGCGAACGTATCGAGCACGAGCAGAATCGCCGCCGCGCAGTTGTTGACGATGAGGCCGTCCTCGGCGCCGGTTAATTCGCGGAGCAGCCCGCTGACCAAATCGTAGCGCGAGCCGCGCGTCCCGGACTCCAGGTCGAACTCGAGGTTGACGTAGTCGCCGCCGACCGCGGCGATCGCAGCGAGCGCCTCGCGCGCGAGCGGCGCCCGGCCGAGGTTGGTGTGCAACAGCACGCCGGTTGCGTTGATCACCGAGACGAGGCTTTCGCGCGCGCCGGCGCTGCGAAGGCGCGACTCGATCCGGGTGACGAGCACTTCAAGCGACGGAATTGACCCGCCGTCGCGCGCGCTCTCGCCGCGAACCTCCGCGAGCGTGTCGTCGATCGCCGCTTTCAGGCCGCTGCGACCGACCGCCGGCGCGTAGGCGGCGATGCGCGGCTCGGCGAGGAGACGGTGCACCGCCGGCAGTTCACGCAACGTCACGCGCGCATCGTCCGCCGGCGCGGTGTTACGCCGTCGCGCTCAGGTGCTTCTCGAGCATCGACGTGATCGTCCGCTCGGGGACGAACCCGACGATCCGGTCGACCGCCGCTCCGCCCTTGAAAAGGATGAGGCAGGGAATCCCCGACACATGGTACTCGCCGGCCAAGCTCGGATTGAGGTCGGTGTTCAGTTTCACGAATCGAATCCGGCCTGCGTAGGATTGCGCGACCTTCTCGACGACCGGGGCCAGCATCTTGCACGGGCCGCACCACTCGGCCCAGAAGTCAACCAAGACCGGCTGGTCGCTGGAAAGAACGTCGCGCTGGAACGTCGCCTGCGAGACATCGGGGAGAGCACTCATGACAAAAACCTTACCTCCAGCCAGGTTGACCGCAACGGGGCCCGCCCGGTTGCGGACCGCGCTCTTCGCCGTCGGTTTCGCCTTGGCCGCCGCCGCCCCGCTCGGGGCGCGCCCGGCCCCGGTCAAGGTCCTCGTCGGGACGACCGTCTCCGACGCGGCCCTGCAAACGATGCCGGCTGCCCTGTGGAGCAAGATGGTGACCGCGTGGGTGAACGCCGAGAGCGTTTCGTTCGCGGGTCTGCCCACGCTCGACGACTGCCGCCGCCAAACGGCCGACTTCATGGTCTCGGCACCGTTCGATCTCCGGCCGCGCCTCCCGGGGATGCCGAATTCGAGCGAACGGATCGGCGCGGTGACGCACCTCGTCGTTACGAATTGCGTCACGGGCGACGTCGTCTACGCGCAGCACATCGATTTGGAGAGCGACCCGCCGACGAACCAGCCGGTGGGCGATTTCGAGAGCGTCCCCGAGATCTCGTGGTCGAAGAGCGTCCCCGCGGCGCTTGCAAAGTATCCCGTCTTCTTTCCGCGCGTTGCGCGAATCGTTCAAGTGACGCCGCCGCTCGCGCTCGTCGACTTCAGCGGCCCGATCAAAGCGGGTGACACCTTGATCGTCTACGCAGCTTCGAACCATCGGGCGAAAGGGCCGATCACCTTGACCGTCACGCAGCCGGTGGGAAAGTATTGGGAAGTCTTATTCTCGACGGTCGGCGGCGCACTGCAGCCCGCGGTCGGCGACTTCGTCGAACCTCCCCCCGTCAAACCCTCGACGGAGTAGCCGGCTTGTAGAACTCGCACCAGGGCGGTAAGATCGTAGAAACGGCGCGGCAACCGAGCGGCGTCAAACTTCCGAGGTGTTATGGCAATGGCGATCGACACCGAAAAACTCGAGACCCGGCGCTTCAATCTCGACGAGTTCGAGAAGATGTACGAACGCGGCGTCATCGGACCCGAAGAACGCCTCGAGCTCATCGCCGGGGCACTCGTCGTAATGCCCCCGACGGGTCCCGATCATCGAACCGCCGTTATGCGGATAAACGACGTCTTTGCGCGTTTACGCGGCCGAGCGCACCCCATATCTCAGACATCGGTCCCGCTTTCCAAGGACGATGCGCCCGAACCGGACTTCGCGCTCGCGAAGTGGCGCGACGACTACTATCGAGGCGTGAGAATCTTTAGCGAGGGGATCGGGGCCATCGTCGAGGTTTCGCATACGACGCTCGCGTACGATCGCGGCGAGAAGTTGCGGCTCTACGCGCGTTTTAGAATACCCGAGTACTGGATAGCTAACCTCAAGACGTGGACGATCGAGCGCTATCGCAAACCCAACGATTTGGGTTACGCCGAGCAAGCGATCTTTGCGCCGGGTGAGTCGCTCTCGTTTGAAGCCTTTGGGGACATCGAGTTTACGGTCGACGAGTTGCTGGGCCCGCGTCCCGAGGCAACCGAAGCCGACTGACGCCGGCACACGGCGTTCCTAGCGCCGCTACGTCGGCGTTGCAACCGGCTCGCCCGTGATGTCCTCGATCTGTTTCGTTTGCACGCCGAGGTTCGTCACCGCGATGACTTCGTCACCCGGCTCGAGGCGCTGTAAGCGCACACCTTTGGTCGAGCGGCCGGCGCGCCGAATCTCGGCGACGCGAATGCGGATCACTTGATTCCCTGAGGTGATCAGGAGCAGTTCGTCGTCGGGCTTGACCAAGATCTGGTCGACGACGGACCCGATCGCGCGTTCCTTGGCGAACGCCTTGACGCCCTTGCCGCCGCGCGACGTATGGCGGTACTCGTCGATCAGCGTACGCTTGCCGTAACCTTGCGACGTCACGACGAGGACTTCGCGCCGGTCCTTCTCCTCGACGTCCATCGCCACGACCTCATCGCCGGGCGCAAGCGTAATGGCGCGGACACCGCGCGCGTTGCGGCCCATCGACCGCACGTCCTTCTCGTTGAAGTGGACCGCCATCCCGTCGCGCGTCCCGAGTATGATGTCGCGCGCGCCGTCGGACAGGTCGACCGCCAGCAACTCGTCGTTCTCGTCGAGCGAGATCGCATTGAGACCGCTGCGCCGAATGTTCGCAAACTCCGTCAACGGCGACTTCTTGATGACGCCGCGACGGGTCACCATGACCAAGAATTTGCCGCCTTCGAAGGAGCGCACCGGGAAGATCGCGGTCACGGTCTCGCCCGGCGGAAGCGTCAAGAGGTTGACAAGCGCGGTCCCGCGCGCTTGCCGCGTGCTATCGGGGATTTCGTATCCGCGTAGGCGGTACGCGCGCCCCTTGTTCGTGAAGAACAGAATGGTTTGGTGGGTCGAGGTCATGAAGAAGTTGCTGACGACGTCTTCCTTCTTCAAGTTCGCGATGCCGATGACGCCGCGGCCGCCGCGGTTCTGGGCGCGGAACGTATCCACCGAGACGCGCTTGATGTAGCCGCCGACGGTCGAAGTCACGACGACGTCCGTATCGGGGATCAGGCTCTCGATGTTGGGCTCGTCCTCGGCCGGCAAGATCTGCGTGCGGCGTGGATCGCCGAAGCGCTTCTTGAGATCGGCAGCCTCGCTCTTGACGAGGGCCGAGATGCGGCGCGCGCTCGCCAGAATGTCTTCGAGTTCGGCGATCAGTTTAACGAGTTGCGCGTATTCGTCCTCGATCTTTTGGCGCTCGAGCCCGGTGAGGGCGCGCAGGCGCATGTCGAGGATCGCGTTCGCTTGGCGTTCGCTCAGCGAGAAGCGCGCCATCAACTTTTCGCGCGCGGCCTCGGTCGTCGGGCTTTGCCGAATGATCTTGATGACCGCGTCGATGTTGTCGAGCGCGATTCGGAAGCCTTCGAGAATATGAGCGCGCTCGCGCGCTTTGTCGAGATCGTACTGCGTCCGGCGCCGGATAACGACGCGGCGATGCTCGACGTAGTGCCGCAGCATCTGGCGCAGCGAGAGCACTTGCGGTTCGAGCGACGCCCCGGCCCCCGGATGGCTCGAGGGCACCGGGACGAGCGCGAGCATGTTGAAGCCGAAGCTCGTCTGCAGCGGGGTATGTTTGTAGAGTTGGTTCAAGACGATGTTCGGGGTCGCGTTGCGCGAGAGTTCGACGACGATCCGCGTCCCCTTGCGCGACGACTCGTTGTCGAGTTTCGAGATTCCGACGATCGTCTTCGCCTCGTACGCCTCGGCGATCGCCTCGACGATGCGCGCCGTCGTCACTTGGAACGGAACCTCGGTGATGACGATCTTGAACTTGCCGCGATCTTCGACGATCTCGGCCTTGCCGCGCATCGCGATCGAACCGCGCCCGGTCTTGTAGGCTTGGCGGATCGCCTCTTTGCCGAGCATGAACCCGCCGGTCGGGAGGTCGGGGCCCTGCACGATGTCGCACAGCGTTTCATCGAGCGCTTCGTCGGCGTCGTCCTCGTGATCGATCAAGTGCGCGATCGCATCGCAGATTTCGCCGAGGTTGTGGGGTGGGATGTTCGTCGCCATCCCGACCGCGATGCCGCTCGAGCCATTGACGAGAAGTTGCGGGAGCCGCGACGGCAGCACCGTCGGTTCGGTCCCCTGATTGTCGAAATTGGGGATGAAGTCGACGGTATTCTTCTCGATATCGGCGAGCATCTCGAGCGCGAGCCGCGCGAGGCGCGCTTCGGTGTAACGGTAGGCGGCCGGCGGGTCGCCGTCGAGCGAACCGAAGTTGCCGTGCGGATCGACCAAGATGTAGCGAAGTGTAAAATCCTGCGCCATCCGCACGAGCGCGTCGTAGACCGAACTGTCGCCGTGCGGATGAAAATTCTTGAGGACTTCGCCGATGACGCCGGCGCACTTGCGATGCTGCTTATCGGGCGAGAGGTTCATCTCGGACATCGCGTACAGGATCCGCCGCTGCACCGGCTTGAGCCCATCTCTAACGTCGGGGAGCGCGCGCGACGCGATGACCGACATCGCATACGCGAGGTACGACTCGCGCATTTCGTCTTCGACGTTGATTTGAGAGATGCGATCGCTATCCAATGAAAAAACTCACGCGCGGGCGCAGGGCCGCGTCACGGCGAAGGGTGCAGCAATGAAGATTATCGCGGTCGGGGACGCGACTTGGAGAAGCCGCCGATGATGAATCCGATCACGCCGCCGACGACCGCCCCGACGAGCGCAATGAAGAGAATCTTACTCCCAATCGCGCCGCCGGCCTGGCCGACCGTCAGCACGCGAATGGTTATGAAAAACGCCTCGAGCAACGACGCTACGACCGCCGAAATCACGCCCGTGATAACGCCGACCAGGACATCGTTTGCTCTCAAGCCCACTGCGAGGCGCTTCGCGGACGCGCGTGCGATTTCTTCTCTATGACGCTCGCGCGCGCGGATTCGCTCGGCGAATTCGAGCAAATCGCGCGCGCGTTTGCGGCGACGTTGCGGCCGGGCGATGCGGTCGGGCTCCGCGGGCCGCTTGGCTCGGGGAAAACGACCTTCGTTCGCGCGGCGGTCGGGGCGCTGCAAGGGGCCGACACCGCGTCCAGCCCGAGCTTCACCTTTCGCCATAGCTACCCGGGGCCGCCGCCTATCGAGCACATCGACCTTTTCAGGCTCGAGGACCCATCGGAGGCGACCGAGCTCGGGCTAGAAGAAGCCCTCGGGACCGGCGCGATCGTCTTTGTCGAATGGCCCGACCGGCTCCCAGGGTTCCTGCCGCCGGGAGCGCTCGTGGTGCGTCTGGCGGGCTCGGGCGACGGACCGCGCGAGATCGTCATCGAGCGCCCAACATGACGTGGCTGCTCGCCTTCGACGGCGCGCTCGGGCCGCTCTCGGTCGCGCTCCTCTCGCGCGACGGACGGATCGCCCGCGCCGCGGAGACCGGCGGGAACGGCGGACTCGAGGGCGGGCTCGGACTGGTGAAGGATTTGCTCGGTGGCGAAACGCTCGATGCCCTCCGGGCGATCGCGGTCGGCACCGGCCCCGGGCGATACACCGGCTTGCGCATCGCGCTGAGCTACGCCAAGAGCATCGCCTTTGCTCGCGCGCTCCCGTTGATCGCCGTCTCTTCGTACGATGCAGTCGAGCCGGTCGATGCGCCGCTCCCGCTTGCCTCGTTCGTCAGCGGGCGCGCCGGGACGGTTTGTGCTCGGCTGCGTAACGAACGTGGTGTCTTGACACGCTGCGGCGCCGACGCGTCGGTCGCCGACGCGCTCGCCGAGCGACTGGCGCCGGAGGCCACATTAAACTGTGCCGGCGCGTGGCAGGGCGCCGCTCCGCGGCTTGGCGAACGCGGGATCATCGTGCGTCCCTGCCCTCCAATCGAACCACCGCCGGCGCTAGCGATCGCGCGCAAGGCGCTCGATCGCGAGCCCGCCCCAAGCCCGCACGCCGTTCGCGCGGATTACGGAGTGCGTTGAGAGCGAACCTCGAGCGTCCCGCGGCCGATCGGCCGCAACGATTGACCGTCGCCCCGATGGTTGCGAGCGACATCCGCGCGGTCATGCGCATCGAGGGGTTGGCCTTCTCGAGTTCGTGGCCGCCGAGCGCTTTTCACAGCGAACTCAACGACAACAAGCTCGCGCATTATTTTGTCGGCCGCGCTGAGGAAAGCGGCGAGATCGTCGCCTACGGCGGCATCTGGGTCATCCTCGAAGACGCGCACATTACGACGCTGGCGGTCCATCCCGACTGCCGTGGGCGACGCTACGGCGAGCAACTTTTGGTTCATCTGCTGCGCGAGTCGATTTCACGCGGCGGTTCGTGGATCACGCTCGAAGCGCGCGAGTCCAACGTCGTCGCGCAGAGCCTCTATCGCAAATACGGCTTCGCGACGATTTCGACGCGCCGCGCGTACTATAGCGACAACGGTGAAAACGCCGTCGTCATGTGGGCCGGTAACCTGCGTGGAGACGTCTACCTCAATCGCTTGGCGCATCTGCAGAGCACGCTCGACCGGCGGCTGACCGGCGCGGCGCGTTGAACTTCGTCGAACTCGCACGATCCGTTCGCGCGACGCTCGGTCAAGATCACCGCTACGCCCACGTCGTACGCGTCGCGCGCTTCGCCGAGGCGATCGCCCGGCGGCACGGCGCAGACACCGGTAAGGCGCGCCTAGCCGGGATGTTGCACGACCTCGCGCGCTTGTACTCGCCGGAGCGAACGCTTGCGGAATGCGAACGGCGCGCGATGGCGATTGACTCGTTCGAGCGCGCCCATCCGGTCGTACTCCACGCGCGGCTCGGCGCGGAACTCGCGCGCGAGCAGTTCGGCGTCGACGACGAAACGATTCTCGCGGCGATCCGTAAGCACACGCTCGCCGATCCGTCGATGTCGCGGCTCGACGAGATCGTCTATCTCGCCGACAGCCTCGAGCCGGGGCGCGACTTCGCCGAGCGCGCGGCGCTTGCGGACCTTGCCTTCGAAGATCTCGGGGCGGCGATGCTTGGAACGTTGCGCTCGGTTATCGCGTATCTTCGGATGCGCGGTGGCACCGTCGCGCCGGCGACCCTGGCCGCGCTCGCCGTTTACTCGAACCCGACCCGCACGCCCTCGCGCGAATTCGCGCAAGAGAGGAGAACCGCCTGACCGATCTGATCGAACTCGTGCGCGACGCCGCGCTCGAGAAGAAAGCCGAAGACATCCTGACGCTCCCGCTCGAGGGCCGCACGATCGTCGCCGACGCCTTCGTACTCGCGACCGGCCGATCGAAGATACAGACTCGCTCGATCGCCGACGCGATCGCCGAACATGCAAAGGCAGCCGGTTTGCCGGTCGCGCGCATGGAAGGCTACGCCGATGGCGGGTGGATCCTCCTCGATCTGGGAACGGTCGTCGCCCACGTCTTTACTCCGGAATTGCGCGCCTTCTACAACCTCGAACGGTTGTGGGGCACGACCGAGTCGCGCCGGGCGCAAAGCGTCTAGAGGGAGCCCGCAAAAATGCCGAAGGTGCAAAGCCGGCGCCACCACAGGATCCGTCAGCGCTACAAGCGCCTGGGGATCTGGATATTCCTCGTCATCTTCGCGGCTAGCATCGTCGGGGGCCTGACGCTGATCTCAATTGGCAGTCGTACCACCCCAGGGCAGTAGATCCCAAGAGCCCCACACCGCGCAGCGGCGGAGTGCCGTTAGGGCGGAAACCTTCGGCGCCCCGGGGGGTACTCATGAGGGTGACTCGCAAGGAACCACCTATGAAAATTTTTGGCGCGCTCGCGGCCCTCGCGCTGACGCTCGCCACGGCTGCGGCGCCGGCGCTGGCCGCCCGCGAATCCTACGTGATCGACGGGGCATCGCTCTTCTCGAGCGGGACGGCGACTCAGCTCAACAACGAGATCGGCGACTTCAACCGCCAAACCGGCAAGGAGATCGTCGTCGTCACGGAGCCGTCGCTCAACGGGCAGACGCTGAAGGCCGCGGTCGAAGCGACGTTCACGCGCTTACAAGTGAACGGCGTGCTCTTCTATTTCGCCAAAGCCGAGAAACAGGATGCGGTCGTCGGCGACAAAGCGTCGCAGGCGTTCTTCCCGAGCGGCACGTTCCAAAACATTCACGACGCGATGCGCGGCTACTTACGCAGCGGCGACAACGATCAGGCGATCCTGACCGGCGTGCACTTGGCGCTCGACCAATACAAGGGCCACGAACGTGGGCTCACAGTACACCAAAGTACGACGACGGGAGTTTCAACTGGTGGAACTCACGCGTCGGGAGGAGGCGGTATGGGCCTGATCTGGCTCGGTCTAATCTTGTTCGCAGGTTTTCTTATCATCCGCGCGATCTTTCGCGCGATCGCGGGTCCGCGCATGATGCCTCCGGGTTACGGACCCGGACCGGGCTATGGCGGATACGGCGGTCCCGGTTACTACGGCGGGGGCGGCGGCGGCTTCTTCAGCGGCTTGCTCGGCGGCCTCGGCGGCGCATTTCTCGGCAATGAGTTGTTCGGCAACCGCGGCGCCGGCGTTGGCGGAGGCGTAGGCGGGACCGATACCGGTTCAACCGCGGACGCATCGGGCTGGCAGTCCGACCCGGGACAAGCCGACATGGGCAACATGGGCGGCGGAAGCTTCGGTGACTCGGGCGGCGGCTTCGACGGGGGCGGGGGCGGCGGCGATTCCGGCGGCGGCGGCGATAGCGGCGGCGGCTGGTAACACAAGCGCCCGCTCAGGTGAGCGGGCGCCCGGCGTTCGCGGGACGAGTTTCGGGTAGAAGAGCGCCTGTGAAGGGGGGACCTATGGCGCTAAAAGACGATCTCGAGAAAGCTGGACACGACCTGAAAGACGCCGCGAACGAGGCGAAGCACCGAACGACGGCTGAGGCCGAGCGCGCAAAGCGGGATCTTCTCGGCGACGAGATGACGACCGGCGAAAAAGTGAAGTCGACCTTGAACGAAGGCAAGAATCGCGTCGAAGCCGATGTCGACAAAGCCAAACGCGAGGTCCGCGACTCGGGCAATCGATAGAGCCGACCGTCACAAAGCGAAAACAGTGCGCGGCGCTTGCACAGAGCGCCGCGCTTCGTTCTTTTGTCGTCCTTCAATGGGCCGAAAAACTCAAGTAGGGTTCGATTGCCGCGAGGAGCTTGTCGCTGACGCCGTTGACGTCGAGCAGGTCTTCGGGCGCCGCGAACCCGCCGTTCTGCTCGCGGAACTCGACGATGCGCGCGGCGAGCCGCGGACCGATCCCGGGGATCGTTTCGAGCGTCGCCGCGTCGGCGGCATTGACGTCGACCGGCGCCGGCGGCGGCGCCTTGTGCGACCGCCGCTGCCCGCGGCGCGAATGCCCGCGCGTGCGCTTCGCGGCGGACGATCCTGCGACGCCGCGCGCCGGCACGACGACCTCTTCGCCGTCGCGTAAGCGCTCGGCGAAATTCACCGCGACCGGGTCGGCGGCGGGCGTGACGCCGCCGGCGGCGCGCAGCGCCGTCGTGACGCGCGCGCCGCTCGGGACGTCGTAGACGCCGGGGCGGCGGACCTCCCCGGCGACGTAGACCACCAAGCCGCTTGATGCGGGCGCGGGCCGCTCGACCGTTCGCGCCGCTTTCGCTTCCGTGCTCGCGACGCGCACGACCGGCGGCCCGCCATCGGACCGATGGAACCCGCGGACGACAGCCGCGAGTGCGGCCAGCGCCACGACGGCGGCGACGATCAGGTTACGACGCTTGTCCATGCCGTTCGAATCACGCGCTCGCGCTCCGGCGGCAAGGGCCCATCGGCGAGGAGCGCCGCGCACGCGACGGAAAAGAGGGCGAATGGTCGAGGACCGCCGCAAAACGTACGACTTTCGCACGATCGAGCGCCGCTGGCAAGAGCGCTGGGAGCGTGAGGGGCTCTATCGCGCATACGACGACGATCCGCGCGAGAAGTACTACGTGCTCGAGTACCTCCCGTATCCTTCCGGCGATCTGCACGTCGGCCACGCCAAGAACTACACGCTCGGCGACGCATTCGCGCGGATGACGCGGATGCTCGGCTACAACGTCTTGCACCCGATGGGCTTCGATGCGTTCGGCCTGCCCGCCGAAAACGCGGCGATCGAACGCGGCATCGATCCGAACGTGTGGACGCAAGAGAATATCGCGAACATGCGCCGGCAACTGCGCTTGATGGGGACCGGTTACGACTGGTCGCGCGAGTTCGCGACGTGCGACCCGGCGTATTACCGTTGGAACCAGTGGCTCTTCTTGCGCATGTATGAAGACGGTCTGGCGTACAAACGCGAGGCGGCGGTCAACTGGTGCCCCGAAGACCAAACGGTCCTTGCGAACGAGCAAGTCGAAGATGGGCGCTGCTGGCGTTGCGGCAGCCTCGTCGAACGGCGCAATCTGTCGCAGTGGTTCTTGAAGATCACGGCCTACGTCGACCGGCTGCTCGCGGCGCTCGACCGGCTCGACGGATGGCCCCAAAAAATTCGCACGATGCAGCGCAACTGGATCGGGCGGAGCGAGGGCGTCACTTTCTCCTTCGAAATCGAAGGCTTAGAGGAGCGCGTTGCGACCTACACGACGCGGATCGACACGCTCTACGGCGTCACGTACCTCGCGCTCGCGCCGGACCACCCGATCGTCGCCAAGATCCTCGAGCGCCGGCCGAAAGAGCGAAAGGCGATCGAGGCATTCGCCGCGTCGGTTCGCAACAAGTCGGAACTAGAACGGACGAGCCTCATGGAGAAGACGGGCGTCCCGACGGGAGCGTTCGCGCGTAATCCGCTCTCGAACGAACGGATCCCGATCTGGGTGACGAACTACGTCCTCGCCGAGTACGGGACGGGCGCAGTGATGGGCGTCCCGGCGCACGACGAGCGCGATTTCGAGTTCGCCCGCAAAGCCGGATTGCCGATCGCGCGCGTCGTCGAGAACCCGAACGTTGCGAGCGAACATCCGATGCAGGCCGCCTTCGTCGACGACGGCCGCTTGATCGCGAGCGGCGACTACACCGGGATGAACTCGCAGCGAGCGCGCGTGGCGATGGCGGCGCGGCTGGTCGCGATGGGGATCGGGGAAGCGACGGTTCAGTACAAGATCCGCGACTGGCTCGTCTCGCGCCAACGTTACTGGGGGACGCCGATTCCGATCGTTTACTGCGAGAACGACGGCGAGGTCGCGCTCCCCGATTCGGCGCTCCCGGTGCTCCTCCCCGAGGACGTTCCGATCACGGGCGAAGGATCGCCGCTGGCGCGCGATCCGGCGTTCGTCAACACGACGTGTCCGCGCTGCGGCGGCCCGGCGCGGCGCGAAACCGACACGATGGATACTTTCTTCGAGTCGTCGTGGTACTACGTGCGTTATCTCGATCCGCACGACGAACGCTTGCCCTTCGATCCGGCGCGCGTCAACCCGTGGTTGAACGTCGACCAATACATCGGGGGCGCCGAGCACGCCGTCCTCCACTTGCTCTACGCGCGCTTCTTCTACAAGTATTTCCATGACAAAGGTTGGATCGCTGGGAGCGACGAGCCGTTCGAACGCTTGTTCAATCAAGGCATGGTCTTGCGCTTCGGCGAGAAGATGAGCAAGAGCAAGGGGAACACGGTCGCCATCGACGAGACCGTCGAGAAGCACGGCGTCGATGCGATGCGGATGTTTCTGCTCAAGGCGACGCCGCCCGAAGATTCGATGGAATGGACCGACGACGGGATCGCCGGAAGAGTGCGCTTCCTCGACCGCGTGTGGCGGATCGCCGAACCCGCGCTCGAGCGCGCCCGAGCCGTCCCGCTCGACCGCCTCCCCGATATGCCGGGCGACGCACAGGTCGAAATCGTGCGCGCGCTCCACACGGCGCTGCGCTCGGGGTCGGAAGAGTCGTCGACTCGCCGATTTCACTTCAACACGACCCTCGCGCGGCTCGACGAGCTGGTCAACGCTCTCTCAAAGTTCTCCCAGGCCGGCGACGCCGACGACCCGGCGTTTCTCTACGCCGTGCACGCGCTTCCAATCGTCCTCGCGCCGTTCGCGCCGCACATCGCCGAAGAACTCTGGGAACGGCTCGGCTACGACCGCTCGGTCCACCTCGAGCGGTGGATCCCGTACGACCCTGCGGCGCTCGCGCTCAGCGAGATCGAGATCGTCGTCCAAGTGAACGGCAAAGTTCGAGCGCGACTCGCGGCCGCGCCGGGCGCGAAGGAGGACGACGTGCTCGCGCGCGCGCTCGCCGACGCGAAAGTCGCCGAACACGTGCGCGACAAGACGCTGCGAAAGCATATTTACGTCCCAGACAAATTGCTCAATCTTGTGGTCGCGTGACTCCGGTGGATCCGGCCCAGTTCGCGTACGGCAGCGTCGTCGTCACCTCGCTCGGCGTCGATGAGGCGATCGAACGCGTCAAGGCTGAGCTCGGGCGCTTGGGCTGGGGCGTCTTGTTCGACCTCGACGTTCGGCAGATTCTACACGACAAAATAGGCGCCGAGTTCCGGCCCTACCGGATCCTCGGCGCCTGCAATCCGCGCCTCGCCCTCGAAGCGCTCGGTTACGAAGACCATCTTGGCCTGCTGATGCCGTGCAACGTCGTGGTCAGCCGCGACGAGGGAGGGACCAAGGTCGCCGCGATCAGCGCCCGCGAGCAGCTGCGCGTCACCAACAACGGGATGCTTGCAACGATCGCCGACCGAGCCGACGCCGATCTGCGCGGCGTGCTTGCGGCGTTTCCGCCGTAGCCGCGCCGCGCAGCGCGAAGCTTACTTCGAGATCGCGACCCCGATCGCCGACGACATGTGGTACGTCGCCATCAGCGTCCCGCCCGGGTAGGTTATCGCGTCTCCCCCGTTGTTCGGGTCTGACGTGTACAGAAGCCCGCTTGCGGGATCGATGACCAGGTTTGCGATGTCTTCACCGGTGCAACGCGGCAGGTACATCTTGTTCGAAACGCCCTGATATGGCGGCGCCATGGTGTAGACGGCGCGGTAGCCTTCGTCGGCGACGAGCAGATCTTGCGTGCTCGGATCGATGACCGCGCCGCCGGCGGAGTACACGCTGACGTTGAGCTGTTGGCACTTGTGCGAACCGCCGCGGAATTCGTCGACCTCGCCGCTGCCGCCTGAGACTTTGTTCTGGTTGACGAAAACGTCGCCGTGCGTATTCACCGCGACGCCCATCACTTGATTAAACGTAGCGCAGGTGAGGATTTCGCTCGGCGATTGGCCGCCGTGCCGGTAAACGCTGACGCTGCCGGGGCCGCCTTTGACAGACGTCTGGTTGCCGACGTACACGGCGCCTTCGTGGCTAACCGCGACGCTGTATGGACGCTGCCCGGGATCGCGCAGCACGCCGATCGCTTTCAGCGAGCTCGCGTCATACACGGCCACGTCGGAGTAACTGGCCCGTGCGACATAGAGCCGGCCGTTGCTGAACGCCAAACCCTCGGCCTCATTGGAGTGGATCGTCGCGATCGGGCTGCCGGGTTGGTTGTTGTTGATCGCATAGACCTCAACGGACGAGCCGTCGGAGACGAACAAACGCTGCGACGCATTCGAGCCGTCGGTCTGCACACGCAGCATGTGGCCTAGCGGGGCTATGACTCGGCCCGGGGCGGCGGCGGCCAAGCTTGCGGTCGATCCGAACAAAAGTGCGAACGCGGCCGCCGAAGCGATGGTCTGCTTGGAGATGGTTGGCTGCATGTGGCCGTACCTCGAAGAGAGAGTGGGGATATTCGCTCTCCCCAGCATATGCCGCCGAACCCTGAATAAAGTCTGAAGGTACGGCCGCAGAGCGTCTGAGAGTTTTCTGTGGGGTCAGTGCGCCGCCCAGCCGCCATCGATCGAGATCGGCGCGCCCGTGATCGAACGGGCCGCATCCGAGCACAGGTAGGCGCACAACTGGCCGACCTCTTGGGGGTCGATGAAACGCCGGGTCGGCATCGCCGCAAGGAACGCTCGGTCGAGCGCCTCTTCCTCGGAGATGCCGCCGCCGTACGACTCAGCCAGTTGGGCCGCCTGGCTGCGAACGAGCTCGGTCATCACGGCGCCGGGGCAAATCGCGTTGACCGTGATGCCGTGCTCGGCGCCTTCGAGCGCGGCCGCGCGCGTAAGGCCGACGACGCCGTGCTTGGCCGCGACATAGGCAGGCTTGAACGGCGAGGCGACGAGCCCGTGCACGCTTGCGATGTTGACGATTCGCCCGCGCTTGCGCGCCAGCATGTGCCGCCAAACGGCGCGCGTCGTGAAGAACACGCCGTCGAGATCGATCGAACGCACGAACTCCCACTTATCGAGCGGATAGTCTCCGACCGGCGCGACGAACTGGACGCCCGCGTTGTTGATCGCGTGATCGATCCCGCCGAAGTCACGCGCGACCGCGTCGCAGACGCTTTGTAGAGCCTCCGCCGAACGCACGTCGACCGCGTAGGCGCGGGTCGTGACGCCCGTCTCCTTACCGACCTTCTCGGCGGTCGCGCGCGCTTCGTCAAAATCCAGATCGAGCAGCGCGACGTTCGACCCGGCGCGCGCAAGCTCGCGCGCCGCCGCCTCGCCGATTCCGCGGGCCGCGCCGGTCACGACGCTGACCCTGTCTTTGAGATCGATGAAATTTGCGGCCATTACGCGGTCAAGCGCCGGCGAAAGTAATCCACGGTCTCTGCGATCCCTTCTAAAAGCGAAGTTTTGGGTTTCCAACCCAGTTCTTTTTCGCGCGCGACGCGTCGATCTGCGCGTCGCGGACGTCGCCGGGCCGGCGGGGGAGGTATTCCACCGGCGCTTCGAAGCCAGTCACCTCAACGAGCGCGCGATAGATCTCGTTGACGCTCGTCCGCCGATTCGTCCCGATCCCGTAACACGCGCCGTCCCCTTTCTCGAGCGCGATCACGTTGAGCCGCGCGATGTCGCCGACGTAGAGGTAGTCGCGCGTCTGCTCGCCGTCCCAGAATATCTGCACGCCCTCGCGCGCGAGGAAGCGCCCGATGAAGATCGCGATGACGCCGGCTTCGCCGGATGGGTCTTGCCGAGGCCCGTAGACGTTCCCGTAGCGCAGCGAGGTAAACTCGAGCTTGTGCTGGGCGCGATAGAAACGCAGATAGTGCTCGGCGACCATCTTCGTTATCGCGTACGGCGACGCCGGGCGTTGCGGCGTTTTCTCGGTGATCGGCAGTTTCTTGGGCTCGCCGAATGTGGCGCCGCTCGAAGCGAAGACGACTTTCCGCACGCCGGTCTTGATCGAGGCCTCGAGGACGTTGAGCAGACCGAGGACGTTGATCTCAGCATCGACGCGGGGATCGCGCGCGCTGATCGCGACCGACGCTTGGGCTGCGTGGTGATTGACGACCTCCGGTCCAAAGTCGCGGAAAAAGCGCTCGAGCGCCGGATCGCGGATATCGAGGTGGACGAACGTCGCGCCGCTCGGGACGTTCTCGCGCCGCCCGCCGCCCTTTTCCCAGAGGCTGTCGACCACGACCACTTCGTGCCCCGCCGCGCAGTAGGCGTCGGCGACGTGCGACCCGATAAAGCCGGCCCCGCCGGTAACGACAATCCGCAAGACTGGACTCCTAGACGCGGCTGACTCTGGTCGCGATGGAAGGATGTGGCTCGCGCGTACCTCGTGCCGATCGCGCTCGCGTTCGTCGTGGGGATCGCAAGCGAGTTGCGCGGGTGCGCTCTCCCGGCGCTCGGGGCCGGCCTCTGCCTATACCTCGCGTTTCGAGCCGCGCCGGTCGGCGTTCGTGCGGGGTCGCTAGCGGCCCTAGCGTTTGGCGTTGGGCTCGCTGCGCTGAGGGGTCAACCGGCGTTTCCGCCTGCCGACACCCGCTCGCACGCGTACGAAGCCGCCGTGCTCGAACGCACGGGTCCCCTCGACGGCGACGGACTCGTCTTGCGCCTGGCCGACGGCCGGCGAGTGACTGCGTTTGTCCCAAATTCGGCGCACTTTGAAATCGGGTCGCGCCTCGGCTTGCGCGCGCGCTTCGAACCGCCGGACGAAGCACGCAACCCGGGCGAACCCTCGGGGCGCACGCTCGCCGAGGAACGGGGAATCTCCGGCCGGCTCGCGCGCGTGCACGTCCTCTCCTCGGAACCGCCCAACCCACGCGACGCAAGTCTGTGGCTGGCGCGCGCCCGCGCGTGGGCAGGCGCGCATCTGCGCGAGCGGCTGGACGAACCGTACGCGAGCATCCTTGCCGGTGCGCTGTGGGGCGAGCGCGGCGCCCTTCCGCCCGATTTGCGCGCCGAGTTCCAAGACACCGGGACAGTTCACATTCTGGTGACCGCGGGGCTGCATCTCGGTGTGATCGCGGCGCTCGCGCTCGGTTTGCTCGGCGCGCTCGGCGCGGGACGAATCGGCGCATCGCTCGGAGCGATCGGGGTCGTTTGGTTCTACGCCGTCTTCAGCGGCGCGCATCTGCCGTCGCTCCGCGCCGCGACGATGGTCTCGTTCTTCTTGCTGGCGCGCGCGAGTGGCTATTCGTCATTTTCGTGGAACGCGTTCGCGCTCGCGGCGATCGTCGTCGCGGCGCTGCGCCCGGCTTCGGTTCTGTCGCTATCGTTCGCGTTGTCGTTCTCATGCGTCGGCGCTATCTTGCTCTTCGCGAAAACGGTTGCGCACGGATTCGGCCGGCTCGGCGTCCCCGCTCTTGCGAGCGAAGGGCTCGCGCTGACATGCGCGACGCAACTCGGGACGTGGCCGCTGACGGCCGCTGGGTTCCTCGTCTTCGCGCCGTATGCGCCGCTCGCCAATGCCCTCGTCGTCCCGGTCGTCGGCTTCGCGATGCTCGGCGGGCTCGCCGAACTGGCCGCGACGCCGGCTCCGCCGCTCGCGCAAGCCCTCGCAAACGTCGAGACCTCGCTGCTCGCGTGGATCGTCGGCGCCGTGCGTACCGTCGGGACGTTGCCGGGCGCCCACGTGATCGCGACGCCGCCGCCGGCATGGGCAATCTTTGCCTACGACGTCGCGATGATCGGCGTTGCGGCCCTCATCGCGCAGAAGCGCGTCGCATTCGCCATCGTGCTTGGAGCCGGCGCGTGCGCGTTATGCGCCTGGCCGCCGCGACCGACTTTACACGAGTTGCGGGTAACGGCGCTCGATGTCGGTCAGGCCGATGCGCTCGTGGTGCAGACGCCGCGCGGCCACGCCTACCTCGTCGACGCCGGCGGCCGGCTCGAGCGCGGCGTCACGGAGAGTGGTTCGCCGGCCGAGGCGATCGGCGAACGAATCGTCGTCCCGTTTCTAATCCGCCACGGCATCCATCACGTCGATGCCGTTCTGGTCTCTCACCCGCATGGCGAGCCGTAGGGAATTGACGCACACCACCAAGGAGCCTCCCATGCGAGATGCGTTGAACCCATTAGGCATGAGGGCCGGCAGCGTGCCCGGATCTTCCAGTAGGCCTAGAACCCGGGCCCAGCCTGAGGCGCGGTCCGCGTGGGCGTACTGCCGCGTCTCGACGACCAAAGATGAGCAAGAGCTGTCGCTTGAGGAGCAGCAGCGCTGGGCACGCAATTGGGCCGCCGATGAGGGGTTATCGGTGACCCTCTTTTCCGAACGGGCATCCGCGAAGACCACGCTCGGGCGCAAGGTCTTTCTTGAGATGGTCTCCCGCTTGGAGTCTGTGCCGGCCAAGGAACGGCCGCGGTACCTCCTGATCACCTCCCTAGACCGGCTCTCGCGTGACATTACCGACACTCTGGTGGCCGCCCGTATGCTCAACGAAATGGGGGTTTTTCTCTACGTCCGCGATCGAGGCGTTGTTCGGAGCGATAGTTTCGCCGACCGGGCCGCACTAGTAGGGCAATCGCTAGGTGGCGAAGCTGAGAACGAGGCGCGCAGCCAGCGCGCGCGGGCGTCGTGGCAGCGTCGACGTCGCGAAGGGAAGGCTATGTCGAACAAGGTTCCCTACGGGATCCAGTTGCGCAGTGAGCGGGATACGCCCTCGCACCCCAGCGCCCAATGGGTCGTGCGCGCCTTCAAGTGGTACGCTGGGGGGATCGGTATGCACCGGATTTCCCTGCGCATGCGCGCGGGAGCTCCGCCGCATCGAGTGATGTCGACTCGGCTTGGCGCCGACGGCAAGCCGGTCGTTCGGGAGCGGACCCCTGTCTGGGACTGCAACCGGGTTCGCAAGCTCTTCGGACAGCGTCGGTATCGCGAAGTCATCGTCGACGCGGCGCTCTTCGACCGTGTTCAAGAGCTAATCGCGCGCCGGCCACGACATTCGCAGGTCCGGAAATTCGAGTACCCGCTTTCAGGGGCAGTGCGCTGCGCGACGTGTGGTCGACACTTTCACGGTCATGTGACCGGTGGAACGCGGACGAAACGGCTTGCGAGCGGCGTACGGCGTACCTATGCCGCGACGCGGACTCGTTACTATGACTGCACAGTCTGCAACTATCGCATCAACGCTGCGGTCCTTGAGCGCCGGTTTCGCGACGAGGTGGCGCGTCTTGCAGCGAATGACGCAGCTCTCGAGAATTGGCTCTCCGGCGAGAGTCAAGTGGAGGACCGGGAAGCGCTCGAGCGCGAGGCGGACAAGCTTGAAACCGACCTTAACCCACGCGAGCTCGAGAGGGTTCGCGCGCGATGCTGGGAGCTGGCTCTAGGTAACCCGCACTTGACAACGGACCTCGAGGCTCAGTTCGGGCGATTAGCCGCCGATGCGCAACGAAAGCGTGAGCGACTGCGCGAACTGCACTCGGCGATGGCGTCTCGATGCGACAGGAGGCGGACTTTGCAGGCGGCGCGAGCCCTGCTGTCGCGCTTCTGGGAGACGTTCGATGCGGCTGACTACGACGCGAAGCGTGAACTCGTCGAGACCCTTGTTGCGGCCCTAGGGGGCCTCGAGGCTGACAAAAAAGGACTTCGATGGACCAAAGGCATCTCGCGGCGGCGGGTCGCCTGAGGGAAATGCACGTAGGATTCTAGAGGGAGACGTGAGCCGCTGGGCTACGCGGTTCTGCTTGCAACGCGCCTTCATGGGTTAGGCCCGAGGCACAGCCGCAGCTCCTAACTGAGCGCAAGCGAGAGTTTCTCGAAGCGAAGCTCGGGTTCTTGTATCTCTCTACCGGCGGGGTCCACGGCGACCAGTGTGACGACCCCTTCCTTGGCGCAGGTTTGTGCCAAGAAAGCCTGGAGTCCAGCAGTGATGTTGAGTGGAATCTGCGTCGGAACGCGTTGCTGCGCTCGCTCAGTTGCGTCTCCAACTGTCGAGGTCGATCCAACGCCGTAGAAATATTGTGAACCGACGTAGTGCGGGTTTCCCTCAGTCGGCGTTTTCGAGCTGGCGCCCGGTTCGTTTAAGAACACGCGGATTTCGAACGACTGGTCCGGTGGCAGCAAACCTTCGAATCGAAGTTCGGCGCGACTAAATCGATCGATGCCGGCAAGGTTCAATGTGGTCACCGGAGCACCGGATCTAACTGATATCACGGCTTCTAAATCGATATCACGCCCACGGCTTCCCTGCTCGGCGAAGCTGCGTCGACTCCCTCGCCCTTAACGGACGACGATGGTCAGCCCCTCGAAGTACAGACCAGAATCCTCAACGTCCTTGCCATCCTGGTCCACCACGACCAGCGTCAGCGGCACCTCGGTGGGCTCGGCTCGTAAAAGCAGCGTTCGGAGTCTTTTCGTCACATTCAGCCTCACCCGTATCGGGTCGTAGTGATGCTTAGGACGGAGGTCAAAAATGTCACGGTCGATCGGATCACAGTGACCTGGGGCGCCAAAACATCCGCCGTGGCCGAAAAAGTGTTGAGATCCAAGGTAGCTTGGATTGTCGGTGATGCTTGTGTTCGCATTTGCCTTCGGCTGGTTTGCAAACACGCGTACTTCAAACGTTCCCTCGGGAGGAGTGAGGCCTTCGAATCGAAGCTCGGCTCTATTGAAGTCAGGATCAACATTCCGAAGACTTAGGGTGGTTACGGTCATGCCCGATTTGAGACTCCCGGTGGGCGTCGGATTCGATAGAGTGAGCGTCGTTGCAATATCAGACTCGTAGACGTAACCAAGCGCCTTGTATTTCCAAATCTGATCGACTGTGACACCGAACGGGATGAGATCTGACGAGGTAACATCGGCCGGCTCGACGGCTGCGGTGTGCGCGTCTTGCCATTGGCAAAACACGTACTCAACAAAGGCGTGGTGTGACCAAAACAACGGGTCGAATGCTGCCGTACCGATTACAGACATGCTACCACCCACCCAACCGTGAATCTGATTGTGCGGGTTCTCGAGATCCGGCGAGAACGCGTCATAATCAGTCGCTAGCAAGGCTTGCGTGACCAACGCAGCGTTTGGGACGAGTTGATCTGACGTACCCGGATCGCGAGACGTTACGGTTCCCCCATTCATCGGCTGGCCTAATAGGGGATTCGCTTCCGTCTGGCCAGTGTCGGGGTTCACCCACGTCTCATCAAGGAATATCTGCGGGATACTGCGGTCTTTCGTCCAGTCCCAATATGGCACAAAGGTAGTCGTTACCGCGTCTTGCAAAGCCTGCTCGTAGAGCTGAATATATGGTCGGTGCCAGAGCGCAAACGCGGAGACGCCGTGCTTGCAGCGCCCTTGCGGTATACCGTGTATTCCGGCGATCCATTGGAACCCGCGATTATCGGCTTGGTTTTCAGCCGAGATCTTGGCTAGTCGACTGACGGCAAGTCGGTAGTCGCTTATCTCTTGGACGCTGAGAGCGTTTGCGCTCTTGCGGACGGTAATTGTGCCGCTGAACGTCTTGGGAGCGACGAAAGATTCGCGTGATGGCGCTAGTGCAGCCGCAGTCAGGCCGGCCACCTTATGGGCGTCCGATCAAGAGTTGCGCCGTTTGCGGATTGGCCGAGAACAGGCCACGCGGCATATCGGCCAGAGTTTGAGTGCAAACACGGAAAACGAGCAGAGACATGATGCGGTCCTCACTTGTCAACAGCTTAGAAACAATCAGTAAGGAGTTTCGGCCTCGCGCGCGAGGGATGTAGCATAGTTATCGAGGCGTAATGGCTCCGCACGACACGACGCGGCCTATAAAAGTAGGCCGATGATCTGTGACGACGATTGAGTGCATCGGGTTCTCGAGAGTAAGCATGGCGGCGCCCTGGATAGTCGTGACGGATTTTCCGCCCTGGACAGGATTCAGACGATAGACCGGCGCCCCGGACACCGTATCCCGGCAGCTGCCAACGTAGATGCCCGCGGGATATCGATCCTCGGGTATGAACACGCCGTCCAGCGTGATCGTCACTCGCAGGGACGGGGTCGAGCCGGAATGCATGAGAGGCGTGAAGACGGCCTGACCGTCGATCGTGGAGCCGCTGCGCCGATAGAGGTGGACAACGAGCAACGTATCCGTCGAAGATCCGGCCGCCGAAAGTTTGTCGGGCCAGATCACGGTTACGGTTTCGGTCTTCCCAGCACTCCTTACGGTGATCTTCGAGGGAGCGGGTGTCAACGAGAAATCCTGGCTGATTTTCTTTTCGACAACCACGTCGGGACACAGCTTGCTGGTCGCTGAAGGTTTAACGCGCACAAGAACCCCGAAGGTCTTGGGCGATTTGGGATCAGTCGAGGGGAGTTGCTGTAACTTGCCCTCGTAGCACGGCGTGGGAAACGAGACGGTTGCCGAGATTCGTATCCCCCCGCGCTCGCGATATGCGGTAATGTGATCGGCTCTTCCGAGTTGCCATCCGTCCGCGGCTGACGATCGCGCCGAAGGGTTTCCAAGAGCCAATGTCAGCGCTGCGAAGGCCAGGAACTTGGTACGCATAACTTTCCTCCTCCCATTCTCATCCCACAGCGAGATTGCAGTTCGGGCAGTGACACATCGCCGCCGTTTGCTTGTCGCGAACCATCGAGAACATTGGCGTGAGTCTGAGGTGACCCACGTCGGCGCCTAACCGAGAGCGCTTGGGGTCTTGTGCCCAAAATTTCCCCATAGACTAGGGTACTTGCACTATTACGAGCCGAGGGGTATACTTCCCCTACCAGAAGCTGCCTCGGCGTCGAGCGCGCGTTTTGCACGACGTTCGGGGAGGCGTCTGCCGTAAGAAGACCGCCGCATTCGCCCCTCGATTTAGAGGTGTGCGACTCATCTTCGCTCTGTGGAGGACATCATGTCCGAGCATCACGCGTGTGCGTGCAAACCTAGTACATGGAGCGCCGTACTTAACACGATGCCACCAGGTCCACACGGTCTCCATGTTCGCGGTACCGTGACGTGTCCAACGACCGGTTTCGGCGTTGCGCTGAAGAAAGCGGTTCCGCAAGGAATCAACCCAGACATCCTCATTCTCGAGATTGTCGAAACGCCGCCACCCGGCGTTGCGGGTCAGATGATCACGGACCACCCAGTGACGTACGACGAACAGCCCTCGCATTCGTATACCGAAGTCTTCGTCCGGCCATGTGATCTCACGATCAAGGTCAAAGTCGTATCGTAGTTCTCGTCTTCGCGATCGAGAGTCCGCAAAAGTCGATCGCGATTATCGCGCCTGCACCAGAGTTGGCCCAATGCTCGCGAAGCGGAGCGGATTGAGGGGCAAATCGCAAAGTGAATTCACGCCGCAACCTGTTCACATGCCCCAGCGCGCAACCCGATCAGCCCGAAGCGGTAATATTGGGCGTGGTGCGCGACGAAGTCGGGGCCGCCAGGGTTGAGACATTGTCCCTAACCCTCCCGCTCCATCCGCTCATTGACCTCATTCCTGGCAACGTTCGCCCAACAGAGGTATTGCGATTCTCAGCCCCGTGCGCAGGACAGAGCTGCGCACACTTCGCTGACGGAAATTGCGAACTCGCGAGGCGAGTCGTGTCGCTGCTTCCACCAGTCACCGAGCGGCTTAGATCATGCGCAATTCGCCCGACGTGCCGCTGGTGGAAGCAAGAAGGCGTAGCGGCATGTTTGCGATGCCCGCAGGTCATCACAGAACCCTATTCCGCAACTGACTTGATGCGTGAGGTCGCTCAAGCGGCCTCGAGAGGAGTCAACTCGCATGGCGAAACAAGCTGAAAGCCCCAAGCCGATCGATCTTGGCGACCTCACGGAGGTCATTATGAGCTCGGTGCGGCGTGCGCTGGCCGAACGCGTAGGCGGCGGTGAGATCCCCCGCCTTCCACCCCACCGAATCATTGTGGGCATCATCCTCGAGCCGCACGTCCTGCAGGGAGAAGTGGGAACAGAAAGCGCGGTCTGATCGAATCACAACGCAGGCCGATGCCGTCACTCGCCAGATCGCACTGATGAGTGACGTTCCTTGCAAAACCGTTTCCCGTAAAGGAGCGGACTTTACGATGAAACCACACAATCTGCATCCTCGTCGCGCGATTCTTTGTCTCACTGCAATGGTGGTTGCGCTTCTAGCTCTGGCGGGCAGCCCTTCTGCGGACGACTTTACACAAAATGTGGCTGGCAATTTTTCAAGCTCTTCGCGCGCCGTGATAGGCCCGGCTGAGGTTCGCTGGATCGGAATCAACCCGCTCCGTTATCCGTCTTGGAAAGTTACGATCAATGATGTCGTCGTGAGCGGGCCTGATACGAGCAAGATCACATCGACCGCCGCGAGTCTTGCGGCGATCGACTCGAATCTTGCGCCGCCGTCTCCAGGTCCACTGCCGACCGACGTTACGTTCCTTCCGAGATACATACCCGATGAACCGGCGCTACCCAAGATTTCCGGATGCAATTTAGACAAGCTGAGCGATGGGAAAAGCGGGTCCGATGACCCTTACATCAAAGCAATCAATGACTGCTACACCGGTCTGGGCAACAAGGTTGCCGCGCTTACAAATGAAACCGAATCGTCGGAGCGTGAGCTCGCAAAATACATTGACGTTTCGAATGCCCTGATTGGACACGCAGATGAGATTCTCGCCGATCCAGATTCGCAAAGAAACCCTGACGGTTCCGAGCCGGCCCGCGGGGACTACGATACTCGTCTTCGGAATCTAGACGCTCACGTTGCCGAGCAAATCATCGGAGTGCCTCTGCCGAGCCGTATCAGTCGCCATTCTGTTTGGCCGGTGCCCGGATCGGCGGTCGACATCGTTCGCGCTACCCGTTCCATTCAGGACTGGCCCACAGTTGAGATCACCGCTGCGTCGGAGCAGATAACATTGCTGCTAGCGATCATGAACGCTCACGAGCAGGCGTTCCCCACGCCGACGCCTACGCCTACGCCGAAGCTTTCTGCTCCCCAAAAACGATCGCCTTCGCTAAGGCCTTTGATTTTTCCGAAATCGTCAACGTTGCCGACACCGGCTACAAAACGAGTCGGAGAGACCCTTGGCGCGGAGCAGAGTGAGTCGGCCGAGTGCGTACCGGTTGTAAATCATGCCTACGTGGACCTCGGACGCGAGAAGCAGTGCAAGGATGCACTGCAACACCTCGCTGATCGTTTGGCACCGCTTACGAAGGGTAAAGATGCTGAAGGCAACTATACTAAGGCCTTAGCGACCTTGCGTCAATTCGTTACCGTTCGCCTCGACTCGCTCACACCGGCACGCTTTCACTACGTGGACGCCGAAAAGTGCAAGGGCCTGAATACGTCGCGACGAGATCTGACGTTCACCCTGATTCTGGACCAAAACAACGCGGTCAGCGTGAAGGTGGTATGTCAATCTCGGTTGATCGTCACGGAGGGAGTCGGCTTCAGTTTCCTTCCGCAACAGTCGTTCGCCACAGTGCCGTATAATACGTTCGCCCCGGGTAGCCAGCCACCGTTACCGAGCCCGCATCCGAACCCACTACCATCTGGAGCGGGCTTCATACAAGCAGTAAATGTGTCTCAGATCCGCCCGATCCCGGTGACGCTGCTCAATTACAAACTGTTTCCCACCTACGGCGAATTCGAAGTCATGAGCACGTTTGGAATCGGCGTGGGCTCCAGTCAGACCAGTAACTACGTCGACTATGTCAGCGGCGTCTCGGTCGCGCTCGGCCGAGCTGCGATGTTAACCTTTGGAGTGCACCTGGGCGCCGAAACGACCTTGCAGCCTGGGTATAAGTTGAACGACTTTATCGTCGGGCCTCCCCCGGTTACGACAACCTACACTCGAGCCTTTGTGTTGGTGGCGAGCTATGGAGCATTCTGAATTCACACGCGGTAAACAGAGGCTGACTTGCAATTGTTAGTGGAGCCGCTGGGCGACCCGACGCTTTCGCCCTTCGTGTCGCTTTTCAATGAGCTCGGAACGACGTACGATGCGGAGCCATGTCTTCTGGCCGCGATCGCAAAGAAAGAGAGCGTATGGCGCCCGCTTGCCGTCTCCTTTGATGGGAACTACGGACGTGGACTGATGCAGATTGACGCTGCGTTCCATGCCTTTGCCGAACAAGGAATCGTTTACAAGGATCCGATCGAATGGGTCGTGGGCGCGGGGCGACGAGGGAAGGCAGTGGACGTGCCGGCGTCCGTGTCTGACGGCGCACCTGTCTTCGATGCTCGTAAGAACCTTGACTACGCGTGTTCCGCCATCATCGTGCCCGCATTCAAACATTATGCTGCTCGTCCCGATTGTCAAATCTGCGTGATCGCGAGCTACAATTCCGGTGTCGCCGGACTGGATGCTTGCCTTAAAGCCGGCAAGTCGCCCGAGTCTGCGACGTTCGATCCGAAATACGTCCCTGAAGTCATGGCTAGCTATTCGTGGTTGACCGCGGCAAGCGTGCGAAATGAAGGAAATGTGGCGTGAGTATCCATCGAAGGCGATATCACCTTGGCTAGAAAGCCTTTCGATCCAAACTCGACGCTGGCGTCTTCACAGGTTCGCGAAGCGTCGCGAATTCGACTCGAAACGGATTATGCGAAGCTCACAGCTACAAATAAAGACGCCACTGACTTCGCCTTCGACCAAAGTAAAGCATCGTACGACTTGGCTCGCGAACGGTTCAAAGCACTCGACGGCAAGGGTGGTACACTGACGGGGATCGTGACAACCGGCCTCGGCGCAATCGCAGTGTTAGGCGACCCTTCGAAGATTCCGGCTCATGGTTTTTGGCTATATCTGTCATTAGCGGCGTTTTGTGGCGCTTTGATCGCCGCTGCCTTTTCGCTTGCGCCGCGCGGAGTAGCCAACCCAGACTTAAGTCCCTACGTTTCTCCGGGGACGCTTGCCAACGTTGATAATCTCGCGCGAATCAAGACGGAGCTCGCGCGCGCCTGGCTTCGGGATACCGCTACCGTCGAGCATGCGAATCAAGAGAAATCCGCAAGATTGCGCATCGCTACGGGTGCGCTCGTGATCGGAGTGGCCGCGTTGGTTGCAAACTACGCGCTTGCAAAGCCCGAGGAGAAACCCGTACCTACACTTCGTGTCATCGTTACCGCAAGCCCATCGGCCGGACCGTCGCAAACGAAACCGAGAGTACCAGTCACAAATCCGTGAGGGGGAGAAAGACACCATGCTACGGGATGATCAACCCGAACCGACAGTGTCGCCGACACCGGTAGTTCCAGATGACGACCCGTTTGGAAAGATACCGCCGCCGCGGCCATCGATTGAGGAAGTGGCGCCGTTGGATTCCGGTGGGGACGGAAAGCACCTGCGCGACTGATTTTCATGGTCGCTGCTCCCAAGAGTCTGCAACTAAAACGTTTCCGAGGTTGCTTTCGCTCAAAGCATCGCTGTTCGGATGGCACGCGGAGCGCTAGTGGTCTGCTGGATTGCCTTTTCGGGTATCCTTTGCGCTTTGCCGACTTACGAAGTCGCGCTACAGCAGAGGATCACCATAATGGCAGTCGAGGCCGGGATTCCCATTCGTGCCGGCGACCTTCTTTCGCATGTAATATCCGTTTTCCTTAGGAGGGCGTAGTCATGCCCTCATGGTTTTCGCAAGAGATGTCGGGTTCTGTGACAGACATGCGCATTGTCCGGGTCTTTGCCGCAGGCTGGGACAGCTCAGGGCCATCGTTCATCCAGCTGTCGAATGCGGACATTCTGGGTCATCCTCAGCGGTGGGTAGCCCTTCCAAACGAGAGAGATTGGCGAGAAGCTCAAGAGACGAGCCGTTTGCGAAAGACGCCTGCACCAAGTGCTGCCAGACAGCGGACGGCAGACATCGCAAACGGCTATTATCGTAACTATCCAAGAAAACACGACAAGCCCAGGTCTGCGGATCCGCAAGATATTCTGTGGACCGTTCAATCCCTCTGCCGTGTGCCTGGGATGAAGTCTCTTGACGACTGTAACTTCCTTTACGTTCTCTATAAGAAAAATTTGGAGGTTTTTGGTGAGAAAGCGGAGCGAGATCTATACGTGTTGGAGCTTCGCCACGCATTGACCGCGCGCTACACGATTCCTCAGCCAACCGATGAGCAGACATTTCGCGAAGGTACTCTCAAGCTAAGCCTCTTTGCGATCCTTAAGGAAGCTGCTTATTCCTCTCGAACTGACTATGGATGTACATGGTTTAGCCCCGTCGTGGGCATTGCCGTCGTGCTTTCTCCGCATGACGTCACGAATAACTCAGGTTGGGGAATGGATTCTATTATTGATGTTTCCCTCGATCTTGAAGCGGCACGCTGGACGATCGCTGTCGATGGGTCGATGGTGCAACAAGGCGTTCATATTGACGCGATCGCGTTCGAGATGGCAAGAGAACGAATAATCAATACATTTGAGAGCTTCTTATGGACAGACCTACATCACCTCATGCTTACCTCGTTCACGACGTTCGTCCTTGACCTAAAAAGCGCCGAGAGACTAGAAGTGTTCGTTTCGCCGAAGCCGCCGACGCTCTGTACCATCCTACGTCGAAGATCACGACTAGCGCTCTTTCACTTCATTGGCCGCCTAAGCTCGGTGGGCTGGCGAGTCACCGTGCAGCCCCTTGGATTCTGGTGGCGCCGCGCAACCTTGCGTTGCGGCCGTGCTTTCAAGTCACTTACGCTTGACGACTTCGTCAAGCTGTACTTACCGGAAAGGACCAGCTTATCGCTCGATGAGGACTCGGCCAGCATCGTGGCGCCCGGCAGAAAAGTGCTGCTCCAAACTTTTGACGAGACAACTCAAATCGACGAATGCGTGGCTTGGAATATTTTGTTGCTCGACTTAGCAACCGGTCAGGAGGCACTACTTACCCGCTTTCATTCGGCTCTTTCTGACGAGGACAACGTCCCCGGAGTCAAACAGGGGTTGAGAGACTTTGACGACTTCTATGACATCGAACTGTTCGATCTGCCGTATGCGGCCAGATACCAAGAGTCCTTTCACGCTATTACACATGCGCTTGCTTTAGACCGCCAGGTACAGGACCCTACATAGGAAGCTCGACATCACCGTAAGCAACATTCACGCCGATAATCTACGTTGGGCGATCGTTGCTTTTCTTTTTCTCGCGAGCATCGAATTGATCCCGGACAAGCAAATTGCGGCCTTCATCGTTGTTGGCTTTTCAGTGATTTTCATCGGTGGCGTTATCGTGTTACCAGCACGAAGAAGGCTTGGCCTGTGGCTTGACGTCGCCGTCGATAGCGCCCGTTACTTGCCCAAGGTTGCGTTGTCCGGCTTACAAGCGCTTCTTAACATGCGACCCCGAAGGAGTGCAACGAATATGAATCCGAGTAAAATCGTCGGCCGACTCTTTGTCACTTCTCTTGTGGTGCTGATCGTTGTGTGGACCTTCGCCCACTTTTCCCCGCGCCTGGAAACTAAGTGGCGGCTAAGCGACCCTGTTTACGACTCTGAGGTAGCGTGCAGGGAAGCCGCGCAGAGATCCGAGAGCCAGCAGAGGTGTACTGCGAACTCCCAACTGGTGTGGGGTTCGGGGCCACCGGAGCCTACAACGGAGGAGCCTGTGCTCAAGCGATAAATTTCGTCAAGAGCAGATAACTCCAAAGCGCGCGCCGAAAGATTGGACTGCGCTCTGTGCCACGAGTAAGAATCGATTCATGTTTGAATTTGCCGACAATCGGTCCGACGCGATACCCGGCTGGACGACGTACACCTCGAACGAGGTTTCCGGTGGAGATTCTGCCCACTGCGCCAGTCGCTGCTTCGCTGTTGTTCGATCACTACATTGAATGATCTCAAAACGAGAATCGAATCGGTGCGCCGCTTCCGGCCAAAAGCGCTGACGATTGAGCCACCACACCGATCGCTCGACTTGCCCCAAGACGATGTAGAGATCCGCGAGGTTCTCGCCCGCCCCGGTCGCGCCTTTGCAATGATAGAGCCGGACAATGAGCGCGCTCGACTCTGGCCTCCGCAGCTCTTGGATGATGATGATGTCTGCTATTTCTCCCGCGCTATCGTCATTGACAATGAGCGCGGATGGGAATTCTTGCCTTAATCGTGTGTGCATGTACGAAAAGATTCCGGGCGCCGGTTCTGTATCTGAATCACGCTCTCGATTGGTGGCTACGCCCGCCCAATCAGTGGCTTGCACGTCCCGAGCGTCAATGAGTTCGATGTCCGTGCGCGGCGGAGTGAGAAGATGACCGCGAGTCGATGATCCATCAGCGTAATACACCGCAAAAGGAGAGGAGCGAAAAAGCTCGTCCGCATCAAGTGGATCTAATTCCCCACTCGATCGGATTTGATGCGTGGTCGCAACCGAGGCGTTGCCCGAGCAATCGTAAGTTACGCTTGCGACAAGGGTGCCTTCATCGACAAGATCGAGTCGGCATGTTCGTCGATCTGCAGAAACCAATGATCTGACAGGAAGCTCGGCTAGGACTTTACGGCTCCCCTCAACGAGCGCGTATATGCCCTCCTCATAAAAGGAGCGGTGTGGTTGCGCGAAAACGGCTTCGGGCGGAAATCTCGAAAACGATCGCGTCTCACGAAGTCCGAGAACCGATGCAGTGGTGTTCCGTCGCGCTCGGGCTATCAGCATTCCTACGTCGTTACACCAGCGTATAAACTCGCCGAGCCCGACCGAACGTTCGGTCATCCATACGCGGCTCTTGCCAACGGCCACGCCAAAGGTGTGGGTAACGCCCTGGTCGTCGCGGTATCGAAACACGGCGTGCCCGAGACCGTAGTTTTCGCGATCAGCAGGGGTTAGCGATGATCCAACCGATCGCCCTATTCGGCTAAAATACCCGGGCCGCGTTTCGCTGTCGCCTTCGACGTTCCGAGTCCCGAGGTTATAGAAGACCTCGACGTCGTGCAGATCGATCAAGCCGAAGAACGTTTCCGGACTCAGTGGCGCGGGCTCGTCTAGTCCAAAACGTCGAGCAAGTTCGCGACTCGCGGCGTTCGAGGACGATGAAACAATAAGTAGGTTTCCTTCGGGTCGCCAGACTGCAACGCGCAGCTCGTATAGTCGGTCAATCAGCGCCCCTGAGCGCAGCCACAAGGGCGATGCATCAACAGCTTCCACGTAAGCGATGAAACGCCCGTTTGGATCGTCAAAGTGCGACACGATTCGATCTTGCACGGATGCAGGAAGACGACCGACGCTCAGCTCTAGGGCGAAATGTTCCGGAAGATCGAAAATGTCGACGACCCGTATGGGATTAATAGCGTCGTCACTTACGGCTCCAGCTTCGGTCTCTTCAAGGACAACTCGATGTCGACGCGCATGCTTGAGGCTTTCGATTTTGTTATCGGCGAGGGCTGGAATGAGTTTTGCCCAGTTTGCATCTTGTTTATAGAGCGCTGCGGTGTCGTCCATGACCTCGTGTCTAGGAACCAGCACAAGCGGTTCAGGACTCCCCGACTGCGCGTTTACTCTCGTAATTCTTCCGAAAAACTGGAGAGTTGCCGGCAGCGATTTGTGACGCCGGTGATACGCCGCAATCTTCACATCTGGAAAATCGAAGCCCTCGCCAAGCATGCCCACCATTACGATGCCGTCGATCGTTCGTTCTTTAAAGCGCTTTATGATCGATGAGACGTGCCGAAGTGATCGATTGGGAACGGGACGTTGAAATTGCACCCGTAGCGGGATTTTCAAACTGAACCCTTGGCGGGGTTACGCAGGTTTGCTGGACTTCCCTCGGGGACGGCTACGGAGCCGGTAGCTCTCTCCGCTGAACACGAAGACGGAGCCGTGATGGACGAGTCGATCGATGACGGCGGTTGCCGCCATTTCGTCGGGGAATATCTGCGTCCACCGTTCGAAGTTCAGGTTTGTGGTGAGCGCGATGCTGCGGCGCTCGTAGCGAGCCGAGATCAGTTGGAAGAGCAGGTCGGTTGCTTCGCGTTCAAATGGGATGTAGCCGAGCTCGTCGATCAGCAAGACGTCGATGCGGTCGAGCGCGCGGTAGTGACGTTCGAGCGTTCCGGCGCGCTTGGCATCCATGAGGCGTATGAGGAGTTCTGCTGCGGTTGTGAACAGCACGCGATATCCGCGCATGCACATGGCGAGGCCGAGTGCGCTGAGCGTGTGCGATTTCCCCGTGCCGGGTGGCCCGCACAGGACCAGATTGCGATGTGCTTCGACGAAAGTGCCTTCAAAGTGTTCGAGCAGCTTGGCTTTGGGCAACTGCGGCTGCAAGCTGAAGTCGAACGACTCGATGGTTTTCGTTGTCGGGAAGTGAGCTGCGGCGATGCGCGCTCGTACGCCGTTTTCATGGCGTTTGCCGACTTCGAGTGCGATCAAGTCGGCGAGATAGGGAAGCGGCTGCGGGTCCTGCGCGAGCAGTCGGCGGTAGTTCGTCGCGATCGCGGAGAGATGCAGCGTGCGCAGGTGCAGTTCCAAGAGCGGTGATTCGATCATGCGACGCACTCCGCAAGCTCCGTCAGCGCATACCGAGCCAAGTTCACCGCGAAGGCTCCGATGCGCGCACCGTCGGGCAGACTGTTGGGATCCAGCGATGCCGGCGGGACCGGTGCCGAGCGCTGCCGTAGGAGCAGTGCGATCGCAGCCGGATCGCAGGTTCCCCGGGCGAGCGCGTGGTTTACGGCGTCGCCGACCACCTCGGCGGAGTAATCGGCCAGCAACGAGAGGACTTCGGTCCAACGTTTGCTCGCACTGGTGCGGCCATCGTCTTGGTATCGCCGAAGCAGATCGTGCAACGCGTCGGGAATGCGACCATCGGCGAGCACCAGCGCATGTTCTGCGGCGCGATGCTTGTGACGCAAGAGTTCCAAGTAGTGACGGGGGTCCAGGAAGCGTTCACCGCGGCCCAAGCCCCGTGGGCATTGGGCAATCGGCGCATTCTCGAGGACGAACCGCAGTTGATCTTCGTAGACCTCGATCGCGACATCGCGATGAGCGTAGCGGCTGGGAACTGAGTAGACGTCACGTTCGAAAGTCACCTCGGCGAACTTGTTGACCCGCGCGTAGCGTGTGACGCAGGCGCGCGGCGGCGCCGGTGGTAAAGGCCGTAATGCCGCTTGCTCGCGCACAAAGCGCGCGGCGATCGTCTCGTGGTGGGTCGTGTGCTCGCGCTCGGCATCGCGCTCGCAGAAAACCGCCAAGGCGGCATTGAACTCCTCAAGGGTTTCGAACGACGGGATGGGCCGCAAGAAATTGTCCTGTAGGTAGCCGATGATGCCCTCGACGCCCCCCTTCTCGTTGCCCTTGGCCGGAGCTGCAAAGTTGACTTCGAGGGCCAACCCGCCACAGAACTCTCGGAAGGCAGCGTTCTCGATGCGGTTACGACCACGCAGCACTCGCGTGACGGCCGTCTTTGCATTGTCGAAGATCGAGCGCAACGGTAGACCATCAAAAGCGCTGAACCCAGCCAAGAGGCCCGTGAACAGCGACACTTGATCGCAGCGGCGCGAGGCCCGTGCGAAATACCGGCCGCTGTAGCTCAACCGGACCGCGAAGAGTTGCACGACCACCAGGACGCCGGACAGAATTACCTCGACGGGCGAGAAGTCAAACTGCGCCTCGTCACCGGGCGCATAACTCGCGCGCACGAACGCCTCCTTGGGAACCAACAAGCGCCGACGCCAGGCGACGTACCTGCGCAGTGTGCTCTCCTCGATCGACAACGAACGGTCGACGTTCGTGCGTAAGTATGTACCGATCCGCACGGCCGTGATGCGCGGCGTGGCGCGCAGTAGGGCATCGATGTGTGACTGGTAGCGATCGAGCACGTGCGCTCGCGGACGTGGCTTGCGTCGCGGCGGCTCGTCGCTGCGCGCGTACTTGCGGACCGTGTTGGGCGCGAGTTGAAGCTCGCGGGCAATGACCTTGATCTTCTCGCCGTCGCGCCGACAGCGAAGACGAATGGACTCCCAGACTTTCAAGCGAATCACCCCTTGAGCGCCTCTCTCGTGGAACCGGTGGTTGAGTACCGGTATCTTCGAGAGGAGCGCCCTGCTTTATGTGCTCAGGGGTTCAATTCTCCGATCGCGCTAGGGGTTCAAATCTATCGTCCCGTTTCCATCGATCGCTCGTAACAACTTCGACTGCAAGGCCAACTTCCTTATACCGCTCTCCAAGGGCCTTCGCAGCCTTCACCGCGTTCGTGCGTGCGATAAACGGCACACCGCGATAAGCGGAACCTTCATCGCGCACCAGAGCGCGAACCGCTTTCGATGACCGATTCGTCGGGATCACCAGTGGCCGCGAAGTCAACCTGTCTCAGAGTAAGTGGAGCTATCTCGCCTCCATCGATCGCTTTGGCCATCGGATAGTCGTATACTAGTGACCCTGGTAGTATCGCAGTGTCGAGGCGATACGGAGTTGCGGTGAACATCGCTATCTTCGCAGATTAGGAATCCGTGATGAGACGCTTCCACGAAGGGGCAGCAGCATGGTGCGCTTCGTCGATCAATAATGAGGTCAAAAATATCCGGCGGCGGCTCGCCAACGCCGGTAATCTCGGGTGAAACACATTGCGGTGTGGACACGACGAAATCGTAATTGCGCGCCGCGTCCCACGCTTTCGCGTCAGCGAACTTCGATCGAGTCTCTAGAACGCGGGCGCGCTTATCGCCGACGTTGATTATGCCGAGGCGCCGAAGGAGTTCCATTTCGGCAAGCTCACTTCGGATCTGTTCGCGAAGGATGCGGCTCGGGACAATCACCAGAACTCGCGAGGCTTGCAAGATAAAGGGCGTCATCGCCATTACCCCGGTCTTGCCAAGGCCAGGGGGCAAAGCGACGATCGCGGGCTCCTCTCGATTTGAGAAGTGCGCGCCGAGGGCGAGTAACCCGCCGTGTTGCGCTTCCCGCAGACGTGGACGCCCATCGGCGTGCACGAGGCTCAAGGACGAACGACCGACTTCAAAAAATGTGAGATCGGCCGGCGCTCGTAGCCCGGTCCCCTTCGATGCCCGCTTAGGAATGCTGTCCCAACATATGTTGTGTAGGCTCCAGTGCACACTATCAGCCACCCTCGCACTAGGGTATTCACCTTTACTTATGCAAAGTAGACGCCGTTCTCGCAACGCCACCTCTTGGACGCTCGATGTACGTCTCTGGAACTTTAGTGATTCAGTCAAGAACCGACCGACCGTCACAATCAAACGGAGCTCGTCATTTCCTGTGCGTCCTAGCCCTGACGACAACCGTCTGGCTTCCCTTAAGAACGCTCCATGTGAGTGCCGCGACGACGGTGGTTTCGCGCGCGACAGCACCACGATCCTCGCCCGCTAGTGTGAGCCCAGGACCAAGGGCGGCTGCAAGTCGCTGCCCCGATGGTCCAACCCACATCTGCTCATCGCAGACGACGGCAAGAGTTACATGGTGGCGGAATCCCGAGGTCTTGGCATTCTGCGGACTAGGTCTTTCGCTTTTCGGGCTAGTCTTGTCGCTTCTGGCTGTACTCTGGGCTAAACGCCATGACAATGAGATGAAAGCTCAAACGCAGGCGATGGCTTCTCAGGTCCACACACTCAAAGAAGTCGCTAATTCGCTGCCAACGCACGCCGTCGCCACGTTTCCTCATCATTTAACGTATATCATTGAACTAATCGAAAGCTGCTCGCGAGACGACACATTTAGAATATTGGCTGATTGTGCGGACTACGGTAGCTTTTTTCACCCGGTCTTGCACCGACGGATGATTAAGGCGCTTGTGGCCGCCTACGATAAGGGAGTAGATGTTCAAATCGTGGTCGGTGGTCCGACGCGGCATTTTACGCAGAGTTCAGTTCTCTTTGGCAAGAACTTTAGCGATGTGTTTGGGGCTTCTCACTTTGTAGAGGACTATCGCGTGTACATCGATCATCTCCGCGCGGAGCGCGTATCGGACGAGGCGTTCAAGAATTGGATCGACGCCAGGAAAAGGCCTGGATTTGAAAGGAAAGCCTTTCTAGGGTGGCTTGCGCAGAACTGCCCCACGAGGAAAACGATGCGCGATTCGCCGCTCCCAGAGCCACCGATGACAATATCCTTGTCAAGTTTGAAGCGTTTGCTTGATCGCTGCTCGGAGGTTATCAATGGGGGGAAACCGTTTCGCCGCAAAGAGGGTCGTGCATTTGTGCTTATGCTCTATTGTCGCGAGGCTTACTTTGAGGAATGGCTTGGAGCGAGGCTTAGCCGAAAGGTGGAGCGACGGCCAGAATACCCCGAAAGAATATTCTTTTGGCTCAAGAATAAGAACAGGGCAGCGTTTATGATCGTCGGCGTTGACGAAGAGACTCGAGGGTCCATGATGACGACCGAGGATTTTAACCTCACGAACGTGTTTAGCGGGCTTTTCGAAAAGACTCTAGGGGACGCCTGTGATTGAGGTGCGGGCTAGTCGTTTAATGGCAACCGAAAATTGAAGCAAGCAATGTCCATCCGCTCCCGTAAGTAGAAACGGTGTGCGCCGTGGCGATATACCGCCGAGTCGAGGCGTAATTCATCGCATTTGTGTCTACGAGCGTAGCGCACGAGCCATGCGAACATGGCTTTGCCGGCCCCCTTGGATCGAGTTTTTTCGTCGGTAACAAGATCATCGACGTAGAGGTATTTTCCCCAGCCAAGCGACCGGCAGAGGCGGAATCCTGCCACGCAAGCAATTTTGCCGTTAGCCTTTAGAGATGCGAGCTGAAAGCGAACTTCTTTCTCTTGTTGTCTCACGAGCCCCAAGTAAAGGGAACGCTTAATATGGGGTCTGAGTTGTCTCATGACAGGGTACGTGTCGAGGATATCCTTATCGCCTGTGGCGATCTGAATCTGAAACCTCATGTGCATGTCACCAAACGGTTTTGAGCGAATCGCTTCCCATGGGATTATCGGTACCATTTAATGCTAACCCTGCCGCCATCTACTTCTAAACGATCGAGCATTGGTCGATACTCGCTGGCTAATTTCGATCAGGAAAGCTGAAAGCATCGTGGGCGCTGCCTGACGTGGATCAAAGCTTACCTTCGCAAGTCAGCTGCCGCTGCGGGGAGATTTGGGAACGATGAATGCGCGGGGCAGGTTAGCCTGGGTGACCGACGGGCTATTGTTCCTGAGCTCGTTTGCGCTACTTTTCATCGCGCTGGCGATGCGGTTTGAGTCCCCCGCGTGGCTACGTCTGGCGTGCATTGGTCTCGCCGTTGCCGGTCTCGCTTCCGGCGGCTTCATCCTTAGTATGCAGCATTTGCTGAGCCGCGAATACGTGACAATCGAGAGCATCGACGACCGGGGAAGCGATGTCGGAGGGTACCTTGCGACTTACTTGCTTCCGCTGGTCGTCATCTCGTCGCCGAGCCGTTGGGATATCGCGGCCTACGTATTAGTCATGTTCGTAATCGGCGTGGTCTATGTCCGCAGCCGCCTTGTGGGCGTCAACCCGACACTTTATCTCGTCGGCTATCGCCTCTTCTTCGTGAGGACGACTGAAGGCTTTGCGGGATATCTGTTGAGTCGGGAGGAACCCGCGGCCGGCAAACGTCTACGGGTGGTCCGACGAGACAACGTGCTCATTGAGGTCAAGGGATAGAGTTGCAGCAAGCGCGGCGCCAGATCTTGGACAATCCTGAACCCGCAGTCGCCTTGGTCGTTGCCTGGCGACGCGGCAAAGGCTACGACTTTGGGCGAGTCAGGACTGCGGAAGCATTTACCCACGAGCTCGGAATCGTTGCTGATGCTGCCGAGCATGCGATAGCGACCCGTCATCGGGAGGCGTACTCCATCGGTGACGAGATCGACGACGACGAATACATGGTTGCGCAGATACCGCAAGCGGAAGGCGTCCCGGAGGCTCGCGAAGGCGACGGCAATCCGCAGCGACCCGCCAGATCTACCAACCCAGCTGATCCACGGGAATTCCGGCGTCGTCTCGTCACAACGGGCGGCATGGCCTCGGTCGGTCGCCGATTTTTGGAGGAAGCCGCCGCCTCGTTCGTCATCGCGTTCTATGCGATTGTCCGTGGCGTCGATGTCGACGACCGGATCGCCTATGTCCGGCATCTTAACCCGTTGCGTCTTGCTAAGCCAGGAAATATTCTGGCGACCTTGGGTCAGACGCTAAGTAGACTGACCCACCCTGTCTTCGCACTCGATGACCGAATCGATCTCGTGCTCCGGCCCAATCGCATCGACATCTTAGACAAAACCTTCTTCGATGGTTTGTTCTTCAGTTTAAGCGGCCAGGATGAACGCCTCGACCGAATCGTGGAAGAGACGCTGGCAACGCTGCCGATTCAGGAAAATACGCTTGCAGCGCTTGTCGAACGCGCCCGCGGTCGGAAGCGCGCTCGGCGTAAAATGCTCGAGATCCAACACAGTGGCCACCTTGCAACTGTTACGATGGTCGACTTTCGTAGAGCATTGGCAGAAGACGGATTGGAAGAGGGTCGTTTCATTGATGCAGGGGGCTCAATTTATGCCGACGAGAACGACAGCGATCTTCTGCTGGAGATTCTCAATGAGGATATCTTCAAGGGCGCGCTGACTGGACGCCGCCTTGCGGCTTCGAGAAAACGCGTCGCAGCGCTGAGACCTTAATGGGTGCAACGGAAAAGCCTCGGGCAAATAGTAGCTTGAAGGAGGCGTGACGGCTCTTGACAGGAGCTGAGCCTAAGGTCGAGGCGCCCGCCGACTATCGCGCGACTTAACTTCGCGGATGAGCTGCTCAAGTAACTTGGTCTGAGCTTGAGATTGCTTGAAGAGTTGATTCTCGGTTTGTTGGGAAGCTCGATGCTCAAGGGTCAGGTCGCCGATTTCAACTCCAGCGAGAACAAAGGCAAATCCTATCAGGGCTGCGCGCGTAAGTCTTATCGCTCTCGAGTGTTTCGATGTTGTTGAGGTCATAAGTAGCCCGATAAGCAAACCGACGATCGCAATGAGCGCGGGGGCGACGCCCGTGGTCCACGGCGGAATAGCCTGTTCAACGTCCATGCGCCTACCATAAGTTTCGGTTGACGCCGCGTCAAGCGACTGTCACGCGTTTGATTGAGACAGCAATTTTTGGGCGCACGACGTTTAGCAGCCCGAAATTCGGGAACCCTGTTCGTACGGCGAGACTCCGCTTCATTGGATCGCCGCACCCTAACCACCAAATCGCGATGTCCCGAGCAACGCGCTCGGCATCGCGCGCCGGTTGACCCCAGGCCCGGCCTTCCCCTCTACCCTCTTCCCCACTTACCACCAGCACTGCGACGGTAATGGAAGGAGGGTTGCTGGGTGGACCATCGGGATCGGCAAGAACAAAACAGCGAAGACCAGACGGGACCCAAAAAGGCCCCGGGGTCGGGGAATGGGATTCGCGGGGGCAGTGGATTCTGCCCACCAGAGACTCGCTCGCCCGCTGGATGGTCTGCACTAGGCCCGCGCCTGCTTCCGCGCAGCGTGGGCCATTTTTGGGGCCGTAGCGCCCATTCTGGCCCCGGCGCCGGCGGCGGCTTGGACGGAGTGCGCCTTGTGCGCGGCTTGGGCGGGCGCGGGAGTGCGCTCGTCGAGGGCGACTCGCTCGAGGATGTCCAGCAGGCGGTTGAGCTCGGGGCCGGCCTCGATCATGACAGCCATCACCGGCTCCGGCGCCCGCTCGGGCGCGGGCTGAGGCCTGGGCTGGGGTCTTTCGCGGCGCTGGATCACGACGCGAAGCGCCCGCGATCCAGTGGCGCCCGGGTGGTGCCAACGCTGTGGCACTGTCCCCGAGGACCTGTGGTCGTTTGCCACACCCGAGGCATCTCGGCCGAAGTCATGCCTCATGCTCTTCAAAGTTCTGACTCAAACCCCTTAAAGAATTCAGGCCAGAAAACTCGCGCATTTCTTGCGCGTTTGCGCACGATCGGCGCGTCGTTCAGGTGTGGCAAGAAGCACACCGCGCGAGGTCTCTTGCCACAGCGCGCGCGCAAATTTTGCGCGCTTCGCGCAGCCCCTTTACGCGCGCCGGTCGGTCGTGTTTACACTGTTCCCCCTCACGCTCTTTCGAGCGAAAGGAGTTTTTCATATGGCTAGGCATCTCGCGGTCGCGCCGCGTCGCGACTTTGTTCCGACCGTCGAAGAGAGCGCGCTCTTCGAAGCGATCATCGACGATTGGCGACTCGAGCTTGTGGGTCTCAACTACAAGCCCAAGACGATCGCCTGCATGGTCTACATCCTACGGCGGCTCACGCGGCGGTTAGGTTTTTTGTGGTTGTGCCACCCTCGCGCTTGGGTGAGCTATCAGGGCGAGCGCAAGAAGGCCAAAAAAGCGCCGTCGACGCGCCATCACGATCAGGTGGTCGCGCGTTCGTTCACAACGTTCATCGTCAAGCACCCAAAATGGTGTTCGCTGCTTGCCGAGCGTTTCGGACGGGAGCCGCAGATCGTTGTAGATCGGACGAACCGGCTTCCCCCGTTGCAGGACGAAGCAGCGGTGCTCAACGTTCGCGGCCTCGAGGAATCCGAGGCGCATCAGTTCTTCGGGTGCCTTGACGATGCGGTTATAAAATTCCGCGAAGCGGGCGACAATCGGCGGGCGCTTGTGACGAATCAATACTCGCTTTGCTTCAAGCTCGGGACGGCCTTCGGGCTACGGCGTGCCGAAATTTGCGACCTGCGCTTTTCGGATTTTCGGTCGAACCGCGACGTCCCGGAGTTCGGAGCCTTTGGGAAAGTCGTCGTGCGCAAAGGCAAGGCAAAGCCGCGCGGTGAGTCGCGTCGCCGCACGGTCTTTTTGTATCACGGGTTGCACTGGATCGTGCCGGAACTCGAGCAATACAAGGCGAGCGTGCGCTGGTGCTGGCCCAAGGGGCCCAAAGAGGTGCTCTTCCTCAATCAACGTTGGCGTCAACTGCAGCCGCATAGTCTCACGGTTGCGTTTGCGCGCTGGCGCGACAAGGCCGGGCTTCCTAAAGAACTGCGGTTGCACAGTCTGCGGCACACCTTCGCGTCGTACTTGGCGCGTCACGGATTACCGATTTCTGTCCTGATGCAGCAGTTGGGGCACGAATGCGAGTCGAGCACGATGGCGTACCTCGATCTCGGTGAGCCGCATCAACGGGCCGCGGTGCTCCAAATGCAACGGGAGTTCTTGGGACTCTAGGGGCCGGCCACATTGTACGAATGGCGTTTGGCCGACGTGCTTCGCGATCGCAGAATGTCGCTGCGAACGCTGCACATGCGCCTGAGCGAACGGGGCGTGAGAGTCTCGTGCTCGCAGCTTCGACGCGTCGCCAGGGAGCGGCGGCCAAAAACCATCGATGCGACGAATCTCTGGCACTACTGCGCGATCCTCGATTGCGAACTCGGGGATATCCTCCGCGATAAGGATCGCGCAGTGCGTGCGAGTTCTCATAAACGTCGTGAGCAAACCAAGCCTTCGACAAAAGCCGTCACTGCGAGCACTAAGGTTACGTGGGGCGCCCCCGACGATCCGCCGGGTTTTCGAAGCTATGACCAACACTAGGTGGCTTCACGCTATCTGGGTGGATGCGCTCGACGAAATCTTTCGCGATGCCCCGGCGCGCTGGGGCGCGGTCTACAAAGTTCTGCTTAAGAACCGTCCGCGTGGCGAGACGAATCTGCGCGGCTGCATTCGATCCTCTGGGGCTCTCCTGCGAGCGATAATTGCGGCCGACGTCGTGTCGCACGAGTGGCTGGATCGTCTGGAGGGGGCCGCAGAACGCACATCCGCGCCGTTCGTGCGCCGCATGCTGATCGAAGCCGGCTTCTTGGAAGCGCGCGATGAGTGCACGATCCAGGATTTCGATACGTGGTCTTGGCGCTACCTGTGGGCGTGGCGCGACTATCTTAACGAGCGCGATTTCCAGATCATCAAGGAGTATCTCCACTTTCACCTGTTGGCTGGTTGGCGTCAACGCAGACGCCGTACGACGATGCCGACACACCGCGCGGCTTTGCTTCGTGCGATTATCGCGTTTTGCCGGTACCTCAAGACCAAATCGTGGTCGCTCCGGGCGATGGATGCAAGTGCGCGGGTGCGCTGGCCGGGCAATCGATCGAAGCGCGTCCGCATCGCAGCGTTTCTGGGATGGGTCCATGACCGATACGCGATGGCGGGAGTACGTCCCGTGCAAAAACGCGTTTCGCCTTCGTATAGCACGCTCGAGCAGCCCGAGATTAACGGTATCACGCAGCGCCTTTTTCACGACGAATCGATTCCGTTGCGGTACCGCGTTCCGGCTCTCTTGTCGCTCTATGGTCTTCAGTTGCGACAGATACGTTTTCTCGAAAAGGCCGACATTCGATGCGAGGACGGCAAGACGATTGAGATCGCCGGTTTCGCGTCTTCGGGAAAGGTGATTTTGGACGGTGAGGCGGCCGCACTCGTGCTTCGGCAAGTCGTTGACGTGGAGCCGTCGCCGCGTGGGACCCGCCGGCACTGTAGCTCGCGATGGTTGCTTCCCGGGCGTGATGCCGCAAAGCCGGTAAGCGAAAATGGATTGACTCATGGAATGAGTCGTTACGGCCTTTCGAGCCAGCGATTGCGAACGACGTTCTTGCTGTGGGCGGCGGAGCGCTCGACAATGTTTTTCTACGTCGCGCGGAGCCTTGGATTCAGTTCGGTCGTCACGGCTGATTGGCTTCGCGCCGCTGCCGGCGATCGCGGATGGCTCATTGCGCAGCCGCCGCTCAAGATCCCGCGGAAGGAGGCGGGCGGTGGGTGACGCGCGACGGCGTGAGCCTCACCTGGTCGACAGCAATCGTGCCGTTTCAGTCATCCGTGCTTATCGCGGTGGACCCGAATCGTGTTGCCTAGGACGCTGTACCTGCCTGCAAGTTCCACCACCGTCGTGCCAGCATCAATGGGCCAGCCGCTCGCTCAGGAACAGCCGCGGTCGTGAGCGAAGCGTTAGCAATGAAGAACGAGGTTGGACGTCTCGTGAGGCTTGTTGGCGGCCTTGTCGCGTCCGATCGTAGCCGACAATGGCAGTCGTTTCGACGCGATTTTCAGCGACTAAAGGCAGATGCCGCCTCAAAGGGCGCGCTGGGAAAGCCATTTATCGATGCGACCCAGGAAGCCATAGTTATCGAAATATGCTCTCGATTCGATCGCGCGATCGAAATCGCCGCGCGCGTGTGCCGCAGTACGCAAAAGCCTATTTTCCCCTTTGAGCTGTATCAGGTATTCGAAGAAGCTTTGAAAGTGGTGATGGTTAGCGGAGATTTGAGCGGCGTGTATCAAGACAGCCTCTCTATGTCGGGAGTGCCCGTGAATGTACAGCCTGTCAACGACGCGATACAGGGTGAACTTGCAGATGCGCGGAATCGAAGTCAGTCGCTGGCAAGAGAACTATTTGGTGAGATACGAGTGGTTCTTAGCTAAGTGCAGGATTTAGCTGACGCCGCGAGTGCGACCAAGTGGTACACTCAAGAATGGGTCTGGGTGCTTGGGCAGTTCGTAGTGCTGTTTGTTCAGGCCATGCTCACAGTGAAGATCATCCAAGCCAACACGCATTTGGCTCGCGACACACACAGGCTGGCCGAAAAGACAAAGGAGCTAGTTAAAGCATCCGTTGACGCAACCAGTGTTGCCGACAGACATCATCAAGAGTCGCTCGCTCCGGTCATTGTGCCGGTACTGGGTCTGGCACGTGAAGGATGGAATGACACATGGCACTACATGACTAAGGGCTCGATCTACAACGTCGGTTTGGGGCCGGCAGTTCGAGTGAAGGTTACAGTTACGCCGCTGGGATCTAGCCAGGAAAGCGCATGGGTAGGGGCTATCGGCCCCGGTAAACAGGTCGAGTTAAACCACGAGTGGTTTATCGCGCGCGATGAACGAGAGGATCCGACACCGCGACGGTTCCCATTCGCTGTTGAGATCGCCTATCAGAACTTGTTCGAGGCTCAAGGCCTGTATAAGGCTTCGTCCTCCAGCGGAGATGACGAAGATCTTGTCGCCGAAGCGGCTCAAAGCGTTCTACCGCCTGTCGCCCATCGAAAGCTCAGCCGATCATGATTTCGCGCAGCCTTAGTCCTTCTGACATTCGCGAGAGTCGTCGCATTCCACGTGCGCACCTGTGGCGTCGCAGCATCGCGTCGGATTCATCGCGGTGACGCGCGGGCTCGGGCTCAGCGACGAGACGATGATTCGGTGGACATCGGTCACTGATGCGGATCGCGGTTGGCTGCTGTCGCGACCGCCGCCGAAGAGTCCGCGAGGTGCTGGATCTGCTGGCGTATCCGCATGACTAGTTAAGCGCCAGTGTCAGCTCCAGAGCTGATAACCCAAGTGCGGAAGAAGCAACAGAGTCACCCAAAGCACGATAACGAAATAGCAGCATAGTCGCATAACAAGATGCGCCGTCGGCCTGATCTTGAGATACTCTCGATTCATCTGTTTATTGTAAAGCATGCTGGAGGAGAGAATAGGATCGATCTTCAACTCGTCTTCTATCAGCTTCATCAGGTGATGATGCACGTCAAGATGGCGCAACGCCCTGCGTTGAAGACCCCACCACGCTATGGCCATAATTATTCCAACAATCGGGACGATTATTGGTGCGATTCCGGGTCTGCTATACGATGGTGGCGGGGCAAACAGAGCGACCAATAAGACTGCGTTCGTTGTCCAAAAGGCTCCGAAGATTGTCCACAGTACCTGATCTTGTCCGATCCGCATGGATATAGCGAAGCCGAGTCGATCGACTAATTCCCGTCGGTCCGGTTTGTGGAATGCAGTTTCGCTCATCAAAGGTTCTCCTTGGACGTTGAAGTGAACGTGGTGGCCTCAAGTAGCTGATCGACTGCGGGCAGCGGGTGCACCGATGTGACCTCCTTTCCGCGCGCGTTGCAGCGATAGATCCCGGAATGTGGAGTCACCGCACCAGGGCTATGCAGCAGATCGATCGCCATCACCGCTCGTCGATAGGCGCTTTTTGCACTTGTAAAGGGAGCGCCACTTTGCCAGCTTTGCTGCTTGACAGATAACGGTTGTTGAACTAACTCAAGGTCGAAAGCAGCGCGATGCCCGTCACAGCTCGCCGCCACCGGAGTAACTCGGAGCAACGTTTCCGTGACGCCGCTCAAGGCTCCGAGCTCCGGTCAGTAGGCTCTCCATCAGAGTTGCCACGTCCTGGTGCATTCGATTCCGGGTGATCTTGTACAACCACCACGGAACGGAGACGTCGGAACGCCGGTATGAGAACAGCACTCCTTGGAAGTAGCCTACGTCCGCCTTGAGATCCTCCGCCGCGATGTTGCTCGCGCCATCCCAAAGCTTCTCGATGTTGCGCTGAAATTCCAACTTTCGGCATCGAGCATCCCACTGGTCGACCAGTTCCCGTGCGAACCAAAGGGCAGCAGGTGCTAATGGCAGCAGGACGTTAGTTATGAGGCGTTCGAGCGTAAATCCGTTCCGCGAGAAGAGATACGATGCCACGATCACTACGACCGCGGCGATCGAAATCATGATGGCGACGTAGGGTCCACGGAGCGACGCGTCCCAGAACGCGTTCACTCGGAGCGCAGCGAGGTGAGCAACCGAAGTCGGCAAACCGCCGAGCCGAGTGTCATACCAGTCCGATAAACGCTCGACGACGCTCCTGTTCGACAAGCGTCGCTCGGCCGACGCGAGAATCGCGTCGGCGGTAGCCGAACACGGTGTTCTTCGAAGAGCATTTGCCCCAAACAAGTAGCGGTCGAAGCACTCGGACAATTGTGCGGCGGCGTGCCGATTCGCGACGACGGAATAGTAAATGATCGGGCAATCGATGACGGCTAACACGATCCCCCAAAACGCGAGATCGAACTCCAAGGTTTGGTTTGCCGACGCGATGAGACCCAAGGCTACGGAGGTTGCCACGATCGCAAGTTCGATGCAGCGCGCCACGCCGACGAGGCCATAGTATCGGTCGGCCGCGGCGCGATAGCGCAGGGCTTCGCGATCGTTCTGTCGTGCGACCGCGAACGTCGTCACTTATGCGACGCTTCCGAACGGCGGCGTCGGAACGATCGCCTTCGCGGTTTCGATCAGCAACTGCGGCGTAAGCGGCCGGTCAGCCCCGAGAGCGGCCAGCAGAGCCTCGGGAACCAGCCGGCGAGCAATATCCGAATGAGAGAATGCGAAGCCGCGGCCGTCCGACCCAGTGATCGAGAGCAGCTGCGTCTTTTCGGCTTCGGAAAGGTTGATACTCGGCAGCAATCTGCCAAACAGCGCGCTTCGTTGATGGTCGTCGGGCCGGCCGAACTCGTACACATTTGCGGCGCGGCGCCGAACGGCTGGATCAATCGAGTCGAGTCTATTCGTTGCCATTATCACAACGACGGGAAGGCGATCTCGAGCGATGTCGTCGACCGCACGAATCAACGCATTTACGCCGGCGCGGTCTTCGTGGTGCATTTGATCCGCCGAGCGTGATTGCGCAATCGCATCGGCTTCGTCGATGAATAGAACGCCGCCGGTGCGTTTCGAGGCCGTTGGCTTCCACTTCTTCGCCTCCGATGCGACAGCGGCGAACGCTCCCGACAGCCGCTGCGTCATCTCCCCTACCAAGCCGCCACCGCGTGCCGTCAAGCCGAGACGATACAATAGGATGTTCATGCGCTCGGAGCGCCCAACGAAATCACCTATCGTTTCGGCCAGTTCTGTCTTCCCCGTTCCCACGTCGCCCCCGAGTATGAATAGCGGCGCTCGACTAGACAGCGCCTTCACGGCCGCGGCATCGACGCGATGCTTGGTCGCCCAGGCCTGCAGTTTCTCGGGCTTGAGCATGATCGCGATGGCTCCGGCGAGCGATCGCTTTACCTCGTCGAGCCCAACGAGCGCCTCGAAGCGTTCGCGGGCCGAAGCATCGGGCAGAGCGACAGCGGTCAACTCGCTTGGTTGAGCACTCATATCGATCTAACCTCGCGGCGCAAGCCGAGTGCATCCTCGGAGTAATGCTTGGCGCCGCGCTCTCGCGCGCCGTAGGCGTAGCCCGGCGTGGGCGCCCCCGCGCGCGTGAAGGGCAGTTCCCGCTCGAACGCGTCGCGTTCCGCCTGCGACCGACTCTCCCAGACGTTGTTATACTCAAGAAACGAGAACCACACCGCCCCCGAAATGTCAACTCCGACGGGAATACGCCCAGGTTTGTCGTCGATTCCCGTGGCGTCCTCCGCGGTATACTTCAACTCGAGAATCACGTCCCCGTTGCGCCGAAATCCATACCGAACGTGATCGAGGAAACCTGCACGTATAAACGCCTCGACTTCCTCGGCGAACTCTTCGATCTTTTCGTCCGATGGGCGGCCGTAGAGGGACTGCAGTTGCTTCAATTCAGCGGCGATACGCGCGGCGAGACGACGAGCCTGGGTGTATGTCTCGGTGACGCTGCGCGTCGCGGATCCGTAGTATGACATCAGAAGTTGAACTCCGGGCCGAAGAGCGAACGCCAATGCGTAACTGCGGCCTCCTTTGTCGGAGCGGTTCGAGCCAGCGTGATGTCGTCCAACGCGTCGTGCGCCGCCTCGACGACGTCCTGCAGGTCTGCTTCAGTCCAATCTGCGGCGATATTGTTCGCGGAACTAACCGGGTCGAATATTTCGACGACCGCGGTGCGAGTACGCGGCAGCTCAGAAGCCGCATAGTTGTCAGTGAAGGCGATGCGCTGCTTCAATCCGTCCTTGACGATCATCGCGAAGAATGCTTCCAGCGCCGACGGATAGTCCGAGGGGTCCGTGCCTCGCTCGATGCCGGCTGCAAGCAGCAGTTCCATGCTAAACGAGCTGAGCGGCAGGTTGGTCGAACGGGCTTGGACGTTACGCCAGTGTTTGAGAAAGCGAACGACTTGCGCGAAGTGCGTGGGATACCTCACCTTGCGTGCCCGGATGAACTCGATATGCTTCGAGATGCTGGTGACGACACGCTTACCCGAGCGAAGGATCAACTCGCCGTAATCGTCTGGATCGCCGTCGTAAAGCACGGGCACGATCTCGACATCGATGCCGTTCCCGCGGTAGCTGATACGCACGGAGGTATCATCCGACGAGAATTGGTCGTGATCGAGGAACGAATAGGCCGCCATGAGCCGCTCCAGCATCCAGCCGACGAGGTCGGGAGTGCGTTGCGGCGCGGAAGCACGCTTGATGTAGACCGCTAGATCGACGTCCGACGTCGTGCGCAGTGCCGTCCCCTTCGGCAAACTGCCGGACTCTCGGATTTTGACTAGGTCGAAAGCGGGATGTAGGTCGATGTGCCGTTCCAGCCGGACGCGCAGATTTGCGAGCTGCTCGCGGTAGGTGACGACCGTCTCGCGGGGTAGGTTGACGCGCTCCTTTCCAAAGGTTTCTAGGTCGGAGTGGCTCACTTTGGAGTCGATGGTGCTAGGCATGCGCCTCCTTCTGGGTGCTCTGGCGGCGGGTCAATCCTAGCATTTATTCGAAATAAACGCAACGCCCTGCGAATATTGCGTTTCACCGACCGATAGCGTAGGGTATAGAGAGCTTACAGGGAGGACCAGCCATGGGGTCTCGAGTCGCCGAGCGGACCAAAGACGGCGAACGGGCCGATCGGGCCACCATGATGTTGCTCGATCGGCTTTTCAGCGGAAGCGCGGTCCAGGTTAAGCGTCGCCCACGGCTTGTCGATGCCGACGACAACAGCATCGAGTTGCCAGACGAAATATTTGAGGTGCTTCGCAAGGTCGTCAGCATCTTGAAGAAGGGTGATGCAGTTTCGATCGTCCCCGTTCATCAGCAGCTGACGACCCAACAGGCGGCCGAGATTCTCAATATATCGCGCCCACATTTGATCGCGCTACTCGACGCCGGCGTTCTGCCCTTTACGAAGACCGGGAAGCACCGGCGCCTGCGTTACAGCGATCTGATGACGCACAAGGCGGAGCGCGATCAGCAAAGGCGCTCGCAGTTCGCTGAGTTGACGCGGGCTTCGGAGGAAACGGGCGGATACGAGTAAGCCGTTGCCGAAGCCTTCGCAGGCGTGTAGGCCATGCCATGTTCTGGTCTACGGGCTTTGCATGTCGGCCGGCAAGTGGTAAAGCACTCGCTCGGCGAAGTTCGGAGTCGTCCTCCCTAATATCTCTACGAGCCGAAGCAAGCTGAGCGGTCGTCGCCTCGTGTCTGCGGCAAGCTGCATCAATACCTCGAGAACAATTGGTGGGCTGAGATCTAGCAGGTTAGACAGGAACTCATCGGGGTGTTGGCATTCTATCCCGAGCGGCGCGACGAGCTCGTCCGGAAAATGGTTAGCGCTCATCGCGACGAGGACTTCCGCATGAGCGCGAACGCACAGAGCGACCGCATCTCCGGCGGTGTCGGGGACGCTCCGGGTAGCAGCCGCGAGCGGCTCGTAATGATCACGAGGGATCGTGCTGTCCGGGAAAAGTGCTGCAAGCGCGAGTACGGGATGATTTGGTTCGGACGCCGCGGTTTCCTGAAGAATACGCTCGCTCCAGCATGCGCGGTAGAGCCCTCGGGCGTGCGTGCGAACAAGGACGTCTCGTACCGGTGCGATCCGCAATACGCAGCTATTTAGAACGACGTTGAACACGAGGAGAGCTCCATCAGGGCTAGTCGACGAATTGCGATTTTCTCGCACGTCACCGACTGCTCCCTTAGCGGAGGGACTACACGCGTGCTCCGGGCAACGTGCCAGCCGCGAGGGAAGCTACGGAAACGGGCTCTCCAGTGTCCGAAAAGAACTGTCGCCACCGGCCGCTATCGCGGCTCCTAAGAACGCTGTCGACACAGATCCGCGCCGTCGACCACCACGTATTGGTAGCGCTGGCAATTCTCTGATCGCACGGATCCGATTCCTTGATCGAACCAAGCCATGCTTCGATCGCAAGTGGGGCCAAAGCGAGCGGACCATAGGGACCTGCGAACCCCGCCTCAACGAGAGACGCAACGATAAGCGCTTGTGCGACCCGAAACCAAATGAGGTTAAGCCGCACGGCGTTCTGTTTCTCGAAATCGTAGCGTTTCTCGTTTCGACCGTTCGCATGCCAAACGATATTGCGTTCTCGCCGAATCGCGTACCATCCGCGCAGAATGTGGTAGCCGAAGTCCATTCCCTCGATCTTCCTTCCGAGAAGCGGCCCTAGCAGATTCTGCGCACGGCGCAGCGGAAGATCAGGGCTTGAGAACTTCTGCGCCATCTCAGGTTTCATGCCACTCGAGACGCGCTCCGCAACCAATTCGGCCCGCAGCGTTTTCCTCTCGGCCTTCGACATCGCAAGAAGGCGTTCGATGGCGATGGCGTAGAGAGACCGCTCCAAGTCCTCGGGTAACGTTTCGATGTCTTGAGTAGCGAGCAAGAGCGCGCGGACGGAAGCTAGAATTCGCGCCCCTTTAGTTGCGCGCAGGGCACATTCCATGGCTTCCCAGTGATCGGACTGCGGCGGTTGGAATTCTCCGCAACGATGCGTACGCGTCACGAGCAAATTGATCGCGCGGGAGCCCGTCCTTTTCGTACCAAACATCTGACGAGACAGAGGAACGATGAAGTCAGGATTGCTGACCAACGTTTGTACGTAGCGCTCGAACACGACGCCGTTCGTGTAGCGGTCGGCGGAACTGGCCGCAATACAGGCAAAGTTCAGTGCCGCCAGCACGTTATCCACGCGTTCCATAGTCGTGTCGTTGGAAAGGAAAATAACCGACGGCGACACGGGTTCGGAAACCATGTCTTCGTCCCGAAGACGATCAAGCGGTATGTCTAGTGAACGGCCGTAGCGGGAACCCGAGCCGAAATATGATGTCGCACGCTCGATGTGCGATGAGAGATCGCCGAAGCCCTCGAATGAGCTCCCGAGGCGAATCGCGTCGCGGCGGGGGAGGAAGTCGATGCCGCCGTATTCGGCCGGCACGTCGAGTGAGAGCCACGGGAGAATCACGATTTTAGGGTTGTCGTCGGTAGGATTTGCGTTCAACGTTCGCATTAAAACCTTCCCTAATTTATCGTGGCACCATTTGAAAGTTGCGCCCGAACCCCGCCTCTATCTCTTCTTTGAAAGGCATGCCACCCTTCGAAAAGGCGACCCACGAACTTAGGAGAGTTTTCGTGGTTTACCATTGGCCAAGAAGGTCGTCGTCTCGCGGCTTCAACTCGAACGACAGATATGACGCGATCAATCGCTTGACGATAAAATGTTGCCACGGTAGCGCTAACTTAGATCTTCCTACTTCTGCAGCGGCAATTTTCGATGAGCCGCCCAGACGATAATCCCTAAATTGAGATCAGCGACGGACGGAACGCAACCTGAGGGGCGACAAAAGCTTCGGGAATGCCGAGGTCGCCACTCGTTCGCGCAACGAGCGCGGAGAGCTCATCAGGCAAGTCGCGCAATCGTGTCATTCGGCGACGAAGATATTAATCGGCAGCTTTCGCAGCGCCTCACGGACGGCCGCGGGTTCTCCGGCAGCCGCGCTCGCCAATCGCTTTGGAACGATGCGTTCCTCAGCGATCAGCTCAGAGAGCCTCTCGTGAAGTGCCGCGTCGTCGATTTCGACGCGGCTGAAGCGCTCACGAGCCAATTCCAGCAGGGCAATCTCCTCAGTTGTCAACGTCGCGCGGAGCGGGTTGCTGCGCATGACGTAGTGCACCTCGCAAGATGCCCGGCCGGCCGGTCGAGCACCAACGATTGCGATCTCTGCCTTGGCGGGGATTTGCGTCGACAGCGAGAGGGCATACGCGGCGGTTGCCCCGCTCGGTCCACCTGCGCGATGCCGCGTCAGTTCTAGGGCCAGCGTTAGCCAGTTTGGCTTGGTCGAGCCAAACCGGGTCCGAGGGCCCTTCCAGTAGAGGCCCTTCTCCAGGCGTTCGAGCTCGCCGCGGCGGCAAAGGCGACTCAGGCTCGTCTCGATCGCGGCGCGAGAACCTAAAGCCTCGAAATCGCTGGCGCGTACGAAGCTGTTCGTTGCATGAGTAGCGATCTTTCGCTTGATTGCCTTGCTGGCGCTGTACATTGTGCTAGAATTATACTATAAAAAGCTGTCACAACGCAAGCCTTCACAGTTTCCTCGCAAGCCATTTTGAGCCAAAAAGATCAGGAGTAGTTGCGCCAGGTGACGCTAATATGGTATAAACGGGACAGGAGACGCAACTATGACCGCAACTCTCTCCGAAACGAGGCTCAAGCCGGCGGGCGCTATTCGCGGCTTTTTCCGCTTGGCGCAGCGTTGGGCCCTCAGCCGCGCTGAGAAAAAGGCGCTGCTAGGGATCAGTGATCGGTCGGTCGATCGCTGGCAGAGCAACCCAGGCGCCGCAGAGCCGACGCGCGACCAGCTAGAGCGGATTTCTTACGTACTTGGCATCTACAGCACACTCCACGGGATTCTGGGCGAGTCCACGCTGGCGGACGAGTGGGTGAGGCGTTCCAATACTGATTTTGGTGGGGGACGCCCTCTCGATCGCATGCTCGCCGGAAATGTGGGCGACCTTTTGGAGGTTCGACGCTACGTCGACGCGTGGCGGACCGGTTGGTAACGGTGCCCGCTTGGACCCCGGCGCATCGTCTTGGTCCTCGACCCGGCGCTGAGTACGCGGCACTCTCCGAGCTTGTCGAGCAAGACGTCGACGACATTGCGTCGATGCTCGACGTCTTGGCCATGACAGATCCTCGCGCTCGCGATGCCGCCGGCGCATTTCTCGCGTACCCGCTTGCGGAGCAGTACCGCGGCTCGAGCGCAGCTGCCGTGATGATGCCTTTTCTCTTCCCGAGCTCCAGCCGGTTTTCTGCGGGTCTTCATGGAGTGCTCTACGGAGCGGATGACATCGATACCGCGATCGCGGAGGTTTCACATCATCACGCTCGTCGACTCTTGGCGACATACGCGCCCGCCGGGACCATGATCCTGCTCGCACAGTGGTCATTCACGCTAGCCCATGATTTAGAAGATATCCGAAGTCACCCAGCAGCGTTATTTGATCCGGTCAGCTATTCGGCATCGCAAGCTTTTGGGCTCACCGCTAAGCGACGAGGCTCGTCCGGTGTATTGTATCCTAGCGTTCGTCGCCCTGGGAACGAGTGTGTTGGTGTCCTTCGGCCTGTTGCGGTCGAGTCGATGGAGAAGGCGGATGACTGGCGGTTAATTTGGGACGGCAAAACGATCACTGAGGCTCTGGTCGCCAAGTAGTCGGCCCTTCTTAGATCACGGACATTGCACTCATGGCCGAGGACGGCGCGAGATAGTCTATTAAATTCCTGATCGCGGTTGGCTGCTCTCGCGACCGCCGCCGAAGGTTCCGAAGAGGGCTGGGGACGGTGCGTGACGCGCGATGTTGCGTTGCCAACGCCCCGCAGTCGGGCGCTGCGGCATGCCGAGCGCGTCCCTAGGAAGACTGCAACCTACGGCGAGCGGGGTTGGTTCGCGGGTCAGCCGCCGCCGAAGATCTCGCAGAAGGTCGCGGACGTGGGTGAAGCGCGCCATCATGGTCCGATGCTGCCATACCTACAGTTGCTTGGGCAGCGCTAGGTAACAATACGGTTCCGTTTCAGATAGTCCGGTCCGACACGCGCGCCATCGTCGCAACCGGCAGTGGGCGAAAGAGTCGCCGCGCGATCGCGCCTGGTTCTTGCGCGAGATGACGCCGAAGCTCGATGCCTTCTCGCTTGCCGAGATCGCGAAGGCGACAGGCTTATCCCTCGCAGCTTGCTCGCGCTTTCGTACGCGAACGCGAGTCCCGCATCCAAGGCACTGGGAGGCGTTCCTTGTCCTTGTCGAAGGGAGCGAGAGGTAACCGGGATGGTAGCTATTAGGCTGACGACCGTAGGCAGGTTCTGTCAGTAACCATGCAACATCAATGACTCAACGATGCTAAGGGCTGCCCGTTGAACTGCCTGGTCGCAAACATTGTGCCTCACAACTGCGCACGAGGGCGGCGTAAGCTGATCTCCTCAGAAATAGCTATCCAATAGCAAGAATACTTGACGGCCCACCGCCGCTAACTTCACCAGTTTAGAGTAAGCCGGATGACCAGAACATAGGACAAAATGAAGCTGCTGGGTGACTTCTCCATTTCCGAAAAGGCCTTCGATTTAGCGGAACGCATCTGGGCCTTCTTGTACGACGTGGCTTCCGCCAATCACCTCGAATTCATACTTGCCGCCATTATTCTTGGCATCCTTATAATCCTAACCGCTAGTATCGCCGGCTTTGCTTTTACCCAGCTGACCAAAGCACTGACATCGCTACTACAAACAGCGCCAACGATCGGTCTTACCTTTCACGACAGGAGTCAACAAAGTAAGCGGATTCGCCGCAGGAGTCAGTTTTGTGCTGTACTTGATTCCGACCTGGCCTATTTAGCCAAGACTGAGAATTGGAATGATCAGTTCTTCACTGATCTTGAAGCGGACGTTGAAATGGAAGGTGGATACTATCGGTCGTTCATTGCGCGGTGGCTAGGTCGAAAGTCGCGTGGCCTACGTCGTGAATCGTCACTTGTGCGCGCCATTGATGCTAGTGCGGAACGTGTGATTCTCTTGGTAGGGGAGCCCGGAAGTGGAAAGAGCGTGGCACTGCGTCACCTGGCGAAGCAGCTGACTTACAGGACTAAGCACTCTCGTAAGAGTGAGGCTCCAATACCGCTGTATGTCAATCTCCGGGAATTGATTGTAGCTGATCTCGATGAGGTTAATGCCGACACGATGGAAACGGCGGTTTCGAACTGACCCCTTTTCGGCGGTTTCGTTTTGACCCCCGGCTGTCGTCATTTACCGCTTGTGCGGACGCTGCCCTTTCCTGGGTGACCGCTCTCCTTCTTGCGGGACCGGGACCGCAGCCGATAGCTCTCGCCGGATAGCTCGAAGATGACGGCGTGGTGAACGAGTCGATCGACGACGGCGCTTGCGGCCGTGTCATCAGGAAAGACTTGAGTCCAGTCGGGAAACGCGAGATTGGTCGTGATGCCGAGGCTACCGCGTTCGTAGCGTTTTGATATCACTTGAAAAAGCAGGTTTGTAGCCTCGCGCTCGAACGGTACGTAACCCAGTTCGTCGATGATAACGAACGCGTACCGGTCGATCGCAGCGAGTCTTTGTTTGAGTCGATCTTCACGCTTTGCGGCGATGAGTGACATCAGGAGCTCCGCCGCGGTCGTGAAGAGGACGCGATAGCCGTTCGTGCAGGCGGCAATCCCGATCACCGAGAGTAAGTGAGTTTTCCCGACGCCAGTTGGACCGATAAAAATGACGTTCTGGCGTTGTTCGACGAACGCCGAGTCGAGCAGTTCTGAGAACCGTCGCTTCGGAAGAGATGGTTGGAGTGAAAAATCGAACGATTCGACAGTTTTAATGACGGGGAATTTCGCAATCACGATACGCTTTCGCACGCCGTTCTCGTGGCGCTTGGCAATCTCGAGGCCGGCGAGCTCTCCGAGGTAACTGATGCGGTCTTCTTTACCCTGTGCGAGGCGTTTGTATTGGGCGAGCATGGTCGGAAGGCGCAAGGCGCGCAAGTGTTCTTCGACAAACGGCGCGGTCACGGTGAATACTCCTTGAGCGCCGTGAGGTCGTAGGCCCCAAGATCGACGGCTGGTCTCAACGCGCCGCGCGTGCCGGCTGGCAGGCGCAGCGGCGGCGCCGCATGATAGGGGTGTTGACCTTGGCGCAGGGTTAGCGCGATGGCGGAGGGATCGTCGGTACCACGTTGGAGCGTGGCCACGACAGCGTCCACCAAGGCGGTCATAGAATGGTCTTCGAGCAGGGCGATGACGCGCATGAAGCGCTTGCCGGCGCTGGCTGGATCACTCTCGACGTAGCCGTTCAAGAGCGTGCGCAACGCGGCATGAAATGAGCGCTGACGGAAGACTTCGGCGCGCACGACGGCTCGGTGCTTGAATGACAGGAGATCGATGAAATGCACTGGATCGAGAACCGCCTCGTTGCGCCCGAACGATCGTTCGTGCTCCGCGACCTCGATAGTGTCGACGATGACACGAAGGCGGTTGTGGAAGATCTCAATAACCGCATCGCGGTGAGCGTACTGCGAGGGAACGGAGTAGCGGTTGGTCTTGTAGGTGACTTCGGCGAATTTATTGATCCGTGCCGTCTCGCGCACGCAGGTTGACGGGAGGATATCTGGCAGCGGTCGCAGGGCCGCACGCTCACGTTCGAATCGCTCTCGGATGGACTCGCCAGAAACGCGCCGGTCGAGCTGACTCTTAGACAAATCGTCGAGGGCCGCGTTGAGTTCGCCAAGCGATCCGAAGTCGGGCGTCGGGCGGAAGAACGTGTCTTCTATCCAGCCGTGAAGCCCCTCGACGCCGCCCTTCTCGTTGCCCTTCGCCGGTGCCGCGAAATGCATGCTCAAGGCGAGGTTTCCGCACAGGGCGGCATATTCAGTCGCCACGTGCCGATCGCGGCCACGCAAGATGCGCCTCACGGCGGTTGTTGCATTGTCGAAGAGTCCCTCTCGAGCAACTCCCCCAAAATGCACGCACGATGATACGAGGCCGTCGAACAGCGACGAGCGATCTTCGCAGCGATAGCAGCGAGCAAAGAAGGCCGTGCTATAACTCAGGCGAGCCGCGAACATGTGCAGTTTCGCCTCGACGCCGTCGATCCGCGCGACGACATCTTTAAAGTCGTACTGCACTTGATCTCCCGGCCCGTACACAAGGCGGACGAATGCCTCCTTCGGCACGAGCCGCGCGCGGCGAGAGGCGACGTACTCTCGGACGGACCGTTCGCTCGCGCAAAACGTCGGATCGATCATTTGGCGAAGGACTTGCGCAATTCTCGCCGCGGTGATCTTGGGCGTTTCCCTCAGCAGTCGATCAACGTGGGTTTCGAATCGAGCCATCGACGCCGTTCTACCAGTTGGCTTCGTCGGCAGCGGCGGTTGGTTCGAGAGCACGTACTTCTTGACGGTGTTCTTCGAGATGCCTAGGTCGCGGGCAACCCGCTTGTATGGCTCCTTATCCCGGACGCACCGGATTCGGATGGTTTCCCAAATGTCCAATGAAATCAACCCCTTAGCGCTCCGCTCGACAGATTAGTTTGCATAACCAACCTGTTCGAGCGGGGCGCCCAACATTACGTGGTGGGGGTCAATTCCTTCTCGCCGCTAGGGGGTCAAATCCGCGCCGCCGTTTCCAACACACGATTAAGGAGTTCGTTCTAGATAATATACGGCGTGGAGACGCCGACACCAGCGCATATGTACGCGAAAACTGGGAAACCTATCGTGACGACGGGACTTGGTTCTTTCTATTTGATTCATTCGATGAGATACCGGATGTCTTACATGCACCAACAGGTAGCCCGACAATTCGAAGATACGGTGAGGCGATACGACAATTTCTCGAGGGAATGGGAACGTGCCGCGGAGTTCTAGCATCGCGTGAATTTAAGGGACCCGACAGCCTCCCTTGGCAAAAATTTCGCATACGCCCGCTTAACTTGCCCCGCCAGCGCCGGCTCATAGAAAACTCCTTCCTCGAGCGCGACGAGATTGACCGAGTGCAGGCCTATTTAGCTACAGAAGGGGGGAACATTGGAGCGAACCCGCTGTTTGTTTCGTTGCTCTGTCGGTACGTTAAGGACAATCGAGGCGCGATTCCAACCGACCATGACCTTCTTTCAAGCCATATCGCGCGTCTCGCCGCCCGTGAGCCTGACTATCTACTAAAGAAGTATGGTCTCGCACCAGACGAGCTTTTGGCGGGCGCGGAGTCGATTGCAGTCGCCATGGCGTTGCAACCAGATCTTAGCCTAGCGCCCCGCCAAGAGCAACTGCTCCAGTTGATCGAACCTGGCTCCGATTCCGAACGCTTTCGACGTTTGCTCATGGCGCTTGTCGACGTTAAGATCGGGCGATTCGATATGCCGAGTACGAGAAGTGGCGAATTACGTTTCGCATTTGCCCACCGTCGGTATCAGGAGACCTTGTTCGTCCGTCATTTGGTGAGGAACCCATCGGCAGTGCCGCCCGACGAGCTCATAATGGATCTTCGTTGGCGTGAATACACAGTCACTCTTCTGCAGACGCAGTCTACCGCCATTATTGAGCCATTGTTGAAAGCAGCGGCTGCGAAATTACTTGACAGTGCTAACAACGATAAGACCACCAGGATAGATGCTCGGCTCCAAGCTGGCGTTTTGGGCTACTACGAATGGGACTCATTGCCCACTACCCCATTAATAGCGTTGCTACAAGAAGGTCTCGCCAGAAGACTCGACGATGTGCCAGTCTACCTCGCGAAGGCGTTAAGTCGCTTCCTTCTCGCCCGCTGGCGTACTGGTGACTATTTAGACCTCTACTACATCCTCCGTCTCGGAGGCTTGCTTCCGTCGCGCGAACTGCAGCATATTCTAAAGTATAGTTTCCTCTTCGGAACCCGTCGCATGGAAGCTGTAGCATTCGAGCAAAGTATGTTCCTTCAATCGATTCAACCAATACTTGAACGCGATATCCAGAGGCGCCTCGCTGATGATTTGCTCTATTCCTCGAATTCATCCGAGACATTGCGCCTTCAGGCACTGGCTAGTCGCCTGCCCAGAAGTGTTGGCGCAAATGCGATCATAAAACGAGCAGCTACGTTGAGGCGTTACCTTCCCTCCCTAGATGATCATGGCTCGCTATTTGGGCGCTTTACGTCAATGCTACGGCCCCGAGCGAATATCGGAAGTCGGAGACGTATCATACGCTTTCAGGCTGGTTTGCTAATCGCAGTGCTGTTCGAACTAGGTGTTGTACTTCTAGCTGTTGCACGCGATTTTCCGCGACTGGCTGCTCTAGGCCTGAGCGGCGTAGCCTTTGCTCTCATAGGCTTTACGAGTTGGTTGGCGTTTTTGTTCCTGTTCAGAGCAGAGGGCGGCAGACTGACTCTTGGCGTTTGTCTAAGACGAGTCATAAGCACGGCGCACTCTGTGCAACCGCTATCTCTGCTGTTAGGCATTTCGGTGGTTGCTGGAGCAAGTGCCTTGCTGTCACTGATCGCTCTAGAACTAAGCCTTTTCTATCATCACTTCGGCGTAGACGTGTTGCTAGCCCCTCAAGCACCGCATATGTCAGCTTATAAGTACGGACAGTTTTCTGCCCTTGGCTTTAGCTTCACTCTTTACCCAAGTTCCTTGTTCACCAGCATACTAACGATTGGCGCCACTATGATCGTGGTTCCTCGCATGGCGCTTTGGGTCACGAAGAGACTCACCAAGAGCAGTACTTTTCAAGGCATCGAGGTTGCTCAGATTATGTCACTCAAGACCGTAGCCGATCTTGCAGCTCTGTTGCGCAGCGATGAAACCTTCCTTATCGAAGACGTTGCATTGATGCGCTCAGTGTCGCGTCTAATTCGAGCAATGTTCGATGAGGAGAAGTTCCCCAAGAGCGCACCTCCATGGGTTATGGCTCGATGGTCTGGCGCATTGAGAGCGGCGGGAGCCATTGAGGATCGGATTTTTTCTGCCTCACGGAAATCTACGTACTTAGAGCACGAGGAGAGCCGCCTGACTTTGAATCTGTACGAAGTAACGGATTAGCTCAGATAACCGTAGTACGAGAAATAACTCGACGGTTGTCCGAATGCTTTGAGCTTTGGTCGCCCGAAGCCTCACGTTGTGAAGTGCATCGTCGACGAAGCGACTGGCACCCGAGTTTAGTGGCCTTTCACCCCTCAGTAATGCTCGCGGCGTGCACAGCCTTAGCCCATCCCGACCGTCCCGATCGCTGGCCAACGAAACGCCGCAGGCCTTTGCGGCACAAGCGAAAATGGCTTCGTGAGATCCGGAAATCACAATATCCGCTGGCCTAAGAACGGGATACCCTCCGCGTTTTCAAACTACCCAACTCTCACAGTTATCAGTCGCGTAGAAAGTGCCCTCAGGTCAAGTCAACGCTACAAACGTTCGCGGACCAAGTCTTCAGTCGAGTACAAATGCTTGATGGCGACGCACGTTTTCGCGTCGGGATGATGCACCTCGGGCGCAAAACGTCCGGTCCGGCGCCCCGCCTGTCGGCCCGATCGCGTCAGTCCCGCCCCACCTGCCCAGCGCCGGTCGGCCACGCGCGGTGCGCCCTGCGTGGTAAGGGTTGCGCCGGTGCGCCAGCCGTTGTTGCGCGCGGCGGGTTGCATTGCTCTACCTCTGCTTCACACCGGGATCCCAAGGAAGGCATTTTTCGAGTGCACCCAGTGCCCCGCTTTTGAGGTTAGGTATTCGGCGCCTGATTGCTCCGCAAAATGCTACTATGCGATCCCTGAGTGATGGATGGTCACGCCCTGAATCTTTATAAGCAGCGATAATCTCGTTCACCGTATTCACAATTAGAGCAGGAGCTACGCATAGGGCATATCCTGTTATCAGAGGTCCAGTGATTACGCCTAAATCGATCGGATTAGAGATTGTAGTCTCGAACCTGACGGCAAATGTCTCTTCCGGTCCATCATTTTCGGAATAAGCAAAGTCGAATCTTAGGTCCACCTTGCCCGCATCTTCATCCGCAAAGAGAGTGCACTGATACGAAGCTGATATGGCGTTCTGGCTCATCTCGCCTTGAAAAAGGCTTTCCTCGACTGGTACATTCATGTGGTCTCTCCCAAAAACGGCGCAAGACGATGGTTATTCAAGCAAACCTAGTACACAATTAGGCTTTTTTTATTGTGAATCGGCCACCGAGTTAACTTCGTCATATTCGTGCGAATCTGGTCATTTTTCGATACCACGATTCCATAGCGATTCCTAAGCGAATCCATTCGAACTGGGTTTTACCACGCAATGTGTTTCCGGTCTACGTAAATCAGCACCAGGATGGCCAAAACAACCAAAAGGAAGAAGCCCCCGCCCTCTTTCTCGAAATCCGATTCAGTAAGCTTCAGTTCCTTGGCAAGCGCGTGTACTGCGGACAGATCTCCTGATTTCGCCAACTTCATGAGATCCTGGAATCCTTCTGGATGGCTTTTGAGCCGCTCCAAAAGAATCTCGCAATCTCGCCGTACTTTAGCGATCTCTGGCGCGGCAAATGACTCGGGAACCGCTAGGCGGACCAGTTGGTCGATGGAGAGGTTGAACGTGCCAACGCTCGTTGAGGAGACTCCAGCTAAACCCACGACGATGTTCATGACGTAACGCTCCTATTTGGATCGAAACCTTGCTGGTTGTGCCAAAGTGATTGGAAACCCAGGACTACTGCGATCTTGTCGCGAGACATACTGCGCCGTCCCCGTGATCTGCGGCGCTTGCCGGACTCGCGCGCGCGAGGGCCGGACCTACGAGCAACATGAGAGCGACGAACACGACAGTCGCTCTGAACTTGGGCACAAGGACCGGGTTCTCGTATGCACCGCTTCGAATAGTCACGCTCCGTGTGAAGCTGAGCCCACACTTACTTCAATTAGGACCGGGCCCCCAGCGCGACTACCTAGGGCGCGCTAGTGGTAATAGGGTATTAGCACTATTTGCCGGCCTTCCTTGCGGCAAAGCTCGGGTATGGGACCGCTGGGGCTAGACTTAAACTCGAGTCGGTAGGGGTTGGAAATGAAGATTTTCCTCGCGGCCGCGATACCATGTCCACCGGGCGACGGCCGCCATCAATACGATCAGCAGTCACCCACACGCAATTCCCATTCTGATCGTTGCTGTGGCGTTGGCTGTTATTTTGTTTGCTGCGCTGCGAGGCGGCGCAGGTGAAACCATTTCGAAAATCCTTACGCATAAAGCCGATCAGGCGATCGTGGACGAGCGCGACGAATGTAGGCGCGCTGAAGCGGCAGCAAAGGAATTGTCCGTAAGCCTACTCGGCCAGTGCGAGTTGCGACGCCTTGTGCTCACGACGGTGTCCGTTTCGATCCAACGGCTGAACAATTGGCAGCCAGCGGACGATCGAGACAAGTACCGCGATGATGCCATGGTCTATTTGTGTGACTGGACGACGCGCATCTTTGCGTTCTCCAAAGCCGACATTTGCAAGGTGACGATCTGGCGGCCGACAGAGCGAGGAACGCTGCGAGTTTGGTATTACAACGGGATGGCGCCCGAGTCGGCCGATGCCTTGGAGCTCGAAATCCAGCCGGCCGAGAACGACAAGGACACTTTTGCAGCCATGGCGTTCCGGAATCATCGGCCGGAGGTGTGCCATGATGTTGGCACAGACCCCCGATATCATGGTCTCGAGAAGGCTCCGGCACATCCATATGCGTCGCTTATCGCGGTGCCCATCAAGCGTGCCGGCGCGACTGTGGGGGTGCTGACGGTGGATTCGCCCGTTACGGCCCTTCATGCCGGCGACTTCGCACGACGTTTCTGCTGTGGGCGGCGCAGCGCCCAATGATGTTTTGCTACGTAGCGCGAAACCTGGGATTGAGTTCGCGCGGCACGGCTGATTGGATTCGCGCGGCTGCCGGCGATCGCGAGCGTAAGCAAAAATGAGACGAGATCTTCCTCGTTGCGTATTCCCGATCCGATGAACGTGCGCAAATCCCTCGGGGACTGCATCCACTCGGCCCTCTCCGATCGCGCCGTGTCCCGCTTTTTGGCATATGCGCGCTGGGCGGACCGGACGTTTGCGCCCGTTATGTACTACCCCCTAGCGTTGATATCGGGCATTCCCATTTGCGACCCCATCAGGGCCGCGATTTGACGTCCTCGTGGGTGGCCGTAGTGTGACGCCGTAATTCACCACGTATGGCAACCGAATGGCAACCGCGAGTCACTTGCCGACAAAAAAACCCATAACCACGGGCCCAAATTGGTAGCGCCAACGGGAGTCGAACTCTCAGCCAGCGGTCCCGGCCGATCCCTGGCAGTCCCACAAAGTCCTGTCCTGTAAGGGTTCCTGGCAGTTAGCCGTCCTGCGCTCGCGGCCGATTTTGGCCGAATCCGGCCGCTCCGTGAGAAAAATGTGAGATCGGGAGGCGCGCCTTCCTAAGCAGCCTCGAACAAGCACCACCTCAATTGTGACGCTACGCCGAATAGGTCGCTGAGCCAGAGAAGCCGGTCGCGGTCTAAAGGTGGACTAGGCTCGCTTGGATGAAGCGGCGTTAGTTAGCAGCAGCTCCAGGTGTCTCGCGTGATGTGTGCTTCGCATCGGAATCGCTCGAACTACGAAACGATAGTTTCGCGCCAGCGAGCGCACCTCGATACTGTCCTCGTAAGTGAGCCAAACCGGACAAGACAGACCGCTACAAATGCTCATTAGCTTCTGATGGTCAACGTCTGCATGGTTGTAAAGCCTTCGCCCAGCGGCCTTCTTTCCCGTCGTGTACGGTGGGTCTACGAAGAGCGCGACTCTAGACCACTGTTGCGCCTCTCGGATGACCTCAAGTCCGTCGCGCTCTGCAAATTCGACCCGTTCTCTGAGCAGTGCTACCCGCCGGATGCGTGTCGCGATCGTGAGCGGGTACCACCGTGAACTGATACCGTTGCCGCGCTCTCCCTTCTTGAGAAGTCCGCCGCTCCTCGAAAGAAGACCGCCCCGCGTTACCCGGTTTCTTACGAGCACCTGAAATGCACGCCCGATGTCACTGCGCGGCCGCTCGTCGAGGAGTGCTATCACGTTGCCTCGCGTGAATTCGAATTCCAGAACCCTGCGGGCTAATCCGTCGGCACGGTCGGAAAGGACGGTGCGCCAAAAGGACGCGACGGCTCTATCGAGATCAGTCAGGAGAACTCTATCAGCTAGGCCCGACTCCGCAACGGACAGTCCGACCGACGCGCCACCTGCGAACGGCTCGATGAAAAGCCTGGTCTTACGTAAGTTGGCTAGCTCACGCCTGATCGTAGGTGCCAGCCACGACTTCCCACCAGGATAACGAAATGGACTTAGCCGCTCCACCGCTCGCTACTTGTACAGTGACGCCATGAACGATTTGTTGCGCAGATATGCGATGCAGTTGTCCACCCATTCGGTTACAACGCCGAAGTCGCCACCAACGTCGGGAATTTGCTTGCCTGCTGCGTACTGCGATAGCCCGAGAGGGCATAGATATGCCAAACGGCAACGGTCCACGATGATGCCGAGACCGGCCGAGTAGTGCTGGTATACGCCCGACAGGGCGGCCGTGTGTGATGCGCTGCCCTCAAGGTTCGAGGTAACGTCTAACGCGAAGGGAATGAAGATTGCTTCAATCGCGACTGATGCTAACGGCTCGGAAAAGAAGTCTCGATAAAAAGTTCGCAGAAATGCACGCACCGACTTAGTGTCCCAGTCGTTCTTGCCTGTCGCACACTGTCCCATGAGAATGAGTTTCCCGGGCAATTCATCGGGGAAGTGACGCCACGCGACTACATCGATGCCTGCATCTTTGACGAATCGATCCGCGCCAACCCGCGGGCGACTGTGCAAGGCTCCCTCTTTTAGGTGCTCCGAAACGAGCGAGGCGAGCGCCTCCGTAAACTTGGTCACTTTCGGTCTGGGGAATCCGAACGACATGGCGCCGCCGGCGAGCAAACCGGAAGCCGCAATCGTCCCGACGACTTGCAAAATCCTCGGATTTTCAAGCCGGTCCTGCTTATCAAAGAACGTTGATGGCAGGATGCGACCGAATGCGCACTCCGTGCTCAACAGCCCGTAAGCGTAAGTGTATTCCCCCGGGCCAAAATGTTTTTTCGGGCCAATCGCCTTGCCTCCGGCGGTGAACTCGAATGGATAGTGCGTAGTCGCCCGCTCCCGTCGCTCAAGTTCGAGGAAGACTTCGCTGATGAGTAGAGCGCCAGACTCATCGAGTTGCAGGCTGCTGCCGTCCTCCGTCTCACCGGTCGCCTCGTGCAAATCGCGTGCGTCCTCCATTATATCCAGCCAACTCTTAACATCGGCGGTACTTACCGTCGTGTCTCTTTGGAGAGCATTGAATTCGATCCAGTCGGCGATATGTCCCCGCGACGATGTCACCGCGGGCGCGCGCAGGCCGTCAGTTGCGCTTTTTCTTGGCGGCATTAGTCCTTTGCTTCATAGCGTCGAATAGCACGTCTACCGTTTCCTTGAGCGCCTCTCCGCTGCGGAGAAGCATTGTGGAGCCGTCGAAGTTAGCCACGAGCGAGAGCGTCTGCTCGGCGCCGCCGAGCGCCCTCAACAAGGCGTCGGAGAAACGCTTCGAGCGCGGTTCGATGACTTCGTACGCCTTGTCAAGACTCGGCCTAGCCAAGAATGCTCGGCGAGCTTCGGGTCGCTGAAGGATTTCGTTGAGTCGATTAAGGTCCGGATTTTGCGACTTGATGACCGGCTCGATCTCGTCCTGCTTCGAACCATAAAGCCACGTCATCACGTCGAGCAACTCACGCACCTTTGTTCGCTTGATGGGTTGACGGTTGGCGTCGAAGTCGTTGTTGATGGGGTCGAGGCCCAGATATTCCCGGAAGCCGGGCCTCGTTAGAGCTGTGTAGAGATGCGAGAAGGCAAAGCGGTGTGTGTAGCGATCCTCAACGTCAAATCCATTGGCTTGCGCTTGCTGAAGAACAAGGTAGCCAAAGATGAGTCTTCGGACCAGGAAGTTTCTGTCGCCAAGGGTCTTCGCCACATTTTCTAACGGTGCTCCCTCGCGAAGCCACTCGGTCGCATATTGCGCCTTGGCCATAGCGTCCCATTTGTGCGGGCCGTTAATATGCTTGAACCCGATGTAGGCGCGAGCATCGCTGCGCTTCTTCATCAAGCGCACACTAATGTTGCTGATGCTCTGTCGAAGCCGTGCGGACATCGTTAGGTCGGTGACGTGGAGCGCCTTCGCTAGAGTCGCGTCGTGCAACAACTTCAGAGCGGCAAGACGCCGATTGCCTTCGAGTACCGTGTATCGACCGTTCGGTGCCGGTAAGACGAGCATCGGATCGAAGTCGATGTAACCCGACGCCGTTATTGAGTCTAGTAGTTCCCGGAGGTCAACCTCCTCCAGATAGAACGCGACAATGGACCTGTCGTCTTTTCGCGCCAGGTTTTCGGCGTCGGCAAAGCGCGGGTTTTTCTTGTCGAAATCGAGCTTGCTGTGGGGTATCGACTTCGTCGCGCTATCAGCCGCCAATCGCGAAGCCCTCCAGCGTCGGAATCTCGCGCATGGGAGGTCGTGCTTCTAGGCAAGTCTTGACTAACCCTTGGCGTGGTCGCGAACCCAATAAGAACGGGCGATCGTACTCGCGGCGCGCGTTGCAGTGTTTCCGTGTGCTGGGACGGTTCGTGGGTTCTGGCGACGACTTGTAGCGCTTGGTTACTACTGCGCTTCCGCTCGCAGGGCGAAGGTCCTCGCCGCTGCGCGCCCGATTCCTGGCGAACGGTCTCGATAGTCACCGGACTCCGATCTGCGTTCCGTTTTCGCTAACCGTCAACCGCAAGCTCAGCGAATCTCTCCCCTTCTAGTGTGCAAGTGCGTCACGCGCCCCGAATTCCTTCGTGGAGTTTCGAAAACCGAGTGCAGCGAAGCAACGTTCGAAATCCTTTCGAAACATGACGAATTGTACCAGGCCAACGCCGCCTAACCCCGAACGCAGCTGATCCTCATGCGGATACGCCGATCTCTAAGTCGGCGTCTCGTTGCTCTGGTTCCCCTATTCTTGGCGCTTTCTGGTCAACCCGGTAGCGCGGCGTCGCACGAGTCCTACTCCGCCACCAACGCCTCCGCCCGCGCGGTGCTCTTAGAGCTTGCAAAGCGCTTTGATGCCAATCTCGCGCTCCCAGACGATCTTCGTGGCACGGTTACCGTTTCACTTCATGGCGTCACGATCGATCAGGCGCTACTTGCGATCCTGAGTCCGCTTGGATACACCTACCAGCATAGGAGCGGCGTCTTCGTCGTGTTGCGAGCCGCATCGCAGGGGATGCCGCTCGAGGGGCGGACGCCGACGGTCTTTCCCGTCACCTTCATTACTGCAGATCGAGCCGCCACCGCGCTGCGCAGCCTGTTTCCCGAAGCGAGCGTGCGCGTCGACCATGCGTCCAACGCAGTCATTGTCAGCGCCGCCCCTGCGGACGTTCAGGCGCTACGGAACGTTCTGCAGAGCCTTGACGTACGCAACCCGCTGACCCCGACCGTGGAGTCGATGAGTGTCCGCACGATTCCCGCCGACCGGATGGCTGAGCGGCTCAAGAATCTTTACCCGGGGGCCCAGTTCAGTGTCATTTCCAAGCAAACGCTCCTCGTCAAGGCATCTCCGGCGGATCTTGGGCAAATCAAGACTCTCGTTGCATCGATCGACACGCCGCCGCCACAATTTCCGCAACAGCTCGGGTCGACGTCAGCAATTGAGGGCGTCAAGATTACCCAGGCAAGGCCGAGCGACGTCGCGCGCGCACTTGCCCATGACTTCCCGAAGTTGAAGGTCGGCGTGGCCGGCTCGAGTGTGGTCCTCAGTGGGACACCGGAGGACGTAAACAAGGCCAAGGGCCTGATTGCTCAGATCGATACGCCGTCCGTCGGAAGCAAAGTCACGCAGATTTACCGGATACGCACTCTTGATGCGAGCTCGGTCGGCGACCTTATTGCTAAATCTTTCCCGGGCGCTCAGGTGACGATCGACAAGGATCTCAATGCCATTTCCGTGACCGCGACGGTTCAGGAGCAGCAACGCATCAGTGATGGGATAGCGCAGCTCGAAGGGAGCAATCCGCAAGGTCCTGGAGCGCCTGGTTACAACCCGGGCATCACCGCTGGTGCCTCTACAGGCACGAGTTTCGAGATCGTTACGCTGCGGTCTGCGGTCCCTACGCAAGGGCAGGCGGGCGGCCTCGCGACGGACACCGCGTCGGCGGCCGTTATTCAGACCCTGCAGCAACTTGTCCCTGGAGTTCGAGTCAGTGCACTCAGCACACCGGGGCAGATTGCGATGATCGGCGACCCGTACAGTCTGCGATTGGCCAAGGAGTTCTTAGCGAAGCTCGACGTGCCCGCGCCTTTGGTCATACTCGACACTGAAATCCTCGAGATCGACGAGTCCACAGCTCGCAATCTCGGCATCCTCTTAGGTCAGCCTGTGATCAGCACTACGTTTACGGAAGTCCCACCGCTCGCGGACGCCAACACCGGTGTCAGCCGACTCATCGGCATTGGGGCAATTACGCGGACGCCACTGTCGCTCGCGGCGCAGTTGAATCTCCAAATTCAGCGCGGGACCGCACGGGTACTCGCCGACCCTCGCATCACAACGCTCTCGGGGCATACGGCGACGATCCGCGCCGGCGACACTATCGGCATCCTGACGACTGTTGGCGGTGGGGCCGGCACCTATGCAACGTCGCAGATACAGACGTTTCAAACTGGGGTCACCCTCGACATCACCCCAATCGTGACGCCCGACAACGAGGTCACAGTCGCCTTGCACCCCGTGGTCAACAGCCTTTCTGGTATTCTGAACGGCGTCCCCCAGATATCAACACGTGATACCCAGACAACCGTGCACCTTAAAGATAACCAAACGCTGATCATCGGCGGGCTCATTCAAGAGAACTCAACGCGCACCGAAAACAAGGTGCCGATCCTTGGGGACTTGCCCCTCATAGGAAGCGTTTTCCGAAACGTGCAGAGCAGCTCGACGCGTAACGAGTTGATCATCGTGGTGACGCCGCACGTGCTGATCGACGGCGAGCAACTGCCCCCCCAGGGCCCGCCACTCCCAAGCATTCCGACGCCCAGGCCGCTCCCAACGCTCTTCCCAGGAGCCCGACTACCTTCGCCGACTGGCGCTTTGCCGAGAACATCGTTTCCGGCAGCAGCCACTCCGACCCCGCTCCTTTATCCCATGGTCAATGCTGTGCCAACGCCTCAAGCACCGACGCTAGGAAGTGCCGTCGTGTTCGGCCAGATCCCGCCAAGCAATGTCGCAAACCCAACCGACCCTGTACGAATCTTCTACGCCTCGCTCGGTCCCGCTACGCTCAGCGACGGCGTACAAGCACGCGTGCGAGCAGTGACGGCCACAAACGCCATCCGCGTGACGTTGACGATTGGTTCGTTCACGGCCGTTCTAACACAACTAAAGGCAGGAGATTGGAGCACTACGTTCCCGTGGTCACGGTCATACGTAATCGGACAGCCAACGGTGCAAGCAACAATTGCTGCCACCAGCGCCGATGGCACCGCAGCAACCGTGAGCTTGCTCCCAATAGTTTTACAATAAGACTCAGAGCTACTAGCGCTTTCTATCTAAAAGGAGTATCGTTGGGCGAACGCTCATAGTCGTCGGTCTCTAAACCGACGGCTACTGTGTTTCTCTGAAAACTGAAGAAACTAAGAACTTTTGATTCTTGAGGTTCAAAGCATGACTACGCGTCAGCATTCTGCTGCCCTCTCCAGTTGCCTGTTATCTTTTGCTGCGCTTCTGGTCGTGTTGCTCGCGGAATCGAGCGCGCCGGCAACCGCGAGCGCCGGAGTCCTCCAGCCGCCCGAAGTGAGAACGGTGTTGGCGGCAACGGTCGCAATGCTACCCAATGCGACGCCGAAGCAGATCATTCACGACGCACTCCCGAATAGGTCGCGGGCAGGTTTAGTCGCGCCGCGCCTTCCGTATGAGCAGGGCGTGATTATGCCGCCGCCGACAGTGCATCGACCGATCGACCCTAGGCTGGCGCCCCGCGATCCTTGGGCGATGTCGCCCGCGTACCGGGCAATTCACGGTATACGGCTACCTGGCGAGTCGACACCAACAATCTTTCCCGCAGGAAAAGGTTCAGTACCGCGGATTGCCGCACCAGGAGCGCCGACGACCCTGGGTTCCGTTCGTCATACTCAGTCGCAGATGAAGCAGCAATCGGTGCTCGCCGCGTCATCGACCGGATTTAACCACTGGTGGACCTTCGAAGAAGATGCGCTCCCCGGTGTTGGTAAGTATTACGCTAACGTCAACGCATACGGAAACCTGATCGTCCAAGCCGATGATGACATGGCCGTTCCGCACAAGGGCATCGAGCTAGATTTTCGCCGGACCTACAACTCGCTTAGCACACACGATTACTTTGGCACCGACGGTTCGCAGATCTCAAACTATGGCGGCGGTTGGACCAATACCATTGATGCACACATCGCCCTGAGTACCGACCTGCAGACGATGTCGGTGTACGACATCGACGGCGCTCGATACGACTATACGGCAGACGGGCAAGGTAACTGGATTCCGCCCGCGGGCCAGTTTGCGTCCTTGGTCTACGACACTTCCGATCCCAATAACCCTCTTTATGATTGGACGAAGACGTCGGGGACGACATACCAGTTTTGGCCGACCGTATCGCCGATCTCACCTATTCATAAAGGGCGGAGCGGGCGCCTGGTAGCGATCTTCGGTCGTAACCACAACACGTCGCTCAATCTTGTATATTCATGGAATCCGGACGACAGCAACCCCGTCAATTTGACAGAGATCGATGTCCACGAGGACGGTGTGTCCTCCGCCGCCTCCGCGAAGCTTTACTTTACCAAGATAAACGTGGAAGTTTCGAATAACAACTTTGTAAACGAACGCGTGCTATCTAGTCTAGTGCGTCCCGACAACTCGACGATAAACTACTACTATGCCGTCAAGGGCGGAGCACTTGCAGAGGTCGATAAACCGGTCAACAATACACAGCTCGCGCACTGTCCGATCGGCCACAACAGTGGGCCGGCATGTCTTCCCGAGACCTATAGCTATCCTGATTATACGTATCAGATGAACTCCGCGAACGGGCCGCGCGCCGCCATCGCCGGTCCCGGCGGATCCGACGGCGGTTACACAACCTTTGCGTTTGACGGAACGTCAGGCGCGATCAGGTATATTGACCATGTCGGTGTGGTTAACTTTACGCCAAATGATGGGACTGGCCAGCTGCTCCAGCCGACGGCTATCACACCGAATCAAGATTTCATGTATCGACAAGACGCGTTTACCCCCGGTAGCGGCACTTCGACGTGGAGCGATACTGACGGGCACAGCGTCGTATACTATTACAATTCGGTGGGGAGTGTTGTAGAGCGGCAAGAGAACACCGGGTCCCAAATGTTAACGACGTATCAAGTTTGGGACAGCACCTCAAACAACCTGACGTCCACAACCGACGCTAATAACAAGGTTACGTATTATTTTTACGATCAGAGCGGCAATGCGATTGAAGTTGCGAAGCCGAGTGTCTCGAATTCGGACGGCAACCCACCGAACTTTTACCCGACAGAGCTGTATTCATACGACTCCTACAACAACGTTACCGCTTTCTGCGATGCGCATTTTACTCATACTCAGGGTTTGGATTATCAGGGATCGGCACCGAATCAGAGCGACTCATTGTGCCCTAGTGTTCCAGCTGGCGCGACGATCTTGACATACGCTAATCAAGGTGCGAACAGCTACGAGCCAGACGGCGAACTGTCCACGATCACGACTCCGATGGGTTATCGCCGAGTCTTTACGTACGCCACGATGAACCAGCTCGTGGGCGACAACGGCAATTCCCAAGGCAACACGATAGACTTTGGGCTACCGACCGCCATTACCGCGTCTCAAGCGATCTCCCAAAGCGATGGCACCTTGCGAACTCCATTGCAAACCTTTTCGTATGACGTCTACGGCAATGTAAAGAGTCACGGAACCGGCTATGGAAACACGTGTTCGAACGTCTTTGGAGGCGGTGGCGCCGACGCGACATTCTATTGGTACGACAGTATGGGTCGCGCCAAAAAGGAAGAAGATGCCGACTGCGTCGTCTATTCGCGATCCTTTTATTTAGACGGTAGTCTTGAAACAACGCAATCACCGTCTCAGGCGGCGGACAATATATCGAGTACGTATACGTACAATGCAGACGCCGACGAGATCGGTGAAACCCACTATCATGGCTGCGTCGTGGGCTATCCTCAGGACTGCGCTCGCGGCGGCTTAACGCAAAAGTGGTATGATGGCGCGGACCGCCTGGTAGAGGTTCAGCAACCGCAGAACCCATACGGAGAGTACTATCCGTTCCCGTGGGAAACGCGGTACATCTACGATCTGTCAAAGCAGGGTGCGAAATACAATGTCACATTGGGGAATGACAGCAGTCTTCAAGCCTACGGAAATTTATACGAAACATTAGAGTATCTTCCTGGAATTATATGGAACAGCTTTAGCCAGCCCTCGACCGGATCGTGGATTGCGACCAAAGGAACTACCTACGACGGTATCGATCGAGAAATCGCAAAATACGATCTCGGCATGTACAGCAGCGCCCAGAACAAGTACGTCTACGACCAAGGATGCGCTCCGGGGAACCTTTGCTCAAAAACGGATGCTCTTGGAGAGAAAACAACCTGGTCCTACGATGACGTTGGGCGCATGACGGCGGTCAACTTCAGTGACAACACCTATCGTAATTACGTCTATGATTCCGACGCCCGCATTACGAGTGTTCTCTCCAGTATCTTTGGTACGTTGAGTAAGTCGTACGACGCCGACGGCAGGCTTTACAAGATCGTCGAGCCGACTCTATCCGGACTAACGGCCTCGTCAACGTTGACTTTTAGTTACTACGCCGACGGACTCCGCTCGACGTTGAGCGTAGCTGTGAACAATGGCCCTACTTGGAGCCCCCTCTTCGGGTATTCGTACAGAACTGACGACCTGCTTCAGACCAATGCAGTTACCTGGCCAAACGTCAATAGCCCGTATAGGTTCACGTACTCTAACGCTGGCAGAAAAACTGCTTCAACCAATCCACTCACTGGAGTCACGTACACTGGCGGTGGCGGGACCTGGGGAGGCGAAAGTATTGCCTACGACGCGGCTGGCCGCGTCAGTTCGTGGGTCGGCTCGACACCCAACGCTTATCGGACGGGAGTGACGTACGATGACGAAGGAAGCATTGTTTACGAGACTGGCGGCCCGTACATGGGCCCTGGAGGATGTACGGTTTCCTGCACGATTACGAACGCGTACAACGCGCGCGGTGAGCTCTGGGCGACACAGTATGGGATAAACTCGCCGGTGTACACCAGTCAGAGCGGCTGCTCCAGCAAGCAACTTCCACAGGCGAATTTTTCAATGGCAAACGGTTACGCTGTTGGGGCAATCATAGGCTATTGCTACGGTTACGGTCCAGCCAATTTCAACACGGTCGATGATGTTCCGCTCGGAACGGTTGGCATTGGTGGAAGAAGCTCGTACACGTACGATCAGTTGGGGCGGCAATCGACTGTGTCGCAGACTGCGTCTGGAAACCCCGGCTGTGCCGGGACCTTACAGCGTTCATACGATATCGAGAACCACTTAGTCGGACTTGTATTTTCGAACTACGACTTCACGCCGGCCGGAGGCGGATGCCAGCAGGGATATCAGGGACCGAGCGGTACCGCCGTATATGGATGGGGACCGAATGGTCATCCTATCCTGATCACTTGGAACAGCCCCCCACTCCCGCCCAGCGCGACGCTGCATTGGGACGGCGACACGCTGCTTTTTGTGACCGACAACAATGGAAACGTCTTGCAAGTCAAAGCTGGCCCGAACGCGGACGATCTTCTTCCCAACAATGGGGGAATATTCGTATACGATCGCAATCCGAGCGGAATCATCACCGGCGGGCACAACGCGGTTTATAATCCCAACTCTGGCTGGAAGACTGCTGACGATCCTTATCAACAAGCGTGGGATCAATCGGTGGCCCAGCAAGGACCAATTCTCGAGCCGCGCCCTGATGGCGTTTGGGACATGTTAGGCGTCATCCAAGGCGTGCGAAATCACGATCCACAGACAGGCACATGGACGACGCCCGATGAGTTTCCGGGAGAGATTCATGATCCGATGTCTCAGAAGTCGTACATGTGGAATCGAAACAATCCTATTTCGTATTCGGACCCGACAGGTTATTGCAGCGCACCTTCTGGCTCGGGGACAAGAGTTTGCATAGATGCGTTCATCAGGGAGAAGGCGACGGTCGGCGGTCCTTGGGCCCTTCGGGGCGACAACCGTCAAACGAGCGGCAATATGTCGCCCGACAGGTACCGATTACGGGTGAACGTAAACTTTACTACTCACACCGCCAGCGCCCAGATCGCAAACAGTCATTGGGCCAATTCAGGAAAAGACGCGGGAGCAGGCCACCTTTTAAAGTTCGAAGCCACGTGGCTCTCGAAAAATACCGTTAGCATTACAGCGGCTGCATCCTGTGGTCCCTGTAACGCAGCTTCGGATAGAATGGGCGCCACCATCAGAATAGATTCGCTTGTCCTGCAGCTCGGCTCAGACGGCAACATTCACGTCCTGGGTGGATCGCATAGTGGCTACCCCGCTTTTGAGATATATCAATATGACGATAAATCGCACACTAGATTAGTCAACAACGGCGATGGTGGTGGCAGCCCGTTTGATTTAACGAAGGAAGGGCCCTTTGATACGAAAGAACATCAACTGTGATCGTAAGGAGTTTGATTACACTGGGTGTTTTGTGGCTCATCGTGTTCAGCTACTGCCTTATTCTTCTGCTCGGATACGGAACTGCGATAATGCTCCCCGCTTACGGGGTCGTCATTCCGTACATAATTCTAATTTCAAAAGTCATGCGGGCAGGGGGAAGAGTAAATTCAACCGTCGCTATTTCGTTTGCGGTCTTATTTGCCATAATGCTCTATAGTATCTGTTGGATATTGCAGAGCACCGCGCCTAATGCACCGTTTCACCTTCCACCATAAGTTGTGCTGGCCTTTCCCAGGTGACGTGTAAGGCATTTTCAGGCCACGGATAATTGTGAGGGTGAGTTGATTTTGAACTGCTCGGCAAACGCCTTCGGGGTCAGATAGCCAAGCGCCGAATGCGGCCTTACCGCGTTGTAGTCCTCAAGCCAATCCTCGGCGGTTTGCCGTGCTTCGAAGAGCGTGACGAAGCTGTGAACGTTGAGCAGCTCGTCCCGAATCTTACCGTTGAGCGATTCGATGTTCGCGTTCTGGGTCGGTTTGCCAGGCGCGATGAAGTGCAAGGCGACGCGCCGCTCAGCGCCCCAGCGCAGCATCGCATGACTGGTGAACTCACTCCCGTTATCAAAGCGCACCGTCTCCGGGAGGCCTCGATCAAAGGCGACGTCTTCAAAGGCAACGGATGACGTCGGCGCTTCCGAACGAGTGCCCGATCCGCAGAGCCAGGCACTCTCGCGTGAAGTCGTCGACCACGTTGAGCGTTCGAATCGTCCGGCCGCCGATAAGCCGATCGTGCATGAAGTCGATCGACCAACGCTCGTTCGGCCGCGTTGCGGCCGTGAGCACGTTTCCCCGAACGTAGGCAACCTTTCGCTTGCGCCGCGGGCGGACCTGGAGCGCGTTGGCCCGGTAGATCCGCAGAAAGCGGTCGTAGCCGGCGACAATGCCTTCGCGCTCAAAGAGAATCTTCAAACGGCGCCAGCCCCAACGTGGCCGTTCGGCGGCGAGTTCGCGCATGCGAACCGCGATTGGTTCGTCGCTCGGACGTTTCGAGCGATAATGGAGCGTGCTCCGCGTACACTCAATGAGCCGGCAGGCTTGCCGTTGGGTCAACCCGTTCGTTTGCAAGGCCCTCACCGCTTCTTTCCGCTGCGAGGGCCCCAGCCGTTTTTTGAGACCAGGTTCTTCATCGCGTCGATCTCGAGGGCTTGGCGAGCTATAATCCGCTGCATCTGCGAATTCTCTGTCTCGAGCTGCTTGAGCCGCACGAGATCGCTGGCCTCTAGCCCGCCGTACTTATCGCGCCAAAGCCGGATCGTGTTGCCATGGACGCCATGCTTGCGGGCGAGTTCCGCGACCGGCGTGCCGGCATCAACCTCCTTGAGAGTGGCTCATTGCGCAGCAGTCGCCGCCGACGATCCCGCGCAAAGGAACGTCTCATTGTCTGACCGCGGGTCACGAACCCTTAGAGGCGATGTGCCCCGCTTGGGTAAGCATCGCGCAGTTCGGCGCCAAAGGGTACTTTTCGAATCAACGGCTTCGCAACACGTTCACGCTGCTCGCAGTGCTATTTGGCGCCGAGGTACCCTCGCGACATCGCGCCGGCCGGGGCCGAAGGGACGGCAAACCCGTTCCATGAAGGCCCGCTTTCGGCACATAAGAAAATAAAACATCAGGAGGGCTTATGCTCGTCCGGGTTTTCTTGCTCCAATGCGTCCTTGCCGTTTCTCTTGCGAATGTGCTGCCGCGCTGGGCCGAGGCGCAGCCTTCGCCAAACGCTGGTGCGACTGCCAGCTCAGCCAAACCGCTACCGGTTCTCCTCCTAACGCCGACCCCGGCCAAGACTCCAGCGCCGGTCATCGTCCCCGTTGCACGCGGTGTAGTGCCGACTGGGAAAGAGGCGCCCTATGCGATGTACGTTTTCGGCCGTCTCACAGACGACCCAACCGGTACGACGAACAAACTCGTTTCTGCTCTGGTTGAGAAACTACAAAAACGGGAGCTCTACGGGTTCCCTGAAACGTGGGTCATACCCGAGCCCTCTTGGACACTGCCCGATTTCGTCAAGCAGTGCAACGAAGATCAGGTGCATACGCTTGGTGGATTCATGGTCACGTTGGACTCAGACGCTAGATACACTAAGAACAACGTCATCAGCCAAACGTCGCGCGACGAGATCACCGCGCACGCGTTGTACGCGCAGTGTGATTTGCCCAGGGATCGACCTCCTGCTCCGAAAACGACACCAACCCCCAAGGTCGGGTTTGTGTGGTTTTCCAGAAGCCAGGTTGGGTTTGGCAACGTCACCATTGTGACACCACTCCAACCGTTGGCGCTCCTGCTGGGGCTTGGCTCGCTCGTAACGCCCTTTATCCCGGCGAAAACGATATCGAACACGACCACGATCTCGCAACCCCCCGTGACGAATTCGACTATGACCAGCTCGAGTTTTAATCCATCGTCGTCGGGTGCGCTCGCGACGGGGCTGCTGACCGGTTTCCTCGGATTCTCGTCGAGCCAAGTGCTGGTGCCGACGGGCGACTTGCAAGCATGGCGCGCCGTCGGCGATGCGATCGGTTATATCGGCGATACTACGAGATGCTATCCGATCCCGTGGGAAGATGTCGCGAAGGGTGCGCCACTCCTGTCGGACGCGGAAGCCGCTCAATTCCGGACGACATATGCATCGAATGGTTGGAACCGGGCACCATTCTGCAACTCGTATCCGCTCGAGCAGCAATGGCTCGGCCGGTGGAGGCATGTCGATTCCGCTGCAAATGGTAGTGACCCGACGGTGCTCGACGTCGAGTGGATGCCCAACCCGACGACGGCGCAGCAACTCAAGGTAACGCGAACCGAATCGAATGTTGCGCCTCCCAATACGACGATTTATTCCTGCGAGCCACGCCTACCAACCGAGCCGCCGCCGAATACGCGCATTAGTGCCGTCGAGGGAGCAACGTGCTGGAAGCAAGGCTCGTCCAAGCCAGAGCTTGAGATGACGTTGTCAACAGACGGCAGGGGTTACAGAATCGACACCGGCCAGCACGTGCTTCGGCGTTTTGATGGTAGATGAAGGACGGTCGTAGGATCGATCCCCCGCACACACCTCGAGGTGCGATTTTCGACAACAATTAAATCGAGAACGTCGATCGAGGTCGATCCTTAGCTCGGTGATGAAGGCGTTAAACAAGCTGACTGCGTCTGGGCCTGGTTTGATCTCGACCGTCTGATGATCGGCTATTTCACAGACAAGCTGTGGCTGAGTCCGCGCCTTCGCTAATTCGCGGATTGGCTCGAGTCGCTGCTCGAGGCGTCGTATGGAAGATGTGGCGATTACGATGTCGCCGGGAGTGGATTGAGTTCGAAAATCACGGGTGACTGGCTTCACGCGGCAGCCGGCGATCGGGGTTGGTTAATCGCGCATCAGCAGCCGCCGACGATCCCGCGGAGGACTGCGAAGGGCGGGTGAATCGCGAGGCTGCGCCCCTATTGTGGGAATGACGCGATGCGCCATGCAAAATCAGTCATATGGCATTGCTCGAACGGCGCGATGCTTGGATTGAGGGCTCTGGTTGCGTCAAGCGTACTTCGGAAGATCTCGTTCGAATCTTGGAGATACATCAGCATCCATGTTCGCGACGTTCGATACGCTCGAGCCTTTTTTCTGTGTTTGTCGAGCACGCGAATTGCGTGCGCCGTCTCCGGGACCCTGCTCACAGTTCCGCTATCCATAATCGAAAAATATGGCCCATAGGCTTCACGCGAAGTGTTAAACGTTCCGCCTCTGCTATGCAAAGTCGGATAATCAACACCAAACCATCGATGAGTCGGGTCATTAGAGTCTTGATGTACGTAGTGGCCCTTCGCTCGAATGAAAGCGACGAGTTCATCGAGAATCGCTTGCCCTTGTCTCTTACTTGACGCTTCGCGCTCGCCGAGGACGTTAGATGGGCTAACCGACAAATGGTACGGCCCAAACGCATTAGCGAAAGATCTATCGCTACCTACTAGATCGCGAATCGAATGTTCCAGCACTCCTATTGTCGCGTCGTGTTTCATCCGAGTGGTCGGAGAGACCTGAGCTACCTCGAGGCCGATGTGGTCGCCATTCTCGAACCGCGCATCGAGGTCGGGCCGCTCTAGTGGAGCACCATTAGGTGCGCGGGAAGTGAGCGCGACGCTCTGATACCCGAGTCGCCCGAGAATGAATGCCGCCGTTGCGATCTCCTCGGACCGCTTTGCGAGCCGCCGGTCGTGTGGTGAGCGCTTTTTGTCTGGTGTTGAAGTGAGCCGTATCGGACGCCGTCAACCGTGAAATCATTCATCCGCTTATGGAGCTCAAGGATCACGCCGCCCCACACGTCACCTCTTTCAGCGATTTCGTCGCCGGTAGGACTCTCACTCAATGTCGTCGGTATCCTCCGATGCGCATGGTGTTACCCTCCCCGATGTTCTCAGCTTAGCCCAGGTTCCACACCTGGTCGGGCTACTGCAAGTGCGATATCAGCCGTCGTCGTCGTGACCGCCTGAAGGCGCCAATCCAAGTGAGCGATGCTCGCGGCTTCCAAGAATGTGGGGCGCGTGGTTTTCTTTGCTTTAGCCATAACGACTAGGTTAAACCCGGCCCAGCAGCCTAGTGGTTGCGCAACAATCGAGGTTGCCAGCGCGACCACGGCTCCCAACGAACCGACGATTCGAACGATCTACAGGAAGACTTCGCGAGCGCAGCGACCAGACCAAAGCGACGCTCCTAAGGCCCGCATCCCAGAACAGTTCTGTTCTCGGACGTACACATTAGGGGGTTAGGGCGCTCGCTTTTCACTAGAAGGTATCGGCGCGAAAAGCCATGCCGCCTTATCGCGAGCTTGAATCGTGCCGTTGAAGCCACCGCCAATTACCCACGCAACGGCCTTTTCCTCACGAACGTACGATTCGATTGCGCCCGGTATCGGCTCTCTCGTAAGGACCGACACGCCTTCAAAATCGATTCGGAGAATGATGGACATAGATCCCGTGATTCGAAACGGCACGTTATTAATGACCAACCGGCCCCCCGCGTTCATTTCTCTTGTGACGACTCGCTGTTCGAGAATCCTCGCGCGGGAAACCAGAGCAGACCCCACCCACGAAGGCGAGGTGGCGACATCGCGAATCCCGTTCAAGACCTGGGCTCCCAGATCAGCGACTTCGCTTCTCTCGGAGGACAATTCAGGATCAAATTCGCCATGAACTGCTGCATTGCAAACTCGCAGAACGCGTCGCAAAGCCTGCGTAAGGCGATAGTCAATAAGGTTTGCCGCCGACAGCTTATGCACTAGCATCATCGGCGAAAGGCCCTTCTGATCTTTTGCTATCAACCCAGCGAGTTGGGCCATTCTTCGCAGAGCCAGCTCGAGATCTACACGTAAACGCGCAAATAACATGACTGGATCGCGCTCGCTCCGAAAGGCGTTGGCTTCCGCGGCGACGGTTTCCGTCAATGCGTCGTCGGTTTGCACTGCAAGCTTGAATGTGCGTTCGATGTCTCCTGAGGAGAGCGTTTTGGGGCCTTCCTCTTGTCCAAGGGCCTTCCGGTCTTCATCGAACGGTGCTTTGGACTCGACATTGGCCCCGCTCTCAGTCGTAGCTTTTCGCATAGTGGCGTCGAGGGCGTCCGTAGCATCTCTAAACGCATCGACGGGATCATCCGACAGTTCGAGGCCCTCGGTGCCGACCTTAAACCTAGTCCAAAGAACGCGCCCGAGAACTAGGGCCGGGACCTCAAAAAAAATTCCGGTCTGCCAGTCTATGACGTGGAACGCTTCAACAACTCCTATTACAAAAGTGTAAGGCACCAAGAACCACAAGGTTCGCCATTGGATTAATGATAGACGCGCGTGTCTGTCGATCGCTGCGCCCCTGCGGCGAGGATTCCACATTTTTGAACGGCGCTACGCCTAAAAGGCGGCCTTACGCGTGCGACGCCGCGCATGCGTCGCGGTTTCGGTCTCGTCGCCGTTGCCGTTGCCGCTGATCGCAGGCTTGGGAACAGCAAGAATACCCTTGACAAACCGCTCCAACGAGTTTCCGTTCAGGGTTTCGTCCGGTTTTACGTCCGGTTTTTGCGTGCCCCTTAGCCATGCGTGCGCCTCACCCATAGCATACTGTGTAGCATGGTACGTACTATGTTACGCACGCCATAGCGCATACGTTATTTATCCTTAGCGTCATTTTTAGAAAGTCAAAGTCCCACAGGGCGTCAGGCGTCGCGTGGAAAAGACTTTGACACCAAAACGGGAGCCGCCAACCCTGCCGGATCGGGCGTCTCCCGCTAGTAGCGGCCTTTGGACTTTGCCTGTGTTCCAGAGGTCCCCCCGAAACGGTCGCCTCTATCTTTTGCAGGAGCGGGGCGCCCGTTTCATTTTATTCAGTGCGCTTTACTGTATGTACATAGGTGTTGACACTTTTGGCAACACTTTAGGACAACACCTCAGGCGAACCTTTAGGGCCACCCTTTTAGGGCAACTCCTTAGACCGAACTTTGTCTTGCGAGCGATTCCCAATTTTCAAGCTGCTGGGTCTAAGGGAGCGGGGTCTGTGGGAGCCTTCCTTGCGTCAAGTCAGTCTCCTCAATTCGCCCAAGCCTTGACGGCGGAAGCTGCAATCGCTATTTCTTACCGAGCTCCCTGTTTAAAGAAGGACGGGCTCTGGACGGCTTTGCCTGAAATGGACCGCTTGCCCGAATAACCGGCGAGTTGCCCGAGAGAGGCCAGAGGAACCATCTGTAGACGGTTCCCCTATAGGTGCGAACCGCCATGGCGGGCGCTTTTGGCGTGACGGCTGGGCGCTGATCGCAACAGTGATATGCGTCAAAATCCGGGAAAAAGGAACGAACCCCAAAAGATTTGAATGTCCTGGAGGACATTCAAAAATTCCCCGGCTAGGGTCAAAAATGGGTTCGCCAAGTCAAAGTGCAACCTAGTTGCCGGCGGGCCAGTATCTCGCGATGAGCAGAAAATGCTCAGATCTGGCGCCCCAGGCGACGAACAAATCTTTGCAGGGCGAGTTGGAGACCCCCAAGTCATGCGCGAAGCGTACGCCGGGTCAGCGTCCCTCTACCCGGGCGACCTGGCAAAGATCAAGGAAGTGACTGTGGCCGGAGTTCCCCTAGCGGGGAAGTTACGGGAACAGGCTGCTGCCCTTGAGCGGACCGCTCAGCTTGTCGAGACCAAGTGGGAGCAGATGCCCGAGCATCTGCAACACCTCCTCATGCTCGCAGTCTACGCCTCATTGGATAAGCCCCCTAGCTTTTGGCGAAGCGTGAGGCGCCCGATCCTTTTCATCAAAGCCATAACCGCTCTGGTGCAGTTGCTGCGCGCCGGAGATATCTACGCCGTCAATGCATTTGTGAAGGCCCAGACCAGGTACCGTCAGGCCGTTCTGGACGCAATTGAGCGAAATAATGCTGTATACACGGACCAACTAGCCGAAGCTCTTGCTCATCTACCCGACTCGGCCGAAGGCACTATTTCGGCGAGCGAGTATATGAGACAAATTCGTGAGCTATCGGATTCAGCCGTCTGATAAGTTTAGCCGCTCGGTTTCCGACGCGAAGAAAGCGTATTACAAGAAGAACACCGCCAAGTTTGTAGCCTTCCTCCAGGTCGTAGCTGATTTTCTAAAGGACCTTGAGGAGAACGGAGCCCACTGCTCCGGGGCTCAGCCAGAACGGTTCCCAAACGCCGCGTCGATTCCAGGGTGGGACTTGTCCAAGTTCTATTTCAAAATGCCGGCGCTAAAGGGGGCTGCGGGCGAGGGACGCATTATTTTCGTCGTAAACAAGACGATGCTAGTCGGTTACCCACTCATCTTTTACACTCATGCAGAATACACCAAACGACCGCCAGATAAGGACCTGACAAAACTGGTGAACGCGGCTCTAGCTGATGCGATCGCGAAGTCGAAGCCAAACGAAAGCGCACTAGATTCAGGCAGCCCAGAACCGGGGCTCGACGCCAAGCTCGAAGAGCGCTGAAACCAGACAGCACAGGTTGTGCAGAGGACCTTGTATAGGACCTCGTTTGCGCTGCGCCGTCGGGCTCTTGGATCGAACGCGGCCGCCGAACTTGGCCTTTGATCATGTGGAAGATTGTCTCCCACGTTCGACCGCTTGTGATCGCGCCATGCCCCAGGTTTTGGGGATGGACGCGCAGGGCGGCACCGGACGTTTTAGCTCGGTGCATCATTCCGGCTCGAATCCCAGCGTTGCGAGCGCATTCGTTGGCTCGATGGGATGAACTCATGTTCCCTTGACGCGGAGCTGGTTTGCAGCTCAGTCTATCTCGCGCTCTTGGGGTTTGTCATAGGTCGGGCTCGGCTCGCGTAACGGGCGATGCCGTCCCGCTAGGGCTGGTCGGGTCTTGCCGAATCAATTGCACCGCCAGAATCAAAAGCTTCGACTTTTGGAGGCGCTCCGAGTTCCCTTGCGCGCGACGACATCAAACTGTCACCATGACGCCTCGACCGTTCGCCACGATTTTTACGAATGGCTGGACGCCGCCTGCCCCCGTGCCAAGTGGCCTGTGTCCAGGACAATAAAGCCTGTCACGCGCTTCTTGAGCTCGAAGGTCCAATAGGCTTGAGATTCCCCATGGGGAAGATTGTGCTGCGGCGCGCCCGAAAGTCGCCACGCGCGTAAGGACCGATGGTTACCGCACTCGCGGGACTTTCGAGCGCGCGAGTCTTTCACGCAAAGCCGGTCAGGAATTGATGCGCCGAAATGCGATAAAGGTGCCCCTCCTTGCAACGATCATACTCATGGTCGGGTTGTGCGGCGCGAATATCCGCGCGCCGCAGCAGGCATTCGCTGATACGAAACAGGCGAACTCCACGTACGCCGCCCTATCTGGTACTCTTAGCATGGGCCAACTGCGGTCGCGGCTTTCCCAGGATCAGACGCTGTACAGTCTTCAAGGGGCTCCAAATGACGGCGCCTTTCCGCTAGCCGGCGTGATCGCCGACGAAACGGGCGCACTTTACGGCACGACCTTCGCAGGTGGCATTGCGGGCTGCATATCTAACTGCGGCACCGTGTTTAAACTAGCGCCTACGAATCGAGGCTACGTCGAAAGTTTTCTCTACGAGTTTCAGGGCGGCAAGGACGGATCGAACCCTGGAGCAGGTCTCATTCGCAACAAACAGGGAGTGCTCTATGGTACGGCCGGCTCCGGCGGCACCGGAGCATGCTCGTCTGGTCCCGGCTGCGGGGTAGTTTTCAAACTGACGCCGTCGGGATCGGGCTACACGGAGAGTGTTCTGTACAGCTTCCAGGGATCTCCGAATGACGGTGCGGGCCCTTATGGTTTGATCATCGGCAAGAGCGGCGCCCTGTACGGCACAACCTCAAGCGGAGGACTGCAAAGCTCGGCTTGTCCCGACGGCAACGGTTGCGGGACGGTGTTTCGGCTGACGCCGTCTCTGAACGGCTACGTTGAGACAATTCTATACTTCTTCCAGGGAGGCGGCGACGGCGCCAATCCTGTCTCAGGCCTCGTCGCGGACAAGGTGGGAGCGCTCTACGGCGTGACCATTGGCGGTGGCCTCTGCGGAAACGGCGGCTGCGGAACGGTCTTCAAACTGACCCCGAACGGCTCCGCCTACACGGAAAGCGTCATCTACCGCTTCGAAACAAATTCTCCTGACGGCAATTCTCCGCTAGGTGGGGTTGTCATCGACGATACTGGGGCGCTTTACGGCACGACGTCTTCCGGAGGTGGGGGTGACCCCTCGTGCGTCGCCAGCGGCGGCTGTGGAGTGATCTATAAGCTGACGCCTTCGGGTGGCCGCTATACCGAGAGCTTGCTTCACATTTTCCAAGGCGAAAGCGATGGCGGTACGCCGATCGGCGATCTGCTGCCCGTAAGGAACGGCATGCTGTTCGGAACGACAAGCGGACTACCACCTGGAGGCGACACGAACAGCTACGGCACAGTGTACGAGGTCGGACGATCGGGAAAGTCTTACCGCGTCCTTTACAACTTCGAACCATACAACCCTGATGGCCTGTTTCCAAACGGGGACCTCATCGAAGATCGAGCGGGCGCACTTTACGGCACGACCGAGGGCGGGCCATATCTAAAGAAATACGAACACTGCGGCGGGGCTGGCCTCGGGTGTGGGGTGGTTTTTAGGCTGACCCTGTGAAGTGAGCCAGTGAGCCACAGGGTTTATTGTTACGGCTTAACTCGGTGGCCAGAGTGCGACTCCGTATGGCCCTGAGACGCCCTTCGTGATGCGGTCGAGAACCGAGCCCGACGGAAGCATGAACTCCTCGCCGGCGCTCTCGTAGAGGTTCGCACCCCAAACGCTTTTGCCGTTGCGAGCGATCATGCAATCCGTCACGTCTCCGCTGTACCTAAACGAAAATGCCGGGCCTTTTGTCCAAGGCTTCTTGTATGCCGAGATCGTTCCGCGCGAGCCGTTACCTTGGTCGCACACGTAGAGTGTATCGCGCTGATCCATCGTGAGGCCGCCTGGAAATTCGTAGGTGATCCTGATACCCGAGAGTTGGATCGCCGTGCCGCTCCCGCCGACGAATTCGTACACCGCTCCGGCAAAGTCGTCCACAAACGCGTCGCCTTTGGAATCGACGGTGTCCCAATAGGGAGTAAAGGTTGGATCCTCGAGGTAACCGGTCGGTTCGGTCGCGCCTTTCGTGTAGACTTCGATCTCGTAATCGAAGGTCGTCACGTAGACCGTTCCCTTTGCGTCCACTGCAACGTCCAAGGGAGGACCATCAACGGTCCCCAACGTTTCGTACGGAGACGTCTGTCCTTGGTGGTAGACAGTGACGGAGTTTGCACCATTATTGACAACATACAGGTCTCCGTTCTTGGTTACATAGAGCCCGAACGGCGCCGAGATGCCGTCTGTGATCGAGCCAATCGGTGACTGGTGATGACCCGCCTGAGCATATATCTGGATGGCATTGTCGTTCGTGCTGGCGATGTAGACGAGCGGCGCAGCGCCTTTCTTGACTTCCGGACTCATGAAACCGGGCTGTTGCGTCCCGTTCGTAAGCGATTGCGGCCAGCCAAACGGAGACGGCGCGTGGGGGCTTTCGCTTCCATCGCGCAAGCCGCGAGCCAAATCTGAATCGGGGATGGAGCAAGCATAGAGAAAAGTACAGACTCCCACAGTGACAGCGATCCGATACAGAACAGCCAACCTGACAATATCTTTCATCGCACGTTTGTTAGTTCCTGAACAGAAGCTGTGCTACTGGCGTGGTATTCGAGATTATCTCGCGAAATATCTCCCGCGAAAACGCGGACTACTCGCCCGCCGCGCCAGTTGCTGCGTTCCCTGGAGGGAAGCTGGGCTCTCCTAGTTGCCCAATGGCTCGAATCTTAATTTGTAGGACCGGATCCAATTCGTTAACGCATCTTGGTCGACTTCACCCTGCGGTAAACCAGGCAGCCCGGCTGCCAAAAGGAACGGCGACTGGGCTTATGGGTTTGAGCCCAAGATCCGTTGCTTCGCTGCAGAAAACTCTTGGTCGCTAAGGGCTCCTGAGGCGTGCAAGGACACGAGTCGTTCTAACTCCCCGACGACATCGAGGCCCGCGTCTGGACTCGCGGGTCTCTTTGCTCCATCTCGGGCGGACATGACCTTCGCTTCGATTAGCGCAACGAGTTCACGCACCTGCGCGCGAGTCGCGCGGCCACCATAGGTAACGACATTTTCTTTCTTGTAGTTGGGGTCGCTGCCGAACAAAGAATTGTCAGGTCGTGATTCAAGAACGCCAGCAGTAAGCAGCTTTATATGGCCGCCCAAGGGGCCCTCTCGGTGCTCAACGGATGTGATCTGGTCGTATCGATATGACATGACCTTCTTGCCAAACGGGCCGGCACCAGTAATCCACCCAGCCTTAACGATGATGACCCTCTCCGAAGTCGCTGCGATGCCTTCTCCAACGGCCATGTGCAAAGCACAAAGCACGAGTTCCCCTGATTGAATGGCAGCGTCAAGAGCTTTTCGGAGATCGCCGGGGAGTGGTTTTGCGATTTCGCCCATGATTGAGGGCTACGCGGCTGCACGCGGTTGTAGCATCTGTCCTTTAGCTTCCACTACGGAGCGATTCTCTACGTTGTAGACTAGTCCCCTAGCCCCAACGGCCAACCGCCAACGGATTGGCGTCCCGCATCCCGTTTAGTGAATTGAATTCGCATCTTTCAGCAAGCTTTGCGGATCGGCTATGCTCGGGACGAAACGGTTTAGGGTCCTTTCCGAACGTCGGGTCGGCGCATGTCTTTCCGGTCGCGAGCGCATTACGATCACCTCGCACATCCGATCCTTCGGGCGCGTAGTCCAAAGCAACGGCTCTATCTTCAGCTGTCAGCGCGTCTGGAAAGTCTCCGGCCGCACCATAGGCGCACGCCAGTGTATCCAAGACATCTCCATCAGGCAGAATGCCGGCAGCGATTTGCGCAAAGTGAACGGCCTTCGAACCATTTCGGAACCTTTGGTCCGGTACCACCGAATAGAACCAAGCAAGCTGATTTGCCGACTCTGAATGAATCGAGTCCAACGACACTCCGTCCTCATACTTCTTAATCGCCTTCGTATATTCGCCCTTCCAAATAAGCGCGTTTCCGCTCGTGAAGTCTGCGTATGCTATTACCTGAGGGCGTGACATTGTCGTTAGTATGCCACCTACTCCGACGAAGCCCGCGGGGATACTCCATCCACTGACGTAGTAAGCGTCAGAGGTGACACTGCCATCCATTGTTTCGAAATCGATGAAACGACCATCGTAGCGCACCCATCGCACAAAGTTGTGCAAAGGCATGTCGACGAGGTATAACGGATAACTCATCTGCTCGGCGATTCCGAGGTAAATGAACGAGGCGATGTCGCAGTCTACGACATAGAACGGGCCAGGGGCGCGTGCTTTGATGAACTCCTGGCGCCCAAGATTATGCCCCGAATTTAAGAGTGATTGGACGTCGGTAGACGTCGGATACATGGTCGGGTCTAGGCCGTCGCTGAGAAGCTGCACGAGTCCCTTACCCGGGTACACAAACCCGTGCCGCACAAGAACGCAATCAATTGTCCGCAACGCCTGCCCTGCAAAGGTATCGTAGTCACGATCGCTTAGATTCGTCGGAATCGGGCGCAGCCGGGATACACCTTCATCAATGAGCGAATCCAGGATGGCGAATTCCGACGGTGTCACAGGACCGGCGCCGCGCTCGCGTTCAAGCAAAGTCTGGGCGATGGTATGGTATTTTGGACGGTAGGTTGCGGCGACGTCTGCAAAGGGAGGCGCTGGGGCGTACGGCGCGCAGTCGCGCGCTGAGGTTGGCTCGTGCGCCAGTAGCGCCTCGCGTGTCGCCGATAGGCTGAGGACGACGAAAGAGAAGACGAGAAGAAACCTTAACGGCTTCCTCATTGCGGTTCCTCCTAACATTCAGTAGTTGATATTACCCGCGAAGTGACGACTATATTGTGGCGACGGATTCGTTAAAGGAACGACTTTCGCTACACCTTCGACAACGGCTGTGGCATCTCTAGTACTGTGACGGTAGGTTTCTGCAAGTGTGGCCGTTTGCACTTGGGATCGCGCGACTTCGGTGTACGTTACTTGCCTTCGATAATAATAGGTACGATCCAATGCTTTGGTTTATGATGAAGATCGAGCGCATAGACGTCGACGGATTTCGGTAACGGCTGTGCATCGAAATGCTGTCTTGCAGAATAAGGCATCGGAACTTCAGTGCAGACTCGGCCAGTGGGACGTTCCTGCACATGGTAACGATACGGCGGAATCGTAATCAGCTCTCTGGATATCTGGACGTCGTAGCACGGCTTCGGCTGCGGAAGTTCGACGTCCGCGATAATCGTAAAGCCCTTGTTGTCGCCGGACGCGCTAACTGAGCTGACGGCCGCGGGTACCCATTTCCCCGACGTAGCCGCGGATGCGGACGCAAGCATCGCTGCCGCGATCGGCAGTGTCAGGATGAGACGGTTCATGAAAACCTCCAATCAGATAAAAGGCGGCTTGAGCCCCTGTCACTAGACCCAGTCAAGAGACTCTTTTCTTGCGTTCGCAAGGAAACCGAACTATTCGCAAGACTCGGGCTTAGGCTGACCACTGCCGCAAATGAGCCGGCGCCGAGCCCAGCAAGGAATGGAACACGCTACCAGCCCTACTTACACTCGTCCTTCGCCAGCAAGTTGTCCGGCTGTATGCCGTCGTTCTCCGTCTTCACGTACTTGTTGCCGTTGTGCTTTGCGGTAATGCACTTGACGAGATCGCCCTTCTTGTCCGTGGACCAGAAGGCGTCGGTCTCGTTGTCGATAGCCGTGATGACATCGGCGAGCGGCCATTTTTTGGTGTGCGTGCTCGCGCCTTTTACGGCGCTCGTCCCGATGTACTGGATCCGATTGTGAGGGTCCTGATGCGTCGGGTGTTTGTTGATGCAAACGACGTAGTAGGTTGCCATGAGAGCCTCCCCACCGACTGCGGGACCACCCAAATGGGCGAACCCCGTTTACGTGGTTACGCTAGCTTAGGGCATTATACCTATTGACTCTAAAACTCAAATCCAAGCTCACACGACTGGGATCCACCCCGTCAAGGCCTTGGCGAACGGGTAATGGGACAATTACGAAATTGGTTAGGTTTGCCCCGCGAATCGGGTCCGTGAAACCCCCTGAGGTACGTTTTAATGCGCGCCAGACTCCTTCTGAGGCCAGCTGGCACCGTTCGCCCGCACGAGCGTCTCAGAATCCGCAGGCGACTCCGGACCGCTTTGACGCAGAGCCCCGGCCACTACGCGCAACCTGCACCCCGTAACTGGTAATGGGTCAGTTTGAATCAGCCCCCCGGCGGAAGACCCGGTTAACGCGGCGTTGACGGATAAACCAGCGTGAGCCATGTCGCTCTTTGCGCTCCGTCGTGATGCCGATAACCCTTAAGATGACCATGCTAAGGCAGTTTATCCAGGACGAGGCCGGGCAGGGCCTGGTCGAGTACGCGCTCATCATTGCTCTGGTCGCCATTGTCGCGATCGGTGCGCTTCAGGTGCTGGGCAACAAGTCCAACAACAGCCTCACGAACGCGAGCAACAACCTCTCCTAACGTACCGTGTGAGCCGTTCCGGGGGCCTCCTCTCCCGGTTAGGCGACGACTAGACGCGAAGCCGCTCGTTTCATGCCGGACGGCTTTGCCTTGATTTAGGCCGCCTCGCCCTTCATGAGGTCCGGCAGTTTCGCGAGGTCGTGCAGCGTCCACAGGCGATCGGTCAGCCCGGCCGCGATCGCCGGCGTCGTCTTGAGCGTCCCGTGCTTGCAGCAGAAATTGTAGTGGACAAAGTGCAGGGTACGCGCGCGGTTCAAGTACGACCCGATCTGGCTGCGAGTTGCCGCGGACCGGGAAGCGTACAAGAAGAGTCACAATCCACATTCAATCCAGGCGGCGGATCAAATGAGAGAACTGCCGGCTCGATTCGTCACATCGGCAAAAATGCGCACGCTATGCATGCGGCGTCTGATCGTCGGTCTCCGGCTTTGTGGGCGCCCTAAAGAGATCGGGCGCCAAGCGCATCGCAGTCAGTACAGCATTATACAGAAACGCGAGGTCGTCGAAAGATAAGCTAGGTCGAATCGCTTCGAAGATCCGTTTCATTCGTTCGTCATTCGCGAACGGCTCGAGCGCGGGGCTTTCGCGAGCAGCGTTGCCTTCTTTAATGCGATACTCCGCGTACCCGACGCGTTCGATGTTCCCTTCGCGACACAAGCGCGTAAGCGCGTACGTGACTGACGAGACCGAAGGAGTGCCGATGGCGGCAACGATTTCGCGAGTACGAACCGCCCGTCCGGCGCGTACGACGAACTCGTAGACCTGTTGCATGACCGATTTCTGATCATCCCAGATAACAGGAAACCTCGCCGGAGATCCCTTGGCCGTTCGGGCCAGGGCCGGGAACCCTAGGCGCCGTAGACATCGAGTCCTATCGTCGCCTATGACTAAAAGTCCTGCTTAGGGTTGTTCGGGGAGGTTATTAGCGCAGGATACTCGCTATTCGCAGCGCCTCAGCGTTCCTGATGAACCGATCCCGCGCTTGTCACAGAGTGAGATCCTGTCTCCTGCACGTCGGGAGGTTGCTCCAGGGAATAATCCGCGTGGCTATATTATGTCTTCCCTTTTCAGCGCGCTCACGTTTATGAGGCTGCGGGGGTGGCTCGGTCGATAGGCAACGGTTCGGGGCGCGATCAACGCTGCGCTCAGCCACCCAACGTTTGGGTACATGTGCGTCGAGCGCCGCCCTGCAGTAAGCGCCGCCGACGTCGTCTGCCTTGCCTGCCACCGCAGCGCCGAGCATGCCGGGCTCTCTTCCGCAATTAGGCGAGGCCGAGCCTCACACAAGGAATACAGGCGCACTGATGCCCGTGCGCGCTATGTCTTTCCCCGACTGCGCAGTGGGCGGTCGACCAGAATTTTGTCTATCCTCGCGATTGCACGTCGCAGATCAGTGCGAGCGGCCGAAAGGAGCGCGCTCTTGCGGACGCTCTCGCCCGCAGCGCTCCGCCGGCCCGGGTCGCCTTCAGCTCCAGTCGCAAGGTCATCGAGCGATACCCCAAGGACTCGAGCTAATCGAGTGACCGTCCCGAAGGCGAGATCTTTGGACGTACCTCGCTCGATTCGCAGCAGGAACGACGGATCGACTCCGGCTCGCTTCGCCACCGTCGCTCGCGGAAGGTCGAGTTCTTCTCGAAGTTGCCTCAGCCGCGTACCGATTGTCTTTGCCACGCCTAATTGGCTACACGGGGGCACCGCCCTCTGCCTGTGACGTTATGCGCTATATCTTACCAGGACTCTTGGTCCACCTTCGTAGCTTTCGCTGGCGCGCAGAAGTCCACGAACGTCATATCCTAGGAGCGTGTCGCACTAGATAGATTCCGCCGAGTTCTGGTGTACTGCTCTCTTGGTTCCCAATTGCGTAAGAAGCAGATCTCGTGGTTGACTCGCGCGACAAGGAGGCATGAATTGCTTCGCTTTTCGAAGGGCGCCGTCAAGAACTCGAAGCGGGCGCTCGCCTTTGAAAGTCTGGCCCACGTCAACGGCGAGTCTTCGAGGCGGCGATCGCAAGGTCAATGTCCACGTCGCGGCAGCTGATCATCCTCGCATAATGAGCAGAGCCTCTACTGCCCGCGTTCGTTAACTAGCGTCGATTTTGCCTAATGCGGTGGTTCGCTGATTGCTCACCTGTAAGGCGGCTTTTTCATGTCACTTCGAGCTGCTGGTAATGGGACGCCGTGATGGTCTCAGAGCTCACGTCGTTTTTCACACGCTGATTGAGCGCTCAGCCGGCGCCCAGCTGACGGCGAGGCCGTGGTGCAGTGCCAGCAGGACTCTCCTTTTTCAATAACTAGGTATTTCTAACCAATGGCACTAGCCAAACACAGTCCGACTAGAGTATTCACTAGTGTATGCACACCATTGGTGTGCTTCCCACTAGGAGGAAAACTCTATGCAAGCGGTCTGGTTACTGCTGGCTCTAGCTGTGTCTTTCGGGTTATCCATCTCGCACGGCGGTGCCCACTCGAACGAGTGTCCGCCGGGCTATTCTGCCGGGGGACCGTCTGACACAAGCTGCTGAGGGCCGAAGGTGCAGGCGGTGGAGGGTGTTACCCTCCGCCGCCTTTTTGAAGCCGCAGAACTTTAGCGACCAGGGCTGTTCGGTTCTTTACGCCCATCACTTTGAATATCCGAACCGTTTGGTTGCTAATCGTGGACGGACTACGCCCGAAGTCGCGCGCAATCTCTTGAGTTGTCAAGCCTGACATGATGGCTTTGAGCACTCGCACTTCAGCAGGATGGAGACCTTCGAGACCCTGCTCACCTTGATTGATGGCAGCGACTGCGCGCGCAAGCCAAGACCCCGGAGCCAGTCGCGCTGCGTTGTGCACTGGTTGCAATGCACTTGGTTTCTGAGAAATTCGATACAGGTCAAGTGCCACGATCGCGCGGCGATACCGGTAGCCGACATCATCCCAAATCTGGGCGGCTTCCTCCAGTAGCTGCATTGCATCCGGACTTCCCCGCTGCGCGGCGACCCGTCCCTGAGCGTACAGCGCCATTGCCATCGCCCGCCGATCCTTTTCGAAGAGTAGCCGGGGGTCGCGAGATCCTGAGGCGGACAACGCGCGTGTCAGTGCGACACTGGCGAGCTCCGGACTAGATTGTGCCGCTTCTGCTGCGAGCAACAGCGGGCCCATTAGCTCTTCGACGTCAGCGGATGCCCATCGGACGGATTCCAAGAATTGGCGACTTCGCCCAAAATGCAATCTCACTCCAAGCGAATCACCGTGAAGGCCGAATAATCGTGCAGTGTCGACTTCAATCGAAAGGCGGAGTGCGTCGTTTGGCGCCTCGAGCATCGCGCGCACTTGGCGGTTATAGGCTTCTTGCTCGTCGCCCCGCAGAAGGGCGAGTTCGGCTAAGTACTGATCGGTAAAAAAGATGCGACGGGCGATGCCCGGGTTTTCGGCAATTTGTTCTCTTGATTTGACGAGCGTTCGCTCAAGATCAAGGTCGAGCGTTTCAACTGCAATCGAACTGAGGATGTGCAGGTTCGACACCTGCGCAGCCTGATCGCGTGTGCGCAAGCTCTCTAAGACATCTAATGCCTTAAGAAAGTAGCGAACCGCCGAATGATATTTGTAAGCCGAAACCTCAATCCAACCGAGGAGCTCAAGCCCCTTTGCATAGATCGGACCGTCGGAAATACGCAGATCAGCATCGACGATATCGCGAGCTGTCTGAAAGTCTTTCCTTTGCCATGCGGTCAATGCTCGGATAAATGATCTCTCGGCGTGAACGCGTCGCGGCAAATCTCGCCCGAGTTCGCTTTGCAGTGCCTGCCTGGCTTTCTCGAGCCGGCCTAACTTTGCATGAGCGTTCGCCGCAACGGTAGACGCCTCGCCTCGGACGGCGCGGTCGGCAGCCTGTTGTAAACGATCCAGGAGACGAAGGGCCGGCTCTGGTTCTCCCGCCCTAACGAGCGCACGTGCCGCCAAAAGTGCGGCTTCGGGCTCATTGGGAGAACGACCTAAGAGCTCAAGGACCTCAGTGGCGTCGCCCGCTTCCCATGCTCGTCGGGCGTCCGATAGAGCGTCGCGACCTGAGATTTGCGGTATTGCTTTGGCTGAACTTTTAGACAGACTCACGCCTCCTCACGATCCGCGTACGTAGGTTTTGACTACTGTAAACAGAGCAAGACGCCCTGTTTTCATTGCAATTTTAGGAACCACAAGCCCTCGGAACACGAGTGGCGGTGCGCTGTCGCATCCGGTCAGGGAAGCGATGTATGCAAATCACTATGAGGCCTGTGGGCAAGAACACCGCGGAAGGAGGTTGGAAGAAATGGCGGTCATAGCGCGTCCAAAACGCGAGCCCTAGCGCCCTGGAATCTCCGTTGCACCAGCTCTGTCAAGCTGGAAGTAATAGGGCGAGGGATACGAGCCGGAAGGTACCCGCGTGACAGGATGGCGCCGCGGATCGAACCCGGAACCCGGCGGACAACTTAGGTCGACGAAAGCGAACAGCCGTACACGGTTAGAATTGTTAACGGGCGACAGCCTGCGCGAGCGCCGCAACCGCTTGAGCTCGCGTGTGCACTTTGAGTTTTCGGTATGTCTTTACGAGATGCTTTTCGATTGCATTGCGGGAGACGTTTCGCTCCTCTGCGATGGTCGCGTTGGACTTGCCCATGGAGAGCAAATGGAGAATTTGCAGATCGGTCTCGTTAAGGAGACGCAGCAGAAAGGGAACGTCCGCTCGCCGCCGGGCGCGGCAGGCCATGATGCGCTGGGCGACCTCGACGTAACCACGGACTAGTTGGAGGTTAGGATTGCCGAGATCGTTCCCGCAACCACGAAACTCGAGCACGAGGGCGCGTGCTAGCACCCCGACCGAACCGTGTCTCTTCGACCGAGCGTCGAGCGCTCTTCCGTAACGTGACACATCCCCGAGAAGCATCGACGCGAAAGCGGCCAGAACGCCTGCGAGCTGTTTCCAAGCGGCAAAGTCGAGGCGTTCGTCTTGCGACACGCCGTTCGTATCAGCGAGCGCGAACGCAGAACGGGCCTCGCCGCGTCCCTCCCGGTCCAAGCCGACACCGGCCAGCGCCAACGCTCGCCAGGCACGCACGAGCGAAGAGGTGCAGGTCCGCGGTTGGGGCCCTACGATCGCATCGAGTCGCCCCAACATCGTAGAGAAGTCGTCTGCTCGAGCTTGCAGCAACGCTTCACTCACGTGAAAGAGAAATTCGCTTGCTGGCAATCCCCGGGAGCCGTCTTGGCAGAGTGATAAGTGCGACCGCTCGGCCCAATCCCACTCTCCTATGGCGACGGCGAAACCGAACTGTGCGATCACGGTCGCCCTGAGCCGCAACGCATCTCCAGCCGCCCCAGCCTCCGAGACTGCGCATTCCGCGTAGTATTTGGCCTGAGCCGAGTCCAGGATGAGGTGGTAGTAGACGTCACGTAAGACGCCTGCGGCCTTCGACGCTACCGAGCGAAGCCCCAGTTTTCGGGCGAGCATTAGCGCGTTCAAGGAATGCTCTTCGGCGGAAAGCGCGGAGCCGCAAAGAAACATCGCTAAGCCAGCACGTTGGAGCACGATAGCAGCAGCTTGTTCGGAAATCTGCGAAAGGGCGCCGAGTGCTTGTTCAATGTGGTCAAGCCCTGAGTCGCCGGTCATCGCATCCAGCACGCCGCGAAGCGCGAGCAGAGGTGCGCGCAGTTCGACTTCGACGATCCAGCCAACGTCGTCCAGCGCAGCGAGTGCCAAGTCAGTGTTGCCGCCATCGAGGTACTCGGAGGCGAGACAATCCGTCAGGCGCGCTCGGTCATTTTGAGTCGAGGCGCAATCGAGTTGACGCTTGAACTCGCGCGTCAGGGCGGCGCCGCTCAAGAGGTACCATTCGAAATGTGCCGCGCTGCCAACTGCGCGATCCATCAAACATGCTTTCAAGAGGTAGCGTTCGGTGTAAGAACGGTCTGCAAACGTCTTAGTGCTTTATACCCAGAAAAGAGACACAATGCAACGAAAAGCGTCGCGGTTTCTTCTAGTAGTTCGGACTACTGCGAAGCGATGGAAACGAACCATCGACGCATCAGACTTATGCGCGATAAAGTGGGGCCAGGGAAGCGTTGTGCTACCTTCCCCAAGGAACCGTTAGGTTTATCGACGCAGAAGAACCGTCAGCGCGAGCAGCATAGATTGTCGCTTGGGCGGCACTTTGGCCCGTCGCGTACGACGCCGAGAACGGAAGCGTCGCCGTCCACTGCCCCGGACCCACCTGCGTGAGCGTCGTGCTGAACGACCCGAGAGTAACAAGCGCGCGGCTCACGTTGGCTGAGGTCACCGCGCGAATGTTGACGCTTGCGCCGTCCGTTAGCCGCGCCGGCGTGATGGAGGCGAAGTAAACTCGCACCGGATCGGTTAGCGCCGCGGCGTTAGACGCCGGAACCTGTCCATATGAAATCGTGTTGCGCGCGTCGACCGTCGGGTCCGGTCCAGGGTTCATCGCTGCCGTCGGTGGTGGTCCGGGCTGCCCTGGCCGCGACGCGACCGCTGAAGAGGATGGAGATGGCGTTGGCGGCGCACCGGCCAGAGAACGTTGCGCCGACGTGATCCTCACCGCCCCGGGCACTTGCCCGACCGGCAGCGAGAGCCGTGTGCCGGGCGGTAGCGTCGGCAACGGCGCCGGCGCCGGAATCGTCGGCAGCGGTGGCCCCTGGACCGGCGCGGACTCGCCCTCGGCCAGCACGTGAGGCGTCACGACAATAATGAGCTCGTTGCGCGTCGAACTGCTCTGCACGTTCCGGAACAGACGTCCGACCAACGGGACGTCTCCTAGAATTGGAATCTTATTCTGCGTATCCGTTGAACTCTCTTGAATTAGCCCGCCGATGATCAGCGTCTGGTTGTTCTTGAGATGAACGGTTGTTTGCGTATCTCGAGTCGATATCTGCGGGACACCGTTGAGTATCCCCGAGAGGCTGTTGACGACCGGATGTAACGCCACCGTAACCTCGTTGTCCGGGGTCACGATTGGTGTGATGTCGAGCGTTACGCCTGTTTGGAAGGTCTGCAACTGCGAGGTCGCATACGTGCCGGCGCCGCCGCCGACGGTCGTCAGAATTCCAATAGAGTCCCCGGCTCGAATCGTTGCGGTGTGACCCGAGATCGTGGTGATCCGCGGATCAGCGAGCACGCGAGCCGTTCCTTTCTGAATCTGTAGGTTGAGTTGCGCTGCGAGGGAGAGCGGCGTTCGCGTGATTGCTCCGATCCCGATGAGGCGGCTTACGCCGGTATTCAAATCCGCCGGGGGCGCGATTTCGCTGAAGGTCGAGCCGATGACCGGCGAACTCAGCAGCAGGCCCAAATTGCGCGCGGTCGACTCGTCGATCTCGAGGATTTCAGTATCGAGGACAACGAGCGGCGCGGGGACGTCGAGCTTTGCGAGAAATTGCATCGCCACGCGCAAGCTGTATGGATCGCCGATCAGGGCGATCTGCCCCGGGTTGCTCAGCGCACTGACCCGGATGCCGGGAACGAGCTGCTGCAGCGTTTGAATGATCTGAGCCGACGAGGAATCAGTCGCAATCGACCCGGCCTGGCCCTGGTTCGGCACGGCTGATCGCAGGCTGACTATCTCGAACGACGATCCGTTCGAACCGCCCTGGTTAGCGCCCCCGTAGGGGCCCGGTTGGCCCCCGCCCTGCTGCCCGGAGTTACCATCGAGCTGCACGACAGCCTCGGCGATCCGCTGCTGATCGAGGCTACTCGTTGTTACCGATAACGCGTTGAGGTCCCGGTCAACGGTCACGGTCGCGTTTGGGAACGACCGCGCGATCAAGTCGCCGACCGATCCTGCGTCGACCGTGCGAATGCGGTAGACTTGCGTAACCTTCGATCCGACCGACGGGAAATCGACCTCAGAGATGAGCGCCTTGGCCTTCGCGACGTCATCTGGCGAGCCGCTCAGGACGACTGCCGTTCCCGAAACGCCGACTTTGAGTCGAGGGAAGTCACGTGAGACGGCGCGCGCGATATCGGCTGGTCGCCCCTGCATCACGCGAACGCCTTCGGTGGCAGTCGGTAGTCCCGGCTGCGGGGGCGTTAGCGGCGTAGGCGCATCGAGCGCCGCCACCAGCGCCCGGATCTGCGCAAGATCGGCCGGGGTTGCGCGCACGAGCAGCGATTGCTTCGAGACGACGCTGAACTGGGAGCCTGGATAGACCCCTTTAAGTCGAGCCACAAGCTTCGCCGCTTCGATAGAATGCAAAGCCAGCGCTTCCACGGTAGAGGCCAGTGGATTGCGGACGTCAAGGCTTTGCAGCACCGTACGCATCGTCTGAAGATCCTCCGGTGTCGCGATGACGGTCACGGCGTTTGCTCCGTGATCGACGCGCAGCCTCGCGTCTGGGAAGAGATCGCGGAGGGCAGACGCCGCTCGCTCCGCGGTGATATAGGTCGGAGAAAGAACGGCCGGCGCTCGTGAGGATCCGAGAGGCGGGGACTGTGTCTGACCGGGCAGCCAAGAAACGACGATCACACCGTTTTTGCGCTTGTACGTGTAGAAGAGCGGCGACAGAACGGCCGTCAACGCTTGATCCAGCGTGACACCGTGAAGGGCGACGGTCACTGAGCCATGCAGGTCATCCGGTAACGCGACGCTCGCCCGAAAACGCTTTGCAAGGTCCAGCATCACTAAGCGGACGGGAGCGTTCGTCGCCGCAAATGACTGCCGCTCGGTTGAAGCCATGCTCCGCGGACTTGACACTAAGATGGCAACAGCGATCGAAATGGATGCCATCGCTCGCCGGCCGGCAGAATCCCCGAAACGTATAATAGCTCCCACCGCCGACGATTACGTACCAGCGTATAGGTGTAGACTTCGTGAGATGCGCTGACGTTGACCTCGCGATCGTCGAAAACTGACATCCCTGAAAAACCTATGAGCCATGCGGCTTCGGAGCGCATGGTCGTGAGTTTAGTCAGGACCCCAGCTATCCGCCCAATCGCTTTGGCAGTATGCTCGTGCTTTCTAGAGCCTAGCATTTTGGTAGAGGTGGTTTCCGTGCTCGCCTTCGCAACGGTCCGCTTCAGCATTGCGCTCGCGCTGCTGATGAGCTTCACTTGGTCCAGCTTTGGCTCGCCATCAGCACTCACTCGAGCTGCTCTTGAAACGATCGTCGGCAGTGCGACCGTATTGTTGGCGAAGGCGTCAAGCGACGCCGTGCCGGTTCTTCACAGGTTCGGCATTGGAAATCGCGGTTCACAATCACCGGTCATCGCACAAAGAATGCCACACGTTCCTGGCGTCTTTGTTGCAGGCCCATCGATGCTACGACGTCCTGTGGACCCAAAGCACGCACCGCCGGATCCGTACGCCATCTTGTCATCACACACGCATGAAAACAGTCCCGGTGGCCTTCGCGTTCTCGATCATGCGCTGCCCGGCGCGAACACGCCGCGTGCAGTGGGCGGCTTGGCGCCACCGCCGATAACGGGGCGTCTGAGGCAAGGCTGGGGGAAGCCGAATACTCCACCGAGTCCACCGTGCGGCCCTGGAAACGGCTCTCCGACCGGACCTTCGTGGACGGGCATCAATCATTGGTGGACCTATGAGGAAGGGTCGATTCCTGGCGTTGGCAAGTACATGGCCAATGTCAATCAGTCCGGAAACTTGATCGTGCAGGGCGCCGACGATATGGCTGTCCCACACAAAGGGATAGAGCTCGATTTTCGCCGGACGTATAACTCTCTTAGTCAGCACGACTACTTTGCGACTGACGGTGGGCAAATCTCGAACTATGGCGGCGGCTGGACGAATACGTTCGACGCGCATCTCTCTACGAATGTTGTCGGCGGTATTTCGGTCTACGATATCGACGGCGCCCGCTATGATTACACTGGCAGTAACGCCGGCTGGACTCCGCCTCACGGGCAATTCGCGCAGCTCACGTATGACGGTACCAACGGTTATTTTTGGACCAAGAAATCTGGGACGGTCTATTACTTCTATGGTCCCCTTTACCACCAAATCATTCCATACGTTGGATTCCAAGGCCGACTCTATAAAATCTTTGGACGTAATAATAATACATTGCTGACGTTCAACTACCAATTTGACGTCGGCAATAACGGCACATCATCGTGCGCGCTGAATGCAATCAATGTCTTCGAAGAGGCAAGTCAGACGGCGTCAGCGACTCTAACATTTACCAGCGTTCCCATAACCGTACAAGGAAGCCAAATCAACGAGCGGCTTCTCTCGACACTTCTGCGGCCCGATGGTACCGTCGTAGACTACTACTACGATGCTAACAGCGGCAGCCTCGCCGAGGCCGACATGCCGCCACACAACAACCCAACTTCCGTAGGTTGCCATAGTGGCGCGAACTGCTTGCCTCAGCAGTACCAGTATACGACGGGACAAGGGTATGAAATCGCAGCTGCCCTGAGCCCGCGGCTAGTCGAGACCATAGCGGGCCAAAATGAGCCGAGCGGGCCTGCTGGGGGCGAGACGCAGTTCGTCTTCAATTCGAGCTCGCCGGGCCAGATCAATCAAGTTCTTCACATCGGGTACATGAACCCGACACCGAACGACGGAACGAGCACACCGTTGCAGCCGTCCATCCCGACTGGGCTGATGACCTTTGCGACCGATACCTTTGCCCAGGGAAGCTCGACGACGGCGTGGAGCGACACGGATGGCCACAGCGTTACGTATACCTTCGATTCGGCCGCGGGGCGCGTGATGCAGCGCCAGGCGAGCACGGGCACGACGAATCTGACGACGCATCAGGCGTGGGATGCGTCGAACAATTTGTCGACGACGACCGATGCCAACGGCAAGATAACGCGCTGGAAACGGGACGATAGATTTGAACCCCTAGCGCGATCGGAGAATTGAACCCCTGAGCACATAAAGCAGGGCGCTCCTCTCGAAGATACCGGTACTCAACCACCGGTTCCACGAGAGAGGCGCTCAAGGGGTGATTCGCTTGAAAGTCTGGGAGTCCATTCGTCTTCGCTGTCGGCGCGACGGCGAGAAGATCAAGGTCATTGCCCGCGAGCTTCAACTCGCGCCCAACACGGTCCGCAAGTACGCGCGCAGCGACGAGCCGCCGCGACGCAAGCCACGTCCGCGAGCGCACGTGCTCGATCGCTACCAGTCACACATCGATGCCCTACTGCGCGCCACGCCGCGCATCACGGCCGTGCGGATCGGTACATACTTACGCACGAACGTCGACCGTTCGTTGTCGATCGAGGAGAGCACACTGCGCAGGTACGTCGCCTGGCGTCGGCGCTTGTTGGTTCCCAAGGAGGCGTTCGTGCGCGCGAGTTATGCGCCCGGTGACGAGGCGCAGTTTGACTTCTCGCCCGTCGAGGTAATTCTGTCCGGCGTCCTGGTGGTCGTGCAACTCTTCGCGGTCCGGTTGAGCTACAGCGGCCGGTATTTCGCACGGGCCTCGCGCCGCTGCGATCAAGTGTCGCTGTTCACGGGCCTCTTGGCTGGGTTCAGCGCTTTTGATGGTCTACCGTTGCGCTCGATCTTCGACAATGCAAAGACGGCCGTCACGCGAGTGCTGCGTGGTCGTAACCGCATCGAGAACGCTGCCTTCCGAGAGTTCTGTGGCGGGTTGGCCCTCGAAGTCAACTTTGCAGCTCCGGCCAAGGGCAACGAGAAGGGGGGCGTCGAGGGCATCATCGGCTACCTACAGGACAATTTCTTGCGGCCCATCCCGTCGTTCGAAACCCTTGAGGAGTTCAATGCCGCCTTGGCGGTTTTCTGCGAGCGCGATGCCGAGCGCGAGCACACGACCCACCACGAGACGATCGCCGCGCGCTTTGTGCGCGAGCAAGCGGCATTACGGCCTTTACCACCGGCGCCGCCGCGCGCCTGCGTCACACGCTACGCGCGGGTCAACAAGTTCGCCGAGGTGACTTTCGAACGTGACGTCTACTCAGTTCCCAGCCGCTACGCTCATCGCGATGTCGCGATCGAGGTCTACGAAGATCAACTGCGGTTCGTCCTCGAGAATGCGCCGATTGCCCAATGCCCACGGGGCTTGGGCCGCGGTGAACGCTTCCTGGACCCCCGTCACTACTTGGAACTCTTGCGTCACAAGCATCGCGCCGCAGAACATGCGCTGGTGCTCGCCGATGGTCGCATTCCCGACGCGTTGCACGATCTGCTTCGGCGATACCAAGACGATGGCCGCACCAGTGCGAGCAAACGTTGGACCGAAGTCCTCTCGTTGCTGGCCGATTACTCCGCCGAGGTGGTCGGCGACGCCGTAAACCACGCGCTCGCCCGGGGAACCTGCGATCCGGCTGCGATCGCACTGCTCCTACGGCAGCGCTCGGCACCGGTCCCGCCGGCATCGCTGGATCCCAACAGTCTGCCCGACGGTGCGCGCATCGGAGCCTTCGCGGTGAACTTGGCTCGGTATGCGCTGACGGAGCTTGCGGAGTGCGTCGCATGATCGAATCACCGCTCTTGGAACTGCACCTGCGCACGCTGCATCTCTCCGCGATCGCGACGAACTACCGCCGACTGCTCGCGCAGGACCCGCAGCCGCTTCCCTATCTCGCCGACTTGATCGCACTCGAAGTCGGCAAACGCCATGAAAACGGCGTACGAGCGCGCATCGCCGCAGCTCACTTCCCGACAACGAAAACCATCGAGTCGTTCGACTTCAGCTTGCAGCCGCAGTTGCCCAAAGCCAAGCTGCTCGAACACTTTGAAGGCACTTTCGTCGAAGCACATCGCAATCTGGTCCTGTGCGGGCCACCCGGCACGGGGAAATCGCACACGCTCAGCGCACTCGGCCTCGCCATGTGCATGCGCGGATATCGCGTGCTGTTCACAACCGCAGCAGAACTCCTCATACGCCTCATGGATGCCAAGCGCGCCGGAACGCTCGAACGTCACTACCGCGCGCTCGACCGCATCGACGTCTTGCTGATCGACGAGCTCGGCTACATCCCATTTGAACGCGAAGCAACCGACCTGCTCTTCCAACTGATCTCGGCTCGCTACGAGCGCCGCAGCATCGCGCTCACCACAAACCTGAACTTCGAACGGTGGACGCAGATATTCCCCGACGAAATGGCGGCAACCGCCGTCATCGATCGACTCGTCCATCACGGCTCCGTCTTCGTGTTCAGCGGAGAGAGCTACCGGCTCCGTAGCCGTCCCCGAGGGAAGTCCAGCAAACCTGCGTAACCCCGCCAAGGGTTCAGTTTGAAAATCCCGCTACGGGTGCAATTTCAACGTCCCGTTCCCACGCGCTATTTCTACGACGGAAACGGTAACACGATTGAAGTCGCCAAGCCGAGCGTTGCTAACTCCGAAGGCGGTAGCTTCCACCCAACCGAGCTCTATTCGTACGATACCAACAACAACGTCACCGCCTATTGTGACGCACACTCCACACACGCCCTCGGGCTCGACTACACGGGGTCCGCACCAAGCCCGAGCGATTCACTTTGCCCGAACAGCCCCGCCGGCGCGACGACGCTGACTTATACGTATCCGACTTACGAGCCGTACGGTGAGCTCGCGACGATCGCGACCGCGCTCGGCTACCATCACACCTTCGCGTACGCGGCCTTACAGCAAGTAGTAGCAAGCAATGGCAACACAACCAACAACACGACCGATTTTGGTTTACCAACCTCAATCACGGGCGACGTTATCGCCCGTCAAATCGACGGAACATCGCGGGCGCCGCTTCAGGTCTTTTCGTACGACGCCTCTGGGAACGTCAAGAACCACGGGACCGGCTACGGAAACGGCTATGGAGTGGCGGGAGGGCAGGGCGCCGGCTCCACGTTCTATATGTACGATGCTATGGCGCACGCGACGTCGGAGCAGGATGCAATCGGCGTCGTTTCTTCTCGCACGTTCTATGGCGACGGAAGCATCCAAACGACACAGTCCCCGTCGCAGCTCGTCGCCGGCGTCTCAAGCGCGTACACCTATGACGCCGACGCGAACGAGATCAGTGAAACGCACTATCACGGCTGCGTCGCGGGGTACACGAGCTACTGCGTCTATAACGCCGGTCAGGGGGCCCAAACGACGAAGTGGTACGACGGGGCGGATCGCCTCGTTGAGGTGCAGCAGCCTCACGATTCATTTAGTGATTATTATCCTTACCCATGGGAGACACGGTACTGGTATGATCTCTCGCAACACGGTGCGCTGACGATCGGCGGTGATTCGGGACTGTACGCCAACGGCAATCTTTACGAGACCGAAGAGTATCTGCCGAGCCTGACGTGGGATCCCTCGGGGCCTCCCTACAGTCCACCGACGAGCGGCTCTTGGGTCCCGGTCAAGGGCACGACCTACGACGGGGTCGACCGCGAGATTGCCAAGTACGATCTGGGGATGTACATCCATGCTCAGACCACAAACGCGTACGACTGTACCGGCCTTCTCGGTTATCTTTGCACGACGACCAATGCTCTCGGCGGAACGCCGACGTGGGGTTACGATTACATTGGTCGGATGACGTCAGTAAGTTTCAGCGACTCAACACCGGGAAGACAATACACGTACGATTCTGACGGCCGCGTTACGAGCATTAATTCAAACAGCTACGGGGCGATGACAAAGTCCTATGACGCTGATGGACGGTTGAGTCAGGTCGTTGAACCCAACGCGGGTGGCCTGACCAAGGCCTCGACGCTGACATATGGCTTTTACGCCGATGGCCTGCGTTCGACGTTGAGCGTCTCAGGAGGTGAAACCTGGAGCAGCCTCTTCGCCGATTCGTACAGAGCCGACGGATTGCTCCAAACCGACGCGGTCAACTGGACCGGCGTCAGCAGTCCGTACACCATGACCTATGACGTTGCGGGCAGAAAGACCGCATCGACGAATCCGCTGACAAACGTGACTGGGGGCAGCGAAAGTATCGTCTACGACCAGTGGGGGCGCGTAACTTCATGGACTGGGTCGACTCCGGGCGCCAATCGGACCGGAATCACGTATGACTACGAGGGGAGCCCGGTCTACGAAACGACGTCTTTCAACGGGCAGGGACAGTGTAACCCCCAGTGCACGGTAACATACGCGTATGACGTCAGGGGCGAAGTCTTTGCAACGCAGTACAACTTAGGATCGCCCGTCTACACGGGTCAGACCACGAATAAGTACCTTCCACAGTCCGCGTCTTTCAGCGCGAACGGTTATATGGTTGGGACTTGGTTTCCCTACCAGGGCTACACGAATACCGGCCCCGCCAATTTCAATACGGCGGACGACATGCCATACCACACCGGCACGACCGGGAACGGAAACGCGTACGCCTACGATAGCCTAGGCCGCGAAACCACAACCAACCAAACTCAAGTCGGTAGCCCTCCGCCGGGTTGCTCCGGGAGTCTGACTCGCACCTATGACATCGAGAACCATACAACCGGTCTGAACTTTTCCGGCTTCGACTTTACCTTTCCGGCGTGCTCGGCAGGCGCCGGAGGAAGCTCCGGCAGCACGACCTACGGATGGGGACCAAATGGTCATCCGGTGCTCGCGACCTCGCAAGTGAACCCGAACGCGACCACTTCGGACACTCTGCATTGGGATGGCGATTCGCTGCTGTTCGTGACCGACCAGCACGGAAATGTTTTGCAAGTGAAAGCCGGACCAAACTCGGACGATCTCCTGCCAACTGGCGGGATATGGGTGTACGATCGCGATTTGAGTGGCGTCGTTTCAGGTACGCATACGTCGACTCAGAGTCTCGGATTTACAGCAGGCGACGACCCTTATCAGCAAACGAACGGCGGAGTACCGCTCTGGGTGCAACAGCAGGGATCGATTCTCGAACCGCGCTCCGACGGAATCTGGGATGGCTACAACGTCTTCCAAGGCGTTCGCAGCTCCGATCCCCAAACCGGCACGTGGACTACGCCGGACGAATTCCCGGGTTCGGTTCACGATCCCATGTCGCAAAAGTCATACATGTGGAACGGAAACAATCCGGTCCAATACTCGGACCCGTCCGGCTATTGTCTCGAGGACCTGTGTATCGGCGAGGCAGCGCTAGCTGCCTTCATAATAAACGCAGAGGCTCCGGAGATCGAGGAAGAACTCGCTCCGGCGGTTTCCAGGCTGTCGCAGATCCTCGAAGCTTTTGGCCCCAGGGTTATCCAGTTTGGTCAACGCGCAATTAGCCAAACATTTGGCGCTGGCAAGACTAATCCGTTCCGATCGATGCGGCTCGGGGCCGTCATCAAAGCTCTTCGCTCGGGCAAGATAAGCCCTGACGAGCTACCTATCCAGGTCATAAGACGGGGCGCGGTGACATACACGCTGAACAACCGCAGTCTCATGGTCCTACGTTTGGCCGGCAAGACGCCCACGAAAATTCAGGACGTGACCGGGAACGCGGCGGACGAAGCTGAGTTGACGAGGCGCCTCGGGCAGATACAGAATGAGCAAAATGACGGCGCGCCCTACGTCCCAAACCTTAGACCGCTCTAACAGGGCCCTCGCGTGATCGCAAAGGACAATGGACATGGAAGCAGTGAGATTGCCACTAAAGACGGACGCCGCACACCATGGTCCCGTGTTACGATTCGCCGACAACGATCTACGCCTGTATTACGATTGGCAAGGCGATGATGGAACCAGCGCTTGGGTTAAGATAGACTTTTTCACCGTGCTTGCTTTTCGGTGGGACGAGTGGACTGTTCGCAGACCCACAAGCGCGCTGGACTGGGTCGATTCGATGATTGTCTTCTCAGACTCTAAGTGGCGAACCGAACTACTTTCACATTGGGAAGAGTCAGTCGGCAGTCACCCTTTTCAACAAGCACGCGGCGGGAGCTCAATTTTCAAGCACTATTCGCTTTACATCGACGATTGCGCAATGGTCGACGTTCTCGCCGAGGGCTACGGAGATATCTCAATTGTAGATCCGCCGAGCGTGGAGTTGTAGACGGTCTGCGAGGGGTTTCGCTTAGCCGATGATTTCGCGACCCCGATTCGACCGCTGGTGTTCGGTCTTCGCTAGTCTTGACGCAGTTAGCCCTTTTAGTCGACGCAAACGATCCGTTCATGAGCCCTGTGACACCGAGCCTGCCATGCCCACTCGATCGCGGTTCGTTCTTCTCGTGTCTAAACTTTCTGGACCTCAACGAAGATGTGCAGGCCGCTGAGCATGTTGGCCTCGTCGCCGCCCTCCCATGCTTCAGCTTGTACCCGCTTCCCTGACATTACCGTAGCGCCGCCCAGCGCCGGTGTTGCGACGGGTGGAAGCGGCGCCGGAAAATTGAACCGATGAGTACATAAAGCAGGGCCCCATCTCGAAGGCAGCGGCACCTCGAAACACCATAGACTTCGCGATGCCCATTGAGATTGACCTCGGGGATCGTCCAAAACTCGCACTCTTGAAAAGCCTATGAATCATGCGGCTTCGGAGCGCATGGTCATGCGTTTAGTCAGGACCCCAGCTTTCCGGTCGCCCGCGTTCAGAGTATGCTGTACTTTCTCGAACCGGCTTTCTGGTACAGGTGGTTTACGTGCTCGCCTTCGTAACACTCCGCTTTAGCATTGCGCTCGCGCTGCTGATGAGCTTCACTTGGTCAAGCTTGGGTTCGCCCTCCGCAGCAGCTCGAGCTGCTCTAGGAACGATTGTCGGCGGTGCGACGACGCTGTTGGCGAAGGCGTCAGGCGACGTCACGCCGGTTCTTCGCAGATTCGGTACTGGAAATCGCGGTCCACAGCCACCGGTCATCGCACAAAGACTGCCACACGTTCCTGGCGTCTTCGTTGCAGGCCCGTCGATGCTGCGACGTCCCGTGGACCCAAGGCACGCACCGCCGGATCCGTACGCCATCTTGTCATCTCGCGCGCATGAGAACAATCCTGGTCGCCTTCGCGTTCTTGATCACACACCGCCCGGCGCGATTACCCCGCGTGCAGTCGGTAGCTTGGCGCCACCGCCGATCGCGGGGCGCCTGAGGCAGGGCTGGGGTAAGCCGAACACACCGCCGAGCCCGCCATGTGGGCCAGGAAACGGGTCTCCGTCCGGAGCTTCATGGACAGGCATCAACAATTGGTGGACGTACGAGCAAGGGTCAATCCCCGGGGTCGGCAACTACATGGCCAACGTCAATCAGTCTGGCAACTTGATTGTCCAGGCCGACGACGATATGGCTGTCCCCCACAAGGGCATCAAACTTGATTTCCGCCGGACGTACAACTCTCTCAGTCAGCACGATTACTTCGCCACGGACGGGGGGCAAATCTCGAACTACGGCGGCGGCTGGACGAACACATTCGACGCGCATCTCTCTACGAACGTTGCCGGCGGCATTTCAGTATATGACATCGACGGCGCCCGCTACGACTACACAGGGAGCAATCAGGGCTGGATTCCACCTCAGGGGCAATTCGCGCAGCTCACGTATGACGGCAGCAACGGTTATTTCTGGACCAAGAAATCCGGAACCGTCTATTACTTCTATGGCCCCCTCTACCACCAAATCGTTCCGTACGTTGGATTCCAAGGTCGGCTGTACAAGATCTTCGGGCGCAACAACAATACGATGCTGACCTTTGCCTATCAATTCGATCCCGGTAACAATGGAACATCATCTTGCGCGTTGAGTTCAATCAGCATCTATGAAGACGCAAACTCAACAGCATCGGCAACTCTAACGTTTACCAGCGTTCCCATAACCGTACAGGGCAGTCCGGTTAACGAGCGGCTTCTTTCCTCCCTGTCGCGGCCGGACCTTACCCCTATCGACTACTTCTACGATCTAAATAGCGGCAGTCTTGCCGAAGTCGACAAACCACCAAACAGCACTGCCGATGCCATCGGTTGTCACAGCGGCCAACCGTGCCTGCCCGAGCAATATGCCTACACCGATCCAACCTATGAGATGACAGGTGTTCTGAATCCACGCCTCCTCAAGACCCAGAATGGCGAAAATGAAGGCGGCAACAATCCGGCTGGCAGCGAGGTTCAGTTTTTATTCAGCACTCCCTCGCCAGGGCAAATCTATCAGGTAGTTCATTCAGGCTACATGAACCTGACGCCTAACGATGGAACTGCTGTTAACACCTCGCTCTTCCAAACGACGCAAGTGCCGGCGAGCCTTTTCCCCTTCGCGACAGAGACGTTCGCGTCCGGAAACCTAAGCACGACTTGGAGCGATACTGATGGTCATACGGTTGTGTATTCCTACGATCAAGCAGCAGGCCGGGTTAGATCTCGCGTCGCTACGACTGGTGATCCGCAAGGCGGCCAGCTCACCTTGACGACATCTATAACGTGGGATACGTCGAACAACTTGACGTCTTACAAAGACGCGCGCGGCAAAATCACGTACTACTTCTACGACAGCTGGGGCAATACAATTGAAGTGGCGGGGCCCAGCGTTCCAAATTCCGAAGGTGGGGGATTTCGACCAACAACGCTGTATTCATATGATGCTTATAACAATACTACCGCGTATTGCGATCCACACTTTACAAATTCACTCCCGGGTAGCCTTGATTACAACGGAAACAACCCACCTGGGAACAACGACTCCCTATGCCCAACAAGTCTGGGAGCTACGATCTTGTCGTACACGACCCAGGGTTCGAACCCTGATCGATACGGCGAGATCTCTCAGATTACATCACCTCTTGGGTACCATGAAACGTTCGCCTACGATGCGCGATATGAGTCTACTTCTGTCAACTCGAGCGGCCAATGCGTTCCGAGTAGCAACGGAACCGATTTCGGACTCGCGACAGGCGTGACGGGCGACCAGATATCCCAAAACCTCGACAGCACTACGCGCAAGCCGCAGCAAAATAGTTGCTACGACCAGTATGGTAACATGATAGGCCATACAACCGACCTCCAGGACGGAGGCGGATCCGGATCCGCTTCTTACACGTACGATGTGCTCGGTCGCATGACAATGGTAATGGACAGCGATGGCGTTGCGTCGTCGAGATCGTATGGTTTCGATGGAAGCATTTTGACATCGCAATCCCCGGCGCAGGGTGCTTCTGGCGTCCAGAGCACGTACCTTTATAATGCAGATCGAAAGGAAATTTCGGAAACTCACTACCACGGATGCGTGTACATGTGGCTATCCTATTGCAACAACCCAGGTACGACGACGAAATGGTATGATGGAGCAGACCGGCTCGTTGAAGTGCAGCAGCCACTAGACAACAAGTACAACGGCCCCGCCACCGAGTTGTATCCATACCCGTGGATGACTCGGTACCTCTACGACCTATCGCAACAGGGTCAACTTTACACCATTACGCTAGGGTCCGATCGATCACTCGCCTATGGGAATTTGTATGAGACCTTAGAGTACTTGCCTCCGAGCCCAACGAGCGTAATTTCCAATTCGTTTTCCTCAAGCTTCGCTTGGGCACCCGCCAGAGGGGATAGCTACGACGCTCTTGATCGCGGTGTCAAGCACTACGATTTTGGGATGTCGAATGGTGCGCAAGTTAGCGCGGCTTACGACGAGGGGGGGACGGGAGGATACCTAGGATACCTGACCTCGAAAACAAATGCCACGGTAAACGGTTTTCAAGGAAGCGCGTCGCTTCAATATGACGCCGCAGGCCGAAGGACGCAGGTCATATACAATGATAGCGGAGTAACGCCGACGGAAAGCTATGGGTACGATTCTGACGGACGAATCACTAGCGCCATCTCCGGCAAGTTCGGTACCGAAGGTTATACCTACGACTCGGGCGGTCGCTTGACTCAGGTCTCGGAACCGTCGAACGGTGGACTCACGGCGCCGGCGACGCTTACATACACATATTACGCCGATGGCAAGCGATCCCAGCTTGGGATTTCTGGCTCGCAGAGTTGGGAAAACGTCTCAGACTTGTTTAGGTATTCCTATCGAAACGATGGATTACTACAAACAAAAGCCGTCGATTGGAATGGCGTAGGTAACCCATACAAGTACCTTTACGACGCGTCGGGACGAATAACAACGGCTCAAAACCCGCTTACCGGCTCGACGGTTAACGGTCTCACCGAGGGGTCTGAATCGTGGTCATATGATCACTACGGGCGACTAAGTATGTGGACTGGCGCCACGCCCTTCAAAATTGGCAACCAATCTGGATATGTCGGGCTCAGCGGTTTCCAATACGACTACGAGGGAAGCGTTGTTTACAGCGTCGGCCCCTACCCGACGACCGACTGCGTAGGTGATCCATGCAGCTCTACGACATCTTTTAACACTCGTGGAGAGGTATGGGCCCAGCATCATTTGCTCGCCGATCCGGTTTACGATGGTCAGTCGACCCAACAGAAGGGCAATCCCTTCCCTGAATTAGCAAACCTAGGAGCGAACGGTTTCATGGTTCCGAATGGCGGGTGGGCTACGACGTTCAATGCAGTTGATTCGGTGGATATTCACACGCAGGCGTCCGATCAAAGCGCTAGCTACTATTACGATGCTCTCGGTCGGCTTTATCAAACAAATACCGGATATGGTAACACAAATTGCCCTGGCACGGGCAACGGTGCGATGAATCGGACGTACGACATCGAGAATCACCTTGTCGGCGCGACATACACCGGCTACTTGCTCTCCGGAAATTGCACGGACGGCTGGAACGCAATCTCTGGAACCGCGAGCTATGGCTGGGGGCCGAATGAACATCCGGTGTTGGCGACATGGACGGGTTATCCGAGGACCGGGAGCGCAACACTGCATTGGGACGGCGACAACCTGCTGTTCGTGACGAACACGAGTGGCAGTCTATTGCAGATTAAAGCTAACTCGAACGGGGATGATCTTCTCCCCGGTGGCGGAATCGAGACGTACGATCGAGACCAGGCAGGGACCATTGTCGGTCTGAACAACAACGCCACCGGAACCAATTTTTCGCCATTAGATGATCCCTACGATGAAACGTCCGAAGGTATCCCCACGAATAGCTACACTGGGCCTATTTACGCGCCACGAACGGATGGTATTTGGGATGGAGCCAATGTCATCCAGGGTGTCCGCAGCTCCGACCCGACGACGGGTTTGTGGACGACGCCGGACGCATATCCCGGCTGGATTCGTGATCCTCTGTCGCAGAAACCATACGTTTGGAACCGTAACAACGCGGCCGAATTCACTGATCCAACAGGCTTCGACATCAGCTTTTCGCAAGATCCCATAACGCAGGGTTTGGTTTACCCGGCATACGTATTAGCTAACGCCTTTAGCCCGCTGTTCCAGTTCATTTGTTCGGCGGTTTGGGCTTCTGGGTCGTACACCGTCACAGGCGTCCGAAACATTCAAGTTGGCATGACTACGTTTCCCACGAGAGGGGAAACAGGGTTACAAGGTCTTACGACCTTTAACCAAGCCGTCCCAGGGTCGCACATTATAGTGGGCGCCGATGTTCAAATTGCTACGGCCGATATGGGATTCACCGAAATACTGGACTCGGTGATACATGAGCTTGTTCATTGCTTTCTCGGCAACACAGAAGAAGGCTTGGTGTTCGGCGTCTGGAAAATTGCCGTTTGGGATCAGATCGCGGCCAACTCCGGAGGGAAGATTACTGAACCCCCAGCAGACCGACAAGAAGATTACGATCGAATGTTTGCGCTTAATGGCCTCAGCCCCGCAAATCAGATGGCGCAGGCCGAGGATGCGCCTCCTTTACCCGGGGGGCCTGACGGTTTTTAGAGTTCTGATTGCTTCAAGGAGACGAAAGATGTCGACTCGCAAGAAGAGCCCTGCCTGGATAAGTACGATGGGTAAGGTCGTACAAAAAGTGCTGGTTCGGAAGTCCGCCTTATGTCTTTTCGCCCTCGTTCTCGTTCCTAGCATCGCGTTTGCCGATGACGCATACAAATGCAGGTCGGACCAAGAATCCGACTATCGTCACATTTGGAGAATCACGTATGGCGTACAAAACTGCGGCTGGCGGCACTGCCCTCATCATTGGGCCTCCTGGCAATATGGCCGAGCAGCCTTGTACAGCGAGTACGCGGGCGACGTCGGTACCTTTAGGTTGAGCGCCACGTTTCAGCAGGCTGAGGCTCTACTTGAAAGGAACAGGTTTTTTCGGATCAAACCGTCGCTACGCATAATGACGGACATACCCTACTACGTCATTTCGGTTCATTGGTGCAACGTGATCCAAACCATCTACTCGCCCGTCCCCAACGAGGACGGAGCCTTTGGTCCACTTGCCCTTGGCCTTGAGAAACTCATTCGTGAAGCAAAGAAAACCAAGATTTCAAGGCTCCCTCAACTTCACGATGTCCTTCCGATTCTTGGCCCCAGGGGAGATCCCGACTAAGGCTTTCAAACGCAGCGGTGGCATTGTTGCTGAGAGCAGAGCCGAATCTGCCGAGCTTGGCGCGACTCGAACCGAGACAAAGCGGTTCCGTGCGCGGAAGGCGCGGCTACTGAAGAGAAACGCCCTATTGGCGGGGCCTTGAGCGGAGGGGCAGCCACCCTCGGAAAGGGACGCCAAGATAACTCAAAAGAGGAAGTTCTACAGATGGCGTACACGTGGCCCTTGCCTGATGGCGTAGATGCCCAGATCGCCCTTCTCGGGAATAAACCGACCGTTCGGGCTCTGAATCGCCTGATTAAGCAGATTGAGTTCATGCGCGACGATCTCGCCGAGGAGCCCAAGGAAAAGACCGATGGACAGGCCGCAGACTCTCCAGCAGGCGATTAACTACTTCGCAGACCCGCAACGGGCGCACGATTATATCGTCGCCCTGCGCTGGCCGAACGGCATCGCTTGCCCTCGCATGGGTTGCGGATCGGCGGACGTTCACTTCATCGTGACCCGGCGTATTTGGCGCTGCAAGGATTGTCAGCGGCAATTCTCAGCCAAGGTCGGTACGGTCTTTGAAGATTCACCCATCGGCTTCGATAAGTGGTTGCCGGCGCTTTGGATGCTTACGAATTGCCGGAACGGCGTTTCGTCCTACGAGATCAAGCGCGCCCTAGGGGTATCCCAGAAGACGGCGTGGTTTATGCTTCATCGCTTGCGTTTGGCGATGAAGGACGACATAGGGGACCAAATGGTCGGCGCAGTTGAAGCTGACGAAACCTTCGTCGGCGGGCGGCGCAAGTTTAAAACGTGGGACCCATCGCCGCGCAGACACGCTCCCCACGAAGGTAAGACGATCGTCATGGGTATCGTTCAACGCGGCGGTCGGGCACGAGCCATAGTCATTCCGAATACTAAGGCCGCAACGTTGCTGCCCAAGATTCGCGAACACGTTAAACGTGGCTCGACAGTCTATACGGACGAAGCGATGGGCTACAAGGGCCTAAAGGGCGATTACGTCCATTACGTGATCAATCACGCGCAGCGGTACGTGGACCGCCACATCACGACGAACAGGGTCGAGAATTTTTGGTCCTGTCTAAAGCGGACGCTCGGCGGAACCTATATCGCCCCGCGAGCTTTCCACCTCGAACGCTACATTGATGAGCAGATATTCCGCTTCAACGTGCGCGGAGAGAAGGATGCCGCTCGGTTCAACCTCGCCGCCAAGGGCGCGGATGGTCGCCGCCTTACGTGGGCAACCCTGACCGATAAGACGAGCCGCTAGACTCGCTTACGAGGTTTCCGCCTTGACTTGGGGACAGGAACGGCGGCCTTAACCTTAGCCACCTCGTCCTCACTCGCGTTGAGTACGCGCAACGCCGCCTGCTCGAATCGTTCGAACGGGGTTGGATCGCTGACCTTCCGTTTCTTCACCGCTCAGCCGCCTGCGTATGCTGGGGCAATTCCGGTTAGGCGGCCTCGACTATCAAGGGCGGGTAACTGATCTTTGAGATATTCGAGAATCTTCTCAATGGCGTCTTTCGCAACGTATCGTAAGCCAATTAGGCCAAAATCGACCGAGATTCGCGCTGCCAAAGACGTGCCACGAAAGTCTTCCAGTAAGCCCTCTATCGTGAACCCAACTACCCGTTTATCTCGGTCAAAGTCGATAATGAGGTAGCGGTCCTTATAGGGCGCTCTGTCTGGCAAAGGGTAATAATCGGAATAGGCCGCGTTTGCATCTAGGACGCGGATATAGAAGCTATCGAGGCTCAAATCGAAAGCCCAGGGCTTCCCGCCTAGCGGTCCCTTGAATTTCTTCTTATCTAAAACGCCAGATATATCCATCGGGTCATTCCTCTGAGGCCCCCTTTTCCTTTTGCCAGGACAAAACGCCCCCTGGGGGTAGCTTTACCGCTTCGATCGCCGTAGATACATACATCACCGGTAGTACCCAGAGTTTTCGGCATGGCTTGAGGTGGACCGTAAAGCGCTTTGATTTTCTCGGTCCGTAAGGGCTCATCTTGTGACGGGTCGCATAGAGGTGGCCCCGCGGCGCGTAATTAGGTCGCAGGTCCTTATAGATCTCCTCGGGATCCGTGAGACACTGGACGATTTTAAGCCGGGTTATCGTCCTTCTGCGGCCTTCGATATGCCTCATAGTAGCGCGGGTAAGGAAGGTCGCCTCCCCGGTCGGCAACCTGCCGTGCCAAATAACCCGGTCGCCCCGGCTGAAGTCGATAATTCTGACTAAGATTACGAGCAGACCAAAAAGCATAGGGTCAATGGGGCCTTAATCTATAAAACCGAACCGCCCTCCCCGCCTGTGCGTCAAGTCAGTCATCCCCGGCTGACTTCCAGCCGAACTCGGTTTTCTACGTCCCAGACGATCGCTGGAGCGTCTCTAACGGCCTGAAGGTATGTGCCTGAAGGAATTTGTGCGATCATGTTGGCGGGGTGGCGCCGGTATTGCGAACGCTCGGTGCGGACGGATTCGCCGACAGCGGGCAGTCCTATCCGGGGCACGCATATCACGATGCGCTCGACGTCGCACGCGAGCGTGGCGTGCCGATGCTCGAACCGCGCGGCGGTGACGTGTGGCGCACCGACGACGGCGTGACGTTCCGCTTCTACGGTCCGACCGAGCCGTATCTGACGGGGACTCGTAACGACATCAACAGCAACTCGCTCATTTTCCGGTTGGAATACGGCAAGTTCCGAATGCTCTTCACGGGCGACGCCGGCGCCGAAGCCGAAGCACGGCTATTGGCGACCGGCGCCGATCTTCGCGCCGACGTCCTGCGTTGCATCACTTAATCTGATTAAACGTCATACTGTTGCCAGAAACGTAAGATTAAAAGCGCAACTGCTCCGCCGCGACCGTCGCCATGCCGCGGCCGTGGCGGAGTCAGCGCTTCGTCTTATTTGGTCGACGGGGTTGGCTACACTTGATGCTTTACGGCTTCACTTCCGGATAATAGGGTCTGACGGATGATCAGTGACCGTGTCTGCTTTGCGCGTTGTTTCTTGGACCGATTGTTGAGTGGGCGGAGGCGGAGGAGGTGGTGCTTGCTGGGTTTGTGGTTCCTTGGTAGCCATGTTGTGCGGTGTAGCCTTCCAATAGCCTGACGCAGAGCACGATTACCGTGACTACGTAGACCAGATTCATTGCGAGGTTGAGATCGCGCGCCTTCTTGTCGATTGCGGGCCGGTTGCGCGCGAGGGCGTCAGCTGCTCCGGCTACCGTTGCCTTGAGAAACGTCTTCGGCCAGCGTTGCCACGTCAAGGCGAGTTGGTCGAGGCTCGGAACGTCAATGTACACGTAGGTCTGGAACGTGCGCAACAGTATCCAAAGCGGAACGAGGTAGAGCGCGCCGACTGCGACGTCGAGCCAACCAGAAGCTTTGTCGAGGAAAAGCCCGAGCGCGGCGATCGTGCCGGCGATGATGGGGGCGACCTTGCCTTCTATGCGTTCGAGTCGATCTCGCTCGTTATCTCGCTTCCTGAGCGCCACTTCGAAGGCAAAGCGCAAGTCTTCATCGGCGTCGTGGGGCAGCGGTTCGTCTACGATGCCCGGCGCTCTCGGGATCGAACGTTGCCAACCCCTCCCAAAGGCGCATCCGCCGGCCCGAATAGCTCGAAGGATAAACAGAGCGCCCTTGAACGGGGGAAGGGCGCCGCGCAGAGCTACCGCGACGGCCTGGGTGGAGGAGGCGGGTTCCCCTCTTTCAAGGGGACTTGAACGTTCGTTGGCGTCGGGGGCGGTGGGGGCGCGGGAGGGGGCGGCGTGGGCCCTTCCGCGCTCGCTTCCAAGGTGATCATGGGCGTGACTTCTAGCGCCGCGCGCCGAACGCCTGTTCGATCGAACCGTAGCGCATAGCTGGCGGGAACCCGGTTTGGCAATGATCCACTGGGGGCGGCTTCGACCTTTGGGCCGGTGATCAACGGCGCATCCAACCATCGGAGGGTTGGCTCCCTCCGTTCCCAGGTGCCCTTGTGCAGGGAGTCCCTTCCCACGGCAGAAACGCCGCTATCACAACGGGCTTTGCCCCGTGTTAGAGGTTCGTCTATTTTGACAGAAAAGAAGACTGCCGTGGGAAAAGTATCAGAGGAAACGGTCGCAGCGTACCTGCGCATTCCGCGCTCAGCGCATTCGACGCTTGAAGCAACGGCCCAGCATCTCGAGTTGCCAATGAGTCGCGTGATCAACGCGCTGTTTCATTTCACGTTCTCCTCGGTTCCCTTCAGGGTCGAGTGGGGTGACCTCGTGCGAACGCTCCGCAGCGACTTGGATGCAAGTCGCAATGGCGTCGTGCTCTTTGACTTCTCGGCGCGCGACTGGGAAAGCGACAAGAGATCGCTTTATGACCTGTTGGAGCGAACGGGTCTTGTCGAGGATTTTCACTGGCGTCACACTCCGTCCGCGCGCGTCATTTGTTCGTTCAAAGTATCGGACTCCGGTCGCGTCGTCGCCGATATTTTCCACCGAATCGGCGCAATGGATCCGCCGGACGGAGCGGAGTTCGATACCTTTCCGGAGGGTCTGATTGACGAAACTGTAGCAAAGTAAGACGCTTTCCGCGCCAGTCAACAAGGGCCGGTCGCGGAATGAGAGGCTAGCGAGACCTCTCAACGTCGACAAAAAGCGAAGACGATCGCGTGCTGTTCGGCTTAACGATCGCCTTCTGGACCGTCGACGGCCACCCGAAGGCGGCGCCAAGCGGCATGGAAGAGCATTATCCATCGCCCGCAGCGGCGCCTCCGGACTCGCTTTCTCGACCGGGAAACCGGTCAGTCAGGAGTAAGTCCGATGATGGAAAAAGCTAAGCCGGGACAGCCGGCGCCACGGTCAGGTGAGTGGCAAATCATAGGTCCGCGCGGCGGTAAGGGCGACGAGCGTACTGTCGTGCGCGGAGAGCCTTTGCCTCCCACCCCGCTACCGAATTCGACCTATCGGTTAGTTCGGCCAGCTCGGAATCGAGCGGGACGAAAGTGATGTTACACTTTGTCGTTCGCGTCGAGTTGCATGGTGCATCGGCGTCAGACTACGAAACGCTTCACACGGCCATGGCCACGCGGCAGTTCTTGCGTACGATCACCGTCGACGGTTCCAAGTATCGCCTCCCGACGGCAGAATACTACCGAAACGCATCTTCTGGAGCTCAGGTGCTTGCTGATGCTCAATCGGCGGCGCAGGAAACTGGTCGAAAGTACTGGGTTCTAGTCTCCGAAGTCGCTCGGGTCTGGCCGTATCTTCCTAAGGTCTAGGAAGAACTCAAGGGAACGTCGCGGCGATCAAGCTCACGCTCAATCGCCGCGACGACAGCCCTACTCTACGTCAACAGTGGGCACAAGTAGCCGAGGTGCTGAAAGGTAAGGCAAGCCAGTGGGGTCATCGCGATATGACGAGCTACACGATCGCTATCAAGAGATTCGTACCACGAAGAAGGGAACCCGATACGAACGATTAGCCGCGGTCATTTTTGCCGCGCTGGATCGCGAAAGCGTCGTTATTCATGATCTGGACGTCATCGGTGAAGACTCAGGCGTGAAGCACCAGATCGACGTACATATCGAGCGGTCTGGTGAACGGAAGCGCATTCTGGTTGAGTGTAAGGATTTTGATGTGAGCGGTGGTCCTGTCGGTCTGGGTATAGTTCGCGATTTCTACGGTGTGGTTGACGACGTGCATCCAGACGAGGCATGGGTTATTACGTGTAACGACTTCACGCGTGACGCACGCGCGTATGCGAAGGGGAAAGGCATCAAGCTAGCGACGCTGAGGCTGTTTTCGGACGCCGACTGGGAGGGCCGTGTGCGTACCATCGTGACTACTGTCGTGATTCAGAACGTGTTGCGAGACAGACCTAAGCTCGAGATCACGATCGACGACGCTGAATTAAGGGCATTTCAGTCGGAATTTGCGAATGCTTATCCCTTGGGTGGCTTCGCCCCAGACGGGGATCGAACACAGCTCCACGACGGCACAGAGACTCGCTCGCTAGGGCAGATTTCTCAAGCGCTCGCATCTGCGGCAACTCCAGATTCCCGGGTCACAGAACTTGCCGAAGAGAAGAAATGCGAAGGCTGGGTCTCCGCGGACGGCGTACGTCGGCACCCTATGCACTGGTACCGGCTTTCGATTCCAGTACAATATTTTGCGACAGAAATTCGGATCGCCGCTGTGGAGAGCGCGGCAGCTCTTCTGCTAACCGACGGTCAGGGCTTGGACTTTGTGTTATGGGATACTGCGTTGGAAGCGTATACGGTAGGTGACGATGGGAGCATACACCTGGCCGACGAAGCCACACAGAAAAGGCTCATGACAACGGTCGCCGCGGTGCCCGTGCCACCGGTTCCGGGCATGACCACGTAAGTCGATCGCATCGGAGGCGTCATCAGAGGACGGCCGTGACTCTCTTCGCGCGCCTGCCGGCTGGTGAGCCTTCGTGCGGCGGCGACTATGAGGTTTCTCGGGGTCGAGGCTCTCTACCCATTGGAAGTCGACCACGGGTCGAGGTTCCACGCCGACGCGCCGGTGCTCTCCGCTGCCGACGTCGATTCCGTCACAACACTGGCGCCGGGCGGCGATACGGTAACGCCCGGCAAGCGGGTGCAGGCTGAAGCATGGGAGGGCGGCGACAAGGCCAACATACTCAAAGGCCTCCATGCATTCGTTGAGGTGCCGAAATCTTAGAAAACAATAAGACGGACCGTGATCGGTTGGGGTACTGACGGACACGGGCATCTGCACTCTTGGCCAAGGCGGTTCTAGACGTCTAGATGGTTCACAGAGACTTTAATTACATCATCGAGCACCGACTCGAGCTCCTTTCTATCAGCGAACGTGGCCACTCCCATGTCGACGTTACGAAGAATGATTGCGATGCTGGTTGCGGCCAAGAAGAGAAACAGAACGAGTCCTATCCAGTCTAGGGGCGCGGGCGTTCGACTCAGATAATTGGGCCATATCCATAGAACAAACAGCACTGCAAGAAACCCTACGAGAAGAAACCTCGTTCGAATGATAAGGTTTCGATATTGCGCCCGTATTTGATATATCTCTGAGGCGAACGTATAATAGCCGTCGCCAAGGAACTCAAAGACCTGTCGCTCCTTCTCGCGCAACTCTGCGAATTTCCCGATATGTTGAATCACGACGAGTAGTCGCGGAATCACGGCAATGCGTTCCCGAAGTTGAGCTCGCAATGCGTTCTTCCGATGATCAACAAACGAATTGAGCGCGGTGAAACGGAAGATGCTGGCTATTACCGCAAGCGTAACGAGTGTGAATGACCATTGAACTATCAGAACAGTCGGAGCGACAACATTCATTGTCGTGCACCTCTCTCGTCGGTTGACTCGACGATAATTGGTAAATGTCGCATCTGTTGCACAATGACCCGATCGAAGCCATGCGGATTCTCATCAAGCACAATGTTGCGCGCAGCAGCGTCAAGCCGCGAGCCAGTTGGCGGAAAGTGATGGTCCACATCGAGCACGAGCCAAAGCGGGCGACACGATGCCGGATACGTTCCGACCTTGTCGAACTTGCTGCGCAAACGCTCTCGTAAGGTAGGAGCGAGTACGTGTAATCGACCGTGGTCCATTGGCGGATGGATAACGGCACCCGTCCGCGATCCCGGGTGATACGAAAATCGAGCGTCCAGCGTCGTAAGCACCGGATACCGCGCTGACTCGGGGCACTGCACAAAGACAGGGCCTCCTAGCTCGCGAGCGAGCGCGCACACCTCGGAGGCGAGAGCGTCGATCGGCAGAGTGAGTGCTAGATGGCTCTCCGTCAAACGGTCGAGCCGGATGATGAATGCCCCGTTGTTGAAAATGTATCCGAGCTCGATATCTGCCTCGGCAGTTCGATTCACGCGGATATTGATTTCTTCAACGGCCATAGAGAGGCGATGTGCAGCTGGATCCATGACCATTGTCTGTTCGATGAAGATCGAGTTTCCGTCCCGTAAGCAAACCTCGACGTCCGGAAAAGGCGGCTCTCGGCGTCGGATGTCGGCGACAATCGAAGCTAGGCCGAGGTCGACCATAAGGCCGGCTGCGGAGCGCGCCTCAACGAAGGTCTGCCCGTAGTAGGAGGTCTCGGGTTTGCGTAATTCGCTCCTGCGCTCGCCAATTCGGACGCCATCCACTTGAACATCGTGCATCCGAGTTTCGCGGTCGCTTACGGGCATGCCGAGACTTTCCGCTGCTGCTTTGAAAGGCAGATGGAGTTCTGCAGCTGTGACCGTGGCCAGATGAGGTTTCCGGGGCATCGAATCCCAATTCGGCAAGTGATGGTCGATTTCCGCATGCCGCAACGCGAGGGGGCGTGGCTACCTAGTACGGCGATCCGGCAGAAGGCGCTTAGGCTGCGATTTGCCTACCACGCCTCGCGCCAATCCTACAAAGAATCGTAAGAGCAAATTGCTCGACGACAGGACAGTATACCCCGCGGGGATACCCAACGCATTGTGAGACGTATGTATGGAGGCAAAGATGTACCTAAGTGTGGGAATTCTCATCATTGGTTCGTTGTATTGGGATGATGGAGGCGGCAGAGACCGCTGGCGTCGCTGGCGCCTAAACTCTGAACGAAAGTGGGCGGTAAAGGCTCCGATTCGTTATGGGCGTCAATCAGAGAAACGGGGCAACACGTATACCATGGTATTTTCGCGACTTACATCGGAGGACTTCGGCCAGGCGCTAGTTTTGGAATGCGAACGACCGATTCATATCGAGGGCGATCTTATAACTGAAGCTAAATGGCTCTGGGCAGCAGAGAAAAAGACGGTGCCACTGACGGAGCAGGGCGCTCTACCGTTAAGCATCGTGGAAACATGGGGCGGCGTAGCCCTGTTGCTCAGGCCGAGCGGATGCATTCAACGACCGTTGCACACCTTGCTACGAAGGCCGGCGCCTGGCATTCCGCAGCAATTACTGGAGCGATGGTCGCATGAGTCGCCCGAGGGAGACAGCGGCCTGATGATCACAGATCGAGGTCTTCTTGATATTGCTTGGCCTCATCGGACTGATGGTAGGGGGCCGGTCCCGTTGGACTTACTGCTGGCAACCACAAATAGGCCAACCGATCGAGGTATATCCAGTGCCCGATCGATTGCCGATGCATGGAATGCGGCCCCAGAATTTCGCAACTATTTCGATGCGAACCAGCGCGCTGGAATCCTGACGTTTCAGGATCACGATATTAAGCAGTGCTTAAGTTAGGGGCACCAGGGTAAATCGCGAACGATTGCTTCAATGGCGTCTCGCTTAGGGGTGCGACGCCCTGGACAAACGCGAGGAACGCTTCCCAGTGGCGCGCATCCGGCACGCGTAATTCGGATCGGAAGCGCGAAAAGGCGACGAGCGAGAAGGCGTCGAGTTTCGGCGTCACCTCGCAGGAACCAAGCACGATCGCGCTGTCCGCGATCCTCTTTCACCCATTGCCGGTTGCGGCGACGGTGCGAGGCGTTCGCCTCCCAGCGCAGCGCGTTCGCGTGAGCGCTCATCCGTGGTGTCTGTCGCCAGGTTCTCGATGCTCCCGGGTCAAGTCTCTCCACTATCTTAGGGCAAGCGCAAGCGAGCACCCTTAGGGCTCAAGGAGATGCGAGACGGACGATGATTCTTTTGCGGCCTACGTTTTAAGCAACGCCCCGCGTTACGAGCTCGAGACGCTCGACAAGATCATTCGCGGGCTGCACGACAACATCGCGAGCCGACGCTGGGGAAAGCCTGCGGGCCTCACGATTGGCTCCAAGGTAGAAGCGACTATGTTCGATACGACGTTTTCCGAATGGGGCGAGGTCGTCTCGGTGTCGGGTCAGTCCTGCACGATCGAAAACCCAATCGGCGATCACAAGTCGCGTGTTCGTATAAAAGGTACGCGATCCGCCTCCTCGACGAGTTTGAGTGGAACCGCATCGTGTTCGCCCTTGAACGACACCGTGAAGAGTACACGGAGAAGCTCGCCGTCGCGGCCCGGGAGGAGGCCGAGGACCGGGCTGATGCCGTTCGAAACCGCGAAAGCGCTTCGCGCAGGCCGAAGATCATGCAAGCGCTGAACGGCACTCTTGAACTGTTTCGAGGGGCTTATGTGCACGCGTACCGACCGGATTGGGGTATGCACGAGTACGGCGTTGTCATCGCAATGACTCCGAAGACGATCACCCTTAGCAACGAGGAATCGGATTGGACGTCCCGCATCTGGCCTGCAAAGCACGAAGTCGAAATTCTCGACGAGCGCCAATGGGCAATCGTCGAACGTGAGCAGAAACGTCGTCGAGCTGAGTACGAAGCCGCCGAAAAATCCGGGCGGCAGCGCGATCTAGTCGACTACGCGCGGGTGGAGATTACCTTGGCGGATCATAAGTCGTTCTCGTCGGCAGGCGAAGGCGCCACAGCGCCACCGGCCGTTTAACTCACGCCGATTAGGTGCCACTTGACAGCGGTGGTACTCTACTCTCCTGGGCCAAAGATGTTTGGGGCGAGGAAGCGCCATTGCCACGAGACCTGGAGCAAACCCCTGTGAGCGCCTGCGTAACCAAGTTAGACTCAAGAGTTGACGGCGAACTGATTGATCTCAATCAGCGAGCGACGAACCTTATCCCCAAGTTTTTCGAAGGCGTTCGGTTTGAACGAGACGCCGATGGTCAACCAAGCGACTATAGGCAGATTTGGTGTGCGTATCTCGCCGCAGAAATCTACGGCGCCGCAGATAGCGCGTTGCTGTGCGTTATGCACAATCGCGGGCGCCAAGCTGGCGTTCTCGAGCGTCAGATATACGAGTGTCTGCAGAAGTGCCTATTCTACGCAAACCATCATGACGATGCTCGCCTAGAATTTCTGGCGATGCCGTTTCGCGACAAGAAACTGTTGGACGACATGCAGACGGACAAGACATCGGAGCGCTACGAGTGGGTCCAGAAATCGATTGCGATCGTGACGAAGCGCTTCCCCGATGTGCCCGCTTACGCGTCGAAGTATAGTTTTCGAGAGCGGCCATTCAGCGATATGGTCGTGAACCCTAAGGATCCGGCAACCACAAAGGATTACGCTTTTCATTATCGTCGTGTAAGCCAAGCTCCGCACGGATCCGTGCTTGGCATGTTAGATGTGCTCGATTTTCGAGAGGAGGGGGTCATCGGAATCAAGTTCGATAGCAGGTTGGATGACCCAAACTTCTCCATCCAATTAGTGACCATCTACGTGATCACGCTACTCGGCGTATTAAACGACATATTGCAGATCGGTCGGACCAACGAAGTCGAAAACCTTGAGCAATCGAGCATGCGCATCATACGGAGGCTTTGGCCAGAGGAAACGGAGGAAGTGATGTCGACGGTGACAGAGTTATGAAACGCAAGCGCCACGGCAAGACTCGTTGATGACGGTGCGCACCCTCGGAACTCTGTGAACCTTCGGCGTCGTCTTTCGCTTCACGCCGGCGAGGACGGCTTGCGCTCGGAGGTCCTCATATCGCAAGCCTGGACTAGGCGAAGAACGAACGCGTCTCCGCATGAAAAGTCGACGAACGCACGTCCTGACGCGCACGGCCCTGTACGACCTGGTCTGGACCGAACCGGTTAAGATCGTAGCGAAGCGGTACAAGATTTCCGATAGCGGACTGGCCAAGATATGCAAGAGGCACGGCATTCCGCTGCCGCTTCGCGGGCATTGGGCCAAGCTCAAGCACGGCAAGAAGACCCGACGTCCGGCGCTAAAGCCCGCGCCGGCCGGCGAGGAGGAGAGCGTCCGGATCCAGGAGGGCAGCGGGCCGCGGCCGCCGGCGCCCCCGCGACCCGAGTTGGAGCCCCCGATTGCCTCAGCAGTCGAGTGGGCGCTGCAGTCGGAAAACCGTATCGTTGTACCGGAGGACGCCAGCCGCTCGCACCGACTCGTCTTGGAAATTGCGCGTTCGATGGACCGCTCGTGGGACGGCAAGCGAAAGACGCCGGAGCCCCTCGAGCAGCGCCGTCGAAGAATCTTGGACGCGTTCTTCCGCGGCGTCGAGCGTGCGCGCGGAACCGTGACGGTGCGGCCGTACGAGGGCGGCTTCGACGTAGAGCTCTTCGGAAGCGCGTTTCACCTCAGGTGCTCGGAGCCCGAACGGCGCGTCCGCGTCCCGCTCACCCCGAAAGAGCTACGCAATCGGCAATCGTGGGAAACGCGCGATTGGAAGAACGAAACCCGAAAGACGGGGATACTACGGATACGCGTTTACGGAGAGAGCGAACGTCACAAGGATTTCGTGGACGCCCAAGATGCTTCGCTCGACGACCGCTTGACCCAAGTGCTTGTTTCTCTACTGCGTAACACGATCACGATCGAAGAGCGCGATCGCCGAGCCGAAGCGGTGCGGCTGTTCGAAGTCGAGGCTGAGCGAAAGCGTTTCGAGGAGGAAAAACTCGAATGGAGGCGTCAGGAGCGACGTCGACGCGAGCGGGAGCGGGTCGTCGCCCTTGTCGACGAAGCCGCCCGATGGCGCCGGTGCCGAGGACATCCGCGCCTACGTCGCGGCTGCGCGAGATACAGCCAAGGAAGCATGGATCGCCTGGGCGCTCGGCGTGGCTAACTCCATCGACCCGCTGGCAGGCCGGGCGTGCTCTCGATGAAACTATTTGATTTCACAAGCGGGCATGGGTCGCCGTCGACGACGGATTACAACGGCGCGGAGAAAAGGCGGACAGCAACGAGTCTCGTCGACCGTGCGCGGATCGAGCCGTTGGACGACGTGCGATTTACCGTCAACCGAGGAGCGCTTTAGTCCGGACTGGGCTTTGACGCTGCCGCAACCACTCCACGACAGTGGAAGCGGGCATGGGCTTGGCGATGTAATAGCCCTGGATGACATCGCAGCCCGCATTTTCAAGCCAGTGCAGCTGCTCGGGCGTCTCGACGCCTTCGGCCACGATCGTTCGGCCGAGCTCATGACCGAGCGTAATCACCGCCCGCACGATCGCGGTGTCCTGCACGTTGAACGGCAATCCGCGGACGAACGAGCGATCGATTTTGATTGAATCGATGGGGAGGCGCTGCAAGTACGTCAGGGACGAATAGTAGGTGCCGAAATCGTCGAGCGCTATTCGTACGCCTAGCGCCTTGCACCGTTCGAGCTGTTCGTAGGCTATGGCAGGATCGGCCAGCGTGGCCGACTCGGTCACTTCGATCTCGAGCATGCCGGGATCAACGTGCGCCGCCTCGAGGGCTCCGCACAGCGACTCGAAGAATCCCGGCTGTTGCAATTGACAAGCCGATACGTTGATCGCGATGCGCAGCTCGAGTCCGTCGTCGGCCCAGCGTCGAGCTTGCAATAGCGCTTCCTCAAGCACCCAACCGCCGATCGAGTGCATGAGGCCGCTCTGCTCTGCGATTGGAATGAACGTTGCCGCCGGCACCAATTGGCCGCTCGAATCCTTCCAGCGGATCAGAGCCTCGACGCAATCCACCCTTTTGGTTCGAAGATCGAAGAGGGGCTGGTAGTGCAATGTGAAGGCGTGGTTCTCGATGGCCTCGACAAGGGCGTCGTAGACCTCGCGCCGGTGATGCAGCTCGTCTCCGATTTCGCGAGTATAGAAGCGTTCGCAGTCGCCGCCCGCGCGTTTCGCTTGGTAGCACGCAGCATCGGCATGGTTGAGTAAGAGGCCGGCCGTCGAACCATCGGCCGGAAAAAGCGCTATCCCCACGCTCGCTCCGACGTGGAAGGCGCGCTCTCCGAAGACAAAAGGCTTTCGAATCGCGTCGCGCAGGTTTTGCGCCAGCGTCGACGCCTCGGTCGGGTCGGTCAGTTCGCCCGTCAAAACGACGAACTCGTCTCCGCCGAAGCGGCCGATAACGTCTTTTGGCCGAAGCGTCGCTTGCAGCCGTTTCGAGGCCTCGACGAGAAGGCGATCGCCCATCGCGTGGCCGACCGTATCGTTGATCTCTTTGAAGCGGTCCAGGTCGACGAAGAGTAGCGCAAAAGGAGTGCTGAATGCGACGGCCTGCGACGTCGATTTCTCGAGTATCTCCTCCCAACGCGACCGGTTCGGCAGACTCGTGAGCGGGTCGTGGTACGCGAGGTACACCAAACGCTGACGCGCGGCTTGCCGCTCTTGCTCGTTGAGCTTCAGCAGCTCGCCGTTTGCCGCTGCGAGGCGCGACTGCAGCGAGGTGATCTCGTAGATGAAAGCCGCGATGACGATGCTCGAGGAAACCATGCTGAAGAGCTTCCCCGCGTACCACCCGTACGAGTAACGCGCGCAAATGAGCCCCATAATCGAGTCCAACAGCGATGCCACGACGGCCACGGTTAGCCACAGTTCGGCGATCGTCCGACCGCGCGTGCGGCTGACGAGCGCGATGAGGGCGAGACCGTCGAAGAGGCAGATAACTGGGAGGACGCCGCTGGTGGCTTGTTCCGTAAAATGTCCGTCGGAGATAAGGACGGGGAGGTGGGTACTCGCGCGTACGAGACCGACGCACGCTCCATATGCAAAGAGCGTGCACGCCGCAATGATCGTGGCGAGGAGCAAGGAGCTCGCGCGCTTCGATATCGGTGCGGGCACGGGGCTTCTCACGGGGCTGTCGGGACGCTCCGTAACCCCCAACGCCGAAGCGATCGTTCCGGCGACCAGCGCCATGTCACTGAGCGGCGAAAGATCGACAAACCACACTCCGTCACCTGAGCCGTCGAGCAAGTCTGCGCCCACTTGTAGCGCGGTGCGCGTCTTGCCGACGCCGCCGGCACCGGTCAGCGTGACGAGTCGATCCGACGCGAAGAGCGCGCCGATCTCCGCAACCTCGCGCTCGCGGCCGATCAGGCCAGTGAGCTGGAGCGGCAAATTGTTGTCGAGCACGCTGAGCGAGAGCAGCGGCGGGAATTCGGCCGCGAGGCCCGGCGCCGTGAGTTGGAAAATGTGCTCGGGCTTCGTCAGATCCTTGAGCCGGTGATCGCCGAGATCGCGAAGATCTGCTCCGGCCGGAAGGGCGTCCTTGACGTGACGAGCGACGAGCCCGGAGACGATGATCTGGCCGCCATGCGCGGTGGCGAGCAGGCGTGCGACCCGGTTGACCGCCGGACCAAAGTAGTCGTCGTCGCGCTCGTCGGCTGTCCCCGCGTGCAGCGCCATACGGACGCGCACGCCGTCGACCGCTGAGAAGTCTTCCACCGAGAGTGCGCGCTGCGCGTCGAGCGCTGCATCGAGGCCGTCCTCGGGGCGCGAGAACGTTACACAGAACGCATCCCCGATCGTCTTAAACACGTGGCCACCGTGCGCCTCAACCGCCGTCCTCATCAGCACGTCGTGACGGCGCAAGGCGTGCTGCATGGCGACGGGATCGCGTTCCCACCGCGCGGTACTGCCCTCGATGTCGCTGAACAGGAAGGTCACCGCTCCGCTAGGGCGCGCCGGGATGGCGCGCGCCGAATCGAGGGAAGGCGAGATCCGTTCCTTCACCCCGCCCAATTCGAGGCCGCGCTCCCCGAGCCCGGTGGCCGCACCCAGGAGTTCGAGCTGCAGTGTTTATGCTGCGGCCGCCGTATTCGCTTCGGATGCGGTGTTATTTTCTGCGGCACGGTCTAGCCGGCGACCCCGGACGGTGGCAAGGCCCGGATGCCGAACGGCCCTTGACCGACGAAGGCCGAGAGCGGATGGCGCGCGAGGCGAAGACGATCGACGAACTGGGACTCGGGCTCGACGCAATCGTGACGAGTCCGCTCGTCCGCGCCAAACAGACCGCCCAAATCGTCGCCGAGCGCCTCAAGATGAACGACCGCCTGATCGAAGATGCGCGCGTCGGGCTCGACTTTGACGCGAGCCACCTGACGAGCATTCTTGCGGACCATTCGAGCGCGAGCGCAATCATGCTGGTCGGTCACGATCCGAGCATGAGCGAGACGATCGGCGCGCTCATCGGCGGCGGCAGGGTCGAACTCAAGAAGGGCGCCCTCGCCTGTCTCGACGTCCCGGATCCTTCGGCGCCTCACGCGAGTTTGGTGTGGCTCGCTCCGCCGAAGCTGCTCGCGATGGGCCGGCGCTAATCAATGCGTTACCTTCGCGAGGCCGCGATTCGCTCGCTTTGCCCATAGCATTGACGCAAAACATCGAACTCGCCGACGGGCGCGTCCTCGACGTCCTCATCGGCGGCGCGGACTTCGGCCCGGCGCTTCTCGCGCATCACGGCACGCCGTCGAACGCGACGGCGTGGAGCGACTGGGACGACGTCGCGCGCGCTCACGGATTGCGCCTGATCGCGATCAGCCGGCCGGGCTACGCGACCTCGACGCGTCAACCGGGGCGGAAAGTCGCGGACGTCGCGAACGACGCCGCGGTCGTGCTCGACCGGCTCGACGTCCCGTGGTTTGTGACCGCCGGCTGGTCGGGCGGCGGCCCGCACGCGCTCGCCTGCGGCGCGCTCTTGCGGAGCCGCTGCCGCGCCGTTGCGACGCTCGCCGGCGTCGGACCCTACGGGGCACCCGACCTCGATTGGCTCGCCGGAATGGGCCCTGAGAATCACGCCGAGTTCGGCGCGGCGTTCGAGGGCGAGAACGCGCTTGGGGACTGGCTGAAAACGAATGCCGAGACACTGCGCCATATCACCGGCCCCGAACTTGCCGACGCGTTCGGCGGCCTCGTCTCCCAGGTCGACAAGGACGCGCTTGCCGGCGGCTTCGCCGCTGTACTGGCGGCGAACATGCGGCGTGCGCTAGGGACGGGTTTCGACGGATGGGTCGACGACGATCTGGCGTTCATTCGGGCGTGGGGCTTCGAACCCGCATCGGTCGAAGCGCCCGTCACGATTTGGCAAGGCGATCTCGACCTGATGGTCCCGTTCGCCCACGGGAAATGGCTGGCAAACCACATCCCAGGCTCAACGCCAAAGTTGGTCGCGGGTCACGGACACATTTCGCTGCTCACGACGTACCGCGACGAGATCGTCGCCGATCTCGTCCGGCTCGCGAAGCAGACCTAAATTACGGTGGGCAGCCCTGGTCGCGCCACGACTTGAACGTCGCGCGCATCTCATCGGTCCACGGCTCGTCGGGCGGCATGCGCTCGGCTTCGATCGCGTCGTAGATGTCTTCCGCCTTCGCCTTCACGTCGTCGAAGTCGCTCAAGTCGTAGCCTCGCGGCTTCATGTGCGCGACGTCGATGTCCCGAAAGAGCGGCCGAATGTCGGTCGCGAAACTAAGGTATGGAGAAGCCAAAGCGTTTCACCGGTCCCTTCGCGGCGTGCAGGCGGCGCCGTCCGTTCGTAACTAGACTATCGTTCCCCAACGCGCTACGATGGCCCCCGGATGCGACCCGGAACATTAGTCGTCACGGGCGCCGGGCGCGGAATCGGCGCAGCCGTTGCGACCCTCGCCGCGGCGCGCGGCTATTCGGTCGCGGTGAACTACCGGGCGAATGCGGAAGCGGCCGAGTCCGTCGCGCGCGACATCCGCGCTCGAGGCGGGGCCGCGCGCGCGCTGCGCGGCGACGTCGCGGTCGAGGACGAGGTGCTCGCCCTTTTCGAACGCGCCGAGCGCGAGCTGGGCCCAGTGTGCGCGCTCGTCAACAACGCCGGGATCACCGGCGGGCTCGGCCGACTCGAGAGTCTTGCCGAGGCGACGATCCGTGAGGTGCTCGCCGTCAACGTGCTCGGAACGATGCTGTGCGCGCGCGAAGCGGTGCGGCGGATGTCGACCCGGCACGGTGGGCCGGGTGGCGCGATCGTCAACCTCTCATCGCGGGCCGCCGAGATCGGCGGCGCGGGCGAGTGGGTCCACTACGCAACGTCCAAGGGCGCGGTTGAGACCTTCACCATCGGGCTCGCGCGCGAGGTCGCAGGCGAGGGGATCCGGGTGAACGCGGTCAGTCCAGGCCTGATCGAAACCGAACTTCATGCCGCGGCCGGCGCCCCCGACCGGCTCGAGCGGCTCGCCCCGACGGTCCCGCTTCGCCGCGCGGGGACTCCGCGCGAGGTCGCGGAGGCCGTGCTGTGGCTGTTGTCGCCCGAGGCCTCGTACGTCACCGGCGCGATCCTCCCGGTCGCGGGCGGTCGCTAGCGCTTACGCCGAAATCGCCGCCCGCACCGGAGGCGCAAGGGTCAGAGCTTCGCTGATGGCCTCCTCCTCGCTCAACTGCGCGCCCTCCGCCTCGAGCCGTTCGCGGTCGGTCGGCGCGAGACGCTCGTCGAGCGCGGCGGCGAGCATCGCGTAGGTCTTTCGTTCGGTCGGCTCGCGGTCCGTCGACTCGCGCGCGTGCCACGCGTCGACGTAGCCGCGAAGGCGCGCCGCGTGACGCGTGTCGCCGCCGAGCGCGGCGACGGTCGCGAGATGTTGAATCGCCCCGTCGATCATTTGCGGCGACTGCGACCGCTGCGCCAGCACCAGCGTCTGCCGCGCCTGGGCGTACGCTCCGTCGACGTCGCCGAGGCTGAGGCGATACGCGGCCGCGTTGACGCGCGCGTTTGCCTCGCGCATCGAGTTTCGGCTTGCGGCGAAAAATGCAGCCGACCGTTCGGCGAGCGCGAGCGCGCGGCGCGCGTCACCGGAGAGGAACTCGAGGTCCGCCAGAAAAAGCCGCGGCGCCGCGGCCCGCCCCTCGTCGCCGAGCGCTTCGTAGATCGCGATTGCCTTTTCGTACAGTGCGCGTGCTTCGTCGTGCCGTTCGAGCGCCGTCAGAATGATCGCGCGCAAATCGAGCGCGACTGCGTACATCTTCGACCGTGTGCTCCCGGTCGCTTCGAATATCGCAAGGGCTCGATCGATCGTGGCTTCAGCCTCCGCGATGCGCCCCATCTGGCGGTAACTCCCGGCCAGCGCACTGTAGCAGCCGGCCAGGCGCGTTTGGTCGCCGAGTTTTTCCGCCAGCGAAACCGCTCTTTCGGCGGCCTGGGCTCCGCGCTTGCCGACGCTGAGCGTGGCGCGCGCCGACCACAACCGAACCGCTACCGCGAGATCGGCTTCGTCGTCGAAGCGTTCGAGGACCGCGCCGATCCAGCGGTGCGCTTCCCCGAAAATGCCGGCGTCGTTCCAGTAGCCGCGCAGGCCGCCCGCGATTCGCGCGGCGATGAGGACGTCGCCCTGCGGCTCGAGCGCCCAGCCGAGCGCCGCGCGCGCGTTGTCGATCTCGGCTTCAACCCGCGGCAACCATTGCGCGAGCGGCGTTTCGGCGTACGCGCGTTCGGCCCGGTCGACGAAATCGGCGACCCACTCGGCATGGCGCCGCGCCACCACATCCCGCTCGCCGCTCGCCGCCAACTTCTCGAGCGCGTACGCGCGCGTCGATTCGAGAAGACGGTAGCGGGTCTCGTCGTCCTTGAGCTCGGTCGACACCAAAGACTTCTCGACGAGCGACGCCAGCCCGTCCAACACGTCGAGCGCCTCGGGACCGGCGACGACGCCTTCGGCGGCTTCCAAGTTCCAGCCGCCCGCGAAGATCGCGGACCGGCGAAAAACTGCACGTTCGCTCTCGCCCAGTAGATCGTGGCTCCAGTCGATCAGCGCGCGCATCGTCTGCTGGCGCGGCAACGCGTCGCGCCGGCCGCCGGTCAGCACGCGGAAACGCTCGCCGAGCCGGCTGCGCAGCTGCGCCGGCGACAAGCTCTTGACTCGCGCCGCGGCCAATTCGATCGCGAGCGCGATGCCGTCGAGTTGCCGGCAGATATCCGCGACTTCGGGCGCGTTGTCGTCGTCGAGCGAAAATCGCGGTTCGGCCGCGGCGGCGCGTGCCGCGAACAACTCGATCGCTGCATATCTGCGCGCCGATTCCGCCGAGATCGTCGCGGTTTCAAGCGCGGCGGGGACCGCGAGCGCCGGCAAGCGATACTCGACTTCGCCCGTCAATCCCAGCGCTTGGCGACTCGTCGCGAGGATTCGTACGCCGGGACTCGCGCGCAACAGCGCCGTCGCGAGTTTCGCGACGTCGTCGATCAGATGTTCGCAGTTGTCGAGGACGAGCAGCACGCGCAACGTCGCCGTCGCCGCGGCGAGCGCCGCGACGGCGTCGCCGTCACCGGGGAGGCGAAGGCCCATCGTCGCCGCGACGGCCCCCGCGACGACCGAGCCGTCGCCGAGCGGCGCCAATTCGACGAACCAAACGCCATCGGCATACTCCGAAAGCAGCCTCGCTGCGACTTGCAGCGCGACGCGCGTCTTACCGATGCCGCCGGAGCCTACGAGCGTGACGACGCGACTTCTTTCCAGCGACGCGACGATCTCGACGACTTCGGCGTCGCGCCCGACCAGCGGGGTCGTCTCGAGCGGGAGGTTGTTGGGGCTCGCTTCGACCGCGAGCGGGGAAAACGAACTCGGCAGATCGGTGACCGAGACTTGATAGACGCGCTCGGGCTCGGCGAGGTCGCCGAGCCGGTGGCTCCCAAGATCCACAAACATTGCGTCCGGCGGTAATTCGCGCAACGCAAGATCGTGCGTCGCCCCCGAGACGATCGTTTGTCCGCCGCGCGCGAGCGCGAGCAGCCGCGCCCCCCGATGAACCGTCGGACCGCTGAAAACGCCATCGTGCTCGAACGTCGTCCCGCTGTGCAGTGCGATGCGCACGCGGATTCCGCCGGCGGCCGAGAAGTCTTCGGCTTCCAACGCGCGTTGCGCGTCGAGGGCGGCGGCGATCGCGACGACCGCGTTCGCGAAGGCGGCGCACGACGTTTCGCCCGCTGCCCCCAAAACGTATCCGCCACGCGCTTCAAACGCAGCGCCGAGCATTTCCTGGAGGCGCCGAACCGCGCGCGACATTGCTTCGGGCGACCGTTCCCAGCGCTGCCCCGCGTCCTCGACCTCGGCGAACAGAAACGTGACGGTGCCGCTAGGCGGCGCGGGTTTGCCACGGGTCGCCGTCCGCGCCACGCTCGCTGCCTGCGCGACGGGTCGCGTTTTCTCCGGGAGCGTCGCGAGTTGGGCGTCCATCGATTCGATCAGCCGGTCGATGTCCGCGTGAAAGTCGCGGCCGGGATCGACGCGCGCGGTCGTCAGCGAGGCGAACGGGCTGAGGCTCGCCGGCAGTTCATCCGGCAAGAGCATCGCGGCGCCGCCGACGAGCAGCGGCACGATCGCAAGACCGACCCGTAACGCGGTCTCGATCTCGACTCGCACCGGATCGTCGTCGTCCTTGATGCGCACGTGACCGCTCCCATCGCTCCCCGTCCAAGTCGGACCGATCAACGCGATCAAAACGTCGGTCTCGCGCAGCGCGCTGTCGATGAACGAGCGAAAGTCGACGCCGAGCGGGATGCGGTCGATGTCGATGAACACCGAATCCGGCCCATAGCGATTCGCCAGGCGGTCGAATATTCGGCCTGCGATTGCGATCGAATCCGAACGGCGGTACGAGATGGTAATCTTCGGCATCGTGCTAACGCGCGCGAGTCCTCACCGACTCGCGATTAGCCGTGCTTGCCTAAACCCCGCCTCAGGCTCCTTCGCGATGCTAGAGCGCCGGCGTTGCGACGGCGTCCTCGGAGATCCCACCGGGGAGGTCGAGAAGCGCCGCGCGCGCGGCCTGGGGCGCGATCGTCAGAGGCTCGATCGCTGGACCGGGCCGGAAGGACGGCGGGATGCCGAGCCAGGTGAAGATCCGGGCGATCGGCGTACGCAGCGCGCGTTCGCAGCGTCCCTTCAACGCCGTCTCGACGAACGGGCGCTCCGCGAGCCGCCAGAACGCCGCGCTCGCAACGAGCGCCGCCGCGATGGCGGCGCCGGCCTCCAGCACGGGATTGGCGACGCCGAGCGTTCGCTCGACCAACAGCACCGGTGCGAAATGAATCAGGTACATGCTGTACGAGATCGTCCCGCACCAGACGACCGGCGCCAAGGAGAAGCTCCACCGCAGCGGAGCGCACGCGCAAACCAACAGGACGAATTCGTACGCGACCAACTGCCAAAGGCTCCACTGCGCGGGCAGGTACGAACGGATGTCGCCGGCGGCGATCGGCGGGAACGTCGACTGCGGCCCGGCCGTCCATTCAACGAAGATCGTCAGGCCTAGGATCACCGCAAACGCGAACGCGGTCCGCCGCACGTCGATCTTGCCGCCGAGAACGCGATCCGCGGCGACGATGCCCAACAGGAAGGCCGGCAATGCGAAGAGGTCGGCGTTCGCCGCGGTCGTACCGCGAAACGCGAGGACGGCGACGACTCCGAGCAGCGCGAAAACGCGGGGCGCGCGCAACCACAGTGCGACGAGTAAGGGGAAGAGGACGTACCAGCGCATCTCGATCGCGAGCGTCCAGAACGTCCCGCTGAAGAACGGGACGTTCCAATCGAGGAAGGCCGCCTGGCGGACGAGGTCCCACGCGGCGGGGATCTGCCGGGGATATTCGAGGACCGGCAAACCGACGGCGACGAGCACCGCGAGCACCAGAATCGCGCCGTAGAACGGCGGCAAGATCCGGACTAAGCGGCGTGCCGCGTAGCCGCATATATCGAAAGCCGATCCCTCACGGCGCCGTGCCGCGAGGACTGGGTACGCGAGGCAGAAGCCCGAGAGGACGAAGAACAGTTCGACGCCGTGCGTTCCGAGCCGCAGCAAAAACGACAGCGGATCGCCGGCGCCGCGCGCGGCGCGCAAGGGCGAAGTCGCATGCATGACGAGGACCGACAGCGCGGCTAAGCCGCGCAGCCCGTCGATGTGGTGGAGTCGCTGCTTCAAAGAGTCCTTGATGGGTCGAGGAGCCCACCCCTACTTTTCGGACCCTCGTCACGGAAGATGAGGGTTCGCGCTCCTTCGGCCAGGGGTTGGCGCCCCCGGAGCGTCGGACGAGCGGTCGTTACGGTCCGACTGTGATCCTCGAACCGAACGGGGCGCGCTTGCCGAATGAACCTTCGCGCCTTGGCCGAAAGCGCGCTGTGATGCTCGCGAGAGGAGGTGCTCCATGACTTCTGAGCAGCTCTGGCCGGCCGCCTCGGTCGCCGTCGCCGTCCTCGCGCTCGTGCTAACGTCGTTCCTGCTCGCGCGCCAGGTGCGTCAGATGGAGCACGAACGCAATGCGGTTGCGATCCTCGAGGCGATCAATCGCCTGACCGACCATCGCGTCGTCGCCGCCTTCGACCGGCTCGCCGATGTCGACAAGCGCTACCCGATCGACGATGCCATCTTGAACACATATCATGGCTCTGACGACGAGCGCGACTTCTTGACGGTCGCGCAGTATATCGAGACCGTTGCGTGTCTCGCGCGCCGCCGCGTCCTCGACCCCTCGCTGATCGTCGATGCTGTCGGTCTCCCGATTCGGCGGCGATGGAGTAGCATCCGGAACTTTGTCATGCGCCGGCGCCGTGTCGAGAACAACGATTTTATTCTCGAGAATTTCGAGTGGCTGGCGATGTACAGCGCTTGGTGGAAGACGTCCCGCGCCCGCCGAAGGACCGGAATTACGATCCCCAGCAGTTCGCCGACGTAGAGTTCAAAATTTGACGTACGACGCGATCGTCATCGGGCTCGGCGGAATGGGAAGCGCGACCCTCGCGCGTGCCGCCCGCCGCGGCCTGCGCGTCCTTGGCGTCGACCGCTTCCGCGAAGGACACGCATTCGGCGCGTCGTCCGGCCGGTCGCGACTGATCCGCAAAGCATACTTCGAAGATCCCGCGTACGTGCCGCTGCTCCTGCGCGCGTACGAGCTTTGGCGCGACCTCGAGCGCGACAGCGGAACGAAGATCTTGCGCACCACCGGCGTCGTCATCGCCGGTGCGCCCGGGAGCCCGATCGTCGAAGGGACGCGCGCCGCGGCGCGGCAGCACGGTCTCCCGCTCGATGAATTCGACGCGGCCGCGTTGCTCGCTCGCTTCCCAGCGTTCGCACCGAGGGCCGATGAGGTCGCCGTCTACGAGCCCGATGCTGGGATGCTTTCACCCGAGACCGCGGTCGCCGCCCAGCTTCGCATCGCGCGCGCCGCCGGGGCCGAAGTGCGGTTCGGCGCGCGCACCGCGCGCTGGGACGCGGACGGGGGAGCCGTTCGCGTCGTCCTCGATACCGGCGAGACGTTCGAAGGGCGCCGTTTGGCGCTCTGCGCCGGGCCGTGGTTGCGCGAGCTGGCGCCGGACGAGAACCTTCCCATCACGTTGCAGCGCAACGTGCTCGTCTGGTTCGAGCCCGACGGCGGTTTCGATGCCGGCGCGCTGCCGGTCTCGTTGATCGACCGCGCCGAGTTCCCGCAGCCGCTGGCCGTCTACTCGGATCTAGGCGATGGCGTGAAGGCCGGATTTCACGGGTACGGCGCGACGACGCACCCGGACGAACTCGACCGCGTCATCTCGCCGTCCGATGTCGAGCCGGTCCGCGTCGCAACCAACGAGTGGATTCCGGGTGCGGCGGGCCGCTTTATCGAGGGGCAAGCCTGCATGTACGCGTTGACACCCGACAAGAACTTCGCGCTCGGAACGCTTTCGGAAGCGCCGCGCGTGGTCGTCGCCGGCGGCTTCTCCGGGCACGGCTTCAAGTTCGCTCCGGTCATCGGTGAAATCGTGACCGACCTTCTCGTCGACGGCGCGACGCGCCACGACATCGCCTTCCTGGCGCCTAGCCGTTTTGCGGCTTCGAAAACCTGAACCCGTAGGCAAAGTAGATCGCCAAGCCGATCGCGAGCGACACGATGAAACGCACCCACGTCAACGTCGTCAACCCGAACACCGCGAGAAAAACCGCAAAACACACGCCGAGCACTGGGAAGAGCGGAACGAACGGGACGCGGAACGGGCGGGGTATGTCGGGTCGCCGGCGGCGCAACCACAGCACGCCGGCGCAGACGATCCCGAAGGCGGTCAACGTTCCGATGTTGACGAGATCGAGCAACACTTCGAGCGGGACGATCAAGGTCAAGAGCGCTGCAAGCGAACCGACGATCATCGTCACGAGCGCAGGCGTTTTCGTCCGTGAGTTGACGCGTGCGACGAACGGCGGCAGCATACGGTCGCGCGCCATCACGTAGAAGATGCGCGTCTGCCCGAGCAGCGCGGAGATCGCGACCGTCGTCGTCCCGGCGAGCACGCCGATCGTTATCGACCAGTTGACGAACGGGTTATGCAACGGCGCGACCGCCGAGGCGAGCGCCGTGTTGACGTTGACTTGCGGCCAGGGCACGTCGCCGAGCAATACGACGGCGACGACGCAATAGATCACAGTCCCAATCCCCAATGCCCCGAGCACGCCGACCGGGATGTCGCGCTGCGGCCGGCGGCACTCTTCGGCGGTCACCGTCACCGAATCGAAACCGATGTACGAGAAGAACACGAGTGCGGCCGCGGGGACGATCCCGTTCCCGTTGCCGCCCGAGAACGGCGCGAGCTTCCCCAGCCAAACGGCGCAAACGGCGTCAGGTTCTGCGGATGGAACAAGGCGAGCCCGGCGCCGACGAAGACGACGAGCGCGAGGACCTTCAAGACGACGAAGATGTTGTTTGCGGTGGCCGTCTCCCGAATCCCGATTGCGAGCAACGCGGAAAGGAACAAAACGAACGCGGCCCCGACGACGTCGTACTGCGAGTGGGCAAAATCCCACCCGCCGACGTCCCACCACGCGCGCGTGAAGACGAGATGCGACGTCTGCGCCCACGCGGGAAGCACGATCCCAGCCGATGCGAGCACCGGGCGGAACGCCGACGCGAACTGTTGGGCGACCGGCGCGGCGCTTATCCCGTATTCAAAAATGAGACTGAAGCCGACGATCCAAGCGACGAGCTGGCCTAAGGTCGCGTACGCGTAGGTGTACGCACTCCCCGCGCTCGGAACCATCGCACCGAGTTCGGCATAACAAAGCGCCGCGAAGAACGAAGCGAGCCCTGCGAGCAAGAACGCAACGATGATTGCCGGCCCGGCCAACTTGATGCCGGGGCCGATCGTCGTGAAGATCCCGCCGCCGATCATCGCGCCGAGGCCGATCGAAACGAGATCGCGCGCGCGTAACGCGCGTCGGAGGTGCGATGGACGCGACTCGTCGCGCAGCGCATCGACCGACGTCGTGGCGAACAAGCGCTCGACAAGGGCAGCGGCTCTCACCTGCACCGCCCCGGCCTTTTGGCGTCTCCGCCCGATGGCCTGCGCGACATCGCGCCGGAGGCATGGCGCGACGCTCCGCAAAAAGGAACGGCCATGACCTGCAAGATTCGCTTGGGGATCGCGCTCGCCGGGGCGCCGCTCTTCGGAATTCTGACCGCGCTCGTCCCGTCGGCTGGGAACGCCGCGGACGTTAACGCCGGTGCGAAGCTCGTCCAATCGAACGGTTGCGCCGGTTGTCATGGGACGAACTTTCAAGGCGGGGTCGGACCGAAACTCAGTGGGATCGAACACCGGCGCTCGGCGGCGCAGATCGCAGATGCCATCAAGAACCCGAAAGCGCCGATGCCGCGCTTTCCGTTTACGAACGCACAGGTGGGTGACGTCGTCGCGTACCTCTCGAATCTCGACGGCGGCGCGGGCGCTTCGCGACCGGTTGCGACGCTGACGCCGGTCAAGCCGTCCGACCACGCAGTTCTGTCGGTGCGTTTCCCGGGCACTCCGCCGAAGAGCGTCTCCGCGCTCCCCGTCATGCAAATGGGCGGCTCGACGATGCACACCGCACGCGTGACGCTCCATCCGACGCGCGACCCGCACGTGTTCGAAGGGAACGTGACGTTTTCGATGGGCGGTCCGTGGACGATCGAGATCCTCTACGACGGTAAGCGGATGACGCTGCCGGTCGAGGCCGGCGGCTAGAGGACCAAGTGCGCCGTTCGGCGTTCTTGCGCGCAAGCGCCGGCGGCGTCGCCGCGATCGCCTTGCCGCGCCTATCGGCGCGCGCTGCTGGGAGGGACCTCGTCGAGTTCACGCTCGTCGCGCGTTCGCATCGGTTCGCGCCCGCACCCGGGATCGACTACGCGGGAGTCGCTTACAACGGGACGCTCCCGGGCCCGGTTCTGCGCGTCCGTCACGGCCAGCGCGTGCGCGTCCGCTACGTCAACCGGTGCGCGCTCCCCACGACGATCCATTGGCACGGGATGATTCTCCCCAACGCAATGGACGGCGCCGCAGAGGTTACGCAGCCGCCGGTCGCGCCCGGCGCGTCGTACCGATACGAGTTCGCGCCCGATCCGCCGGGGACGCGCTGGTATCACGACCACGGGATGCGCGGGGGAATCGTACGCGGCCTCTTCGGGATGTTCGTCGTCGAGGATCCGCACGACGCGCCGGCCGACGCCGAGTTCGCGATCGTCCTGCACGACGTCCCGCGGCAAGCGACGGTCGGCGCGGCGATGGAAGGAAAGAGCAACGCGCCGATGGTCGATCCATTCGGCTCGCCCGAACTGCGCGCGATGCGGCCCGACGACAAGATGGGCGATGAGGTCGCCTACCTCGCACATTGCATCAACGGCGCGTCCTACCCAAGCACGAAGCCCATCGCAGTCAAAGTCGGCCAGCGTGTACGGCTGCGCGTCCTCAACGCGAATTTCACCCAGACGCGCTACCTGCGGCTCGCCGGGCACCGGCTGCACGTTACCCACTCCGACGGGAACCCGCTCTTACGGCCGATCGACGTCGACGCTTTGCGGATCGGCGTCGGCGAGCGGTACGATGCGTGGTTCGAGGTCGCAAAGCCCGGCGCGTGGCTCTTGCAGGGGCTTTCGAGCGATCCGCTCGCATTCGAACAGGCGACGGTCGTGCACACGGAGGGGATGGAGCATTCCACGCCCGAGGCGAGCAGCGAGTCGCTCGAAGGCGCCGACTATTTTACCTACGCGCGCGCGGGCGGGATCGCGCGCATCCCGCCGCCGTATCCGTTTGCGCGCGTCCGGAAAGACTTCGTTTTGGAAGGCGGACGTTACGGAAGCTCGCGCTGGACGCTGAACGGCAAGACGTGGCCGCACACCGAGAAAATCTCGGTTCGGCGCGACGACTACGTCGCGCTCACGTTCCATAACAAAACCGACATGGATCATCCGATGCACTTGCACGGGCACGTTTTTGACGTCGTCGAAGTCGACGGCACGACGCTCGCGCGACCGCTCGCCAAGGACGTCTCGCTCGTCCGCTCAAACGGCGGGACGCTAACGTGGCGCTTCAGAGCAACCTCGCCCCCGGGCCGGTGGCTCTTGCACTGCCATAACGACGTCCACATGATGGACGGGATGATGAGCGAGGTCGTCTACCGTTAAGCCGCGCCGCGACGGGGGCATCCCACCCGGCGGCCGCGTAATATGAGCGGGCAATGCTCATCCCCTTGATCCTCGCCATCCTGCTCGCCGCCGCCCCAGCCGCGCCGCACCCCGCCATTCCGCAACCCACCGCTACGCCCTCGCCGACGCCGCAGCGCCTCCTTGGAATGATCCGCGCGGTCTTCCGGACGCACCGCCCGCCGCCGCCGTACGTCGTCTATACGATGACTCGCGCACAGAAGACCGAGCAAGGCTACCCCGACTACGCCGAGAGTTACACCGAGCACATATGGGTTCGTAACTCCGACCGCGCGGCGCTCGCGCGGCGCGTCTACCGCGCCTTCTTCCGCGGCGACCCGGTGTTCGAACGGCCCGCGTTCAACGAGCCGCGCGACCCCGGGCCGCCGACGGCCGACGTTTTCGAGCCGGCTCCGCTGCACCCGCACCCGGTCGAGTTCGTCCCGACGCCGGAACCGTCGCAGGCCCCGCTTCGAGAGATCGGATCGGTCACCGTCACCGGCGAATTCGACTACCGCGTCGTCTCGCTCGACGAGCAGGGAGAACTGGTCCACCTCGTCATCACGCCGACGCGCGATCCGGATCGCAATCGCTTGCGCGAACTCTGGGCCGATCGCAAGACGCTCGAGCTGCGCAAGTTCATGGCGACCGACAAGCTATTCGTTCAAGGCGACCGCATTTACGGCGTGATCTTTATGGTGACGCTCGCGACCCTCGAAGGTCATCCCGTCGTCACCGACATCCACGGGATCGTCGGCGACAACTACAACGGCGACGGCCAGGTCGTCGACTTCCGGTATCGCGATATCTCTTTCCCGAAGGAACTCCCGGCCTGGTACTTCGATACGCGTCAGTACAAGAGCCATATCGACAACCCGACCGACCCGCTGCCGATCTAAGGAGATCTCATGCCGATCGCGTTGCTCACCGCGGTTTTCGCGCTGTCGCTCGTAAGCGCCGCATCAGATCCGAGCGCGCCGCCCGCTTCTCCGGCGCCGGCGGCGTCGACGGCGCCGTCGCCGGAAGGGTCCGGGCGGCCCCGGCCGACGCCGTTCCCCTCACCGCGACCGGCGGTCAATACGTGCGTCTACGCGAAGTATTACACGTGGGCCCGCGGCGCGGACGGCCCGGTCGCCGCAAATACGATGTACGCGAGATCGGGCGAGCAAGTCGAGCTTCGGATGGGCCCGTTCCATTCGCTTGACGGGCACAGTTACTACCAAACGACGTTCCCCGCGCCGAGCGGTACGGGGTACCTCTGGGTCTCCGCCGGCTGTTTCAATCCGTAACTGCGCGGACCGAGCGGAATGAGCGCGGAAAAGCGCGTTCCGATCCCGCAGACGGAGCGCAAGGTTTGGCCCGGAAGCCGCCACGTCGAGCCGCTGACCGGAGACTCCCAAGTTCTCCTGACGGCTTGGCTCCGTCCGCGGCGCGGAGGCGAACTTAACCGAGAGGGCGCGCGAGCGCTCGGCCTGACGCCGCCGCTCCAGCGCACGTACGCCGAGCGCAAAACCCTCGAACGGGAGACGGGCGCGGATCCGGGCGACCTCGACGTCTTGCAGCGCTACTGCGAAGCCCTCGGATTGCACGTCGTCGACTCGCATTGGCGATCCGCCACCATCGGCGGCTCGGTCGAACGACTGGTTCGAGCGTTCGGCGCGACGGCGGCGATCTTTGAAGACCAAAATCAGCGCCGCTTTCGCCACCGGTCGAATGCACTGCACGTCCCTCCCGATATCGCCGCCGTTGTCAGCGGCGTCTTCGGCGTGCATCAATGGCCGCGCTCGCAAAAACTCGGCGCGCTGAGCCGGCACTCGACTCCGCTGCTTGCGCGCGACGTCGCGGCGCGCTATCGGTTTCCCGATGCCGACGGTAGCGGTCAAACGATCGGCGTCATGCAACTGCGCGGCGTATTCAAACCTAGCGATTTCGATCAGTGCATGCGCGCGCAAGGCCTCGCGCCCGCGCATCCGGTCGTCAAGCGTGTCGACGATGCCGCGGTCGCGCACGAGGTCGCAACAACCAAGGATCTCGAGGCGGCGCTCGACGTTCAGGTCATCGGCTCGCTCGCCCCGGGCGCCCGCATCGTCGTGTACGAAGCGCCCGACGACGAACGCGGGTTTCTCGACGCCGTTCGTGAGGCGCTTTTCGATGCGGAATACGCGCCGTCAGTGTTGTCGATCAGCTACGGCTGGCCCGAACAGTTGTGGACGCCGGTCGCGCTCGACATCCTCGATGACCTTTTCACGGTCGCCGCGCTGCTGGGCGTCAGCGTCTTCTGCTCGTCCGGCGACAACGGAGCCGAGCTCGATTACGACGGCTCGCCGCACGTGTTGGCGCCGGCGTCGAGCCCGTTCGCAATGGCGTGCGGAGCGACGGTCATCCCGGACGACGGTTCCGAAGAACGAGCTTGGGAACAAACCGGCGGTGGATTTAGCGCGCGATTCGACATCCCCGAATGGCAAGCGGTCGCGCAATCGGCGGCGTCGCAGTACGGCGTGCGCCCGGGTCGCGGCGTACCCGACGTCGCCGCGCAACAACACCCCGGTTATTACACCGTCATGGACGGAGTCGAATTGGCGATGGGCGGGACGAGCGCGGTCGCGCCGATGTGGGCGGCGCTAACGGCGCGAATCAACCAGCGGCTTGGCGTTTCGTGCGGGTTCTACTCACCGATCCTGTACAAACAATCCGGCGAGCCGCTCTTCGCCGAGATTACTGCCGGAAGCAACGGCCGTTTCCAGGCCGGCGCCGGATGGAATCCCTGCACGGGCCTGGGCGTTCCGGTTGGTGTCGCTATCGAACACGCGCTGCAGGAAGCCTCGCACTAAGCGCTTTTAGTTCATGAACTCTTGCGCGTCGTCGTGGAATTGCTTGTGGGCCGCCTTGTACTTTTCGACCGCCGCCTGAAGTTTTTCTTTGTTCGCGCCGACCGCCGCCGAGAGTTTCTGGTGGAGGTCGTCGATCGACTTCGCCTGAGCATCGAGAAGGCGCGTCACTTCGTCATGCATCGTACTGGCCACGTTCTTGACTCCCTACTCGGCGGCGTCAGCCGCCTCTAGTTTGTTAGGTAGGTTGGCTTATCGCCGCGGCGTGTTCCAGCGCCTGCTCCTCCTTCAGCCGAGCCCCCGCGCTCAGCCGTCGCGCGAATTCTTCCGAACCGTAGACCTCCGACAGAAGGCGCACTAGCCGTTCGTAGCCGCGCCGCTCGGTGAACTCGCGCCTGCCTCTGTTGACATTCTTCGCTTCGGTGAACCCCAGCAGAGCGGCCGCGCGTTCGTGATCCCCGCTGAGCCCGCCCAAAACCGCATGATGCTCCAACGCGTTGGTCATCCAGCGCGCCCCCGACTGTTTCAAGAGGCGGAGTCCTTCCCGAAGTAATTCGCGAGCATCCTCGAGGTCGTCGACCGCCATGGCGTACGCAGCCAAGTTGCACACCGCGAGCGCCAGCGGAGCGGCATTGAAACGCATGAACGTTTGGCGCGCCGCAGCGGCAGCCGTTCGCGCCGCCTCGACATTTCCAACGGTAAACTCGAGTTCGCCGAGGTTGAGCAGGGCGCTCGCGTGCGCCTCGCTGCCGACTCGCTCCATATCCGTGACCTGGATGAAACGCCGGCGCGCCACTTCGACGTCGCCACGCTGAACGTCCGTTATCGCCCAATTGCGCAAAACCTGATTCGCGGCAATCGCGGAAAGTGTTTCCGGCGCCCGGTAGGCCTCCGAGAAGGTCGCATCGGCGTCGTCGAGACGTCCGGCGTCGCGATAGCAACTCCCTAAGTTCGCCAGCGCTCGCGCGATCTCGTTCGGGTCCGTTGACGCCCGCGCGACGGCGACGGCGTCCGTCGCAGCCTTCTCGCGCTCGGCAATGGGACGCCCCACCAGCCACTCCAAACGGACGTAGTGACGCAGAATGCGAGCCTTTGTCACCGCGTCTTCTGCCGCGTCGGCGAGTCGTGCCGCCGAGTCGAACCAGCGGATTGCCTCCTGAGGCGTCGTCAGCAGTTCCGGCCATTCGATCCCGGCGAGCAACTCGAGCCCTGCCGCATGGTCGTTATCCCGAAAGATCGCCCAGTCGAGCGCCGCTCGGATGTTGTCGATCTCGGGAGCAAGAGCGTGCCTCCACTGCACGTCCTCCAACGACTCGACCAGCGGGTCGAGACCTCTGACAAACTCAGCGTAATACCGGGCGTGCTTCGCAGCGATGGCGCCGGACTCGTTCGAATCGACCAAGCGCTCGCGACTGTATTCGTGGATCGAGTTCAGCATGTCGTAGCGCCGCTCGTCGCCGTACGCTTCGACCGCGACGAGCGACTTTGAGACGAGCGCCGAGAGCAACTCGAAGACCGCCCAGTCGTCGATGCCGTCACTCGCGCACACGGCCGCTGCCGCTTCGAGCGTCCATCCTCCCGCGAAGGCCGACAGGCGGCGGAACGCGGCGCGTTCGTTTTCGCTCAGGAGGTCGAAGCTCCAATCGATCAACGCCCGAAGCGTTTGCTGGCGCGGCAGGCGATCGCGGGCCCCCCCCGACAAGAGCCGAAAGCGCTCGTTCAACCTTTCGGAAAGCTGCCGCAACCCGAGAACCGCGGTTTTCGATGCCGCAATTTCTATGGCGAGCGGAATCCCATCGAGCCGGCGGCAGATCTCCGCGATCGCCGGCGCATTGTCATCGGTCAGCGCGAACCGATCGTCGCCCGCCGCGGCACGTTCGACGAAGAGCACGACGGCGGCGGACTGCGCCGCATCGCTCGCGGGTAAGCCACCAACGTCGTCTTCCTTCGGCACCTCGAGCGACGGCAGCCGGTAAGTATGCTCGCCCGCGATTTCGAGCCCCTGACGACTGGATGCAAGCACCTTTACTTTAGGGCAAGTGCTCAAAATCGCCGCAATGGTGTGCGCGGCAGGCTCGATGAGATGCTCGCAATTGTCGAAGACGAGCAGGGCGTGCTTCGTCCCGAGCGCGCCGGTAAGATTGCCAAGCTGGTCGCCGCCGGCCGGGAGCTTGATGCCGAGCGCTTGCGCGACCGTCGCCGGAATATAGTCGCCGCTCGCCAGCGGCGCAAGCTCGACGAGCCAAACGCCCTCCTGAAAAACTGCCGAGGAGATTCGCCGCGACGTGGAGGCTCGTGCGCGTCTTGCCGACCCCGCCCGAACCGACGAGCGTGACGAGCCGATGTGCGCCGACGAGCGCCGCGATCTCCGCAATTTCCTTTTCGCGCCCGACGAACGACGTCAACTCCAGCGGCAGATTCGTCGTCTCGGCGTTCAAGGAGCGCAGCGGTGGAAAGTCCGTCGCAAGATCCGGGGCGCTTAATTCGTAGACGTGCTCGGGTTGCGTGAGGTCTTTGAGCCGGTGCTCGCCGAGGTCGCGCAAGCTCGCGCGCGGTGGGAGATCGCCTCCGACGAGCGCGCTCGTCACGCCGGAGACGAGGACCTGACCGCCGTGGCCGATTGCGAGCAGGCGCGCGACGCGGTTGACGGCCGGCCCGAAGTAGTCGCCCTCGCGCTCGTCGGCAGTCCCCGTGTGAATCGCCGCGCGGACGCGAAGCCCATCGAGCGCCGAGAAATCCTCGGCGGCGAGCGCGCGCTGCGCCTCGAGCATGGCGGCGACCGCATCCGACGGCCGCGAGAACGCCGCGCAGAACGCATCGCCGATCGTTTTAAAGACGGCACCGCCATGGCGGATTATCGCTTCGCGCACGAGCGCGTCGTGCCGCCGCACCGCGTGTTCCATGGCGGCGAGGTCGCGTTCCCAGCGCTGCGTACTGCCTTCGATTCGGTGAAGGCGAAGGTCACCGTCCCGGTGGGGAGCATTTGTCACCGGATGCGTCGGCCGCGAGCCATGGATCGAGCAACGTACGGCGTGGAACTCCGCGCGGATACGAGCCGCCTGGGTGTTCGTTTTGCCAACGATCCGCCAAGATGGAGAGGTATTCGAAGTTATCGTACTGCGCGTCTCCCCGGCTCCGCCGCAGCACCGCGACCGTCGGCTCGAGGAGGCGCCAGTAGTGTGAGACGAGCCGGTGGAACAGATCCATGAACGTCTCACGTTGCACGAGCCCGTTTTGACAATCGTCCCCATCTTGCTGAACCAGTTGCAGACCTCCATCTCTGGATGCTGCCGGGGATCGATGTATCCGACCCGCCCGAGTTGCGCCCGATAGACGGGATCCTCCATGCGCGCCGCTAGCTCGAACTGAACGTACCGCAGGGCGTCCTGTAGTTCGGGCGCGTGAAAGTCGCGTTCGAGCGAAAGGACGGCTTCGAGCTCGTTCGTGTTTCGCAAATGGCGCAGTTGAACGATCGCGGCGACCGCCGACGCGCCGACGACGAGCAGCGTCGCGACGTTCGCGAGCGCTCCGATCGTCTCGAGCGGCATGGCGACCTTACTGCGGGCCGGCCGGGAACGCGACGACGTCGACCGGTAATATGAAACCGGTGGTTGCGGTCGAGTCGACGAGTTGACCGGTAGAGACGCTGTACTCTTGGGCGTCGAGCGTTACAGCGTTCGCCGCCCAAACGTCCGTCTCGCTTCCATTAAATGCGAAGCCGACGAGTTCTCCCGTAGCGGTCACGACCGTCGTACCCTTGCCCGTCCACGGCGGCGCGTACGACGTGATCGTGCTGCCGCTCGAAGTCCCGAACGGGTCGACGACGTAGAGATCGTTGTGTTTGTCGCAGCGCATCCCGCCGGCTTCTTTCAGCACAATCGGCAGCACCGTCGGCGTCGTCGAGCCGGCTGGGAACTCATCGACACCGCCGGTGTTCCCCGTCGCGTAGTCGACGAAGAGGTCGCCGTGTGAATCGACAGCGCAGAAGACCATCGAGCCGTTCGAGTCCGTAAGCGTGCTCGATTTCGTACCGTTGGTGTAGACGTCGATGCTCGTCGTTCCACCGTCGGTCACGTACACGTGGCCTTTGTTGTCGCCACAGACGCCGGCCGGTTCGCCGCTCGTCCCGGTTAATGAAGTTCCGGTCGCCTTGAGCGTCTTGGCGTTGTAGATCGCGACCGCGTTCGCGCCACCCTCGGCGACGTACAGGTTCGCCTTCGAGTCGATCCACATGCCCTGCGGGTACGGCACGGCGATCGTGAATACCGAGGTTTGATTGGAACCTACTTGGCAGAACACCGCAACGTCGCCGGCCGAGAAGTCGGAGACGAACAGACGCTGCGCCTTCGGACACGACGTTTTCATGGGGTTCGCGCTCACCGGGTGCGCTCCGGCGGCCGCCGAGAGACCGTCGGCGAGCGGCGCGATCGTCCCGGCGCCGCGCGGTCCGGCGCAGCCGACGGACAGCGTGAGGGCCGCTATAGCGAACCAAGCGGACGCAAGCGACAAGAACGGACGCATAGGCGCGCTTGCTTTACCGGGGGCGGGCCTCGGGCCCTCCCGAATCCCGGCGAAATGACGCTGCTCGATCTCTTCGATGCGTCGCGTGCGGAACGAGCCGGCGCGTTTGCCGTCAACGACGCGACGTACGCTGAGTTGCACGCCGGCTCGCTGCGCGTCGCGCGCCGCTTAGCCGAAGCCGGCATCGGGCGCGGGTCGCGGCTCGCGTTGTTCACCGAAAACCGGCTCGCCTTCGTCTACGCGTATCTTGCCGCGCTGCGCCTCGGCGCGGTCGCAGTTCCGGTCAACGTGCTGTACCGCGCCGCCGAGCTCGAGCACATCCTGGAGGACTCAGGCGTTACGGCGATTGTCGCAAGCGGCGCGACGCGCGCGCATCTGACGCCAATGGCCCCGATCGTCGAAGCCGGCGCGATCGAGGCGTGGGCCTCCGACGCCGCGATCGCGGAATTCGTCCCAGAGCGCGCACCGAGCGCCGACGACGACGCGATTATCCTTTATACGAGCGGGACGACCGGGCGCAGCAAAGGCGCGGTCCTCACGCACGGCAACGCCGCTTCGATCGCAAGCCAAGTCGCCATCGCGTGGCGCTGGACCGCAGCCGACACGCTCTACGTCGCGCTCCCGCTCTTTCACATGCACGGTCTCGGCGCGGCTCTCAACGGGACGTTCACCGCCGGCGCGCGGCTGATCTTCGACGAGCGGTTCGACGCGCGGCGGGCGCTCGCAGCCTTGCGCACGGGCGGCATCACGATGTTCTTCGGAGTCCCGACGATGTACGTCCGCCTTCTTGAGGCGCTCGATGCGGGCGAGCCGACGCCGCCGCGCCTGCGTTTGTGGGTCTCGGGATCGGCCGCACTTCCGGCCGAGATCTTCGACGCTTTCGAGCGGCGCTGCGGCGCGCAAATTCTCGAACGTTACGGCGCAAGCGAATTCGGCTTCGCATTGAGCAACCGCTTCGGGGGGCCGCGCGTCCCGGGAAGCGTCGGCATCCCGACGCCGGGGACGCGCGTGCGCATCGTCGCACCGCAGTCACTTGCGCCGGTGGATGCGGGCGAGGTCGGCGAACTGCTCGTCAGCGGCCCGGGCGTCGCGCGCGGCTACTGGAACGCGCCGCGCGCGACCGCCGAAGCGTTCGCGGTCGATGACGAAGGGACGCGTTGGTATCGCAGCGGCGACCTCGCGACCTACGACACCGCGCGCGATGTCTATCGAATCGTCGGGCGGCTTAAGGAATTGATCATCACCGGCGGGTTCAACGTCTACCCGCTCGAGGTCGAGACCGAGTTGGGGCGGGTCGCCGGCATTCGAGCCTGCGCCGTCGTCGGCATCGCCGACCCCGCGCGCGGCGAGGTCCCCATCGCCTACGTCGAGACCGATGGAAACGTCGATCTCGCGAGCGTACGCCTTGCGCTCGGCGAGCGGCTCGCGAGCTTCAAGATTCCGCGCGAGATCCGCGTCGTCGAGGCGCTTCCCCGAAACGCGATGGGCAAGATCGAAAAGCACCGCCTGCGCGGCGGTTAGACGGCTATTGCGATCTCGGCCGGCCGCGCGGCTTCTTCGGTGATGTGCTCGCGCAGCAGCGCCACAACGGCGCGCACCTCGGCCGCTTTCGGAAACGTCTCGCTCGGGCGGCATAGCAAGTAACCTTGTGCGCCGCAGATGCCGCGCCCGGCCGGGCTGCTCGCGGGCCCGGCGCTGTCGACAAAATCGAGCATCGCCGTATCTTCGATCCCCTCGGCGATGACGTACGCTCCCGCGACCCGTGCGAACGATACGATCGCCGCTACGACGCCGCGCGCGTTGCGGTCGGACATCCCTTTGAGGATGATCTCGCGATCGATCTTCACGAAATCGAAACGCACTCGGCTCAAGAGCTCGAGCCCCGAGTGCCCGGCGCCCGTGTCGTCCAGCGCGAGCAGGAACCCCGCGCGCCCCAAAGCGCCGGCGGTCGCAACGACCGCGTCGACGTGCGCGATAGAACGTTCGGTTATCTCGATGACGACCCGCTCCGGTCTTAAGCCGACTGCGGTGACGGCTTCTTGAAGTGAGGCGATGTCCAAATTTCGATCGAGCGTTTGCGGCGAAGCGTTCAAGAAGAGCAACGCGCCCTTTGGAAGATCGGCGGCCCGAGCAAGGGCGGCCTCGCGACAAAGCGCATCCAGTTCGTGCGCGCAACCGATCCTCTCGGCGACGTCAAAGGCGTCCTGCGGTCCGACGAAGCCAAACTCGGCCGGCGGGCGCGCCAATGCCTCGTACGCGAGGATCCGCTTGGTTTCAATGTCCCAAATCGGTTGAAATGCAATATTTATTTCGCCGGAGGCAAGTAGCTCGTGCATCTTCCGAACGCGCGCTGTCGACAAGAGCCACGTCCCTTCCGACGACGAATCGTATGCCGAGACTCCGTTGCGGCCGCTGCGCTTCGAAATGTAAAGCGCCGCGTCGGCTCGGTTTTGAAGCTCCTCGGCGTCTCCGCCCTCAGGTTCGTGTGACGCGTGCCCGATGCTGACCGTCCCACCCTCGAGGACGGTCGACGATGCGATGCGCACCCGCTCGAGCATCTGATGAGCGTCCGCGCTCGACGTCTGCGGCAAAATGAGCGCAAACTCGTCCCCGCCGATTCGATACGCGGTATCTCCGGCCCGCCCGTTTCGCAAGAGTTCGGCCAAAGCGACGAGGACGGCGTCGCCACGGACGTGCCCGCGCTCATCGTTGATCACTTTGAACTCGTCGACGTCGAGCACCGCGAGCGTCAGCGTTCCGCCGTAGCGATCCGCTAAAGCGACTTCGCGTTCGATATCTTCCTTGAACGAGCGGTGGTTTCCAATCTTCGTGAGCGCATCGATCGCCACCATCTTCCTGAGCGCGTGAATTTCCGCGCGATACGTGTCCGAGATCCGCCGCCGGTATGCTGCGATGGAGAACAAGAGCGCGCCGATACAGAGAGCCCTGAGCACCATGAAGAAAACCGCGGCGTGCATGACGTCGTGGTGCATTTGATAGAGGTCGTCGAGTGCGCGCGCGGCCGTTGCGTCGCTCTCCGCCGCGCGCGCCGCGACCGTGCCGGCAATGTCGCGGAACGCCGGATCGACGAACGCATGGTCGAGCACGGTGGCGCGCGTCGAATCGCGTGCATCGGCGGCCGCGAACATCTCGCGCGTCGCTGCCAGAAACGCCGCGTTTTCGACGACCAGCTTTTTGGCCTCCGCCGCACCCGCAGGCGAAGAGAGCGTCACGACGGTCTCGATATCTTTCGCAAACATCGCCGCTGCCGAAGCGTGGCTTCGGGCGATGAGCGGCCCCGGTTCGAGACGGTACTTCCGGTTTAGCGACTCCTCACTGTTGACGTCGGCGTTCACCCGCTTGTAGGCGTCGCTAAGAGCAAGTGCATGATCGGCGACCTGCTCGCGCTGCTGGGCACCCTGCCCGAAAATAAACGTAAAGAACGTTGAAATGGCGAGGACGGCCAACAAGCCGGTGATCGCAGCAGCCGTCAACAGGTCGGCGCGGCGCATACGCGTGACGATAGAAATTCTTCCCATCGACCACCGAGCGTCGCTGCGCTCGGTTTGCTCTAGCCGATACTATTCCATCGGCCGAAAATGCCGATGCGGATGTGCCACACACTCGCCGGGCGAGGCGAGTGACACGCGTCACGTTCCCACGTCTCGGCGATCACTCGTCCAGGTCGAGTTCGGTGACGGGCCGGCCTCCTTGTGCCGCGATCGTCCGCTCCGGCGGCATCGGCGGGAGCGCGCCGAGCGAATGCCGTTCGAACGCCTGCGGGACCGGCTGCGAGAAGTCGAATGGCGCCAAGATCGGGCGCGCGATCGCGTCGCGGTCCGTCACGGCGGCCGTTTTGAAGCGCAACTCGATCGTCTTGAGGATCGAGAGCGTCTCGTAGTTCAGGTGGTCGACGTAGCCGCGCCGCGCGAACGGGGAGATGAAGATCGCGGGCACGCGCGTCGACGGCCCCCAGCGGTCGATCGGGAGGGGCGCGACGTGATCGAAGTGGCCGCCGGCTTCGTCGTACAGGACGATGACGAGCGAATCTTTCCACACCGGGCTCATTTGAATCTGGCTGACGAGATTCGCGACGTACATCTGCCCCTGCATAAGATTGGCGTAGCCCGGATGCTCGTTGTTCGCACCAAGCGGCTTTACCCAGGAGACCTGCGGCAGCGTTCCACTCGCGAGGTCCGCCGTGAAATGCGCGCCGTCGATGATGTGGCTCGCCCCGGGTTTCCCGGGACCATAATTCCGAAAGTAGAGATACGACTGATGATGCGCCTGAAACGTGCGGTCGGGATGGCCCGCGAGCGCATCGTCGAGTCCGCCGGCATAGAACTTCCACGAGACGCCGGCTGCGCTGAGCCGATCGCCGAGCGTCGGGTTGTCGAGCGGCGGGACGAACTTGTTCGTCACGTCCGCCGTCAATTGCGGGTACTGCGTCGTGTACGACGTGTTGACCAGGTAGCCGTCCGGCGTTAAGCGCCCCTCGCTCGAGCCGATTTGCACCGGGTTGTTCTGCGCGTCGACTTGCTCGTAGACGCTCGGCGGCGCGCCATCGACGTGCGGCGTGCACGCGCACGCAGCCCACATGTTGTTGATGAGCGAGCCGCCGAAAGAGCTTTGATGGAAGTTGTCCGCGAGCACGTACTGCTGCGCGAGTTTCCCTTCCGGCAGGTTTGTCGCATCAAAGTAGCCCATCGTGAGCGCGCCCTGCGTGCCGGCTGCGGGGAATGCGAGGTAGTGGTCCATCTTCCCGTAGTCGACTTCGGCTTGCTGAATGTAGAAGTTGTGGACCGGGTCGCCCGTAACGTCGGACAGGCTGACAAACTGAGTCAGCGGGAACGGCTCCGCGGGTAATCCGGCCGGGAAGCGCGCGTCGGGTTTCCCTCCGCGCAGAACCGGCCCGGCGCTCGTGATCGGATTCCCGTTCAAGTCGGTTTGAACGACGAAACCGTTTTGGTAACCGTTGGCTCCCGGAAAGTTCCCGTAGAGCGAGTCAAAGCCCCAGTTCTCTTGATAGATGACGATCACGTGGCCGATCTTCTGCCGAAATAACGCGAGTTGCGCGGCCTGATCGGGGTCGGCGACCGGCTGCGGCGGGACGGCGGCGGACGCCAGGCTGCCCGGTGCGCCGGCGCCGGTGAGGACGATTGCAAGCAGCGACGCAAAACGCACGCCGCGGACGAACGTGGATGCCTTCACGTGGGATCCTCCTCGAGCAGTTTTTGGCCCGGCTGCTACTTTTCGATCGCTCTGCGGTATCATGGGGACGTGAAGCTCTTTCGCCTGTTCTTCGTCGCGCGCCGCGCGCTGCCGCGGATCGTCCCCCTCTTTCGCGACAGCCGCGTACCGCTTTACCTAAAAGCCGGGGCGGTCGGCGCCGCGCTTCTGATCGTCTCGCCGCTCGACCTGCTCGGCGACATTCCGATCGTGGGGTTACTCGACGACGTCGTCCTGCTGATGCTCGCGGCGAACCTGTTCGTCTTTCTCGCGGAGCGAGCACTCGCGCACTTCTCGGGCGGCTTCGCGTCGCATGACGGGTTCGCGCGGGAGACTCGCGTCGTGCGGCCGCGCGCGCTCAACCCGTAACCTTAAGAACTGCTTAAGAGCGGGCACGTTTCGCGTGAGGATCGCGTTGTCTAGATGAACGGAGCGCGCCATGTTCGATGCAATCCTCCTGAGCCTCGTGATCGTGCAAGCTAGTCCCGGCCCGTCGTCAACGCCTTCCGACGGCGCGCCGGTGGTGAGGCGCATGCCTGCGAAATTGCCGATCGCAACCGACACCGCGACGATCGCCAACAGCGGCTCGACGAATTTCGAAGGATATCAAATCGCCGTCGAGCCGAACGGCGCCGCGAGTTGGATCGTCGGCGGAGCGCTTCATCACGGGAGCGTCTCGCGCGCTACCGCCAAGGGACTCTTCACACAGCTCGCCGCAGCCGGGAAACTCGAGGCGCTCCCAGTCGGGCATTGCATGAAGAGCGCGTCCTTTGGATCGACGATCAAAGTCAACTGGCACCGCATGACGAGCCCCGACCTCAGCTGCGCAATCGCAGGCACGGCCGCACAGAACCTCCTGAAGACCGTCGAGTCGATCGTCGCGGAGTTGAAAATCCAACCGGGCCGCGCCGGCCTCCGCCACACGCTATAAATCCACTCATTCCGGCGAGGCGTCGGCGCCCCGGTTCGCTGGGGCTCTCATAAGCGAGGCGTCCGGGCGCTCCGGTTCGAGGGTGTCCGCGGGAGCGGCTTGGCCCTGAGGACGGAGCGGCGGGCGTTGCGCCGAGAGATGTCGCGACGAGTTTGCGGAGCGCCGGATGCGCGAGAGCGACGAGCGCGCAAGCGGCGAATCCGCCACGGACGGCGGATTCGACAGCGGTCTCGAGGCGCACGCCCGCAGCTCCGTCCCATTAAAAAGCGGCCCGCGTCACATTTTGGGATCCCGCGCAAAGTGTGAGGGACCGCACGTTCAGGGCCGTCGGCCGTAGGCCGATGACCCTATTACATGCTTGCGCTTTCGCGGCCGGGCTTTCTCGCCACCCGCCCCGCCGATCGCCCATCGCCCGAGAGCCTACCGGCCGGCTCCCAGATCCCCGTCGGTGACGGCGAGATCGCGGGTGTATTGCGCCCGCTCGGCGTCGATGAGCGTGGGCGGAAGGCCACCTACGAGTTGCTGGTCGCCAATCAAACCACCGGACCGCTAGCGGCCTTCGTATACGGCGTCGGCGGTGGCCAGCCGGGCGAACGCGTCCGCTGGAGCGCGATTACGATCCCACCGCTGTGCTCGATCGCCGTCCCCGTCGAGATCGGGCTTCCACGAAGAGGCCCGCTTCGTCGCGTCGTCGCCCAGCTGCACGCCGATGGCACGCAAATGATCGTCGACGCTCCGCCCCCGCCCCGCAGTGGGCGCGGCGGCGTGCGCTGGAACGGAATTGCCACCGCGGCGCTCCTATTAGCCGGCCTGTGCGCGACCGGGTACGCCATCGAGCGGCCCCAGGTTGCCGCACTCGCGGCGCCCGACCGCGTCCAAGCGGGGCAGCCGTTCCAAGTCGCTTACGCCTTTGGCCCCGGGACTGACCGCGCCGAGTACTCCGTCGCCGGGGCGACGGGCCACCGGCTCTGGACGGGCGCCCTCGACCCGCACGGCGGCGCACTGACCTTGACCCTCCCTGCCCAGAACGCCAGCGACCGGTACCAGTTGCTCGTCAGCGCTCACAACCCGCTCGGCACCGGCACCCGCACGGCGCAACTGATCGTCCTCGCCGCACCGAAGGTCGCCGCGCACCGCGACGTCCAACTCGCGGGGACGAAGCTCGCAAGCGATATCGTCTCCGCCGGCCGTCAAATCATCGTGCGATACTCGACCGACGCGTCGAGCGGCACCGTGAAGCTCGTCGACCAAGATGGCACCGAACGCGCTTCGGCGTTGCTCAACCGGCGCGGCGAGTCGATCCTGATCGCACCGCAAGTCGACATCGATCAAGATTTCCGCGTCGTCATCGACGCGCGGCGCGGAGCGGCGATCACCGAAACCGAACTGCCGGTTCGCATCGCGCACGTCGATTCGGCGCCGGTTCCGGTCCCAGTGGTCGGCGCCGTTCCGTCGTACGGCGACAACCGGGGAGTTGCGGCTGCGCGGGCGCGCGCGCGCAACGGCAACGACCCGATCGGTTTGGTGAAGGCGAGTTACCGCAGCGGCGAGTCGATCGTTCTTCCGGTCATTACGGCCTTACCGCACATGAGCGTGGCGCTGCTCGACGGAGCCGGTCAAGAAGTTCAAAGGGTCGCCGTCGGGCCCGACGAGAATCAAGTCGTATTCTCAGCTCCAACCGTTGCGAGCGATGCGCGGTACACGTTGGTCGCTTCTTTCTCGCGCGGCTTAGGAGAGGAAAGCATCATTCACACGCTTCTAGTGCGTCCGCACTAACTAGTAGGACCGCTACCTGTTACCGCGGACGCAGCCACGGCGCCTCGCGCCGGGTGTCTTGACTCGAACTGGGATCGGTGCGTGGTTTTCGCAGCACGCCGAGACGCCGCTCCGTCTGCTCGCCGCTCCGGCCGGGGCCGGCAAGACGACCGCGATCGTTCAATACTTAGGCAGCCTCGATTCGCGATCCGCGCTCGTCACGCTTCGTGACGACGATGCTCCCGAGCAGTTGCGCGAGCGCGTCGCCTCAGCGCTCGACATCGGCTACGTCCCTGCCTCGTTCGAGGCGCTTCTGGCGGTGCTGGATGCGTGCGCGCCCTGCACGATCGCAATCGACGACGCGGACTTGGGGACTCCAGAGACCCTAGAGGAACTGATGAGCTTGGTCAACGAGGCGCCGGATGGCGTGTCGTTCATCTATGCGGTCCGTTCGCGCGCCTCGCTCGACGCAAGCAGCGCGATCGCCCGGGGGCTAGCGGTCTTACTCGACGACAATCAGTTAGCGCTCGACGCCGACGATGTCGCCCGGTTGTGCGAGGCCGTCGGGGTCGCCTTTACATCGAACGACGTCGCGCGGCTTCTCGAGGAGACCGAAGGCTGGCCTCTCGTCTGTCATTGGGTCATTCGCGACGCCGCCGCGGCGCGTTCGGGGCTGAGCGGCGCGTACGAACGCTGGCGTCGCAACAGCGGGCGGCATTTCATCGAATTTCTCGACGGCGAGCTCAAGCGCGCCGGCGATACGTATCGGCTCGCGTTCCGAACGGCTCTGAGCGGCACCGGTACGCCCGAAGAGCGCGACCGGCTCGCATTCCTCGAATCGCGCGGGCTCTTCGTTCGCTTCACCCCTAACGGCTGCCGTCCGTACCGGGTTGCGCGCCAATTCGATCTCGAGTCCGTCCCCGCCACGAGCATCCTCGAACCCGAACCGACCGCGCTCCTCGTCGTCCGGATGTTCGGACGTTTCGAAGCGGAGATCGGCGGCCGCCGCATCGAGTGGATTCGGCGGCGCGAAGCTCAGATTTTCAAATACCTCCTCCTCAAGCCGGAAGGCTCGGCGTCGCGTCAGGAATTGCGTGAAGTCTTCTGGCCCGAAGCAAACGCGCATCTCGCGACCCAAAGCATCCGTACGGCATCGAGCAACATTCGTAAAGCGTTCGCAAGGATCGTGGGGTATGGAAACGTCGACCGCTACTTTACGTCGCGGGGCGACATGGGGGTCGACGTCGAGCACGCCGTCATCGACACCCGGCGCTTTACCGCCCACGTCGCCGACGGCGATGCCGATCGCGAGGCGGGTCGCACGCAAGAAGCGCTCGCGCACTACCGCGCGGCCGAGGCGCTCTACGGCGGCGAGCTCCTCTCGGGCGATTACCCCGAGCCGTGGTATGCGCCGCGAGCAGAGATCTACCGTGCGCTGTACCTTGGCGTCCTGGAACGACTCGCCGACATTTACACCGAGTCGGGGCGCGAGCGCCGCGCCCGCGAGTATGCGGACCGCGCCGCCGAACTACGTTCGGAGATGATCGCTGCGGCGGACGACGCGCGCGGGATTGCGTAACCACACCCGGTAGCGGTCGCCGGCGACGTAGACGCTGTGCCAGCCGGAGACGGCGCGCAGCGCCTGATCGAGCGGCTCGTCGCGGAGCGCGATGATCGCGTCGACGTGGTACGCGTCGAGCTGCGCGCGCCAAACGGGGTCGAGTCTCACGATCGAAATGTAGTCGTCCCACACGCGCTGCGGATACGGGTCGGCGCGGCCGTCCAAAAACACGCGGGTATGCGGATCGCCGACCAGCAAGCCGCACCACGAAAAGTCGGTGCACAGGACGCGCTGCGTCCCGGGGGCCCGAGCGAGCGCCTCGACGGCCGGATTCGGCAGCCATTGAGTATGGTTCTTCTCGGCGCGCACGAGCATGAAACCGACGAAGGCGGCGAGCCCGAGACCGAATGCCGGGATCAACATCCTCTCGATCCGCCGGTTCAGCGCCGTCGTCGTCAAGCCGTCGGATTCCGCGTCCGTGCCGAACCACTTTACCGCGGCCGTGAGCGCGACGCTCGCGCCGGGGAGCGCGATCAACGAGAATATCGCGATATTGCGCCCGGCGCTCAGCATCAACCAGAAAAAGGCGGCAACCACGAGCAGATCTTCCCAGCGAGCCTTGCCGACGCGCATCGCGCTACCAAAGATGAGGACGAGGACGAGTAACGGCAGCGCCCCGTAGCGGAACGAGACGTCATCGAGCCCGGTCGGCCGCCATTCGCTGATATTGTGAACCAGCGAACTTCCGACGAGACTAAACGCGTAGACGGGGAGATGCCAGCCGAACGGGTTGAGGCAGATCGCCCCGAGCGACAAGAGACTGATCGCGCCCAGACGCCGGACGCGCGGCGTCACGCTTCGCGCGTCGAGCCACGCACCGGCCGTCACCAAGATGCCGAGGGCCGGCGCGAGCGCGGCGCTCGCATGCAGGTTGGACCAAAGCGCCGCTACGAGGAGCGCGAGCCACGCGGCCGGCCCATCGGTTTCGAGCACGAACAGGAAACCGACGATGAACGGCCATGCGACCACTTGCGCGCGGACGCCGAACGATTCAAAGAGCGCGATGCCGGCGGCCGCGCTACAGACGGCGACCGCGCGCGCCGACGCGCCGCGGCGGACCGCCCGCATCGCCGAAAGGACGAGGGCGACGACGGCGCATGCCGCCGCCAAGCCGGCGAAGATCGCCCAGCCGAGGTTCCCGTGAGCGAGGGCGATGCCGATCGAAAAGAGCCACTCCTGCGGCAACCACGGGGCGCCGGCGGCGCTGAAGGTTTCGCTTCCCAGCGTGCGAGGGATCGCGCCGTTTTGTAAAATAGTCGTACCGAGCCATCGCTGCCACGACACGTCGCCGTCGACTTGTGGAAAGGCGATGGCCGTAACGAGAAAACGCGCCGCGAAGATCGCGATGACGAGCCACGCAAGCCTCATCGGACGGATCCGTGACGCCGAACGAAGAGCATGAAGGTTGGGTCGCTTGCCCGCGACTCCCAACCGCGGTCCATCGAGAGGAGCGTCGCGAGCGCGCCTTTTCGGCGCGCGACCACAGCATCGACGCCGGCGCCGCTCAACGCTTTGCGCCATCCGAGCCGGACGTGCGAAATCTGGGTCGCCATGATCCACACCTCGGGCTTGACCCGTTCGAAACGCTCGTCGAGGACGACGTCGATGTTATGGAAAGGCGCCGCATAGTCACACCATAGCGCGACGCTGCAGTACAGGACGTGCCGTCGGCCGTCGCCCGCGAGCTGCCCGATCGCCGTCTGCTCGGCGCCGGCTTCCGGAGACTGGCGCAACAATCGCTCGTTCGGCGCAAGCGCGAAGCCGGCGGCGATGACGAACGCGACGAGCGCGACGCCGGCGGCGGCCCACCGCTCGCGCGCGGGCGGTGGATCGGCGCCGAAATTCGGCCACAAACGCCGCAGCGAACCGGCGAACGCCGGCCCCGCGATAATCCCCAGGAGCGGTAAGTTGGTGCCGTCGAGGAAGACGAGGATGACGCCCGCTAGCGTCAAGAGCACGTCGTCGGCGCGGCGCCGGTAGTTCCAAAGCCAGGCCGCCAGCACGACAACCGCCGTCAGACCGAACCGATAGCCTTGCGGCGCGACTTCGCTTGGGAGGATCGGAATCAGGCCGATGACCCGGCGGTCGAAGTGCAGCGCGCTCCACGCATGGCCAAAGTACGCGATTCCGTCGGGCGTCAACGTCGCGACGATCGCGCTGCCGATCGCTATGGCCCACGCGCGAACGGCCATCGGAGCGCGCGGACCCAGATCGATCGTACGCCCGAGCGCGACCAACGCCGCGAGGATGGGCGCTAAGAGCCCGGTCGCCGAGAAGTTACACCAAACGAGTGCGATCGGCAGCGCAAGCCACGCGCCGCGGCGGCGTTCAAGCGCGAGCAAGAAAGCTGCAGCGCCGAGCCAGCGCGGCGCGCCGCCCCCGACGTGGAGCGCATCGAAGAACGTCGCCGCCGCAAGTATCGTCGCTCCGAGCGCGAGAATCGCGCCCCCTCGCCGGCGCGCCCGAAACTCGACTAGTGCGAGCGTCGCCACCGTCGCGATCCCGGCGACAGCGGCGAGTCCGCCGAGTCCGCTCGCGGTGCTGACGGCCCACGCTTCGAGTGCGCCGAGCCAGCCGAGACCGAACGCGTGCTCCATGGCGACGCGCCGACCCAACTCGATGCTCAGCGCAAGTTGCGGCGCGGCGGGCCGGCTCAGCGCGAACGCCGCGACGACGAGCGTAAAAAGAAGCCCCCGCAGCGACCACAACGCCACATCGCGGAACGTCTCGGCGCGCGCCGCGAAGATCGGCTCGGGCGTCGCACGCGCTGCGTGGGCGCGCATCACTCGAGAACCAGTCGGTCTCCGACGAGCACGTCACGCCCCATCTCGGGCGCCGCGCCTAACTCGACGACCGCGACCGCGTTACGACACGCGACCGCGAGTCGGTTGGGCCGCACCGCGTGAGCGATGCGAATGACGCGCCGCTGCGCGTCGAGGAAGAACAAGTCGAGCGCGGCCCGCATCCCCATCGTATGAACCGCCGAGCAGCCGTCGATCCAGAGGCCCTCGTCCGGGGCGACGGCAGAGCGCGCCAATAGCCCGATTCCGCGCGTAAACGGATTGGTTGCGCGCGCCACGCGGGTTGCTAGTATCTTCCCGTTGGTCGCGTTGCGAAGGACGAACATGTTCCCCTCTCCCAGCTTCAGACGGGGTTGAAGCCGAGCGCGAGACCGATCGCGGCGGCAAGATAGGGCGCAAATGCTATCGGTTCGGTCTTGCGGCGACGGAGTATCGCAACTGCCGCGGCAACCGCGCATGCGAAGGCGAAGGCCGCGATCGAAACCTGCCAGCCGAGCGCCATGCCGCCGAGCGCGGCGAGTTTGACGTCGGCCCACCCCATACCACGCCCGCGCGATAATAGCGCGGCGCCGAGGAACGGCAAAGTCACTCCTGCGGCCGCCACGAGCCGCCCGTAATCGTGCAAGAGCAACGCGATCGCGAGAAAAATCGCGAGCGGGAGAAGCGTGAAATAATCCGGCACGATCCCAGTTCGCACGTCGCAGTACCAGGCCGCGACGAGCGCCGCGATGAGGATCCCGCCGACCGCGAGTTCGGGGAGCGTCGCGCCGCGCAATGCGAGCGCGCCGCCAATGGCCGCTGCCCCGCCGATGAGCCACGGCGTCGGAGGGCGGCCCGGCTGGGGCCCGTCAGCGAACGGTTCGATCCGCTCGCAGAGCGCCGTACCGGCCTGCACCGCGAGAAACGCGGCACACCCGAAGAGCACCGCGACGACGCCACCTGACCAGATCGGAACGCTCATTGGTGCGTGAGATACTCAGCTACGACTCCGCCGAAGATCATGACGAACAGGGCCGGGAGCATGAACAGCGCCATCGGGATGACCATCTTGGTGGGCATCATGTTGGCGATCTCTTCGGCGCGCGACATCCGGCGGCTGCGAGTCTCCTCGGCAAGCTCTTCCAGTACGTTGGCGAGATTCGAGCCGAGTCGCTCGGCTTGTACGATCGCCGTCACGGTGGTCGCAAGCTGCTCTTGCCGAACGCGGTTCGCCATCGATTTCATCGCTTCGGCGCGCGACCGCCCGAGGCGGATCTCCGAGAGCACCGCCTTGATTTCCTCGCCGAGCGGCCCCACCGCAACCTCCTGCGCGTAGTTGAGAGCGGCGTTGAACGAGAGGCCGGCTTGAACCGTGGTCGCGAGCATGTCGAGTAAATCGGGTAGTGCCCGTTGGATCGCCTTCTTGCGCTCTTCGGCGGCCATCTTCAACCGGGTTCGCGGCAACTGGAGGCCGAGAACCGCGAGCAGGACGATGAGCGCCAAGTACATGACGCCCCACTGGTTGAAATACGCGTCGATCGCAAGGCCGAAAGCGACGCCGAAGCCGAGCCCCGAGACCATCCGGGCCGCCATCTTCCCCGGCGTCACTTGATACCAGCCGGCCTCTTGAAGCTGCTGTTGAAGCTTCGAGCGCTGCTTCTCGTTGAACATCTTCTCGAACGCCTGCTGCCGGTTCCCGCCGGTCGTCGGATCCCAGCGCAGCGACTCGAGCTCTTCCAAGCGGGTCGCGATCTCGCTCTTCGCCGGAATGAGCGACATCGCCAGCATGAATGCTGAAAGCGTGAAGGCAGCGGCGATGACGAAGATGATCGGAGGCATTCTAGAGCACTTCCCTTAGGCGTCGAAATTCAGAATACGAGAGAGAACGAAGGCCGCGGCGATTTCGAGCCCAGCCACGATGCCGAGCGAGATCCAACCGGGCTGCGTGTGCAGCAGTGCGCGCGACATGTCGGGCTGCGTCAAGACGACGAACCCGCCGACGAGCAGCGGCAAGCCGCCGATGATGAAGGCTCCAAAGCGTCCTTGAGCGGTCAGCGTCGACACTTTACGCATGACGCGTCGCCGGTCGCGGATCGTCCCGGCGAGCGTCTCGAGGACGCGCGAGAGATCGCCGCCGGTCTGCGACTGAACGCGTACGGCGCGAGTGAACATCGTCATTTCGTGGCTCGGCATGCTCTTGGCGAGCTCGTCGAGCGCGTCGATGATGCCGATGCCGATGTTCGTGCGCCCGACGACTCGCATGAACTCGCGGCGGGCCGGATCCGGTACTTCTTCGGTTACGAGAATGAGGGCTTGGCGCATGCCGAGACCGACGCGCAGCGCGCCGGCGAGCATGCGCAAAATCATCTCGAGTTGCTGGCCGAAACCGTTGACGCGCAAATCGCCCTTGACCTTCAAGTAGGTCCCGCCCGCGAAATAGGTCATGAACATCATGACGGGAAAGGTGATCAATGCGATCAGAAGGTTGGCGCGCAGCACTAGAACCGCGGCGACCCAGAGGATCGCGCCCGCTCCGAGCACGACCAGGGCGTACTCTTCGGCCTTGATCGTCATGTCGGCGCGGTCGATGCGCTCCTGGTACGTCCGCCCAAGACGTTTCAACGTGGAGCTTGCGTCGCCGCCGACCGCGAAGAACAACAGCGCGAGGACCCCGATGACGGCCGCGCCGATCGCGATTGGGAAAAAGCCTACCATAGCGAGCCAGACGATTGCAGCTTGGCGAGTTCGCGCACGTCGTATTCGACGCCCGCTTCATCGAAGCGGTGCAAGTAATGCGGCTGAACGCCGGTGTACTGGAACTCGCCGAGGACTTTGCCGTCCTTGTCGAGCCCGCGCTGCGAAAAACGTACCAGCTCCTGCATCGTAACGACGTCGCCTTCCATCCCGACGATCTCGGAGATGCTCGTCAGCTTGCGGCTTCCGTCCTTCATACGGCCAACTTGCACGATACAGTCGACTGCGCCCGCGATCTGCTCGCGGATGGCGCGGACCGGAAGGTCGAAACCTGCCATCAAGACGAGCGTCTCGAGGCGGGAAAGCGTATCGCGCGGCGTGTTCGCGTGCAGGGTTGTCAACGAACCGTCATGGCCCGTATTCATCGCTTGCAGCATGTCGAGCGCTTCGCCGCCACGGCACTCACCGACCACGATACGGTCGGGGCGCATACGCAGCGAGTTCCGAACGAGGTCGCGGATCATGATGGCGCCCCGCCCTTCGAGGTTCGGGGGGCGCGACTCGAGCCGCACGACGTGCTCTTGGTTGAGCGAAAGTTCGGCCGCGTCTTCGATCGTAACGATGCGCTCGGAATTCGGGATGAACCCGGAAAGGATATTTAAGAAGGTCGTTTTCCCCGAGCCCGTGCCGCCGCTGACGACGATGTTGAGACGGGCTTCGACCATCGCCTTGAGCAAGCCGACGCATTCCGCCGAGACCGACCCGAAGCGCAGCAGGTCGTCCATGTTGAGCCGGCGCGTACCGAAACGGCGGATCGTCAAGGTCGAGCCATTGAGCGAAAGAGGTTCGATGATCGCGTTCACACGCGATCCGTCGGGGAGCCGGGCGTCAACCATCGGAGACGACTCGTCGATACGGCGGCCTAGCGGCGCGATGATCCGCTCGATAATCGTGCGCAAGTGACGTTCGTCGGCGAAACGCTTGTCGGAGAGGGAAATGCGGCCGCTGCGTTCGACGTAGATCGTATTCGGGCCGTTGACCATGATTTCGCTGATCGCCGGGTCGCGCATCAAATCTTCGAGCGGCCCGAGCCCGAGAACTTCGTCGATGATCTCCTGTTGGAGTTCGGCGCGCTCTTCCATCGTGATCGCGTCGGAACGCTCCGCGAGCACCTGCGAAGTGACTTCGTTGATCTGCGAACGCAGCTCGGCCAGTTTTTGTCCATCGGTGTGCGCGCGGCTGGCGGCGACGACGTCGATGCGTTTCGTTACCTGCTCGTGGATGTCGGACTTGAGCTTGTCGCGCCGGCTCGCGGGCGGTCGCGCGGCGCGCGCTTCGGCGGGCATCATTTGTCCGTTGGAAGCGGACATTGCGCTCGTCCCTGCGGACGGCGCCGGAGCAGCGGCGGGCTGTTTCGTGACGATCGGGGCTTCGATCGGCGCCGAAGCGAAGCGCTTCGCGACCATCTCGATTGCGCGCGGGTAGGCACGGTCGCCGCGCCTCGGGATGTCGCCGACGACGGTTCCGCCGAGCGCCTTCTCGAGTTCGCGGGCGGTGATCTCGGATTTCCCCGAGCGCAAGTTCGTAACGATCCAGATCCGCGCCAACGGGATGCCGAATTTGGCGAGGTCGCCGACGAGCGAGCGCGCCGCGGCCGTCCCGAGCAGATTCGGTTCGAGCACGATCGCTACGCGCGAAGCGCGCAGCATGAATGGGCGCAACGCCGCCGAGAACGGCGTCGGCGCGTCTACTAGGATGACGTCGTGCTCGGCGTCGAGTTCGTCGACGAGCGTTTCTACGTCCTCGACGCGCAGCATGAACGAGTTGTCGAGACTGGAGACGAGTTCGACCGCGGTCAGCCCCTCGCGCTGGATCGTCGAATAGACGTTCAGCGCGCGCGCCGAATCGAACGCTCGAACCGCATCGAGCAACACCGCGACGTTACGCCGGCCCGAGAGGTCGCCGTCGACGACCGCGACCTTGCTGCCGGCGCGGCGCATCGCGCGCGCGACTTCGAGTGCCGTGGTGGTCGCGCCGGAGCCGCCTTTTGCGTTGACGACGGCTACGACTGCTGCGCTCATCGAGCCGCGCTTACGATGCGATCGCCGTCGATAACGGTGACCGCCGGAGGAGCGGCTTGGACGGGCGGCACGCTGACGGACGGCGGCAACGGTGCGGCCGCCATCGGGTACACTGGACCGGGTTGCGACGGCCCACCCGACGACGACTGGTCCGGGAAGTACAGCGTCTCGGCTGCAAGCGACCGGATCCCTTCGTTGGCCGGGCGCAACGCGAGGCGAAGCGTCGTGTTGAGGTCGGCCATCGTCAAAAGGTCGGCTTGATCCGGCGTGACGCCGAGCGTCACCGTGAGAAGATCGTCCCCGTCAGGATCGGGGGTCGCGCCGGCGGTTTCCATATGGTTGTTGATCGCGAGGACGAGCGCGCCGCGGATGATCGTAACGGCCTTCGGCTGCGAGCCTTGAACCTTCGGAACCGCGGCGAGGACGTCGACGTGATCGCCGGGCTGCAAGAGCCCGGAGACGGCTTTTACGCGATCGACCGGAATCGAGATCGCGCGCATTCCCGGCTTCAGCTGGACGGTTAACCCGACGGCGCCGGGTTTGCCGACTTTCGTCTCGGTCAACGTCGAGCCCATCGGAATCGAGATGAGAGCGATATAGCCGTTGAGCATCGCCGGATTGTCGACCGCGCCAGGCTCGACTTGAGCCGCGGGACGGGAGATGCGGGTGAGCATGTCCGCCGTAATCTTGGCACGCGCGGGGATGTCGCGGCTGGCGATTACGATCGGCCGCAGCTCGGACTCCGCCTGATGTGCGGTCGTTGCAGCTTGCTGTTGAATCGACGTCAAGTAACGGAGCGTCAGAATCCCTGTGCCAATCGCTAAGACGACGGCGACGATCAGGGTGATGCGACGAGTGTTCACAGGGGCAACCTCAAGAAGGGTGCGGCGGTATGGGAGAGCGCGACGGCGACCGCGCCGCACGCGATCGCAACTGCGTAGGGCAGCATGAGCGGGTTCAGTGGCGCGACCGGAGCAGTGCCCTTATACGCTAACGGTCGCAAAATCAACAGAACTGAGCCGAGCACCGAGCGCAGGCGCCCGGTGCCGGCGGCAAAGACGAGCGCGAGCACGCCGCCGCCGATCGCGGTATAGACGAGGAACGGGACGGCATCCGGAAATCCGAACGCGGCGGCCGCGGCAGCTGCGAGCTTCACGTCGCCGCCTCCGAGCCAACCAAACGAAAAAGCTATGAAGCCGAGGAGCAGGACGCCGGCGAGGGCGCCGAGCGAGGCGATGAAGGAGACCCAGCCTTGCGTCGCGTGCAGTGTTAGCGCGGCGAGCGCAAGCGCGATCGTGAGGATGTTGGGGATGCGGCGAGACTTGATATCGGTGGCAACCGCCACCGCACAAGCCGCCAAGACGATCCAGATCGCGAGCGACATGTGAACTCCTACGGGCGAAAATGACGCGGGACTAGCGGTACCTAGAGGAAACCCCCGGCGCTCGGACGGCGCCGAACGCCGGGGGCTCTTGGTTCCTCGAACCGGTTTGGTTTAGCTGAGGTTGTTCGACGCGTTGGTCAGCGAGTTGTTGGCCTTGTTGCCCAGGGTGCGCAGCGCAGCGATCGCGACGATCGAGACGAGCGCGATGATCAGGGCATACTCGACGAGGCCTTGGCCGGATTCGTTAACCAGCATCGCGTTGAAATTCTTAAGCACGGGTTCTCCTTAGTTGGTGTGAGTGAGTGACTACGGTGTGAGTGAAGGGGTTTTTCCGGTTGACCTTACCGGATCGAGCGAGGAGTCTGATCGGCCGGAACCGAGGCTGACTCGTTCGGCGCCTTCATCTCGAACCGGAGCGACGCACTTGCGACGCCGGCGACGGATGAAGCGACCATTGTGAGGTAGGCACCACGGAAGTATCCCGGAGCTATTGGAACGGTCGCATAAAAGCGGCCGTCCGAGTCCGAGGTTACTTGTCGTCGCGTAAGTACGGCATCCGGAACTTCGGTTGAGAACGTACCTACTAACGTTAATAGTATCGGCAGGTTAGGTGCCGGAGCTTTACCTGAGACACTGACCACTTGTTGTCCGGGAACCTGGTGGACGTCGAGCCCGGAGATCGGACCCGAACCACTTTGAGCCACCGTAAGTGCGCTCGAGCGAGCGATCGTAATCGCCCGGCCCGACCCGCTCGTATCCCCGGAGTACGTTATCGCGATCGCCTTGAGGCGAGCGACGAAACTATCTGAGACATAAAGGTCGTTGCGCTCGAACCGTGGAGCCGGCCCGTCCATCGCTTCAGTGCGATCGTTGACGTCGAATAGCCGCTCGCCGGGGCGAACGAGAATTGTGACGCCGGGCCGGCTTAACGAGACGGCATCCTCCGGGCCCAGGTACGCGTACGTAAACCCGAGCTCGGCCGCCACGTGAGCCAGCGCAACATCGCCTCTGGCTTCGACCGCGGAGTTAGTCGCCGCGGCAAACGTGGCCGCTGCCAGCGTTACGCCCATTGCGAAACGATTCACGTTCAAGACCTCCGATTTGGGACTCTACACGAGCGCGTCTGCGCCATGCAAGGGTCGCCAGAAAAGTTTTACGGATCGACCACAAAGCGTTGACGCGTTAACGGCCTTGTGACTTACATTATAATCTTCGTTCGTTTACTGCCGAAAACTTAGTTAACGCCCAAGCTGGAGTCATAAGTGAACATACGACAAATTCGGCCTTTCCTCGCCGGTGCGGCCCTTTTGCTGGGACTCGGCACTGCCGTTTCCCCCGCCCGCGCCGACCAAACGGTGATACTTTCCGTGCAGACCGGCCACTCGATCGTCGTTGACGCGGCCGGCCTCAGCCGTGTCGCGATCGGCGACGGCCGAATCGCGGGCGTCGTTCCGATTGGGACGTCGCAAGTCGTTATTAACGGAAAGAGCGCCGGTCACACCACCATCTTCGTCTGGGACGACAAAGGTCGCCGGACCTACGAGGTGACCGTGACCGAGCAGGGCTTCGACGACATCGCGAAGTTGCTCCGGTCCGCGATCAACGAGCCAAACGTTCAGGTGGTCGCCTTCGGCTCCAATCTGGTCGTCCGCGGCACGGTCGCCGACGCCATCGCGAGCGCGCGCCTCAACGACATCCTCGATCGCTTCAAGGGCGCCAAGTTCAGTTCCAACGGCGGCTCGAACGGTGTGATCCTCAACACAGTCACGATCGCATCGCCGCTCGGGAGCCTGCAAAGCCAGCTTGCGACCATCGCCGGCACCAGCGGTTTGCGCGTCGAGCAAGATTCCAAGGGCGACATCATCGTCACGGGCAGCGCGCACGACGCGGTGACCCAGCAACACATACTCGACCGCGTGCGCGGCCTCGCCGGACCGTACCTCTCCAGCGACGGTAAGGTGATCGACCGCCTCGCAATCGATACGATCAGTCAGATCGACGTCAAAGTCTACGTTCTCGAGGTCGACAACACCGTAACGAGCCAGCTCGGCTTGCGTCTCCAGGGCGCGATCTTGAATGGAAACCTGCAAGTAGGCAACTCGACCTTCACGGTCGTCCCGCCGTCGTTCACTGCGGTCGAAAACCCGAACCCCGCGAACATGTTCGGTCGTGCGGCCAACGTCGGGAACCTCGGGCGCGGAACGTTACTCGCGCCGACGCTCGACCTGCTTCTGCAGCAGGGACACGCGAAGCTGCTCTCGTCGCCCGACCTGATGACGGTCCCCGGCAACGAGGCTTCGTTCCTCGTCGGCGGCCAGATTCCGATCCCCGTCTCGAACGGGCTCGGCTCGGTTACGATCCAGTACGAAACGTTCGGCGTTAACCTCAAGGTCACGCCGACGCTCCTCGGCAACGGCAGCATCGAGTCGAAGATCGCGCCCGAGGTCTCGGACCTCGACTACACCGACGGCGTCCAGCTCAATGGCTTCGTTGTCCCCGGGCTCAAAATCAGCAAACTCCAGACCGACGTCATCACCCAGTCCGGCGAGAGCATCGTAATGGGCGGCCTCTTGCGCCGCGTCGAGAACCGGACCATCACGAAGATCCCGTTGCTCGCCGACATCCCGATCCTCGGGCAGCTCTTCCGCTCGACCGCGTACCAGCGGAGCGACAGCGACGTCGTCTTCGTCCTGACCCCGACGATCGTCACCCGCTAGGGCTGCAGTGAGCCGCGTCACGATCGCGCGAGCACGGCGTGCTTGCGCGATTCACTAGGGCGCACGCGCAGAAGTAGGGGACGGCATGCAGCCTCGCGGCCTAAAGACTGACGATGGCGGCCGCCTGGCCTACGTCGACGGCCTGCGGGCCGTCGCCGTCCTTTTCGTCATGATCTTTCACGCGCGCGTGCACATGCCGGGCGCCACGCTCGGTTACTACAAAGAGTTCTCTCACGGCGTCGACTTGTTCTTCGTCGTCTCGGGTTTCTGCCTCGCAATCCCAACGCTGAAGTACTTGCAGCGCGACGGTTTCGTCCGCTTCGACGTCGCCGCGTTCGCCGTCAAGCGCTTCTTGCGGATATTCCCCCCTTACGCCGCGGCGGTGCTCGGCTTTGCGTTCGGGGGTTGGTATGCGCTGGCCCACGGCTACCATCTCCCGCCGGGAATGGCCTCGCAGTTCGATTGGTCCGACGTCCTCAGCGAGCTGTTCTTCATGGACCGCGGCCTCCATCACATCAACTCTTCGTTTTGGTCGCTCGCGGTCGAGTGCCGCTGGTACGTGCTGTTTCCGGCCGTCCTCGCGCTGTGGGCCGCGCGTCCGCGCGCGTTCATGGCGATGATCGTCATCGTCATCCTTGCAAACGAGGCGACGCGCGCAGCCTCGACCGACATTGGGGTTCTCGACGCGTTCTTGCTCGGAATCGTCGCGGCGCACATTGCGCTCTCGCGACACCCGGCGGCGAATTTTGGGCCGCTCTTAATGCTCGCCGGGGCCGGACTTGGCCTGATGCTCGAGGGCTCCTATCATTTCCCGATCCAAACGAACGCCGGCTGGCACCTGACGGCCTTCGGTTTCGTCATCTGGGCCGGAGCGCGACCGTGGTTGAGCCGCGCGCTCTCCCATCCGTGGTTGACGAGCATTGGGATCGCTTCGTACAGCATCTATTTGGTGCACGAGCCGATCGTCTCTGCCGCAGACCGGTTCCTGGCGCCGCGGATCGGGGTGCTGGGCGCCGGCGCCGCTGCGATCGCGCTCGGCGTCCTTGGCGGATACGTGCTCTGGGTGCTCGTCGAGTTGCCCGCGACCAATCGGCGGCTCGTCGCGATGATGGTACACGGCGGACAGCGCGCCGTCGGGACGTTGCTCGCGTTCGCGCAGGTACCAACCGAGATTAGTTTGGGCAAGCCGCAGCCGTTCGTCCCGAACGTCGAGCTTGCGCCCGCGATTCCCGAGATCGAGGCGGATTACGGCCCGAACGTGATCCCGTTCAGACAAACTTCGTGATGCAGTCGCGCGCTTCGAATCGCCTCGTCGCGGCACTGTTCGGCACGGCGCTGGCGCTTTCGATCGGTTTCGGGCTCAGCCGCGCGATCCAATTCCCCACGCGCGCCTTCCTTTACGACTTCCGCGCGTTTTCGTGCGCCGGGCGGGCCGTCGCCGACGGCGCCGATCCATATCGCGCCGAGCCATTGCGCGCGTGCGAGCACGCGAGCGGACCCTTCCGAACCGACCTCGCCCGTCTGGCCGTCCCGGCGCCGTTGCCCGGGTTCGCGCTCGCGCCGTTTTGGGCGCTGGCGCGACTCCCCTTCGGCGTCGCCGCGGCGCTGTGGCTCGTCCTCTCGGCGGCGGCGCTCGTCGCCGCTGAGTTGGCGCTCGTCTCGCTTACGCGATTGCCGGCGCGCGTCGTATGGGCCGCGCTCGCGCTTTCGGCGGGGTTCCTGTCGCTGTTGCTCGGGCAAGTCGTCCCGCTCGCGCTCGCCGGATTGGCGCTCGCCGCGCTCGCGCTCGAACGGCGGCGCGACGCGCTCGCCGTCGTCCCGCTCGCAGTCGCCGCGCTCGAACCGCACGTCGCGTTGCCGGCTTTCGTCGCGCTCGCAATATGCGTCCCGCGCGCGCGCCTCGCTCTTCTTGCCGCCGTCGCGGCCGGCGTTGCCCTCTCGCTCGGCGTCCTCGGGCCGCACGTAAACCTCGAGTACGTTCGCAGCGTCCTGCCGGCGCACGCCGCAAGCGAATTGGCTAACGAAGAACAATACAGTCTCGCCTACGTGCTCCACGTCCTCGGCGCGGGTGACGCGCTCGCGCTCCGCGCGGCCGAACTTTGGTACGGCGCCGTCGTGCTCGTCGGCGTCGTCACGGCTCGCGCGCTCGTCGCGCGCGGAGCGCCGCGTTCCCTGCTCGTCCTCGTCCCGCCGGCGTTCGCCGTTATCGGCGGTCCCTTCGTTCACGTCCATCAGATGGCGTTCGCTCTCCCTGCGATCCTCGTGCTGCTCGGGCGCGTCGCGCCGCGCAACCGCGCGCTCGGCGCCGCGCTCGTGCTGCTCGCGGTCCCTTGGGGCGCTTTCCCCGAGCTGCTCGCGATCGCTCCGCTGGTCGTCTTCATCGTCGCGCTCCTCGCCACAGACGTGCTCGGAGTCCGTCCTTTCACCGCCGTCGCGAGCGCGGCGTGCGCGGCCGGATTCATTTGGCTGTTGACGTCGGGGATCGCGCCCCGTCCGGACGTCTCGGCCGTTCTGGCGCAGGTCGCCGGCGGCCGGCTTTTCGCCGAGGTTTCGTGGACGGCGTACATTCGCGCGGCGTTCCACGCGAATGCCGGCCTCTTCGCACTCGCGAAGCTACCGACGCTGCTCGGGCTCGGCGCGTTCGTCGCGGTCGCGCTACGCGCGGCGCAAACGCAGGCGAAGCGCCGCACGGCGCGCGCCGCCTGAAGCAACGATCGCGAACAGAGCGCTGCCCCACGTGACGATCAGCAGCGCGGCGTAAGCCGGCGCCGAGGGCTGCGGCGGCGCGAATAGGTTGAGACGCGCGACGTACCACAGGGGCGCAACGAACGTCGCGACGCGCGCGACCGAGACGAAACGCGAATCGTCGCGCAACGCGGCGACGCCCGCGACCCAGCCGAGGTAGTGAGGATAGATTGCCGGGAGCGCCGCGAGCGCGCCAAACGGCAGCCATTCGAGCGCTCCGGCGCGCGGCTTCGACCACGTGCGACGAAGCAAAATCAGGATGACGACGGCGCCGAACGCGGCTTCGATGAAGACGCCGCTCGCTAGAGCGTGCGGCAGCTCGAACGCCGTTGCGACATAGACGAACGGCGCCGAGAACGGATTGAAGGCGGGAGCGCCGCCGAGCGAGACGGTCCCGAAGCGCGCGAACGACGCGCCGCCGATAACGAGCGCAGCGAGGGCCGCGCCGGCGACGACACGCATCAGGCCGCGCGGCTGCGTCCGCGCGACGACGACGAACAGCGCGACGAGCCCGAGCGCTGCGACGGAGCGCGTCGCGAGCGCCGCGACGCAGAGGGCGCCGGCCCAACCGAACGCGGCGCGGCGCCACGCGACGAACGCGAACGCAAGCAGGGCGAGCATCAGCGCGTCGCCGTGCGCGAAGGCTACGAACTCGCACAGGACGAGCGGGTGCAAGACGTATGCCGCGGCGCGGCGAGCGCCGTCACCCGCCGGCGCGCTGCGCGCGAGCGCCAAGCCGGTCGCCGCGACGCAGAGCGCGCCAAAGAGCCGTTCCACGTACAAGAACGCGACGAGCGGAAGATGCGCGAACGGCGCCGCGAGCGCCGCGTACGCGAACGCCGCGACCGGGCCGTAGTTACAGTGACGCACGTAGGCGCCCGGGTCGGGGAAGATCGCGGCGAGCGCGCCGCTCCAACTCGAGGCCGCCGGTGCGAGCGCCTGCACGGCGTAGGGGTTGAGGTGCAGCGGGCCTGCTTCGAGCGCGTACAGCGCGTACGCGTACGGATCGGTCGTCGGGAAGAATGGGACGGCGCACATCACGACTGCGCCGAGCGCGAAGGCCCCCCAGACGTGCGCGGGCCGTAAACCTGGGAGGCGTAAGATGGCGACGTAGGCCGCACATGCGAGGCCGAAGGCCGCCAGGTACAGGACGAGGAGCGGCCACGCGCCGGGCGCGTTCTGGACTACCGGGATCGGCGTAAGGCCGCGGTCCGCGATGTGCGCGAAGACGTGCCCGCCCAGGGCGAAATCGCCGGAAGGACCGACCCAGGGGAGCGCAACGGCAGTCCCGGCGGCGAGCCCGCCGAGGGCGAGCGCCCAGAGCAGGAGCGGCCGCGGAAGCGCGGCGAGCGGTCGCTGGGGTGCGTTCGGCGACCCCGGGGGCCCGGCGGGAGAGTCCCTCATCACTCCAGTTGTCGGCTCGGCGCTTGGGCCGGCCCAGCGATTCAGGCGCTTGGCCGGCGAGCCGATATGAAGAGTATAGTGCGCTCCCTCTTTTTTGCGTCTTCGCTGCTGTGCGCAGTCATTATGGCCGTCCCCGCATCCTCGACCGCGGCGACGATCAGCTCGATCGGCGGCGTGCAAGTCATCGTCGACGAGCCGGACGCCGCGCTCAAGCCGGCACCACGAGCGAAGGTGCATCGGGCCGCGGCGCACGCCGCGACGCACGCGCGGGCGCTCCCGAGCAACACCGTCGCGGCCTCAACTCGAGCGGCGGCGTTGATCCGCTACGCGATGAATTTCGTCGGCGTCCCATACGTGTGGGGCGGGACTTCCCCAAGCGGCTTCGATTGCTCGGGCTTCACTTACTACACGTACGCCGCCGTCGGCGTCGCGATCCCGCGGACCGCCGACTTGCAGTTCGCAGTCGGACGCCCGATCGCTGGTTATCCCGAACCCGGCGACCTCGTCTTCTTCCAAACCTACGAAGTGGGCGCGTCGCACGTCGGGATCTATCTTGGGAACGGTTGGTTCATCCAAGCGATTCGGCCGGACGTGCACCTCTCCAACTTTAACTCGTCCTACTTCCGCAGCCGATATTTAGGCGCGCGCCGCTTACTGCCGGCATGACCCGCTCGATCGCGTTCGCGATCGCACTCGTTTTCGCGCTGGGCGCCGCGCTTTGGACGTTCGAGACGCGCAGCGCCTATCGCGCCACGGCGTTCCAATACGACTTCGTTGCGTTTTATTGCGCGAGCGCCGTCGCGTCGCAGGGCGCCGATCCGTACCGCGTCGAGCCGCTGCGCAGTTGCGAGCATCGCGTCGGGCATGCGTTTCGCCCCGACAGCCGGCTCGTCGTCCCGGCGCCGCTCCCGGGCTACGCGCTCGCGCTCCTCGCTCCGTTCGCGCGACTCCCCTTCGGGCTTGCATCCGCGCTATGGCTCGCGCTCTTGATCGGCGCGTACGCGCTGACGGTCCGTTCGCTTGCGCGATTGACGAAGGTCGCGGCGCCGCTCGTCGTCGCCGCGACGCTCTTGCCGCTCGCGGCGCTCTCGCTGTTACTCGGACAGCTCGTGCCGCTCGCGATCGCCGCGTTGTGCCTCGCCGCCGAAGCGGTCGAAGACGAGCGCTGGCTCGTCGCCGCAGGCTGGGTCGCGCTCGCCATGATCGAGCCGCACCTCGCCCTCCCGGCGATCGTCGCGCTCTTTGCGTTCCGCGCGCGCATGCGGCTTCCGTTGATCGGCGCGCTGGCGCTTCTCGGCGTCGCGTCCTTCGCATTCGTTGGATTCGAGCGAAACTTCGAATACCTCACGCAGGTCCTTCCGGCGCAAGTCGCCAGCGAAATCGCGCGCGACGACCAACTCGCCCCGATCTCGCTCTTGTACCGCTTAGGCCTCGGTGCTGCGATCGTCGCACAACTCGGGACGCTGACCTTCCTGTTGGCGACGACCGCCGGCGTCGTTTTCGGCGGCGCGCTCGCGCGGCGCTTCCAGGCGCCGGCCGCGCTCGTTTTCATCCCGCCGGCGATCGCGCTTGCGGGCGCGCCATACCTCCATCCGCATCACCTCGCGGCGGCGATCCCGGCTGCGCTGTTCCTCGTCGGACGCGTCGAGCGCAAGACGTTGCCGGCGCTCGCCCTCGTTCTGCTGAGCGTCCCGTTCGTCGCGCCGTACGATCAAACGCCGTTCCTGCCGCTCGCCGCCTTAGCGGTCGCGATGCTGGCGCACGGCTTGTTTCGGATCTCTCCCGCCCGCGCGATCGTGGCCGGCTGCGCCGCATTCGCGGCGCTCGCATTCGCGCAAGGCTTGGTCGCAGTACCGATCGCACCGCCGTCGTCGGCGTACGTCGGGATCGCGCCCGACGCGCTCGCACAAACCGCTTGGCAGATCCTCGTCGCGGGGACGTTCGCGCGCAACGCCGCGGCCCTCGTCGTGCTCGCGCTTCCGGCGTGGCTCGCGCTCTTGTTTCTGGTCACGAGCGCAACGAACGCCGAACGCCCAAAGGATGAAGCGACGCCCGCGTGGCGCGGGCCCGCGCGCCCGCGCTCGTTCGCGCTCCCGACCGTCTAGGACGGCCTAGCCGGCGACCCGGCGGACAAGTACTTCGGCGGTGCGGTAGCCTGGGATCGGGATCTCGATTCGGCCGAGCCTTCGCATGATCGGGCGCCCAATCAGCGCGTCCGCGGCATCCAGCCGGACGAGACCCGTGCGCACGAGCGACCATATCGCAACTTTGTCGAGCGGATGCGCGGCGCGGCGTTCGAACGAACTCTCGATCTCGAGTCCGGCCTGGAGAAATATCCCTTCGTACTCGCGCATCGAACCGTACTCGCGGACGTGCGTCGGATCGAGCCGCCACTTCCCGTTGCACCGGTAGAAGTACCAGCCGTACCAACGCTTGGTGACCGACGTGACGAAAGCCTTACCGTTTGGTTTGAGGAGCCGCGCGATCTCACGCGCCATCGCCGCGTCGTCGGGGACGTGCTCGATGACTTGGTGCGAGAACACGAAGTCGACGCTCCCTGAAGGGAGCGGGACATCGGATGCGTCGGCGACGATCCCTTTGAGCCCCGGGAAAGCGCGATCTTCGATCCGCGCGATACGGACCGGCGAGATGTCGACGGCGACGACCTCCCCAAAACCGCGCAAAAGCCCTTGACGATAGGCCGAGCGCACGACCGCGCCGTCGCCGGCGCCGAGGTCGGCGAAGGTTCCGCGAGCGGTGCACATCGCGCGCGCGCAGACCTCCGGGAATACGAAGGGTACGTCGAAATGACGCGCCTCTTGCGCGTAGCGGTCGAAATCGAGCGCGACGGTCGTCACCGGCGGCGGGCGCCGCGGATCGCGAGTTCGCGCACGACCTCGATCATCTGTTGCTCTTGGCGCTTGAACCGAAAGTAGAAATTCGCCGCAACGAAGAGTCCGCCGACGATCGCGAGGTATGTCACGAGGTCCGTCCCGCGCCCGACGTTGAGGCGCGCCGCGACGTAGGTCGCTGCGTTCGGGAAGACGACCAAACCGATCCCGGAGCCGAGCATGACGATCGCGACCAGCAACTGCAGGCCGCTGAGGCGGTGGCTCGCGACGTACGTTCCAAGGACGATGATCGCAAACAGGAGGATCGAACCGATCATCACGGCGTCAGCGCGTCCAGGCCGCGTACACGAGATCGAAGAGAATCTTGATCGAGTTCGCCAGACTCTGTCCCTTGGCAAGCGAATACGCCGAGTAGGTCACCGTCGTCGGGACTTCGACATAGTTCAGATCGTGCCGCGCGATCGCGCTCAGGATCTCGGACGCGTGCGCCATCCCGGGTTGGCGGATTCGCAGCTTTTCGGCGGCGCCGCGCGTGAGCATCCGAAACCCGTTGTGGGCATCGGTGAAGTCCCGGCCGGTCTGCCAGCGCGTGTAGACGACGGCGGCTCGTAGCGCAAGGTGGCGCAATGCCGGCATGGCGACGGTCTCGCCCAAGAAGCGCGAGCCGAGCGCGACGTCGGCGCCGCTGTCTTCGAGCGCCGCGAGCATGACGTCGATCGTCGCCGCGTCGTGTTGACCGTCCGCGTCGAACGTGCAGACGTGCGTCGCGCCCTGTAAGAAGGCGTAGTCGATTCCGGTCTGCAGCGCGGCGCCTTGGCCGAGGTTGACGGCATGGCGCACGACGGTCGCCCCGAAGGCGCCGGCGATGCGCGCGGTCTCATCGGTCGAGCCGTCGTCGACGACAACGACTCGCGGCAAGCGGTCTGCGAGCCCACGCAGCGTCGCGCCGATCGCGCCACCTTCATTGTATGCCGGTACGACGATCCAAAGGGCGGCGCCGGCCTCGGCGAGCCTAGCCATGATGCTCCGGTGTTCGGTCTTGCAGCCGGGCCGGTTTAGGGATCCCCGGCAATCGTGAAGGCGACGCGCGCCCGGCTCGGGTAGGGTTCGCTCCGGCCGCGTTCGGCTATCGCGAGCCTCAGCTCGTGTCGCCCGGGCGCGAGTCCGGCGAGCCCAAGCCGCACGCCGAAGCCGGTGTCGAGCAGCCCGTCGTCGTGGAAACGGCCGACGACGTCGGGGCGGGCGATCCCATAGCGCAGGCCACTGCGAAGCCGTCCGTCGACTTCCAGCGCTACCGCGCGTGCCGGCAGCCCGCTGCGCGAATCGAACGCCCAGCCCTCGACGTCGATCGTCTGTTTCGGACCAAAAAGTCGCGTATCGTCGAGGGCGAACAGCGTTGCGACCGGGTACTGTCCGACGCGCGTGAATTGCGCTTGCGCTTCCTCCGTGTGAAGGGTCGCGGGAGACGCGTAAAACCGGGCTTGCAGTGTCCCGAGCGCCGCGACCGCGCCAACGATCGAATACGCCACGAGCGCCCCGCCGAGCACGAACGCGAGGCGCTTCCGAAAGATCGGGCGCAGCGCGCGCGGCGCGACGCGCGTCGCGCAGAGGACTGCCGGGAGGATCAACGGCAACCAGTAGCGCCCTTGCGTCCCCATCGAGCCTCCGGTCGAAACGTAGATCGCGAGAATGATCGTCGCAAAGAGTACGTACGCATTCAGCGGGACGTCGCTTGCGAGGAGCCGGAGCATCGTCGCGATGCCGCGCCTGCGTGCGATCCGAACGAGCCGCGGCCACACGCCGAACGCGATCCGCGCCGCGACCATGAGCGCGACCAGTTGCGAGGCCACACCGAGTGCGGTGAAGACCGCATCGGTCAGCGCCGGCGAACCAAATGCGATCCGCGTCCCCGTCCACGAAATCGCGCCCCAGTACGAAACGAACGATATCCCGTCGAAGAAGAGGGCGTTCCAGCCGCGCACGGCCTCCGCGCCGAGATACGCGACGAGCGGCCCGATGCCGTGCCGCGCCGCATCGCCGATCGGGTCGCCGTTCGCGGAGACGAACGCGGCCACCGTGTCGGCCGCGCCGTGGGCGATCGCACGCGCCGTCGCGCCGAGCACGAGCGCCGGGCCTGCGGCGAGCGCGCCGTAGGCGAGCCACGCGCGCCACGTCGCCGGCCGTGCCGCGAACCGCAGCGTGCGGTCGGCGAGCGCCGGAATCGCGACCGCGACGAAATAGTCGGCTTTTGTCAGCGCCAAAACCCCGAGCGCCGCGCCGAGCCATGCGGCGGCGCGCAGCGGATCGGATTCGCGGCGCGCGCGGATGCTCGCATAGAGCGCGAGCGCGACGGCCGTGAACGCAAGATTGTCGGGTTGGACGTAGGCCGAGACCCACGACGTCAAGGGGAAGAGTCCGATTGCTAAAAGGAGCGCGAGCGCGGCCGGCGGTTTGACGTGGAGTTCGCGTAACGTCGCATACGTGAGCCATAGGCTCAGCGCGAGCAGGACGAGCCCGAATGCGCGCGCGGCGAAGAACTCGGCGCTCGCCGCGCCGTGCGCGACAAACGCGCCGGCGCCGATCGCAAGCGCGTCGAGCGCGTAGTAGAAGTACGAGTAGTACTGCGCCACGTACGGGATCCGCCCGGAGTCGGCGTCCAAGAACTTGCCCGGGACGCGCGGTGCGCTATCGTTGACCGCGCGAAAGTAGGCCGCGCTTCCATAGGCGGGCGGGACGCGCCCGTCGGGATTGTAGCGCATCGTGCGAAATGCGGCCGCATCCTCGAGGTAACGTACGGTCGGGTGAAGGTCGGTCGCCGGGCTGCGGTCGAGCGTGCGCACCAGATGCCCCGTGGAGAAAATCGAAAACGCATAGTCGGCATGCGCGCTTTCGTCGGGCTCTTGGAAGAACGGGACGCGCACGACCCACACGAGCGCGACCCAGAGCGACGCGACGAGGATCGCGACGAGCGCGATCCGTTCGGCGAGCGGCTTCACGCGCCGACCGGCGCGTTCAGTGGACCGTTCAACCGCGCGGTGGGTCGCCCCAGCCCGAGCGTGCGTAGGCGCCGTCGACGACGATCGCGGGGACCGTCGGGTCGCCGCCGGTGTAGGCGAACATGCGGTCGCGCGCGGCCCGGTCGTTTTGCGCGTCGTGCGCGACGTACGGGATCCCCGCTTCGTCATAGTACGCGCGCGCCTCGCGGCAGTACGGGCACGTCGGGCTGACGTACAATTCGAGTTTCTGCCCGGGCCGGATCGCCTTGTAATCCATCGCTTTCTTCATCATCGGCCGCCGAGGGCCAGCGCATTCGAGAGCTCGCGCAGGAAGGACGCGGCATCCATGACGAGGCCGAGCGTCTGTATCGAGCCGCGATCGGTTAGCTTGGTCACGCTCGCCGGGTTGATGTCGACTGAAATCGTTTTGACTGAGGCCGGCAACAGATTGCCGACCGCAATCGAATGAAGCAACGTCGAAACGAGCAGCGCCATCCCGATCTCGGGGACGTACCGGCGCATCGCGCGCTGAGCCTCGACGACGTCGGTGATCACGTCGGGGAGCGGACCGTCGTCGCGAATCGAGCCGGCGAGGACGACCGGGATCTTCTTCTTATACGCCTCGAACATGATCCCGTTGCGCAGCACGCCCTGGTCGATTGCGGGTTGTATCCCGCCGAGCGCGCGAATTCGGTTGACCGTCCGGAGGTGATGGACGTGTCCTTCCTCGACGGGGAACGCCGCGTCGAGGTCGACGCCGAGCGAGGTCCCGAAGAACTGCGACTCGATGTCGTGGACCGCGAGCGCGTTCCCCGCGAACAGCGCGTCGACGTAGCCGTCGCGGATAAGGCTTTCGAGATACTTGCCCGCGCCGGTGTGGACGATCGCCGGGCCGCCGACGAGCAAAACCCGTTTGCCGGCCGCCTTGGTCGCGCGCAGTTCGCGCGCGATCTCGGCGATCAGCGACTCCTTCGGCTTCTCGCTCGAGACCGTGCTCGACATGAACTCGAAGACCTCTTTGCGGCGCGGGCGCTGCTGCGCCTCGACCCGCACGCCCGTATGACCGACGACAACCTGCGCGCCGCGCGCGACGTCCGGCGGCGCGACCGTCCGCGGGCCGCCTGGCTCGAGGACGATCGCACAGTCCATCTCGGGGAGCGCGACCGGAAGCCAGTGCCCCGCAATCCTGACTTCGGTCTCGAGGTTGGTCGTCGCATAGAAATCGTCGGGGAGAATGCCGTCGCGCGGGGCCGGCTCGGTGACGGCGTCGGTGTCGTCGGCGACGATCGCGCCCGTGTCGCGCAGTTTGAGGAGCAAATCTTCGAGAGCGCCGGCGTTCTCAGCCTCGATCCGCAGTCGCGCCGTGCTCGGTTCGCCCGCGGTCTTACCCACGACGAACTTGTCGATCGTGTAGCGCGCGAACTCGTTGTCCATGATCAACTCGAGGACGCGCCCGAACACGCCCGAGTCGAGGATGTGACCGGTCAGCTCGATCTCGCGGACGAAGGGCCCGCGGCCGTGCGGCGAAGGCTGAGCCATTGTCTTTGACCTTCGTTCCGACGCCGCTCGGCAACCTGCGCGACATCACGTTGCGCGCGCTCGACGTCTTGCGCGCGAGCGACTTGATCGTCGCCGAAGATACGCGCGTCGCGCGCCGCCTCCTGACCGCGCACGGAATCACGGGCAAGCGGCTTTTGAGCTACCGCGAAGCGAACGCGGGCGCGGCGACGGCGACGATTCTCGCGCGCGCGGAGTTCGAAAACGTCGCGGTCGTCAGCGACGCCGGGATGCCGGGGATATCCGATCCCGGCCGCGAGCTCATCGTCGCGGCGCGCGCCGCCGGGATCGGGGTCGAAGTCCTCCCCGGACCGGTCGCCTTCGTCATCGCCGCGGTACTCTCGGGTTTCCCGGCGACCGGGATGACGTTCGAGGGCTTCGTCCCGCGCACGAAACGCGAGCGCGAAACGGCGCTGCGCGCCGCGCTCGACCGCGGGACTGCGAGCGCGTGGTACGAGTCGCCGGCGCGACTCGTCGCGACGCTCGAGACGTTTCGCGCGATCGAGCCAACCGCCACGATCTTCGTTGCGCGCGAATTGACGAAATTGCACGAGCAGCAAGCGCTCGGAACGCCGGACGAAGTCCTCACCGTCCTCGAACGTCCGATCCGGGGCGAAGTCGTCCTCGTCCTCGGGCCGAGCCCTTCGCGCGCCGCCCGCCACGCGTCGCGGGATGCTCCGCTCGACCTGACCGCCGCGATCGATGCAGCGCTCGACGCGGGGCTCTCGGTCGCTGCGGCCGCTAAATCGCTCGTCCGGCGCAAGGCCGGGCCGCGCGACCAGCTTTATGCACGGGTCGCCGCCCGGAAGCGCGAGCGCAAGGAGCCGCCGGGGGGCTAAGTGCGGCCCAGGGGGCTGAACGGGGGCGACCCCTGCCGTGAATTCTCAGAGGCGGCCAAAGGGGCGCCGAAACCTAGGATATGGCGGGTCTTCGGCGCATGGACGCGCACTGGCGCTGGCCGCTCGCGATTGCGGCCGCAGTCCTACTCTGCGCCGCCCTGACGGCGCTCGCTTCGCAATTGTGGGACTACGGGCGCGACGGGCCGGTCACGAACCCGACCGATTTTCGGGTGTTTTATTGCGCCGGGGCCGCGCTCGACCGTGGGGCCGACCCGTACCGCGTCGAGCCCCTGCGCACTTGCGAACGAAAGACGCTCGCCTCCGCCGGCCTGCACATGGATCCGCGCAAGTTCTTGCCCGCACCGCTCCCGCCGTACGCGCTGCTGTTGTTTGCGCTCATCGCAAGTTTGCCGTACCGGCTTGCGAGCGAATTGTGGTTCGCGCTCGGCATCATGGCGCTCTGCGTCGCGATCGTCGCGGTGCAGCGATTATCGGGCTTGCGACCCGTCGTCGTCGCCGTCGCACTCTTCGGCGCGCTCGGTTTTGCGTCGCTCATTTACGGGCAAGTCGTCCCGTTCGTCGTCGCCGCGCTCGCGGTCGCCGCGCTCGCGGCGCGTCGCGGCGACGGGGGGGTCGCCGCGCTTTGCGCCGCGGTCGCCGCGCTCGAACCGCACCTCGCGCTCCCAGCCTGGCTCGGCCTGTGGATCTTCGTGCGCCCGTCGCGCGTCCCGCTGCTCTTGGCTGGGATCGTGCTGTTCATGCTTTCGCCATCGGCCGTTGGAAATCTCAACCACGAGTATTTCACCGCGGTCCTTCCGCAACACGCTCGCTCGGAGCTCGCAAGTTTCGGCGGGCAGTATTCCCTCGCGTCGCTCCTCTACGCATTCGGCGCGGGAAGCGATATGGCGCTGCGCATAGGAAGTCTGTCGTACGTCGTCATGCTCGGCGCCGGACTCTGGCTCGCCGCGGTCTTACAACGCCGCTACGCCGACCCAGCGTTCGCAGTCGTCACGCCCGTTGCGGCCGTGCTGCTCGGCGGGGCATTCATCCACGGTCATCAAATGGCGGCCGCGCTTCCGCTCGGCTTGATGCTCGCCGGCCTCTTGCGCGGGCACGCGCGCGAGCAAACATGTGTCATCGCAGCCGTCGTCGCGCTCGCGATTCCATGGCAGACGCTCGCCGAAGTCCCGTTCGTCGTGGCATACCTGCCCGCAAAGCCGATCGTCGCCGCCGAGCCGCGGCTCCCCGCAGTGCGCGGACGCGACCTCGCCGAGGTTCCCTACGCAGCCTACATCAAGGCCTTCGCCGACCGTAACGACCCGCGGACGCGGCTCGAGCAGGTCGTCTGGAAGCTTCCGACGTGGTTCGGCTTGATGCTGCTCCTCGGCGCGGCGGCTTGGCGGCCGCACTCCACGCCGGGCGCGGCGCGGCGGGTTTCGGCGCAACTTGAGGGCCGAGGCGCCGCCGGCATCTAACTCCAGGCGGACGATGCCCCGCTCCGCCTTTTACGTCACGACGCCGATCTATTACATCAGCGGCAACCCGCACGTCGGTCATGCGTACACGACGATCGCCGCCGACGTCCTTGCGCGTTTTCACCGAACGTACGAACCGACGTTCTTCTTGACCGGAACGGACGAACACGGGCAGAAAGTCGCGGCGGCCGCCGCGGCGGCCGGGATGGCGCCGCAAGCGTGGACGGACGCGCTCGTTCCGAAATGGCTCGACCTATTGCGCGCGTGCGAGATCCAAAACGACGACTTCATTCGCACGAGCGAGCCGCGCCACGTCTCCGCGGTCGTCAAAGTCTTCGAGGAACTCAAAGAGCGCGGCGAGGTCTACCTCGGTACGTACGAAGGCTGGTACTGCACGAACGACGAGACGTTTTGGCTCGAGTCGAAACTCGTCGACGGACGGTGCCCGAACCCCGATTGCCGGCGCGAAGTGCAGTGGCTTTCGGAAGACAACTGGTTCTTCGCGCTCTCGAAATACCGCGACCGGCTGCTCGCGCACTATAAGGCGAATCCCGGGTTCGTCCGTCCCGAGCGCGCGTACAACGAGATGATCGCGACGATCGAGGGCGGGCTCGAAGACCTTTGCATCTCGCGCGTCAACCTCGAATGGGGCGTCCCGCTCCCGGGCGGCGGCGTCATGTACGTCTGGCTCGACGCGCTGCTCAACTACATCACGGCGCTCGGCTGGGAGCACGACGACGAAAAGTTCGAGACGTTCTGGCCGGCCGACGTGCAGTTGATCGGCAAGGAGATCGCGCGCTTTCACACGATCATTTGGCCGGCGCTCTTGTGGGCGCTCGGGCTGCCGGCGCCGGCGTGCGTCTTCGCGCACGGGTGGATCACGGTCGACGGCGAGAAGATGGGCAAGAGCCGCGGGAACGTCATCGATCCGTTCGACGTCATCGAACGGTTTGGCGCCGACACGCTCCGGTTCTATCTCTTGCGTGAAGCGCCGTTCGGCGGCGACTTCGGGATCGGCGAAGAGAAAATCCGGCTGCGGTACAACGCCGACCTCGGGAACGATCTCGGCAACCTCGTGCGCCGGTCGCTTGCGATGCTGACGCGTTACCGCGATGGGATCGTGCCGGCGCCGGCGCCGTCACAAGTCGGCGAACGCTTTGCGGGGCTCGGCGAGCGCGTCGCCGCCCAGCTTCAGGTGCTCGACTTCCGCGGTGCGCTCGAAGCGATTTGGGAACTCGTCAGCGCGCTCAACCGTGCGATCGACGAACGCAAGCCGTGGGATCTGCACAAACGCGGCGACGCCGCCGCGCTCGACGCGGTCCTCTACGAAGTCTGCGAAGGGCTGCGCTGGATCGCGCTGCTCGTCGCGCCGTTCATGCCGTCGAAGGCCGGCGCGATGTGGTCGCAACTCGGACTCGCCGGGACGCCGACGCTCGACTGGCGCACCGAGCTTACGTGGGGGCGCCTCGCCGGCGGCACAAAAACGGCGCCGGCCGAAGAGCCGCTCTTTCCGCGCATCGACGCGGAGGTTGCGGCCTCTTAAGTTCCGTCCCGTGGTCGCGCATGGTGCGACTCACAAATCGACGCCATGTTCGTTCGCGTACTGACGGATTTCCCGGTCGACGCGGACCCCGGCGGGCATGCTCCAGCCCGGCAGAGGCATCGCTAGAGGAATGAGGGCATTCGACGATCCGTTGAACGGATCGGCGTTCCAGCGAAAGCGAATTGGCCAAGGGATCGCTTCCACTTTAACGCTGCCGTCGGGCAGCGTAACGTTTGCGCTCACGTAGTAGTAGTCCCAGCCGCCGTCCTGCCACCCCTTGATCGGATAGTAGACACCCTGAGCCTCGCGGAGGTCGGAGGTTCGGCGGCCGAACATCTGCATTTGATAGTGCTTCGGCCCTGCCGGTTCGGCGGACGTCACCGGGAGCGGATTCGTATCGGCGCGGGCCTGCGCGACCGTTCTCGCGAGATCGCGTTCGACTGCCGCGAGTTGTTCTTGCGATAATTGCGACGGCGGCGATGGCCGCTGCGCGGTCGCAACGTGTTCGCTCGTCGACGGAAGTTGCACGCGCGCGATCTTGCGCGGCGGCTCGCTCGGCGGAATCGTCGGCGGCGCCGGCGGCGCGGTCGGCGCTTCTTTCGCCAACTCGGGTCGCTTGATCGGGGCGGGGACCGGCGGCGGCTCGAGGACGCGCTGCGGGACGGGGACGCTTGCGACCGCCTGGCGCTGCGGCACGCTCGGCGGCGGGGGCCGCGGCGCGGCCCGTTTTGGCTTCGGCCGCCGCTCGAACGTGATCGTGCTCGTAATCATCGTGGTCTGGTCTTCCTTCGGCTTCGGCGGCGGGAAGAGATGGAGCCGCGCGAACAGCCCCGCGAGCCCGAAGTAGATGAAGACGGCGAGTAAATGGACGACGATCGACACCCCGATCGCGATTCGCGCCCGGCGGTCATCGTCGCGCGGACGGTCGTCGGCGACCGTGATCATGCGGCGCGGGCCTTTTCCCTAAACTGGGCCGCCCGGCGGGACGAACTTCGTAGTGAATGACTCCGGTCCTGAGCGTCATCGTCCGCGTCTACAATGCCGAGCGTCACTTGCGCGAAGCAGTCGATAGCGCGTTGTCCCAAGAGGGCGTCAACTTCGAGGTCGTCGTCGTCGACGACGGCTCGACCGACGCGTCGCCGCGCATCCTCGCCGAGTACGCGGACCCGCGGCTGCGCGTCGTTCGCCAGGAAAACGCCGGGAAGATTCCGGCTGCGATCCGCGGACTGAACGAAGCGCGCGGGCGCTACGTCGCGATCCTCGACGCCGACGACCGCGCGCTCCCCGGCAGGTTCGCGGCGCAAGTCTCGTTCCTCAATCTCAACCCCGACGTCGTGCTCGTCGGTTCGGCGCTCGGCATCATCGACCAAAACGGCGCGCGCGTCGGGTTGCGCCGCTATCCACTCGACGACCGCGCGCTCCGCCGGGCCGCGACGATCTACAACCCGTTCGCGCACTCGGCGATTACGTACCGGCGCGCCGCCGCGCTCGAGGCCGGCGGCTACACGACGCGCAACGTCGTCGAGGACTACGACTTGAACTTGCGGCTGATGGGTCTCGGCCGCGCCGCTAACCTTCCCGAGGTGTACGCGGAGTACCGCATCAACACCGACGCGGTCAATGGTCGGCTCGTCAAAGTCGTGCTGCGCAGTACGATCGCGACGCGCGCGACGGCGCACCGGCTCTACGGTTTCCCGCGGACCCTCAAGAGCAGCCTCGTCGACCTCTCCCAGCGGGCTCTGTGCCTGGCGCCCGCGGTGCTGGTCAACTGGCTCTGCCACAGGACCTTCTACCGCCACGCCTGAGCCGGCGCGTGGTAGGATCGACTGCACATGCTGTTCGATACTCACGCGCACGTCCACGGAGCGGGCTTCGACGCCGACCGCGCGGCCATGCTCGCCCGCGCCGGCGAGGCTGGGATCGGCCGCATCCTGACCGTCGGGACCGACCTGGCCGACAGCGCGCGGGCGCTCGGGATCGCCGCCGAATACGGGCTCGACGCGTCGGTCGGAATCCATCCTCACGAAGCCAAAGACGCGCCCGAGGACCTGGAGGCTGCGCTCGACGGGTTGATCGCGCAGGCGCCGCGCCGGCCGCTTGCAATCGGCGAGACCGGACTCGACTACTATTACGACCACAGCCCGCGCGAAATCCAGCGCCGAGTCTGCGCCGCGCAAGTGCGCTTCGCACGAGCGCGGGGGCTCCCGGTCATCTTCCATCACCGCGACGCGTACGACAACTTTCTCGCACTCTTGCGCGCCGAGTTCGGCGCACCAATGCGCGGCGTCGTCCACTGCTTCACCGGCGACGCGCAGCAGGCGCGCACGTACGTCGACGAGTTTGGATTAAAGCTGGGGATCGGCGGAGTCGTCACGTTCAAGAGTGCGGAATCGATTCGGGACGCGGTCAAGGAAGTCGGCCTGGGCAACATCGTTCTCGAGACGGACTGTCCGTATCTCGCGCCGGTCCCGTATCGCGGTCAGCGGAACGAGCCGGCGTTCATGGCCGCGACGGCGGCGCGCGTCGCCGAATTGCTGGGGACCAGCCTGGAGGAAGTCGCAAGCCGCTCGACCGCCACCGCCGTCGCGTTGTTCGGAGGGTAGTCGAGCCGGCTTAGGTTGGCCTGGGAATTTGCCGAGCCGAATCCCATGCGCGATCAAAACGCTGGGCGAGTGCCGAGACGATCGCTCGCGCGCGGCTCGTCAACCCCCAGTCGACGGTCGCGAGGAATCCGGGCGTCGCATTCGCCGAGCCGACCCAGCCCGCGTCGCCAGCGATGCAAAGCTTCTCGGTCGTTCGACCGACGCGTACTTCCGCGCCGGCATCGCGCAGGCGCGCTAGCGCCGCAAACTCGCGCCGAGCGTCCTTCGCGGCGGGATTGCACTCATCGACGAGGACTTCGACGCGCTCGCCGGCCGCGGCGCGCGCGAGCAGCGCCTTCGTCACGATCGATCCCGGGAGCAGCCATTCGCTCGCGCATCGCACGAGCGAACCCTCGGGTGCGCGCGCGATCAGGTCGGCCTCGAGACGAAGCGCGCGATCCTTGCGCAGCGCGAGACCGCGACCACCCTCGGGCGCGCTGTATTTCGGCGATGCCGCATCGCCCGCGGCGTTTGCGAGCGCCGCCTCGACTGCGGCAACGTCGCTTTTCCGATTCGAACGGACGATCGTTTGCGCGCCATGCTCGGCCCAGTTCCGGTCGTCGAGATACGCGACTCCGTCGACGAGCGCGGCCTTTAAATGAAGCGGAGCCCCGCGGCTTTCGACGAGGTGGACGCGGACGTGATGGGCGCGTAGTTCGCGCGCTCTCGCCGCGTTGCGGCGCGCGAGCGCCTGCGCGTCGGCCCGAACGGGGGCGTACGGTTCGCGTTCGAGCATGACATCGACGCGCGCGCGACCGTGCGCGGCGTCCTCGAGCGCGCCAACCAGACGATCCGAACCCAACATCCAGGCGGAGAGCTCGACTCGCCGGGCATGGGCAATTGCGCCGGCCAAGCCGTCGAGCGACGAAATCGCGACCGCGGCGGTGCGGTCGAGCGCAAGGGTCGGGGCGGCCGGAGTCGCGATCAGCACAAGTCACGGGACCAGCGGGAGCGGCAGCTGTTCGGGGACGGCGGCGGCGATATCGACCGCCCCGCCCAGAAGGCCGCGAAGGAGGCTCCAACCGCGTTCCAGGGTCTGTTGTAGAGCGGCCCGGCCTTCGTCGGTGGCGAGCCAGGCGCCCGATGCGACCCCAGCAGCGCCGACCGCGCCTCCCCCGCCGCCCGACGTCGAACCGCCGGCGCCGCCGCCTCCCGCCGCGCCGCCGAGCCCATCTTGGCCCGGGCTCGGAGGGTGCAACGACCGAAGGATTGCGTCGCTGTTCGCTGAGACCTCGCGCGCCAGGTCGTCGAGCCGCCGGCTCGCGCTGGCCGCTCCCGCCAAACCAGCGGGGCCGGCCGCCGTGCCGGGCTGCCGGAACCACGCTGCGATTCCACCGATCGACTCCATCGCCGCTCCTCGCGGCGCTCCGCCGCGCTCTCCATTCACGCGACGCGGCATGAACGGCAACCCCGCAGCCGGAACCTCAGGCGCTCAATCTAATGGAAAAATCCGTCTACGTCCGCGAGATGTTCGCATCGATCGCGCCCCGCTACGATGCGACGAACCGGCTCCTGACCGGCGGCGTCGACGAGCGGTGGCGCCGCCGCGCCGTCCGGGAGCTTGCGCCGCGGCACGGCGGCAAGGTCGTCGACCTCTGCTGTGGGACGGGCGATTTGACGTTTCACCTAGTTAGGTCGGACCCGAGTTTGCACGTCGTCGGCATCGACTTCTGCGAACCGATGCTCGCCGGCGCGCGCAAGCGCGCACCCCGCGAAGGGCGTCGCGCGGAACGCGCTGGGGGCAGCGTCGGTTTCGTGCAAGGCGACGTGCTGGCGCTGCCGATTGACGACCGCTCCTGCGATGGCGCGATCATGGGCTTCTCGATGCGCAACGTCGTCGACATCGACGCGACCCTGCGCGAGGCCCGGCGCGTCCTCGTCCCCGGCGCTCGCTTCGTCAACCTCGACGTCTCGAAAGTCCCGAACCCGTTCGTGCGGCGTGCGTTCGAAGTCTACTTCTACGGAATCGTTCCGTTGGTTGGAGGGATCGTCGGCGGCTCGCGCAGCGCGTACCGCTACCTGCCGAACTCGTTGACGAACTTTCCCAACGCCGACGCGCTTGCGACGCACTTCCGCTCGGCCGGCTTCGACGACGTCCGCTACCTGCGACTCGGTGGCGGCGCGATCGCAATCCACGTGGGGACGGCGTGATCGACACGCGGACAGCGAGCGCCGCAAGCGATCGCGATCTCTACGCGCTCGTCGAGCAGTTCTTTGGGACGACCTTCGCGACCGACAACCCGCTGATCACCGAAGCGGTGCGGCGCATGCTCGCAGCCGGCGGGAAACGGCTGCGCCCGCGTTTGACGCTGTTGGCCGCGGAGGCAAACGGCGCGGACGCGCGCGATCACCTGCCGCTCGCCGCGTACGTGGAACTGATCCACGTCGGGACGCTGATTCACGACGACGTCGTCGACCGCGCCGACACGCGCCGCGGCGTCAATGCGACCGCGATCGATTACGGCAACCGGATCAGCGTCCTCGCCGGCGACTACTTGTTCGCTTGGATTTTCAAGAACGTCACGGCCGACTATCCGGCGCCGGTCCCGCACGTGCTCAGTTCGACGCTCGCCGACATTACCGACGGCGAGGTCTTGCAGTTGCGCGCGCTCGGAAATCTCGATCTGCCGCTCTCCGAATACGTTGAGATCGTCGTAAAGAAGACGGCGAGCCTGTTCGCCGCTTCGGCCGAGTGCGGCGCGATCATGGCGGGCGGGGCGCCGCGCGCGGTCAAGGCGCTTCGCGACTTCGGCCTCCATTTCGGAATCGCGTTCCAGATGCTCGACGACCTGCTCGACCTCACCGCGAGCGCGGCCGAACTGGGCAAACCGGTCGGGAACGACTTGCGGGAGCGCAAGATGACGATTCCGTTAATCTGCGCGCTCGAGGGCGGGGATGGCAACCTGCGCGCCGCCCTGGGACGTTACTTTAGCGATGAAACCTCCAGGCCCGACGGCGCCGCCTCGGTCGGCCGGCTCGTCGCGGGGATCGAACGCGCCGGCGGATACGAAAAGACGCGCGCCACGATTGCGACGTACGTCGAGCGCGCCAAGCTGTCGCTCGCACCGCTTGGAACAAACGCGGCGCGCGCCGAGCTCGACGCCCTCGCGGACGCTCTCGCGCGGGACAGCCGCGCGACGGCGCGGTAGAGTGACAAGAAGGCCGGCGACGGCTAGCGAAAGGTTAGACTCGTGATTGCAATGATGGTTCCCATGATCGCCATGCTCAATGGAATGGAAATTCCGATCCTGATAGGCGCGGCGCTCTTACTTTTCGGCGCACCGAAGATTCGCGAGCTCGCCCGCGGCCTCGGCGCCGCCAAAAAAGAGTTCATGGTCGGTCAAGCCGAGGCGGACCTCGCCGCCGAGCGCGCCCGCGCCGAAGCCCGCGCGCAAGCCGAAGCGAACGCCCAACTCGCCGAAACGACCGTGCCGCCGCCCGCCTCCCCGCCGCCGGCGGCACCGGGCGGAGCGACGCCCCCCGCTCCGTAGCCTGCCGACGCAAACCGGTTGTTGACCGAGCATCCGCCGCCGCTCGAGAAACCCGAGCGCCAGTGGGATCAGAAGGAGATGCCGTTCACGGAGCACCTGCGGGAGCTCCGTAACCGTCTCATGGTTTGCTTGATCACGATCGGCGTCTTGATGCTCGCGCTCTTCTGGCCGTCGCAGTTCGCCATCCGCTGGATGAAAGACGAGTATCTCGGCAAGGCGATTCAACTGCACGCGTTCTCACCGACCGACGTGATCTTCACGGAGTTGAAGTTCTCGCTCTACGGCGCGATCGTGCTCGGCCTCCCGGTCATCATTTACCAGGCCTGGATGTTCATCGTCCCGGCCTTCCATCCGCGGACGCGGCGCATCGTCTACGTCTACACGCTTCCGGCGCTCCTGCTCTCGGCGGTCGGGATTCTCTTCTGTCACTTCTTCATCATCAAGCGCGTGCTGACCGCGCTGCTCGCGATCACTGCCTCGGTCGCGACCGAGACGTTCGGAATCCAGTCGACGCTCAACATCATCCTGCTGCTGTTCTTGGCGTTCGCGCTCGTCTTCCAGACGCCGACGTTGATGCTCGCGCTCGCGCGGATCGGCGTGATCAACGTCGCAATGCTGCGCAAGTACCGGCGCTATGCGGCGATGGGGATTCTGCTGGCCGGCGGCATCGCCGCGCCGGACGCCTCGCCGATCACGATGCTCCTCATCGCCGTCCCGATGTACGTGCTGTACGAAGGGAGCATCTGGCTGATCGTGCTGCTCGAGAGAACCTGGCGCCGGCAGGAGTCCTGACGTGGCGTCCTCGACAGCCGCGAAGCCCGCACCGCAGGCGCAGCGCAGCGACCTCGCCGCAATGTGGGCCGACCTCCTCGGTTTGCTCTCCGACTTCTGGTTCGGAATGCTGCTCCTTGCGGTCTGGGGCGTCATGACGCTGATCGGCGTCCTCGTCGACCAAGGCAAAGACCCATCGTTCTACCAGACCGAATACGCGCCGGCGCTCGCGCGGCTCGTGCTGCGCTTGCACCTCGACAACATCTACCACAGCCCCGCCTACATCCTTATGATCGGGCTGATCATCGCGTGCATGACGCTCGCGACGTTCAAGCGCGTCATCCCGGCGCGGCTGCCGCCGCTGCGGCCCGTCAAGATCGAGCGGATCCCGTTGCACGCGACCGTCGTGCTGCAAGGCGACGAAGATGAAGTACGCGGGCGAGTCGAGCGTTTCTTCGCGGAACGCGGCTGGCTCGTCCGGAACCGCGAATTCGACGGAACCGAATGGACGTTCGCCGACAAAGCGAACTGGGCGCGGCGCGGCGTCTTGGTCGCACACCTCGGGTTCGTCCTGATAGCGATGGGCACGACCCTCTATTGGTTGTCGGGATACAACGGCGACCTCGCGATTCTGACGGGCGCGGCGGCAACCATCCCGCAGAACGGCACTGTCTTGCGACTCGACCGTTTCGGGTACCGCTTCGATCCGATTCGCACGCGCAGCGGGCTCATTTACCAACCGATCGACTACGTCTCGAACTTGCACGTAACGGGTCACGACGGCATCGCGCGCGCGATGACGCTGCGCGTCAACGCCCCGATCGACGTCGACGGAACGCTCTACTACCAGGCGTCGTACGGGTTCGCCGTCCCGATCGCCGTAACGAAAGACGGTAAGGCGATCGCAGGCGTGCCGACCGCGCCGCTCAAGGAGGGCGAAGGCTTCACGCTCGGGCAATCGTCGCGCGCAATCCGCTACACGAAGTTCGTCGGGACGATCGACGCGCACGGCGGCATCGGCGCCGATCCGCGGCCGAACAACCCGGGCGCGATCTTGGACGTCTTCGACGGCGACGTCGCGATCGGCGAGGTCCTCGTCCCGCTCGGTCAGCCGCTCGACTTGGGGAACGGTTACCGGCTCGAGGTCGGGCCGTATCGCACCTATAGCGGAATCGAGTACCGGCACGATCCGGGGATCCCGCTCGTCGGCCTCGGCGCGTTCGTCTTGCTCGCCGGACTCTGCATCTCGTTCTACTTCCTCCCCGCGCGGCTTTACGTGCGGATCGATCGCGCCGCGCAGGGCATCGCCGTCGGACTCGCCGCGACGACGGTCAAAGGTTTCGAGATATTCGAGGAACAGTTCGGCGCGCTCGTCGAGGCGCTGCGCCTCGAAGGGGCGTCGCCCGACGCCGAGAAGCCGACCGTATGACCGTCGACCAGACCCTCATCCTCGTAGCGATCACGGCGTACATCCTCGGTACGCTCGCATTCTTGAACTATTTTCTCGCGCGCAGCGAACTCTCGAAGCGGATCGGGATTCCGCTCGCCGCCATCGGGTGCGGCGTGCAGTTTTTCGAATTGGTCTACCGCTGGCAAACGTCGCAGATCTGGCCGCTGACGAACCTGTACGGCTCGCTCTCCCTGTTCGCAGCGATGGGCGTCCTGATCTTCCTTGGGTTCGCGTTTCGCTACGACTTGTGGTTCATGGGCGGATTCGTCCTCGCGCTCGCAGCCGGCTTTCTCGCGTACGGGCTGACGTGGAACGAAGGCTACATCCCGGCCGTCCCGGCTTTGCAGTCGTACTGGATCAAGATCCACGTCCCGCTCGTCGTCTCGTCGTATGCGTGCTTCATGGTCGCGTTCGTATCGTCGGTGTTGTACTTGATCAAATACTACGGGGAGCGAAGCTTGTCGACGCGGTCGGTCGCGATGCAAGCGTCCACGGCCGGCGCGGGCGGCGCCGGGATGGAGATGAAGACGATGGTAGCGCCGCGCGCGATCATCGTCGGCGACGCGCCGAACCTCGAGCGCGCCGCAGCGCAGGGAAACACGCTCGCCCTATGGCTCGCGACCTTGCCGACGCTGCCGAAACTCGACATCATGACCTACCGGATCGTCGCGCTCGGGCTCCCGCTGCTGACGCTCGGGATCATTACCGGCGCCTGGTGGGCCAAAGAGGCTTGGGGCGCCTACTGGCAGTGGGACCCGAAGGAGACGGCCGCGCTCTGCTCTTTTGTCGTCTACGCGCTCTACATGCACTTGCACACCCGCAACTCTTGGCGCGGGCTTCGTTCGGCGTGGCTGGTCGCGTTCGGTTTCGTGACGATCATTTTCTGTTATCTCGGCGTCAACATCTGGATCAGCGGCCTCCACTCATACAAGATGTAGCCGCGGCCATCGACTACACGATCGTCGAGCGCAACGACTGGACCCGCAAGGCGGGTTGTGAAGAACGTGATTGAAACCGTCCCTGGCATCGGCCGCCCGATCGAAGGACTGCCGGTCCATCCGGGCCTCTCGGCGCTCGGCGAACGCTTCGTCGAACTCCGCGAGCCGACGCCGCTCCCGGACCCGTACCTGATTGCATTCAATCCCGACGTTGCGGCATTACTCGAACTCGACCCGGCCGAAGCCTTCCGCCCGGAATTTCTGCGCATCGCCGCCGGGAACGCGCACTTTGCAGCGGTGCGGCCGTACGCCGCGATTTACGCGGGACATCAGTTCGGCGTGTTCGTCCCGCAACTCGGCGACGGGCGCGCGATCGCGCTCGGCGAGGTCGGAACGAGCAGCGGGGCGCGTTACGAGTGGCAGGTCAAAGGCGCGGGGCTCACCGCGTTCTCACGCTTCGGCGACGGCCGGGCCGTTTTGCGCTCGACGATCCGCGAGTATCTCGCAAGCGAGGCGCTCCACGCCCTCGGCATCCCGACGACGCGCGCGCTCGCGATCGCCGGCAGCGACGAACCGGTGTACCGCGAGACCGCCGAGACGTCGGCCGTGCTGACTCGAATTGCACCGTCGCACTTGCGCTTTGGCTCGTTTGAACTCTTCCACTACCGGCGCCAATTCGAGGCGGTCGCAACCTTAGCCGACTACGCGATCGAGCGCTTCTATCCCGAGTTCGCGAACGAACCGCCGCGCGAGAAGTACGCCCACTTCTTGCGCGCGGTCGTCGAACGGACGGCCCGGCTCGCAGCGCAGTGGCAAGTCGCCGGTTTCGCCCACGGCGTCCTCAACACCGACAATATGTCGATCCTGGGACTGACGATCGACTACGGGCCGTACGGTTTCATCGACGCATACGATCCGGGTTTCGTCTGCAATCACAGCGACGAGATGGGACGCTACGCATTCGACCGCCAGCCCGGGATCGCGTTGTGGAACCTGCACGCCCTCACCGAGGCGCTTTCTTCCCTGATCCCAAGCAAAAGCGATGCCGAGGCCGCGCTCGCGCCGTTCGAGACCGAATACCGCGCGGTGTCGCTCGCGGCGCTGCGCGACAAGCTCGGCTTCCGCGAGGCGCGCGAGGACGACGTCGACTTGATCGTCGACTTCTTCGGGTTGCTGGCCGCGGAACGCGCCGACTACACGCGGACCTTCCGAGCCCTCGGGTCGCTCGCGGGGACGGACGGTGCAGGCGCAGGCGACCCGCTTGCGGAGCATTTCACCGACAAGCCGCGCTGGGAGACGTGGCGCGCGCGTTACCGCGCGCGGCTCGCCGGGGAAGGGAGCGACGACGCGACCCGCAAGGCCGCGATGGACCGCGTCAACCCGAAATACGTCCTGCGAAATTATCTCGCCCAGCAGGCGATCGAGGCGGCGCAGAAGCGCGACTTCTCGGAGATCGAACGGCTGCACGCCGTTCTCCGTTCTCCGTTCGACGAGCAACCACAGAACGAGAAGTACGCCGCCGCACCGCCGGCTTGGGCCGCCGAAATCAGCGTCAGCTGCTCGTCGTAGTCGCCTCGAGCAGCATCTTCTCGTAGACTCGCGCGATGCGCGCCCCGTCCCACACGTAACCGAAATGGCGCAACGGGTGGCAGTTCGCGATGCAGCGCGGGCGAAAGACTGCGACGCACTCGCCGCCGCGCTCGCGGACGCTCGGATAGACGATCCCATCGACGCGATTCGCTTCGTAGCGCTTGCGGCCGTAGCGCTGCGACGCGGCGTGTGAGTTCGGATCGAGGAGCGGCGACGTTCGGCGGCGCCGGCGCAGGTCGTCGTACGCGCCGGCGACGTCGGCGGCGTATTCACGCATCTCGACCTCGAGCGTCGGCTCGTTCGTGGCGGCGAGAAAACGCGCGCGGCGGTAGACGCTCTCGGCGATCGCGGCCGCTTCAGTGCGGGCGGCGTAATACGCGCCGAAGGAATCGTCGTTGAAGCGCCCGGGGACGGCGTGGGTGAAGGCGCCCATGATCGGCGTCGTCCCCGGCCCGCTGATCCGATCCTCGGGCCGCACGAGCGACAGTTCACCAAGCGCGTCCCGAACGCGGTCGTTCGTCAGCCCCTCGACCCGCATCAATGCCGGAATCTCGCCGGGCGACGCGATCCGATCGAAGATGCCGACGAACGGGTAGCGCGACGGGATGATTCGGTACGACGGCGTCCAGGCGAGATCGCTCGTCATCCGCCGCGCTCGCCGTCGAGGTAGCGCCGTACGGCGTACAAGTCGCCGACGTTCCCGCGGAGCATCCGCTCGAGCGCGCTCGCGCCGCCGAACGGCGCCGCCGCGTTCGGCCGGCGAACCCACGCGTCGGCGGCCTCCGGGCGCGGCAGCAAAACGTTCAGCGCCTTGAAGATTCCAAAGACGTACGAAATACGCTCGAGCGTGTCGCGCGAGAGCCGCGCCGAGTTCGGCGCCTTGCGGTACTTATGGTACGTCGACGCCGGTAATCCAAGCAGTCGCTGACGCTCGGCCGCCGTCAGGCGCCACGCGTCGGCGATTCCAAAGAAGCCGCGCAGGGCGGGGGCCGACAGCTCGGCTTCGTCGGGCCTCTCGAGCCCGGCTGTGTGGGCGGGAGGCCGCTTCGCGGCGGTTCTAGCCATTGTCTCATTATGGACTATATTTAGAAATTAGTCTATATAGGGATCCAGCCGCGGAGCCGTTGCGTCGCCCGCAACGAGCGGAGAGATGGGCTGCATGGTCCAAAGAGGCGCGGGGCGGAACCGGCCCGGAACTTGCAAAACGCCTCGGCGATTTCGCCGTGCCTAACCCAGCCACGAGCCGGGCCTACCTTAGTGGTTGAGCACCTCAACGCGCCTTGTTACGCTGCACTCGGAGCTCATCGGTTCCACTCATGCCCCCGCGGAGGAAAACGTACCGTGCCACACGCCGTATCCTACCTAGATCCGGGGACACCCGAGGAGCAATCCCGGCGCCAGTTCATGGCCAACGTAACGATTGGCCTCGGCGCCGTCATGACGGTCATCGTGGCGGTGCCGTCCCTCGCCTCGCTGATCCCGGAGTCGCTGCTCAATAAGAGCAAGGCCAGCGGTGCGTGGGCGCCGCTCGCACCGGACGAGTTCAAAGCGCTCGAAGCGAGCGTGAACGCGCCGGTCAAGTTGACGTTCAGTTTCAAGTACCAGGACGGTTACCTGCCGCCGATCGACGACACGCAGTTCGCGTGGGGCATCAAGTTGACGCCGGATCAGGTGGCGACGTTCAAAGAAAAGCGGCCCGATCTTTACGACAAGCCGGCCGACGAAATCACCGGCTACGACGCCGTCAACATGGGATTCGTCGTGTTCAGTTCGATCTGCCCCCACCTGGGCTGCCGCTATAGTTGGAACGCCGATGCGAAGCGCTTCATCTGCCCGTGTCACGGCTCGCAGTTCGACCTGGTCGGCGCGCACCTCGCCGGCCCGGCGCCACGCGGGCTCGACCCATTGCCGTTCCGCGAGCACAACGGCGTCGCGGAAGTGACTTGGATCCAATACAAGTCACAGCAATCCGATCGCGTCATCGTCGCTTACAGCTAGACCGGAGAAGAGCATGGTGAACAGTCTGGTCAATTGGATCGAGCAGCGCACCGGCCTCGTCGGTCAGATCACCGACTTCCTGACCGAGGACATCCCCGGCGGCGCGAGTTATTGGTACGTCTTCGGCAGCGCGACGCTCTTTTTCATGGTCCTGCAGTACGTCACGGGGATCTTCCTGACGTTCTACTACGCGCCGTCGTCGGCGACCGCTTGGGAGTCGACGAACTACATCTACAAAGACGTGCCGATGGGCTGGTTGGTCCTGAGCATGCACTATTGGGGCGCGACTGCGATGATCGCCCTGCTCTTCATGCATTTCTTGCAAGTGCTGATTTGGGGCTCGTACAAAGCGCCGCGCGAGATGATGTGGGTCGTCGGCGTGCTGCTCTTGGTCCTCACGCTCGTCCTGGGATTGACCGGCTATCTGCTGCCGTGGGACATGAACGCGTACTTCGCCTCGCAGGTCGCGATCAACATCGCTTCGTCGGTCCCGATCGTCGGCGTCCCGACGCAACAGTTCCTCGGCGGCGGCGCCGCGATGGGGACGCTCACGATCAACCGTTTCTTCGGCCTCCACGTGTGGCTCGTGCCGGCGCTCCTCGCGTTGCTCGTCGCCGGGCATCTCATCATCCTCCGTCACGTCTTCCCGGCCGGACCACCGACCGATAGCGATCTCAAGAAACTTCCGCAAGGGCGCTTCTGGCCGAACCAAGTGTTCATGGATTCGATCGCGTCGTTCGCCGTGTTCGTCGTCATGATCGTGCTCTCGATCTTTGCGCCCCCAGCGCTCGATGCAAAAGCCGATCCGACGCAAGCGTTCATCCCGTACCCCGCGTGGTATTTCTTGGCGCTCTACGGCCTGTTGCGAATCGCGGGCGCCGCGCCCGGCGCGCTCGTCCCGATCGCCAACCTCCTGGCGACCGTCGTCATCCCGGGGGGCTTGGTGACAGTTCTCATTCTCTTGCCGTGGCTCGACCGCAATCCGAGCCGCGTGCTCAAACGCCGCCCGTGGCTCTTGGGAGCGACGGCGCTCGGCGTCGTCATCGCGGTCGCGCTATCCCTCTACAGCCAAGCCGCGATCGTCAAAGAACAGAACGACCTCAAAGCCGTCGCGCCGCCGGTGACCGCGTCGGCGCCTGGCAGCCAGGGCGGATCGGTCGCGACCACCACCGGCGGAAGCGAAGCCGGCGCGAAAGTCTTTGCCGCCAATTCCCAGTCGTGTCACGGCGCGCAGGGCCAAGGGACGCCCGGCGCGTTTCCGCCGCTCGCCGGAAACGCCGACGTTACCGGCGATCCCACCAAAATCGTCCACACCGTCTTGTACGGCTTGAGCGGGCCGCTGACGATCGGCGGCAAGCCGTACAACGGCCAGATGCCGGCCTGGAAAGGCACGCTCTCGAATGGCGACGTCGCAGCGGTCGTCACGTATATCCGCAGCGCGTGGGGGAACAAGGCGGCCGCCGTCAGTGAGGCCGACGTCGCGAAGGTTCATAAATAGCCCGCAGCGGTGCACGCACAACGCACGGCGGCCGCTCGCTTCGAGCGGCCGCCGCACTTTCAGGGTCCCGCGAAGAGCCGGCTATACGCCGGGTTGATCGGCGCGGTTGTGCTTGTCGAAGTAGATGTTCCGCGATTCGCGGTTCAGTTCGTGATTGAGTTGGATGTGCTGCGCGCGCGTGAGGTAGCCGCCGTTACGCCGCAAGTCGGCTTGGCGCTGCGCGTCGATGCGGCCGAGCCGCGATTCCACCTGGTTGTATTCGCGCCGCGTCAGTTGCCCGCTCGAGACGCCTTGCCCGATGCGGTCCTGTTGGTTCTCGACTCGGTTCCAGACTTCGCCCGCCTGTGCGGGGAGGACCGTCGTTGCGATGACGCCCGCGGTCATCGCGCCGACGAGCAGCTTCCCGAGGATGCCGTGCTTGATCATTGTTCCCTTTCCTTGGGGCCAGAGATCGATACGGGGCACGGCAAGAGTACGTGGCGGCGCGCGCGCCCGTCAGCACGCGCGCCGCAGTTTAAGCGGTTCCTAACGCCTTTCTTAGCGGGCTCTCATCAGTGCACGTGGGCCACGCCGGCCGTCCCGTCTTTGCGGCAGTGCAGTATGAAATGATTCCCCTCGGAATCTTCGGCAAACGCCATGTGACAGACCGGCGTCTCCTCGCTGCCGATGAAGCTCACGCCCTTCGCTTTGTAAAATTCCATCGCCGCAGGGACGTCGGCGACCGAAAACATGACGCCGTGGCTGGGGTGCCAAGTTCCGTCGTCCATCTTCCAGAGCCCGAAGTACGAGCCGTCGGGCAGTTCGAACTCGGCGCCTTGCTCCGCCTCCCAGGTTGCGTTTAATCCAAGCGTCTCTTTGTAAAACTGAATCGCTCGCGCGGGTTCCTTGACCAAGTACGTGTTGATGTCGATCCCTCTGATCGCGTGTTCGCTCATCGCTGCCTCCTTCGGCGCCGGTCGATTCGTTTTCGACCGTCAGTTCGCCTCGCTGCAGCGCGGACCGTCGTACAGGTACAGGACATCCTTACCGGCACGCGCGACGATGCTGCGCCGGCGGCCGTACGTCGGATCGGGCTGCGGGCGCGTCCCCGAGGTCACGATGAAAGCGCGCGAGGGGCCGCAGACCGTTTGCCGCAGCGCCGTCGCGGCGGCCGATGGGTCGTCGGGGGCGTCGAGGCTCGCGACCGGCGGCTGCGTGTAGAAGAGCAGCGCGTTTCCGCCCGAGACGCCTTCGATCGCGACGACGTCGCCGGGCTCGCGCTCGCGCTGGATCGCTGCGGCGAGCGGCGGGATTGGTTTGAACCGTTCGACCAACGGCTCCCCCGACAATGCTATCAGCACCGCAATCAGGCCCGCCGCGCCGAGCGCGAACGGCGCTAGCCACGCGATCGGTTTGCGCAATAAGAATGCGAAGCAAAGCGCGGAGCCGAGCAGGATCGAGAAACCAAAACCCGCGGCTTGCGCGCGGACCAACTCGAGGTCGTGCGTCAGTTTGTTGTCGTGTGAAAAAGCCCAGATCGCAAAGGCTAGGCCCGCGACGGTCCAAGGCACGACCGCGGTCCAGGCTAGCGCCGCGCGGCGATCGTCGCGTTCGACGACGTCGTCGAACCAGAGCGCGACGAGGATGGCAAGCGCCGGCAACTCGAGGGCGATATAGTTGGGAAGTTTCGTTTTTGCCAGGCTGAAGAACACGAACGGTAAGATTTCCCAAACCAAACACAAACGTGCCAAGCTGCCGTTGTCGGTGCGCCGCGCGACGCGCGCGCCTTCGATCGTCGCGGGGATCAGAAACGCAAACCAAGGGAACGTTCCGAGGATGACGACCGGGACGTAGTAGTACAGCGGCCCACTTTGGTTCTCGATCGTGCCGAGATAGCGGCCGAACGTGTAGTGCCCGACGAGCTCGCCGAGCGCGCCGAATCCGGCCGCACGATCGAGCAGGACTGCCCAAGGCCCGACAACCGCGGCGAACAGCGCGAAGCCGAGCAGCCAGCGCCCGGCCGAGGGAAGGACGAGGCGGCCGGTCGTGCGCCGTTCCCAGACCGCCCACGGCACGAGGACGAGCGCCGCGATCGCGATTGCGACCGGCCCTTTCGCGAGCACGCCGAACCCGAGGCTCAACCAGCCCGCGTACCACCATCGCCGCCCGCCGGTGCGTAGCGCGGCGAAGCCCGCAAGGATCGTCAGCGCGACGCTCAGATCGAGCAATGCGTCCATGATCGCAAGGCGTCCGACGACGGCTTGCATCAGCGACGTCGAGAGGACGACCGCCGCGAGGAGCGCCGCGCGCGACGTCGTCAGCCGCGCGACGACGTAACCGACGGTCGCCGCCATCGCGATCGTCGCGAGCGCCGACGGCAGGCGCAGTGCGAATTCGGTCAAGCCGAAAAAGTGTGCGAAGAGGGCCGCGACCCAAAAGTAGAGCGGCGGCTGGACGAACCACGGGTGCGCGTTGAAATGCAGGACGATCGGATCCTTGAAGATCAGGATCTCGCGAGCAACTTCTCCGTATGCCGTCTCGCTGTTGTCCCACAGCGTCCCGACGCCGAGCCCCGGCAGGGTCGCGACGGCGGCGACCATCGCACCAATAAGCGCTGCACGCCACGACGCCCGATCCACGGAGCGAAGGTTGGCAGGCCGCGGGAAAAGTCCCGCGCAACGTGCGAGCGTGATGGAGAATTCGACGGCCGGCGATCGATTCGTGCGGCTGATCTGCGCCACGCGCGCGAGCCCGCTTGCGATGTGGCAGACCCGGCACGCGATCGCGCGGCTCGCGACCGCCGGCATCGTGTCGACGGTCCTGCAGATCTCGACCAAAGGCGACCGCATCCTCGATCGGTCGCTCGTCGAACTCGGGACCGACAGCATCTTCGTCAAGGAGCTCGAGTTCGCACTGCGCGAGCGCCGTGCCGATTACGCGGTCCACTCGTGCAAGGATTTGCCGAGCACGCTCCCCGACGACATGCACCTCGCCGCGATCGGCCCGCGCGACGATCCGCGCGACGTGTTCTGCTCGGAACGCTACGCGACGTTCGATGCACTCCCGCCGGACGCGCGCGTCGGGACGTCGAGCCCGCGGCGGCGCGCGCAACTGCAAGCCTTGCGGCCCGACCTGCGCTTCGAGCCGATCCGCGGCAACGTCGACACGCGTTTGCGTAAACTCGCCGAGGGCGAGTTCGCGGCGATCGTCCTCGCCGCGGCCGGACTCGCGCGACTCGGTTTGCGCGCGAAGTACGCCGAGCCGTTCGAGCCCGACGTCGTCGTCCCGGCCGTCGGCCAAGGCGCGCTTGCGATCGAAGTCCGCGCCGGCGACACCGAACTCGGCGAGCGGATCCACGCGATCTTCGCCGACCCGCCGAGCGAGTTGGCCGTCCTCGCCGAGCGCGCATTTCTCCGCACGCTGCGCAGCGGGTGCCTCGCGCCGGTCGGCGCGTTCGCGCACTTCGCCGGCGGCGAACTGCACGTGCGCGGAGCGATCGCCGCTCCCGACGGTGCACGCATCGTACGGGACTCCACGCAGGGCCCGGTGACGGAGCGGGCCGACGCCGAGGCGCTCGGGGCCGCGCTCGCGAGGAAGCTCGTGGCCGCGGGCGGCGACGCGCTACTCGCCCAAACCGGGGCGCGCTAGGCTCCGTGCGGAAACCCTCTCGATGAACCTGCGCGAACTGCTGCGCCCCCGAACGACCGTCGATCTCGCCAAACGCCCACGCCGGCTGCGCGCAAGCCGTGCGATTCGCGCCCTCGTCCGCGAGCGCGAAGTACGCCTCTCGAGCCTCGTCCAGCCGCTCTTCATCGCCGATGACGCGCAGCCGAAGGGTGAGATCCCGAGCATGCCGGGGATCGAGCGCTACTCCGTCGACGGCGCAGTCGCCGAGGCTCGCGCGTTGCACGCGCTCGGAATCGAGGCGGTGCTGCTCTTCGGCATCCCCGACTTCAAAGACGCGGTTGCGACCTCGGCGCACGATCCGCACGGCATCGTGCAGCGCGCGATCCACGCGCTCAAACGCGACGTCCCGGAGATGCTCGTCATCGCCGACGTGTGCAACTGCGAGTATACCGACCACGGGCACTGCGGAATCGTCGACGAGCGCGGCGACGTCGACAACGACGCCACGCTCGAACTGCTCGGGCGGACGGCGTTGTCGTACGCCGAGGCGGGCGTCGACGTGATCGCGCCGTCCGACATGATGGACGGCCGCGTCGGCTACCTGCGAACGACGCTCGATGCGTCGGGGTATTCGGCGCTCCCGATCATGGCGTACTCCGCCAAGTTCGCATCGGCGTTTTACGGACCGTTCCGCGACGCCGCGGATTCGACGCCGCAGTTCGGCGACCGCCGCTCGTATCAGATGGATCCCGCCGAACGTGCGCGAGGCGCTTCGTGAGGTTCTTCTCGATCTCGACGAAGGCGCCGACATCGTCATGGTCAAGCCCGCGCTCGCGTACCTCGACGTCATTCGCGCCGTGCAGCGAGATATCCGACGTCCCGGTCGCGTGCTACAACGTCAGCGGCGAGTACGCGATGCTCAAGGCGGCGGCGCGCAGCGGTTGGATCGACGAAGAGCGCGCCGTCGACGAGACTGCTTGGTCGCGTTCGTGCGCGCCGGCGCCGACATCATCGTCACGTACTTCGCGAAGGCGCTGATGCCGAGCGCCGGCGTGTCTGATCCTCGCGGGCGGTGAAGCGACCCGGCTCCCCGGGAAACTCGCGCTCGAGGCCGGCGAACTCCCGCTCTTGGCGCGCGTCTTTCGCAACCTTGCGCGCGGACGCGAAACCTGGCTTGCGGTCAAAGGCTCGCTGCCGGCCGCGCTCGACGCGCTGTCCCGGCGCCCGCCGCCGTCGACCGTTGGAGCCTGCGCGGACCGCTCGCGGGGATGCTAACGACGATGGCCCGGATGCGCTCGCGCTGGGTGTTCGCGGTCGCCGGCGACGCGCCGCTGATCGACGCGCGCTTCATCGACGAACTCGCCGCCGCGCGCCGTCCCGGCGACGAAGCGGTTGTTCCGGCGCACGAAGTCGAAGGTCGCCGGCGCATCGAGCCGCTCGCGGCGCTCTACGACCGGCTCGCGTTCCTGCGCGAAGGGTTGCCCGTGCTTCGCGCGGGTGACGGCAAGCTGAGCTTTGTGCTCGACCGTTTGCGCACGAACTACGTCGCAATCGACGACGAGCGCTGCTTCACGAACGTCAACACGCCCGCCGAGTACGCCGCGGTTCGGTCGCTGCTCGCGGACGAGCGCGCGCGATGAACCAGAAAAGCGTGGCGGCGTTTGCGCGCGCGCGCGAAGTGATCCCGGGCGGCGTGAACTCGCCGGTCCGTGCGTTCAAGGCGGTCGGCGGGACGCCGGTCTTCGTCGCGAGCGCGCAGGGTTGCACGTTCACCGATCTCGACGGGCGTTCTTACATCGACTACGTGATGTCGTGGGGGCCGCTGATCCTCGGGCACGCCGATCCCGCCGTCGTCGCTGCAGTGCAGGACGCGGCGGCCCGCGGGACATCGTTCGGCGCGCCGACCGAAGCCGAGAGCGACCTCGCCGAACTCGTCTGCGCTATGGTCCCGTCGATCGAACAAGTTCGTTTCTGCTCGAGCGGGACCGAAGCGACGATGAGCGCGCTGCGGCTCGCGCGGGCGTTCACGAGACGCGACAAAGTCGTCAAGTTCGCCGGCTGCTATCACGGTCACGCCGACGCATTCTTGATCTCGGCCGGGAGCGGCGCGCTAACGCTCGGCGTCCCCGACTCGCCGGGGATCACGACCGGGACCGCGCGCGACACGATCTCGCTTCCGTATAACGATCTCGAATGCGGTCGCGTCCGTCTTGCGCGCGCATCGCGACGAGATCGCATGCGTGATCGTCGAGCCGTACGCCGGCAACATGGGTCTGGTCTTGCCGAAGCCCGGATATCTGGCGGGGCTGCGCGAGCTTTGCACCGGGCACGGCGCGCTGCTCATCTTCGACGAAGTCATGACCGGATTTCGCGTCGCGCCGGGCGGCGTTCAGGAACGCGAGGGCGTCCTGCCCGACCTGACGACGCTCGGCAAGGTCATCGGCGGCGGCCTCCCGGTTGGCGCTTTCGGGGGCCGCGCCGAGATCATGGACCTCCTGGCCCCGCTCGGGCCGGTTTATCAGGCGGGGACGCTCTCAGGCAACCCTCTTGCGATGGCGGCCGGGCTTGCGACCCTTCGCGCCCTCGGCGAGCCGGGGGTCTACTCGCGCCTCGAGCGAGCGGCCGCGCGCCTGAGCGAGGGGCTCGACGAGGTCTTTTCCCGCCATCGCGTCCCTCACCAGACCGCCCAGCGCGGCTCGCTCGTCGGTTTCTTCTTCGCGCCGGGCCCGGTCGGCAATCTGGCCGGCGCCAAGACTTCCGATGTGGCGTTCTACGCCCGGTTTTTCCACGCGATGCTCGAGCGCGGCGTCTACTTCGCACCGTCGCAGTTTGAGGCGGGCTTCCTGAGCCTGGCGCACTCCGACGTGGCGATCGACGCGACGGTCGCCGCGGCCGACGAGGCAATCGGGGCCCTGCACGCCGCGTGACGGGGGGGCGGGAGGGCCGCGGGTCCCCCTTTAGGCGTAGCCGAAGCGGAACCGCAGCGTAGTATGAGAGAGCACAGATGCCGCTAGTCTGCCTTGGTCTTTCGCACCACACCGCGCCCGTCGAGGTGCGCGAGCGCCACGCATTCCCTGCCGCGCGCATGTCCGAGGCGCTGACGGCGCTGCGCGACTACGAAGCGGTCAACGAAGCCGCGATGCTCTCGACGTGCGGGCGGATCGAGATCTACGCCGAGGTCGAAGACTACGAAGCCGGCGTCGCCCAGCTCAAGTCGTTTCTGCACAACTTTCGGCATGGCAGCGTCACGCTCGACCTCTCGTCGTACATGTACACGCTGCTCGGTTCGCAGGCAGTCGACCATCTCTTGCGCGTCGCGACCGGACTCGATTCACAACTGATCGGCGAAGCGGAAATCCTCGCGCAGGTCAAGGACGGCTACGTGCAAGCGCAGCGCGCACACTCGGTCGGAAAGATCTTGCACGCGCTCTTTCGCGAAGCGATCCACGCCGGTAAGGCGGCGCGCTCTCAAACCGAGATCGGCGGCGACTCAACGAGCATCGCGTCCGCCGCAGTCGAACTCGCGAAGCAACGGCTCGGGTCGCTCGAGGGCAAGACGGTCCTCGTGGTCGGCGCCGGCAAGATGGGGACCGTGGCCGCGAAGCGACTGCGCCTCGAAGGTTGCGCCGCGCTGATCGTCGCGAACCGCTCCGCCGGCAAGGCGCGCGCGCTCGCCGCGGACATCGGCCAAGCCGAAGCGATCGACTTGCCCGGCCTCGGCGCGGCGCTCGCGCGCGCCGACATCGTCATTACCTCGACCGGCTCGTCGAATTTTATCTTGACCACCGAAAACGTCGGCGCCGCAATGCGGGCGCGCCCGGAGCGTGCGCTCTTCGTGGTCGACATCGCCGTTCCGCGCGACGTCGACCCGGACGTGCGCGTCCTTCCCGGGCGTTACGCTGGCCGACGTCGACGCGCTCAAAGGGCTCGTCGATTTGACCCTCGAGCGCAGACGCACGGCGATTCCGTTCGTCGAAGAAATCATCGCCGAACACGGCGCGCGCTTCGCGCAGTGGTACCGGTCGCGAGTTGCGGCGCCGGTCGTCGCGTCGCTTTACGCGAGGGCGGAGGCGGTCCGCGCGGCCGAGATCGAACGGCTCTTTGCGCGCTGCCCCGAGTTGACCGAGCGCGAGCGGATGCTCATCACTGGCGCGTCGCTGTCGATCATTTCGAAACTTCTCCACAATGCGGTCACGAAGCTGCGCGAGCGCGCGACCGCCGATGGCGCCGACGCGAAGTCGCTCGAAGCGATGCTCGACGAACTCTTCGACCTGCGGGTTACCGCTTTCGAATCTGAACGTCGCGATTGAGCGTCCTCACCGGCAAGCGGGTGCTGATCACGCGGCCGCACGCCGATGCCGACGAATTGAGCGAGCGACTCGTCGCCGCCGGAGCCCAGCCGCTCGAAGCGCCGACGATCGAGATCGGACCGCCTGACCATCCCGCGCGCGCCGAGCAAGTCCTCGACGAGCTCGAATCGTTCAAGTGGATCGTGTTCACGAGCGTACATGGCGTCGATGCATTCTTCGACCGTCTCGGCGCGCGCGCCCCGCGGGCGCTTGCCGAGATTTCGATCGCCGCCGCCGGCCCGAAGACCGCGCAGCGCTTGACGAGCCGCGGCGCTCGCGCCGACGTCGTCCCGACCCGCTACGTCGGTGAGGAGGTCGCGCGCGCCCTCATCGACCGGACGGCGGCGGGGGATCGCATCTTACTGTACCGCGCGCAGGGCGCGCGGGCCGACTTGCCAGCGACGCTGCGCGCCGCCGGGCGGCGCGTCGACGACGTGGCCGCATACAAGACGATGACCGTGTGCGATCCCGCGATCGCGGAAGGCGCGCGGCTCGCCGACGTCTGGACGTTCGCGAGCGCGAGCGCCGTCCGGGGATTTCTCGAAAACGTGGCCGATGCACCGGCCCTTGCCCGGCAGCGAACCGTCGCATGCCTCGGCCCGATTACGGCGGCGGCGGCGCGCGCCGCGGGCTTACCGGTGCACGTCGTCGCGGAACACTACACGGTCGAGGGACTGATCGCGTCGCTCGAAGGCGCGGCACAAAGCCCGGCATAAACTCCGGCGCGATGACGAAATGCGCCTGAGCCTCGCCCCCTTGACCAACTTCGACATCGGCGTGATCGCGTCTGCGGTCATTGCGTTCGTGGCCTATCGCACCCGCGCGCTCGACGGTTCCGGCGCGCTGCTCGCGTTCGTCGTCGGCAGCGCGACGGTCGCGGGCTTAGGCGGCGCGGGGGCCGCCGTGCTCTTGGCGTTCTTCGTCAGTTCCGTTGCGCTCTCGCGACTCGGAAAGGCGCAGAAGGCGACCCGCTTCCACGACATCGGGAAGACGGGTCCGCGCGACGGCGCGCAAGTCGTCGCCAACGGCGGCATCGCCGCAATATGCGCCGTGCTCGCGTTGCACGGCGACGCGCGCTTCGCCGTCGCGTTCGCGGGCGCGTTCGCGGCGGCGACGGCCGACACGTGGGGGACGGAGGTCGGGGCGCTCTGGGGCGGGCAGCCGCGTTCGATTCTGACGTGGCGCCCGATTGCGATCGGTCTCTCCGGCGGCATCACGCTTGCGGGGACGCTCGCCGAGTTCGGCGGCGCGGTAACGATCGCGCTCGTCGCGCTCGGGTTTGGTCCGCACGCGTTCGTCCCGGTGCTTGCCGGCGGCATCGCCGGCGCGTTCGCCGACTCACTGTTGGGCGGATCGCTTCAGTCGCTGCGCTGGTGCCCGCAATGCCGGCGCGCCTGCGAGACCGATCCGCACGCATGTGGTGCGAATACGTCATCGGTGCGCGGCTTCGGCTGGCTCGGCAACGATGCGGTGAATCTAGCCGCGACGCTGGGCGGCGCGTGCGTCGCCTTCGCGCTCGCGCGCTAACTCGCGATTTGGGCGGTGGCTCCGTAGGTTTTTTCGAGGTACGGGATGATGTCGTCGTCGTCGTCGAGGACGACGTCGCCATCCACCATGACCGGGATCCCCGTCTGGCCCGAAACCGCTTGAACTTCGTGGCGTTCGGAGTGCGCGCGCGGGACGTTGACGTTCTTGTAGTCCAAGAGCAGGTCGGTCAACTTCGAACGCACGCGCGCACAGTACGGACACCACTCGGCTTGGTAGAGAACGATTTCGGTTGGACGACCCACCCTAGTTCCTTTCAGATTGCCTAATGCTTCAGGCTCCAAAAATCCGATAATGAGGCAAGGGGTTGCGCCGGAGGGCGATTCCGCCTAGACCGGCGAAACTCACATCCCCAACAGCGCGGAGTCGGTCCCATGACGCAATCGCAGACCCCGCTTTCACTCAAGCGCGCCCTCGCTCTCTCGACCGGGCTGCATTTGCTTCTCGCGCCGTTGTTCGTGACGTCCCTGGCCCTCTTCGTCGGCGCCGGGATCGCGCTGAGTCCAAGCGGGACAGTCGATCAGGAGCGCTTGACCGTATCGACGATCACGTTCGAGCGCCGGGTTCGCCACGAGGCTCCGAGCGTCAAGCGTCCGGCGAGCGAAGCGCCGCATACCATCCAGCGCCGCAGCGAGCTATCGGCGCGCGTGGCGCAGGTCCACGTCGCTCCCCGGGCTCGAGTGCTGTCAAAGGCCGCGCCCAAGTCGGTCGAGGCCGTGACCGAAGAGGCGCCGCCGGTAGCGCTCGCGCCGGTCGGCCCGGTCGCCCCACCGCGCGCCGCGGAGGCGACAACGACCCAAGCGATGCCGGTCTCGACGCCGAGCCCGGTCCCGACGGCCTCGTCGTCCCCCGCTGCGGTCGTTGCGGCCGCACCGACCGTGCAGACCGTCGCGGCCCGCGGCTATGACGGGCCGGTCGGCGGTTGGGGCCAGAACTTCGAGAAGCCGATCGTCGCCGACGAGGCCTCGCTGAACGATCTGCGGGCGCGGTTCCACTCGTCGCTGTCGGTCAGCATCGCCGTCGACGAAAACGGGAAGGCGACCCGCATTTCGATCCCGGGCTCGGTGCCGAGCGACGAACGCAGCGAACTCGAGCACCGCTTGAGCGGAATCCGTTACGTCCCGGCCGAGTGCAACGGGCTACGCTGCGCGGGTACGCTCCAAATACTCCTGTGAACGCGTTGCGGCCGGCAACCAATCGCTAACATCCGGCGCCGATCTCCGCCCACTCGCGGATGACGGTGCCGTAGTGGACAACGAAGCGCGCGGCGTTGCACCCATTGTCGTAAGCGATCGTCTCACCGGCGGCGCTTGCGATCTGTTGGCCTTCGCCGAAGCGCGCCTCGACATCGTGGTCCGACGACCCAACCATGAACCCGCTATAGGGCTTGGACGCTAGCGACACCGTCGCGAATCCAAAACGATTTCCAGCCACGCCCTTCATCGATGCAGTGACATCCGAGTTGCTCCGCGAGAGGACGAGCAGCAAATGCCGATCGGGATCGTAGCCGGCATAGATCACGACTCGTTCGGGCCCGCTACCCGACGCACTGACGATAAACCGCGGCGCGTTCAACAAATCGTTGACGCCGGCTAGAACTTTCTTGCCCGCTTTGGCCGGCGGCGGGCGGGACTCCGGCAACGCGACCGGCGCCTCCAACTGCGCGCGCGCGTATTTCACGGCGTCCGCCGAATATTGGCGCGCCTCCGTCGCGGTCCAAAGCGACAGCGCGCCGCAAACCCCCATAAGCAAGGCACGCGCCGCTCGCGAAGTTACGCGCGGGGTCACGGTGCGCGCCAGAGGCCGATCGACGAGCCTACCCATGTCATCTCCTTGTTGTAGTCGACGCCGTGCATGACGCCGCGTGACAGACGAGTGAGGTTGATCCCCGGTGCGAGCGCGGGCGCGTCATCGGGACGAAAGTACATCACGCGAACTTCGACCTTTACTTCGCCACCGTCGGCGGCGTCGAGCGCGCCCGCGTACTCGATTCTCTCCTGAAGACACCACCCGTCGCGCGCCGCGGCCGGGATCGCCTCGACGTCGGCGACGCTCGGCGAAACGTTGACGCCACCGCCCGCAAACGAGAAGAGCGGCTTGAGGACGTAGCGTTCGGTGAGGTCCGGCGGAACGCTTTCGAGATCGGACACGAGCCGGGTGCGCGGGACCGCGGGATGGTCGAGAAACGGGAGCGACGCTTTGGACCACAACCAAAACCAATTCGGATGCGGCGCCCACTCGACGTCGAGCTCGTCGCGCAAATCGAACGGAAGGGTCACTCCCTTGCGCTCGAGTTCGTCGATCACCAACCGGTAGTAGATCCGCTCGACCGGAATCTCGCGACCCGCGGCGTCGCGGCGAAAGAGGCGCTTCCCGCGCAGGTACAGCGCCGTCGGACAGACCGACGCGACGCCGAACAGTTTTTCGGTCGCAACGAAATCGCACGCCGTTTTTTGGCCGGGCGGATCCAAGTCGACGAGCGCAACCGTTTCGGGCGCGTGATCCCCGACGATCGTCCGCCGCGCGAGTTCGAGGAATCCCCCGCGGTCGAGCCCGCCGAACCAGCACCGCCACTCGCCTTCGAGGGTGGCGATCGTGTTGAGCTGCGCTTCCCACGCGTCGTGCTGAAACGTCTCGAACGCCAAAAGCGACGGGAAACCCTGAAGCTCGACGAGACGCGGCGCGAGCTCGCCTTCGCGGTCGCGAACGACCGCGAAATCGAGGACCGCGAAGTTCGGCAGCGCCGACGCCCCGGGGACGCTCCAGCGCGTCGGGACGGCGGCGCGCATCAGCGCAAGCCGCGCCGGGTCGCTCAGTTGCGCGAGGATCTCATCGCCGGCCCGTTCGCAGCGCGCCCGAAACGTTTCGGGGAAAAAGACCGGCGTCTCGGCGACGCGGAAGCCGACCTCGGAGCCGATTCGCCGGACCAAATCCGATCGATAGCGCGCGTAGAGCGCATCGTCGAAAGCCGCGTTGAAGCGCGGGCGAAGCGCGGGATCCACGCTAGGGAAAAATCACTACGCCGCGCGGACGAGCGCGTCGAGTTTTCGCTCGATCAATCCGGAGAAGGCAAAGCGCGCGACCCGCAGGCGCGCCTCACTGCGATCGTCGCGCAGCGCCGGGAGCAACGCGCTCCGCGCCGCGAAAACCTCCGGCGTTATCGCGCCGCGCGCCAACAACCGCTCGAGCAACCCCTGCACGCGCGCGGCCGTCCCTAGTTCGGGGTGATTGTTGACGGCGAAGACGCGTGGGGCCACACCGCCCGGTTCGCGCGCGACCTCCAACATCGTCACCGCTTCGCCCGGCTCGGCCGAACCGTTGGACTCGCGGGCGATCGCCGTCATGCCATTCGGCGGCGCCGCCGACACCGGGATCAGGTCGTAGTAGCGCGACTCGAGCACCGGGAGCATCCCGTCGCCGAGCGTCGCGGCGAGCGGCGCGAACCACGGATGCGCGCGGCCTTCCGGCGTCAGCACGTCGTCCCCGATCCCGCTCTTCGCGCCGTTCTTCGACCCGTCGCGCCGGACGGGTTCGGCCATCCCCGACCAGCGGCACAACACTTCGAACGTGTGGCAGACGCCGTAGAGCGCGGCGCTTTCGTCGGCGTGGATCGCATCGAACAGCCGCCAGAGGGGCGCTTCCCACGAAGGGTCTTCGACGATCTCCTCGGTCCCACGCGCCGCGCGGTTCTGACGCGGATCGGGGTGGCCCGGGCCGCCCGTTCCGACGTACAACCGGTGCCGCCCGCTCGCGTGGTCGGGGACCATCAACCGGTCGCGCACGGCGTACGACAGAACGCGGACGCGCCGGCCGCGTGCGGCGAGGTCTCGGTCGCGCGCGAGCGCGAAATCGCGCAACAGCGCCACGATCGCGTCGTGGCCGACGTTCGGGTACCCGGCATTCATGTCCAGCACCGCGACGTCGATCGTGCCGGCGCTCGGCTCCGGCAGGTCGCCGGCCGATTCGATGCGCGCGACCTCGAAACGCGCCGTCCCCCACTCGGCCGGCATCGCCTCGGCATGGGCAAACTCAGGCAACCGGGACCTCGGCTTCGGTCTCCTCGATCACGTATCGCACGACTGCTTTCAAATCTCCGGTCTCCTCGAACACTTTGAGCTGCCGGTCCGCGCCGGTTCGCCGGCGCAAGATCTCGTGCACGTACCGAATCTCCTCGCTCGTCCCGAGTTCGCCGGCGACGTCGTCGACGAACTCGAGCAATTCGAACATCAAGGCCTCGGTTGGAACTTCGATCTTCTTTCCAAGGTCGATCAACTTGCCGTCGAGGCCGAAGCGCGCCGCCCGCCACTTGTTCTCGCTGATCAGCGAGCGACGGTACAGCCGCCAGCCTTGGTTGCGGTCGTACAGCTTCCACAATTTATAGGTCACCGCCTGGAAGAGGGCGGCCAAGCAGATGACCTCGTCGACGCGCATCTGCGCGTCGCAGATTCGAAATTCGAGCGTCGGAAAGTACGGATGGATGCGAACGTCCCACCAAATCTTCTTGCCGTCCGCGATGCATCCCGTGACGACCAGCGTGTTGACGAAGTCCTGGAATTCGACCCACGAACCGAAATAATCGGGGAGGCCGGTGCGCGGAAAGCGTTCGAAGATCTTCGAGCGGTAACTCTTCCAGCCGGTGCGCTCGCCGAGCCAGAACGGCGAATTGACCGAAAGCGCAAAGATGTGCGGCAAGAAGTAGCGGACGGCGTTCATCAGAAAGATGCGCGCGTCGTCGTCTTCGATGCCGACATGGACGTGCAGGCCGAAGATCAAGTTGGCACGGGCGACCATTTGCAGGTCCTCGATCAGCCGGTCGTAGTGGGCGCCGCGCGTGACGGGGACGGTACTCCAGTGGGTGAACGGATGCGTCCCGGCCGAGGCGACCCGCAATCCGTTGCGCCGTGCGAGCGCGATCACTTCGCTGCGCAGCCGCGTCACCTCCACGCGGGCGTGCGCGACGTCGCGGCAGATCGGCGTGCCAACCTCGATCACCGGATCGTGGAGTTCGCGCTTCATCTCTTCGCCCAAGCGCGCCGTGCCCTCGTCGAACATCTCAGAGATGTGCGACTTCAACTCGTACGTCTCCGGGTCGATGACTTGAAACTCTTCCTCGATGCCGAGGGTGAACGACGGACGGGCCATGTGAAACCGCGCGCTACGTCGTCAACTCGAGCGAACGGGGCCACACGCCGGTCAGCTCGAACGAGCGCGGCCGACGCGCCCGCTCGACGAGAACCTCCGCCATCGCCGCGACGATCCACTCGAAGTTCGCCTGGCCGATCGAATGGAGATCCGCGTCGGGGGCCGGGTTCGTGAAGTCGATCGCATACGGGATACCGTCGCGCACGGCCAACTCGACCGTGTTCATGTCGTAACCGAGCGCCTCCGAGAGCGCCAGCGCGTCGCGGCGCAGCCGCGCGTCGAGGGCGGGCTCGACCGGCAGCGCGTTACGAACGTAGCGCTCGTGGTGCGGGGCTCGCGGATCGTACGGCATAACGTGGACGTGCTTGCGCCCGATCGTGTAGATCCGATAGTACTCCGTAAAGTCGATCGCTTCTTGGGCCATCATCGTCAGGTCGCGCGAGCGATCGTAGGCCACGAAGAAGTCCGAGGGATCGTCGCACTTGTAGACGTCCTTCCAACCGCCGCCGTACGCGGGCTTCATGAAGATCGGGAAGCGCAGGTAGTCGAAGACTTCGCCCCAGTCGACGAAACGCAAGTTTCGAAACGACTTCTCCTCGGTGTTCGGCGGCCGCTGTTTGTGGGGCAGCAAGACCGTCCGCGGCGTAGCGACGCCGACCGATGCGGCAACGATGTTCCCGAAGTACTTGTCGTCGGCCGACCACCAGAACGGATTGTTGACGACTCCGACCCCGCGCGCCGCCGCAACTTTGAGGAAGGTGCGGTAGAACGGGACCTCGTGGCTGATCCTGTCGAGGATCAGCGCGTAGTCGAACGTCTGCGTGTCGCGCAGGTACGAGAGTTCGACCGGCGCGGCGACGACTTCGCCTTCGCCGAGCGCATCGATCGCGCGGATCAGCGCCCACGGAAACGTGTCTTCCATTCCGAAGAGCAGACCGATTCGCTTGAGGTTTGCCATGAGTAGCCGCGAGGGTTCGCGGGAACCGACGCAGGCCCTCGGGGGCGGCTCTACCAATGGAATGCGCCCATGAGACGCACGCACGAAGCGTGGCAGAGCCCAAGTTTGGGCCGCCGCATGGAACTCTTATGGTTCGGTTGGGCCGGCTTCCCAGTCGTCTTGTTTCCGACCTCGATGGGCAGGTTCTTCCAATACGAAGACACGGGGCTCGTCGCGAGCCTCGCCGAGAAAGTCGACGCCGGCTACCTGCAACTGGTGTGCGTCGATTCGGTCGACGCCCAGACGTGGTACGCCGAAAGCATCCCACCCGAACAGCGCGGCCGCCGCCACGAGCTTTACGACGCATACGTCGCCGGCGAAGTCGTCCCATACGTTCGCGGGCGCGCCGAGCGCCCCGACCTCGGCGTCTTCGGCTGCAGCTTCGGCGCGTACCACGCGGCGAATTTTGCGGGCCGGCACCCGGACCTGGTCGCGAAGGCCGTCTGCTTCTCGGGGCTCTACGAAGTTCGGCGCTTCCTCGACGGCTATTGGGACGAGACGGACTACTTCAACTCGCCGCTCGACTACATCGCCAACATGGACGCCGGCTGGGTAGCCCGGCTATCTGCGATCGACTGGGTCGTCGCCACGGGCGAATACGACTCGCTCGTCGATCAGAGCCGCCGCTTCGGCGGCTTGCTCGGCGCGAAAGGGATTCCGAACCGCACCGAGATCTGGCCCGGCGTATTCGGGCACGACTGGCCGTTCTGGAACGAGGCGGTGCGCCGGCTGCTTTAGCTGTGGTGCGGCTTGATGTGGACGGTCGTCGGCTGGCCCTTGTGCTGGAACGCCTTCAATAAGCGTCCCGACTCGAGCGTGGCTACCGCAAACGTTAGGGCGTATCGCGCCCGCAACATCCCGACTTCTTTGCTGTAGTAGCCGAGGCCGCCCGCAAGTCCGGCCCAGATCGACGTCATGTACAACATGACGGCCCCCATCGCCGAGCTGCGCTTAGGCGTCGAGGCGGCTCCCGTATGTTCGGAGACCGGCCGGCCGCAGCCAGGGCAGTATGAGGCCTGGGCGCTATGTCCGGTTTGTCGACAGGGCTCGCAGGTCTTCATATCCCTAGAATCGGACACCGCGGCCAAAAAATCTAGTGCAACTACCCCCCAACCGGCAACTCGTAACCGGCGTCACGCGATTCCTGCGACAAAACTTGCTTTGTGTGATCTGGATCACGCGCTCGCGCAAGCCCGTATCCGGCGTCTAGAGAATCGTCTTGCCGAGCGCCGACAGCACGAGTTCGACGGCGAGCTCGGCAGTGCGGTTGCGTTGATCGAAGACCGGGTTGATCTCAGTGATCTCGAGCGAGCCGAGCCGGCCGGCATCGGCGACCATCTCCATCGCCAGCTGAGCCTCGCGATACGTGAGCCCGCCCCGGACCGGGGTGCCGACGCCGGGAGCCTCCGTCGGGTCGATCCCGTCCATGTCGAACGAGACGTGAATCGGCGCGCCGCCGGCGGTGGCGACGGCGAGCGCCTCGTCCATCACCCGCTCCATGCCGAGCTTGTCGATGTCCGTCATCGTGAACGCGCGCACGCCGAGGGCTCGAATTCGCTCCTTCTCGCCCGCGTCCACGTCCCGCAAGCCGAGCAGAACCGTCCGCTCGGCGACGATCGAATGCTCCTCGAGCGCGATCGAAACCGGCATCCCGTGCACGTTCCCCGACGGTGAAGTCATCGGCGTATTGATGTCGCCGTGCGCGTCGATCCATAGCAGCCCGGGCTGGACCTTGCGCGCGCGGTAGGCGCCGGCGAGCGTCCCGATCGCGATCGAATGGTCGCCCCCGAGCACGAGCGGGAAGGCGTCGCGACGAAGGACGTCCTCGACGAGCCGCGCGAGTTCTTCGCAGACTCCTAGAATGATAGGAAGGTACTTCGCGTTGCGCGTCGCCTGCGCGGCATGCGATTCCGGGACCGGGACCGGGATGTTCCCGTGATCGACGATCGTCGCGATTCCGAGTTCCTCGAGCGACTCACGCAGCCGCGCGTAACGAACCGCCGACGGTCCCATGTCGACGCCGCGCCGGTCGGCGCCGAGATCCATCGGCACTCCGATGACCTCGACTCGATTGGGCGTGCGCGATTGCGCGACGCTCATGCCGCGGTCCGCGCCGCCGCGCCGTAATTGGGGATCGCATGCCGGACGAGGACGCGCAACATGCCGCTAACCGGCACGGCTAAGAACATGCCGCCGATTCCCCCGAGCTCGGCGCCGATGAGGATCGCGACGATCACGGTCAGCGGGCTCAGCCCGACGCTCGAGCTGACGATCCGCGGCGCGATGAAGTGTCCCTCGAGTTGGAAGATCAGGATGAAAAGGCCCGCGATGATCAGCGCGTGCTGCCAACCGTCGGTGAAGAGCGAGATCAGCGTCGCCGGAAGGAACGCAACGATCGCGCCGACGTACGGAATGATGTCGAGCAAGCCGGCGGCGACGCCGATCAACACGCCGTAGCGCACGTGGAAAATCAACAGAACGATCGTGATGCACGTCCCGATCACCGCGCCGACGAGAAACTGCCCGCGGATGAAGCCGCCGAGGACCGCATCGAGGTCGTGCAATACCGCCAAAGTTTTCGGCCGCGCACGGGGCGGGACCGCATTGAGCAAGCCACCCAACATCCCGGGAGCCTCGATCATGAGATAGATCGAGATGATCGGAATGACTACGACGGTCGCGACGACCGAAACGGCCGACAGCAGGAACGTGAGGGCGTGGCTCGCGGCCGCGCCGGCGTACTGACCGGCCAGGCTTCCGATCTGGGCCGGGACGCCGGTCAGGTAGTCGCGCGCGCTCTGCGGAAGCCGCGCGACGATCGGGTTATTCGGATCGCCGACGAAAACTTGCGCGTTGTGGATGATCGTCGGATAGGCGCGCGTGAGGGACTGGGTATCGCTGATGAGGGCCGGGACCACGATTGCGATGCCGAACCCGGCGATCAGCGCGATCGCGACGTACACGAGGACGATCGACCACACGAGGGGCAGGCGGCGGTGCAGCCGGCGGACCGCCGGCGAGATGATGTAGGTGAAGAAGATCGCGCCGACCAGGATAATCGTGACGGATCGGACCCGTCCGAGAAACGCGAGGATCCCGGCCAAGATCACCGCCGCGACCAGGATCGTCAGCAGGACCTTGAGCGCATAAGTCACGCGGCGCTCGCCGCGCGAGACCCGGCGCGGACGCGGCGGAACGACGTTCTTCATCGGAAGCAGCGTACGACGCCGGGCAAGCGAAGTTCTGCCGGCGCCCGCGCGGCGTTCGCGGAGGCTTCGAGCAGAGGTGCTTCTAAGAGCGCCGCCATGATGCTGCAGGGCTCGCTCGCCCGCGTAGCCCGCCTCGCCCTTCTCGCGGCGAGCCTGCCGGTCGTCGGCGGCTGTAGCGGAGGCGCGACGGGTTCGCGCGACGGCCATCTACGACTCGCGATGGTCACGGACGTGGGTGGTCTCGGCGACAAGTCGTTCAACGACTCGGCGTACCGCGGCTTGACCGCCGCGCGGCGGCGCCTCGGCGCCGAGATTGAAGTGCTGCAATCGAAATCGGCCGCCGACTATCAGCCGAACCTTACGGCGCTCGCCGACGAAGGTTTCGACGAAATCTTCGCGATCGGCTTTTTGATGAGCAAGGACGTGGCGCTGGTCGCCCGCGACAACCCGCAGCGGCAATTCGCGCTCGTCGACGCGGTCGTCGCCGCGCCGAACGTCACGTCGATCATGTTCCGCGAACAAGACGGTTCGTTCTTGGCCGGTGCGCTGGCAGCGCTCGTCAGCCGCACGAAGACGATCGGCTTCCTCGGCGGGATGGACGTGCCGCTGCTGCGCAAGTTCGAGGCAGGGTTCACCGCGGGCGCGCGCGAGGTCGATCCGAAGATCGACGTGATCGTCAAGTACGTCGGATCGTTCGAAGACGTCCCGGCCGGCAAGGAGCTTGCGAGCGTCCTATTCGACCAGCGCGCCGACGTCGTGTACGTAGCGGCCGGCAAGTCGGGGCTCGGAGCGATCGACGAGACGCGGAATCGGCCAAACGTCTACGCGATCGGCGTCGACTCGGATCAGGACTCCCTCGCTCCGGGAAAAGTCTTGACGAGCGTCCTCAAGCACGTCGACATCGCAGTCTTCCGGCTCGCGCAGGAAGCGCGCGCGCGCACCGTCCATAACGGGACGCTCGAGTTTGGATTGCGCGACGGCGGCGTCGGGTTGACCGACTTCCGCTACTCGCAACGGACGGTCAGCCCGGCGATTCGCGCGCGGCTCGAAACCTTGCGCCGCGCAATCGTCGATGGGAAGATCGTCCCCCCAAAGACGCGCGAAGAACTCGTCCGCTTCCGGCCGGTCTCCGTCTGACTGACCGCGCGCCGCAGAGTCTCGAGCTACGCGGCGTCGCCAAGACGTATCCCGATGGGACGCACGCGCTCGCCGGAGTCGATCTGGAGCTTTGTGCCGGCGAGATAACGGCGCTCGTCGGCGAGAACGGCGCGGGCAAAACGACCCTCGCGCAGATCGCGGCCGGGAATCTCACCGCGAGCGCGGGGACCGTCGTCGCGCACGGGAGCGTTGGGCTCGTTCACCAGCATTTCGAATTGCTCGAGCGGCTGCGCGTTTGGGAGAACGTTTTGCTCGGTCGCGAGCCGCGCCGCGGGCTCCGCATCGACGAGCGCGCGGCGCGCGCGGGCGTCCGCGCGCTCGGGGAGCGATTCGGTCTCCCGGTCGACCCCGACGCGCGCGTCGAAGACCTGCCGGTCGGGATCGCACAACGCGTCGAACTGCTGCGCGAACTCGCGTCCGAACCGGCCGTCTTGATCCTCGACGAGCCGACGGCGGTGCTCGCGCCAGCCGAAGTCGACGCGTTGTTCGCGACGTTGCACGCGCTCGCCGCGCGCGGGACCGCAATCATGGTCATCACGCACAAACTCGCCGAGGTCGTGAGGCATGCGCGCAGCGTCGTCGTCCTGCGCGCGGGGACGATCGTCGCGCGTTTCGATGCGGCGACGACGGACGTGACAAAGATCGCCGAGGCGATGGTCGGCGGCGGGATCCCCGTCCTTGCAGCGCGCGCAACGGTGCCGCTGCGCCCGGCGCTGCGCGCGAGCGAACTCTGCGCCGGGGCGGGATCGCACGCGCTGCGCGGCGTCAGCTTCGAGGCGCGCGCCGGCGAGATCGTCGGAATTGCGGGGGTCGAAGGCAACGGCCAGACGGCGCTCGCCGATGCTTTGTGCGGCATCGGCGCCTATCGCGGGACGGTCGAACTCGGCGATCGGACGCTTACGCCGAGCGATCCGGCGGGGCACCTCGCCGCAGGGATCAGAACGATCCCACAGGACCGGCGCCGCGAAGGCTTGGTGGCTTCTTGGTCGCTCGTCGACAATGCGGCGCTCGGCGACCAACGCGATCCCGAACTGCGGCGCGGACCGCTCCTCGACCGGAGGGTGGCGCGCGCGCGCGCGACGCGGATCGTCGAACGCTTCGACGTCCGAACCGCTTCGCTCGAGACTCGCGCCGGCGCGCTCTCGGGCGGCAACCAGCAGAAGTTCGTCGTTGGACGCGCGCTCGCGCATGCGCCGGTCGCGCTCGTCGCTTACCAGCCGACGCGCGGGATCGACGTCGCCGCGACGGCGCGCGTGCGTTCGCGAGCTGATCGGCGCGCGCAATGCCGGCGTAGCGGTCGTGCTGATCTCGTTCGAACTCGATGAATTGCTCGAGCTCGCCGACCGGATCGTTGTGATCTTTCGCGGCGAGTTCGTGGCGGAGTTCGCGCGCGCCGGGTTCGACCGCAGCAGCATCGGCGCCGCGATGGCGGGCTTGCCGGCATGAGCGCGAGACCTACGATGCGCGCCGTCGCGGCGCTAACCGGATTGGCCGCCGTCGCCGCCCTCGCGATGGCGCTCGCCGGGGCGAACCCGCTCCTTGGATTCGCCGCGCTTTTCCGCGGCGCGCTCGGCGGGCCACACCAACTCGCCGAGACGCTCGTCCAAACGACCGCCCTGCTCTTTCCGGCGCTTGCGGTCGCGCTCGCGTTCCGCGCCGGGCTCTTCAACATCGGCGCCGACGGCCAGCTTATCGTCGGCGGGCTTGCGGCGGGGATCGCCGGGACGGCGCCGCTGTTCGCGGGCCCCGCGGCGCTGCCGCTCCTTCTCGTTGCGGGCGCCCTCGCCGGCGCGGCGTGGGGCTCGATTGCGGGGATCCTGCGCGCGCGCTTTGGTGCGAACGAAGTGATCGCGACGTTGATGCTCAACGTCTTCGCCGGGTTGCTCGCCAACTATCTCGTCGTCGGCCCTCTTCATGCCGCGGGCGCGGCAGGGCCTGAGACCGCGGAACTTCCGCCGAACGCGTGGCTTGCAACGATCGTCCCGGCGACGCGTTTGACGCTCGCGCTCCCGATCGCGCTAGGCCTGGCCGTCGTCCTACGCGTCGTCTTGAACCGCACGCTCTTCGGTTATGAGTTGCGCGCAACCGGTGAGGCGCCCGAAGCTGCCGCGCGCGCCGGAATCTCGCTCGCGCGGATCAGCGTTGAGCGCGCTCGCGTTCTCGGGCGCGATCGCCGGCTTGGGCGGCGCGACGATCGTCGCCGGCATCCTGCACCGCTTCAACGTCGCGCTTTCGCCGGGCTACGGTTTCATCGCGATCGCCGTCGCCCTCGTCGGCGACCTCGATCCGCTACGCATCGTCGTCGCCGCGTTCGCCTTTGGCATCTTGCAGAGCGGCGGCTCTGACGATGCAGGCGATCGCGCACGTGCCGAAAGACGTCGTATCGGTCGTCGAGGGCTTGGCGATCGTGGCACTTGCCGGCGCGGCGTTTCGGTCGCGGCGTCGACGTGAGCGGCTCGCCGTCGCCTCGTTGCGCTCGCACTTTGACGCTGGTCAAAGCGACGCCGCTGATCTTCGCGGCGCTCGCCGGGGTCGTCTGCGAGCGCGCCGGCATCCTCAACATCGCGCTCGAAGGGATCACTCGACCGCCGGCGCGTTTACCGCCGTCGCGGTCGCGTTCGCGACCGGGAGCCCGCTCCTTGGCTCGGCGGCCGGCGTCGCAGCCGGAGCGCTCGTCGCTGCGATTCTCGGCGCTCGCAGCGACGCGCTTCGCGGTCGACCAGATCGTCGCCGGGATGGGGCTGAACATCTTCGCGCTCGGCGCCGGCGCTTCGGGCTCGTCATCGTGTTCGGGCAGCCCGGCGCGTCGGCGAGGTGCACGCGCTAGGCGGCGCCGGCGCGAGCGTTTTAATCGCAACCGCCCTCGTCGCGGCCGGCCTGCTGTCATTTCATCCTTTACAAGACGCCGTGGGGGTTTGCGGGTACGCGCCTGCGGCGAGAATCCGCGCGCAGTCCGCGCCGCCGGGATCGACCGCAACGCATCCGGCTCCTGGTCGCGACGTCGCGGGCGGCGCGATCGCCGGTCTCGGCGGCGTCTACCTCTCGCTCGGCGAGCTCGACCTCTACTCCGACGGCATGACCGCCGGACGCGGCTTCATCGCGCTTGCCGCAGTCATCTTCGGCCGCTGGACGCCGCTTGGGGCGACGGCGCGGCGCTCGGCTTCGGCGCGCTCTCGGCGCTGCAATTCATCCTCCAGCGTGCGGGGATTCCAAGCGAACTGATGCAGGCGCTCCCTTATCTCGCCGCGCTCGCCGCGCTGACCGGGTTCGCCGGACGCGCTCGCGCCCCGCAAGCGGACGGAATACCGTTTGACGGCTGAAGTGAGCCGAAGCACTGACCCTGTCGAACCTTTACATCGAACGAGAGGGGACGACCGCGCCAGCGTCCATATTAGACTGGCAAACCGTATGACGCTCTTACGCCCTCGAGTTGTCTACTGTTTATTCGCGCTGCTTTTGTGCGGCGCGCCGGTGCGCGCCCTTGCGACCGACCTCTCCGGGCCGCTAGGCGGCCTGCAGTCGCAGCTCGACCGCGCCGCGGTCCACGCACCCGGCACGATCGGCATCGACGTCGAGGATCTGGCGACCGGCTACTCGTCGGGGATACACGAAGCACAAAGCCTGCCCGCGGCGTCGACGATCAAAATTCCGGTGATGGTCGAGGTTTTCCGCCAGATGGAGACGGGCCACATCGACTTGAAGACGCGGCTTCACGTCGAGCACGAAGATAAGGATGATGGCTCGGGCGACCTCGCCGGTGCGCCGGTCGGGACTTCACGCAGCGTCGAACAACTTTTGTGGCTGATGATCAACGACAGCGACAACACGGCGACGAACATGCTGATCCGGCTCGTCGGGCGGACCCACGTCAACCAGACGATGTCGGGGCTCGGCTTGCGCGAGACCCGACTCGGAGATTTCATCCGGTCGCAGACCGACCAGATCCGGTACTCGCTGCGCTCGAGCCCGCGCGACATGGTCAGCCTGCTCGATTCGATGGCGCGTGACAAGTTGATCGATCCATGGTCCTCGCGCGAGATGCTGTCGATCCTGACCGGGCAGACGCACAACAGTTTGCTCCCCGTCCCGCTGCCCAAGGCCCTGAAGATCGCGCACAAGACCGGGTCGCTGCACGACACGCTGGACGATGTCGGGATCGTCTTCAGAAACGAAGAGCCGTACGTGATCGCGGTGATGACGACGCAACTGCCTAGCCTCGGCGTCGGGCGGACCTTCATTCACAAGGTTTCGAAGATCGCGTATCAAGAGATTGGGCGATTGGGGCAGTGGCGCCAAGAGTCGGGTCTGCCGGCTTTCACGTTCGGAATCGCCACGCCGCCCGGCGGAGCGACGATGCCGCTCGCACCCGACCTCGAGATGTGGAACGTAACCGGCCCGGTCGAAGCACCCTCGCTCTTCGGCGGTCACGCTCCCGCGACGAGCACAACTCCGCCGAAGCCGGTCCTCGAGCCCACACCTAGGCCTGCACCGGAGCCGCCGCCGCTGCGCGCGACGGCGAAGCCGGCACAAAAGGCGAAGCCCGGCACTTCGTCTTTTGGGCGCATCCTTTGGCCGACCTGACGGTCTAGCCCGTTTCGCTCAGGCCGGCGCGAGCGTCGGGGTGGCTAGTCGCCGGCCGGCGTACGTAGGCGTCAGCCAACTCCGGTACTTCGGTTCGCGACCGTAAATCGCACGCTCGTACATGTCGCGCAGCGCCCGCGTGACTGGACCGATCCGGCCGTCGCCGATCGACCGATGGTCGACCGAAGCGATGTACGCGATTCCGGCCCCGGTTCCAACCAAGAACAACTCGTCGGCGACGTAGAGCTCGCTGCGGTCGACCTGGCGCTCGACCAGCGACACGTGGAGTTCGTCGGCGGCAAGCTTCATCATCACGCGGCGCGTTATGCCTTCGAGGACGTTCTGGGTAGCGTCGGGCGTGATCAGCATCCCGTCGCGAACCATGAACAAGTTCGCCGCCGAGCCTTCGGCGACGTGACCGTCGCTCGAGAGCAGAATCGCCTCGTCGAAGCCCGCAAGTTGCGCGTCGCTCTTGGCGAGCGCGGAGTTGATGTAGGCTCCCGTGATCTTGGCGCGCGCCGGCGCCATCGTGTCGTCGATCCTGCGCCACGAGCTAACGCACATCTTGAGCCCCGCGTTCGGGTCGTAGTAGTGCCCGAACGGAAGCGCGATCAGCGCGAATGCGTCGTTGACGCCGAGCAGGCGCACGCCGATGTCTTCAGCGCCTTTGAAAACGAGCGGGCGAACGTAGATGTTCTCCTCGAACCCGTTGAGCGCGCAGAGTTCGACGGTCATGTGGACGAGCTCGTCAACGCTGTAAGGAACTTCCATCAAAAGGATGCGGGCCGAATTGTGCAGCCGCTGATAGTGTTCGCGCAACAGCAACAGGTACAATTCGCGATCTTCGGCGTTCCAAAAACCGCGTATCCCTTCGAAACAACCCGTGCCGTAGTTCAAACCGTGCGTAAGGAGGCCGACGCGGGCCTCATCATACCGCATGAAACGTCCCTGGGCGAAGACCGTCGACTCGTAGAGGTTCATGGCGCCTTCTATTCGCGACCGGCCGCGGCAGGCATTTTCATCCGAATGGGAACTTTGTGACATGCGGACGCCGACCGTTCGGCCATTGGGTGAAATCTTCGCACGGTTCCTCCGTCTCGGCTTGACGTCGTTCGGCGGTCCGATCGCCCACCTAGGTTATTTCCGCCGCGAGTTCGTCGAGCGGGCGCGTTGGCTCGACGATGCCGCGTTCGCGGAGACCGTCGCCGTCTGCTCGGCGCTCCCCGGCCCCACCAGCAGCCAAGTCGGGATCGCGCTTGGCGCCCTACGGGGTGGCCCGTTCGGCGGGCTCCTCGCGTGGCTCGCCTTTACGACCCCCTCGGCGGTCGTCATGACGCTCGCCGGCGCCGCGTTGCGCGTGGCGCACGGCGACCCGGTCGCCGAGCGGTCGCCACTGTTGGCCGGTGCGCTCCTCGGGCTCCAGGGCGCCGCGTCGGCGGTCGTGCTGTTGGCGGTGACCGGCATGGCCGCGCGGCTGACTGGGACCATGGCGACGCGCTGCATCGCAGCGCTCGCCTTCGGTCTCGCGCTCGCCGTGAATTATTACGCTCCGCAGTTGCAGTGGGTGCCGCTTTTGGCCGGCGGCATTCTCGGCGCAGTCGTTCTTCGCGACGGCGTCGCCGCGTTGCCGGGAAGCGCGCCGCGAATTTCCTTCCCACGGTCGTACGCAATTCTCGCAGCAGTGCTTTTGGGGCTCCTGCTCGTCGGCTTGCCCTTCGTAGCGACGAGCGGCTACCCCGCGCTCTTCGCGACTTTCTTCCGCGCCGGAGCGCTCGTCTTCGGCGGAGGGCACGTCGTGCTGCCGTTTCTCCAAACGTTCGTCGGCCCGGAACACGTTTCGTCGCGCGACTTCTATGCCGGTTACGGCGCGGCGCAAGCGGTTCCGGGGCCGCTGTTCACATTCGCTGCGTTTCTCGGCGCAGACGATCGTTCCGTCACGTCGAGTTGGCTCGGCGCGCTCGTCGCGACGCTCGGAATCTTCGCACCGTCGTTCTTAATACTCGCGGCCGTCTTCCCACTGTGGGGTTGGCTGCGCGAACGCCCGCGCGCCGCAGCGACGCTGGCGGGCCTGAACGCTGCGGTCGTTGGACTGCTTGCGGCGGTTTTCGTCAATCCGATCGCCCTCGGCGCGATCCGGGCGCCGCTCGCGCTCGGCACCGGCATCGTCGCATGCGTCGCGTTTGCGCGCTTCGCCGCGCCGGCTTGGCTCGTCGTCGTTGCGAGCGCGCTCGGGGGCGCAACGCTCGAATACTTCGTCCGCCGCTAGCCGAGGGACTCGTTTGCCGAACGGGAAGTGCGCCGCCATGATCGTTTCCGGCGCCAAAATGGCGTTTGCCACAGCGCTCGCTCTCGTCGCGTCCGCAGCGGCGGCGACGAGCGCTGCGAACGATGTCATCTTGCCGACGGAATGGTCGCTTGCGCCGGCGCCCGCACAAGTCGCGACGACGGGCACGTTGCCGGAGAGCGCGCGGCTCACCGCCGATGGCGCACATCTCGTCGTGCTCGAAGGCGGCCAAGCCGGCGCGGGGATTTCGATCCTTGCGCCCGACACGCTGCACGTCGAGCGCCATCTCGACCTCAAGGGCGCTTTCGGCGACGTCTCGACCGACCCGAGCGGCGACGGCTTCTGGGCCGCGACCGCCGGCGCCGATTCGCTGGTCCACGTCGCCGCCGGCGCGGGAACGGTCGACCGCACGATCGACTTGCCCACGGGTTTCTGGGCGAGTGCCGTCGCGCTCTCGCCCGACGGAAAAATGCTTGCCGCTAGCGGCGACCAGGTCGACGAGGTCGCCCTCGTCGATGCCGCAGCGGGCACGCTCCTTGGAAGGGTCAAAGTCGGCCGGCACCCGGCGGGGCTCGCATTTTCGCGCGACGGAACGACGCTCTACGTCGCCGACTGGGGTGAGCGCGCGCTCTCCGTCGTCGAGGTCGCGACGCGAACCGCTCGGGCGCCGCTCAAGGTGGGTCTGCACCCCGAGAAACTATTGCTCGCACCCGACGGCAAGACGCTTTACGTCGCCGAGACCGACGACGACGCGATCGGGATCGTCGATGTGGCGCGCGGCGCGCGCGTCGCGGACGTCAACGTCGGCGTCTACCGCGGCGCGCTGTTCGGCGCTTCGCCGTCCGCGCTAGCGTTTGATCCGAGCGGCACGCGGCTCTACGTCGCGTGCTCGGCCGCGAATGCAATCGTCGCCATCCGCTTGCGCGACCGCGGCAAGGAAGGGACGGTTATCGGGGCGCTCGCGACCGGTTGGTATCCGACGGCGCTCGCGATCGCGCGCAACGGGAACGGCTTGTACGTCGCGGACGGCATGGGCGAAGGGAGCCGGGCCAACCCAGGGTTCGATCCGTTCGGCCCGCGCAGCGCGCGCGTGGGCTACGTCGCGTCAAGCATGGTCGGATCGGTGCGCCGCGTCGGGATTCCCAGCGACGCGACGTTGGCCGCCGGCCTCCAAATCGTCCGCGCGCACGGCGGACCTTACTTGCGTGCGGCGCTCGACGACCCTACGACGCGCCGGAGCGGCCTGCACGACGGCGCCGCATCGCGCTCGGTCGTGCGCGCCGGCGGCCCGATCAAACACGTGATCTACATAATCAAGGAGAACCGCTCGTACGACCAGGTGCTCGGCGACATCCCGGGCGCCGACGGCGATGCGGCGCTGACGCGCTTCGGGGCGCGTGTCACGCCGAACGAACATGCGCTTGCGAAACGTTTCGGGGTGTTCGACGCAACCTTCGTCGACGCCGAGGTCAGCGCCGATGGGCACAACTGGTCGACTGCCGCCTTCGGCAACGATTACTTGGAGAAAACCTGGCCGCCGAACTACGGCGGCCGGCGAAAAGGCTACGACTTTGAAGACGGCGCCGACGCATCGGTGCCGCACTCCGGCTACCTTTGGAACGACTCGGCGCGCGCCGGCCTGAGCTTGCGCGACTATGGCGAGTTCGTAACGAACCCGCCGCGCGCCGGCGACGAAGTCACGACCCACATGCCCGATCTGATCGGGCGGATCGACCCGCACTTCATCGGCTTCGACACGACGGTCCGCGACGGGGACCGCGAGGCCGAGTGGGCGCGCGAGTTTGCGGGCTACATCCGGCGCGGCGACCTCCCCGCGCTCGAGATCGTGCGGCTCCCGAACGACCATACGGTCGGGACCTTCCCCGGCGGCCGAACTCCCGAAGCGATGGTCGGCGAGAACGACCTCGCGTTCGGCCGGCTCGTCGATGCGGTCTCGCACTCACGCTACTGGAAGTCGACGGCGATCTTCGCGATCGAGGACGACGCGCAAAACGGCCCCGACCACGTCGACGACCAGCGCACGACGTTTTATCTCGCAAGCCCCTACGCTCGCGGCGGCGTGCAGCACGCGCGCTATTCGACGGCCGGCGTGTTGCGCACGATCGAACTCATCCTCGGCCTGCCGCCGATGTCGGCCTATGACGCCGGAGCGCGCCCGCTGTATGCGGCCTTCGGGACGCGCCCGGACGTGCGGCCGTTCGATGTGTTGCCGGCGCAGACCGACGTCGAGGCGCGCAACGGTCTGCACGCGTATCGCGCGCGCGACAGCGCGCGCATGGATTTCTCGCACGCCGACGCGGTCTCGCCGGCCGACTTGAACGACATCCTCGCACACGCGGGGGACACCGAGTGAACTTCTGGCTCCCCGCATCGACCGCGTTCTTTGCAAGCGCCCTCGAAGGCGTTGAGGCGCTGACGATCGTCCTCGCCGTCGGCGCGACGTGGGGCTGGCGGCCTGCGTTGCGCGGAACGTTGTGGGGGATCGCGCTCGTCGCCGCCGTCGTGCTCCTCCTCGGACCGGCCGTCGCCCTCGCAGTCCCGATCGGCGTCGTGCGCCTGGTCGTCGGCGTTTTCTTGTTGCTTTTCGGGATGTCGTGGCTGCGCAAGGCGGTTCAACGCTGGGGCGGCCGGCGCGCGCTGCGCGACGAGCGCGCCGCATTTGAACGAAATTGCAAGAACCTGCGCGACGCCGACGAGCGCGGTGCGATGCTGACCGCGTTCAAGTCGGTGACGCTCGAATTGCTCGAGGTCGCGATCATCGTCGCGACCGTCGGTGGAACGGTCCCGGGCGCCCTCGTCCCGGCCGCGATCGGCGCGCTCGCCGCGCTCGTACTCGTCGCGGCCACGGGCGCCGCGTTGCGCGCGCCGCTCGAGCGCGTCCCCGAAAATGCGCTCGGCTTCGTCGTCGGCGTGATGCTGACAAGCTTTGGAACCTACTGGAGCGGCGAAGGGCTCGGGATCGCGTGGTGGCGCGATGACCTTGCGATCGTGTACCTCGTCGTGTTCTACGCTATCGTGGCGCTCGGGTGCGCGGGCGCGCTGCGCGCGACCGCGCCGGTCGCGACGGCGGAGGCCTGACGTGCGCGCGCTGTGGCGTTTCATCGCCGGCGATTCGCGAATCGCTCCGATCGGGATCGCCCTCGCGCTCCTGGCCGCGGCGCTCGGGCGGCACTTCGAGTGGTCCGCGCCGAGCCTCGAGATCGTCTACGTCGGGCTCCTCGCAATAACGCTCGGCGCGTCCGCGTTCGAACGGCCCTAAGCTCGGCGCGCGCAGCGGCGCGTCAGAGGCCGAGCGCGAGCGAGTCGGCGCGCGGATCCGAGGCGCCCGAAAGCGTTCCGCGCACGGAGTCGAGCGCGATCGCATGCGCGTGGCCGCACGCGTTTTCGAATGCGCCGAGAACGTCGATCGAATGACCGCGGGCGCGCAGTCCGTCCACGATCTCCGGTGCGATGCGCGACTCGACGCGCACGGCGTCGGCGAACGCCGCTTCGCTGTCGCGCCCATAGATGAAACGCGGCGCGTCGATCGCAGCCTGCAGCCCGAGCCCGCGCTCGTAGACGTTGTGCAGCAACTGAACGTGGATCTGCGGCTGGCCGTCGCCGCCCATCGTCCCATAGACGAGTTCGGGGCGCCCGTCGCGCAGATACATCGCCGGCGAAAGCGTGTGCAACGGTCGCCGTCCGCCCGTAAGCTCGTTGGGGTGGCCGGGTTCGAGCGAAAAGTACGCGCCGCGATTGTGGAGGAAGACCCCGGTGCCGCTTGCGACGATCCCCGACCCAAAGCCCATGTAGAGGCTCTCGATCAGCGAAACGGCGCGCCCCTCGTCGTCGACCGCGACGACGGCGATCGTTCCGCCGCGGTCCGCGGCCGCGCGCCGGCTGCGTGCGCGCCGCGGGTCGAGCCGCGCGCGCAGCGCCGACAATGCGTCCGACGTCAGCCACGCGCGCGGATCGTCGCGCATCGCGCGCGGGTCGGCGAAGCGCGCGTCGCGTACGTCGAATGCTTCCTTGATCGCCTCGATCGCAAGGTGTGTCCAATCGAGATCGGATGCGTCGCCGTCGGCCGCGAGGGCGCCCATGACCATGAGCCCCACGGACGCCTGCGAATTCGGCGGATGGGCGGCGAGTTCGCCGCCGCGCCACGCCAGGGTTAGCGGCGCCGCCGTCTCGGTTCGATGCGCGGCGATATCGCCGGCCGTCATCGGATTTCCGAGCCGCTGCAGCGTCCCGGCGATCGCCGCCGCGACCGGGCCTTCATAAAACGCAGCGGAACCGCGCGCGCGAATCTGGCCGATGACCGCAGCCAGCGGCTCGTTCCGAAGGACGTCGCCGGCGCGCGGCAGACTGCGCTGCAAGAACAGCGCGCAAGCGTCGGCATCGGCGCGCAGCAGCGTCTCGTTCATCGCGAAGTAGCCGGCGAGAATGTCCGTCACGACGAACCCGTCGCGCGCAAGCGTCTCGGCCGGAAGAAGAAGTTCGTCGAGACCCAAGCGCCCGTGCCGCGCCGCAACGTCCTCCCAAGCGCGCACGGCGCCGGGGACCGTGACCGTAAGCGCCCCGCGCACCGGCATGGCGCGCAGCCCTCGCGCGCGCAGCACCCCGCCGTCGAGGGCTACAGCCGCCGCGCCGCTTCCATTGTATGCGAGCGTCGTCGCGGTCTTCGGTTCGAAGACGAGCCACAGCGCGTCGCCGCCGAGTCCGCAGCTCGCTGGATAGACGACGCTCAGGACCGCGTTCGCCGCAAGCGCAGCGTCGACGGCATTACCGCCGCGCCGCAGGACGTCGACCCCGGCCGCGGTCGCCTGCGCGTGCGGCGACGCGACCATTCCGCGCGCCGAGCGCGCAACCTGACGCGTCGTGCTCGCCGCAGGGTCCACCACGCGGTCCTATACCGAAGCCGCAGGCCGCTCCTTGTCGCGCCCGAAACTCGGGCGCAACCGCTTCCCTAAAGACTGTAGAGCATGCTCGTCGTCGATCACGTCCAACGTTCGTTCGGCCCGGTCCAAGCAGTGCGGGACGTTAGTTTCACGTGTGCTCCCGGCAGCGTCTTCGGGCTTCTCGGTCCCAACGGCGCGGGGAAGACGACGACGATGCGCCTGATCCTCGGGATCTATCCGCCCGACGGCGGACGCATAACGTGGAAGGGGCGACCGATCGACGCGACGGTGCGCAAGCGCTTCGGGTACCTCCCCGAAGAACGCGGCCTTTACGGGAAGATGAAAGTGCGCGATCAGATCGTCTACTTCGGCCGCCTGCACGGGCTCGACGAAGCCGACGCGCGCAAGCGCACCGACCGCTGGCTCGCGACGCTGGGAATTGAAGAATACGCGATGCGGCCGTGCGGCGAACTTTCGAAAGGCAACCAGCAAAAGGTTCAGCTTGCGACGGCGGTTTTGCACGAACCCGAGCTGCTCGTCCTCGACGAGCCCTTCTCGGGACTCGATCCGGTCAACGCCGACGTGATCCTAGCGTGCATCAAGCTGCTCGCTTCAAGCGGAACCGCGCTCGTCTTGTCGAGCCACCAGATGTGGCAGATCGAATACGCTTGCAACCGTTTCTGCATCATCGACGCTGGGACGGTCCGCGCGGCGGGGACGCTCGCCGAACTGCGCCTCGCCTTCCCGACCCGCACCGTTCGCGTGACGCCGGATCTGGCGGAGGTTCGCGCCGTCTTTGAACGGCACGGCGCGCCCGTCCCCGAAATCGACGCCGACGGCGCGCTCCGCTACGACCTTCCGGCGGCGACGGACTTCGGGTTGCTCCTGCGCGAGGCCGTCGCCGCGGGCCCGCTCGAGACGTTCGAGCGCATGGAACCGTCGCTCAACGAGATCTACGTTCGCGCTTTGAGCCCGCAGCGCGCGGCCGCCGCATGAGCGAGATTCTCACGGTTTTCAGAGCCGAGTTTCTGCGCAAGTTTCGCTCGCGCGTGTTTCTCGTCGCGACGGTTGCGGGCATCGTCTTCATCGCGCTGATCACCGTCGCCCCGAGCATGCTCTCGCACATCGATCGCGCGTCGACGAACGACATCGTCTTGGCCGGGCCCTTTCCGCTTCGCGCGCAGGCCGCCACACTGTTGCAGGCGCGCCACGATTTCAACGTCGTCGCGGCGGTCGACGAGTTGCCGCCGCGGGTAACCGTCGGCTACCTGCAAGCCCACGGCAAGGCGGCCGCCGCCGTCGCGGTTTCGGTCGCGCGGCACCGCCTGCACCTCGACATCTACCCGCGCGATCTCGCCGCCTTCGACGGGGTTCAATTCCGCAGCCTCATTCCACTCAGCGTCTCGATCGCGACCGGGATCCCCGCCGCGCGCATCACGCCCGCGACGCGGATCGAGCGAAGCATGCACGCAATCGACGCGAAATTCAACAACACCGCGAGCGCGACGTTCGCGCACGGGATCGCGTTCGGACTCGTCTTCATCCTGTACTTTGCGATCATTTTTGCAAGTCAGAGCGTCATGTCTTCCGTCGCGGAAGAGAAAACGAGCCGCATCGCCGAGATCCTCGTCGCGACGATCTCGCCGACGAACTTGCTGGCCGGCAAGACGCTCGCGGCCGCGACCTTGTCGGTCGTGCAAATCGTCGCGTGGGTCGCGTCCGCGCTCGCCCTCGCACCGAATTCACTCCTGACCACGAGTGGACCCGATTCCATTTCGCGCCTCGAACGCACGGCGGCGAGCGCTACGTTCATCGACCCCGCAGTCATCGTCGCGTTCGTCGCGTTCTTCGTCCTCGGTTTCTTGCAGTACGCGACAATCTACGCCGCGGTCGCTTCACTGATCTCGCGGACCGAGGACCTGGGCAGCGTGACGACGCCGGTCATTTTGCCGGTCGTCGGGGCGTTTCTGATCGCACAAGACGCGCTCGTCGACCCGAATGGCGGACTTGCGGTTGCCTTCAGTTTCGTCCCGTTTTTCTCGCCGTTCGTCATCTTCACGCGCATCGCAGTCGCGAGCGTCCCGCCCTGGCAGGTCGCGCTCGCGCTTGCGATCAACGTGGCGACCGTCGCGGTCGCATTTTACGTTGCGGGTAAGATCTACCGGGTCGGGATGCTGCTCTACGGCAAACTGCCCTCGCCGAAACAGATCTGGGCGGCGCTCCGCTATTGATTGCGGCTAGTCATCAGTAGCCTCCGCCCGTGCTACCCCGCCGTTCCCGGAAGACGCGATCGAATTCCGCCGAGGATGGGGTAGCGGCGCCCGTCGAACCGGTCATCGCAAAACGCCACTCCGTAGAGAAGGGAGCACCAACGTATGCCTACGCGGCCCCATCGCTCGCCGGCGCTGGCAAGCGCGCTCGTTGCGGCTATGATTACGGCCGGTTGCTCCCATGCCCCGGCGAGCGCCCCATATGCGCCGATCCCCGACGGTCGAATACTCGCGCAGACGACGGGCGCGTCGCCCGCGTCAAGCAGCTCGCTTGTCTACCTCGCTGACTTCGGGACCGGTTACGCCCAGATCTATAACGAGAGCGGATCGAACCAGCCACCGATCGGCCAGATCGGCGTCGGGTCGCAATCATCGGCCGGTTTATGGACTGACAAAAGTCAAAACATTTACATCGCAGTGACCAGCAAGGCTGAGGTACTGGCCTATAAGCGTGGCGCGAAGAGCCCGTTCCGGACATATACCGACCCCAACTTGCCGTTCGGCGTTTGCGGAGACAACAAGGGCGACGTGTACGCCGCCGACAGCCAAAAAGGAAATCAGTTCATCAACACGATCGAGTTTTATTTGCACGGGGCGACGAAGCCGACCGAAACGGTCACGGACGCAAACGCCGGCATCATGGCGTTCTGCGCGGTCGACTCGAAAGGCAATCTCTTCGTCGACTACTTCGGCGTCGCGGGCGGCGGCGGCGTTGACGAATTTCCTTACGGCTCGACGACGCCGACGGTGCTCTTGGCCATCGGAAGCCCGGGCGGACTGGCCTTCGACAAGCACGACGACTTGATCGTCGTCGACCGCAAAGCGCAGACGATCTCGACCTACGCGCCGCCCTATACGAAGGGCACTCTCGGCTCGTTCTCTTATGCCGGAGTCGCCGGCGACATCCAAGGGATCGCGCTCGACAAGAGCGAGAAAAACCTTTGGGGTGCCGACGACTCGAACGCGATGGGCCGTGAGTTCGCATACCCGTCGGGGTCGCTCATCGACAGCACTTCCAATGTGAAGTTGGTCGCACCGACCGGCGTGGCGCTCTCACCGGCCGCCAAGCCCTAACGCGAGCGCGGGTCGAGCGCGTCGCGGAGGCCGTCACCGAACAAGTTGACGCCGAGGACCGTGAACGAGACGGCGAGTCCGGGGAAGGTGCCCATCCACCACGCGGTATCGAGATACTGGCGCCCGTCGGCGAGCATCGTCCCCCACGTCGGGACCGTCGCCGGGACGCCGAGCCCGAGATACGAGAGCGCGCTCTCCAAGATCACCGTCCGCGCGACTTCGAACGTCGCCAGCACCGTGATCGACGAAGCGACGTTCGGTAAGATGTGGCGCAGCAAGATGCGCGGCGCCGCCGCGCCGCTTGCAACCGCCGCTTGCACGAAGTCGCGCTCGCGCAGCGCGAGCGTCTCGGCGCGGATGATGCGGACGTACTGAACCCAACTCGTTACGCCCAGCGTCGCAATCACCGTGAGGAGCGAAGGTCCGAGGACGCCGACGATCGCGATTGCGAGCAGGATGAACGGGAACGCCAACTGCACGTCGGCGACCCGCGCGATCACATCGTCGACCCAGCCGCCGGCGTAGCCCGCGATCATCCCGAGCGTTACGCCGAGCGTGCACCCGATCGCGACGACCGAGACGCCGACGATCGTCGCGATCCGCGAACCCCAAATCATCCGCGAAAAGACGTCGCGGCCGAGGTGATCGGTCCCGAGCACGAACGCCGGGTCGCCGCCCGCGAGCCATGCCGGCGGTTTCCCCGCGAGCGCCAGATTCTGGGCGGTCGGATCGTGCGGGGCGAGCCACGGCGCGAAGATCGCACACACTGCAACGATGACGATGATCGCACCGCCCACGAGCGTCGCCGGCGCGAGAAACGGCGCAAGCCGGCTACGCCGCCGCGGCGCGGCCGCGTCGAGCTGTGGACCCCAATCTCGTAGCGCCGCGACGCTCACGTCACTCGTACCGAATCCGCGGGTCGAGCAGCGCGTAGGTCACGTCGACGATCAAGTTGATGATGACGAACGAGAGCGCGCCGAGAATGACGACCGCTTCGACGACCGGATAGTCGCGATCGAGGATCGCCTGGTACGCGAGCCGCCCGATCCCCGGCCACGAAAATATCGTCTCGGTGATGATCGCCTGTGAAAGCAGCGTGCCGAGTTCGATGCCGATCGCGGTCACGATCGGAAGCCACGCATTGCGCAGCGCGTGGTGCAGGAGCAAGCGCAGCGGTCGCACGCCTTTGGCAAGCGCCGTCCGCAAGAAGTCGGACCCGAGAACGTCGAGCATCGCACCGCGCGTCAAGCGCATGATCCGCGCCATCGTGAACATTGCGAGCGTCACCGCCGGAAGGACGAGATGCTGCGGTCCGCCGATGCCGCTGACCGGAAACCAGCCGAGCTGCACGCCGAAGAGCAGAATCAGCATGATCCCGAGCCAGTAGACCGGCGTGCTCTGTCCGACGAGCGCGACGATCCGGGCGGCGGCATCGAGCGCGGTGTTCCGGCGGACGGCCGCGACGATCCCGGCCGGGACCGCGACCGCGACGGAAAGGACGAGCGCGGTTAGCGCGAGCTCGGCCGAGGCCGGGACGCGTTCGAGCGCGAGGCCGAGCGCAGGCTCGCCGTGGCGCAGCGAATCGCCGAAGTCGCCGTGCAGCGCGTTCCAGGCGAACGTCGCGAATTGAATCCAGAGCGGTCGATCGAAACCGTGCACGTGCCGAAAGACGTCGATCTCGCGCTGGGTCGCTTCGAGCGGCATCATGACCGTCGCCGGATCGCCGGTTAAGTGCAGGATGATGAAGACGATGATCGCGACGCCCGCGACGACAAACGCGGCGCCGCCCAAGCGCCGCGCCAAAAAAGCGGTCACGGGAAGGCGGTCACCCGCCGAGTTTCATCTCGTCGCAGTAGAGCAGTTCGTCGCCGCGCGCTTGCCACTCCAAGCGCTTCGAGGTCCCGTAGAGATCCTCGTACTGGAACAGGAAGATCCACGGCGCCTCGTCGTGGATGATCGCGAGCGCCTTGTCGTACAGCGCCTGCCGTTTCGCAGAGTTTGTCTCGTAGCGAGCCGCTTCGATCAGCGGATCGAGTTGGGGGTTCGCGTAGGTCGACAAACGCGCGGTGCTCGTGAACAGGCTCGTCAGCGTATTGTCGGCGTCGTAGGAGTCGTTCCCCCAGCCGAGTTCGTACATCGGCGTCAGCGCGCGCGCGCTCGTCTGGTTGACGTAAACGGTCCATTCCTGAATTCGCGTCGTGACGCGCGCGCCCGTCTGCGAAAGTTGACCCGCGAGCGCTTCGGCGATCTCTTTGTCCTTGTTGTACCGCCCAACCGGGGCGTTGAGCACGAGTTCGAGCCCTTTGCCATCGGGATAGCCGGCCTGCGCGAGCAACGCCTTCGCTTTGTTGAGGTCGTGCTTGTAGAACGGAATCCTTGGATCGTACCCAAACCAATGCGGCGGGAGCGGCGACGGCAGTTCAAAGCCGCGACCGCCGAGAACAGTTTTGACGATCGCCGGGACGTCGACCGCGTAGTTGAATGCCTGCCGGACCAACTTGTTCTGTTGCGGGCCGGCTTTGAGCGTGTTGAACGCGACGAACAAAACGCGGACGCTGCGTGCGCTCTCGAGTTTCGTGTTGCGGCCGCCTTGGATCTGAATCTGGTACTGCGCCGGGACGTTCGTAATCAAATCGGTCTCGCCGGTCCGCAAGGCCGCCACGCGCGACGCGGCTTCGGGGATCGGTTTGAAGATGACGTGGTCGATCGGCGGACGGCCGTGCCACCAGTTCGGATTGGCGTCGAGGGCGAGCTCTTCGTCTTTGCGCCACGACTTGAATTCGTACGGGCCGCTCCCCATCGGATGCTCGGCTTGATACGCGTTCCCGTGCTCTTTCCAGTACTTTGCATCGACGATGAAGACGTCCCATGGGTTGGCGGGGATAATCGCAGTCGGTTTGATCGTCACGTAGCGCACGGTGTACGGGTCGGGTGTTTCGACGTGGTCGATCGTGTTGACGCGCGGGCCTTGCTCGGAGCCCTCGCTCGGATCCTTGATCTTCTCGACCGAAAACTTGACGTCGGCGCTCGTCAGCGGGTCGCCGTTCCAGAAGCGCACGCCCTTGCGCAGCTTGAACTCCCAGACCGCCGGCGCGACGTGTCTCCACGACGTCGCAAGCCAAGGGATGAAGTTGCCGTCGCGATCGTGGCGGAGCAGCGTGTCGAACATGTTGATGCTGGCGTTGGTCGTCGGCGTGATCGTCCGCTGGAGTGGATCCATCGTCACCGGATCGACGCCTTGCGAGATCGTGACGGTCGAGTCGGCGGCCGACGCGGAATCGAGCCCGTTGAACCGGCCATCCGGCCAGACCTGCAGCATGACGGCGCCCGCGAACACCGCCGCGAGCGTCGTGAGGGCGAACGGAACGAGGCGGCGGGCAGGCATTGGGCAGCTCCGAGACCGTCTTGGGACGCGAGGGCTTGAGGTTAGAAAGAGGCCTCGCGGCGCCCTTGCGGCCGCCACGCCGAGGAGGGGGGTAGCCCGGGCGCGGTTCCGAAATGGTTCCGCCCCGCGGCGTCTCATGACGCCGCGCTCTCTGGTCTTCTCTAAAGGAGGCGTGATGGCTAGTAGCTCGGGCTCGGCGCCCAATCGCTGGATGGTGGCGACCGCCGGCGTCATCGTCATGATCTGCATCGGCACGATCTACTCTTGGAGCATTTTTACGCGGCCGCTGATCGCGATTTACCACTGGTCGAACACGCAGACCACGTGGGCCTTTGCGATCGCGATCTTCTCGCTCGGAATCGGCGCGGTCATCGGCGGCCGGTGGCAAGATCGCGTCGGGCCGCGGGTCGTGACCCTGACCGGCATCGTCCTATGGGGCCTCGGCAGTCTGCTCGCCGGACTCGGAATCGGCACCTTCGGCGCGCCATGGCTCTACATAACGTACGGCATCATCGGCGGGCTGGGTAACGGCATGGCGTACATCACGCCGGTCGCCACCGTGACCAAGTGGTTCCCCGACAAGCGCGGCCTCGGCAGCGGGATGGTCGTCATGGGCTTTGGTCTGGGCGCCTTCATCTACAACCAGATCGTTCCGCGCCTCGCAGCGTTTAAGACCGTCGCGAGCCATTCCACCGCGTACGTCACCGCAAAGGATGCGGCGACCAAAGCGGGGACGCCGTTCGACCCTTCGACGATTCCGGCGGCGATGCAAATTACTCCGGGCGATGCGAGCACGATCGCGATGACCTTCATCATCTCGGGGATCGTCTTCATCGTGCTCGGCGGAATCTGCGCGGCGATGCTGAGCAACCCTCCAGCCGGTTACACGGTCCCGGGCGCGGTCGCGGCCGCTTCCGCGGCCGGACGGAGCTACACCCCGAGTGAAGTGCTGCGCACGCACCAGTTCTATCTGCTGTGGCTGATGTTGTTCCTCAACGTCACCGCCGGAATCTTGATCATTAGCAACGCAGTGCCGATCTACAGTGACCTAACCGGCGCGACCGCCACTGCGGCAGCGACGATTTACGGATTCCTTGCGATCTTCAACGGTTTAGGGCGCTTCTTCTGGGGAGCCGTCTCCGACCGCATCGGGCGCAACATGACCTACGTCCTGATCTTCGGAATCGGCGCGGTCGTGTTCTTCATCATGGGAAATCTGCACGACCTAACGACGGTCGGGATTTGCTTCGCCATCGTGCTGCTCTGCTACGGTGGCGGTTTCGGGACGATGCCGTCGTTCAACGCCGATTACTTCGGAACGAAGTACCTCGGCGCGAACTACGGGATGATCATCACCGCGTGGGGCGTCGCCGGGCTTGTCGGGCCGCTCGTCGCGGCCAAGGTGAAGGACTTGACCGGCTCGTTTACCGGCGCGCTCCCGTGGGTCGCGCTCATGTTGGCGATCGCGGCGATCTTGCCGTTCCTCACGAAGAAACCGGTCGATAGCACCGCGGCGGTGGCGGCGACCGCGACGTAAGCGCAAGGCGGCGTCTCGAGAAACGAAAACGGGCCGGTGGCATCAGCCGCCGGCCCGCTTTCACTCGTTCGGGTGCTAGGCGCCGCCGCAGGCGTGCTCGGAATTCGCACCCGAATACGCGGCGTGCTGGCGATAGTCGTACACGCGGTACATGCGGCCGCGCGAGTCCGTCGAAGGATTACAATATTGGTCGCGCTTCGGGACCGACACGAGGCAGACTTGCACGCGATCGCCGCGGTGTTCTCTCGCCGCAACCGGCTCGGTGTTGTAACTGACGATCCCCGCACGCATCGGCTGCCCGTTGTAGCTCTTCATCCCCGAGACGCCGAGCGAGGTCGCAAATTCGACCGCGGAGCCGCTGTCGCTCATCCCCTGCAGACGATATCCTACCGAGGTTACGGTCGTGTCGACGCACTTGTGCGTCTTCGCGCTCCAGGCTCCGCCCTTATTGAGGTTCGATTGGGCGCCCGCTGCCGGCGGCGCCAAGAGTAACGACGCCGCCAACATGGCCGCGAGTCTGCGAGTGATCAATTGCATACCCCCCTTGTCGCTGACGCTTCGGTCCCGCCGGGTGGCGACCTCCGGCGCGCTCCTTACAGAAGAAGAAAACGAAGACGCGAACGAAAGCGGACGCAAACAACATGCCGCCCGAAGACGCCGCCGCCCCGACCCTGAACGCCCGCTGCTGCATCGCAGGCGGCGGGCCAGCCGGGATGATGCTCGGCTTGCTGCTCGCGCGCGCCGGGGTCGACGTCGTCGTCCTCGAGAAGCACGCCGATTTTTTCCGCGACTTTCGCGGCGACACAATCCACCCGTCGACGCTCCAATTGATGCACGAGCTCGGGTTGCTCGACGAGTTCTTGAAACGGCCGCACAACGAAGTGCGCGAATTGAGTGGACAGGTAGGCGATACGACTCTAAAGGTCGTCGACTTCACGCACGTTCCGACGGTCTGCAAGTATCTGGTCCTGATGCCGCAGTGGGAATTCCTGGATTTCCTCGCGCAGACCGCGCGGCGATACGCCACGTTTCGTCTTCTCATGGAAGCGGCGGTGACCGATCTGATCTTCGCCGGCGATCGAGTCGCCGGCGTCAGGGTGATGACGCCGAGCGGCCCACTCGAGGTACGCTCCGATCTCGTCGTCGGAGCCGACGGAAGGAGCTCGGACGTACGACGCACGGCCGGTTTAAGCGTCGAGGTCCTCGGTGCGCCGATGGACGTGCTCTGGTTTGAGCTCTCGCGGCTGCCGAGCGATCCGGAACAGACGTTCGGGCGAATCGACTTCGGCAAACTGATGGTGATGCTCAACCGCGGCACGTACTGGCAATGCGGTTACATCATCCGCAAGGGCGGCATCGACGCGATCCGCGCGCGGGGTTTGGATGCTTTTCGCGCCGACATCGTCGCGCTCGCGCCGCACCTGCGCGACCGCGTCGGCGAGTTGCGCGTTTCGGACGACGTCAAACTGTTGACCGTCGCCGTCGATCGCCTCCGCCGGTGGTACCGGCCCGGCCTCTTGTGCATCGGCGACGCCGCGCACGCGATGTCGCCGATCGGCGGCGTCGGGATCAACCTTGCCATTCAAGATGCGGTCGCTACTGCGAACTTTCTCGCGAGCGACTTGCGCCGCGGGAAGGTCTCGACCGCGAGACTGCGCGCGGTCCAAACGCGCCGAATGTTCCCCACACGCGTGACGCAAGCGTTTCAGGTTTTCATTCAGAGCCGCGTGATCGACCGGATCCTCGGCGCCCAAGAGCGGCCGTCGCCTCCTTGGATCCTGCGCTTTCTTCTACAATTCCGGCCGGTGCGCTGGATCCCGGCCTTGCTCGTCGGAGTCGGCGTACGACCGGAGCACGTCCGGACAAAGCCGACGCCCTAGAGCATCCCGGTTCGGCGCGAAGCCTTACGTTAGAAGCCGCTCGGTTTCGTTCGGCGGCGCGCCGCTTTGCCGGCCTCCCGCTTCGAGCAGCACCCGAGCCAGACCAATCGCTTCTTGACGGAATCGATCTTCCTTCAAGACGTGCGACTGCGTCACCATGGCACGCAATAGGTCGTAAGCCGACTGCGACCGCGTCGACAGCTCGACGCATTCGGCAAGGTGCGTTCGCGCGAGGCGGGTTTCACCCACGGCGTCGTAGCAACTCGCCAAGACGCGCTTGGAGCGGGCGATGCCCTTGTCGTAATGGGCCCGCTCGGAGCGCACCAGCGCATCGCTCGCATCGCGAATCGCGCCGCGCACATCGCCGAGCGCCTCGAGGGCTTCGGCGCGGCGCACTTTGACGCTCGGGACGTAGGCGTAACCTTCGTCCGGCGATCCGTTCAACGTGCAGATCGCCTGGTGTGCCCTTCCCATCATCGTCAGCGCGTGCGCCGATTCAACTACGAGCATCTTGCGGTCATACTGCGGCAACCGCGAGGCGCTTACCGAACTCAACCACTCGTACCATTGCAGCGCCTCGCCATAGCGCGACCGCATGTTCGACAAACTGAGGCAGGCGACGCCGATTCGCGCCGCGAGCGCGGTCCAACCGTTGGCCAGGCACCGGTCCAAAGGCTCGCGGAGGGAGTCGATCGCTTCCCCGACGGTTCCGCGTTGGCGCGCGTTGTCGTAGGCGGTCGCGATCGTCGTTTCGACGCCGACCGGGAGCGATTCCATCGCGAAGTGCTTGACGAGCGCAGCTGCCTCCGCGACGGCGTCACGCGCGGCGGTATACAGCGACGCGCGCTCGTAGTCGTAGTACAAAAGGCACAGGCAGCCGACGAGGAGCACGACGTCCCGGCGGTGCGACTCTCCCCGCGCCCGTTGCCGCAGGAGGTTTGCAGCTAACTCGTTGCGGGCCACCGCTTGATCGCACGTGGTCACGAGGTCGCTCTCGATCATCAGGCAGCGAATCGTCGCGCGAAGGTCCTCGAGACAATCGCCTGAGTTCGGATCGAGGCTTCGCAGTTGCGAAAGAATCCGCCGTTCGGTCGGACGATCGCCGTAGTCCATCGAGATTTCGGCGATTTGCAGCAACGCATCGACGCGCTGGGATCGCGACGGCAAGACCGGCACGAGCGAGTGCAATCGGTCGATTGCGGCCGAGACCGCGCCCGCGTAGCGTAAGCCGCAAATCGCGGATTGCGCGAGCGATACGGAATCGTCCCGAACGGCGACGCTTGCCTCGAGCTTCGCTTCGCGACGCGCGAGCGCTTCGGCCCCGCGCGGTTCCCCCTCGAAGAGAAGGTTCGCGAGCAACGTTAGACCATTCGCCCGGTCGCGAAAAAGCTGCCGGCGCGAGAGCGAGAGCGCTTGAGCGACACCGGCTAGCGGTTCGCCGTTCATTTCGTATCGCTCGATGATCGTTCGGGGCCGCAGCGGCAGGCGGTACAGCTGCACCTCGATCGCGGTCCGCACCGCGCCGGGCGTGCCCAGAGCGGGTGCAGGCGCGAGGCGCGTCAAGAGGGGATTTCGCTGCAAACGAGCCGGGTGCCGCAAATCGCGCAACAACCGCGAGAGCATGGCGGCGCCGACGGGCGCGGCACGTTTCGATGGCACCATGCATCGACTCCCTTCGCGAGCCTCGGCAAGCCTTCGCGCAGCGACGTTTCCAGGCGCCTTCGAACGGCGCCTGGTCGCGGCGCATGGCACTCCGAGGCCCCGCCGATCCTCAAAAGGCGCAATCGTGCCACGCTCGTCCGATAGGCTAGGCGACGAAGGCCCGAGCGCGCAATCCCCCGTTGTGTTTGCCGTTCGAATCCAAGCGATCCGACGAGGTTTGGGCGTAGTCGCGATGACGCTGCTCCTGACGGCGTGCAGCGCCGTCGTCCAAAGTCCGGTCGTTCCGAAAGGTCAACGTGTAGCGGCGACCCGCTACGTTCTGCCGGCGAACGTGCGCGAAGCGTGCCCTCATGAAAACCTATTCGGCTTCGTCTACTGCGACGCGCTCGTCCGCACCGACGTGCGGCCCGACAGTCCGTCCGGTTACGTCCCAAGCGACGTGCAGGCGGCGTACAACTTGCCCTCGTCGACCAAGGGCAAACACCAAACCGTCGCAATCGTCGATGTGTTCGACGACCCGAACGCCGAGGCCGACCTCTTCACGTACCGGAACACGTTCGGCTTACCGGTCTGCTCGACGTTGAACGGATGTTTCATCAAGGTCAATCAGAAAGGGAAACAAGGGCAGTATCCCAAGCCCAACAGCAATTGGGCCATCGAGATCTCGCTCGACATCGACATGGTCTCAGCGGCATGTCCCAACTGCAACATCCTGCTCGTCGAGGCGACCTCCGACACGTGGCACGACGTCGGCGCGGCAGTCGACGAGGCCGTCGTTTTGGGCGCCCACATCGTCAGCAACAGTTACGGCGGGACCGGAGCCTTCGCATCGGACTACGACCATCCCGGCGTGATCCTTCTGGGGAGCAGCGGCGACAGCGGTTACTACGGGCACTACAACCAAGAGCCGGCCGATTTTCCGACCGTCGTCGCCGTCGGGGGGACGACGCTGAACAAAGGCGGCGGAGACCGCGGATGGTCGGAGACCGTGTGGGGCGGCGCCGGCAGCGGTTGCTCGAAGCTTCCGAAGCCGGCGTGGCAGCACGACACCGGTTGCTCGGGCCGCACCGGAAACGACGTTGCGGCAGTCGCCGATCCTCAGACCGGCGTCGCGGTGTACGACAGTTATCAGCAGTCGGGCTGGATCGAGCTCGGGGGAACGAGCGCCTCGGCGCCCTTGAACGCTTCGGTTTTCGCGCTGGCGGGGAATGCGCGCAAACTCAACGCCGCTGAGTCATTTTACCGATCGAAGAGCCGGCAATACCTTTACGACGTCACCAGCGGCTCAAACGGCACGTGTTCGCCGGCGTATTTATGCACCGGCGAAGTCGGCTACGACGGACCGACCGGCTGGGGCACACCCAACGGTACCGGCGCATACTGAACACAACGAGGAGGCTCTCATGTCATTGAACAGATGGATGCTCGCCGTTACGGGCAATTGTTGCGCCGCCGCGGCGCTCGCGGCATGTTCGGGCGCCGGGATGCCGGCTTCGCCGGCGGGCCACACCGTTTCGTCGGTCGCGCAAGGAGCGGTGCGTCAAGGGTGGATCTCGCCCAATGCCAACAAGCAGAAACTCCTGTTCGTCTCCGACTACACCTCGAGCATCGTCCTGGTCTTCCTTCAAGGCGTGAACCACGCGCAGCCGATCGGCGAGTACGTCGATGGAATCGGCCAACCTCGAGGCGTCGCCGTCGATGCATCGGGCGTCCTGTACGTCGTCAACGAAGGCCTTAACACCGTAACCGAATATCCGCCAGGCTCGGTAAAACCGAAAGTGACGCTCTCGAAGGGGATCTCGAACCCGTTCGACGTGGCGGTCGACTCGAAAGGCGACGTCTACGTCAGCGAAAGCTCGAACGCTACGATCCTCGGATTCAAGAAGGGCGCCAAGTCTCCGAAAGTGACGATCACGGGCTGGACGCATCCCGACGGCATGACGACCGACAGCAAGAACAATCTCTATTTGACGTGGAACATTCTTGGCACGCCAACCGGCCACGTCGCGAAGTGTCCGCCACTCTCGAATAAGTGTACCGATTTAGGCCTCACCGGCCTGCAACTGGTTAGCGATGTGAAGATCGACAGCGCCGGCAATATTTTGGTCGCCGACAGCTACTCCGGAGCTATCCAAATATATGCGCCGGGTTCGACGACGCCGACGCGCACGATCACGACGACCCTCCAAGGTCCGTTTGCGCTCGCACTCGACACGCCGGACACAAACCTATACTTCGCCGACCCCGCGAACTTCGCGGTCGAGATGTATACGTATTCGACCGGGGCACAGTGGGGTACGATCACCTACGGCTCGGCGGACGAGCTCTTCGGCATCGCCCTCTACCCGGGTCAGAAACCGGGGCCGTAAGAGACGCAGCCGATTACCTAGCGCGCATCGCTTTCTCGATCCCGGCCTTCAGGTCGTCGGCATTCATGACCGGTGTTATTTCAATGCTCGCGTTGAGGCCGATGAAGAGCGGCTCGGCGACGGACGGGATGTCGGACGGGCTCTCGAGGTTGAAGACCATGAAGCCGCCCCGGCAGCCGTCGTTCGCGCCGAAGTACGCGGCTTCGGGCTTCAGCCGTTCGAGCAACGACTGCATCGTTTTGCCAAGGCTTCCGTCTTGGATGGCTGCGTTGGACTTCTCGACCGGCAGCTTAAACTTGAGCAACATTCGCATGGAAAGAGTCCCTTCGGCACCGCGGTAAAAAAAGCGTCGCTTGCATTGCGGGGATGAAACGACGGGCGGTCGACTTTAGCGGCCGAACGAAAAATCCATGCCGGCCGCGTCGACGCATCGGGTCCGCTGAATTTGGGTAAGGCCCGTTCGGGCGGCGCGCCCTGAAGCGTCGAATCGAGATGGGAGGACCGATGGCTGCGCCGGCAAAGGCGACCAAGCGAAAAGCGCCGGCGTCGGTCGGCGCGCGCGTCGCGCACTTCTTTTCGATCCTCGGCCCGGGGTTGATCACCGGCGCGGCCGACGACGACCCATCCGGAATCTCGACCTATTCGGTCGCCGGCGCCAGCGCCGGTTATTCGATGTTATGGCTGACGCTCGTCTCCACTCCGATGATGGCCGTCATCCAAGGGATGTGTGCGCGCATCTCGATGGTGACCGGTGAGGGGCTCGCGGCGCTCATGCGCAAGCGGCTGCCGCGCGCTTTGGCCTACGGGCTTGCCGGGCTCGTCATCGTCGCGAATACGTTCAACGTCGGCGCGGACATCGGCGGGATGGCTCAGGCCGCCCACATGGTGGCGCCGCTTCCCACCGATGCATGGGTGTTTTTCTTCGGTGTGGGCTTGATCGCCGCGCAAACGTGGCTTTCGTACGCCACCCTTGCGCGCTTCTTCAAGTGGTTGACCCTCGCACTCTTCGCGTACGTCATCACCGCTTTTGTGGTGCATCCGCCGTGGCTGCAGGTATTGCAACACTTCGCCGTCCCCGAGATTCGCTTCGATGCGGGCTGGCTCTCGACGATGGTCGGCGTGCTCGGGACGACGATCACACCGTATCTGTTCTTCTGGCAATCGTCTCTCATGGTCGAAGAAGAAAAACAAGCCGGGCACACGACGCTCGCCTCGCGGGTCGGAGCCGACGAAGGGTCGGTCAAGGACATGCACGCCGACGTCAACGCCGGGATGATCTTCTCCAACCTCGTTGCGTTCTTCATCATCGTGACGACGGCGGCGACGCTCGGAGCGCATGGGCGGCACGACATTACAAGCGCACAGGACGCGGCGCAAGCGCTTCGCCCATTGGCCGGCAGGTTCGCCGCGCTCCTGTTCACTCTGGGCTTGGTGGGTACGGGGATTCTGGCAGTGCCGGTGCTGGCGTGCTCGTCGGCATACGTCGCGGCGGAGACGTTCCGGTTCCGCGAAGGCTTGAACGAGCCGCTCCGCCGCGCGCCGCGCTTCTACGGCATCATCGCCGCCGGTATTATCATCGGCGCGGCGATGGATCTATTGCGAGTCGACGCGATCAAAGCGCTGTTTTGGTCGGCCGTCCTCAACGGCGTCGCCGCCGTCCCGCTGATTGCCGTCATCGTCTGGCTCGCTTCGGACAAGAAGATAATGGGGGAATGGCGCAGTTCCCGGCTGGCGCGCGCGTGGGGTTGGGCGACGTTCGCGTTGATGCTGGCCGCGACGCTCGGGATGTTCTACTTTACATTCAAGCACGCGTAACGCGTGCGACCGGCCCGTATGTTAGGAGCGGCGGCTCGATATGTCGACGACGTTGTCGCGCTGCGGCGACAGCTTCGTCGAGCCGTAGGCGGCCTCAAAATACGTGTCCCGAAGGTTCCCGAGCTGGAGATCGCGCTGTACCTCGGAGCCATCTCCGCGGAGAACCGCGATCGAGCGAAGGAGCGTAATATACCCGCCGAGCCGCCGCATCTTCCAATCCGAGATGCGCCAGCGCTGCGGCGCCATCGCGGTGAAGTCGTAAGGCGGAATCGACTTTGTCTTCGCTACCAGCGGCACGAGTTTCACGCGAAAGCCCTCGCGCTCGAAGATCTGCTTCTCAACTTGAGCGAGCGTCGCCATGTGGGGGCCTTCGGCGGATACCGGCGCCGGCGCCTGTGTGAAAGCACTCCTGTCGCCGCGTACGAAGGCGCGCGGCAGCCGCGCGCGTAGTCTGCTCACGGTGAGACGCATCGCCTTGGGGTACGCAGCCTACGTCATCGTGCTTGGGGCGCTGGCGGCCTATCGCTGGCACATCTGGACGTACGGCACCGACACCGGGACGTTCGCGCAAGTCGTCGCCTCAACGTTCGGCGGCTTTCGGGATGGCCCGGAACAGGGCACGCACTTCCGGTTTCACTGGGCGCCGTTGCTTTCGGCGCTGTGGCCGCTCGTCGCCGCGACGCGTTCGCCGCTCGCGCTGCAGCTCGCGCAGATCGTGCTCGTCGGCGCGGCGGCGTTCCCACTGTACGCGCTCGCGCGCGGATACCTCGCCGAGCGCACCGCCGAGTACGCCGGCGCGCTCGCACTGATCTATCCGCCGCTCGCCGCCGTTGCGTTCGACGAGTTTCACGAGATCGCGTTCTATCCCGCGATCGCGCTCGGTCTGGTGTGGGCGGCCGACCGCGCGCGCTGGCGTTGGTTCGCGATTTTCGCGCTGCTGTCGGCGCTGATTCGCGAGGATGCGTGCGTCGTGCTCGTCGTTGCCGGGGTGGCGCTCGGAACGGTGGGACTCTTGCGGCGGCGTAGCGACGGCGCAGGGCTCCTTCTCGGGGCGCCGCGTGAACCGGAACGACTCGCCGTCGCAGGCTTCGGCCTCGCCGCGCTCAACGCCGCCGCGCTCGGCATCTACTACGGCATCGTCATCCCGCACGTCGGCGCCTGGCAGCCGTCGCGTTTCTACGACTACCCGTTCGCCCAAGGGCCGCTGGCGCTCGTCGCCGCGCTCATAACGCATCCGGCATATCTCGGCTCCCTCGCGCAGCTCGGCCGCTTCACGTATCTCTTGGAAGCGTTCGTTCCGCTCGCCCTCTTGCCGTTATTGTCACGCTGGACGCTTCTCGCGCTCCCCGGCTTCGCGATCGTTCTGCTCGCGAGCGATCAAATTGCCTGGCGGATGGGTTCGCACTACGCCGCGCTTTGGATCCCGTGGGTCCTGCTCGGCGCGCTCGCCGCCCTCGCCGCAATGCGAAAGCGCGCCGGCGGGCCCACGACCGCGCGCTGGAGCGGCGCGGCGCTCGTCCTCTGCGCGATCTTCTTGATCGCGTTCAATCCGATGCACGCCGGGCATTACCTACGGCCGGTCTATCCGACCGACGGCGCACGGCGCGCGCTCGCGACGGTCCCATCCGGCGCGTTCCTCGTGACGCACGACGAGTGGTTCGCGCGCGTCGCGCTGGCGCAACCGAACGCGAGCGTGTTCTTTTGCCCTTACGCCACGTACGCGGTCTACGCCGACGATTTCCCGAACGGATATTTCAAGGACCAAATCCTCCCTGAGCTCGGGCGCGAAGTCGCTAGCGGTCAGGCGCGCGTCGTCGCGTCGTTCGGCGCAGTAAGGGTCTACGCGCGCACGCCGAACCCCGGGGCGCGCGTCGGCGACTGCGTCACACCGGGAAACGTGCGCTACCGCTCGCTCCGCGACACGCTCGGCTCCCGCTAGATCTTAAGAAACTGTTACATCGGGTGGACGTCGGCCGGGTCTTGCGGCGGAGATTTGATCGAGACCCACTTCAGCGTGCCCGACGTCGCCGTAAAGGCGGCGTGCGCCGTGCCTTTCGGGATGACGACCATCGTCCCGGGTTTCACAGCAACGCGGTTGTCGCCGAGCTGCTCGGTGCCGACCCCATCCAAGAAGATCTGGATTTCGTTCGCATCGGCGTGATAGTGCTTGAAAGCGGTGCCCAACTGAACGGCGAGGGTTGCACCGTCGGTGACGACGAGCGTCTTGGATTGAAGTTGTGGAAACTGCGTGCCGGGCGGCGGGAGTGTGGCGGCAGTGTACGTCGTGAGGTCGTAAGTCTGCGCCACGAGCGGCGCGGCCGCGGCGTGGGCGGGGAGGGGCAACCGCGCGACCAGAAGGCCGGCCGCGAACGCGAAAACCGCGACGGTTGCGAAACGAGCGTCGTATTTCATGGTCGGCGCTACGGCGCGCCGCGGGTTCGGACCTACTTGGGGCGCAGGACTGGTTTCGGGTCGTCGGCGGAGCGTCGCCCGGCCTCGAGGAGCGATTGGCGCAGAACGAGACCTCCGTACAGCGTCAACGCCGACGCAAGGAGCGTCTTGAGCGGGAGGGGGCGCGGCTGCGCATCCTCGCGCGTCGGGCGCTCGAGCCACGAAGCGACGTTCAAGAGGAGCGGCACCGCCGTCCCGGCGAGCATCGTCCACGTCTTCAGCCGCCGCCCGTTCTTGCCCGCGAAAAGCGCCGCGGCATCGGCGCCGACGCTGCGCTCGTAGTCGAGCAAAAGAACGAGTTCGGCGACGCCGGCGAGCGTCTCGAGCCGCTCGAGTTTCCGCAACGTCGAGCGCGCGCCGCCGCTAAGCGCGAGGAGCGCCGCGTTTGCCGCGCAGGCCGTAGCGACCGCGGAGGAGACGAAGATCGCGGGAATATGCCTGCGGCCTTCGTACCACACCGGGACGGCCGTCGCCGAGATCAACACGCCGGTATACGACGCCATGATCCCGCTTACGCCCGCGAGCATCCCGTCGCGCACGATCTTCGGGATGAAGCCGAACGCGTCGAAGGGCAAGATTCCGTCGCGCTTGAGTTGATCGCCGAGCGCGAGGCCCGCGCTCGCCGAGAACCAGACGAGGCTCCACACGCCAATCGACATCGGCGATCCGAATTTGACGATGCGCAGCATGTTGAGGAAACGCTCGGGCCGGCCGAGATCCTTGGTCAGCAACGCGCCCGAAACCGCGGCCCCGCCCAGCGCGAGATACCGGCCCGTCCGCACGAGCGCCGCATCCTGCGGATCGCCGAAGTGTTCGGCGATCGCGGCGAGCGCCGCGCTGCCGCTCATGATCCCGCCGACCCAAAAATAATTCTCGATCTCCCAGCGCCAGTGCGCCTTGCGCAAGACGGGATGACCGTAATACGACTGCTGGGCGCGGCCGAAGCCGCCGGCGTTGCGGCCGAGCGACTCGGCGACGACGTCGGGCGAGAGCTCGTCCTTCATCCGCGCGATCCGCTCAACACGAGGAGTGCCGCGGCGCCGAGGGCGATGGCGGCGATGAAGCCGCTCGTGTAGGCGGCGGGTTGAAACGTCGACGGTAGCACGGGCGCCGGTGGAAGGTTGAACACCTCGGGCCGCTCGGGGAGCACGAAGAACGCGCCCAGGTCGCCGACGGCGCCCATCTCGGCGCCGAGCCCGTAGATGCGTGCCGGTTTACCTTGCGCGGTCAACCGCTCGACGCGGGCCTGAGCCTTCGCCTTGAGTTCGGCGACGGGGCCGAACGTGATCGAGTCGGTCGGGCACGCCTTCGCGCAGGCGGGCTCGAGCCCGTCCTTCTGCCGGTCGTAACACAGCGTGCACTTCTGCGCGACGCCGGGCGCGCTCGCGTGCGCGCCGAGTTCCCCGTACTGCACGGCGACGACGCCGAACGGGCACGACGGCACGCAGTAACCGCAGCCGTTGCAGATGTCTGGCTGAATGTAGACGTTGCCGAACTCATTGCGCATGATCGCGCCGGTCGGGCACGCCTCGAGGCAGCCGGCATGCGTGCAATGCTTGCAGACGTCGGAGAGCATCATCCAGCGGGAGTCGGCCGGCGTCGTGCGATCCATCTGCTCGACGAACGCGACGTGGCGCCAGCTCGAACTCGAGAGCCGCCCGGTGTTGTCGTACGACTCTCCCGAAAGTGCGTAGCCGTCGGCCGGCAGTTCGTTCCACTGCTTGCACGCGACCTCGCACGCCTTGCATCCGATGCAGAGCGTTACGTCGGTGAAAAAGCCGGTCTGCTGCTCGCTCACAAGGGGCTCCCGTCGTCCCTTCGCTGCGCGCGTCGCGCACCTTCCATGATCGTTTCGGGCGAGACGATTTCGTGGCGCACCGCGGCCGAATCGCCCGCGGGCGCGCTGACGACGCCCGCGCGTTCGGGGCCGCCGAACGGCGTCCGTTCGCCCGGCGGCACGTCCGCCCGCGCGTTTGTCGCGGACGCGCGCGTGGCGCGGCGCCCCAAGCGCAGGTTACACGTGAATGCCTTCCCCTCGTGGATGCTGACGTTCGGGTCGGCGACGTTCGGCGGCAAATCGTTGGCGCTGTCGCCGACGACGACGCCTTGCGCGCCGAAATGGATCGGCATCCCGATTTGGTGCACCCAGCGCCCCTGACCCAGTCGCAGCGGCGCGAGCCTCCCCGTGACGAGCGCCTTCGCTTCGATCTCGGCGCGCGCGGTCTCGAGCGTTATCCAGTCGCCATTTCGGATTCCGCGCTCGACGGCGAGTTCGGGCGACATTTCGACGATCGCCTCGGGCTGCAATTCGGCGAGCCACGGAAGCCAACGCGTCATCGCGCCCGTCAGATGGTGCTCGGTCAAGCGGTACGTCGTGAGCACGTACGGATAGCGAGGATCGCCCGTCCCATGGTAGGGGTTGTCGCGGCGGCGCCACTCTTTGAGGACCGGGTTCACTTGCACGCCGGGGTAGAGAAGGTTTGCGACGGGCGATTCCTTCGGTTCGTAGTGCGTCGGAAACGGGCCGTCCACCGTCCCTTGCACGCCGAAAATCTCGGCGACGCCGTACTGCTGCATGATGAAGGGCGCGTCGCCGTCGTGCGCGTCGAGCCCCGTCTTTGCGAGGTCGCCGTGGAACGACGGTGGCTTTGCGACCGGAAAGTCGGGGACGTCGAAGCCGGTCCACTTCGCCTGCGCCTCGTCCCACCAGACGAGCTTCTTGCGTTCGCTCCAGGGCTTACCGTCCGGATCCGCCGACGCGCGGTTGTACAAGTTGCGGCGATTCATCGGCCACGCCCAGGCCCACTCCGGCGCGACCCACTCGTCCGAAATCCGCCGCCGCGTCAGGTTCTTGCCGGGTTCGGGGAAGTACCCCGAGTAGATCCACGCACCACAGGCCGTCGAGCCGTCGTCCTTCAATTCGGCGAAGCCCTTCACGTGGTCGCCGCTCGCGACGACGTAACCGTTGATTTCGCGCATGACTTTCTCGGGATCGGGCTCGCCGATCTCGCGCGCGTGCGGGTCGTCGCTGTCGTAGTCCCAGGTCATGTCGAGGATCGGGCGATCGATCGGGCGCTGCGATCCCGCGTAGAGAGACTTCAGGCGCTTACCGATTTCGTAGGCAAATTGCAAGTCGCTGCGCGCGTCGTTCGGCGGGTCGACGGCCTTCTCGTGAAATTGAACGAGCCGCATCGTGTTGGTGAAGGTCCCGCCCTTCTCGGCGACGCCGGCCGCCGGGATGAAGAACACTTCGGTCCCGATCGTCGTGGGATCGACGCCTTCGCGCTTCCAGTACGCCGCGGACTCGGTTTCGAAGAAATCGCGGACGACGAGCCACTTCAAACGCTCGAGCGCGCCGCGTTGCATCGCCGCGTTCTGTCCGCCGACGGCGGGGTTTTGACCCCACAGGATCAGCCCTTCGACGCCGCCGTCTTTCATTGCGTACATCATTGACTGGTGCGAGTGGTCGCCCGTATTCTTCGGAAGGTAGCCGAAGGCCCAATCGTTGTCGGCGCGCGCCGCATCGCCGTACCACGCCTTCATCAACGAAACCGCATACTTCGGCCAGTTCGCCCACCAACTCGTCTTGATGGTGAAGTTCTCACGCCACTTCGCAAACGTCGTCTCGCCACGTTCGAGGCTTGGCGCCTTGATATAGCCCGGCAACAGGTCGTAGAGCGTTGCGATATCAGTCGAACCCTGAATCGACGCGTGGCCGCGCAATGCCATGATCCCGCCGCCCGGCCGGCCGGTGTTGCCGAGTAGAGCCTGCAACGTCGCTGCTGCGCGGATGTTTTGCACGCCGACCGTATGCTGCGCCCAACCCATCGCGTAACAATAGACCGCCGTCCGCTCGCGCCCGCTGTTCGCGACGAAAAGCTCGCAGAGTTTGAGAAACTTGTCCTGCGGCGACCCGCAGATCCGCTCGACAACCTCAGGCGTGTAGCGCGCAAAGTGCCGCTTGAGCACGTTGAGGACGCAGCGCGGATGCTTCAGACTCGGGTCGCGTTTCGGACGCCGCGCGTCCTGCGCCGGATCTGCGCCGGTCGTCGGGCTCCCTTCCTCAGTCTGCGACGAATGCTCGGCTGCGGCCCCGGCCGCCTTGCGCTTCGCGCCGCCTTCCATTTCGTATGTCCAGGTCGACGTCTCGTACTTGCCGGTCGCTGGATCGAACCCGCTGAAGAGGCCGTCGAGATCCTCGGTATCGCGGAAGTCCTTGGCGACGAGGAACGATGCATTGGTGTAGTTCAGGACGTACTCTTTGAAGTACGCTTCGTGCTGCAGGACATAATTGATGATGCCGCCGGTGAACGCGAGGTCGGTCCCCGAGCGCAGCGGGATGTAGAGATCGGCCAAGGCGCTCGTCCGCGAGAAGCGTGGGTCGACGTGGACGACCGTCGCGCCGCGCTCTTTTGCTTTCGTGACGAAGCGGAAACCGACCGGATGGTTCTCGGCGAAATTCGAACCTTGGATCACGATCAAGTCCGAGAACTGCAGGTCCATCAGGAACGTCGTCGCGCCGCCGCGGCCGTAGAGGGTGCCGAGACCCGGCACCGTCGAGCTATGTCAAATTCGGGCCTGGTTCTCGACGAACGGCGCCCCGATCGAACGATAGAGCTTCGTGATCAAATAGTTCTCTTCGTTGTCGAGCGTCGCGCCGCCGAGCGAGGCGATCGCCATCGTTCGGTTGACGCGCCGGTTTTGATCGTCGAACTCCGTAAACGTGCGATCGCGCGTGTCTTTGATGCGCTGCGCGATGCGCTCCATCGCCCACGGCAGACTGACGTCTTGCCACTCGGTCGAGTTCGGCGCGCGGTACTTGCACGTGGTCCAACGATTGGAGTTCACGTGCAGCTGGAAGGTCGCCGCGCCCTTCGGACACAGCGTGCCGCCGTTGATCGGGCTGTCGGGGTTGCCCTCGATGTCGACGATCTTGTCGCCTTTGCTGTAGACGAGCGTCCCGCAGCCGACCGCGCAGTACGGACAGACGCTCGGCGTCGCCTTCGCCGCGGACGTTCGCGGACGCAGCGCTCGAGTGCGAGGACTCGGGACGTTGGGCTGCACCCCGACCCGCTCGGCCAGCAGGCTCGCGCCCTTGGAGAGCAGCGCCGTCAGGTCGATGGTAGGGCGATTGACGGTAGCCATGGGCGGGCCTTCGACACCGTCCCGGCCGCCCCGCCCCTTCGGGACGCCGAATTGTAAGGGCGCCGACCGCCGCGCGCCCGACGACGGGCTAGCCTATGCGAGGGACGTCGCCCGGAGCCGTCCCGACATGCTTTCTCCGGGAGAGGAAGACCTCGATGAAACGAATGTTTGGGACGGCGCTCTTCACGCTCGCCGCGGGCGTGGCGCTCTGCGCCGCGCAGCCGCTGATCGCACGCGCGGCCGACAGCATGGGCGGCGCGATGATGGCGAGCGACTGCAAAACGGCCGACTCGGCGATGATGAAAATGACGATGCCCGACTCGATGATGATGAAGGCGAGCGGCCACATGGACAAGGACTTCGCCGGCGCGATGATGGCCCACGAAAAGGCGATGGTCGCGATGGCGAAGATGGAAGTCAAATGCGGCAAGAATGCCAAAGCAAAGGCCGCGGCTCAAAAATTCCTCGACGAGTCGGCTGACTTCATGTCGGTGCTCGACCCGATCTTCCGCTCGCCCTAACGCTCCCGCTTCCGGCGCACGAAGGCGAGGACGTCCGGAAGTGCGCGCGCGTTGAGGACGTCGCCGCGCGCGACCCACGCTCGGCGCGCTTGCCCGACCGCATACGCGACGTTCTCGAGCTGCGCGACCGCGTGCGCGTCGCTATCGAGCGCGAACGTGCAGCCGAGCTGCTTGGCCCGCCGCGCGAGCCCGCTCGGCAGATCGAGGCGCGCCGGCTGGCCATCGATCTCGAGCGCCGTGCCGGTCCGCGCCGCGGCCGAGAATACCGCGTCATAGTCGTACTCGTAACCGGGGAACGAGCCTTGGCGCCCGGTCGGGTGGCCGATGATCGTCACGTAAGGATTCTCGCAGGCGCGGATCAAGCGCGCGGTCATTGCGTCGCGCGACTGGTTCATCGATGTGTGCACGCTTGCGATGACGAGGTCGAGTTCCGCCAAGACGTCGTCGTCGAAATCGAGCGAGCCGTCGGCTTTGATGTCGACTTCGCTCGCGCAGAGCGTGTGGATCCCGTAGCGGTCGCCCAGTTCTTTCACTCGCGCGCGTTGCTTGCGCAAGTCGGCGGGCTTCAGACCAAAGCCGCCGCGGCCTTGCGAGTGATCCGAGATCGAGTGGTACGCGTAGCCGCGCGCGGCGGCGCCCGCGATCATTGCCTCGAGCGTGTCCGCGCCGTCACTCCAGGTCGAATGCATGTGGAAGTCGCCGAGCAGATCGTCTAACTCGACCGGCGCCGGCAGCTCGCCCGCGAGAGCCGCCTCGATCTCGCCGACGCCGAGCCGCATCTCGGGCGCAATGTACGGAAGGCCGAGCACGGCGTAGACTTCGGCCTCGGTGCGACACGTTTCGTTCGCGCCGGTCTCGACGTTGAGGATGCCGTTCTCGCTGACGCGCAGACCTTTGCGGACCGCCGACTCGCGCAACTGAATGTTGTGCTCGCGGCTCCCCGTGAAGTGCTGGAGCAAATTTCCGTAGACGTCTTCCGGGAGGACGCGCAGGTCGATCTGTAATCCGCCGGCGAGCCAAATCGACGCCTTCGTCGTCCCTTCCGAGAGGACGGCTTCGGCGCGATCCCACGCCGTGAAATGCTTGATGACGGCTTCCGGGTCGTCCGAGGTGCACACGATGTCGATGTCGCCGACGGTCGGCTCTTGCCGCCGCACGCTCCCGGCGTACGCGACGTTCTCTGCGGGCGAACCTCCGGCGATGTACGCCGCAATCTGGTGCGCGAGCGGCAGCGCCTTCCCAAGCGGCGTCCGCGTTTGGCGGCCCTTGTACGCGAGGATCCCGCGCTTGATGTTCTCGATCGACTTCGGTCCCAAGCGCGCGACGCCGACCAGCGCATCGGTTTGCACCGCGCGTTCGAGATCGGCGAGCGAAGCGATCCCGTGATGCTCGAAGAGCGTCTGCGCCGTCTTCATCCCAATCCCGGAGACACCGAGCACCTCGAAGAGCGTCGGAGGATAGCGAGCGGCAAGTTCCTCGTAGTATGCGATCGTCCCAGTTTCGGCCATTTCGCGAATCCGCCCGGCGATCGTTTTGCCGATCCCCGGCAGCTTGACGAGTTCGTCGGCCGCCATGTACGCGGCGGGCGGGGCGTTCTGGATGGCCTCGGCCGCCCGCTCGTAGGCCATAAACTTAAAGAACGGCTCGCCCGCAAACTCCATCAGCGTGCGGATCTCCTTGAGTTTGCGAGCGATCTCCGCATTGGTTGGCGCGCGCGTCACGACAGGACGCCGCTTCGACGAGTCCGTACGACCGTCCCATGAGCGCCGTCTTGCGCGTCGTCGCGGCCCGGTTCGTCCGCGACGGCATCGATCTGATGACCCCTTTCTCGCTCGAGCTGCCGGGCGGCACGTACGCGACGCTCGTACAGCCGAACGCGCATGCCGCCGCGATCGCGGCGCGCGTCGCCGCGGCCATTGTGAAACCGACGTTCGGCGTCGTTCACGTCGGCGATTTCGACACGCGTTTGCAGCCCGCGCAGGCCAAGCGGACCGTCGGGTTCGTGCCGAGTTGCGGGTTCTTGGGAGGGCGCGACGACTTTCGGCGCGAGGCGTGCTTTCGTGCGGACGTGTGGCGCGTCGATCGCGCCGCGACGCTCCACGAAGCCGAGTACTTACTCCACCGCTTCGACGCGCGATTCGACGGTGAGCTGGAAGAGGGTTACGCGCGTGCCGTCGCCTTGGCGCTGGCCCCCGGCGTCAAACTCGCGGTACTCGAACTGCCGCCGCGCAACGCTCGCGCGAGCATCGCCGCGTTGCAACCGTCGCTCGCAATCGCCGTCGCAACCGTCGCCAGCGAATCGCCGGCCGAACTGATCGCGCGCTCGGAGGCGGCGCGATGAACGGGGTCCGCGCGACGCTTGCAATCGTTCGCCGCGAAATGACGGCGCTGCGCCTGCTCGGCATAGCAACATCGCTCATTCTTGGCGTGCTTTGGGGCATGGCGATCGAGGTGCAAGCCGCGCGAGGCGAATGGCTCGCAGTGCCGTCGGTGCGGCTCCTTCTCCCCACCGGGCCGATTGAGTTTGCGCTGACGCTGCTCGGGTTGTTGCTTTTCGGCGCGCTCGCGGCATCGACCATTAGGGTGCGGGACAGCGTCTATTTCGCCGCGCCTTTGTACGGACGACAGTTGGCGCGCGCCCACGCCGTGGTTGCGACCTGTTGCGCGGCCACTTTTCCAATCGGGCTCGCCGTGGGCGGCGTTATCGGTCTTGCCACGTTGGACGTCCGGTCATACGACGGAATATTGATCGCCGAAGCCGCGTCGCTCGGCGCCATCGTGGCCGTGACGACGGCGTTTGTTGCCCTCTCTGCAACGTTGCGCGACGGCGTTGCGCGACTAGGCTATCACGCCTTAGCGTTTGGTGCGGGCCTACTCGTCGTCGCGACCTTGCTTATCCTAAATGCTACGAACGGACCGGCCTGGGTGGCCCAGGCGATAACAGTCGTCGTGGCATTTATCATCGGATTTGTCGCGCTGCGCGCGTTCGGCGAAGCGCTCGCCCGCTACGACCCGATTTAAGGCGGTGCTGCTTATGTCAAATCCTGGTCATCGGCTTCGAGGATGTCGAGAACTTTTGTGAGCTCCGGACGCCTTGCCATGACGGGATGGCGTTCGCGAACTAGAATCTGGTCGTCCGGCGTCATGCGCTCAACGACGAACGTTTCGAGCTTGGCGTTGAGGGCGGGGGCCGACGTTGGGTCGACCCGTTCTCGCAGCCATGCCGTCACTTCGGTTTCGTCGGCGGCCTTCGCAACCGCGTCGCGAAACTCGTCCATATCGAGGCCCAGACGTCGAACGACGTATGCGCTGAAACCGGTATCGTGGTTGAGATAGCGGCCGAGCTTTCCGCCCGGCAACTCGGCGCGCAACTTGTCGATGGTCCGCGCAAGAAAGTAGAAACCCAAGATGGGCGCACGGGGAGGCCGAGGCGCTCGCGATGTCAAGTCAAGCGGTTCCATGCGCCCGACTTTCGCTTATTAGACGGGTTGGCTGAGCGTTGCCGTTGACAGTTTCTCGATCACTGCGCGGTTGAAGAGCAACATGTCGCTCGCGCTGCGCGACGAAATCCAGTGGCCGTCTTGGACGGTCGGCTGGTCGCGGAAGAGCCCGCCCGCGTTGCGAATGTCGTCGGCGATCGAGGGTGCGCCGGTCAGAGTCCGGCCGCGCGCGAGCTGCGCTGAGATCAGGATCTGCGCGCCGTGGCCGATCGAGAACATGGGTTTCTTCGCTGCGTCGAACTCGCGCACGAAGCGCTGCACTTCACGATTCATCCGGATCCGATCGGGTGAGGCGCCGCCCGGAATCAGCAGCGCGTCAAAGTCTTCCGCGGTACAGTCGGCGACGAGTTCCTCGGCCTTGGCCGCCGTACCGTCGTCGAGCCCTCGCTTGGCGCGCACGCGCGTCCGCGACCGCTCGTCGATTCCGACGATCGTCACGATCGCGCCGGCCTCCTCGAGCGCGCGGCGCGGCTCGCTGAGCTCGGCTTCCTCAAAACCATCGCCGACCAGCGCGGCGATCCGTTTTCCTTCGATCCCTGCTTGCATGCGCGTCACTTTCCCGCCGCGAGCACGGCGCGCCTTGTAGCGGCCCGTCGGCTGCCCTACAGCTCGGCATAGGAATCGAGCGCGGCGAACGCGGACTCGCTTTCGCACATGGCGGACCGATCGCCCACGGCGCGCGCGACCGAAGCGCGCAAATCGCGCCACCTCGACATCTGCCTCGAAGACGACGTCGCCTCGGCGCTCGACCCGGGCTTCGCGCGGCTCCGGCTGCGCCACGAGGCGCTACCGGAGTGCGCGCTCAACGACGTCGCGACCACGACCGAGTTCCTCGGGCACCGGCTCGCCGCGCCGCTGCTCGTCTCCTCGATGACCGGCGGGACCGAGCGCGCGCGCGCGATCAACTTCAACCTGGCGCGCGCCGCCGAACGGGCCGGCGTCGCGCTCGGCCTGGGCAGCCAGCGCGCCGCCCTGGAGAATGCCGAACTCCTGCGCACGTACCGCGTGCGCGACGTCGCGCCGCGCGTCGTCTTGTTTGCCAATCTCGGCGCCGTGCAGTTGAACTACGGCGTCAGCATCGACGACGCGCGCCGCGCGGTCGCGAGCATCGAAGCGAACGGCCTCTACCTTCACTTCAATCCGTTACAGGAAGCGCTGCAGCCAAACGGCGACACGAACTTCCGCGCGCTCCTTCCGAAGATCCGCGAACTGTGCCGCGGGCTCGACGTCCCGGTGCTCGCCAAGAGCGTCGGCTCCGGGATCTCGGTGCGCACCGCCGCGCGATTGATCGATGCGGGCGTCGCGGCGGTCGACGTCGCGGGCGCCGGCGGGACGTCGTGGGCCCGCGTCGAGGGGCGCCGTTCGGGCGACTCGCGGCGCGAAGCGCTCGCGGAGACCTTTGCCGGCTGGGGCTATCCGACGGTCGAAGCGACGCTCGCGCTGCGCGAGGCTTTTCCGAATCTGCCGCTTGTCGCGAGCGGCGGCGTGCGTAGCGGCGTCGACGTTGCGAAAGCGCTTGCCGTCGGAGCCGACCTCGCCGGAATCGCGCGCCCGCTCCTCGAGCCGGCGACGCGCTCGGACGAAGCGGTCAGCGAAGCGCTCGACGCAATCGTCACCGGACTGCGCATCGCGATGTTCGCGAGCGGATGCCGGCAGCCGAGCGACTTGCCCGGTGCGCTCTACGTGCGCGGCTCGGACGCGATCGAGACCGTCGAACCTTCGACCTGAACGTCGAACGCGTCGACCGATGCGTAGTCGCCGAGCGTCATCTTCCCGGTGCGAACGTCGAAGCACCACGCGTGCCACGGGCACGTGACGAGCGTCCCTTCCAGCCAGCCGTCGGCGAGTGGCCCGCCTTGGTGCGGGCAACTGTTTTCGAGGGCGTAGAACGCCCCGTCAACGTTGAACAGCGCGATCTCGCGCTCCCCGACGATGAACGCGCGCCCCGTCCCGGGCGGGATCTCGTCGACGCGTGCGACGGCGTGGAACTTCGGCATCCCGCGGGCGGTTCGCGCTACGCAACCGGACTCCGCGCCGGGGCAGGCGCGTGCGATTGCCGAAACGTGCTCGTCCCATGCTCTCCGACTTCCGTCAGTGGCTCGAGTCCGAGTTGAAGCTCCTCGGGAATGCGAGCCATCACGCGTATTCGTTCGGACAAGCGAACATGGCCAAGCGCGCGCTCGAGCGGCTCGACCACGAACTCGCAGGCAAAGTCGCGCTCGTGGTCGATCGTGCGGACGCAGCCGCGATAGTGTCCGCGCTGGAGGCACTCGAAGCGGCCGGAAACGCTGACCGGGCGCTCGCCGACCTCCGCGCCCGCCTCGCCGGCCTCCTCGCCGCCAACGCCTGACCGGTGACGGTCGACCGGTGACGGTCGCTTGCGGCGCCGCGCCGCCTCTGCTATGATGCGCCGGTCGCCGGCCCGGCGGCCCCAAGGACGGGGCGGCTGGAGCCGAGCGAGTCTATCCTTGAATGAGGAGCCAAACGCGCGATGCCGCTGACCAAGGAACAAAAGGGAGATATCGCCGGGAAGTACGGCCGCGGGCCAAAGGACACCGGCTCGGCCGACGTTCAGATCGCCGTCCTGACGGCCTCGATCAACCAGTTGACCGAGCATCTGAAGCTGCACAAGAAAGATCACCATAGCCGCCGTGGCCTCCTGATGCAGGTTGGGCGCAGGCGCCGGTTGCTCGGCTACCTCCAGGACACCGACGTGGAACGGTATCGCAAGCTGATCGCCGACCTCGGGCTGCGCCGCTAGAACGGACGACGGCCCGGCGCGCAACCACCGGCCGGCGCGCTTAGGTCACAGTGAACGCCATGCTGCGCACTATGATGAAGTCGAAGATCCACCGCGCCACCGTGACGCAGGCCGATCTTCATTACGTCGGCTCGGTCACGATCGATCTCGACTTGATGGAAGCCGCCGACATCCTGCCCGGCGAACAAGTCGCAATCGTCGACATCAGCAACGGCGCGCGCCTGGAAACGTACGCGATTCCGAGCACGCGCGGTTCGGGCGTCATCGGGATCAACGGCGCCGCCGCCCGGCTCGTTCACGAAGGTGACCTCGTCATTTTGATTACGTACGCGCAGTACGACAACGCCGAAGCGCGCGCGCTGCGCCCGAAAGTCGTCCACGTCGATGCGCGCAACCGCATCGTGCGAATCGGCGACGACCCGGCCGAAGCGCTCGCCGACAGCGAGCGGCTAACGCTGCGCGGCGACGTCGACTACAGCGAACTCCTGCGACACTAGCGAGATGAGGGCTCCGGTTCCTCGGTGACGAACGCGGCCAGCGCGTTCACCGAGGGGCAAAAATAATACGCACCGGTCAGCGGTGTGGTAAATCGGGTCAGCGCATCGCGCGGGCCGCCGTCCGCGCCGGCCATCTGCCGCAACATGTCGTGCAGCCGCCGCTGCTCGGCGGCAAACCCGATGAACAGCGTTCCGTGGTCCGAGACGTCGCCGTACGGAACGTTGCGCCGAAAGATCGGTAATTCGACGCCGCCTTCGTTCAACGTCGTCCGCGTGACGTGCGAATCGGGGGGCATCGTGTCCTCGGTAAACTCGATGCTGTCGGGCTTCGTGCGACCGATGACGCGCTCTTGCTTCGCGTCGCCGAGCGCCAGCCACGTTGCCGTGTCGTGCCGCCACTGCTGGAAGAGCAAGACGCTGCCGCCTTCACCGATCGAGCCGGTTTCGATCAATGCGACCGAGGGCGCGTCGTACAGATTCGGGTTCTTCGTTCCGTCTTCGAAGCCGGTGAGATCGCGGCTGTGCCGGTACGACCATCCGCTGTTCTCGCGGTTCAGCGTTGCGACCGGCTCCAAACTCTTTACGGTGTCGGCGCCGAGGTCGAAGACCAAATCGTAACTGGCCGACGAAAACCACACGAACGCGTCGGCTTGCGTCGCCGGCATCGTAAATCCGTCAGGCCCGGCGAGCGGCTCGTTGAACCCGTGCACGTCGCCGGGCATCGCCCCGAGCGCGCGCCACAACTCGGGACGAAAGCCGACGACCGAGTTTGCTCCACCGACCGTCGTGTGCGGCACGCGCAAGTTGGCGATCCCGCCGACCAAATCGCGCGCGGCCGCGCCTTCGCGCAAGGAGAACTCGAAGAAACCGTGCGCTGCGTCGCCGAGCGCAAAAATCCCGGTCTGTCCAAAGATCATGGCGAGTCTCCAAAGATCATCTCGTCGTCTTTCGGCACGAACCCCATTCGCTCGTAAAGCAGCTTGCCCATCGTGCTCGTTCCGAGCGCGAGCCGGTCGACGCGCTCGCGCGCGGCCTCGGCGAGTACTTCTCTCATCAGCGCACGCGCGATCCCGCGTCGGCGGTATTCCGGATCGACGTAGACGTTGCGGACGCGCCCGTCGAGCGTGCCGCGCGCGACGTCGCAGGCGTGCGCGCGCGGGAGCGTCGCGATCAGGTGCAGCGCGGCGACGCCGACCGCTCGCTCGCCGTCGAACGCGAACCAGGCACGGACGGTTCGATCGGCCAGCGCGCGCGAAAAAAACGCTTCGCACGCCGCAAGAAAAGTCGCATGCGCCGAGGGCTCGCCGTCGTGGCGCTCGAGATGCGCGCGAACCCGCAGCTCGCTTAGAAGCGCGGCATCGCCGGCGCCGGCGGCGCGGATCGCGATGGGCATCCCGCTCGTATTCTCGGAATTGCGCCCGAGTCCGGCGCGCCGCGACGAGGCCATTCCTCGCGGCTCGGCGAACCAATCGGGTCTTAAAGCAAATAAGAAGAGAACACAATAGGAGAAAAAACTGTGCCCCAGACCGTCTCGCTCGAGATCGGCGGCCGTACGCTGGTCATCGAGACCGGTGAACTGGCGAAGCAAGCCAACGGCAGCGCGCTCGTCCGCTACGGCGACGCCAACGTCGTGCTCGCCGCCGCCACCGCCTCTGAAAAACCGCGTGAAGGAATCGACTTCTTCCCGCTGACCTGCGAATTCGAAGAGAAGATGTACGCCGCCGGCAAGATCCCGGGCGGCTATATCAAGCGCGAAGGACGCCCAACCGAACACGCGACCATTTCGGCGCGCCAAATCGATCGGCCGATCCGCCCGCTTTTTCCGGATGGATTCCGCAACGACATCCAACTCGTCACGACGGTCCTTTCGATCGATCGCGAACTCGATGCCGACGTGCTCGCAGTCTGCGCCGCAGGCGCCGCGCTTGCGGTCTCCGACATCCCGTTTGAGAAAACGGTCGCAGCGGTGCGCGTCGGCCGCGAAGACGGCAAGCTCGTCTGTAACCCGACGATTCCGCAATACGAAACCGGCGGGATGGAGATCGTCGTCGCCGGGACCGCCGACGGCGTAATGATGGTCGAGGGCAGCGCGAAAGAGATCTCGGAGGAAGACTTCCTCGCCGCGGTCGCGTTCGCACACGAAGAGATCAAGAAGATCGTGGCCTCGATCGACTTGCTCGCGAAGAAAGCCGGGAAAGCGAAGCGCGAATATCCGATCGGGCGCGTCGATCCCGACATGCAAAAGTGGATGGAAAAGACGTTCAAGAAGGACGTCGCCAAGGCGATGCGCATCATCGACAAACAAGAGCGCAACGCGGCCTTCGATAAGATCCATCGCAAAGCGGCGCTCGAACGCGACCCGCACGACGCGATTCGCGCCAGACTCGAAGACCCGGCGAACAAAGACTTCGACAAGATCGTCAAGGCGATGGAGGAGGAAGAACTCCGCGTCATGGTCGTCGACGAGCACCAGCGTCCCGATGGCCGCAAGGCCGACGAAATCCGGCCGATCGAGTGCAAGACGCACTTCGTACCGCGAGTCCACGGGAGCGGGTTGTTCACGCGCGGGCAGACGCAAGTCTTCACCGCCGCGACGCTCGGCTCGATCTCGGACGAGCAGCGCTTGGACTGGATCATCGACGTCCCCAACAAGCGCTACATGCACTTCTACAACTTCGCGTCGTTCTCGGTCGGCGAGACGCGCCCGATGCGTGGGCCGGGGCGCCGTGAGATCGGCCACGGGCTGCTCGCCGAGCGCGCGCTCGTCCCGGTCTTGCCGAGCGAGGAAGACTTCCCGTACACGCTGCGCTTGATGAGCGAGACGCTCGAGTCGAACGGCTCGTCGTCGATGGCGTCGGTCTGCGCCTCGACGCTCGCCCTGATGGATGCCGGTGTACCGATCAAAAAGCACGTCGCGGGCGTCGCGATGGGCTTGATCCTCCACGGCAAGAAGCACGCCGTTCTGACCGACATCCAGGGGCTCGAAGACGCCCTCGGCGAGATGGACTTCAAGGTCGCCGGGACCGTCGACGGGATCACCGCGATCCAGATGGACATCAAAGTCCAAGGGATCACGCTCGAGATCATGCGCGAGGCGCTCGCTCAGGCAAAAGTCGGCAGGTTGTTCATCATCGACAAGCTGCGCGAGACGATCGCCGAGCCGCGCAAGGAACTCTCGGAGTTCGCACCGCGGATGATCGTTCTCACGATCAGTCCGGACAAGATCAAAGACGTGATCGGACCCGGCGGCAAGGTGATCAACAAAATCATCGCCGACACCGGCGTCAAGATCGACATCGAGAACGACGGCCGCGTCTTCATCGCGTCACCGGACGGCGAGAGCGCCGAGCGGGCCAAGAAGATGGTCGAGGCGCTGACCAAGGACGTCAAGATCGGCGAAACGTACATGGGGACGGTCACGCGACTGATGAATTTCGGCGCGTTCGTCGCCGTACTCCCCGGCAAGGAAGGCTTAGTTCACATCAGCCAGCTTGCGCCGGGGCGCGTCGAGCGCGTCGAGGACGTCGTCAAGATCGGCGACGAGATCATGGTCAAAGTCGTCGAGATCGATTCGCAAGGTCGAATCAATCTGTCCCGCAAGGCGGTCCTTACCGGCGAAGAGGTCGGTCCGCTTCGCAACGGCGATCCGCCGCGCGATCGCGAGCGCAGCGGTGGGGGCGGCGGGGGCCGCCGGCGCCACTAGACCGGCGCACTAGAACCTAGGAAGCCTCGGAGAGATCCGAGGCTTCTTCCTTGGCGAGATTTCGTCGAAGATGGAGCGCCTCGCAACGGGTCCTCATGAAGCCGGCGATTAGCCGTGCTAGGTTGCTCTGGGAAGCCGAGAGGGTTAGAATGGGGGCCTCATGATAGCCATACAGAGCCTGACGTCTCACTGGTGGCTGGTCCTTCTGCGCGGGCTCGTCGCCATCGCCTTCGGTGTCCTCGCGTTCATCTATCCGCTCCCGGCCGCGGCCGCGTTCGTCATCGTGTTCGGCGCATTCGCGCTGGTCGACGGGCTCCTCGTCGCCGTCTCGGCGCTGCGGTTCGCGCACCCCGACCGGGGACAGTGGTGGGCGATGCTACTGCAGGGCATCGTCGGCATCGGAATCGGTGTCGTCACGTTCTTCTATCCCAACATCACCTGGATCGCGCTCGGGTATTTGGTCGCCGTGTGGGCGATCGCAACCGGGATCCTTGGGATCGGCGCCGCGATTCGCATGCGGCAAGACGTGCCCGGCGAGATCTTCCTGTTCTTCGTCGGGCTGTTGTCGATTGCCGCCGGCATCGTGCTGGCGATGAGTCCCGTATTCGCGCTCGTCGCATGGGTGTGGGTTATTGCGATCTACGCGTGCGTCGCGGGAGTCGCGCTCGTCGCGCTGTCGTTCCGCCTGCGCAGCCTAGGTACGGCCGCTCCCCAGGGCTAACGCACCGCTCGCCTTACCGAACGTTGACGATATCGGGCTTGAGCGTCGCGAGCGCCGCGAACAGCTCGGACTGTTCCCGCGCGCCGACGTTGAACTTCGCGAGGCTCTCTTTCAAGTGCTTGACGGTGATCGTCCAATCGTCTTCGGTGATGTTGAGCCCCTTGTGCGAGGTGCGCATGTCGCGCCCGAGGTAGATGCACGGGCCGCCCGTCGCCGCACAGAGCTGGTCGACGACGAGTTGGCGAACGCGCGCCTTCGAGTTGTCCGAGAGCCCGACAAAGAACTTTGAGAGTTGCGGGTCGCCCGCAAGACGGCCGATGAAGTCGTCGGTGACCGCGGCGATCGCATCGTAGCCGCCGAGCCGCGTGTAGAGTGACGGTGTCGCAGGCGTCGTCTGGGCCGGAGCGGCGGCGGGAGCGGTGGCGATGAAAGCCGCGCCTAGAGCAAACGTCCAGAGCGTCCGAGTGAAAAACACGATCGTTCCCTCCTCATAAGAAAGGTCTGCACCTGGATAAACGGCTGAGGTGCCGCGCCGGATTTTCGATTCCTGCGCCGGCGCTATGACGACGCTTGCGGTTACCGTCAAGCCCGGCTCGAAGCGGCCCGGCATCGCGGTCGCCGCGGGCGGCATCGAACTCCGGGTCGCGGCCCCGGCTCGAGAGGGGCGCGCGAACGAGGCCGCGCGGCGTGCCCTCGCCGGCGCCCTCGATCTCTCCCTTCGCGACGTGACGCTGCTGCGCGGAGCGACGGCGCGCCGCAAAGTCTTCGGGATCGATGGCCTCAGCGCGGATGAGGTGCGGCGCCGATTAGTCCGCGCGGCCGAGCCGCTTCAACCGGAGGATGGCTCCGCCTCGTCCAACCCCCGCTAGCTCTATGTCTTACGATTCCCTCGGGCAATTCGCAGACGCCCTGCGGCGCGCGGGCGAGTTGACCGAGGTGCGCACCCAGGTCGACCCGTACCTCGAGATCGCCGAGATCACCGACCGTGTCGTCAAGGCCGGCGGTCCGGCGCTCCTGTTCAGCGACGTCGCCGGCTCGCGCTATCCGGTCCTGACGAATCAATTCGGAAGCGAGCGGCGGATGGCGCTCGCGTTCGGCGCCCGGACGCTGAACGAGGTCGCGGCGCGCGTCCGCGGGACGCTGGAACTCGGGATGCCGCGCACGCTCGAAGCCGGGATCTCGAAGGTCGCCTCGCTCGGCGCGCTAGCGTTTGCGCTCCCGCGGACCGTCGCACGCGCCCCGGTCCACGACGTCGTCGACATGGCGCCCGACCTGCGAGCGCTTCCAATCCTCACGACCTGGCCGCTGGATGGCGGCCCGTTCATCACGCTTCCGCTCGTCATCACGCGCGACCCGGAGAGCGGCGTCCAAAACGTCGGCATGTACCGCATGCAGATCTACGACGAGCGTACAACCGGGATGCATTGGCAGCGCCACAAGCACGGCCGCGCGCAGGCGCGGAAGTGGGGGCGCAAAGTCCCCGTCGCGGTCGTCGTCGGCGCCGACCCCGCGCTGACTTACGCCGCGACCGCGCCGCTGCCGCCGTTCATCGACGAGTTCGCGTTCGCCGGTTTCTTGCGCGGGCGTGCGGTGCGGCTCGTCCGTTGTAAGACGGTCGATCTAAAAGTACCGGCGCACGCGGAGTTCGTCCTCGAAGGCTACGTCGACAACGACGACCTTCGCCTCGAAGGGCCGTTCGGAGACCATACCGGCGTCTACAGCCTAGCGGATTACTTTCCGGCGTTTCACGTCGAATGCATCACGCACAGGCGCAATCCGATTTACGCTGCGACCGTCGTCGGCAAACCGCCGATGGAAGACGCCTGGCTCGGAAAAGCGACGGAGCGGATCTTCTTGCCGCTGCTGCAGGCGGTCGTCCCCGAGATCGTCGACTACAACCTCCCCGTCGAGGGCGGCTTCCAGAACCTCTGCATCGTCTCGATCCGTAAATCGTATCCGGGGCACGCCCAGAAGGTGATGAACGCCTTGTGGGGACTCGGCCACATGATGATGCTGACGCGGTGCTTGGTCATCGTCGACGCCGATGTCGACGTTGCGGACACGCGGACGGTCGTATGGTTTGCGGCGAACAACGTCGACCCGGCGCGCGACCTCGTCGTGATGCCGGGGCCGGTCGACGATCTCGATCACAGCGCCTCGCGCGGCGTCGCATTCGGACACAAGCTCGGCATCGACGCAACGCGCAAGGGCCCCGACGAAGGTTACGCGCGCGTTTGGCCCCCGGATATCGCGATGGACGTCGCGACGCGCGAGTTGGTCGACAAACGCTGGCACGAGTACGGCGTGCGCACGCGCTTCGAAAGCGACGGGTGGTCGGGTCAAGGCGAAGCCGCGCTGCGGCGGCTGCTCGCCGCACCGGCCTACGTACCGGGGACGGTCGATCCGGCCGCATTGCGCGTGGGCGACGCCCCAGCGCTCCCGGGGACGAAGCGGTGATCAGACTCGTCATCCGCGAGCTGCGCGTCGAACACACGCTTTTCGCGCTCCCGTTCGCCTACGTCGGCGCGGTGCTTGCGGCGCGCGGGTTGCCGACGCTCTACCAATTCATTTGGATTACCCTCGCCGTCATCGGCGCGCGAACGGCGGCGATGGCCGCCAATCGCTACATCGATCGCGACCTCGACGGTCGCAATCCGCGCACCGCGCGGCGCGCGCTACCAAGCGGCGAACTGCCGCCGCGGGCCATGCTGTGGGCCGCCGCGGGCGGCCTCGGATTGCTCGTTGTCGCCGCCTTCGCCCTCAATCCGATCTGCGTCGCGCTCCTCCCGGTCGCCGCGCTCGGCATCGTCGTCTATCCGTTCTGCAAGCGCTTCACCTGGGGCGTTCACTTCGTCCTCGGCGCCGTCGATGGGCTCGCGCCGCTCGGCGCCTACCTTGCGGTCAGCGGGCGAATCTCGTTCTCGGCCGTGCTCGTCTTCCTGGCAGTGACGATCTGGGTCGCCGGTTTCGACGTCATCTACGCCCTGATGGACCGCGACGTCGACCTCGCTCAGAATCTGCGTTCGATTCCGGCGCGCTTCGGCGCCGCGAGCGGGCGCCGCGTCCCGATTGCGCTCCACGCGCTCATGGTGCTCTTGCTCGGCGGAGCCGGGCTTGCGGTCGGAGTCGGTCCGCTCTACTACTTAGGAGTCCTCTCGGCCGCACTGCTCGCCTGGTACGAAAACCGGCTCTTCGTGCGTTCCAAGAATATCTTCGCGCTCAACGAAAGGGTCTTTGTCAGCAACATGCTTTTCTCGATACTCTTCCTGGCAACGACGGTTGGGGGCTTCGCGTGGCGCGTTTAATGCGGCGAAAGACATTTCTCGGTGGGGCGGCGGCGCTCGGCGCGGCCGCGACGGCCCCGGCTTTTGCGCAGGAACCGCCGCTCGGCGGGACGGCCACGATCGCCGTGGCGGCCCCGTTCACCGGCGACGCGATTCGCCTCGGCGAGCAGTTGGGCAACGGCGTGCGTGCGGCGATCAACGACGCCAACCGCTTGCGCGGCGTCATGGACCGCATCTTTCAGATGCGCACCTACGACGATCAGAACACGCTTGCGTCCGGGCTCGTCAACGCGCAGTTCGCGGCCGACGACGCCTCGATTCTGTGCGTCGTCGGGCATCTGAGCGGGCACACGACCGAAGCGGCCATGCCGACGTACATCAACGCGCACTTACCGGTGATCGTCCCAGCCTCGACGTACGACCGCTTGACCGCTCACGGCTACCCTTATCTGCTGCGCCTTCCAACCAAAGACTCGACCGAGGGGAACCTCGCGGGCGCGTACGTTCTCAAGACCGTCAAACCAAAAACGTCGTTCGTCTTTTACCAGGATGGCGACTATGGGATCGACGTCGCGGCCGGTTATCACGACCGCATGCTCAAAGAAAAAGTTGACTCGAAGACGGTGCGCTTCTCCTGGGACAAGCCGGACTTCGCGGCGGTCTCTAAAGCGGCGTCGTCGGCGAATCCCGACGTCGTCTACCTAGCCGGGCTCGTCAAAGACATGGGCCCGCTCGTCAAGGCGCTGCGCGGCGACGGGTACAAGGGACCGATTTACGCTTCGCAAGGATTCTTCGATCCGATGACGCTCGACAAGTACAAAGCCGACGTCGACGGGCTGGTCGTCTCGACGTCGATGCCGCCGCTGAACCTCGCGCCGGCCGACTACCGCATCCGCGTCGACTACGAGACGACGTACGGCCCGTTCACGCCACTCTCGGCGTTCGCGTACGCGGCCGCGCAAATCGCGATCTCGGCGATCCGCCGCGGCGGAGCGAACGACCGGCTCGCCGTCGCGCGGACGTTGAACTTCGCGACGACCTTCGACACGATCGCCGGTTCGTTCCAATTTGGAACGACCGGCGACCCAATCGATCCCAACGTGTACTTCTACGCCGTGCGGAATGGGAAGTGGTCGTACGAGCGCGCGTCCCACCCCAGCAGCTTCATCTTGAAGTAGACGACGTCACGCTTTCGCGGGTGCGCCGGCCCACGTGGTGGACGGGCGGCGCGAGCCCGTCCTCCGGGTCGTCGTCGAGATCGATTCGGAGCCGCAAGCGCCAGCCGCCGAGCGTGAGAGAGAACGCGGTGTTGAAGTAGCGCATCAGAGTGCCTCGTTGAGGGTGACGAACGCGATCATAGTTCTACTCGTTTCCAGCTGAGTACGGCGACCGCGCACGCTGCGGCGCCGATCGCAAAGGTGATCGCCGCGCGCGTCCACTCGCCCATCGCGAACACCGATATCCCCGTGTGCACGCTCGGGCTGAACGACAAGTCGCTGGTCGCAAAACCGGTCAGGCTCTTGTAGGCGAGCGGATTGAGAAGGTTGGCCGCCATGATGATCGAGTGAAAGGGCTCGACCTTAAACGCCGCAAGCGAAGCTAAAATGACGAAAACCGCCCAGCTCAGACCGGAGAGCGCGCCGCTCCTCTCGCGGCGCCACGCCGTCGCCGCCTGGACCAGACCGTACCACATGAAGCAGACGCCGAGCCCAAGGACGATTCCCGAGCCGGCCGCGGCATCGACGCGGAGAGATACGCCGCTACCGACCGCGCCCAGTTCGAGAGCGACCAGCGCAAACAAACCCGCGGCGATGCCAAACGCCAGGGCGATCCCGCATGCATCGAACAGGACGTAAAGCACGCCCAGGCGCTCGCGGGACATCGGCCGCGTCCATGCGATCTCGCCGCTGTCGGTCTCGCGGTTCAGCGACGAGGAGAACCCAGATGTGAAGCCGAGCGCGGGCAACACGGCGGTCGCGATCAGCGCGCTCAGCGGAATCACTGCGCCGCCGTGATCGATGCTCAGGCTGTGCGAGCGCGCGAGGAGCTCGATGACGAGCATCGCCAGAATCGCCAGAGACGAAAGTATGCAGGAGAAAATCGTCAGTCCGTTACGCAAGCGCAAGAATTCGATGTAAGCCATCCGACTAGACCTCCAAGCGCTTCCAGCCAAGCGTCGCGACTGCGCAGCCGGCAACTCCAAAAGCCCACTCGATCCCCGCGCGCGTCCAAATATTGGTGTGAAAGAGCGATGCCATCGAGGTTTCCTGGCCCGAGATCCTTATTGCGGTCATGTAAGCCAGCGGATTGATCACGTTGAGCACGAGCGCAATCTCATGCAGTGCGCCCGGGCGCGTCGCATACGCCGCCACGAGCAGCGCGATGAAGAGCCCCCAGCTGATGCCGATCGCCATCCCGCCGCCGCCGCGACGCCAGGCGGTCGCGCCTTGGACGAGGCCATACCACATGAATCCCATCCCAAGACCCAAGGCCCCCGCGGCCGCCGCTTCCGAGACGTTGACGTGCACGATGCTCGTCCCGATATGTGCCAGGAAACCGGCGTCGACCACCACGAGGTAGATCAGCGCCAGCGTGAAGACGAACGCGAACACGATGCTTCCCAGGTCGGACAGAACGTAGAGCGCGGCCAGATGCTCGCGCGAGATCGGTTTGGTGAACGCGATCGCCGCGTTTTCGTTTTGGCCGTTGAGCGTCGCGCCAAGGCAGGTCGCGAGGATCGCGGCGCAAACCGCCGCGATGCCGACGAGCCCGCTCAACGAAGCGTTGTGGTCGCCCGATCCCGAGCCGATCTCTCTGGCGTGCCAGTTGAGAGTGACGAACACCGTGAGCGTGACGGCCGCGACTATCCCGCAGTACCAGTAGAGCGCGTTGCGCAGGCGCAGCAGTTCAGCGTATGCCATTCGTCGCACCCGGGATCGCGACGGTCTCGCCGACCGCGTTGATGAAGATGTCCTCGAGATTGAGATCCAGGATGCTGACGTTCTTCGGCTCGAGCGCGCTCAGTTGGCGCGCGATCCCTTCGCTGTCGTCGCGCACGTAGGCGCGCAAAATGCGTCCCGACCGTTCGATTCGCCGAATCCGCGCGTCGGCGGCGAGTCCGTCGACCTCCGGGACCGTACGGTCGAAGATCGCCTCGACGATCTTCTCAGATCCCTTGAGTCGGTCGACCGTACCGTCGACGATCAGGCGCCCATTCTTGAGGATCGCGACGCGGTCGGCGGCGCGCTCGACCTGGCCGATTTGGTGCGACGAAAACAGGACGGTCGCGCCGCCGGCCGCGGCCTCGATGATCAAGTCGAGCGCGACGCGTTGAAAGATCGGATCCAGTCCGCTCGCCGGTTCGTCGAGGACCAAAATGCGCGGGCGGAACGAGAGCGCTAGGATCAGCATGAGCGCGGTGTGCTGGCCGCGCGAAAGTTTGCGGACCTTCTTCTTCACATCGAGTTTGAACAGCGCGGTCAGTTCCGCCGCCCGTTGGGCGTCGTAGTGCGCGTACGAGCGGCGGTTGAACTCGAGGTGCTGTTCGACCGTCATCCATTCGTACAGCGAGCTCGTCTCGGGGACGAAGCCGAGGTATTCGAACGTCGCGGGGGTGAGCGGCGCGCCCTCGATCGCGATCGTCCCCGACGACTGACGGGCGAGTCCGAGCAAACATTTGAACGTAGTCGTCTTGCCGGCGCCGTTGGGACCGAGCAATCCGCAGATCGAGCCTGGTTCGATCTGGAGCGTCAGGTCTGAGACGGCCTCGAAGTCGCCGTAACGCTTGGTCAGATGATCGATTGAAATCGTATAGTCCACGTTTACTCCTGCGTTTGCGCCGGGAACCAGCGGTCGAGCGTGCGTTCGATGAGCGATGCAAGACTCGCGCGGTCGAGACCGAGCGCCTTCGCTTGACGGACCGCCTCCGAGAGGGTCGTCGCTGCCGACGTCGTCGGCGGCGCGGTGCGCCTCGCCGGTCGCGTTGTTGCGGACGAACGAGCCTCGTCCGGGGCTGGTCTCGATAATTCCGTCGCGCTCTAAGTCGCGGTAGGCGCGAGCCACCGTGTTTGGGTTGATCGTCAGATCGATCGCAAGCGCCTTGACGGTCGGGAGCTGTTCCCCCGCAGCCAAGGTCCCTAGCGCCACGCCCCGCTTTACCTGTTCGATTAGCTGTAGGTAGAGCGGGACGCCGTTGCGAGGGTCGACCGTGAAAATCGCGGCCAAGTTAGAACTTTACGCCCCAGCCGCGGAAGAGTTCTTGGGTCCGGGGGGTGGGGATGACAGTCCGGCGGGTCGGGTCGGGGGCCTGGTTGCGGTTCAGCATGGTATCGGTCTCCTTCAAAGTGCGTCCTGATTCAACTGTTGTACTAGGACACTAGTATAATAACACATTAGAACTTCCTGTCAATCCCCTCAGGAAAGAATCTGTCGTTGGCGCCCAGGCGAAGGCGTGGGCCGGGGGCGGTCCCCCGCTCGAACTGAGAAAGTCACCGCGTGCTCGCCGTCGCCTTCCTCGCCGCCACCCTCGCGCCCACACCCGCCGCACCGAGCCGGCTGATGGGCTACTATCCGTACTGGGGCAAGTATCAGACGCCGTCGTACACTGCCGCGCAAGTGCCGTGGAACGAGCTGACGCACGTCATCCACGCCTTCTTGGCGCTCGAGCCCAACGGCAAGCTACGGGTGCCGCGCGGATTCCTCGAGCCCGCTCTGATCGCCGACGGGAAAGCTGCCGGGGTCGCCGTGACGGTCTCGATCGGCGGAAGCGGCGGCGGCCAAGCGCTCGCGTTCTCGAAAGTCGCCGCGAGCCCGTCGCTGCGCGCCGCCTTCACCCGCAACGTTCACACGTTTCTATCGACGTACGGGTACCAAGGCGTCGACATCGATTGGGAAGTCCCGCAAAAGAAAGACAAGGCGAACTGCATCGCGCTGATGCAGGCGCTGCGCGCGCAGTTGCCCGCGGGGCAGTGGCTCGTCTCGATGGCGGTGCCGTCGGATCCGCGGAGCTGGGGCGCCGGCCTCGACATTCCGCGGTTGGCGCCGAGCGTCGACTTCTTCAACGTCATGACTTACGACATCACCGGACCGTGGGCGTCCTACGCGGGGCACAACTCGCCGCTCTACCAAAGCCCGAACGACCCAGGCCAGGCCGGCAGTCTCGCGACCTCGATGGATCTCTACACGCAAACGTACGCGGTATCGCCGGCGCAGATTAACATCGGGACGGCGTTCTACGGCTACGTCTTTCCGAACACGAGCGCCCTTTGGCAGTCGTGCGGTGGCGCTTGCCACGGCGCAACGCAAGAAAACTACGGGACCTACATCAAACCGCTGATTGGGGCGCAAGGCTGGACGGCGTACCTCGATCCGACGGCGGGGGCGCCATATCTCCTACACTCTCCCGGCCCGGGTTTCATTACTTACGACGACGCGACGTCGAGCGCGAACAAGGTCGCATACGTGATCGGACAGCGCGGTTTCGGCGGAATCTTCACGTGGGAACTCAGTGCGGACTACGACGGCGCCTCGCAAGATTTGTTGACCGCGATGTACGACGAACTCCAAGCCGAGCGCGGGGCGCGCTTGCGCCCGCCGGAACCTTCACAGCGGTGAACGAGCTCTTCACCGGTCCAATGTCCGTGCGCGTCCGCGCCGAGCGGGCCGCCTTGATCTGGTCGATTCTGCTTGCACCCCTATCGATCGCCGCGATCGGTCTGATTTTCAAGAGCGTGACCGCATCGGGGTTGATACTGTTGATCGTCGCCGGGATGGTCTACGTCTCGATCGCGCGCGGTCGCCTGCTCGGGAGCAGCGTCCGCATCGACGATCGCCAATTCCCCGAGGTCTTCGCTATCGTCGAGCGGATCGCGGCGCGCCTTGGGATCGCGCCACCGCTCGTTTTCATCCGCGACGACGTCTTCGTCCCGATCGCCGCCGTCGGGATCGGCGAGCCTTATTCGCTGATGATCTCGAGCCAGTATCTCGAGCACTTGCGCGAGCGCGAAATCGCTTTCTTGGTCGCGCGCGAACTCGGCCATATCGCGGCCGGGCATACGAGGCTCAGTTCGTTGCTCAGTGCATCGGGCCGCGAAAACCCAGCGGTCGCGCTCGTCTTCGGGTCGTGGCTACGCCGCACCGAGTATACCGCCGACCGCGTCGGTCTCTTGTGCGGCGCGACGCTCGAAGACGCCATCGGGGCGATTTCGATTACGACGTTCCACGCGATCGGACGGCGAGTCGACATGCAGCGCCTTGCCGAGCAACGCCGCGAGCTCGAGGGCGAGCCGACGCTGCGCATGGGCGAGTGGATCGGCGGGATGCCCTATGCGACCAATCGCATCGCCGAGCTCGCGCGCTTCGATCAGACCGAACTCGCGCGCACTTGGCGTGCGCGGCTCGAAGCAACCAAGACGCGACCTGCCATCGTGCCGGACGACGCCGAAGCCGTCGCACCTCCCGGGCACGTTCGGCGGGGCGACTGCGCAACGATCCCACGCCGCCTGACGGCAATTCTGATCGACGTTATCGTCGTCACCTCGATCATAAACTCTCCGTTCAACGTCACCGTTGACGACAGTGCGCCCGTCAAACGCGCGGCGGCCGCCGGAGCCACTCCGCTCCTGCGGTGGATCAACGATCACGTGGGCATCATTCACGGCAGCACGTCGTCGTTGGAAGCGGTCCTGGGCTTGCTCGTCTACAGCGCGATCCTCGTCGGATTCACCGGGCAGACGCTCGGCATGATGGTGATGGAGCTACGGGTCGTCACGACGCGCTTCGGACGGCCGGGCTTGGGCCAATCCGTCTGGCGCTATCTCGCCGGCGCCCTCTCGTCGTTCACGGCCATCGCGCTCGTCGGCCTTTTCATGCGCATCCATCCGCACGACTACTTGTCGCGGACGCGGGTCGTCCGTAGCCGCGGCGTATCCGAAGCCCAAGAACCCTTGCGACTCCGCGCGGGTTAGGCCGCCCGAGGGAGCAACGAATGAAAGCGATCGTCATCGAACGGACCGGCGGTCCGGAGGTCTTGCAACTCGTCGACGTTCCGCGGCCCGAGCCGAAGGCCGGCGAGGCGCTCGTCAAACTCGAGGCCTCGGGCGTCAATTTCATCGACGTCTATTTCCGGACGGGCCACTATCCCGCGGCGCGCTTGCCGTTCACCCCGGGGATGGAAGGGGCCGGGACGATCGCCGCGCTCGGCGACGGCGCGAGCGGGTTCGCCGTCGGCGAGCGAGTCGCGTACGCGATGACACCCGGGAGCTACGCCGAGTACGCGGCGGTCCCCGTCGCGCGCCTCGCCAAACTCCCCGACGGGATCGACGCGCGCCTCGGCGCGGCGCTGATGCTCCAAGGGATGACGGCCCACTACTTGTCGTCGAGCACCTTCCCGTTGAAGAGCGGCGACGTCGCGCTCGTCCACGCCGGCGCGGGCGGCGTCGGACTGTTGCTCACGCAACTCGCCAAGGCGAAGGGCGCGACCGTGTATACAACCGTCTCGACCGAGGCCAAAGCCGCGCTCTCGCGCGCGGCCGGGGCCGACCACGTCATTCGTTACACCGAGGAAGACTTCGCAAGCGAAGTGCGCCGCCTGACCGGCGGCCGCGGCGCCGACGTCGTGTACGACTCGGTGGGAAAGACGACGTTCGATGGGAGCCTCGACGCCCTGCGCCCGCGCGGTTACCTCGTCTTGTTCGGGGCGTCGAGCGGGCCGGTGCCGCCGTTCGATCTGCAAGTGCTCAATGCCAAGGGCTCGCTCTTCGTAACCCGCCCGACGCTCGCGAACTATGCGGCGAGCCCCGACGAGATCGCGTGGCGGACGGGTGAACTGTTCGCGGCAGTCCAGAGCAAGCGGCTCGACGTGCGGATAGCGCACGAGTACCCGTTGGCCGACGCGGCCCGCGCGCACGCCGATCTCGAGAGCCGGACGACGACCGGGAAACTGTTGCTCTTGCCCTAGCGCGCGAGCGGGGAGACCGGGCCGCAGATTACGAACGGAACCGTGCCCGGCCATGGATGGCCGAGGCCCGGCCCCTCGTTCTGTAGAGAGACTGCCCGTGCACCGCCTTCGTTTTCTTGCCGTTTGTTTCGCCGCGCTTGCGCTCGCGCTTGCGCTCGCTCCCGCGCGCGCCGGGATCTGGCCGACGCCGTATCCGGACGTGCAGCGCGCGAAGAAGCACTCGGGCCTCGCGAAACTACAGCACTTGATCTTCATCGTCCAAGAAAACCGCTCGTTCGACCACTTCTTCGGCACTTATCCCGGCGCCGACGGTTTCCCAAGCCCGCTGCCGTGCATCCCCGACTATTGGTACCCTCATAAGTGCAATACGCCGTATCCCGACCATAGCCCGAGCAATCAGGGCGGCCCGTACATGGCCGCGTACCAGGCCGCCGACATCGACCACGGCAAGATGGACCTCTTCGTCGTCGAGCGCGAGAAGCAACTCGGGCCGAATTGCAAGCCGCCGTTCGATGGAGCCCCCGCGCCCAACCGTTCCGTCCAAATCTTCGATCCGGAAGTCGGTCCGATGTCGATCCAATGCACGGTCGATGTCATGGGCTATCACGGGCGAACCGATCTGCCGAACTACTGGGGCTATGCCGACAACTACGTCCTGATGGACCACTTCTTCGAACCCGAATCGTCGTGGAGTCTGCCGTCGCACTTAGCGCTCTTCTCGATGTGGGCGGCGCAATGCCCGAAGATCAACCCGCCGATCATCACGAGTTGCGTGAGCAACCTTGGCGATAAGACCTGGGGGCCGCCTTATCAGTACCCAATCTATCTCTGGACCGACATCACGTACATGCTGAACCAGCAGAACATCACGTGGCTCACCTACCTCGACGGGGGGCTCAGCTTGACCAAGTTCGGCCAAAAAGGCGTCCAGTGGATTTGGGACGTCCTCCCCGGGTTCGAAACGGTCAACGACGACAACCAAGTCTCCAACGCGGAGACGAATCTGACTCAATTCTACACTGACGCGGCGAATGGGACGCTCCCGCAGGTCAGTTGGATCTTGCCGCAATACGTCGACAGCGACCACCCGCAGACTTCGGTCAAATTCGGGCAAGCTTACGTAACCAAAATCGTCAATGCGGTGATGGAAGGTCCGGACTGGTTCGAACAGCGCGATCTTCGTCGTCTGGGACGACATGGGCGGCTTCTACGATCACGAGCCGCCGCCGTTCAAGATCGACAGCGAAGGCCTCGGCATCCGCGTCCCCGCGCTTTTGATCAGTCCGTATGCGATCCCGGGGACGATCGATCATCAAATCTGCAGTACCGATTGTTACATCAAGTTCATCGAGGACGTGTTCCTCGGCGGCGAGCGCATGAACCAAGCCGGCCGGCCCGATCCACGGCCGGACTATCGCGACACGTACGCTGGGTACGGCGATCTCGCAAACGACTTCAACTTCAACCAGTCGCCGCGTCCGCCGCTGATCCTTTCAACGCACCCGATGACGACGCTCAACGACGGCGAGCCGCAGAGGCCGACGCTCCGCGTGCGCTCGAGGACGCGTTAAGATCGCCGCGCCGCAGCGAACGAGCCTGCGATTCGCGGCGCTGCTCGCCGTGATCCTCGCGGCGATCGCCGGCGGGACGCCGGGCCGCGCCGCGCCGCATCCTGGTCCGAGTCAGCTTGCACACCTGATTTTCATCTTCCAAGAGAATCGCTCGTTCGATCATTACTTCGGGACGTATCCGGGGGCCGACGGTTACCCGAGCCCGCTCCCGTGCTTGCCGGCGGGCAAGGGCGAACACTGCCAGACTCCTTATCCGAATCACCTCGACAGCAACTCGGGCGGACCGTATCTCTCGGAGTACCAAGAAGGCGACATCAACGGCGGCAAAATGAACGGTTTCGTCATCCAACGCGAACTGCAATTGCAGCGCGAAGGATGCAGGGATCCGGAGATCGGGTTCACGGTCGACTGCAAGCGGGTCATCGACGTCATGGGCTATCACGACGGAACCGACATCCCAAATTACTGGGCGTACGCCGCCAACTACGTCCTGATGGATCATTTCTTCGAGTCGATTCACTCGTGGAGCCAACCGAGTCACCTCGAACTGTTCTCGGGCTGGTCGGCCAAATGCAAGCAGCTCAGCCCGCCCGACCCCAACAGCTGCTACAGCTCGCTCGGCGGTCAGCTCTGGAATCAAACCCGTCCGACGCCGTACCTGTGGACCGACATCACGTATCTGTTGTACCAGAACAACATCAGTTGGACGGTCTACCTCGACGGTGGGGAGGGATCGAGTTTCGGCCATAACGGCGTCTCGGGGATCTGGAACGTCTTGCCCGGATTCGAGACCGTGCACGACGACGGTCAAGCCGCCAACGCTCTCGTGAATCTAAAGCAGTTTTACAGCGATGCCGCCAACGGCACGCTCCCGCAAGTCACGTGGATCCTTCCGGAGTACCAGGATAGCGAGCATCCACCCGCGTCGATCCAGTTCGGGCAAACGTACGTGACGGGGCTCGTCAATGCGATCATGTCCGGCCCCGATTGGAATAGCACCGCAATCTTCATCGCGTGGGACGACGACGGCGGCTTCTACGATCACGAACCGCCGCCGTTCAACTTCGATTCGCTTGGACTTGGGATCCGCGTACCGTCGCTCATGATCAGTCCGTATGCGATCCCGGGCTTGATCGATCACCAGATCTGCAGCACCGACTGCTATCTCAAATTGATCGAAGACGTCTTTTTGAACGGTGAGCGGCTCAGTCAAAGCGGCCGGCCCGATCCGCGCCCGGCGTACCGCGACGAAGAGCCCGCCTACGGCAACCTTTTGAACGACTTCAACTTTCAAGCGGCGCCGCGCCGGCCGCTGATCCTCTCGACGCATCCGATGTCGCTGCTGCGCCCCGCGCAACGGCGCTAAAAAGCAAACCGGGGCGCATCGGGATTACTTACTTGACGCAAATGGAACGCCTCGCTAGGATGGGGCTGCCGTGAGAGGGCGTCAATATGTCGTAGGTGATTCAATAACGCATACTCCATGTTGTGCTTTTTGGCAGGGCCTACAATCGACTCAAGAGCATAAAGCAGGACGCCCCCAGAGATCGGAGAGCGTCCACTTATTTTCCCCACGTAGCTTAACTGGAAGAGCACCGTTGGTTCGTACCCGGGGGATGCTGGTTCGAGTCCAGTCGTGGGGTGGTCGGAGACCCGGTTCGCAGATCGGCACCTGTGGGCCGGGTCCTCGGCATTAGTGGAGCGGGAAACCGCGCCCTTCAGCCGTTGGACACACCTTCGGCCCAGGCTTCCGGGTTCCTACGGATTCTTACGAATCTCGTAGAAACCCGTCGATCCCCGGAAATGCGTGCGGTCCCGTGGAATAGTCGAGCCCCGACGATGGGCAACCTAAACTTTGACGCGGACAAACAGGACCTCGCGATGCTCAAGAGCATGGCGAAACGCTCTGGGATCAGCCTTGTTTCCGTAGCCAAAGCCATGCTACACCTAGGAATCCAAAACGCGCCGGAAACCTTATCGCGTGAAGCGCGTCTCGCCCAGGAAGATGCGCGGCGTCAATTCCCTGCTGAGGAGTCGCCCTCGGAGCCGTCCCCCGACGAGTGATTCGGCCTCGTTGACGCGGCGTTGACGGATAAACTGCTGTGCGCTCGGTCGCTTTATGTGCTGCCCTGTGACGCCGATAACCCTAGAGATGACCACGCTACGACAGTTTTTCCAAGACGACGCTGGGTGGGAACGGGACGTTGAAATTGCACCCGTAGCGGGATTTTCAAACTGAACCCTTGGCGGGGTTACGCAGGTTTGCTGGACTTCCCTCGGGGACGGCTACGGAGCCGGTAGCTCTCTCCGCTGAACACGAAGACGGAGCCGTGATGGACGAGTCGATCGATGACGGCGGTTGCCGCCATTTCGTCGGGGAATATCTGCGTCCACCGTTCGAAGTTCAGGTTTGTGGTGAGCGCGATGCTGCGGCGCTCGTAGCGAGCCGAGATCAGTTGGAAGAGCAGGTCGGTTGCTTCGCGTTCAAATGGGATGTAGCCGAGCTCGTCGATCAGCAAGACGTCGATGCGGTCGAGCGCGCGGTAGTGACGTTCGAGCGTTCCGGCGCGCTTGGCATCCATGAGGCGTATGAGGAGTTCTGCTGCGGTTGTGAACAGCACGCGATATCCGCGCATGCACATGGCGAGGCCGAGTGCGCTGAGCGTGTGCGATTTCCCCGTGCCGGGTGGCCCGCACAGGACCAGATTGCGATGTGCTTCGACGAAAGTGCCTTCAAAGTGTTCGAGCAGCTTGGCTTTGGGCAACTGCGGCTGCAAGCTGAAGTCGAACGACTCGATGGTTTTCGTTGTCGGGAAGTGAGCTGCGGCGATGCGCGCTCGTACGCCGTTTTCATGGCGTTTGCCGACTTCGAGTGCGATCAAGTCGGCGAGATAGGGAAGCGGCTGCGGGTCCTGCGCGAGCAGTCGGCGGTAGTTCGTCGCGATCGCGGAGAGATGCAGCGTGCGCAGGTGCAGTTCCAAGAGCGGTGATTCGATCATGCGACGCACTCCGCAAGCTCCGTCAGCGCATACCGAGCCAAGTTCACCGCGAAGGCTCCGATGCGCGCACCGTCGGGCAGACTGTTGGGATCCAGCGATGCCGGCGGGACCGGTGCCGAGCGCTGCCGTAGGAGCAGTGCGATCGCAGCCGGATCGCAGGTTCCCCGGGCGAGCGCGTGGTTTACGGCGTCGCCGACCACCTCGGCGGAGTAATCGGCCAGCAACGAGAGGACTTCGGTCCAACGTTTGCTCGCACTGGTGCGGCCATCGTCTTGGTATCGCCGAAGCAGATCGTGCAACGCGTCGGGAATGCGACCATCGGCGAGCACCAGCGCATGTTCTGCGGCGCGATGCTTGTGACGCAAGAGTTCCAAGTAGTGACGGGGGTCCAGGAAGCGTTCACCGCGGCCCAAGCCCCGTGGGCATTGGGCAATCGGCGCATTCTCGAGGACGAACCGCAGTTGATCTTCGTAGACCTCGATCGCGACATCGCGATGAGCGTAGCGGCTGGGAACTGAGTAGACGTCACGTTCGAAAGTCACCTCGGCGAACTTGTTGACCCGCGCGTAGCGTGTGACGCAGGCGCGCGGCGGCGCCGGTGGTAAAGGCCGTAATGCCGCTTGCTCGCGCACAAAGCGCGCGGCGATCGTCTCGTGGTGGGTCGTGTGCTCGCGCTCGGCATCGCGCTCGCAGAAAACCGCCAAGGCGGCATTGAACTCCTCAAGGGTTTCGAACGACGGGATGGGCCGCAAGAAATTGTCCTGTAGGTAGCCGATGATGCCCTCGACGCCCCCCTTCTCGTTGCCCTTGGCCGGAGCTGCAAAGTTGACTTCGAGGGCCAACCCGCCACAGAACTCTCGGAAGGCAGCGTTCTCGATGCGGTTACGACCACGCAGCACTCGCGTGACGGCCGTCTTTGCATTGTCGAAGATCGAGCGCAACGGTAGACCATCAAAAGCGCTGAACCCAGCCAAGAGGCCCGTGAACAGCGACACTTGATCGCAGCGGCGCGAGGCCCGTGCGAAATACCGGCCGCTGTAGCTCAACCGGACCGCGAAGAGTTGCACGACCACCAGGACGCCGGACAGAATTACCTCGACGGGCGAGAAGTCAAACTGCGCCTCGTCACCGGGCGCATAACTCGCGCGCACGAACGCCTCCTTGGGAACCAACAAGCGCCGACGCCAGGCGACGTACCTGCGCAGTGTGCTCTCCTCGATCGACAACGAACGGTCGACGTTCGTGCGTAAGTATGTACCGATCCGCACGGCCGTGATGCGCGGCGTGGCGCGCAGTAGGGCATCGATGTGTGACTGGTAGCGATCGAGCACGTGCGCTCGCGGACGTGGCTTGCGTCGCGGCGGCTCGTCGCTGCGCGCGTACTTGCGGACCGTGTTGGGCGCGAGTTGAAGCTCGCGGGCAATGACCTTGATCTTCTCGCCGTCGCGCCGACAGCGAAGACGAATGGACTCCCAGACTTTCAAGCGAATCACCCCTTGAGCGCCTCTCTCGTGGAACCGGTGGTTGAGTACCGGTATCTTCGAGAGGAGCGCCCTGCTTTATGTGCTCAGGGGTTCAATTCTCCGATCGCGCTAGGGGTTCAAATCTATCGTCCCGTTTCCACTGGGCAGGGCCTAGTCGAGTACGCCCTCATTATCGCGCTCGTCGCTATCGTGGCGATCGGCGCGCTTCAGGTGCTCGGCAATAAGGCCAACAACAGCCTAACGAACGCAAGCAACAACCTCTCCTAGGACCGCCGTGTGAAGCCTTGCCGGACGCCTCTTGTCCGGTCAGGTGACTACCAAGACGCAAAGCCGCCCGTGTCATCCGCGAGCGGCTTTGCCCTTTTCCCCTGCCCTCTGTGCGTCAGCGTAGTCATCCCCACGCCGGGTTGCCTGGCCCGGTGTTTATAGCCTATGCTCTAAAGAGCCATGTACGAGAAGGTTGAAGATTACGGTAGGGAGATCGAGCAAGCCGAGGAGGCTGCGAAGCAGTATTCCGACGATACCCCTGAGGAGTCATCGCGCGAGGCTTATCGCTTCTTCAAGCTAGTCCTACGAGGGCCGGCAATTATGGAAATGGCGCTTGAGGCTCTCCAACAGTGGAACGATCTCACATTAGACTTTAAGCTCGAATTAGCCAAAATCGGGGCTTTCTTTCAGAACCAGGTTGCTGGCGTGATGGAGACCGGAGGATCTTTGCTTCTGCGTTTTCAACGCGATGCAAGCCAAGTTCCCGATGGACAACACGTGGTAGACACGTTTAGAGAGGCTCTAGAGAGCTTTGTGTCATGCGAAGCAATGCTGTCCAATGCGATCAAGGACATTCTCGCTGAAGAAGGGCGTCAAATTGCCCTTCTTCAGAAGCGGCCTGGGGTGGGATTGAGCCTGCAACAAGCCCACGAACGGGGCCTAGCCGAAGCGAAAGATGGTCTCGGAGAGGTCTATTCTGGGGAGAAGTTCTGGGAAGATCGTACAGCGTAGTAGTCATGCCCACAGCCAAAGCGAACCTAAAAGCCCTACGTAAGACTCTTGGTAAGGCCGCTGTTGGGGGGCTTCTTGCTACGCTGGAAGAGCCTTACGCGCTGCTCGAATTATTGAATACAAAGCGATTACCCGACGGCAGTTATCGCATGTTCACGCCCAACGTGAATTACAAGGAGTTCTTGGTCACAGACTTTCGGTTTGACGAAGTAACTGGCGTTACAGAATTGCTGGCAGCAGTTTACCTAACTTAGAAGAGCGGGATTCCTTACAAGGCGGCAAGAATGGCCGCCTTGCGATGAAGCCACCCACTGAATCGGACAAACCGAGAACGGCCTTTGAGTTGTTTGTGGCCGCCGTTTTGGCCGTTCCAAAGGCCGAGGCTGACGCGGTAGCGCGGCAGAAGCGCGAGCCGGAAAAGGCCCTTCGGCGTAAGCCTAAGGAGTCTAGCGCTTAGCGACTAGCGCCTTCCAGGTCAGTCGTTTTCCGTCCGCTCCCTTGACCACTTTCGGGAACCTTTGCCCGTCGGTAATCTCCCGCTCGTTGAAGCGAAACACCTGAGCTTCAACGTAGCGAGCGAGATGCTGGGGGCGCGCGTTAATATAGGTGCCCCTGAGCGTTCGCTTTAGAACCGACCAAAAGTTTTCGACGTGGTTCGTGTGAACGTGCCCTTCGACGTAAGCGATCATGTGGTTCACGAACTCATGGCGGTGCGTGTATTGCAAGTTCCAATAAGCGCGGTGCGAGTCGGTGTAGATGTGTGCGTTCGGGTCAACATTCCGGTAGATATTAGGCAGGAGGGTTGCGGCGCGATCATCGGGCACGACAAACGCGCGCATCTTGCCGCCGCGCTGCATAATGCCGTGGACGATAGCCTTCTTGTGGCGCGGGCCAGGGTTTTTGGTATTGGTGTTGGACGAGCCAATGTTTGCACGGCGAGCCTTGCCGCCGATGTAGGTTTCGTCCGCTTCGACCTCGCCAGCAAGAAGGTCAAACGAGTCGCCCTGCATGGCGCACCGGATACGGTGGAGCATGAACCATGCCGTCTTTTGTGTGACGCCAAGGGCGCGGGCAAGTTCACACGATGAGATGCCGTTCTTGGCACCGGACAGGAGCCACATGGCGGGGAGCCACTTGGTGAGAGAGATCGGCGAGTCCTCAAAGATCGTCCCGACCTTAACGCTAAACTGACGACCGCACTCGCGGCAACGCCATTTCTTGCGCCCTGCGATCTCGGCCACGTCGGCTGAGCCGCAACCCTGACGCGGGCAAGCGACGCCGTTCGGCCAGCGCATACGGACCATGAAAGCGTGGGCTACGTCAGGATCGGCAAACTGCGTGACCGCTTCGAGGAGGGTAGCAGGGTCGGCTATCGGTTGTTTGCCCATGCCATAAGTCTAGCAGGTCAACGCCTTTGCGTCAAGTATATAATCCCGGGGCGCATTGACAATCGAACATATGTTCGATTATCATGACCCCCCATGCCGCTCTCGGCCTCGCCGGATCCGCGCCGCGCCGCCTTCGCGGGGCTGCGTGCCGCCCTCGGGAACGCCCACCGCGCCGCGGCGCCGGAGGCCTTCACCCAGGCCGATGACGGGCTCGTGCGGACGGGGTTCCCAGGGCTCGACGCGGCCTTAGGCGGCGGGATCCCCCGGGGCGCGATCACGACGCTCGAAGGTCCGCCTGGCTCGGGGCGCTCGGTCCTCGAGGCTCGGCTCTTGGCGAAGGCGACCTTCGGCGGCGGGCTCGGCGCGCTCGTCGAGATCCCCGCCGGGCCCGAAGGGACGTTCTACCCGCCGGCCCTCGCCGCGGCCGGGGTCGCCCTCGAACGGCTGCTCGTCGTCCCGGCTCGCGATGCAACCGGCGTCGCGCGCGCCGCCGACATCTTGCTGCGCGCGGCGGCATTCGGGGTCGTCGCAATCCCGGCGGTCAAGCTCTCCGCCGCGGCGTGGACGCGCCTGGCGAGCCTCACCCATCGCGCCAACGCCGTCCTGCTCGCACTCGGCTACGAAGCCTCGGACGAATTGCGTTACTTCGCTTCGCTGCGCATCCGCATGCGTTCGCAAGCGATTCAGTGGGCAGGCGGCAGTGGGCTTTTCGGAACGCTCGCAGGGCTCGAGTTTCACGCGACGATCGTCAAGCACAAGCGCGCCGCGCCGGGGAAAGAGACCGTTTTGACGTGTGACTCCTTCGAAGTGGAAGGGGCGCCGCTGGGAGCGTTGCGGCGCACGCCGTTATCCGCATCGCTCGGAGCCGCGCGAATGCTCGCCGTCTAGTGGTTCGGTAGCGACCACCCATCCGTGCGATGCCGGTCGTTTGCGCGCGCGTCCCGTCGTACAAGGTCGAGGTCGCGCGCCTCGGGCGTCCGGAGCTTCGCGATCGCGCGCTGATCGTCGTCGACCGGCTCGAACGCGGCCACGTGCTCGAGCTCGATGGACGCGCCTTCGAACTCGGCGCGCGCGGCGGGATGACGCTCGTCCAGGCCAGTTCGTTCGCGCGCGAAGCGGCGGTCGTCGTCGACGATCCGCAGCACGACGCCGCATTGTGGGCGCAAGTCCTCGACGCGCTCGATGCCGCTTCACCGCTGGTCGAAGACGCCGCTCCGGGGACGGCTTTCCTCGAGATGCGCGGGATCGAGGGGACGCCGCGCGCGTGGCTGCGGAGCGTCCGCGCCGCGCTCGCCGCCGACGGGACGACGGCGGGCTTTCCATTCCGTCTCGCGCTCGCGCCGAACAAATTCGTCGCGTTCGTCGCCGCCGCGGTCGCCGACGCGACGATCGTCGGCGCCGGTGAGGAACGCGCGTTCGTTGCGCCGCTCCCGCTCTATGCGCTCGACCTTGCCGGCGACGTCATCGAACGCTTGCACATGCTCGGCGTGCGAAAACTCGGCGAACTCGCCGCGCTCCCCCACGGGCCGTTCGTGCGCCGGTTCGGCCCCGAAGCGGCCCGTTGGCATGCGTCGGCGTGCGGCCGCGACGAATCGCCGCTCGTCCCGCGCGCGCGCAGCCTGCGCATCGACCACGCGCTCTATGGTGAAGGGACGGCGGAACGCGAAGAGCAGCTTCTGTTCGCGTTGCGGGCGCTCGTCGCGCGCGTCGCCGACGACGTCGCGTACGCGGGAAAGCGCTGCGGCCTCTTACGCTTGACGCTCGAATGTGAAGACGGCGAAACCGTCGCGTTGCCGACGCAACTCGCTCAACCGACCGCGCAAGCCGCGACGATGTTCGATCTCTTGCGCGCCAAACTCGAAGGCGTCACCTTGCGTTCTCCCGTGGCCGGCTTGCGGCTCGGCGCCGAGCGGCTCGAAGAAGGCGGGGCCGCGCTCGCGCTCTTTGCGGGGAGCGATCCCGATCCCGAAAGCGTCGCGATCGCCTTGGCGCGAATCGAAGGCGCGCTCGGTTCGGGTTCGACCTTGCGCGCGCGCTTGACTCCCGGCAATCATTGCGCGACGCGTTTCGCCTACGAACCGTTTGCGTACCAGTCAACCACCGAGCCGCACGGCGTCGTTCAAACGCCGGGGACGCTCGCATATCGCGTCCTCGTCCCGCGCGAGATCGTCGTGCGCATCGAGCGCGGACGGCCCGCGCGCGTCGCCGGGCGCGGAGTCGTCGAACTCGCCGGTCCGTGGCGCGTCGACGAAGCGTGGTGGGCCGATGCGCTCGACGCCGGCGCTACGCCGTACGCGAGCGACGCCTACGACGTCCTCCTCGACGACGGAGCGCTGTGGCGAATCGTCACCGAGAACGGGCACTGGTACGTGCGCGGCACGTACGATTGAACGCGACGCATCGAAGGTTCGCCATCGATACGTCGGCAACACTCAGGCGTGAGCATCACCGATATCTTTTCGAAGGACCTCTTTGCCGGCAAGACGGTTTTTGTCACGGGCGGCGGGAGCGGGATCAACCTCGGGATCGCCAAGAACTTCGCCACCGTCGGCGCGAGCATCGCGATTTGCGGGCGGACGCAAGAACGCCTCGACGGCGCGGCCGCGGAATTGCGCGCGCTCGGCGCGACGGTCTTCGCCCAAGCCGCCGACGTCCGCGACTATCCCGCGCTCGAAACCGTCATCGAGCGCGCGCGCGAGACGCTCGGACCGATCGACGTGTTGGTCGCCGGCGCCGCCGGTAATTTTCCAGCACCGGCCGAGGCATTGTCGCCGAACGGCTTCAAAGCCGTCGTCGACATCGACCTGCTCGGCTCGTTCCACGCCGCGCGCGCGGCGTTTCCGCAGTTGAAGGAGACGCGCGGTTCGATCATCTTTATTTCGGCCGGTAAGGCTTTTCAAGCGTATCCGTATCAAGCCCACGTCGGCGCGGCTAAAGCCGGCGTCGACATGCTGATGAAAGACCTCGCCGTCGACTGGGGCAAGCACGGCATCCGCGCCAACAGCATCGCGCCCGGACCGATCGCCGGCACCGAAGGGATGCGCCGCCTCGCGCCCAGCGACGAGACGATGAAGAACTGGCGAGGACGATTCCGCGCGGGCGCTTCGGCACGGTCGACGACATCGGCGCAGTCGCGGTTTTTTTGGCCTCGCCGCTCGCGTCGTACATGAGCGGCGCGGTCGTTGTCGTCGACGGCGGTCAGAATCTGCTCGGCAGCGGCGTGTGGGCGGCTATTGCAATGGGCGGCGCGGGATAAACCGGCTCTTACTTTTTGCGCCGTCGCTTGAGCGCGAAGACCGAAACGTCGAGCCGCTTGAGACCGAAATCCATCGAGGAGACTCGGTCACCGAGTCGCGTAAAACCATCCTCGAGCGACAAGACTCGGTCACCGAGTCGCGTTAAGCCACCCTCGAGCGACGAGACTCGATCGTCGAGCGACGAGACTCGATCGTCGAGCGACGAATTCGATCGTCGAGACGCTCCAGCCGCCGGTCGACGCGATCGAAGCGGCGATCGACGGCTTCAAAACGCCGATCGACGGCTTCAAAACGCCGATCGACGGCGTCGAACCGCGCAGCGACGGCGTCGCGAAAGTCGATCAAAACTGTCAACAGGTCGGCCGGCTTCGGTTGACTGGGATCGTCCATCCGCCAGGAGTTCACGACGACGTCACGCTTCGGCAAGCCCTACCGGCCGCCTTCGCGGTCACGACAAGTACGGTTCGGATGGCGCGACGGGTACGAGAATCTCGTCCATCCGCGTGAAAATCGACGGGTCGACGTTGAGATCGGCGGCCGCAACGTTGTCGTCGACGTGCTCGGGCTTCGTCGCGCCGACGATGACGCTCGAGATCTCGGGCCGACGCAGACACCACGCGAGCGCGAGTTGCCCGATCGACGCGTTCGCTTCGCGCGCGAGCGGTTGCAACTTCTGCACGGCATCGAAGACGGGCTGCGTGAAGTAGTCCTCCATCATTTCGCGCCCGCTCCCGGCCGCGCGCGAGCCGGCCGGCGGATGCGCCACGTCGGTGTATTTTCCGGTTAGGATCCCCATCGCGAGCGGCGACCACACGACGTTACCGAGCCCGTACTCGGCGCAGGTCGGCAGGACGCGCGCCTCGATCCGCCGCCACAGCGCGCTGTACTGCGGCTGGTTGCTGACCGGCTCGGCCCAATTGCGCGCGCGGCACAATGCGACCGCCCCGGCGATTTGGTCGGCGTTCCACTCCGAGACGCCCCAGGAGAGAATTTTTCCTCGCCGGACGAGGTCGTTCATCGCCGCGCACGTCTCCTCGAGCGGCGTCGAGGAGTCGAAGCGGTGACACTGATAGAGATCGATGTAGTCGACCCCGAGACGTTGAAGCGAGCGCGCGCATTGCTCGAAGACGTGCTTGCGCGACAAACCCCGGTCGTTCGGACCGTCGCCCATCGGAAAGAACACCTTCGTCGCCAGGACGTAGGAGCCGCGCTGGAAACCGGCGAGCGCGCGACCCACGACCTCTTCGGCTTTGCCACGCGCGTAGACGTTCGCAGTGTCGAAGAACGTCACGCCTTGCGCATACGCGCGTTCGATGCAGGCGCGCGCGGTCGCCTCCTCGACGCGACCGCCATAGGTCAACCACGACCCTAAGCCCACCGCCGAAACCTCGACGCCCCACCGCCCGAGCTGCCGATATCGCATGCGTCTCAGGCTCGTGCGCGCGACCCGACTTCTCCTTCGAGGCCGGCCCAAGCCGTCCGGGCGCGATCGAAGCTCGCTCCGGCAGGAGGAGAGTGCGGTCGGCACCGCACTACCTCGAAGTCCTTTGCTCTCAACGGGTGGCACGAACATGAACCGGTCTCTTATCGCCATTATCGCTCTGCTGACGATCGCGGCCGTGCCGGCGGGCGCACGCGCGGCCACGTCGCCGGCTTTCTCGACAAGATCTGCCCGGCGGCGACCGATCTGGTCTGCAATACAATGCGCAGGTGCAAAACCCGGCATCGCTCGTCGACGACGTCATCGCGACCGCTGAAAAGGTCGTCGCCGCTTACGACAAGTGCGCCGCCGACAGAGCCGCCGACAACGGCAACGACGTCACTTCGCTGACGCACGAATCGAACGTCGAAAGCATGCACTACGCTCAGGTGCAGTCGGCGCGTTACCGCTTTGCGATCGGACACTTACAACACCTGGTGCACCGCGACTCGGAAGCGCGCACGACGTTGGAAAGCTCGTTAAAGCTCGCGAACGAGTCGCCGACTGCGCTCGCCGTCGCAGTCCTACTTCGGCTCGAACAACGTCAACGTCGGCTCTGGGAGCGGCCACAATTCGAGCGTCGGCTACTCGAACTATCGCCCGACCGCGCTTGCGATCCGCGACGCCGACCAAAAAGAACTGGCCGACATCGCCAAGACGCCCGCAGTCCCTGCGGCGACTCCGCCGGGCAAGTAGGCCTCTCTAGGGCAACGCCGCCCTTGACGTATCGAACGTATGTTCGATACCATGAGCCTCCATGGCGGCCGCCCGGTATGCCGAGTTACACGCTCGCTCGAACTTCAGCTTCCTAGAAGGCGCCTCGCACCCGGAGGAGCTGGTCGAGCGCGCGGTCGAGCTTGGGCTGGCCACGCTCGCGCTCACCGACCGCGACGGTTTTTATGGGGCGGTCCGCTTCGCCAAGGCGGCCAAGGCGGCGGGGCTCGCGGCGATCGTCGGCGCCGAATTGACCCTTGGTCGCCGAAATGCGCCCGCGACGGCGCAGCGGCCCGACTCCCGAAGAGTCGGCTCGTTTTCCGCGGCTCGTCCTGCTCGTCGAGAACGAAACCGGCTACGCCAACCTGGCCCGCGCGATCTCGACGGCGCAACTGCGCGGTCGAAAGCGTGACGCGCGGATGCGCCTCGACGATTTCGAAGGGAAGTCGGAAGGGCTGATCGCGCTCTCGGGCGCGCACCACGGTTACGTCGAAGAAGCGTTGCGACGCGGCGATGCGCCGCGCGCAGACGAACGCGCCGCTCGGCTCGGCGAACTCTTTCCGCGACGCTTCTATCTCGAACTCCAGAAACACCCGCGCCTCGAGGACGCGCGTCTCGTCCTCGCGCAGATCGCCCTCGCCGAGCGGCTCGGCCTGCCGTGCGTTGCGACCAACGGCGCCGCCTACGCGCAACCCGACGACGCGCGGCTTTGCGACGTGCTGACCTGCATCAAGTACAAGACCGACCTACAAAACGCCGGAATCCTTTTGCTTCCAAACCACGAGTTCTACTTAAAGAGCCCGGCGCAAATGACGCGCATCTTCGCGCCTTACCCGCAAGCGCTGCGCAACACGCTCGCACTCGCCGAGCGCTGCACCTTTTGGCTCGAGCGGCTCGCCGGTCAATTC
>CAWHUV010000007.1:0-83881 GCA_963832625.1 Vulcanimicrobiota bacterium | reverse complement strand
ACTACGATCCTGAAATCGTCGAGCGGCGTACCTACGCGCGCTGGCTCGAAAGCGGGGTTTTTCACGAGGAACCCGATCCGGCGCGCCCGCCGTTCGTGATCTCGATGCCGCCACCGAACATCACCGGCCGCCTTCATCTGGGCCATAGCTCGACCTACACGCCGATGGACATTTTGACGCGCTACCATCGGATGCTCGGTGAAAATGCAGTTTGGCTTCCCGGGCAAGATCACGCGGCGATTTCGACGGAGTCGGTCGTCGTCCGCGAGTTAGCCAAAGAAGGGAAGACGCGCGACGGCCTCGGGCGAGAGGCGTTCGTCGCTCACGTGTGGCGCTGGCGCGAGCAGTACGGTGGCGAGATCAACGAGGCGTTCAAGGCGCTCGGCTTCGGTCCCGACTGGGCGCGCGAGCGTTTCACCTTGGACGAGCGTTTGTCGGCAAACGTCGTCAAGGTTTTTGTCGCGCTGTACCGTGAAGGCCTGATCTATCGAGGGACGAGGCTCGTTAACTGGGATCCGGTCTCGCAATCGACGCTGTCCGACGCTGAGGTCGAGGACGAAGAGCGGGACGGCTTCCTCTGGCGGATTCGATATCCAAGCGTCGACGGCGACTTTTCGATCGAAGTCGCGACGACGCGCCCGGAGACGATGCTCGGGGATACGGCCGTGGCGGTCCATCCGGACGACGAGCGGTATCGCCATCTCGTCGGTAAGCGCGTTCGCCTCCCGCTCGCCGCTCGCGATATCCCGATCGTCGCAGACGCTGCGGTCGAGCGCGATTTCGGAACCGGCGCAGTGAAAGTTACGCCGGCGCACGACCCGCTCGACTTCGAGATCGGACGGCGCCACGATCTGCCGATGCCGACCGTCATCGGGTTTGATGCGAAAATGACGGCCGAGGCTCCGCAAAAATACGTCGGGCTCGACCGGTTCGACGCGCGTCGCGCCGTCGTTGAGGATCTAACCGCCGGCGGTTACCTGGTTGGCGTCGAGCCACGCCGGCACACCGTTCCGATTTCGGAGCGGTCCGGGGCGATCGTCGAGCCGCTGCTTAGCCTGCAGTGGTTCTGCCGGATGGATTCGCTCGCGAAGCCGGCGTTGGCGGCGTTTCGCGATGGCCGCCTCCGCTTCGTGCAAGAGCGATACGGGCGCATCTACGAGCACTGGCTCGAGAACATCAAGGACTGGAACATTTCGCGCCAGATTTGGTGGGGCCACCGGTTACCCGTTTGGTACGGGCCCAACGACGAAGTGTTCGTCGCCGAAACCGAAGCCGAGGCGCGCGAGCTTGCGCGGCGCGATGGGATCGCCGACTTGCGCCGCGATCCCGATACGCTCGACACGTGGTTTTCGAGCGGGCTGTGGCCGCTCTCGATCCTCGGGTGGCCCGAGTCGACCCCCGAGTTCGCGCATTGGTATCCGAATCAAGTCATGCTGACCGCGCGCGAGATCATTTTCTTGTGGGTCGCGCGGATGGTCATGTTTGGGCTCAAATTCTCGGCGACGTCCCCTTCCGCGAAGTCTTGATCACGCCGCTCCTCTTCGACGACCGCGGTCGCAAGATGAGCAAGAGCCTGGGAAACGCCATCGATGCGACCGAGCTCATCGCGCGCTACGGGGCCGACGCCTTGCGCTTCGGAATCGTGCGCCAAATGCGGCTCGAATCGCAGGAACTGCGCTTCGACGAACGTTTCTGTGAAAAGGGACGCGAGTTCAACAATAAGATGTGGAACGCGCTGCGTTACGTGACGACCCTCCCCGAAGGCTTGCCGCGCGGCGGGTCGCTGCCGCCCGCCGACGCGCTAGGGCTCGCCGACCGCTGGATCTTGACCGAACTGCGCCGCACGATCGCGACGGTCAGCGCGGCGCTCGACCGCTACGAGTTCGGCGTCGCCGCGGACGCGCTCCTCGACTTCATCTGGTACAAGTATTGCGACTGGTACCTGGAAGCGACGAAGGCGCCGACCGCGACTCGCGCGAGCGTCCTCTCCTACGTGCTGAACGCCGCGGTCCGTTTGCTTCACCCGATCGCGCCGTTCGTCACGGAAGAGATTTGGCAGAGTCTGCCGCACGACGGGGCGACGATCGTGACCGCTTCGTGGCCCGATCCAAGCGAGATCCCGCTCGACGAGGCCGCAGCGCGCCGGTACGAGCGACTGATGGCGACCGTCGGGAAGGCGCGCGACATGCGCGCGGAATTAGGACTCCCGCCGCGTGAGAAACTGACGCTCGCAGTCCCGGCCACGCTCGACGAAGAGGCGCGGACCCTGCTCGCACTCCACGCGAACGCGTCACTCGACGAATCGGACGCCGTTGAGGGCGAACCGCTCGACGCGGTGGCGGTCAGGGCGCCGACGGCCGTCCTGCGCGTTCGCTATAAGAAGGAACTCGCGCGGCTTGACGACGAGGTCGCGCGGCTCGAGTCCAAGCTCGCCGACGAGCGCTTCACGAGCAAGGCGCCGCCCGACGTGGTTGCGAAGGAGCGCGAGAAGCTGGCGGGCTATCGAGGCGACCGCGCGCGCGTCGAGGCTTCGCTGCACGCAGTGGAGACGGAAGCGTAGTGCGAGGAGCGATGAGCGAACGAAGCCGAGCCTTGCTCAAGTGAGGAACGCGCTCGACGTATTGCGCGAGCGGACGGTGATTTCCGCGCAGCAGATCGACCGGATCATCGGGCGGATCGCGCATCAGATCCTCGAGCCCGACGACGCCCAGCAGGGCGTCGTCTTAATCGGAATTCGGCGCGGAGGCGAACAACTCGCGCGGCGTCTTGCGTCGAAAATCGAAGAGATCAGCGGGCTCGTCCCCGGGCTCGGGTTCCTCAACATCAACCTGTACCGGGACGACGACGTCGCGCGCACGCTACCGGAATCCGAGATTCACGAAGAACTCACCGGAAAACTCGTCGTCGTGGTCGACGACGTCCTCTTCACCGGTCGAACGGTGCGTTCGGCGCTCGACGCCGTCACCGACTTGGGCCGGCCGCGGGCCGTGCGGCTAGCCGTCCTGATCGATCGCGGGCTACGCGAGTTGCCGATCCAAGCCGACTACGCCGGCCGCACGATCCCAACGAGCCGGCGCGAGCACGTCCTCGTTCACCTCGGCAAGACCTTTGCGCCGGACGATCGCGTTGTCATTCGTAGCGATGATGCGGGCGCGTAGTCTCCTCGACCTCGACGATCTCACCAGCGCAGAACTGCTTTCCCTTCTCGAACGGGCCGAGGCGTTCGGCACGACGCCACCGCCGCGCGACCGGCTGCGCGACGTCTGCGTCGTCAATCTTTTCTTCGAGGCGAGTACCCGAACGTTCGTTTCGTTCGTGATCGCCGAGCAGCGCGTCGGCGCGGACGTCGTTGCGCTCCCGCCCGGATCCTCGAGCATCGGGAAAGGCGAGACGATCGGCGACACTGCGATCACGCTCGCCGCGATGGGCGTCCGAGTGATCGTAACCCGCCACCCCGAATCCGGCTTTCCTTATCAATTGGCCGAGTCGTTTACGGGTCACGTCATCAACGCCGGCGACGGACGGCACGCCCACCCGACGCAGGCGCTTCTCGATCTCCTGACGCTGCGGAGCGAATTTGGGAAGGTCGACGGGCTGCACGTCGCCCTGGTCGGCGACATCCTTCACTCGCGGGTCGCACGTTCGAACGTGATCGGCCTGCGCCGCCTTGGCGCAAGCGTTACGCTGGTCGGACCGCCGACGCTCCTGCCGGCCGAAATGGCGTCCGACGGCGTCGCTATCGAGCGCAGCCTCGACGCGGTGCTACCGAAGGTCGACGCGTTGATGCTCCTGCGCATTCAGCGCGAGCGCATCTCCTCGGCGGTTCTGCCGTCACTCGGCGACTACGCGCGAAACTACCGCCTCGACGCAGCTCGCCTCGCCAAACTCGCACCGCACGCGATCGTCATGCATCCAGGCCCCTATAACCGCGGCGTCGAGTTGACCGAAGACGTCTTCGAGTTTGCGGGCTGGCGGTACGCGCAGCAAGTAGCGCACGGGGTCAACGTCAGGATGGCCGTCCTCGACTTTTTGGTCAACGGTTAGAGGACGGCGGCCTGCTCCGGCGCGTGCGGCCGCGACCGAGCCGGCGGCGCGGTCGCCGCAGCGTACGCGCCCGCCAGAATTGGATGCGCTTTCCAATCCGAAAAGAAGCGTCGTATGGTCGGGCTCACCAAAAGCGGTTCCAGCGTGGCGCGCGTCAGGCATCGCCGCAGCTCGTCGTCGCCGTCGAGATAGAGCTCGCCGAGCCAGGCCTTCAAGTCTTCCAAGACGTGAAAGTCGACCGACTCCGCCTTCCAGAGGCTGACGTACCAGCGAACCAGGTCCCACCCGGCGCCGTTGCGCGTGAGCGAACGCTGGGCCAGAAAATCGTCCGGATGCGGATCCTCGCGAAGACAGCGCCCGAAGTAGCGCTTAACAAACCCCAGGAGTTCGCCGCTCTTAAGCGGCGGCGAGATTCGCTTTACGTAATGTGACTCGGCGACGAAGCCGTACAAGGCGCCCAGCACTTCGATGTCGTCGGCATGCATGCAAGCGTCGACGAAGTCGCGCGAAACCGTCTTTTCGGAGTCCCAGCGCAGCGGTTGGAAAGTGTCGTCGATTCGTTCGACCGTTATCATGCCTTCAGTATCGGCAGCCGCCATTCGCGGGCACGTGTAACGCAGGCCCCATCTTTTGCGGTTCGAAAACGGGGCTAAAGCGAGAAGGATCACGTTTTGTTTGACCCGAGCGCGGGTAGGGCACAGAGGTAGCCCGGCCGTGCTGACCGAACGGCGCGCCCCGTGAAGTCGCTCCTCGTCCACGGCGGGCGCGTCGTCGATCCGTCACAGGGGCTCGACGCACTGCGCGACGTTTTGGTTCGCGACGGAGTCGTGGCGGCGCTCGGCGAGCATCTCGAGCGCGGCGAGGCCGAACTCGTCGATGCGAGCGGCGCGATCGTCGCGCCGGGTTTCATCGACATGCACGTGCACCTTCGCGAGCCCGGCTTCACCCACAAGGAGACGATCGCGAGCGGATCCGCGGCTGCGGTGGCCGGCGGGTTTACCGCGGTCGCCTGCATGCCCAATACCGAACCCGCGCTCGACTCGCCGGCGCCGATCGCCGAGGTTCGGCGGCTGGCACTCGCCGCGGGCCTGGCGCGCGTCTACCCGATCGGCGCGATCACGCGAGGCCGGCGTGGTGCGGAATTGGCGCCATACTGGCGGTTGCACGACGCGGGGGCGGTTGCGTTCAGCGACGACGGTACGACCGTCGACGATCCGCGCGTCCTGCGGCAGGCCGCGCGCTACGCGCACGACGTCCCGGGCGTCTTCATCTCGCACTGCGAGGACGCGCGGCTCAAAGGCGACGCGGTGATGAACGAAGGCGCGCAGTCCTTCGCGCTCGGCCTAGCCGGTGCGCCCGGAATCGCCGAAGACGTCATTATCGCGCGCGATCTCTTGATCGCGGGCGAGACCGGAAAACCGTTTCATATCGCCCACCTGACAACGGCGATGGGCGCCGAGCTCGTACGTTTCGCGCGCGCACGCGCGATCGCCGCGAGCTGCGAGGTCACGCCGCACCACCTCTTGCTGACCGATAATTTCTTCGACCGGTTCCGGTCCGACGCGAAAGTGAACCCTCCGCTCCGCAGCGAGAACGACGTCGCCGCGCTTCGCGCCGCCGTGCGCGACGGTACGATCGACGCATTTGCGAGCGACCATGCGCCGCATGCCGCCGAAGAGCGCAGCGTGACGTTGAGCGAGGCGCCCGTTGGGTTCTCCGGGCTCGAGACCGCACTCGGGGCGTACGCGCTCGCGCTTCCCGACCTTGCGCTCGGCCGCTTCGTCGAGTTGCTCTCGCGCAATCCGGCACGCATCCTTGGCGTGCCGGGAGGGTCTTTGCGGGTCGGCGACCCGGCGGACATCACGATCTTCGCGGATCGCCCTTGGAGGGTCGAAGCGGCCACGTTCCACTCGCTCGGTAAGAACACGCCGTTTGACGGCATGACCTTCCCGCGGCGGGCGCTTTGGACGATCGTCGGCGGCGCGGTCGTCATGCGCCACGGCGCGCTCGCCCCGCGCGTCCCGGTTTAGGAGCGGCAGATGCGAGAACGCGCTTCTCTCCTGCTCGCGGACGGGTCGCGTTTCGACGGCGAAGGCATCGGCGCTGCGAAGCTTGCCCTCGGCGAAGCCGTCTTTTACACCGGGATGACCGGGTATGAAGAGGCGCTGACGGACCCGTCGTACGCCGGTCAGTTGCTGACCTTCACGTTCCCGATGATCGGCAACTACGGCATCTCCGGGACCGCCGCGCAGCATTCGAGCGCTTGCGTCGCAGGCGCAATCGCCAAACGCATCGCCGCGCATCCTTCGCATCACGCCATGAAAACCGACCTCGAGTCGTGGCTCGTCGAGCAAGGCGTTCCTACCCTGGTCGGCATTGACACGCGCGCTTTGACGATCGCGTTGCGCGAGCACGGCACGATTCGCGCCGCGCTCGCGGTCGGCGAAGAGGCGCTAGGGGCGATGGAGGCGGCGTTGGTCCCGTACGCGCGCGAGACGAGTACGGTCGGGCTCGTGGCCGAGGTCGCGCGGCGCGACGTCGAGAGCGTCGCGCCGCAAGCCGGCGGGCCCCACGTCGTTCTGATCGATTGCGGGGTCAAGCGCGCGATCGTTCGCGACCTCGCCGCTCTGGGCGCGCGCTTGACCGTCGTACCCTACGCGACCGCAGCCGCCGAGATTTTGGCCGCGCATCCGGACGCCGTCGTGATCTCGCCTGGACCCGGCGATCCGACCGATCTCCCCGAGACGATTGAGACGCTGCGCGCGCTCGTCGGGCAAGTCCCGATGTTCGGCGTTTGCCTCGGGCACCAACTGCTCGCGCTCGCTTGCGGCGCCCGGACGTACAAGCTGCCATACGGGCATCGCGGCGGGAACCAGCCGGTCAAGGATCTGCGTCGCGACGCCGTCTTAGTGACGGCGCACAACCACGGCTACGCGGTCGACGGCGCGTCGCTCCCAGGCGACCTCGAGGCGACGATGGTCAACCTCAACGACGGAACGAACGAAGGCTTCCGCCACATGCGTCTCCCTATTGCAGCCGTCCAATTCCATCCCGAGGCGTCACCGGGGCCTTTCGATGCCCGCTTTCTTTTCGGCGAATGGATATCTTCGCTCAAATAACGGCTTCGGTCGTGCAGCCGGCTGCTGCGCAGCAACTCGCCCGGCTCCACGTTCGCGCGTTCACGCTCGCCGCCGATCCCGTCAATCTGAACGTCGGCGATACGATGCGCCTGCGGATCGTCACTCGCGTCGACGAGAACCTGTTCGAGCTCGACAACGTCACGCTCCCCGATCTGAGCGGGTTCGAATCGCTCGGCGACGAGCGGCGCTGCGCGTCGGGGAATCGCGGTACGCAGTGCATCGAAATCATGACGCTGGCTCCGACCGCGCCGGGCGATCTGACGATTGGTCCGGCGACGCTCGAAGCGGTCGACGCCCGAAACGGAAGGCCCAGCCGCTTCGCGACCAACTCGGTGCGCGTGCACGTCGCGCCGGTCGCGGGGACGTTCGCCGGCTCGGTGTTCGACGCGGTGCTCAAGCCTCTCGGAATTCTGGTCTTGGTCGCGGCGCTCGCGTATGCATTTCTGCGTTTTTCCAGCCGTCGCGCGTCTCGCCCGGCTCTGCCCGCGCCGGTCGTCGTTCCTCCACCGCCGCCAACGGCGGAGCCGCCGGCGCTGGAAGCGATGGTCGACGCGTTGGCGGCGCGTCCGACGCGATCGAACGTCCTTGCGGTTCGCGGGGAGTTGCGGCGCCGCGTCGGCGCGCTCGAACGCGAGACGCTCGCGGATCTTACTGCGCGAAACGCGGCGCGCGGCGAGCGGAATTTGGCCGAAGCGCTGCGCGCCGTCGAATTCGCGGCGTTCGCCGATGAAGCGCGACTGGCAGGTGCAATCGATCTGGCCCTTCGCCCGCTCGAGTCGCTGTGCGGTCGCCCGGCGACGGTGGCTCCGTGAACGCGTTAGGTGGTCGAGCCGCGGCGCCGCCGCGCGTGCTTCTCGACGCGCTCGAAACGACGATCGTCGGACAGCGGGCGGTCCTCGAAGGCTTGGTCGAAGCCGTTATCGCGGGCGGGCACATCGTCCTCGAGGGCCCGCCGGGCCTCGCCAAGACTCTCGCTTGCCGAGCGCTCGCAAGCGCAGTCGGAGGGACGTTCAAGCGTATTCAGTTCACGCCGGACTTGCTTCCCAGCGATATCGTCGGTACGCGCATCTTCGATCAGCGCAGCGGCGACTTCACGACGGCGCTCGGGCCGATCTTCGCGAACGTCGTTTTGGCCGACGAGATCAATCGCGCACCGGCCAAGGTACAGTCGGCTTTACTCGAAGGGATGCAGGAACGACAGGTGACGATCGGCCCGCAGACCCACGCCTTACCCGACCCGTTCGTCGTGACGGCGACGATGAACCCGCTCGATTCTGAAGGGACCTATGCGCTACCGCTCGCCCAGCTCGATCGGTTTTTGGTGAAAGTGCTCGTCGACTATCCGACTCGCGAAGAGGAGTTGAACATCCTCGATCGTTTCGGCGGCGCGCAGCCGGCGCTACCGAGCGATGTCGTCGGCGTCGAAACCGTCCTCGCATGGCGCGATCAGGCTCATTCGATCTACATCGAGCCGAGGCTCGCGCGCTACATCGTGGATCTGGTCGCGGCGACGCGCCGGCCACACGAGTATCTCGACCGCGGCGCGAGCCCGCGCGCGACGCTGGCGCTTGCGGCGCTGGCCCGTGCCCGCGCGTTGCTCGAAGGCCGCGCCTTCGCGATCCCCGACGACGTGCGTGCGGCCGCCCCCCAGGCGTTACGCCACCGGCTTGCGTTCAGCTATCGCACCTTGACGGAGAAGGTCGATCCCGAGCACGTGCTTGCCGCGCTCGTCGCGAGCATCCCAACGCCGTGAGGCGTTCCCTGTTCGTGCGGGGTGCGGCGCTCGCGGCGGCCGGACTTGGGCTCGGCGCGCGGCCGCGGCCGACGCCGGTGCCGACCGCGACGCCGGCTCCCGATCCGGTCGCGGAGGGGCTGTTCTCGGCGGCCAAACAATGGTGGCGCATGCGCGACGAAGTGCCTTACGTCAGTTACGGCGCGTTGATCCGTTACAAGCACGCCGGCCACGTCTTCGACAACTGGTGGAACGCTGCGTACCGCTCGAGCGACCGCGCGCTGCACCTCGAGCACATCACGATCGCCGACGACGATGCAAAACGTCTGAAGGGATTTCCGCTGACGATCTTCGGGTTTAAGATCTTCGACACCAACCCCGATGCCGAACCGATCCGCATCGAGGAGCCGGTGATCGACCCGGTCTCGGATTTCGGCGTCATGACCCGCTACCGCTCGGTCGTTAATGCGTCGGGCCAGCCGACGCCGAATCCGTTGCTGTACGAGCCGGAACCCGGTGCGACGCCGCTGCACGAGATCGGCCACGTGGAAGCAGCGACGCGCGACTACGACATCCGCGTCGCCGGTGAAGAGACGCTGCGCCACGGCGACGCGTACCACTTGACCTTGCGACCGCTCCACGATCCCGCGGCCTTTCGGCTGCGCGATCTGTGGATCGCGAAGGATTCGTTCGCGACGTTGCAACTGAACGTCGCCGGAATCTTCAACGGGCTTCCATACGACGCGGCGCTATGGACGGTGAGCTACGTTCCGCTGGGCGGTCGCTGGTACGTCCAGCAGGTGCGCGCGAGGGACCTGTCCTTTGGGTTCGGCGTCCACATCGAGGCGATGGAGTTTGATTTCGTCGACTATCGCTTCCCAAAGGAAGTTCCGCCGATCATATTCGAGCGCTTGCTATGAGAGTGCTCAAGGTCCTCGGCGGCGTGCTCGGAGTTACGGTCGTCGTATTGTTCGTGGCGCTCGCGTCGTTCGCGGCGTACGTTTACGCCGGTGCGCGCGCCGGCGCGACTCCACCCACTGGGACGCTTGCTGCAGGTGTTGGCGCGGCGGTTCAAATCGATCGCGACACGCGGGGCATCCCGCACATCCGCGCCGGCAACGAACGCGACATGTTCTTCGGGGAGGGCTTTGCGCAGGGCTGCGACCGGCTTTTCCAACTCGACGTCTACCGGCGTCTCGTCGCCGGCCGGCTTGCCGAGGTTTTTGGATCTGTGGCGCTGGGAAGCGATGAAGAAGCGCGGGTCTTCGATGTGAACGGCACCGTCGACCGCGAAGTTGAGGGCCTCGACGCACGCGCCCGTGACGATTTGAGCGGCTTCGCCGCGGGCATCAACGCGGCGATGGCGGCCTGCCCGTTTCCGCCCGAGTTCCGGGCAATGGGCTACCGCCCCGAGCCGTGGCAAACGCGCGACACGCTCCTCGTCGCTTTCGCCACCGTCGTGAACCTCGCCGACTCGTGGGACGACGTCCTCGTGCGCGAAGACGTCCGGCGCTTCGGGCCGGCGCAAGTCGCCGACGCGTTCTTTCCCGTTACCGATCCGGCGTACGACGCACCGATTACGAGTCGCGCCCACGCCCCCGTGGCGCCGCTGCCGAAACTGACGTTGCCGTTCGGTTCGGGAGCGATTCAAAGGGCACAGCACGCCGAGCTGGATGCGAGCGATCGGGCGGGTTTGGGGAGCAACGATTTTGCGGCCGGCGCCGCGCTCACGGGCACCGGCCGCGCGCTGCTCGCAAACGATCCGCATCTCCAACTGCGCATGCCGGGGATATGGTATTTGGTCGACATCGCATCGCCCGGTTACCACGCTGCGGGGGCGACGCTAGCCGGGATCCCGGGCGTGATTCTCGGTCACAACCAGCACATCGCGTGGGGCGTCACCAACGGCAGCGTGGCAACGACCCGCATCTATCGCGAAACCTTTCGCTCGGCTTCGTCGGATGAATACCGCGCCGGCGAAACGTGGTTGCGCGCGACGCACCGGCGCGAAGTCTTCACCGTGCGCTTTGGAAAGGCGGTCGCGCGCGACTATCTTGCCACGCGCCATGGGTTCGTTTTCGCCGATCGCGGGACGACACGGTTCGCGGCGGCCTGGACGGCGCTGACCGACCATCGCACTGGTTTTGCGACGTACGACGGGCTCGACCGGGCGCGCGACCTCCCCGCCGCGTTGCGGGCGCTCGCGACATACCCCGGGCCGCCGCAGAATTTCGTCCTTGCCGACGACCGCGGAAATGCCGCCTACCACTTGGCCGGCGACGTCTGGCGCGATTCGACCTGGGCCCTGGGCGCGCTCGACGGCGTGCGCGAACCGCCGCCGAGTTCGAGCGACTATGTGGCGGCGGCGCTCCTGCCGCGCGTCGACCCGGGCCGGAACGCGCTCGTGTTTACGGCAAACGATCGCATGTACGGCGCCGGCTACCCCTACCGGTTGACGTCGAATTTCGAAGCGCCCTACCGCGCCGCGCGGATTTCGCAACTGTTGCACGCGCGTTCGCGCTACGACGTAGCGGCGTTTTCCGCGATCCAAGCCGACGTGCTCTCGCTCCCCGAGCGCGACTTGGCGCACGCCGCGGCCGCGGCGTTGCGTCGTTTTGGCGCCCGCGGGGTGACTCGCGGCGACGATGAAGCGGAAACGTTGTTGGCCGCATTTGACGGGCGCTTCGTCGAAGGTTCCCGCGCCGCGACGTTGGCGTTCGCGCTGCGCCGCACCGCGAGTGAAGACCTGGTCCGCTACCATATGCCGCCCGATCTCGCTCGGCGTTATCTCGCAGGCAATGCGGGACCCGCGCTCGTCGCAATCTTGCGCCTGCTGCGCGAGCGGCCGAAGGGCTGGGTCCCAGGCGATCTTTTCGATGCGTTCCTGGTCGACGCGACGCGCCGCGCGTATGCAAACGTGGCCGTCGAGGGCGTGGTTCCGGCGTGGGGCGACACGGGAGCGCGCGTCGCCGCGCACCCGTTCTCGGCTTTCGGCTTCAAGGGATGGAACGGGACGCAGTTCCCGGGCCACGGTGACGGTTTTTCTCCCCACGTACAAGCGTCGAGCGTGACACAAAGTTTCCGAGCGGTCTGGGACGTCGGCGATTGGGACGCAGGCGGCATCGTCATCCCTCAGGGAGAGTCGGGCGAGCCGGCCTCGCCGCACTATCGCGACGGCGCGCCCGTTTGGCTCTCCGGGCGGCTCGTCCCGCTTCCGTTCAACGCGGCCGCGGTCGCGGCGGCGCGTTCGGCGACGTTGACCCTCGTCCCAGTTCCCTAGCCTCGCTGGAACTAAAGGGCGCAACCGCGAAGTCAACCAGGCTATCGCCGACACGCACCCGCGCCTTCGCGGCGCACGGCCCGATCTGGTCTTCACACTGGCGCTCGTGGTCGGGCTGCTGGTGGCTTTTGCCGTCGCGACGTACCTCTCGTATTGGGGTTCGATTAATATTCGCAACGCGTTCACCTATCAGTCGGCCGTCGTCGCGGCGCAACGCGACGCCGAGCTCTTGAAAGTCGAGCAGTTCGACCGGCGCCTGCCGGAATCGCAACTACGCTTTGATGAGAAACTTCTCGACAGCGACCTGAAGCGGATCGATCTGCTCGCCGAGACTCCCGAGGCGCGCGCGCCGCGCCTCTATTTTCCTGCGACGCTCGAGGACTACGATAGCTTGGACGACTCGCTCCACGACCGCGAGGTCTTGGGGCGCGCTCGCTTCGACGCGGCGGTCGATCAAAACGAGCAGACGCGAAATCTCTCGAACGCGCTTTTCGCCATCGTCGCTTTGCTCTTTACGCTCGTGCAAATGCGCCTGCGGCGGCGCATCGAGGAAGGGCAGTCGCTCGTGGAGCGTTTGCAACGCGCGTTTTTGAGCCGGCCGAGCGATTTGCGAAACGTCAGCGTCGGGAGCGTGTTGCTTTCGGCGACCGAGGGTTCGGAAGTGGGCGGCGATCTATTCGACGTCTACGCGATCGACGAACGCTATGGAGCGTTCTTGGTCGCCGACGTCAGCGGGAAGGGGATCGATGCCGCAGTCGATACCGCGTTCATAAAGTATTCGTTGAGGACCCTACTCAGCGACGCCGTCGACCACGACCCCGGTCGAATCCTAACGAAGTTCGCAGCATTGTTCGAGCGGAACATCGAAAGCCGCGAGACCTTCGTCGTCCTGTTTCTCGGCGTCATCGACACCGAAACCGGCGAGGTCCGGTATGCGTCGGCGGGACACGAGCCCGCGTGTGCGCGGCTACGCGGCGAGGTAACCATGCTCGAGCCGACCGGGCCGATCGTGGGAATACTGCCGGAGTTGCGCTACGGGACCAACCGCGTTCGACTGGAGGCAGGCGACATGCTCCTCGTGGCGACCGATGGCTTGACCGAATCGCGCAACGCGCGCGGCGAGGAACTGGGCGCCAAGGGCGTGCGCGAGTGGTTCGGTTCGATCCACGGCGGCGCGCAGCATATCGCAGACGCAGTTGTCGAGCGTTTGCGCCGGCGCAGCGCGCGGATCGGCGACGACCTGGCTATTCTCGTGCTGGCGTACGAGTCGAACACGGCATCGGACGGCGAGCCGCTGGGAGCGACGGCGGCCGAAGCCTCGGCCGTCGGCGTGCCCGGGCCCGCGCTCTGAACCCGCTAGCCGCGCGACTGCGCAACGCGCTCCTTGTGGGGCGCCGGCGGCCCGGCATCCGTGGAAGCGGCGCGCCGGTCAAACGCCGGTCAGACGGCTATGAATTTGCCGAATTGCGCGGATATGTCGCCGGCGACGATCCGCGGCGTATCGACTGGGCTGCGACGGCGCGCGCCGGCGGCCTGCAGACGCGGGTCGTTTTCGAAGACCACGCCTTGACCCTCGGCGCTGCGCTCGACGCGTCGGGTTCGATGTTCGTCGGGCGGGCGCGCACGAACTTCGAGCGCGCGCTCGAGGCGGCGGAACTCTGGTACGCGACCGCGCTCGACGAAGACCGTTGCGCGCGCGTGACGTCGGACGGAATCGTATTCGTCCCGAGCCTGCGCGGGCGCAGCGCTGCGCGGCTGTGCGCCGACCACCGCGAACGCCCAGGGTCGGCGTTTCGCCTTACGTTAGAAGTCGCGCTCGCCGCACTTCCGCGCGATGCGCAGTTGTTAATCGTCTCAGACTTCTTCGAGCTGAGCGCGATCGAACCGCTCGTGCGGGCGTGCGGCGCGCGTTTCACGACCACGGCGCTCGTCGCAAGCGACCCTTGGCGCGCCGCGTTGCCGCTGGGCGGTTTCGTCCGGCTGCGCGATGCGGAAAATGGAAGCGTCGGCCGCGCGTTCGTCGGCCCGCGCGAGCGCGCCCGGTACCGTCAAGCGGTCGTGGAGCGGGAGGGGCGTGTCGTCGAGCGGCTCGTCGGCGCCGGCGTACGCACCGCGCTCCTCGACGAGCGCGGCCCGGCCGACGCCCTTTTCGAGGCCCTCGGAGTCGGGGCGAGAACGAGCGCGCTCTCGTGAGCTTCGCCCATCCGCAGTGGGTACTGGGAGCGCTGCTGCTGTGCGCGTTCTGCGCATGGCTTTACCGCCGCGTCGAAAACCGGCGGTCGGCTCAGGCGCTGGCGTATTCGAACCTCGCGTTTGCAGTCGACGCGTTACGCTCGCCGCGCTGGCCTGCGGTTGCGCTTTTCGTCGCGCTGATCGCCGGCGCCGCGGCACTTGGGCTCGCGCTCGCCGGTCCTCGCTTCGTCGCCAAGGTTCCGTCCAAAGACGGAACCGTGGTCATCTGCATCGATACGTCAGGCTCCATGCGCGCGAAAGACCTAACGCCGACGCGTTGGGACGCCGCCAAGGCCGCGGCGCGAACGTTCGTCGATGCGGTTCCGCCGGGGACGCGCGTCGGCATCGTCAGTTTCGCGAGCGGCGCAAACGTCATCATTGCGCCGGCGTCGGATCTCGACGCCGTGCGCGAAGCGCTCGATCGAATCCCAGCGCCGGACGGGGCCACGGCGATCGGCGACGCGCTGCAGGTGGCCGCGGCGGCGATGCCCGTACGCGGGAAGCGCGCGATCGTTCTTTTGACCGACGGCGTCAACAACCGTGGCGTCGATCCGCAGGAGGCGTCGCAAGAGATCGGCGCGCGCGGGATCACGATCGCGACGGTGGGGGTCGGGACGGCGGACAGCGGTCAGCTCATCCCGGGGACGAACGAACTCGCGGATCTCGACGAAGATGCGCTGCGCGCGATCGCGACGAACGGGCACGGGCATTACGCCCGCGCGGGCAACGCCGGCGCGCTGAGTGAAGAGTTTAGGCGGCTCGCTTTCGACGTCGTTTGGGAGCAAAAGCACGTCGACGGTAGTTTGCCCTTTGCGCTCGGCGGCGGCATCCTGGTCCTTGCGACGTGCTTGACCGGGCTCGCGCTCGGGCGGTTCCCGTGAACGACGAACTCGAGCGCGCGCGCATCGACTACCAGTACGCAGTCCTCGACGAGGCTTCGGTGCTGGCCGACCCGTTCGAACAATTCGGCGCGTGGCTGAGCGAAGCGCTCGCGCACGGCGCGATCGTCGAGCCGAACGCCATGACGCTCGCCACCGTGAGCGCGGACGATCGCCCGGCGGCCCGCATCGTGCTGCTTCGCGGATACGACCGGCGTGGATTCGTGTTCTTCTCGAACTATGAGAGCCGCAAGGGTCGCGATCTCGAAGCGCGGCCCGCGGCAGCCTTGCTCTTTTACTGGGGAATACTGCAGCGGCAGGTGCGCATCGAGGGCACGGTTCAACGGATTTCCGCCGAAGAGTCGGACGCGTATTTTGCGCGCCGGCCGCGCGGCCACCAGTTGAGTGCCTGGGCGTCACGGCAAAGTACCGTCGTCGCCGACCGCGCGACGCTTGTCGCCGCGTTTCGCGGTGCAGAAGAACGGTTCGGCAACGGTGAGGTCGAGCGCCCTGCGTTTTGGGGCGGTTACCGGGTCGGTGCAGAACGCTTCGAGTTTTGGCAAGGACGCCCGAACCGGGTGCACGACCGGATCGCCTACGAACGGGACTCCGCGGGATGGCGGATTCTGCGGCTTTCACCCTGAACGGCGCCAACCTTCACCCTCTTGCGAAGGGAGATCATTCTGAAACGCTTCGTCCTCTTTTTCGTCGCCGCCGCGATCCTAACCGCGGCCGCGATCTACTCGCCGCGTCACCCGAGTTCGGTCGCGTTCGCGGCCCTCAACGGCAAGGCGCTCTTCGGCGAAAATTGCGCCAGCTGTCACCAAGCCAACGGCCAGGGCCTGCCCGGCACGTTTCCGCCGCTCGCCAAGAATCCGTACGAGACCGGCGACCCGGCGAAGGTCATCCATACGGTCAAGGACGGCCTCAGCGGCCCGATCAAGGTGAACGGCCAGACGTATAACGGGCAGATGCCCGCCTTCAAGGGTCAGCTCAAAGATGCCGAGATTGCGGCGATCATCACGTACGAACGGTCGGCATGGGGAAATAAAGCCTCGGCAGTCACCGCCGCGCAGGTCGCTAAGGTCAAGTAATTCAGTTAGCGCGACTCCTCACGACGGCGCGCGCTTTCGGGCGCGCGTCGTTTGTTTTTGGCAGGGAAGGCCAGGGCCGAGCGGCGGGCAAACGGAGGGGCGTGCCCCGCCGGAGCGTCCTGGTCATCGGATCCGGTCCGATCGTGATCGGACAGGCCGCCGAATTCGATTACGCCGGCGTGCAAGCGTGCCGCGCGCTGCGCGAGGAAGGCCAGCGCGTCGTTCTCGTCAACTCGAACCCGGCGACGATCATGACCGATCCGGAGGTCGCCGATGCGGTCTACCTCGAGCCGCTGACCGCAGGCTCGCTCGAGGCGATCATCGACCGCGAACGCCCCGAGGCGCTTCTGCCGACGCTCGGCGGACAGACGGGCTTGAATCTCGCCGTCGAACTCCACAACGCGGGGGTCCTCGAACGTTACGAGATCGACGTGCTCGGGACGCCGATCGAGTCGATCGTGCTGGCCGAGGATCGAGCGCGTTTCAAGGAAGCGATGCTTGCGATCGGGGAGCCGGTTCCGGCGTCGGCGATCGTCACCGATGTCGAAAGCGGCGTTCGGTTCGCGCGCGAGGCCGGTTTTCCGCTCGTGGTGCGCCCGGCGTACACGCTCGGCGGGACCGGCGGCGGGATCGTCCGGAACGAGGCCGAGTTGCGTGAGACGCTCGGGATCGGGCTTGGCGCATCGCTGATCCATCAGGCGTTGGTCGAGACGTCGCTATTGGGATGGAAGGAGATCGAGTACGAGATCCTGCGCGATCGCAACGACAACTGCATCGTCGTGTGCAACATGGAAAACATCGACCCGGTCGGCGTCCACACCGGCGACTCGATCGTGGTCGCGCCGTCGCAGACGCTCTCCGATCTCGAGTATCAAATCTTGCGCAGCGCAAGCCTCAACGTGATCCGCGCATTGCGCGTCGAGGGCGGCTGTAATATCCAATTCGCGCTGCACCCGGAGCGAACCGAGTACAATATCATCGAAGTCAACCCGCGCGTCAGCCGGAGCTCGGCGCTCGCCTCGAAAGCGACCGGCTACCCGATCGCTAAGATCGCAACGAAGGTCGCGCTCGGGCGGACGCTCGACGAGATCGAGAATCCCGTCACGGGTGTGACCAAGGCCGCGTACGAGCCGACGCTCGATTACGTCGTCGTCAAGATCCCGCGTTGGCCGTTCGATAAGTTCCCGCGGGCCGATACGCGCCTGGGGACTCAAATGAAGTCGACCGGCGAAGCGATGGGGATCGGGCGGACGTTTGGGGCCGCCCTGATGAAAGCCGTGCGCGGCCTCGACTTGGGACGCGTGACGTTGACCGGGACTTCCGTCGCGGACTGGAGTGACGACGAACTGGACGACGTCATCGTGGCGCCGACGCACGAGCGGCTGTTCGCGCTGGCCGAAGCGCTCCGCCGCGGCCGGACGGTCGACAACTTAAGTGGCCTCTCGACGATCGATCCGTTCTGGCTGTGGGAGTTTCGCGAACTCGTCGATCTCGAGGGGCGGCTGCGCGAGAACGCGGCAAGTAACGATGTGCGGCGCGCGCTCGAACTAGGCTACTCGCGCGAGAGCTTGGCGACGCTGACCGACTTGGACGGAAGCGTTTCGCTTTGGAATCAAGCGGCGCTGGCCGAAAGCGACGGGGAGCGTGCAAAGTCGGTCGCATTTCGGATGGTCGATACCGCTGCTGCCGAATTTCCCGCCCGCTCGCCGTACTATTACCTCGCGCATTACGAACTCGACGAGATGCGCCGGCCGCTGCGCGACGCGGTCGTCGTCGTTGGAAGCGGGCCTATTCGGATCGGCCAAGGGATCGAGTTCGACTATTCGTGCGTCCATGCCGCATGGGCCCTGCGCGACGCCGGGCGCGCGGCGGTCGTCGTCAACAACAACCCTGAGACCGTCTCGACCGATTTCGACATCTCCGACGTGCTCGTGTTCGAACCGCCCGGGCCGGACGAAGTCCAAGCGGCGTACGAAGCGACCGGCGCAATCGGGGTCATGCTCGCGTTCGGCGGACAGACCGCGATCAATCTCGCGGCGGAGCTTTCGAGTCGCGGCGTGCGCATCATCGGCAGCGATCGGCGCAGCCTCGACATGGCCGAAGACCGCGCGAAGTTCGACGCGGCGCTAGCGCGTCTCGGCGTCGCGCGGCCTCAAGGGCGCGCCGCGAACTCGTTTCGCCAAGCGCGTGCGATCGCGCGCGAACTGGGTTTCCCGGTCCTGGTTCGGCCGTCGTACGTGCTCGGCGGGCGCGGCATGGAGATCGTGTACAACGAGGGCCAACTCGCGTCGTACGTCCAAACTGCGCCGCCGATCAAGCCCGGCCGCCCCTTGCTCGTCGACAAATACCTGCACGGACTCGAGGTCGAGGTCGACGCCGTTTACGACGGCGAGGACCTGCTCGTCCCGGGGATATTCGAGCACATCGAGCGTGCGGGGATCCATTCGGGCGACTCGATCAGCGTCTACCCGCCGCAGACGATCGACGCGGCGATGCAAGCCCGGATCGTCGACGTGACGCGCGCTATCGCGCACGAAGTAGCGACCCGCGGACTGATCAATATTCAGTTCGTGATCCATGAAGGCGAGCTGTTCATCATCGAGGCGAATCCGCGCGCGAGCCGGACGGTCCCGATCATCTCGAAGGCGACCGGCGTCAACCTCGTCGCCGCTGCGACGCGGGTCGCGCTCGGCGAGCGGCTGCGCGACATGGAATACGGAGTCGGTTTGACCCCGGCGATGCCCTACGTCGTCGTCAAAGTCCCGGTATTCTCGTTCGCGAAGATGCGCGGCGTCGAGACGATGCTCGGCCCCGAGATGAAGTCGACGGGCGAAGTGCTCGGCATCGACGAGACTTTCGCCGGCGCGCTTCGCAAGGGATTCATCGCGGCCGGAGTTCGCGTGCCGGATCCGAGCGATCCGGGCCGGCGCGGCCGGATCCTCGTCTCGATCGCCGACGACGAGAAGGCCGAGTCGGTCGAAATGCTGCGGCGCTACGCCGAACTCGGGTTCACGCTCGTTGCAACCGATGGAACGTACCGGTTGCTGACCGCGAACGACATCCCGGCGGAGCGGATCAACAAAATCGCCGAAGGTTCGCCGAACGTGCTCGACGCGATCGCGGCGCGTGCGGTCGACCTCGTCATCAACGACGCACGCGGCCCTGACGAGGTCCCCGACGGTTACAGGATCAGGCGGACGGCGGTCGAGGCAAGCGTCGCCTGTCTAACGAGCCTCGATACGGCGCGCGCACTGCTTGCGGCACTCGAGTCGTCACCGGGTCCGCCGCGCTCGCTCCAGGACTATCGCCGCGCGGCGGTCGCGACGTAGGATCGGGCACGTCGTCTCCGATCTCTTTAAGGAAGGCGGTCCTTGAGGCGGATGACGGCTTTGACGGCGGTGTGAGTCGCCGAGAAGGCGACGACCTTCACGTCGACGAGGCCGCTTGCCAAGATCGCGGCCTGCAAGCTGCTCTCGCGGACCGGCGTGCCCCTTCCCTTCGGGGCGACCAACCATAGCGCGCCGGCCGGCTCGAGATGCTCGCGGAGCTTCGCGATCTTCGGAAAGTCGCGCTCGCTCGCAACGCCCGCGAAGATCACATCGTAGCGCCCGCGACATGCGGCCGGCGGGCTGCCTCCGAGTCGCTCCGCCACGTCGTGGAGAAAGCTCTCGTCTCCGATCGCTTGGATGCAAACGCGGATCCCTGGCTTGACGCCGAGTTTGTCGAGGAGCGGTTTCGTGTAGACGCGGTGGGGTTCGCTACGCGCCATCGCCGGCTAGCAGCTCGCGGCCGCGCATACGGAGCAGGGTCTCGGCACCGTCACCGAGTTCGGCGATGATCTCTGCGGCATCCCGCTCGCGCTCGATCAATCCGACGCTCTGCCCGGCGTAGATCTGCACGATCGAATGATCGCCGCGCTCGCGCGCGGCCCTGTAAGAGGCTACGGCGTCGGCGTCTGCGAGCGCCGCATCTTCGCGTCCGTGCCAGCGCTCGGTAAACTCATTGACGAGCGCGCGTCCCGGATAGCGGTCGGGCCACGGAATTCCTAGGAGGCGATCGAAGAGGTGCGTTTGCACCGTCTCGTCTTCGCGCGCGGCTATCAGTCGCGCGCGTGCGTCGGGCGAACTTGCCGCTTCGCGCGCGACGAGCAACGGCGTCCCGATCCACGCGCCCTCGGCGCCGGCGGCGAGGACCGCCGCGACGCCGCGGGCGGTTGCAATCCCACCCGCAGCGGCAACGGGAGCGCGGACTCGCTCGAGCACGATCTGCAAGAGCGTCAACGTGGCGACGGCGCCGCTGTGGCCACCTGCCTCCGTCCCCTGGACGACGACCAAATCGGCGCCCGCGCGTTCGGCGGCGAGCGCGTCGTCGAGCGTGCTCACCTGCGTGGCGAGGCGGACGCCGGCATCGTGGATGCGCGCAACGTACGGTGCGATGTCACCGAAGGAGAGTGCGATAAAAAACGGTCGCGCGGCGAGCGCCGCTTCGAGGAGTTCGGGACGCCTTCGGACGGCCCACTCCATCAGCCCGATGCCGAAACGAAGCGTCCCTTTCTGACTCGCGATCGTGGCTTCGGCGGCGAGCCGTTCGATTGTCTCGGTCGAGCCGACGCCGATCGTCCCGATCCCGCCGGCGCGACTGACTGCGGCGGCGAGCGCGCCGAAAGCGACCCCGGCCATCGGTGCGCCGATCAGCGGAAACCGAAGTCCCCATTCGCGGGTCAGCCACGTGTTGAGCATAGGCAGCGACTCGTTCTGTTTGCGTGCGCGACAGGCCCGCCTTCGGCGACGTTCGTAATCAGGTGGAGTGGAACCGACCGCTTCACCGGCGCCGACGACGCAGGCTCGCGCATACGTCCTGGGAGGGAACGCCAGCACGCTCGCGTTTGTCTCATCGCTGCGACCCGAGAACAAGCAGATCACGACCTGGCTCGTCCCGCTCGCCTGGACGCCCGCGGGCGCCGTCCTCGGCGAGAGTTGGCAGCGCGTCGGGATTGCCGCCGACAACGTTGTGGGCTGGGTCGATCAAACGTTCCCGCCCGATGACGATCGTTCGTTTATCACGCCGAGCCGAGACCTCGAACTGCTCTTGCGCGTCGCTTGGCACGCCGCGACGCCGGATCGGCTCTCGGAAGAAGCGTTGCTCAATCCCGAGGATCTCCCCGACGACGTCCTCGACGGAGTCGTGCAGCCGCCGGAGGCGCTGACCCAGTGCGCGATCTGCCGGCGCACGTGCGTGCGCGATGATTTTGCGTGGAACGACCGGCAGCTCTGCGCGTGGGACTATCATCTGTCCGTATTCGGCAAGCGCGGACCGTGGCGAAGCGAGCCGTACGAGGAGCGTTTGTTTGCGACGCTCCCGCGCGCCGCATACGTCGCGCCGAGCCTTTTGAGCGAGGCCGGCGTCGAAGCGGTCCTGGCAGTCGCGGACCTCCCCGAACCGCTGATGCAGCAGTTGGTCAACGCGGCGATCGGCGCCGACTCGGGACGGGCGTATCTCGCGGTACGGACGGACGATGGGCTCACGCTCTTGCGCGAACGCAGCAACGCCTAGTCCGTTGTCCGCAGCGTGAGGATCAACGACGCGATCGGACGGCTGGCGACGCTGTTCATCCTCTTATTCATGTTGCTCGCGGTCCGTCAGGTTTGGGTCCAGGTCGTGGCGGGGCCGCAGATTGCAAGCGATCCGCACAATCCGCGCGCCGCACTTCTTGCGCCGTATCGAGGCCGGATCGTCGCGCGGGACGGCACCGTGCTCGCGGGATCGACGCCGCACCGCCGAATCTATCCGCTCGGCGCAGCGCTCGCGCAGACCGTCGGCTACGTCTCGGCGCGATACGGGACCGCGGGGCTCGAGGCGGCCTTCGACCGCGACCTGTCGGCGCTCGCCGGCGCGAACGACCCGATGACGCAGCTGCGCTCGATCTTCGGCCGGTCTGGCAGCGAACCGACGCCGGGTTCGACCGTCATCACGACGATCGATCCAGAAATCCAAACGGCGCTCTTCGCCGATCTCAGCGAGCACTCGCGCGCGGCCGGCGTCGCCCTCGACCCGCGGACCGGCGAAGTGCTCGCGCTGGCGAGCGTCCCTAGTTTCGATCCCGCGACGCTCGACACGCAGTTTGCAACGATCGCCGCCGATCGCCGAAGCCCGCTCCTCAACCGCGCGCTGGAAGGCCTCTATCCGCCGGGCTCGTCGTTCAAGATCGTGACCGCATCCGACGCGCTCGACGCGGGGGTCGTCACGCCGGATTCGACGTTCGACGATCCCGGCTACCTCAAAGTCGGCACGTTTACGTTTCACGACGACGAGAGCGAGGCGACCGGTCACCAGGATCTCGCCGGCGCGTTTGCGCTTTCGTCGAACGTCGACTTCGGGCGGATCGCGTTAGAGTTGGGCCCCGACCGGTGGCTCGACTACGCCTCGCGCTGGGAACTCGGTCAGCCGCTCGGCTTCACGCTCGCGGCCGCGCGCGACCGCGTGCCGCCGCGAGACGAGATCGACAACCCCGGCATCCTGGCGCAGCTTGGATTCGGGCAGGCTGACTTACTCGTGACGCCGCTGCGAATGGCGCTCGTCGGTGCTACGATCGCAGCCGGGGGGACCGAGCCGCAGCCGTACATCGTTCGCGCCGTTCGCGAAGCGGGCGGAAGCGAACGATCCGAGGCGCCGCCGGGACCGCTCGCGCGCCCCATCTCGGGGACCGTCGCCGACGAGGTGCGCGTCATGATGGAGCTGGTCGTTACGCGCGGCACCGGTACGGCGGCAGCGCTCCCCGGCGTGCGAGTCGCCGGCAAAACGGGGACCGCGACCCTCGCGGCGGGAACAGCGCACGGATGGTTCGTGGCCTTTGCGCCGGCCGACGCTCCGCGGGTCGCGGTCGCGATCGTCGTCGAGAACGGCGGTTACGGTGGAGTGGTCGCTGCGCCGATCGCGCGCCACGTCCTGCAAGTCGCGCTCGAACGTATGAAAAATTAGGGAGCCTCTGACGCGATGACCGAGCGGACGCTCTCCGATCGTTACCGCCTCGAGAACCGAATCGGCTCGGGCGGAATGGCGACGGTTTATGCCGGGATCGACACGGTGCTTCGCCGCCGTATCGCGGTCAAGGTACTGCGTCCGCAATTCGCCGCCGACCAGGATTTCGTGCGCCGGTTCTACTTCGAGGCGCAGCACGCCGCCAAGCTGTCGCATCCCAACGTCGTGAACATATACGACGTCGGACACGAAGGCGAAACCTACTTCATCGTGATGGAACTCGTCGACGGAACCACGCTCGCCGAGATGATCGAACACGACGGCCGGCTCCCCGAACCCGTCGCGATCGATTTCGCGACGCAAATCTGCGCCGGTTTGGCCTACGCGCACCGTCAGGGGATCCTGCACCGCGACATCAAGCCCGCGAACATCCTGGTCACCAAAGACGACGTCGTCAAACTCTCCGACTTCGGGATCGCGCGCGCGGTCACGACGCAGACCGTCACGATCACGCAACCGGGCATGGTGATGGGGAGCGTCTACTACCTCTCGCCCGAGCAGGCCCAAGGGCACGAGCTCGCTGAGACAAGCGACCTCTATAGCCTCGGGGTCGTCCTGTACCAGATCCTCTCCGGGACGCTGCCGTATACCGGCGAGTCGCCGGTAACGGTCGCGCTCAAGCACGTGTCGAGCCCAATCCCTTCGCTCGCGGCGATCGAGCCGGAGATCAGTCCGGCGCTCGCTGCGATCGTACAAAAGTTGCTGCAGAAAGATCCGGCCGCGCGCTTTGGATCGGCGACCGAAGTCGCGAAGGCGCTACGCGAAGCACGCGAAAACCCGTTGGTAACGGTCCCGATCGACGTCGCGGCGCCGGGCGCTGTCGCCGCGCCGCCGCTCCTGCCGCCGAAGCCGCGCCCCTCGCGCTTCCCCGACCGGCGGAATGGAAAAGGCGTAACGCCGCATCGCGTCGACGCCCACGAGCCGTATCGAGCGACGCGGTCCGGCATGCGCCCACCAGTCTACGTGTGGATCGCGCTCCTCGTTCTCGCGGCGCTCGCGGGATATTTCTTGTTCAGCCGCGGCACGCTCTTCGGTCCGCCCACTCCAGTCGCGCTCGTCAACGTCTCGGGACGAACCGTCGCGGACGCCGAGAAAGCACTCGATGCGGTTGGGCTCGACTACACGGTCCTGCCCGTCCCAAGCGAAACGATTCCGAAGGATCGGGTCGTCCGGCAAGACCCCGCGCCTCCGCGCAAGCTTCCGCCGCGGAGCGTGGTCCGGCTCTACGTCTCGACCGGTCTGCCGAGCGTCGGATTGATCGACTTGCGACATTACTCGCGCGACGACGCCGAGCGCTACTTGCACGATGCGAAACTCGTCCCGGTCGTCGCGCTGCGCTACGATGCCGCCGTACCGAAAGGCGTCGTCATGACGCAGAACCCGCTGCCGAACACGCAAGTGCCCATTCGATCGAAGGTCGCGCTCGTTGTCTCGGAGGGTCCCAAGCCGGTCGCGGTGCCGGATCTCGTCACGCGGCTCCTCAACGACGCGACCGCCGAACTCGCGAACCGCGGATTGCGGCTCGAGATCGCCGACCGCGTTCCGAGCGACGACATCGCCGCCGATACCGTTACGTCGCAGAATCCACCGCCGGGGAGCCAGGTCGACCCGGGTTCGATCGTGACGGTCGTCGTCAGCGCGGGCGCGCAACTCTTTGCGATCCCCGACGTGCGCGGTCGCAATGTGACCGATGCGAGCGGCGCGTTGCAAGCGGCGGGCCTCGCGCCTCGGTACGCGTACGTCGTCGACGGGTCCGTTCCGATCGGCACGGTCTTAGAGGAAGACCCGGCGCCGGGGACCAGGGTGAAGAAAGGCACGACGGTCGCACTTGGCGTCGGCGTCCCCGGGAGCGTCCCGGACGTTGGCGGCATGACGCTCGATGCGGCACGCGCGATTCTGCAAAGTGCCGGCTATTCGATTGGGGGCGTGCTCTACGACGGCGGCGGCGATGCGGGCAAGGTCGTGCGAACCGATCCTCCCGCAAACGCGCAACTGCGCCCGGGCGCGACCGTGATCGTGCACCTCGCCGGGGCGGCCGGGCAATGACGTTGCGGGTATGACGCTGCGCATTTTGGGCGTCGATCCCGGGCTGCGCGTCACGGGATACGGCGCAATCGCGGTCGACCCCGACGGCGCGCGTCTGATCGAGGCCGGGATCATCGCGCCGCCCGCCGGCGGGTCGCTGGAACGCCGTCTCGGTCAGTTGCACCGCGAGCTTGGCGCGGTGCTGAGCGCGACGCGACCGGACGTGATGGTCGTCGAGGAATTGTGGAGCGCGTACCGGCATCCGGCGACGGCCGTCTTGATGGGGCACGCGCGCGGCGTGCTGTGCTTGGCGGCCGACGAAGCGGGCGTCCCGGTCCGCCACCTCGTCCATTCGCTCGTCAAACGCGCGTTGGTCGGCTCGGGTGGCGCGAGCAAGGATCGCGTGAAACGGATGGTCGTTCACATGCTTGGATTGCGCGTTTCGCCCGAGCCCGACGACGTCTCCGACGCGCTCGCACTCGCGCTCGCGTGCGCGAACATGGAGCGGACCGAAGCGCGCCTGGCGCACTTGGGCATCGCGGCCGTGCGCTGATGTTTTCACGGATCGACGGAACGATCGTCGACCGCGACGACGCGCGCGTCGTCCTCGACGTCGCCGGGCTCGGTTACGAGATCATCCTTCCTCCGTGCGTCGCCGAGAAGCTCCCGCGCGCGCTCGGCGAGCGCGTGACGCTCGAGATCCATCCCGCGCTCCAGATCGATGGAAACAGCGCGCGCTTCACGTTCTTTGGGTTCACGAACGCAATCGAGCGCGATTTTTTTGAGGCGCTGTGCAGCGTCGCGAGCATCGGTCCAAAAACCGCCGCGCGCGCGTTCGTCCTGCCGATGGGGCGAATCGCGCAGGCGATCGATGCGGGCGACTACGCCGCGCTCGTCAAACTCCCGGGCATCGGACAACAGAAGGCGCGCGACATCGTCGCAAAGCTCCAGGGTAAAGTGACCAAGTTCTTGTTGATACAAGACGCACCGGCGCATCCACCCGCGCCGATCCCGGACTTCGCCGAAGAGGCGCTCGCCGTGCTTCTGCAGCTCGAGTACCGTCGCGGCGAAGCCGAGGCGATGATCGCCGAGACGCTGGCCGCGCAGCCGCAGATTCGCGACGCGGAGACGCTGCTCGCCGAGGCGTACCGGCGCAAGCACCGCAAGGCGGAGACGGCGTGAGCGACGAGGCCCCGGTGCGTCGCAAAGTCCTTGGGCCCGACGACGCCGAGCGTCTGGTCGGAGCGCAGAGCGCGGCCTTAGAGGAAGAATTCGTCGGCGCCACCCTGCGGCCGCGCTCGTTTGAAGAGTTCGTCGGGCAAACGATGCTCGTCGAGAATTTGGGGATCGCGATCGATGCGGCGCGCGGGCGCGGCGAGCCGCTCGAGCACATCCTGTTCTACGGGCCGCCGGGGCTGGGGAAGACGACGCTCGCGGCGTTGATCGCCAAGGAATTACGGCACGCGCTGCGACCGACGTCGGGGCCGACGCTCGAGAAGCCGAAGGACCTCGTCGGCATCTTCACCTCACTGCAGGACGGCGACGTCCTGTTCATCGACGAGATCCATCGCCTGGGGAGCGTCGTCGAAGAGTACCTCTATCCGGCGATGGAAGATTTTCGGATCGACGTGATGCTCGATCGCGGCGCGTACGCGAAGACGTACAAGCTGCAACTCGAGCGGTTCACGTTGATCGGCGCCACCACGCGCGCGGGGATGCTCTCCGCGCCGCTGCGCGAGCGCTTTGGCCTCGCATACCACCTCGATTACTACGAGGTCGGCGAACTCGAGCGGATCGTCGTGCGCAGCGCGGGCGTCCTTGGAATTCCGATCGACGCCGCGGGCGCGCTCGCGATTGCGACGCGCAGCCGCGGTACCCCGCGGATCGCAAACCGATTGTTGCGCCGCGTCCGCGACTTCGCCGAAGTGCGGGCCGGCGGAACGATCACGCGCGAGGTCGCCGAGGAGGCGCTGACACGCGAGGGCGTCGACGAACTCGGGCTCGACCGGCTCGACCGCGCGTTCTTGAGGACGATCGCCGAACAGTATCGCGGCGGCCCGGTTGGCATCAATGCCATCGCCGCAACCTTGACCGAGGACGCTGAGACCCTCGAGGACGTCGTCGAGCCCTACCTCTTGAAAGTGGGGCTCGTGGTAAGGACGGCGAGCGGTCGCAAAGTCACGCCGTCAGCCTACGCGCACCTCGCGCTCGACGTTCCGGCCGGCGCCCTGCCGCAGCCGCGTTTGCTGTGACGGGGCGCACGACGAGGAGGCATATCACGAATCCGTAGGCCTGACGAGCCGACGACAAGTTCGAGGCAAGGATGCAGCGTCGAACTTTTGTCATGTCGGCCGGGATGGCCATACTTGGGGGCGCCCTTCCGGGCGCGGCGCTCGCGCGTACCCGCGGCGTCGTCGCGCCGGCTGACACCGAGACGATTCGGGTGCTGCTCGCGACGGGCTCCGCCTTCCCCACGCCACAGCGGCTCGATGGATCGCAGTTCGCCTGGAACGGCCGCCGCTACCGAGGTTCGTTCGCGCTCATCACGCTCGAAAACGGGGAACGTGCCCTCGTCGACTCAGTCCCGCTCGACGACTACCTCTATGGCGTACTCGGGGCTGAAGTCTCATCCGACTGGCCCGCCGTCGCACTGCAGACGCAGGCGATCGTCTCGCGCACGTACGCGCTCACGAACCTGCACCGCGACCGCGAGTACGACGTGACCGCAAACGTGAGCGACCAACGCTATCGCGGAGTCACCGGTGAGTCGGCCGAAGGCCGCGCCGCTGTCGACGCAACTGCCGGGAGGTTCGTTTCGTTCGCGGGCGCGCCGGCGCACGTCGCCTACAGCGCGTGTTGCGGCGGTTGTACCGCCGACTCGCAAGACGTGTGGGATACGGCTTACCCCTACCTTCGTAGTCGCGTCGATCCGCACTGTGCGGGGACGCCCGACTACCGTTGGGAGGCGCGGGTCCCGTATTCGTCGGTCGCCCAGGCGCTGGGGCTCGGCCGCGTCGGGCAACTGTGTCGCGTCGAGTTGCACGATCTCGATCCAAGCGGCCGGCCCAGGCTGGCCCTCTTTGACGGAAGTCTGGGGCAGGTCGAGGTCGCGACGCGAGATCTCCGCGCAGCAGCCGGCCTAAACGTCGTGTGGAGTACGTTCTTGCGTGGCGTCGACGTCGAACGCGGAAGCGAGCCGGGACTTGCGATCGTAGGGAACGGCCGCGGTCACGGCGTCGGACTGTGCCAATGGGGGGCGCGCATGATGGCGGAGAACGGCGCGCGGATTGAAGACATCCTCGCGCTCTACTTCCCGACGACCGCGCTCGGGCGCGTCTGACCAAATCCGCAACGGCGGGCCCGACTTAGATCGTTCTGCGAGTTACCGGTACGAGCTACCGGACGAACTGATCGCACGGTCGCCGGCCGATCCGCCGGAGGCGGCGCGCCTGATGGTGCTGCGTTCGGATGGGCGCATCGAGCACCGCCGGTTCGCCGAATTCGCCGAGATCCTCACTCCAGGCGACGTGCTCGCGATCAACGAGACGGCCGTCATACGCGCACGATTGAACGGTCGCCGCTCCCCGGGCGGCGGCGCGGCCGAAGTGCTGTTACTCCGGCCGCTCGATCGCCCTCGGTACGATCCGACGGCGCGGCGCTGGCAGGCGCTGGTGCGACCCGGCCGGCGCCTCCGCAAGGGCGACCGCATCGAGTTCGGGTTCGACGGGACCGCCGAGATCGTCGCGGTCGCGCCGGACGGGATCCGCGAAATCGAACTAGACTTGCGCGTCCCGCTCGAAGTGCTCCTCGAGAATCACGGCGAGATGCCGCTCCCCCGGTACGTCGGTCCGGGTGACGAACGCCGCGCCGCGCGCTATCAGACGATTTTTGCGCGCTTGCCGGGGAGCGTCGCCGCGCCGACCGCCTCGCTGCACTTTACGCCGCGAATCGTCGAGTCGTTGCGCGCGCGCGACGTCACGCTCGCCCCGCTGCGGCTCGACGTCGGGTATGCGACCTTCAAGCCGATCGAAAGCGAACTTCTCGCGGAGCACGTGATGCACGCCGAAACGTACGCGATCCCGGCTGCGACTGCGGATGTCCTCAACGAGGCGAAGAGCCGCGGGCGCCGGATCGTCGCTGCTGGGACGACGACCTTGCGCGCGCTTGAATCGGCGGCTTCGCTCGAAGGGCGAGTCGCGGCGGGCGAAGCCGAGACCACGCTCTTCATCCGGCCGGGCTTCCGGTTTCGAGTCGCGGACCTGCTCTTGACGAACTTCCACCTTCCCGGATCGACGCTCTTGGTGCTGGTCGCGGCTTTTGCCGGCTACGAGCGGATCGCCGCGGCATACGCGAACGCCATTGAGGAAGGCTATCGGTTCTACTCATTCGGCGACGCAATGCTGATCGAAGGTGGTCCGAAAGCGAGCGAACGCGGGCACTGACTCTTTCGGCGCAGTTTCGAGGGGCGCCGGAGAGGATCGATCGTGCGCGAGGGCGAGCGCGGTTTTACGCTGATCGAAGTCTTGATCGCACTCGCGATCACGCTTCCGGTCGCGCTCGCGCTCGCCGCCGTGTTGCGGGCGGCGCTCTGGGGCGTCGCGCAGGCTCGCACGCTCGGCGCCGGCTCGGCTGCGATGAGCGAACTGGTCGAGCGGCTCGACGCCGAATCGCACAGCGCCGCGGCCCTCTTTGCGCCCGCGAAGGACGTCCTCGGTGAGAGCGATTGCAACGTGCAAGGCGTCTGTCACGAGCTCGATTTCTTTACGCGCGACACCGCCGGGGCGCCGCATTTCTGGGCTTACCGGTACGACGCGGCGACGCGCGTCTTGCAACGCTACACGTATGACGACCTCGGTCCGAGCGGCCCGGTCGGGCTCGCGGCGAGCGGGCCGGGTCTGCAGGGAATCGCGGCCTTTTCCACCAGTCGCGTCCCGATCTCGCGCGTCACGATCCCGGCGCTGGGACCGTACGCGCCGCGCGACGTGAGCGTGCCGCTCGGCTATCCCGGCGTCGACGGCGGAAATGCGCTCGCGATCGTCGACGTCGAGAACGGCGTGTTCCATTTGCGCCACGAGCTCGCGCCTCGGCTCGCGGCGAGCGGTTTCACCGTCGTCGTGGGAACCTATACGCCGGCGCCCATTTCGTCGACCGGTCCCTCACCGACGCCGCTCCCATCGGCGTCGCCGACACCGGGGAGCGGCGAAACCGGCGTTGCGCGCAACTACATCTCGCTCGAGCAATGGGCGATCGGACCTTGCATCAACATGCCGCCGAATACGCCCGGCTGCGGACCGGGCGGCCCAGGGCGAGAACAAGATCAGTTCGGCGATTCGTTCGGACCGGGCGGCTCGCTCGTCGCGCCGCCGAACACTCAGATTCCGATTGCCGACGTCTGCCAAGACCCGAACGGCCCGCTCAATCCCGGCGCGGCGACGCCGATCGGCGCTTACGATTCGAGCGAGCGATTTTACGGGCTCGTAACCGACGCCACGCTCAACCTAACCGAAGCCTGGGAGCCAAATAAGATCGGTCCCGACGATTACACACCACCGAGCGGCCAGCTCGTGCGGGCTCACGGCAACGAGGCGAATCGATTCGCACCGATCATCGATAATGGTCCGGGCTACTCATACCAAACGACGTTCGTGATCGGCTGTTGAAAACGAGCGGCGATCGCGGCCAAAGTTTGATCGAGACGCTGCTGGCGATTGGGGTCTTTCTGCTCGCGCTTGGCGCGGCGACGGCGGCGCTGACCTTCGGCGCGACGCACGAACGCCCAGCCGAGGCGAGGTTGATCGCGCTCGACGTCATCGGCGACGCCGCGACCGAGTTGTTTGCTGCAACCGCGTACGATCCGATCGCGCTGCAGCGCGTGCACTCGGCGACGTGGACCGTAACGCCGCCGGCGCCGCCGAGTCCGGCGCCGAGCGCCGACGGTGCAAGCCTCGAGTTGAGTGCAAGCGTCGCGCCGGCGGGGCAGGCGCAACTCGTGCAGCTTCATGCGACGGGCCTCGCGACGAGCGCCGACGCGGCGTTCGCACTGCGCTTCGTCGCCCCGCCGCCCGGTGCGATCCTCGACGCGAGCAGCCCGCCGCCGAGCCCGCACTAAGCGCAGATGTACCTCCAAGTGCTCTGGGCGCTCGTCATCTTCGCGATTCTCGCGAGCGCGTGGCTCGGCGCGACACGCGCGGAAGTGACGGCGGCCGCGCGGCATGCCGCGATGCGCGCCGCGAACGTCGCGCTGGAACGAGCGCAGGACGCGCTGGTCGAGTCGGTCGCGGTGCAAGCGGCGGCCGGCGCCACATCATTTACGGCGCCGACGCCGAGCCCACCTGAATCGATCTGTCCGACGCCGCCACCCGGCGCTCCGGCGTGCCCGTTTTTCGTCGCGACGAGTGTCGCGCTTGCGGGACAGACCGCGTCGGGGGTGACGCCGCCGAACCAAACTGCGTACAACCTTCAGACCAACGCGCGCGTCGCCGAGCAGCGCCTCGCGGCGGTCGTGACCGCGACCGTGACCGCGCGGGCCGGCCCGGCCGTCGGCGAACTATCGCGCCGGGTCACGTTGCGGACGCTGGCTGCGTGGCCGTTTGCCGCGGTCGCGGGGACCGACGAGCCGACGATCGACGGACGTTCGGTTGGAGACTTCGCGGGCGCGTGCGACGGTGGCGTATGCGGCGCCGACAGCCGCATCCACGCGATCGAGGAGTGTAGCGATCCCTCTCAGCCGCAAAACTGCGTTGGGCAGAGCCCGCTCCCCGTCGATGCTTTCACGAGCAGGCCGTGGCGCGATAACAACGCCGAGTCGAGCGGATGGTCGAGATGAACGTTTCGCGCGGGCAGAGTCTCGTCGAGACCGTACTCGTGGTGGCGATCGTCCTAGTCGCACTCGGCGCGTTCGTCGCGCGGTCGCTCGGAGCGGGCGCAGGTTCGGCGCCGGCGGCGGTCGACGCGCTCCCTGCATTTGTCGAAAGCGCGCGCGCGGTCGCCGCGACGACGGGCGACGGTGCGACCGTCACCATGACGCAGTTGCCGCTGACGGGGAGCGGCCGGGCGAGTTTCATGGTCGCGCTGTACCGGTACCGGCCCAATCCCGGTAGTCAGTTCGACGGCTCGGCGCCGCTTACGACCGAGCGCTTTTCGGGAGGCTTCCGCGCGTCGCTCGGACCCGGCCCGCTAGCGCTCTTTATCGCGAGCGCCGGGACCGTCTCGTTTGCGCAGTGGACGCCGGGCTCGGGGACGTTAGCTCTGGAGCCTGCGTGCGCGGCGCCTCTCGAACTCGTCGTCGCGGGCGATGACCTGACCGCCCAAAACGCGCCGGCCTCTCCCCCGCCGAACGCGGCGCGCAACGGGATCGCTTGGTTTACGATGGACTGCCTCGAGGCGCGCCTGGTCGCACAATAAGTCCGGGCTGCAAATGCCGGGAATTCCTAGTGCGATCGGGTGCGCCTGGGAGCCGCTACGAGAGGTTGTTGCCGGCGTTGGTGAGGCCGTTGCTGGACTTGTTGCCGAGCGTGTTCAGCGCGGCGATCGCGATGATCGATACGAGCGCGATGATGAGGGCATATTCGGTCAAGCCTTGGCCGGCGTCGTCTTTAAGAAAAGACGCGATCATGAGGTCCCCTCCGAAGGCTCCGCCAACGGGTCGAGCGAGGCCAATATAAGCAGTGCAGTGATGCCCGTCACGTAGAGTATCGGCGACCGCCGTCTGTCTTTGAGGTGTCGGCGAGCGGCCGGTTCCGCCGCGGTCGAGGTGGGGGCAGGCGCCTTCGCAAAGTCGCGCCACGTACGATAAAAGCGGTGCCTAGCGCGCGTGGGGGTTTCTAGGGAAATGCTACTAGCGGTGTTCCAAGCCGGTTTACTGAGCGCGGCGCTGCACTTGCCACTCGGTGGAACGCACGCGAACCCGAACGTCACGACGTATCAGGGTACGTTCGCGGACGGCGCGACGTACATCATTCAGGTTCCGCAAGGCTGGAACGGGACGCTGGTCCTGTATAGCCACGGATACGTCTTCCCAGGTTCGACCAACTACGCGACCGACGTCGGCGACCCGACGACCGGCGAGTACCTGTTGCTGCAAGGCTACGCTCTCGGTGGATCTTCGTACGCGTCGACGGGCTGGGCGATTGCGCAAGCGCTGCCGGATCAGATCGCAGTCCTCGATACGTTCGCAAATCTCGTCGGCAAGCCAAAGCGAACGATCGCGTGGGGCCACTCGATGGGTGGGATCATCACGGCCGGTTTGGTGCAGCAATACCCGACGCGTTTCGACGGTGCGCTTCCCATGTGCGGCGTCGTGGCGGGCGGCGTGGGTTTTTGGAATTCGTACCTGGACTCCGCGTTTGCCTTCAACACGCTCCTTGCAAGCAGCGCTCTGCAGGTCGTGAACATCTCGGACCCACTGGGCAACTACGACAACGCGGAAGCCGCGCTGGGCCGCGCGCAAAACTCGGCGGAGGGACGCGCGCGGATTGCGCTCGCGGCAGCGCTTGCCGACACGCCGGGATGGCTCGTCCCGGGATCTCCGCCGCCGCGTCGTGACGACTACGCGACTCAAGAGGCCAATCAATTTGTTTTGCTCCAGCAAGACGGATTTCTCTTCGACTTCTATCTGCGCGCGGAACTCGAGGGACGCGCGGGCGGCAATCCATCGTGGAACGCCGGAATCGACTACCGCAAACAGCTCGCGGCGTCGGTCGATCGCGGCGAGGTCAAGGCGCTGTACGCGCAAGCGAACCTCAACTTAGACGGCGACCTTCAAGCTCTTAATACCGCGGCGTCGATTCAAGCGAACCCGAACTCGCTGACGTACCTGAGTCAAAACATCATCTTCGACGGGAAGATCCCGGTGCCGGTGCTCACGCTGCACACCGAGGGCGACGGCGTCGTCATGAACCAAAACGAGAATGCTTACGAGACCGTCGTGCAGCAGGCGCACGATCCCGCACTGCTCCGCGAGGTGTTCGTCCATCGCGCCGGTCACTGCGCGTTTACACCGGGCGAGACGGTCGCGGCTTTTAAGGCCCTCATCGAACGCTTGGACGCTGGGCGCTGGGAAAAGCTTACCCCGACGAACCTCAACAACGCGGCCTTAGCGCTTGGGATCGGGTTCAACTCGTACCCGCCGTCGTACGCCGCTTTCGCGCCCGCCGCGTTCTTGCGGCCGTACGACGGAACCCCGCCACGCTTGCAGGGGAGTTAGTAGAAGTACCCGTGCCCCGTTAGTCGTCGCACCGTGACGACAACCAGGGTGATAAGCAGTATCAACACGATGGCTCGAAAGAGGCGAGCCCTTCGCTGACTGTTCACGCCACGATTGTACCACCCAGAGCCGCCCCGTTCCGTGGAGTTTCCGTTGACAGGCTTGCGTGGCGCTGGTAGACTCTCCAGGTTGTCGTCCAGGCCGTCGGCGCGTGGTTTACGCATCCGCGGCCGAAGAAGATTACTGAACGCCAGGCTCCGTGGACATAGAGGCACCGATTTCGATGAAAAACATCATCGGCCGGAAGGTCGGGATGACGAGCGTCTTTACCGCCGATGGGCGGTCCGTCCCGGTCACCGTCATCGAGGCGGGGCCGTGTTCGGTGCTGCAGCGGAAGACCAAGGCGAGCGACGGCTACGAGGCCGTCGCTTTGACGTTTGACGGAATCAAGAAATCGCGCGTCACGAAGCCGATGGGCGGCCGCTTCAAAAAGGCGGGCCTCGAGCCGGCCCGCGTCATCCGCGAGTTTCGTGCGGGCATCGAAGGCGTCGAGGCGGGCCAGACGATCACGGTCGAGGCGTTTACGGCGGGCGAGTTCGTCGACGTCGTGGGAATTTCAAAGGGCCACGGCTTTACCGGCGGGATCAAGCGCTGGAACTTCTCGGGCGGCGGGCAGACTCACGGCTCGATGATCCACCGCCAGCCGGCCTCGAACGGCGACACGAACGCCGGGCACACCGTCCGCGGCAGCCGGCGCCCCGGCCACTACGGTGTCGATCGCATCACGCACCAGAACCTTGAAGTCGTCCGAAGCGACGCCGAGCGCAACCTGCTCCTCGTCCGCGGTCCGGTCCCCGGCGCGAAGAACGGCTTGGTCTTGATTTCTTCGGCAGTGCGCCCGCCGAAGAGGGCTGTCGCCGCGGCGGCGGAGGGCAAGTAAGTGCCGGCGGTTATCGACGTTAACGGCGCGACGCTCCGCGACGAGCCGGTCCCGGCGCTCTTCAGCGAAGACCTCTCGGGCAAGCACGAACGTCGATGTTTCGGGCAGTCTTCCGCGAGCTGGCCAACCGCCGCGCCGGGACTGCATCGACCCTTCGGCGCGACGAAGTCTCAGGCGGCGGCAGAAAGCCCTGGCGCCAAAAGGGGACCGGCCGCGCCCGGCAAGGTTCGATCCGGTCGCCGCAGTGGCGCCACGGAGGGGTCGTCTTCGGCCCTAAGCCGCGCAGCTACAAAACGTCACTTAATAAGAAGGAACGCCGGACCGGCCTTCTGGCCGCGCTCGTGCGACCGCTTCCAGTCCGACTGCGTGACGCTTTTTTCGACCGAGGGCTTCAATCTGACCAAGACGCGCGACTTGGCCGCACTGCTGTACGGCTCGCCCAAGGCCGCCGAAAAGGGCGACCGCACCCTCGTCGTCTACGCGCCGAGTGAGGCCGAGCCGCTCGGCGTGCAACTCGCGCGAATCGGCCGCAACCTGCGGCGCGTCGCAATTACGCACGCCGGCGCCCTCGACGTCAAGGACGTCCTCGGCTTTCCGCGTCTGTGCTTAACGGCCGCTGCGTTCGACGCGCTCGCGTCAGCTTCGCACCGAAGGGAGCGCGCTAGATGGAAGCACGCGACGTCATCATCGCGCCGTTGATCACCGAGAAATCGATGGCGGGGACGCGCCCACAGCAGTACGCTTTGAGGTGAACCCGCGCGCGACCAAGACGCAGATCCGCCACGCGATCGAGGAGATCTTCAAGGTCAACGTCCTCAAGATCAACACCGTCAACGTCGGCGGCAAGAGCAAGAACTTTGCGCGCCGCGGCGTGCGCACGCCGGGCAAGCAACCGGACTGGAAGAAAGCGATCGTCACCCTCAAGCCGGGCCAGAAGATTGAGCTCGGCGGCGTCAACTACTTCGAGCAGTAAATGCCAATTAAAACAATTTCAGGCCACGTCAGCCCGGCCGCCGCTTCATGACGATCGATGGATTTCTCGGAGCTGACGCAAGAAGAGCCGCGAGAAGCGCCCGACTCGAGGTCCAGCAAGAAGCACTCGGGCCGCAACTTCAACGGCCATATCACGGTGCGCCACAAAGGCGGCGGTACGCGGCGACAGTACCGCATCATCGACTTCAAACGCGACAAGGACGCGATTCCGGCCAAGGTCGCGGCGATCGAGTACGATCCAAACCGCTCGGCGCGCATCGCGCTGCTGCACTATAAAGACGGCGAGAAGCGCTACATCCTCGCGCCGGTCGGCGTGCAGGTCGGCGACGTGATCGAGTCGGGCCCGGCCGCCGACATCAAGACCCGGCAACGCGCTGCCGCTCAAGAATATCCCGCTCGGTACGGTGATTCACAACATCGAATTGCGACCCGGGCGAGGGCGGCAAGCTCGTCCGTTCGGCCGGCGCGTCGGCGCAGCTAATGGCGAAGGAAGGCGACTACGCGCAGGTGCGCATGCCGTCCGGCGAAGTGCGGCAAGATCCTCGTCGTTTGCCGCGCGACGATCGGTCAGCTCGGCAACCTCGACCACGAAAACGATCATCATCGGCAAGGCCGGGCGGATTCGGCACATGGGCAAGCGCCCATCGGTGCGCGGCATCGCGATGAATCCGGTCGACCACCCGCACGGCGGCGGCGAAGCGCGCTCGACCTCGGGCCGGCCGCCGACGACGCCGTGGGGTCAGATGACGATGGGTAAAAAGACGCGCCGCAACAAGCGAACCGCGAAGATGATCGTCCGCAAGCGGAGGCGCCAAGTAATGGGCCGATCGCTCAAAAAGGGCCCGTTCGTTGCGGACCACCTGATCGCCAAGGTCGAGAAGCTCAACGCGACGCGCGAGAAGCGCGTCATCAAGACGTGGTCGCGCTCGAGCACGATCGTCCCGGCAGATGGTCGGTCACACGATCTCCGTCCACAACGGCAAAGCCCACGTCCCGGTCTTCGTCACCGAGAACATGGTCGGGCACAAGCTCGGCGAGTTCGCGCCGACGCGCCACTTCAAGGGTCACGTCCGGCACCGACAAAGCCGTGGTGAAGAGCATGGCCGATACGCAGACGGCCGAGCGCACCGAAGCGCGTCGCTCATCTGAAATTCGCGCGCGTCGGCCCGCGCAAGCTTGCGGCGCGTCGCCGACGCGATTCGCGGGAAGACCGTGCGCGAAGCGTCTCGTGCTTTTGAAGTTTGCCGGCGTGTTCGCGCGCGGAACCGCTCGAGCGGCTGCTGCGCAGCGCGGTCGCCAACGCCGAGAACAATCATCAACATGACGACCGACGACCTGTACATCACGCGGATCACGGTCGACAGCGGTCCGGGCGGCGGGTTCACCAAGCGCCTCGACCCGCGCGCGCAAGGGCGCGCCGCGTTCAAGCGCAAGCGGATGTCGCACGTGACGATCGCTGGTCGGCGGCCGACGCCGCCGAAGCGGCAGCCCAAGCGCCGGCCGGGAGCCTCGATCGCGCTGAAGACGCGGCAATCGCGCCGCGCCGCCGCGGCTGCACCCGCCAGCAAGCTCCCGCGAAAGCGCACCGCGAAAGAAAGCCGCGCGCCGCGGCCGGAGCACGAAGTAATGGGTCAGAAGATTCATCCGGTCGGCTTGCGGCTCGGGATCACGCGCACGTGGGACAGCCGCTGGTTCGAGAAAAAGAATTACCGGCGTGGCTGCACGAAGACGGCGCGATCCGCAAGTATTTCGCGCGCCTGACGCGCGCGGCCGCGATCTCGCAGGATCGAGATCGAGCGGCGCGCCAACCAAGCGCGCGTCATCGTCCACACCGGCAAACCCGGCATCATCATCGGCAAGCGCGGCGTCGGCATCGAGGACATTCGTAAGAACCTCGAGCAGCTGACGCAGAAGAACGTCCAGGTCAACGTCGTCGAGATCAAGCATCCTGAGCTCGACGCGCGGCTCGTCGCGCAGAACATCGTCGATCAGCTCGAGAAGCGGATCGCGTTTCGCCGCGCGATGAAGCAGGCGATCATGCGCACGATGAAAGCGGGCGGCGCGCGGCGTCAAGGTCATGGTTTCGGGCCGCCTGGGCGGAGCCGAAATCGCGCGCTCGAGCGCAACCACGACGGAAAGGTTCCGCTGCATACGTTGCGCGCCGACATCGACTACGCGCACGTTGAAGCGTTCACGACGTTCGGTCGCATCGGCGTCAAGGTTTGGATCTACAAAGGCGAGGTTCTGCCCGAGGGCGGGCCGCGCCCCGAGCAGCGCGCCGCCGACGCGCACGGGCGATCGCGCCATGTTCCGCGACCGGCGCGGCGAGCGACGCGGCGGACGCGGACGCGGCGCGGCGCGATCGCGTGGCCGGCGACGGTCAGGCGCCGGCGCTCGACCTGACCGGCGCCGAGCGAGATCGAACGACGATCACCAATCGCTGGCGTCGGAGATCGACGGCGCGCCGCCGGCCGAAGGCGCGCACGCGACGGGACCGCACGGCGGCAGCGTCATGCATGAAGCGGAAGCGCAGCACGGCCACGGCGTCACGACGGAGACCTCGCAGGTCGACCCGGCGTCACAGCACACGGTCGATGAGGCGGAGCGTCCCGGCGCGGAGTCGAGTGCGCCGACCGCGCACCATCCGGAGCCCGCGCCCGCGTCCGAGCATTATGAGCGCGTGCACGAAGAGCCGCGCGATGCCGCGCCGGTCGCAGCGCCGGAACCCGCTGCAGAACCGCAAGCGGCCGTCGAAGCGCCGGCGGCAGAGACGCCGGCGGCGGAGTCCCCGGCCGCAGATCCGGAACGGGGGGCCGAGTAATGCTGACGCCAAAACGCGTTAAGTGGCGCAAGGTCCAGCGCGGGCGCATGACGCGGTAAGGCGACCGTCGGCAGCTCGCTGACCTTCGGCGAGTACGGCTTGCAAGCGCTCGAGCCGTGCTGGATGACGAACCGCCAGATCGAAGCCGCGCGTATCGCGATGACTCGCCATATCAAGCGCGGTGGAAAGGTCTGGATCAAGATTTTTCCCGACAAGTCGGTGACCAAGAAGCCGGCCGAGGTCCGCATGGGCTCGGGCAAGGGCAACCCGGAGGGCTGGGTCGCCGTCGTTCGTCCGGGGCGCGTGCTCTTCGAGTATCGCGGGGATTCCGGACGTCGGTCGCGCGCGAAGCGCTGCGCCTGGCGGCCTCGAAACTTCCGATCGCCACCAAGATCGTCTCGCGCGCTGCCGAGGCGGCGTGCATGAAGCGTAACGAGCTGCACAGAGCTGCGCGAACTGACGCGTCGAGCGAACTCGAAGCAAGCGCGCGCGCGAGACGAAGGAAGAGCTCTTCAACCTGCGCTTTCGATTGCGGACCGGCCACCTCTCGGATTTCAGCCGCGTGAAGGCGATGCGGCGCGTACCTACGCTGCAGATCCAGACCGTTATCAGCGAGAAGCGGCTTGCGGAGGCCAAGCATGGAGCAGCCTAAGCCATCGCCCGGCGCAACCATCGGCGCGTCAAGCAAGGCCGGGTCGCGAGCGACAAGATGGACAAGACGATCGTCGTCGTGTCGGAGACGCGCGTGCCGCACCCAGTCTACAAGAAGATCATGCGCAAGTCGGTGCGTTTCAAAGCGCACGACGAGCGCAACGAGGCGAACGTCGGCGACTCGTGCGCATCGCCGAGTGCCGCCCGCTGTCGGCGACAAGCGCTGGCGCCTGTCGACATCGTGGAGCGAGCGAAATGATCCAACAAGAGACGCGGCTGAAGGTTGCCGACAATTCCGGGGCGCGCGAGCTGCTCTGCATCCACGTGCAGGGTGGTCAGCCGGCATCCGTACGCGCACGTCGGCGACGTCATCGTTGGGACGGTCAAGAGCGCGATTCCCGGCGCCGCGGTCAAGAAGGGTCAAGTCGTCAAAGCGGTCATCGTGCGCTGCGTCGCAACCGATGAAGCGCTCCGACGGCTCGACGATCAAGTTCGACGAGAACGCCTGCGTGATCATCAAAGGCGAAAAAGACAACCTCGATCCGCGCGGTACGCGAGTCTTCGGGCCGGTCTGCCGCGAACTGCGCGACCGCGGTTTCTTGAAGATCGCCTCGCTCGCGCCGGAGGTGCTGTAGCGTGGCGACGATTCTGCTGCAGAGGCCGGGCGCGTTTAAGGTCAAGCTCGTGAAGGGCGACACGGTCGTGCGTGCGGCGCGGCAAAGAAAAGGGCAAGCGCGGAACCGTGAAGGCCGTCTTCCCCAAGGCCGGGCATGGCGACCGTCGAGGGCCTTAACGTCGTCAAGCGCCACACGAAGCAAGGCTACGGTGGCAGCAAAGACGGCCGGCATCTTCGAGAAGGAAGCGCCGATTCCGCTCGGCGCCCTGCAGTACGTTTGCCCGAAGTGCGAGACAGCCGACGCGGCTCCGTCGCAGCACCGGCGCGCACGGGCAAGCAGCGCGTCGTGTGCGCGTTGCGGCGAGCCGGCCGCCCAACCGGTCGAAGAGGCGCTGACGATGGCTGCAACGACGCACGCCTGCGCGAGCACTATCGCACCGACGTCCGCAAAGCTCTGATCGAGCGCTTCGGCTACAAGAACGTTCACCAGGTTCCGAAGCTCGAGAAAGTCGTCATCAACATGTCGGTCAGCGACGCGATCTCAGACGCCGAAGGTGCTCGACGTCGGCGGCCAAGGAGCTCGCAGACGATCTCGCGGTCAGAAAGCCGTGATCACCAAGGCGAAGAAGTCGATCGCGGCTTTCAAGCTGCGCGAAGGCATGTCATCGGCGCCAAGGTTACGCTGCGCGGCGAGCGGATGTACGTGTTCCTCGACAAGCTCTTCAACATCGTGCTGCCGCGCATCCGCGACTTCCGCGGGCTGCCGCGCAAGTCGTTCGACGGCCGCGGCAACTACAACCTGGGTCTGCGCGAGCAGATCGTGTTTCCCGGAGATCAACTACGACAAGGTCGACAAGGCGCGCGGGATGGACATCGTGATCGTGACGACCGCCGCAACGACGAAGAAGCGACCGAGTTCTTGACGCAGATGGGGCTTCCGCTGCAAAAAGACCGCAGCGACGGATTTCGCGCGGGGCAAGGGATAGCTATGGCCAAGACCTCGCTGATCGAGAAATCGAAACGCACGCCGAAATTCGGCGTGCGCGCAGCACAACCGGTGCCTGCGTGCGGACGCCCGCGCGGCTATTACCGCAAGTTCGGCTTGTGCCGGATCTGCTTCCGCGAAAACGCGCACCGCGGCTTCATCCCCGGCATCACGAAGGCGTGTGGTAGGAGCGACTATGGGCAGTCATCACCGACCCGATCGCCGACATGCTCACGCGCATTCGCAACGCGAATACGGCGAACCACCCGACCGTCGACATTCCGGCCTCGCGGATGAAGCAGCGCGATCGCCGAGATCCTCAAAGAAGAAGGCTTCATTCGCGACTTCGAGGTGTTGAACGAAGGGCCGCAAGGCACGATTCGGATCACGCTCAAGTACGGCCCGGAAAAAGAGAAAGTCATTACCGGGCTGCGCCGCATCTAGCCGCCCCGGTCTGCGGGTCTATTCGACGAAGACCGATATTCCGCGCGTCCTGGGCGGCCTGGGCCTCGTCATCATTTCGACCTCAAAGGGCATCATGTCGGGCAAGCGCGCTAAGCGCGAAGGCTTCGGCGGCGAAGTCCTGGCGTACGTGTGGTAGACCGGCATGCTATGTCGCGAATAGGCAAGCTTCCGATCACCGTCCCGACCGGCGTCAACGTCGACATCGGCGACTGCGATCGTGCACGTCAAAGGCCCTAAGGGCGAGCTCGCAGCAGCGCGTCCTTCCAGCACGTCGTCGCGTGACGCTCGACGACGGCGCGGTGCGCGTCGAGCGCATGGGCGAAGACGAAGGCGCATCGCTCGGCGCACGGGCTGACGCGCACGCTGATCGACAACATGGTCGAAGGCGTCACGAAGGGCTTTCGCAAGAGTCTCGAGATTCAAGGCGTCGGCTACCGCGTCGACCAAGGCCGGCGAGCGGCTGAACTTGCACGCTCGGCTATTCGCACCCGGTCGTCTTCGACGCGCCGGCGGGCATCTCGTTCACCGTCGAGGGCACGAACAAGATTCACGTCGACGGCATCGACAAGCAGCAAGTCGGCCAAGTCGCCGCCGAGATTCGCGCGACTGCGCCCGCCCGAGCCCTACAAAGGCAAAGGGATTCGCTATGAGGGCGAAGTTCGTGCGCAAGAAGCTCGGCAAAGCCGGAAGGCCGGCAAGAAGTAATGCGACGATCTCTCGAAACGAACAGCGCATCAAGCGCCACCGCCGCCTTCGCCGCAAGGTCATCGGGACGGCCGAACCGTCCGCGTCTGCACGTGCACCGCACGCTGCACCATATCTATGCGGCCGTCGTCGACGACGCGAAGGGGCACACGCTCGTGACCGCTTCGACGCGTCAGAAGGCGCGTCGCCGATGGGCTTGCTTCGCAGACGAACGTCGCCGCCGCGAAGAAGGTCGGCGAGATCGTCGGGCGCAGGGCCAAAGAAGCCGGCATCGACGCCGTCGTGTTCGATACGAGCGGCCTCAAGTATCATGGCCGCGTCGCGGCGCGCTCGGCCGCCCATGCCGGCCCGTCGAAGCGGCGGGCCTGGAGTTTCTAGAATGCAGAGCTATCGCAACGTGGGGCGCCTATAATGTACAGAGGAGGCGCGATCGCGACAACTCGGGCTTCGAGGAGACCGTCGTGCGCGTCAACCGCGTGGCGAAGGTCGTCAAAGGCGGCAAGCGTTTCAGTTTCAGCGCGCTCGTCGTCGTCGGCGACCGCAAGGGCCGCGTGGGCTTTGCGATCGGCAAGGCAGGCGAAGTTCCCGAAGCGATCCGCAAGGGCGTCGAGCAGGCGCGTAAGGCTCTGATCACCGTTCCGATGGTCGAGCGGACGATTCCGCACGAGGTGACGCTGCAGGTCGGCGCCGGTCAGCGTGTTCATGAAGCCGGCCGCGCCCGGGACCGGCGTCATCGCGGGCGGCCCGATGCGCGCCGTCCTCGAGCTCGCCGGCATTCACGACATCCTGACGAAATCGCTCGGGCAGCTCGAACCCGATCAACGTCGTGCTCGCGACGGTTGCAGCGCTGAGTCGCTCAAGACGGCCGAACAGGTTGCGAAGCTGCGCGATAAGACCGTCCATGAGCTGTTCGCTAGGATCGATAAGAGAGTAGAGAAGGAAATCGGCGGCAAAAAGGCTCGCAAAAGGCGGCAGGCGCTAAGCCTCCGGCAAAAAAGGCGAAGGCCGCACCCAAGCCGCGCACGACCCGAAGCCTGCGCGCGCGCACAAAGCGACGAGCGCGGTCAAGACGACTCGTGCCGCGAGCGTCAGCGCCGCGCGCAACGACGGCGGCCAAAGCGACCGCCGGACGAAGACCCGAAGCGCGGCGAGCGTGCAACACACGCCCGCGGCGGCGGGCTTCCGGCGGCGCGACCGTCGGTAACGCTTGCGCGTCTTCGGGAAAACCTCGGCGCGCGCCCAAGCGCGTGCGCATCGGGCGCGGCCACGGTTCGGGCATGGTCAAGACCGGCGGCGAGGGCGGCAAAGGACAAACCGTCCGCTCGGGCGGCGGCAAAGGGCCGGCCTTCGAAGGCGGTCAGACGCCGTGGGCGCGCCGTCTGCCGCACCGGCGCGGCTACTCGCAGAAGGCGCGCGACATCGGGCATTTCCGCTCGACGTTTGCGGTCATCAACTTGCAGCGCGCTCGCCGATTGGGATCCGAGCGTCGAGGTCTCGCCGCAGTCGCTCGTCGCGCGCCGCGTATCGCAAAGCGCTGCGACGGCGTCAAGATTCTCGGCGGAACGAAGCCCGGCAAGACGCTGCCGGCCGGGCTGGCTTTCGCGACGTCCTGTTCTCGCCAGAGCGCGCGCGAAGCACTGACGCCGCCGGCGCGCATCTGGGCGAGTCCACGGAAACCGGCCGAGACTGACGCTTGCTCAACAACCTGCGCGCTGCGATCCTCGTCCCCGACATCCGCAAGCGGGTCGCTCTTCGTGCTGGGCGCGTTTGCGTTGTTCGTCTTCATGATCCACGTGCAGTTGCCCAACGTCGACGAAGCGCGCGTGGCAGCGACTGCTGCGCGGCGGAACGTTTTACAACTTCCTGGGATTCCTGTCGGGCGGCGCGCTGCAGAGACTCTCCGTCATCGCGATGGGAATCACGCCCTACATCAACGCGTCGATCATCATGCAGTTGATGACGGTCGTCCTTCCGCAGCTCGAGGAGATGGCGAAGAAAGGCGGCGAGGAAGGCCGCAAGAAGATCAGCCACTACACGCGCTGGCTGACGATCGTGCTCGCCGTCGTTCAAGCGACGACGATGTCGGTCGCGATGCAGCGCGCCGGCGTGTTCTACGACACGTCGATGGCGTTCTTGATCTACGCGATCGTCGCGTTCGTCGCCGGGACGCTGTTCCTGATGTGGCTCGGCGAGCAGATCAGCGACAAGGGCATCGGCAACGGCGTCTCGCTGATCATCTTCATCGGCATCGTTTTGCGCTACCCGACCTACGTCGCGCAGACCGTTCACGCTCGGCCAGCCAAGGGCGGCGTCAACTATCTCGGCCTGCTCCTGTTCATCGCGATCGCGCTGGTCACGATCGTCTCGATCGTCTTCATGTATCAGGGCCAGCGGCGCATCCCGGTGCAGCAAGCGCGGCGCGTCGTCGGGCCGCAAGATGTTCGCCGGGCGCTCGAGCTACATCCCGCTGCGGCTGAACAACGCCGGCGTCATCTCGATCATCTTCGCGATCTCGATCCTGCTGCTTGCCGCAGCAGGCGCTCTCGTGGTTCGGCACGGGAGCGGCGGCCGACGGCCGGCATCTGGGCCGATCGATTCCGACGAACTGACCGCCGTTTCGCTGTCTTCAGACCTACTTCAGCCCGAACTCGTTCCTGTACAACCTTGTCGTACTTCGTGCTGGTCGTCGTCTTCACGTTCTTCTACAGTTCGATCGTCGTCAACACGCGCGACATCGCGGACAACCTCAAGAAGAGCGGCTCGTTCATTCCCGGCATCCGCCCCGGCCAGCCGACCGTGGATTACATCAACCGGATCCTGCTTCGCATCACGACGGTCGCGGCGGTCTACCTCGGGCTTGCTGGCGGTGCTGCCGTCGACGCTGCAGCGCGGCCTCGGCGTCACGACGTTCTACCTCGGCTCGACGTCGCTGCTGATCGTCGTCGGCGTCGCGCTCGACACGATGACGCAGATCGAGGCGCGCCTGGCGATGCGCGACTACAAGGGCTTCATCAAGCGATGAGCCCTCGGCGCGCGCATGCGCTTGATTCTTTCTGGGCCCGCCCGGCGCCGGAAAGGGACGCAAGCGCAAGCTCCTCGAGGAGCGTTTCGGCGTCACGCCAGATTTCGACCGGCGACATCTTGCGCGAGCACATCGCGGACGGGACCGAGCTCGGCAGAGAAGCGAAGGTCTACATGGAGCGCGGGCACGCTCGTTCCCGGACGATCTGATCATCGCGATGATGGAAGCGAGCTCGAGAACGCAAGACTCGTTTATCCTCGACGGTTTTCCGCGCACGGTCGCGCAAGCCGAAGCGCTCGACGAGTGCTCGCGCGGCTCGCAAGCCGCTGACGCGCGCGTGTTGCTCTTCGACGCCGATCGCGCGGCTTTGATCGCGGCGGCTTGACCGGTCGCTGGACCAATCCGCGCAACGGCCGCACGTACCACGTCGACTTCGAGCCCGCCGCCGTACGCCGGCATCGACGATGAAGACGGCGGACCGCTCGTGCAGCGCCCCGACGATATGCCGCGACGTCGTCGACAACGCCTGCGAGTCTACGCGAGCAGACGGCGCCGCTCGTCGACTACTACGACAAGCGCGGGAACGCTCGATCGAGTCGACGCGGCTCGACGCCGATCCGCAGCCGTCGCCGAAGAGATGCTCGCGTGCGCGTCGAATCGCGCGACGCGAGCGCCGGCATGATCACGCATCAAGTCGGCGCGCGAGATCGAGATCATGCGCCGCGGCGGAAAGATCACGGCGCGCGCGCTCGACGATGCTCTTGCAGACGGCCCGCGCCGGGATGACGACTGCGCGAGCTCGACCGCCTCGCCGAGCAGTCGATCCGCGAGCAGGGCGGCGTTCCGACGTTCAAAGGATACAACGGCTTCCCGGCCTCGATTTGCACGTCGGTGAACGACGTCGTCGTGCACGGCATCCCGGACCGCGAGTGCTGCGGGACGGCGACTTGCTGTCGATCGACATCGGCACGACCTTCGAGCGCTACGTCAGCGATTCGGCCGCGACGATCGCGATCGGCAAGGTCTCGGCGGCTGCCGAACGGCTGATGCGGCGTGACCCAGGAGTGCCTGATGCTCGGAATCGCGCAGATGCAGCACGGGAACCATCTTTCGGCGATATCGGGCACGCGGTGCAGCGTCACGCCGAGGCGCACGGCTACGGGGTCGTGCGGGCCCTCGTCGGACACGGCGTCGGGCGACGCATGCACGAGGAGCCGCAGGTGCCCAATTACGGCGAGCCGGGGCGCGGGATCGTGCTCCGCCCGGGCCTGTGCCTGGCGATCGAGCCGATGATCACCGAAGGCACATACGAGGTGAGACCCTGACGGACGGCTGGACAGTTGTCACGGCGGATGGTAAACTCGCAGCGCACTTCGAGCACACCGTCGCGCTGACCGAGGAGGGTCCGAGGATCCTAACCCTGCGGGACGTTCTCGAGCACCGCGACGTCGCGCGCTTTCGCCCGAAAGAAGAGATCGCAGCGTGAGACGAGACTCGAGGCATGGCCCATAAAAAGCGTGGTGGGCAACGCCCCGAGCGGCACAGGGTGGCCGATGAGCCGGCCAGAACGTCACCCCGAAAGAAGAAGCGATCGAAGTCGAAGGGACGATCGTGGAGCCTCTTCCGAACGCGATGTTCCGCGTCGAACTCACTAACGGACACCGCGTCCTCGCCCACGTCAGTGGGAAAATCCGCATGAACTTCATCCGTATTCTGCCCGGCGACCGCGTCCTCGTCGAGCTCTCCCGTACGACTTGTCCCACGGCCGCATCACCTACAGGTATAAGTAACACGGAAAAGTAGCAAGATTGAAAGTCCGACCGTCAGTCAAGCGCATTTGCGAAAAATGCATCATCATCCGCCGCGAGGGAAAGTCCGCGTGATTTGTGAGGCCAATCCCAAGCACAAACAGGTGCAAGGATAAGGCACTGATGGCACGTATTTCCGGGATCGACCTTCCGCGCGAGAAGCGCATCGAGATCGCGCTCACGTACATCTTGGCATCGGCGTGCCGACGGCGAAAAAGATTCTCGCGCAAACCGGCGTCGATCCGAACATTCGCGTCAAAGAACTTATCGGAAGAGGATGAGAAGCGACTGCGCGATGCGATCGACAGCGGCATCAAGGTCGAAGGCGATCTGCGCCGGGAAGTCACGGCGCACATCAAGCGCTTGACGGACATCGGCTGCTATCGCGGGTTGCGCCACCGCCGCGGTCTGCCGGTGCGCGGTCAGCGGACGAAGACCAACGCGCGGACGCGCAAGGGTCCCAAGAAGACCGTCGGCGCGCGCAAAAAAGCCGCCGCCCCGAGCGGGCCTCCGCCTAAGAAGTAAGGCGTTGGGCGCGTTTAGGCTAAGCCCTTAGGGCGTCAACTCGAAGACGACGCCGTAACCGTTCGCGCCGCCATTCTCGGTCGTGCCGTAGAGGTCGGCTTTCGAATCGAAGATCAACGCGGCGGCGGGATTCGCCCCGTCGGCGCCGCCGGTGAAGGCGTAGAGCACGCGTTCGCTCCACGTGCCGTGCGCCGGCGTGAGTTCGAAGACGGTTCCGTAATTAGCCGGCCCGCCGAAGACGGTCGTGCCGAATAGGTCGCCTTTCCGGTCCATGAGAAGGCCGGCGTAGGGCTGACTTCCGTCGACCCCGCTAAAGCTGTAGAGGATCGTCTCGATCCATACGCCACCGTGCTTCGGGCGCAACAACTCGTACACGGTGCCGACGCCGCTCGTCCCGCCTTCGATCGTCGTGCCGTACAGGTTTCCTTTCGAATCGGCGATCAGCCCCGCATACGGATTTTGGCCGTCGCCGCTGCCGAAACTATGGAGCACGAGTTCGGGCGGCTTCGCGCGTTTCAACTCGTAGACGACCCCGTCGTTGGAGCCGTTGTACGGATACGTCGTCCCGAACAGATCGCCGGAGGGGCCGGCGAAGACGCCGGCGGCCGGACTCGTTCCGCCCGCACCTCCGGGCAGACTCAAGAGCACCGTCTCCGCCCAGGTCTTTCCGTGCGGGATCAATTCGAAGACCGCGCCGTTGCCCGATGCGCCGCCGTACCACGTCGTTCCGTATAACGAACCGCTCTTGCCGGGGTAGAGCGCCGCGTTTGGAAACTGCCCGTCGCTTCCAGTGAAAGTGTGAAGGACGTACTCCGCCCAGGTCTTGCCCGATTTACGCAGTTCGTACGCGACGCCGCAGCCGATCGAACATGCCGTGCTTCCCCCCGTGCTCGCCGTTCCGTAAACGTTTCCGGCCTTGTCCAAGATGACGGCGGAGTTGGGGAAGCCGCCGTCCGCGCCGTCGCCGAACGCATAGAGGACGCTCTCGGTCCAGGCGTTGTGGCTTGGGGTCAGTTCGAAGACCACGCCGCAGCCACCGCCGACCTGACCACCGCAGCTCGTGATTCCGCCGAAGTGCGTCGTCCCGTAGAGGTTCCCGGCGGGATCGAAAACTAGGCTTGCCTGAGGTCCGCCGCCGTCGCTGCCGTCCGTGAACGCATACAAGACTTTCTCGGCGGCCGATGCGCCGGCGGCGCCACCGAAGGGCAGGGAGATCGCGAGAAGCGCTGCCGTCAGGGCTGCAGGCCCTCGGTTTAACTGCCGGTCCAATGAACTCTCGACCCCTTTCTCAACCGCTGAACAGCCCGATCTCGTGGTCCTGGTCGTAGGTACCGCCGGGATCCACCCGCCCTCCCCCGAAGGCACGAGGCGAGTCACGGCTCGGTGTACCTTCCCGGGGGGCTCGAGGTCTGCCGCTTCCTTACTATAAGGAAGCGCACCGGCCACGTGGCCGGTGGAAATTGCGGCGGTCGGGGCTTTTTCCTTGACGCGCTATGCCTCGGATGCTACGATATCGGCCGTGACTCTGACACCTCGCCTTTTCGGTGCGGTCAGTGATCCGGCCCGGAGCCGGCTCGGTGTCGGTGTTCGTTCCTTGAAAACTGAGCAGTGCAGTAGCGCATAAGTCTGTGGGTCTCCATGACGGAGCAGATGGAAGCGCGGCGCAAGCCGCTTTTTTATTTGCCTCCGCTCAAAGAGATTTCTTGTCAAGATCGCGCGATTCGATTCCGTCCACCGGTTTCGGTTCGCAGATCTCGACCGTACAAACAGCTGCGCGTCTCGACCAAAACGTGGTCGAGAAGCGTCGGCGAAAACAAAGAGCCTCAAACGGCTCCGACAAGCTTTCCGGTTTCGGCCGGTTAAAGTGTTTTATGGAGAGTTTGATCCTGGCTCAGGATTAACGCTGGCGGCGTGCCTAACACATGCAAGTCGAACGAGGGAGCAACCCCTAGTGGCAGACGGGTGAGTAACACGTGGTCAACCTACCCTAGAGTGGGGGATAACTAGCCGAAAGGTTAGCTAATACCGCATGATACGTTTCGAGGCATCTCGAGATGTTGAAAGGAGCAATCCGCTCGAGGACGGGACCGCGCCCGATTAGCTAGTTGGTGAGGGTAATGGCCCACCAAGGCTCCGATCGGTAGCTGGTTTGAGAGAGCGACCAGCCACACTGGGACTGAGAAACGGCCCAGACTCCTACGGGAGGCAGCAGTGAGGAATTTTCCGCAATGGGCGAAAGCCTGACGGAGCGACGCCGCGTGTGGGAAGAAGGCCTTCGGGTCGTAAACCACTGTCGAAGGGGACTATACTGAAGGTACCCTTGGAGGAAGCCCCGGCTAACTACGTGCCAGCAGCCGCGGTAAGACGTAGGGGGCAAGCGTTATTCGGAATTATTGGGCGTAAAGCGCTCGTAGGCGGGAAGCCAAGTCCGTGAAGAAAGACCTGGGCTCAACTCAGGGACCGGCACGGATACTGGCTTTCTTGAGGCATTCAGAGGGTGATGGAATTCCCGGTGTAGCGGTGAAATGCGTAGATATCGGGAGGAACACCAGTGGCGAAGGCGATCACCTGGGGTTGTTCTGACGCTGAGGAGCGAAAGCTAGGGGAGCAAACGGGATTAGATACCCCGGTAGTCCTAGCCGTAAACGATGGATACTAGGTGTATGTGGTATCGACTCCATATGTGCCGTAGTTAACACAGTAAGTATCCCGCCTGGGGAGTACGGCCGCAAGGTTAAAACTCAAAGGAATTGACGGGGGCCCGCACAAGCGGTGGAGCATGTGGTTTAATTCGACGCAACGCGAAGAACCTTACCCAGGCTTGACATCCCCTGCAAACCGTAGAAATACGGTGTTCATAGCAATATGACAGGGAGACAGGTGCTGCATGGCTGTCGTCAGCTCGTGCCGTGAGGTGTTGGGTTAAGTCCCGCAACGAGCGCAACCCTCGTCGTGTGTTGGTCCACAAGATCTCTCACACGAGACCGCCGGTGAGAAGCCGGAGGAAGGTGGGGATGACGTCAAGTCAGCATGGCCCTTACGTCTCGGGCTACACACGTGCTACAATGGATGCGACAACGAGTTCCAAGCTCGCGAGGGTAAGCCAATCTCTTAAACGCATCCTCAGTTCGGATTGAAGGCTGCAACTCGCCTTCATGAAGTCGGAATCGCTAGTAAACGCAGATCAGCTACGCTGCGTTGAATACGTTCCCGGGCCTTGTACACACCGCCCGTCACGTCACCTGAGTTTAGTGTACCCGAAGCCGTCCGTGCAACCGCAAGGAGCAAGACGTCTAAGGTGTGCTAGGTAAGGGGGACGAAGTCGTAACAAGGTAGCCGTATCGGAAGGTGCGGCTGGATCACCTCCTTTCTAAGGAGTACATGTCCTTGGTTTGCCGGTCGCCGGCAACGCGAGGACGTACATACCTAAGTCGACCACAGACGATGCCGCTAGTCCAGGAATTCGTCGGCCCAAACAGGCTAAGACGGGTTGAGGAAAGCGGCGCGATGTGATTCACACATCGTTTGCGCACCTTCGATGAATTGTCGGAGGTATTTGGGGATGATCTTTTGTCGGATCGAGGAGTGAGGCGGCGAAGCGTACTCTAAAGGTACGTGAGCCGCCGAACGACGACGAGCCGGCAAAAGAGCGACCCAAAGATTGCACTGCTCAGTTTTGAGGGAACGTCTTCACGTTCCGGTTCGCGTTCTACGAAACGACGACCGGCCGACTCGAAGTCACTACCTCCTGATCGTTGAAAACTGTACAGAGAAGAACTTTCATGTGCCAACATGAAAGCGGGTTCGCGAGCGTATTTCCGTGCGCATCGCGAATTGCGATTTCGAAGAAAAAGACAGTAAGGCTCGTCTGTCCCCAAAAACAGACGAGCGGCGTACGTAAAAGTACGTAAGAGCGCACAGGTGGATACCTTGGCATCACAGGCGATGAAGGACGTAGCAAGCTGCGAAAAGCTCGGGGGAGCTGCTAACAAGCGATGATCCCGAGATATCCGAATGGGGCAACCCACGTGCCGTCATGGGTACGTACTCCGCGATGAATACAATAGTCGCGGTAGAGCACACGCGGTGAACTGAAACATCTAAGTAGCCGCAGGAACAGACATCAACCGAGATTCCCGTAGTAGTGGCGAGCGAACCGGGAAGAGCCTAAACCGACGACGTGCAAGCATTCGGGCGTTGCGTGGTCGGGGTTGTACGACGACCGTCCTCGAGCCGAATCTCGAGGCTGGAGTAAGAAATCCGATCGGAAGCAGAAGCCGGCTGGAAAGCCGCACCAGAGCGGGTGATAGTCCCGTAAGCGAATCTTGTCGGACTCCAGGTGTCGTTCGTGAGTAAGGCGGGGCACGAGAAACCCTGTCTGAAGCTGGGAGGACCATCTTCCAAGGCTAAATATTCTGTGATGACCGATAGCGAACGAGTACCGTGAGGGAAAGGTGAAAAGAACCCCCGGAGGGGAGTGAAATAGAACATGAAACCGTGCGCTTACAAACCGTGAAAGGCCCATGCGCAAGCAAGGCTGATCGCGTGCCTATTGAAGAATGAACCTGCGAGTTACGTGATACGGGCGTGGTTAAGGTGTTGAGCCGGAGCCGCAGCGAAAGCGAGTCTGAATAGGGCGCTTGTCCGTATCAGTAGACCCGAAACCAAGTGATCTATCCATGGCCAGGCTGAAGCATGATTAAACTCATGTGGAGGGCCGAACCTGTCGTTGTTGAAAAAACGTTGGATGAGTTGTGGATAGGGGTGAAAAGCCAATCGAACTTGGAGATAGCTGGTTCTCCCCGAAATAGTTTGAGGACTAGCGTCGGCATTTAAGTCTTGGGGGTAGAGCACTGACAGGGCTAGGGGCCTTACCGGGTTACCGAACCCCATCAAACTCCGAATACCAGGACGCACAGGCCGGCAGTCAGACAGTGGGGGATAAGCTCCATTGTCAAGAGGGAAACAGCCCAGAGCAACAGCTAAGGTCCCTAATCGATGCTCAGTGGTAAAGGAAGTCGTTTCGCACAGACAACTAGGAGGTTGGCTTAGAAGCAGCCACCCTTGAAAGAGTGCGTAATAGCTCACTAGTCGAGTGAGACGGCGCCGAAAATGTAACGGGGCTCAAGCATCGAACCGAAGCTTTGCGATTGAGGAAACTTGATCGGTAGGGGAGCGTTGTAGTGTAGGCCGAAGCCGGACCGTGAGGACCGGTGGACGAACTACAAGTGCGAATGCAGGTATAAGTAGCGAGAAATGAGGGTGAGAACCCCTCACGCCGGAAGTCTAAGGTTTCCTGAGCTACGTCAATCGTCTCAGGGTGAGTCGGGACCTAAGCCGAGGCTGAGAAGCGTAGGCGATGGACATGCCGTTCATATTCGGCAACCACCGATGCCCGTTCAAATCTAGCTTTCTCATGGGCTGGTAGCGACGCTGCCAGCGTAGGAGAGAGTTACGTTTGTGAAGTGAAGGGATGACGCAGGAGGATAGGTCAGCGCACTATTGGATGTGCGTTTAAGCTGGTAGGGGGTTGTGTAGGCAAATCCGCACGGCTAACCCCGAGAAGTGAATACGAGGATCTTCGGATCCGAAGTGATCGACTCCACGCTGCCAAGAAAAGTCTCTAACTAGGAACATAGGTGCCCGTACCGTACACCGACACAGGTAGACTGGCAGAGCATGCTAAGGCGACGGGAGAACCCCTGTTAAGGAACTCGGCAAATTAACCCCGTAACTTTGGGAGAAGGGGTGCCTCTTTTGGTGTAGACTTTACGTCGATAGCTGAGGGAGGTCGCAGCGAATAGGCCCAAGCGACTGTTTAACAAAAACACAGGTCTCTGCGAACGCGAAAGCGGACGTATAGGGGCTGACTCCTGCCCGGTGCTGGAAGGTTAAAGGGAGAGGTTAGCGCAAGCGAAGCTTTGATCTGAAGCCCCAGTAAACGGCGGCGGTAACTATAACCGTCCTAAGGTGAGGACGAAAAACGTTGCCTCTTCGCGCGGTGACGCGCGATGCACAACTTGGCTATATGCGGGAACATCCTTAGAGCCCGGCCTACTCGATCGTTTACACCGATCAGTAAAAATGGTCCGGGATTGGACAATCCGCAGGAAACCTCACAGTTTGTGAGTGGATCCTCAGAGACTATACGCCAAGCTCCAGCAAAAAAAGACGAACGACTTACGTGTCGTTCGTTGATGCAATGGTGGCTGGATGAAGATAGAGTCCAGTCCTGTATGAAAGTACAGGAGTTAACTGAGCGAAATTCCTTGTCGGGTAAGTTCCGACCTGCACGAATGGAGTAACGACTTGGGCACTGTCTCGATGGGGGGCCCGGCGAAATTGCAGTACCAGTGAAGATGCTGGTTACCCGCGGCAGGACGGAAAGACCCCATGAAGCTTTACTGTATCCTGATCTTGGCTTCTGAGGTTTTCTGCACAGGATAGGTGGGAGGCGACGATCCGTGGGCTTTGGTTTACGGGGAGCCAACGTTGGGATACCACCCTGAAAATCTTGGGATTCTAACCAACTACCGTAATCCGGTAGTGGGACAGGGTCAGGTGGGCAGTTTGACTGGGGCGGTCGCCTCCTAAAGAGTAACGGAGGCGCCCAAAGGTTCCCTCAGGTCGGTCAGAAACCGATCGTTAGAGTGCATAGGCAAAAGGGAGCTTAACTGCGAGACGGACAGGTCGAGCAGGTGCGAAAGCAGGGCTAAGTGATCCGGCGGTACCGAATGGAAGGGCCGTCGCTTATCGGATAAAAGCTACTCTGGGGATAACAGGCTTATCTCCCCCAAGAGTCAAGTTGGGCTCCTCATCCGAGCGATCGGATGATGCACAGCGGCTCATATCGGTGAAACCCTTCGGGGCAATACCGAGGGAAGGATTCTCACCGCAGCGATGCTGCGCGCTACACCGGCTTCGGCCGGCATGCTCCGTGAGATTCCCCTGTAACGACTTCTCGCAACGTGCGAGAGATGGCGTCGCAAGCGCTTTCGGGCGCAAATCAATCGAACGCCATAATACGCCGCCGTCTCGAAAGAGACGAAGGTATAGTCTGCGCTGCACGAGAGTGCAGAAGCCACATCGACGGGGAGGTTTGGCACCTCGATGTCGGATCGTCGCATCCTGGGGCCGTAGTAGGTCCCAAGGGTTGGGCTGTTCGCCCATTAAAGCGGTACGCGATCTGGGTTCAGAACGTCGTGAGACAGTTCGGTCCCTATCCGCCGTGGGCGTAGGAGACTTGAGGAGCGTCGACCCTAGTACGAGAGGACCGGGTCGAACGAACCGCTGGTGAACCGGTTGTCCCGCCAGGGGCATAGCCGGGTAGCTATGTTCGGACCAGATAAACGCTGAAAGCATATAAGCGTGAAACTGACTCCAAGATGAGGTCTCAATCCCGCAAGGGTGAAGGGTCGTGGTAGACTACCACGTTGATAGGCCGGGAGTGGAAGCGCCGTAAGGTGTGAAGCTAACCGGTACTAATAGCCCGGATACTTTAACTACGCAACGCTGTCGTTGGCCGTGAAGGTTCTTCTCTGTACAGATTTCCGATCGCGCATCGCTAGAGCTCCGGCTCGCGGGCGCGACCGGGATCAGATTTCTGGCGCCGATAGCGGCGGGGTTCCACCCGTTCCCATCCCGAACACGGCAGTTAAGACCGTCAGCGCCGATGGTAGTCGGACCGCAGGGTCCCTCGAGAGTAGGTCAGCGCCAGATTCTCAGAAGAGCCCGCCAGGCCAACGCCGGCGGGCTCTTTCAATTCGCTGGACCCTCAGGCTTGGATGAGCTCGTTGAGTCCAACGATCCGTAAAACGCGCGAGACGATTGAACCGTCGGTGGCGCGGACCGTAAACAGACCGTCGAGCGCGTTGCGCGCGCGCAGCAGCACGCCGACGGCGGCGGCGTCCATGAAGCGGCACTCGGTTAGATCGGCGACGATCGGTTTTCCGATACGTACTGCTCGCGACAATGCTTGCTCGAGCTGTGCCGCAGTCGTAAAGTCAAGCACTCCGAAAACGTGAACGACGTCGCTCAAAGGCCGGCAGTCGTGTATGACCGCAATCGCGTCGCGGTCGGAGAGATCAACATCGCTACGGAAATCGAGATTGTCGTCGAAGCGCATTGCCATGGCCCGATAGTACAGTGCCCACTCGCGCCATACAAGTTGTGAGTTACGAGGGTGTCGGCGCGTGTAAGGCGGATGGTACGCGGCGGCGGATTCGGGCTGTGATGCTTAGGCGCGCAAAGCGAACGAGCGGGCGGCCGCGAGCAGGTCCCCCTGGATCTCGGAAAGCGGCCGGCTGCGAAGTAAGAGCATCGGCGTCTCGTCGCCCAGGCGTGGGTTGGCGCCGTGGAACCAAGCGCGCGCAACTTCTTTGTCGGCGAGCGTTGCAATCATCGTTGCTACTTGCAGCGCAAAACGCAGAACGTGCGGGCGTTGCGGCTCGCGCCCTTCCATCCACTGCTGCACGGCTCGAGTCTCGCTGACTCCGCCGATCACCGCCACCGTGGTCGCGCCGAGCAGAGCCGTCAACTCGCGAACCACGCCTCCAATAGGCAGTCCCATCACGTGATCGTGAGCCTGAAGATCCGTCCGTATGAGTTCGTGCTCAACGTTCATCGGAAGCCCTCGCCAGGGAGTATACCAAGATCGAACCCCAGCTTAAACCCCAGACTCGAAGGCCCTGTCGCCAAGCAACCCAAAGGCAGGCCAAGCGAGTCCCCGAGACCCCGACCGCGGTCCCCAGCGTTCGCCGAGCCGCCGGCGGCGAGCCGACGCGCTACGTCAAGGCGCGCCATCCGGGGCGGCCACGGCGTCCAGCCGCAGTTGTCCGCCCGCGTCATAGACGAGGGAGTCGTTCGCGATCCGGGCGCCCTCGGTGACGGCGTGCGGGCGCACCTTGCCGTCGTGCATCAAGTGGAGAACGGTCGCTCCGCGCAGCAGCGTCACGTAGTCGGCGATCATGCGCCGGTGGCAGCGCCACCAAACGCTCTCAGAACACATCACGGCCGTCGGTGCGCTCGCGGCGAGCGCGAGCAGTTCGTCGCCGGCGGCGACGAACTCGGGCGTCCGCATGTGGGCCGCGTAATTTCGAAAGCCGGGGTGGCGGAGCGCCACGTCCGGCGATTCGCCGGGTGGTTTTCGTCTGAGCCCGCCGAGGCGCGGTTCCCAACGGTAGTCGATCCCCGCCGCGGTGAGGCTTGCGGCGAGCGCTTCACGAGCGAACTGCGGATTGTGGGCGCTTTTCGGAATCGTCCGCACGTCGACCAAGTGCTGGATTCCGGCGGCTTGCAAGATCGCGACGAATCGTTCGGACGTCAGCGTCCCGTGGCCAACCGCAAACAACGTCGTCGACAAGCGGCGATCCGCCGATGACTCGGCGAGGTTTTCGGTTACCGTAACTTCTTGCGGCTCGCCTTCTTCCGAAGGGTCTTCTTGCCCGTTTTCTTTGCTAAGCTCTTTCGCGTCTTCGCGCCTTTGCGAGCGCTGGTCGAGCGCGCCGCGGGAGATCGCTTCGCCGCCGCACGTTTGGTTCGCGCCCCCAGGCCGCTTTGCGGGTGTTTGCCAAGATCGTGCCACGACTTCTCGCTCACCTTGACGCGGTAATACGTCGCGGCTTTCTTGATGTTGGCGAACGCGAGCGCCCGGTCGTCGTCCGAAACGCCGGTCACTTGGTCGAAGCGCGCGATCGCGTTGCGGACGTGGCGCGCGTCGGTCAGCGGCTCCTTGCGCTGTTTCGGAAAGGCGTAGACGCTGTCCGGAAGGTCGCTTTGTGCGGAGAGTTTCCCATGTTTCTCGTGGGGTTTCCAAGTTGCTCTCATGGCCAAACGTTACCCGAAAACGCAGTTCTCTTCAACATCGGGACAAGCCCGGCGCGCATTCCGGTCCTCGAGTATCGGAGGCGATGCAGGTCCTCGGGCGGGGCCGCGTAGTAGTCTCACCTCAATCGTAAGCCGGCGCAGGCGATCGGCGCGTTCCAAGCGGATGGCGCGTTGCGGCGGCTCAAAGTGAAGGGGAACGAGCTGTGTCTCGATCAGCATGGGCGCTTGCGCTGGCGGCCGCTTTCTTCGGCGTTGTGTGGTTCGCAACGTCGAGGCGGCGAACCACCGGCGACGAGCCCGACACATCGCGCGATCGCGCCCGGACCGACGCCGAACAGAGTGCAGCCGAAATCAAGGCTGCGATCGATCGCGCCAACCTAGAATGCCTCGATGCGCTCGAGCGCGGCGACGCCCGAGCCTATGCCCGCCACTTCGCGGACGACAGCATTTCGATGCCCGGCCACGGACCGATCGTCCGGGGACGTTCCGAGATCGAGGAAGCGATGCTCGATGCGTTCCGCAAGGTTCAATTCAGCGATGCCGAGTGGCACACGATCGAAACGCGCTACAACGGCAAGACGGCGTTCGAAACCGGCGCATACCGCTTCGGCGTGAAAGCCAACGGCAAAGGGCGCTTGCAGGTTATGAGCGGCCGGTATCTGGTCGTTTGGCGACGTGAGGGGACCGATTGGAAGATCGCAATCGACGCAGCACAGCCAGGGGCGCCCGCCGAGTGACGCTCGCCGGGCTCGCGTCGCGCGCGCTCGGAGTCTTGGGGGCGGTCATGGTCACACAATACGTGCGGGCGCGGTTGGCGCGGGGACGTGCCGCGCCGCCCTCGCCCGAGCTTGCACGCGCCGCGATACGCGCGGCCAACGCCACGTATCTCGAGGCTTTACGGGCCGCGGACGCGGCCGCATATGCCGCGGTCTTCGCGCCCGACGCGGTGTCGCTGCCCGCGGACGGCAAGGTCCTGCGCGGGCGCGAGGCGATCGAGGGCGCGATGTCACACGCGCTGGCAAGTGCAACCTACCGCGACGGCGCGTTGCAAACGGTCGAACTTCTCGTCTTCGACGACCTTGCCTACGAGATCGGAAACTACCAGGTCGAGTACGCGCGGCGCAGTCGGCCTAAAATCGCGACCGGGCGATATTTCGCCGTATGGGAGCGTCTCGGCGAGGATTGGCGGCTCGCGCTCGAAGCCGGCCAGCCCGGCGCCCCGCCGGCGGTGTAGCCGCGAGCACCCGAAGACTCCGCGGGTGAACCGCGGCCTCGTCGACGTCCGAGGCGTTCGCGTCGGCCACGCGCAAGACGATGCGGCGCGTACGGGTTGCACCGTCGTACTGCTCCCAGCCGCGGGCGCGGTGTGCGGGGTCGACGTACGCGGCTCGGCGCCCGGGACGCGCGAAACGGACCTGCTCGCACCGACCGCCCGCGTCGACGTCGTCCACGCGGTCGTGCTCGCGGGCGGCAGCGCGTTTGGGCTCGACGCCGCGTGCGGAGTCGTCGCGTACTTGGCCGAGCGCAACATCGGGCTCGATGTCGGCGAGTGGCGGATACCGATCGTTCCGGCGGCGATCCTGTTCGATCTGTTCGCCGGCGACGGAAACGTTCGTCCGGATCGCGCGATGGGCTATGCGGCTGCGGTGGCCGCGAGCGCGACCGAGACGCGCGAAGGCGCACTCGGCGCGGGGGCGGGCGCGACCGTCGGCAAGCTGGCGGGGCCGGCCCGCGCGATGCCGAGCGGCGTCGGAAACGCCGCGCGGCGGTCGGGTGCGCTTGTCGTCGCGGCGCTTGCCGTCGCCAACGCGCTGGGTTCGATCTTCGATCCGCGCTCGCACGAACGGATCGCGGGGCCGCGGGCGCCCGATGGCTCGTTCTTGGACGACGTCGCGCTGCTAGCGAGGGGGGACGCCTGGTCCGCCCCGCCCGGCGCGAACACGACGCTGGCAATCGTTGCAACGAATGCCCGCTTGCGCAAGCCGGAAGCGACCAAAGTCGCGCAAATGGCGCACGACGGCCTCGCGCGCGCCGTCGTTCCGGCCCACCTCTCGCGCGACGGCGACACGATTTTCGCGTGCGCGACGGGCGAAGAGACCGCGCCGCTCGATTTGGTCGGCGTGCTCGCCGCGGAGGCCGTCGCGGAAGCGATCGTGCGCGGAGTTCGCGCGGCGAAGGGAGCTTAAGCGTCGGGGCGTTCGGACGAACGTCCCGTTTTTCGCGCTAGCGCGATCATTTCGCGCATCCGCGGATGATCGCCGGGGACCGTTTTTTCCCACGTTTCGAATGGCGGCACCGGTTCGCCGACGCGGAAGAGGAAGTAGTACGCCGACAACTCGCCCAGGAACGCAAAACGCTTGCGCAGGTCGGCGCTCAGCGCGGCGTACGAACCGAACGAGCGAAGGTAACCAGGGAACCCGCCGTCGCGGGCGTCGAGTTCGCGCATCGTGCGCGCGTTTTCGATCGTCGCCACGACTTTCTTGTAGGTACGGACGACCCCGCCGTCCGCGAGGATGCGCTCGACGTCGCTTCCATCAAACGCGGCAACGACCGCTGGATCGAAGTTATTGAAGAGCCGAAGGTAGTCGTTCCATTTCGATTCGATCAGTTTCCAAGAAAGGCCGGCTTGGAAAACCGCGCGCGACAAGGTGGCGAGATAGTCGGCGAGCGAGTGCGGCTCGATCGGCTCGGGGATTGGCATGGTGACGGCGAACGAATCCCGCGTGAAGGTTCCCGAATCCTCGAACCCGACCGGCGGCGACGCGATCGCCGCTACCGGGCAGCCGATTCTGCTGACACACGGCGCGCGTACGCCCAAGGCGTTCGTGCTGCTTCACGGTTTTACGGCGAGCCCAACGCAATTAGTCGAACTCGGCCGGCAGCTGCACGCCCGCGGTTCGAACGTCCTGATCCCACGCTTGCCGCGCCACGGCCACGAGAATCGGTTGACTGAAGTTCTGCAACACTTGACGGCCGAGGAGCTGACGGCGTTCGCGCACGCGAGTCTCGCGTCGGGTCGCGAACTCGGCGAGAAAACGGTCGTCCTTGGGTTTTCGATCGGAGGTTTGTTGGCGGCACTGCTCGCGCAACGCGAATCGTTTCATCGGGTCGTTGCGGTCGCGCCGTTTCTCGGGTTGACGTTCGTCCCGCATCGGCTCGGCTCGGGGGCCGCGCGGTTGCTGCTGCGGCTGCCGAATCGCTTCCTCTGGTGGCACCCGTTCCTGCGCGAGCGCTTGATGCCGGCGCACGGCTATCCGCGTTACCCAACGCACGCCGTCGCGCAGATGTATCGTCTTGCGCTCGAGCTCTTCCGCCAGGCCGCCGAGAGCGCACCGGCGACGCACGAGATCGATTTCGTTCTCAACCAAAGCGAACTGGTCGTGCGCAACCGCAGCGCGATCCGCTTGGCTGCGCTCTGGCGAAGGGACCCGCGGGTCAAGGTAAACGTCCATCGCTTGCGCTGGCTTCCGCCGTCGCACGATATCGTGGAACCCGAGCGGTCGCCCTGGATACTCTCGCGCGTCTATCCGACGTTGGTCGAACTTGCCGATCGCTGAGCTCCAGGCGCCGAAACCCGCGCGCGACTTTGAGGAGGCGCTCGCGCGCTTTGAAATCCTGCGCGCTGCCGACGACGCCGCGGTCTCGCCCGAAGCGTACTCGCGCTTCTATTCGCACCTCGCGCGTACGCCGCTCGCGGTCGTGCTCGTCCACGGTTTTACGAATAATCCGGAACAATATTCGCGGCTCGCGCCGACGCTTCACGCACGCGGCCACACGGTCGTCATTCCGCGGCTCCCCGGTCACGGCGACCGCGACCGGTCGGGCCGGCGACTGGGTCACGTGCGTTTAGCCGATTGGCTGCGAACGACCGATGAGGCCATCGACATCGCATGCGGAGCCGGCGAGCGGGTGGTGATCTCAGGAATCTCCGTGGGAGGCGTCTTAGCGGCGTGGGCCGCGGTCCGGCGCGCCGACATCGCGCGTGCGATTCCGGTCGCGGCGTTTTTCGGCATCATCCGGCTCGACTTGCTCGCCAATGCGCTCCTTGGCCGAGTCCTTGCGACGCTGCCGAACGTCGACTTTCCGTGGGATCCGTTTGGCGACCAGAGTCAGATTCCGCCCTACGCGTATCCACGTTTTCCAACGCGCGGTCTCGGAGAGTCGCTCCTCCTCGGGACGGCGCTCGTCGCGCACGCGCGCGCGGCCCCGCCCGCGGCGCGAGAGGTCGTCATGGTAACCAACGCTCACGAACCGGCGATCGACAACACGCTCATCGATCGAGCGATCGCGGGCTGGAACGCAAGCCGCGCCCGGTCGGCGCGCGACTACCGGTTCGCGGACCTGCCCTCCAATCACGACATCATCGATCCGACGAACCCCTTGCAACGGATCGACATCGTCTACCCCAAGCTGATCGAACTAATCGAGGGCGCTTAACCGACGAACTCGCGGCGACGTGCCCTCGCTCGAAGCCTGGTCGCTTGGCAACGGAAGCGGGAACCTTCTTGTGTCGGCAAAATGGGTTCCCTCGTGTGATCTGACGGAGGAATGTCGTGCGCGCTACCGTGTTCTACGCCCCCGGTGACGTCCGAGTCGAGTCGGTCCCCGATCCGAAGATCGTCGAGCCGACCGACGCGGTCGTCAAGATCACGCACGCGTGCATTTGTGGTTCGGATTTGTGGTTCTACCGCGGCGACGCTAAGTGGGAACGCGGATGGCGTGCCGGCCACGAGTGGATGGGAATCGTCGAAGAGGTCGGCGCGGAAGTTCGCTCGCTGAAGAAAGGCGACCGCGTCTTGGCGCCGTTTGCGTACTCGGACGGGACGTGCGAGTTTTGCCGGAAGAACGTCCAGACGTCGTGCTTGCGGGGCGGGTTTTGGGGCGGCGCCGACGACGACGGCGGACAAGGCGAAGCCGTCCGAGCGCCGTTCGCCGACGCGACGCTCGTCAGGGTTCCATCGGAAGTGGCGAACGACGACGCGCTCTTGACGTCGATCTTGCCGTTGACCGACGTGATGGGGACCGGTCATCACGCGGCCGTGGCGGCCGGCGTCGGGCCGGGCACCGTCGCGGCCGTCGTCGGCGACGGCGCCGTCGGATTGTGTGGCGTGCTCGCGGCAAAGCGGCTGGGCGCCGAGCGGATCATCATTTTCGGGCACCACGAAAAGCGCCTCGATCTAGCGCGCCGGTTCGGTGCGACCGACGTCGTGCGCGAGCGCGGCGCGGACGCAGTCGAACGCGCGCTCGAGATGACCGAGGGCGGGCCGGCGGCGGTGCTGGAGTGCGTCGGCAATGCGTCGTCGATGGAGCTCGCAAGCGGGATGGCGCGCCCCGGCGGGACGATCGGTTATGTCGGCGTGCCGTACGGCGCATCCGAAGGGCTGAACTTGCGCCGTCTGTTCTCGGAGAACATCGCTCTACGCGGCGGCGTGGCGCCGGTCCGCGCGTACATCCCGGAACTTTTGAAGGACGTCCTGGACCGGAAACTCGATCCCGCGCCGGTCTTCGATCTCAGCGTCGACCTCGACGGCGTCCCGAGCGGGTACGCCGCGATGGACGCGCGCACGGCGATTAAAGTGAAGGTAAAGCCGTGACCGGCCTAGCGCGAATGTTGGCGCCGGCATTGGTCGCGCTGCTCGCTACCAATGGCTGCACGCGCGTCGGCACCGGCTCGGGCTCGGCCGGAAACCCATGGACCCGCCACGGCGTGCTTCGCATCGCAAACCTCTCGGAACCCGACACGCTGAACCCCTTGGTTGGAAACTCGCAGATCGACTCGGATCTCTCGATGTTCTGGGGCGGATACTTTTTCAACTGGAGCGATAAGAACGAGTACGTTCCCGAGCTAGCAACCGTGCTCCCGACTTTGCAGAACGGCGGAATCTCGCAGGACGGCAAGACGATCGTCTACCATCTCCGCCGCGGCGTGCTGTGGCACGACGGTCAGCCCTTCTCGGCGGACGACGTGATCTTCACCTGGCACGTCATCATGAACAAGGACAACAATATCCCGAGCACCGTCGGATACGACCTCATCACGGCAATCGATCGGCTCGACGCGTCCACGATCCGCGTGCATCTCAAAGAAGCTTGGGCGCCGTTCGTCGCGACGTTTTTCAACCAGTCGGGGACGCCGTACCCGGTCTTGCCGGCGCACCTGCTCGCGAAAGAGCCGAACATCAACCGCGTCGCGTTCAACAGTCAACCGATCGGCACCGGGCCGTTCGTCGTCGAGCGCTGGCAGCGCGGCTCGCGAATTACGTTCAACGCCAATCCGCACTATTGGCGCGGGCCACCGAAGCTGAAGCGGATCGAGTACTCTCCGATCCCCGACGAGAACACGGTCGTCACCGAGCTGAAGTCGCACGACATCGACATGGACTACAACCTGGCCGCGGCGTTGCACCAGCAGGTCGTGGATATCCCCGGGACGCGCGTCCTGTTGACGCCGTTCACGCAATACGGCCAGCTCGCATTGAACACCCAATCGACGAGTACGCCGGCGATGGGCGACGTGCGCGTCCGCCGGGCTCTTTGGTACGCGCTCGACATCAAGGCGCTGATCCACGACGTGACGCACGACGTCAACGTGCCGGGCTACACCGACCAGCCCGAGTTTCTTTGGGCGTACAATCCGAACGTATCGCACTACGGTTTCGATCCGGCGCGCGCCAAAGCGCTGCTCGATTCGGCCGGCTGGATCCCGGGCCCGGACGGCGTCCGCCAAAAGGGCGGGCAGCGTCTGACGCTCGTCATCGGCAACATCTCGGGTTCGTCCAACGGGACGCAGACCGCGACGCTCGCGCAGCGCTATTGGCGCGACGTCGGCGTCGATGCTCAGATAAAGAACTACGTATCGTCGCTCTTTCTCGCGAGTTACGGCGCAAACGGCATCGTCCAGCGCGGCAAATTCGACGCCGCCTTTTTCTCGTGGCTCAATGGGACCGACCCCGACGACTCGACGCTATGGATGTGCGACCAAATTCCGCCAAAGGGTCAGAACGTCACGCGTTTTTGCGATCGCGACTTAGATGCGGCCGAGCGGACCGCGCTTTCCAGCAACGATCGCACCGTTCGCAAGAAGGCCTACGACAAAATCCAAGCGATCCTCGCCGATCGAGTCCCGATAATCGTCACGTGGTACTTTCGGCGCCAAGCCGTCGTCAACAGCGATCTCAAGAATTACCGCCCGGCCCACGCAGTGACGAGTTTTTGGAACTCGTGGGAATGGGAGATCTGACGGCACGCTCGGCGGGACTGAGTGCTTCGGCCAAGACGTGGACGCTCGTCGCGGCGATCGTCGGCTCGTCGCTTGGCTTCATCGACTCGACCGCCGTCAACGTCGCGCTTCCGGTCATGCAACGCGACTTCGGCGCCAGTTCCGCCGAGTTGCAGTGGGTCGTCGAAGGATACTCGCTCTTCCTGTCCGCTCTAATTCTGATCGGCGGCTCGCTCGGCGACATCTTCGGCCGCAAACGTATCTTTGGAGCCGGGGTCGCCTTGTTCGCCGCGGCGTCGCTCGTCTGCGCAATCTCGGGGTCGATGACGATTCTGATCGCGGCCCGCTGCGTTCAGGGGATAGGGGGCGCGCTGATGACTCCCGGAAGCCTCGCCCTAATCAGTGCGAATTTCGACGGCGACGAACGCGGTCGCGCGATCGGGACGTGGTCGGGGTTCTCCGCGATCACCTCGGCGGCTGGGCCCGTCATCGGCGGCTGGCTGACGCAGGCCGCGTCGTGGCGGTTCGTGTTCCTCATCAATTTGCCGCTTGCCGCACTCGTTGCGTACGCGCTGACGCGCGTCCCGGAGTCGCGCGACGACGGCGCGCCGGAGCGTGTCGACTACGGCGGCGGCGTGCTCGCCACGCTCGGGCTCGGAGCGCTCGTCTACGGCTTGATCCGTCTGCAGAGCGGCACGCTCGACCCTGCCGGATTGGGTTGGACCGGCGCCGGGCTCGCCGGGCTCGCCGCGTTCGCGTTCCTCGAGGGCCACGAGCGGTACCCGATGGTCGAACTCGCACTCTTCAAGTCGAAGAAATTTTTGGTCGCAAACCTGTACACGCTGTTGCTTTACGGAGCGCTCGGCGGGAGCCTCTACTTCATCCCGTTCGACTTAATCAACGTTCAAGGCTACTCGCCTACCGCGGCCGGAGCCGCGCTGCTTCCCTTCATTTTGATCATGTTCGCGTTCTCACGCCTATCGGGCGGCCTCGTCGGTCGCATCGGCGCGCGCCGCCCGCTGACGCTCGGCGCGCTGCTGGCCGCGCTCGGGTTCTGCTTGTTCGCGTTCGCCGGCATCGGCCGGCCGTATTGGATCTCGTTCTTCCCGGCGGCAGTCGTGTTGGGTCTGGGCGGCGCGTTGTTCGTCGCGCCGCTGACGACGACGGTGATGACGGCCGTGCCGCGCGAACATTCCGGCGTCGCCTCCGGAATCAACAACGCAATCTCGCGGGCGGCAGGCTTGATCGCGGTCGCGGCGCTCGGGATCGCGCTGGCCACGACGTTCGATGCGACCTTGAACCGCGTGCTCGCCGCGGAGCCGGCGCTATCGTCAACGACGAGCGCGATCCTCGAACGGGAGCATCCCGAGATCGTCGCGGGGCACGTCCCAGCCGCGGTTCCGGGGCGCGATCGGAAGGCCGTCGCGCAAGCGATCGCGGTCGCCTTCGATCGCGGTTACCGCGTCGCGATGCTCGCGGGCGCGGTGCTGGCTTTACTGGCTGCGATTCTCGCTTGGGTGTGGCTCCCGCATCGATTCGCAGCGGCTTGACTTGCCGTTCGGAGGTTTGCGCGTGATAAAGCACCGCGAACGACCAACGGAGGGCCTCGACGATGATGCATTTTCTCGGAGAACCGAGCAGCTTGACGCGCGACACGTACGCCGCGCCGCTCGGCGCCACGAACGCCGGCGACGGCGCACCGCTTGGGACCGGTAACCTTATCGCACCTGGGACGCCCGACGGAATCGGCGCCGGCTGGCCGTTTCAATCGGGCGCCGGCGGCGGTTCCGGTGGCTTCGCCAGCACGGGGATGCTCGCCGGCCTGATGCAGACCTTCAACAACTTTTTGCAGACGCTGTTCGCGCAGCTTGGACCGATCCTCGGGGGCACGCCGGCCGCAGCTGCGTTTGCGCCGAGCGGGTCGGCGTTCGCGCCGGTTGGGACGACGCCGCCCGGTTTCGTCCCCGTCGCGCCGGGGAGCGGCGAGCAATTCTTTACATCGGCGCACGCCGGCTCAGTCGGCGACCCGCACGACTCGTTCGACGGGACGACCTCGGCCGGCCAGAAGATCGACAATCGCTGGAACGACATGGGCGCCGAGCAAGACCTGTTGTGCAGCGACTCGTTTACGGGCGGCTATCGGGTCTCGACGCAGGTCACGACGGCGAACAAGGATGGCGTCACGCACAACTCGAGCGCGACGATCGCGACGAACAACGGAAAGACGACCGTGACGGTCAACGCCGATGGTACGACCCAGATCGTCTCAAACGGCAAGAGCTACTCGCTCACATCGACCGCGCCGGTCGACCTCGGAAACGGCGAAACGGTAGCGCGTGACGCCGATGGCGGCGTCGTCGTCACGATGACCAACGCCGGTGGCGGAAAGATCGTCACGACGCTGACGGCACACGACGGCGGGGTCAACGTGCGGGCAAGCGCCGAGAACGTCGACCTCGGGGGGTACCTCGTCGACCAAAATCCGAGTCCGACTCCGAGTCCTGGCTTCCCCGAAACGCCCATACCCCCGACCTCGTTTGGCTCGGGCCTGCCGGTGCCGCCGCTGTCCCAGACTCCTTGGTCGCCGAATCCCGACCCGTTCCAGGCAGGGTTCTCGCCCTAACCGCTCAGGGCCGAAGCAGTCCGGCCGCCGGGGTGATCCGGCGGCCCGTGCGGCGGCATTTACCGGACATGAGACGTCTCGTGTCCGGTCTTGTCGTGCCCTGGGCCTTCGCGCTCGCCGTCGCCGGGGCGAGTGCGTCGCCGAGCCCGGCGCCGAGCCCGATTCCCGTTGCTACCGTCCACATCAAGGACTTCGCGTTCCATCCACCCACGGTGACCGTGCACGTCGGCGACACGGTTCGATTCGTCAACGACGACGACGACGCGCATACGGTCACCGCAACCGATAAGAGCTTCGATTCCGGCGGACTGGACACGCACGAGTCATGGCAGCGTACGTTCACCAAGGCGGGCAGATACGAGTACTTCTGCGCGCTTCACCCCTATATGAAGGCCGTCATCGTCGTGACGGCCGCGTCCTCAAATCCCTAAGAAAGGTCGCCGTGAAACGCAAGAATTTTCTCGAGCACGTCGGTTGGACCGGCGCCGGCATCGTCTTTACCGTGTCGAACCTCGGCGAGATAAGCGCTCCGGCACTCGCAAGTAAGCCGAGCGGTTCGCCCGCCTTCAGCTTCGTACAGATCAGCGACAGTCACATCGGGTTCAACAAGCCCGCGAACGACCACGTCGCCGACACGCTGAGCATGACGATCGACGGGATCAATGCGCTGGGGGACCAGCCGGCGTTCGTCATGCACACGGGCGACGTCACCCACCTCTCGAAGGCGAGCGAGTTCGACGACGCGCGCAATATCCTCGGGCGGCTGCGCGCGCCGCTGATCGCGATCCCGGGCGAGCACGACGTGATCGGCGACGGCGGAAAAGCGTTTTTTGCGACGTTCGGGCGCTCCGACTCGCAGCCGAAGGGATGGTTCTCGTTCGATCACGGCGGGATCCATTTCATCGCACTCGTCAATGTCTTCAACTTCGAGACGATGGGCCTGCTCGGTAACGATCAGATCGACTGGCTCGCCAAGGATCTGGCCGCGCAGAAGAAGGACACGCCGCTCGTCGTTTTCGGTCACGTCCCGTTGTACGCGTTGTACGAGCCCTGGGGTTGGACGACCGAGGACGGCGCCAAGGCGCTCGCCCTGCTGCAGCCCTTCGGCAACGTTACCGTTCTCAACGGACACATCCATCAAATCATCGAGCACCGCGAAGGCGCGATTCGCTTCGCGACGGCATCCTCGACGGCATACCCGCAGCCCGAGCCGGGGAAGGCCGACAAGCCGGGTCCGCTCGTCGTTCCAAAGGATCATCTGCTCGCGGTGCTCGGATACCGGACCGTTGAGCTTGGGCCCGGCGACGGGGTTGCGTACGCGCAGCACGCCCTGGGGTAATGGTCGTGTGGCGTCGTATGAGAGCGGCATGGACGATCGTTCGCTCGTTGCGGACTTCATCGCGCGCCGCCCGATCGGTTTCGAGCGCGCGTACGAAGCCTATGCGGTCGAGCTCTGCTCGGTTGCACGGCACGTGTTGAACGACGCCGCTTGGGCCGAAGACTGCGTCCACGACGCGCTCTTACGAGTCTGGCGCAGCCCGGGCTGTTTCCGAGCGGAACGCGGCTCGCTGCGCGCCTTCCTGATCACCTGCGTTCGGAACGAAGCGCTGAGCGAACTGCGCAGTGCTTCGCGGCGCGCGGGGCGCGAGCGCAAGGCGCTGCGTCTGGAACCGCCGACCGACGAGATGCGGGTCGTCGACCACGTCGAGGCCGCGCGCGTGCGCGACGCGATCGCCCACCTCCCGCCCGAACAGCGCGACGTCATTTTGCGCGCATATTACGGCAATCGGACTCAAGCGCAGATCGCCGAAGAGACGCAGGTACCGCTCGGAACCGTGAAGAGCCGCGCCTCGCTGGCGCTGCTCAAACTCAAAGCCGAGCTCTCCGGGTTGCGTTCGGCATGACCGATCACACGCACGTCGGCGAGAGCGCCGAGCTTCACGCCCTCGGGTTGCTCGAACCGCGCGAGGAGGCCGAACTCGAGCGCCACGTCGCGAGCTGTCCGGAGTGTTTGCGGCGCGTCGGCGAAGCGGAAGAAGCGGCCGCGCTTCTCGTGACCCCGCTCCCGCGTATCGAACCATCGGCGGCCTTGCATGAAAGGCTCCAGAGCGCGATCGCGGCATCGGCGAGCGGAGTCTCCGCGCCGCGGTCGGCGGCGCGGCGTTCGATCGAACCGGCGCCGCTCGCCGCGCGAGCGGATCGGCTCGCGAGCCGCCTCGCTACCGAGCGGGTTCGTCGCGGCCGATTGGCGATGTGGGGCGCTGGGATCACGGCGCTTGCCGCCGTTCTCGTGATTGCGTTGACCGTCTCGCTCGTCCAGGTCGGACGGCTGCAGGGCGCGCTGCGCGGCGACGACATCGCACTCATCCAGTTGGTGCATAGCCATTTCGATCACGTCACGATGTCGTCGACCGGCGTCACGCCGCTCGGCGCCAAGGTTATGTACGCGAAGGACGGGAGCTGGATCTATGTCGTGGCCGACCGCCCCTTGAACGGGCTGGAGGTCGTGGCGACCGTTGGCGGCAAGCGGCGGGACTTCGGCAAGGCGGACGTCCGAGATGGCCTTACGACCCTCTTCGTGCGGAGAGCCGGTAAGCCGAGCGACGTGACGCTCGTATACAACCGGGTCCCGCTTGCGACAGCGAACCTGAACTACTAGGCTCCGACGGCCCCGGTCGAGCCTCAACGGGGCGGCTCGACCGGTCGATGGTAGGGGATGAGCCCGCTCTTGCTGGCCGCGTTTGTATTGGTCGCGTGGGAGTTTGCCGGGCGTCCGCTACCGCAGCTTTCGGCCCGCTCGGCGACGTGGGCGCCCAAGCGCTCGGCAGTCGTCGTCGCTGCCATGGCGCTCGTTGCGGCGTTCGCCGGACGGCTGGCGCTCCTGGTCTACCAAGCCGGTCACGACGGCTCGCATCCGGCGTTTTTCGCGACGCTACCGTTCTTCTTCGTCGACGACGTGTACGCGGTGTTTCCCCCCGGGCCCGAACATGGGCGGATCTCGCTCGAGGCGCTCGGAGTCGCCGCCGCCGAGACGTGTGCGCTCGGGACGCTCGTCCTGGAAGCCCTTCGAAACCCCGAGCGTTCGCTCGCGTTGCGATTGGCGCCATATATTGCGGTCGCCCTCGCACTCTTGGCAATCTTCGCGCCCGTCCTCAGTTCCAACGATGTCTTCGGTTACATTGGGCTCGGGATGCTGGGGTCGCACGCGTATCTGCAGCCTGGGAATTTCTTCACGGGCGAGTACGCGCGGCTATTCGATCAGTTTCCGATCCGCCCGACGATCTACGGCCCATTGTGGGTGGGGCTCAACTCCGCCGTGGTCGCGCTAGGGACGACGCTGTTCACGAAGGTACTGGCGCTGCGCGCGTTTGGCGCAGTGCTGATCGTGTTGCTCGCGTTGCTCGCCCGCGGGCTCGGTTGCGCGCCGGCCGTTCGTGTCGCGCTCTTGATCAACCCGATGCTGTGGCTCGAGTTCGTGGCGAACGCGCACAACGACCTGATCGCGGTCGTGCTCGTCGTTGCCGCGCTCCTCGCGGTCGCGCGCAACCGGCCGGTGTGGGCGGTCGCTGCCGTCGCTGCCGCCGGGCTCGTGAAGTTGCCGTTCCTGGTCCTCGGTGCTGCCGTCCTTGCCCGCGCGCCCTCGCGACGCGCCGCCATCGGATTGCTCGCCGCCGCCACGGTGCTGTGCCTCGGCGTCTCGGCGGTCTTCGGAGGCCACGCCTATCTCGACGCATTGATGGCGACGGTGCGCCTGCGCGGATCTGAATTGAAGCCCGGCACGGCCGTCCTCAAAGGCGCGACTCTTGCGCTCGCGTTATTGGGGACCGCCTACGCGCTCGTCCGCGGTCGCTACCTAGCGTTTGTCGGCTGGCTCTACCCCGTCCTTGGACCAATCGTCTTCCCGTGGTACTTTGCGTGGACGATTCCATACGCGCTTGCGGCGCGGCGGCTCGTCATCCCGACGCTGTTGGGGCTGCCGGTCGCCGGTACGCTCAGCGACACGATCTACGGGCTGGACCCGGTCGCGATGTTCGCCCTGTACGGGGCGCTGGGAACGCTGATCGTCACGACCTTGTTTTCAAATACGCGACGCGTCCCGCGAAGCGGCTCGCTCGAGGCGTCCGCCGCCGTCCCAGCCCCGCCGGGGATCAACGTATAAATTAGTTGCCGGGAGCGGATGAGAAACGCTCGGTCGCTCGAACAGGACGCGGATGCCGATCCCGATCGACGTCGTGCAGGAGCGGAGCTTCTCCGGGACGCGCCGACGCATCTATCAACTGCTTTCCGAGATGGGGACCTCCGCCGACGCGATCTGGCCGTTCGCGTCGCAGCCCTTCATGCGCAGCCCGGGGCCGCTGACGCCGGGCCGGACTGAGGAGTGGCACAGCGGCGTACACGCGGTCCTGGAAGAGGTCGTTCCGGAAGACCGGATCGTTTGGCGTTTCAAGAACGAAGGGGTCGACGGGACGCACGGGTTTTATTTGACGGCGGACGAGAAGCGAACCCGCGTGACGCATCGCGTGATCGCAACGCTCTCGGACACCGAAGGCCGGCTCTTCTGGCGGCGCCTCGAGGACGGCCAAACTCGCGCGCTGGAGGCGCTCTTTGCAAAGCTCGAACGAGTCCTCAAGAGATAAAATGATCGTCCTCGTGACCGGCGCGAGCGTCGGGTTCGGCGCGGCGACCGTGCGCCGCTTCGCGCGGGACGGGGCGCGCGTGATCGCCGCGAGCCGGCGGGTCGAGAAGCTCGAGGAAGAGCGGCGCGAACTCGGCGACCGCGTGCTGCCGCTGCAACTCGACGTCACCGATCGCGCTGCGGTCGAGCGGGCGTTCGCGTCGCTGCCGGCCGATTTCGCCGAGGTCGACGTTCTGGTCAATAATGCGGGCGTCGCGCTCGGCATGGAGCCCGCGCAAAACGCGGTCCTCGACGACTGGGACCGCATGATCGACACGAACGTCAAAGGACTGGTCTACTGCACGCGCACGCTGCTTCCGGGGATGGTCGCGCGGAACCGTGGGCACGTGATCAACGTCGGATCGATCGCGGGCGCATTCCCCTATCCGGGTGGGAACGTGTATGGGGCGACGAAGGCGTTCGTTCACCAGTTCAGCTTGATGCTACGCGCCGACTTGCTCGGGACCGCCGTTCGTGTAACGAGCGTCGAGCCGGGCCTTGCGGGCGGGACGGAATTTTCCGAAGTCCGCTTCCGGGGCGACAAGGAAAAGGCCGCCGCGGTCTACGGCGGGACGTCGCCGCTCACCGCCGACGACGTCGCGGATGCGATCCATTGGGTCGCCACGCGGCCGGCCCACGTCAACGTCAACGTCCTCCAGATGATGCCGACGGTGCAAGCTTTTGCGCCGTTTGCCATCGCACGCGAAAAGACGTGAAGACCGAGTCGCGGCGGATCGAGATCGATCCGCGCGACTTCCTCGCACTCGATGCGCTGCTTTCGAGCGATGAGCGGCTCATCCGCGATACCGTGCGCGATTTCGTCGCCCGCGAAGTTTCCCCAGAGATCGGGAGATGGTTCGAAGAGGGACGCTTCCCGCGCGAGCTCGTCCCCGCGCTCGGAAGGCTTGGACTCCTCGGGATGCATCTCGAGGGGTATGGCTGCGCCGGCGCGAGCGCGGTCGCGTACGGTCTCGCGTGCCTCGAACTGGAAGCCGCGGACTCCGGGCTGCGCAGTTTTGTGTCAGTGCAAGGGTCGCTTGCGATGTACGCGATCCACGCGTTCGGTTCGGAGGTGCAGAAGGCCGAGTGGCTTCCGCGGATGGCCCGCGGCGAGGCGATCGGCTGTTTCGGACTGACCGAGTGGGATTACGGGAGCGACCCGGCAGGGATGCGGACCGTCGCGCGGCGAGCGGGTTCCGACTACGTGCTCGACGGGTCGAAGGCTTGGATCACCAATGGTGGGATCGCCGACGTCGCGATCGTCTGGGCGCGGACCGATCCGGAGGACGGCGACCGCAAGAGCGGGGCGATTCGCGGCTTCGCCGTCCCGACGGACGCGAAGGGTTTCCACACAAACGACATCGAGCGCAAGCTCTCATTGCGCGCGTCGGTGACGTCGGAGTTGGTCTTGGAAGGTGTGCGCTTGCCGGCCGAGGCGATGCTCCCGGGCGTAAGCGGGTTACGCGGACCGCTCTCGTGCCTGAGCGAAGCGCGCTACGGGATCGTATGGGGAGCGCTCGGCGCGGCGCGGACGTGCTTCGAGACCGCGCTCGAATACGCAAAGTCGCGCGTTCAGTTCGGCAAGCCGATCGCGAGCTTCCAGCTGACGCAAGAGAAGCTCGCCAACATGATGCTCGAGTTGCAGAAGGGTCAGCTCGTGGCGCTCCACCTCGGCCGGATGAAGGACGAGGGGAGGCTTGCGCCCGAGCACGTCTCGTTCGGGAAACTCAACAGCGTCCGCGAGGCGCTTGCGATCTGCCGCGAAGCGCGCACGATCCTCGGCGCAAGCGGGATCACGCTCGAGTACCCGATCATCCGCCACATGAACAACTTGGAATCGGTGCTCACGTACGAGGGGACGAGCGAAATTCACACGCTCATCTTAGGTCAAGCTCTGACTGGGATCGCGGCCTTCGAGTAGGGCGACCGAATTTTGTGGACTGGAGTCAGCGATTCAAGGAAGTGCTATTGTGAAGGTCCGAGGCCTAGCAACATGATGGAACGGTTTAGCCAGCTGGCGATAGCGATGGTCTGTTTTGCCGGGTGGCTAATCAGCATTCGGGGGAGCGCGATCGCCGCGTTGACTTGCCCTCATGGCACCCTTGCGGGGCAAATCGACCCCTCGGGCTCTCCGGCAATAATTGAAATCTACGGCGCACCAGTCGATTCGCTGTATCGTATGACGGTAACCCCTGATTCTCTAAAAGACGTTTACTCATATCGGCTGACGATACGCTCCTATGATGAAGGGCTATTCGATGACTTTATCGACGCGCTCTCGAAATCTTGTGTCGGCGGCGAAAAACCGAAAGGTTCTCATGTCGATTCACGGCTTGGGTTTGTCGTATCAACCGGAAAGGGCAAGGAACTGCTGTCCGTTTTCTACGATCGGCTGTTCAAACAAGACCTAACGGTGAGCGTCAACGGGCAAATGTTGGACGTCGACGATTACATGCCGAGCTTTATCGCTACTCATTTCAGCTTCTTGAAAAGCGCGATAAAGTAGACTAGTTATCGGTGCGCCGATCTTGCGGAGCGCCCATCTAAGGTTGAGGAGGAGCGGCAGTCTCGTTGCGTGGAGGTGGCGCCGGTGTCGGCGGTGGTTTTGCGCGTTCGTATTGCACGGGCCAAGTTATATCGACTCCGAGCGCGGCTGCCGCATGCAGCGGCCAATACGGATCGCGCAGCAACTGTCGCGCCATGATAATCAGGTCGGCTTGATCGGCCTGCAATATCGCCTCTGCCTGATGCGGGTCGACGATCAGTCCGACCGCGCCGGTTGCAATCTGCGCGTCCTTGTGGATTCGCTCCGCGAATGGAACTTGATACCCGGGCGCGAGCGGAATCTGAACGTTCGGCGAGATCCCACCCGACGAGCAGTCGATGAGGTCTACGCCGAGCGGCCCCAGTCCGCGCGCTAATTCGACCGACTCTTCGATCGTCCAGCCGCCGTCGAGCCAATCACTCGCCGAGATGCGAACGAACAACGGGAGTTGCTCCGGCCACACCGTGCGAACCGCGCTCACGACGTCGCGGAGAAGGCGCGTGCGGTTCTCGAACGATCCGCCGTATGCGTCGTCGCGGCGGTTGGCGAGGGGCGAATAGAACTCGTGAATCAAGTAGCCGTGCGCCGCGTGTATTTCGATGACGCGAAACCCGGCCACGAGCGCGCGCTCGGCGGCGCGGACGAAGTCGGCGACGACCGCTTGAATTTCGCCGAGGCTCAATGCGTGCGGCAGTATGCCGTTCTCTTGAAACGGCGACGCGCTCGGCGCAACAATCGGACGCCATCCACCCTCCTCGGGGCTTAGCGGACGCCCGCCCTCCCAAGGCGGCGCGCAGCTCGCTTTGCGCCCCGCGTGCGCCAACTGAATCCCCGCGACCGCTCCGCGCTCGTGGATGAACGTAACGATCTCGGCGAGCTTCTTGACGTGCTCGTCGCGGTAGATCCCGAGGTCGGCCGGACTAATTCGTCCATCGGCATGGACGGCGGCCGCCTCCGTGAAGACGAGCCCGGCGCCGCCGACCGCGCGGCTCCCCAGATGGACGAGGTGCCAGTTGTTCGCGAAGCCGTCGAAGCTCGAGTACTCGCACATCGGCGAAACGACGATCCGGTTGCGCAGCGCGACGCCGCGCAGCGTCAGAGGCTCGAACAACCTAGCCATCACAAGGGTTGGGAAACAACCGGCGTCGCGCGGGTTTCAGGGCGTCGCCGCGGGCCGGCGTCAAATCCGCGGGGTTTGGTCGCGTCTCGCGACAACTAGAAAAAGCTGCACAGGAGATCCACCATGGCCCTCGTCCCCCGCGAAGCCGTCATCCTCGAAGCCGTCCGCACGCCGGTTGGGCGTCGCGGCGGCAGTCTGAAGGACTGGCACCCGGTCGACCTGCTGGCCGTGACCATCGCGGAGTTGATGCGCCGCAGCGGCGTCGAACCCGGCGTGCTCGACGACGTCATCGCCGGTTGCGTTACGCAAGCCGGCGAACAGAGTTGGAACGTTGCCCGGAACGCGGTGCTCGCCGCGGGCTTCCCGGAGAGCGTCCCCGGGACGACGATCGACCGGCAGTGCGGGTCGTCGCAACAGGCCGTGCACTTCGCAGCCCAGGGCGTCGTCAGCGGCGCTTACGACCTCGTCATCGCGTGCGGCGTCGAGTCGATGACCCGAGTTCCGCTCGGCGCGAATGCGAACAGCCCGGGCGAGCCTTTCGGCCCGCGCATGCGCGCACGCTATCACGACGCGCTCGTCCCGCAGGGGATCAGCGCGGAGCTGATCGCCGAACGCTGGAGCCTCGACCGTGCGACCCTCGATGCCTTCAGTCTCGAGAGTCACCGGCGCGCGGCACGCGCGCAAGACGAGGGCCGGCTCGGGCCGCAAATTTTCCCCGTCGCTATCGTCGGCGACGATGGAACGAAGCGCGAGTTCGCCCGCGACGAAGGCGTTCGCCGCGACACGAGCCTCGAGAAGCTCGCGTCGCTCGCTCCCGCGTTCAAGCCGGACGGCGTCGTTACCGCGGGCAACTCCTCGCAGATCAGCGACGGCGCCGCCGCCCTGCTGCTCGCCAGCCCCGCAACGGCGGCGCGACTCGGCCGCAAACCGCGCGCTCGCGTCGTCGCTTATGCGCTCGCGGGCGACGACCCGATTTTGATGCTGACCGCGCCGATTCCGGCGACGAAGAAAATCTTGGAACGAAGTGGTTTCAAATTGACCGAAATGGACCGGATCGAGATCAACGAGGCGTTCGCGAGCGTCGTCCTCGCCTGGCAGAAGGAGACGCGCGCCGATATATCGCGGGTCAACGTAAACGGTGGGGCGATCGCGCTCGGGCACCCGTTGGGCGCGAGCGGCGCGCGGATCATGACCGACCTGCTATGCGACCTCGAGCGCAGCGGCGGCCGGTTCGGTTTGCAGGTCATGTGCGAAGGTGGCGGGATGGCAAATGCAACGATCATCGAGAACCTTCACCCGCACGGAAGGTAGGTCGTTGATATAACAGGTATCGAAGCCGCGGAGCAACGCATGCGCATCGCTTGTATCGGCGGCGGTCCGGCGGGCCTGTTCTTTTCCATCCTGTTCAAACGCGCGCGGCCCGACGCGTCGATCACGGTCTACGAACGAAATCGCCCGGACGATACATTCGGGTGGGGCGTCGTATTCTCCGATCAGACCCTCGGCAATATCGAAGCGGCCGATCCGGCGAGTTCTGCGGCGATCGAATCGGCCTTCGTCCATTGGGACGCGATCGACATCCACTACCGGGGTCGCGTGCTGCGCGCCGGCGGGCAAGGCTTTGCGGGGATCGCGCGCAAGCGGCTGCTCGACATCCTGCAACGGCGCGCGGCTTCGCTCGGGGTCGATCTGCGCTTTCAAACCGAGATACTCGACGACGCGGAACTCGACGACTGCGACGTGATCGTCGTGGCGGATGGCGCGAACAGCCTAATCAGGCGCAAGTATGCTGACGTGTTCGGCACGTCGATCGACCTGAGGAAGTGCCGTTACATTTGGCTCGGGACGCACAAGCGTTTTGAAGCGTTCACGTTCGCGTTCGAAGAGACGCCGTGGGGATGGTTCCAGATGCACGCGTATCGCTTCGATGGCGAGACCGGGACGGTGATCGCCGAGTGTCTCGACGAGACGTGGCGTGCGGCCGGGTTAGAGAATGCCGACGTGGACGCATCGGTCGCCTTCTGCGAACGGCTATTTGGGAAGTATCTCGACGGCTACGGCGTCATGAGCAACGCCAAGCATCTCGCGCGGCCGTGGCTGCGCTTCCCCCAGATATCGAACGAGCGGTGGTCGTCGGGCCGGCGGGTCCTTCTCGGCGATGCGGCGCATACGGCGCACTTCTCGATCGGCTCGGGGACGAAACTCGCGATGGAGGACGCGGTCGCGCTAGCGGCGGCGCTCGCGCGCGAACCGAATCTCGAAGCCGCCTTCTCGGAGTATGAAGCGGCGCGGCGCATCGAGGTCCTGCGCTTGCAAAACGCCGCGCGCAACAGCACCGAGTGGTTCGAGAACGTCGCGCGCTATACGTCGCTCGATCCCGAGCAGTTTGCGTACAGCCTGCTGACGCGCAGCCAGCGCATCGGTCACGAAAACTTGCGGCTGCGCGACCGCACGTATGTCGAACGGCTCGAAGGTTGGCTCGCGCGGCGTGCCGGCATCACGAAACCCATCCCGCCGATGTTCACGCCGTTCCGGCTCCGCGAGCTCGAATTGCGCAACCGCGTCGTCGTCTCGCCGATGGCGATGTACTCGTGCGTCGACGGCATGCCGGACGACTTCTACCTCGTCCATCTTGGGGCGCGCGCGCAGGGCGGCGCCGCGCTGGTTTTTACGGAGATGACGAGCCCCTCGCCGGAGGGCCGCATCTCGCCGGGTTGCGCCGGGATGTACCGGCCCGAGCACGCGGCCGCCTGGAAACGCATCGTCGACTTCGTTCACATCAACACAGAGGCGAAGATCGGTTTGCAACTTGGGCACTCGGGCCCCAAGGGCTCGACGCAACTCGGCTGGGAAGAGATGGACGAGCCGCTGCGTGACGGAAACTGGCAAGTGATGGCGCCGTCGGCGGTCGCATACGGTCCGCAGAACCAGTTGCCGCGCGAGATGAGCCGCGCCGACATGGAGCAGGCGAAGGCCGATTTCGTTCGCGCCGCGGCGATGGGCGCGGCATGCGGATTCGACATGCTCGAGCTGCACTGCGCGCACGGGTACCTGCTGTCGAGTTTCATCACGCCCCTAATGAACCGACGGACCGACGAATACGGCGGAACGCTCGAGAACCGGCTGCGCTTCCCGCTCGAAATCTTTCGCGCGCTGCGCGCCGAGTGGCCGGCGGAGAAGCCCATGTCGGCGCGGATTTCGGCGACGGATTGGGTCCCGGGCGGCATTACGCCGGACGACGCTGTCGAGATCGCCCGCGCGTTCCACGCCGCCGGAGCCGATTTGATCGACGTCTCGGCCGGACAGACTTCACGCGAGGCGAAACCCGTGTACGGCCGCATGTTTCAGACGCCGTTCGCCGACAAAATACGCAACGAGATCGGAATCGCGACGATGGCGGTCGGAAACATTTTCGAGCCCGATCACGTCAACGGAATCATCGCGGCCGGCCGCGCCGACCTCTGCGCGATCGCTCGTGCGCACCTTGCCGATCCGTATTGGACGCTCCATGCCGCGGCACAGCTCGGCTATGAGGGCGTCGAATGGCCCAAGCAGTACTTGCCGGGGCGCGACCAATACGTGCGCAACGTGCGGCGCGCCGCCGAGCAAGCGCCGGCGTCATGAGCGATGCGCTGCGCGGAAAGCACGCGCTCGTGACCGGTGGGGGCAGCGGGATCGGTGCGGCGGTTGCGACCGCGCTCGCCGAAGAGGGTGCGCGACTGACGTTGCTCGGCCGCGACCGGGCTCGGCTCGAGAAGCATGCGGCGACTCTGCGCGGCGACGTGCGGACGCTAGCGGCCGACGTGACCGACGAGGCGGCGGTCGCCCGCGCCGTGGCGGAAGCGACGAGGGCATTTGGCGCCATCGAGATTTTAGTGAACAACGCCGGCGCCGCCGCAAGTGCGCGGTTCGCGAAGACCGAACGCGCGATATGGGATTCGATCCTAGCAGTCAACCTGACCGGGACCTACGCGTGCAGTCACGCGGTCGCGGCGGGGATGCTCGCGGCCGGTTGGGGGCGCATCGTCAACGTCGCGAGCGTCGCGGGATTACGCGGCGGCCGTTTCATCGCCGCTTACTGCGCCGCCAAACACGGGGTCGTTGGGTTGACGCGGGCGCTGGCGGTCGAGTTTGCCGGGAGCGGCGTGACCGTCAACGCGGTGTGCCCAGGGTTCGTCGAGACCGGCTTGCTCGAAAAGGCGATTGCGAACGTCGTGCGCGCGACCGGGCGGAGCCCGGAGGCGGCGCGCGATGTGCTCCTCGCGCAGTCCGCGCAGGTTCGCGTGATCGAACCGGCCGAAGTCGCGCGGGTGGTCGCCTGGCTATGCATGCCGGAATCGGGCGCGATCACGGGTCAGTCGATCGCGATCGAAGGGAGCGGCGCGGTCGCATGAAAACGGGGCGTGAGTTGGCTGCTTATAAGGCCCGTCATTTCGACTGGGTCGTCCGCGACCGGGTCGCGACCCTGACGTTGAACCGTCCCGAGCGCAAGAACCCCCTGACGTTCGAGTCGTATGCCGAATTGCGCGACTTGTTCGTCGCTTTGAATGAAGCCGCCGACGTTCGCGCGGTCGTGTTAACCGGCGCCGGCGGTAACTTCAGTTCCGGCGGGGACGTCCATGAGATCATCGGTCCGCTGACGCGAATGGCCGCCCCGGAACTGTTGGCCTTTACGCGCATGACGGGTGATGTCGTGAGGACGATGCGGTCGTGCCCTCAAGTGATCGTTGCGGCGGTCGACGGCGTCTGCGCCGGCGCGGGCGCGATGCTCGCGCTCGCCTCCGACTTGCGCCTCGGGACCGCGCAGAGCACGGTCGCGTTCCTCTTCGTCCGCGTCGGGCTTGCCGGGGCCGACATGGGCGCGTGTGCGCTCTTGCCGCGCGTGGTCGGTGAGGGACGAGCCGCGGAACTGCTCTACACCGGCCGCGCGATTGCGGGCAACGAGGCCTTAGCGTGGGGGTTCTTCAACCGGCTCGTCGAGCCGGAAGGCTTGGCGAGCGAAGCGCAGACGCTCGCGCACGAGCTCGCGCACGGACCGACGGTGGCTCACGCGGTGACGAAGAAGATGCTCGATCGGGCTTGGACGCTCGATCTTGCAGACGAGCTCGAGGCCGAAGCGCAGGCGCAGGCGCTTTGCATGCAGACGAAGGACTTCAAACGCGCGTACGACGCGTTCGTTGCGAAACGCCGTCCGGTTTTCGAAGGAGATTAGGCGCACGTGCGTTTCGAGCACTTAACCTGGCCGTTCTTCGAAGACGAACACCGCGCGCTTGCGACCGGCTTGGAAGCCTGGGCCGCCGCCAATCTGACGACGATCGACCACAGCGACGTCGATCGGGCCTGCCGCGCGTTGGTCGGAAAACTCGGCCGCGACGGTTGGTTGCGGCAGTGTGTCCCGGCGCCGTTTGGCGGGACGCGCGAACGCCTCGACGCGCGTTCGATCGCGCTCTGCCGCGAGACGCTCGCGTACCACGACCCGCTCGCCGATTTCGCATTCGCGATGCAGGGCCTCGGGAGCGGTCCGATCGGGCTCGACGGTTCGCGGGAGTTGCGCGAGCGATACCTTTCCCGCGTCGCCGCGGGTGAAGCGATCGCGGCGTTCGCGCTCTCGGAGCGCGAAGCAGGTTCGGACGTCGGGGCCATCGCCACGACCGCGGTCCGCGACGGCGCCGGCTGGCGGCTCGACGGCGAGAAGACGTGGATATCCAATGGCGGCATCGCCGACTTCTACGTCGTCTTCGCGCGGAGCGGTGAGGCCCCGGGGACGCGCGGGCTGTCGGCGTTCGTCGTCGAGCCGGCCGATCCGGGATTTGCGGTCGGCGCGCGGATCGAAGCGATAGCGCCGCATCCGCTCGCGACGCTGCGCTTCGACGGCTGCCGCGTCTCGGACGAACGGCGTATCGGTACGGCAGGCGAGGGGTTCAAGCTCGCGATGCGGACGCTCGACATATTTCGTACGAGCGTCGCCGGCGCGGCGCTCGGGATGGCCAGGCGCGCGCTCGACGAAACGCTCGAGCACGTTGAGCACCGAACGATGTTTGGCCAACATCTCGCCGACTTCCAGATGACGCAGACCGCGATCGCTGCGATGGCGACCGAGATCGACGCCGGGCGCGCTGCTCGCGTACCGCGCCGCATGGACCCGCGACGTTGGGGAACAGCCCGCAACGCGCGAAGCCGCGATGGCCAAGTGGATCGCGACCGAAAACGCGCAGCGGACGATCGATCGGGCAGTTCAGCTCTTCGGCGCGCGCGGCGTCGAGCGCGGCAGCATCGTCGAGCGGCTCTACCGCGAGATCCGGGCGCTCCGCATTTATGAAGGCGCTTCGGAGGTTCAGCAGCTGGTGGTCGCCCGCCAGACGTTTGCGCAGGTGCGCGAACCCCGGACTGCGGAGGGTTAAAGGATGCACGAGAGCGCGCACGTCGACACGTTCGCCCGCGACAACCTCCCGCCGCCGGCTCTGTGGCCCGAGTTCGCATTCACGCTTGCGCAGTTCCGCTATCCGCCGCGGCTGAACTGCGCGACGGAACTGCTCGACGCAATGGTCGCTGCCGGCTTCGGTGAGAGACCGGCAGTTATAACGCCGTCACGGCGCTTGACGTATAGAGAGCTTCTGCACGAGGCGAACCGGATCGCCCGCGTGTTGAGCGACGACATGGGGCTCGTCCCGGGCAACCGGGTCCTGCTCCGCGGCTACAACGACGCGACGACCGCCGCGTGCTGGTTCGGGATCGTGAAGGCCGGTTGCATCGCGGTTACGACGATGCCGCTTTTGCGCAGCAAGGAATTGACCGACCAGATCACTCACGCGAAGATCGGCGCGGCGCTGTGTGACGCGCGGCTGGCGGCGGATCTACAAGTGGCGGCCGAGCGTTGTCCGTCGCTCCAAAAGAGCGTACGGTGGGGCGACGGCGCCCCCGACAGCCTCGAGATGCGAATGCGCCGGGTTTCGCATGACTTCGACAACGTCGACACCGCATCGGACGACGTCGCCTTGATCGCTTTCACCTCCGGGACGACGGGCACGCCGAAGGGGACGATGCACTTCCATCGCGACGTCATGGCAATCTGCGACGCATTTCCGCCGGCGCACGTCCGCGCGACCCCGGAAGACATCTTCTGCGGGACTCCGCCCCTTGGATTCACATTCGGCTTGGGCGGGCTGCTGCTGTTCCCGTTACGCGCGGGCGCGGCGGCGCTCTTGCTCGAGTCGGCGCCGCCGGAGACGCTGCTCGGCGCGATCGCGGAGTACGGCGCGTCCATCACCTTCGCCGCGCCGACGGCTTATCGGGCAATGACGGCGCTCGCGCCGCGGTTCGACGTGCGCAGTCTGCGCGTCTGCGTCTCGGCCGGCGAGACGCTCCCCGTGACGACGCGCGCCGCGTGGCTCGACGCGACCGGGATCAGGATCGTCGACGGAATCGGCGCGACCGAGATGTTGCACATCTTCATCTCGGCTTCGGGCGACGAGATTCGGCCTGGCGCAACCGGGAAGCCCGTCCCCGGATACGTCGCCGCGATCGTGGACGACGATGCCAATCCGTTGCCGGCGGGAGCGATCGGCCGGCTCGCGGTCAAGGGTCCGACGGGTTGCCGCTACTTTGCCGATCCGCGACAGACGCAGTACGTCAAGAACGGCTGAATACACGCAACTGAACGAAGAGACGTACATAG
>CAWHUV010000006.1:0-184693 GCA_963832625.1 Vulcanimicrobiota bacterium | reverse complement strand
GTCGCTGACGGGGTACACGCCGGCGAAGTGGCAGCCCAAGACCAAGACGATCCGCGGGTTCAGCGTCCGCTGAGCCTCGACACAAGGTAAGGCAGGAGAGCGGCGGCCGGCGACGGCCGCCGCTCTCTTTTCGGCGGCCGCGCAAGGGAAATCGCAGGGCGAGCGTGGACAAAGGGAGAGACCCGGCCGGCTCCCGCGAGCACAGGCGAGTGCGGGGCCCGTCCGGTTTCGCCCGCTTTACCTGACGAAAGGGTTCAGATTCTATGGGGAATCGCAACGGAACCGTCTTTTTTGCGTTGTTCGCGCTGGCGGCCGCAATCGCGATCGGCGCGGGCACGCAAGCCCGGGCGAACGGTTGGCAGGGCCACCCGAACGTCGCACACGGTCAACCGAGCCCGTACCCGACAACCAACGGCGAGTCGTGGAGTTGGAACTACACCGCGGCTCAGGCCTCGAAGCCGGCCGGTGCACCGCACGAACTTCTGACGAAGACCAGCGGCACGATCAGTGAGTCGTACAGCCAGGGCTCCGAAGAGTATTCGAGCACCTTGACCTACGCGCAATCCGTGCAGAACAGCAAAGTCGTTGTGTTCGGCACGACGAAGACAAACGATTTTGTCGCGTACAACACGTGCGGAAGCTTCACGTGCTTCGAGCTGTTTGAAGAAGACGTTTCCGGCTCGTTCAGCAATTCGAACGGCGGCTCGGGGACGACTACGTCCACGCAGCAATACGACGTCAACGGAAACAAGTTCTTGGACGAGTTGGACCCGGTCAGCGGCCAAGAAGAGGGCAAGGGAACGTCCGGGAACGACGCTGTCGGGTTCAACTACTTCGCAAGTTCGTCGACAACCGACGTCCACGGGAACACGACGACCACCTCGGGTGATAACTTCCGCAATCCGGACGGAACGTACAGCGCCTCGACGACCGAGACGTCGATCTTCGGCCAAATCAAGACGAACAGCGCGCAAACTGCCGGCGGAGAGGGCGACAAGACCGTCACCGGCGGCAACAATCCCGGCACGACCGACTGGGGCGTCCCGATCCAGCAAAACGGCAATGAAGTCATCCCGGTCACGACTAGTTCGGGGACGACCTTCGTCCCCGACTGGTACCCGGGTGGCGGCAAGCCGCCGCCGTTATGGACCGGCGTCACCACCGATCTCGGCGCGACGACCGTCCCGAACAATTGCGGAGCGGATGCCGGCGACGTCGCCGAACGGCTTGCCGAGCGATCGACCTTCCTCGACGTCATCGCGGGCACGTACACCCAAGCGACTGAAAACCGCTACGTCGTCACCGGCAACGGCGTCATCTGCATCGTGCGGACGCGCCTCACCGACACGTACGACAACCTCGTAACGGGCGCGTTGACGAACCAGCAGCGCTTCTACTCCCTGCAGTCGCTGACGAGCTACACGCCGGCGAAGTGGCAGCCCAAGACGAAGACGATCCGCGGGTTCAGCGTCCGCTAATCGAAACCAGGTAAGGCAAGATGCGGCGGCCGGCGACGGCCGCCGTACTCTTTTCTGGGAAGATTCACAGGATTTGCCGGAAGTTAGACTTCGCTGGCCTTCCTCCAAGATTTGCACCGAATATTCTCCGAAAGCGGTATAAGGATTCAAACGGATACGCTTCAATCGTGAGGCGGTACCCGTCGAGGAGAAGGTGACGAATGGTCGTCGTAGAGCACGGCTCAATCAAGGCAAACGGAACGGCGAACGTCGGCGACGAGAAGGCTCGGCGCCCACGGCGTCCCTGGCGCTGGTATGTCATCGGTGCGGTCGCCCTGGTCGCGGCAATCGCGCTAGCGATCTTCATTCGGACCCAAATCCAACCGCCGGTGCAGTACACGACGGCGCCGGTCGTTCGCCAAACGCTCGTGCAGACCGTCACCGCGTCCGGAACCGTCAACCCGCAAGATACGATCTCGGTCGGTACGCAAGATTCCGGGACGGTCAATCAGATCTTCGTCGATTTCAACTCGCGCGTCCACAGGGGCCAGGTTCTCGCGACGATCGACCCGACGCCGTTCCAAGCGGCGCTCGATCAAGCCCAGGCCAACCTCGCGCAAGTCGAAGCCCAGGCGCAAGCCTCCGCCGCGACGGCGACGGGTTCGCTCTCGAACGTCCAGGCCGCCCAAGCCAGCGTCGCCGCATCGCAAGCGACGCTCGCCGTCACGCGCAGCACCGCCGCAGCGACTGCCGCCGCCGTGCAGACTGCCGACGCGGACATCGCTAAGGAGCAAAGCGCGCTCACGCTCGCTCAAACGACCGTCAATCGCGACCGCGCGCTCTCGGCGCAGGGCTACATCGCGCAAAGCCAAGTCGATACGGACACGACGAACCTCGCGGCCGCCCAAGAGGCGCTCCAAGCCGCCCAAGTCGCAGCGCGCCAGGCGCGGCTCCAGTCGGATGCGGCGCAAGCGCAGATCGTCGCGTCGCCTCGACGCAATCGCGACAGCAGAGCCGCGCTCGGTAGCGTCGCTGGCTTCGCAGGCCTCCAACACGCAAGCCACAGCGGCGGCGAGCCAGGCCGCGATCGGCATTCAAACGGCGCTCGTTCAGCAAGCGCAGTTGAACCTGCAGCGCACCGTCATCACGTCCCCGGTCGACGGCACGGTGATTGCGCGTGACGTTTCGATCGGCCAAACCGTCGCCGCCGAGTTTCCAAACGCCGACACTCTTCTCGATCGCACAGGATCTCAGCAAGATGGAAATCGACGTCGCCGTCGGCGAGCCGGACATCGGTTCGGTCGGGCGGGTCAGGCTGTCGACTTCACCGTCCTCGCTTTCCCGACGCGCGTATTCCACGGGCTCGTCACCCAGTCCGGCAGAACCCAACGGTCACGAACAACGTCGTCACCTACGACACGGTCGTGCTCGTTCAGAATCGCGACGGCGCGTTGCGCCCGGGATGACCGCCAACGCATCGGTCCACGTCGCCAAGGCCGAGCGAACGCCCTCGTCGTTCCGATCGAGGCGCTGCAGTACCATCCAGGGCGGCGGCGGGACGCATCGCGGCACGCGCCGCGCCGGCCTACCGGTGCAACCGGCGGCGCCCCAGCCGTCGGGCGTCTCGGGCGGCGGAGGGGGCGCGGGGTCGTCGCCGTGGGGCCAAACCCAAGCCGGCGGCGCTCAAGCCCTCCGTCGCGCGAGCCAGGAGCGACGGAATGCTCTTCGTCTTGCGTCAGCGGGAAGCCGCAGCTCGTCCCCGTCACGATCGGCCTCGTCAGCGGCGCGCAAGCCGCAGTGACGCCGCGCGGAGGCGCGACGCTAGCCTCAGGCGAGAGGTGATCCTCGCCGATGGCAGCGCGAGCAGCGCGGTCGCCAGCGAGCAAGTTCGTCGTCTCGTCGCTCGCCGCTGCAGTCACGGCCCGGCGCCGCGGTTCGGCGGCGGCGGGGTCCGGCTAGAGGTGACAGCTGATGAGCGCCGCAGACCCCGGTCGTCCGTTTCGAAGCAGTCACGAAGGTCTACGATCTCGGCGAGCAACGCGTCCGCGCGCTCGACGGCGTGAGTCTGACGGTCGGCGCGGTGAGTTCGTCGCGGTCATGGGGCCGTCGGGTTCGGGAAAGTCGACGCTCATGCACATGCTCGGGCTTCCTCGACCGGCCGACGTCAGGGAAGCTACCTCTTCGAAGGCCACGACGTCTCGCTTCTCAGTTGCGACGAGCTTGCCGACTGCGCAGCCGGCGACTTGGCTTCGTCTTTCAGAGCTACAACCTGCTGCCGCGCACGACGCGCGCATCGAGAACGTCGAGCTCCCGATGATCTACGCCGGCGTCCCGGCCGCAGCGAGCGCCGCGAGCGCGCCTCGCAGGCGCTCGAGACGGTCGGCCTCGAGCCGCACGCTGGCGCACCAGCCGAACCAGCTCTCCGGCGGACAGCAGCAGCGCGTCGCGATCGCGCGCGCGCTCGTGAACGACCCGAGCATGATCCTCGCCGACGAGCCGACCGGCGCGCTCGACACGAAGTCGTCGCAAAGACGTCATGAGCCTCTTCGCAGCAGCTCAACGAGACGCGCGGAATCACGATCCTGCTCGTCACTCACGAGCCCGACGTCGCGGCGCACGCCAAGCGGATCGTACGTTCCGCGACGGGAAGATCGTCTCGCGACAACACCGATCGCCGAAGCCGGCTGCGATGAATCTCTGGTCAGTCTGCCGCATCGCGGCACAGGCGCTCTTGCGCAATCAAGGTCGCGCTCGTTGCTCACGATGCTCGGCGTCATCATCGGCGTCGCCGCCGTTATCGTGACCGTTTCGATCGGCGCCGGCGCGCGCGCGTCGGTGCAGGCGCAGATCAACGGCCTCGGAAGCAACCTGCTCATCATCCTCCCCGGCAGCGTCACGTCAAGGCGGCGCGCGCACCGGGACCGGCGGCGCCTCGACGCTCACCCCCGACGACGGGCTCGCGATCGCCAAGCTGCCGCGCGTCGCGGCGGTCTCGCCGCTCGTCAACGTCCGCACGCAAATCATCGCCGGCGGAAACAATTGGCAGACCACGGTCTCGGGCGTCTCGCCGAGTTACACGTACATCCGGCAGTGGCCGCTCGCGGCAGGCTCGTTCTTCAGCCGACACCGACGTCGCAGCGTCGGCGAAAGTCGCGGTGCTCGGTCAAACGGTCATCACGAACCTGTTCCCGGACGGCTCATCGCCGATCGGGAAGGTCGTGTCTCGATTCGAGGCGTCCCGTTCACCGTCATCGGAACATTCGTCGGCACGCGGCCAGAGCGCCACCGGCCAAGATCAAGACGACACGGTCGATGATCCCGTTCAGCTCCGCGCTGCAGCGCCTTACCGGGGCGACGACCGTCGGAACCCTGATGGTCTCGGCTTCGACGACCCGGCAGCAGATTGCGCGCGGTCCAAACCGAGATCACGAAGCTCCTCGAGCAGCGCCACCGCATCGCCGGCTCGGACACCAGACGACTTCAACGTCCGAAACCTGCAAGACATCGCAGCCGCCGCTTCGGCGACCGCCTCGGTCATGGAATATCTCTTGGCCGGCGTCGCCGCCGTCTCGCTGATCGTCGGCGGCATCGGGATCATGAACATCATGCTCGTCTCGGTCACCGAACGGACGCGTGAGATCGGGTTGCGCATCGCGGTCGGCGCGCGGAGCGTCGACGATTCTCACGCAATTCCTGATCGAGGCGGTGCTACTCGCTTCGGTCGGCGGAGCGATCGGGATCGCGCTCGGCGCGCTCGGCTCGGTTGCCGTTGCGGTGTTCGGACAGTGGCCGATGGTCATCCCGCCCTCGGCAGTTTTGCTCGCCTTCGCCTTCTCGGGGTTGACCGGGGTCTTCTTCGGCTACTACCCGGCCTCGAAAGCGGCGCGCATGAACCCGATCGAAGCCCTAAGATTTGAATAGGGCTCACCCAACCTAACTCTCTCGCGCCGCGACGTTAACGTGCGGGGCGCGTGGGCGCGTGCGGAGCGGAAACTCGGACCGCCGAGCGATCTCACCGATTCGGAAAACAAATGAAGCCTGGCTGGAGCGAGGGCGGCCGGTAGCAGGAGCGAGCCGGGACGGCGAGCGACGAGCGGTTCCGCGAGCACGGGCCCCAAGCGCCGCAACGAACGAACGTGTCTCGAACTGGTACCGCGGGCCGAGCCACAGCAGGACGCCGGGCGGGGCTTTCTAATGCACTTGCGATGCGCGCCTCTTCCACTGCGGCCGTCGCCGCGCTCGCTCTGCTCGCGTGCGCTGCCGGTTGCAACGGTTCAAGCTCTCCGGGCATCAGTCCGACCGCGATGCCGACGGCATCGCCTGCGCCGACTCCGACGCCGACCGGCGGCGGAAGCGTCGGCTTTGGGGTCGGGCCCTCGAAGATCAAGCACGTCGTCTTCTTGATCCAAGAGAATCGCTCGTTCGACAACATTTTCGGCGGACTCGACAACAACGGCAAACCGTTTCCGAATGCCGATACCGCCAGCAACCCGAACCCGGGCGAGCCGACGCCGCACGATCACAACGGCAACCCGGTCACGATGCAGCAGGGCCTCCTCGAGGAGTGCTACGACCCCGATCACAACCACCCGCAATCGGTCGGGGAAGTCAACGGCGGCCAAATGAACGGCTTCGATTTGGACCCTGTGGCAACGCTGGCGTGCGCCCACGGTGCAACCCCGCCGCCGGATTACGTCTACCGCTACGTCGCATACTCCGAAGTCGCCCCGTATTGGCAGATGGGCGTGCAGTACGCAATCTCCGACCGAATGTTCGAGCCTTTTTCCTCGGCGAGCTTCGGCGCTCACCTCTTCACGGTTGCGGGGCAATCCGATCGCGCGATCGATAACCCGAGCAAATCGCCTTGGGGGTGCGACGCACCGATCGGTACGGTCGTGCCGATCTACAACGAATCGCAAGGTGGCGAAACCAACGGCCTCTTCCCCTGCTTCAGCATGCCGACGCTGGCCGATGCGCTCGACGCACGCGGATTGCGGTGGCGCTGGTATGCGACTAACAACACCGATTTTGGCTATTTGTGGTCGACGTACGACGCGATCAATCAGATCCGCAACGGTCCCGATTGGTCGGCCTACGTCGTCAACCCGCCGGCGCAGATCGTTACGGACGTTGGGGCCGGGACGCTTGCGGCAATGACCTGGGTGACGCCGACGGAAGCGACTTCGGATCACCCCATCTCGACCAGCAATCTTGGGCCGGCGTGGATCGCGTCGGTCGTCGACGCGATCGGCGGGAGCCAGTTCTGGAATAGCACTGCGATCTTCGTCATGTGGGACGATTGGGGCGGCTGGTACGATCACGTCCCACCGCCGGTCGTCGGTCCGGTTGGGCTCGGCATTCGCGTGCCGTTCATCCTCATCTCACCGTACGCAAAACCCGGATACGTCTCGCACGTCGCGCATTCGTCGGGGAGCGTGCTGCACTTCGCCGAAGAGGCGCTCAATCTGCCGAGTCTAGGTACCGAGGACGCGCGCGCCGACGACCTCGCCGACATGTTCAACTTCTCGCAGACGCCGCTGAAGTTTACGCATTTCGCGGTCTCGAATCGAGTCCGGGTCCTGCGCGCGGCGACGCAAGGCACGTGGCCGCAAAACTTCGACCCACGTAACGGCGACTAGAGGGACGCCGGTGCGCGGATGGGTCGGCGCGGCCGTCGCGTTTGCGCTCGCCGCATTGTCGGCGGGTTGCAGCGGCGGGGGGTCCGCGGCCGGCCCGGCTCCAGGCTCGGGACCGACGCCGGCGCCAACCGGTAGCGGGTCCGGCGGGATCCCGGTAAGCATCGGCCCCTCGAAAATCAAGCACGTCGTCTTCGTCGTCCAGGAGAACCGGTCGTTCGACAACATCTTCGGCGGCCTCGACCAAAACGGAAAGCCCTTCCCCGGCGCGGATACGGTCAGCAACCCAAACCCCGGCGAACCGACGCCGCACGATCATCACGGCAACCCGGTCAAGATGCAGCAGGGGCTGCTCGAGGAGTGTTACAGCCCGGCGCACGATCATCCGGAGTCGGTCGAAGAGGTCAACGGCGGCCAGATGAACGGTTTCGACTTGGACATCGTCACGACGCTCGGCTGCGCGAAGGGGACGCCGCCGCCCGATTACGTCTATCGCTACGTCAAGGAGGCGGAAGTCGCTCCGTACTGGGCGATGGGCGAGCAGTACGCGATCGCCGACCGCATGTACGAACCCCTCGGAGCGTCGAGTTTCACGCCGCATCTGTTCTCAGTCGCCGGACAATCGGACGGCACGATCGACAACCCGAGCAGCTCGCCGTGGGGCTGCGACTCGCCGCCCGGGACGATCGTCAACATCATGATCGACGACGGGGGTTATGAGGAACCTGGTCCGTACCCGTGCTTCAACATGGCAAGCCTGGCCGGCATCCTCGACGCGCGCGGTTTGGCGTGGCGCTACTACGGCGCGCCGCTCGCCGATTACGGTTACCTGTGGGAAGCGTACGACGCGATCGCACCGATTCGCAACGGCCCGGACTGGTCGAGAAACGTCGTGATGCCGCCGGCCCAATTCTTGACCGACGTTTCGAAAGGGACGCTCAAGTCGATGACCTGGGTAACGCCGACCGTCCTTACGTCGGACCATCCGGTCTCGACGAGCAACATGGGGCCGAGTTGGATCGCCTCGGTTGTCAATGCCGTCGGGACGAGCCAGTTTTGGGACACCACCGCGATCTTTATCACCTGGGACGATTGGGGCGGTTGGTACGATCACGTGCCGCCGCCGGTCGTCGGCCCATTTGGGCTCGGCATTCGCACCCCGTTGATCGTCGTATCGCCGTATGCGCGCGGCGGTTACGTCTCGCACGTGCCTCACACGATGGGCAGCATCTTGCACTTTGCCGAGGAGGCTCTGAACCTACCGAGTCTTGGGCAAGAAGACGCGCGCGCGGACGATTTGACCGACGCCTTCGATTTCACTCGACCGCCGCGAACGTTTGCGCCGTTTGCGATGGCGCACTCGCCGAGCGAAGTGCGCGCGGCCGCGAGCAGGAGCCGGCGTGCGGCGCCAGGCGCGGCGCCGAACGATGAATAAAGCAGCCGGCACGCGCTCCTAGGAGAGCAACCCGCGGCGGAGCGCCTGCACCGCCGCTTGAGCCCGATCCGCCGCCGAGAGCTTCTCGAGGATGTCGCGCACGTGACCTTTCACGGTCCCGAGGCCCAAATGAAGATGGTCTGCGATCTCGGCATTGCCGATCCCGTCGGCGATGAGGCGCAGGACGTCGAGCTCGCGCGGCGTCAATGGCGAAGCGGCGGCAGGCACGGCGGCGGGACTGAAGCGGCGCAGAACGACGTGCGCGACACGCGGGTCGAAGTATGCTCCGCCCGCCGCGACCGTGCGAATCGCGTCGATGACGAAGGTCGCATCCGACGACTTCACGCAGTACCCGTCCGCTCCAGCCGCGAGCGCGGCCAGCACGTGATCGTCGCGCTCTTGCATTGTCAGGATGACGACCCGCGGCGGGGCCGGCAGCGCCTTGAGCCCGCGCGTTAGCTCGACACCGTCCTTTCCAGGAAGTCCCAGGTCGACGACGGCGACGTCGGGCAGCAAGCGCGCGACCACCTCGAATCCGGCTATCCCATCCGCCGCTTCGGCGACGACATCGATCCCCGCGGCCTCGAACGACGTCCTTAAGCCGAGTCGCACGAGCGCGTGATCCTCGACGAGCACGACGCGAATCACACGAGCGCCGAATTTCGCGGCAAAGAAAGCGTGAACACCGAACCGCGCGGCCGAGCCGGTTCGAACGCGACCGTTCCGCCCCCCTCTTCGGCGATGCGCCGAACGATGTAAAGCCCGAGCCCACCCCCGGTGGCGCCCGACCCTCCGCCCGAGAAGCGTTGGAAAAGCGTTGCGCGCAGGCGCGCGTCGACACCGTAGCCATCGTCGGCCACGACGACCTCGACGGCGGCCGGATCGACGCGCGCTCGCAACGTCACGTGGCCGCCGGACGGAGTGTGTTGCAACGCGTTCGCTGCGAGATTCGTCACCGCGCGCCGGAGGTCGCCGCGCGAACCTCGCGTCGTGACGCCGCCGCCCGCCTCCACCGTCAAGTTAACGCCGCGCATGTCGGCGAGCGCGTGCATCTCGGCTCCCACTTCATTCAGGAGCGCGCTCAGGTCGACCGGCTCGCGTTCGATGCGGCGTTCGCCGGATTCAAAGCGCGCGACCAAGAGCAGCGTTTCGGCGAGCCGCTGCAGTTCGTTGATCGAAACCAAGCTGCCGCGCAGCACCTCGGCGTAACGCTCGGGCAGCGGGCCGTAAGCACCGTCGACCGCTTGGCGCAGCGTCATGGCGAGCGCGGCGAGCGGCGTGCGGACGTCGTGCGATATCGCATCGACCAAATCGCGGATCACGGCCTGGCGCTCGGCTAACGCCTCGTTCCGTTCCGAGATCTCGTCGAAAAGGCGCGCTTGCGCGAGAGCGTTGCTTGCGAGCGCCGCATAACCGCGCGCATCCGCGAGCACGACTTCATCCGGGGTCGCGCTGCCCGAGGTGACGACTAAGACTCCGAAGGGACGCCCGCGGTCGATCAACGGGAGCGCGAAGGCGCCGGGCGCCGCGAGTCGCTCGAGGACGAAACGTCCGACGAGATCGACCGGGCCCACGACCGTAACCGTCGCATCTTCGATGACGCGGTGCACGAGCGAGACGATCTCGGGCGCCGCACGCTCGTCGAGAACGTCGACTTCGTCGCCGCCGGTGCGCGCTGCTAGACTCTCTCGTCCCGCATCGTATGGATACCACATCGCCACGTCGCCGCCGAGCGCGCGCGGCGCCTCGCGCACGATCGCGCGAACCACGACGTCGTACGAAAGCGACGCGCGAATCCGGTCGGCCGCCGCTGCCAGCGCGACTTCGCGCCTCGCGCGCGTCTCCTGCGCCGACAAGCGTCCGACTCGTTCGGCGCGTTCTTGGACTGCCGTACTCAAGTAGCCGACGAGAACGATCGAGAGCCCGGAGAGGAACCGGTCGCCGACACCGATCGGCTCCCACCGATAGCCGTCGTGCGCGGCGTTGATGACGGCTGCCGCGAGGTCGGCCACGAGCGCGGCGACGACGAGCGACGCGGTCAGCCCACGGCTGCGCGTCAGCGCCGCAAGGACGATCGGGATGTCAAAGAGGATCGCGATGACCAGCGTCTGCGGGGTCACGGCGTCGATGGCGAAGGCCGCGATCAGGATCGCGAAAGCTATGACCGCAATCGTCCGCGAGCGCACCAAGCGCGTTTCGGGGACCCGGCAACGTGCCCTGCGAAGCGAACGGGGTGCGAGAGGATCGGCGACCGGAGGCTTCAGCGCTGCTCGCCGAGCTCGGCTTGACGCCGCGTCTCACGATCTACCTCGCCGGCGCGCCGGGCGCGGGAAAGACGTACCGGCTCCTGGCCGACGCGCGCAGCGAGGCGCGCGCCGGGCGCGCAGTCGCGATCGGCTGGATCGAAACGAAAGGCCGCCCCGATCTCGAAGCGCTCACTGAAGGATTGCCTCGAATCCCCCCGGGGCGTTTCGAGTCGGGGGGAAGAGTCGTCGACGACTTCGATCTAAAGGCGGCGCTCGCGAGCAATTTCGAGACGATCGTCCTGGACGAGATCGCACACGCCAACCCGCCCGGCGCGCCGCACGCAAAGCGCTGGCAAGACGCGCTTGCGCTGCGAGAGGCGGGGAAATCCGTCCTTGGCGCGTTCAACGTCATGCACCTCGATACGGTCGCGCCGGTCGCGGAACGGATCGTGGGCTACCCGATCCGCGAGTTGATTCCGATGTCGTTCCTCCGGCGCGCCGACCGCGTCATCGCGCTCGACATCGCGCCGTCGATCTTAGAATCGCGCTTGCGCACGGGACGGATCGTTCGAGACGAAGACGTCGAGCGCGCCGCCGCCGGGCTCTTCGCTCCCAAGAACCTGCAGATGATGCGCGAACTGCTGCTTCGCACGGTTGACGCACTAACGATCCCCGTCGTCGCGCCGAGTAAGGTTTCGACGGCGTTCGCGATCGTTACCGAGGGCGTCGATCCGTTCCCATTCCTGCGGCGCGCCGACGCGTTTGCCGACGCCCTCGACCTCGCGCTCGAAACGGCGACGCTTGGCCCGGACGACGAGCGCGTCGCCGAGGCTGCGCTGCTCGCCGGCGCCGGACGCGTGCCTATCCCCGAGGGATTGGGGCGCGGCGACCTCTCGAACGTTCAAGCGTCACTCGTGATCGTGCCGCGCGGCCCACTCGCCGAGAAGATCCTCGCGCGGCCGGTCGACCGCGATGTCTTGGTTGCCGACCCTTCGCGGCCACCGCTGCGACCGGCGTACGACCGGGCACGAAACCCCTACGGCATCGCGCTTGCCGACCGGATGCGGATCGGCTTCGGAAAGCTGACGATCTACCTTGGCGCGGCGGCCGGGGCCGGCAAGACGTACGCGATGCTCGACCGAGCGCACCAGCTCGTCGACGAAGGCGTCGACGTCGTCGCGGCGCTCGTCGAAACTCACGGCCGCGCCGAGACCGCCGAAAAGCTCGTCGGGCTCGAGGCGCTTGCCCGTCTGCCTAATGGGGAACTGGACGTCAACGCGGTCGTCAAGCGCCATCCTCAGGTCGCCCTGATCGACGAACTCGCCCACACCAACCTCACCGAGGGGAGCCGCACGAAGCGCTACGACGACGTCTTCGCCGTCCTGCGCAACGGGATCGACGTCATCACGACGCTCAACGTGCAACATCTCGAAGGCGTCGGCGAGGCGGTCGAGCGCCTGACCGGGACTCGCGTGCGCGAAACCTTGCCCGACAGCGTCCTCGAGTTCGCCGACGAAGTGATCTTCATCGACGTCCCGCCCGACGTGCTGCGGCAGCGGCTGCGCGAGGGGAAGATTTACCCACCAGAACGGATCGACGCCGCGCTCGCCAACTTCTTCCGCGTGGAAAACCTCGCGGCGCTCCGCGAACTGACCGTCCGCGAAATCATACGCGCGCGGGCCGAGGGGCGCCGCGAGCTGCCATTCGCGCGGATCGTGCTCGGAGTCGCTCCGCGCGAGCGCGATGCGGCGCTCATTCGCCGCGCCGGGCTTCTCGCGCAACGCCTCGACGTCGACTTGCGCGTCGTCATGCTCGGTCCGCGCGACGATGCTGCGACGCGCGCGGTTGCGGGCGTTCTCGCCCTTGCGGCCAAGACTGCCCGCGCAACCTTCGTCTCCGGCGTGGCCGCCGACGCGGCGGACGGCATCGCCGGCATGCTCACCGACGGCGACGTCCTCGCCGTCGAGTCGCCGCGCCGGCCGCGCGGTCTCTTCGGGCGGCGTTCCTTCGCATGGCGCGCGCTGGCGGCGGGGGTGCGGGAATTGCTCGTCCTTGCCCCGCGCGAATCCCAGAGCCCCTAGAAGTAGTAGCTGAACCCCGCCCCAACGTAGTGGTATTTTCCCGTCGAGACGGTTGGTGAAAACCCGGTTTCGAGATCGACCTGGACGCGTGGTGTGAAATCGTACGACGTTCCGACGATGTACTGCGTGCGCGTCCCCGTCGCCGGCCCGGTTGCGTTTGTAAACTGCGCAATCTCACCGAACAGCGACACCGAGGCCGGCAGCGTCGCGCTCAGCACGAGCGACGGGACGAACGACGTCCAACGTTGCGAACCGTTCGTGTTCGATTGAAGATCGGCGACGCCGGCAAGCGAGAACGCCGGGCTCAGCGTGTAACCGGCGTTGAACGCGTATGCCTCGTCCGGTTTGCCGGCCGTAAACCCGCTCGCGCCCGTCGGTATCGTCATGAATATCTGCGCGCCGTAGTCCAGCTTCGGCGTGTAACCGAGGACGTACTTGATCCCGATGGCGCCGTCGGTCGCGCCGCTCTGTGCTGGGCCGCTCGAGGAGAGGCGCTGGTAGCTTGGCGGCTGGAGATCGACCTCGAAGGCCGGAATGCTCGTACCAATGCGGATCAGCGCCTGCGGATACTGCACGGTCGTGCCGCCGGCTGACGACGTGATCTGATACCCCGTTTCGACGAGCACGTGGTGCGGACGGACGGTACAGACGGAATTGCTGACGGTCGGTCGAGTGACGATCGCCGAAAGGGACGTACATGGGTCGTTGTTCCCTAGTGCGGGCCCTATCGGCGAAGGCGTAGCGCTCGTCTGGGGGCTCGGTGCGGCCGACGGCGCGGGAGAGGCGACCGTTTGCGGAACGCTGTTCGCCGGTACCGTTTGAGCCGACGCGAGCCGATGAGTCGTAATGAGCGCGGCCAACGCCGCGCACGCCGCGCCGCAGCGGGCCAAGGTGGACATTGTTCTCCTTATGGCTTTTGCCCGTCGAGGGCACGATTGAGTTCGAGGACGTTTACGCGCGGCTCGCCGAGAAAGCCTAGTTCGCGCGGGTGGACGTGCGCGTCGATCAGCGCGCGAACGCTCGCAACGCTCAGGCCGCGCGCCTTCGCAACGCGCGGCGCCTGATAATATGCGCCCTCGGGGCTGATGTCGGGATCGATCCCGCTCGCGCTCGAGGTCACCAGGTCCATCGGGATTGGGTCGCTCGCGTCGGGGTTCTCTTTCTTCAAAGCCGCGATCGCGGCGCGCGTCGCGTCGATCAGCTTCTTCGATGTCGGGCCGAGGTTCGTGGCGCCCGTCGCGGTTGGGTCGTAGCCGTTCTTCCCCGCGGCCGACGGCCGCCCGTGGAAGTATTGCGGCTTCGTGAACAGTTGTCCGACAATATCCGAGCCGATCACCTTTCCGTTCACGGTGATGAGCGAGCCGTTCGCCTGGTTTGGGAAAATGAGCTGTGCGATGCCGGTCATGACGACTGGGTAAACGATGCCGAGCAGGACGACCGAGATGAGCGTGAACAGAGCTCCGGTCCCGAGATGCCTCCACGTACTATCGTTCGTCGCAGCGGATGCGGCAGTCTCAGAAGCGCTTGGTTTTGCGGCGAATGATGTTGCAACCACGTTATCCCCCTTACGTCAGGTGCAGAGCCGCGAGGATCATGTCGATGACCTTGATGCCGATGAACGGCACGACGATGCCCCCGAGGCCATACACCAGCACGTTGTCCCGCAGGACGAGGTTCGCGCCGCGCGGTTTGTAGGCGACGCCGCGCAGGGCGAGCGGGATCAGCGCCACGATAATCAGGGCGTTGAAGATCACCGCCGATAAGATCGCGCTCGAGGACGTCGTAAGGCGCATGACGTTGAGCGCGTCCATCGCCGGATACGCGGTGGTAAACATCGCGGGCAGGATCGCGAAGTATTTCGCGACGTCGTTCGCGATCGAAAATGTCGTCAGCGCGCCGCGCGTCATCAACAACTGCTTGCCGATCTCCACGATCTCGATGAGTTTGGTCGGATCCGAATCGAGGTCGACCATGTTCGCCGCCTCTTTGGCGGCCTGAGTCCCCGAATTCATCGCCACGCCGACGTCGGCTTGAGCGAGGGCCGGCGCGTCGTTCGTGCCGTCGCCGGTCATCGCGACGAGGCGTCCGGAACTCTGCTCGCGCTTGATCAACGCCATCTTCGTCTCGGGCGTCGCCTCGGCGAGAAAATCGTCGACGCCGGACTCGCGCGCGATCGCATTGGCGGTCAGCGGGTTGTCGCCGGTGATCATCACCGTACGGATCCCCATCGCCCGCAGGCGATCGAAACGCTCGAGCATGTTGGGCTTGAGGATGTCTTTCAAGTGGATGACGGCGAGGATCAGCCGGTCCTGCGCGAGCAGCAGCGGCGTGCCGCCGGCGCGCGCTATCGACTCGACCTCAGCGACGAGAACCGTAGCGCTCGACGCGTCGCCGCCGCGCTCCCGAACCCAAGCGCGGATCGCGTCGGGCGCGCCTTTGCGGACCGCCGTACCGTCGGATAAATCGATCCCGCTCATGCGTGTATACGCGCTGAACGGAATAAACGTCGCACCGGCGGGCTCGGCTCCCTCGTTCGAAATCGACGCGTCCTGTCGGGCAAGCGTGACGATCGAGCGTCCCTCCGGGGTCTCGTCGGGGAGCGACGAGAGGTACGCCGCACGCGCGACGACGGCGGCGCTCACGCCCGCGGCAGCCACGAACTCGCTTGCCTGCCGATTACCGAGCGTGATCGTCCCGGTCTTGTCGAGCAGGAGCGTGTCGACGTCGCCGGCGGCTTCGACGGCCCGCCCGCTCATCGCAAGGACGTTGCGTTGCAGAACGCGGTCCATCCCCGCAATCCCGATCGCCGACAAGAGGCCGCCGATCGTCGTCGGGATCAGGCAGACGAGCAGCGCGATCAACACGGTCACGCTCTGCACCTTCCCGGCGTAGATCGAGTACGGGCCTAGCGTCGCGACGGCGAAAACGAAGACGATCGTCAAGCCGGCCAGCAGGATCGAGAGCGCGATCTCGTTCGGCGTCTTCTGACGGGTCGCGCCTTCCACGAGACTGATCATGCGGTCGAGGAACGTGTCGCCCGGGTTTGAGGAGATACGGATCGAAATCTGGTCGGAGAGCACGCGCGTCCCGCCCGTCACGGCGCTGCGGTCGCCTCCCGCCTCGCGGATAACCGGCGCCGACTCGCCCGTGATCGCCGATTCGTCGACCGACGCGGCGCCTTCGACGACGTCGCCGTCACCGGCGATGAGCTCGCCCGCCGACACGCGGATGATGTCGCCTTTGCGCAGCGCCGAGGCGCTAACGAGTTCTTCATGCCCGTCTACGACGCGGCGCGCCTGCGTGTCGGCTTTGGTGCGGCGCAGGAAATCGGCTTGCGCCTTCCCGCGCCCCTCGGCGACGGCCTCGGCGAAGTTCGCAAAGAGAACGGTGAACCAGAGCCATGCGGAGATGGCGAAGTCGAAGCCCGCGTCCTTGCCGTGCGCGAACAGCAGGTCGCGCGCGAAGAACCCAAGGACGACCAGCGCCCCGACCTCGCAGATGAACATGACGGGGTTGCGGGCCTGCCAGCGCGGGTCGAGTTTGACGAACGAATCGGCGATGGCACGCCCGACGATCTCGGGGTCGAAGAGCGAACGCGCTTGCGGCCGGCGCTCCAGGCGTCTGCGAGAGATCATGTTATTGTTGCATCCCCTGCAGCATGCGCAGATGTTCGACGATCGGCCCGAGCGCGTCGGCCGGGAAGAACGTCAGCGCGCCGACGATGATGATGACTCCGATCAAGAGCACGACGAAGATCGGCGAGTACGTCGTAAACGTACCGGCCGTTTCGGGGACGCTCTTCTTTCCGGCGAGCGAGCCGGCGAGCGCGACGGCGGGGATCAGAAACAGGTACCGCCCGCACAGCATGACGACGCCCATCACGATGTTGAAGTAGAGGCTGCCGCCCAGACCCGCGAAGGCGCTCCCGTTGTTCTCCGTCGTCGACGTAAAGCCGTACAACAGCTCGGAGAACCCGTGAATGCCGTTGTTTCCAAGCGTCGCCGTCCCGGCCGGCACGAGGACCGATATCGCCGTCGGCACGAGCGCTAACACCGGCAGCACGAGGATGCCGAGGATCGCAAGCTGCACCTCGCGCTTTTCGATCTTCTTGCCGAGGTACTCGGGCGTGCGCCCGACCATGAGGCCGGCGATAAAGACCGTCAGTACGACGAAGATGATCATGCCGTACAACCCGGTCCCGACACCGCCGAAGACGACCTCGCCCGAGTTGCATGTCCGCGAGCGGGACGAACCCGCCGAGCGGCGTGAACGAGTCGTGCATCGAGTTGACCGCGCCGCACGACGTGTCGGTCGTGACCGTCGCGAACAGCGCTGAAGCCGCCACTCCGAAGCGGCACTCCTTCCCCTCCATGTTTCCGCCCTGCACGCCGAGCGCATGGACGATCGGATTGCCTGCAGACTCGGCGGCATACGCGGTCGCAAAGCCGCCGGCGAAGAGGAGCGCCATCGCGACGAACAGCGCCCATCCCTGGCGCTGGTCCTTCGCGTAGCGGCCGTACGTGTACGTGAGCCCCGCGCCGATGCTGAAGATCAACAGCATCTCCAAGAGGTTGGAAAACGGCGTCGGATTCTCGTTCGGCGAGGCTGAATTCGCGTTGACGAAACCGCCGCCGTTGGTGCCGAGTTCCTTGATGACCTCCTGCGACGCCATCGGCCCCCCGGTGATCGCCTGCTTGAAGCCTTCGATCGAGACGACGTCGTGGTAGGCATTGAAGTTCTGCGGCATCCCCTGCCAGCACAGCAGCAGAGCGCCGACGAAACTGATCGGCAGCAAAACGTAGAGCAGCGCGCGTGTCATATCGACCCAGAAGTTCCCGATCGTCTTGCGGTCGGTCCGGGTGACGCCCCGGATCACGGCGATCGCGATCGCGATGCCGAGCGCCGCTGAGACGAAGTTGTGCCAAGCGAGCCCGGCCATCTGCGAGAGGTAGCTCATCGTGCTCTCGCCCGAGTAGAACTGCCAATTCGTGTTGGTCGTGAAGCTGACCGCAATGTTCCACGCGTTGTCCGCGGTGAGGTTGTCGAAACCCTGAGGGTTGAGCGGTAGCCATTTCTGCGTGCGCAGCAGCACGTATAAGTAGAGCAGCCCGACGACGCTGAGCGCGAGCGTGGCCATGAGGTACGAACCCCAGGACATCTCGCGCGCAGGATCGATCCGGCACAGGCGGTACCAGAGCCGCTCGATCGGTCCGAAAACCAGAGTCAAGAGCGTGCGCTCGCCCGAGAAGACGCGGGCCATATATGCGCCGATGGGTTTCGTGACCGCGAGGACGATCAGGAAGAAGACGGCGGCCTGGACCCAGCCGAACAGTGTCACGCGATGGCTCCTCTGCTAGAACCGCTCGGGGCGCAGCATCGCGTACCCCAGGTACGCGAGGGAGAGCACGGTCAAAATGAGGCCGGCGATCTGCTCTATCATTCGAGCCTCAGAGCTTCTCGCAGGCGCGGACGTAGAAATCGAAGACCGCGAAGGCGACGATCGACAACACGATCACGGAGATCTCAAGCAGCAGCATGGCGCGAGTTCCTACAGACCATGAGCCGAGTGTACTCGGCCCGCTCTGGGCCGGGCAGCCTCCGTTTGGATCATCCGATCGGACGTCGCGCGTCACGAGGCCGGCTTCCCTCAAATCATCAACCGGCGCTCGACGCAGCCGGGCAGGCTCGTGCTCCCGGAGGAGGCCGCCGCGGGCCAAGAGCCTCCCATAGTCATTCGAGCGTCTCCGTAGGCCGATGACCACAGGGTGAGGAGCTCGGGCGATCGCCGGATCGGTGTTGCTCTCGCGGCCGGCGTCTTGGTCGTGGGGATCGCCTTCGCCGGCTGGCCGCAGACGCGGCCCGGCGGGTTACTGCGGGATTTCAATGCCTTCTATTGCGCGGGCGCGGCTCTGGCGCGTGGCGCCGACCCGTACCGCGCCGAGCCCCTGGGCGCCTGCGAGCGCAGCCCGCGTCCCGCGTGGCTTTCGCGGACCCAGGTCGGACTCGCCGTCCCGGCTCCGCTTCCGCCCTACGCGCTGGCCCCATTTGCGCTGATCGCGCGCTTACCGTACGCCGTCGCCGGCGCGCTTTGGACCGTGATCCTCCTTGGAGCGCTCGGCGCGACCGGGCTCGCGCTGCGGCGAGCGACGTCGCTCCCGTGGCTCATCATCTGGGCGGCGCTGGCGCTCGGCGATGGGTATGCGGCCATTACGCTTGGACAGATCGCGCCGGTTTCGATCGCCGCGCTTGCGATTGCGATGCTCTTGCTCGAGCGCGACCGCGACGAGCTTGCCGCAGTCGCCGCCGCGGTCGCGACGTTCGAGCCGCACATCGGATTGCCCGCATGCCTTGCGCTCTTCGTGTGGCGCCCTCGGACAAGGATCCCGCTCGTGGGACTCGGGTTAGCGGCTGCCGGCGCGTCGTGCTTACCGCTCGGCCCCCGGCTCGCGCTCGAGTACGTCCGCGACGTCCTCCCCGGTCACGCACTTTCGGAGATCGTCAACGTGAAGCAGTTGAGCCTCACCTACGCGCTCCACCGCGCGGGGTTCGGCGATGCCGTGGCGCTGCGGCTTGGCGAGTTGTCGTTTGCGGCGATGACGCTGCTCGGCGTCGTTAGCGCGGGTTTCTTGGCGCGCCGAACGCTGAGCCCCGGCTTCATCGTTGCGCTCCCCGCCGCGTTTGCACTCATCGGCGGCCCGTTCATCCACATCGTCCAAATCGCCGCGGCGCTCCCGGCGGCGCTTCTCCTGTACGCCCGCGTCCCGGCGCAGCGACCGATTGTCGGTTGGGCGATCGTCGGACTCGCCGTTCCGTGGGTTCAGTTCACCACGCTCGGCTCGGCGTTCCCGATCCTCGCCTCGCTCGTGTGCGGTGCGCTAACCGTCGCCTTCGGCGCGCGTCCCGCGATCGCGCTTGCGACCGCACTCGGCGCATATGGCTTCATCGCGTTGCTCTCGAGGTTGATCGTCACCCGCGTCCCCGACGCAGCCGCAACTCTCCTCGCGCACTACGACCCGCGCGCGCTCGCCGAAGCGAGCTGGAGCCTCTACGTCCGCACCGTCGCGACGACCGACCCGGCCGCTTACGACATCGCCAAAATCCCCACGTGGGCGGCGCTGTGCGCGCTCGCGGCGACCGGCGTCGCCGTTACTTGGCCGTATCCCGGCGTCCTGCGCATTCGTGCGGCAAAGAAGGGTCCGTCGCCCGCAGCCGAATCCCCTTGAGCGTGAATCTCGCGCAGAGCGCGCTGCTCTCGATGAACACGGCGCCGCCCGGCTTCGACATTGCGCGCGATCTGCCGAGCGGCTTTGCGGCGCTTTACCGCCCGCTCCACGAGGCGTTCACTCCGCGCCAGCAAGAACTGGCCGCGCGGCGCAAGGAAGTTCTGGCGCTTGCGCACGAGGGCCGGCTTCCGACGTACCTTGCGCCGTCGGATGCGACCGCGACCGAGTGGCGCGTCGAGTTGCCGGCCTGGTGCCGCGACCAGCGCAATCAAATGACCGGCCCCGCCGACGATGCGGCGCTGGTCGTCAAGATGTTGAACTCCGGGGCGCCCGGCGTCATGCTCGACCTCGAAGACTCGATCGTCAACGCGTGGGAACACACGATGCTCGGCCACGCAAACGTCGTCCGCGCGCTTTACGGCGAGCTTGCGTACGACGACGCCAAGCGCGGCACGACCGTTGGGATCAACGAGTCGCCGACGGTCATCTGGACGCGCGTGCGCGGATTGCACCTTTCGCAGGCCGGAATCTATTTGGAGAGCCGATCGTCCGCCTCGCTCTTCGATCTCGCTTTCTTGATCTTCGGGCTCGACCTCGCGCGGCTACGCCATCCACTCGCGATCTACATCCCAAAAACCGAGGCGGCCGAGGAGGCCCTTTGGTGGCGCGACGTCTTTGCCGCGCTCGCCGACTGGAAGGGCGTGCCGCGCGATTATATCAAGTGCATGGCGCTATGCGAAGCGCACCCGTTCGCGTTCGGGCTCGAGGAGTTTGCGTACAATTTGCGCGACCATCTGCTCGGGATCAACCTCGGCCGATGGGATTACATGGCAAGTCTGATCGACTTTACACTTCACGATCCGGCGTGGATCTTGCCCGACCGCAATACGATCCCGCACGACGTCCCGTTCTTCCAGAATCTCCGCCTCCTCATTCCATCGCTCGCGCACAAACGCGGAATGCTCGCCATAGGCGGGATGACGGCACTCTACCCGAGTCGCGAAGACCCCGAACTGAACGCGCGTGCGCTGCGCGTGCTCGAAGATGACAAGCGCAACGAAGCTCGGTGCCTTATGGACGGCGCTTGGACCGGACATCCCGATCAAAATGCGATCGCCGTCGCGCAGTTCCCGGCGCCAAACCAGCTCGCGACGTATCGGGCCGGCTTCGAGCCGCATCCGGACTTGCGGCCGCCGCCGGCCGGCGTCGGCGCGGTCACCCTCGATGGAACGCGGGCGGCGGTGCGCACCGTTATTCGATATAGAAACGGCTATCTCAACGGCAACGGAGCGAGTCTGCTCAATGGATACATGGAAGATCTAGCGACCGACCGCATCTACCGGCTCATGATCGCGCAGCGCCTGCGTCACGGCGTCACGACCGGCGCGCAGGTTACGACCCTCTTCGACGAGGAACTCGCTTCGCTGATCGCAGCCCGAAGCGAACTCGGCGACGCCGAATCGCTCCGGCGGGCGCGCGCGATCGGCGAGGCGATGATCGCGCAGGGAGCTCACGATCCGGTCTGAGATTGGCGACCGGATCCTCGGCCTCTGTGCGGCAGCCGCCCTGCTGTTCGCCGCCTATCACGCGAGCGCGGCCGCGGGCCATCCGCACGGATTCCTAACCTCCGCGGCGGACCGCAGCGTCGCCGGCAAGCCGCCGCATCCCCCACCCGTAATCCCGACGGCGGACGTAGTCGTCGGGCACCCCCACGACGGAATCGTGGCGCTGCCCGAACCGCATCCTACGAGAGCGAGTTACCCGCGTTAGTTAGGCCGTTGTTGGCCTTATTGCCAAGTACCTGAAGCGCGCCGATCACGACGATCGCGACGAGCGCGATGATGAGCGCGTACTCGACCAGACCCTGCCCCGCGTCATCCTTGAGAAAGCTTCCGATCATAATACCTTTCAACCGAGACGCACGGCGCCTAGACATCCTAAGAGAAACCTCTTACTCACCCTTCGGCAGCAAAAACGCGAGTACGCGCGCGGCGGCGATTCCAATGCGGAATTCGCCGCGGGGGTTACCCGCGACGAAATCGCGACTACGTTGCCGGCACGCTACGAGAGCGAGTTGCTCGCGTTCGTGAGGCTGTTGTTGTTCTTGCCTCCGAGGAGTTGGAGGCCACTGATGACTACAATTGCCACCAACGAAATGATCAGCGCGTACTCGAGCAGGCCCTGGCCTACGTCATTCGTGAGAAGACGTGTTGCGATGGTTTTCTGCAGCGAGAGCGACGCCGATCGATTCCCGCCCTTACGAGAGCGAATTAGCGGCGTTGTCCATCGCGTTGTCGCTCTTCATGCCGAGCGTTTGGAGCGCGGCGATGACCGCGATGGCGACCAAGGCGATGATCAAAGCGTATTCGACCAAACCCTGGCCTGCGTCGTTCTTGAAAAATTGGGTCAGCATGATCCCTTCCTCACCAGAACGCCAGGCGTCCGGGCAGTTGTTAGCTTCACAAGGGTTATCGGTTGGACGACCACCGGGTGCTCGGTGAGCGCGCGCACAAGAACCCTGGGAAAGACCTGGGATCGCGTGGGAGAAGCCGCTAGCTAGCTCATCTGGTTGGCGGCGTTGAACAGCTTGTTGTCGCTTGCCCCCGAGAGTTTCGTGAGGGCGGCGACCGCTGCGATTGCCACCAATGCGATGATCAGCGCGTACTCTAGTAGCCCTTGGCCCCGCTCGCTGGAAAGAAAACTGACGACCATCGTACCCCTCTAATCGGCGAGAAATCCTCGTCCCGCAAGGTGCACCGGCCAATAGTGAGCGGCCTCCGGTGCGTTGGGAGTGTGACGCAGATCACAGGTCGCTACTTCTCGGCGATCAATTCCATCACGACTCGGTCGACGACGTCGTCCTGCGAATCGCCGACGACGATTCGTCGCAGCCGCCCTTTGCGATCGAAGATCAGTTGCGTCGGCCAATACTCAACGCCGTACGCGCGCCAGATCGCGAAATCGTTGTCAATTGCGACCGGCCAAACGATCCCTTGAGCCTTGAGGTTTTCGACGACGTTGGCGCGCTCTCGCTCGAACGGGGTTTCGGGACTGTGGACGCCGACAATCGTGAGGTCGTTGCCGCGCCGCCGATAGAGCGTGCGAAGGTTCTGAGTCACGTTCTTGCAGTTGTAGCAGCCGAACGTAAAGACGTCGACGAGGACGACCTTCCCGGCGAGGCTTTGCGCCGTTGCCCGATCGCCGACCCAGCCGCCGGCAGCGCGCAGTACGGGGCCGAGCGACCGGGAAGACCGGCCGCCGCCGCTCGGCGGGCCGTCACCGATGGCGGCGGATGGAGCGATGTGGCCCATCATTAGCCCAAGCGCGAGGGCGGCCAGGCCCCAAAGCCTGAGCGGACGCGCCGCGCTCGTGCGTCCCGCAGAAGGGTTCACGACCCGACCTCGTGCGCCGGCAGGACGATCGCGCCGCCGTCGTGCGACAAGCGCCCGGCCTTGGCCAGGTTCGAGATCTCGAGCGTCACGGTCTCGCGCGTGCTCCCGATCAGGGACGCGATGTCGGCGTGCGTCAGTCGCACGTCGATCGCGACGCCGTCTCCGGCGGGCCTGCCGTGTTCGGCGGCGAGGCGTTGGAAGAGGTGCATGAGCCGGTCGGAAACTTTGGCGTAGGCGAGGTCTTCGATCGTCGCCGATGCGTCGTCGAGCCGCTCGCTCAGAATGCGGGCGACGTTGAGCGCGAGCTGCGGGTTGTTTGCGAGAAGCGCAAAGAGGTCGTCGGCTTTGGCCGTGCACAACAACGTCTCTTCGAGGCAGACGGCGACCGTCGTACGCTCGACTTGTTCGAAAAGCGTCTCTTCACCGAAGATGTCGCCCGGCCCGAGGATCGCGACCGTAATCTCTTTGCCGTCGGGGGTGAGGCGTGTGATCCTCAGTCGCCCGCGCTTGACCAAGTAGACGAGCCGTGTCGGGTCGCCTTGGTCGAAAACCATCGCCCGCTTCGGGAATATCGTCGTCTTGAAAATGTGCTGGCACGACTCGATCGAGGCTTCGCTCGCCTGCGCGAACAGCCGGTTCTGCCGCATGTAAAAAACTTTGTTCTCGGTCCCGGCCGGGTCCGGCGGGCTCTGCGGTCGATCGGCCATCGGGGGGCGGGTACCTCGAGTTCTAGGCAACGCGGCGCGCTCGCCGAGGGCGCCGAAGACGGGCAAGAGGGCGGTGGTATCGACCATTCGTCGAGGATACGCCGAATTCTCCGGCGACGCGGTAAGCCGGCCCACTCCAAAATCGTCCCAGGGAACGTTATACTAGTCGTACGATGTCCGTCACTCGAAAGACCGCCCTCGCCACGCTCGGCGCTTGGCTCGTTTTGCCCGCCGCGCTCGCGCGGGCCGCGGGGGAACGTATCACGATGTCCGACTCCGAGTGGATGAAACGCCTCGGGCCCGCCCGGTTCGAGATCCTGCGCCGCCACGGGACCGAGCCGGCCGGTTCGAGCCCCCTCGAAGACGAGCATCGTGCCGGCACCTACGCATGCGCCGGTTGCGACCTTCCGCTGTTCTCGTCGAAGACGAAGTTCGACAGCGGGTCGGGCTGGCCGAGCTTCTACGAGCCGCTCAAGGGCGCGGTCGAAACCTCGACCGACTCGTCGATGTTCGAGGCGCGCACCGAGGTGCACTGTCACCGCTGCGCCGGTCACCTGGGGCACGTGTTCGACGACGGACCGAAGCCGACGGGGCTGCGCTACTGCATGAACGGCCTCGCCCTGAAGTTCGAGCCGCACAAGTAGCAAGGCTATGCCTCGCTCGGAGCGAGCCACGTGAAAAACCAGGTGGCCGCCGCCGCTCCGATGCTCTGCGCGAGGATAAATCCCGCGACGTCGTCTGGGCTAATGCCGGCAAACGTGTTGGTGAGCGCGCGCGCGATCGTAACCGCCGGATTGGCGAACGACGTCGACGCCGTGAACCAGTAGGCTCCGGCTATGTATGCCCCGATGGCGAACGGCGTCGCGCCGGGACGATACCGGCTGCAGCCCCAAACGACGGCAAGCAACCCGAACGTCGCAATAACTTCGCTGAGAACCAGCGCCGGGCCCGAGCGATGCTGCGTCGAGAGCGTGAGCAGCGAGAGGCCGAACATCGCATGTGCGAGCGCCACGCCCGTGACGGCGCCGGCGATCTGACCGCCGACGTACCAAGGCACGGAGCGCCACGCGAGCCGACCGATAGCGGCGGTCGCGACGGTAATCGCCGGATTGAAGTGCGCCCCGGAGATCGGGCCAAGCGCCGCGATCAGGGCGGCGAGCGCCGCGCCGGTCGCGAGGGAGTTCGCCAGCAGGATCAGCGCGGGGTTTCCGGCGGCAAGCCGTTCGCCCATAATCCCCGAACCGACGATCGCGAGCAGCAGAAAGGCCGTGCCGATGGCTTCGGCGGCACAGGCACGTTGTATTGACATTCATCGATACAACCATGTATCATCGATAAATGTCAATGCAACGTTGCTGTCCCGAGGCGGCTGTCTTCGTGGACGACCTCGAACCTGAGGCCGGGCTTTTTCGAGCGCTGGCGGATCCCGCGCGGCTCGCGATTCTCGCGACGCTCGCTCGGACCGAGCACGAGGTCTGCGTTTGTGATTTCACCGGCGGTCTCGACGTCAATCAGTCGACCGTCTCGCATCACCTGCGGATCCTCAAAGAGGCCGGGCTCGTGATGTCCGTCCGGCGCGGCACCTGGGGCTACTATTCACTCGCTCTCGACGCCCGGACGCGGCTCGCAGCCGCGGCAGCGACGATTCTTCCCGAAAAGGTACCGGCATGAAAACTCATCTCAACCTAGCGACGCGCGACCTCGATGCGAGCGTCGCTTTCTACCGCACGCTCTTGCAAGCAGAACCGATCAAGCGTTTCGCGGATTACGCGCTCTTCGTGACCGAGGATCCCGGACTCGAACTGGCGCTCGACGCCGATCCGTCGGCGAACGTCGCCGAGGGCGCGCATTACGGGATCGTCGTCGACGACGCGGCGGCCGTCGATGCCGCGATCGCGCGCTTTCGCACGGCGGGCCACACCGTCGCGGTCGAAGCCGGGACGTGTTGTTACGCAGTGCAGAACAAGCTTTGGGCGACCGATCCCGACGGGCGCCGCTGGGAGACGTATTTTGTCGTCGCCGAAAGCGAGGCGCGCGATGCGGACGCGACTTCGTGCTGCACGGCGGACGAATCGGTTCGCTCCGGAGATTTGGTCGAAACGCAAGCCGCTGCCGTCAACGGGGCATCGGCGTGCTGTTGAAGGCGGCGCATTCGCTTCGCGCGTGCATCGACCGGGCGTGAAGCCACTGGTTCTGTTCGTCTGCCGCCATAACACCGGCCGCAGCCAAATGGCCGAAGCCTACTTGCGCGCGTTCGCCGGCGAAGCAGTCGACGTCGCCTCGGCCGGAACGGTCCCCGCGGACCGCCCCGACCCGGGCGTCGTCGCGATAATGGCGGAGGATGGAATCGACATCTCATCCGCGCGACCGAAGCTTCTCGATCCCGCGCTAGCGACCCGCGCCTTGCGGATCATCACGATGGGTTGCGATGTCGAAGGCGTGCCGCGCGTCGACGACGATTGGGGTTTGCCCGATCCGAAGGGCCAACCGGTCGAACGCATTCGCGAAATCCGTGACGCGGTCAAACGCAAGGCTCAAGCGCTCGCCGGCGAACTGCGCGGCGCCGGTTTGCCGCTCATCTTATAAACTCAGCAAATTTGGTGCGCCGGATCTGATTCCGCGGAACGAATGGAGCCCTCGGTGGGGATTGAACCCACGGCCTCGTGCTTACCATGCACGTGCTCTACCACTGAGCTACAAGGGCATTTCCGATTCATTTTTTGGAGCGGGTGGCGAGAATCGAACTCGCGTCATCAGCTTGGAAGGCTGAGGCATTACCACTATGCAACACCCGCGATCTTGGTGGGCAGGGCTGGATTCGAACCAGCGTAGCGCTTTCGCGCGCCGAATTTACAGTCCGGTGCCTTTAACCACTCGACCACCTACCCGCACCGACAAGAACAGCGGACGAAAGTTACGGGGTGCGGTGTCCAGCTCCTCTCGCTTGCTCGGACTCGCCTCGTTCGATAAGTGCTGAGCCGACGGTGGGACTCGAACCCACGGTCCGCACCTTACAAGGATGCTGCTTTAGCCATCTAAGCTACGTCGGCCGGATCGATGGTAGCTGCGTCGCGACGAACCCTTCAACGCGCCTCCTTCGCATCCTATAGGCTCGCTCTGCTAGCTTCCGGCGCCTCAGGATTCACGTAAGGGCGCTCTCCGGCGGTGCTGCCGGGCTTCGCGCCCGTGACCCTTATTGAGCGCCTTGTACGTTGGTGTCAGGGAATGGCAGTTGGGACAAAGCAGGGTGAGATTCTCGGGGCGATTGTTTCTCCAATCGCCGTCGATGTGTTCGACCTCGATCGTGACGCGACCGGTGACCGGGTTTCTTCCCGCCCACCCGCAGCGACTGCATTTCTCACCGTACTTCGCGACCAGATAGTGGCGCAGGAACACAGAGCTCCACAGGCTCGGCGAATAAGTACCCGCCTCGAGATCCTGGGATCTGGCTTGAAACTGCGCTGCCATTTGACACCGCAGAGAGCAATATCGTGCGCCGGCGGTGTTGGCGCGCTTGCCGCATCCTGCGGCGCACGGACGTCTTGGCTTCCTTGCGGCCATAGCTGCATTATGGCAAAGAAGTGTGCCAACCGTATGGCACACCCCTTAGTCAAGACCTAAAGCGTCTCTTTTTCGCGAATCTATCCGGGGCCGCGCAGATGGTGCGCAAGTGAAGACTAGAGTCCCTACTTCCACATCCCCGTCAAGACCGGAGCGCTGCACGCATTTACCGTGCACTTGACACCCGTGATTGTCTCGATCGTGTCGAGAACGTTGTAATGATTCACCGTCTGCGAGTATTGACCGGGGACGATCGTCGGTCCGATCAAGAGCGTCGCGATCTGGTTCTTGCCGTTGCTGTCGGGGGCAGCCTCGTCCCAGGTCAGGATCAGTAAGCCGTCGTGCGCGGCGTTGTATGTCAAGATGGGCGGCAAGTGTTTTTGGAGCCAGGCATCGCCCGTCTGGGTGCTGCAGTCGTGCATGTCGTCGCACAGGTTTGGGACGACGATCGCGACGGTCGGGGGCTTCGCCGGGAACTTCGTGTATACGAGGTTCGACGACGCCGGGACGTTCGTGAAGTTGACCCACGGGTTGTGCTTGCGCGCGTAGAGGCTCGTTCCGCACCCGGTATAGCCCTTGTTGGGCATCGACTCCGAGTAACCGTCGAAATGCTTCTTGGCCGCGATCAGTTCGGAACCGAGGTTCACCGTCGTGAACGTGTGCGGGCACGAGTCGTCGCCGATGTTTTGCGTCGATCCCGAGAAAAGCGCCAAGTAGTTGGGCTGGCTCGGGTGCCCGATCGCGTGGCTGTCGGTCATTAGTGCCGCCTCGGGGACGAGCGTCCCGTTGATGTATGGCGCGGCCGAGCTGCCGACGATCAGGCCGTAGTCGCGGTTCTCCATGATGACGACGACGACGCTCGAGGCGTGCGGGCCCGTCGCGGGTACGCCGCGCCCGGCGTCGGCGACACGCACGGCCGCCGCCGGCAATCGTGCCGTCGAGCCTTCGCCGGCCACGCTCCCGCATCCGGAGAGCAAGCACGCTGCTAGGATCAGAGGCGCGGGCGCAATCGAACGCATTCTGGTCTTCTCCTTCTCCGGGGCGCGGGGCGAACGACCGGCCGCGGACGGGGTGCCGCAATGAGCGGCGGGCGCCTTTCGACGCCCGCCGCGGTTTCATCTTCGCCGAAGTCTCAGGGAAGCTCGATTTCGGCCAAGTTCTTTTCGATCTTGCGCTTGACGCGTTGCAGCGCGTTGTCGATCGACTTGACGTGCCGATTGAGATCGCGCGCCATCTCCTGGTAGCTCTTGCCCTCGAGGTACGAGAGCAGCACCTGGGATTCGAGGTCGGAGAGGTTCTCTTGGATCCGCTCTTTGATGTCTTCCGAGACCTCTTGGTTGATGACCAGTTCCTCGGGGTCGGAGGTCTTGTGCGAAGCCATCACGTCGAGCAGCGTCCGCTCGCTGTCCTCGTCGTAGATCGGCTTGTTCAGCGAGATGTACTGGTTGAGCGGGATGTGCTTCTGCCGAGTCGCGGTCTTGATCGCGGTGATGATTTGCCGCGTGATGCACAGCTCGGCAAACGCGCGAAAGCTTGAAAGCTTGTCGGCCTTGAAGTCGCGGACGGCCTTGTAGAGGCCGATCATCCCTTCTTGGATGATGTCCTCGCGGTCGGCGCCGATCAAAAAATAGCTCTTGGCTTTGATTCGCACGAAGTTCTTGTACTTATTGAGCAGGAACTCCATCGCCAGGTTGTCGCCGCTCTTGGCGGCTGAGACGAGGTCTTCGTCGGCGCGTTCGTGGTAGTCGAGCGCGTCGGGCGCGGTCTGCGCAACCCCCATCTCTATTTCTTCTCCGTAGACGCAATGAGGCCGAAATCGCGAGCCTGGGCCCGTCGAGCCGACCACATCTCACCAAGTATAGAAGGGTCCTCCTTCGAGGTCAAGGAGCGATGTGGCAGTCGCAGCCGTCTCGCCCCGCCACTGGGATGCCCCGGGCAGGTAGCCGCCCGCTCGACCGCTATCCCTGGGACGCCTGCTGGCGCCGCGCCTCGAACAGCAGGACCCCGGCGGCGACCGAGGCGTTGAGTGAGGCGACCTCGCCCAGGAGCGGGATCCTGACCAAGAAATCGCACTCCTTGCGGACGACCGGCGAGATTCCGCTCCCCTCAGCCCCTACGACGAGGGCGAGCTCCCGGCGCAAGTCGGCCTGGGTGTAGTCGACCGCGGTCGGCGAAACGTCGGCCCCGGCGACCCAGACGCCGGCTTTCTTCATCGTTCGAAGGGCCCCCGCGACGTTCGCGACTCGAGCGATCGGGATGTGGCCGGTCGCCCCGGACGCGGCTTTGCGGACGGTCGCGTTGACCCCGGCTGCGCGCCGCTCGGGGAGAACGACCGCCGTCGCCCCGGCGCACTCGGCCGACCGAATGATCGCCCCGGCGTTGTGGGGGTCGGTCACGTGATCGAGGACGACGTAAAGCCGCTCGCCCGAATCCGGTTGCAACGCCAAAACTTCTTCGAGCGTGACGTAGCCGAAAGGCGTCCCAAAGGCAACGACGCTCTGATGCGCGCGATACGGGAACTGCGAAAAGAACGAGCGGCTCTCGTAGCGGACCGGGACCGCGGCGGCGCGCGCGTTGTCGAGCACCTTGCGCAGCGCGACGTCCCGTTTGCGCTCGTCGCCGACGTAGATCCGCTTGAGCGTCTCGCCCGCCGCGAGGGCTTCCTCGACCGCGTGAACGCCGTAGATGATGTCGTCGAGATCGAGCGCGTCCTTGCGCCGCGGCGGCCGCCGATCCGGCCCTAGTCGGCGGCGACGGTCCACTCGGCTCCATCCTTGAGGTCGGTGACTGCGATGCCGGCCGACTTCAAAGCCGCGCGTAACGCGTCCGCGCGTGCGAAGTCGCGCGACGCCTTCGCGCGCAATCGCTCGGCGACGACCGTGTCGACCCAGGCCGCTTTTGAATCGCTGTCGGGTCCACTCGTCGGGCCGTTTCCGCTCAAAGACAACCGTGCGTCGTCGCTCACATGACTGCGCAACCGCGCGATGAGGTCGTCGCCCAGCCGCGACTCGGCGTCCGCGGGGCGCTTGATCGCGTACTCTTTGCCGTCGATGGGCGCGAGGACGGTTACCCACCCAGCCGTTTCTCCCGCGGCCTTCAAGGTCCGCCGCGCCGGTGGGATCCCGAGCAACTCGAGCGCTTGGTGCAAAAACCCGCTCGCCGCGGCCGCGGCGCCGCGTGCGATCAACTCGTTCGACGCCGATGCGAGATCGAACAAGACCGAAATCGCACCTGACGTGTTTACGTCGTCGTCGAGGGCGGCGTAAAACTTCGTCGCGTAGTTGGCGACGATCGCGGCGGCATCGCCGTCGGTGTCGTCGGAGGGCTTGGCGTCGCGCAGCACGTCGTACGCGCCGAACAAGCGACGAAGCCCGGTCGTCGCACCGTCGATCGCATCTTCGTTATAGTTCATCGGCTTGCGGTAGCCGGTCTGCAGGAACAATAACCGAATCGCCTGCGGATCGTGCCGGTCGAGGAGCAGCGAGAGCGGCTCGAAGTTACCGAGCGATTTCGACATCTTGCGATTGTCGAATTGGAGCAAACCGCCGTGCATCCAGACGTTCGCCATCGGAGGCGGGACGAGCGACTCGGTCTGCGCGACCTCGTTCTCGTGGTGCGGAAAGATCAGATCGTAGCCTCCGCCGTGAATGTCGAACGGCTCACCGAGCAGGGCGTGCGCCATCGCCGAGCACTCGATGTGCCAGCCGGGGCGGCCCTCGCCCCACGGCGACGGCCACGACGGCTCGCCCGGCTTGGCAAATTTCCAGAGGGCGAAGTCGAGCGGGTCCTCTTTCTGCTCATCGGGCGCGATCCGCGCCCCGACCATCAACTCGTCGAGATTGCGCCCCGAAAGTGCGCCGTAGCGAGGAAAGGAGCGGACCCGAAAATAGACGCCGTCATCGACGACGTACGCGTGGCCGGCATCGATCAGTTTTGCGATCATGTCGACGATCGGGGCGATGTAATCGGTCGCCCGCGGTTCGTGATCCGGCTCGAGCACGCCGAGCCGGTTCATCGAGCGCTTGAACGAGGCGAAGTAGCCGGCGACGATCGCGCGCCAATCTTCGCCGGTCTGCCGCGCCGTTTCGATGCTTCGGTCGTCGATGTCGGTCACGTTCTGCACGAAGTTGACGCGATAACCGAGTTGCACCAAATATCGGCGCAGCACGTCGAAGAACAGGAACGAACGGGCGTGGCCGAGGTGCGATTCGGCCGAGGGCGTCAATCCGCAGACGTACATCCGCACGGTCCCTTCGCGCATCGGCGCGAATGGCTCGACCGCGCGCGTCCGCGAGTTGTAAAGCCGCAGCCCGCCCGCAGCGCGTTCAGATTGCAACGTCGTCGAAGCCTGCGGCACTCGTCAACGCGGTGACGCGCGCCTCGAGCGAGGCAATGCGCGCGCGCAACTCGCGGATCGTCGCGGCATTGGGATCGGGGAGATCGATCCGCGCCGCCGCGGCCGCGGCGCGCAAAGGCTTGCCGTCGACCAAAACGACGCGCGCCGGGATCCCGACGACGGTCGCGTTCGCCGGCACGTCCTTGACGACGACCGATCCCGCGCCGACTTTTGAATTGTCGCCGACGGTGACCGCGCCGAGGATAGCCGCCCCGACGCCGACCGTCACGTTGCTCCCGAGCGTGGGATGGCGTTTGACGCGGCGCAGGCTCGTCCCACCGAGCGTGACTCCTTGGTAAAGGGTGACGTTGCGGCCCGTTTCGACCGTCTCGCCGATCACGACGCCCATCCCGTGATCGATGAAGAACCCGTCGCCGAGCTGCGCGCCCGGATGGATCTCGATCCCGGTTGCGAACCGAACGATGTGCGCGAGAAACCGCGGCAAGAGCGGAATTCCCGTACCGTTCAGCGCGTGGATGACCCGATGTGCGGCGACCGCGTGGAACCCCGGGTAGGACAAGATCACGTCGAATGCCCCGCGCGCTGCAGGGTCACGCTCGAGCGGCGCCCGCAGATCTGCTGTGATTGTCTCCAACAACTTCATCGCGTCGATTTCTCTTCCGGCGAGCGTTCCACGGCCGCTACGGCGTAGGCGACGATACCGGTTCCGTCGCCCGTGTACCCCATCCCCTCGCTCGTCTTTGCTTTGACACTCACGGCCGCCGAATCGATGCGCAAGGCCTCCGCCAGACGCTCCCGGACCGCCTCGAGGTGGGGCGCAAGTTTGGGCGCCTCGACGACCACGGTCGCATCGACGTTGACCACGACGTATCCGGCCTCGCGGACGCGTCCGACGCTGGCCGCAAGCAGCTCGAGCGAGTCGGCGTCCTTCCAACGCGCGTCGGTATCGGGGAAGTGCGCGCCGAGGTCGCCGAGATTGCATGCGCCTAGAAGCGCATCGGCGACGGCGTGTGCGAGCACGTCGCCGTCCGAATGGCCGAGCGGCCCGCGCTCGAACGGGATCGTTACGCCACCCAAAACGAACGGGCGCCCCGCGACCAAGCGATGCGCGTCGAAGCCGTGCCCGACGCGAACGGCGCTCACCGCGGCGCGCCCGCCAACCGCGCGGCGAGGATCGCCTCGGCGCGGTTGCGGTCGGCGGCGCGCGTCACCTTGAAGTTTTCGCCGCTTGCCGGCACGACGACGACTCGCAGCCCAAGCCGCTCGAGGAGCGCGACGTCGTCGGTCGCTTCGATCCCCTCGCTCTCCGCGGCTTCGTGCGCGCGGCGCAGATCGGCGACCATCGCGAACTGCGGGGTCTGAGCGGCCCACAATTCGGCGCGGTCGAGCGTCCGCGCGACGCTCCGCGCGCCGCGTGGAACAACCTTGATCGTGTCGACCACCGGCTCGGCGATGAGCGCGCCGACGCCCGGCGCGACCGCGGCCATACCGGCTCGCACGTCGGCGGCCTCGACGAGCGGGCGCGCCCCGTCGTGAATGAAGACGGCGTCGCAGTGCGCCGGGACCACCGCCAGGGCGGCGCGCGCGCTCGCGTGCCGCGTCGCGCCGCCGGCGACGACGGTCGCACGCAAACGGGGCGCATAGCGCGCCGCGACGTCGCGCATAGCGGCGACGTGCTCCGGTTCGGTTGCGATGACGACGCTGTCGATCTCGTCCAAGGCGTTGAAAACCCGCAACGACCAGCCGAGCATCGGGTGTCCGGCGAGTTCGACGAGTTGCTTCGGGCGACCGAAGCGCACGCCGCGGCCCGCCGCTACGACGATTGCGCAGAAAACGCTCAACCCAAAGTGCTCCGCACTTCGGGCTGAGGGCGCTTCAACTTCGCGAAGATCATGCGACCGGCGACCGTCTGCAAGACGCTCGTCACTTGCACGTCGGCGTCCTCGCCGATGAGACGGCGGCCGTTTTCGACGACGATCATCGTCCCGTCTTCGAGATAACCGACCCCCTGATGCGCCTCTTTGCCGTCGCGGACGATCGTAACGTGCAGTTCTTCACCCGGCAAGACGACCGGTTTGACCGCACCCGCTAGTTCGTTGACGTTGAGCACCTCGACGCCCTCGACTTGCGCGACCCGGTTGAGGTTATAGTCGTTCGTGACGAGTTTCGCGTTGCGGTCGCGGGCGAGGCGGAGCAACTTTGCATCGACTCCCGCGTCGGGATAGTCGCGCTCGTCGATTTCGAGGGGGGTCGTCTCCTGCAGTTTTGCGAGGATCTCGAGGCCCCGCCGGCCGCGCGTGCGTTTCATGCCGTCGAGAGAGTCGGCGATCAGTTGCAGCTCGCGCAGGACGAAGCGTGGTAGCACCAGGGGGCCCTCGAGAAAGCCGCTCTGCACGATCTCCAGGACGCGCCCGTCGACGATGACCGAGGTATCGATGACCTTTACCGTCGAGGGCGCCGGCGCGGCCTCGCCGCCACGGCGAAACGGGACCGAGCGCTTCGCGCCGATCCGCGCGCCGAGATACGCTGCAAAAATGCTCAGCAGTATGTACAGCGCGTTCGCGACGTATTGCCACGCGCGTGCGGCGCTCGAAACGAATTCGAATATGATGCTCTTGATCAAGAACGCGACGACGAGGCCGGCGATCAAACCGATGACGCCCCCGACCAGTTGGCCAGGCGCGAGCTGATCGATCGCCTGTTCGACTTCCTTGAGCTCGAGTTCGAAGAGCGCTTGCGCGGGCGGCGCTAGAAAAATGCCGACGACCGCGCCGACCACGGGGACGACGATCGTTAGCACGATCTGCCACGGTTGGCTCGCCACGTGCAGCGAGATCATATGGTTGAACGCTTCGCGCCCGAGCAGGAAGCCCGCAACCGCGAAGACGACGGCGAAAACCGTCCGGAGGAGCGTCGTGGACACGCTAGTTGCCTTTGGTCGGCGGGGCGGCCACGAAGGCCGCGCAAACCGCGTTAGCGACGAAACGGCCGCGCCGCGTCAGCCGCACGTGCGTCCGATCGACCTCGAGCATACCTTCTGCCTGCATCCGCGTTAACACCGGTTCGTAGAAAGACGTGAACTCAACGCCGTATCGTTCCGCGAAACGGGTCAGTTCCACCCCCTCGGCCGTGCGCAGAGCGAGCATCGTCGCTTCACCGAGCCGCGCCGCGCCTTCCAGCCGCTCGGCCTCGCTTGGGATCGGTCTGCCGGCGATCGCGCTGCTGCAGTAGCCGTCGAAATCCCGCGTATGGACCGAACGCACGCCGTCCACGTACGATGCGGCGCCGACGCCAAGGCCTAGGTACTCGCCGTTTTCCCAGTAGTTCGCATTGTGCGCGCAGCGGAAACCCGGCCGTGCGAAGTTCGAGATCTCATAGTGTTCGTAACCGGCGCCGCTCAAGCGGTCGATCGCGAGCGCATAGAGTTCCGCTTCGAGATCTTCGGGCGCAAACGCGCGCGGGTCGCTCGCCTGCCACGCGGCGTACGGCGTCCCTTCCTCGACCGTGAGCCCGTAGGTTGAGATGTGTTCGGGCGAAAGCGCGAGCGCGGCGTCGAGCGTCGCCGCCCACGATACCGGCGTTTGACCGGGGACGCCGAAAATCAAATCCACCGAAACGTTTGTAAACCCCGCGGCGCGTGCCCGCCGCACCGCTTCGCGCACGTCGTCCGCCGAGTGGCGGCGCCCCAGCAACGCCAACTCGGCCGAATCGAACGACTGCACCCCGAACGACGCGCGCGTGATGCCGGCCCGCCGGTACAAGTCGAAGCCGGCGCACAGCGGCAAATCGGGGTTGAGCTCGATTGTGACTTCGGCGCCGGATGGGACGTCGAAGCACCCGCCTAAGCGCGCGACGAGCGTCGCGATCTGTTCGGGCGCGTAGGTGTTCGGCGTGCCGCCTCCTAGGAAGACCGTTCGCGCCTCAAATTCCGGCGCGCTCGTGATCTCGGCGTCGAGCGCCGCGAGGTAACGCGCCGCGCTCGAACGGCGCATCGGCCACTTCGCGAAGTCGCAGTACGGACAGATGTACGGGCAAAACGGCAAGTGCACGTAAAGCCCGCCCCGGTGCCCCCGCACCATCAACCGGCGACCGAAAAAATCCCGACTCCGCCTTCGCCCGCGTGCGCCGCGATCGCCGGCCCGGCTTCGCCTAGTTCGAGGTAGGCCGGCATCGTCGGGAGCCTTGCTTGCAACGCCTCGAGCAGAGCGCGACCGCGGTCCGGGACGTGCGCGTGCATCACGATCATCCGCGATTTCGCCACGTCCCCGAGGTCGCGCATCGTCGCGTCGACGATCGTCTGCTGCGCGCGCGCGAACGTTCGCACCCGAGCCTCGACCTCGACCGCACCGTCCTTGACGCGCAAGACCGGCACGATCTTGAGCATGTTGCCGAGCGCCGCTTGCGCCTTTCCGATTCGCCCGCTACGCACCGCATGCGAGAGATCGGGGAGGGTGACGTAACCTTGCTGGACCGCGCGGTCGCGCTCGACCGAGGCGACGATCGCGTCGAGGCCGGCGCCGGACCGCGCCAACTCGGCCGCGCGTAAGACCAGTAGCGCACAACCGGCCGTAACGGTCCCCGAATCGATCAACCGGATATCCGCGGCTCCAAACTGCGCGGCCGCCGCTCGCGCCGCATTTAGCGTCCCGGAGAGCGCCTGCGTGATGTGAATGCTGACGATCGAGCGTCCCGCCGCGACGAGCGGGCGATAGACGTCCTCGAACATAGCGGCCGTCGGCTGAGAAGTCGTCGGCAAGCCGCCGCCCTCGCGCATCCGGCGATAAAAATCGTCGCGCGAGAGATCGATCCCATCACGAAACCGCTCGTCGCCGAAATTGACGAAGAGCGGGACGACGTCGATTCCATACTCTGCGGCGAGTTCGGCGTCGAGGTCGGCCGTGCTGTCGGTGACGACCGCAACGTTCACGCCTCGCTCACTTCAACCAGTTCGATCGGCCGAACCAGCTCGGCGATGCGCCCGACCACGTCCTCCCGCACCTCGGCGACCGCGGCGCGAATCGCCGAACGAATCGCTTGACGGCCGGCGCGGCCGTGCGCGACGATGCAATTCCCGCGCAAGCCGAGCAGCGGCGCGCCGCCGTAGCTGTCGTACGAAAGCTTTTTCATGACGTGGCGCAGCGCGGGGCGAACGAGCAGCGCACCGAGCTTCGTAAGCGGACCGCTGCTCTTGATCTCGGTCACGACGATCTCGCCGATCAACTTTGCGGCGCCCTCACTGAGCTTCAGCATCACGTTGCCGACGAACCCATCGGTTACACAGACGTCGGCGACGTTTTCGAAGACGTCTTTGCCCTCGATGTTCCCAATGAAGTTGACGGCCGCGCTGTCCAGAAAGCGTGCGGCTTCGATCGTCTGCGCGTTCCCCTTGACGCGCTCCTCGCCAACCGAGATGATCCCGACTCTCGGATCGGCGATCCCGAGGACGGCTTTCGCGTACGCACTCCCCATCACTCCGAACTGCGCCATCCATTCGGGCTTGCAATCGACGTTTGCCCCCGAGTCGAGCACGATGACCGGGCCTTTCTTCGCTGGGAAAACGACCGCGATGGCGGGTCGTGCGATCCCGGCTATCGTCCGCAAACGGATCATCGCGATTGCAAGAAACGCACCGCTGTTCCCGGCCGAGACCACCGCGTCGGCCGAACCGGCGCGAACGAGTTCGATCGCGGCGCCGAGCGACGTACCCACGGAATTGCGCACCGCGTGCGAAGGGTTAGCGTCCATGGCGATCGCTTCGGGCGCGTGCACGATCTCGATGCCGGTAACGTGCTGCTGCGACAGGAGCGCCGCGATCCGGCGCTCGTCGCCGACCAGCACCATTCGGCCGAGCCCGTCGCGGTGCGCGAGCACCGCGCCGGCGACGATCTCGTCGGGGGCTTGATCGCCGCCCATCGCGTCGATGGCGATGCGCGGCTCGGCGCTAGCGCTCAAAGGAGATCACGTACTCGCTGCCTTGCTGGCCACCATAGTAATATTCGACCTCGGTCCCGGGGAAGCGCTCGGTCAACGTCGTTACGAGCGCCCGCGCATCGCGTTCCTTCTGAATGCCCCCGTAGTACAGGGTCAAGAGCCCTCCTTCATTTGCGCCTGCGCCGAGCCTCGCCACCGCAAGCGCCACGGCGGCCTCGACGCTCGCAGCCGCCAGCAGTACGCCATCGACGCTCGCGGCCGGTGCTCCCCGCCGCAGCGCTACGCCGCCTAAGAGCGAATCCTTTCCCGCGAAGAAGACCTCCGCTACGCGGACGACGGTGCCGGCGGCGAGCAACCGGCCCGCGTCGGGGAGAGCGCTCGCGCCGGCCGATAGCGCCAGCAGTGCCGAAAAGCCGCTTGGGACGTCGCGCGTCGGGACGACGACCGTGTCGCGCTCGGCGAGCCCGGCCGCCTCGCTCGCCGCTAAGGCGACGTTGGGATCGTTGGCGAGCAAGTACACGCGCTCGGACAAACAAGCGTTGACCGCGAGCAACAGTTCGCGGACGCTCGGGTTCGCATCCCGGGCCACGACGACCGATTCGGCTCCCAATTCGCGCGCGATCGTTGCGAAGCCGTCTCCGGAGACGACCGCCACAACCGAGAACGGCTTGGAAGGCGCGTCGACGACGAGGAGCCGGTGTTGCCTTTCCATGTCCTCGACCTTCTCGCGTGACAAGCAACCGTGCTCGCCGGCCAACGCCGTAACGCTTTTCGGATCGGCGGTATGAATGTGGACGCGCAGGGTCGGCGCCGCACCAACGACGAGCAGCGAATCGCCATGCGCCGCGAGTAAGTCGCGCAACGCGTGGTTCTCCAGGCTCGTCTCCTCCAGCACGAACTCCGTGCAAAATTTGTTGCCGGCGACGGTGTGATTCGCCATGAAGCTGCGCTTGCGCGCCGGACGCCGCGGAAAGGCTGTCGCCCGCGATTTCGCGTCCGGAAGAAAGCGCAGAATCCCCTCTAGGAAATAGACGAATCCGGCGCCGCCCGAATCGACGACGCCGGCTTCCTTCAGAACCGGGAGTTGCTCGGGCGTTCGCTCGAGCGCGTCGGCGGCCGCGCGGACGATTCCGCTCCCCAGGCGCAGGACGTCGCGCTCGTCTTTGCAGAGCGCGAACGCGGCGTCGGCCGCGGCGCCGGCGACCGTAATAATCGTCCCTTCGACTGGTTTCCCAAGCGCAGCGCGCGCCGCGCCGACCGCCTCTTTCATGGCGAGCGCAATGTCGAGCGTGTCGATCTGAGTTCGGTGCCGGACGTTGTGCGCGAACCCGCGCAGCATCTGCGACAGGATGACACCGGAATTCCCCCGCGCGCCTAAGAGGCTCCCGTGCGCGGCCGCCGCGGCAACCGCCGAGAGCGGCCCGGACCGGACCTTGTGCAGTTCGGCGAGCGCGGCCCGGGCCGTCAGGTACATGTTCGAGCCGGTGTCTCCGTCCGGGACCGGGAAGACGTTCAGGTCGTCCAACTCGCCGCGATATTTTCTCAAAAAGAACGTTCCGGCGGCCACGAATTTTCCGAAACCCCGCCCATCCAGGCTCGTGACGTCCACATTTTGGGCTTACAAGCGCCGGGAGGCGAGTCCTTTGCGCAGGATGACCCATCGGACCGGCGGTGTATCATAGCCGTCCGTGACCTCAGCTCGCCGGATTCCGCAGTTGATCTCCCTCGTGTGCCTCGCGCTCCTTGGCGCCGGCTGTAATGTTCCGGCGCCGGCGCCCGTACCGAGCGCGACGCCCAATTCTTCTCCCCCCGAGCCGGTCGTCTCGACGTTTGCAGGCGATGGGCGGCTCAGCGCTTACGACGGGACGACCGGCGGGGCGACGTTCATCTTCCCCTACGGCATCGCCGTCGGACCGGATCGAACGGTCTATGTCGCCGACGCGGGCGCGCACGCGATCCGCACGATTAAGGACGGGCGCGTCGCTTGGCTCGCCGGCGATGCGAAGGCCGGCCCAACGCCGCAGTCGCGGGTCGGCGCGTACTGGGATGGGGCCGCGCTCGCGGCGCGATTCAATTGGCCGACGGGCGTCGCGGTGGGACGCGACGGCGCCGTCTATGTCGCCGACTCGATGAACCACTGCATTCGCAAGATCGCAAACGGGATCGTCACGACGCTCGCCGGCCGCCCCAAGCGCGGAGATCGCGACGGTCCCGCGCGCGACGCGCGCTTCAATACCCCCGAGTCGCTCGCGTTCGATGACGACGGCAACCTCTACGTCGCCGACTTCGGGAACGGAATCCGCAAGATCACGCCCGCCGGTGACGTTTCGACGCTGAGGCTCCCGAGCAAGAGCGATGACGTTCTTGCGGTTGCGGTGCGTGGGGCCGGGCCGTCGATGACCCTCGCCTACACCGAAGATGCCGCGCTGCACTTGATCGAGGGTTCGCGCGCGATGACGCTCGTCACCGGCGACCGCGTCGAGCCTTGGGAAGAGTTGCGTTCCGCGCGAACGTTCTACAGCGTCGCGATCTTAGGCCCGGGTACGGTCGCGGTGACCGACGTGCTCGACAACGCGGTCCGGCTGATACGCTTTCCCGGTCCGCCGTTCTACAGCGGGACGATGGCGATCGCACTCGGCGGCGGCCGCCTCGACGGCGTGCTCCCGCGCGGGGGATTCCGTGACGGTCCGCGCGCCGTCGCGCGGTTCGACGTCCCGCTTGGAATCGCTCGATCGCCGGACGGCGATTTGCTCGTCGCCGACGCCGGCAATCGGCGCATCCGAAAGATCGCTAATGTCGATCCGCGCGGGCCGGTTCTCCCCGATTTGAGCAACTTGTCCGGTCCGCACGACGCGTATCGTATCGCACTCGTCGGCAACTCGTTTCTTTTCCACAACGTCATGTGGCCCGACTCAATCCCGGGCCAGATTGAGTTCGGTCTGCGTCGCGACGGCGCAAGGATCGGACTCGGTCGAAAACCGTTCCTCGCCGCGGCGCGGCTCGACGCCGCCAACGTCTCCGACATGCGCAGCTTCGTTCGAAACTATCTCGCCGACGGCGAAGCCGACCTCGTCATCGTGTTCATCGACTGGTTCAACCACGCTCGCGAACTGGAGCGCCGGCCCGAACTGCGCGCGAACGAGCGTTGGAGCACGGTGATCCCGGCCGAGTTGCACGACCTCTCGACTGCGCTCGCGCGGCACGGGACGCGACTGCTCGTCGTCGTGCTACCGGCCGGCCGCGGCGAAGCGATCGCCGAGCTCCCGCACCACAGCGTCGTCGTCAACGGGACGGTCAGCGACGAAAACTTCGAACAGGACCGGAACCGCACGCAGCACATCGAGCAATTCTACGAATCGACCGGCCTGCGGACGCTCGGTTTGCAGGGGCCGCTCGAGCGGTTTGAAGAGGCGCCGAACCGCGAGCAGCTTTTCAATGCGTACGACATCCATCTCACGCCCGAAGGTCAGATCGTGGTCGGCCGCGAGATCCTTGCCGAACTCGAGCGTTGGCGTCCCTGGAGTGCGCGTTAAAGAAGGCGCCGGCTCGAGTCAGTCGTCGCGCGGATCGGCGCCCAGCGGCATCGTGCTCTGCGTCGCGGCTCGCAGAACCGCTCCGCGGTTCGGAACTGAGAACGGTGAGAACTTCGTCGGTGTCTGCGAAAAATCGAACATGTCGGCGAGGTCGTCCGCGCGCGCATCCTCGGTCCCGAGGCTCGGCAAGTTGAATGTCTCCTCGGCGAAGTGTAGGATGCTCCCCGACGTATGCACGGCGTGCGAAACGTAGCCCGGCCGCACGTAGGGTGAAATGGCGATAAACGGGACTCGAATTCCAAGCCCGACCGCGCTAACCACCGGCGGCGGGACGTGGTCGTACCAGCCGCCCCAGTCGTCCCAGATGATGAAGATCGCGGTGCTGTCCCAGAACTGGCTCCCCCCGACCGCGTCGACGACCGAAACGACCCAAGGCGGCCCCAATTTGCTGTGGGCTTGCGGATGATCTGACGTCGCGTTCGTCGGCGTTACCCACGTCATCGCCGCAAGCGTCCCATTCGCGACATCGCTGACGATTTGCGCCGGCGGAGTGACGACGTCGACCGGCCAATCGGGGCCGTTGCGGATTTGATTGATCGCGTCATACGCGTTCCAGTTGTAGCCAAAATCGGTCCTATCGGTCGCGTACCAGCGCCACGGGACGCTGCGCCCGTCGAGCGCGTCCGCGAGCGTCGGCACGGCGAAACACGGGAAGACGCCGGCCTCAGTGCCTCCGGTTTGGCTGTTGTAGAGCGGGACGGTCGCGCCAACCGGCGCATCGCACCCCCACGGAGTCGAGAGCGGGTTATCGATGGCGCCGTCCGTCTGACCCGCGACGGCGTAGAGATGCGGGCCGAAGCTCCCCGAGCTCAGCGGCTCGAACATCCGGTCGCCGACCGCATACTGTTCGCCCATCGCCCAGTACGGCTGAACCTCGGAGTACGCTATCGTGCGGTAGACGTAGTCCGGCGGCGGCGTGCCGGGCGCGCACTTCTCCTGCTGAACGCCTTCGAGGTCGAACCCATTCATCTGACCGCCATTGACGTCGGCGACCGAATTCGCGTGGAGGTGGAGCGGGCTGTAACATGCTTCAAGCTCGCCGATTTTCATCGTCACCGGGTTTCCGTTGTGATCGTGCGGCGTCGGCTCGCCCGGCGTTGGGTTGCTGACCGTGTCGGCGCCCGGAAACGGTTTCCCGTTGTTGTCGAGGCCGCCGAAAATGTTGTCGAACGAGCGGTTCTCTTGGATCAAGAAAACGACGTGTTTGATTTTCGACGGACCGATTCCAAGCCCGAGGTTGCCTCGCCCGAAAACGATCGGGATCGGGACGTTGGTCGGCGGTGCGTGATCGCTCGAGCCAACGTGGAGCGTGCACGAACCACTCGCCGGCCCGGACACCAAAAACGTGACGCTCCCCCCGGCTTTGGACGGCGTCGCGCTGGACGGCGATACGCTGCACGATCCTCCGGTCACCGATGCGCTAAACGGTCCGGTCGCCAAGGCTTGCGATACGACGATCTGTCCGGTCTGCGAGGCCGCCAGCGCTAACGCCGGCGGAGCGACGACGAGCGGCGTGAAGTCCGCATCTCCGGCGTGTAATTTCGGCGCCCGCGCCGCGAGTTTCGCATCGGCGACGACGCTTCCGTCGTAGCGCGCGCTAAACGCGGTCGAATCGCCACCCTCGGGAGCAACGAAAAGCGCGTGAAGCGGATCGCCCGCGACGGCGACGTTCACTCGCCGAGCGCTCTCCCCAAGAACGTAAAAACCGCTCGCGTCGATTGGAATGACGGCGAAGGGGATCTGGTGCGGCTGCGCATCCGCGGCTGCGACAAGGACCCGCGGCGAGACCGCAAGCCCCACGCTCGGTCCGACGGTCGTAACTCCGAACGCATCGCGCCCGGGTACGATGTACTGGCGTAGCACCGTCCCTGAGATGAGGACTCGCCCGGCTGGACGCTCTTTGCGCGGTACGCGGTCGTAGACGGTCAGACTGAAATCGTCGAGTCCGACCGGCGCGAAGAACGTCACCGTGCACGTCCGGGAGCCGCCGGGGTTCGCGTCGCAGCCGCCCCCGCTCGAAATATCCGCGACGACACTCGGTTCGGGGGCGGCCGGCCCGCCGTCGACCTGCGCCGACACGACGAGCCCACGGCTCTCGGGGGTCGCGATCTTGAAAGCAAGCGCGACCGACGCAACCTGGGCCGGCTTGGGCGCGGGCGCAAGCGAGCGGGGAGCGTTGCAAGCGGCCAGCGCCGGCACGCAGCCGAGCGCGAAGGACATAGCCCAGAAGCGGAGCGGGGGCGGCGTAAAAAAAAGCGTCTTCACAGCGGCGACTTGCTCCTGTTCGCCTCCTTGGGGCGGGGTGGCCTTGATTTGACGGCCAAGGGGGCACGTGGTAACCTCAGTGCTTGTGCGGACCGCCGGTCGGACCGCTTCTATGCTCTGTGAGGGATGGCTGAAATGGCGAAGCGCTGCGACGTTTGTGGGAAGGGACCGATGGCCGGCAACAACGTCAGCCACGCCATGAACAAAACGAAGCGGCGTTGGCTCCCGAACCTTCAGCCGGTCCGAGTCGACGAACGCGGGGTACATCGGACGCTCCGCGTGTGCACCCAGTGCCTGCGCTCGCGCAGGGTCAAGCGCGCCGGCTAAACCGCGAATCTCTCTAAATAAACCGAATCCGCCTTCGCGAAGAACTTCACGAGGCGAACATTCTGCGAGCGCGACGTTTCGTCGTTTGCGCTATTCGTGATTCTGCAGAGGGCCTCGGAAAACCGCGAAAAAGACATTCGTATGAAATACTGGTTGCCAGTCGTCCTCTCGATATGGCTACTGGGAATTTCGAGGACTTCAACCGACGCAGCTAGCGCTGTTACAATCGCCCAGGCCCAAACCGGCACGCCCGCGCCGCCCGCGCAAATACCGGCTGCGACGCGCGAGACGGGTCCACCGGAGCCTTTCGTCTCGACGTTTGCGGGTGACGGACGCCTTGGCGCGTACGTCGGGACGACCACCGGCGCGACGTTCATCTTCCCGTATGGCGTCGCCGTCGGCCCGGACGGAACTGTCTATGTTGCCGACGCCGGCGCCGAAGCGATCCGCGAGATCAAAGACGGGAACGTCACTTCGCTCGCCGGTGACGCGCCGGCGGGACCGACGCCGCTCTCGCGCGTGGGCGCGTATCTGGATGGGCCAGGGCCCGAGGCCCGTTTCAATTGGCCGACCGGAGTCGCAGTCGCACGCAATGGTGCCGTGTATGTCGCCGACTCTGCGAACTACTGCATCCGCAAGATCGAGAACGGGGTCGTGACGACGTTCGCGGGCAGCCCTGCACGCGGCGATCGCGACGGACCGGCGAGCGAGGCGCGTTTTCATACGCCCGAGTCGCTCGCGTTTGACGGCGACGGCAACCTCTATGTCGCCGACTTCGGGAACGGGCTGCGGAAAATCACGCCCGCGGGCAACGTCTCGACCTTGCACCTTCCGAGCAAGAAGGGCGAGGTGCTCGCGGTCGCTGCGCGCGGCGCGGGGGCGTCGCTCGTCCTTGCGTACACCGAGAATTCGGCGCTGCACTTGATCGAAGGCACGCGCATGATGGTGCTCGCGACCGGCGACCTGATCGAACCATGGGAAGAATTGCGGACCGCACGGACCTTTTACAGCGTCGCGATCCTCGGCCCGGGCACGGTCGCGGTGACCGATGTGCTCGACAATGCCGTCCGGCTCGTGCGCTTCCCAGGGCCGCCGTTTTACAGCGGGACGATGTCGATCGCGCTCGGAGGCGGGCGCATCGACGGCGTCCTACCGCGCGCCGGATTCCGCGACGGCCCGCGCAGCGACGCGCGGTTCGACGTCCCGCTCGGGATCGCGCGCATGCCGAACGGCGACCTGCTCGTCGCCGACGCCGGTAATCGCCGCATCCGCAAGGTCAGCAACGTCGACCCGCGCGGCCCCGCCCTGCCCGACCTCAGCAACCTCTCCGGGCCGCGCGGCGCATACCGCGTCGCGCTTCTCGGTAACTCGTTCCTCTTCCACGACGTCCTGTGGTCCGAGTCGATCCCTGGCCAAATCGAGTTTGGACTGCGCCGCGACGGCCCGCAAGTAGGGCTCGATAGGAAACCGTTCCTCGCCGCAGTCCGGCTCGACGACGCCGACGTCTCCGATATGCGGAGCTTCATTCGTAATTATCTCGCCGACGGCGAAGCGGATCTCGTCGTCGTCTTGATCGAGCAGCACAATCATGCGCGCGAACTCGAGCGCAGGCCCGACCTGACCACGAACGACCGTGGCGAAGCGTGATCCCGGACGAGTTGCACGACCTAGAATCTTCGCTCGCGCGGCACGGGACGCAACTGCTCGTCGTCGTGCTCCCGAAAGGGCGCGGCGAAGCGGTCGCCGAGCTTCCGCACTACAGCGTCGTGACCGACGGTACGGTCAGCGACGTCAACTTCGAGCAAGACCGGCAACGCTCACAAAACCTCGAGCGAGCTTACGCATCCAGCGGCGTGAGGACGCTCGGCTTACAGGGGCCGATTCAACGGTCCGAAGAGGCCTCCGACCGCGCGCAGCTCTTCAATGCGTACGACATCCATCTCACGCCGGCTGGACAAATCTGGGTCGGCCGAGCGATCCTCGACGAGCTCGAACGCTGGCGTCCCTGGAGTTCGCGCTAGGCCCGGCCCTCAAAGTGATCCCATCCGCCGGGGACGAGCGCGCGGGTCTCGGCGCCGTCGCGCATGCGCAAGCCGGGCGCGGCATCGAGGCGTCCGACCGGCAACAGCGCGCGGGCGAATCGCAGTTCGAAGCGGCGCGCCAAGTGAGCGAAGGCGCGCGGCGCGAGCGCCGCGATCAACTCGAAATCCTCGCCACCCTCGAGCGCGTACTCGAGCGGATCGGCGTCGACGGCCGAAGCGACCTCTTTGGCCGCCGCGTCGATCGGAATGTCGAACAACGTCGCGCCGCACCGGCTCGCGCGCGCTAACCGGTCGACGTCGAGCGCGAGGCCATCCGAACAGTCCATCAAAGCGTGGACGTTCGCCGATGCCCCGAGCCAGCGCCCCTCGGCGATTCGCGGGACCGGCCGCTCGTACGCGGCGCGCGCGCGTTTTTGCGCGATCGTTTCGGCTGCGAGCCCGCGGCGCATCAGTTCGAGACCGGCCCGGCTTGCCCCAAGCGGCCCCGTCACGGCGAGAATGTCCCCGGCGTGGCCGCCGTTTCGGCGCCGCAGCCTGCCGCGCGCGACTTCGCCGACGATCGTGATCGAGAGCAGCAACGCCGGCGCGCGCGAGATGTCGCCGCCGACGATCCGCGCACCGTACGCGGCCGCGACTGCGTCCATCCCTCGATAGCACTCCAGAAGCCACGCCTCGGTCGTCGCCGGCGTGACGCCGACCGCAATTGTCGCCAACACCGGACGCGCGCCCATGGCGGCGACGTCTGAAAGGTTTGCCGCGAACGCGCGATGGCCGATCGTCGCGGCGTCCATTCGCGCGCTCTCGAAGTGAACGCCGTCGACCAAGGCATCGGTCGTGATGACCGAGAGGCGCGAGCGCGACGGCTGCCAGGCGGCCGCGTCGTCCCCGATTCCAACCGCGATCCGTCGCGGGCGCGACCCTTCGCGCGGCGCTTCGACGAGCGCCTGGAGCGCGGCGACGAGCGCGTCTTCCCTCAGCGCGTCCCCGCCGCCGGCCCTTCGGCGAGCGCGCGCAATGCGCGCAACTCTGCGGCCGGGTCCGAAGCTCCAAAAATGCTCGAGCCCATTACGAGCACGTTCGCTCCGGCGGCGACGACTTCGCCGACGTTCGCGCGGCCGATCCCGCCGTCGACCTCGAGTTCGCAGCGCGGGTTGAACTCGTCGATCAGCGCTCGCGCCTCGCGCAGCTTCGCGAGCGTATGCCCGATGAACGACTGGCCGCCGAAGCCCGGGTTGACGCTCATCACCAACAGGAGATCGGTATCCTCGATGACGTCGCGAACGAGCGAAACCGGGGTCGACGGGTTGAGTGCGACTCCGGCGCGCGCGCCGAGCGACCGAACGTGCGCCAGCGTTCGCTGGAGATGGACGCACGCTTCGAGGTGGATCGTGATGATGTCCGCGCCGGCGCGGCGGAAGTCGTCGATGTAGTTCTGCGGCTCGACGATCATCAGGTGCGCGTCGAAGGTCAGATCGGTCAACTTGCGCAAATCGGCGACGATCTTTGGACCCCACGTCAGATTCGGGACGAAGCGCCCGTCCATCACATCGAGATGCAGGTAGTCGGCGCCGGCGCCGGTCACGAGCGCAATTTGATCGGCGATCTTCGCAAAATCCGCCGAGAGCAGGGATGGCGCAATCTTGATCACGGCTTGGGCTTCGCCGTGGAGGGCGCGCGGGGCTGCCGCGGAGCGACTTGGCGCTCCTGCGTGGTCGGCTCGGTTCCGAGACGAGTGGAACTGAGGAGCTCGTTGTTCACGTACACGTCGAGCTCGGACGTGCCGACGACGGTCAGGTTGAACTCGAGTCGCTGGCGCGGTTCGGCGTATGCGTTGAACACGTTCCATTCGCCGGTTTCGTCGCGCACCTCGATGCGCACGAGCGGCGCCTTGCCGTTCGAGTTCGGCTCCTCGGGGACCGTCGCCGTCGCGTGCACTTGCCGCACGATGTAGCCTGCCTCGCGCGGCCCGGCGCTGACCTGGAGCGAAACGAGGTCGTTCGGATCGATCGCAGCGCCCGCCCCAGGGCTCTGACGCGTAATCGCGCCGCGCGGCGGACCCCAAACGCCAAACGGCGTCCAGACGACCTGGCCGAGATGAATGCGGTTGTGCCCCGCGATCAGGCGCGCCTCGTCGATCGATAGACCGACAAAGTTCGGCACCTTCACGCGCGCGAGCGAACCCTTCGACAGTTCGATGTTGACGACCGTACCGAGGCGCACCGAAGAGAGCGGTGGCGGATCTTGCGCGACGACGCGGCCCGCCGGGACCTCGTCGCTGTCGACGTAGCGCGTCTTGCCTAATTGTAGTTTCGAGTGAGTGAGATCGAGGCCGACCTCGCGCATCGACTCGTACCGAAGGTCGGGCATCGCGAAGATCATGACGCCGGTCGAGACGACGAGGGAAATTTGACGCCCCTCGCGGACCTGCGCGCCGGCGGGCGGGTCTTGGCGAATGACGAGATCTTTAGGGTATTGGTCGCTTGGCTGGCGCGTGACGACCACGGCGTGCAGCCGCGCGCGATCCGCGCTGCGCAGCGCGTCGGGAAGCGCTTGCCCGACCAGGGTCGGGGTCGAGAGCGTGCGCGCCGACGGCTGAAAGAAATCCTCAATTTCGCGTCCGAACCAAACCAGCACGCCGACAAAAAAGGCGAGCGCAATTGCAAAGAACCAGTCTTGGTTCGCGAACCACGAAGAGCGCCGTCGCTCCGCTTGGGCTCCGAACGGCTCGGCCATCTCGGGAGGCACTAGCGAGCCAGCGCTTCGAGCTGCGCGGGGTCGAGGTCCGCGTTCGAAAATACGCGCTGAACGTCTTCATGCTCCTCGAGCGCGTCGAGGAACTCGACGACGGCGCGCAAGTCGTCGCCCTGCGGCGCGACCGTTTGTTTCGGCTCGAAGCCGAGCTCGACCGAGGTGACGCGCAGGCCGCTACGGCCGAGCGAACCGCGAGCGGCGGCAAGCGCCGCGGGTTCCGTGACGATCTCCGAGCGGCCGCTCTCCCGATCGAACCGCACGTCGACGACGCCGTCGACCAGCGCCGCTTCGGTCAACGCCTCCTCGTCGAACGACCCGTTGTCGACCTCGATCATTCCGCGCGGCTCGAACATCCAGGCGACGCTCCCGCTTTCGCCGAGCGATCCGCCGTGGCGGCTGAAAAGGAAGCGCAGCTCGGCGGCCGTGCGGTTGCGGTTGTCGCTGGCCGCCTCGACGATCGCCGCGACGCCCGCCGGCCCGTACCCCTCATAGCGAATCTCTTCAATCTCTTTTCCGCCGTCGGCGCCGCTCGCCCGAGCGATCGCGCGTTTGATCGTGTCCTGCGGCATATTGCTCTCGCGCGCCTTTTCCACAGCCATCTTCAACCGGTAGTTCGCCTCGGGGTCGGGCGAGCCGCCCTTCGCCGCGAGGATCAATTCCTTGGACAGTTTCGTGAACAGTGCGCCGCGCTGCGCATCGGCCTTGCCTTTGCGGAGTTTGATGTTGTGCCACTTCGAATGCCCCGACATTATCTGAACACCGAAAGGCGTCGTGCGCCAACGATTTTTTGTTGCGGCGAGAAGCGAGGAGCGTGGAATGGTGAAACCCATTTGAGCGACGAGCGACGAAGCCGCGGCGAAAAAGCGTGGCGCATGACTAGACCCAGTTGTTTCCCATGAGCCAGTGCCACATCCGCGCGTCCCAAACTTGCCATGACACCTTGGCGCCGGCAAGGACCGGATACCAAAACCAGAACGCGAGCAGCACGAGACCGACGTACGCCACCACCGCAAGGCGCGGCCAAGGAAGGCGCCCCGGCATCTCACGAGCCCAACCCCAGACGCGCTGTAACAGCACCGCGTCGGCGAGGCAAATGACGGCGAGGTTCGGGAAGAAGTGGTACTCGAACGCGATCCGCGGCGACGCGATCCACGGTAGCCACTGGAAGAAATACGCGACGACGAGAAGCCCGTAGCCCTTGTTGCGCTCGCGCCACGCAAACCACGCAAGCATCGGGACCGACACGAGTCCAAACCACCAGACTGCCGGATTGGGGAGCGCCAGTATCTCCGCGACGCAACACGCAGCCCCGTCCTGCAGCGCGCTCCCCGTCCGGAAGTCGTGGTAATAGTACGAAATCGGACGCAGAATGAACGGCCACTGCCACCATCCCGACGCGTACGGGTGCGTCGCGACGAGAGTGCTGTGGTAGTCGTACATCTGTTTCTGCAGCGCGACGAGATCGCTCAGGTTGTGCCCGAGGCTAAAATACGGAACGTACGCGAGCCCGTAGATCGTCGCGCCCACGAACAGCATCGCCGCAACGACGACGTCGATCGAGAAGCCCGAGGGATTCCCCCAAACCGCCGGGCGGAAAGCCGCCCGCGCGCGGCCGACGGCACGCGCGATCGGCGTCCAATAACGCTGCGAGACGACGATCGCGACCCAGAACCAAACGACGAAGAAATCAAAGAGGCCGTTCCACTTCGACGCCGCGAGACACCCCGCTACCACCGCGAGAACCCACAGCCAGATGCGACCGTCGCGCGCTCCGTCGATTCGCGCGCCGCCGGCCGCCATCGCCCCATCCGGTTCGAAGACGGCCTGGCCGTCAGGCGTGTAATACCGGACCGTTCCATCACGCCCGTAGTCGATGTCCAGGTCGTTGTCGCGGTAAGCGAGCCCGTTCTTGGTCGCGGTCGTCGACTCGCCGGCCGACGGGGACGGCCCCCGCCCGAGCGGGACCCGACCGCCGTCGGGCGCGATCAGCACGTCGCCGACGAGCCGCGAGCCCTCGGCGTACGAAACGAGGATGCGCGCCCGGCGCAGGAGCGGAGCCGCGAGCCGGACGACGAGATAGAAACCGGATTCGGCGTACAAGAATGCGACGACGTGCGCAGCGGCGCTCTGGCCGCTTGCGGCGAGGTACGCGAACCCTAGCGCGACCATCGTCGCGCCGGCGAGCCAGACGCCTTCGTGCCGCGCGACCGCGCGCAAACTCGGACCGAGTTCGAGCGCGACCCGCACCCGGCTCGCAAGCCAGAAACGGTAGAACGCATACAACGTCAAGAGTGAAAAGAATGCGACCGTTATCTCGGGCGTCGCGATCCGCGACTGTACGAAGTGGAAACCGTCGAACGTCAAAAGTCCGGCCGCGAGGGCGGCGAACGGCGTCGAACCCAAGAGACGTTTCGCAAAGACATACAAGACCAGGATCATCAAGGCGCCGACGACGAGGTTCAAGAACCGCCAGCCCGCCCCCGAGTCGCCGAGCATAAAAGTCGAAAGCGTAATGATCAGTTTCGTCAGGGGCGGGTGCGTGTACTCGAAGATCTCTTTGCGGGTGAGGTACTCCTCGGCGGCGCGCGCGTAGTAGATCTCGTCGAAATACTTCTCGGGTGGAAAGGTGTAGTTCACGAACGTCATCACGAACGAGGTCGCCGAAAGAAGACCGGCGAGCGCCCAGTCGAGCGGCCGCATCGCCGCCACGCCTTCGAGCGGCGAAAACCAGCGGCGTACGCCGCGGATCGTCGCGGCGCGTAACGCCTCGAAGTCGAGCCGCTCGAGTGGGTCGCTGGCGGTCGCCCCGAGATAGACCCAGCCCAGATATAGGAAGGCGACGACGTTGATCAAGGAGGCCGGATGGCTGAGCCAAGGTATCAAGTCGGTGGGATCGGTCCCGGGAATCTTTTGATCCACGACCTTCAAGTAGTAAAGCGAGTAAACCAAGTTGGCGAACAGCGTCAGCGACAGAGCGATCGCGGCGTACAGGTAGCGCCGGCGGTAGAAGACGAGCGGCATCACGAGCAGGAACGCTTGAAAGACGTATCGTTCGTGCATTCGCGTCGAAAAGATGAAGTACCCGAGCGACAGGATCATCGCGGCTTCGACGAACGCGAGCGCGTCGCGGCGCTGGACGAAGGCGGCGGTGATCAGTCCGACCAGTGCGAGGACGAGGACGATCCCCCACGCGTACTGCGGCAAGCCGAGTGTCATCCCGCCGACGTGCCAGTCCGGCACCCGTTGCGTGTCGGGCTGCCAGAAGTTATGAAGCATCGCGTAGAGATTGAACGCGTTGACCGAACTATACGGGTACACGCCGCTGGCGTAAACGTAGCGGCCTTCAAGCCACGCCAGTTGTACGATCGGATTGAGTCCGGGATGGAAGGCTAACGCGGAGAGATACGCGAGCAGGAGCGATCCGACTATACCGACGGTCGACGCGACGGCGCGCGCGGCGCGCACGCTGCGGTCGTCCGTGGCGAAGACGAACGCCAAAAGTAGCGGCACGAGCATAATCGCCGGCGGTTTGATCAGAATCGAGGCGGCGACCAACAGCCATGCGCCTACTAACGCATACATCGCGCGGTTGCCCCGCGACGTCGCCGCGTCGACGACGAGCAAAACGGCGGCGAGCGTCAGCCCGGCGGCGACCGAGTCGACTTGCCCCCAATACGCCGAAATGAAAATAGCGGCGGGGTTGAACGCAAAGAGAGACGCGGCTCCGAACGCCCAGCCGAGCGACGCAAAACGGCGCACGAGCGCGAAGATCAAGGCGCTGCAGACGAGATCCATCACGATCGCAGGCAACTTGACGAAAGCCTTCAGCCACGCATAGTTAGGGTCGCTCGCGATCAACAGCTTGTACGCGTGCCCGACGACCCAGAGCACGAAGAAATATCCCGGTGGGTAGTCGGCGAACCCGGCCTTGGCAAAGAATTCGCGCATCGGGTGGGCGGCGAGCGTCAGCGCCCACGATTCGAACGTCGAGACGTCGTTCTTGAAACCGTCGGCTCCGATGAACAGCAGCCGCACGATCAATGCGAGCAACAGCATCCCCGCAAGTGCGAGCGATGCGGAAGAGGCGAGTGGCTGGCTCGCCGTGCGTTCTCCCGCCGGCGGACTGACGGCGCTACGCGACACGCCGGGCTCCCTCGGCGAGGAAGCCGCGAATCGCGCCGCGCGCGTCGATCTCGGCGTCGTGCGCGATCTGATCCGCTTCGGCTAGCGCTCGATCGTGCGCGTCGTCGGCGGCGGCCCGCGCCCCGATGCGCTCGAGCGATTCGATCACCTCAGCGACGCCGCGAGGCTCGAGCCGCGCGCCCAACTCGTATGCGTTCGCGATGATGTCGCGTTCGCGCGACGGCTCCCTCTCGAGAGCCCACACGACCGGGAAACTCCACTTCCGGCGCGCGATGTCTGCGCCGGAAGGCTTGCCGGTCAGTTCGGTCGCGCCCCACGTCCCCAAGACGTCGTCGCGAATCTGGAACGCGCGACCGTACGCACGGCCGAGCCGCGCGTACTGCGCGGCGCGGGCCGGCAAGCATCCTGCGGCGAGCGCCCCAAGCTCGCACGACGCGGCGAAGAGCGCGCCGGTCTTCCCCGAGATCATCTCGAGGTACTCGTTCATCGCGACGCGGCGCAACGTTTCGAACTTGATATCGAGCCCCTGCCCCTCGCACATATGCAAGTTCGCCTCATGGAGGACGTGCAGCATCTCGACGACCCGGTCGCTCGGCACGACTGACTCCTCGTGCAGGAGCGTCAAGTACGAAATTGCGCATAGTGCATCGCCCGCGTTGATCCCTTGAGGGACTCCGAACTCGGCCCATATCGTGGCTCGGCCATGCCGCAACTCGTCGTGGTCTTCGATGTCGTCGTGGACGAGCGAATAGTTGTGCAGGATCTCGATCGCGACCGCCGCGTCGAGCGCGCACTCGACGGTTCCGCCCTCCTCCAGCGCCGTCCGCAGCAAAAGCTGCGGGCGCAAACGCTTCCCCGATTGCGTCTTGCCGGTCTGAGCGTAACCAAAATGATAGCGGATCATCTCGTAAATCGGCGATGATCCGCGATAACGATCGATCGTACGCGCCAAGTGGGCGTCGATCACGTTAACCAGCTCGACGGCTCAACGCCTCCATCTGCTCTTCCACGCGATCGACCAGCCAGCCCGGCGTCGAGGCGCCCGACATCAAGCCCGCCACGCTTACGCCTTCGAACCATTGCGGCTGCAACTCGTCGGGGCCCTCGATGTGGTACGCGCGCGCACCTTCGGCTGCGGAAAGCTCGGCCAGATGCTTCGTATTGGCCGAGGTCTTGCCGCCGACGACCACCATCACTTCGACCTCGCGCGCGAGGAGGGCTGCCTCGGATTGACGGTTGTGTGTGTCGGTGCAGATCGTGTTGACCGCTCGCACCTCGTAATACTTCGACGAAAGCTTCTTGACGATCTCGGTGAAACCGGTCCCCGACCACGTCGACTGCACCACGACGCCGACCTTGCTCGCGCGCGGGAGCGCGTCGATGTCGTCGGGCGTTTGTATGCACCACGCGCCCGGCACGTGAGAAAGGGTCCCTTTGACCTCCGGGTGATTCGGGTCGCCGACCACGATGATTTTATAGCCGTCGGCACGCAGTTTCTCGGCTTGCACGTGAATCTTCGTAACCATCGGGCACGTCGCGTCGACGATCGTCAGGCCTTTTTCCCCGGCCCGCTCGAAGACCTCAACCGGCAGGCCGTGGGCGCGCACGAACACCGTCCCCGCGTCGATCTCGTCGACCGAGTGGGCGTTGCGCAGCCCCTTGTCTTCGAATTCAGAGACCATCTGCGGATTGTGCACGATGTGGCCAAGCGTCGTTACTCGGTCGTGCGAAGCGACCGTCTCCTCGGCCTTCTTCAGCGTAATGGCGACGCCGAAGCAGAACCCTTGAGTCTTGGCCTTCTTAATCTGCACCCAATGTCTCCCGAAGCGCGAATACGGCTCGCATGATCTCATCGGTCCACTTCGCCAAGTCCTCGCGACTCGCTTTCTCCTGGGTCGCGAACTGCATCGGCTCCCCGAAAACGACGCTGATCTGAGCCAGGCGCTTGGCTCTTGCGGTCCCTGCGACATAAGCCGGGATGACCGGCGCCTTCGAAAGGTAGTGAAGGAGCGCGATCCCCGGCTGGGGCCGGACCGTCCCATCGAAATTCCGAGTCCCCTCAGGGAAGATTCCAACCGCGGCCCCCGTCCGAAGGACCTCGACCGCGCGCCGGATCGCCGCGACGTCGCCGCGCGACCGGTCGACCGGAAAGGCATGCAGCGCACGAACGACGGGGCCCAGGAGCGGGATCCGAAAGAGCTCTTCCTTGGCCATGTAATAAATCGGCCGCGGCGCCGCGCAGCCGAGCGCCGGGGGGTCAAGGTACGAAACGTGGTTGCAAGCGACGATCAGGGGGCCGGTTCGTGGGACCCGCTCGGCGCCGATGATCCGTAAGCGCCAAAAGATCCGTAGGAAGATTCCAACCAAACCCCGCGCGAAGCCGTAGAAGGTCATCGTGGGACCGCGGCCGCGATGCGGTCGACGACCTCCGCGACGCTCATGCCGGTCGAATCGATCACGACGGAGCCGGCGGCCGGCCGAAGCGGAGCGACCGGCCTGGTCTCGTCAAGGCGGTCGCGCTCGCGCATCTGCTCGGTCAACTCGGCCCGATCGACCGACGCGCCGTGGCCGGCGAGTTCCGCCAGGCGGCGCGCGACCCGTTCGTCGAGCGACGCGGTCAAGTAGATCTTGAGCGGGGCGTCGGGGAGGACGACCGTCCCGATGTCGCGACCGGCCATCACGACCGGCCCGCTGTTTGCGATCGCGCGTTGCCGCTCGACCATCATCGCGCGGACCGCTGGGTACGCCGCGACGGCGGAGACGACCGTGCTGACCTCGTTGCGATAGAGCTCTTCGCCGACGTCCGCGTCCCCGATGAGGATCCGGAAGCCTTCGGGCGCTCGCGGATCGTGGAGCACGTGGATCGGCTCGGCGGTCGCAAGCCGAACGATCGCCGCTTCATCGTCGACCGGGACGCCGCCGCGCAGCGCCGCAAGCGCGAGCGCTCGATACATCGCTCCCGTATCAAGATGCAGAATGCCGAGCCGCCGCGCGAGGGCACGCGCGACCGTCGTCTTTCCACTTCCCGCCGGTCCGTCGATCGCGATGTGAGCGAACGTCATTCGAAGTCGCGCGCTTCGCTCCGCAACCGCTCGCCCCCCGGACGGGCCGATCCCTCGCGGGTCGCGTACTTTAGAGGTTGATGGCCAAAACGCGCTCGGCGTTCTTCTGCTCGGCTTGCGGGCACGAGTCCGCACGCTGGCTCGGTCGCTGCCCCGCCTGCGAAGCCTGGAACTCGTTCGCCGAAGCGCCGGCGCCTTCGACTAAGACCGGTCGCACGCCGAACGGCCGGCGGCCGATCGAGGCCGCGTCCTCACCGGTTCGGCTCGGCGACGTCGCCATAGGCCCAGTCGAGCGAATCCCCAGTGGGTTCGAAGAGTTCGACGCGCTTCTGGGCGGCGGGGTCGTGCCGGGGAGTTTGGTCCTCGTCGGTGGGCCGCCGGGTGTTGGAAAGTCGACGCTTTTGCTGCAGATTGCGGCGCAGATGGCGTCGCACTCGAACGGTCCGGTCGTGTACGTCTGCGGCGAAGAATCGATCGCGCAAACGAAGCTCCGCGCCGCGCGTCTCGGCGCGGGCGACGACTTGCTCCTCTTCGCCGAGACCGACCTCGACGCGATGCTCGGCGCGCTCGAGTCCCTTCGGCCGAGCGTCCTCGTCGTCGATTCGATTCAGACGGTAGCACTCGACGCGGTCGAATCGTTCGCCGGGAGCGTCACGCAAGTCCGGGAGTGCGCCGCGGCGCTGATGGCGTTTGCAAAGCGAACCGGCTGCGCCACTTTCGTCGTCGGACACGTGACCAAAGACGGCGCGATCGCCGGGCCGCGACTGCTCGAACACATCGTCGATACCGTCTTGTACTTCGAAGGCGAAGGGGGCGCCGAACAGCGGATCGTGCGCGCTCACAAAAATAGGTTTGGGAGCATCGACGAGATCTGCGTTTTCACGATGGACGAGCGCGGTCTGCACGAAGTCCGCAATCCATCGCACCTTTTTTTGGGGCGGGGGGGCGGCGGCCGGCGGCCCAGCGGCACATGCGTCGTCGCCTGCATTTTGGGCTCGCGGCCGGTTCTCGTCGAGATCCAAGCGCTCGTCGGCGAAACGTCGTATGGAACGCCGCAGCGGCTCGCCGCCAACGTCGACCGCGCGCGCCTCGCCATGATCCTGGCAGTCCTCGAACGCCGCGCCGGCCTCCATCTTGGGACGCACGACGTCTACGCATCGGTTGCGGGGGGATTGCGCGTCGGCGAGCCGGCGGCCGACCTTGGGATCGCGCTCGCGATCGCATCGGCGTTCCGCGGCGCGCCGCTGCGGCCGGCGACCGCCGCGTTCGGCGAACTCGGCCTCTCGGGCGAAGTTCGCTCCGTCACGCAACGCGCGCGGCGCATCGGCGAGGCGCGTAAGTTAGGCTTCGAGGTGATTCTCGCCCCGCCGGGCGGCGCCCGCGACTCAAAAGACGAGGCGACTGTCGTTCGGGACATCGCATCGGCCCTCGAAACAGCGTTCGATTAGCATGGCGGTGATTTGGCGCGTCGTCGTCGCAGTCACGGACGGCGATTGGTTTCGACAACTCGCAGCTCAAACGAACGTTGACGAGGTAAACTTTTGGCTGCCGGGTGGCGGAAACGTGGCTGATCCGGTGGGGACGCCTTGGCTTTTCAAACTGCATTCGCCGAATAACTACATCGTCGGAGGCGGATTTCTGAACTACTACGCAAAGTTGCCGGTCGGAGTAGCGTGGGATACCTTCGGACTCAAGAATGGGGCCGACTCATTTGAAGAAATGTTGAGCCGCGTCTCAAAGTATCGACGAGCCTCTTCGGGTCATTACGATGATATCGGCTGCGTCATCCTGGGGGAGCCCTTCTTCCTTTCCCGAGCGGATTGGATCGACGTCCCAGCAGACTGGTCGCCTCATACACAACAGCGTAAACATTACGACGTGTCCAGCTCTTTAGGCGCCGATTTGTGGGCAAGAGTCATGCTTCGCTTGCGCGGCCTTCCGGTCGTAAGTCCCGTGGTCAAGACCGAAGGACCGGCGTTCGGAAAACCAATTATTGTCGAGCCGCGCCTGGGCCAGGGCTCGTTTCGTGTAGCCGTTCTAGACGCGTATCAACGTCGCTGCGCCATAACCGCCGAACGAACGTTGCCCGCCCTCGACGCAGCTCACATTCGACCGTTTGCTCAAGCGAAATCTCACGAAATCGCGAACGGCCTAGCCCTTCGGTCGGATCTGCACCGACTGTACGATCAAGGTTTTATCTCGGTTCGCCCCGACTATTCTCTCGCGGTTAGTCACGAGATCAAGGATCGGTTTGAGAACGGGCGCGACTACTACGCCATGGCCGATCGCCGGCTGCGCCTTCCGGAGAATCCGGCGCATCGACCGGACCTCGCTGCGCTCGATTGGCACTACTCCGAGCGATTCCGCCGATGAAACTCTATGAGTGCGTCCCCAACGTGTCCGAGGGGCGCGATGCCGCGGTCCTCGACGCATGCGCCGCGGCGATCGAAAGCGCGGGCGCGCATCTCGCGCACCGCACGAGCGACCCGATCCATCACCGCAGCGTGTTCACGTTCTTCGGCGACCGCGATCAAGTGTTCGCCGCGAGCGTTGCGCTCGCCGAACTCGCCGCGCTGCGAATCGATTTGCGGACCCATCGCGGCGCGCATCCGAGGATCGGCGCGCTCGACGTCCTCCCCTTCGTCCCGCTTGGCGATGCGACGCTCGACGACGCGATCGCGCTCGCGCGCGAAGTCGCGGCGCGGATCTGGGACCGGGCGCGAGTCCCCTCGGTCTTTTACGGCGCGGCCGCACGGAACGAACGCCGCCGGCAGCTCGCCGACGTTCGCGCCGGGGAGTTCGAAGGGCTGATCGAGCGCGGCCACCGATTCGGCGCGCCCGACGTCGGCGACCAAGCCGCGCACCCGAGCGCGGGCGCGATTGCGGTCGGTGCGCGCGACGTCCTCGTGGCTTTTAACGTCGTCCTGCACAGCGGCGACTTGCGGCTCGCGCGCGAGATCGCGCGCTCGTTGCGCGAGCGCGGCGGCGGTTTACGAAGCCTGCGGACGCTCGGAATCGCCCTCGACGACGGACGCGTGCAGGTCTCGTGTAACCTAACCGACGTCGCCGCGACGCCGCTCCATCGAGTCGTCGGTTTGATTCGCGCGCAGGCGGCGCGCCACGGCGTCGGGCTGGAAAGCTGCGAGTTGATCGGACTCCTCCCCCGCCGCGCGCTGCGCGCGCTCGCCGCGCACGAGTTCGGGCTCGAGCCGGACGCGCTCGAGTCGCGGTGGTAGAATCGTCATCATGAGTACGACGGCTGCGCCAAGCACGATCCGAACGATCAACCCGGCAAACGAGCGCCTCCTCGCGGAATACCAACCCGACGATCGCAGCGCAATCGACGCCAAACTCGATCGCGCGACCAACGCCTTCCCGGCGTGGCGCGCACTCGGCTTCGAGGGTCGCGCCGCCGTCCTGCGCCGCGTCGCGGGCCAGCTGCGCACGCATCGCATCAAACTCGGCATCCTCATCGCTAGCGAGATGGGGAAGCCCGTCGCCGAGGCTGAGGCCGAAGTCGAGAAGTGCGCCTGGTGTTGCGAGTACTTTGCGGAGAACGCCGCGACGATGCTCGCCGAGGAGCGCATCGCGTCGGGCGCAACCGAAAGTTACGTTGCATTTCGCCCGCTCGGCGTCGTGCTCGCAATCATGCCGTGGAACTTCCCGTTCTGGCAAGTTTTCCGGTTCGCCGCGCCGAGCCTGATGGCGGGGAACGTGGCGGTCCTCAAGCATGCCGCGAACGTGACCGGCTGCGCGCTCGAGATCGAGCGCATTTTCGCCGATTGCGGTGCGCCCGACGGGCTCTTCACGACGCTCGTCGTCCCGAGCGATAGGATGGACTCGATCGTCGAAGACGCGCGGATCGCCGCCGTGACGTTGACGGGAAGCACCGCGGCTGGAAGCGCGGTCGCAGCGACCGCCGGCCGGGCGATCAAGAAGACGGTCCTCGAGTTGGGCGGCTCTGACGCGTTCATCGTTCTGAGCGACGCGGATCTCGATGCGGCCGCCGCGACGGCGGTCAAGGCGCGCTTTCAAAACGCCGGCCAGAGTTGCATTGCGGCGAAGCGCTTCATCGTCGAAGAACGCGTCTACGACGCGTTCCTCGCGCGCTTCGTCGCCAAGACACGCGAACTCGTCGTCGGCGACCCGCTCGAGCGCGCGACGCAGGTCGGGCCGCTCGCGCGGGCGGACCTGCGCGACGCGCTCGACAAGCAGGTGAGCGAGTCGGTCCGGCGCGGAGCGCGACTCTGGACCGGCGGCGAGCGGCTCGCGGGACCCGGCTACTTTTACGCTCCGACGATCCTCTCTGACGTCACCGCGGCGATGCCCGCTTTTTGCGAGGAGACCTTCGGCCCCGCGGCCGCAGTCGTCCCCGCCCGCGACGTCGACGATGCGGTCGCACTCGCGAACGACTCGAACTTCGGTTTGGGCGGAAATCTGTGGACGCGCGACGTCGCGCGCGCGCGCGGAATTGCCGCGCGACTCGAATCCGGAAGCGTTTTCATCAATGGAATGACCGCCTCAGACCCACGCTTGCCGTTCGGCGGCGTCAAAGCGAGCGGGTATGGACGCGAACTGTCCCACTACGGAATCAAGGAGTTCGTCAACATCCAAACGGTTTGGATAGGCCCCGCTCAAGCGGAGGGCGCAAAACCCGCGGAATAAGGAAAGTCCTGGCCTCTTCGTTGTGCGCGTCCTCAGGCGGCATCCTGCCGACTGTCCCCTTCGCGCTCTTGGTCATCGCCCGCAGGTTCAGGCTCTCCAGCGCGATGACATCGTTCTTGCGAACGAGTTTGAGCGCGACTTCGTGCGCGCGATTGAGCCGAGCATTTGCTTCACGCTCTTTGGCGCGCGCAAGCTGGCGCACCGCCGTAACCCGCTTGGCGTCGCGCCGGTTCAGGCGCGGCGCCACTGTCAAGACTTGAGCACCGACGGGTAAGGTGCTCCGAACTACGTGGCTTTGGTAAGCGCTCCGTCGGATCGTGGGTAGGAAAGCTCCGCGTACCAATCGCCGCGTCCTTGCGGCGTGAGGTCCAACATATTATAGACGGGCGTGAGCCGGTCGATGCCGCGCTGATTGATGTCCTCGGCCAACCATGGGTGGCCGCTATAGAAATGCCGCAGCGTTCCGTTCGAGCCCCGCGTGAATACCGAAATGGTCGAATCTTGGTTGCCCTCGGCATCTTCGCTCGCCATGTCGTATTTGAACGTGCCGCTTCCGCAACTCAAAAGGCGCAGGTTTTTCCAGCCGCGGGACCGGGCGTAAGCCCGCAGGACCGGTAAATCGGCTGCCGCCGCGATCGCAAAATCGAGGTTCTGCGTCATGTGATGTGCGACGCCGTTGTAGCCGTCGATCCACATCGTGCACATCGGGCACGGCTCCGTTTGCTTCTTTCCAAGCATCAAGTGATACACGACGAGCGCTCGCCCGGACCCAGTGAACAACTCGCTTAACCGAACGGTCTTGGCAGGCTCGTCTCCCGCATCAAGGTCTGCCGGGCCTTCCCTAAACTCGTAATCTTCGACGACGGCGCCCTCCGGAAGACGACGGCGCAACTCAGCGACGCGCTCGAGCTGGCGCATCGACTCGATTTCGGCGAGTCTGAGTTCTTCCCGGCTAGCGAGATACGCGTCAGATTCGTTCGTGAGATTCGTTTGTCGCATAACACCTCTCGGATCGTAGACCTGCGAAGTCGCGTGGACGGCGTACCCTACTTTACCCCGGTCGCACCTCGGCCAGAGCCCCGCGGGCGCGGGCGTGCGCGGCGATGCGCGCGTAGCCTTCGCGGATCGTTTCGAGCGAGTTGACGAACGACGTCCGAACCCAGCCGGCCAGGGACTCGGAGAAAATGTGCGCCGGAATCGCGATGACGTCGCGCTCGGCGATCAAAGACTCGGCGAAACCGAGCATGTCGCTGTCGCCGACGCGCAAACATAGGTAGAACGCCCCTTCGGGGACGATCGCGTCGAGCCCGGCGTCCTGCGCTGCCGCGAGTGCGCCATCGCGCTGGGCTGCATACCAGGCGCGATGCGCGCCGAGATCGTTCGCGGCGAAGATCTCGTGCGCGATCCGCTGACCGAACGTGCTCGCGCACGAGGTCGCCCATCCATGCAGTTTGACGGCCTGCGCCATGACGTCCGCCGGCGCGATCAACCAGCCGAGACGCAACCCGGTCAAGGCGTTACTCTTCGAGAGTGAGTTGACCGCCAGCGTGTGCGGGTATACTTTGCCGAATTCTCCGACGTCGTCGGTGTAGACGAGCTCGCGATAGATTTCATCGTGCATGACGTAGACCGGCGGCCCCGGGCGCGCGAGCAAACCGGCGGCGAGTTTTTGGGTCTCGAGACGCGACATCACGCGCCCCGTCGGGTTCGAGGGCGATCCAATGATGATCAGCCGGGTCGTCGGACCTACCGCGTCGAGAATCGCGCCGGCGTCGAAGGCGAACGAACGCTCGGGCGGCATGGTCACCTTGCGCACGGCGATCCCTTCGACCAGCGCGCACTTCTCGTAGACCGGGAACGCCGGCTCGACGATCAGCAGCTCGTCGCGCGCCGGATCGAGCAGCGACTTGATCGCAACGAAGACCGCTTCTTGCGAACCGGTCATGATGCAAACGTTATCCGGCGCATCCAACCCGGGGTATGCGTAGTGCGACGCGATCAATTCGCGCAGATCGAGATCGCCGAGGTTCGACGAGTAGCGGCAACCATTGCGCGCGACCCAGCGCGTCGCGCGCTCGAAATACTCGACGTTCGGCAGCAACGTCGGTTGGCCGAGCCCGAGGTCGATCGTGCTCGCTTTCCGCCGCGAGTGCAGCTCGCGAATCAGCGAACCGCGGACCGCTTCGATGGCCGGGTTCATACCGACACTCCATATTCTCGAATCGCGCGCTCGAGCGACGTCTTCCGGTCGGTCGAGGCGCTGCGCTCGCCGATAACGAGCGCGCAGGTGACGCCGAATTCGCCGGCTGGAAAGCGCTTCGGAAGAGTCCCCGGGACGACGACCAACCGTGGCCCGATCAGGCCGCGCGTGATGACCGCTTCTGGACCGCGGACGTCGACGATCGGCGTGCTCGCGGTCAGGACGACGCCCGCGCCCAGCACCGCCTCGCGCTCGACCCGTACGCCCTCGACGACGACGCAGCGCGACCCGACGAACGCGCCGTCCTCGATGATGACGGGCTGCGCCTGCGGCGGCTCGAGGACGCCGCCGATCCCGACACCGCCCGAGAGGTGGACGTCCTTCCCTATTTGGGCGCACGAGCCGACCGTCGCCCACGTGTCGACCATCGTCCCGTCGTCGACGTAGGCACCGATGTTCACGAAGCCCGGCATTAAGATCGTATTCCGCCCTAAGAACGAGCCGTAACGTGCGACCCCGGGCGGCACGCAACGGGCGCCCAAGCGCGCATAGTTGCGCTTGGTCGGCAGCTTGTCGTAGTACGAAGGCAGACGATCGGTTGCGGCCGCCGCGACTTCAAACGAGTCGCCGATCGGCACGATCTCGCGCCGCCCAAAGTAGAGCAGGATCGCCTGTTTGATCCAGGCGTGCGTCGTCCAGCCCTCCGGCCCCGGTGAAGCGACCCGCAGCGAGCCGACGTCGAGGGCGTCGATCACTTCATCGACCGCCTCCCCCGCCTTCCCGCGCAGATCGCCCGGGTCGGCAACGAGCGCCTCGATTCGAGCCTTCAGTGCGTCGTAGTTCATGAATCCGGTCCCATCGCTCGGCCGTTTTCGCATTAAGGCCGGCCTCTCCATTGAAAGGCGGCCTACAGCGTGCCGTGCGGCGCCATGCGACGCTAGCCGGGTAAGGTGTGGAACGAGGCTTGCGCATCGGCCGCGGCTTTGGGGATTGCGAAGGTCCCGCGGCGAACGCCAAATCCCCGCTCACTGCCGACGTTGGGGGTTCCGTGCCCAAGACTGTTGACGACCAGAAGCGCATCAACGCGCTGCGCGCGCTCTCCATCGATGCCGTCCAGAAAGCGAACTCCGGCCATCCGGGGTTGCCGCTCGGCGCGGCGCCGATGGCCTACGTCGTCTGGTCGCGCCACTTGAAGTTCAACGCGGCCGATCCGCTTTGGTTCGAACCGGGATCGCTTCGTGCTGAGCGCCGGGCACGGTTCGGCGCTCCTGTACTCGCTGATTTATCTCACCGGCCTCGGCCTCTCGCTCGACGATCTCAAACAGTTTCGCCAGTTTGGAAGCAAGACGCCGGGGCACCCCGAGCTGCACCAGACGCCCGGCGTCGAGGTCACGACCGGGCCGCTCGGCCAGGGCGTTGGAAACGCCGTGGGCCTCGCCATGGCCGAAGCGCATCTCGCCGCGACCTACAACAAAGGAGCGGCGATCGTCGACCACCACACGTACTGTCTGTGCGGCGACGGCGACTTGATGGAAGGCGTCGCAAGCGAAGCTGCGTCGCTTGCCGGGCATTACCAGCTCGGGAAGCTGCTCGTGCTCTACGACGATAACCTCGTCTCGCTCGCCGCGCCGACGAGCGTCACGTTCACCGAAGACCGGTGCGCGCGGTTTGCGGCGTATGGCTGGCACACGCAGCTGGTCGATCACGATGACGGAAACGATATCGACGCGATCGACGATGCGATCGTCGCCGCGAAAAAGGACCCGCGGCCCTCATTTATCGCCGTCCGCACCGTCATCGGCTACGGCTCGCCCCGCGCCGGGACGTTCCAAGCGCACGGCGAGCCGCTCGGCGTCGAGAATGTCAAGAAAACCAAAGAAACGTTGGGTTGGCCGACCGAGCCCGACTTCTTCGTCCCCGACGACGTGCTGAGTTGGTGGCGCGAGATCGGCCGCAAAGGCGCGGACGCGCAGCAAGTGTGGCGGCGCGAGTATGACGCGTGGCAGAAAGCAAACCCCGAACTAGCAGCGCAGTTTGTGCGAACGCAAAAGGGCGAGCCGCCACCAAACTCAATTGGCCGTCGTTCACCCCTGAGAACGGAGGCGTCGCGACGCGCGACGCCGGCGGCACGGTCATGAACGCGCTCGCACCCGACCTCCCGGAACTGTTCGGTGGCTCGGCCGACCTCGACCCGTCAACGAAAACATATCTGAAGGGCTGCGGCAACTTTCAACCGGACGATCGGGCCGGCCGCAACGTCTCGTTCGGAGTCCGCGAGCACGCGATGGGCGCGGCTGCGAACGGAATCGCCGCACACGGCGGCCTTCTCCCGTTTACCGCGACCTTCTTCAACTTTCTCGACTATATGAAGCCGGCGGTCCGGCTCGCCGCGCTGAGCAAGTTAAGAGTCGTCTTCGTCTTCACCCACGACTCAGTCTTCCTCGGCGAGGACGGCCCGACGCATCAGCCGATCGAACAGCTTGCGACCCTGCGCGCGACGCCGGAGATGGTCACGATGCGGCCTGCCGACGCGATCGAGACGCGCGAGGCGTGGCGGTTCGCGCTCGCGCACGACGGACCGGCAGCGCTCGTCCTAACGCGCCAGAAGGTTCCCTTCTTGGGCGAACGCGACGCACCGGTCGATCGCGGCGCATACGTCATTGTTGGCGACAAGTCGGCGCTGCCGGACCTGATTCTGATCGCGACCGGCTCGGAGGTGTCGCTTGCAATCGACGCCGCCAAGATTCTCGAGGCCCAAGGGACGCAGACGCGGGTCGTCTCGATGCCGTCGATGGAACTCTTCGCGGCGCAAACCCAGGCTTACCGCGATAGCATCCTCCCGCCGAGCGTCGAGGCGCGCGTCTCGATCGAGGCCGCCGCAACGTTCGGCTGGGCGCGCTGGGTCGGCGAGCGCGGATACAGCATTGGCATCGACCGCTACGGTGCATCGGCGCCGGCCGCCGCGATTGCGAACGCGCTCGGGTTCACGCCCGAGGCCGTCGCCGCAGTCGCATCGCGGCTCTTGGTCGCATCGTAGCAAAGTCAACATCGGATACGGAGAGGAACATCACGTGCGTACTCCACTGCAGCAGTTGGCCGATCTGGGCCAGAGCGTCTGGCTCGACTACATCCGGCGCACGATGTTCGAATCGGGCGAACTCAAACGCCTGATCGACATCGGCCTGCGCGGGATGACGTCGAACCCTACGATCTTCGAGAAGGCGATCGGGGGCGGGACCGACTATGACGCGCAACTGCGCTCGTTGATCGGGAAGGAATCCGACCCGAATAAGTTGTTCGAAGCCCTCGCGATCGACGACATCCGGCACGCACTCGACTTGTTCCGGCCGCTCTACGACTCGACCAACGGTGGCGACGGCTTCGTCAGCCTCGAAGTCTCGCCGCTGCTCGCGAACGATACGGCGGGGACGATCGCCGCCGCGAAGCGCCTGTGGGCCGCGGTCGACCGCCCGAACGTCATGATCAAGATCCCCGGGACCCCGGCCGGCCTGCCCGCGATCACTGAGGCGATCGCGGCGGGCGTCAGCATCAACGTCACGCTCATTTTCTCGATCGAAGCGTACGAGGCCGCTGCCTGGGCGTACATCGAGGGGCTCGAACGGCGCGTCGCCGCCGGTCAACCGATCGATCGAATCGCATCGGTCAACAGCGTCTTCGTCAGCCGCATCGACAGCGCGGTCGACAAGTTGCTCGGCGACAAGATCGCGCACGGTCAGCCGCAATTGAGTCCCCTCCTCGGAAAGGTCGGGATCGCCGGACTAAAACTGACGTACCAACAATTCAAGGCGATCTTCGCTAGCGAGCGCTGGCGGAGACTCGCGGCGCACGGCGCGACCGTGCAACGCCCGCTCTGGGCGAGCACGAGCACGAAGAATCCGGCGTACCCCGACTTGATGTACGTCGAAAACGTCATCGCGCCGCGGACGATCAACACGATGCCTCCCGCGACGGTCGACGCTTTCATGGATCATGGGAAGATTCGGCCCGATTCGATCGAGGAAGATCTCGCCGGCGCGCGCGCCGTATTCGACGATCTCGCCAAAGCCCAGATCTCGATGTTCGACGTCACCCAGAAGTTGCAAGCCGACGGCGTGAAGTTATTCGCCGACTCCTACGACGCGTTGCTCGGAGCGATCGAGAGCAAGATGACGATGCTCGCCGGCGGTCACGAGCGCGTCAAGATCGCGCTCGGGGCCGCTCAAGCCGACGTCGACGGGACGCTCGCGCGCCTGGGGCAGAGCGATTTTCTCGCGAAGCTGTGGCAGCACGACCCTTCGCCGTGGTCGAGCGATCCCGAACATGTCAAGATCATTACGCACGCCCTCGGTTGGCTCGATTTCCCCGAGCGCGTCCTCGAGCACGCCGCCGATCTGACCGCGTTTGCAAGCGAGACGGCGCAACTGTATTCGCACGCCGTCGTCCTCGGGATGGGCGGCAGTTCGCTCGCACCCGACGTCCTTCGGCGCACCTTCGGCCACGTCGCCGGGTTCCCGCAGTTACACGTCCTCGACTCGAGCGACCCGCAACAAGTAAAGGCGCTCGAAGATGCAATCGACATTCCGCACACGCTCTTCATCGTCGCCTCGAAGAGCGGGACGACGACCGAACCCGAGGCCTTCTTCCGCTACTTCTACGAGCGCGTTCAAAAGGCAGTCGGCGCGCGCGACGCCGGTAAGCAGTTCGTAGCGATCACCGATCCCGGGACGGCGCTCGAGGAGGAAGCGAAGGCCGCCGGCTTCCGCCGGATATTCACCAACGACCCCGACATCGGCGGGCGCTACTCCGCCCTTTCGTACTTCGGCATGGCCCCGGCCGCGATCGCCGGCTACGACGTCAAGGCGCTCCTCGACCGCGGCGTCGGCGCGCTCCACGCGGCGTCACGCACGACGAAAGCCGGCGATGCCGACGCGGTCCGCTTCGGCGCGACGATCGCCGCGCTCGCCAAGAGCGGACGCGACAAACTGACGATCGTCGCGCATCCCGAGGTCGCGGCCTTCGGAACGTGGGCCGAACAACTCATCGCCGAGAGCACTGGGAAGAACGGGACGGGGATCGTACCGATCGAGGGCGAGACGCTCGGCGCACCGCACGACTATGGAGCCGATCGTGTCTTCGTCTACGTCGGCGACGGGCTCCCGCCGAACGATCACGTTCTGCGCGAGATGGACGGCTACGCGATCGACACGCGGCTCGATCTGCTCGAGAAAGCCGGCCAGCCGATCGTTCGGATTGCAATGACCGATAAACTCGATGTCGGCGCGCAGTTCGCCCTTTGGGAGATCGCGACGGCCGCGGCTGGTTCGGTCCTCGGCATCGACGCGTTCGATCAGCCCAACGTCCAAGAATCCAAGGACAACACGAAGCGGATCCTCGCCGAGTATCGCGCGACGGGCGCGTTCGGCGAGCCGGCGCCCGCGCTCTCGACCGCATCCGCTAACGTCATCCCCCTTTCGGGATCCAAGGACGTGAAGCTCGGGAGCACCGTAGCGAGCGCGCTCGCCGCGATCCTCGGTCAGGTGCGGCCCGGCGACTACGTCGCGATCACCGCCTACATCGAAATGAACGAGGAACATCAGCAAGAGCTGCACGACCTGCGTCTGAAGATCCGTGACGCGCTCAAAGTCGCGACGACCGTCGGCTTCGGGCCGCGCTTCCTTCACTCGACCGGCCAACTCCACAAGGGCGGTCCCAACACCGGAGTTTTCCTTCAGTTGACCGCCGACCCTAAGATCGACTTGCAGATCCCGGGGATGGCCACGTTCAAGACGCTCGAGCGCGCGCAAGCGCTCGGCGACTTCGAGTCGCTCGACAAGCGCACGCGCCGAGGGGCGCGCTTCCACCTGCAAGGCGCCCTCGACGTCGCGCTCGCTGCATTGAGCGACGCAATCGACGACGCGCTCGCTGCGAGCGTCCGCTAAACGCCGAATCGGTTTGAAAGGATAACATGCAACTCGGAATGATCGGCCTCGGGCGCATGGGCGCCAACATGACGACTCGGCTGTTGCGAGGCGGTCACCACGTCGTCGTCTACGATCGCAACCCGGACGCCGTCAAGACGTCGGCGGCGGAGGGAGCGACCGGCGCCGCCTCGCTCGGCGAGCTCGTCTCGAAGTTGAACGCCCCGCGTGCGGTGTGGATCATGGTCCCTTCCGGAAAGCCGACCGACGACACGGTCCACGAATTGCTCGGACTATTGCAGAAGGGCGACTCGATAATCGACGGCGGAAACTCGAACTTCCGCGACTCGCAGAAGCGCTACCGCGCCGCGCGCGAGAAAGGCGTCGCGTTCGTCGACGCCGGGACGAGCGGCGGGATTTGGGGACTTGCGAATGGATACTGCCTGATGGTCGGCGGCGACGAAGAGGCGGTAAAGCGGGTCGAGCCGATCTTCCTGACGCTAGCCCCACCCGACGGCTATGCCTACGTCGGACCGAGCGGGGCCGGCCACTTCTCGAAGATGGTCCACAACGGAATCGAATACGGGATGCTGGCCGCGTACGGCGAGGGCTTCGAGATCCTCGAGAAGTCGGAGTTCAAGTACGACTTGCACCAACTTGCGGCGTTGTGGCTGCACGGGAGCGTCGTGCGCTCGTGGCTGCTCGAGCTCGCCGAGCTTGCTTTCAAAGAGGATCCCGAGCTCAAGGACATCCGCGGCTACGTCGAAGACTCGGGCGAAGGGCGTTGGACGGTGCAAGCCGCAATCGACGAGAACGTGCCGGCGCCGGTCATTACGATGGCGCTGCTCTCGCGCTTCGTCTCGCGCCAGGACGAATCGTTCAGCGCGAAAGTGATCGCCGCGCTGCGCAATCAATTCGGCGGCCACGCGGTCCGGCACGAACTCGAACATGTCGGGACGTAGCGCCGCATGACGACGAGCCTGCGCAGCCCGGCGCGCCCCGACGGCGCGGCTCTCCCGAATCCGCTCCGCGCCGGGCTCGACTCGAACCGGATCACCGATCCGTGCAACGTCGTCTTCTTCGGCGCCGGTGGCGACTTGATGAAGCGAATGCTACTGCCGGCGATGTACAATCTGCGGCTCGGCGACATCTTGCCGAACAATTTCGGAATAGTCGGCTTTTCCCGCGGCAACATGACCGACGACGAGTTCCGGGCGGCGATGAAAGCCGCCATCGAGGAGTTCTCGCGCAGCGGCCCGGCCAAGGACCCGTTGTGGAGCGATTTTGCGGCGAAGCTGTCGTTCGTCGCCGGCGATTTCGACAACCCCGGCGCGTTCAAGCGTCTCCGTAAACAACTGGAGGAGAACGACAGGAATCTCGGGACCCAGGGAAACCGGCTTTACTATCTCTCGACGCCGCCCGGCGTATTCGGCACGATCGTCGAGCAGTTGAACGCGGCCGGGCTCGGGCCGAAAGATCAAGCCAAGGGCTGGTCGCGGATCATCATCGAGAAGCCGTTCGGCACCGATCTCGACTCGGCGCGCGCCTTGCAAGCCGAAGTCACGAAAGTCTTCGACGAGAAGCAGGTTTACCGGATCGACCACTACTTGGGCAAAGAGCCCGTCCAGGACATCATGGCGTTGCGCTTCGCCAACGTCATCTTCGAGCCGATTTGGAACCGGCGCTACGTCGACTGCATCCAGATCACCGCGGCCGAGACCGTCGGCGTCGAACTGCGCGGCGGCTATTACGAGTCGGCCGGCGCCCTTCGCGACATGATTCAAAATCACGTCATCAACTTGCTCGCGCTCGTCGCGATGGAGCCGCCCATTTCGCCCGCCGCCGATCACATCCGGAACGAAAAGTTCAAGGTACTCTCGGCGCTACGGCCGATTAAGGCGGAAGGGGTCGCGAAGATGACCGCGCGCGGCCAGTACGGCCCGGGCCTGGTCGACGGGAAACCGGTCGTTGGCTATCGCGACGAGCCGAACGTCGATCCCGAGTCGAATACCGAGACGTACGCCGCGGTCAAGTTTCTGATCGACAACTGGCGCTGGGCCGACGTCCCCTTCTACCTGCGCAGCGGGAAGCGGCTCGCGCACAAGAATTCCGAGATCGCGATCAGGTTTCGCCAAATTCCGCACCGCATCTTCGGCGACGTCGGCGAAAGTATCGAAAGCAACACGCTCGTCATGAAGATTCAGCCAGAAGAAGGCGTCTCGATCCGCTTCAACGCGAAGGTCCCCGGGCCGAAAATGCACATCCGCGCCGTGACGATGGACTTCAACTACGGGACGGGCTTCGGGGTCGTAACGCCGCCCGCGTACGAGCGCCTGATCGGCGACGCGATGCGCGGTGACGCGACGCTTTTCACGCGCTGGGACGCCGTCGAAGTCGCGTGGGAGGCGGTCATGCCGATTTTGGATCGCTGGACCACGACCCGCGCCGAAGACTTCCCCAATTACCTAGCCGGCAGTCAAGGGCCTCAGACCGCCGACGCGCTTTTGATCGCCGACGGCCGCGAGTGGCGGCGGCTCTAATGTCGATCCACGTCGATTCGATCGGCGAAGTCGCATCGGTGCTGCAAGAACTCCGGCGGGGCGAAGGCGGCGCCGAGAGCGCGGCGCGCGTCGCGACGATGAACTTTCTCGTCTTCGTCGACGATCCGGCGTGGCGCGATTGGGTCGTCGAACGGGCTCTCAAAGTCGTCGGGAAGCATCCGGCCCGCTTGATCCTGCTCGATTCGACTGGGGCGACGACCGGGCTAGGAGCGTCGATTGCGTCGCGCGAGATCAATGGCGCTACCGTCCTCAACGAACGCGTCGACGTCGGAGTCCGCGACCTCGATCATGCCGAAATCTTGAGCGTCGCCCAAGAATTGACCGTTCACGAGGTGCCGACGATCGTCTGGTGGAGCGGGGCGCGGCTGCTCCAAAGCCGGACGTTTGCGGGCCTCGTTCAGTTGGCGACGGAGGTGATCGTCGACTCGAGCGGCGCGGCGCGCGACGAAGAGACGATTCGCGAACTATGCGAGTTCGTCACGCGATATTCGGACGTTACCCTAAACGATTTGGCCTTCATGCGGCTCGCGCCGTGGATGGACATGATCGCGCAGTTTTTCGACGACCCCGCGCTGCGCGATGACTTGTTCTCGATCAACGGCGTGCGGATCGAAAGCGGTTCCGTCGCCGAGGCGCTCTATCTCGCGGCGTGGCTCGGAAGCTCGCTTTCCTGGGAGCCGCTCGGGGCGACCTCGTTTCGCGCGCGCGGTGGGCGGCACGTCAACCTGGAACGCATCGCCGCGGGGGACCAGCGCCGCGTCCGGCGCGTCGTCCTGACGACGGACGACTCGACGTTCACCGCATGCGTCTCCGACGACGACGAGAACGTCGCGTGCCTCATCGTCGAAGGCGCGAAGGCGCGACCGACGACCTGCACGCCTCTACAGGCAATCGGCAACACGTCGCTGATCGAGCGCGCTTTCTTGAGTCAAGAGCACAATCACATCTTCGAAACCTCGTTGATGACGGTGCGCGGGCTGCTTCGGTGAGCGCGCCGGCGCGCCGCATCGTCGTCGTCGAAGACGAGGCGGCGCTCGCGCGTGCGGTCGCCGAAGAGTTCGTTTCCTTGGCGGGGGCGGCTACCGCCGCGCGAGGCCGCTTCGACGTCGCGCTGTCGGGCGGGACGACGCCGAAGGCCGCATACGAGTTATTGGCGGCGCCGCCGCTTCGCGATCGCGTCGCGTGGAGCAAGGTCCGTTTCTTCTTCGGCGACGAGCGCTGCGTGCCGCCGGACGACGATCAGTCGAATTACAAGATGGCGCGGGACGCGATGCTCGCGCCGCTCGCGATCTCCGAGGAATGCGTGTTCCGGATGCGCGGCGAGGACGACCCGCCCGCTGCGGCGCGAGCGTATGCCGGCATCCTGCGCCGCGAACTCGGCGACCCGCCGGTGTTCGACTTGGTGATGCTCGGCATAGGCCCTGACGGGCACACCGCGTCGCTCTTCCCCGGAAGCGATCCGCTTACGGACGACGACGCGCTCGTTCGTGCGGTCTGGGTCGAGAAGTTCGAGACCTATCGGATTACGATAACGCCGCAGGTCATCAATGCGGCGCGCGAGGTCGCAATTGCCGCCGGCGGCGCCGCAAAGGCCGACGTTCTCGAATCAGTCCTCGAAGGTTCGCGCGATCCCGCGACATACCCGATCCAGATCGTCGCGCCGGCGGACGGCACGCTCGCGTGGTTTGTGGACAAAGCCGCAGCGACTCGGCTCCGTCTCGTTTCTTGACGTACCTCGATCGCGAGGCCGGCATCACAGACGCTCGCTCCACAGCGTTGATAAAGCACCTGACTCTCTGGAGCTACCGGTGCAAACTACGCTGGTCGAACGGGCGAAGTCTTTCCTCGCTTGGGCTTTTGTAATCTCGATCGTCGCGCACTTTGCGCTTGGCGGTTTGATCCCGTTTAAACCATACCGCGAACGCGACACGAACCCCGAGGTCGTCACGGTCGACAAAAAACGGCCACCGCCGCCGCTTCCAACTCCGCGCCCTCCGACGCCGGCTCCCAAATTGACGCCGCCGCTCGTCCGAGCTTCAAGCCCGCCGCAACGTCACGTGCAACCGCACGTCGCCCCCCAGTCGAACAATCGCGACAACTCGACGCAACGGGAGCGCCCCTTCTCGGGGGTCGGTCCCAGCTCGCCGGACGGCATCCCGCCGGGGAACGTCGCCTCGGCGGCGCCCGCTCCGACGGCGGCGGCTCCAGCCTCCGAACCGGCGACGCCGCTGCCGACTCCCCGGCCGAGCTGCGCCGTCCCGAACAAAGAGGCGGCGACGACGCGCGCGGTCCAACCCGATTACCCGGACATCGCTCGCCAACAAGGCGCGGCCGGAACGACGCAAGTCAAGGTTTCGCTGTCCGCAACCGGCGCGGTGCTGGGCACTGCAGTCTATCGTTCTTCAGGGAACGCCGCGCTCGATAGCGCGGCGCTGGCGGCGGCGCGCGCGAGCGCCTACTCACCGGAGATCGAAAACTGCGAACGCGTCCCGGGCAGTTATCTTTTCCAGGCCGACTTCACCGGCCAGGTAGCAGGGCGGCGCCGCCCCGGTCCTGGGGCCCGTTAACTCCCTAACTCGACTGGGCTAGTCTGACATCTACGGCTAACGCGGCCAAGACTGACTGTTGGTTGCACTTGATCGGGCGAGGAAGCGTTGACGTACTACAATCGACTTTTTGCCGCATTGAGAATTTACCTCGGTCTATTTTGGCTGATTTACGGAACGTCCAAGCTCGATTCGTTTTGGCTGAGAGCAAACGGGCAATTTCGCGAAACCATCGCGGACATGGCCACTCACACGTCAGGTCCTTACCACGATTTCGTGCAAGCAATAGTGCTGCCTCACGCGCTGCTCTTTGCATACTTGATCGCAGTCGGGGAAACACTGTGCGGCATTTCGCTCACGCTTGGGCTCTTGACGCGCATCGGTGCGGCCGGCGGAATGTTTCTCTCATTGAACTATTGGCTGGCCGGCGGACAATACTCTCACGGACGGTGGAGCGTCATCAGCCTCGAGGCCATCATCTTCTTCATATCGCTCTTGGTACTGGTACTCCCCACCAACTCAGTTTGGAGCCTTGACGCTCTGGTAAAACGCTTGCGTCGTCGCAGGTGACGAATCCGGTTCTGCGAAACTCGGCTTGCGATGAGGCCGCCTGCGTGGCTTCGACCAGTCGCCGTTTTGATCGGGACTTATTTCGCGATCATGTACGTCGCCACGTTCTGGATGGGCGTTTGGCACGACTGGGACTGGGGCGTCTTGCGCTGGGTGTCGGCGAAAGCGCCCCCCGCGCTCTCGCCGCGCGTCGTCGTCCTCGACGTTACGAACTACGACAAGAGCAAACCGCAAAACGACCGGCTCGTCATCGCTCGTTTCTTAGAGGACTTGACGAAGAAAACGCGTGCGCCCGTCGCGGTTCTGCTCGATTTCTTCTTCGACGCCGGCGGGTCGACGGCGCCCGACGCGGCGACGAAGGCGCTGACCAAGGCACTCGACGATGCCACCCAGGCCAAACTTCCAGTCTACGCAACCGTTTCGAAACTCGAAATGGTCGCGGGCAGGTTCGAGGGGGTCGACTGGTCGTCGCTGCGGGAACTCGACTGGACCAACGTTTACGATCATTTGAGCGGCGGCTTGGGCCACACCATCCTCAACGTGTACCAAGACGGGTTATTTTACCAAGCGTGTTTCCCGCAAGTTCCTAAACTCGACTCGGCAGGCGCTCCCGTCGGCCGCATCGACCTTCGGGCGCTGCCGGCGCTCGCGCACGAGGCCGAGGCGGCGCGCTCGCTGAGCGCGTGCGATCCGACGGTCATGAACATCATTCGCGTCGGATCCCACGACGAATTCATGAACGAGGCGGTCGATCGGATCTCGCTCGCCCAACCGTTTCCGCAGAAGGCCGAGCTGGGAAACAAGTACGTCGTCATCGCTTCCCTCGAAAAAGACGTCGTGGGCGGGCTCGCGGGCCGTAGTAACCCCGAACTTCTCGGCTGGGCGATCAGCGATTTGTTGGAAAAGAGTTCGGGGACGCCCTATTTCGAACCGATTCCGTACGGTGACATGTTGCTCGTGCTGATCGGCGTATTCTCGTCGCTCGCGGTCGTCGCATTTGTTGCCGCCTTTCTCTTCCTGCGGCGCTCCCGGGTCGGAAAGCTTCGCACGATGCTTCCGTGGATCTCGGCCGCCGCCGCTGCAGCCATAACGCTCGGTTTGTTCGCAGGGCTCGAAGCCTTCTTGCTTTCGGAAAAGCACATCTACCCGCAGGTCAGCCTGGTCGCGCTTTCGATCTTGATCGCGGCCGGGCTTTCGGGCGAACGCGGGCGTCAAATGCTTTACGAGCAGATGAGCCAAGTCGACGCGGCGCCCGAGGAGTCGAACGACTACGACGTCTTCATCAGCTACGCGCACGACGAGTTGACCTGGGTCTTCGAGAACGTCTATCAGCCGCTTCGCGCCGTGACGCTGCCCGATGGTCGAAAACTCGCCATCTTTTTCGACACGTCTTCGATTCAGGTCGGCACGGCGTGGCAGGAGAAGATCAGCCTCGCCATCGACGGCAGCCGTTTCGTCGTCCCAGTCTACTCCGACACGTACTTCACGCGCCCGCATTGCCGGTTCGAGGTGCGGCGCGCCCACCGCAAATGGATCGCGCAAGGCGAAAACTCGCGCTGCGTCTTCCCGATCATGCGCGGCCACCCGAAGATCGATCAGACGGTCGACGACATTCAAGCCGTCAGCATCGACGACAACCCCGGCGTAGTCGCCGAGGTCGTAGCCGAGATCGTCCGGCGCCTCACGCCGGTCGTCTCGCCGGTTTCACCGCGAGCATAAGACGGTAACGAAGCCGGACGCAGTATGCGCGAGGCGGCCGTCGGCGACACGCCGAAACGTCCCAATCCGTCGAACCGCCGGCGGTCGAGGCTTCTTTCCGATGAGGGTAATCTCCGCGTTGATGGCCGTTGGGATTCTCGCGCCGACGACGGCGGTCGCGGGGGCGGCGGCGACTGCGCCGCGCGAGCACACTGTCAGTCAGATCTTGCGCGACGGCGCCGCAGTTCGATCGGCCGATGGCGTCACCCTCACGTATCGCGCCGGGAGGGTCGACCATTCGATCGCGCGCGACGAGACGATCCCGGATGGGACGCGCATCGAGGTCCCATCGCACCTCAAGATCGTGCTCGTCTCGACGGGCGCGAAGAGCACGATAACGCTCGGCTCCAATTCGACCTTCACGCCGATGGAGACGGGCACCGGCGAAACGTCGAATCTCGAGCGAGGAAACGCTCTGTTCTCCGTGGTTCACGGGGCGCTCGACTTCTTTCAAGTAATCCACACGCAGCGCTTCACCGCCGCGGTCGGGGGGACCGAGTTCGCCATCGACGCATCGGCGGACAGTGTGACCTTCTCGTGCTCGAGCGGAAGCGTCGACGTCACGAAAACCGGCGCCATTTCAATTGGTTCGAAGGTGAGGGAAGTCTCGCTGACCGATGTGATTTCGGCGACCGACCATAATCGGGTCACGTATCAGCCAAACAAAGTCTGGTTTCTCGCCAAGTTCGACAACTATTCGGAAGCCGAAGGTTTTTTCAAGCAGCGGGTCGCGCAGGCTCACGAGAGCGGCAACCTTAAGTGGAACGCGGCTGCTCTCCTGAACCTCGGGAACGTTGAAGAGGCTTCGAGCAACTACGACGACGCGCTGCAAACCTACCAACAGGCGCTCGCGCTGTTTCGCCAACTCGGCGACCGTGGCGGCGAAGCGCGGGCCACGATGGGCGTCGGCCTCGTCGAGCGAAGCCTGAGCAAGTTCGCCGCGGCGCTGCAATCGGAGGAACAGGCGCAGGCGCTCTTTAGTCAGCTCGGCGATCGCGATGGCGAGGCGCGGGCTCTGACGCACGTTGGCTCAATCCAAGCCGCGATGGGGCGCGACGACGTAGCTCTGCAATCGCAGGAGCAGGCGCTCGCGCTCTTCCGGCAACTCGAGGACAAGGGCGGCGAGGCCTGGGCGCTCATGAATCACGGTTTCATCGACTCGCATCGCGGACGGCTCGAAGACGCGCTACGCTCGCATCGGCAGGCACTCGCCCTTTTCCGCGATACCGGCAATCGCGATGGCGAGGCGCGGGCCCTCATGAACGTCGGGTCCGCGGAGGGAAGCCTGCAACGGTTCGGCGAGGCGCTGCAGTCGCAGCAGCAGGCGCTTGCGATTTTTCGCCAACTCGAAGACCGCGACGGCGAAGGGTTGGCGCTCACGCGGATAAGTCTCGCCGAATTGCACCTCGGGCGCGATGCCGAGGCGCTCGCGTCCCGCGACCAGGCGTTGGCGCTCCTTCGGCAACTCGGCGACCGCGATGGCGAGGCGCGCCTTCTCTCCAACTTCGGTTTCGCTGAGTTTGGGCTCAAGCGGTACCCCGAAGCCTTGAAATCGTACGGCCCGGCGCTCGACATCTTTCGTCAACTCGGCGATCGCGACGGCGAAGCGAATACGACGCTGTACATCGGTTACTCTCAAGCCGGCCTTCACCATTATGCCGACGCGCTTACGGCGCACCAGGAAGCGCTCGCAATCTTTCGGCAGCTTGGGGATCGCGACGGCGAGGCGAAGGCCGACGTGGCGATCGGGCACGTCGAGGTCGCCGTTGGGCGATACGCCGACGCGCTGCAGTCCTACGAGCAGGCGCTCTCACTGCTTGAACAGCTCGGCAACGTAACTTCCGCCGCGACCGTGCGCGCGGCGATCAAGTCGACGCAAACCCGCCTCAAACCGAAACCGAACGCATCGCCTGAAACCGCGCCGGCTACGCCTTAAATTGGGAAAGCGGCGAGGGCTGACCGATGCGCCGCCGAATCAGACCGGCCACGCGCACCGCTCGATTGTCGCGAGGCTTATTGTGGTGAAGGTGTTCGCTTGGGCGCAGGCCGGTTTTTTGTTGGCGCTGTCGATTCCGTTGGCGTGCGTCGCTTCCGCCGGCCGCGCGCACACGGTCACGCGGATTTGGGTCGCCGGCAAAGAGCGACCGCAAGCTCCCGCAACCGTGATCCTCAGCCGAAAGAAAACCGATCACACGATTGCCAAAGGCGAAGTCATCTATGACGGGGCGACGATCGAAACCCCGGCGGGTGTAAAAATCGAGCTGAGTTCAACCGGCAGTAAGAGCACGACGACGATCGGCCCGAATTCTACCTATACGCCGACGCTGACCGGCGGCGGTGAATCCGCCGACGTCGGCGGCGGGAACGTCTTCTTCTCCGTCGTCCATGGGGCTCTGGACTTTTTCCGGGTCAATCACACCCAGCAGTTCTCGGCGTCGGTTCAAGGGACTCAGTTCGATCTCGATACAACTGGTGGTGGAGTTGCGTTCGCGTGCACGCGCGGCGCCGTCGACGTCCAAAAAACTGGGTTGATGTCGATCGGCAACCAGACCAGCCAGATCAGCCTTGTCGACGTGGTCTCGGCGGGCGGCACGAGTCATATCGTTTATCATCCCAGCCCTAACTGGTACCTCGCCAAGTTTTCAAACGCCCAGCAAGCCACCGCATACTTCAACCTTCGGCTTGCCGAGGCGCGCCGGAGCGGAAATCCATTCGCGATCTCGGCCGCGATCGCGAATCAAAAGGTCGTCGTGCAAACCTTCCATCTCAAAAGCTCCCAACCGCCGGTCACGTCACGCAAGCCTCTGCCGGTCAAGCCGGCGCCGGTCGCACCGAGCAAGCCCGGGAGCGGCGACTTTTTCAAGAAACTCTTTCACAAAATCCAGAAACAGATCGCCAAACCGCTACCGAACGCTTCGAGCGGCCACCAGCTGAAGATACCCGCTAAGATCCGCCCGACGCCACGTTCGACGCACCGTTAAGGGCTAGCGGCGCTTCGGTCAGCGACCCGGCGCGGGCGACAGCAACGGTACCGGTGGTGGCGTCGCCGAGCCGAGCGTCTCGAGGACGACCCCATTGCGCGATAGGACGTTCCCGGTGACGCGATCGAGTTCGACTAGCGCCTTCTGAACGTCCGTATCGGCTTGCAATTCGGCGCCTCGCTGCGTCGCGAGGTTGACTTGCCGCTGGAGCACCAAGAACGTCGTCGACTGCCCGGCGCGGAACTTTCGCTCCTCGCTCGCTTCGACCGCCTCGGCCGCTCGCCGCGCGGCCTTCGCGGCGATCAGGCGCGAACGCGCGCTGCGAAACGCCTGCAGCGCGTTCCGCGACTCGACTTGGAGCCGCTGGATCAAGGCAACCTCTTGCGTCACGAGCGCTGCGCGCTGCTCGAGGGCGACGTGATAGTTCGCCTCAGCCGTCCGGTTCCGCAACGGAAAGCCGAGCGTTACCGAGACGCTCGCCTGCGGGTAGCGGCCCGCAAACATGTTCGAATACGCTTGGCCCAGTCCGCCGATCGTGTAGGGCGGCAGGGTTTGGTTGAACGACGGAAGCGGGACGAGCGGCGGCTGTCCCGGGGTCAGCGCGTTGACCCTCGCGATCAACTCGTCGATCGCCATGATCTGAGCAGCGAGCGTGGCGTTGAATGGGTTCAGATTCCCAGGCGTGGCCGCTCCCGCAAATCCACTCTCTCCGACGCCGAGGTTCAAGTTGATCTCCGGCAGCGTCTGGTTCTTGTAGTACAGTACGTTCACGTCGGCGCTCGAGATCGTTTCGCGGAGCTGCGCGACCTCCGGCCGGCCGCGCAACGCGGTCGCGAGGACGTCGTCGATGCTCGGCTCGGCTGGGACGTCGATCGACGTCACGACCGGGACGATGTCCATCGTCCAAGCCGGGTCGACTGGATTACCGAGAACCAACTGCTTGATCTGGTTTTGCAGCGACGCGACGTTCTGGATCGCCGAGTAGACGTTGTTCTGATAGATCTGAACCTGCGTGTCCGACTCGATCACCTCGACCGGCGCCGCCGCGCCACGTTTGACGAGCCGCGCGTTGCTCTCGCTCTGCGCCTTCGCTTGGCGCAGCGCGTCCTCTTGAATCGCAACGTTCCGCCAGGCGGCTACTAAGTCGTAGAAAGCGTTCGAAACGTTCGCAACCGTATTCGAAGCCGCCAGCAGCGCCGCGTCGCTCGAGAGGTCCGCGTTGATCTTTGCGAGCTGAATCTGCCGCCGAGTCTGATCGATCGACAAGTTGCGCGCGAGCGGCTGCGAGTAATTCAGGGTAAACGCCGTCTGATAGTATGGGTCGTAGGAGTTGAAGGTCAAGTTGCTGTTGGTCCGCGACGCGCTGCTTCCAATCGAAAACTGACCGCCGGACCCGGTGGCAGCGCCTAACTGTGCGTTGATGCCGGCCGTCGATTGCTCGGGCGGCGAACCGCCCGGGCCCGACTGGAAGCCACTGACCGCCGGCGTCTTGGCGTACGTGAAGCTCGGCTGGATCATCAGTTGCAGGTCGTACGCTCCCTCGGCCGCGACGATCTGGTAGCCCGAGATCCGGCGGTTCGATTGCGATATGCTCAGGTCGGTATTGCGCGAAAGCGCCATTCCGATCGCGTCCGCGAGCGTCAATCCGACAAACGGGCCGCTGACGCCGACGACGTCACCCGACGGCAGGTACTTCGGCGCATTCACGGTCGGCGAGATCGCCGGCACCGGCGGAAGGACGAGGCCGTTGTCGTCACTCGGCGTCTTCATCTCGGGCGTCGCCGTCGGCACCGCGACGGCGCCCGTCGCGCCGGGCGACGGATTCGGCACCGCCGGCGCTGGAGCGAGCGCGACCGCGATCGCAAGCGGGATCATAGCGAACAACGAAATCTCCACTCTTCTCCTTTTTGCCTACTCGCCGGCAGGCAAAACGCCGGCGGCTTTGGGGCGTTTCAAAATCAGCGCCATCGGCGCGAGCAAGAGCGAACAGATCGCGACGAACCGGGCCGTGTCGGCGAATGATAGGACGGCCGCCTGTTGCGTGACGAGTTGGCCGAGGTTCGTCGCGACGCGCTGCGTAACGTCGCCGCCGCTCCGCTGCACGTACTGCTGAACTGCCGGCGAGCCCAAGTTGATGCGCGAGGCCAATTCCGTGTGATGAATCGCGTTCGAACGCGCGAGAATCGTCACCAGAACCGCGATCGCGATGCTTCCGCCCATTTGCCGCGCCAGATTGAAAAACGCCGCCGCCCCCGGGATGTCGCGCGGTTGAACTCCGCCCACGACCGTCACCGTCAGGGGAACGAAAATCTGCGCCAGGCCGACGCCGCTAAGCGCAAGCGGCCACAGGAACGTCCAGAAGTCGGCTGTCGTCGTGGTGACGCCGGCGAGCATGAAGTTCGAGATACCGAGCAGGACGAAGCCGAGCGCGACTTGCCACCGCGTGTCGACCAAATTTCGCTGCAACAGGATCGCCGACAGCGGGGTAAACAGCATGACCGCCGCGGCGCGAAAGATCAGCAGTTCGCCTGAGAGCGTGGCGGTGAACCCGAGTGAAGACTGCACGTACTGCGGAATGATCAGCACGCTCCCGTAGAGGCTGATGCCGAGAACGACGCCGAGGATGCTCCCCGCCGCGACGGATCGGTAGCGCAAGACGCTCAAGTCGACGATCGGGCGTTTCTCGCGAAGCTCCCACATGACGAACGAAATCAACCCGAGCACGGCAGTCGTGGTGCAAAATACGATCGAGCCATCGTCAAACCAGTCTTTCTGCTGTCCTTGGTCGAGGACGTACTGCAGCGACCCGATGCCGATCGCCAGAAGAGCGAGGCCGACGCCGTCGATCGAAAGTTTTTGAGGCTTCTCCGGATTGCGCAGCATCGTCAGAATGATGAACATCGCGAGCAGGCCGATCGGAACGTTGATGAAAAACGCCCAGCGCCACGAGAACTGGTCGGTGATAAAACCGCCGAGCGTCGGCCCGATCGTCGGCCCTACGATCACGCCCATGGCGAACAACCCGGCGGCCTTGCCCTGCTCGTTGGACGGGTACGTCTCCCTCAGAATCGCCTGCGACGTCGAAATCAAACCGCCGCCGCCTAAGCCCTGAATGACGCGCCAAAAGATCAGTTCGCCGAGCGTCCCGGAAAGACCGCACATCATCGAGGCGATCAAGAACAACCCGATCGACGCGGCGTAGTACTGCCGGCGGCCGAAGCGCCGTTGCAGCCACGGCGTGATCGGAATGACCACGACGTTCGCGATGATGTAACCCGTCCCGATCCACGCCGACTGCTCGATATTAGCGCCGAAATTCCCCTGTATGTTCGGAAGCGCGACGTTGACGATCGTGACGTCGACGATTTCGAGCAGGGTTGCGGTCACGATCGCGATGGTGATCACCGATCGGCGCCAGCCGTACTCGATGACGTCGCGCCGCTCCGGCCGCGCGGCATCGCCCGCGGCGGCGCTTGGGGCCGCGCGGCCATTCCGCGCGACCGCGACACTCGTGGCCATTACGCCGTTACTTGACCTTTACCGACGTCTCAACCGACATCCCGGGCCGTAACGGATACTTCGGATCGGGGTTGTCGAAAACGATTCGCACCGGGACGCGCTGCGTCACTTTGACGAAATTGCCGGTCGCGTTCTGTGCGGGGACGAGGCTGAACACGTTCTCCGACGCCGGCGCAATCGCGTCGACGTGGCCCGTGAAGTTTACTCCATGGTAAGCATCGACGCCGATGTCGACTTGTTGCCCCGCGCGCATGCTGCCGATCTGCGTCTCTTTGTAGTTCGCCGTGATGTAGATGTGGTTTGCCGGGACGAGCGTCATCAAGGCCTGCCCCGGTTGAACGGTTGCGCCGATCTCGACGCTCTTCTGACCGACGAAGCCGTCGATCGGGGAACGGATTTGCGTATATGACAGCTGATCGCGCGCCGTCGCAAGTTGCGCTTGCGCGGTTGCAACCTGGGCGAAAGCGGCTTGCGCTTGGGCTTCCTGCGCGGGGACGCGCGCGGCGGCGCTCGACTCGGCCAAGTGACCTTGCGCGGTCGTGAGCGTCCCTTGTTCGACCCCGACCTGGGCGGCCGCGCTCGAGGATGTGTAGCGCTGCGAGTTCAGTTTTTGGATCGCCTCGTCGAGTTGCGCCCTCGCCGCCGCAACGTTGGCTTGCGCCCCAGCGAGCGCCGACCACGCCGCGCGTTGAACGGCGCGCGCCGAATCGAGCTGCGCGGCGGCGACGTCACCGGTCGCGACGAGCGACTGCGTGCGCGTCAGGTCGGCCTGCGCCTGCACTAGCCGCTGGGAAGCGCCGGGAAGCGCGTCCTGCGCGGCGACGAGTTCCGCGCGCGAAGCATCGACGGCGGCTTGATCCGCGGCGATCTGATCTTGGGCTGAAAGCGATTGGTTCGCGGCGCTCTGGATCGCGGATTGCGCCTGGGCGACCGACCCATTGCTTTGCTCGTTTTGCGCGGCCTGGGTCTCGCCGGTCAACGCGACCGTCTCCTCCGCAGCGCGCGCTTGGGCGGTGAGCGCGTCCCGGCTCGCCTGCGCCTGCTGGAGCCGCGCTCGCTCGTCGCGGTCGTCGAGTTGGATCAAGAGTTGACCCCGCCGAACTTGCTGATTCGTGTCGACCAAAATCCGATCGACGCGCTCGGCAATTTTGCTCGTTATCTGCACTTGATCGGCATTGATCTGCGCGTCGTCGGTCGTTTGATGGCTCGTCGCATACGCGATCCACCGGACCAAGACCACGAGCAGGATCAAGACCGCAATCGCGCCGGCAACGATCAACCCGGTGCGGAGTGCCGGTGATAGGCGGCGCTCGCTCGCGGGAACGCCCGGTGGAGAGGATATGATCTCGGGCTTCACCGGGGCTTTTGACGGGGCTTCGGTCGTAGTTTCCATGTATCTCGTTATCTCGCTCGCGCACCATTAATGAAGAAATCGACAAACAGTCGCACCGCACGCTCGGGCGGGTAATCTTCTCTCGACCAGAGACGGCTCGCCATAACGTACGCGAAAAATTGCGACATGAACATCCTGGCAAGTTCGTCGGGATCGCCGCGCAATTCACCGCCCTCGATTTTTTCCTGCATGAACCTGGCCAGCGCCTGGCGCGCTTCCGTAGGCGCCCGCCACATGCACGTCGTCCCTTCGGGGTTTGTTAGCTCCTCGGCCATCCCGACTTTGATCAAATCTTCTTTGCTGCGCAGCGCCTCGATCGCTCCGAGACCGAGACGCTCCAGTTGCATCTCGAGCGAAACCTGAAGACGCGCGCTATCGATCGTCGCCGGGATCATGGCGGCGCCCGAAAAGTGGTCGAGCATCGCGCTTATCAGCTGCCCTTTGGTCCCGAAGTGCCGAAACAGGGTCGCTTCGTTGACGCCTGCGAGCTCGGCGACCTCGCGCGTCGTCATCCCCCGGCTGCCCTTCTCCGCATACGACTTGCGGGCCGCGGCCAGAATCCGCTGCCGCGTTTCCTCGACCCCCGACTTCGGGGCGGCATCGACCGGATCGATCACGCGTGACTCTCTTTCGTGAACACCGCGTCGTCGATCGGAACGTTCGTGCGATAGTCGTTATAGCGGCCTTCGGCGCTCGCGTGCACGAACGGAATACGTATCGTCGCGTGCTGGGCCTTCATGACGCTGAAGCCGTCGACCAACTCGTACTCTTGCGACATCGAGATCACGCCGCCGTTGTAGTAATGCCACTCCATATTGTCGACGTGCCACGTCCGCGGATCGACGAGCACGTCCTCGTGGTCGATCATGCCCCGCACCCGCTGCACCAAGCGCATGACCAAATCCCGGTGACCGTTAAAGCTGCGTTCGCCGACGACGCTCATGTTGAAGCGCCGTTCCCAACTCGAGGGATCGCCGGCGTCGGTATAGAGTTTGTCGAACCCCTTGGCATATGACGGCACCTTGCTGAAGACGACTTCGTAGCTGCCAGGTCGCTTGAAATAGGTTGTACCCTCAAGGTGCTCCCCGATATACGGAAACGTGCGCAATTGAAAATCGACGCTGAGGCGGGCTTGATAGGTACGCATCGCCGGGTTCAGGGTCGTCAAATGGGTGACGATCTCGCTTGGCGGCGGCGCGGGGTCGGTCGTCGCCGTCGCGCGGGCTCCCAGCACCAGCGCGGCCGCCAGCACAACGGCGCTTGCGGTGACCGCCGGCCGAGCGCGCAGCCGCTTCGCGGGCCGCGCGGCCACCTGCACTTCGCTCGTCGCTGGTGGCGGGCCAACCGCGAAGAGCTTATCGAGCCCCGTGACCTTCAGCGTCCCGAGGATCCCCGGGTGCGACACCGCTAAGTGGACCTCGGCGCCGCGTTCGCGGGCGAGCCGCAGCACGGCGATCAAGCCGGAAATCGCCGGCGCCTCGAGGACTTCAAGCCCGTCGAGGTTCAGGATCAAGCGCCGCGCGCCGCCGGCCAATGCCGATTCGGCGACCTCGCGAAGAGCCCCGAGACTCGTCCGGTCCAGCGGCAGCGCCGGCGAGAACGTGAAAGACTCCACCTGCCCAGACACTTGTGCCGTCTCCATGTAAGTGAGTACTTGCACGCCGAGGATACCATGCGCAGGAGGCTAATGCAAGTACCCGCTTGCATTCGATCTCCCGCCCTCCATTAGCCGACCTGGCGGCCGCCTGTGGCCTGGCCGCGCCCTCGATCGTCGTACGCCGAGTCGGCGGTCCACCCGGTTTCTATTACGAGGGTACCGTCGACCCGACGGCCGCCTTGCCGGCCGCGAGCATGATCAAGGTCCCAATCGCGGCTGCCCTTTCGCGGCTCTGGAGCGAGGGCACGGCGCGCATCGACGACCGCATCGAGGTCCTCGCTACGAATATGACGGCCAACGATGCGGCGTCACCGCTCGTCCCGGGGCATCAGGCCCGTCTCGACGAGTTAGGCCGGCTGATGATCGCCCGGTCCGACAACGTCGCAACCAACGTCCTCATCGACGTGATCGGCCGCGGCCGGATCACCGCTTTCGCGCGGGCGTGGGGGCTTCGCGGTACGGCGGTCCGCCGCAAACTTTCGGGGAGCCTCCCCTTGATTGCCGACGCGGAGGCCGAAGGGCGAAACTCCCATCCTGCAAGCGATGCGGCGTTGCTTTTCGCGCTGATCGCTAGCGACGCGATCCCGGGCGCCGAATGGCTCCGCTCGATTCTCGCGGCGCAGGAGTTCAACGCGAAGCTGAGCGCCGGGCTCGAGCCCGGCGACCGGTTCCTGCATAAAACGGGCGATACGGACGAGGTCTCGCACGACGGCGGGATCCTCGAGCTTCCGAGCGGCGCGCGCTATTCGATCGTCGTGTACACCGCGCTCGCTTCATCGCCAACCGTCGACTCCAAGTTCGCGAACTTCATGCGCGCGTTGCGCCCGTACCTGACGTAGCGTCGCGTCCGGGGGGACGCGCCGCGTGCGATGCGAAGCCGTCCGCCAGTCATCATCCTTTTCGATACTGCGGAGGACCGACACGTGCGAGTAAAGTTGACACTCGGCGCGCTCTTGGCGTCGCTGATCGCCGCGAGTGCGGCGCTGGCCGCCGGCGGACCGATGTCCGGCAAGACCGTCAAGATCGGGGTCATCGCCGACTCGAGCGGTCCGGCAGGCGCCTACGGCACGAGCCAAAGGAGCGCGCTCGAACTCGCGGCCGAAGACCTCGCCGCCGGGCGGATCGACGCCGGCGGCGCGAAGCTCGAGTTCGACATCGAAGACAGCGCATCCGATCCGGCGCAGGTCGTCAACTTGATGCAAAAGTTCACGACCGACGGCTCCGCGCTCCTGATCGGGCCGACGCTTTCGTCGGAAGCAAAGAAAGCCGATCCGATCGCGGTCAAAGCAAATCTGACGATCCTGGCGATTTCAAACACCGCACAGGGGATCACGTCGATGGGGCCGTGCGTGTTCCGCAATTCACTCGCCGAAGAGCAAGTCGTCCCCGAAGCGCTCGCCAAAGTCGAAGCGAAGTGGAAGGTCAAGACCGCCGCGATCATTTACGGCGACGACGACCAGTTTACCAAGACCGACTACGACGTCTTCAAGGCCGCGCTCGCGGCGCACCACGTCGACGTCGTCGATACCGAGACGTATCACAAAGGCGACATCGATTTTAAGGCGCAACTGCTGAAGATCGACAACAAGCATCCCGATCTGCTCGTCGTCGGCGCGCTCGTCGAAGATGCGGCGAAGATCCTCGTGCAGTCCGCGCAAGTCGGTTTGAAAGCGCACGCTATCGGCGGAAACGGGCTCAACTCGCCGCAGCTCGCCGCGCTCGCGGGGCCGGCAGCGAACGGGGTCGTCGTCGGAACCGCCTACTTCGTCGGCAGTTCGAATCCGATGAACGTCGGATTCGTCGGCCGCTACAAGAAGAAGTACGACAAGAACCCCGATCAATTCGCCGCTCAAGCGTATGCCGCGGCGCAGATCGTCGCCGCAACGGTGAAGGCTGGCGCGTCGGCCTCGGCTTCGATCTGCGACGGTTTCGCGAAGCTCAAAGCGGTGCCGACGGTGCTAGGCCCCGTCGGGTTCGAGCCCAGTCGCGACGTTCACGCGCCGAGCGCGATCTTGCAGATCGAAAACGGCAAGTACGTGCCCTTCGAATAGATTCAAAGGGCCACTAGCGTGATTCTGCAGCAGCTCGCGAACGGCGCGTTCCTCGGAGCGGTCTACGCGCTGTTCGCGATAGGCTACACGCTCGTGTTCGGCGTTCTCGACATCCTCAATCTAGCGCACGCCGCGATTTACATGGCCGCGGCGTTCGTCGCCCTCGCGCTCGTGGCCGCAGGGTTGCCGTTCGCCGCAGCGTTCGTCCTCGCGGTCGGCTTCGCCGGCCTGCTCGGCATCTTGCTCGACCGCGTCGCATTCGCCCCACTACGCCGTCGTAACGCGGGGACGCTCGCGCCGCTGATTTCGAGCATCGGCGCCGCGATCGTCATCTCGGGCGTCGTTCGCGGCTTCTTCGGCCCCGACGAGCACCGCTTCCCCGCAAACGCCCTATCGACCGCTGTGCTCCATATCGGCGGCCTTACCTTCGGCGCGCTCGATGTGATCGTACTGGCGATCGCGCTCGGGCTGATGGCGGCGCTCTCGTTCGTGATGCGCGCGACTCCCCTAGGCCGCGCGATCCGCGCCGTCGCCGACGATCGAGTCGCTGCCGCGCTCTTGGGCATCGACCTCGAGCGAACGATCGCATTGACGTTCTTCATCGCCTCGGCGCTCGGCGGCGCGGCCGGAATTTTGATCGGGCTACAGTTCAATAGCGTCAGCCTCGACATGGGCTCGCGCATCGAGTTGAAGGGTCTTGCGATCATCATTCTCGGCGGGATGGGGAGCATCACGGGCGCCGTGCTCGGCGCGTTCATTTTGGGCTTGATCGAGACGCTCTCGGTCGTTGGGATCGGCGCAAGTTATCGCGACGCGCTGGCTTTTGCCGTCATGTTCCTCATCCTCATTCTGCGGCCGCAAGGTTTGCTCGGCAAGCGCCGCTTGCGCGCCGCCTGACGGCGAACCGGCGCAGTGCTCGAATTCCTCGCGCACCACTCGAAGCTGATCGACCAGCTCGGAATCAACGCGCTGCTTGCGCTCTCGCTTTCGATCTCGCTTCGCGCCGGGAGCCTTGCGCTCGCGCAAGCCGCGTTCATGGGAATCGCCGGGTACGTCAGCGCGATCGCCGCATCGCGCTACGGCTGGAACCTCTTCGAGTCGGCGGTCGCCGGAGCGGCGGTGGCGGCGCTCGTCGCCGCCCTGCTGGCGCTTCCGATCGGACGCCTGCGCGGCGTGTTCCTCGCGATTGCGACGATCGGGTTTGGCGAGATCGCGCGAATCGTTGAGATCAACGCGCCGGCCACCGGCGGCGCCGAAGGCTTCTCGAACATCCCGAACGACGCGAATACGCTCTCGATCTACGCGGCGCTGGCCGCGGTCGGAATTTTGCTCGCGCTCTTCGGCCGCACGAAGCTCGCGCTCGCGGTGGCGGCGACCCGCGAAGACGAAAATGCGGCGCGCGGCGTCGGGATCGACGTCGCCGCGGTGCGGCTGTGGACGCTCGTTACCGGCGCGAGCGTCGCCGGACTGGCCGGGGCGTTATACGCGCATGCGAACTTCTTCATCACCCCGAGCGACTTCGGATTCCAAAGGATGGAGCAGATCCTCGTCTATTGCGTGATCGGCGGGGTGACGAGCTCCCTCGGCGCCGCGCTCGGCGCCGCTCTGATGACCGTCCTTCCTGAGGTCGTCCGTTTCTTGCACGACTACAGCGAAGTGACGAGTGGGGCGATCCTCTTAGGCTTCATCGTGTTCGCGCCGGGCGGGATCGCCGGGTTGTGGCAGCGGCGCGGGTGAGCGCGGTTCTCGACGTCGACGGCATCACCGTCCACTACGGCGGCGTCGCAGCGCTCGAGCAGGTAAACCTCCAGGTCCCCGCAGGGCGCATCGTTGGGTTGATCGGGCCGAACGGCGCCGGAAAGACGACGCTGATCAACGCAGTGACCGGCATCGTGCGGCCGAGCGCGGGCGCAATCGCACTCGGCGGCGTTCGGCTCGATCGGCTCGCGCCGCACCGCGTTGCGCGCGCCGGGGTCGCGCGTACGTATCAAAACATCCGGCTCTTCGGCGCGCTCTCCGTCGCCGACAACGTTCGCGCCGGCGCCTTTCGGCGGCCCGGGACGCTCGCCGACACGCAGGTTAGCGCCCTTCTGCATCGCGCACGGATGCAAGACACGAACTTGACCCGCCGCGCCGGAACGCTACCCTACGGCGAGCAACGCCGGCTCGAAATTGCGCGCGCGCTCGCCTCCGAGCCCACGATTCTGTTGCTCGACGAGCCCGCCGCGGGGATGAACCCGCGCGAGACGGTCGAGCTGGGCGACCTGATTCGCGACGTCGCGCGAGCCGGCGCCGGCGTCCTGCTCGTCGAGCACGACATGACGCTCGTATCAAGCGTCTGCGACGACGTCGTCGTGCTGAACTTCGGCGAGGTGATCGCGCACGGTCCGCCGGCGCGGATCGCGCGCGATCCGGCCGTCGTCGAAGCGTACCTCGGGACGGCGGGCTGATGGCGCTTCTCGAAGTCGACGATCTGCACGCCGGTTACGGCCGAATCGAGATCTTGCATGGAATCTCGCTCAAACTCGAAGCGCACACGCTGTGCGCGATCGTTGGCGCAAACGGCGCGGGCAAAACGACGCTGTTGCTCGCCCTTTCGCGACTGCTCCCGATTCGTGCGGGTCGCGTCACCTTCGACGGGCGCGACGTCACGCGCGCGCCGTCGCACGCCGTTGTGAAGGCGGGCCTGATTCAGGTCCCCGAGGGGCGGCGGATGCTCGCGTCGCTGACCGTTCACGAGAATTTGCTCGTGGCCGGCCGGCTCGCTCGCGCGAGCAAGACCGAGTACGACGGGCTTTACGAGCGGTTTCCGAGTCTCGCCGAGCGCCGCGGCCTGCCGGCCGGCTCGCTATCGGGCGGCGAGCAGCAAATGCTTGCGATCGCGCGCGCGCTCGTCATGCGCCCGAAGGCCTTGCTCCTCGACGAGCCGTCGATGGGTCTCGCGCCAAAACTCGTCGCGCAGATCTTCGACATCGTCGCGGCCGAGCGCGCGCGCGGAACGTCGATCTTGCTCGTCGAGCAGAACGCGCGTAAAGCCCTTGCGCTCGCCGACCACGCTTACGTCATGGAGCGTGGGCGCGTCGCAGTCGAAGGAAGCGGCCGCGAGCTGCTCGGGCGCGAGGAGATCGTCGCCGCCTATCTCGGCGAGGCGACGAAATAAAAAAAAAGCCCGGGCGCGATCGCGTCGCCGCCCGGGCCTTCGAACTTAGATCGTCTTAGGGTTGGGGATTGGCCAGGAAGCCGTGGGTGTTCCCGCCGGTGTCCGTGTAGAATCCAACCAACTGCTCTTCATTGTTGAGCCCGTTGACGACCGTGGTCTTGATCCCGTTAGGATCGACGACCGTCTGCCACGTCGGCCCCGAGAGCGGACTGGTCACGATGAAGCCCTTCGTCGCGCCAAACTTGTTGACGTAGGACCCGACGATCTGATCGTACTGATTGATGCCGAACGGCGTCGTCGCCGCCGCACCAGGGTACGAGATTTGCGTGTAGTTGCCCGACTTCAAGATGAATCCGACCACCGCGCCGGATATCGTCGTGAAACCGGTCACGTCGCCGCCGTCGTTGAGCGCCGACGCCGTCGTGTTCGTCCCGCCGGGGGGAGCGATCTCGGTAAACGCCCCGGTGTTCTGATTCAACTCGAAACCATGGTTGACGCCGTGGCCGTCGGTGTAGAACCCGACCGCGAGGCCGGAATCCTTGAGCCCGAGGATCTGGTTCACCGTGCCGGTGCCGGTCAGCGGATCTCGGTACGAAGAGAAAACCCCGTTCCACTTGATCCACCCAAAGTTGTTGCCGGCGGAGTCGACCCAGAAGCCGGCCGTATCGCCGCGGTTGTCGATCGCCGTTACTTGCGTCTGCACGGCGCCGGGGAAGTTCTCGTTTGTGTAGTCCCCCTGGGTGTAGGGCGGCGCGAGCGTGTAACCGCGATTCGGATGACCGGGGGCGCCGCTGCCGTAGTAGCCCGCAATCACGCCGTCGTGATTGATCCCGAGCAGTTGGTTGAACGTCGGGTCGGCGTTGTCATCGAGCGTTATGAACTTGAAGTTTTCGGGCGGCTTGATGTCGTGTGTGACGGACAACGTAGACGCCGACGGGGTCGTGACCGACGATGCGGGCCCCCCGCACGCGGCCATCACCGAAGCGAACAACCCGAGCAGCGCCGCGACCAAAATCGGCCGGGCTACTTTTGAATACGCGTTGACCAAGGGGCACCTCCCTTTTCCAAATACCATGTTAGAAAGACTCTGACAAGCCACCCGCTTGCCCCAGGAAGCCTACTGACCCTGCCAGTCCGTGAACTTCACCGGCTTTACCCACGGCGGCCCGGACTCGATCACGATGTCGGCGTGCTGGTCCATTTCGATCCTGCGAGGGTCGCCGTCGTAACGGCTGCCGCCGACGAAGAAGCGGAGCTTCCCATTTGCGGCCTTCAGGGGGCCGGCGCGCTTCGCCGACAACGGTTCTCCCCACACGGCGAAGAAGTCGCCGAGTACGAAGGACCTGAAGACCGGCGACTCGATGTGCACGATCCCGTCGGACGTATGCGTGTGGAGCCAGTCGAAGGCACTGGCCGGCCATCGGGCGGCCGACGTCGCTCGGAATCGGCACGGGGCGGCCGCGGTCGTAGAGCGCGACGTGCTGGTGGATGTGGAAGACCCCACTCTCGTTCCGGTCGCACCTGATGCCGTTGACCGTCTGCCCGCTCGGCGGTTCGGCCGACGCCGGCCTTGCGAACCCCGCCATCAGCAGCAGCATGCAAAGCAGTGGAAAAACCCGGCGAGTGACTCGCAAAACGACCTCTTTCTGTGAATATGCGGTGGATTTCGGCGAATAAACGAACTTTCTTGTGGAATCGTTGTGGGCAGCGTTTCGGCCCTCTTGAAAGGCCTAGCCGGCGCATGCTAGAGTCGTGTCACTTCAGAAATGAAGTGCGGTGAACGTGACACCGCGGTCGAATTCGAATTTGGAACACCGCTTCGCGGCGGACATCCAGTCGAGAGACCGAACCGCACGACCGGTAGAGATGCGGTCCCGAGCAATCGTTATACGCGCTGCCGTTAATGCCCGAAACACGTCTACGGGGGATCGCGAGCAATCGCGAGCCCCCGTCAGCGTTTCTTGGCGATCTTCGCCGGCCGGTACCGTTCGAGGACCTCTCGCGCGAGCGCCGCGGCGCGTTCGCGGACGTGCGGCGGCGCGACGATCTCCGCTTCGCCGCCCCACTTCATCGTCCAGCGGACGAACTCGGCCGGATCGGCGACGAGGTACGCGATTTCGACCGACCCGTCGGGGCGCTGCTCGATCGAGCGGTCGCGGACGACCCGGTCCGCCGTCGCAGCTCGCGCCACGACCGGCGAGAACCGGACAAGGACTCGCGTCGGTTCGCCCGAGTGCATGATCCCGCTGACCGAGCTCGCGGCGAACGCTTCGAGGTCGAAGTCCGGTGGCAGGTTGAAGCGCTGCGGCGCCACGCGAACCGCCGAGATCCCGTCGAGGGCAAAGACGCGTTTGGCCCCGCGCCCGCGGTCGTAAGCGACCGCATACACTCGGCCGCCCGAGACGACGAAGCCGTACGGGTCGACGTGTCGCTGCGAGCGGCTTCCGCGCTTGTCGACGTAGCTGAATCGGATGCTTTGCCGGTCGCGCTGCGCGCGCTGCAGGGTCGTAAAGGTTGCGGCCCGCTCGGGGTCGAGCTGGGGGTCGGCGAGTTGGAGACGCAGCGCCGGCTTCGCCGCGGCCGCGCCAACGGCACGGCCCGCGACGCTCGCGAGCTTCTCGGCTACTTCGTCGAGCGAGGCGCCGATGTTCCCGCCGAGCGAGGTCGCGATGCCCTTGAGGGCGAGGAGGCCGAACAGCTCGTCGCCGGACAGATCGAGCCGGCGCAGCGAGTAGCCACCTTCGAACCGGTACGTGTCGCTCGGGCGGTCATAGAACCAAGGGAAACCGGCCAGCGTCAGTTCGGCCATCCAGCGGCGAAGCGTCCGCGTACTGGGCGGCCGCTCGGCATCCATCTTCCGCTTGAGGGCCTCGAAGCCGTAGCGGCCTTCGTCGATCGCCGAGAGCAAGCGGAGAAGCAGGGCGACTTTCGGCAATTTAGCCGCTCGCGATGCCCCGGCGACCGCGCGTGGGATGCGCACGCCGAGTCCTGCGACGCGCCCGCGGCCCAGTCCCGGTGCCGACGACGCTCGGCCGCGCTGCGGAGGAAGTCGTGGGCGCAGGGCCTACCTTAAGAGTCGTAGGGTTCCCGGCGTTCCTTTGGACCCTCTCGCTTCTTTTTCGCTTCTTCGTTCAGAGGGGTAGATCAGCAATGCAGGACGATCAGCTCAAGCCCGAGGTCTCGCGCAACGAGTTTCTTCGCCGTACCGGAGCGCTCGGAGTTGCGGGGGCCGCTTACCTCGGCTACTCGCTCCTCGAAGCGCCCCCGCTCGACGCCCGACCTCTGCCGCCGGCGAAGGACGTCATCGCGGCAATGGGACCGGCAGTTCGGATCAAGATCGGTCACGTCGACTCGTTCTCCGGCGTCTACGCCGCGGCGGGCGCATCGCAGGCGACCGGAATCAAGCTTGCGATCGCCGAGGCGAACAAGCGCAACTCGCGCGTTCAGTTCGACTACGTCCGCGGCGACGACGCCTCGAAACCCGACATCGGCTCGAACGAGGCGAAGCGCCTGATCAACCAAGAGAAGATCGACGTCATGATGGGGGGGCTCTCGTCTGCGGTCGGACTGGCCGTCTCAGCGGTCGCCGAAGAGAACGGTATCATTTGGCTCGCAATCGGAACGCACGACACGAACATCACGGGACCGAAAGCGAACCGGGTCTGTTTCCGCACGACCTGTTCGAACGCGATGCTCGCCAACGCCGTCGGCCCGGCCTTGCTCAAGAAGGGCAAGCGCTGGTACTTCATTGTCGCCGACTACGCGTTCGGGAACGACGGCCACGTGCGGCTCGCCAAGATCTTGCGGGCGGCAGGCGGGACTGAGGTCGGGGCCGACCTGCACCCGCTCGGCCAGACCGACTACTCGTCGTATCTGACCCGCGCGCGCAATACCGACGCCGACGTCCTCGTCTTTTCCAACTACGGTCCCGATTGTCAAAACTCGACGAAGCAAGCCGTCGGACTCGGCCTCCACAAGAAGATGCACTTCGGCGGAATCCTCTGCGGCAACGAAGTCGCAGTCGGCATGCCGGTCGACGATATCGTCGGCTCGTTGTGGGGCTACGTTTGGGGACCCGAGGCGGGCGGCGCGCGCACCGCTGAGATCTACGCGAAGCTAAAGGCGGTCGCCAGCGGTTTCCCGACCAACTGGCGGCAGTACATCGGCTATATCGCCGGCGAGCAGATGATCGACCGGATCATGGCCGCCAAGACGACCGACACCGAGGCACTGATCCACGCCTTCGAAGGTCACCACTTCGACGCCGGCAAGCCCACGCTGAACTACTGGCGCAAGTGCGACCACCAGGACGTCCAGGAGACCTACGCCGGCGAGATCGTCGCGAAGAGCAAGCGGCGCAGCCCGGACGAGTACTTCAGAATCGCGTCGGCGGTCGGCGGCGAGTTTGCGGCCGAGTCGTGCGCGAATCCGGACAGTGCCAAAGCCGAAGCGATCATCACGTCGCAGAAGGTCCCGGCTCGTTCCGGCTACACGCCGGTCAAGGTCTAACGTGCCGATACGTCGTTCCGCCGCCGCGCTCATCAGCGCGGCGGCGTTCCTCGTTTCCATCGCGCCGGTTGCGACCGCGGCCGACACCGCACCCGACCAGATCGTCATCGGTGCGGTGCTGCCGTTGACGGGTGAGGAGAGCCGGATCGGCGGCTACTTCAAACTCGGGTACGAACTGGCGGTAAAAGAGGTGAACGATCGCGGCGGCTTGCTGATACGCGCCTACCACCGCAGGCTTCCGGTCAAGCTGATCGTCTACGACGACAAGACTGACCCCGCGACCTCGCGCAACCTCTACGAGCGCCTCGCGGTGCAGGATCACGTCGACGCGATGCTCGGCGGGTATTCGACCGATCTCGTCCAGGCGCAGACGGTCGTTCCGCAGCAGCATGGGATCCCGTACGTCAACGGCGGCGGGGCGGCGACGGCCATCTACTCGCGCGGTTTCACCACGATCTTCGGGCTGCTCTCGTCGATCCAGCACCTCGCCTTCTCTGAGTGCGACTTCATTGAGGCGATGCAGGCTGCGGGCAAACTGCCGAAGCCTCTCAAGATGGCGGTCGTGTACGAGAACACGTCGCATGGCCGCGACTTCTTCGACGGCCTCTCACGGCGCGCCAAAGCCAAGCCGCAAAACTACCGCATCGTGCTCAACGAAGCGTTCGATCTGCACGGGAAAGACTTCGGCCCGCTCCTTCAAAAGGTCAAAGCGACCGACGCTAATGCCTTCATGGCCGACGCGCATCTCGACGACTACATCACGATGCAGCGCCAGTACCGGCAACTCGGCCTGCATCACGCCTACGTTACGTATGGAGCGCGCGGACCGGAGAAGGCCGCGCGCGATGCGCTCGGCGACGGCGTCAACTACATCGTCGCAGCCTCGTGGTGGAGCGGCTTGATCCCAAACGCCGCGGTTCGCGCCTTCGACGACAAGTGGGCGGCGGCATATCCGAAGTCTTCCGTCGAGTGGTTCTCCGCGCTCCCCTATGAAACGGCGCGGACGCTCTTCATTGCGCTGATCCAGGCCGGGACGCTCGACCACCAACGCGTCATCGAGACGCTCCGCAAGATCGATATCACCGACACGGTCCTCCCCGGCGGGCACATCCGCTTCGAAGCCAACGGGCAAATCAACGCACCGTTCGTCGTGACGGAGAACCTGCCGGGCGGCAAGGTCGTCATCGTTTGGCCGAAGTCCGAAGCGACGGGGAACGCCGTCCTCCCGATCCCCTGACCCCGATCGACCGGCCGTCGGGTCGTCGCGCGGCGGCCGGAGGCGCTCGATGGACACGCTGACGACCCTCGTCTCGGCGATCTTGGTTGCGGGGCTGTACGCTACGATGTCGTACGGCCTCGCGCTGATCTACGGCGTCCTCAAGATCATCAATCTCGCAAATGCGGCGATGCTCATGCTCGGCGCTTACGTGACCTGGTGGATGTGGAGCGCCTTCGGGGTCGATCCGCTCCTCGCGCCGCTGGTCGTTATCCCGCTCTTCTACGTGCTCGGCGTCGCGCTCGAGGTCACGATGGTGCGCCGGGTCCTCGATCAGGATCCGATCGTCTCGCTCTTGTTGCTCTTCGGCGTCTGGCTCGTGCTGCAGAACCTCGCCTACTTGATTTGGACCGGCGACACGCGTTCGATCGAGACGCCTTTTGTCGACGCGACCGTGCGCCTGGGCGGCATGCAGCTCTCGTGGGCTCGCATCTATGTGTTTCTAGCAGGCGGTGTAACGCTAGCCGCGCTGCAGGTATTCTTGACGCGAACGTATCTCGGACGAGCGATACGCGCCGTGGCACAAGATCGCGACGCCGCCAAGCTAGCGGGCATCGACGTCGGCCGCGTTAACGCCGTAGCGTTCGGCCTCGGCGTCGCGCTCGCGGGATTCGGTGGATCGCTGCTCTCGCTGCTCTTCTCCTTCAATCCCAACTTCGGCGGAACGCTCCAGCTCAAGTCGTTCTGCATCGTGGTCCTCGGCGGACTCGATTCATTCGTCGGGGTTGCATTCGGCGCGATCGCCCTCGCACTCGCCGAGGCGTTCGGACTGCGGTACATGCCTGCATCGCTGCAAAACCTGATCTCGTTCGTCGTCCTCGTCGTGGTCCTGATCGTCTTTCCGAAAGGGATCGCGGGCCTTCTGCGGAGCCTACGGCGTGTCTAAACGCGCGGTAGGCGTTGGGCTGCTGCTGCTCGCCGCGGTCTTGTTTCCCGTTTTTGAGCCCCGGGCCGAATATGCGCTCGACGTTTTGTTCCTCGTCTTCTTGTACGGCGCGATGGCGACCGGATGGAACGTGCTCGGCGGCTTCGCGGGACAAGTCTCGTTCGGCCACGCGGCCTTCTTGGGGATCGGCGCTTATGCGTCGGCGATCTTAGTCGCGCGCGGCTGGCCCATCTGGGCGACGGCGCCGCTCGCCGGGGGACTGGCGGCGTTCTACTCGCTTTTGATCGGCTTGCCGGCGTTCCGCTTGCGCGGACCGTACTTCGCCATCGCGACGATCGGCATCGGCGAAGCGACGCGGCTCGTCGCGCTCAACTGGGTGGGGCTCACCGGCGGCGCGAGCGGCCTGACCCTTTCGATCGCGCCGTCGCCGGCGTACCAGTACTACATCGCGCTCTTCGTTTGCGTCGCATCGGTCGGCGCCGCCGCGTGGATTCGTGGCTCGCGTTTCGGATACTCGCTCGCGGCGATTCGTTCGGACACCGAGGCGGCAGAAACGCTCGGGGTCGACACGACACTCGCCAAAACACAAGCTTTGTTTGTCTCGGCGTTCATCCTCGGCGTGGCGGGGAGCGTCTACGCGATGCACTACCTCTTCATCAGCCCGGACTCGGTCTTCGGCTTCTCGACCTCGATATCGCTTGTCGTCATGCCGATCGTCGGCGGGATCGGAACGCTCGCCGGGCCGCTTCTCGGCGCCGCGATCTTCACCGTGCTGCGCGAGCAGCTCGAAGCGAACTTCCCGAATCTCGATTTGCTCGCATTCGGAGTTTTGCTGTGCGCGATCGTTCTGTTCGAGCCGCGCGGCCTACTCGGTCTCTTCGAACGAATCGCGCGTGCGTTCGGTCACATGCGTCCGCAGAAGGCTGCCGCCGGCGCCGATGGCTGAGCCGCTTCTCGCGACGCACCAGCTGACGCGACGCTTTGGCGGCCTGTTTGCCGTCCGCGACGTCGATCTCAACGTCGCATCCGGCGAGATCCTCGGCTTGATCGGGCCGAACGGCGCGGGGAAATCGACGCTGTTCAAAATGATCGCGGGGATCATTCGACCGACCGCCGGAACCGTCGAGTTCGGCGGCCGCACGATATCCGGACGGCGAACGTTCGCCGTCTGCCGGATGGGCGTCGCGGCGACGCACCAGATCGTGCGCCCGTTCCGCACGCTCTCGGTCCTCGAGAACGTCATGGTCGGCGCGTTTTACGGACGACGTCCTCGGCCGGCGCACGAACGCGCGCGCGAAGTGGCGCACGAGACGCTTGCGTTCTGCAATCTCGGCGAACGCGCGCATACTCCCGCCCATACCTTGAACCTCGCCGGGCACAAGCGCCTCGAAATCGCGCGCGCGCTTGCGACGGAGCCCGCGATCCTGTTGCTGGACGAAGTTCTCGCCGGGCTCAATCCAACCGAGACCGATCGCACCCTAGACCTCGTGCGCGCGATCAACGCGCGCGGGATTACGCTCGTCATCGTCGAGCACAATCTGCGCGCCGTTCGCGGCGTGTGCTCGCGGCTCGCCGTTCTCGTCGAAGGCCGCAAGATCGCCGAAGGCGCACCCGATGAAGTATTGGCCGATCCGCGCGTCGTCGAGGCGTATCTCGGTACCTCACATGCTTGAGGTCGAACACCTCGCCGTCGGATATGGCGAAGTCGAAGTGTTGCAGGACTGTTCGCTGCGGGTCGAGCGTGGCGAGATCGTCGCGCTGCTTGGCGCGAACGGCGCCGGCAAGACGACGCTGCTACGCGCGATCTCGCGGCTGATCGACCCCAGCGCCGGGCGAATCGTCTTCGAGGATGCGGGGATCACGCGATCGGCGGCGGCGCGCGTCGTCGCCGCGGGGATCGCACAAGTCCCCGAAGGCCGCCGGCTCTGGGCGGAGATGACGGTCGAAGAGAACCTCTTGCTCGGAGCGTACTCCGCCCGCGCGAGGCCTTACGCTTCCACGGAACTCGAAAATGTGTACGCGCTCTTTCCGCGCGTCCGCGAACGGCGGCGCCAAGTCGCCGGAACGCTCTCGGGCGGCGAGCAGCAAATGGTCGCGATCGGTCGCGGGCTAATGTCGCGTCCATCGCTGCTCATGCTCGACGAGCCGTCCCTCGGACTCGCCCCCAAGGTCGTCGCCGAGGTCTTCGCCGGCATCCGCGCGATCAACGCGGCCGGGACGACCGTCCTGCTCGTCGAGCAAAACGTCGCGGGTTCGCTCGAACTCGCGACGCGCGGTTACGTCCTCGAAACGGGCCGCGTCGTTTTGGAAGGGACGCGCGCGGAACTCCTGGCGAGCGACATGGTGCGCAAGGCGTACCTGGGATTGTAGCCGTAGCGGAGTTTTCAAAGGCGACGCCTAAGCGCCCCGGCAAAGCAGCCGAACCGCGACTGCGCTCTCCAGCGCAGCGGCTTTCGAGTACTCGAGGAAACGGAGCACTAGCCCATGAGCACGCCCGCCGTCCCCTTCAACATCGGCAACACTGCCTTCATGCTCATTTGCGCGAGCCTCGTCATGTTAATGACTCCGGGGCTCGCGTTCTTCTATGGGGGCTTGGTCGGCCGTAAGAACGTGCTGGCCATCATGATCCAAAGCTTCATGTCGCTCGGCTGGACCACGGTCCTATGGTACGCTTTCGGCTACTCGATGTGCTTCGCCCCCGACTGGCACGGCATCATCGGCGACCCGACCAAATACGCCTTTCTGCGAGGCGTTACCCTGCAGACGATGTTCACCGGCAACGATGCAGGCATCCCGCTACTCGTCCACGTCGCCTATCAAATGATGTTCGCGATCATCACGCCCGCGCTGATAACGGGGGCGTTTGCGAACCGCGTTACGTTCAAGGCGTATTTTCTGTTCCTAACGGCGTGGCTCGTTTTGGTTTACTTCCCGTTCGTCCACATGCTCTGGAGCCCCGACGGTATGCTTGCCAAATGGGGCGCGCTCGACTTCGCCGGCGGCCTCGTCGTGCACGCGAGCGCGGGGTTTGCGGCGCTGGCGTCGGTGCTTTACGTCGGGCGGCGTCACGTCGTCGAGAACAAACCGCATAACGTCCCGTTGATCGCGCTTGGCACCGGACTGCTGTGGTTCGGTTGGTATGGTTTCAACGCAGGCTCGGAACTACGCGTCGATCCGGTCACGGCGTCGGCGTTCTTGAACACCGACCTCGCGGCTTCGTTCGCCGCGATCGCGTGGCTGTTCGTCGAATGGGCGCGGGGAAGGCAGCCGAAATTCGTCGGCCTCCTAACCGGCGCCGTCGCCGGCCTCGCCACCATCACGCCCGCCGCGGGCTACGTCTCGCCGGCTTCCGCCGTTTTGTTCGGCATTCTTGCGGGCGTCGTCTGCTACTTCGCGGTCGCGCTGAAAAACCGCCTAGCGTGGGACGATGCGCTCGACGTGTGGGGCGTCCACGGCGTCGGCGGATTCCTCGGGATCGTCTTGCTCGGCGTCCTTGCCTCGAAAGCATGGAACCCGGCGGGTGCGGACGGGCTCATCTATGGCGGCACGGGCTTCTTTGGAACGCAGGTCGCGGCCGCCGTGCTGTGTAGCGTGTGGGCTTTCGTCTTCACGTACGGCATGCTGTGGCTCATCAACTTGATCACACCAACGAAGGTCGACAGCGTCGTCCAAGAACAGGGGCTAGACGTCGGGCTGCACGGCGAGGAGGCTTATCCGCTCGGGATCTAGCCTTGCGAGAGCGTGCCAAACGCTGCCGCTCACCGTACCGTCGACCAAAATAACCTATCGCCGCACGATACGTAAATGCTGAGCTGCGCCGCCGACTTGTGAACGTTGATCGCGTAGTGACCCTTCATAAGAGTCGCCATCGGGACGTTCTTGAGGGTCGTGACCGACTTTCCGTTCACGACGTTGTTCAGCGGGTAGGTCGGAACCGGGTCGAGGCTCGTGCACGTCCCCTTGTGAATATGCGCTGGTTGAGCAGTCTTTGGTGCACTCTTGAGCACGATCGTGACGATTTCGTCGTTGCCGATCGACTTGATCGTCGCGTAGCCGGACTCGCCGGAGCCGTTTTGCGCGTGCATCGTGACTCGATGCGTCATGGCTACCGTCGTAGAGTTTGCAAGCGCGCCGCCAACGACTGCTAGGAAGAATAGGGCCGCGATGGCACCCGCGGCCGGGCGTAAGTGAGACAAGCAACCCCTCCTGACTTCGAAAATGGTACTAGGCCGTAACGATCTCGGCCGCCTTCTGCAGGCCGAGTTCGGCCGTGGATTCGTCCCGCATCTTGAACTTTTGAACCTTGCCGGTCACCGTCATCGGGAACTCGGCGACGAACTTAACGTAGCGCGGGATCTTGTAGTGCGCGATCTTGCCGCGACAGAACTCGCGCAGTTCCTCCTCCGTGACCGCCGCGCCGGGCGCCACGACGACCCACGCGCACAATTCCTCACCGTACTTCTCGTCGGGGACGCCGATGACCGAGACGTCCTTCACCGCGGGATGCGTGTACAAGAACTCTTCGATTTCGCGGGGGTACACGTTCTCGCCGCCGCGGATCACCATGTCCTTGATGCGGCCCGCAATGTTTAGGTAACCTTCGGCATCCATGACCGCGATGTCGCCGGTGTGCATATAGCGCGCGGCATCGATCGCCTTCGCCGTATTCTCCGGATCGTTCCAATAGCCGAGCATCACGCTGTAGCCGCGCGTGCAGAGTTCGCCGGGCGTCCCGCGCGGGACGATTCGGCCGGCCTCGTCGACGACCTTGACCTCGACGAACGGATGAACCCGCCCGACCGTCCCGGTCCGCTTCTCGAGCGGATCGTCTACCGCGGTCTGCGTCGATACCGGTGAGGTCTCGGTCATGCCGTAACAGATCGTGACCTCCGGCATGTGCATCTCGCTCTGCACGCGCTTCATGATCTCGACGGGACAGGGCGAACCGGCCATGATTCCAGTCCGCAACGTACCGCAGTCGTAGTCTTTGAAATCGGGCAGCGCCAATTCGGCGATGAACATCGTCGGAACGCCGTACAACGACGTGCAGCGTTCCAGTTGTACGGCCTGGAGCGTCGCGCGCGCGTCGAAGGTGAAGTCAGGAATGACGATCGTCGCGCCGTGCGTGACGCACGCGAGGTTCCCGAGCACCATCCCGAAGCAGTGGTAGAACGGAACCGGGATGCACACGCGGTCGGCGGCGCCGTAGCGGCACCCTTCTCCGATGAAGAAGCCGTTGTTGAGGATGTTGTGGTGCGAGAGCGTCGCGCCTTTGGGAAAGCCGGTCGTCCCCGACGTATACTGGATGTTGATTGGCTCGTCGAACTGCGTCGCCTCGAGCCGCTCGCGCAGCCGCTCGGGCGCGAAGTGATCCGCCGCCGCGCGCACGTCGTCCCAGCGCATCGCGCCTTCGAACGGCGCGTCGAGCTCGTCGTCGCCGATCAGCACGACGTTGTGCAGGTCCGGCAATCCGCCGCGGATCTCGCGCAGGATTCCGACGTAGTCGCTGGTCTTGTGACGCACTTGGCTTAGCAACATCGAGACGCCGCTCTGCTGCAGCGCGTACGCGGCCTCGGAGCTGCGGTAGGACGGATTGACGTTCACGAGGATCGCGCCTATTTTCGGCGTGGCGAACTGTGCGATCACCCACTCGAGCGTGTTCGTCGACCAGATCCCGACCCGGTCGCCGTGACGCACGCCGAGCGCGGCCAAACCGCGGGCGAACTCGTCGGTCGCTTCGCGAAGCTCGGCGTACGTGAGCCGCCGCCCTTGATGGATCGACACGACGGCCTCGGCTGCGGCGTGGGTCTCCGCCAGCCGATCGAAATGCGCGCCCAGGGTCTCGCCGATCAGCGGGGTTCCGCTTGCGCCGGAGGCGTAGCTCGGATGCGGCATGGTCGTGGTCGATTCGGCGGCGCGGCGGATGGCCCCACCAACTCTTAATTGTTTAGTTGACAATGAGGGGCGGATTCCGCTACCATGCGGGGGTGAGAATTTCACCCAAGTCCCGCATCGTGCCGTTGCTCTGCGCCGCGGCGCTCCTCGCCGCCCCGAAGCCGGCGGCCGCCGAGCGGAGCAGCCCTTTTGAATGGCGCGGCGTCCTCGCCCCGGGCACGCGAATCCAGGTCGGCAACATCGATGGTAGCATCGTGGCCCGGCCGGTCGCGGGGTCACAAGCCCGGGTGAGCGCGCAACGCAGCTCACAGACGGACGATCCGAGCGCCGTTACGATCCACGTTCACCAAAGCGGCAACACCCTTTACATCTGCCCGGTCTACCCCGGCGACAGCGTCCGGGACGACTGTTCCTCGCTCCACTCGACCTGGAACCGGCAGACGCGCGTGCGCGTCGACTTCACCCTCGGGATTCCTAACGGCGCTCCGGTCGAGCTGTCGGCGGTCAATGGGCGGATCGATGCGCAGGACCTCGACTCGGAGGTTTCGGCGAAGACGGTCAATCAGTCCATCTCGATTTCGACCCGGCGCCGGGCCGACGCAAAATCGGTCAACGGCTCGATCGACGCCAGGATCGGCGTGGCGCACTGGACCGGCGACCTTTCGTTCAAGACGGTCAACGGCAACGTCAACCTCGTTTTTCCAAGCAACGCCGGCTTCGTCGCGACGGTCAAGACGCTCAACGGGGCCATCCACGTCGATGGCTTGAGCGAGCAGCCCCGCAGGTTCGTCGGACACAGTCTCGAGGGGACCGTCGGCGACGGCGGCGGGACGCTCGCGGTCAAGACCCTCAATGGCGCGGTCGACGTGAGGCGGCTCTAGTGGCCCGCAAGAAGTCGCCGACCCTAACCGAGGCCGAGCTGCGCCTGATGGACGTCCTTTGGCAGCGAGAGAGCGCGACGGTCGGAGACGTCGTCGACGCGCTCGGCGATCCGCCGCTCGCCTACAACACCGTCCTCACGACGCTTCGCATCCTCGAGAAAAAGGGCTACGTCAAGCATCGCGCCGTCGGACGGGCCTTCGTGTATTCGCCGAAGGTCGGGCGTGACGAGGCGCGCTCGAGCGTGATCGACTACGTCGTGTCGCGCTTTTTCGACAATTCGCCGCGCGCCCTGATGCTCAAACTGCTCGACACCGAAGAGATCGATGAGAAAGAGACGCGCCGCTTGCGCCTCCTTCTCGAGAAAACCAGTGGCCGGTGACGGCCCCTTGAGGAACGCATCGTGATTCACTACGAGTTGATCGAACCGTACGCGCGCGCCGTCGTATCGGCGCTCGGAATCGGCATCTTGGAGTCGGCGGCGCTCGCGGCGCTCGTCTGGGGGATGATTCATCTGCGCCCGCGTCCGAGCGCGACGACGCGCCACGTCTTGTGGTGGGTGACCTTGGCGGCGAGTGCTGTCCTCCCGATCGTCAGCATCGCTGCGTCGCTCGGGCGCGTCGAGCACCGCGTCGTTACGCAGTGGGTCTCGGCGCCGGAGCTGCGCGGCGCGGCTCATCGCGCGGTCGTGATGCCGTCGCTCGCGCGGTCCGGTTCGAGCGCGTCGCACACGATTGCCGTTGCGACACACGATCGGTCGAGCGACGCCCGCCGCGTAACGCTCGGCTCCCTCGGCGACGCGCTGCTCGGCGCATGGCGTAGCGCCGCCGCCCTCCCGTTTGGCGGCGTGGCTCTCATCGGACTCTGGCTGTTCGGCGCCGCCGCCGGCGGCTTATCGCTTGGCCGGAGTCTCTTCGCACTGCGCCGGATCAAGGCCGAAGCCTCGCCGCTCGACGAAGGCGTCGTCCGGCGCTTGCGCCGCTGGCGCCACAGCGCCCGAACGGGTCGCAGCGTCGCGCTGGCCGTCTCGAACGACGTGGACGTCCCGGTCGCGGTCGGATTCCGCACGCCGACGATCCTCCTCCCGATCCAAGTCGTCGAGACCGAAGAGATCGCCGACGTCGATCAGATCGCAATGCACGAGTACGCCCACCTCAACCGGCTTGACGACTGGACGAACCTCATTCAGCGCGTCATCGAGCGCCTTTTCTGGTTCAATCCGGTCGTGCAAGTCGTCGGCCGCCGAATCTCGCTCGAGCGCGAGATCGCGTGCGACGACTGGGTCGTCGCTCAAACCGGCCGCGCCCACCGCTACGCGACGTGTCTATGGAAACTCGTCGAGGCATCGCGCCTCCCCGCCAAGCGCATTATGGCGCCCGGCGCGCTGCTGTCGCCGCGCCAAATCACGATCCGCATCGAACAGCTCCTCGACGCGCGCCGCAACGCGCTGCCCCGGCTTTCGCCGCTCGGCGCGCTCGCCGTCGGCGTCCTTTGCATCGGGCTCATCGTCGTTCAGGCGCAGCGCGCTCCAAGCGTCGCGATCACCGAGGTACGGGAGGCACCGCTGGGGGCGCAATCGGCGAGCACCGCAACGCGCGCTGCCCTCCCGAACCCGACCCGCGCGCGAAGCGAGTCGACCGCAGCGCCCGTCGTGGAACGCCGCTCCACGCACGTCATCGACGCTGCCCCCCGAGCGAACACCACGTCGCAAACCGCGACGGCCGCCGTCACGCACGCCGCCGAGCCACCCATCAAACGTCTGCCGAGCGCCACGCGCGTCGTGACCGTTTTCAGTCCAATCCAAAATCCGCACCGCGCCAATCCGCACCCCGCCAATCCGCACCCCGCCGCGCTCGCTGCGCTCCCCGGCGGCGCCGTCTCGACGACGCTTGGGGAACAGGCGCCGGCGTTCTGGTCGCAATTCGGAACGGAGTTGCGTACGAAACTCGATCTGCATTTGAATCGCGCGCTCCGCGCGACCGGGCCGGAAATCGCCGCGAGCATCGCGCGCGGCCTCGCAAGTGTCCCAGACCCTGCGGCGTCGCCCTTCGGCCAACTCAAGGAACTAAGAGTCGCGGCGAACGACAGCCGTTCGAGCGGCGTACCGCTGGACCGGACGATTCTCTCGCGGTGCATGGGGTGCGATCTCGCCGGCGTCGATTTGCACGGCCTCGACCTGCACGGCATCTCGCTGACCGGAGTCGATTTAGCCGGCGCCGACCTGCGGGGAGCGAATCTTAGCGGCGCGAGGCTCAGCGGCGTGAACCTCCGCGGCGCTAAACTCGACGGCGCCAACCTCAGCAATGCGAGGCTGAGCGGCTGCGAACTGCGCGACGTAAGCCTAAAGAACGTGCAGATCGACGGGTTGATGCTGGCTGGAATGAACCTGCGCGGAATCGACCTTACGGGGTTCGCGCACTTACGAGTCCTCATCGAACACTGCAGCGGCTGCGACCTGCGTGGGTTCGATTTGCACGGTCAAGACCTGCGCGGCCTCCACGTCTCGGGCGCCGACATGGTCGGGATCAACCTACGGGGTGCGCTGCTGAACGATGCCGTCTTCGAGGGCGTCGACTTGCGCCATGCCGACTTGACCGGAGCCGATCTCCGCAATGCGAAGCTTCGCGGCTGCAACATGCGCGGCGCCGACTTCACGAACGCAAACCTGTCCGGCGTATCGCTCGAAGGTTCCGACTTGACGATCGACGGCGCAAGCCACATGCATGGGACGCCGCACGATGGCCAAGCGAGTTCGGATTCAGACGCTTCGTTCGAAGCCGGCGCCGGCGTCGAGTCCGTCGCATACGCCGTAGCGCCGCCTGCGTCCGCGCCGGCAACGAGCTCGACCGCCGCCTCGCGTGAGGCGTCGTCGCTCGTCGAAAAACACTGCCCCCACCGAACCTAGGAGGAGACGCTCGTGAACGTATCCCGCTCTTCTTTGGCCCGAACAACTATTGAATTAGTTGCGTCGTGCGCCATCGTGCTCTGGCTGCTGACCGCGCAGGCGCTCGGCGAACCCGCTGACCTTCCGCGCGAGATTCTGGCCCATTGCGTCGGGTGCGACCTTCACGGTTTGGACCTTCGAGGGCGCGACTTGCACGACGTCAAGCTGGTCGGCGACGACCTGCGCGGCGCGGACTTGCGCGGCGCAAACTTACGAAACGCCGAACTGACCGGCTGCGATCTGCGTGATGCAAAATTCGACGACGCCGATCTCACCGGGGCGGAACTCACCGGCGTCTCGCTGCGGGGCGCTTCGTTCGCCCGGGCCAAACTCGACGGTCTAAAAATGACCGGGGTAAACCTTCGCGGCGTGTCGCTTGCGGGACTTCGCGACAATCCGTTTCTCTTGCGGTCGTGCACCGGGTGCGATCTGCGCGGCGTGACGCTGCGCGCGCTCGACCTCTCGCGCGCCGCGCTCGTCGGTAACGACTTGCACGACGCCGATTTGCGCCAGGTTCGGCTGCTCGCCGCGGAGCTGACGGGGAGCGACATGCGCGGCGTGAAGGCCAGCGAAGCCGACATGACCGGTGCGCGCTTGGGCGGAACGAACCTGCGCGACGCCGATCTCGACGGCGCTTCCTTGCGCGACGCGGTCCTCTGCTATCCCGAACGAACCGAACGGGTTTCCGGTGGCCGCATCTCCACCTCCGGCACGATGCTGTGCGCAAACCTGCGCGGCGCGACGCTGCGCGGCGCCGACCTGCACGGCGTGCGCTATTGCGAGGGCGACGAGCAAAACTGCCGGCCCCTAAGCGCCGACGAACTGCGAACCTACGCCCATGCCGACCTCACCGGTGCGAAGCTCTGAAACTAAATTGCGCCGCGGCCCTGGGGCCTCCGGCGACGGTTGCCGCGACTCTATGGGGGTTATGCCGCAACGTCGGCACGGGGGGCGACCCGCAACGTGGGGCGCGCTTTTAAATCGAAACAAACCGCTGGTCCCGCTGCTAGTAGAAGATGACGAGCACAAAGGAGACTCGTAGCCATGCTGAAGCCGAGAATGCTCAAACCGAGCGAACCGGCGCCCCGTCCCACGATCCGGATCCCTAAACTCGAGGCCGCTTTTTCGGGCTGGGGCCCGCGCCTGATCAAATAGCGATGTTGGCGGGTCGCCCCTTAGACGGGATCCGCCAGGAGCAACTCGAGATCTGCTCGAGTCAGCGCCTTCGCGAGCGCGCCGTCGGCCTTGATGACACTCTCCGAGAGGGCCATCTTACGCTCGGCAAGCGCGCGGATTTTCTCCTCCACGGTCCCCACCGTCACCAGACGGTATGCCGTTACGGCGCGGTGCTGACCGATGCGGTGAGTTCGATCGATCGCTTGCCGCTCGACGGCCGGATTCCACCACGGATCGTAGAGCACGACGTAATCGGCCGCGGTTAGGGTTAACCCGACGCCGCCTGCCTTGAGCGAGCATAAGAACAGCGGCGGGCCGGAAGGGCTCATGAAGCGCTCGATCTCGCCCGCTCGATCGCGGTCCTTCGTGGACCCGTCGAGGTAGCCGTAGCGCAACTCGCGCCGGTCGAGCTCCGTACGCATGATCCGCAGCATCGAAGCGAACGCGCTAAAGACGAGCACCCTGTGGCCGCCCGAAAGAATCTCCTCGACGGTCTCGAGAAACGCTTCGAACTTCGCGCTCGCGTCGGCGGCGTCGCGATGTTCCGGAAAGAGCAAGCCGGGGTGCGCGCAGATCTGGCGTAGCCGCGTCAACGCCGCAAGGACGTGCAGCGTCGACCGCTCGACCCCACCCTCGTCGACGAGCGCAAAGACCTCGCGTCGCGCCGCCTCGGCGACGCCGCGATAGAGTCTTTGCTGAAGCGGCGAGAGGTCGCATTCGAGGACGACTTCGGTCCGGTCGGGCAACTCGGGCGCAACGTCTTCCTTCGTCCGCCGCAAAACGAACGGCTCGAGCCGGGCGCGCAGCAAGGCGGCCGCGCGCTGATCGCCGTCGCCGATCGGCAACTCGAAGCGGCGCCGAAAGCTCGCCTCCGTCCCAAGCAAACCCGGTTCCACGAAGGCGAAGATCGCCCAAAGGTCGCGGAGCGAATTCTCGACCGGCGTCCCGGTCAGCGCAAGGCGATGATCGGCGTGCAGGGCGCGCACCACGCGCGCAATCTGCGACGACGGGTTTTTCGCGTACTGCGCCTCATCGAGGATCAACGTGCGAAAACGGTAGCGCGCCAACTGCTCGGCGTCGATCCTGGCAAGCGCGTACGACGTAATGACGACGTCGTTCGCGGGTACTTCGTCGTACCGCGCCAATCGCTCTCCGCCGGAGTGAAGCCGGAGCGTCCGCAACTCGGGCGCAAACCTTGCGATTTCGTTCTCCCAAGTATGCGTCACCGAGGTCGGGGCGATCACGAGCGACGGCGCGGGGCCGTCGACGGCCTTGCGGTGCATCAGGTAGCTGATCGCGCAGATCGTCTTCCCCGTCCCCATGTCGTCCGCTAGAATTCCGCCGAACCCGAACTCGCCTAGGTACGTCAGAAAATTCAAACCGTGCTCTTGGTAGTGCCGTAGCGCGCCGTCGTGCAGCGCGGGCGGCTCGACCGATCGAATACCCTCGAAACCGCGCAGTTTTTCGCGCAGCGCTTCGACTTCCGGTGGAAGGCTGACGCTGCCGAAGTTCTCGTGAAGCTCGTCCACAAGCGCAATCAGCGCCGCGAATCCGCTGCGCCTGCGCTCGGCTAGATCGGTCAGGAGCGCGTTGCGGTCGCGCAACCCGCCGACGTCGACCAGCTTCCCGCGAACGTCGGCGAATCGCTCGTTCGAAGCCAAAAGCGCGCCCAGTTCGCGCTCGGTGAGCGGCGTCCCGGCGCCGCCGACGAAAACGTCGACGCTCAGCTCGAACCAATTCTCTTCGCCCGGCGCGCGGCGCGCCGAGACGCTGACGTCGAGCGCCGCCCCACCCATCGCAAGTTCGAGAAGGGCCGGGTCGAGGCGCGAGTCGAGATCTTTCCACCCCGGCAAGACGTCGCGCACGAAGCCCGCTCCTCGAGCGGCGCCGTGCAGCGCAAACTTATCGGCCGGGCGCGGCACGAACCCGGCCTCCACGAAGCGGGTTCGTAGATTCGCTGCATGTTCGGCAGTGAAACGCACGAACTTCGGGCCTGCCGCCGCCACGGCCCCGACCGCCGCATATGGGACGCGCGCGCCGCTCGCGCGGTCGACGAATGCTACGGTCGCTACGAGCGCTCCGTCACTCCATCCCAGGACGAGTTCGGCGCTGGGCTCCGCCGCATCGACGATCCCGAGCGTCTCGCGTTCGGCGGCGGTGAGATACGGTGCGACGCGCACGATCGTCCGCGCCGACGGCGCTTGCGCGACCGCGCCGGGCGCCGCGGCCCCGTTCCGGCGCGCCGCATCGATGACTTTGCGCGCTTCGAATGTGCCATCGACCAGAAACGCGGCGTCGGTGGTCGCGATCCAGGTCGGCGGCCCCTCGAGCAGCAGCGCCGCCGCCGCCGCGACGAGCGCCCCTTCGGCCGTCTCGAACGAAGGCCTGAAGCCCCCGTTTTCGCGGACCGCGCGCAACGCCAATCCTCGTAAGTCGACTCGAAACTCCGGCAGCTCCGAGGGATGACGCCCCGCCTCCGCATTCGCATCGAAACGCAACCGCGGATGGCGCGCCAACGCGAAAAGCGCGCGCGCCAGCGCGCGCGGCGCGGGCCTCCCGGCGAACGCTTCCTGAACCGCTTCGTCGCGCATTAACTCCTTGTCGACTTCGTCCCAGTCGTCGTTCGGCGTCGCATCCATCATCGCCGCGATCGCCTGCGCGTCGCGCACGGCGCCGCGCAAGCGCGGCGAGTCCAAGATCAGCTGCGCGCTAAGCGTGCTGCCGTCGGGCGATGAGAACACCGCCCATACGCTGCGCGCGCGCTGCTTGCGCGAATCGAGACGGGGCGCGGGGAGCCAACTCAAATCGGATTCGTGCTCCGCGAGCCGTTCTTCGAGTTCGGTTTGCGAGCGCACGGCCTCGAGCGTCGCCACGACGTGCTCGCAGATTCCGTTTGCCGGACACGCGCACGTGGAATGAAGCGCTTGCGGCCCGGTTCCGCTCCCCCACTCGACGACGACGCGATGCGCGCCGCGCGAGTCCGTCACGCTCGCTTCGATCGCTAGGTCCTCGACCGAGCGCAACACGACGCGCCCGCCCTCAACGAGGGCGAGCGCGTTACGGACGAGTTCGCGGGCGAACCACGACCCAATGGCGGCCGGCAAACGCGACCGCCACGTTGCGAAAGGTGTCAGCCTATTGTAAGCTCGGGCGTCGGCGCGGCGGGTGGCTCGACCGACGGGATCTTCGAGAAGCGCAGCTTCTCCGGATTATCGGGATTCGTCTCGGCTAAAATCCGATCGCCCGCACCGAAATTTCCCTTGAGCAGCTCTTCGGACAATTCGTCCTCGACCTCGCGCTGAATCGCGCGGCGCAGCGGGCGCGCGCCGAATTGCGGATCCCAGCCCTTGCGCGCTAGCAGCGCCTTCGCGTCCTCGGTCACTTCGAGATGCATGTCCTGAGCCTTGACCTCGCGGATGACCTTTTCGAGTTCGAGGCCGACGATTTGCTCGATCTCCTCGCGGCTGAGCTGGTGGAAGACGACCACCTCGTCGACGCGGTTGAGGAACTCGGGCCGGAACGTGTGCTTGACTTCCTCCAAGACCTTGTTCTTCATCTTCTCGTACGCCGCTCGATCGTCGCCTTGCGTTTTCTGAGAACGGAAGCCGATCTCGGTCGTCGTTTGCATTCCGAGCGCGCCGACGTTCGAGGTCATGATGATCACCGAGTTCTTGAAGTCGACGACCCGGCCTTGCGAGTCGGTCAGGCGACCGTCCTCCAGAACCTGCAGCAACAGGTTGAAGACGTCGGGGTGCGCCTTCTCGATCTCGTCGAGCAGGACGACGCAGTATGGCCGCCGGCGGACCGCTTCGGTCAATTGGCCGCCCTCTTCGTAGCCGACGTAGCCGGGCGGTGCGCCGACCAAGCGCGAGACCGCATACTTCTCCATGTACTCCGACATGTCGATGCGAATCATCGACTCGCCGTCGTCGAAGAGGAATTCGGCCAAGCTGCGGGCGACCTCGGTTTTCCCGACTCCCGTCGGGCCGAGGAACATGAACGAGCCGATCGGTCGCTTCGGGTTCTTGAGGCCGGCGCGCGAACGGCGAATCGCCCGGGTGACGACGCCGAGTCGCCTCCTCTTGACCGATGACGCGCTTGTGTAACTGCTCGGTCATCGAAAGCAACTTTTGCGTCTCGCCCTGTGCCAGTCGTGCTGACCGGAATCCGCGTCCAGGCCGAAACGATGTAAGCGATGTCCTCTTCGGTGACCTTGACCGTCTTGTCGAGTTGCGCCTTACGCTCTTGCCATTCGGCTTCGAGCCGTTGTTTTTCGAGGCGCAGCTTTTCCTCGCGATCGCGGATCGCAGCCGCCTTTTCGAACTCTTGCGACTTGACGACCGCCTCTTTCTCGGCCTTGATCAGGCGAATCTGATTGTCGACCTCGCGAATCTCGGGCGGCGGCAACGTCGACTGGAGGCGCACGCGCGATGACGCTTCGTCGATGAGGTCGACCGCCTTGTCGGGCAAGAAACGATCGCTGATATAGCGGTCGCCGAGCCGCGCGGCCGCGACCAACGCTTCGTCCGTGATCGTGACCTTGTGATGGGCCTCGTACCGATCGCGCAAACCCTTGAGAATCTCAACGGTCTCTTCGACGGTCGGCTCGCCGACCATGACCGGCTGGAAGCGCCGTTCGAGCGCTGAGTCCTTCTCGATGTGCTTGCGGAATTCGTTCAGCGTCGTCGCGCCGATGCACTGGAGTTCGCCGCGCGCGAGCGCGGGCTTGATGATATTCGACGCGTCGATCGCCCCTTCGGCCGCACCGGCGCCGACGAGCGTATGCAATTCGTCGATGAAAAGTATGATTTCGCCGGCGGCGCCGCGGATTTCGTCCATCACGCGCTTCATGCGCTCCTCGAACTCGCCGCGATACTTCGTACCGGCCACGAGGCCGGCCAGGTCGAGCGTTATGACGCGCCGATCGCGCAGCGGCTCGGGGACCTCGCCCTTGACGACCCGCTGAGCGAGCCCTTCGGCGATAGCCGTTTTTCCGACGCCCGGCTCGCCGATCAGGGCCGGGTTGTTCTTGGTCCGCCGAGCGAGAATTTGAATGACGCGCTCGATCTCGTTGGCGCGCCCGATCACGGGATCGAGCTTGTTCTCGCGAGCGAGCGTCGTCAGATCGCGACCGTACGCGTCGAGCGTCGGCGTCTTCGACTTGCCCTTCGGCGCGACCGGTTGACCCTCGGCCCCGAGCAGCGACGTCGTTTGCACGCGAACTTTGGCGGGATCGACGCCGAGGTTGGTCAGCACGCGCGCGGCGACACCCTCACCCTCGCGGATCAACCCGAGCAGCAAGTGCTCGGTCCCGATGTAGTTGTGGTTGAGCTGGCGCGCTTCTTCGAACGCCAACTCGATCACGCGCTTGGCGCGCGGCGTGAAGACCATCTCTTGCTGGACGGTTTGGCCGCCGCGGCCGACGATCGCCTCGACTTCCTGGCGAACCTTGGCCAGGTTGACGCCCAGCGTTTCGAGGACTTTGGCGGCCAAGCTCTCGCCCTCGGAGATGATGCCGAGGAGGATGTGCTCGGTCCCGATGTAGTTGTTGCCGAGACGCTGCGCCTCTTCTTGGGCTAAGACGATACTGCGCCGGGCTCTCTCGGTAAACGGTTCCCACATTGACATGCTAGTCAGACTCCCTGTCCGCCGGCCGCTTTCGGCTCCGGTAGACTCTCATGGCGACTTGCCGGGCTTCCCGGACTTACCTTCTCCTACTTATCCAACGAATGACCGGTATAAGTCGTATCCCGTCATGACATTAGATTCGGTCGATTCAGTTTCAAAAGTTGAGGAGGGTCGGGGCCCGGGCGGGCAAACCAATAGTTAGTATGTGGGAACGGCCTCCAAATGCCAAGGAGGACTCGGAAAATCCGACCGCGCCGGACGGCTCGGCGGGTGCCGGGCCCCCCAACGGCTCCGCCCGCAAGAGCAGCGTCGCCAAGGTCTCGCACACCCTGAGCCTGGCGCTCGCCGAGCGGCTGGAGCGGTTCGCGTTCTTCCAGCGCGTCAGCGAGAGTGCCGTGATCGAGCACGCGCTCAACGATTTCTTTGGAAAGAGCGAGGACGACGCGGCCCTAGGCGACCTTTTGCGCCGGGAAGGCGCCGGGCGCCGCCGTAAGAGCTAGGGGCGCCGGCGTAACGCCGCGCCCGCGGCGCGCAGCCGCGTGCCGAGGTCCTCGGGGTCGCCGCTTCCCAGGAATTCCCGGAGGGCAAATTCGAGCACGGCGCTCTCGCTGACGCGCTCTTCGAAAGCCAATAGGCGAAGCCGCTCGGCGATAACGCCGTCGAGCGTGTGAGAGACCGTCGCGAGCTTGGGTTCTTGCCTACGGGCCGCCCCGTCCGCAGGCGACGCCGGCCTACGTGGTGGCACGAGGCAAGCCTTTCTCGGCGCGCCGCTCCAGCCCCCGTGAAGGCGCTCTAGCCGGGCAAGGGATTGGCGCGACCCGCCGAAACCGCGCCTGGTGCTGCACCAGATCGTCGACCAGCTGGTAAACGGCATCACGCTCGGGATGTTGTACATCCTGGTCGCGCTCGGCCTGAACATCATCCTCGGTCTGATGGGCGTCATCAACTTCTCGCACGGCGCCTTTTTCATGTTAGGCGCCTACGTCGCGTACGCGCTGGCGCCGCACATGGGATTCTGGCCCAGCATCTTCTTGGCGGCGCTGTTCATCGGCGTTTTCGGGATGCTTTTCGAGTCCGGTCTGATCCGGCCGCTCTACGGCCGGATCCCCGAATACACCCTCCTGCTGACGTACGGGACGGCGCTCGTCTTCGAGCAAGTCGTCCGCTACATTTGGGGCGACGACGCGGTCCGTTATCCGAGCCTGCCGGGATACTTGAACGGCTCGATTACGCTCGGCGCATTCGAGCTGCCGGTCTACAAAGACGTTTTTCTCGTGCTCGTCACGCTCGTGATCCTCGCGGTGACGTGGCTCCTGATCAATCGGACGAACATCGGCATGATCATCCGCGCCGGAACCCGCGATGCCGAAATGGTCACGCTCCTTGGGGTCAACATGCCGCTGATGTTTACCCTCGTCTTCGGGATCGGATCGTTCATGGCCGGACTCGCCGGTGCGCTCGCCGCACCGGTCTACGCGATCATCCCGACGCTCGCCTCGCAGTGGATCGTCCTGACCTTCGTCATCGTCATCGTCGGCGGTATCGGCTCGTTCTGGGGCGCGGTCGTCGGCGGTCTCTTGATCGGCATTCTGTCGAGCTTGATGGAACTGGTTTATCCGCCCGCGGTCGAGTTGACCGGCTTCTTCATCATGGGAATCATTTTGCTCATTCGCCCGCGCGGGATTTTCGGGGTCGAAGGCATCTTCGAGTGAAGCGGCCGCCAAGAGCCAATCCCTGGGTTCAGCTCGGAGTCATCGCGATCGCGATCGGCCTGCTCCCGGCATTGATGCCGGGCGGCACCCTCGATCTCAACCTCGCACACGGGAACCGCTTCCCGCCGCACGCAGGCTTCGTCGACTTAGCCACGACCGTGCTCGCGTTCGCCCTCTTTGCGCTCGGCTTCAATTTGCTGTTCGGCCATACGGGCGAGCTCTCGTTCGGCCATGCAATGTTCTTTGCGATCGGCGCTTACGCTACCGCGCTCTACGCGAAGGGCTTCGACGTGATGCTGGGTCCGCTGCACCTGGTCCACGGCCCGGGCGGCAGCGCCTTCATCGCGCTCGTCTTCGCCCTAGGACTCGTCGCGTTGCTAGCCTGGGGCCTCGCGCGCTTGGTCGTTCCACGCTCGAGCGGGATTTATTACTCGATGATCACCTTGGCGTTCGCTCAGGTGATTTTTTTTATCGCATTTCGCTGGTCGGACTTGACGGGAGGCGAGGACGGGCTCCAAGCCGTCGCGCGCCCCGCGCTCCCCGGCCTTCCGCCCGACTGGCTCGCCGAGTCGACCGGGATGCACTACTTCATCTTCGCTGCGGTCGTCTCGTTTATCGCCATCGCGGCGAACTTCTGGATCGTCAGCTCTCCTTTCGGGTCGGTGTTGCACGCGATTCGCGAGAACAAACAGCGGGCGCGCTTCCTCGGATACGACGTGAACAAGTACCGCGTCAATGCGTTCGTTCTGTCGGCGCTCTTCCCGGCGGCCGGTGGTTGGCTCTGGGCCTACTTCCAGCAGGCAATCAACCCGGACGCCGCGTCGATCGATTACTCGGGGCGCGTCGTGATGATGTCACTCCTCGGCGGAATCGGCTCGTTCGCCGGCCCGATGATCGGCGCACTTGTATACTGGGACCTCCAAAACAGCGTCTCCCAGTTGACCAAGTATTGGCCCGCTGCGATCGGCGGCGTCTTCGTCATCTTCGTGCTCGTTGCGCCGCGCGGGATCGCCGGCATTTTCGAGGACCTGCGCCACTACGGGGTCGTTAATGCCGTGCGCCGCTGGTTCTCACCCCGCGCGCGCTTGGACACAGATCTTGCCGAAGAGGTCGTCGTGCCCGAAAGCGGGACACCGTGAACGGGAACGCATACTGCTTCAAGACCGAACACCTCGAGCGATCGTTTGCCGGGTTCAAAGCGGTCAACGACGTCTCGATCGAGATCCCGAGCGAGGGCGTTCGAACCATCATCGGCCCGAACGGCGCGGGGAAGACGACGTTCTTCAACTTGCTCTCCGGGCTGTTGCCGCCGAGCGCCGGCCGAATTTTCTTCGGCGGGCGCGACATCACGGCGCTGCAACCTTACGAGCGCGCCCGGCTCGGCATCGCGCGCTCCTTCCAGATCACCAACATTTTCGCGCGGCTGCCGGTCTACGAGAACGTTCGGCTCGCGGTTCAAGCCGCGCACGACGGCCGCGCCAACTTCTTCCTCCCGACGCGCCGGATGGGCGACCTCGCAACAAAGACGGAGTCGATCCTGGAAGACATCGGCCTTTCCGCCGCAGCGGACGCCAATGCCGAAAATCTCTCGCACGGCGATCAGCGCCGGCTCGAAATCGGGCTCGTGCTCGCCCGGGACCCCGACGTGCTGCTCCTCGACGAGCCGCTCGCGGGGATGTCGCCGACCGAGACTGAGGCGACCGTCGCGCTGATTCAGCGCATCTCGCCCGGCCGCACGATCATGCTCGTCGAGCACGACATCGACGTCGTTATGTCGATTTCTACGACCATCACCGTCATGCAAACCGGACAGATTCTTGCAGTCGGGACGCCCGACGAAATCCGCGGCAACGAAGCGGTGCAACGGGCTTACCTCGGTGGACTTGCTTGAGCGCGGCGACGCTCCTCGAGCTCGACGAGGTTAACGCTTTCTACGGCAAAAGCCACGTCTTACAAGATGTCTCGTTGAATGTCAACGAGGGCGAGGTCGTCTCGCTCCTCGGTCGCAACGGCAGCGGCCGGTCCACAACGCTAAAAGCGATCATGGGATTGGTCGCCGTGCGACGCGGCGCGATCAGGTTCCGCAAGCGGACGATCGAGAACCGGCAGCCCTTCAGGCTCGTGAAACTCGGCATCGCGTTCGTCCCTGAAGACCGGCGCATATTCCCGAACCTGACGGTCGGCGAGAACCTGCGGCTCGCCTCGCTCGCCGGGCGGAAAGGTCCGTGGAGCGCGAAGCGGATCTACGAATATTTTCCGGTCCTGGGCGAGCGGCGCGACAAACCCGCAAAACTTTCGGGCGGCGAGCAGCAGATGCTGGCGATCGCGCGCGCGTTGATCGCAAATCCTGCGATCATCCTCCTCGACGAACCGATGGAAGGCCTGGCGCCGCTGGTCGCGCGCAACGTCGAAGACGTCGTTCGCCGAATCCGAGAGGAGGGAAACACCATCTTGCTGGTCGAGCAGAATGCCGACGTCGCGATGAGCTTGTCCGACCGCGCGTACGTCCTCTCAAATGGCCGCGTGATGGCGAGTGGGACGATCGCCGAACTGCGAACGGACGAGGCGGCGCTGCAAAAGTACCTGTCGGTCTGACGTTATGGCGGCGCTGACCGATCGCGAACTCGAAGACCGGGCGATCTTCAAGCGCCGGCTCGAAGCCTTCAGCGATATCGTCTTCGGGTTCATGCTTTCACAAAGCGCGCTGCAACTCGTCCTGCCGGCGCGCGCTGCCGACTTGTTCGCGCACCCGATCCGCTGGGTTATCTTTTTCGGGACGTTCGCGGTGATCGCCGCCTTCTGGCTCGCGCACTATCGAACGTTTCGGCTCGCGTTCGAGCCCGAACCGTTCGACGTGTTCCTGAACTTCGTGTTCCTGGCGGCGGTCGCGATCTTGCCATTTGCGATGCAAGCGACGATTCGGTTCGACGGTGACCGCGGCGCATATACGCTGTACGCCGGTTCGTTCGCCGGCATCTCGATCACGATGGCGATCCTGCACGCCCGCGGCCTGTTGCGTCGCAACCCGCGTCTGAGCGCCCGGCAACAATTGCAGCTTTGGCAGGCCTTCATCCGCTACATGCTGGTTGCAGCGGCGTCGCTGAGCGCAATTGTGTCCCTCAGCTTCCAGCCGTCGTGGGCCGCCTCGTTGGTGTTCTTTGCGCTCGCGGTGGCAGTCATCCTCACCCGCCGCTTCGTGCGCACCGTACCGGCTCGCTTTCTGCCGGAACCGACGCACCCGTCGTCATCGTGAGCCGCGCGGCCTCACGAGGCGGAGGCATCGACGATGTCAGCGGCTCGCGGCGCGTGCAATCGCGCGTGCGGCAAAGACTTCGGCCATCGCTCGCCGGTAGCCGCCCGAAGCCGCTCGGTCCGAGCGCGCCTCGATCCCCTTCGCCGCATCAGCGCATGCCGCCGCAAGCGCGACCAGGTCGGACGGGCGGATGCCGACGAGCGTCTTCTCCAATCGGCCGGCTCGTACCGCAACGTCGCCGATCCCGCTGAATGCGACTCGGGCCGATGCAATCGTGCCGTCCCGGAGTTCGAGGGCGACCGCGGCGCCCGCGAGCGCGTAGTGCGACGCCGGGTGCTCGAGCTTGAGGTACGCGGCGTGCGGCGCCGATTCGAATGCGATCTGCGTCAAGATTTCGTCGGGGTTCAGTGCGGTCTCGAAGGGACCGCGGAAGAACTCGGCCGCCCGCACCTCTCGCGTTCCGCTCTGCCCGGCGAGCGTGAAGGTCGCGTCGAGCGCGAGCATGACGGCGGGATAGTCCGAGGCCGGATCGCCGTGCGCGCACCCGCCGCCGGCGGTCCCGCGGTTGCGGACCTGCGGGTCGCCCAAGTTGTTTGCTGCATCCCACAGGGCGCCCGCGTGTCGCCGCATCACGTCGCTCGCCGCCAATGCCGCGTGCGTCACGAGCGCGCCTAGCGCGACCCGCGTCCCCGCGACGGCGATCTCGCCGAGGCCCGGGAGCGAGCCGATATCGACGAGCACGGCCGGCTGCGCCAAGCGCAACTTCATCATCGGAATCAGGCTGTGGCCGCCGGCAAGCAGCTTGACGTCACCGTCGCGCGCGCTGATCAACTCGAGCGCTTCGCTCAGCGTCTTCGGCCGGGCGTACTCGAACGCCGTTGCGATCATGCCTTCACCTCCGCGTCGCCCTTGGCGCCGATCGCGCGCCAAAGTTTTTCCGGTCGCAGCGGCATGTCGATATGCGAGACGCCGAACGGCGCCATCGCGTCCATGACCGCGTTGACGACGGCCGGCGTCGAACCGATCGTCCCCGCCTCGCCGACGCCCTTCGCACCCAGCGAATTGACGTTGGTCGGAGTCACGGTCCGGGCAAGCTCGAAGTGCGGCACTTGTTCCGCGTGCGGAACCGCGTAATCCATTAAGGTTCCGGTCAGGAGCTGCCCGCCCGCATCGTAGACGACTTCCTCGTAGAGGGCCTGCGCCATCCCCTGCGCGATCCCGCCGTGAATCTGGCCCTCGACGATCATCGGGTTGAGCACCTTGCCGCAGTCGTCGACGGCGACGTACTTTTGAACCGCGACTTGACCGGTCTCCGGGTCGACCTCGACGACGCAGACGTGCGTTCCGAATGGATAGACGAAGTTCGGTGGTTCGAAGCGCCGCGTCGCGTCGAGTCCGGGTTCGAGCCCGGGCGGCAACTTGTCGCCCATGAAGGCGAGAAAGCCGGCTTCGCCGATCGTCATCGATTTTGTGGGGATCCCTTTGACGGCTATCTTGCCGCCCTCGAACGTGACGTCGTCGGGATTCGCCTCCCATTGATGCGCCGCGATTTTGATCGCTTTCGCCTGAATCGTCTCGAGCGCCAATTTGAGCGCGGCGCCGCCGACCGCGGTCCCGCGCGAGCCGAACGTACCGACGCCGTATTGAACCTTGTCGGTGTCTCCGTGAATGACGTTGACGAGTTCGATCGGGACGCCGAGTTCGTCGGCGACGAGCTGCGCGAACGTCGTCTCTTCGCCTTGGCCGTGCGGCGAAATCCCGGTGAGGACGGTGATGCTCCCTGTCGGCTCGACGCGCACCGTCGCGCTGTCCCAGCCGGCGGCCGGCATCGCCGCGCTCGGACCCATGCCGCACACTTCAACGTACGTCGAGAGACCGATTCCAAGGCACCGGCCTTGCGCCCGCAACTCGCGCTGCCGGGCGCGCAAACCTTCGTAGTCGGCGAGCCGCAGCGCCTCGTCCATCGTCGCTGCGTAGCGGCCGGAGTCGTACGTCAGGCCGGTCGACGTCGTGAACGGGAACGCGTCGGGCGCGATGAAGTTGCGCCGCCGCACGTCGGCCGGATCCATCTCGAGTTCGCGCGCGAGCAGGTCCACCATTCGTTCGATGAGGTACGTCGCTTCCGGACGCCCGGCGCCGCGGTACGCGTCGGTCGACATCGTGTTCGTAAAGACGCCGACAACCTCGCCGGCGACGTTCGGAATCGTGTAACAGCCGGGCGCCATGAGCAAGGTCAGCGTCGGGATGACCGGCGTCAGGAGCTGGTGGTAGGCGCCGAGATTGGCGAGAACGCGAACGCGCAAGCCGGTGATGGTCCCGTCGCGCTTTGCGGCGATCTCACAGTCGTCAATCTGATCGCGTCCGTGAATCATGGCCTGAAAACATTCGCTGCGGGATTCGACGAACTTGACCGGGCGGTTCAGCCGCATTGCGGCCCACGCGACGACGGCTTCTTCGGCGTAGACGTTCAGCTTGGCGCCGAAGCCGCCGCCGACTTCCGGTGCAATCGCGCGAACCTTGTTCTCGGGGAGTCCGAGGACGAGCGAGAGTTGGGTGCGCAGCAAGTGCGGGATCTGAGTTGCCGAGTGGATCGTCAGTTGCTCCATACCGGCGTCCCACTGCGCGATGACGCCGCGCGGCTCGATCGGAACCGGCGCGAGCCGCTGATTGATCAGGCGCTGCTTGACGACGACGTCGGCCGCCGCGAACGCGCCATCGACGTCGCCCGCGCTGAACGGCATCGTGAATGCGACGTTCGTTCCGAGGTCGGCATGCACCAATGCCGCTCCCGGCGCCATCGCAGCTTCGACGTCGACCACGACCGGGAGCTCCTCGTATTCCACTTCGACGAGTTCGGCCGCGTCGCGCGCTACGTAAGGGTCGGTCGCGACGACCAGGGCGACGCACTCACCGACGAAGCGAACCTCGCCGACCGCGAGCGCCGGATGTGGCGGCGTCTTGAGGTCGGTCATCTTGTGGGCGACCGGCAGGGACGCCGTTAATCCTTGGGCGCGCAAATCGGCCCCCGTAAAGGCGGCGACAACCCCGGGATGGCGTTTTGCCGCTTCGACGTCGACGCGCCGCAGGCGAGCGTGTGCGTACGGGCTGCGCACGAACGCGGCGTGAAGGAGCCCGACGATCTTGACATCGTCGACGTAGGTGGCCTGCCCCGTAATCAAGCGCGGATCTTCGCGCCGGCGGATACGTGCGCCGACGAGCGTTTTGAAGGCCATCAGCGAGCCGCCCGGGCCGCAGCGCGGACCGCAGTGACGATGTTCTCGTAGCCCGTGCAGCGGCAGAGGTTGCCTTCGAGACCGGCCCGGATCTCGTCGTCCGACGGGTCCGGGTTACGGCGCAGCAAATCGACTGCGCTGACGATCATCCCGGTCGTGCAGTAGCCGCACTGCAGCCCGTGGTGCTCCCAAAACGCCTCTTGCATCGGATGAAGCGTCTTATCGGAGCCGATCCCTTCGATCGTCGTGACCGCTCGACCGTCGCATTGGACCGCGAACAGCGTGCAGCTCTTCACCGAGATCCCGTCAAGCAAAACGGTGCACGCGCCGCAACTCGACGTGTCGCACCCGACGTGCGTCCCCGTCAATCCTAGTCGCTCGCGCAAGAAATGAACCAAAAGGAGCCGCGGCTCGACCTCGGCCGCGTGGCGGGTCCCGTTGACCTCGATGTCGATGCTCGGCATGGGCCATGCTACCGTGCCGAACGCGGAAATCCTCGGACCGCGCCGAAGCGCCGCCGAGATGAACGGGTCCGAAGGCGATCGCGGCTTAGTCGAAGTTCTCGGCGCACTCAAAGCGTGGCGCGGCGAGCGGCAGCGGATCGCGCTCGCGACGGTCGTACAGGTCGAGCACTCGGCGCCACGAGGGCCCGGCGCCGTTATGGCGGTCAACGAACGCGGCGACGTTGCGGGCTCGGTCAGCGGCGGATGCGTTGAAAGTGCGGTCTACGAGGAGGCGCAGGATGCGATAGCGTCGGGGCGCCCGCGCATCGTGACCTATGGGATCAGCGACGCTCAAGCGATCGAACACGGGTTGACCTGCGGCGGGACGATTCACGTATTCGTCGAGCGTCTCGACTGGTAAGGCCTGCGATGATCTTCGAGCCCCTCGTTCGGGCGCTGCAGGCGGACGAACCGGTCGCCCTCGCGACGGTCGTCGAGGGGGAATCAGCCGGCGCGAAACTGCTCGTCGACGACGGCGGCCGGCTCGGAGATTTGGGGACGCCCGGGCTCAACCATGCCGTCGAAATGGAGGCGCGCGCGTTGCTTGCCCTGGGCGAGACCGCGCTGCGCGCCTTCGGGCGCGATGGCGAACCGATTGGCGTCGACGTCCGGGTCTTCATTCAGGCTTTTGCGCCGAAGCCCGACATGTACGTCTTCGGAGCGGTCGATTTCTCGCGGGCGATGGCGCGAATCGGCAAGTATCTCGGCTATCGCGTCACGGTTGTCGACGCGCGCCCGGTCTTCGCGACACGTACGAGGGTCCCCGATGCCGACGAGGTCGTCGTCGCGTGGCCCGATGAGTACCTCAAGAAAGCGCGCGTCGGACCGCGCACGGCAATCGTCGTGCTCACGCACGATACGAAGTTCGATGTCCCAGTCCTGAAGCTGGCGCTCAGTACGGAAGCCGGCTTCATCGGCGCCATGGGAAGCCGGCGGACGCACGCCGAGCGCGTCGCCGCCCTCCGCGAAGCGGGGACGAGCGATGCAGACCTGCGCCGGATCAGCGCGCCGATCGGGCTCGACATCGGCGCCCGTACGCCCGAAGAAACCGCGATCTCGATCGCCGCCGAGATCGTAGCGGTTCGCTCGGGACGCCTCGGCGGACGACTCCGCGATGGGAATGCGCCCGTCCATCCCCAACCGCAAGAAGCCGGCGGGCCGTGACCATCGAAGACGAGTTCACCCTCGACGCGCCGCTCGAGCGCGTATGGCCGCTTCTCGCGGACATCCCGCGCGTCGCGCGCTGCCTCCCAAACGTCGAAATCACCGAGCAGGTCGACGCGCGAACCTTCCGCGCCCGCGCGACGGTGAAGGCCGGCCCGATTGCCGTGAGCTATCGCGTGACGCTGGTCGTCGAAGCGCTCGATGAGGTAACCCACGAGGCGCGCTTCGCGCTCCAAGGCGACGAGGTCAAAGGGCGCGGCGGCGTGCGCGCGACGATGCAGACGCGCGCGCAGGCGCGGGACGGCAAAACGCACGTCGCCTTGCGGACCGAAGCGCAAGTCAGCGGGATCGTCGCGACCCTCGGCGGACGAATGATCGAGAGCGTCGCCAAGAAGACGACCGCTGAGTTTGCGGCGAATCTGGCCGCCGCGGTCGCATGAACCCGCGGGCAGTCTGCGCGATCCTCGCGGCCGGCACGTCTTCACGAATGGGCGCGCAGAAATTGCTCGTGAGCGTCGATGGGGCGACACTGCTCGAACGCGCGCTCGATGCGGCAAAAGACTTTCCGGCCGTCGCCGTCATCGGACCTTCGCTTGCCGCGCATGTAGCGCCGCGCGAAGGGCTGCGGACGATCGTCAACGACGAGCCCGAGCGCGGAATGACCCGCTCGCTCCAACTTGCAGACGCCGCCGTCGCCGATCGCGAGGCAACGCTCGTCGTGCTGCTCGCCGACACGCCGTTCGTCGACGCCGGCCTCGTGCGCCGCATCGTCGCCGCGCTTGGCCACGCCGACGTCGCCTATCCGGTCCGGGCCGGCATCGGTGGCCACCCGGTCGTTTTCGGATCTCGGCCGCGTGCCGCGCTAGCGGCCTGGGAAGAGGGCGACTCGTTGCGACGGTTGCGCGACGACCCGCGCTGGCGCCGCGTCGAACTCATCGTCGACGACGACGGTCCCTTCGTCGACGTCGATACGCCGGCCGACTTACTTCGCGCAACCTTGCGCGCCGGCGACTAGGCGTTAGCCTTTGCGGCTTGACGCGCCGCTAGTTCCGCCCAAACCGCGACGATGACAATGCTCGCGATGAACGCAGTATAAACCGACAGACCTGCTCCGCCCCAGCCGAGCGAAGCGCCGTAGCGCAATAGCACGACGGCTTGGAGCACTCCGAACGCCAGATAACTGCCAACCGCTGCGGTAACGCGCGTCCAGTCGTTCTCCCACACCGCCTCGGCTCCAGCGACGCCGAGGCCTAAGAGCCAGCCGCCGGTCACTTGTGCGGTGAACGCGGTCAGCTTCCAAGGCCATAATCCGGCTCCCGCAAGCGGCGCGACGAAGAGCACGGCTCCGATCAGTAACATGATTGCGGCTTGAGCTAAGATGATCGCGCGAATCGCGACGGGCATTGGAGCGATTCGGGGAGGATCTCCGCCGGGAGCGCGCAGTTGAAAGCCGAGGATGACGATCTCGGCGACCGGGACGATGAAATAGACCGCGACCCAAGACCAGGCCGCGAACACGGGGAACAACGCGCCCGTTTGGTGCAAGTGCAGCGCATCGAGATGCATCGCCGTCGCGATCAGCATCGATACGGTAAAGACTAAGGGCGAGAAATACGAGATCCGCGTCTGGGCCCAAACGCGCCCGCGCACGCCGCCCAAGACGATCGGCAAGCTCGACCAATACGCCGCGCCGATGAAGGCGGCGGTGATCGGCGACTTGATCGTCCACGCGAAATATGCGTCGGTGTGTTCGCCTAGGACGAACAGTTGAAAGCCGGCGATGGAGACAAGGACGGCGGCCACGCGCAAAATGATGCGTGTGGCGCTCAAAGTCGGCCTTATAGCAAGCGCTGTCAAATCGACGGGCCCCTCTGCCGTGAGCTACGCTCGACCGGCGCCGCTTGCCTGCAATCGGCGATCGGATTCGACTGGGGCCCCGGCAAAACCGTACCAAAGTGGAACCAACCGGCTTCGTGCCGAAGTCATGAAGACCCGGAGGAATCCCAATGCCGACGACCGACCAAGTGCGCGATGCGCTGAGAGAAGTTGAGGACCCCGAACTGCACATGGGGATCGTCGACTTGGGGCTCGTCTACGGAGTCGACGTCGAGGGCGAACGCGACCAAAACGTCAAGGTCACGATGACGCTGACGTCGCCGATGTGCCCGGTAGGCCCGATGTTCAAGGCGTCGGTGGAATCGAAGGTGCGCTCGCTCGAGGGCGTCGAGAAGGCCGACGTCGAGATAACCTTCACGCCGCCGTGGGACCCGCGCACGATGGCGAGTGACGACGTCAAGGTCGCGCTCGGCATCTGGTAGCGGGATGTCGATCTCGGAAGAGTCGGCACACCGCGCGAACATCGAAGAACTAGAAGCCAAACGCGCCCAAGCGCTCGAGCCGGCCGGGCCTGGTACGAACGAGCGCCAGCACGAGCGCGGCAAGCGTACCGCGCGCGAACGAATCGACGCGCTCGTCGATCCCGGCTCGTTTGTCGAACTTGACATGTTCGCGGTCCACCGTTCGTCGGCGTTCGGCCTCGACGAGACGCGAGTTTCTCGGTGACGGCGTCGTCACCGGGCGCGCGACGATCGACGGGCGCCAGGTCTTCCTCTTCTCGCAGGATTTCACGGTCCTCGGCGGATCGCTCGGCGAAGTTTTCGCCGAGAAGATCTGCAAGGTAATGGATCTCGCCGTGCGCACGGGCTCGCCGATGATCGGGATCAACGATTCGGGCGGCGCGCGAATCCAAGAAGGCGTCGTCAGCCTTGGCGGATATGCGGAGATTTTCTGGCGCAACGTTCAAGCGAGCGGCGTCATCCCGCAGATCAGCCTGATCGCCGGACCGTGTGCCGGCGGCGCCGTCTACTCGCCCGCGATCACCGACTTCACCGTCATGGTCGAGGGGATCGCGCAGATGTTCATCACCGGGCCCGAGATCATCAAGACGGTCACCGGCGAAGAGGTTACGTTCGAAGAGCTCGGCGGAGCGATAACGCACGCGACCAAGAGCGGCGTCACGGACTTCGTCGCGGCCGACGAGGACGACATGGTCGCGATGACGCGCCGGTTGCTGTCCTTCGTGCCGCAGAACAACCTCGACGACCCGCCCCGCTTCGCAACCGACGACGACCCCCAGAGGCTCGCGCCGGCGCTCGACGACTTGATCCCGGACGCGCCGAATAAGCCGTACGACATCAAGGACGCGATCCTCGCGGTGGTCGACGACGGCGACTTCTTCGAACTCGGCGAGCTTTACGCCGCGAACATCGTCATCGGATTCGGCCGGATCGACGGCGCGTCGATCGGGATCGTCGCCAATCAGCCAAAGGTGCTGGCCGGCGTCCTGGACATCGCTTCGTCGATCAAAGCGGCGCGCTTCGTGCGTTTTTGCGACGCGTTCAACATCCCGCTTCTGACGTTCGTCGACGTGCCGGGCTTTCTGCCCGGGACCGCGCAGGAGTACGGCGGGATCATCAAGCACGGCGCCAAGCTGCTGTACGCGTTCGCCGAAGCGACCGTCCCGAAGATCACGGTGATCACGCGCAAAGCATACGGTGGCGCGTACGACGTCATGGCGTCGAAGCACATCCGCGCCGACTACAACGTTGCGTGGCCGACGGCCGAGATCGCCGTGATGGGCGCCGCCGGGGCCGTCAAGACGATCTTCCGCCGCGAGATCGCCGATGCCAAGGACCCCGAAGCGAAAGCGGCCGAGCTGATCGCCGACTACGAGCGCCGTTTCGCAAACCCGTTCATCGCCGCCGAACGCGGCTACGTCGACGACGTGATCGAAGCGAGCCGCACGCGCGGGGTCGTGGCGCGCGCGCTCGAGATGCTCGCCGACAAACGGGTCGACCGCCCCAAGCGCAAACACGGCAACATCCCGTTGTAGTTGGCCTTGGCGTCAGGGCGACCCGCGCGACAAAACAGGCGGGAGCGTTTCGCCCCGCCTGCTCGCTCGCAAATCCGCGCGGATTTGTCGAGAGCTAGATCGGTGGAACGAACGGAGGACGAATCGGCCGGCGCGCGACCGGACGGTCGCCGCGCGAGGTCGCCGCGAACGCTTCGCGGATCCCCGGCAGTCCCTTGCCTGTCGTCGCCATGAACTCGTCGTCTACGGTGCCGTGATTGGCCGTCGCGTCGGCGAAGACCCCGAACGCCAAACCGCCGACGTGCGACGTCGAGATGTAATCGCCGACCATGTAGCCCTGGTCCGTGTTGGCGAGCCAAGAGTTCTTCAGCGGACCTGCGAGCTTCTGTGCTTTCGACCACGTCGACCCGCCGTTGAGCGAATGGATGTAGCCAACTTCGAGCTTGCAAGCGTTGCCGCAGAACGCCATCGGATAGAAGTAGTACGTCAGGGAGATGTGGGCAGTCGATCCGGAGGTCGCAGGGTCGACTGAGATCCCCGGGATGAAGTGATCGACCGTGCTATTGGACGCATCGATCGGGACGCGCTGCACTGCAGACCAGGTCTGGCCGTCAGCCGACGTCGTGTAGACGATGTCGTCCTGTGAGCACCCCGATCGGAACGAACAATCGGACCACGCAACGATGATGTTGCCGGCACCGTCGATCGAGGCCGTTGGGAGAAAGCCGCTGCGTAGGTTTCCTTGCTGCGCGACGTAGCTGATCGGTGCGGCCGCGACGTCGTTACCCCAAGTTTGACCGCCGTCCGTCGATCGAAACGCGTCGATCCCGCCGTCTGAGAAGTTGACGTATGGAACGATGACCGTGCCGTTGGGTTGCGCCAAGGGCTGGCCGCCCTCGCCGAAAATGCCGGCGACTTGGTACGGCGCCGACCACGTTTTGCCGCCGTCGGTGGTCGTCGTAACTTGCTCCTGCCCGCCCAGCGTGAAGTCGTCGCTTTCGACGTAACAGTGGCCGTAGTAGGGGCTCGTCTTGGTGTCGTCGCACGTAATCCAGGACTTGTCGATGAAGTCCCCGTTGTTGGCCGCGGTCAGGACGGGTTTCCCCCACGTCAACCCGTCTTTCGAGGCGACGACCACCGGCTCTTGACCGTTGCCGCCGAGGATCGGCAGAGCTTCGGCGAGCCACATTTTGTGACTGGCGTCGTAAGCCACCGCGGGATCGCTCGCGCGGTCGTAGGGGTTTTTCGAATTCTCAACCCGCGTGATGCCTTTGAAGATGCCGGTTTTCCAAGTCTTACCGCCATCGGTCGACGTCGAGAAGCCGATGTCCGATGCGCCGCCGCCGGTGTTGTAGCGGCCTTCTTGAAAGACGCTGACGATCGTCGAACCGTACGCGAAGGTGTCGGGCTCGACTTCGGTCGCATGCTGGCTGTCCGTGTTCTTCCACGGATCGGCGCTGATCTTCGCCAGCTTGACCTGCGGCGACATGTCGTAGAACGTGAACGTGAGCGCGATGGCGGGGATGGTCGCGACCGCAACTCCGAGCGCTGACAGCGCGGAGACGACAAGCGGGTGTTTCATACAAGCCTCCTCTAGGCGTTAGGCTCCAAACCTACCTAGTGGAGTCGAGTTCTACCTGCCCGAGGACGCGGGAGTCGATCGAGGCCGCATCGCGGACATTGCGACGGCGATGTAAACGCCCTCACCGCCTTGATCTATCACTGAATCCACTTGACTTTTCGGCCGACGGCGACTAGAGTTGAATTCCATGCGGAAAAGATCGTTATCACGAGTCGAGCGACCCACGGCGCAACGCGCCGCGAGTTCCTATTGCCTTAGCGAAGGCAATACGACCTCGTTTTCGATCGATCCGAAGGAGAGTCCATAGCGGTTTTCGTTAGCAGTTCCTTAGATTTGTGAAGGGGACTCGGCGAAAGCCGGGTCCCTTTCGCGTAGGTCGGTGGCGTAATGGCAGCGCGCGAGTCTCCAAAACTCGAGGCGATAGTTCGATTCTGTCCCGATCTGCCATGGTGGTCGACGCCGAAGCGGTCGAGGCACTTGGTTGTGAGCCAAGTTGAAGCGGGTTCGAGTCCCGTCGATCACCCCACGCATCTTGAAAACTGAAACGGTCGTTCGCGGAGAGTAAAGCGGTCACGGTGGCCGCCGCGGCTTGCTAAACCGATGGCGCCCTCGCGGGCGTGCAGTTCGATTCTGTTGCTCTCCGCCGGCGGGGGTTAGCTGAGAAAGTTCTAGCGCATGCTTGAAGCGCATGAGACAGGGATGCGAGCACCCTACCCCCGGCCATTTTACCCCCGTAGCTCAGCCCGGAAGAGCGCCGCTCTACGAAAGCGGGACACGCACAGGTGTTCGAATCACCTCGGGGGTGCCACGGGCTGCCATGTACCAAGGCTGGCGATGCTCCCTTGCAAGGAGCGTGCGTAGAGTTCGATTCTCTAGCGGTCCACCAACTTTCCCCGATCGTCTAACCGGCAAGACGGCGGATTGTTAATCCGTAGATCCTCGTTCGAGTCGAGGTTGGGGAGCCACGCTCGGGTAGCACAAACGGTCGATGCGGTCGCACTTAAAAAGCGGCGTCAGTCCGAGTTCGAATCTCGGCCCGAGCACCAAACGGACGTACCCCAACGGCAGAGGGCCTGCATTCAGACTGCAGTCAGTGTCAGTTCAAATCTGACCGTCCGTACCACGCCTTCGTAGCACAATTTGGCAGATGCGTTCCGCTCAAACCGGAAATCGTCTCGGTTCGAATCCGAGCGAAGGCACCACGCGCCCGTAGACCAACGGCAGAGTCGTCAGGTCGAGAGCCTGAGTAGTGTGCGTTCAAATCGCACCGGGCGTACCATGCAAGTCACCCGATGGACGGGAAGCTGCCCGTAAAGCAGCCGCGCGCCGCGCACAGGGAGTTCGATTCTCTCGGCTTGCAAAAACGCTGATGAAGCTCTCGGTGAGCGGCCCGCCTTATACGCGGGCGTGAAGGCCGGATTGGCCTGCGGTATGGGTTCGACTCCCTACATCAGCACTGCGGCAGATTAGCTCAGCGGCGAGAGCGGTGCGCTCATATCGCACGTCGGCACAGGTTCGAGTCCTGTATCTGCTACACGAAGCCGTTCCGTCACGGGTGACAAGCGCGTCCTGTAAACGCACGATGCCGGTTCAACTCCGGCGAGCGGCTCCAGCGAGGAATGGGTGTGACGGTAACACGCGCGGCTTGGGACCGCGAGTATCCGGTTCGATTCCGGGTTCCTCGGCCATCTTGGAGGCGCCGCCCTATTGGCAGGGCCCCTGACTTTTAATCAGGACTGAGCAGGTTCGATCCCTGTCGCCTTCACCATCCGCGCGTAAGGTAGTGGCGACCTGGCGGCCCCCTAAGCCGCATCGACGTGCGTTCGATTCGCACCGCGCGGACCATCCCAATACCCGCGATGCGCGATGGACGCGCGCTCGGCTTCTAACCGGGATTTTCGGGGTTCGATTCCCCGCGCGGGTTCGATCCGGGTTCGGCTAATCGGTAAGCCGATGGTCTTTGGTACCATCTATGGTCGTTCAACTCGATCACCCGGAGCCATGCCGAAGTGGCTCACTTGGAAGAGCGCCTGTTTCGTAATCAGGAAGCAATCGGTTCGAATCCGATCTTCGGCTCCACGCGCGCGCAGCACGGCGGACGTGCGTCGCTCTCCGAAAGCGAAGGCTGCTGGTTCAATTCCAGCCGCGCGCTCCAGCATCTCATAGCACACCAGTGAAGGAGGTGATCGTCGCTATGAAACTCGGCGAAGCACTCCGGCTGCGGTCGGACAACTACAAGAAAGTCGAAGAACTCCGCGTCCGCGCGATTGCGAGCGCCCAAACCCAAGAAGGCGCCGCCGCGCCGGATGCCCCAGCGAAGCTGCTGAGCGACATCGAGCGTATCTCATCCGAGACGCTCGTTCTCGTGCAGCGAATCAACCGGACGAACGTGGCGACGAAACTTCGCTCGGGACAACCGCTCGTCGATGCCCTCGCGGAGCGGGATTACTGCCTCGCGCTGCGGTCGCCGTTCGACGGCGTCGCCCAAGCCGCAAGCGGTCTGCAGCAACGATACTTGCGTTCCGAAATTCGGATCGTCCGTACCGTCGACCCAACCGAGCTCCGCAAGAAGGTTGACGAGTTTTCGCGTCGCCATCGCCTCCTCGACGTCGCGATCCAGGAAGCGAACTGGAGCACGGAACTCGTCGACTAAAGCGAGTCGGTAGTCGAGATTCGAAAGCGAGCACGAAACCAGGGCTAAAAACGCTCTATTGGCGGCTGTCGCGCGCAGCTAGGGGTTCGAATCCTCCTGTACCGCTTCTGCGCCGTATCTGCGTATCGCGTACCGTAACGAACGATCCGAGTACTACCGGTGCTGATTCGATTCTTGATGAGGGTGGGCTAGGGGAGCTCGCTTTGACCCGTCGCGCCGGCAACTGCCGGCGCGACACGTGACGACCTAGCAAAATGGGAATGCGGCCGGCCGCAAACCGGTTATCGAGTACGTTCGATTCGTACGGTCGTCTCTAATGGATGGCGCCGGCGCGGCGGCGCGCAACCGGTCTTGAAAACCGGAGGGGCCCACACGGGCAGGGTTCGACTCCTACGCCATCCGCCATTTTGGTCCCATAGCTCAATGGCAGAGCACCGGATTGTCAATCCGAAGACCGCCGGATCAGTACCGGCTGGGACCGCCACGCGCGATAAGCTGACGTCTGGAATAGTACCCGTCTCTTACACGGGTCACGCTCGGTTCGAATCCGAGATCGCGCACCACGCGGGCATCGTCCAGTGGCCAAGGATGCCGGATTTTCACTCCGGCGACGCCGGTTCAACTCCGGCTGCCCGTACTATGTTGCCGTAGCTCAGCCGGCAAGAGCGCCGCCCCGATAAGGCGGAGGTCAAGTGTTCGAATCACTTCGGCAACACCACCCGCGCGTCGCCAAGCGGCCAAGGCATCCGGCCTACACCCGGACATTTTCGCAGGTTCGAGTCCTGCCGCGCGGACCATCTAGGTTTCGTATAGTGACAGTACGGCGGCGTGCCAAGTCGCGAGCGCGAGTTTGATTCTCGCAACCTAGACCAAATCCGAGCGTTGCGTAGTGGTAACGCCTCTGACTTCCAATCAGACGTCGCGAGTTCGATTCTCGCCGCTCGGTCCAAGCTTCCATTGAAAGGAGTCCAATCGTATGAGCGACGTTCTCGTCCTCAATTCCACGTACGAGCCGCTGAACGTCGCGAGCATTGCACGTGCGGTTCGGCTCGTCTTTGCCGGAAAGGCCGAGGTCCTGCACGATCAAGGCAGGCTCGCGTCGCCGTCAATCGTCATCCCATTGCCGTCGATCGTTCGCATGCTCTACTTCATTCGGCGCGGCCGCAAGCGCGTCGCGCTGACCAAGAAGAACGTGCTCCTGCGCGACGACTACCGCTGCGGTTACTGCGGCCGCCGCGGCGACCGCGCGACGACGACGGTCGATCACGTCGTGCCGCGCTGCCAAGGTGGAGCGTCAAGCTGGGAGAACCTGGTCGCGTCGTGCACCGACTGCAACGGCCGCAAGCGCGACCGGACGCCGGAGCAGGCGCGTATGCCGCTGCGGCGCAAGCCGCACGAGCCGCGATTCATTCCGTTCATCGTGATCAGAAGGAACACGGCTCACGAGGAGTGGGACAAGTACCTCGCCCTCTACTCGATCTCGATCGAAGAGCGCGTTGGTTAACGCGTAGGGGCTCGGCCGGCGCTCGACCGGCCGGCCCCGTTGCACGGCATTCGCCCGACAAACGCCCTCGCGCGGCTCGGGAGGCGAGGGCAGGGCCTCGGGAGCCGGAGGCGCTAAGCCCCCGGCATGGGGCTGCTCGACGGAAAGACCGCACTCGTCACCGGGGTCGCGAATCGCTGGAGCATCGCGACCGGCATCGCCCGCGCGCTTCACGCGCACGGCGCCAGCCTAGCGTTCACCTATCAAGGCGAACGCGTCAAAGACGAAGTCGAAAAACTCGCCGCCGAACTTGGCGGCGCGAAGTCATATCCGTGTGACGTCACCTCGGACGAAGGACTCGCCGCGCTCGCGCGTGAGGTTCGCAACGACTACGGGAGCCTCGATGCGCTCGTGCACTCGATCGCCTTCGTCAACAAAGAAGACCTCGCGGGCAAGGTCTACAAGACCTCGCGCGCCGGATTTTCTCTTGCCCTCGACATCTCGTCGTATTCACTGATCGCGCTCGTCAACGCCTTGGTCGACGTCCTCGCCGACAATTCGAGCGTCATCGCGCTGACCTATCTTGGCTCGACGGCAATCATTCCCAACTACAACATCGCCGGGATCTCGAAGGCCGCCCTCGAGTCGATCGTTCGCTACCTCGCGTTCGACCTCGGCGCGCGCGGAATCCGGGTGAACGCGATCTCGGCAGGGCCAATCAGCACGGCGAGCTCGCGCCAAGTCAAAGACTTCAGAAGCATGCTCGCCAAAGTCGAGGCGGCCTCGCCTCTGCACCGCAACGTGACACCCGAAGACATTGGAAACGCGGCCGTCTACCTCGTCTCCGATCTGTCGCGCGCCGTGACCGCCGACGTGCACTTCGTCGACGCGGGTTATCACGCGATGGGGATGTTCCCGGATCCGGCCGGCGCATGAAGGTCGAGTTTCTCCCAGGTCCCGACGGCGCGCCGACGCCCGAAGAGGCGGCGGCGATCGTCGCCGCACTCGAGGAGGCATTCGCAACGGCCGGCGGCCCTGTGCCCGGAGGGAACGGCGCGGGCTCACGCTGGCGCGCCGCGGCGCGCGCATTCGATGACGAAGACGCGTTCGACCTAACTCGCACGATCCGACGCCCGAGGCCCGCACGAGCCTGAAGAAGCTCCTGATCGCCAATCGCGGTGAGATTGCCCTGCGCGTCATGCGCACGGCAAAGGAGCTCGGATTACGAACCGTCGCGGTCTATTCAGAGGCCGATCGCGGCTCGGCGCACGTCGACTACGCCGACGAAGCCTATCTTCTCGGCCCGGCCATGCCGAGTGCGAGTTACCTCAACGTCGAGCGCATCCTCGCCGTCGCGGCGCGGAGCGGCGCCGACGCGATCCATCCCGGTTACGGCTTCCTCGCCGAAAACGCCGAGTTTGCGCGCGCGGTCATCGCTGCCGGCCTAACTTGGGTCGGCCCCCATCCCGATGCGATCGACGCGATGGGCGACAAGCTGCGCGCACGGCAAGCGATGGTCGCGGCCGGCGTCCCGGTCGTCCCCGGCGGGAGCGCCCCGGTCGATTCGGTCGACGAAGCGCTGACGGCCGCGGAGCGATACGGTCTGCCGCTCGCGCTCAAAGCGTCGGGCGGTGGCGGAGGGAAAGGTCTCAAGGTCGCGCGGACGCTCGGCGAGATCGCGTCGGCATTTACGACCGCCCGCCGCGAGGCCGACGCGTACTTCGGCAACCCGACCCTGTACGCCGAGCGCTACCTCGAGAACCCAAAGCACGTCGAGTTACAGATTCTCGCCGACAAACACGGCAACGTCGTCCACGTCGGCGAACGCGACTGCTCGCTGCAACGCCGTCATCAGAAGCTCTATGAAGAAACGCCGGCGCTGGTTAGCCCAATTGTTCGCGAGCGCCTTCGCGCGGCGGGCATCCGCGCGGCGCAAGCGATCGGCTACGACAGCGTCGGAACGATCGAGACGCTCGTCGCCGGCGACGAGTTCTTTTTCCTCGAGATGAACACGCGAATTCAAGTCGAGCACACGATCTCCGAGATGATCAGTGGCCTCGACCTGGTCCACGAACAGCTTCGCGTCGCGGCCGGGGAGCCGCTCGGTTACGCGCAAGACGACATCGTCCTCCGCGGGCACTCGATCGAGGTCCGCGTCAACGCCGAAGACCCGGCTCACAATTTCCGGCCCGCACCCGGCACCATAACCGCGTACCGCGAACCGGCCGGCTTCGGTGTCCGCATCGATTCGGCGGCCGCCGCCGGCACGACGATTACGCCGGACTACGACTCGCTGATTGCAAAGTTGATCGTCTGGGCTCCCACGCGCGAGCAAGCGCGCTCGCGGCTTCGCCGAGCGATCGACGACTACACGATCGGCGGCGTGCCGACGACCTTGCCGTTCCTAGGCGACCTCAACGATTCCGAGCCGGTCACCGATGGGACCTACGGCACCGCGACGCTCGAAGCGTTCGCGTCGACTTGGGCGCCGCAGCACGCGACGCTCGCAAGCGACAGCAGCGGCGGCCCGAATGTCGAGAGCAACGTCGTGCGCGTCGAGATCAATGGGCGCCGGTTCACCGTCCGCCTGCTCGATCTTCCAGCCTTCGTGGGAGGCGCCAAGACGGCCGCGCGCCGAGGCCCTCCGCGGCCGAATTCGTCGCGTTCGCGCAATGGACGCGCCGGTGGAAACGACGTCGTTGCGCCGATGCACGGGGTCGTCGTCGAACTTATCGTCGGCGAGGGCGCGACGGTCGAGGAGGGTCAGGTCGTCGCGGTGATCGAGGCGATGAAAATGATGAACGAAATCCGCGCGCACAAGAGCGGGACGGTCGCCAAGGTTCACACGCAGAAGGGCGCTACGGTCGAGTCAAACGCGCCATTGCTGACACTGGCATGAGCGTTCGCCCCGTGAAGTCTACAGGGAACCGCGCGCTACTCGTTTTGCGAAGCGCGCTGTTGATCGGCTTCGCGATCGATGCAGTCATCGCCGTTTTCGCGCTCTTCTTCCCGGCCGCGATGGGGCCGCTCTTCGACGTCCCATTGAAAGACCCGGCGGCTACCATGATCGCGGGCGGCGAGTTCCTCGTCGTCGCGCTCCTGTATCTCGCGATCTTCTTAGCGCCGCGACGATACCGCGCGCTGCTCGTCCTCGTCGCGCTCGACCAGGCGCTCGCGGCCGTTCTTCCGGCAATCTTGATCGGGCGCGGCGACATCCCCGCGACCTGGAAAACGATCGGGCCGATCCCGATCAACGCACTGCTCGCGGCGACTTACGCGTTCGGACTTCGCTGGTTGCAGAGCCGGGGGCATTCGCCCGCGCCAGCGAAAGCCGACGCGTGAAGGGCTCCGCGAAGAAACCGGTCCACGCGCGTGAGATCAACGGCAGCGGGATTCCGCTCGAGCCGGTCTACGACGCGTCGTCCGCTCCGCCCAAGCACGAGCGCAGCGAGCCGGGGGCCTTTCCGTTCTTGCGCGGCGTGCGGCCCGACGGTTACCGCGAGCGGCTCTGGACGATGCGCCAATACGCCGGTTTCGCGACCGCGGCCGAATCGAACGCGCGCTATCGCTATCTGCTCGCGCGCGGCCAAACCGGCCTTTCGGTCGCGTTCGATCTCCCGACCCAGCTTGGCTACGACTCCGACGCGCCGCAAGCGCGCGGCGAGGTCGGAAAGGTCGGCGTGGCGATCGACCACGTCCGCGACATGGAGACGCTCCTCGACGGCATCCCGCTCGGCGAAGTCACCGTCTCAATGACGATCAACGCGCCGGCCGCGATCCTGCTTGCGATGGTTTTGGCGGTCGCGCGGCGCCGGGGGATTCCGTTCGCCGACCTGAGCGGGACCGTGCAAAACGACGTCCTCAAAGAATACGTCGCGCGCGGCACGTACATCTACCCGCCGGTCCCGTCGATGCGCTTGGTGACCGACGTGATGGCATACTGCGCGCGAGAAGTGCCGCGCTGGAACACGATCTCGATCTCGGGCTATCACATCCGCGAGGCCGGTTCGACCGCGGTCGAAGAAATCGCCTTCACCCTTGCGAACGCAAAATCGTACCTACGCGCCGCGAGCGAAGCCGGGCTTTCGGCCGACGACGTCGCGCCGCGCATCTCGTTCTTTTGGAACGCACACAACGACTTCTTCGAAGAAGTCGCCAAATACCGCGCCGCGCGGTATTTATGGGCGCACATCACTCGCGATGAGTTCGGCGCGAAGGACCCGCGTTCGCAGATGCTGCGCTTCCACACGCAAACCGGCGGTTCGACCTTGACCGCGCAAGAGCCGGACAACAACGTCGTCCGCGTCACGCTGCAGGCGCTAGCCGCAGTCCTCGGCGGGACGCAGTCGCTCCACACGAACGGTAAAGACGAAGCGCTCGCCCTTCCAACTGCCGAGTCGGCGCGCGTCGCGCTTCGGACGCAGCAAATCATCGCTTATGAAGCGGGCGCGGCCGACGTCGCCGATCCGCTCGCCGGGTCGTACTACGTCGAGGCGCTCACCGACGCGCTGATCGAGCGGGCGCAGGCGCTGATCGCCGAAATCGATTCCCTCGGTGGAAGCATCGCGACGATCGAGTCGGGCTGGATGCAGGCGCAGATCGCCGAGTCGGCATACCGCGCGCAGCAAGCCGTCGAACGCGGGGAGCAGGTCGTCGTTGGAGTCAACCGGTTCGTCGAACCCGACGTGGGCGCGCCCGACATCGATCTGCAGCGGATCGACCCGGCGATCGAGCGCGAACAAGCCGCACGCGTGCAGCGATACCGCGCGGAGCGAGACGACGGTAAGGTCCGTGCCGGATTGGAAGATTTGCGCCGCACGGCCGCCGGGACGAACAACATCGTACCGGGTCTCCTCGAGGCGGTCGATGCCGGGGCGACGCTCGGCGAGATCTGCGACGTCTTGCGCGCAGTCTTCGGTACGTACGTCGCAAGGGAGGCGATCGCGTGAACGGCTGGGCGATCGACCACGTTGCAATCGTCGTCGCCGACCTCGAGAAAACGATCGAGTTTTACACGCAGACGCTCGGGTTCGATCAAAGCTACCGCGAGACGCTCCCCGAGCAAGGCGTCGAGGCCGTCGGGATCCGCTCGGGCAATGCCGACATCGAACTGCTTCGGTCGCTCAGTGACGATTCGGCGATCGCCCGTTACCGCGGCGACGCGGCGGCGCGGCTCCATCATATCGCGTATCAGGTGCCGGACATCGCGGCGGAGATATCGCGCCTCAAGGATTCGGGCGTGCGCTTGATCGACGAGACGCCGCGGCGCGGCGCCCATGGGAACTGGGTCGCCTTTCTCCACCCGAAAAGCACGGGTGGCGTGCTCATCGAGATCTGTCAGCGCGATCGATGAGCCGGACTTCGATCTTCGTTTCAAAGGTACGACCCCACGGCAGCGTGATCGTCAAGCCCGCGTCGCGGTACTCCGGGTAGATCGCGGCGAGCAGGTCGAGCGCGCGCGGCCAAAGGTTCGCGCGATTTGCGTCGCCCGTCTGCTGCGCGACGTCCGGCAGCAGCAGCGTGGTGTCGATTTCGCGGGCGCGTAAGTCTTCGTTCAATTCGGGCCGGACGAATTGGTGGAACGCATAGTCGTCGACATAGCGATCGAGCATGAATTCGGCATGCGCGCGCGCGTCGAACCGCCCCGCCCGCCGCCCCGCGCCGCTCGCGATCGCCGCAGCGAGCGCCGTCCCGACCGTATTCGCGTTCGTATTCCACGACGCGAACGCGTCGATCTTCCCCGCGATCCCGCGCGCGATCAGCGCGTCGGTCAACGCGCGCTGTTCCGGACCCGGCCCCCCGTGCAAGAACGTGAGGTCTGCGACCGCCACGCTGCGCCCGGCTGCGACGTCGGCGGCGAGCGCATCTTCGAACGCGCGTTCGTCGGAATCCGACGTCTCGGGAATGCGTACGTAGAGCCGGATATCGCCACCCCGGCTCTCGACGCGCCTCGCCCCGCACGCTCCGATCAAGCGCGAAATCGTTACGTCGACCGGCACGAATTCCAGCGGATCGGAAAAACCGGCCGCATCGGCCCGCGAGTACGTCACGCCAACCGTTGGCGTCCACCCAACGTTTCGAGCGAAAGCCCCAGCCACGAGCACCATCCCCAACTCGTCAGCGCCGGGTTCGAGCGAAGCGCGCTCTCCGAGGAAGAACCCGTTCATTTTACTCCGGAGATACGCGATGTCGCGTAAGTGCAAGCCGACCGGCCCGGCGTCGTCTTGCCCGAGGACGATGCGATCGAACCCGTTCTCGGCGCCCAAGAACAGCGCGTACGCGTCGACTTCGCGGTCGCGGAGGCGCGCAGCGAGGTACTCGTCCAGCGGTTTGCCGATGCGCTCGCGCAGCCGCTCGGCGTAACGACGCTGTTCGTCGGTGCGCGGCGGATCGGGCAGGCCGGCGTACTGGGCGATCAACTCGACCGTATCGCCGGCCGCGTAATAGTCGGCGGCCGGCCCGAGTCGCGGAACTCCGGTCGGCGCGAGGCGCATCACCGTTCCAAAGACCGAAAACGACGCGTCCGGTCGCGCGGCTCGGATCCGCGCGAGCGCGCGGAGTCGCGCGAAGCCCTCGACGAGTGAAACTCCGGGGGCGCGCGACGCGACGAGCCCGCCGTAGACCACCATGTCCGTCGACGCAACGAACGCCGACGCCGCGCGGGTCTGTGGCGTCCCCAGCCAATCGAGAATCGCACTCGGATTACCCGGTCGCAAGTAATGACCAAGCATCGGAAGCGGCGGCGTTAGCAGCGGTTGGCCGGCGACGCGGCCTAACATGAATGGGAGCTGCAAGGTTACGGGCCGGTCGTCCAGCGGAACGAACACAACCGGCGGTCCGAGCGGCGCCGCCCGCGCGGGCGCGCCTTCGAATGAAAGCCCGAGCGCAATGGTGCTCGCGAGCAGGGCCGCGCGCGCGCGTCGTAACGCTCGGTTCAAGGTCACCGCGAACGCATCGTCGTAAGGGACGTTGATAGTCGTAACCCGTTTCTCGAATGCTCGGCGCTACTAGGCGCCGAGAGCTTGTCGCTTCATCCGTTTCATGCACGACGCCTGCGCGGAGCCGGCGTAGCGCGGCACCACTTCCCCCTTGAAAGTGAGGTCCCGAGATGCTAGCTCAGGATTCAACCTCGTCGACGGCCGCGGCGGGCATGGCGGCAGGCATTATCTTCTTTTACTGCCTGTTCATCCTCGCCATCCTCGCGCTTTCGCTCATCGTCAACTGGCGAATCGCTGTGAAGGCCGGATACCCGGGACCGTACTCGCTCCTGATGCTGATCCCGTTCGCCAATCTCATCTTCCTGTTGATTTTCGCGTTCACCGACTGGCCGATCGAAATACAAATGAAAGCGATGCGCGCGGGCGCCTCCCCCACCGGCGGCCCGCCTCCGTTCCAACCCCCGATGCAGACCTGAGCTCCACGCGATCGCATGGACGCGCTGATCTTTCGGCGCATGGCGAGCGAAGACCGGCCGAGCGCGTTCGGTCTGCTCGCGGCTTTCTTGATCGACGACCGTTACGCGCGCGATTCCGCGCGCGCGTACCGGGGCGCCGTCGATGACCGCATCGAGGCTGAAGCCGCGCTCGGCAAAGCCTTGGCTCTCTTTGTCGACCGTCCCGACTATGGCTTCTTGTGGACGGCTTTTGACGGCCCGCGCGCCGTCGCGTGCGCGCCAGTGGGCTTCTCGATCTCGGTGACGGCCGGGGCCGTGGTCGCCAATCTCGACTACGTCGTCGTCGCACCCGAATACCGGCGCCACGGGATCGGGCGGGGTTTGCTCGAGAGCCTTGCGACCGAACTCAAACGCATGGAGATCGCGCGCATCGACGTCTCGGTTCACCTCGATAACGCCGAGGGCAGGCGCTTCTACGCCGCGCTCGGTTTCGAGCCGACTCGCGAAGAGCGCATGGTCCGCGCTCTTTAGAGAACCGCTCGCAACGAACCGCCGGCGCCGGCGAGCAGGCTGCGCGCCGCCTCGGCATCGACCCCCCGGCGCGCCATGACGACCGCGACCTTAACGCTCCCTCCGCCTGCGTCGAGGAGCCGGCGTGCCTCCGATTCGTGAGCGGCGCCGAGCGTTTGGACCAGTCGTAACGCGCGCGCGCGAAGTTTTTCGTTCGTCGCGACCACGTCAACCATCAGATTGTCGTAAACCTTGCCGAGGCGCACCATCACGGCTGTCGAGATTGCGTTCAGCGCGATCTTCTGCGCAGTCCCGGCGACGAGCCGCGTCGAACCGGCGATCGGCTCGGGACCCGTCTCGAGAACGATTGCGAACTCGGCCGCCTGCGCTAGTCGCGATTCGCCGTCGCTCGTCAGCGCAACCGTCAGCGCGCCGCACGCGCGCGCAACGCGCAGCCAGGCGACGACGTACGCTGGGCCGCCACTCGCGGAAAGCGCCACGACCGCATCGCCCGCAGTAATGGCGCGTAGGGCCTCGGCTTCACCGCGACGCGCATCGTCCTCGGCGCCCTCGACGGCGCGGACGAGCGCATCGCTCCCACCCGCAATGTGCGCGCGCACCAGTGTCGGCGGCGTCCCGAAAGTGGGTGGACATTCCGCTGCGTCGAGCGCGCCGAGCCGCCCGCTCGTCCCGGCGCCGACGTAGTGCAGCGTTCCGCCGGTGGCAAGGCGCGCGACGATCGCGTCGATCGCGTTCGCAAGCGGCGCCGAAGCCGCCCGCACGGCGCTCAACGCGACGCGCTGCGCGTCGATCAGGCGCTCGACCAGTTCGCCCGTCCCGAGCGTGTCGAGGCCGCGGGTCGCTTCGCTCACCGCCTCCGTCGGCGGGACGCGCTCATGCACCGAGCATCGCCTCGGCAAAACGGAGGGCCGCGCGAACCGGTTCGTCGCGCATCCGCACGATGGACGCTCCCGGAAGGTCGCCCGCGATTCGCGACTGCAGCAGATCAGACAATAGGCCGTCTTCGCGCAGCAGGCCGCCGGCGAGAGCGACCGCGACGAGCGTTTCGGCAAGCCCCGTGCGGGCGGCGGCGACGCACACGAGGTCGCCGAGATCGCGCGCCGCGTCCGTTACGATCTTCGTCGCCGCAGCGTTCCCTCCATCGGCAAGAGCAAGGACGGCGGGCGCAAGCCCGGCGATCTTTGCGACGTCGACCGGCGTTCCGTACGTCGCGGCGAGCAAGTCTTCACGATGGTGACACCCGAGGGCCCGCTCGACGCGGTCCGTCAGCGCATCGGCGGCGCTTCGGCCGTCGTACACGCGCGCGAGCAGGCGCGCGGCGACGAGGCCGATCGCGAACGCCGAGCCTTCATCTCCCAAGAGGTAACCGTAGCCGCCGATGCACGCGCGCCGCTCGCCGTTCTCGGCATACGCCACCGAGCCGGTCCCCGCGATGACGACGATCCCGGGACCGGCGGGAATCGCCGCGCGCAGCGCCGTCTCGGCATCGCCCGCGACGACGAGGTTACGCGTCGACGGAAACGAGACGCGTAGGAGCTGCTCTAGCGCCACGGCCACGTCGGCGCGCGCGGCGCCCGCCGCGCCGACGTACAGCGCGTCGGGCTCGGCTCCATCGGCCGCACTATGCGCCGCCGCGGCGATCGTCGCAGCCGCGGCGGCGACGCCGCTCGACGTTGGATTCGCGGGCCCGACGACGGCCGTACGCTCGATCGACCCGGCGCGCGACGCCGCCGCGACGGTCGCGGTCCCGCCCGCGTCGACTCCGACTGCGATACGCTCGCTCATTCGGCAGCGTTCGCTGCAAGCTCGCGTTCCATCTCTTTGAGCAGCGCGCCCAAGTCGTGCGGGACGATCGCTCCGAGGACGGCGCCCGTTCGCGCACCGGTCACCCTGGGAAGCCCCGCCGCGCGCCCGCGCAGCGCCTCGTACCCCAGGACGGCAAACGCGAGCGCTTCCTTCGCGTCGGGATCGATCCCAAGCGCATCCGAGCGAACGATCTGATACCCCGCGCCTAGCCGCATTGTAAGTGCGGCGAGGAGCGTGCCGTTGCGCGCGCCGCCGCCGCTAACGACGACGCGCGCATTCGCCGGCCCGTACCGCGCGACGTCGCGCGCGATTGCCTCCACCGTCAAGGTGACGAGCGTCGCACACCCGTCTTCGAGCGGAAGCGGATCGAGCAATTCGGCGTGGCGCTCGAGAAAGTGCGGACCGAACCGCTCGCGCCCCGTCGATTTCGGCGGTTGCAGTGTGAAGTACGGGTCGCCGATCAGACGCTCGACCACCTCGGGCGCAGCTCGCCCTCGGCCGGCAGTCGCGCCGTCGCGGTCGAAGGACGCGCTTCCGTTTGTCCGCGCGCGAACGAATGCGTCGAGCAGCATGTTCCCCGGTCCAACGTCCCACGCGACGACGTCGGCCGGAGCGCCGTTGGGCGGAATGATCGTGAGGTTCGCGATTCCGCCGAGGTTGAGCGCGACGACCGCGCGCGCCGGATCGCCGAGCAACATCGCATCGACGTACGGGACCAGCGGCGCCCCGTGCCCGCCGGCTGCGCAATCGGCGCGGCGAAAGTCGAAGACGACCGTCGCGCGCGCGCGCTCGCGAATCGCGTAAGGGTCGCCGATTTGCATCGTTCGGTGCGTGGGGCCATCGTGAAACAGCGTCAAACCGTGCGTGGCGACGAAATCGACGTCACGCCCGGCTACCGTGCGTTCGGTGGCGACGCCGAACATCTCACCCAGGATTCGGTCCAGTGCGGCGATCTCGGCTGGATCGGGCCGCTTGGGTGGAAGCGCCGCGAGGAGCCGCGATTGCAGCGCCGCGTCGAACGGAATCGTCTGGAACCGCAGCGTGCGCAGCGCGTAGCGCGAGCCGTGCGGAACGATCTCGACGTACGCCGCGTCGATCCCATCGAGCGACGTCCCGGACATCAGTCCGACTGCGCGCAACCGTCTACCTCCGCAACGACCGCGTCGCAGACCGCCGCCCGCACGTCGCGCAAGTCGTTCCGTCCGAAATACACCGAGTTCGTCAGCAGCACGATCGAGAGATCGCGCTCGGGGTCGGCCCAGACCGACGTCCCGGTAAAGCCCGTATGTCCGAACGTCGCGCGCGACATCAGCCTTCCGCACGAATTCTCGTCGCTCGTCTTCAACGCCCACCCGAGCCCGCGCCGTAGAACCGGATCGGCGCCTTGCTCGGTGAGCGCCTCGCGAGCGAGACTAGGCGGAATCACGCCCTCGCGCCCAACGCGCCCGGAAGCCGGCGCCACAAACGCGTCGGTCAGGCTCGCAACGTCGCACGCCGGACCGAACAGGCCGGCGTGGCCGGCGACGCCGTTCATCAGATACGCTTTCTCGTCGTGGACGACGCCGTGGACGCGACCGCGCCACGCGTCGCATTCGGTCGCCGGGATCGCGCGCCGCTCGCGGGCTGCCGGGCGGTAGCCGGTATCGGATGCGCCGAGCGCCGCAGATGTCTCGGCGACGAGCGCGCCGAGTCCCCGGCGCTGCGCCCGCGCAAGGACAACGCCGAGCGCGATGAAGCCGAGATCGCTATAGATGACGCGCGCGCCCGGCGCGTCGACGAGGTCGCGCGTAAGGGCAAACTCTTCGACGTTTTCGTTCAGCAGTTCGCGATAGTCGGCGCCCGACTGCATCCCCGAGGTATGCGCGAGCAGCATACGCAGCGTGATCGCGGCGTGCGGCCGGCCCTTCCATTCGGGGACAAACCCCGTCAGCGGCTCGTCGAGGGTCAGCGTACCCGCGCCAACGGTGCGCAGCGCCGCCGCGGCGACGAAGACTTTCGTGAGCGAAGCGAGGTCAAAGCGCGTTGTGACGTCGACGGCCGAGCCGCTCGGCGTAGCATCGACCCTTCCATACGCGGCTTCAAAGTAGGGCCGGCCGCGCCGCTCGACGCGCAGAACTGCCGCGGTGAAGCGCTCGCCGCAAGCCGTCTGGAGGATCCGGTCGACTTCGATCACGCGATGCCGGAGAGCTTGACGGGCAACGTCCCGCTGGGCGGCAACCCACGAGCGAGAACGTTCGCAAGTTCTTCGAAGGTCGTCTCGTCGTCGCCGTACGTACAAACGATCGTTCGCGCCTGGGGGAAGCACGCGGCATCGAACGGCTCGAGCGCCGAGACTAGAATCGCATCCGGTGAGATCGCGAGGAGCTGTTCGATCGCACGAGCCTGCGCGGGAAAAAAGTGCCCGCGGCGCATTACGACGACCAGCCGGCGGTCGCTCTGCTGCGCGATCAAAGCGAAAAGAGACTCGAGCTCGGCATCGGTCGGCGCGAGCGCCACGCGTAAGAGTTCGCTGCGAATACGCCGGTTGCGGAGCGCCAGATTCAGCACGCCGCTGTCGCCGTCGCGCACCGCGACTCCGTCGGCCGCCCGCCCCTCGAACGACACGAGGTTGACGGCCGGCGATTGGAAGCCTAGGGATGGCGTCCCACGCACGAGCGTGATCGCGCGTAAAACTGCGTCTTTCGCAATTCCGGGGTCGTCCCGCGTCTCGACGGTTAGTTCGGGCGCGGCTCCAATGTACTCGCGCAATCTGCGCATTCGACTGCTCGCTTCTCGCAGCCGATGTTCGGGCAGTTCGCCACGTCTCACGGCGTCGATGATCGCGTCGCGCACTTCTAACGCACGTTCAACGTGATGACTGATCGTCATCGCATCGGCGCCGGCGATCAGCGCGAGTACCGCTGCGCGGACGGTCCCGACGCCCGTCGCGATCGCATCCATCTCGAGACAATCGGTGAAACAGACCCCCTGATAACCCAGTTCGTCACGCAACAAACCGGTCAGCGCGGGCGGCGACAGCGATGCCGGGCGCTCGCGGTCGAGCGCCGGCACGACGAGGTGCCCGGCCATCACGGCCATTGCGCCGGCTCCAAAGCCCGCTTCGAACGGGACCAATTCGCGCGCGCGGAGCGCCTCGAGATCAACATCGATGACGGGGAGCGCGCTATGCGAGTCGACGGCGGTCGCGCCGTGGCCGGGAAAATGCTTGACCGTCGCCGCCACTCCACCACGCTGCAGCCCGCGCACGGACGCGGCGACGAAACGTGCCGCCAACTGCGGATCGTCCGAATAGGCGCGGGTGCCGACCACGGTGCTCGCCGGGACGAGCGCGAGGTCGGCGACCGGTGCAAAGTCGACGTTTGCACCGACGCTCCGCAGGCTGCGCGCGAGCTCGAACCCGAGGCGTTCGGCGATTTCGAGATCACGTGTGGCGGCGACGGCCATCGCCGACGGCGCGTGCCGGGGCACGTCGTCCGGGGAGGGCTGCAGCCGCAGGCGCGCAACGCGCCCACCTTCTTGATCGACGGCGACGATCGGACGAAGGCCGTCTGCGCTGATATGCGCGCAAACCGCATCGACGAGCGCACGCGTCCGCTCGACGGTCGAGATATTGCGCGCGAACAAAACGACGCCACCCGGCTGAAGTTGTCGCAGCGCCTCCAGTGGGGCGTTCTCGGGCGAATCGCCGGAAAAACCGACGCAGAGCACGCTCCCGGCGAGCGCTTTGAGGTCGTCCTTCATGGGGCGCGGCGCAGGCCTGCCGTTACTTCAGCGTGATGATCTGCGCGATGAACTCGTTCCCGCGCTGGCTCATCAGCACGTGGACCTTGGCGCCCCGAACGACGTCGGCGATCGTGCGAAAGCCGCCGTTAGGACCTTGGATGTTCGTACTCGGTAGAACGATGACGTCAAAACGTCCGCGCGGAGCGTCCACGGTCATCATGCCGGAACGGTAATCGATCGCTACGACGCGGCCGTTGATCGAGCCGGCAGCGCGCTGGCGCGGGACCGCGGCACGCCCTTCCTCGTCGTACGATGGCGGTGCGGCCGGCGGCGGCGACTTCTTCGCAAGCGCCGGCGCAACACCGAGTTGCGCCCCGAAGGCGAACGCGGCGAAGACGAGGGCTGCGAACCAAGACCGGAACATCACGGAGGGGTAACGTAACCTAAAGCAAGGAGCGTTCCGAAGCATTGAACCTTCCCAAGACGGCCTTTGGCCCCGGCGGGCCGACAATTACGCGACTCGGCCTCGGCGGTGAGGGAATCCTGCGGACTTTCGGCCGGGATGCCGAGGCCGACGCCACGATCGGGCGGGCCCTCGATCTCGGGATCACCTATTTCGAGTCGGCCAGGGCTTATGCCGGGAGCGAGGCGTACTACGGCCGCTCGCTCGGCGCCCGCCGAGCCGGCGTCTTCTTGGCGAGCAAAACGCACGACCGGACCCGGCGCGGCGCACTCGCGATGCTCGAGACGAGCCTACGCGCGGTGCGGTCGGATCATCTCGACCTCTGGCAAATCCACGACGTCCGGGAATTCAACGAACTCGACGAACTCGAGGATCCCGACGGCGCATTTGCGGCGGCGATCGAGGCGCGCGAGCGCGGGCTGATACGCTTCGTCGGCGTTACGGGGCATCACGATCCTGCCGTCTTGCGCGCCGCGATCGAGCGCTTCGCGTTCGACTCGGTTCTGCTGCCGATCAACCCGGCCGAGGGCGCTCGCTCGGACGCTTTCGAGCGGACCGTCGTCCCGGCGGCGCGGGCGCGCGGAATGGCAGTGATCGGCATGAAGGTGCTCGCGCGCGGAATGCTCGTCGGACCGTCGCGGCCGGCGTTGTCGTTGGATGAAGCGCTCGGCTACGCGCTGAGTGCCGACGTCGACGCGGTCGTCATCGGGTGCGACGATCCGGCGCAGGTCGAAGCGAACGTCGCCGCCGCGAGTAGCGTCCGCGTGCTCGCGCCGCCGGAGCGGCGCGCGCTCGAGGACCAGGTCGCCGCCTACGCGGAGCGGCTCGCTTACTATCGCGGGCCCGTCACCGCCTAGGAGTTCGGACCGGGCAGCCGGACTTCGCGCCGGTAGGCGGCGCAAGCGATCGTTCCAAGTCGTTCGGGTGCGAGGTTCGGGTCGAGGTGCAAATCGTCGAGCACCCGCGCGTTACGCTGGAGTGCGCTGCGCATCGCTGGGCGATCGCGTGCCGCACCGGCGCGCGCGACCGCGGAAAGCGCACGCAGCCGCCGGACCCGGTCGTCGCTCGGTTCTTCTCCCGCGAGAACCAGGCGGAGCGCGATAAACGCTTCGTCCGCGGCGCGCGCGCCGACTGCCTCAAGGGCCCGATAGAACGGCGCGGCTTGCGGTCGCTCCGAACGTTGCGCCAGGACTTGCTCCACGACGACGGTTTTCGAAACGGCCTCGCCAAGAAGATAGCGGTCGATCCACTCGAAACTCACGTACCATGCGGTTCGCCGCCTCATCGCTCGCTTGCCTTCTTGCGATCCTCGCCGGATCGGCCGCCCGTCCCGAAGACGCTTCGATTGCGTTAAAAGCGCTGCTCGACGCGGCTCGCGATAAGAGCGGCGCACCGTTCCGCTATCATCTGCGCGGTCGCGCCGAAGAGACGATCGGCTCGCGCGCGCTGGTCATCGTCGCCGATTCCGAGGGAGAGCGGAGCTTCGTTCGGCGTTGCGCCGGCGAGCTGTGTTCCGGTCTCTTCCTCGACGGCGCGCGCCTCTACGAAACGAACTTCAACGAGACCGCCCTCCCGAGCCGGCGCGCCGACGATCCGCGCCGCGTGACGCTCCGCGCGATCGAGTCGTATGCGTTCACGGATCCCGACTTCGTGCGGAGCGGAGGTTCGGTTCGCTTGCGTACTGCCGCGATGCGGGACGGCGCACGGCTCGAGCGCATCGCGGTCGTCGCTCCGCACGGCGCTCCGGTCGATGCTTTGCTCGACCCGTCGACCGACTTGGTCGTGGGCGCCGCCGCCCCCGGGCTAGACGTCGCGTTTCGCGATCAACGCCGCGTCGGTGATTCCGTAACGTTGCCGTTCGAAATCGCGGTGGCACCCGACCGCGAGCGCTTCACCGACCGCGCGATCGTCCCGACGCCGTTCGAGACGCCGCGCGGCCTCGTCCCGCAGATCGACGGCGGTTCGACGACGCTCGCGATGCCGCGCGGTACGCGCGCGACCGCCCCAATCGTCCAATGCGAAATTGCGGCGGTGCTCGTCCCCTGTCTGATCGACTCCGGAAACTCGGCGATGGCGATGAGCCTCGAGCTTGCAGAACGCTTAGGGATCGAACCCGTACCGCATTCGTTCGAGGTTCAAGGCCTTGGCTCGTACGTGACCGGCGTCGTGAAGGCGCCGGCGCTCAAAGTCGGGGCGGCGACGTACCCGCCTGCGTTTTACGCCGTGCTGCACGACATGCATTCCTACGGATACGACATCGTGCTCGGCGCAGACGTCTTTGCGCACACGTGCGTCACGCTGAACTATTCGGATCGAACCGTCACGTTCGCCGCGAGCGCGCCCGTTCCGGGACCCAACGGCGACGGCATCCCACTAAGCTTCAGCGGGTTTCTCCCGTTCGCAAGCGTTCGGCTCGGCGAACTCGACGCATCGCTCGTGGTCGATACGGGTGACGACTCGACGGTCAACCTCGCATACGACTACTACCAACTCCATCCCAGCCTCTTCAGTCCAACGAGCACTGCTGCGGTCGGCGGGATCGGCGGAAGCAGTGACGAGTTGATCGGACAAATCCCAAGTCTGCAGATCGGAAAGTTCAGCCTCGCGCGCCAGCGCATCGGCGCGACCAAGAGCCTGCCGGCGACGGCTGCGGGCCATGTCGGGAGCGGTCTGCTCGCGCACTTCGCTGCGACGTTCGATTACGCGAACGCGCGACTCGACCTCACCCCCCGCGCGGGCGACGAGACGGTTAAAGAGGCCGCCGCGCGCTAGCGGCGCGCGCCGCGGTTAGGTCGTTGGCGCCGCCGAGAACGTGAAGGGCTGATCCGCAATGAACGTCGAGCCGACGATCTTACCGTTCGCGTACGTGCCCTCGATGTGAAGGCGCCCTAGGTACCCGATGTCGAGCCAGATGCGACTGCCGTCGGTGCCGCCGGTGACGGTGCGAAAATTGCCCTCACCCCACGGACGGTAGGTGCCGTTGACGATTCCGTCAGGCGAAATCGTAAGCACGAGCGTACCGTCGTAGCGGCCGACGCCGTACTGCGGTTCGAGGCTCGTTGCGAGCGTAACGTGCTGCGTCGTTTGCGGCAGCGCTTGCGTCCCCGTGACGGCGAGCGCGGGGAGCGAACTCCCGGCGATCCCGAGGCCGAGCGCGAGCGCGCCGGCGAAAACTGCTGTCCTGATCATACTTCCTTATAACCCGCAGCAGCGCCGAGGGGTGGCCCCCTGGGAGTTTTCTCACCTAGTTTTCAGCCTCGAGCGCCCCGACCGAGCACGCGCCGAATCGCGTTTGGCGTCAAGGCGGGCGAGCCGCCGCTTGCAGGAAGCTGCCGGTCTCGCCATCCCCGACCCAATCTTGGCCAAGGGAAATGTGCGTCGGTAGTCCGTGGCTTTAGCAGGGAGGTTCGAACGCCGAGTCCTACTGCAGCGAACGCGTGCTCCTGCGCGCCTCCGTCCTCCCCGTGCACTCCTCCGAGGTAAGTAATGACGGCATTTGCCGTTGGGTTTGTGATCGCGATGATCATCGGTTTGGCCGGATTCGGCGGCGGCACGGTCGGCACGCCGCTACTGATATTGGTCCTTCGGATGAAGGGCGCGGCCGCGGTTGGAACGGCGCTGGCGTTCGCCGCAATCGTTCAGGTGATCGTCGCGCCGACGTACATCCTGCGTCGTAATGTCGATTATCGAACTTTGGGTTGGATGCTGATCGGCGGTTTTCCGGGCGTTCTGATCGGCGGGAGCGCGCTGATTCTGATGGCACGCTCGGTAAACCAAAAACTGCTAATATTGATCTTAGGCATCATCGTCGTGATCGCCGCGGTCACGAACATCATCCGCATGGTGCGCGATTTGCCCGGCGAAGATCGCCCGCAGTGGCTTGCGGCCCTGATGTTCCCGGTCGGCCTCGAGACCGGCTTCTCGTCGGCCGGTGCCGGCGCATTCGGGATGTTAGGACTACTCGGCTTCACGCGCCTCCAAGGCGCCAAGGTCGTCGGGACCGGGATTTGTTTCGGGTGTGCGGTCTCGACCACGGCGGCCGTCATTCAGGTCGTCGCCGGAAACTTCGATTTCGCGATTCTCGAACTGTTGCTCGCAGGCGGTGTCATCGGCGGGTTCATTGGCTCTTTCCTCGCCCACCGGCTACCGTCGCGCGTTTTGAAATACGGACTCGCACTCTTCCTCGTGGCCCTCGGGCTTCAACTCGTCTCGCGCGGGCTTGCGTCGTAACTGCGCCGACGTCTCCAGTCTCGTCGGCGATTAGGCGATTTTCAGGCGGCGACCCGGCTCCGGCGCGTACTTGAGCCAATCGGCGAACGCGTCGCCGTACATCGCCGGTGCGATCGCCGGGCCCTGCGCTCGGACGACGCCTACTTGGGCCAGCCGATCGAGGGATTTCTTGAGTTCGATACCCTTCGCGGCAAGCTCAATGTTCAAGTTCCGCGCAATGTCGGCGATCGACTTGACCGCGGCGCGATGCTTGGCGTTCCGCGCCATGTCGGCGAAGAGCACGGGATCGATCGTCACCTCTTTGAGCGGGAACTCTCCGATCTCGAGATGGCTCACTGACGACACGTCCGTTCCGAAGCCGTCGAGTCCCAACCGCACTCCGGCGTTCGTCAAACGCCGCATCGTATCGCGGGACACGGCATCGCGGACGTCGAGGAGCCGCTCGTCCATTTGGAGCCAGAGACGCGAGGGCTTGAGATCGTCGCGTTTCAGCGTTTCGAGGACTCGGTCGGCAAAATCGATTTCGCGCAAGTTGACGATCGAGATCCGCAGCGACAGACCGTTCGGGGCGTTCGGGCCGAGGTTGCGCCAGAATCCGACGGCCTCCTCAACGAGCCACGAGGTCAACCCTTTGGTCAGCCCGTTTTGCTCGGCGTACGCGAGAATCTGGTCCGCGGTATCCAGCCCCGGCCGCCGTTCCGAAAGACGGCACTCGGCCTCGGCCTTCACGACCTTGCCGGTGCGAATATCGACAATAGGTTGGTAGCTGACGAGCATATGACCCCGTAGGCAAATGTGCCCAGAAAGTGTTGCACTGGGAGTGCCCCTGCTCACTATATCGGCCCATCCGGCCAAACCGTGAGGCCGCTCACGCCGCCCGCCAGGCAGAATGGCGAGCAGCCGCCACGACGGGACGGCTGCCGGCTCAAAATGGCTCCCGGAGTTGGACTCGAACCAACGACCCGCTGATTAACAGTTCTTTTCACGTCCGAAATGGTACGCCGCTTCTTCCTGAAATCGTCTTCCAGGGGCCCCAATCTTTCCCTATTTCCCACCTATTGGCGGTACAATGGCGGTACATGCCCCTGAACGCTGTCCGAGCCGCTTCACCGAACCACAGCTTTCCTTTGAGAGGGCAACCCGCGAGACGCGATTCTTCGGTGTGGGCGATAACTTATCTACTCCGACTTTTCGCGAGCTACTGAGGGCCTAGTTACTGGATTGAGCGCATAGACCCATTCGGCCAACGCCGACATTCGACTTACTTTGGCTTGCTGAGGCGTTTCGATTCTTCTTCGTCTGTATTATGAGGAATGAACAGGCCAAGGTTTATTAAGCGGTACTGCATCGCAATGGAGCTGACGCCAAAGAGCTCCGCCAGATTTCGAATCATACCGGCGTCGACGGCACCGCTCTGCCCAGTTCCAATGGAGCGTCACAAGATCAGGCGGCATCAGCAATGCGGCGGCGAATTGATTCGCTTCCCTTTCCTCACGCTGATCCGCGAACCCAGGAGCGCGCAGTCGCCGATCCACGCGAATCGCATGCGCAGTTTCGGCGATGAGCGGGCGACCGCGATGCATTACTAGGTGGCCAAGCTCGTGCGCTATAGTGTATCGTGCGCGAACCCACGGATGCTTGTTCGCGACTGCGATAATCGTGCGGTCGCCGTCACGAACAAGCATGCCCGACAGGTCCTCGTCGAGTTCCGCACGCTGTATTTCGGCTCCCAACCGTTCCGCAATCTTATCGACCGGAATCGGGGGAGACAGATCGCCAGGCAGATGAACGAGGAGAACCTCGGCTGCGCGACGTTCTGGATCGCGGCGCCGGCGTTTAGCTGGCACTAGGTGCCGAGGATCGCTTCTCGCTGCCGCATCATCCTCTTGAATTCCGCGTCATCCGGGCGCGTTAGCGGCAGCACTGGCAGTAACTCGCGTGGTTCCAAGTCCACTGCTGCAGCAAGCTGCACCAGCTGTACTATTGTCGCCGTTTGCGTCCCTGACTCCATGTTTGCGATCGTCGTCCTGCCGACGCCAGCCTTAACCGCCAACTCGTTTTGGCTAAGCCCTGCTTTCTCCCGAACCGCCTTCAAGTGATCGCCGAAGGCCTGATTAACCTCCGACGCGCTCAGCACCGAGACTGATTGCCGTACAACGCGCGGTCCACAGAGCCTTATGTTCGTCGTACTTGACACTGTCATTCCTTGCGTATCGCCCAAAATTTTACAAAACCAAGCAGGCGATCCCCAGGAACTTGCTCCTCAACCTCGACGCTGTCAGCCGAGCGCGCTGGTCTCTTAAAATGACTGGTCATTGTAATTGACAATGTTATCCAGAGCATGTATCATTCCCTCGATCCATAGCCCGACTGCACTACAGCCAGCCGGCCCCGAGAGAGGGGGAAACGATGCCCATAGAGCTGCGAGCCCACGGTAGTGGCAACGAAAGTTTCATCATCTTGACGGCGTCCGAAGACGAACCGATTCAGGTAGTGGTCGAACGCTTCCGCGGCGTGGCCGGCTACGAGGCTGTCGCCGTTTCGATCGAGGACGACGACGAGGACCTCGGGCTAGAAGTGCTCGTCGGCAAGCGCCTCCGTCATCGGCATCACGTCCACTTCCACCGTTGCCATTCGATCGAAGTGAGCGTATCGTACGCCGGACGCAGGCCGATCGAGCGTCCGTTCCGTGCCAATTACCGGCTCCAACGTGTGTTCGACTGGGCGGTCGGGCCCGAAGGATTCAACTTCAACGCCATCGACGCCGGCGAGCTCGTCCTGGCGTACGGAGACCCCGTCAAACTTGCGAACAACGACTTGCACGTCGGCGATCTTCCCGCAGAGGGCTGCCGCATCGAGCTCGCACTCGTCCCGAAGTCCTTCTTTCAAGGATGCAGATCGTGACCGCGGAGCAAAGGCTCGCATGGGACCTGGCTAACGGGCCTTTCCTAGCCGGCGAGGATCACGGACGCTGGCGGCTCGTTCAGCTCGACGGCGTCGTGGCCGTCGTCGCCGTATCCGCGCCGCCGAAGCCGAACGCGCCCAACGAATACGACTTGCGCTTGACGTGCGCCGGGTATCCGGGAACTCTTCCGATCGGAATTTTCTGGGACGTCGCCCTTGGTGCAGAACTTGACGACAACTTGTGGCCCCGTCTGGCACCACCCGATCAATCGTTTCGCACGGACTGGCGCCCCGCCGGTCCTGGAACCACGAGATCGATTTACGTCGTCACCGATGGTTATACGATGCGGTGGAAAGCGGCCCAGTGGCTACCGATGCATCAACTCGAAGCCTGGCGACCGGAGGTTGGGATCGCCTGTTATCTGGAGGTGGTTCATGCTCGGCTTAATTCGCCGCGCTATCTCGGCAACGGTCGCACCCCGATCTCGCCTGCGGCTTAACTCCCGTTTCTTCCGCGAAGTGGTGCACGAGCTCCATCGTCGTGGTGATGGCCGCCGCGAATCCGGCGGCCTTCTGCTGGGCTCCATCGCTCAAGACGGTACACGCGTCGCGGACGACGTGATTTTTTACGAAGATCTTGATCCGGCTTCCACTCGCGACGGTGCGATCGAACTACGTGGCGAGTTGTTCGCTCATGCTTGGGAAATCTGCGCGCGCCGGCACCGGCAAGTTGTAGCCGATGTGCACTCGCACCCCGGGCGCGCAGAGCAAAGTGAGATCGATCGGGCTAATCCAGCTGTGGCACTGCCGGGACATGTCGCCATCATCATCCCGAACTACGCCCGAGACGGTCCAAGGCGCCGCGGGCTCGGCGTATTCGAGTATTGTGGGGGACGACGTTGGCGATCTCTCAACGACACGGAAAAGCGAAGCTTCCTTGAAATTGGTTGGTGGGTGTGAAAGTAGAACGGTCGACGCTGCCTCGCAACGTTAAGCTTCTAATGGATCGCGGAATGCATCCAGACGAAGCGACTGCAGTGATAGAGCAAAGCCGCATTACAGTCTCTGTTGACGGAGAGGCTGCGGGAAGCAGGGTTGGACAGATCGCGGCGATTGTTGCCGTAGCCACGGCTTCGCGTGCCTTCGGGTCCGTCATTGTCGATCTTGCGCACGATGAGCCCCTGCGAGTTCGCAACGCGGGCGGTCGCGGGCTGCGCGATGCGCTATTCGCCGCTGGCGGCGTAGAGGGAACGCCGACGGCAAGTAGACTCATGATCGGCAACCAGGTGCCTCCCGACGGGAGTCGCGGCGTGCGCATCGTTTTGCGCCGTTCAATCGGTGGCGTCGCCCCGGCCGATCTGATCGAACCGTTCGACATGGACGCATTCGCTCCGGCAGCGATCTTAGGCGCTTCGCTCGCTGCACTCGACCTTTTCTCTGTCGATGTGCTCGCTGAGCCGGACGGCGGTCGCAGGCGAACGTTCGACCTCCTCCCAGACTATTTTGGTCCGGTCGCGCGCCTCGATGACTTGCTTCCGGTAAACATCGGCTTCTTGGGCGTCGGACATCTCGGGCAAGCGGCGCTGTTCGCGGCCGCCTTACTCGGACCGGTCGATGACGAACGGACCTACTTTCTCTTCGACGATGATAAAATTGAGCCAGCAAACAGTTCGACACAGCTTCTCGTGAGGCTAGACCAAACCGGATCCAAGGTTGGCGCGTGCGCGGAGTGGCTCGCGGCTCGCAGCATAGGCGCCGTTAAGCGAATGGAGCGTTTTGGGCCGGCGTCGATCCGGCAGGAGACCGATCCGACAGCCTATCTAGTCGGATTCGATAATCCCGATGCGCGCCGCGCTCTCGACGTCTTAATGCCGGCCAGAGTCATCGACGCCGGCGTCGGTTCGAACGTTGAAGATTTTGCGGCATTTCGGATTCACGCGTTTCCACAGTCGCGCAAACCCAGCGAAGTCTTTCGAGCCGGTGAGGACTTAGCCGAGGCGCGAGCAAGGGCTCGAACTGCAGAACAATTCGCTGCTTTTGCCAGAACAGAAGATGAGGTCTGCGGGTTGATCGAAGCGGGCGGCGTCGCATCTGCTGTGCCGTTCGTCGGGACAGCGATAGCGGCAATGACGCTATCCGAGCTTATCCGAGACAAGGTCGGTGTTGACGGGGACGCGCTCGTCAGCGGTGACCTACGATGGCTTAACGTAGGGCGCGCGGTCTTGAATAACGTTGGGTAAACCGCCGCAGCCTACGCCCCCCGAACCCCGAAAGCCGGGGGTGTCGGCGAGAAGGCCGCGAAGGGCACTGCAGCGGTTCAATCGGCCTACTCGAACCAACGTCCAAGTTGTAGCCTAAGTGTAGGCGCGACGGGAGCACTTCTATCGACAGCCTTAGCCCAGAGAATCGATTCGGTATTTCTAGGTAACCCTTTTCGACATCAGTGCCGACTCAGTCGGCGAGGTGTAGAGGATTTCAATGGCAGCAAAACCTGAAGAGAGTGCGATCGCCAAGTTCCGACGCTTTCGCAAGGAAATAGCCGGGCAGTATGCGGGTCAAGACCAATACAGCAATGTCCGCGAGACGCTCGCTCGTTGGTCGAAATTCGCTGATCCGATTACCGAACAGACCCTGCTGGCTCTCGAAGAATCGGCAGAGTCAAACACCCTGGCCCTCTGCGCCTTTACCGGCCATAGGCTTACCTTTTTGATCGGACCGAAGATTAGCGTCCGCACCATCGCACCGGACGGAGCCTCGAACGATGTAATAACAGCCGATGCCGTCGTGAAAATTGACGACGATGTTTGGTTTCATACTTATCGAATAATGTTGAAGATCCCTGACGTGCAACACCTCGACGACGTCGTGAGCGATTGGGTCGAGTTGGTCATTGGCCCAATTCTGCCCGAAGGCGCATTCGCGTAATGCGCTCCGAAATTCTCCGGTGGCTCAGCCGCGCTGCGGACTAAGTCCGCACGACACAGCGATGTTTAACCTCCTCGAATATGACGCTTCCTTCACAGCGCGAAGAAGCGCCATTCGCGGCACCGTTGACGCTGCGCGTGATTCCCTTGCAGCAATTTGCGCGGCAATTCTCAGAATCACATCTTAAAGCAACCCGCCGGCAACAAGCCGAGACGTCGCGTCGCAGGTGTCCTGTCCCATTCCTTCATGGGACCGTGGATCGTGCCTACCGCACCGAACGTGTATCGCTCTGCCACGCCGAGTTTCAGGACCGGCGAACTTGGATCGAAAACGTCACGGTCCGACGCTTTTGGTCAGTTCGACAACCAACGCCGGCGTGCCATCTCTTCAAGGAATGCGAGTTATGGAGATCACTTTTCCCAGAAGCTTGAACGTTCCGAGGGACGTGCGCTCTCCTGGGCAGACGAACCCGAAGACGTGCGAGTCCTCGGAGTTGTTGCGGTTGTCCCCTAAGACGAAGTAACAGCGCGGCGGGATGCGGTCCGGTGCCGTCCATCGTACGCGCGCGGGAATCGCGGCTTGCTCCGGGTCGAGCTGCATGCCGTCAACGATGATACCGTAGCGGTCGACTCGTAGATCGTAGGCGACCCGTTCCTTGACATATGGTTCTGCAAGGACGCGGCCGTTGACGCTAACCTTTCCGTGGGCGATCGAGAGTCGGTCGCCGGAAACGGCGACGACGCGCTTTATCCAGGCGTTCTTGGAGAGCGGAAACTTGAAAGCGATTAGGTCGCCGCGCTTCGGCGCCGCGTCGCGATATGCGTCCTGGTCAACGAGGAGCGCATCGCCCATATGAAGCGTTGGTTCCATCGACCCGCTTCCGTTCGTGTAGAGGGTCAATGCGGCGTTCGCTACGACGGGCGTTACCGTAATCGCGACCGAAAACAGCAACGCCCAAGTTTTGCGCATCCGCGCGTCCTCTGTTGGTCCCAAAGCCGAAGCCAAAGTGGCGCTCCTTCCGCCCGAGGCAGGGCTACGACAATTCTGTCGTGGTATGTTTGACGCCTCTCGGGCTACGCTCGGAGTGGTGCGGCCAGCCACTTATGATCAGGTACTTCGAGCGGTTGCACGCAACGTGCGGGCGGCGCGTTTGAACCTGAATATCAGCCAGGAAGAAGCGGCCCACCGTGCGGGGATCGCTTCCCGCCAATGGCAGCGCGTCGAGGCAGGGCACCCTTTGACGCTCCGAACTTTGAGTGCGGTCGCTTCAGCCCTCGGGGTTGAGGTCGCCGCCTTAACGCGCCGCTAAAGCGCCTTTGAGACCGCGCAAACTCAAAGGCCGCGCGGCCTGTTGCGTGAAGCGTGGAAGCAGGCAGCTTGCTGAAATCTTGCTCAATGACCGTCAGCAGCATACCAAGAAGACCTCGGGCCGGGAGAGATAATACGCCAGTCCTCCAACCTTCGCGTAGCCCCCGACCGAAGCGGGTCGCTTGGAAAGCCGGTGGCTACGACCCGCCGTCTAGTGAGACTAGACTTAGAATGCAACGCACGCCCCGCAAAGACACGACGGGTGAACTCGCGTTACGTTCTGCACTCCACCAGTTAGGACTTCGATATCGCGTAGACGTGAAACTATGGTCCTCTATAAGGCACAAGGTGGACATCCTTTTTCGTAAGGCGCGAGTCCTCGTGTATTTGGACGGCTGCTTCTGGCACGGATGCCCGGCGCACTTTACCGTGCCGAATCACAACGAAGCGTGGTGGAACTCCAAGATCCAGTGCAATCGCCTGCGGGACCACGACTTTCAGCGTTTGGCCGAAGCGGAGGGTTGGCTAGTCTTTCGCGTTTGGGAGCACGACGATCCCGTAAAGGCAGCTTTGCTAATAAGAAAGGTCGTCTACGGGCGGCTACGAGTCAAAAAGAAACCATGAAGTGTCGTCTAACACAACGTCGCGAAGGCTCTTGCTGAATCCCGAATGACGTGGCGTCATGAGGTCGCTGCCCGTGCCGAGCCTGCAGCGAATAGCTCGCGATCAAGTCGCTTCGAAGAAGGCGAATCCGTCTTCCCGCCGGCCATTGTGATATCGCGACAAGGCTTCGCTCTCGGGCTTCCTTCGCCATGATCGTTCGTCTGCGATCGCAAGCGCAAGACGCTCGGCCAGTATGGGACTGACCGCGTTCGCAATTTGCAATCGTTGGGACGTTACGCCGCCAAGGAAATGGAATCGATCCGGAAAGCCTTGCAGACGCGCGCCTTCGCGTGCGGTCAATCCGCGGTGTTGAAAGGGATGAATGCATCGGGTCGCGCTGGGCTTGCCCATGTTTTGTGTTACCGCAACCGCTGGGGATGCACTGTGAAGCCGCGAATATGAGTTGTGATAACCGCTCCTCGGCTGATAGCGAGCCGGTATCGATTGACGATTGCCGCCGTCTGGGATAAAGGAGATCGCTTTGACGAGGTGTTTCGGATGATTGCTCGCCTTGTGCCCTTGAAGGTTACGAGAGCCATTTCTCATGGAACGCTGATATTCGGTGAAAGCGGATTTGTCGTACGTATCCGCACTTTCGCCCGCCGCGAGTTCCGGCAAATCTCCGATAGCGTCCCAGACGGAAACGTATTGTTCCTCTACGACGGTCGGCTCTGGGAAGCAGAAACCTTCGCTTCCTCGAGTTCCTACAAAGAAAATACGATGCCTTAGTTGTGGCACTCCAAAATCGGCCGCTCGCAGGACCGCGATATCGACGCGATAATGGAGCGCGTGAAACAACTTGCGCACGCGCTGAACGAACCGCATATCGCGAAGCCCGACCACGTTCTCAACGAGAAAGCCCTCTGGGCGAAGTTCTTGCACTACGCGAGCGAAGTGCCGTACGAGAGCATTTCGCGGGTCTTCGCGGTCTCGCTTGCCAACCGTCGAGAAGCCCTGACACGGGGGGCCACCAATGATCCAGTCAACGTGGTCTCGACGTAGTCCAAGATCGGCTCCTGAAAACTCGGCGATATCAACGGGCAGCGCGCTATGGTCTGGGAATTCATGACGATACGTCGCAATGGCATCAGCCGACGAATCGATCGCTCCGACGCATCGCCAGCCCGCGCGAATGAATCCCAACGACAGGCCTCCAGCTCCGGCAAAGAGATCTAGGAAATTCACGGCTGCCCCTTGCGGCTGCGAGCGAAGTTGCGATACAGGGATACGGCCCTCTTTAGCTGGGATTTGATATTGGGCGTTAGTGCTTCGAACTGACCATCTTGCGACAACCTAAAGAGAACCTCGGCGTCGGTGCCCGCTGCGAGAATGTCGGCGAGCTCCGCGGCGCGGCGCGTGCGCGACACCACGTCGCTTAGCGATCTCCCGCTCAGGCCGCGCTGCCCGAGCCACGCACGGTACTCCACCTCGTACGACAGGGTCTTGCGAGCGGCCAGCAAAGGGTAAACCCGCCCGTTCCGCTTTGGCACGAGCTGACAGTTTGCGCTCCTAAGACGTCAATCCTTTGACGTCTACCAGGGCAGAGGCCCATGACGGTCGACGAGCTTTTCGATCAGTTCCGAGCCGGGTTTGGAGCACGCGCGTTCAGCGCGGGCCTGCTCATCGCTCTCATCGATTTTCTGGTCGAGCTCGGGGTGCCTTCGAGGGGTTTTCGGTCGCTGGAAGACTTCTTCGCCGCCTTTCCGAAGCGCACGACGACGAGGCAAGGCAAGCAGGCGAACACTTTAATCGTTGCGCGTGGGGGTGGAACGTTAAGCATTCGGCCCTTCTACAACGCGATCGAGAAGAGCATCCGCGCGGAGCATCACCGCTTCGACTATCCGAGCTGCGCTCCACACGCTACCCAGGCGTGGAACAGCTACAGCGGCTGGCTAGCCGCGTTGGTGACTCTGAACGAAAGCGCGTTGCTCGCGCTGCGACAAAGGGTTCTTGAGTTCGTTCTGGCGTTTTATCCCGACCAATCCTTTGACCCAGCTGATGCCCGTCGCGAACCGCCCGTTTTTCGCTTCGTCCTCGATGGTTTCGATTTGACAGCACAGCCTGGCGAAAAGTCGGGAGCGGCGTTTCAAGGGATCGTCTTCGGCTTTCTGAGAGCCGACAATCCTCATCTTCAGGTGGAGATACGGAAGGTACGAACCGGTTCCGCGCGCCTACACGGCGTTGGCGACGTGGACTGTTGGGACGGCGGAAGTCTCGCCATCTCCGCCGAGGTCAAGCAATTCGTGATCAACGATCCGTCAATGTTCAATGCATTTGCAGCCGAAGTCAACAAGCGAGGTGCCGTGGGGATGGTCGTTGGCATCGACTTTTCGAACGAAACGGTGCGCGATGAAATCGAATCCCTTGGGGTACGCGCACTCAGTTTGTACGATCTGCTGCGCATCGCCGAGCTGTGGGACCCGATAAAGCAGCGCACTGCGGTCAATTCAATGTTCTACTATGTCGAACACGTCGAGCGGAGCAGCTCGCTTGCCACTAGGCTCCGCACGTACCTCGACCAGCAAGGTGCATCCGCACTTCCGCCCGACGCTGTACGCTCTCAGAGTGGCCCAGCTTAAACCGTGCAAGCGATGCAGCTGTACGAGGTCTAACGCATTTGTCGAGGAAACCAGCGGGGCGCAAAACTGGCAAGGCGAAAATGGCAACATGGCGACCCCCTCTTAAGAGGCCGGCTGCGGAGGGCAACGCCTATGCTCGCATTCTTGGCGGACCGCTGCAGAGATACACGCGACGACAACACGCTTCGGTTCAGGATGCCAATCTCAAGGTCAAGCTTCGGTACGGAATAACCGCCAAGGATGTCGTGGACGCTGTCAACGACCTATATGCTTATCTGCACGCAATTAATAAGTCGGCCATTCGCCTTAGCTACGGGAGGTTAGAGGAATCCATGTTGCCGGCCGCGTTTTCGGGATTCATCTCGGAAACGATGGTTCAGTCGTTCGCGCACGCCTTCAGTAACCGTAAACCGGGCCTAGTCAGGAACCGATATCCGAATGGACATCCGGATTTGATTCCGCGCGCCAAGTATCGAAACGATTCGGTGCTTTCAGGTACCGAGGGGATCGAGATCAAGACAACACGCTCAACAAGTGTTCAGTCGCACAACGAGCGGCCCGGCAGCCTGATCGTAGTCGAAATCCTCTGCGACTTGACCGGCGTAGTGCACGAACGGCTCGCCACCTCCGTACTTACCGTGCGCTACGGGGCGCTAACGAAAAGAGACTGGAAGTTCTATCCGCGCAAAGGAGCTAGCAGGAGAACGATCACTGCAGCCATCCTTCCTTCGGGCAAGAAGAAGCTGTTCGAGGTCTACAATAACCCACTGCGCGCCGAGTTATTGAAGTACATTCGCGAGAAGAAAAAGGGTGAGAGGCCGTGACGGAGCGTTGATTGAATGCAAAGACTGGCGTTGAGACTAAGGGGTAGGTCTTAATAGTTATACCAAAGGGCGGCACCTAACTATTGTACGCATCAAAGTCTAGAACGAAGGCGCCGCTAGGTAAGGATTTGCGCCTTTTCGACCGAACCTCCAGCGCCTCCAGAAATGAGGCCTCAATGGGCAAACCCGTGTCGCCGGCCCGCCCAACCTTGTAGGGTTGGGCCTTCACAACCGACATGTCGACACAGGCATTGGGTTCAACACGCGAGCCGCAGAGCATCGAGAACCTATCCGCAAACGGTCTTCTCTGGTACCAGACTTATAGGGTGGCGCTGAATCCGCTCGACTCGACGCTGTGCACACGTGTCTATCAGTCCTATTTGCGGCGCGAAAGCGCGCTTTTCGTTTACCCGATCTCGTCCTATATCTTTCCGTCGCTCGCAGTTGCAACGCTTCTAGTCGATAGCTTTGGGAAGACCACACATAAGGAACTGACGCCTCGGATACTCTTCTATACTGGTATCGACGGGCGGGATCTCTATGCCGATCTGGGAGTCGGACCTGAGCGGGTGAAGATCAGCGAGGCCTTTGGAATAGTTCGCCTCAATTCTTACGGTTTGCCCTTAGAACAGACCCACTTGACCTCTAATCAGCCTTTGGTCGTGACAGGCCATTGCGTCCTCCCAAAGGACAAAGGCTACACGCCACAAGTCATCGTGTTGGATGCGAGCACCTTCAATGCGGACAGCGTCACCGACTTGATCGCGCAAGCGCGATCTCGTTGGCCCGCCGCGCTGTTCTATGTCGTGACTGCTGACCCCCTGACACCGTTAGTTCGTGTGGCTTGCGACAACAAGTGGCGAGTAATAGATCTTCTTCGAAAGGCAAGCACGAGCGCCTCGCCTGCGCGTGATCACCCTTTTTCCGTTGTCTCGAGCGAGCTCAGCTTAGCCGCGGCCGGCATCAAGCGCGAGGTTTCCGTGCCGTCGGAAGCCCCGACAGGCTCTTGGACCGAACTGCTTGAGCCAATCGCAATGGCCCGGCGGAGCGCAGCCAAGTCCGCGACGGCGCGCCAGTTCCTCGCGTCAACGAAATGGCTGTGTTCCCTTTCAGTGCTGCCCTCTGAATTCGAGACATATAGCTTGTCGAACATGACATCGTTTGAGAATCGATTGACCGCCATTCGGGAAAGTGCCAAGTCTGAAGGACGAAACGCCGCGCTAATTGCTGGAGCGGTCACCCTGCTTGAAGCTATCTATCGCGAACTTGAACAGAAGAACTGCAAACGCGACGTTCTCAATGAATTGATCGCGAATTACATCCAATCTCATAAGACCGTAACGGTCGTGACTGAGAGGCATGGTATGCGGGCCGTGCTTTCGCAGGCAATTCAGACCGTGCCGCGAGCTTTGGATGCGTTTTCTGAAGGACGTCTGACCGTTGTATCGGTGAGTCAATTGCATAAGGCTCGTTTGTGTGACGTTGCGATAGTGCCGGCAATATTCGCCGCGAGGTCAATGTGGGCACTGCGGGTCGCAATTGCTCCGGTAATGCACTTCGTAGCGTATGGCATTGAGTGTTCACTGCTGCAGTGGTGTTTGAGAGAGGTCGGCTTACTCTCTGTCGCCGACACGTTACTTGAGGTTGCCAAAGATGGCGCTGAGGCAGAAGTTGAAGAAGATCAAGCTTTTCTCGTTGATCTCGCCGCCATAGTTCGTTCTGAAGAAACAGAATACAACGAGGCGCAAGGGAGTGCTATCGTAGCTGGCCCGCGGCGGCTGTTATCTTTCGATGACGGAACAAGCCTTCTTGTCGCTGATGGGAGTTTTGTGCAAACGATAGTCGATTCAGAGGAACCCATTCAGCAGAAGCGGGCAACGCAGATACGTCCGGGAGACACGGTCTTGGTCATCAACGGCGGCGTGCAGGAATCGCTATTTGAGCTGCTTCGAGACCGCGTCGACACTCAAACGAGCCTCTCGCGTGCGATTGACATTGTCAAAGCATTTCAGAGAACCCTTGCATTACGCGTTGCTGAAAGCAAGGTGGAATCAGAAGTCCTCCACGAACGTCTGATTGGCCTCGGATCAACGATCGTTAGCTCACAGAGTATAATGCAATGGATAGAAGGTATTCGTTTTGGGCCAAGCGATGCTCAGGATATTAGACGTCTCGGAGCCGCGCTCGGGGCGCAGCTCTTTGTCGACCGTTACGCACAATTCTATAGTGCGATGCAGAGAGTCCGCATAGCGCACCGCGAACTCGGCAAAGTTCTCGTACGGGTGCTCAAGAGCATGTATGGCGAAGGCGACACTAGGTCGATCAAGATTTCCGTCGATGGCGAAAACGTAATTCTGTACGACGTTGCCGATGCCGTCGAGCTAAAGCGCGTCGCCCACGTAAGGGAGGCATCGTAGGAATGGAGCCAGCGCCAAAGGTCTTCAGTGAATTTGCAGATTACTTGGCGAGGCAGATAATAGATCGTGCGAGCGGAAGGATCATGCTTGATCAATCGAGCGCGACGGGGCAAGTTGTCTTTCGCCGGCCAGCTGACCTCTTCTTCATAGGATCACTTGGCCCAGAGGCGGGTTTCGGGCGAACTGATGCCGCGCCATCGGCTATGGGTCTCGAATTCTTCACGAACGCGCCGAGAGTGGTAACTGTCAAGGTCGCGTTTTGCTTCTTCCGATCCGAGCGACCGAGTCACGCGGTGTGCTCCGAAGAGGCCAAGATGACGGACGACGCCGAGATGGACTTGCCTGTTCCGCTGCGCAGGTTCTATTGCGCTTATGAAGTGCCCATCGATTTGTGTGAACCATCCGAGGAATTTGTGATTCCCATTGAGGACCCGGGGGCCGCACATGCCTTTGGTGCTCCTCGGCAAAACAGCACGTACCGGTTGTCCAAACAGGCTCTTCGAACTGAGGAGGACTTCGAAAAGGCGTTACATGGAACTGGGTGGGTCGATCATGAATTGCGCATTGCTGCGAGCATTGTGGTCTCCGTCGCCCCCGATGCCCTGCGCGGCTTCCGCGTGCAAATACGTGTTGTAAACAAGAGCGCCAATCCACGTTGGGACGCGAATCCGAGGGCAATGCGCCGAATCGACCGCTACGAAGAGCCATTTCTTTTCGATGTCAATCTCTCCGTTTTGCTTGGCGACAACGAAATCCAACCCACGCTGCTAGACCTGGAAGCAGCGGACTTTCGATACGACAACCAGCTTTGGGTAGACGGCTTCAACGCAGCCGCTGAGTATCGTCCCGATCAAGGGCTTGTCCGGACGCGTTATGCGCCCATCGCCCGGCAGCATAGGATGAAGCATCGTACCGGTCGGGAGGATCTGCAATTCGGGCGCTTCGCTCAGGATCCATTCCCGGCGTTGGATCTGCTGCTCGAGGAAATGGAGTCTTACAAGGATACGTGGCTCCCATCAACGCAGCTCGATCCGCAGAAATGCGAAGCGGAGGATGTCGATCGCGCCCGGTTTGAACAGGAAGTGCGGCGGTTCGAGTATGGTCTAAAGCAGCTGCAAGCTGATGCGCGCGCAAGCCTCGCCTTCAAATCCACAATGGAGACGTTTGCACGGCTTTGGCGTCTTCGGGACCCACAGCAAGCGGCTGGATGGCGCCGCTTCCAGATCGTGTTCATCGTCTCGGTGATCGGTGGCCTTTGCGGTCGAGCGAACGGCAACTTCGCCGACCTAGAAATCGTTGACATCCTTTGGTTTCCAACTGGCGGGGGCAAGACCGAAGCGTACCTCGCCATCATGATCTGGCAAAGTTTTTTTGACAGGTTAAGAGGAAAGCAAGTCGGCGTAACCGCGATGATGCGGTTTCCGTTGCGATTACTGAGCTTGCAACAAATGCAGCGCGTAATAGAAGCTATTGCATGCGCTGAACAGGTTCGGAAAATGGGCGCCGATTTCAAGGGAGCGCCTTTCACCGTTGGCTTCCTTGTCGGCAGCAATACGACGAAGAACAAGTTGTCCGATGCAGACGTACAGGAGCTGCGAGAGCAACTAAAATTGCCATTCGCGAGGCGTGCAGAGTGGGTAAAGCGTCACTTAGTGGTCATGGAGTGCCCGCTTTGCCACAAGAAATCAGTGGACATCCGCATCGATGGCGCGGACAGATTAACTCACTACTGCACAGAGCCCGATTGCGGCGCGACGTTGCCGCTAATAGTCATAGACGACGAGGTCTATCGGTATTTGCCGACGGTCTTGGTGGGCACGATAGACAAGCTGGCACTGATTGGGCAAAACATTCGCTGGCGACAGCTCCTTGGATACGTTGACACGTATTGTTCGGTTCACGGCTACTCCTCGGGCGGCAAGTGTCAGGTCTACCAATGTGGGGGCCAAGTAAAGCCAGTGCGGTTAGTCGATCCAGCCCCAGCAATCGAGATTCAGGATGAATTGCATCTCTTGCGCGAAGACCTCGGTGTCGTCGCCTCTCACTACGAGACCGTTGCCCATACGATTGCCAAGAAGTACGGTACGGCACCAATGAAAGTAATTGCATCGACGGCTACTATTCAGGATCACGAACGCCATTCGCGAGCCTTGTACTGCCGCGAGAGTCGTCAATTCCCTGTGCCGGGCCGCAGTCTTGAGGAGTCATTCTACGCGGAGATCGAGGACTACGATCAACGGCTATTCATTGGAATCATGCCGCGCCGGTTGACGCATATAAACGCGCTCATGCAATTGATGCAGATCGAGCATGAGTTGTTGCAGAGTCTGCGCAGTCGACGGTTGGTTCAAGCGATCGTTCCCGAAGCCCAGCTTGATGGAGTCTTGGACTACTATGAGGTAGTCGTGACTTATACGTTGCGCCGCGTCGACCAGGATCGAGTGGACAGCTCTATTAGCTCGCAAGTGAACCCTTTTCTTGTGTCTCAGGGACTGAGACCCATTGTCAATCAACCCATGACTGCGAACACGACGACAGAAGAGGTGACGGCCGTACTCGATGCGCTCGAGAAGCCGCCTGGCAAAGTCGAGGAGCGCATGACATCTGTTACTGCGACCAGCATGATCTCACATGGCGTCGATGTAGATCGACTTAACATTATGAACTTCTTCGGCATGCCATTCGCGACAGCCGAGTACATTCAATCAAGTAGTCGCGTGGGTCGCCTTGTCTGCGGGTGTGTTTTCGTTGTTTATCAGGCGCACAAAGAACGGGAGCGGAGCCATTATCAGAGGTTCTTGAAGTACCATGAATTCCAGAACAGACTCGTAGAGCCGGTACCGCTGAACCGGTGGGCTACACGTGGTCTGCATTTCACAGGACCCGGTCTGGTGATGGCCGCGATCTTCGCGCTGTATGGCGACAAATGGACCGGAAAGGATCGAAGGTCGCTGTGGTCGGCGAAAGAGGTATTGAAAGCCTTTGATCAGCGCGCTTTCTCGGTTCAAGCCGTTGCCAATGCGCTCGTACAGGCACTGCACGTGGAGGTTGCAGACCGCGCGGCCGTCAGCGAGCAGCTCGAGTTTCTAATTCGGAATGGCCTAGAACAAGCGAGGATTGCCAACAGCAAGAGTGGCTTCGGCGCCTGCATGCCACCAGGGCCGATGCAGAGCCTGAGGGATGTTGAGGAAAGCTTCAACGTGGATGTGTTGGGGCCAAACATGTGGCTTGCGGAGACAATATGATGGAACGCTCGTCGTCACAAATTCTCTTTAACTACCTGCCCGGGAAACCATTCTACCATGAGAGCTACCGAATCGTGTGCAAGGTCGACCGTGTTGGAGGAGATCGGCTCGAAGGTCTCGACCGCGCAACTTTGGTCAGCCGAGTGAACAGTCGACTTGATGCGGCGCAGCTAGCGGGCAATACGATAGCGAATTTCGATGACCGGAGCCGGAGAAATCCGGACTCCTGGACTATAAAACGGCCGATGCAAGTCGTCGCCGAAGTGTTCCCACTGCTTCTGCAATGCCAGCTAGGTTGCAAGCGCGTCTTTGAGCTGAAGGAAGACGGCTCCGGCCCGAAACTGCGTACCTGCCCAGACTGCAAAAAGCGCCTGTCGCAGGTACCTCAGATCATGTTCCACGAGTGTGGAACGCTTCGATCGCTTGAAGTGCCCGCTTGTCGCACTCACGGCAGGAGCAAGATTGCGCTCGATGATCGTGGGAGCCTCTCTGCCGCGGACTGGCGATGGATCTGTCGGGCTCAGGGCTGTAATCAGACGATTACGAGACCCCTCAACAGGCGCTGCGATTGCGGCAGCTACGCGGCCACTTCGTTGAGAACTGATCTCTACCGATCAAGCCACGTCTTTAGGCCGCACAAGGAACAGATCATAGACTTCCCGGTCAAGGAGCGCAGGCTTTTTGCGGAGAGCGAGAATGCTGAGGATGCCACGTTAGCAGCGTTCTTAGGTGTGGCTGAAGACCGGATTGGAGCAGAGGAGAAAGCTCAGGCCCAAGCCGATTCGTTGCGGCAGCTTGCCAAGGATATGGCGAGCACCAATCCCGACCTCGCTAGGCAATTGCTTGTCGAAGCGGGGAAGGCAGCTTCGAGCGAAAAGCTAGCAGCCTACGTCGATCGATACTTTGAAGGCGATGAAAAGAAACGGATTGCGCAAAGCGTATTGGACTTCGTGGTAGCATGCCGCGGCGTCGGCTTCGTGTCCTGGCAAACTGAAGTGACCGATCCAGCTCTTCAAGGGGTCATATCAAAATCTCTTCAAGGGAGTGGCATTGAAGGCTTGTCTTTTTCTCCGTCGTTTCCGACGTCGATTGTCGTCTATGGGTTTTCACGCGGTGGAAGCGATACGGGACAGGCCGCCGTCGTCGGGTTCAGCAGAGACGGGGACAGACATGTAATGTTCGGAAGCGAAAACCGTTCGGACGCTATCCTCGTCGAGCTCTCACCTCAGCATTTGCTCTTGTCTGTCGGCGTTGACGAACCAGATCCGCAAAAGGCAAAGGCCCTTGTAGCACGGTTCGTTGGTTCAGACAACAACTCAGACGACGCAGCGGGTGCCGCACTCCGGACGATCGTGCATACCTTCTCGCACGCGTTTCTTAAGGCAGTCAGCACGTGGTCAGGCTTGGACACGAATTCACTGGGAGAATACCTTTTCCCGGCAGCAGGCGCCTTTGCCATATACGAAGTCGTCGGAACTGGGATATCAATGGGCGGTATCCATCGCATGGTCCAAAAGCATCTCTTGAGCGTCAACGAGGAATTTCAAGCTAGGGCGTCTGCTTGCATGTACGATCCGGCCTGCCTAGAGCAAACAGGTGCCTGTTTTGCATGTGTCCATCTCGCAGAAATCAGTTGCCAAGATTTCAACAACAACCTCGACCGACGATCGTTAGTAAGCCCGGGGGGCTATCTTCGTGAGCCCAAAGTACCAGCTCGCCCGTAGCCTCTGTGACGCCGCCGCTTGGGACCACAAGCTCCTGGAATCGGCGCGTAACGGCCAATCGGTGGCTGAGATCGATGAGCGCCGCCGAGCAATTGGGATTTCGAACGATGAGATAGATTCATTGCTGACGTTAGCGGTTGACCTCGCTACCGCGGTCGCTGAAAGAGACCAACTGAGCCTCAGAGTACTGAGTTCCAAGCCTAAGCTTGTGCCGGCAGCGGCTCACGTATGGGCTATTGGTCAAGAGTGGCTGGAGCTCATTAGACACGCCTCAGAACAGATCGTGCTCGTTTCGCCGTCGCTCGACGACGTGGCAGCAGAGAATCTAAGGGTCGCACTTGCGACTGCCGCCCAAGCCGGAACCAAGTTCGTAATCTTACATGGCGTATTGGGTGACCGGGAGCGCCTGCGCCTAGGTCTCAATGTCTTGGCCAGGGCGTTTCCGCGGGCGGAAGTGCTAGAATGGCCTGCGGAAAACGGCTTCCTGCATGCAAAGTTGATTTGCGTCGACGATTCGACAATCTACTTGGGAAGCGCAAACCTGACGGACTACGGCTGGCAAAAGAACGTGGAGGTAGGACTTACGCTTCATGGAGCGGCCGCTGCGCCACTCATTGAATACTGTAATGGGCTGATCAGTATCGCCCGCGAAGCAAACCGCGAAACAAAAGGCAAGTCGAGACGCGTTTAATCGAGCGCATAGCGGTATGTATCGTTTCGCCACGTGATGTTACCAAGATCGTTCGCACCGAGCGACCCGCCGCGTGCTCCGGATTGTTGCTAGGTCTGCCTCAAAGATTGGGGCATTCAGATCTCGAACGAGACCGAAGTCGTCAACTATGGGTTCGCCCGACGCGTCGAGCAGAATATTCTCCGGCTTCAAGTCCCGGATGCACGAGCCCTAAAGAAGTGATGTGCGCGAGCGTCTTTGGCCTTCCTGGCCTCGTTGAGCTCAGTTAGCGCCTCGTTCACAGCCCCATTGGCGAGCAGATACGCGTCGGAGGCGGCGGCGTGTTCTGGAGTGCCCACTCGAGCGGCGCGCACCTTTTTCCATTTCTCGTCTCGAAGGGCGCGCAGATCCATGACGCGTTGCGACTGCGCCGCGTTCCATTCGGCGTCCTCGCGCGGCTGCAGGACGCGCCGCACCTGAGCCGCATTCCATTCGGCGTCCCGGCGAGTGCGCTGACCCTCAGAGTTAAGTCGCTTTGCGATCGCGGCGTAGGATTGGCCTCCTTCGCGCAGAGCCTCGAGCGCCGGTAACAAGTCGGCGTACGCCGCGATCTTAGCCGACTGGTGCGCTTGCGCAGCGCGCTCTGCACCTCGAAGGCTGGCCACTGTGCCGAACTTCGTCAAGTTGTCCGTGCCGAGCTTCGTGCCGCGCGCCTTGGCCGCGGCGAGCGCCGCCTTCGTGCGTTCGGAGATCGAGCGTGTTTCCTGTTCGGCGACGGCGGCAAGGATGTGAACGGTCAACCTGTTCGCCTGCGGGTTATCGCAGGCCACGAACTCAACGCCGCTCTCCATGAGGTTCGCGATGAAAGCGACGTTGCGGCTGAGGCGGTCGAGCTTGGCGATCACCAGCGTCGCCTTGGCTCGTTTCGCGTGGGCTATCGCCCGCAGTAGCTCAGGACGGGCGCTCTTGCGGCCGCTCTCGACCTCGACGTATTTCGCGACAAGGTCGCAACCTGTCAATGCGACGTGCGCCGCGACCGCCGCTTCCTGCGCCTCGAGACCGAGGCCCGAGCGGCCCTGTTGCGCGGTGCTCACGCGATAGTAGGCAACTAATCTGCAGCGCATGCCCACTTATCTCACGACGCGAATGGCCGAAAGCGGCTTGAACCCGACGAAACGATCGCAGTTCCCGCAACCTGGGCACCCTGCGGGGAAAAAACACTTCGAGCGATCGACCGAGAGGAGAGTCCCGTCAGCCTGCCTCACGGGATCGCGCTCTACTGAGCGGGTCGATGGTAGACGATGAGAACGGTGCTTCATCCCCCATTATAGCACAACCTTAAACGCTCGTCCAGGGTACTGCTACGGACCAGCGGTTCCTACTCCGGGAGGGGCAGCAGACCGGACCGGCTCGGGTAAGGGGGGGTCGCCCCCAGCGGGGCCCGGATGGGGGCTTGGGTTGCCCAGGACGCTCTCGGTGAGGATCGGCCCTTATCGGTTTAGGCCTTGGGGGTTGGGGCCCTGGCGGCGGTCGGCGACGCGCCTGGGCTCGTCGGGGGAGGACAGGCCGAGAAACGCCCTCCCGTTGGGTCCCCCGTTTTCACCCGCTCGTCGGGGGCCAGAGCGAGAAACGTCCTCCCATTGGGTCCCCCGCTTTCACCCGCTCGCCGGGCTCGGTGTGCCAACGGATTGGCCCGCGGGGGCTCCGTCCCCCTCCCCCCGGGGCGCCGGTGGCTGTCGGCCACATATTCGGACAGCCGCCCATACCTGGGCAAAGCCGAGCTTTAGCCTTGCGTTGTAAGCGCCAAAAGCGCCAAAAGGGGGTCGTCGGACGGGGTTTCCGCGCTTATCACGCTTTTCGCGCGAGGTATTGCGTAGGTTGTGATCCGAGGACGTCCGCCGGTTTGCTCCGTATCGGACCGCACGAGGTTGCGTTTGGCGAGAGTTGCGATCGCCGCTGTGACTCGGTCCGAGGAGACGTGTCGCGCGAAGACAGCGCGGATTGCATCACGATCCATCCCCTCGGGCCATACCTCGCGGACGCCGGCGAGGATACCATCGGCGACGCGATCTCCGAGAGCCGAGCCAAACACATGCTGCGTTGACGCGTAGCAATACCCCCAGAGCGCGAAAGCGGCGTGCAAGTGCGGCAGGCGGATGCGATCCTGCCCATCCAGCAGTGCGAACAGCATTGCGATTCGCATCACTTGCGGCGCCGCGCGCGCCGTCAGCGAACCGACGAGGCCCTCGGGCTCGGGCCAGCGACGATAGAACGTCTCCCAAGGCTCGCGCGCGTCGTCGTCCCACCGCACTTCGCCGATAAAACGCGCCCTCTCCAGCGCCGCGCTGAGCCGTTTTGCAATCGGAGCGAAGTTCGCGTCCGAGAGCGTTCCACCAAACGGGAGACACTGGCGACGTTTCACGCAGACGAAGTTGAAGCGATTGGCGAAGCCGTTGGCGATCTCCATACCGTCGAGCTTCGCCCTTAGCTCCTCTGTGGTCGAATGGGCGACGATGCCAGTGTGGACACCGTTCGCCGTGACGGCGCCCTTTCGGACGTTATGGCAGAGCCGGTCGCGGTCCCATGCGTCACGGATGACTTCCGAGAGGACGGAGCCCTCGCGCGCGGCGACGGCTAATAGACGGCTGAACTCGTGCTCGCAGACGAAAGCTCCGCGGAGCGCATCAGGTCGGTCCTCGCGCTCCTTCAAGCGTTCGATCAGCGCCTCACCGGACGCGAGTCCGCCGACCTCTGCAGAGGCTAGCCACGGATCGTCAGCGATGCGAAAAACGCGCCGCACGTGGTCGAGGGACGTGCCCTTTCGCCCGGTCGCCGTTGCGCCGATGAGGAGCGCAAAGAGGCGCGCGCGGTGAGGCGAGGATTCGACGAAGATGTGAGGCGATGGGCCGACAGCGGCACCAAACATCACGAGAAACTGGGCCAGAAGCGCGGAAACGTCGGCCTCGCTCTGCGGGGCAACCACGCCAACGAAATCACCCGCAAGTCCGTAGAGCGCAGCCGAATGAAGCGTTGGCCACGGGCGCTGATCATCCCATTCAGGTTCAAAGCCGTCGCGGACTTGCTCGACGTTCATACGCCGCCTCTCCGTGCGATCTCGTGGAGTTCGAACGCGGCCCGTTCCTCCGCGCAGATGACATCCGAAAGGAATGGACCGCGCGGATCTGAGTCACCGGGCGGCGCATCGGGGAAGAGTAAGTGCCATCGTCGGCGGACCTCTTCGTTAAGCGCACGCTCGAAAAGGACCGGCCAAAGCGGATCTTCGCAATGCGGGAAACATCGCTCCCAAGAAAACGGTGCAATGCGTTTGACCTTCTTCGCGTAACGTTTCCCGACGAGGGCGCGCGCCTCGTTGACTATTCGAGAGCTGAGAGGCATTTCGAAGCCGGCGCGGGCTTGTGCGCGCTGCCATGCAGCCTCAGTTTCGGCCGCGATAGCAGCGTCAACGACGTAAGACGGAGCGGTCGCGAGGGACGCTTCGAAGGCACGACCCTTGGCGAACTGCCTGCGTGTCCGGTCGTCCCGAGCTGTCATCAAGCGCGGCGTCAAGTCGCGCAGTTCAAGGCCAATCGCTGCCATGACTTTCGCGGCTTCGCAACCGGCAAAGCAATGGAGCAATAACTTTCCGCCAGCGACCTCGCGGAGGCTCAATGACGGACCGCGGTCGCAGTGGCCCGGGCAGCGAGCCGATAGCTTCGGCCGCGTGCCGCGCACGGCTTCGAGTCGCGAGACGACGAGGTCGAAGGGAGTGGTCGTCATAAGAGCTTGTCGCCCGCGGTCGAGCACCGAATCGTGGTCTCCGAGGCCTGCGAGAGCGCCCGGCCTCATCGCTCGCCACCGACGACGTGCTCACTCTCAAATCGCTCAACTGCTGAAAGCGGAAAACGAACAGAGCCCCCGATCCGAAAGACCGGCAATAGCCCCGACTCGGCGTAGCGATAGGCGCTTGTCAAGCCGATTGCCCAGCGGCGCGCCAGCTGCCGAGCCGTCAGGAATCGGGGCGGCGGCAACGGATTGCCCCTCGTTTCGCGCAGCTTATCATTAGTCGCCATGACCATATTCTATCCCATGTGACCCAAGGGTTCCCAGGTCCAAGAATAGAAAATTTGCCCATATGTTTAGTAGGTGGATTTGAGTCGCGGCCGGTCAGCAGACCTAAAGTTACCCCAAGCCGAAGCCGACGCGCTCCGCGTTCTGGTGCGCGATGTCAGAGACGAAGTCGGCGTGACTAACGCCAACATCGGCGAACAGTGTAGCCCTCGGCCGCAGTCCGAACGGTGGGTCCACAACCACCTGTGTAATCAATACCCAATCTCTTACTCCAATGCCCGGACGCTTTTTCGAGCTATTGACCGCGTGGCGGACGACGCCGCAAAGCCCAAAGCGTCGACTCTGACGAAGGCGCAGCAGGTAGTCGCAGCGTTTCGCTTCGATAACCTCTGGGTCAATCCGGTGCGAGATTCTCGCATACTCTGTATGCATATAGCCGCCTCCGACCTCGATTCGTTCAGCGCACAGGTCGCCGAAAAGATCGCTGGCCGTATCGTCGGACTCGGAAAATCCAAGCGCACGGAAATCGAGCGCGCAATTGTGTCCTACTTCCAAACCGATGAACGTCGCGCACGGATGTCGGAAGCCCTCGCCGCGGACCTCGGCGCCTACCTCGTCAGATGCCTCCAGAAGAAACCAGCCGTCGATTTGTCGGCGCCGGCAGAACAACGAGCACACAAGCTAGAACGCTTTCTTGATCACTTAGTAGTGGCTGCGCCGCTCATGTTCTTCGATTACTTTGTGCGCCCCGAGGAGCAGTCAAGCGTAACCCGACGGCGCTTACGCAACCTTAGGGCTTCCCGCTGCAACCGCGCAGGAGCCGACATCGCGCAGGACAAGGTTCGTTCCGATGGCCCGTAAGCGACGCGGTCGCGGGGAATCCAGCATCTACGAGAAGACGCGAACGTGGAAATCCAAGAGCGGCGTCGAGAAGTCGGCGACGTACTGGGTCGCCGCGGTATCCCAGGGCCGCGATCCAAAGACGGGCCGGCGGCGCCGCCGCTCCCTCAACGCGAAAACCAAAGCCGAAGCGCAACAAAAGCTGTTGAAGTTTCTTGTGGCCCATGGGGGAACGAACGCGAAAGTCTCAGACGGAATGCGGCTCGCGGACTACCTGATCAACTGGTCGAAGGTCGTCGCGCGGCGGACCTCTCACGGAACACGGTCCGCAGCTACGAACAGCTCGTCAAGTTACACATTCTCCCGTACGTCGGGAACGTTCGGCTGGACGGCTTCTCGGCGGACGAGGTCGAGCGCCTCTACAGCACGCTGAAGCAGGCCGGAAGGTCCGCGGCGATGCGCGCGAAGGTTCATGCGGCCCTGCGTTCCGCACTGAATAACGCCAAGCGGCGGGGATTGATCGTGGTGAGCCCGCTGGATACGGTCAATCCGCCGCGGCATCGCACAGGGCCCGTCTCCTCACTGACAGTTAAGCAAACTGTGACCTTCCTCGAATCCGTCGCGGAGCACCGGCTCGGAGCACTGTTTGTTCTAGCGGTGACGACCGGGTTGCGGCAGGGAGAATTGTTCGGGCTGCGATGGGACGACGTCGACTTTGAGCACCGATCGGTTTGGGTACGGCATGCGGTCCAAGAAATCGACGGCGAGTTGAATATCGTCGAACCGAAGACGCAGCACTCGAAACGCGAGGTTAGAATCGCCCCATTCGCCGTCGCTGCGCTCCGTCGCCGCAAACGGTTGGCGAAAAAAGAGCCTCACAATAGTGATTTTGTCTTCACGAGTCCACGCGGCGATCTATTGCGGAAGTCCAACTTCCTCCGTCGCGTCTATTTCCCACTTCGAGATGCGGCTCGGCTGCCGAAGGTCATCCGTTTTCACGACCTCCGCCACACTTTCGCGTCGATACATCTTCAGCGAGGAGAAAACCCCAAAGTCGTTCAGGAGGCGCTTGGCCACGCCGATGTTGCGTTCACGTTACGAACGTACAGCCACGTGTCGCCGGCCGTCCATCGCCGGGCGGCCGACGCGTTAGGCTCATTACTTCAAGGCCGTAAGAAGGGCCAAAGCACGCGGAATGGCGGTGCGGTGGCGCTACAAGAGCGGGCAACCGCCTCGCCAAAGAAAGAATCATTATAGGCCCGACCGCATTACGAGCGGCGGGCCCGTTTGAGGCATAGAATCTGATCCGTGTTCAAGACTAACGCTCTCCTAGACCCAACGGTTGCTGCGTTCTTCCGTGAACTTGAAGGCGCGGAATTCTGCCAGTGGCGTGATGAACTCGAACCATTTCGACTGCGCTACGAAGAACCGGGTTACGATATCTGCTCGGCAATGAAAGAGCGAGCATTCCTTCTCTCTGATTGGGCAACGCGTACGATCTTACCGATGGCCTTCAGCTTCTGGGCCGAATCCGAACCGCGGTACGCCGATCAAGGCTTTGGGTTTGCATCAGAGCTGCGAGACCTCACACTTCGTACGCTTAGGTGGCTTGGCGTGCCAGGGCTTGGCGATTGGTACGATAACCTAAGAACGAGGCGAGCATCGAAGGCGAGGGATGCTGAGGGCTCGCTTCATGCGCTTCGGGCGGTTACAAGCAAGGAAACGGCCGAGGCTGCACTAGGCGCTCTTGAAACCGTGCAAGCTGCCGTCACTCCCTACGCCAAAGCTGATAAGGTCGCGGCGGTCGTGCTTAATGCAACGAACTGGACAATCAGAGCCACCCGAGTTGCAATCTCGACGAGCGACAGCACCGATTCTTTGCGCGTTGCACTGGAAGACTGGGAAGTCGAGATTGCGGCGCGCCCCAAAGACCGGGCGGAACATCCGTATGTCGTGGCTCTCCAAGCTGCGGGAATGATGTTCTCTTTCGCATATGAACGGACGAAAGGCACGTATTTCGCAAAGGCTTTTGATCAAAGTCTTGAAGGCAAAGGGGGATACAAGGACTCGCGATATAGGACGGCTTCGGGCGCACTACATGCGTACACAGAAGCCGTTCATGCCGCCCACCCAGAAGTTACTAGAGACGAGGCGCGTGCCGGCGCACGCCGAGCTATCAAGACAGCTCTAGCCGAATGGGAGAATGAGAGCGAAGACCTTGTCGCCGATCCTGGCGTAGAAGCGAGGGTCGTCAGCGAAGCTCGCAGGGCCGCCGAGGCGGCTCTGGATCTCTTCAAGAGTGTTTGCATTGCCAGCGGCGAGCCGGACGCCGAGGCCAAGGTTGCCGCTCGTGCCGCCTACGAAGAAAGAATCACAACTCTGAAAGAACGATATAGAGCGGAACATCCAAAGGCCGATGTCGATTCAATCTTTGGGTCGGAGGGCCAGAAAGCCGCGCAAGAGGCCCAAGCAGCGCACGAAGAACATTTTAGGGCCGAGCGCGCGTACTCATCGGTTTTCGGCAAAACTGGCTCGCTTGCGTCGTTAGCGGGAACCCTCGCCGGCGCAGTGGCTCGCTCCGTCGCAAGCGTACGCGATCCGCGTGAGATCTGGAAGCTCAGTCTTACTATGCTGGATCGATTGATAAACGCGGCGGACGCGGCGCGTTGATGCTCAATCATCCGGGCCACGCGGTTCAGCGAACTTCCAGCTAGCTCTGGCCCTCGGTCTCCGTCTTCAGGAGAAGCTTCAATGCAAAATCCCTGGCTCAGTCTTCCGAGCGCCGCGCCGTTCGTTCTCGAGATGGACCGGCCGGTCATCGACCTCTCGAACCGCCTCTTCGAGAACGCGGTCCAGACGCATATTCTCCCGGTGCCCTTTCTTGGGAACCGTGATGCGCCAGTCGTGTGGGTCCTCCTCAACCCGGGGTTTGCAGGTGATGAAGCCGAGTATCACGACCTCTGCCAGCCACACGACATGCGCAACCTGAGGCACGAATCGGACCTTTACTTGCTCGACGAAAGCATGGGAGCAACCCCGGGCGGCAGGTGGCACCGGAAGAAGCTTAACGCGCTAATTCGTGATGTCGGCCTCGAACGCGTGCGGCGCGGCATTTTCATGATCGAATTTTTTCCGTACCATTCTCGGCATGGTGCGAATCTGCCGCTGGTCCCGTCGCAAGCATACACACTCGCTTTGATCGAGGCGGCGATCAAACGACGTGCCCTCCTGATCCTAGGGCGGTCACCCTTCCAAAGGTTGTTCGCCGACTATCCAAACGCGATTCGACCGCGAAGCGCGCGACAAGCGGCGCTCAGCCCAGGTAACATTAACGAGTACGACCGCATCGTCACAGCCCTGAGCAGCGTCTAGTGCTCGGGCTTTTGGCGTCAGAGGCGACGGCCTTCAGGGCCGCGATTGGCGGTACAGTGGCGGCAACGACCTTCTGCGATGCGGAGCACTATCAAGAAAAAAGCCCGTGGTGACGGGCTTAAAATGGCTCCCGGAGTTGGACTCGAACCAACGACCCGCTGATTAACAGTCAGCTGCTCTACCAACTGAGCTATCCGGGAATACTCGGCCCGTAGGTTCGGGAGGCTGGAGCGCGGCCCTCCACGAGCACATCCGCACGATGCGCTCGCAGAAGCGCTGCACTACCGCAGGATCGGACGCGTTACGCGGCAAGCACCCACGCGACCCCGAGCCCGGCTAAGGCAAGGACGAGCAGGGCGACGACGCTGGGGATGCTGGCGCGCCAACCTGCGAACAGTCCCGCATATGCGGCCTTGAGCAGATTGTTGGATGACGCTGCGATTAGGACTGCGGCCGCCACCGCGTTGCTTGCAAGCCCGGCGCCGCCGCCCTGAGCAAGATTGAGCACAAACGGGTCGATATCCGTAATTCCTACGACCGCCGCCAGCGAGTAAATCCCAGTCATGCCGAAGTGCGTCTTGACGAAACTCGAGAGCAGCGAAACGGCGACGAACAGGCTTGCAAATACGACGGCAGGGCCAAGCTCGAGCGGGTTGCGGGCGGCAGCCGCCGGACCGGCGCTTTCCGTAACAGGTCTGCGGAAACGGTATACTATTGCCGTAATCAAGAGCGCGAAAAGCGAGAGCGCCCCAAGCGGAATCAGCAGACTGCGTGCTAGAGTTATATTGAAAACTGCGATGACGGCTAGGATGCGAAGATACATGATGCCGGTGGCAAGCGTGATGCCCGCTTGCGCTTGCCTTACGACCGACGGATCCGACTTCGCTTGTCGAGCGAGGACGACGGTCGTTGCGGTCGACGAGTACAACCCTCCAAGCGCCGCCGTCCACAAGCCGCCGGCCGCCACCGCCACATATCGCTGCACGAGATAGCTCGCGTACGAAAGCGCACACACGACGACGAGCGCGAGCCACGCCTGGCGCGGCGTGATGTTCGTCAGCGCCGTCACCGGCGTGCTTGGCAGCAGCGGCAAGACGAGCCCAGTGAGGATGAGAAATTGAGCGGCGGTTGTGATCTCCTGGAGATCGATGCGCCGTGCAAAGTCGTGGAGCCGCTCGCGAGCCGTGAAGAGCAACACGACCGTGACCGTCGCCCCGACCGCGACCCACTGCGGTAGCGCCAGCGCGATCGCGCCGAGCAGATACGCGTAGAAGTTGAGCAGCACGACCATCAAGCCGACGTTTTGCTGACCAGTCTCGTCGGGTTCGCTGATATGCTCGCGGTAGTACACGAGGAGCCACGCGCCGACGATCAAGAGTCCCGTCGTAAACGGTACAAAATGCGCCGAATCGAGCAGATACAGGATGCCACCGGCGAGCGACAGCATTGGGAAGGTTCGCACGCCCCCGGGGCGACGTACGCCGGTACGCGCGCAGACATCTTCGAACGCGAAGCCTAAGAAGAAACTCAGGCCCAACAGGAACGCGAAGTCGACCGCCAAGGGAACGCCGGCCGCCAATGAAGCCGTCACGATTGCGGGTCACCGTTCGACGGGCGGTTGACCCCGCCTGGGCAAACGCTCACTAGCTGGAGACCACTGCAAGAACGGGAATCCGCGCGACTTGACGGGCCCGAGCGGTCGCCCGGGCGAAACGCCGCCGCGTGAGCAGCCCTTTCCGTATCGGTAAACACCGGCGCGGGCCGGTGCTTGCGCACGGCGCTGCGCGCAACACGGGCGCGAAGAAGCAGTCGGGATTCGGCGCGGGGATCGTCGCGGGCGCGTCGGACAATGACCCGACGACCGTCGCAACGCTCGCCGTCATCGGGTCGACGACCGTCTACGGGCTCGCGTGGCTGACGCTGCTGATCATCCCGATGCTCGCCGTCATCCAAGCGGTCGCGGCGCAAGTCGGCGCGGTCTCGAAGAAGGGCCTCGAACAGTGCGTGCGCGCCCGCTACGGCCGGTTTTGGGCATTTGCCGCGCTGTTCGCACTGCTCGTCGTCAATCTGCTGACGCTGGCGGCCGACATCGAAGGCGGCAGCGCGGCCTTGCAACTGATCACGCACGTCGACTATCGCTGGTGGCTGATTCCGCTCGGCGCCGGGACGGCCACGCTGCTCGTATTCGCCAACTACCACAACATCGAGCGCGTGCTCCGCTACGTTTCGCTGCTCTTTCTTACGTACGTCGGCGCGGCGATTCTTGCGAAGCCGCACTGGCCGACCGTCCTGCGCGATTCGTTGATTCCGCAATTTCACTACACGCCGGCCTACGTGGCCGGCGCGCTCGCGCTGCTCGGAACGACGTTGACCGCTTACGCCTACGTGTGGGAAACGATCGAGGAGGAGGAGGAAAAGCCGGCGATCGGGAGCCTTCGGCTCGTGCAGCTCGACGCCGCATTGGGGATCGTCGTTGCGGGCGTCATCTTCTGGTTCATCCTGGTCGCGACGGGCGCGACGCTCGGCGTTCACCATCACGTCGTGCAGACCGCGTCGGACGCGGCCGAGGCGCTCGCGCCACTCGCCGGACGTTACGCCGCGCTGATCTTCGCGATCGGCCTCTTGAGTTCGGCATTCATCGCGCTGCCGGTCCTCGCCGGGACCTCGGCGTTCTGCGTCGCCGAGATGTTCGGCTGGCGCCGCAGCCTGGATCTGTCCTTCAAGCGCGCGCGCTCGTTCTACATGACCCTGGTCGGTTGCGTGCTCGTCGCAACGCTGATCGCGCTGCTCGGCGTTGCGCCGATCCAACTGCTCTTCTACAGCGGGATCGCGGGCGGAATCGCAACGCCCTTCACCATGGCGCTCATGCTCCTCGTCGCGCGCGACCGTACCATCATGAAGGCCCACCGAATCGGGCCGTGGCTCGCCGGCGCCGGCTGGGCCGTTACCGCGCTCGTGACGGCCGCAACCGTCGTTTACTTATTTCAGACCATCACGGGCGCGGGCGGCGGCTGATCCCCGGGGCTTGACAGCTCCAGGTAAACTAGAGGATGTGAGATTGTAGCGCCCCACCGGCTGCGCCTTTTGGCGCGACCGGCCCGTCGACGAATACCTTGCCGTCCACTGGGGATGCTCTCTCATGTCATCGCACGCCGAAAGCGTTTTCGCGAATCGAAGTTTCAGCCTCTACTACGCCGGCCAAGCGCTCAGCTTCGCCGGCGATGGGCTGCGCATTATCGCGATCCCGCTGCTCGTCTACCATCTGACGGGTTCGGCGCTCTCGATCGGCGTGACGTACGTCCTCGAACTCGGGCCGTTCGCGCTCTTCGGCTTGCTCGGCGGATCGCTCGCCGACCGCGTCAACCGCCGTCGCCTCATGATCGTCTGCGATTTCATACGCTTTTCGATCATGGTGCTCTTCGCGGTTGGTTATGCGAGCGGGTTCCTCTCGCTCGGAATCTTGTATGCCGGCATCGCCGTGATGGCGGTCTGCGCCGCCGTGTTCGTCGGCGCTCAGGCCTCGACGCTCCCATACTTGCTCGGGAAAGACCGCGTCACGCAGGCCGTCTCGGCCTTGATCGCCGCCGAGCAAATGTCGCAGACGATCCTCCCGCCCGTTGGCGGCGCGATGTTCGGCGTGCTCGGCCCGCTCCCGGCGCTCGCGATCAATGCCTTTACGTACCTCTGCTCGCAGATCTCGATCGCCGCCGTCGACACCTTCGGCCCGGACGAACCCGGCGGACTCCCTTCGCTCGGCGAGGTGTTGAACGACATCGCGATCGGGTTCCGTTTCCTATGGCGCGACGCGGCGATGCGGACCGTCTCGACCAACTCGCTCTTCTTCAACTTCTTCGGTTTCATGACCGGGGCCGTGTTCATCCCGTTCCTCAAACGCGACTTCGGGGCGAGCGACGCCGTCGTTGGCTACGCGCTTGGGATCGGCGCGGTCGGCGCGGTCCTCGGGTCGTGGCTCGGTGGCCGCGTCCCGAAAGAATGGCCGTTCGGGCGCCTCCTGCGAATCGCGTACATCTTTGACGGGCTGTTCTTCATCCCGGTGATGCTGACGCATCAGCTCGCGGTGCTCATCGTATTCGCCACGCTGACCAACGTCTGCGTCCTCTTCGAGATCACGCAGATCGTCGGTTGGCGCATCCGCGTCACCCCCGGAGAGTCGGTCGGACGCGTCTCCGGCGCCGCGCGACTCGTCGCGCTCGCCGGGACGATCCCGGGCGCGCTCATCGCGGGCGCGCTCGCCGACCACTACGGCGCGCGCCTGCCGATCATCATCTCGGGCGTCGGCTATCTCGCCATCGCGGTCGGGTCTTGGTTCCGCCCGGCGCTTCGCACCGAATCGCGCTAACGCCTGACGCTTTGGCCTAGCCGGTAATCACCGGGACGCTGAACTGGTCGATCGCCGGTTTGATGCCGGCCGCCGCGCGCAACTCCTCGGCCTTGTCCAATTTCTCCCACGGTAGATCGAGGTCGGGCCGGCCGAAGTGGCCGTACGTTGCAACCTGCCGGTAGATCGGGCGGCGCAGGTTCAAGTTGTGGATGATCGCCGCCGGACGGAGATCGAAGTGCTCCATCACCAGCGCCGCCAGTTCGGCTTCGGGGAGTTTCCCCGTGCCGAACGTCTCGACGAGCACGCTCATTGGGTGCGCGACGCCAATCGCATAGGCGACCTGCACTTCGCAACGGTCGGCGAGCCCGGCCGCGACGACGTTCTTCGCGACGTAACGGGCCGCATACGCGCCCGAGCGATCGACCTTCGTCGGATCCTTCCCGGAGAACGCCCCGCCCCCGTGGCGCGACATCCCGCCGTAGGTGTCGGCGATGATCTTCCGCCCCGTCAAGCCGGCGTCGCCCTTCGGGCCGCCGATGACGAAGCGCCCGGTCGGATTGACGTAGATCCGCGTCTGCGCGTCGCGCAAAGATTTCGGGATCACCGGATCGATCACGCGCTCGCGGATGACGCCGCGGATCGTATCGAGCGGGCAATTCGGGATCGTGTTGGGTCGAAATCACGACCGCGTCGACGCGAACCGGGCGCTGCCCGTCGTACTCGACGGTGACCTGCGACTTTCCGTCGGGGCGCAGCCACGAAATCTCGCCGTTCTTGCGGACCGCTGCCAGCATCTGCGTCAGATTGTGGGCGAGGACGATCGGGAGCGGC
>CAWHUV010000005.1:0-12489 GCA_963832625.1 Vulcanimicrobiota bacterium | reverse complement strand
AGTCGTCGAGGACGAACTCGACAACATGCGGCGCGCGCTCGAGTGGGCGCTCGGGGCAAACGAGTTCGTCCTCGCCGGGCGAATCGTCGGTGGTCTCGACAGCTTGTGGTACGATGCGGGGCTCGGCGGCGAAGGGCGGCGCTGGGCCGAATCGGTGCTCGCGCACCTCGATCAAGACGCGCATCCTTTGGTGGCGGCGCGCGTTTGGGCGACGGTCGGGCTGCTCTCCGTCGGAAAGACGAAGGTCGAGGCTGCGACGCGCGCGATCGAGTTCAGCACGCGCGCGGACGCGCGGCGCGAGCTGGCGCGCGACCATTCGGTCTTAGGCTTCGGGTTGATTCAGAGCGGGCGCAACGACGAAGCCGCGACGATGATCGACCGCTCGCTCGAACTGTATCGCGAAGCGGGATGCGCGCGCTCGCGGCGCTACGCAACGTCGCTCGGCTACCGCGCGATGCTGCTCGGTTTCGGGAACCGCTTCGATGACGCGCGGGCCTTGTACGCCGAAGCGCTCGCGCTCAATCGAGATCTGGGTGAGGAATGGGGGAATCTGTGGCTGCTCGCCAACCTCGCCGAACTCGAGTTCGAGAGCGGCGATGCCGCGCGCGCCGTGCACGTTGCGCGCGAAGCGATTGGCGTCATCGGGCGGGCGCGCTTGCAACGCGAAGAACCGCGTCTGCTCGCGAACCTCGCCGGTTATCATTTGGCGCTCGGGGAAGTGGTCGAAGCGCGGACGGCGGCGCTGCGCTCGTTGCAGATGGCGCGCAGCGGACAGCAGTCGCACATCGTCATCGCGGCCGTCCAGCATTTGGGGACGGTTGCGGCGCTGCAAAGTGAGACGCGCCGCGCCGGGTTGTTGCTCGGCTACAGCGACGCCTGGTACCGGCGTGAAGGCGTCGAGCGCGACCACACCGAGCGCAAGAGCGCCGAGCTCTTGGCTGCGACGCTTCGGCGGCAACTCGGCGAAGGCGAGATCGCAACGCTTGCAACGGAGGGCGCAGAACTAAGCGAAGAGCAGGCCGCTGACGAGGCCGCCTCGGTCGAGCAAACGGAGGAAGCGTCTTCGGCCTCAGCCGCCTAAGCGCGCCGCTGCAGAGGACTTGCTGGCGCGGGCAGCAACAGCGCCGAAAGTGTTGCGAAGCCGCTCGGGAGCCACGGCGCTCATCGTCACTGTCCTAGCGCTCGTCGTTCCCATCCTCATCGTCGCCGGCATTCTCGTGCGAAATTATGTCGCCGACTCGTTTGCGTTGGACCAGCACATCCGCGACACACGAAGGAGCGCCTTCCTCGTCTTGCGCTTGCAACTCGACGAAGAGACCGGCCTCCGCGCGTTCTCCTCGACGCGCGACGCCCTTTTCCTCGAGCCCTACAAAGCCGCGGTGCCGCGCATCGGGGGCGCGATCGACGCGCTGGAAGCCGCGGGTGTTCGTTTAAAGGTGCCGCAAGTGGCAGTCGCCGCGCGCGACATGCGCCGCGCGAATGCCGAATGGGACGCAACGGTCGCTCGACCCTTGCTCGGCCCGAGAACGAAGGACGCGGGTCGCCTGCAACTTCGGGGGAAGACGCTCATCGACAGGTTCCGCGCCGACGCGGCGGCCGCCGACGCCGCTTTGACCGTAGCAGAACACCGGGTCGCGCAGCAAACGACGCACGCGATCGATCGGATTATCCTCGTCATCTTCGGCGCCGTGGTGCTGACGCTCGTTCTCGCCGTCATTTTCCTGCGCGGCCAGCGCGCGCTCTTCGACCGCATCCAGCAAGAGGAGCGTCGCGCGGAGCGCGAGGAGCGGCGCGTCGTCGAACTACGGGCCGCGTACGAGGCGGAGAAACGCGTCGCCGACGTCCTCCAGGATGCGATGCCGCAGCGTCCTCTCCCGGCGTTGCCCGCGGTCCAGCTTAGCGCGACCTACATGCCGGCGGCCGAATCGGCGCGAATTGGGGGCCGACTGGTACGACGCGATAAGCCTGCCCAAGAGTCGCCTGCTCTTCGCGATCGGCGACGTCGCCGGCCACGGTCTCGACGCGGCCGTCACGATGAGTCACGCGCGTCAAGCGCTCATCAGCGCGGCGCTGCTCGATTCGGATCCGGCGGACGTTCTGCGCCGGGTCAACGGCGAGTTGCTCCGCGAGCGAGCGGCGATGGTGACGGCAGTCGTCGGGTACGCCGATCCCGAGACGTTTGAATTCGTGTACTCCACCGCGGGTCACCCGCCTCCGCTCCTGATCGAACCGAACCGGCCGCCGCGCATGCTAAGATACGGCTCGCTTCCCCTCGGGGTCGTCCCAACCGCGACGTTCCGGACAAACCGGATTCAAACCGTCCCGGGCGCGACGCTCGTCCTTTACACCGATGGCGCCATCGAACACTCGCGTGACGTTCTCGCGGGCGAACGGCTTTTGATCGAAGCTGCGGCTGCGGCCGCAAAGAGTGCCGGCGACGACGTCGCGGCCGCAATCCACCGAGCGATCTTCGAGGGTCGACCCGGCGCCGACGACGTCGCGATCCTCACGATCTGCCTGTCGGCCGAGATCGAAGCGAACGCGACGGCGCCGGTTGAACGTTCCAACGCAAACGCCGCCGGCGTATTCGGTTCTGAGTCGAGCGCGAAAGTAGAACCGCTCGCATCGTGGCGGCGGCGCTTCCGGGCGCTGCCGGTGGGAAAAGCAGCGTGAACGGCGAGCGAGCGATCTCCGTCATCCCGCTCGGCGGCGAACTCGACCTGACACGCCGCGAAGAGATTCGCGCGGCGCTCGTCGTCACCGGAGACGAGGCCGGGATACTTGTCGACTTGGCCGCCGTAACGTATGCGGACTCTACGGTCCTCGCGGAACTGCTGCGCTTGCAGCGGGACGCATCGCAGTCGAACGTGCCGGTCGCGATGGTCGTCGTGAGCAAGCAGTTCGCGCGCATCATCGGTTACGCGGGCCTCGCCGAAATCTTTACCATTTTCGACAACCGCGCTGCGGCGCTGACGTATCTAGGAAAGCGGCCGTGACCGGCTCGGAGCTCCGCCTTCGCCGTCTCGCCGAGCGCAAGGCCGCGCGCGAACTCCGGCGCGCGTTCGCGGCGTTCTTGGAAGCGATGGGAGCCGATCCAAATCGTAGCGGAGACATCGTCGTCGCTGTCGGCGAAGCCCTCGCGAACGTGGTCGAACACGCGTATCCTCCGGAAGGGCCGGGTGAAGTCGAACTCGCCGCTCGCTTGACCGACGACCGGACGCTCGTCGTCGACGTCCTCGACTCCGGGACGTTCAAGGGACGCGAGCGCACGCCGGAGCGCGGCTTCGGGCTGAAGATCGCCGCTGCGATCGCGCGCACGCTCTCGGTGGACACGACGCGAGGCACGCACGTTCGGATGATCTTCGACATGACGTCCGACCGCTAGTACGGAAGGCAGGGGGATGGAACGCGTCCACGTCGTCGACCATCCGGCGGTCGCCGACCGGCTCGCCCGCGTCCGCGAGAAGACAACCCCGACTCCGATATTCCGGCAGCTCGTCGAAGAACTGGGAGCGTTCCTCGCCTACGAAGCGACGGCGTCGCTCGCGACGCGCGAGGTTGCGATCGAGACGCCGGTCGCGCCGGTCGTCGTCCGCCGCCTCGCGCAGCGCCCGGTCGTTGCGCCGATCCTGCGCGCCGGCCTCGGGCTCTTGCCCGGGTTCCTCGCGGTTGTCGACGATGCAATCGTCGCGCATCTCGGTTTCTTTCGCGACCCGGAGACCCTCGAGGCCGTCCCCTATTACGCCAATCTGCCCGAAGAGCTCGGCGCGAGCCCCGTCTTCGCACTCGACCCGATGCTTGCGACGGGCAATTCCGCCGCAGCGGCGCTCGGCGTCCTCGCCGACCGCGGCGCAACCGATCTCGTCTTTGCCTGTCTGATCGCGGCGCCCGAGGGGATCGCGCACGTGCTACGCGAGCACCCCGGCGTGCGGATCGTGACGTGCGCGATCGACGAGCGCCTAAGCGCACACGGCTACATCGTCCCCGGGCTCGGCGACGCCGGGGACCGCATGTTTGGAAGCGCTTCGTCGCTCCCAGCGGGTTACGCTTCGCGTTCCGGCTAAGGTAATGCTCGATGCGACCCGGCTGGGACGAGTACTTCATGGAGGTCGCCCGGACCGTCGCGACGCGCGCAACCTGCCCTCGCGCGGCGGTGGGCGCGGTGCTGGTGCGCGACCATCGAATCCTCACGACGGGCTACAACGGCGCGCCGCGCAACGTCCCGCACTGCACCGAAGTGGGTTGCGAACTGGTCAACGGGCACTGCATCCGCTCGACCCACGCCGAGGCGAACGCAGTCGTGCAGGGGGCGCTGCACGGCGTGAGGCTCGACGGCGCGACGGCCTACTGCACGCACCAGCCGTGCATCAACTGCGCTAAGCTGTTCATCAGCGCGGGGGTCGTCAAGATCGTTTTCAGCGACGCCTACGCCGACCCGTTCGCGCAGCAGTTGCTGGCCGAGGCGGGGGTCGCGATGATCCCGTTCGACACACTCGAACGAGTCCGCCCCGCGAAGGTTTCGAACTGAACACCGCGACGACGTTCCTGTTCGCGTTTCTGACTGCGACCCTGACGTCATTGCTGGTGACGCCGCGCGTACGCCGGCTCGCGATCAAGGCGAACTTGCTCGACCATGTGGACGAGCGGCGCATGCACGCCGAGCCGAAGCCGCGCCTCGGAGGGATCGCGGTGTACCTTGCCTTCGCGTTCGCGCTGTTCGTCTCGATCGGCCTCGCGCTGAAAGCTTCACCGAATCTCTTCCACAGCGCCGACGACATCCACGACATCCTCGGCCTTCTTTTCGGCGGAACGATGATCGTCATCGTCGGCATCTGGGACGACATCATGCACATGCGCGCGCGCGACAAACTCGTCGCGCAGATCGTCGTCGCGCTCGTCTCGATGAGCTACGGTTTCGTCATCGCCGGCTTCGACGTTCCGTTCACGCACCAGTACGTCAACGTGCCGCTATGGCTGGGGTTGCCGATCACGCTCGTGTGGTACCTGATGATGATGAACGCGATCAACTTCCTCGACGGGCTCGACGGGCTCTTGGCCGGCGTGACGGCGATCTCGGGGCTGTTCTTGTTCGCGATCGCGATCGGCCACGGCCACCTCGTCCCGGCGCTCGTGCTGTGCGCGCTCGTCGGCGGCGCGCTCGGCTTCTTGCCGTACAACTTCAATCCCGCGAAGATCATTCTCGGCGATACCGGTTCGCTGTTCATCGGTTATATTTTTGCGACCGTCTCGATCATCGTGACCGCGAAGGTCGCCATCACCGTCAGCTTGCTCGTCCCGCTCGTCGCGCTGGCCCTTCCGGTGCTCGACACGGCCGCGGCGATCTTACGGCGCCTGCGAGCAGGCCGCTCGGTCGCGGAGGCCGACCGCGAGCACTTTCATCACATCCTCGTGCTGCGTTTTGGGCTCTCGGTGCGCCAAGCAGTCTTGCTGATCTACGCGGTCTCGTTCGCGCTCGGCGCGGTCGCGTACGTGCTCTCGGGCGGGTTGGCCCACCCGCGCGTCGTCGGTCTCTTCTAGAGACGGCTTCCCGATGCGACCGCTGCGAGTCCTCACCGTCTTCGGGACGCGACCCGACACGATCAAGATGGCGCCGGTCGTGCAAGCCCTCTCGGCCGCGCGGCCCGCGGTCGAGCCGCTCGTCTGTGTGACCGCGCAACACCGCGAGATGCTCGACGATCTGCTCGAGTTGTTCGCGATCGTCCCGGATTTCGATCTTGACGTCATGCGCGCCGACCAAACGCTGACCGAGATTACGACGCGCATCCTCGCCGGGATCGAGCCCGTACTGAAAACGGCCGCGCCCGACGTCGTGCTCGTGCACGGCGACACGTCGACGAGCACGGCGGCCGCGCTCGCGACGTTTTACCAGCAAATTCCGGTCGGTCACGTCGAGGCCGGCTTGCGGACGCGCACGCGCTGGGAGCCGTTCCCCGAAGAGATGAACCGGCGGCTCACCGGTCGCCTTGCGTCGTACCATTTCGCGCCGACGGCGACGGCGCGCGCCAACCTCGAGCGCGAGAACGTCGCGGCCGCCGACATCTTCGTCACCGGGAACACCGTGATCGACGCGTTTCTCGAGACGGCGCAGCGGCCGTTCGGCGGGACGCCGGCGCAATGGGAAGGGCTCGATCCCAACCGGCCGTGGATCTTCGTGACCGCGCACCGCCGCGAAAACCACGATCGTATGACCGACATCTGCGAAGCGCTCGCCGAGATCGCGTCCTTTCCGATGCGGCCGCAAATCTTGTGGCCGGTGCACCCGTCGCCGCGGGTCGCGCCGATCGCGCACCGGATTCTCGACGGCGTCCCCGGCGTGCGGCTCGTCGCGCCGATGCCGTACGATGCGACGGTGCGCAGCGTCAAACAGTCGACGTTGGTCCTGACCGATAGCGGCGGGCTCCAAGAGGAGGCGCCGTGCCTTGGGAAGCCGGTCCTCGTGATGCGCAACGAAACCGAGCGCCCCGAGGGGATCGCGGCGGGGACGCTGGAGCTAGTCGGCGCCGACAAAGGCGTCATCGTCGCGGCGACCCGGCGCCTGCTCGAGGACGAGGTCGCCTACGCCCGGATGGCCCGCGCGCACAACCCGTACGGCGACGGGAAGGCGGCCGGGCGCATCGTCGATTGGCTGGTCGCGCGCTTGCGCGGGGGCGCGATGCCGGAGGAGTTTCGAGCCGCCTAGACCCATGTGAGGGCCTGCGATGAAAGAAATCGAGGAAGGTTCGCGCCCCGGCGCCTCCCTCTCGGGCGCGGTCGCGTCCGCGGCCGAACTGCGGGCGTACTACCAGCGCAAGGGGCTGATGGTCGCTTGGTCGGCGGCGGTCGCCTTGCCGACGACGTTGGCAGTCGCGGTAGTCTCCCCGTACGCCGCCGTCGCCCTGGCCATCGGCGTCGCGTGCGGGATCGCAAACGCGTACCTCGTGATGCGGAGTAACGAACGGCTCGGCGCGCACCGCAGCGTGGGGGTCTTCGTCTTTAGCAGTATGCTGCGCATCTTCGTCTTCGGTATAGTACCGGTGGAGCTCGCCCTCCACGGACCCTGGACGGCGATGCTCACCTACTTCATCGGGTTTTTCATGCCGCTGGGGTGCTACGCCGCGCTAACCGCGCGCTTCATCCGGACGAGTTCGACGACGTGAAAGAAGAGATCGGCAGCCATTCGACGTGGGTATGGCCCCTCGTCGGGAGAGTCCATTCCGACACGATCCTGACCACGTGGGTCGCCATGCTCGTAGCGTTGCTTTTTCTTGCGTACGTCGCGCGGAGTTACCGGTGGCGCGGGCCGCGCGTCGGGCGGACGCAGACCATCTTCGAAGGCGTGATCGACTACATCGCCGACATGGTTTACGGTTCGCTCGGCCGCAACGGCGAGCCGTTCGTGCCGTTCTTCGTATCGCTGTTCATCTTCTTGTTCTTGCTCAATCAGCTTGGGTTTCTCGCACTAAAGGAGGTTGGCGTCTGGTTCTGGGGCCCGCCGACGGCCGACCTCAATACGACGGTCCCCCTCGCGTTGATGGTCTTCTTTGGAATCCAGATCGTTGCGCTCCGAAAGAAAGGCCTGGGCCACTTCAAGCACCTAGCGCAGCCCTTTCCAGTGCTGCTTCCACTGAACGTCCTCGAGGAGTTGATGCGGCCCGTCACCCTCGCGGCGCGTTTGTTCTTCAACATCTTCGTCGGCGAGCTGCTCTTCATCATCATCGCTTCGATCATTCAGGCGCACGTCTCGATCGGACCGGTCAACCTGTCGATTCTCGTCAGCGTGGTCCCGTTTTTCGTCGAGTTCTTCAACTTTTTCGTCGGCACGATTCAAGCGTTCGTGTTCACCCTGCTCGGCATCGTCTATCTCTCACTGGCGCTCGCCGAAGACCACTAGTCCACCCGAGAAAGGCATCAACGTGACTTCTGAGAGTCTGGTAGCAGCCGCAACGATCCTGTCGTTCGGCTTGATCATTTTGGGCGTCGCGTTCGGCTCGGCGGTCGGCGACGGTTTGGTCGCGTCGAAAGCGGTCGAAGCGATTGCGCGCCAGCCCGAGGCCCGTCCGAACATCTTTACGTTCTTGTTTCTGGGCGTCGGCGTCCTGGAAGCGTTCCCGATCATCTCCCTCGGCCTGGCGTTTTACTTGTTGTTGGTCGTCGCCAACGTCCCCGCGCTGCTCGCGCATCTGGGCGGCAAGTAGGGTTCGATGTTTCTCACGCTCGACGGAACGGCGCTCGTCCAACTGATCAACTTCGCGATCTTCTTCGCGATCTTGAACGTGGTGTTCTTGCGCCCGGTCGGGCGAGCGATTCGCGAACGGCGCGCGTTCATCGATGGCGTACAAAGCGATTTCGAGCGATACTCGCAACGCACTCGCGATTTGCGTGCTTCGGCCGGCGCGCGGCGTCTTGCAGCGCGTCGCGAAGCGGAGGCGGCGGTCGTCAAGACTCGCGCGGAGGCCGAGGCGCAAGCGACCGACCTCGAGGCGGCGTACGCAGCCCAAGCGGCGATGCTCGGGGCCGAGGCGCGGGCGACGGTTGAAGCCGAACTCGCCGCGGCCCGTACGCGCGAACCCGAACTCGCCGGCGCGCTGGCCGCATCGCTCCTTGACCGTGCGGTCGGGAGTGCGCGATGAGCGCCGACTTCTACACGCGGCTCGCCGTTTGGAGCCAGATCGCGGCATCGGTCTTGTTCTCGGCCGTGATGGTCTACCTGTGGGTCAAGTTCGTGGCGCCCGCCGTCGTGGCGGCGCGCGACCGCAAGAATGCCGAGCTGTTGGAATCGGAACGGCGGCGCGACGCTGCCAAGGAAGAGGTGGCCGTCGCCGAACGCGAGCTCGCGCAAACGGCTCAAGAAGTCGATGCAATTGCAGCGCGAGCGGCGCGCGACGCGGCCGCGATCCACGAACGGATCCTGACCGAGGCCAAGGCCGAGGGCGAGCGACTCGTCCGCAACGCGGAGGGTGAATTGGACCGTGGACGAATCGCAGCGCGCGAGACGCTGCGCGCGGAACTCGTCGCCAAAGCGCTCGAGATCGCGCGCGGCGGCGCGCGAAGCCTGGGCGACGACGTAAGCCGGCGGCTCGTCGGCGAGGTCGTCGATTCGCTCGAGCGCCGGAACGCGAGCTGATGCAGAACGAAACCGTCGCGCGCCGCTACGCGCTCGCGATCTTCGCCTTGGCGAAGGAGCGTGGCGCCGTCGATGCGACCGGTCGCGACCTGCACGTTGCGCTCGATGCGCTGCAAGCCTCCGACGACGTTCGGCGCTTCTTTACGTCGCCGGTGATCGATCGCGCCGACAAAGAGCGCGTAGTGAGCGCCGCGCTCGAATCCGCCGTCGGCGAACTGGCGCTTCATTCGGTGCTCTTGCTCATTCGCAAGCGTCGCGAGGCGCTGCTCGGACCGATCGTCGCGCAGTACGATGCGCTCGCGCTCGAAGATGCCGGGCGCCAGCGGCTCGAAGTAACGACCGCGCGCGCGCTCGGCGCCGGCGAATTGGCGGATTTGGTCGCGCGGTTGGCGCGCGTGTACGGCAAGACCTTCGAGGTCGAAGCGACCGTCGATCCGGACCTCCTCGGCGGCGTGCGCATCACGCTCGGCGACCTGCGCATCGACAATTCGCTCGCCGGACGTCTCGATGAACTCGCCAGAGATTTGAACCCGCACGCGATAACGCCGTGACGACACCAAAGAAAGAGAACGCTTCGATATGATCAACGCTGACGAAATCGCCGGTATCCTCAAGGGCCAGATCGCGAATTTCAAGACCCAGGTCCACGAGGATCAGGTCGGGACCGTCATTGCGGTCGGCTCGAACATCGCGCGCGTTTACGGGCTCGAGGCGGTTCAGCAGTCGGAGCTGGTCGAGTTCCCCAACGGCTTGCAAGGGATCGCGCTGAACCTCGAAGAGGACAACGTCGGCGTCATTATTTTGGGTCCGGACACCGAGATCAAAGAAGGCGCTCAGGTTCGCCGGACCGGGCGCATTGCGTCGGTCCCGGTCGGCGCGGAGCTGCTCGGGCGGGTCGTCGATCCGCTCGGCAACCCGATCGATGGCAAAGGTCCGATCCCCACCAAAAAGTATCGAACGATCGAAAACACGGCGCCGTCGGTCGTACAGCGCCAGCCCGTCAAGCAACCGCTTCAGACGGGGATCCGCGCGATCGACGCGCTCGTTCCGATCGGGCGCGGGCAGCGCGAACTGATCATCGGCGATCGTTCGACCGGCAAAACCGCAATTGCGATCGACACGATCATCAACCAGAAGGGGCAGGGCGTCTACTGCATCTACGTCGCGATCGGTCAGAAGAACTCGACCGTCGCGGCGCTCGCGCAAATCCTCGACCACTACGGCGCGATGGAATACACGACGATCGTCGCGAGCGGCCCGTCCGAGGCGCCCGCGCTCAAGTACATCGCTCCATACGCGGGCTGTGCGATGGCCGAGGAACTGATGTATGCGAACAAGGACGTCTTGATCGTCTACGACGACCTGACGAAACACGCGCAAGCGTACCGCGAGGTCTCGCTTCTGCTGCGCCGTCCACCGGGGCGCGAGGCCTATCCGGGCGACATTTTCTTTTTGCACTCGCGGCTGCTCGAGCGCGCGGCGAAGCTCTCCGACGAGATGGGCGGGGGCTCGCTGACCGCGCTCCCGGTCATCGAGACGCAGGCCGGCGACGTGTCGGCGTACATCCCGACGAACTTGATCTCGATAACGGACGGCCAGATCTACTTGACGACGCCGCTGTTCTTCCAAGGGATTCGGCCGGCCGTCGACGTCGGGATCTCGGTCAGCCGCGTTGGCGGCTCGGCGCAGATCAAGGCGATGCGCTCGGTCGCCGGTCAGTTGAAACTCGACTTGGCGCAATACCGCGAGTTGGCGGCGTTCGCGAAACTGTCGAGCGATCTCGACAAGCAAACGCAAGCGACGCTGACGCGCGGCGAGAAGATCACCGAGATTCTCAAACAGCCTCAGTACCAGCCGCAACCGGTCGCCGATCAAGTCGTGCTGATCTTCGCGGCGACGCGCGGTTATCTGACGAACGTCGAAACGGCGCGGCTGCAGGAATGGTCGCACAGTTTCTTGGCGTTCATGCGCGAGAAGCACCCCGACATCGCGACGACGCTCGCCGAGACGAAGGCGCTCTCGGACGAGACGGCCGCATCGCTCGCGGCCGCGATCGAGGAGTTCAACAAGACATTTTGATGAACTATACTGGGGAGCGTTCGCGTGCCTAGCGTTCGCGATCTTCGCGACCGGATCAAGTCGCTCAAGAACACGCAGCAGATCACCAAAGCGATGAAGCAGGTCGCCGCGGCGAAGATTCGCCGCGCCGAGGCGGCGCGCAGTCAGGCGCGGCCCTACGCGGACGCGATCTTCGGGATGCTGCGCGACCTAATGGACGCGGTCGGCGCGGTCGACCACCCATTTCTGCGGCCGGGGCAACAAGGTGCACCGCGCGGGCTGATTCTGATGACCGCCGACAAAGGGCTAGCAGGCGCATTCAACTCGAACATCATTCGGCTCGGCGAAACGGTCGCGCGCGGCGGCGGCGACGTGACGTGGTATGCGGTCGGCGTGAAAGCGCGTAACGCCGTTCGCCGGATGCAGCGTGAGGCGGCGCTCGTCGAGCCGCTCTCGGCCGGACCGATGCTCGAGACCGCGCGCCGGGTTGCGGCGCGCGTGACGGACGATTTCAATGGCGGCAAGATCTCCGAGATCACGCTCGTTGGTTCGACGTTCGTCTCGCACACCGTGCAGCGTCCCGAGTCGAGGACGCTCGTCCCGGTGACCGCGGAAAAGTCCGAGCGCGCCGCCGGCCCGCGCGCCGAGGTCGAGTTCGCGCCGTCGCCCGAGGCCGTCTTGGCGCGGCTGTTGCCGAAGTACTTGGAATTCACGCTGTTCTCGGCGATGCTCGAAACCGACGCCGCCTTTTACGCCGCGCAGTTGATTGCGATGAGCAATGCGACCGACAATGCCGGAAAGTTGATCGACGAGTTGACGCTTCAGATGAACAAAGCGCGTCAGGCGGCGATAACAAAAGAGATCCTGGAGATCGTGGGCGGCGCGGAGGCGTTGACCGGATGAGCCTAGGAAAGAAAAGAGCATATGAGCACTACTGAAACGCAACAAGCGGCCGGGAAGGTCGTGCAGGTTCTCGGGAACGTCGTCGACGTCGATTTACCGCCGAGACGCTGCCCGACGATCGACACTGCGCTGACCGTGCAGGTCGGCGGCGCCGGCTCGGGCGGCAAGAACGGCCAGACGAATCTTGGCTCGACCGACGGGGCCGAACTCGGCGGGACGGCGATGGAAGCGCGCGAGCTCGTGCTCGAAGTGCAGGACGAACTAGGCAATAACCGCGTGCGGTGTCTCGCGATGGGTTCGACCGACGGACTCGTCCGCGGGCAAGCGGTCACCAGTACCGGCAGTCCGATCACGGTTCCGGTCGGTGAGGGGACGCTCGGCAGAATCTTCAACGTGCTCGGCAA
>CAWHUV010000004.1:0-383781 GCA_963832625.1 Vulcanimicrobiota bacterium | reverse complement strand
CGATATTTTGCGCGGCGAGCGGTCGCCACGCTCCGATGTTGCCGTCGCGCTCAATGCCGCGCTCGCCTTGGTCGTTGCCGACCTTGCGGAATCGCTGGATGCCGTGCTTGAGCGCGCGCGAGAGCCTACACGGCGGAAGCGCCCTCGCCGTCTTCGAATCCGTCCGCTCTCCCCGGGACCGTCTCGAACTGGAGCCGGTATGATCGATATGCTCGAACGTCTTTACGCGGCCAAGGAGGTTGCGCTCCGTGAGGAAGAGGCGCTCGAACCGTATGCGGCCGTTGCGGCCGAGGCCGAACGCCGTCGCTCGGCGCGGAGGCAATTCGCCGCCGCGCTCCGCAACTCGAGCGGACCGGCGATCGTCGCCGAGATCAAGCGCGCCTCACCGTCGGTCGGGCTGATCGTGCGCGAGCTCGACCCGGCCGAGATCGCGCGGCAGTACGAGGCCGCCGGCGCCGACGCGATCAGCGTGATGACCGAAGCCGACCACTTCCTGGGCGACATCGCGCTATCTCGACGGCGCGCGGGCCGACCGGCTTGCCGATCCTGCGCAAGGATTTCCTACGCACGCCGCTACGAGGTCGTGCAGTCTGCGGCCTACGGCGCCGACGCGATCTTGTCGATCGTCGCCGGACTCGACGACGCGCAACTGCGCCGCGATGATCGACGAGGCGCAGCGTCTACGCGCTCGACGTGCTGGTCGAGGTCCACGACGAAGCCGAGCTAATGCGCGCGATCGCTGCGGGGGCGAGCCTGATCGGGATCAACAACCGCGACCTGCAGACCTTCGAGACCGACCTGGCGCGTGACGGCCGAACTGCTTCCGCTCGATCCCGCGCGGCATCGCTCGTCCTCAGCGAGAGCGGGGTGCGCTGCGCGCGCGACATGCAGCCGCTTTATCGCCGCCGGGGCCGCGGGTTCCTGGTCGGCGAGTCGCTGATGCGCGCCGCCGACCAGGCCGAGTTCGTCGGCGCGCTCAGGGCCACAGTACCGGCTGAGCGGCGTACGCGCATTAAATTCTGCGGCTCAGGACGTCCGCCGAGATCGAGCTTGCGGTCGACGCCGGCGCCGACGCCGTCGGCGTCATTTTCGCTCCGACCCACGAGGCGTCCCGCTCGCGCGAATGCGCGTCGCTCAGCGCCGCGATCCCGCCGTTCGTTCAGACGATCGCCGTTTCGTCGTCGATCGCCGGAACCGAGCTTGCGCTCTTACGCGCCAACTGACTTCATCGCTCCAATTCTCGGGGGCGAGTCGCCCGGAGTTCTGCGACGGCGCGACTTGCGGGCCCCGCTTCGTCAAGGTGTTCCACTTCGAAGGCGGATGCGCGCATACGCGTCTGCCGACCGATGGCCGCCCTCTCCGATTCGCAACCGTCGTGCATGTTCGATTCGGACGTGACGGGACTCTCGGTGGGACCGGCACGCCGTCGCCTGGGGCTCGATCGAGCCGCTTGCGCGGATGCGGCGAGTCGTCGTCGCCGGCGGCCTGACGCCGGAGAACGTCGGCGAGTGCATCCGCCGCGTGCGCCCGTTCGGCGTCGACGTGCGCAGCGGCGTCGAGGCGCCGGGCGCAAAGATCCGGCGAACTGCGCGCCTTCGCCGCGCGGTCCGGGAGGCGATGCAAGCCTGACGCGCGCGGCTATTTCGGACGCTTCGGCGGCGCTGTTCGTCCCCGAGGTGCTGTTCGAACCGCTCGCGGCAGCTCGAACGCGCGATGCACGCCGCTTCGCCGACCAACCGTTTTGGGGCGAGTATCACGACGTGCTGCGCGACTACGTCGGGCGGCCGTCGCCGTCTGACCGTGCCGAACGGCTCGCCGGCGAGCGGATGCGGCCGACGCTCGTCTTCAAGCGCGAAGACCTCAACCATACCGGCGCGCACAAGATCAACAACACGATCGGCCAAGGGCTGCTCGCGCAGCGAATGGGGAAGACGCGATCATCGCCGAGACCGGCGCGGGCCAGCACGGCGTCGCGACCGCGACGGTCGGCGCGAAATTCGGGATCCCGGTCGACGTCTACATGGGCGCGGTCGACGTCGAGCGCCAAGCGCTCAACGTCTACGTCATGCGGCTGCTCGGCGCGCGTGTCCAAACGGTGGACAGCGGGACGCGCACGCTCAAAGATGCGACGAACGAGGCGTTTCGCGAGTGGGCGGCCAGCGTCGAAGACACGTTCTACATCATCGGCAGCGTCGTCGGTGCGCATCCGTACCCGTACATGGTGCGCGAGTTCCAACGGGTGATCGGCGAAGAAGCGCGCGCGCAGGTGCTCGAGCGCTACGGCCGGCTGCCCACCGACGTCGTCGCGTGCGTCGGCGGCGGGAGCAATGCGCTGGGCATCTTCGCGGGCTTCGTCGACGACCCCGAGGTGCGGCTTTGGGGCGTCGAAGCGGCCGGCCACGGGCTCGACTCGGGCGATACGGCGGCGTCGCTCACGCCGGCAGCGTCGGATCCTGCACGGCTCGCGCTCGTACGTGCTGCAGACGGCCGACGGTCAAGTTCGCAACACGCACTCGATCAGCGCCGGGCTGGACTATCCCGGCGTCGGTCCGGAGCACGCGTTCCTCAAGGAAAGCGGCCGCGCGAAGTACGTGGCGGTCGACGACGACGAGGCGCTGGCAGCGTATCACGCATGCGCGGAGCGCGAAGGAATCGTCCCCGCGCTCGAATCCGCGCACGCGCTCGCCTTTGCGGCCGCCTAGCGCGCGAGCGAGGACCCGACGGGCTCATCTCGCGAACCTGAGCGGTCGCGGCGACAAGGACTCGGCGCAGATCGCGGCGCTCGGTGCGACGCGGCGCCCTCCTCGGACGCATGAATTCGAGCGGCGACGACCGCATCGCCGCGGTGTTCGCGAGTGCGGCCGCGCGCGGGGGCGCGGCGCTGATCCCATACCTGTGCGCGGGCGATCCCGATCGGGCGACATCGCGGCGTTGATTGCCGCGTTCTACGCCGTTGTCGACCTGATCGAACTCGGAATCCCCTACGGCGACCCGCTCGCAGACGGCCCGACGATCGCCGCGGCCGCGCAACGCGCGCTCGGCGCCGGGATGACGCTCGAGACGCGCTCGAGCTCGCGCGGCAGGCGAATAGCGACGGTGCGCCGCCGATGGTCTGTCTTCTGTTACTTCAATCCCATCGTGCAGTACGGCGTCGAGCGGTTTGCCGAGACGCTCGCCGGCGCCGGGTCAGCGGCGCGATCGTCCCCGACGTCGCCGCTCGAAGAGCTCGGCGCTCTGCGGACGGCCTTCGCTCCCCGCGGCTTGCCATGCCGTTGCTGGTCGCGCCGACGACGCCCCCCGCGCGCGCCGCCCTGCTCGCCGCCGCGAGCGACGGCTTCGTCTACGTCGTCTCGAGGCTCGGCGTCACCGGCGCCCGTCGCGAGCCCGATCTGCTCTGGCTCGCGCGCCGGCTTGCCGAGCTGCGCGCCGTCACGACGCAAGCCTCTAGCGGTCGGCTTCGGGATCGCGACGGCGGCCCACGTGCGAGCAATCGGCAGGTTCGCGGACGGCGTCATCGTCGGCAGCGCGCTGATCGACGCATACGCCGGGACCGGCGGCGAGGTCGCCGTCCAGCGCGTGCGCGCCCTCATGGGGCCGCTCGATGCAGCGCGGCTCGGAGCGAAAGAGCCGGCGCCGGGTGAAGGGTCGGGTCGGACCCGCTCGTAACGAGACGAGGTACACTTTGGAGGCTCGATCGCGTGCAGACAAGCATCCGTCTTTTTCTCATTGCGGCATTTGCCGTCGCCGCTCTCGGAGCGCAACCCATCGTCCCGGCTCGCGCCGCCGACGACACGATCGTCTTTGGATCGGCCGTATCGCTGACCGGCTCGCTGAACAAAGAAGGCAAGCTGACGCAAGAAGGCTACGATTTCTGGGTCAACTACGTCAACGCGCACGGCGGGCTCAAAGTCGGTGGTAAACGCTACAAAGTCGCGATCAAATACTATGACGACGAGTCGAAGCCGGCGAACGCCGCGCAACTCGCCGAGCGGCTGATCGACCAAGACCACGTCAACTTCATCCTTGGGCCGTACGGCTCGGGGACGACGTTTACGGTCGCGCAGATGGTCGAGCGCAAGAAGATCGTGATGGTCGAAGGGAACGGCGCGGCCGAGAAAGTTTTTAACCAAGGCTTCAAGTACACGTTCGGCGTTCTCTCGCCGGCGAAGCGCTACCTCGAGCGCGTCATCGAGATGGCGCTGACGATCAAGCCGCGGCCCAAGACGCTAGCGATCTCGGCGGCAAGCGACGCATTCTCACTCGAGGTGCAGCAGGGTGTGGTCGAATACGCCAAGGCGCATGGGATCGACGGTCGTCTACGCCAACAAGTATCCCGACACCGCGACCGACGTGTCGTCGGTCATCAGCGCGATCAAGGCGTCGAACCCGGACTTGATCCTCAATGCCGGGCACTTGCAGGACGCGCTCTTGATTCAGAAGGGCCTCAAAGAGCAAAACGTTCTGGCCAAGGCATATGCCTACTCGGTCGGTCCGGACACCCCGGACTTCACGAACTCGCTCGGCCGCGACGCGAATGCCGTCTTCGGCGCCGCGCAGTGGTCGGAGTCGGTGCGGTACAAAGCGGATCGCGGCGGGTTCTACAAAACCGCGCCCGACTACGCAAACGCGTTTGCGGCCGCTTACCACCACCGGCCCGACTACCATAACGCCGAATCGACCGCGGCGTGCCTCGCGTTCCAGTACGCGCTCCAGGATGCCGGGGTCGCTCGATTCCGACAAGGTGCGCGACGCGCTCTCGCGACTGGACGTCATCACGTTCTACGGGTTGATAAAGTTCGATTCGCGCGGGCTCAACGTCTACAAACCGATGGCCGTCAACCAGATCCAGAACGGAAAACTGCTGACGGTCTATCCCCCGGTCGACGCAGTCGCCAAGCCGTCTACCCGGCGCCACCGTGGAATCAGCGCTGATCGCGTAGAAGCCGCGTGCAGCTCTTCTTCCAAGATCTCGTCAACGGCATCTTGGCCGGCGGGATCTTGGCGGTCGTCGCGCTCGGTTTTAGCCTCGTCTGGGGCATCTGAATATCATCAACCTGGCTCACGGCGCGTTCGTGATGCTGGGCGCGTACCTCACGTGGCAGCTCTTTACGAGCCTGCACGTCGACCCGTTCGTTTCGGTCCCGATCGTCTTCGTCGTCTGTTCGGCTTCGGCTACGTCTTACAGCGCGGGCTCATCAATCAAGTCGTGCGGGCGCCGATCTTAGCGACGTTCCTGCTGACTTTCGGACTGTCGCTTTTGATCGTCAACGTCGCGCTGCTGATCTGGCAGAGCGACACGCGGGCGGTTACGCCGGCGTACACCGGTGCGAACTTCACCCTGCTCGGCGTGACCGTCCCGTGGACGCGACTGTTGACGCTCGTCGTTGCGCTGGCCATCGGCGGCGTGATGCACTTGTGGCTCGTCCGCTCGAAGCTTGGCCGGGCGATCCGGGCGATGGCGATGGACATCGGCGCCGCGCAACTCGTCGGGCGTGCGCGTCCCGCACGTGTACGCGGTGAGTTCGGTCTCGGCGCGGGGCTCGCGGGGGCGGCCGGCGCGCTGATGAGCCTTTCGTATTCGGTCTCAACCGTCGATGGGCGACCCATTCCTGATCAAGGGTTTTGTCGTCTGCGTCCTCGGTGGACTCGGCAGCGTTCAGGGTGCGCTCGTCGGGGGATTGGTCTATGGGATCGTCGAGTCGTTCGCATCGGATCTCAACGTCACAATTTTCGGACAACACCTCAGCGGGAGCGGCCTTCAGGACGCGATCGCGCTCGCGGTCCTGCTGATCGTGCTGATCGTCCGCCCGACCGGGATCATGGGGCGCGCGCTCGCTTGAAAGCTAGCCGGCATCACCGGGAACCGCTACGCGTTCGCAGTCTCGCTCGCGCTGATGTTTCTCCTCCTGCTTCGTCCCGCTCGGCCGTAACGACTACCTCAACCTGACCTTCCGCGAACATTCTGATGTTCGCGGCGATGAGCTACGGTTGGAATCTCATCGGCGGTTACACCGGCTACGTCTGTTCGGGAACGTCGTGTTCTTCGGGCTCGGAGCCTACTGCAGCGCCGCGCTCTCGGCGCACGGGATCGACAATCTCGTCGCTTGGAATCGCAATTGCGCTCGCGGTCAGTGGGGCGTTCGCGGCCATCGTCGGCTTGCCGATCTTGCGCTTGCGCGGCCACTACTTCGGCATCGCGACGCTCGGGATCTCGCTTGCGGTCGCGGATCTCGTCGATAACCTCGACGCCCTTGGCGGGAGCGGAGGGCTTGCGCTCAAGCAGTTCGATGCGTCGCACTTCGTCATCTACTACTATGCAATGTGGGCCGTCGCGCGGCGCGTCGATGCTCGCAACGTTTTGGATCGCCCGCTCGAAGCTCGGCTACGCATTCGTCGCGATTCGTGAAAACGAGGAAGCCGCGCAGTCCTTGGGGATCTCGCCGACTCGCTACAAGATCGCGGCCTGGGCGATCGAGCGCCGCGATGGCCGGGCGCCGCCGGTGCGGTGTACGCGCCGGCCAACGGCTTCGTCGATCCGAGCGATCGCCTTTGCGATCGACAACAACGTCTTCCCGATCGCAATGACGATCCTGGGTGGGATGGGGACGGCCTCGGGCCCGTTCATCGGGGCGCTGTTGCTCGCCGGCATCAACGAAGTATTGCAGACCCACTTTCCGAAACTGCACACCCTGTTCTTCGGGGCGGTCATCGTCCTTATCGTCCTTTACTTGCCACGGGGCATCATGTACTTGATCGGGCTGCGCGGCGGATTGCGCCGTTATCAGATCGAGCGGCGGGCGTTTCGCGCATGACGGAAACGGCGACGGCGCGCGACGTATGCCTACGGGTCGAGAACGTTGGAATGCGTTTCGGCGGTCTGTGGGCCCTCGAGGGCGTCAATTTTTCGGTCGAGCGCGGCGCGATTCTGGGGCTGATCGGCCCGAACGGGAGCGGCAAGACGACGATGATGAACGTCATCAGCGGAGTCTACCGGCCGACGACCGGGAGCGTCACGTTCGACGGACGCCGCATCGCGGACGTGCCGACGCATGAAGTTTGTCGCCTGGGGATCGCGCGGACGTTCCAAGTCGTCAAGCCGTTCGCGAGCCTGAGCGTTCTCGAGAACGTCGCGGTCGGGGCGATGTACGGGCGCTTTGGGACGAAGCGCACGAGCGGCGAGGCGTTTGCGCGCGCCGCCGAGCTCGTCGAGGAAGTCGGTCTGCAACGCGTTGCGGAGCGACCGGCGAGCGACCTGACGATCCCAGACCGCAAACGGCTCGAGGTTGCAAAGGCGCTCGCGCTCGATCCCGAACTGCTGCTCCTCGACGAAGTGATGGCCGGTCTCAACCACACCGAGGTCGACGAGGCGCTCGCACTCCTCCGCGCGGTCAACGCGCGCGGCGTGACGCTGATCGTCGTCGAGCACGTGATGAAGGCGATCATGGCGATCTCCGCGAGCATCGTCGTGCTAGCCGAAGGGAAGAAGATCGCGGCCGGAGCGCCGGCCGAGATCACGGCCTCGCCGCTCGTGATCGAGGCATATCTCGGAAGCCGGTATGCGAAACGGGAAGCGCAACGGCGCGACAGTGCGCGCGCGGACGGCGCGTGAGCGCGCTGGTCGTCGCCGAAGTGGCGGCAAAGTACGGCGATACGCAGGTGCTCTGGGACGTGTCGCTCGAGGTCGGGGAGGGCGAGGCGGTCGCGCTGATCGGGAGCAACGGCGCGGGGAAATCGACCCTGATCGGCGCGATCAGCGGCATCGTCGACGTCGCCTCGGGAAGCGTGCGCTTCGGCGAGAACGAGCTGGCGCGCCAAACGCCGGACGCGATCGTGCGCGCGGGCGTCGTGCAGGTTCCGCAAGGGCGACGCCTGTTCGGGGGGCTGACGGTCCGGGAAAACCTCTTGATGGGCGCTTATCTGCGAACCGACCGTGAGGTTAGGAGCGATCTCGAGCGCGTGCTGGAGCTGCTGCCGCGCCTGGGGCAGCGGTACGAGTACTTGGCGGGCCGGCTCTCGGGAGGCGAGCAACAGCAGGTCGCGATCGCGCGCGCCCTGATGGCCCGCCCGAAAGTTCTGCTGATCGACGAGATGTCGCTCGGTCTGGCTCCCGTTCTCGTCGATCAGCTCGTCGAGATTCTCGCGCAAATCCACGCGCGCGGCGTTTCGCTGTTGCTCGTCGAGCAAGACGTGCAAGTCGCGCTCGAATTTGCCGAGCGCGCGTACGTTCTGGAGACCGGGCGCATAACGCGAAGCGGCGCCGCACGAGCGCTGCTCGACGATCCCGCCGTGAAGAAGGCGTATCTCGGCGTATGATCGGCCGCGTTTTTGTCGCAACTTCGCTCGCGCTTCTGATTACCGCGGTGGTTGCCGGGCCGTCCGCTTCGGGCGCGCGCAGCGACGGGAGCCGGACGTTTGCGATCGCAAAGAGCGTGCGCGGAGGCGAGCGCAGCGACGAATCGATCCGCGACGCGATCCACCTCGCGCGGCAGGCGGGGACCGACGGCGACTACTCGGCGCACCGTTGGAGCGAGCTCGAACCGGCCGTCGGCCAATTCGAGCTCGACGACGTGCACCGCAGCCTGCACGTCATGCACGACGTCCTCGGGTGGCGGATGTTCGTCGGGATCGCGCTGATCGACACGGTTCGGCGCGAGGTCCCGTCCGATTTGGACGGGGTCGCGTGGGATTCGCCGGTCATGAAGAAGCGTTTTCATGCGCTCGTCGACGCGCTCGGTCCCGACCTGCGGGAACGCGTCGATTACCTGTCGATCGGAAATGAAGTCGACGTCTACCTCGGCGCGAATCCCGCGGAATTTGACTCGTACCGGCGCTTCTACGAGGACGCGCTCGCGTACGTCCATTCGGTCGCGCCCAACGTGAAGGTTGGAGTAACGGTTACGTTCGGCGGCGCGCTCGGAAAGGACGCCGCGCGGGTCAAGCGCTTGCTGCGCAAGAGCGACGTTGCCATCCTCGCGTACTACCCCTTCGACGCGGGCTTCCAATTCGCCAACCCACACGCACCCATCACCGATCTTCCGAAGATGATCGCGTGGGCGAGCCCGAAGAAACTGCTCCTCCAGGAAGTCGGCTTTTCTTCGGCGCCGATGCTCGGAAGCTCCGAGGAGGCGCAGGCGACGTTCGTGCGTGACTTCTTTGCCGCTTGGGACCAGACGGGCGACGCGATACCGTTCGCGAGCATCTTCATGCTTCACGACCTTCCCGAGAAAACGTGCAACGAGTTGAGCCGGTACTACGGACTGCGCAGCCCCGCGTTCGACGCGTATCTGTGCAGCATCGGCCTCCTGCGCGTCGACGGTACGCCAAAGAAAGCTTGGGACGCGCTGTTGCAACTGCGCCACGCGGAGGCGACGCGTTGAGATGAAGATCGCCGTGACCGGGGCGGCCGGAACGATAGGCGCCCGCCTCTGCGCCGACCTCGCGGCCGACCATTCCGTCGTCCGAATCGACCTTCACGATGCCGACGTCGTCGCCGACGTGCGCGACCTACCCGCGCTCGAAGCGGCTTTCGCGGGCTGCGACGCCGTCGTTCATCTCGCCGGCGTCGTCGCGGTCGAAGCGGAGTGGGACGCCGTCTATGGCGCGAACATCCTCGGGACGTACAATGCGTTCGAGGCGGCGCGCCGCGCGGGCTGCACGCGCTTCGTGTTCGCTTCGTCGAATCACGCGGTCGGCGGCTACGAGGTCGAACTCGCGCCGCAGTTGTACGAGCTCGGTTTTGGTCTCGTGCTCCACGCCGAGGCGGCGCTGCGGCCGGATTCGTTATACGGGGTTTGGAAGGCGTTCGGGAGGCGCTCGGGCGCTATTACAGCGACAAGTTCGGCATGCAGGTCGCGTGCGTTCGCATCGGCTCGATCACCGGTCACAACGACCCGCGTCATCCCAGCGTCGCGCAGTCCTCCGGCTGGCTGAACTTGACCGAAGCCGAGCGCTTCAAGCGCTACGCCGCGACGTGGATGTCGCAGCGCGACTTTGCGCGGCTCGTGCGCGCCATTCTAGCGAGCGGCGTTCGCTTCGGGATCGTCTACGGCGTCGGCGACAATGCAACGAGGTTTTGGGATCTCGAGGCGGGCCGGGCGCTCTATGGCTTCTGGCCGCTGGATGGCGTCAAGGATGGTTACGCCGGCTCGCCGCCCTCGGGGCCGTAGAAGAAGACCCACGTCCCGAAATCATGACTCATGCCGGCGAACCGGTGCGGGTGCCCGGCTGCGACGAAGATCGTGTCGCCCGGCTCGACGTTGCGTTCGAGAACGCCATCGACGACGAATAGCGCGCGCCCGCGATGAATCACATACAACTCGTCGCGACGGTGCGGCTGCTGGCCATCAATGCCGCGCGGGGCGTAGTATTTTATCTCGAGGGTCCCGTGCCGGTACGCGGGATCCATCAACTCGGCGCCGCCGAGCCGCTCGAGGATCTCCGCGCCGCCCAGGACTATGGCCGGGGGCGGTGCGCCGCCGGCAGTCTCGTCACTTGGCGTTTTCGTCGGGCTCCATCATTCCAAACGGGAGCCCTTCGGGATCCTTCGCATACGCGAGCCAGCCGATGCCGGCGATCGCCATCTTTGGCGTCGCAATAGTGCCGCCGTTCGCCTTGACCTTCGCGATCATCGCGTCGAGATCGTCGACACCGATCGTATTCACGACGGGTTGCGTCCCAGCTCCGGCCCGTATCAGACCGCCGTTGATACCGCGATCTTCCTCGCCGGTCTCGACGAGCCAGTAATCCATCGGGCCTTCCCACTTGGTAATTTTCCAGCCGAACGTGTCGCTGTAGAACCTGCCGAGGCGGTCGGGGTCGCTCGCTGCGAGTTCGAAGTGTACGACGCGGCTCATAAGGGCTGATCCTTCCGTCGGGCAGTAGGAAAGCGTCGATTGGTGACGCGCCCGCCTTGCTTCGGGACGTCGCATGGGTGTCCCGCCGGGGTTAGGCGGTCCGGCTCAGGCCGAAGCGCCGCGCGGCGTCGTCGACGATGTGCCGCGCGATCGCAAGCGACGAAGTTGCGCCCGGCGAAGGCGCATTGCGGACATGCAAGACGCCGCCCGTGCCGTCGAAAACGAAGTCATCGACTAGCGATCCGTCGGGCGCCATCGCCTGCGCGCGGACGCCCGAGGGACCGGAGAGACAGTCTTCCGGCCGAAGCTCCGGGACGTAGCGCTGCAACGCGCCGACGTACGCGTTCCGCACGAGGTCGCGATACATCTCAATCGCGCCGACTCGCCAGTACTTTAGGGCGAGTTTGAAAAAGCCGGGATAGGTCAGCGCGTCCCAAAGCTCGGCCGCGTTGACGGTGGAGAACGCGTATCCCTCGCGCGCGAACGCGAGCACGGCGTTAGGGCCAAGCCACACCGAACCATCCATGCGCGGCGTGAAGTGAACGCCCAAGAACGGAAGACGTGAATCCGGGACGGGATAGACGTTGCCGCGGACGAGATTCGACTTCTCCGGCCGGAGGATCAGGTAATCGCCGCGGAAAGGGATGATTCGCGGGTCGCGCCCTCCGCCGCTCAACCGGGCGACTTTGTCCGCGAAGAGTCCGGCACAGGCGATCAGCGAGCGCGCCTGGACGACACCGTGCGGCGTCTCCACGATCGTAACGCCGCAGCGGCGTTCGATCTTCGTGACTTCGTGTTTCAGATGGAAACTGACCCCCGCGGCACGCGCGTCGCCGGCGAATGACTCTGCGACGCGCGCCCAGTCGACGATCGCCGTCCCGGGCGACGAGATCGCGCGAATCCCCCGCACGTGCGGTTCGCGCTCGCGGATCGCCGCGGCGTCGAGCAACTCGAGGCCTGCGATGCCGTTGACTCGGCCTCGCTCCCACAGCTCGGAAAGCGATCCCAGCTCGCGTTCCTCGGTTGCGACGATCAACTTGCCGGCCATTTTATACGGGATCGCGTTCGCATCGCAGTAGCGCAGCGCAAGCGCGCGCCCTTCGATGCACAATGCGGCCTTGAACGACCCGGGCGCGTAGTAGATGCCCGAATGGATGACGCCGCTGTTGTGCCCGCTCTGGTGCTTGGCGAACGAGGCCTCTTTTTCGAGGAGTGCGACTGCGAGCCGTGGGAAGCGATTCGTCAGCTCGCGGGCGGTCGCGAGGCCGATGATCCCGCCCCCGACGACGGCTACGTCGTAGATCACGCAGCGTCATTCTGCCGGAGCGGGGGCGCGACCGCCCGCGGCCGGATGAGCCGGTCCGCGCCGCGTTGAAACCGGGCGGCGTGGCTACAACGATCGAACGCACCGCCCCCGCACCCTTCCGCAACGAAGCGATCCGCGACTTCTCCGATCCGGCGGACCGCGCGTCGCTCGCCGCCGCGCTAACGCGCGCGAGAACCGCCCTCGGCCGGCACCATCCGCTCGTGATCGACGGTCGCCGGTTCGACTCGGACGGTCGCATCGAGTCGTTCAACCCGGCGCGGCCGGGCGAACTTGTCGGGTCGGTCGGTTCCGCGTCGCTCGAGCAGGCGCAGGCCGCGATCGAGGCCGCGGCGCGCGCCTTTGAGACGTGGAAGCGCGTCCCCGAACGCGAGCGAGCCGAGGTTTTGTTCAAGGCGGCGGAACTCGTCCGGCAGCGCCGCGACGATTTCAACGCGACGCTCGTCCTCGAGGTCGGCAAGAGTTGGGTCGAGGCCGACGCGGACACGGCCGAAACGATCGACTTTCTCGAGTTTTACGCGCGCGAAGCGCTGCGCTACGCCGCGCCTCCGCCGCTGGAGCCGGTCCCCGGTGAGGAGAATCGACTACAGTACGTGCCGCTCGGCGTCGGCATCGTCATCCCGCCCTGGAACTTTGCATTTGCGATCATGGCCGGGATGACGAGCGCGGCGGTCGTCGCCGGCAATACGGTCGTCCTCAAGCCGTCGAGCGATTCGCCGGTCATCGCCGCGCAGTTCGTCGATCTTCTCGTAGAATCGGGCCTTCCGCCCGGCGTCGTCAACTTCGTCCCCGGCTCGGGCCGCACGATCGGCGATGCGTTGGTCGCCCATCCCAAGACGCGTTTCGTCGCCTTCACCGGCTCGAAAGAAGTCGGCCTTCATATCAACGAGCTTGCGAGCAAACCACAGCCGGGTCAGATCTGGATTAAGCGCGTCATCGCCGAGATGGGCGGCAAGGACTCGATCGTCGTCGCGTCCGACGCAGACTTGAACGCGGCGGTGGAAGGCGTCGCGGTCTCGGCGTTCGGATTCGCCGGCGAGAAATGTTCGGCGTGCTCGCGCGCGATCGTCGAAGCGCCGGTCTACGACGCGTTCCTCGACAAACTGGTCGAGCGCGTCAAGCGGATGACGGTCGGCGATCCGTCGGAGCCCTCGACGTACATGGGCCCGGTCATCAACGAAAGCGCGATGAAGAACGATCCTCGCTTACATCGAGAAGGGCAAACGCGAAGGCCGCCTGATCCTAGGCGGGACGCGGCTCGAACGCGACGGCTGGTTCGTCGCGCCGACGGTCATCGCCGACGTCGCGCCCGACGCGGTGATCGCGCAGGAGGAGATCTTCGGGCCCGTTCTGGCGGTCATCAAAGCGAAAGATTTCGACGAAGCGCTTGCGATCGCGAACAACACGGAGTTCGGCTTGACCGGCGCCCTGTACTCGGCCGATGAAGCAAAACTAGAGCGCGCTCGCGACGAGTTTTTCGTCGGCAACCTGTACTTCAACCGCAAGTCGACCGGCGCGCTCGTCGGCGGCCATCCGTTCGGCGGGTTCAACATGTCCGGGACGGATTCGAAGGCCGGCGGTTACGATTACCTGATGCTGTTCACCCAAGCAAAGATGGTCTCGAAGAAGGTGGGGCAGGCCGGGAACGGACGCGCCGGCGGCGATTAACGGCTGAAGAACCCTCGCTTGCGCGCCGGCGGCGGCGGTGAAGGGGCCGGCGGCGGGCTGGGGTCGGCAATTGGCGGCGGCGCGAGCAGCGTCGGAACCGGCTCGGGCGCGGCCGGCGTGGCGTAGGGATTGGCGCTCGGCACAAGCGGCGGCTCGTCATGGAGCGCTGGGAAGCCGGCGGCGAGTCTGACGCGCGCGAGATGCGCGTATTTCGAAGCCGGGAAGTTCGCTGCGATATAGTGGAGCAGTGCGGTCGCCCGATAGTGAGCCTCGGGCGTTTGAACCGCTTGGTAAAGTTGTTCCAAGTGAAAAGCAGTCGGCGCAAGCCAGGGGTCATTCGGATACTTGTAGCGCCACAGGTAGAGCGCGTTTTCGATATCGACCGCTTCATGGATGATGTCCGGGTCGGACTTGTAGCGCTTCACGTAGCCGTCCGCCAAGCGGTCGATCGTGAGTCGAATCGATAACGGGCTCATCCCGAACGGGCCGAAGTATTCATCGGCGGGCGCCGAGTCTGAAAACGCGCTCGAACTCGCCGCGCTGCGAATGCCGACGACGGCTGCGGCGACGAAAAAGATAGTGCGCGCGGTTCGGCCAACGATTTTCACGCCGGGGTTGTACCCAACTTCGCGCGGTCCCCGACGCGTCGGCTTCGTTACGCGAAGTAGCTGTTGACGAACCTCGCGTACGGCGTCCCCGCGACGTCGAAATCGGCTTCGATCAAGCGGCGCAAAGCGCCGGCCGCCCCTTCGCCCGCTCGCTCGGATGCGACGATCGCGACCGCGACCGCGGCCCGGGTCCCCCCCGCGCAGTGTACGACGACGGGCCCGGTCGCCGCGTCAAGCGCCGCGCGGACGCGGTCGATGTGCTCGCGAGCGAGGGTGGCCCCGGTGAACGGGATCTCGACGTATCGCACGCCCGCGCCGACTTTCGGAGCTTCGGGTTCGTCGAGTTCCTCAGGGGGGCGCACGTTGATAAGCGTGTCCACCTTCCGGGTCTCGAGGTCGCGGAGTTCCGCATCGGTCAACTGACCTGCGACGGTGATTCCCTCGATCATCGCTTCGTTTTTCATCGGCCCGCTCTACGACGCGCAGGGGGCCGTGCCCGCTAGGGCTGCGTCCCTCGGACGCCCCCAGAGGGCCCAGGCGGGCCCTCGAGCGGCGGCCCGTCGAGGAATCATGGTCACATCTAATGCCCTACTCTTTCGCATCGGGGCGAAAACGGGGTACAATCAAGCCGTGCTCCACCTACGGCCTAGGGTTCTCACGCTGGCCGTTGCGGCGCTGGCCGCAGCAACGTTCGGCTCGGCACAGGCGGCGACTGACTCGCCGTTCTCGGTTATCTTTGCCCCGCCGCAGCCGGCCCAAGCGCATCGCAAGGTCGATCCCAAGAGCGCCCCGGCCCACACGTTCCCCTCGGCGTTTCGGGCCTCGGTCAGCGTCCCACTACCGATCGGGACGCATCCGGTTGGTTCGAGCCCGTCGCTGGGCTTGGGGCCGTTCACCGAATTTAGACCCGACCTCAGCCAACCCGTCCGGCCCGACCTCAGCCGGCTCGACGCAAGCCGGCCCGATCTCTCGAAGCTCGACGCGAATAAATCGACGGCGCCTAGCGCATCGAGTTCGGCCACGGCGCCGCGCCACGAGCACAACGGCGTGCTGCGCCCGGTCTTCAAACTCATTCACGTCTTGACGTTCGGGCGGCTCTAACAAAAGTCTAACGCGCCGATGAACGGCGGCGCGTAGCACCGCTCGCGCGGGACGAGGTGCTTCGTGGCGGGCGCGCCGAAGGGCGTAGGCCATGAGTGTGTTGTCCCTGCGGAATCTTTCGTACGCGGCGATCTCGGTCGCCGCGCTTGCTGTTGCCGCTTGCCAAGGTAACGTTGGGACCGGTAGCGGTCTCGTGCCTCCGCCCGGATCGCAGCAGGCGCCGTCCGCACAGGGCGCGGCGCAAAGCCGCACGCGGACCACGGCCGGTGCGGTTTTTCTCGCCGGCGGAATGAACGAAATTCCGCTGCCGGCCGTCGCGGGATTCTCGTTGACGCTGTACATGGTGGAACCGTCGAGCGCGCCATCGACCGCGCCGAATGGCGGACCCCGAACGAGAACGGAACGCGCGTCGAGCACTCCGAGTCCAAGCCCGACACCGGCGCCGAGCGCAAGCGACAAGAAATCGAAAGCGGCTCCCAAGGCGACGGCGTCTCCGGAAGGTCCGAAGATCGACACGAAGACGACGATCTATCCCGACAGTGTTCCGGCCGCACCGACGCCGGAGCCCACCGGCAACGTGCAAACTTACGCGGAGCGCGAGGCGGTCGTTCGCGGTTACGTGTTGCCGCAAACCGACGTGAAGTTGTACTCGCTCGCCGCCGCGCGCTTCAAGATCCCCGCGGCCGAGCATCCCGAGGGACGCGATTTCACAATCGCGCTCTTTGAATCGCGCAAGCACAAGAAGTGGAAGCTGATCGCATACAATCCGGAAGCGACGCTCGACGGCGACATCGTCTCGGCCGACTCTGCGGCCGGACCGATTACGCTCAAGAAGAAAACCGGTTACGCCTTCATCTTGTACGGTGACGACCTCGCGCCGACGCCAGGCCCGGCAGGGACGTATCCGCCGCCGGGCAGCAATCCATTCAATACGCCGAATCCGGCGGGGACGATGCGGCCGTTCGGGCCGCCCACGCCGTTTACGCCGCAGACTCCGCCGTGGGTGGGCCCACATTAGCGTTTGACGCGAAGCGCGGTTTCGTGATACGCTCCGTCGGCACGTTGCGCAAACGTGACACGAGGAAAGGGGGACAATCGATGAACGATACGCAGACCGTCGCGCTTTCGCCGATCCAAGGACCGGCGCCGTCGCGCATGCGCGTCGCCTTCGGCGTGCTCGTTTCCCCCGCGGAGCCACATACGGGCTAGAGTTTCGGCGCTTGCGCCGGCATTGCCAATGTGGCCTCCGCACCGCGGAGGCCTTTTTATTTCCTAACTTCCCATCATTGGAGATCGCCGTGAACGTCGAATTGATAAGCTCGCTTGCGCGAAGTCATCGCAACGAGCTCTTAAACCAAGCCTCGCGCGAACGCGCGGCTTACGACCTCGGCCGGCGCCGTTCGGTGCGCCGGCGTCTCGCGCAGGCGCTGTGCGCGCTTGGCGACGTGTTCTACGTCCTAGGGACGGCCTTGATCCCGAATGCCGAGTAAAAAGCATCCGGGCTCATCGGCCGCCCGAGGAACTGCGTGACTTCCTGGTCCGGTTCGAACTCGCGACCCGGGGCCAGGATGTCGCGCCGGAAACGAGCGCCGATCGCGGGGTTCTCGAGGCCCCCGGCCGCAAACTCGCTGAAAAGATCTTGGGCGTAAACCCGACTCCATAGGTAACTGTAATAACCTACGTCGTATCCGGCCATCAAGTGCTCGAACGACGCCTCGGGATGGACGCCTTTGGGGGCTGCGAGCGGCGTTGACCGCGCGGCGGTTCGGCGCCAGATCTCGGTCGTGTCGCCGCAGTCGCACGTGTGGTAAGCGACGTTGATCTGCGACAGCATCACTTGACGGACCACCGAGTATGCGTCGAACGGCGACGTCATGTCCGCGCGCCGTGCGGCTTGAATTTTCGCGATAAGTTCGTCGGGGAGCGGCGCGCCGGTTGCGACGTTCGCACTCAAACGCCGCAGGAACTGCGGGTCCCACACCCAGTTTTCGAAGAGTTCGGACGGGACCTCGATGAAATCCCATCGGTATCCGTCGCTGAGCGATTCGTAGGGCGCTTCCGTAAGCAGCGTCGCCATGGCGTGCCCCATCTCGTGGACGAGCGTCCCCACATCTTCGAGCGCTAGGAGGGTCGGCTTCCCTCCGGGCGCCTTCGTCCAGTTCGCAAAGACGACATCGGCCGGAGGCCGCACCCCTCCGTCGGCGAGCCGCCGCGCCGGCAGCAGCGGCAGGCTCGCAACGAGCGAGTATTTTCCTTCGCGCGAATAGAGGTCGAGGTAGAACTCACCGATGTAGCGGCCGGTCTCGGCGTCGCTGACCGCCCACTCGCTGACGTCCGGGTGCCACGTCGACGCCGGGAGCCGCTGCGTGATCTTGACTCCCAGGAGCTTCGAATACAAGTCGAAGACGGCGTGCTCGACGTGCTCGATCGGAAAGTACGCACGCAGCTCGTCGTCGTCGAGCGCAAAGCGTTCCTTCAATAGGCGGTTGTCGTAGTACTCGACGTCCCAGGCCTCGAGCGCCGTGGTTCGGCGGTTGAGCTGACGGGCCTTGAGCGAAGCGAGCTCGGCCAGTTCGCGTCGCGCCATTGGCAGCGCGCGCCGGTCGACGTCGCTCAAGAAACGCGTTACGCGTGCGGGCGTCCCAGCCATGCGGTCGGCTAGAACGAACGCAGCCCATGAACGATAGCCGAGCAGCCGCGCCAAGGCTTGGCGTAAACGGCGCGCTTCGCGCAAGAGTTCCAGGTTCGCGGGGACGGCGCGATTACCGATCGCAAAGAAGAAGGTCTTGCGCGCCGACTCGTCGTCGGCATTGCGCATGAACCGCATGGCGGTGCGGTAGTTGACCGGGACGACATAGGCGCCGCCGTCGCGGCTGAACGTTGCAACGAGGTCGCCCGGCAGCCCGGCCAATTGGGGGCCGTTCAGGGTTATCGTCGTGCGATCTTCGTCGATGTTTCGCCCGAACTGTTGCTGGACGGCGTTCAACCGCTGGGAAAGCGCAACGAACTCGCGCTGTTGGGACGCAGCGAGCGCCGCGCCCGCGCGCTTGAGCGAGGTCAACCAGAACTCCGCCAGTTTCCGGTCGGCGACGCCGTCGGCGTCCACGCCGCTCGCCGCCCGGACTGCGGCATAAAGATCGGGCTCTGCCAACAGCGCCGCTTCGAAGTCACTCGTGTCCTTCTGGCAACCTTGCGCCGCGTCGCGGACCGCTTTATCGCCGCCGGCGGTCGCGGCGAGCATCTCTGCGGCGAGGCGGTCGTTGAGGTCGGCGATGACGTTCTCGAGCGGCACGATCACCGCGGAAAAGGAACGGCGCTTGGCCGGGACGCGCACGATCGCCTCGGCGTCGAGCCGCGCGCTTCTCAGCGCGCCCGCGCATCGGTCGCGAATCTCGTCGGCGGTCGGGTTCCAGGCGATCGCCGGAGCCCGGCCAGGAGCCGGCTGGGCCGGTCCGCTTCCGCTTTCCGGCCATGAGGGCGGGGATGCGTCGATTCCCAGGAGCGGGAGCATCAGCGCAACGAGGCACGGGACGGCGAGAAATCGCCGCCAACGGGCGCCGAGGACGGTCATCTTCATGCAAAACGCAGCTATGCTATAATCTGCTTCGCCTTGTCGGGGGTCGGCCTCCGCGCAACGTTAACCTATCAACCCCGCCAGGACCGGAAGGTAGCAACGGTATGTGGGCCCTAGCGTGTGCCGCGGGACCAGCCGGCCCTCGGCTCGGCTCAGCGTTGCCAGGAATTGGGACCTTTTGCCCGGGCCTAGACCCGTTTGACTCAGGGGGCCGCCTTCCCCAACGGCCAATGAAGCCGGTTCATGCCTCTGAACGCGCTTGCCACGCTGGTCCTCGGCATCGTGACGTTGTCGATCGGCGTCTATCACTTTGCGTTCATCGACCCCCGCTTGCGTTCGATCCTGCAGGTGCTCGAAGGCGGTGAGGGCGGCGAGTCCGTGACCCGCCAGCGCGAAACGCAGGCCCTGTTCGCCAAGAGGACCGAGGAGAGGCTAGGAGAACTCGAGCGAGTCGCCCGACGCGAAGTCCATCGAGTCGGGTTCATTCGATACAACTCGTTCAACGACGTTGATTCCGACCTTTCATTCACGCTGGCTCTACTCAATAACGACGGCGACGGCGTCGTGCTCACGAGCATCTACTCTCGCGACGATACTAGAACGTACGGTAAAGCCGTCCGAAAGTTCGTTCCCCAGCAAGGGGCCTCCAAAGAGGAACAAGCGGCGATCGCGATGGCGCGAGCCGGGACCGCCGCCTAGGACACGGTGAATCGACACTACATCGTCAAGATCGTCCCTCCGTGGGGCTATCGAGTTTTCCGCCTCCGCTTCACGCCGCAGCATATCGGTTTCGCGGTACTATGTTCGATTTTGGCGTTCGGCGGCGTGGCGGGCTTCTACGTTTTGGAGATGCGCCACGCCGAGGCGCGCGTCGGCGAACTGCGAACGCTGACCGACGACCAGCACGCTCGCTTAGAGAAGATCGACGCACAAGCCGCGGAACTCGACAACGAGTTGCGCTCGATCGAATTGCAAGACGATCAGATTCGCAAGATGATCGGGGCCGGCGGGAAGACCCGCAAAGCCGGCAAGGCTCAGCCGCCCGCCGGCGGTCAAGAGTCGTACCTCCGCGATGGCGCGTTCAATACCGTAGCCGAACACATCGCGCAACTTCGCGAACGCTCGGCGCACGTTCACGCCGAAAGTTCGCAGTTACGTTCGATCGCGTTGCACGTCCTGAACATGCGCCGCCTCGAGGACCTCGCGCGGGCCCGCGTCCTGGCCGCGATTCCATCGCTGACGCCGTCGGGTACCGGCGAGATCGCCTCGCCGTTCGGCTGGCGAGTCGACCCGTGGCCTGAATTCCACCAGGGCGTCGACCTGGTCGCCGACTACGGCGAACCGGTCCGCGCCGCGGCAGCCGGTACGGTGGTCTCGGCGGGTTGGGACGGCGGCTGCGGGGTTAAAAGTCGACGTCGATCACGGGAACGGGTACCACACTTGGTATTGCCACCTCTCGAAGTTCGACGTAGCGCCCGGTCAGTGGGTAACCAAGGCGCAGCAGATCGCGTACGTCGGCACGACCGGCGCTTCGACCGGGCCCCACCTCCACTATCAGATCATGCTCGACGGCCATCCGATCGACCCGGCGCCGTACCTCAACGGCGTCCCTGAGAAGGTGCTGGCCGCAATCGGGACGGCGGGTTCTTCAGCCGCTCCCTAGAGTGATTGCGGGCCGCGCGCGCCGAAAGGTGCGCGGGTGACCTCCTTCTCGTGCAGCGCCGGGATCGTCCTCGGGCAGATCCTGCGGATATTCTGGCTCGTGATGATCGTGTACGCGGTCGCGTCCTGGGTGCCGAGCCTGCAAGGGCGATGGACCTATTACATCGCGCGCGTCGTCGAGCCGGTTCTCATGCCGGTGAGACGGATCATCCCACCAATTGGCGGGTTAGACGTCGCTTTTCTCATCGTCATCATTCTGGTCAGCTACTTGATCAGCGCGATTCCGCGCGCCGCCTGCGCGTACTACTACTGACCGATGGCTTTGGCTTCTAACGCTGCGGAGCGCAACCAGCGCACTGCCGCGAACGTGCGCAATTTCTGCATCATCGCGCATATCGACCACGGGAAAACGACGCTCTCGGATCGTCTGCTCGAAGTCACGCGGACGATCGAGGCGCGTCAAATGGAGGAGCAGCTCCTCGACGCGATGGACCTCGAGCGCGAGCGCGGGATCACGATCAAGATGCACCCGGTCACGCTGACGTACGTCGCGCGCGACGGGCAGAGCTTACGAGCTGAACTTCATCGACACGCCGGGTCACGTCGATTTTTCCTCGGAGGTTTCGCGCTCGCTCGCCGGCGTGCGAAGGCGCGCTGCTCGTGATCGATGCGGCGCAGGGGATCGAAGCGCAGACGCTGGCCAACTATCATTTGGCGGTCGAGCACGGATCTCGACGATCATCCCGATCATCAACAAGATCGATCTGCCGGCGGCCGACTCCCGAGCGCGTGCAGGGCGAGATCGAGGAGCTGCTCATCATCGAGGGCAGCGATGCGATCCTGGCGAGCGCCAAAGAGGGAATCGGGATCGAAGAGATCCTCGAGGCGATCGTCACGCGGATCCCGCCGCCGCGCGGCAACGACGATTACCTGCGGGGGATCGTCTTCGACGCCCAGTTCGATCTCGTATCGCGGGCGTCGTCGCGCTACGTGCGCATCGTCGACGGCGCGCTTCGCCCGGGGATGCGCTTCATGTCGATGGCGCAGCGCAAAGTCTACGAGTGTCTCGAAGTCGGCGTGTTCAAGCCCGAGATGCGGCGCACCGATCGTCCTCGAGCGCGGCAACGTGGGCTACGTCGATCGCGAATATCAAGTCGATCGGAGACATCGACGTCGGCGACACGATCACCGACGCGGACAACCCGGCGCCGCAGTCGCTCCCGGGTACAAGCCGATCGTCCCGATGGTCTACTGCGGGCTGTATCCGAATACGAGCGTCGAGGTCTCGGATCTGCGCGACGCGCTCGAGAAGCTCAAGCTCAACGACGCGGCGCTGCATTACGAACCGGAGTCGTCGATCGCGCTGGGGTTCGGCTTCCGCTGCGGGTTCCTCGGGCTCTTGCACATGGAGATCGTGCAGGAGCGGCTCGAACGCAACTACAACCTCGACTTGATCGCGACGTCGCCATCGGTCGTCTTTCGGGTGACGATGACCGACGGGACGGTCGAGACGATCGATAATCCGGCGAAACTGCCGCCGCGCGACAAGCTCGCCAAGATCGAAGAGCCGTACGTGCGGGCGACGGTGATCACGCCGCCCGAGTACGTCGGCTCGATCATGGAGCTGACGCAAAACCGCCGCGGGACGCTGAAAAACATGGAGTATCTCGCACGACGGGCGCGTCATCCTGACGCTACGATTTGCCGCTCGCCGAGCTGATCGTCGACTACTTCGACCAGCTGAAGTCGCGGACGAAGGGCTACGCCTCGCTCGACTACGAGCTATCGGGCTACCGCGAAGGCGACCTCGTCAAGTTGGAGATCCTGCTCAACGGCGAGCCGGTCGATGCGCTGTCGTTCATCGTCGCGCGCGACAAGGCGGCGGCGCGCGGGCGCGCTGCTCGCCGAGAGGCTCAAGGAACTGATCCCGCGCCAGATGTTCGACGTGCCGATCCAAGCCGCGATCGGCGGGAAGATCGTCGGCGCGCGAGACGGTCAGCGCGATGCGCAAGAACGTGCTTGGCGAAGTGCTATGGCGGCGACATCACCCGCAAACGCAAGCTGCTTGGAGAAGCAGAAGGTCGGCAAGGAGCGGATGAAGCGCGTCGGCAAGCGTCGATTTACCGCAGGAGGCGTTCATGGCGGTTTTGCGCCTGGAGGACTCGTGATGCGCGCGCACCGGATTGCGATGGTGGCCGCGATGCTCGCGCTCATGCCGGGCGGCGCCTCTGCGGCCGCATGCGTCCCGAAGGTGTTTCGGCCGTTCCTCAACACGTTGAGTTGGACGCACGTCCCCATTCTGCTGCCGACCTACTTTGGTCCGGCAAAACTCGACGATCCGAAGGTGATCTTCGTGCGCGCGAGCGCGTCTGCCGATCATTATGAGGTTCAGCTCAATGACGCGGACATGTGCAACGGTGCGAACGTCTGTTCCGAAGGTTCGATTCGCGCCGGCGGCGCGGCATATCGGGCGAGGCTCACGCCGGACGAGGCGATTTCGGACCCCGTCTTGGACCCAGGCCCGCGCAAGCCCGCGAAGGATGACCTCGACGCGATTCGTGCGCACCGCGAGATTTTCGACCACAAGGTCGCGCTTGCCGGCGGTCTGGTGGGCTACTACTCAGAGTTCATCTCGGGCGCCAGCGCCGGCGGGAACAGCTACCTGCGCTTCGTGCGGAACGGCATCGTCTACAGCATCGCGACGCGCATCTCCGATCAGGCGACGCTCGTGCGAATCGCGAACTCGATGATCGAGAACGGCGTCGTGCATGCCGTGCATCATGCGGAGGGTCCCCGCTAGCCCGCTGACGTCCTAAGCCGCGGTGCGGGCGTTCATCGTTAAGAGATCGTAGGTCGCGACGGATTCGTCGTTCTGGTTCGTGACCTCGACGTCCCAGCGCACTTCGCCGTACTCCTCGTTACGCGCGGTCTTCGACTTGACGGTGAGACGGACGCGTACCGCGTCGCCCGGAACGACCGGTTTGAGGAAGCGCAGGTTGTCGAGTCCGTAGTTTGCAAGGACCGGCCCGGGCGCTGGATCGACGAACAGCCCGGCCGCAAACGCCAGCAGAAGATAGCCGTGGGCGACGCGGCCGGGGAAGAACGGATTGGCGGCGGCCGCTTCCTCGTCCATGTGGGCGTAAAACTTGTCGCCGGTGAACTCGGCGAAGTGCTCGATGTCGTCGAGCGTGATCGTCCGCGAGGCACTGTGGAACGTCTCGCCGATCGCCAACTCCTCGAACGTGTGGCGGAACGGATGCCGCGGCGCTTCGAGCTCGCGCGCGCCGCGCACCCAGGTGTGGGTTAGCTCGGTCAAGCGCTCGGGCGAGCCTTGCACCGCGGTTCGCTGCATGTAATGGAAGACGCCGCGGACGCCGCCAAGCTCTTCGCCGCCGCCGGCGCGCCCCGGGCCGCCATGGACGAGCGGCGGGAGCGGCGAGCCGTGACCGGTCGATTCGCGCGCGCAGTCGCGATCGATAAAGATGATTCGCCCGTGGTACGAGCCGATGCCGGCGAACAAGTCACCCGCGACCGCGCGATCGTAGGTGTAGAGCGAAGCGACGAGGCTCCCGCCGCCGCGTTTGGCGAGTTCGACCGCTTCGTCGATGCCGTCGTAGGGCATCAAAGTGCTGACCGGTCCGAACGGCTCGACCGCGTGCACTTTGAAGGCGCGTAGCGGCAGATCGCACGCGAGCAGCAGCGGGGAGAGGAACGCGCCGCGTTCGTCGTCGGCGCCGCGCGCGTCGACGTGCGCAGGATCCCCAAACAGGTATGACGTCTCGCTCGCCAGATCGGCGACCTCAGCGCGGACCGCGGCGCGCTGGTCCTGCGAGACGAGCGCGCCCATGGTCACGTCGTCGCGGCGCGGGTCGCCGACCGAGACCTTTTCCAGGCGCTCGACGAGCGCGTGCGCGGCGGCTTCGTAGATCGCACGCGGGACGAGCGCGCGCCGAATCGCGGTGCACTTCTGACCCGCCTTCGAAGTCATCTCGCGGACGACTTCTTTGACGAAGAGGTCGAACTCAGGCGTCCCAGGCGTCACGTCCGGTCCGACGATCGCGGCGTTGAGCGAGTCGCGCTCGGCGATGAACCGGACGGCGTTCTCGGCGATCGTACGATGATTGCGAACCTTGAGCGACGTCTGGCTCGATCCCGTGAACGAGACGACGTCTTGCCCACCGAGCTGATCGAGCAGGGCGCCGACGTCGCCGATCACGAGTTGCACGGCGCCTTCGGGGAAGATCGCCGACTCGAGGATCAGCCGAAAGACGGCTTCAGTGACGTACGACGTCGCCGTCGCCGGCTTGACGATCGCCGGGACGCCCGCGAGGAGCGCCGGCGCCAGCTTCTCGAGCATCCCCCAGCACGGGAAGTTGAAGGCGTTGATATGGACCGCGACGCCCTGTAACGGCGTCAGCACGTGCCTGCCGACGAACGTCCCACCTTTTGAAAGCGGCTCGACCGGCCCCTCCAGCGCATAGCGCTCGTCGGGAAGCTCGCGCCGCCCCTTCGAAGCAAACGAAAAGAGCGTGCCGATCCCGCCGTCGATATCGAAGAAGTGATCCTTCTTGGTCGCCCCGGTGTCGTAAGAGATTTCGTACAGCGGCTCGCGGCGTTCGTTCAAGTAGAGCGCCAACGCCTTGAGCATCGCGGCCCGCTGATGGAAGGTCAGCGCGCGGAGCCGCGGCCCGCCAACCTCGCGCGCGTAGCGCGTCATGGCGCCGAAGTCGAGCCCGCGGCTCGAGGCGAGCGCGACCGTATGGCCGTCGATAGCACTTGGAATTTCGACCAGCCGTTCGGTCGACTGGAACCAGTGCCCGGCGGCGAAGCTGCCGAGTGGGGCCGGCGCGCTTACAGCCATGGTTCGTGCGATCCCACGCAGACGTTCTCGTACAGCTCGCTCGAGGCCGGATATGGCTCGCTCTCGACCTGATCGGTCGTCGCGTTCACGAGGGCGGTGACCTCCAGGCGTAACGCTTCCAACGCGGCCTGCGTGATCACCCCAGCCGCTATCAGCCGCTCTTCGAAGCGCGGGACGGGATCGAGCTTGCGCTGCGCCGCGACTTCATCGCGCGACCGATAGGTTCGATCGTCGTCGTCGGTCGTGTGCGACAGGAAGCGATAGCACTTTGCTTCGACGAGCGTCGGGCCGCCGCCCGAAAGCGCGCGCCCCCGCGCGGCGGCGACGCTGTGGTAGACCGCGACGGGGTCAAAGCCGTCGACGACCGAGGCTGCGATGCCGTATCCCGACGCGCGCGCGGCCACGTCTTGGTTTGCCATCTGCTTGGACTGGGGCGTCGAGATAGCCCAGCGGTTGTTCTCACAGATAAAGACGATCGGAAGGCGGTGGACGCCGGCGAAGTTGAGGGCTTCGTGCCACTCGCCTTCGCTCGTCGCACCCTCGCCGAACTGGCAGAAGACGATACGCTCGGATTCGCGCCGAAGCTTGACCGCATACGCGGCGCCGACCGCGTGCGTGCACTGCGCCGCGATGATCGATGAAATCGACGCTATTCCCAGGTCCCGCGCCGTGACGTGGTTGATAATGCTCTTGCCGCCGGTGCGATCGCTCGCGCGCGCAAACTGCGAGCGAAAAACGTCGACGAGCGGAAACCCGCAGGCGAGAATCAGGCCCGTGTTCCGGTAATACGGATAGAGAAGATCTTTGCCGCGAGCGAACGCGAGCCCGGTCCCCGCCTGAACGGCTTCGTGCCCTTCCGAGCCCATGGCGATCGCAACCTTGCCTTGCCGATTGAGCTGGAAGCCGCGCGTATCGACGGCCCGTTGCGTGAGCATATTTCGCAGCAACGTGCGCAGCCGGCCGTGGTCGAGGTCCTGGGGGCGAGTAAGCGTTGTAGCCACTGCGAATTACTCTCGGCTTCGCGGGCGGTCTCCTTTTGCGATAGTAGTGCGAAGCCTACTTGAAATGAGGCGGCCATCGGCCTATACTCGGGGTGTCTCGAGACAAACTTCCAACAAGCCACCGAGGAGGACGAGTACTATCTCGTTAGATCCACCGGGGCAGAGTACCGGAGCCGGCGGCAGCGCTTGAGAGAGCACGTGACCGCTTAAGACCACGGCACGGAACTGTACGGAGGTTCTCCGTTCTCACGACCGCCAGTGCTCCGCATTTGCAGCGAGTGAACGCCGCGTGAAAAGCGCGGCGTTCTCGTCGTCCGGCGGGCGCGGCCGGGCGGGTGGAACTGCCTTTTCGGTGAAGAGTCATTAACAATGGCGATCGAAGTAACGAACCCCCAACTCGTAGTCCCGGAGGGCGGGTTCGTCCCTGCGCCGGCGGTCCCTCAGCCCAACATCTATCCGATGGAGTGGCGGGTCGAGACCCAAAAGCTCGTCGAGATCTACGAGCGCTCGAAGCGCCAGGTCTACAACCCATCCGACTTTCCGTGGGACGAACTGCGGCCCGAAGATTTCACGCCCGAAGAGCGGATCGGGATCATGTACTGGTACGCCGTTCTCGCGAACTTCGACGGCTCCGGACCGGCCGTGTTCGCGAAAGCGACGATCCACGCGTTCGAGATGCACACCGAGGATCCGATCCGCAAGTGTTTCTTTTCGATCACGCGCGACGAGATGAATCACGAGGAATGCTGCCAGCGCGCGATTCAGAAACTCGTCCCCGGCGGGCCGCTCGACTTCACCCCCACGACCGACCTCGAACGGGCGGCCATCAACAACATCGGTTGGCTCTACCATAACGGCGGCCGCTACTGGAAAGGCTACGGCGAGTCGCTCAGCAAGTATCCGCTGTCCGTCCTCTTCACATCATTTATGATGGGCGAAGTTGCGAGTTCGACGCTGTTTTTCGGAATGTCGAAGAAGGCGACGCACCCCGTCTTCAAAGAGATCTTTCGGCGGGTCGGACAAGACGAAGCGCGCCATCTCGCGATTTGCCTGACGATCCTCGAAAAAGACTGGCCCGGGCTCACCGACGATTACAAGAAGCTCATCACCAAGCAACTGCGCGCCGGCTTCGTGTTCTTGTCGATGATTCTGTGGGAGCCACCCAATCAGTTCTGGGAGATCCCGGATTACTTTTTGCCGAATCACCGCGTGCTGGTGCAACACGCGCGCGATGGCGGGCTCGGCGTCCTGACCTTCGACGAGCAGGCCGAGAATTGGAAAGTCGCGCTCGCGCGCGTCCGCGCGATGGTCGAAGCGTGGGGGATCGAGTTTCCCGCGATCCCCGAACTCGATCTCGACGGCGTCGACGTCGGGCACATCGGGCCGGAGGACATCATCCCGGTTTTCTAGCGGACTAGCTGGGGGGACGCCGCAGCAAGCCACGGCGTCCCCGCAGCCGTCTCTTGCCCCTTACTAGAGGGCCTTGCTCGCAGTATAACACGAAGTCGCCCCCGCGCGCGACGGACCGACGCTTAACGCTTCGCGCCGCCCTTGCGCCGATTGTCGAACGCGCTGCCGCGCGCCGTCGGCCCTCATCGGCTCGGCGCGACTTTAAAACCTCGGGCGCCGCTGGGCGCCATCTCGTCGGTTAGGATTTCGTCGACCCGTGCGCCGGGCGGGGCGTTCGCCAGCACGTCGGCGACAAATCCGTCGAGATCTTTGGGTTCGCCCTCGACGTCGATCTCGACCGCATCGCTTTGAAGATTGCGGACGGTCCCCGCGACTGGGCGGCGCTGCGCCCATAAGAGGACCGTATAACGAAAGCCCACGCCCTGCACGCGCCCGCGCAGGACGACGCGACGGCGCGTCACAACTTTGCGAAACCGAACGGGCGGAGGGCGAACATTCCGTGATCGAAGCGCAGCCGGCGTACGAGCATCCCGAGGTCGAGACGCTTGACCGAGCTTCGCTCGAGGCCCTCCAGGATCGAAAGTTGGCCGCCCTCGGCTTGCGACTCGCCGGCGACGCGGCGTGGACCGAGCACTTCAAGCGGTACGGCATGCGCCCGGAGGAACTCGTCGACCGTAAGTCGCTCGCGGCGCTCGGCACGCTCGAAAAATCGGACCTCCGGGCGCGATACCCGTTCCCATTTCTCACCGTTCCGATGGAACGCGTAGCGCGATTCTGCGCGACCTCGGGGACGACTGGACTGCCCGTGATGTTCGGATACACCGACCGCGACGTCCGCGAGCTCATTCCGAAGCAAATGACCCAACTGCTGCGCGCGGCCGGCGTTCGCCCCGGCGAGCGCGTGTACCAAGGGTACGGGTACGGTCTCTGGGTCGGCGGTGTCGTCATGGACTGGGCGCTGCTCGCGTTCGGATGCACGAACTTCGGGATCGGTCCGGGGCGGACGGAGGCCGTCGTGCGCTGGCTGCGCGACCACGAATATACGGTGTGCACGATGTCGCCGTTGTGGCTGATGACGTTGATCAACGCCGCCAAAGCCGAGGGGATGGATCCCAAGCGCGACTGGAAGCTTCGCCTCGGGCTCTTCGGCGGGCAATCGGTCTCAGCGGCGTTCCGCAACGAACTCGAAGCCGCGATGCCGGACGGCTTCGTGGCGCAAAACATCTACGGCTCGACCGAATCCGGCGGCCCGAACCATGCCATCTCGTGCCGCTGGTCCCACGACGCGGACGAAATGCATCTGATCAACGAAGATACGATCTTGACCGAGATCCTCGATCCTACTACGCTGCGACCCGTCGAGCCGGGTGAAGTCGGCGAGATCGTCTTCACGACCCTCGAACGCGAAGCGTCGCCGGTCATCCGTGGCGGACGCGAGACCTCGTACGCCTCTCGGAGCGACCGTTCGAGTGCGGCTGCGGACGCCGAGCGTTTCCATTGATCGGGCGGATCATCGGGCGCAGTGACGACATGCTCAAAGTCCGTGGCGCGATGATCTACCCCTCACAGATTGAGGACTGCATCGCGTCGCTCGAATCGACGGTCAACGAAGCGTGGCAGATCTACATCGATCGTGAAGACCGCATTCTCGAGGAAGTGGTCGTTGCGGTCGAGCGGCGCTCCGATGCGGCGGCGAGCCCGGACGACGTGCGCGACGCTCTCGAGCGGACGATCAGGGCTCGGGTAGGGGTGCGCGTCAACGTCGAAGTCCACCCGCAGGGCGCACTTCCGCGCTACGAGGCAAAAGCCGTCCGCGTGATCGTTCGGAAATGATCGCCGACGACTGCTCCTTCGCCGCTCGGATCGCCGCGGCGATGTACGCGCGCGACCGCGCCGCGCGGGACCTCGAGATTGCGGTCGAAGAGGTTCGCTTCGGCTATGCGCGCTGTGCGTTCACAGTTCGCGACTCGATGCTCAATGGCCACGACGTCGCTCACGGTGGATACGTGTTTGCGCTCGCCGACACGGCCTTTGCGTATGCCTGTAACTCGCGGAACGACGTCAACGTCGCCCTGCACGCCTCGATCTCGTTCGCCGCACCGGCGCGTGCAGGCGAGCGGCTCGTCGCGGTCGCCGAAGAGCGTGCCCGCACGCGGCGGACCGGGACGTACGATGTCACGGTCACGGAGTCCGGCCGGACGGTCGCGCTCTTTCGCGGGACCAGCTACCGGCTCGCAGAGACGGTGATTCGATACTAGCGTGCGCGTTTTCGTGGCGACGAAAAACGCCGGCAAGCTGCGCGAACTGCAAGCGATCTTTGCGCCGTACGGATGGTCGCTCGAAGCCTTCGGCGGTTATGCGGACGTCGTTGAAGGGGAGAGCTCGTACGCGGACAATGCCGCAAGAAAAGCCCGCGCGCTGCACGCGCAACTTCGCGCGGCGGGAGTCGAGGCCGGCGCACTCGGCGACGATTCGGGTCTCGAAGTGACGGCACTCGGTGGGCGGCCCGGCGTGTTGTCGGCGCGCTACGGGCGGGCCGGCGCAACCTGGCCGGAGCGTAGGCAGGGACTCTTACAAGAAGTTGCGCGGCGCGGCTCCGACCGTGCGGCCCGTTTCGTCTGCGCGCTCGACTTCGTCGCCGGAGATGGTCTCGAATTGACTGCGCTCGGCGAGATCGCGGGGACCATCGCATTGGAGGAACGCGGCCGCGGAGGGTACTCGTACGATCCGATTTTCGAGTACTCCGACGGGCGGACGTTCGCCGAGCTATCGGAAGGCGAGAAGAACGCCGTCAGCCACCGCGCGCGTGCTGCACGGTCGCTCGTGGCGGCAGTACGCGCGGCGCGCCGTTAGAGATTATGGGCGGGCGGAGTCGCGCGCGCCCGACGGGAACAGAACGCGAACGGGATGTAGCTCAGCTTGGTAGAGCGCGCGCTTTGGGAGCGTGAGGCCGCAGGTTCAAGTCCTGTCATCCCGACCATTCGTCGGCGACAGTGTGCGGCTCAGCTAGGGAGACGCTGTCCTCTGCGAACGTTCAGGCGATCGAGCATCGCGACGGTCGGCAGCTTTATGTCGCGCGCGAGCCGGACCGCGCGCAAAAGCCGAATCGCGTACCAGGTCGTGTCGATCTCGAACCAGCGCAGTCCGTGGCGGGCCGAAAACGGGAAGGCGTGATGGTTGTTGTGCCAGCCCTCGCCCCACGTGAGAAGTGCGACCCACCAATTGTTCGTCGACCGATCGCCGGTGCGGAACGTCCGGTAACCGGAGTGATGGGCGGCGCTATTGACGAGCCACGTGATGTGGTACGTCAGCGAAAGGCGCACGAAGATGCCCCAAATGACCCAAGACCAGCCACCGACCGCGAAAAGTGCGACTGCGAGAACGAACTGCCACAGCAAATGCGTGCGGTCTAAGGCGCGGTAGAACGGATCCTTGAAAAGGTCGGCCGCCAGCGCTCCTGTTCGGCGTCGCTGGGTCGGGCTTCGTTGTAGCGATAGAGCCACTCCATGTGAGCCCACCCGAGGCCGCGATGAATGTTGTGCGGGTCGCCCTCGCGGTCGGCGTTGGCGTGATGGACGCGATGGGTTGAGACCCAGTCGATCGGACCGCCTTGCAGCGCGAGCGTGCCGCATACCGCGAGGACGTATTCGAGCCAGCGCGGACACGCCAAGCTGCGATGCGTCAAGATGCGGTGGAAGCAAAGGCTTATCCCGAAACCGCCGGTGATGTAATAGAGGACGACGGCAACGGCCACGCCCGACCAGGTAAAGGTATTCGGAATAAAGACGGCCAGCGCGCCTAGGTGGATGACCAGCAGCCCGACCCCGGTCCACAGGGCGGTCATGCGCGCTTGCTTGTGCGACAGAGTTTCTTGCATATCTACTAGTTCGGACTCTTTCCTTCAAAACTTGGGTCGGTGAAGCATCCGATCCGTAAAGCTTGACGCAGCCCGGCCTCGATCGCGGGCTGGCCGCTAGCTTTGGAAAACACGCAATTGGTGCCGGCGGTGTGGCATGCAAGCGCCCATCCGTCCTCTAAGACGTTGGTGTACGCTCCAATGATGCTCGCCGGCAACACGAACCGTAGCATGCGCAGCATCTCGAGCGGATCAACGTCGAGGTCATCGACGTCTAGGAGTAGGACGTTTGGGCTCAGTTTGCCGATCGCCGACACACTCAAACGATCGATGACGACCGGCCCGATGCAGTCGATGGCCCTCAGCGCCCCGGTCAAGACATCGACCGATTCGGGGGCGATCCGGGCAAGGCAGGAGACCTTGCCGTCGCGGAATATTTCTAGCTTTGTTCTCATGGTTGGGCGCCGCGCACTGCGGCCACTTTAAGAGAGGTTAGCATATCCAAGGGGCGGGCGGTATCGTGAAAATCAAGGATATCCCTAGACCCACGCTATTTGTCGCTCGCCGGCGGGCTTAGGTGCCGACTCCAGGCCCAGGCGACGCCGACGTGCAGTTCCTCGCAGACGTCCCAGCGTCAGACCCGGTGCGGACGATCATCGACTCGATCCTCGAGCTAGTGCGCGTCTCGCACTGGAGCTTTGCACGCTTTAAGGGCAACGGCGACGAGGACCAACTGATCTCTCAGTCGCGTAGCGTTGCGGAATTCAGCCAGCTCAAGAAGCAGTTCATTTTGCAAAGCCCGCGCCATGGCGGCGGCCCGAGCATCGCCGCGACCAGCGGTCAAGTGGGTTCTTACACGAGCGGTCTGAGTTTGATCTTCGCCGACAGCCGCGCAAGATTCGGGATTCTCACGTTGCTGCGAACCGAAGAACTCGGTCCGTTTACCTCGAGCGAGATACGGGCCCTGACGTTTGCACTCGACGCAGCATCCGACCGGTTGTCGGAGCTCCGCCTGATGGAGGGCCAGAGCGACCGCGCGGAGGGCTTCCGCGGAGACAAAGATGCGAGCGGCCCCGACGCGGGCGCCGACGCCGATGCCGAAGCGGCTGCGGCGCACTACATCTTAAACCAGGACTTCGAGATCGTTCTTGCGTGGAGTTCGGAAAACGAGCGACGCATCTCACTGACGCCGCTGCAAGTCACGTTGCAGAATCATTTGCCGCCAATTCTGGAAGCCGCGGTCCGGCAACTGACCGCAGACTGGACGTTCGAGCCTGCAGTTGGGCGAGCCGGCGCGGCGCGGCCGGTCCCGTTTCTCGTGCTGCGGACTCGTCCAATGAGCGGCCCGGCGGGCCTCTTCATAGGAGTCGTCATCGAACGAAGCAAGCCCGGCCGTTCGCTCACGGGCGCGGCGGCGCGCTATAGCATCTCGCCTCGCGAGGCACAGGTTCTAGCGCTCTTGCTCGACGGGCTCCACCTTGGCGAAATCGCGAAGCGCCTGCACATCACGTCCTCGACCGTGCAGGATCACATCAAGAGCTTGCTGGACAAGACGAAGACCCGCAATCGTTCCGAAATGACCGCAAAGATCTTGGGATGGGACCACAATCCCGACGAGTCGAGCGACGCGACCCCGCCGCCTCCATGTACGCTACGCGGAGACGAGTAAGGGAGGCAGCGATCCGGTTCGGGCGGTGAGGATCGATGCATCGTCGTGATGAGGGCCCCGCAGGACCATTTGCTGTTCGATGACCGACGCGGCAGAGAGCTCGGGCTGCGTGAAGGCGAACTTCGCGGCATTTCGCAGATCGCTGAGGCCCCGAAGGACGTCGCGCTTGCGCTCGACGACGCCGTCCGTGTAGAACACAACCAACGCGCTCGCTGGGAGACCTATCGTCTGAGCGGGCGACAACGCCGACGCCTCGATACCGAGCGGGAGCCAGCCTTGGGGCGGTCCCAAGAACCACTGGCTCGAGTGGCCCCGTCGTGATGAGCGGCGGCGGATGGCCTGCATTGGCGAAGGTCAGTTTGCGGAGCCGTGTGTCGAGCAAGGCGAGAATCGCGGTCACATACGTCGGCGCCTCGTCGGTGCACAACGCGGCGTTCAAATGCGAGAGTATCTGCCCGGGTTTCATCCCCTGGTCCACGGCGTCGCGGGCCAGTTGTCGCATGATCATCATCATCGGCACCGCGCTCGCTCCGTGCCCGCACACGTCGCCGATCGACAGAGCGACGATTGAATCCGATACCGGAATCGCCTCACACCAGTCGCCGCCTTGCGATGCGCCGTGGGCGGGGATGACGTTCGTCGTCAACACGAAGCCGTTGAAGACGAGACTCGTTGTCGTGTCGGGGCGTTTGGCGGCTTTCGCCCGCGCGGCGCGCAAACCGCGTCCGCTCCGCTGTTCCGGCGGTATGAGCAATTGGCTATCGTGCTGTAGCATAAATTGCGAAATTGCGTCCTACTAGAGGCGTCCGTGCGCTTTCTGTCCTTGGAAGCCAGCATAGCAGGTACCCGAGGACTATAGAATCGTGAAACCGGGGGATGCCGTCGCGGCTGGAAGCCGGTCCGCAGAGAGAAAGAGGCCGCCTGAGGCGGCTTCTTTCATGCCGGAAAACGAACCAGGCGACCGGATTGGGACCGAGGGCAGCGCTAGTTGGGTGAGGTGGCGGTCGCGTTGGCGCGCTGCGGAACCTTGCGGCCCTCGTCGAGGTCGAGCAGATCCGGCCAGGACGTGACGTCCGTGCGATCTGGAGCGATTTTGGCGCGCAAATCCTCGAAATGCTTCAAACTCTCGCCGGTCGGCCTCTTGGTCAACGTTTCGAGATTGAAGCGCTCGATCTCGGTTTGGCTTTTCTTTGCGATTAGCGGCTGCAGATACGCTTCGATGTCGGCACTGCGAGCCGGATCGTTCACGAACTCCGAGACGAGATGGGCGAGTCGCTTTCCGTCGATCCCAAATTCTGCGAACAGCGCCTGGTCCATCGGGCAGTCGTAGTGGTACTCGCCGAGGCCGCCGGTCGCGAGCATTTTCGCTTTGTCGATAGTCCGAGCGAGCTGCACGATTCCGAGGTACTTCTCGTGCACGCTCCGCGGATGCATTGTAATGGTATTCATACGAATATATTGCCTTTCATGGCGCTCCCATGAACCGGCGACGTTCCGACTAGTTTCGTTCTGCCGCCGCGCGCGAAAAGCTTTACGAAAAGCTTCTCCAGAAGAGTTGCACGCCGAGGCCGGCGAGGAAGACCGCGAGCCCCCACTTGAGCGGGCGCGAGGGGATGCGAATGGCGAGCATCGCGCCCGACAACGCCCCCGCGACGCCGCCGATCAACATCTTCACGAGAACCGTCTGATCGACGTTGCCGGAGAAGATCTGGATGCCGCTTCCGATGATCGAGACGACAAGTCCGAAGGACAGCCCGGTGCCAACGACCTGTGCCGCCTCGAACGTCGTCAGACCGAGGAGCACGAGCGAGACGAGCGCCGCAGATCCGGCCGACGTGAAACCGATCTCGGCGGCGATTGGAGCCATGAGCGGAGCGAGTTGCCAGAAGGGCCGGTTCGTCTTGCCGGGCTTGTTTGGGAGGCCGATCAGCCGGTAGATGTTGAGGCCGGCCGCTATCACGACCGTTAGACCGAGAATTAAATAGAGCAAGTGCGGGTCGAGCGATTTCCCGAAACGGGACAGGAGCAGTCCGCCAAGGACGACCCCCGGGACGCCTCCCAAGAGCATCCAGCCGAGCGCTTTAAAGACGACCTGCTTGCGCCATATATACACCGGCGTTGCGACCAACTTGACGATCGACGAAAACGTCAGCGCGGTGCCGACCGCGATCACGGGGGGCATGCGCAAGACGAGGATCAAGAGCGGGGTCGTCAGCGTGCCGCCGCCGACCCCGGTAAGCCCGATGATCAGCGCGAGGACAAAGCCGAGGACGAACGGTGCGGCCGAGTGGAATTCCATGTGGCGCTCAAAGGACAAACGGACGCCTGGAGCGGCGGCCGTTCAGGAAGCAAAGAAATGCTTCACAACAAGTGTAGTTTTTGCGCCTTGTTACACCGTAGTGCGGTTCCCCTGCCGCGAGCCGCTACGAAAAGCTTCGCCAAAACAGCTGCACGCCGAGCCCTGCTAGAAAGATCGCCAGCCCCCACTTGAGCGGGCGCGAGGGGATGCGAATCGCAAGCAGCGCGCCAAACAACGCACCCGCGACGCCACCGATCAACATCTTCACGAGGACGGCCTGGTCGAGGTTGCCGGAGAAAATCTGGATGCCGCTTCCAATGATCGAGATGACGAGCCCGAACGACAGCTCGGTGCCGACGACCTGCGCGGCCTCGAAATTCGTCAGGCCGAGAAGCACGAGCGAGACGAGCGCAGCCGATCCCGCAGACGTGAAGCCGACCTCGGCGGAGATCGGGACCATCAGGGGCGCGAATTGCCAGAAGGGCCGGTTCGTCTTCCCCGGCGCTTTCGCCAGTTTGATCAGCCGGTAGATGTTGAGGCCGGCCGCGACGACGACGGTCAGACCGAGGATCATGTAAAGCAAGTGGGGATTGAGTGACTTCCCCAAGCGAGCCAGGAGGATTCCGCCAACGATCACGCCCGGAACGCCGCCCAAGAGCATCCAACCTAGCGCTTTGAAAACGACTTGCCTTCGCCAGAGATAGACCGGCGTCGCGACGAGCTTGACGATCGATGAGAACGTCAGCGCGGTCCCGACGGCGATGACGGGGGGCATGCGCAACACCAGGATCAGCAGCGGGGTGGTCAGCGAGCCGCCGCCGACACCGGTCAGCCCGATAATCAGCGCGAGGATGAAGCCGAGGATGAACGGCGCGACTGAGTGGAATTCCATGTGGCGCTCCAAGGGCGTCGAGGGGGACAGCCGGCGGAGGCCGGCAATTTCGAGAAGCAAAGGGATGCTTCACTAAGACTGAAGTTTCTCTGTGCCTCCTGGATGTGCCGCGGGGGCCGGGTTCCCCTCCCGACGCGAGCACTTTTGGTTGCGCGTCACGGGGCTGGCGGAGTGGCCTTGCGGCGGCCCGAACCGGACCGACCGATGGGGTCGACGCTAACCTTGGCGCAGTTGCATACGTTCGTAAGGCTCTCGGAGCTTGGAACGTTTTCCCGCACCGCCGACGAGCTTGGTTTAACGCCGCCGGCGATCACGCTCCAAGTGCGGGCCTTGGCCGAGCACTTCGGCGTCCCGTTGATCGAGGTCGTCAAACGCCGCCCGGTCCTGACCGACGCCGGGCGGTTCTTAGTCGAACGCTCGCGCGCCCTCATGGATGACGTCGAGTCGCTCGAGAGCCAGATGCTCGAGTTCAACCAAGCACGCGCCGGCAGCCTCGACATCGGCGCGACGCTGACCATTGGCAGTTATGCGCTCGCGCCGCTCCTCGCGCGATTCGAGGCTGCGCATCCCGAGGCCCGAGTCAGCGTGCATTTCGCGAACGCCGCGCGGCTGCAACGCTATTTGCGGCTGCGGCGCATCAACGTGGGGCTCGCCGTCGGCGAGATCGAGAGCCCGGATTTCGAAACGATACCCTACGGGGAAGACCATCTCGTTTTGGTCGTGCCGGCGAGCGGCCACCGCTTCTCGAAGCGGCGCTCGATCGACGCCCGCGACCTCGTAGGCGAGCGTCTCGTCGCGCGCGAGGCGAGTTCGGCGACGCGCATCGTAGCAGAGCGCGAACTCGCGACCCACGGCGTGTCGCTCGAGACGCGGCTGATCGTGCCGAGCCTCGAGGGCGTTACGCGCGCGGTAGAGGCGGGGCTCGGCGTAGCATTCCTATCGTGGCTGGTCGTAGAGCGAAGCGTGCGCGAAGGGCGTTTGCACGTCGTCGACATTCGCGACGTCGACATGCGGCGCCACTTCGTGCTGCTGACTTTGCGAGAGCGCGAACTCTCGCCGCTTGCAAAACGCTTTCTCGAGTTCGTGCGCGCGACACCCGTGCCGCAGTACCGGCGCGGGCGCGGCCGGGCGGCTTCGAAGAAGAATGAAAGCGGATGAATTTAGCATCTGACGATCTTGGGAAGCGTTGGGCGATCGTTGGCGCGGCCGGCGGCGTCGGGCGCGCCGTAGGCGCCGAGTTGGAGCGGCGCGCCATCCCGTTCCGAGCGCTTGGGCGCCGGCAGTCGGCGCTCGATGCGGCGTTCGCCGGAATGGCTCGCGTCGAGATTCGGGTCGTCGACGTTGCGGATCACGTGGCGACGGCGGCGGTTCTCGCCGGCGTCGATACGGCAATCTACGCAATCGGCGTCCCCTACACGGACTTCGCGCTCCACCCGGCACTGATGCGCAGTACGGTGCAAGCCTGTTTTGAAGCCGGCGTTCGGAGGCTCGTTGTCCTTTCGAACGTTTACGTCTACGGCTTCCCGCAGACGACGCCGGTGCGCGAGTTGCATCCGCTCGAACCGCACACGTTCAAGGGGAAGATGCGGCTCGAGCAAGAGCGGGTTGCGTTCGAGGCGCACGAAGCGGGACAGCTGCGCGTCTTAGTCGTTCGTCCGCCCGATTTTTACGGGCCGCACGCCGACAACAGTTACGCGGCAACGATTTTTCAAAGTGCGCTCGAAGGTAAACCGGCGACGCTGTTCAGCCCGGTCGACTTGCCGCATCAGTTCGCATACGTCCCGGACATCGGCGCGATCGTTGCCGAGCTCGCCGCGCGCGACGACGCGTATGGGGAGGCTTACAATATCGGCGGCCCGACCCCGACGGTGAATGCATTCGCGCGGGAGATCTATGCCGAAGCCGGCGCGCCGTTTCGCCTGCGCTCGGTTGGGAAACTCGCGATGCGCGCGATCGGCATTGTTAACCCCGTGCTCCGCGAGCTGGTCGAGATGTGGTATCTCAACGATCGCCCGGTGATTCTCGACGACGGCAAACTGCGCGGGGTGCTCGGCACGGTCCACGAGACGCCGCTCAAGGAAGCGATCGCGACGACGATCGCTTGGATGCAGGCCTCGAACTCACGCGAGATTTGAGGTGTCGTCTTCGGGCGTGACCTCGTCGATCCAAGTCAGGTAGTCGGCGCCTCCGGCGACGATCGGAACCGCCACGATCTGCGGCGTTGCATACGGGTGGACCGCGCGGATCGCGGCTTCGGCGGCGCCGAACCGCGCGGCGCGTAATTTGATCGTGCAGCGCCACTCTTGGGCGCTCTCAAGCCGGCCCTGCCACCAATAGCGGCTTTCGAGCGGCCCTTCGATCTGGACGCAGGCCGCATAGCGCGGCTGGAGGACGGCTAGGGCCACGCGCTCGGCCGCGTCGCGGCTGTCGGTCGTCGTCGTCAAGCTGAGGTATCGATCGCTCATGGAGGCCCCTTCGACTCGAGCCGTCGGCCTTCGGCTCCGCGCGAAGCTCGAATCAAGGCCCCGGCACTTCGATCCGGCCGCGAACAGAGTGCCAGACAGTTGGCACTCGAGGGGGGTACGCTCGTTTCATCATAGCGAGAGCGGACGAGGTGAAGATTATGACGGACAACGACGCGACGACCCGGCTCGATGGCGACGTGCCGGTTTCCGACCGGGACGACGACGAGCTTGAGACGATCCGGTACAGCCTAACGGCGCTGGGCGAGACGATGCTGGGGGAGAGCCGCGGGCCGCGCTTCAGGGGGTTCGGCCCGTGCATGGCGGTTGCTTGAGCCGCCGCATCCCCCCAAAACTCGATTGACGCTCTCGAAGGCTCCTGCTATACTCCGGGGGTTCCGGCCCACCCGGCGGTGGGGCGGAATTTGTGTGTGTCCGCCGGAGCCCCCGGAGCGTGAGTGCCGACCATCAGCCAACTCGTCCGTAAGGGACGTCAGAAGATCGAGAAAAAGGTGAAAGCGCCTGCCTTGCGCGTCGCGCAGACGGGGCCGAAACCGGGTCATCCCGACCTGCCGCTGCGTGCCTTCGAAGTGCGGGGAAACCCGTTCCGCCGCGGCGTGTGCACTCAGGTCAAGACAATCACGCCCAAAAAGCCAAACTCGGCGCTGCGCAAAGTCGCGCGCGTTCGCCTGACCAATGGCGAGGAAGTGACCGCGTACATCCCCGGAGTAGGCCACAACTTGCAAGAGCACTCGGTCGTGCTGATCCGCGGCGGGCGCGTCAAGGATCTCCCCGGCATCCGCTACCACATCATCCGTGGCACGCTCGACACGTCGGGCGTCGCCAACCGTAAGCAAGGCCGCTCGAAATACGGCGCCAAGCGCACGGCAAAGAAGTAAGGTAGCGTTAGATGCCACGCAAAGGAGCCGTCCCCAAACGGCAGATCCTACCCGATCCGCGCTATAACTCGAAGATTTTGGCGCGCTTCATCAATAAGGTCATGCTCGCCGGCAAGAAATCGCTCGCCGAGCAGATTACCTATCGCGCGCTCGACATCGTGCAGGAGAAGCTGGGGCGCGACGCCCTCGACATCTTCAACCAGGCGCTCGGCAACGCGATGCCGCTCGTCGAAGTGCGCCCGCGGCGCGTCGGCGGCGCGACGTATCAGGTGCCGATGGAAGTCCGGCCCGACCGCCGCCAGGCAATGGCGATGCGTTGGCTGATTCAATTTGCGCGCAAGCGTCCCGGTCACTCGATGGAAGAGAAATTGGCCAACGAGTTGATGGACGCGGCCAACAACACCGGCGCCGCGATCAAGAAGCGCGAGGACACCCACAAGATGGCCGAGGCCAACAAAGCCTTCGCGCACTATCGCTGGTAATCGACGATGTCTTCCCTCACCCGCGAGCATCCGCCGGAGCGGACGATTAGCAACGTTACCAACCCACTCGAGCGCACGCGAAACATCGGGATCGCCGCGCATATCGACGCGGGCAAGACGACCGCGACCGAGCGCATTCTTTTCTATACCGGCCGGACGCACAAGCTCGGCGAAGTTCACGACGGCGCCGCCACGATGGACTGGATGGTGCAAGAGCAGGAGCGCGGGATCACGATCACGTCGGCCGCGACCGCGTGCACGTGGCGCGACACGCGAATCAACATCATCGATACGCCAGGCCACGTGGACTTCACAGTCGAGGTCGAACGCTCGCTGCGCGTCCTCGACGGCTTGGTCGCGCTCTTCGACTCGGTCGCGGCGGTGCAGCCACAGTCCGAGACCGTCTGGCGCCAGGCCAACAAATATAAAGTGCCGCGAATCATCTTCGTCAACAAGATGGATCGCATGGGCGCCGATTTCTTCAACTGCGTCGTGAAGATCCGCGAACGTCTGGGCGCGCACGCCGTCCCGATCCAAGTCCCGATCGGCGGCGAGGGCGACTTCAAGGGCGTCGTCGACCTCTTTACGATGCAAACGATCGTCTACACCGACGATCTGGGATCGACCACGACCGAAGCCGACCTCCCCCCTGGCGAGTTGCGGGATCTCGCGATGGTGTGGCGCCAAGCGTTGATCGAGGCGATCGCCGAGCAAGACGACGCGCTCCTCGAGATGTTCTTTGCAGGTCAAGAGCTGCCGGTCGAACGTCTCAAGCTGGCACTGCGCAAAGCGACGATCGCCGGCTCCGTTCTGCCGATGCTGTGCGGCTCCGCATTCAAGAATAAGGGGATTCAGCCGCTGCTCGACGCGGTCGTCGACTTCTTGCCGTCGCCGCTCGAGGCGAAGCCGATCGTGGGCGTCGACCGCAAGGACCCGACGAAACAGATCGAGCGCAAGCCTGACAACAAGGAGCCGTTTGCGGCGCTGGCATTCAAGATTGCAACCGATCCGTACGGCAACCTCACGTACTTCCGCGTGTATTCGGGGACGCTCGATAAGGGAAGCTACGTCTTCAATGCGCGGTCGGGCCGCAAGGAGCGGATCGGGCGCATCCTGCGGATGCATGCGAACCACCGCGAAGACATCGATTCGATCGGCGCGGGCGACATCGCAGCGGCGGTCGGACTCTCCGATACGCGAACGGGCGACACGCTCTGCGACGAGAAGCATCCGATCGTCCTCGAGAACATTACGTTCCCCGAGCCGGTGATCTCACAGGCAATCGAGCCGAAAACGAAGGTCGACCAGGACAAACTTGGCACGGCTCTGACGCGACTCGCCCAAGAAGATCCCACGTTCCGCATGCGGACCGACGAAGAGACGCAGCAGACGATCATCGCCGGGATGGGCGAGCTTCATCTCGAGATCATCCTCGATCGCCTCAAGCGCGAGTTCAAAGTCGAAGCGAACGTCGGCAAACCGCAGGTCGCGTACAAAGAAGCGATCACGAAGACGGTCGAAAAGCAAGGCAAATTCATCCGGCAGACCGGCGGCAAAGGCCAGTACGGCGACGTGTGGCTGCGCGTCGAGCCCGGCGAGCCGAAGTCGGGATACATCTACGAGTGGAAAGTCGTCGGAGGCTCGATCCCCAAGGAATACTCGAAGGCGGTCAGCGAGGGGATTCGCGAGGCCTCCGAGAGCGGCGTCCTGGCGGGTTACCCGGTCCTCGACTTCAAGGCGACCGTCTTCGACGGGAGCTATCACGACGTCGACTCGTCGGAGATGGCTTTCAAGATCGCGGGTTCGATGGCGTTCAAGGAAGCGAATCGCGCGGCCGGCCCGATTCTCAAGGAACCGATCATGAAGGTCGAGGTCACGACCCCGAAGGACTTCTTCGGCGCCATCAACGGCGACCTGAACCGCCGCCGCGGCGAGATTCACTCGTCCGAAGAGGTTCCGGGCGGAGCGGTCACTATAACCGCCAATGTCCCCCTTTCGGAGATGTTCGGGTATGCGACCGACATGCGCTCATCGACGCAAGGCCGCGCGACCTACACCATGGAGTTCAGCCACTACCAGAAGGCGCCGAAGTCCGTCGAGGACGAGATCGTCGCCAAAGCACGGGGCCCGAAGGCCACCTCTTAAGGCACCCATCCGCACGCGAGGAAAGCTAACGATACAGAATGGCTAAGGCAAAATTCGACCGGAGCAAACCGCACGTCAACATCGGCACTGTTGGTCATGTCGACCACGGCAAGACGACGCTTACCGCGGCGATCATCAATTGCCTGGCCACCGAGAACTCGTCGATCGCCAAGAAGAGCGTCGACGACATCGATAACGCGCCCGAGGAAAAAGAGCGCGGGATTACGATCGCCATCTCGCACCAAGAGTACGAGACCTCGGTGCGCCATTACGCTCACGTCGACTGCCCGGGTCATGCCGACTACATCAAAAACATGATCACCGGTGCGGCGCAGATGGACGGCGCGATTTTGGTCGTCTCGGCGACCGACGGCCCGATGCCGCAGACGCGCGAACATATTCTGCTCATGCGCCAAGTCGGCGTTCCGTTCGTCGTGGTGTTCCTCAACAAAGTCGACATGGTCGACGACCCGGAACTGCTCGACCTGGTCGAGATGGAAGTTCGCGAGTTGCTCGGCAAGTACGAATTCCCGGGCGACGACGTTCCGTTCATCCGCGGGTCCGCGCTCAAGGCGCTCAACTCGAGCGGCAAGCGGGGCGATCCCGACGCGCAGCCGATCTTCGATCTGATGGACGCGGTCGACGTCTACATTCCGACGCCCGAGCGCGCAGTCGACAAGCCGTTCCTGATGCCGGTCGAAGACGTCTTCACGATCACCGGTCGCGGCACGGTCGGCACGGGCCGCGTCGAACGTGGTCAAGTTAAGGTCGGCGAGGAAGTCGAGATCGTCGGGCTTACCGATAAGGCGCGCAAGTCGGTCGTCACCGGGATCGAAATGTTCCGCAAACTGCTCGATTTCGGGATCGCCGGCGACAACATCGGCGTGCTGCTGCGCGGCATCGAGCGCACCGAGATCGAGCGGGGCCAGGTTTTGGCCAAGCCCGGTTCGATCAAGCCGCACACGAAGTTCAAAGCCGAAGTCTACGTCCTGTCAAAGGAAGAAGGCGGCCGGCACACGCCGTTCTTCGCCAACTACCGCCCGCAGTTCTACTTCCGCACGACCGACGTGACCGGCACGATCCAGCTCCCCGAGGGCGTCGAGATGGTCATGCCCGGCGACAACGTTCAGATGAACGTCGAGCTGATCACGCCGATCGCGTGCGAAGAGGGGCTGCGCTTCGCAATTCGCGAGGGCGGACGGACTGTAGGAGCCGGCGTCGTGACGTCGATTAACGAGTAGCTATGGCTAAGCAGAAGATTCGCATCCGCCTCAAGGCGTACGACCATAAGGTCCTCGACCAGTCCGCGGAGCGAATCGTCGACACCGCGAAGCGCACCGGCGCGTTCGTCAGCGGGCCGGTCCCGTTGCCGACCGAGATCAACCGGTTCTGCGTCAACCGTTCGCCGCACGTCGACAAGAAGAGCCGCGAGCACTTCGAGATGCGCACGCACAAGCGGCTGATCGACATCCTGCAGGCCTCGCCCAAGACGATGGACGCGCTGATGCACCTCGACTTGCCGGCCGGCGTCGACATCGAACTCAAAGCCTAGCTTTCGCAGAGACTTCAGAGGGTCGCGGTCGCGCCCGATCCGCATCCGTGCGGGGGCGCGACACTAGCCGCATCCAGCGGCGGCGGGGAGCGGTGCATGCGCCGCTCCCCTTTGTTTAGCGGCGGCGCCCGCTCGGAGCGCCGCCAGTTCGACGGAGGCTAACTCGCGGTGGTAGCTACGAGCACTTCCCGACGTAGCCGCACTGCTGAATGCATTGCACGCAGCCGCCCTGCGAGATCAAGTTTCCGCCGCACTTCGGGCACATCCCGACGCCGGAGAGCATTGCTTTGCGCAGGTTCGGGGAAGGAAGGGTCGTCAGCGTAGCGAGCGAGGGCATCACCGAACCACCGTTGCCGCCACCATTTCCGCCGGCGCCCGGGCCGCTGTAGTGCTCGATGAGGTCGAGCGATTTCGAATTAGCGTCGGCTTCGCTGCGATCTTCATCCGAGAGCGCGACCTGCGGCTCAGCGACCGTGACGACTTGAGCCTCGGCCCGCGGGTTGATGTCGGCAATCGGGAATGCGAGCGCCAGCGCCTTGGCGAGGCCTTGCGAGATCCCGTCCGCGCACGAGAGGGTCGTGGGGCCGTCGGCGTCGCGCATCTTTGGGTTGGGGCAACGCATGCCTTCGAACTTTTCGACGAACTTTTGCGGGTCGGCGCCGCAGCGCAGACCGACTGAGATCGCGACGCCCAGTGCCTCGAGGTACGACTGCTGGCACGAGCCGCTCTTTCCAAGCTTGAAGAAGACCTCGAACGGCTTGCCGGTCTCGTCTTCGTTGAGCGTGATGTACAGCGGACCGCAGCCGACGTTGGATTGTACGGTGCGGCCGCGCATGACGGGCGGGCGCTGGCGGTAGTAAGCAGCCGCGGGGACGGGAGTCATCGGCGCGACATGGCGCTCCTGCAGCTGCGCTTGCAGATCCTCGACCTTGCGCACCAGCTGTGCGACCGCTTGGCCGCAGTCGGCATTTTGCGTGCGCAGTCCGGCGTTCTCCGTCTGCAGAGTCTCGATCGTTGCGATCAGGCCGGATAGCGTCGCCTTGACGGTCTCTTCATCCATGTCAGCGTGCCTCTCTTAATAGCGCCTTCGCTCGTGCGAGCAGCGCCTCGATGTCGAGCTGCTCCCAGGCCAGGCCCGCTTCGGGCGGGGGAACGCTCGCAGTTTCTTTGGTGACGATGTCGCGGTTGCCGCCCTTGAGGTCGGCGTCGCGCGAGAACGTGACGACTTGCTCGGTTCGCGAGCCGTCGCGATAGTAAGTGAAGCCCTTGCAGCCGGCCTTGTACGCGCGGAAGATCGAACGGGCGACGTTGTCGCGCGTGTCGTCATTCGGCGCGTTGATCGTATTGTGGCTCACCAATCCGTTGACGACGTAGCTGTGGGCGTCTTCGACCTCAATGTCATACGTATCTGCACTGCCGACCGTGACGCTCTCGACCTTTACGAGGAACTCACGCTCGTCGACGAGTGGGATGTGCAGTTTTTCAAGGGTGCTTGCCAGACAATACTGGGGTTGGCGTTCCTTGAGGCTGCGGAGATTACTGAATTCCGAGTGGGCATGCGGCAGGCGCAGGTCATAAACGGACGACGGAACACGCACAAGCCTTCGGCCACTGGGCGAGGCTCCAGCCTTGCGTTGCTCAACCGGTCCGATCAACTGCTGCAGTCGGTCAGAGGCGCGGATGTGATGCACAATATATCCATCTGCCCTTACCTCTTTCCAGCGCCAGCACGAAGGAGCCCCGAGGCTGCGGCAGATGGCCTCCAGACCGTCCGCGAGCGACTCACTGATTCCTGAATAGACGACTAGCGTGTTTCTTGTCAGATAGCCATCCAGAGTGACTCCGTCAATGAAGGCTATCTTCTCGTAAGTCGAGCCCTGCAAGATCTGCGTCGGAACGCGCTTGTGGCGTGCGCCCTTTCCGATGAGCGCCGCAACATAACGTGCGAGCGCCCGAGACGTGAGATAGCGGCAGCGGACACCCGTTCGACGATCTACGACGACTCGAGGCGCGATACCGAAGATATCGACGCTAAGTTGATCGAACAGCCGACCCACGGCGCCAGCTTGGTCCTTTTCTGAGATTCCCACGTTACCGGTCGATTCGGTCGTATGCCCATCCGCTGCGATCATTCCTAGCCAAAGTGCTAGATGTGGGCTCATGCGATCCGGCAGCTTCAGACGTGTTGCGGTATTTAGGAACGGGTATGCGTCTACATCGATTGTGGCGCCGCCAGCACCAGACTGCTCCTCGAACCGGCCGACAAGTAGATCGCCAGGCAGCAATTCTGCCATCGCCTTCCAACCATTTATGGTCAGGAGGTGATGGGTTTCACTTGCCTCGAGTGTTGCGCCATTCGTCGTGCGGACTCGCAGCGTCCGGACTCGGCCGTTGTTGTAGAAGCCGGTTACCTTGTGCAGCTGGCCATCGTGCCCAATGACTGAATAGTCGGCGTTCAGCGTGCCGAACGAACCAGGCGCGGCGTTTCCCATTTCCTCAATCGGAATGAGTCCCTTATCAGTCGGAATCAGCGTTCCGGCGGCGACGCATTTGCTCACGGCGTTACATGTGTATTTTTGGAAGGCCGCCAGCATATCGATGTGCTGATCGACCGACACGTCGGAGGAGACTGTGAAGATCCGCTGCCAGTGTTGCGGGACCTCGGGCAGGCCTTTGACCGAGCCGCGGTTTTGCTCGATCTTGGCGAGCAGCTCGTCGCTGAAGAAGTGATCGTCTTTGGCGATCTCCTCGAAGAGCGGCACGATGTAGTACAGGTGCTGCGGCCGGCCTTCTTTGTCTTTCATGACGTGCTTCGTGTACGCCATGCCGAAGTACGGCTCGCATCCGAACGAGCAGCCGGCGATCATCGAGATCGTCCCGGTCGGCGCGATCGAAAGGAGCGCCGCGTTCCGGCGCGGGCGCGGGTCGTCGGCCCACTTGGAGAGATGTTTGTTCGGGAAATCGCCGCGCTCGCGCGCGAGCAGTTCGCTCGTCTCTTCCGCGCGCTGCTGCATGAACTTCATCAGCTTTTCGGCGAACGCGATCGCTTCGGGCGAGCCGTATGCGATTTCCATTTGAATCAGCAGATCGGCGAAACCCATGATCCCAAGGCCGACGCGCCGATTCCCCTTGACCATCGCATCGATCTCGGGGAGCGGGTAGATGTTGGCATCGATCACGTTGTCGAGGAAACGAATCGAGATCGCAACGCTCTGCGCGAGCGCTTCCCAGTCGACGTCTTTGTTTGATGCGTTGTAGAACTGACCGACGTTGATCGAACCGAGGTTGCAAGAATCATATCCATGCAGGGACTGCTCGCCGCATTGCCTATTACAGACATACGAAAAGCGCCGTTTTCCACTCGCAGTCTTCGTTTCGAACCCGCCAACGAAAAAGTTGTGGAACTCGTCGACAGTACCATTGTAGACGTCCGCAACGCCGTCGGCCTCGACTGAAACGACGCGGTGGTTGAAGATCATTGCCGCTTCGCGCAACTCGTCAAAAGTGCGGAAGGGGCTGCTCGGTCGAGAAATCTCGGCAGAGATCTGTTGCACGCGGCAAGCCTCGACCCAATCGTGCTTGAGAACCGAACCGCGCGTGGCTTTCATCGCGGTGAAAACCTCGAGTTGGCGCTCGCGAAGGGCCTCGCGCTTCGCGACCAGCGCCCGGCCACGATTGGCATGACGAACCTGATGGATCGCGGGATCGCTATTGAGCCGACGGACGCTACAGGTCCGCGAGCAATGTGCGATCTCGCGAGTGGCGTATTGGACGCGGAACTCGCCGTCGCAGACTTCGCAACGCTTCAAGACGAAGAGCATGTGTCCGACGAGCTCGGCATCGTAGCCGTGATCCAGCGCCTCTTCGAAGTGACGCAGGACCCGTGGATCAACGTGGCCTTGAGTAAAGCCAAGCTGATGCGAAGCCCAGGTGGACAGGCCCCGAATGGTGCCGTTGAGGTGCTGGGCGCGCCAGCCGCTGAATTGCTGCGGCAGGCCGCGCTCTTGAGCAAAGCGCTCCCATTCGTCCGTGCTAAAGCGGCGCCCGAGCGAGCGTGTCAACTCTAGCGCGGCCGCTCGCATCGACTCATTCGAGACTCCGCTGAATCGCTTATTGGCGGGCCCCGTATTGTTCGCGGAGTGCTTTGCGCGGTACGCTTCCCAGCGGTCCGCGTCCCACTCCGTTTTAGCCCGGCGCATCGGGTTGCGGTCGCCGAGTTTATCGGCGCTGTGGAGATGGTCGTGTTCTGCCCGCGTCATTACGGCGAGATTCTCTGGCGCGTTGTTCTGCGCGTTGTAGTCCTTGTGATGGACAACATGTCCAGGCTCGATCTTCGCGCCATAAGCGAACTCGGCGATGTAGCGATGCTCGAGCCGGTTCGAGCGCTGGCCATTGTTGATCCACCAGTAGTCTTGGGACCTACTATTTGCGTTCGGGAACACTTCCTTGAGTGAGGCCTCGAAACGCGTCATGAGCTTGAGGCTGTCGCCGGGGACGAGTTCGCCGACTTCCTTGTACGTGCCATCGCGCAAGAGACACTTGTGGTTTGCAGTGGCCCGGATCTTAGACCCATCGTCAAGTGTCACGCTAAAGATCGGGACCTTTTCTCCAGTCTTCCGTGGCCGGCGCATCGTGCGGACGGTCACGTTCCCGCGGTCACCCGTGCAAAAGACCGGTACGTCGGCGCCGGCAGCGGCCAGTTCGTCGATGCGCACGTGACCGCGGCCATCCGCGACTGCAACGAGCGTCTCTCCGGTAACGCACGGGTTCGTCGCTTCGATTGGGCCGAGGCCCGGCAGTGGATTCCACTCCGGGTGATCGAGGAACAACACGCCGGGCTCGCCGTTCTGCCAGGCGCCCTCGACGATCGCGTCCCATATCTCGCGCGCGCGCACCGTTTGGACGACTGCCTTGGTGCGTGGATCGAGCAACTCGAAGTCGGCGTCGGCTTCAACGGCCGCCATGAACTTGTCGGTCACGCCGACCGAGATGTTGAAGTTCGCAATCTGCGTCTGCAAGAACTCTTGCTTCATGTGCGCGAGCTCTTGCTCGGTGTACGCGCCAGAATCGGAGAAACGGTTCCAAAGCGCCCTGTTCTCGGCGTCGAGTTCTTTCTTACAGCGCATGAAATGGAAAATGTCGGGATGATCGACGCGCAGCACGCCCATGTTGGCGCCGCGGCGAACGCCGCCTTGTTTGATCGAGTCGGTCGCCGCGTTGAATACCTTCATGAACGAGACCGGGCCGGACGCGTCTTTGCCCGTGGAATGGACTTCAGCGCCCTGATGCCGCAGCGACGAAAATGGGAAGCCGGTGCCTCCGCCGCTTTTTTGAATGAGCGCCATCGCCTTGAGGTTGTAGAAAATGCCCTCGATCGAGTCGGGGACGGGCAGCACGAAACAGGCCGACAGCATCGACAGCGGTCTCCCGGCGTTGACCAGACACGGCGTGTTCGGCATGAAATCGCGCCGGCACATCATGTCGTAGAACTGACGCGCCACCCCGTCGACCACGGCTTCGGGGTCGCGCCCGAGCTCGGCCGCATACTTGCGCTCCGGCTGCGCGATCGCCGAGGCGACGCGCCAGACGAACTCTTTCGGCGTCTCCACCGTGCCGTCGGCCTTCTTCGCGAAGTAGCGCTCCCGAAGGACGCGCAGCGCGTTCGGGTCAAAGGCCGGATCGGCCAGGTTTTCGGGGACGGAGGCGGCTGGGATTGGGCCGTCGGTCATCGGAGGGAGACCTCCATCGTGGTCAAGCATTGGCGGATAGCGATCGAACACCTGTTCGAAGAACGAACGGTTAGTTCGAGACCCGGTGCCCTATATTGTACACCTTTCCGCCTCTCGGGCACAATATATAGTGTCTGACGAATTACTCCCTGTGGAGGGCCTGTAAAGAACTCTAGATTCTTGTGGGTAGCCGGTGGAGGGCCGCCGCTTGCCCGGTGGGGGGCTTGGGGAGAAGTCCGAGGATAGCGGGGATGACCGCTGAACGCTGGCTCGGTGCTGCGTCCCGACTCGTTTGCGGAGCGTCTGAGCAGCGTCTCGCTCGACGAACTCTCCGCTTCGGGGATTCGCGGGATCATCGTCGACCTCGACAACACGCTCGTCGGCTACGGCCAGGACCACCTCGCCGACGACGACACCGCTTGGATCGCCGCGGCACTCGGGCGCGGCTTCAGAATCGTGCTCGTCTCGAACAATTTCACCGCTCGGGTCCTGCGGATCGGCGAACTGCTCGGGGTGCCGGCCATCCCGTCCGCCCTGAAGCCCTTGCCGACCGGCTTCTGGCGTGCGTTGAGCGTTCTCGGCACCCCGCGCAAGGCGACGGTCGTCGTCGGCGACCAGTTGTTCACTGACGTGCTCGGCGCGAAACTCGCCGGACTGCACTCGATTCTCACGCACCCAATCGTTGGCCACGACTGGCTCGGGACGCGCGTGTTGCGCCGCCTCGAGCGGCTCGTGCTCGGCAAGCGCCCGACTACGGGCGATCGGCCATGATGCCGCGCGCGTTCGCCTTCGACTTGTACGGAACGCTCGTCGACTACGCGTCGCTTCGCGCGCGGCTGCAGCCAATCGCGTCGAACGCCGCCGCGTTCGTCGACGCCTGGCGCGCGAAACAGCTCCAGTACGCGTTTATGACGACCATCATGAACGACTACGTCGATTTCGACCGGCTGACCGGGCTCGCGCTCGATTTCACGGTCGAGCAGGCGGGCATCCAGCTCGATGCTGGGATGCGCGAGGCGCTCATCGGCGCGTGGTCCCGGCTGCCGGCTTATCCCGACGCGGCCCCGGTGCTCGCCGCGCTGCGCAAGCGCGAAATTCCCCTGGCGGTGCTCAGCAACGGAACGCCGCACGCGATCGCGCGCACGCTCGACGAAGCGGGTCTTGCCGAGTATTTTGACGCCGTCCTCTCGGTCGACGCGGTTCGCGCATATAAACCCGACGCGCGCGTTTACGGCATGGCGGTCACCGCTTTCGACCTGCCGCGCGAAGACATCGGATTCGTTTCATCAAATGCGTGGGACGTCGCCGGGGCGGGCGCCTTCGGCCTCGACGTCTATTGGTGCAACCGTTCCGGCGCGTCCGCGGAGACGATAGGTCCCGCGCCCGCGCATCGCATCGCGACGCTGAGCGACTTACTCAAGCGATAGAACGCGAATGAAACTCGCGTTGATCGGGGATCCGGTCGAACACAGCGCAAGCCCGAAGCTTTTCGACGAATTCATGGCCGGCGCGGGGATCGCGGGCTCGTACGAAGCGATTCGCGTTCCGGCGGGTCAATGCGCCGAGGCGATCGATCGTCTGCGCGCCGAGGGCTACCGCGGACTCAACGTCACGACGCCGCTCAAAGAAGAAGCGTTCGAGGCGTGTCCCCACCGCGACGAGATCGCGCGCCGCGTCGCCGCGGTCAATACGATCGTCTTCGAGGCCGGGGGGTTGACGCTCGGTTGTAACACGGACGGCATCGGCGCACTGCATGCGATCGAAACGGCCCTCGGGCGCGAGAAGCTCGCGCAGGGTACGAGGATGCTGGTCCTCGGCGTGGGGCCGACGGCACGCGCCGCGTCGTATCTGCTCAGCCGGAGCGTTTGGGCGAATGTCCTGCTATGGAATCGCCATCGCGACCGCGCCGAGCGACTGGCCGAGCGTCTCAGCCTCGGCGTGTGGGATGGCAAGCCCGTCGACGTGGCACTGTCGGCCCTGCCGCCGCATGCCGATCTCGACGACGCCGTGCTCGCGACACTGAAAGCCGCACCGCTCGTGCTCGATGCGAACTATGGCCCGCGCGCGACCCTCGGCGCCGCGCTCGGCCGGCCGGTCGTCGACGGTCTCGCGATGCTTCGCGCGAGCGCCCGCGCTTCATTTAGCCTGTGGCTCGACGTCGAACGTGCCCGGACCGGCCCCGAAAAACTTTAGCGCTAGGTCCAAAGTGTGCGCTGGATCACGTTTTTAGGGCCCGGTGGTCGACTATGATGTAGATCACGGCGGTCAACCAACCGCTGTTCGACCCAATTTCACTTTGAGGGCCGCAGTGACGCTTTTCCTGAAGAACGACGCCGGTCAGGGCCTGATCGAATATGCGCTCATTATCGGGCTGATCGCGATCGTCTCCGTCACCGCGCTTGCCTTTTTCGGCATACGGACGGACGACACGTTGTCAAATGCCGCGAACGCGCCGCTGCAAACCCCCGGCGAGGTCCACCCGCCCTTGCACAACCCTATCCCGCGAGTTGAGTCGGCCTTATAAAGTCACCGGTTCGACTGGAGTAAGTTCGCGCGCCGAACGCGATCGGGCCGTTCGGTCGTGACGAGGGAAAGACGTGGCGACGCGTCACCGAAGGGACGGGCGACGACGCGATACGAGAAATCGACGGACGAGCGGCCCCCTTGGCTTTCACGAACCTCGAACCCGTCGAGCGATTTGCGAGTGACGAACAAGCCGCGCGTATCGCCCTCGGGCGTAATGAAGACGAGATAGTTCGACCGCTGCGCGATTGACTCGGCGAACGCGGGATCGAGGCGGACGCGCGTCGACCCGTTGACCAGCCGCGCTTCTCCGAGGTCCTCGAGGATGGGTTCGGATGCGCGCGACGGGTACAATTGAACGGCCTTGTGGAGCTTCGCGCAGCCGGTGCAGCCGCCGTTCGCGGAGAGTAACCCCACGATCGTGACGCTCCCGTTCACGTACATGTTGCCGCCGCTGTCGACGCTCATTTCAGTCGTTTTCCCAGACGGATCGTCGAGCGCGAGAACTTGACCCCCGCCGGTATTGTTCGCGAAGAGGGCCGGGTTCGTCGTGCTCGCCGTGGTGGCGTCGACTCCGTCCTGGACGGTCGAGATTCCCTGAACGCCGCCGAAGCATTTCGTGTGATCCGAGCAAGTCGATATCCCCACCACGCCGATCCCCGTCGACGAGATCCCGGCGACGCCGAAGCCGGCCGACGAGGCCGTCGTCGTCCCCAGGACGCCGGCGTAAGCCTTTGTGTACGGCGGCCCGTTTGATTTTGCAGTCGTACCGATGAGCCCGTAGCCGCCGGTCGAGGCGCTTTGCGTGCCGGGTCCCGCGCCCTTGTTCGTGTAGGTTTGACACGGGTTCGTGCTCGAGCACGAGACCGACGCGTATCCTCGGACCAACGACTGCACGCCCGCGGCCGTCGCCGGACCGAACGCCAAATACGCAAGACCCGCCGAAAATGAGGAGAGCGTCAAAACCAACGCCGCCACGATAAACCGCTTCATCTCGCTCCTTTTTCTTAACCGAAGAACTTCGGAGAGGGGGAGATTCGAACTCCCGAGACCGTTATCGGGTCTGCTCGCTTTCCAAGCGAGTGCATTCGACCACTCTGCCACCTCTCCGCGCGTTAAAGTCCGATCGCGGTCAAGTCCTCGATAAAGAGCTGCGTGCGAGGGTCGAGCCACCACCGTTCGAGCGGCGCGACGAGATCGTCCCAACGGCGGAGACGCTCGACGTGTTCGCCGATTCGCGCCGCACTCGGCTTCTGTGCGCCGAGCTCGGAGTGAAGAGCGTCGATATCCGAGTGTGCGATGGGATCCGTGGTCGCCGCGCGCAACTCGTCGGCCGGGAAAGGCGGGTAGGATTGACCCATCACGTCGCCTTCCACGTGGGCGGTGCGCGCTCCGTTCAGAGGCGCGGCGCGGTCAGGGGCCGGCACTCGCTGCCTCGATAGGAGGCAAACCAAGCCGTGCAAGCCGGCGCCGTTCGAACTCCGCGAAGATCAGGAGCGCAACGAACGGCGAAAATCCAAGCGCCCAGCCGATCCAGACCGGGAACGTTTGCCGCGCGGCCGGCGCGACGACGGCGACCGGAAGCCGAGCCTGCTCGATGATGCCGTCGCCGGTCACGACCAAGAGCGCAAGCGACCACGCACCGCGGACCGGAAACGACGTGCGCACCGCGTACCGGTGCGAGTCGAGGCGCTGCACCGGTGCGCGGAACGGCCTCGCTTCAATGTCGAGCCCGGGTTCGGCGATCGCGCGAAGCCCCGCCTCGAGGGCCGCTTCTTGTTCGACAGTGACGACAAACGTCTCGGTGCGACCGGCGTCGAGCGTGCCGGCGGGCCGAACGACGTGCACGCGAAACGACGGCGTCTCGAGAATGGTCTCGGTGGCCGGCCCCGTCAGTGGCGGTCCACCCGCGAGCGCCGGCGCTGCGCCGAGCAAACCGACCGCGAGTCCGAAGAGCATTCGAAAGCGACGGACCGCGAGGCGCATCTCAGCGCGATACCGGGTGCCGAGCGTGTACGCGCGCGACGAACTCGCGCGTGCGCTCGAGAAGCGCGTCGCGCGCGACCAATAGGTTGCCGCCAATCAAGAGCATCGTATCGGGTCCGTAGAAATCGAGCAATTCGTCGACGCGCTCGACGAGCATCCCGCCGGCCGGGACTGGGAGCGCCGGCAACAGAGAACCCCATGGTGCGCGGGCGGCGGTTGCAATGGCCGCGCAGTCTTTCGGCGGATAGGCGAACCGGCCGCCGTAGTTTACGAAAATGACCGCGTCCGCGCCGAACAAGCGGAAGAGGCGTCCGAAGAGCAGTGGCGGCGCGATGCGCGCGGCGCCGCCGAACGACGGGTGGGCGAGATAAATGAGTTCGGGAAACTCGTCGGTGAGATCGGCGAATGCCGGGAGGCCGATCAGCATCGGCGCAACCAACACGACGCGCACGCCGAGGTCGCGCACGAAGCGTGCGCGCTCGCGCAAGACGCGCGGCGTTCCGACCAGATTCGGCGCGTAGAGCGCAGGCTTTCCGGTTTCCTCCACGGCTGCGGCGACCGCCGCCTGGCAAGCGCCGACGCGCTCGCTGAACGGCGAGTACGACTGATCGGCGATGCCGTGATCGTCTTTGATGACGTCGACGCCGGCGAGTGCGAACGTCCGGCAGAGCCGCACGAGTTCGGGAATCGGCAATCCCTGCGGTTTCGTCGCGGTCGCGGTCAGCGGCCGCTCGGGCTCGCCGAGGAGTTCGCGAATCCCGGCGATCCCGTGGCGGGGTCCGGCGAAGCGCGCAAGCAGATGCGGGGGCAATTCGACGTCGATGAACGTGACGTCGTCCCAAAGCGACGCGTTTCCGAACAACATGTTCATCAATTGCGCCGGCTCGCCACCGGTCGTCGCGGTCGCGAGATGGATCTCGACGCGATGCGTCCGCTCGCCGATCCGTGTGATGCCGGCGACCCGCCCGACGATCTCGTCGAGGACTCGCGGGTCGCCGATTGCCGCGAGCGGGCACTCGACGCTTTGTTCGAGCGCGAGCGCTTGGGCGCGCGCCTCGACGTGCGCGGGTTCGGCGTCGATCAGATAGGTCGCGGTTAACCAGGCCACGGGCAACGCGTTCGACTCAAATCGCCGGGCTGCCTCGGCGACGCCGCCGGTCATCCCCCGACGTCGTCGACCGATCGATTGAAGTGCCAGAAATGCTCGTCACGCCGATAGCCGCTCGCGAGGTAGAGCCGCTGCGCGGTCGCGTTATCGTGCGCGGTGGAGAGCGACAGTCGCGTAGCGCCCGTTTCGCGTGCGAGCGCCTCAGCCCGCCGCATCAGAGCGGCGCCGACGCCGCGCCCGCGATGCTCCGGGGCCACAAAGAGATCTTCTAAAATCCAACTCGGCGTCATTCCCAGCGTGTCGAAAGCCGGGAGAAGATGGACGAAGCCGACGAGCGTGCCGTCGCGCTCGCGCGCGACGAAAAACCGCGTCGCTTCGGAAGCGAGCCGCGCTCGTATGAATTCGCCGGTGCGCGCGCGGTCCGATTGGCGTCCATAGAAAACCCGATAGGCGTCGAAGAGTTCGCTTAACGCGGCGCGATCGGGCGGCGCGGCCGGCTCGACCGTCAAATCCGCGCCGGATGCCAAATCGTCTTCAACTCAGTGAAGGCTGCGACGTGCGCGAGATCTTGCATCTCGGGCGCAAACCATTCCGCAACGGACTGCGCCGGGATCATGCGAACGCGCTTGAGGGTATCCGACGCGAGCCTCGTCAACTCGATGGCAAACGGTTCGTCGAGCGCGAACGCCTCGAGAGCGTCGACGTCGGGGTGCCGGGCGAGATGCGGCGCTACGTCGATGCGCCGCCCGGTCAAGAGGTTCAGCGTGCCGGCGGGCAGTTCGGCGGTGGCGACGCACTCGGCAAAAACGACCGCGGTCCGCGGATCGACCTCCGAAGCGAGCGCGACGACCGTGTTGCCGGCGACGAGTGGAGGGACGACCGCGGAGACGAGGCCGAGGAGCGAGGGTTCGTCCGGTGCGGCCGTCCCAACGACGCCGATAGGTTCCGGCGCCGAATAGCTGTAGAACGGTTCGCTGACGGGGTTACGCGACGAGAGCAACGCGGCGTATTTGTCGCACCACCCCGAATACCACAACGTTCGGTCGATCGCGGCGTCGATCTCGCGCGTGGCGCCGTCGTCGTCGAGTTTCATCCCGACGCGGAGGCGGTCGGCGAACTGCGCGCGCCGGTCTTCCAGAAGCTCGGCAAGGCGATACAGCGCGCGCCCTCGGGCCGGCGGCGCCGCTGCCGACCAGGTCGCAAACGCGCGCCGCGCCGCAGCGACGGCGCTCTGCAAATCCTTGCGGCCGGCGCGACCCGACTCGGCGTGGACAAAGCGCCCGTCGACGAATAAGGCATCGCCCTTGCGAACGTCGAGACGGACCGGTTCGCGCGCCTTGGGCATCGGTTGGCCCTACGGCGAGCGTACGGGAGAGTCCTCGACGCATGCGGCAGTTACGGCCTCATGCCCGAACCGGGATTGCGCGTCGGCGTTGACGTTGTGGGGCCCCGTGCGGCTTTGCCGCATGGGGGCGCGAAGCCGAAGGCGGAGCGCGTTTTAACTTATCGGGGTCCCCGACGTCGATGACGACGCTGCGCGTCGGCGTTGACGTTGGGGGAACATTTACCGACCTCGTCGCGCAGGACGGTGCGCGCGGAACGGTCGCGCGCGTGAAGGTGCCGTCGACGCCCGAGGCGCCCGAGCGCGGCGTCCTGGACGCGATCGCTCGCCTCCTCGAGCATGCGCGGCCCGAAGCGATCGCTTTTCTCGGGCACTCGAGCACGATCGCAACGAATGCGCTGCTCGGGCAGATCGGTCTCGAGTTGCCGCGCATCGCGCTCCTAACGACCGAAGGGTTTCGCGACGTTCTGGAGATCGGGCGACAGAACCGCAGCGATCTCTACAACCTTTTCGTGCGGCGGCCGCGGCCACTCGTCCCGCGCCGGCTGCGCTTCGGCGTGCGCGAGCGACTCGGTGCGTACGGCGAACCACTGGTTGCCCTCGAGCCGGCCGCACTCGAAGCGATCGCCGTGGAACTGGCGGCGGCGAACGTCGAGGGCGTGGCGGTCGCGTATTTGCATGCGTACGCGAACCCGGTGCACGAGCGCCGGACGCGCGACCTCCTGCGCGAACTTCTGCCGCACGTTCCGGTTACGCTGTCGTCCGACGTCGATCCCGAATACCGCGAGTACGAGCGCACCAGCACGACGGTCGTCAACGCGCTGCTCGCGCCGCTCGTCCGCGGTTACCTAGAACGGCTGAAGGAGGGCGCCGCCGAGCGCGGCGTCCGTGCGCCGCTTTTCGTCATGCAATCGAACGGCGGCGTTGCTTCGCTAGATGCGGTTGCCGCGCGGCCTGCGACGACGATCGAAAGCGGCCCCGCCGCCGGCGTCATCGGCGCGGCATTGCTCGGCCGGCGACTTGGGCTCGAGCGCGTCCTGTCGTTCGACATGGGCGGGACGACCGCGAAAGCGGGGACGATCATCGGCGGCGAGCCGCAAGTCGCACACGAATTCGAAGCCGCAGGACGAACGCATTCCGGACGCGCGGTGAAAGGCTCGGGGTATCCCGTCCGCTTTCCGTTCGTCGACCTGGCCGAAGTAAGCGCGGGCGGGGGCACGATTGCGCACGTCGATGCGGGCGGCGCGCTGCGCGTCGGTCCGCTCTCGGCCGGCGCGGATCCGGGTCCGGCGGCGTACGGCCGCGGCAGTGCGGCCACGGTGACCGATGCGGATATCGTCCTCGGCCGGCTCAACCCGCACGCACTCTTGGGCGGCGCGCTTCGAATCGACGCGCACCGCTCCCGCGCTGCGCTCGAAACGTTGTTGAACGACCTGCCGGATCTCAATCTTGCAGCGCTCGCTGCTGGGATCGTACGCTTGATCGACGCCGAGATGGCGAAGGTTTTACGGATCGTGACGATCGAGCGCGGGCTCGATCCGCGCCACTTTACGCTCGTCGCATTCGGCGGCGGCGGCCCGCTGCACGCGTGCGCGCTCGCGGACGAGTTGGAGATTCCCCGCATCGTGGTCCCGACGGATCCGGGGCTGTTCTCGGCGCAAGGATTGCTCGGCGCGAACCTCCGCGTCTCCGGCGTGCGCTCGTTCATCGCGCCGTTCGAAAGCGTCGCGCCGCTCGACGTCGAGCATGCCTTCGCGGGGCTCGAGGAACGCGGCGCGCACGACCTCACCCTGCAAGGGATCGCGCCGGCCGCGATGCGCTTCGTGCGCGAGCTCGAACTGCGCTACGCGGGACAGAGCTTCGAACTGAGCGTCGGGGCCACGACGCCGTTCGACGCGGCCGCGCACGCGCTCGCGGTGTCGGCTTTTCACGATCGCCACCGGCGAGTTTACGGCTTCGCCGACACAAGCGAGCCGCTCGAACTCGTGACCGCGCGCAGCACCGCGATTGGGCTCGTCGCGACGGGCGAGCCGTCGCGCCCCGAGCCGAGCACGGCCGCAGCGGCAGATGCTGCGCTCATCGAGCGGCGCGCGGCCTTGAGCGAGGCCGGCGACAGTGAGGCGATCGCCGTCTTCGCACGCGAGCGGTTGCGGCCCGGGATGCGCGTCGCCGGCCCCGCCGCGATCGAGCAGTACGACGCCACGACGTTCGTCGCGCCGCATTGGGAAGCGCGCGTGGACGCATGCGAGGAGCTCGTCTTGGAGCGGATCGGATGAGCGCCGCGCCCTTCGCGGTCGACCCGGTGACGAGCGAAGTGATTCGCAGCGCGCTCGTCTATGCGAGCGAGGAGATGGGGATCGCCGTTCGCAACGCGGCGTATTCGCCGAACATCAAAGAGCGGCTCGATCATTCGTGTGCGTTGTTCGACCGAACGGGCCGTTTGATCGCTCAAGCCGAGCACATCCCGGTCCACCTCGGCTCCCTTCCGTGGGGCCTGCGGATGACGCTCGACGTCCTGGCCCGCCGCGGCGTTGCGCCGCAACCGGGCGAGCAGTGGATCGTCAACGACCCGTACGTCGCCGGGACGCATCTCAACGACGTCACGCTGATTCGGCCGGTCTTTATCGCCGGCGCACCCGAGGCGCGGCTCGTCGGCTTCGCCGCGAACAAAGCGCACCACACCGACGTCGGCGGCAAGGTCCCCGGCTCGATTTCGACCGACGCGCGCGAACTCTGTGAAGAGGGCGTCGTTATCCCCCCGATGCGGATCGTCGTGAACGAGGTCGTCGCGCGCGACGTCGTCGACCTCATTCGAGCGAACTCGCGGACCCCGGAGGCGCGCGGCGGCGATCTGGCGGCGCAGCTCGCGGGCAACGTCACGGGGGAGCGCCGGCTCCTCGAACTGATTCATCGCTACGGGCTCGCCACATTCGAAGCGGCGATCGAACGGATCCTCGACGAGAGCGAACGCCGGATGCGCGCGGCGCTGCGGAGCATCGGCGACGGCGACGTGCGCGTGAGCGACGTGCTCGAAGCGCCGGACGGCGAGACGCTCTTGACGTTAGCGGCGCGCGTGCGCCTGCACGGCGGCGCGCTCGATGTCGACTATACCGGGACGAGTTTGCAGGTCGACTATCCGCTCAATGCGGTGTACGGCGTGACGCTTTCGGCGATTCACTACGTCGTGCGCGCGGCGACCGATCCGTCGATCCCGATGAACGAGGGCTGCTTCCGCCCGATTACGGTCCGCGCGCCGCTTGGGACGGTGCTGAACCCGCGCCGCCCCGCGCCGGTCGGCGGCGGTAACGTCGAGACCTCACAGCGCAACGCCGACGTGATGCTGCGTGCGTTCGCGGCGCTCGCGCCGGGTCGCATGCCGGCGCTTTCGAGCGGGACGATGGCCAACGTGATGGCGGGCGGCACGCGCCCCGGCGGGAGCGCGTGGGCGTTTTACGAGACCAATGGCGGCGGAATGGGCGCGCGCCCGGGTCTCGATGGAATCGACGGGATTCACACGCACATGACCAACACGCTGAACACACCCATCGAAGCGATCGAGCGCAGTTTCCCGATCCGCGTGACGCGTTACGAATTCGCACCGGGAACCGGCGGTGACGGCACCTATCGCGGCGGGTGTGGACTCGTGCGCGCGTTCGTGCTGACCGAAGGGAGCGCGACGGTATCGCTCCTTGCCGAGCGGCAGCGCATCGCCCCGAGCGGCGCAAACGGCGGCGCCGACGGTGCGCCGGGCAGGCACTCAGTCCGCGACAAGGACGGAGAGCGAACGGTCCCGGCGAAGGCGACGCTCGACCTGCGCGCGGGCGACGAGGTTATCGTGCAAACGCCCGGCGGCGGCGGGTACGGGGATCCGTCGGGTCGCGATCCCGCCGCGCGTGAAAACGACCGGCTCGACGGGTTGCTTGGCGCCCAAGCGAGCGCTGCAGAAGATGTGACGCGTTAAGCGCGAACCGGCGTGACCCGAGCTTTGGGAAGGGTAACGTATTGGAATGAGTATGACCGTCAGCCAGCCATTCTTGAGCGATATCATGGAACTCCGGCGCCGCGCTCGCGCGCATCTCGAGAAGGGCGCCGTTACGCAAAATTACGAAGGGGATCCGAAGCAGGCGATCGAGCTTCTGCAAAGCGTCCTCGCAACCGAGATCGTGTGCGTCTTGCGCTACACGATGCACGCGGTGACGGCTGTCGGCATCGGTAGCCAAAGCGTGAAAGACGAGTTCGCGCAGCACGCCAAAGAAGAGCAAGAACACATGATGGCGATCGCCGAGCGGATCAATCAGCTCGGTGGGACGCCGAACTTCAATCCGGAAGGATTGCACACGCGCGCCGCGTCGGAATACGGCGGGGCCCGGCTCCTGATCGACATGATCAAGGAGAACCTGATCGCGGAGCGGATTGCGGTCGAGCACTATCGCGAATTGATCCGGTTCTTCGGGGAGAAGGATCCGACCACGCGCGTTATGCTCGAAGAGATACTAGGGGTCGAGGAAGAGCACGCGAACGACATGCACGACCTGCTGGTCGCGCACGAAGGCCGCCCGATGTTGCCGAACTGAAGCCCTTCGAACTCGTCGCCGTCCGCCACGGGCAAACGGCGTGGAACAAGGGCTTTCGGTTCCAAGGCCAGACCGACGTCCCGCTCGATGACGCCGGTCTGGTACAAGCCGAGGCGCTCGCGGCGCACCTGCGCGCCGAGCGTTTCGATGCGATCGTCAGCAGCGACTTGGCGCGAGCGCGCGCGACCGCGGAAGCAATCGCCGCCGGCCGCGGGCTTGCGGTCGAGACCGACCCGCGCTGGCGCGAACTCGAGTTCGGCGCGTGGGAAGGCTTGACGTGGGATGAGATCGTGGCCCGCTTCCCCGAGGCCACGGCGTCGCCGTCGGTTGCAGGCGCGTTCAAGTTCGTGACGCCGCGCGGCGGCGAGTCGTTCGATAGCGCATGCGTTCGAGTAGGGGTCGCCTTGGGCGACCTGCGGGCGAAGTTCGCCGGCGGCGGTAGTGCAGTTGTCGTGACCCATGCGGGAGCGCTCCACGCTCTCTTGCGGATCGCACTTGGCGAGGCCGAAGCAGGCGCTCTCAAAGTGCGCTTCGCGCCGGCCAGCGTAACGCGGCTAGAGTTCGGAGAAGGGCGACCGCGCCTGCTCGCGCTGAACGAAACCGTTACGGCCGACGAGGTGGCATGACTTCTCGCTAACCGGTAGGCGCGAGCGCTTGCGGGTCGCTTTCGGCGGCGCCGTAGCGTTCGGCGAAGATCGCGCTTGCAAAGATCTCGGCCGTGTCGATTAGACGGGGCCCGGGGCGGTTGACGTAAGCGTTTCCGTCGACGGCGTAGGTGCGCGGCTTGCGGCGGGCACGCAGGCCTTGCCAGACTGCGTTTGATTCGATCTCGGCGATTGCCTCGATTGCGCGAGCGAGATCGAAGCCGCACGGCGCCACGATCACGACGTCCGGATCGGCCTCCGCGATCGCGTCCCACGCGATGACTTGCGAATTGGCGCCGGGATGCGCCAGGACCGGTTCGCCGCCGGCCAGTTCGACAAGCCCCGGCGTCCAATGCCCGCCGCTCATCGGCGGGTCAGTCCATTCCAGGACGAGCGTCCGCGGGCGTTGGCGGCCCGCGACGTGCGCGGCTAAACGCACTGCCCGTTCGCGCAGATCGTTTACCACGCGCGTCCCAGCATCGGTGACGCCGGCGAGGGTTGCGACCGTCGCGATGTTGGCGTACACGTCTTCCAAACTCGACGGTTCGAGTGAAACGATCCGCGGGTCGCCGCGCAAGCGCTTGGCGGCTCGCGCGACGATGTCGTACGAGACGGCGCAGACGGCGCACAGTTCCTGCGTGATAATGAGGTCCGGCTGGAGCCGCTCGAGGAGTTCGGCATCGAGGGTATAGAGGCTCGAACCTTGATGGAGGCTGCGGCGCACGTGCCGGTCGAGGTCGGCTGAAGTTGAGGCGGCCGGCAACGAACTCGCCGTCAACCGGGGCTTCGCGCGCGCGTCCAGCGGAAAGTCGCATTCGTGGGTCACGCCGATGAGGCGGTCGCCGAGCCCCAGGGCATAGCAGATCTCGGTCGCGCTCGGCAGGAGACTCACGATCCGCTCGCTCGGGCCAGGCCATTGGTCGCCCATGAACCTTCCAATCTAGCGCGGCTCGGAAGAAAACCTCGCCATTTGGCATAATCCCGGCCTATGTGAACAAGATCAAGGTGAAGAACCCCGTCGTCGAGCTGGACGGGGACGAGATGACCCGGGTCATCTGGGCGATGATTCGAGAGCGGCTCATACTGCCGTACCTCGACATCGATCTGAAGTACTACGATCTGGGAATCGAAAACCGCGACGCGACGGACGACCAAGTGACCCTCGAAGCCGCGCGTGCGATCAAACGCTACGGCGTCGGCGTCAAGTGCGCGACGATTACGCCCGACGAGGCCCGCGTCCAAGAGTTCGGGCTGAAGAAGATGTGGCGTTCACCGAACGGGACGATTCGTAACGAGCTCGACGGGACCGTCTTTCGCGAGCCTATCATTTGCCGCAACGTCCCGCGGCTCGTACCGACCTGGACCGACCCGATCGTCATCGGGCGTCACGCCTTCGGCGACCAGTACCGCGCAACGGAACTATCGATCGCGGAACCGGGCTTCTTGAAACTGGTCTTCCAACCCGCCGGCGGCGGCGCGCCGGTCGAGCGCGAAGTCTTCGAATTCAAGAAACCGGGCGTCGCGCTCGCGATGTACAACCTCGACGAGTCGATTCGCGGATTCGCGCGAGCCTGCCTCAACTACGGCTTGCAGCGCAAGTGGCCGGTGTATCTCTCCACGAAGAACACCATTCTCAAGACCTATGACGGCCGCTTCAAGCAAATCTTCCAGGACATTTTCGACGAGGAGTTTCGCGGTGCGTTCGAAGCGGCCGGCACCTTCTACGAACACCGCTTGATCGACGACATGGTCGCGGCGTGCCTGAAGTGGAGCGGCAAGTACATCTGGGCGTGCAAGAACTATGATGGCGACGTTCAATCCGATACGGTCGCGCAAGGCTACGGTTCGCTTGGATTGATGACGTCGGTCCTCATGACCCCGGATGGCAAGACGATCGAGGCCGAGGCGGCGCACGGAACGGTCACGCGGCACTTCCGCTTGCACCAGCAAGGGAAGCCGACGTCGACGAACCCGATCGCCTCGATTTTCGCCTGGACGCGCGGGCTCGCACATCGCGGCAAGCTCGACGAGACTCCCGACGTATCGCGTTTCGCCGAGACGCTCGAGGCCGTTTGCGTCGACACGGTCGAGGACGGCAAAATGACGAAGGACCTTGCGATCTTGATCGGGTCCGATCAAGCCTGGCTGACGACCGAAGCCTTCCTTGCCGCGCTCGACGAATCGTTACAGGAACGCATGGCTTGGACGTACGCGTCGGCGGTCAACTAGCGCGGCGTTTGCCGAGGAGTTACGGTTTAATCGTAGGCAAGCCGAAAGGTCGCGTAAACGTACGGATACTCGGCGCGGTACCAGTTACGAAGGCTGCGCCGAATCAAGTTCCCGGACGTAACCGGTGACGCGCCCTTGATCACGAAGTGTTCGCCGTCGAAGAAATCGGCCGAATACTGCGGATACGATGCCATCGGCTTAAAGCCGGGGAGAGGGGCGAACGGCGTCGAGGTCCACTCCCAGCCGTTACCGATCAAGTCGTGCACGCCGAAGGCGCTGGCGCCGCCGGGTGCGATTCCGACCGGCTCGGGTTCGTAGCGGCGGAAATCGAAGTTGCCATGAATGCGCGCGTCCGGTTGGACGTCGCCCCACGGAAACGGGCGCTGCTCGCCGCTCGGCGTCCCGAAGGCAGCCCGATGATACTCGGCTTCGGTCATGAGCCGTCCACCGCGCCAGGCCGCGTACTGCATCGCCTGCGCGTTCGACACATAAACCGGCCAGGTGCGCGGCAGCGTCATCTCCTCGAACATTCCGAGCAAGCGGAAGTCGCCTTCGCGCTCGAGCCAGAACGGCGCGGGCGGTCCGCCGTCGCGCACGAACGCGAGCCACTCGCCGTTGGTCACGTTGTTGACATCGACGGCGAACGCGCCGACGTCGACGGCCGTCTCGTCGAACTCGTTGTCCCAACCGAACTCGATCGCGTCGCGGCGCGCGCCGAGGGTCGCGCGGCCGGCGGGGATGTCGACGCGGCCGCGCGCGGCCGGCTCCTGCTCGACATACGCGCCGGTGTGACCGGCGACGTGCTTCTTCCCAAGCGCGAGGCGGTGCAGCATATAAAGGAAGGTCTCGTGGTGCATCTCCTCGTGCTCGAGGATCGTGAAGACCGCTTGCCCGCGCTCCAGCAACGGTGACGACGCCGCGTCGGTAAGATCCGCGTTCGCAAGGGCGTCGAGCAAACGGGCATCGCACGCGCGGCCGAATTCTTGGACGCGCGGGCGCTCCGGCCACGCGTCGCGCTCGTGGCGCTTCGCGTCCGTCAAACTCCCCGGGTCGATCCCACGTTCGAAAAGCCGCTCAAATTCAGCATCGATCGACGGCCCGTGCAGCCCCTCGCGGATCAATTTGTTATAACTGAACGCCGGGATGTGCCCTTCGTAGAACACCAGCGGGTGCCGCAGCGGAATCGGCCGGTCGTAGTACGCGCCTTCGTCGAACAAGCCGAAGATTTCGGCGGTGCGCGCGCGGTTCGCGAGGTACCAGCGGCGCAATCGCTCCCGGTCGAGACTTGACACCGATCGAGCCGAGGTCAGCATCGGACTCTTTTTCTGCGAGCCGTGCCGGCATCCTCGGCGCGCGCCGGCGCCGTCATGCGGTGGTCTGGGAGTTAGACCTGCAGGTACTCACGCAAACCGGCGAGCCCGCCGTCGCGCCCGGAGCCGAACTCGCGATATCCCCCGAACGGCGCGCTCGGGTCGAACCGGTCGAACGCGTTGCACCAAATGACCCCGGCACGCAGCCACCTCGCGGCATACAACGCGAGTTGGCCGCTCAACGTCCAGAGCGCGGCGGTGAAGCCGGAGCGCGAAGCGCCGGCGCGTTCGAGCGACTCGTCGACCGTGCGGAAGGTCTCGATCGCATAGGATGCCGGGAACCAGAATCCGCGCTCGGGCGGCTGCCAAGCGGCCTGCACGAGTTGCGCCCCTTGCTCCTGCGCGCGTGCGACGAGCGCCGCGAGCGCGTCGCGTCGCTTGCGCGAAGGCAGCGGCCCGACATCGGTATTGCGGTCGAGCGGATTCCCGTGACGCAGCGTTTTCAGGCGCTCGCCGAGTCGAACGAGAACATCCCCTAGGACACTCTCTTGGACGAGCAGTCGCGCCCCCGTCGCCGCGACGATCCCCTCGATCGCTTGATCGAGCGGGGCGTCCTCGTAAACGACGACCGTCGACTGCCCCGAGAGCGTCAGCGACAACCGTTTCGGCGTCGCCGCGGCCGCGCGCGCGATCGCTTTTCCGATGTTCGCCGCGCCGCTAAACGCGATCGCATCGACGTCGGGATGATCGACCAGAGCGACGGCGGTTTTCGCGTCGCCGGTCACGACGTTGACGACCCCGGGCGGGAGCGCGGCGTCGACGCAAATCTGACCGAGCAGCAAGGCGTCGAGCGGCGTGGCGTTCGCCGGCTTCAGCACGAGCGTATTGCCGCAGGCGAGGGCGGGCGCGAGTTTGCGCGCGGCGCCTAGGAGCGATGCCTCGCTCGAAACGATCGCACCGACCACGCCGAGCGCGCGCGCGCGTTCGAGCGGACGAGCGGCCCACTCCAACTTGTCCGCCCAACCTGCGTGATAGAAGATCGTCGCGGCGGCATGCGGGGCGTCGTGCTCGAGCGTCGTGCGAATCGGCCGACCGGATCCGAGCGTTTCGACCAGCGCGATTTCGCGGAGGCGTTCGTCGAGCGCAGCCGCGATGCGAAAGAGGTACTTTGCGCGCTCCGCGGGGCGTAATTTGCACCAGTACTTGTCATAGCCGCGGCGCGCGGCGCGGACCGCTTTGTCGACGTCGGCGGCACTCGCCACGGCGACGCTCGTCAGCGGCGCCTCCGTCGCGGGATCGAGCGCCGGCGAGGACGCGTCCTTCTCGGGCGGCGCCCACACGCCGCCGATCAAGAGGCCGTAGCGCTTTCGAAAGGCGATCGCGCCGGCGGGTTCGAGGGCGGGCGCATACTCGAGGCCCGGCACGGTGGCGCTCATCGATTTCGAACCAAGTCATCGAGCAGGCTGGACGCGCCGATGCGGAAGCGCGCCGGATCGAGCCAAGCGTCGCCGAGCGATTCCTTGACGAGCGCGATGTAACCGAGCGCGGCGCGCGTCGCGCGAATCCCGCCCGCGACCTTCAATCCAACAGATCGTCCCGTGCGGCGCGCGTGCTGAGCGATCGCGTTACACAACACGAGCGCAATCGCCGGCGTCGATGAGACCGCAAGTTTCCCAGTCCCGGTTTTGAGAAAATCCGCGCCGCCGGCGAGCGCGAGATCGCAAGCCCGGCGAATCGCGTCGTACGAGCCGAGCTCGGCGGCTTCGAGGATAACCTTGAGCGTCGCGCCGCCGCACGCCTCGCGAACGGCCGCGACTTGCATCGTCACGTCCTCATAGCGGCCCGCGAGGAACGCGCCGCGGTCGATCACCATGTCGATCTCCTGCGCGCCCGCCGCAATCGCCGCGCGCGTCTCGCTCAGCTTGACGTCGAGCGTCGTCTGCCCGCCGGGAAATCCGGTCGCGACGGCGGCAACCCGGACGCCGCTCCCGCGGAGCGCTTCGACCGCGATGGCAACCAGCGATGGGTAGACGCAGACCGCGGCGACGGGGCGCGCGCCTCTGCCAGGCGATAGCGCTTGCGCGCAAAGGGCTCGGATGCGGCCGGGCGAGTCGGCGCCTTCGAGCGTCGTTAGGTCGAGGCACGCGATCGCTATATCGATCGCCGACTGCTTCGCTTCGGCCTCAAGGGCGCGGCTGGCCAGCGCCGCGGCGCGCGCCTCGAGCGTGACGGCCTCGACGCGCGCTAAAGCGCTTATCATGCGCCGGGCTTCGGCCAGGAGGGGGTCCCACCCCGCCGAACGCAGCGCGGATTGCAGCCGCCTCCGCGAACCGACAATGCGACCGTCGCCGAGACCGCACGGCTTCGCTTGCGCACGCTCGAGCCGCGCGACCTCGAGGGTCTCGCCGCGATGTATGCTGACTCGGAGGTGATGCGTTACATGGGGGGCCAAACGCGAACGCGCGAGGAGACCGAGGCGCAACTCGACGCGATGCGCCATCTCTACGACGAGCGTGGCTGGGGGCTGTGGACCGTCGAACGGCGAGACGATGAGACGTTCCTCGGGCGAGCCGGGCTGATTATGCAACAGCTCGACGACGGAGAGCACGTCGAAATGGCGTATGCATACGCCCGCGCCGCCTGGGGCAACGGCTACGCGACCGAAGCGGCCTGCGCGATCCGCGACCTCGCTTTCGGACGGTTCAACCTCGGGCGGTTGATCTCGATCGTGCACGTCGAGAACGTCGCATCGCAGCGCGTCGCCGAGAAAGCCGGCCTGACGTTCTGGCGGGCGACGACGTTCCGAGGTTTCCCAGTGCGGGTCTTCGCGCGGCAGCGCACCTTAGAAGGAGAGGTTGCCCGCTAGCAGTTTCGGGCACCCGTCGCGAATGAGCCGGGACAAATGTTTCGCTATTTGACGGCCGGAGAGTCGCACGGCCCGGCGCTCGTCGGGATCCTCGACGGGTTGCCGGCGCATCTGAAGCTCGACGTCGGCGCGATCAACGATACCCTTCGCGCGCGCCAAGGCGGCTACGGCCGCGGCGGCCGCATGAAGATCGAGAGCGACGAGGTCGAGTTCTTGGCCGGCCTGCGCGGCGGCGAGACCCTCGGTTCGCCCCTGGCGATCGTCATTCGCAACCGCGACTACGAGAACAATCGCGCATTGATGGACCCGCTGACGGGGAGCGGGCCGCCACTGACGAACCCGCGGCCGGGGCACGCCGATTACGCCGGCGCGATGAAGTACCGCCAGCGCGATTTGCGCAACGTCCTCGAGCGCGCGAGCGCACGCGAGACGGCGATGCGCGTCGCGCTCGGCGCGATCTGCGCGCAGTTCTTGGAGCCCTTGGAATCCGGACCTTCGCCTACGTCGGCCAAATCGGTTCGGTCGTCGCGAAGGAACTCGTCGAGGTCGATCGGGCCGACATCGACGTGAGCGAGGTGCGCAATCCCGACCCGGATTCAGAACGCGCGATGATCGCCGCAATCGACGCGGCGAAGGCGGCGGGCGACACGCTCGGGGGCGCGTTCGTCGTGCGAATCAGCGGCGTCCCCGCAGGCGTCGGTTCGAATCGCCAACCCGACACGCGCCTCGACGGCGTGCTGGCCGGCGCCTTGATGGGGATGCAGACCGTGAAAGCGGTCGAAGTTGGCGCGGGCCGCGACATGGCGGCGACCCCGGGCTCGGCCGCGCACGACACGTTTGCAATCGGCGACGGCGCGGTGGTGCGCGCCTCGAACCGCGCCGGCGGGATCGAGGGCGGCATTTCGAACGGACAAGACATCGTCGTGCGCATTACGGTCAAGCCGATCCCGACGTTGATGCAGCGCGCTGCCGAGCGTCGATCTCCACGCCGGGACCGCAGCGCCGGCGACGATCGTTCGAAGCGACGTCTGCGTCGTCCCCGCGGCGTCGCTCGTCGGCGAGGCGATGGTCCGGCTCGCGCTGACGGGGCCGGTCTCGAAAAGTTCGGCGGCGACTCGATCGCCGAGACGCGCGACAATCTCGAGCGCGCCGTCGCGGCCGCGACGCGGCTTTTCGACATTCCGAGCGCGAGCACGACGGCACCCGAGTGAAGGCGCATCTCGCGCTCGTCGGCTTCATGGCTTCGGGGAAATCAACGGTCGGCCGTCACGTCGCGCGAGCGCTCGGGCTCGGTTTCGTCGACACCGATGCCGCGGTCATCGCACGGCACGGGCCGGTCGAGCGAATATTCGCCGACGAAGGCGAAGCCGGCTTTCGCGCGCACGAATTCGAAGCGATACGCGAAGCGCTCGCCGGCCCCGCCGCCGTGATTGCGACCGGGGGCGGTGCGCTCACCCACGAGCCGACGCGCGCGCTGCTCGCGTCGCGAGCGGTGCGAGTTTACCTCGACGTGCCGCTCCCAACGCTCGTTGCGCGGCTGCGCCGCTCGAAGACGGTCCGCCCGATGCTCGGCGGGGCGATCGACGTCGACCGGATCCGCGCGCTCCACGAGGCGCGCACGCCGCTCTACCGCCAAGCCGATATGGTCGTCCGTGGCGGCGAGCAGTCACAACAGGTTGCGCGCCGCGTCGTGGCGCTCGCGCGTGGCCACGCGGCGTTTCGAGCGAAGCGTTGACCCGCCTCGACGACCTCGGATACCCGGTCGTGATCGCCGACGGCGTCGACGAGCACGTCGCCGAGTTCGTCCGCTCCGGGGGGCGTCGCTCGATCGTAATATTGGCCGACCGTCGGGTCGGCGCGCGCGCGACCAAACTCGCGCGAGCGCTCGGCGCAAAGACGATCGTGCGCGAGTTCGACCTAGGCGAGCGGCGCAAGACGTTTGCGACGTACCAGCGCGTCGTCGAGGCGCTCGCCGCGGCGAAGGCCGAGCGGACGACGCTCGTCATCGGAATCGGCGGCGGCGTCGCGGGCGACCTGTTCGGTTTCGCCGCGGCGACGTATCTGCGCGGCGTTCCGTTCGTCAACGTCGCGACGACACTGGTGGCGATGGTCGATGCCGCGATCGGAGGCAAGACGGGCGTAAACTTGGCCGCCGGGAAGAACTTGGCCGGCGTCTTTCGCGACCCGGTCGCGGTGTTTTGCGACATCGGCGCGCTCGGATCGCTCTCGGATCGCCAGATCCGCGAGGGGTTGGCCGAGGTCGTCAAGCACGGCATCATTGAGGGCGGCGATACTTTCGAAGAACTGGAGTCGTTTGCGGCGCACCCGGTGCGGACGTGGCCGTGGGAAAAAGTGATCGCCGATTCGCTGCGCGTCAAAGCGATGATCGTCGCCGACGACCGGCACGAGGCCGGAGAGCGCGAGCGCCTCAACCTCGGGCACACGATCGGCCACGCAATCGAGCTTGCAACCGGATATCGAACGAGCCACGGCTTCGCCGTTGCGATCGGATTGCGCGGCGCCGGTCTCCTTGCGCTGCGAACCGGGCGCTTCTCGGGACGCGAGCACCTCCGAGTTCTGTCCCTGCTCGCGTTGCTGCGTCTTCCGTACGTCGCCCCAGTCGAAGATCTCGATGAAATCCTGGCGGCGATGGAACACGACAAGAAGACCCGCGATTCGAAACTGCGCTTCGTCCTCCCGCGCGCGCTCGGTGACGTCGAGCGTGGCGTGGCGGTCGCGCCTCGGACGGTGCGGAGCGTGCTGACCCGCTTGCGCGAGGCGCCGGGTTCCGCGGAGATGCGCTGACGCTTTCCGTCGACGTCCTGGTTCAACAGCGGGTCGCGCACGTCGACCGGCCGCTGACGTACCTCGTGCCGGAGGGAGTCGACGTGACGGTCGGCGACGTCGTGCGCGTCCCGCTCGCCGGGCGCGAACTCTACGGGTACGTTGTCGAGCCGCCGCGCGCTCGGGCGAGCGCCGATGGCCTTCGCGCGCTTCGGGCGCGGGTCGACGCGCCGCCGGCGTTCGACGCTCGGGCGTTGCGGCTCGCGCGGTGGATCGCGGAGCGCTATTGCTGCACGCTCGGCGAAGCGCTCGGTCCGATCGTCTATGCCGCCGCAATCCCGCGAACGATCGACCGTTTCGTTCCGCAGAGCGCACTCGATCCGGCGCGCTTCCCATCGGTCCCGCCGCGCCTGCTGCACCTGATCGACGAAGACTTCCGCGAAGGCTTCGGGCTCGACGCGCTGCTGCGGCATCCGGAGGCTCGGCGCGCGGCCGACCGGCGCGGCTTGCTGCGCGCGCTTGGGGCGCTCGTCCGCGCCGGCGCGCTCGCTCGAACGCGCACCTTCGCTGCGGCGAAAATTAGCGAGGCGACCGAGAAACTTTTCGAAGCAACCGGAATCGTGCCGCGCGGCGCTCGCGCGCGCGCGCTCGTGGCCCGCGCCAAGGAAGAGGGCGCCTTGCGCCGGCGCGACGCGGTGTTGAGCGGCTTCTCGGCCGCGACGATTACGCGCGCCGTTCGCGCGGGGGCGCTGCGCGAAATCGAGCGACCGGCGGCTCTGCGCCGCGCAAAGTCCGCGGCCGTGTCGCAAACGCCGTTCACCGCGACGTCCGAACAGCGCGTCGCAATCGAGGCGATCGCGAATTCGGTTGCGCGCGGGCGTTTCGCCGAGTTCTTGCTTCAAGGTGTGACTGGGAGCGGGAAAACGTTTGTTTACATTCAGGCGATCGCGCAGACGCTCGCGCTCGGGGGCCGGGCCATCGTGCTCGTCCCCGAAATCGCGCTGACCCCGCAAACCGCGCGCCGGTTCGAAGGAGCGTTCGGCGAGCGAGTCGTCGTCCTCCACTCGGGGCTCTCCGAGCGCGAGCGCTTCGACGGCTGGCACGCTGCGGCGCGCGGTGAGGTCGACGTCGTCGTTGGACCGCGGAGCGCACTGTTCGCGCCCCTTCCGAACGTCCGCTTGATCGCAATCGACGAAGCCCACGAGCGGACGTACAAGCAAGACAACAGCCCGCGATATCAGGCGCTGCCGGTCGCGCGGGAGCGCATGCGGGAGTGCGATGGGACCCTCATCCTGGGAAGCGCAACGCCGCCCCTCGAAGCGTATGCCGCGGCGCTCGACGGGCGGATCGAGCATTTGCGGCTGCACGCGCGTCCCGGGAACGCTACGCTCCCCGCGACGCACGTCGTCAACATGGCGCGCGAACTCGAGCTCGGAAACCGCCGGATCTTTAGCAGCGCGCTCGTGGCCGGCCTCGGCGCGCGGCTCGAGCGCGGCGAGAAGAGCGTCTTGTTCGTCAACCGGCGCGGCGCCGCCGGATTTATCTTGTGCCGCGCGTGCGGGACCGTGCCAAGCTGCCGGCGCTGCAGCGTTTCGCTGACCGTCCATCGTGCCGAGCGGTTGCTGCGGTGCCATCAGTGTGACGCGCAAGAGCCGATACCGGCGCTCTGCCCTCAGTGCGGTTCACCGCAAATCCGCGAATTCGGCGTCGGCACCGAGAAGGTCGTGGAAGTCGCGCAAGGGTTGTTCCCATCGGCGCGGATCGTGCGCATGGATAGCGACACGACGACGCGCGTCGGCGACCACGCGCGGCTCCTCGACGAGTTCGCCGAGCACGGCGACCTCTTAGTCGGGACGCAAATGATTGCGAAAGGGCTCGACTTCCCGACCGTCACGCTCGTCGGCGTCGTTGCGGCCGACCTCGGGCTGCACGCTCCAGACTTTCGCGCCGCGGAGCGCACGTTCGACCTGATCACGCAAGTCGCGGGGCGCAGCGGCCGGGCGATGCCGGGCGAGGCGATCGTGCAAACCTACGACCCGTCCCATCCGGCGATCGCGTTCGCGGCGCAACACGACTTCGACGGGTTCGCCGCGGGCGAACTCGCGCAACGCCGCGAGCTGCGCTATCCGCCGTTCGGGGAACTGATCTTTCTCGGCATCGCGGGTCGCCGCCGTGAGAAGGTCATCGAAAGCGCGCGGCGTTACGCCGAGATGCTGCGCGCGCGCGACGACGCCGAGGTTCTCGGCCCGGCACCCGATCCGATCGCGCGGGTCAACGAGGAGTGGCGTTACCGGATAGCGCTCAAAATGCCGGACGGAGCGGCGATGCGCGCGTACATCCGCGAGACGCTCCAACCGATGGCCCGCGCCGACCGCGCAACGCGTCTCGTCGTGAACGTCGACCCGTAACTGGACCGGAGGTTCCGTTCGAGATCAGGGCTAATCCCATCTAGATGATTGCCGACGGTCCGGAAGCCAGCGCCCCGGTGGACGAAACAAAAGAGATCCGCGAGAGCGAGGCCGCGACCGTCGAGTCGATGGAACCGCCGCCGATGGCGGCGCCGCCACCGCCGGTAGAGGCGGCGCCCAACCCGCTCGACCCCCTCGGGATCAACGCGGCCGGGCTGCGCGTTTGGCAAGCGATGGTCACGAACCCCGAAGCGCTCATCAGGACGCAACTCGAGTTTGCGAACGCTTGGATGAGCGTCGCCGGCGGAGCGCTCGCGCCGGGCGCGAAGCGCGCGGCCGCGATCGAACCGGCGAAAGGCGATACGCGTTTCAGACACCCGGCCTGGACCGAAAACCCGATCTTCGACGCACTCAAGCAAGGCTATCTACTCGCGACCAAAGCCGTGCTCGACGGGATCGACCGATCCGAGGTCGATCCCGAGACCAAACAGCGCGTCAAATTCTTCGCCAAGCAGTTTTGCGACGCGATGAGCCCGAGCAATTTCGCGTTCCTCAACCCCGCGGTCATCGAAGAGACGCTGCGAACCGGCGGGCGCAACCTGGAACGCGGCGCGCAAAACGTCCTCGAAGACGTGCGCGAGAACGCCGGGCGCCCGGCGCTCGTCAACAAGAAAGCCTTCAAAGTCGGCAAGAACATCGCGACGACGCCGGGCGCGGTCGTCTTCCGCAACGATCTGATCGAACTGATCGAGTACACGCCGACGACGGAGACCGTCTTTGCGCAGCCGCTGGTCATCGTCCCGCCGTGGATCAACAAGTATTACATTCTCGACTTGCAGCCGGCGAATAGTTTCATCAAGTTTGCAGTCGACTCGGGGTTCCGGACCTTTGTCGCCTCGTGGCGGAATCCGGACGCGTCGCTAGCCGGGATGGGTTGGAAAGACTACCTCGAGCTTGGGCCGCTGACCGCGTGCCGCGTTGCGTCGAGCATCACCGAGTCCCAGGAAGTCAACGTGCTGGGCTACTGCATCGGTGGAACGCTGACCGCCGAGATGCTCGCGTATCTCGCGCGGAGCGGCGAGGTGCTCGTCAACACGGCGACGTTCTTCGCCGCGTTGACCGACTTCGAAGATGCCGGCGAGATCCGCGCCTTCCTTGGGCCGGAGGCGATGGCGTTCATCGAGGACTCGATGAAGAAGAAGGGGATCCTCGACGGCGCTCAGATGGCCGACACGTTCAACATGTTGCGCGCGAACGACCTGATCTGGAACGTCGCCGTCAACCGCTATCTCATGGGGAAGGACGCACCTGCGTTCGACTTACTGCTCCTGGAACAGCGACTCGACGCGCCTCCCGGCGAAGATGCATCGCTACTACCTCCGCAACATGTACATCGAGAACAACCTGGTCAAGCCGGACAAACTGTCGTTCAAAGGCGTTCCGATCGACCTGCGCGAGGTGCGCAACGACGCATACATCGTCGCCACGATCGACGATCATATCGCGCCGTGGCGTTCGGTTTACAAGGTGACCCAACTTTTCGCAGGCGACGTGCGGTTCCGGCTCGGTCACTCGGGTCACATCGCGGGGATTATCAACTCGCCGAGCAGCGGGAAGGGAGCGCATTGGTCCGCGCCTTCGAATCCGCCGACGCCCGACGAGTGGTTCGCGCTGGCGCAAGACCACGAGGGCTCGTGGTGGACTCACTGGCAGGCGTGGCTCGCGGAGCGCGCCGGCGATTCGGTACCCGCTCCGGCGGAACCAGGTTCGCGGCGATTCAGTCCGCTCTACCCCGCTCCGGGGCGCTACGTCCTCGACAAGGCCTAGCGCCGAGCTAGAACCAGGCGGCTTATTTGGTTTTGGCGGGCTTGCGCGCGGGCTTCGCGGCGGGCGCCGCGGCTGACGGCTGCGGCTCAGCGGCTTTCTTGGCGCGAGCGGCCGGCTTCGCGCGGCCGCCGGACTTTCGCTTGTCAACCTTTACGGCTGTGCCGGAATGAATCGCCTTGGCGAGGCGCGACTTCTTGCGCGCCGCCTTGTTCGGATGGATGACCCCCTTTTTCGCGGCCTTGTCGAACTGGCTCTCGACCTCGGTGAGGGCGATGCCGCCGGCCCGGGCCTTCTTGTTGAGCGTCTTCAAGCGCGTCCGAACGTCGCGGTTGCGCAACGCACGCTTCTCGGACTGACGGACCCATTTCTCGGCGGCTTTAATATTCGGCAACGAGTATCTCCGGTATCGAAAACGGCGGTATGCCCAGATGGGCACGCGCCGCATTGTAGCACAGGCCCCGGGGGGCGTCCATGAGGTACCGCGACCTGCGCTTTGGAAGGGTGGCGCTTCCCGCGCCCGGCCTGGGGTTCGATCCGGCCGGCGACGCCGGCCACCTCGTATTGCCGGGCTACCCTGCGGCCGCTCCGAGCCCGATTCCCGGGACCCAAATTCTCGAGTCGCTCGGCCCGGGACGGCGCTTCGTCTTACGCGTACCCGAAGGTTGGAACGGCGATCTCGTCGTCGCGGCCGCGCCGGCGTCGCGGAGCGAGTTCGCATACGACGCGAACTTCAGCGACTACGTGCTCGCGCGCGGCTACGCATTCGCATCGACGAACAAAGGGATCCCTTACAACGCGATCGTCGAGCCGGCAAGCGATACCCCCGATCCGCGGTCGGCCTATCCGATACCGTTCGACCGCGACGGCCTCCGCGAACGCGGTCTCGTCGTGCGCTTCGGTTTGCTCGACCCACAGCCGGTCCAACTCTCGGACTGGCACGCCGACTTCGTCGAAGTCATCGCGGCGGCGAAGTCGCACGCGCGCACGATCGGCGGCAAGCCGGCAAGGCGAACGTTCGCGATCGGTCTTTCGATCGGCGGCGGCCAAGTGCGCTCGCTCCTCGAGCGCGCCCCAGAGATCGTCGACGGCGGCGTCGAGTGGGCGTCGGTCTACTGGTCGCGCGACCGCAACATCTTGACGTACCTGCCCGAATTCTTGCGGCGCATGCCGGAGTACGTGCGCAGCGAGTACCGCGACGAAACCGCATACGCGGCGATCGTCGCGGCGGGTTTTCCGCCGGACCGCCGCCAGGACGACCCCGCGCACCGTTCGCTCTGGGACGATCACTACTCGAACCTGCCGCCATTTTACGCGGACCTAACGACGTTCGTGTTCGCGCGGCTGCTCGAGCCTGCGGCCGACTCGTGGGCCGGCGCGCCGCCCAAGACGCCGAATCCGCTCGTTGACGACCTGGAAAGTTTCCCGACGAACGTTCGCGGGCTCGCGCACCCGCTCGCACGGATGCGCTTTACGCCATCGGCGGCGGCGCGCGGCGCGCTCGGCGCCATCGAGCACACCGGGGCGATCGAGCGCCCGCTGATCGGCATCGCCGGCGACGCCGACGTTTTCGTGACGCCGGAGAACAACGCGGCGCCGTATCTCGACGCGGTTCGCAAGGCCGGTCGCGCGCGCAACTATTGGCAGTACATCGTCGAAGGCGGGCCTCACGTCGATTCCTTTGGCGCTTTCGGCTACGGTTTGCAAGCGCAACTGCCGTTCGCGTGGGCCGCCTTCGATCAATTGGTGGATATCGTCGCCGGCGGTGAGCGGCCATCCGGCGCCGGCACCGCGCGCGTCATCCGCGCGCCACGCGAGCTCGGCTAAGTCACTCCGCGCGCGACGATCGCGCGGTAGCTTTCGTAGCGTGACCCTGCGATCGATCCCGCGTCGACGGCCTCGCGGATCGCGCAACCCGGCTCGGTGCGGTGCGTGCAGTCGGTAAACCGGCACTTCCCGAGCAGCGGCACGAACTCGACGAAGCCGTTTGCAATCGTTTGCGGTTGGACGCCCTGCAATTCGAAATCGCTGACGCCGGGGCTGTCGATCATGAAGCCCGCGGCGAACCGGTGCAAGCGGCCGGTCGTCGTCGTTTGTCGCCCGCGGCCGATCTTGGAGACCTCGCCGACGTCGCCGGGGCCGCCGAATGCCCGGAAGAGCGAACTCTTTCCGACTCCGGACTGTCCGATCAAGAGCGTCTTGCGGCCGCCGAGCGCGCGTTCGACGTCGTCAAGGCCGGCGCGGATGCGTGGGTTGATCGAGAGCACCGTGTAGCCGAGCGTGCGGTAGAGATCGACGATCGACGTGGCAAGCGCGGGCTCGGCGAGGTCGGCTTTGGTCAGCATCAGCGTGGCGTCGATCTCGTGGACCGCCGCGTAGGCGAGCAATTCGTCGACCATCGCCGCGTGGAACGGCGGGTCGGCGAGGGCCGTGACGATGGCGATCCCGTCGATGTTTGCCGCCATCGTTTTCGTTCGCCCGCTGCGCGTATGCCGGACCAGTGCGAACGTGCGCGGCTCGCGCGAATCGACGATGACCTGCCCATCGCCGCATTGCGCTCGGACGAGGTCCCCCGGGACGAGCGCGAGCCGCTCCTGGTGCTTGCGCAGCGACGCGAAAACGATCTCCTCGGAGTCCTCGAAGGCGACCCAAGCCGCGTTGCGCCCGACGCTGACGACGCGGGCCAACCCGGCCCGCTCGGGGCCGGCGCGCATGACTCCCATCTAAGCGCGTTTAATGATAGACAAACCCTCAGGAACTTCAAGGAAACTCAAACGGTGGTGCGGCTCGCGACCCTATCCTTCGACGGCGAAATGGATCGGACGCGCCGTCACGAGGTCGCTCGCGGCCTGGGTTCGGCCGGCGCCGAGGTGACATCCTGGGGCGCCGCGCGAAGCCTGCCGCGAACCTATGCGGCGCTCCGCCTCAAGGATGACGCCAATCTCGAGGCGCTTGCCCAGGAGTTCGGGGCTCGCGCCGTCGACGCGCCGCTCGTCGTCGTCGAGATAACGCCGCGCGACCCCAGCCGGCTTCCGGCGCTCGCGGAGGCTCTCGGCGGGAGTGGCCGGCCGGCCGGCGTCGTTGCGGCAGCCAGATCGGAATCGTCACTGGTTGTCGAGCTCGACGATGCGATCACGCCGCTGCGTTTGATTTTGGACGTCGTCGACGTCGAATTGAACGGCGCGCCGGGACGCCGAATCGAGCCGCTCCTCCCGTTGCGCGACGAGACGCTCGCTGCGTTTGCCGGGGCGACGCTCGCCGTCGGGGACCTCGACGCCGGCCGCCTGATCGAAACGTACGCCGAGCCGCTATTGAACGGGACGGGCTAATGCCGTTCAACCTGAGCTTGCCGGAAATCCCGTTCGGCGTCGCCGATCTTTTCGACATTCTCGCGACCGCGACGCTGACGTATTACCTGTTGCTGCTGATCCGCGGGACGCGGGCCGTCCCCATCCTGCTCGGAATCTTGCTGCTCGTCGCGCTCCTGATCGCTTCAAACTTGTTTCACCTTTTGGTCCTTGCGACGATCTTGCAGTTCGTGCTACTCGGCACCGCGGTTCTGTTGCCGATCGTCTTCCAACCGGAGTTGCGCCGCTTGCTCGAACAACTCGGCCGCGGCGGCCTGCGCGCGCGACGCGAAGCGACCGCCGAGAGTGCGATCCTCGAAGAAACGGTCTCGATCTTGGCGCACGCCGCGGTGGCGTTGTCGCGCCAAGGCGTCGGGGCGCTGATCGCGATCGAGGGCGCGACCGGGCTGCGCGAGTTCGTCGAGAGCGGGACGCGGCTCGATGCGCGGCTCTCCGTCGAGTTGGTGCTCTCGATCTTCACTCCGCGCTCGCCGCTTCACGACGGCGCTGCGATCGTCCAAGGCCGCACGATCGAAGCGGCGGGGTGTTTTCTTCCGCTTTCGGAGAACGTGTTTACGGGAAGCCCGCTCGGGACGCGGCATCGCGCCGCAATCGGACTGACCGAGCAAACCGACGCGGTCGTTCTCGTCATCTCCGAACAGAGCGGCGCGATTTCGGTCGCGCGGCTCGGAAAACTTTCACGCGAGCTAGACGAGGAAGCTCCGCTGCGCAGCGTCTTGCTCGCGTGCTGCCGCGCGGCGCGAGGCGGAAAGCCGCCGCGCGAAGCGCGCCCGCGCCGCAACCGCCGATCGCCGCGACCCGAGAGCGCGCCCGGCCCGGCTCCAGAACTCGCAAACCCCGGTGCTTGACCGCTTCCGCAACAACTTTGGGCTCAAAGTGCTGGCGCTCGCGATCGCGCTCGGCGCTTGGGCATACCTGCGCCTCGCGCCAAACCCGGTCGGCGCCGCCCGTTTCGTGCAAACGTTCAGCGTCCCGATCACGACGACGGGGTTGCGCGCCGACAAGATCGCGCGCTACACCGAACGCGTGGCGGTCGTCTCGGTCGTCGTCCCACGCACGGGTGCGCCGGTTCGGCCGGACGATCTGCGCGCCGTTTTGGATCTGGAAGGCCGTAGCGATGGGGTCTACAACGTTCCGATTCAAGTGATCGCGCCGAAACTCGAGATCCGTTCGCTTTCGCCGGCGTCGGTCACGCTTTCGATCGAACGAATCGAGGAACGGCAAGTCCCCGTCGCCATCGCGTATGCGGGCGACGCGCGGCATAACGTCGTGGTCGACCGCGCCTCGGTCAACCCGCGGCAGGTGACGTTACGCGCTCCGACGAGCGATCTGGCACGCGTCGCCGGCGTTCGCGTCGACGTCGCGCTCCCCGCGGCGCCGATGCACTTCGACGGGATGGTTCGTCCGGTCGCTACCGATGAGAAAGGGGCGGAATTGAGCGGAATCGCGATCGTCCCGAATCTCTTGCGCGTCAACGCGATCTTTGTCGCCGCGCAGCCCGCGACCGGTCGTTAGCGAAGGGTGCGCGCGACCTTCGGGACCGACGGCGTTCGCGGCATCGCGAACGCGGACCTGACGCCGGAGCTGGCCTTTCGGCTCGGGCGCGCGGGCGCGTTCGTCTTAGCGCGCGATCTCGACCCGATGCGCCCGTTCGTCATCGCGCGCGACACGCGCGTCTCGGGGACGATGCTCGAGGCGGCGCTCGTTGCGGGGATTACGTCGATCGGGCGCGACACGCTTGCGGTCGGCATCGCGCCGACGCCCGCGATCCCGCGGATCGTCGACTCTATCGAGGCCGCCGGCGGGGTGATGATCAGCGCGTCGCACAACCCGGTCGAGTACAACGGGATAAAATTTTTTGATGCCCACGGCTTCAAACTCGACGACGCGCGCGAACGCGAGATCGAAGCGATGCTCGAGGACGACGGACGCGTGCCGCGCGCGACGCACGACTCGGTCGGCGTCGCGAAGAGCGCGCACGGGCTCGTCGATCGCTACTTCGGGGCGCTCGTCGATGCGGGGAGCGACCTCTCGGGTCTGACGATCGTCGTCGACGCGGCGTTCGGCGCCGCGTACCTGGTCGCGCCGAAGGCCTTCGCGCGACTCGGAGCGCGCGTCGTCGCGCTTCACGCGGAAGCCGACGGGACGAGAATCAACGTCGGCTGCGGCTCAACGGATCCGCGCGCGCTCTGCGCGAGGGTTCGCGAATTGACGGCGGCCGAGCCGCGCGCGCACGTCGTCGGAGTAGCGTTCGACGGCGACGCCGATCGCGCGCTCTTCGCCGATGAGACGGGGGCGCTGCTCTCAGGCGATCACGTCATGTTCGCGCTCGCTCGCGAGAAGAAGCGGCGCGGCGCGCTTCGCGGGGAGACGCTGGTAGCGACCGTTATGAGCAACGTCGGGCTCGAGCGCGCGCTCGCCCGCGAGAACATCGCGCTGATGCGAACCGCAGTCGGAGATCGTTACGTCCTCGAGGCGATGAGAGCCGGCAAGTTCACTCTCGGGGGCGAGCAGTCGGGTCATATCATCGACTTCGAGCGGAACACGACCGGCGACGGCCCAATGGCCGCAGTCGAGTTCCTGTCCCTGGCGGCGCGGAACGCGACGACCTTGAGGGACCTGGTCGCCGAAATGCACGTCTATCCGCAGATACTGGTTAACGTCGCCGGGATCGGCCCCGCCGCGCTCGAGGATCCCGCGGTGCGGGCGGCGATCGGCCGCGCCGAGGAGGCGTTGGGGGCCGACGGACGAGTGCTAGTCCGGCCGTCCGGGACGGAGCCACTGCTGCGAATTATGATGGAAGGCGACGACCGGGCGCGGCTCGAGGAGCTCGCCGCTGCCATCGCCGAAAAGATCCGCGCCTGCGGGCCGGACGGTCATGCGCTGGGGCACTAACAGGGCTAGGGCTTTGCCCGACCTTAACAGTCGCCCGCAGGGAAGCCGATTCTAGCAGCATAAAGGGCAGGACGCGGCGCTCCTTACGGAAGCCGTATGCGTCGGTCAATAGACCATCGCGAGCTTGCTACACGCTAAATCGCCGAATCCGGGGTCAAAACCCGGAGCGGGGGACTCCACGGTGGGGTAAATGCGCCGGTCGGCGCACGGGCAGCTCCTAGGCCCGAACCCGTCAACTAACCTCGTAGGCGTGAAGAGGGGCACCCGTGCAGTCAATTCTGAGAACGGCCTTAATCGCCGTCCTCTTCGTCGGTGCCGCGATAGGCACCGCGAACGCCGCTACGACCGCGACGCCGCATAAGGCGGTCCGCGGCGAGACGTTGCAGAGCGTCGCGCAGCGCGCGCATCTCTCCGTCGCCGAGGTGGCGGCCTTGCCCGAGCCTGCGACGGGCGCCCTATCCCCGAACGTGCAGCAAGACCTTCGGGACCTCGAGGCGGCGAGCGATGCTGCTTCGGCCGCGGAGCTCAAATTGTGGCTTGGCGAGAGCCGCCAGAAACAACCGGGGACGATTCGGCGCTTCGCGCGCGGCATCATCAACCGAACGTCGACGATCGCGGCGAGCCTCACGCGCAGCGCGATGAGATTCATCGGTACGCCGTACGTCTTCGGCGGGACGACGCCATCGGGCTTCGACTGCTCGGGATATGTCCAGTACTTGTTCGCGAAGCTTGGAGTGCGCCTGCCCCGCACCGCCGACGCGCAGTACTACGCGGGTAACCGCCCGACGAACGGCATCGCGGCCGGCGACCTCGTGTTCTTTCAAACCTACGAGCCCGGCCCGTCGCACGTTGGAATCTACATCGGTGACGGCCGCTTCATTCACAGCTCGAGTCACGGCGTCATGATCAGCCGGCTTCGCGACTCGTATTGGGCCTCACGTTACCTCGGGGCAAAGCGCTTTCGCATGAACTGACCGCGTCGCCCGCGGTCATTAACGAACGAACGGCCCCGGCTCGAGCCCGGGCCGTTTGCTTTTGCTCCGCGTCACACATCGCGGACACATCCCGCGCGCAAGCCTAAGCCCCGGCGCGCGCCGCGCCGACCACGGGCCTAGGAGGACTCTTCACCATGCGATTCTTTTTCGCAGCCGGCCTCGCCGCTGCGTTCGCTCTCTGGGCCGGCGCTCCGGCGCTCGCCGACCAGGACAGTTTCTCGATCGGCGCGCAGGCCGGGTCGCTCGGCGTCGGCGCCGAAGCGACCGCCCCGATTGCGCCACTGCTCGACATGCGCGGAAACTTCGGCCAGCTCGGCTTCAGCATGAACGGCAACGCAAGTGGCGTGAATTACACCGCTAACGCGCATATCAACTCGGTCGGCGGGATGCTCGACGTGCACCCGTTCAATAACGGCTTCCGCCTCACGGGCGGGATCGTCACCGGCGGCAACTCGGTCGGCTTTGTCGGCACGCCCAACAGCAGCCAAACGTTCACGATCAACGGAAACCAGTACTCCGCCGCGGCGATCGGCCAAGTCGTTGGGAACGCCACCTTCGGCGGAGCGAACCCGTACGTTGGGCTCGGCTTCGGCGGCGGGCGAGGACGGCACGGTTCGATCGGAATGACGTTCGATGTTGGCGTCGTCATGGAACAGGCCCCAGTCGTCACCGTCGGCACGACGAAAGACGATCTGCCGCCGCAGGCGCAGGCGCAGTTGGCCGCAGATCTGGCGACCGCCAAGACCCAATTCCAGAACAACGTCAACTTCTTGAAGACGTACCCCGTCGTTCGCATCGGACTCGAAGCGCGCGTATAACTCGCGCCCGGAGGAATCCGCGACAAGCGCAAAGAGAGAGACCGCCTTGCGGCGGTCTCTTTTTGTTGCTGCGTCTCGCTCGCCGAAGCGATGCGGTTTACGGCCCGCTGAGGACGCAGCCCGACTGGGTGTCGCTGTATAGCGGCTGAACCGCGAAGGTTCCGGTCGAGAGCTTGATGTCGCCCAGGCCTTGCCAGGCGCAAAGGTCGCCGATCTCTTCCGATTGGCCCGCCGTCAGCCAACCATTGCCGGCCTCCGGGTCGGTCTGGGTCTCGGCGAGTTCGTGGCCTTCAACGATGCTCACGCCGTCGTTGATGCCGGCTTGACCCTGGTTCACGAAGTTCTGGCCGCAGTTTTGGCCGGCGTCCGGCATGTACGGATTGTTGGTGTACGCGATCGGCCCCTTCGGGCCCGACGCGCTGCCGTGGTACGCGCAGTACGACGAGCCGAAGCCCGGCGAATTGTGGCCGTGCGGCGTGGAGACGACGTACGACGCGTCGGCATCATAGCCGACCTTCTTGGCGAGGAGCAGCGCCTCTTGTTGTATGGCCGAGTCGCTGGGCTGGTTCGGGACGGCGGTCTTGTTGTCAGCAAGAATCTTGATCAGTTGGTTCTTGTTGTTCTTGATCGGACCGGAGCCGTCGGTGTACTGCGTCACGGTGTTGAGCCACTTGCTTCCACCGACGCCTTTGAGGTAGGCCTCGAGGTACTTCGCGACGCCATCGGGGTCGCCGTACTTTTTGAAGCCCCAGAGCACGACGTAGATCTTCGGCGTGTTTTGAACGGGGCCGCCGAACCATTGGAGCAGCCCGGTGAGGTCGGAGTGCGTGTAGCGCCCGAACGGTTTCATGATGTGCGCGTGGAGGACCGAGCCATCGGGCAACACGGTCGTGTTCACGCTATCGACCTGCATCGTGTGCCGAGCCGACTGCTGGTTCAGCGGTTGACCCGCTGGAATAGAGGGACCGGTTTGGCCACTACAGGCGGCCAATAACACGGCGAAACTCGCCGGAACGGCGAGTCTAAGGACCTTGGGCATCAAGTTGTCTCCTATAAACGGAAGCGGCCAAGTGAGCCCCGCATTTCCGTCGGCTTGACCGGGGACCTTGGTAGACGAGCGCTAGCGTGCGGTTTCTCACGGTCTCTGAAACCTCGCGGGGACCTTGCTCCAGGGCCCGGGGAGGGGAAAGCGCTCGCTCGGGCGGAAGGGCAGGGCACTTTCGCAGGGTCCCTTGGACTCTAGCGAGGCTGTTCTTTGCGGGGGGCGTCATGCGACTTCGTGCGGCTCTATTGGGCGGGCTCATAGCATGCGGCGGTTGCGCCGTTGGAGTGGGTAGCGTCGTGCCGGCTTCACCGGGATACGCGCCGGCGAGCCGCGTTGCCGAGAGTGTAAGTGCCACGGCTAAACTCCCTGCGATCCACGGCCTCGGCGTTGCGAAGATCTTGCACCAGCGCCCGGTCACGGGTCTACGTGCAGCGGTACGTCTCGGTGCGAAGCCCTCGTCCGTGCACTCGCGGGGTACGGCTCTGAGCGCGCGCGTGCAGAGCGCCGGTTCGAGCGCGTTGACATACGTCGTTAGCGACGGTAAGATCCGCGCGTTCGATGTGCGGGGGCACCTGAAATCAACGCCTGGTGGTTTTCCGGACTTACTCTTGCCGATGGACATCGCGTACAGTCCAAATAATAGACTGCTGTATGTGCTCGACGTCGTGACGCAAAAGGTGCACGCTTACGATCTCACTGGGCGCGAACGTGCCTTTCCGGGCGGGTTTGCGGGCCTAACGACCGGGACGTCACTTGCGTACGACGCAGGCCGTAACGTGCTGTGCGTCGGTCAGGAAGACGCGCACATACATTCCACGCCGCGTTGCTACGACTCCGGCGGCAAATCACAAGTCGCGCCGGCGATGATGCCCGCGAAACCATCGACAACCGGCGCTTCCAAGACATTTGCCGGCGTCGATCGCATCGATGCACTCGTGCTCGTGACGCCCTGATTCGTAACGTGCGTGATCGAGTAAGGAACGTACTGAACGCGCGCACCGCGGCGATGGCTGCGGCCGGGATCGTCGCGGTCGCGGTCTGCGGTGAGATCGCGCTCAGCAGCGTGCCGACCAACGGGAAAATCTACGGTTGTTATAAATCGCAGAACAACGAGCCGTCGAGCGTGGCGTACATGCGCGTGATCGACCCGTCGATCGGGCAGAAGTGCTCCGGACTCGAAAGCGAGATGCAATACTACGCAAACGGCCCAACCGGACCGACGGGGCCGACGGGACCGACCGGTAGCACGGGACCGACCGGCAGCACGGGACCGACCGGTAAGACCGGTGCGACGGGCGCGACTGGCCCAACCGGACCGACGGGTTCGACCGGCGCGACCGGTGCAACCGGAGCGACCGGCGCCACCGGTGCGACTGGTGCGACTGGCGCGACTGGTGCAACTGGACCGACCGGATTGACCGGCTCGACCGGCAACACAGGGGCGACGGGCGCAACTGGGACAGGCGGGCCAACCGGCGCGAGCGGACCGACCGGGCCGACCGGGCCAACCGGCGCGAGCGGCGCGACGGGCCCGACAGGCTTTACCGGCTCGACCGGGGCGACGGGCGCCGTCGGGGCGCAAGGGGCTATGGGGCCGACCGGGTCGACCGGGTCGACGGGGCTCGTCGGCAACACCGGCGCGACGGGCGCTGGCGGGCCAACTGGAGCAACCGGGGTCACAGGGCCGACCGGACCGACCGGGCCGGTCGGAGCAATGGGCGCGACCGGGCCGACGGGGAACACGGGTTCGACCGGACCGATGGGGCCGACCGGAGCGACGGGACCGACGGGCCCGACCGGCAGCAGCCTTAGCGGCTACCAGCGTGTGACCGTTAGCAATGTCAACGGCCCGGGTCCAACCCTGATGTCGTGCCCGGCGGGTACGGACGGCGTCGGGATGGGGAGCGAAGGCGGATCGGGTGGCGGCTGGACCCAGGTGATTTCGATGATCCCGCCGTCGACGAGCCAAGGATCGTGGATCGCCTTCGTGGGGACGAGCGCGAACGCAACTCTTTACCTTATCTGCTACAACGGAACGTAAAGCATCGTGCGCAAGGAGAGAAGTGGATGAAACCATTTTGGAACGGGCGCAATGCGGCGATGCTCGCGGCGGGGATCGTCGCGATCGCGGTATGTGGTGAGGTCGCGCTGAGCAGCGTCCCGCAAAACGGGACGTTCTACGGCTGCTATCGCTCGTCGGCCGGCGAGCCGCTCGGTCAAGCCTACATGCGCATCATCGATCCGACGATCGGGCAGACGTGTTCCGGCCTCGAGACGCCCCTTAACTTCCAGCAAACGGGTGCGACCGGGCCGACCGGGCCGAAGGGGCCAACCGGGCCGACGGGCTCGACCGGTCCCACGGGCACGACCGGCGCCACCGGAACAACCGGGCCGTCCGGCGCGGCCGGCCCCAAGGGCGCCACCGGCAAGACTGGCAGCACCGGCGCAACCGGCGGAACCGGGGCGACCGGAGCGACCGGAGCGACCGGAGCGACCGGAGCAACGGGGGTGACCGGTGTGACTGGGCCGACTGGGCCGACCGGGCCGACCGGGCTCGGCCCGACGGGGGCGACCGGGGCGCAGGGTCCGATAGGCCCAACCGGGGCGACTGGTGTTACGGGTGCGACCGGGGCGACCGGGGTGACCGGCAGCACGGGTAATCAAGGCCCTCAAGGAAATCAGGGTTCGACCGGCTCGACCGGCACGACCGGCACGACCGGGCCGACCGGGCCGCAGGGTAACACGGGAGCGAACGGTCCGACCGGCACGACGGGAGGCACGGGGGCGACCGGCGTGACCGGCGCCACTGGAGTCACAGGCGCGACCGGCGCGACCGGCGCCACTGGTGCCACAGGCGCGACCGGCGCGACCGGCGCGACCGGGCCGTCGGGGGGCGGTTCGCTCGCGAACTATTCCGTCGTAACCGGCACCGGCGCGGTGTGCAGCGGGGGAATTTGCGACGGCGGATTATCGTGCCCATCGGGTTCCGACGGCACCGCCATGGGTGGCGAGGGTTCGTGGAATGACATTTTCGCAGTCTTCCCGCCGGCGAGCTCCGGTGGGGCGTGGGCCTTCTCGACGAATCAAACAACGAATCAGACGATGTATCTGATCTGCTACACGGGATCGTAGGGCGAGGAGCTGACGCAATGACCAAATTTTGGACTGTGCGCACGGCGGCGATCCTCGCTGGCGGAATCCTTGGGGTCGCAGTCTGCGCCGAGGTCGCGCTCAGCAGCGTGCCCGATTCGAACGGGGCCTTCCACGCGTGCTTCATATCGAACTCCGGCGAGCCGACGGCGCAATCGTACATGCGGATCATCGACCCGTCGGTCGGTCAGCAGTGCAGCGGTCTCGAGACGGCGATGACGTTCAACGTTACGGGTCCAACGGGGCCGACCGGTCTCACCGGGAACCCGGGTCCGCGCGGCGCCACCGGAGCACCGGGAGCCAACGGGACAAACGGTCCGACCGGACCGAGCGGACCGAGCGGTGCCACTGGCAACACAGGGCCGGCGGGCCCGACCGGCGGGACGGGAGCGACGGGTCCTTCGGGTTCGACCGGACCGACGGGCGCTACCGGCAACCCGGGTCCACGCGGCGCGACGGGCGCAACCGGTCCGGCCGGAGCAGGCGCGACCGGCGCGACCGGCGCAACCGGGCCGACCGGTCTGACAGGTAACGCCGGAGTACCTGGGGCGCAGGGCGCTCAGGGCGCGACTGGTGCGACCGGCGCGACCGGCGTCACCGGGATCACGGGAAATACCGGCGCTACCGGGGCACCCGGCGCGCAGGGGAGTCAGGGCCCGACCGGCCCTACCGGCAATACGGGCGTGACTGGAAATACCGGCAGCACCGGCACGACGGGAAATACGGGGCCTTCGGGAGCGACGGGCGGTAAGGGCGGCACCGGAAACACGGGGCCGAGCGGGTTGCCCGGGAATGGCGGGAATCGAGGGCCGGCCGGAACGAGTTCGATCGGTGGATACAGCGTGGTGCAGAAGACTTCGACAGGCGCCGACACTATCGCGTGCGGGGCCGGGACCGACCCCGTCTGGCTCGGCTTCGCGGGCAGCGGCCCGCCCGGCTATGCCAACATCATGAACGTGATCCCTCCGGCTGTGCCATCCGGCTCCTGGAGTTATCTTGTAGCTGCGCCTCCGATGCAAGTCACGCTGGTCTGCTACACCGGCACATAAGCGCACTGGCACCATCCTGAAATCCCACCTCGCGCGAACGGGGAGTGCGCGTTTTGCCCAAAGGTAGAGTCCTTCTCGCATTCGTTCTGCTCGCCGTTGCGGTCGTCTACACGAATCATTTTCGGAACAGTTTTCACTTCGACGACTTTCACACGATAACGGGGAACCCGTACGTCCGCGACCTCGCGAATGTCCCGCGCTTCTTCACCGATGCGCGGACGTTCAGCATCATGCCCGCGAACCAAACGTACCGCCCGCTCGTCTCGACGTCGCTCGCGATCGACTACCGCCTCGGGGACGGCTACAACGTCTTCTGGTTCCACCTGTCGACGTTCGTGATCTTCTTGGTTTTGCTCGCGGCGATGTACGCGCTATTCAGAGCGATCCTCGGGGCGATTCGCGACGACCCTCGAAACGAGTACGTCGCGCTTTTCGCGACGGCGTGGTACGGGCTGCACCCGGCGATCGCCGAGACGGTTAACTACATCATCCAGCGCGGCGACATCTATAGCACGCTCGCCGTCGTCGGCGGTCTCTCGTTGTATGCGTGGTACCCGCGCGTGCGCGCGAACGGGCTGTACTTAATACCGGTCGTCTTGGGCGCGCTCTCAAAGCCGCCGACGTTGATCTTCCCGGTATTACTCTTCCTTTTCATCTGGTATTTCGAAGAGGGGTTGAAGCGCGAAAGGCTCACGGCGACGCTCGTGCGGTGCGTCCCGGCGACGGTCGTGTGCGCGCTGATGGGCGCGTTGCAGATCGCGATGACGCCGCGGAGTTATTCGCCGACGTCCCTCTCGGCTTGGTCGTACATTTTGATTCAGCCGTACGTGCTGCTCCGCTACTTCGTCGCGTTCTTCTTACCGCTGCATTTGAGCGCGGACACCGACCTGCAGCCGTTCACGGGGCCGACCGCCGGCGTTTTCCTCGAGTTTTTCTTCGTCGCGGCGCTCGTCGTCTTGATCGTCGTCACGGCGCGGGATAAAATGCTACGTCCGATCTCGTTCGGCATTGCATGGTTCCTGATCGCATCGCTGCCGACGTCGCTCTACCCGCTCTCGGAGGTCGAGAACGACCACCGCATGTTCCTGCCGTTCGTGGGCCTCGTCTTGGCGGCGGCGTGGGGGATTGCGCTCGCCGTCGAGGCTTATCTCAAACGATACGACAGCCCGGCGGCTCAACGTGCCGTCGCCGCGGCGGCGCTCGTCGTTCTTTGTGTCTACGGATACGGAACGTACCGCCGCAATCAAGTCTGGCGCACCGAGGAGACCTTGTGGTACGACGTGACGCGCGAGAGCCCGCACAACGGGCGCGGCCTAATGAACTACGGGCTCACGCAGATGGCGAAGGGCGAGTATGAGGTCGCCAAGGAGTATTTCGACCGCGCCGCCATTTACGATCCGAATTATCCGATCCTCGAAACCAATCGCGGGATCGTTCTTGCCGCGATGCACGACCCGGAAGAGGCCGAGCAGCACTTCCAGCGCGCGATCGCACTCGCGCCGGCCGACGCGTCCGGTCATTTCTATTACGGCCGCTGGCTCGACCAAGCCGAGCGCACCCAGGCGGCGATCGCGCAACTGAAGATCGCCGAGCAGTTGAATCCGGTTTATGTCGAGCCGCGCAGCTTGCTCTTGCGCATGTACACCGAGAGCGGCGACCTAGCGGACGCGCGGACGGAGGCCGAAGGTCTGCTGCGAATCGATCCGACGAACGCAGATGCGGCGGCTTTCATCAAGGCGCCGCCCGTGCAGGATGCCGACTATTGGGTCAGCGTGTCGCTCCTGCAGTATCAGCGGGGGCAATACCACGAGTCGATCGCTTCCGGGCGGAAGGCGCTCGCGCTGAAGCCGAACTCCGTGAAAGCGTACAACAACATCGGCGCGGCGCAAGGCCAGCTTGGGCTGCTCAACGCGGGGATCGACAGCGAGCGGCAGGCGCTGCGCATCGACCCGAGGTTTGAACTGGCGCGCAACAACGAGCGGGATTTCGAACGGCAGCGCGCGATCTTGCTGCGGATCCCCGAAAGACGGCTCGTAGTTCTGTCGGTCAAGTTTTACCAACGGAGTGATTATGCCAAGAGTGCGGACCTCGCACGCGACGCGATCCTTTTGAAACCGAACGACGCGTCGGCCTACAACAACATCGCCGCCGCCGAGGCTGCGCTCGGCGATTGGGACGCCGCGATCGCCGCCGGGCTTCAGGCGGTACGCCTCGACCCGCGCAGCCAACTCGCGAAAAACAACCTCGCGTGGGCCGAGCAGCAGAAGAAGCGCGCCGCACACTGACGCGAAGGCAGCGCGTCCCGCGATGCGGAGGCAAACCAACCTAGCGACGGATAAGAATCTTCAATCTGTCCATGCTTCGTGGAGGGGCCCCTCAAAGGGAATCGAAGGGATGGCGAGCCGCTCGCGCGATCGCCTTAACGGTCGCGTGGATGGTTCGATGGGCGCGGGGTTTTCATGAACCTTCGGTTTTCTTTTATAACCGCAACGGTCGTGCTTGCTTGATGCTTGCAAAGGGAATCGGGCGCTTTCTGGAGGGGCGCGCCGCGGCCATTGCAGCAATCGCAATCCTGGTCGTCGCCGTGTGCGGCGAGGTTGCGCTCAGCAACGTGCCGGATTCGAACGGGACGTTTCACGGCTGCTTCCGAGTCAACAAGGGCAACCCCGCGCCGACTGCCTACATGCGGATCATCGACCCTTCGGTCGGACAGACGTGCACAGGTTTCGAGACGGCGGCGTTCTTTAGCCAGACCGGGCCGACCGGCCCGACCGGCACTACTGGAGCGATGGGCGCCACCGGCGTCACTGGCGCGACCGGCGCCACGGGCGCAACCGGCAACACCGGCGCGACCGGCGCCACGGGGGCCGGTCCGACCGGCGCAACGGGCAATATCGGATCGACCGGTGCGACCGGTGCGGCCGGCGCAACCGGCCCAACGGGTCCCACCGGCCCCACAGGCAGCGGTCCGGGCGCGCAGGGCGCGCAAGGTGCGCCCGGTGCTACCGGCAATCCGGGCAGCCCGGGGGCGGTGGGCCAAGTTCCCCTGACGATCGTCACGGCCAGCATGAGCGGCTTTCCTATATCCCAAGGCACTGCGACTTGCCCGTACGGCTGGGTGAATGTTTCAGGCGGTGTCATGAACGCTCAAGGCATCATCTACCTCAGCGAGCCTTCGGGAACCGATGTCGACGGCTACGTTAAACCCGGAGGCGGCTGGTTCGTGGAAGACTCGCTCAGTGAGACGATCTTCGTCGAATGCCTCAAGGCGATCGGTTATTGATGAGATATCCGAATAAGCGCGGCACGGCGATTGGAGCGATCGCGATTCTAGGAGTCGCAGTCTGCGGCGCGATCGCGGTCAGCAGCGTCCCGGACTCCAAGGGCGCTTTTCATGGGTGCTATCGCGTCGCATCCGGCAAACCAGGACCGACTGCATACGTTCGCATCATCGATCCGGACATCGGTCAGCAATGCACCGGTCTCGAAACGGCGATGACGTTCAACCAGACCGGACAAACAGGAGCGACCGGCGCGACCGGTGCGACGGGCGCGACCGGAGCGAGCGGTAACACCGGTGCTACGGGCCCGACGGGAGCTCGCGGTAACACTGGTGCTACAGGTGCGACTGGTAATGCCGGCGCTCGGGGCGCGACGGGCATGACCGGCGCGAGCGGTGCCACGGGCGCAACCGGCGCGAGGGGCGCGACGGGCAACACCGGGCAAACGGGGGCGACTGGAGCAACGGGCGCTACCGGTGCACCGGGCGCAACCGGCGCCGCAGGTTCGGATGGGGCGGCTCAGTGGGTTATTGTCACCGCCGGCATGACCTACCACGTCGCATCTCCGATCTGGCAGGGCACGGCGAAATGCCCGTCTGGAGATATCGTCATGGGCGGCGGCGTCGTCGAGACGAATAACCCGATCGGGTATCTCAACGGCAGCCCTACGAGCGACGGTACCGGCTGGTACGAAGAGGACACACTGCAACAGACTGTCTACGCGATCTGTGCACCGTAAGATGACGACCTCTTTTTTAGCCAAGCGTAGCGCTCTAGCCGTCGTGGCAATCGTCGTGCTTGGAGTTTGCGGCGGGATCGTGCTCGCCAGCGTGCCGGACAAAAATGGAGTCATCTACGCGTGCTACAGCTCGGCGAACAACGAGCCGAATGGCTCGGCATATATGCGCGTGATCGATCCGTCGGTCGGACAGACATGCAGCGGCCTCGAGACGGCGATGCAGTTTTATCAAAACGGCCCAACCGGGCCAACCGGAGTGACCGGATCAACCGGAGCTTCGGGATTGATTGGTCCGACCGGACCCGCCGGTCAAACCGGCGCAACCGGCGCCGTCGGCGCGACTGGGTCAACCGGCGCCTCAGGCCCGACGGGAAGCACTGGCGCGATGGGCGCGACCGGCGCTACCGGTACGACCGGGCCAACGGGTATCACAGGTCCCACCGGCTCGACGGCCCCGACCGGTCCGCCGGGGCCAAATGGCGCGCAAGGCCCCGCGGGCGCAAATGGGGCTCCAGGTCCCACGGGCCTCAGTCAGTGGTACATGAGTCGCGCCGATATGACGATCGGCGGTCCACAGCTGTACAGCGCGACGGTGAGCTGCGGCGATGGCACCTGGATCGTCACGAGCGGCGGTGAATTCACACTGAATGGTCCCACGGCGCCGTCCTACAGCTATGCCGTGAGTAACCACACCGCTTGGTACGCATCAGATAATATCTACCAAAACCAGGTGTTCGCCATCTGCGTGAAGTGACGCGCAAGCGTGCGCCTGCGGAACAAGAGCTAGTCCACAGGCATTCACGCGGCGTGGCGCGCTGGAGGCATCGGTCTTCCGCTCATCAAAGTTCCAAGCTCACTCGCGTTTAAGAAAACGGGTCAAACCGGCATGCGTCTTGTGTACAAACGGAACGTAGCAATCGCAGCGATTTCCGTTTTGGCGGTTGCAGTTTGCGCTGAGGTTGCGCTGAGCAGCGTGCCGGATCAAAACGGAACGTTTCATGCGTGCTACCGCGTCATAAACGGTGAGCCCGGACCAACGGCGTACGTTCGCCTCATCGATCCGTCGGCCAACCAGCAGTGCAGCGGTCTCGAGACTGCGATGAGTTTCAATGCAACCGGTTCCACCGGGCCCACCGGTCCAACGGGGGCGAGCGGCCCGACCGGTGCGACCGGGTCTACAGGGAACACTGGGGCTACCGGCACGACGGGCCCAGCCGGCGCGACGGGCCACACCGGTGCGACGGGGGCTACGGGAGCGACCGGCGCGACGGGTCCCAGCGGCGCGACAGGCGCCACCGGTGTTACGGGCGCCACCGGTGCCACCGGTGCCACAGGTCCTACCGGTGCAACAGGCGCGACCGGGCCGACTGGCGCGACCGGTCAGACAGGTCTCACCGGTCTGACCGGTCTGACCGGGGCGACCGGGGCGACGGGACCGACCGGGGCGACGGGTCCAACCGGGGCGACGGGTCCAACCGGGGCGACGGGTCCAACCGGGGCGACGGGTCCAACCGGCGCGACCGGACCAGCCGGCGTGACCGGGATCTTTAGTGTCGAGCAGATCCAAACGATAACCGCGTCCTTGACCGCCGGGAACGACCATAGCGCAACGCTCTCTTGTCCAGCCGGTTCGGTTGCGATGGTCGGCGGCGTCAACGGACCGACGGCATCCGCGATACGCGAAAATCACCCGGTCGGCAAGACTCAGTGGCGCGTCGTCGATGCAGCCGACGATACGGCGTACGTCACGTGTATAAGGGCGCGATAGCGGCCGGTCGGGCAGCGGATTCAGCCGGCTAAACGCAGCGCGTCGCGCGCCCTCTTCGCGCTTGTCCTGGCCGCGGTCACGCTGGCCTACGCGAATCATTTCGGGAACAGCTTTCACCTCGACGACGAGCACACGATCCAGAACAACCCTGCGATTCGGGATCTGCGGAACATCCCGCGATTCTTCACGGACGCGACTACTTTTAGTGTTTCTCGAGCGGACCAGTCGTACCGGCCGCTCGTCTCGACGTCGGTGGCGCTCGACTACCACCTAGCCGGCGGGTATAACGTCTTCTGGTTTCACCTCTCGACGTTCGTCGTGTTTCTCGCTTTTCTCGGGACGATCTTCTCGCTCTTCAATACGATTCTCGACAAGGTGCGGCCCGATCCGCGCAATCAATACGTCGCCCTGTTCGCCGTCGCGTGGTTCGGCCTCCATCCCGCAATCGCCGAAACAATCAACAACGTGATCGAACGCAGCGACGTCTATAGCACGTTCGGCGTCGTCGCAGGCATCCTGCTGTACGCGCGATTACCGCGGCTTCGAAAGTTCGGGTTGTATCTGGTCCCGGTTTTCCTGGGCGTCCTCTCGAAAGCGCCGGCGCTTATTTTCCCGGCCCTGCTTTTCGCTTACGTTTGGCTCTTCGAGGAGGACGCACGCAAGTCGCGGCTCGGAGCGGCGATCGTGCGCTGTGTCCCGGCGTTTGCCGCGTGCGCGCTGATGGTCTGGCTGCAACTAGCCATGACCTCGAAGAGCTTCAGCCCCGCAGCTGGGGTCTCGGCTCGGGAGTACATCTTGATTCAGCCGTTCGTGTGGCTGCGGTATTTCATTTCCTTTTTGCTGCCGGTGCGCTTAAGCGTTAACACCGAGCTCGAAGGGGGCGTCGGTCCCCTTGGCGGCCTCAACGTCGAAACAATAGCCGGGTTTCTGTTTTTCGCGGCACTGATCGCGGTCGTCATATTCACCGCGCGGCGCGAGCGATTGCGACCGATCTCGTTCGGGTTCGCCTGGTTTGCCATAGCGCTCTTGCCGACGTCGCTCTTCCCGTTGGGCGAGATCGAGAACGGGCACCGCCTGTTCTTTGCCTTCGTTGGGCTCGTGCTGGCCGTCACCTGGGCGCTCGCGCTGGCACTCGAGGCGTATCGTACTCGCGGCGCAAGCCGGAGCGCGCTGCGTGGAATCGTGGCAACCGGCATCCTCGCGTTGTGCTGGTACGCTTACGGCACGCACGTGCGGAACGAGGTTTGGCGTAGCGACGAATCGCTTTGGTACGACGCAATTCAGAAGAACCCGCATATCTCGCGCAACTTCTTGATCTACGGCATCAGCGAAATGGAAAAAGGCAACTACGCCGTTGCAATGGACTCCTTTCGCCGCGCGGCCGCCATCGATCCGGACGACTGGGCCGTCGAATCAAACCTCGGAATTGCCTCGGGCGAAATAGGTCAGCCGGTCGAAGCGGAGAGGCACCTCGAGCGCTCCATCGCGCTCGCTCCTACGAACGCGGAGGCGTATTTCTACTATGCGCGCTGGCTCGACCAAATCGGTCGAACTCGTGAAGCGCTGGCACAGCTTCGAACGGCCGAGCGGCTCGATCCGTCGTACGCCGCCGCCCGCGACCTCGCGACGCGTATTGCGGCCGAGCCCGCCGGCGTCGCCGAAGAGGCGCAACGAAGGGCGGGCGCGGCATATTGGATCGACCTTTCCCTAGCGCGCTATCGCGCGGGGCAATTCGACGAGAGCATCGCGGCCGCGCGCGATGCAATCGCGATCGATCCGAAATCGGCGGTGGCGTACAACAACGTTGCGGCGGCTGAATCGGCGCTGGGCAGGTGGGACGCCGCGATTGCCGCGGCGCGGCAAGCCGTGGGCCTCGATCCCACCTCGCGGCTCGCGAAGAACAATCTCGCCTGGGCCTTGCAGCAGAAAAAACGCGCTGCGCGCTGAGAGGAAGGGCGCCCGGCCCTTCATAAGGAGACGCCAGCCTTGAACGGCATACGAAGGGTGCGCCCGTAAGGCTCGTTCGGTCTTCTCTATGAGCCTCGAGTTCTTCGGGAGTCCCAGAAAAAGGGGCCAGCGAGCATGTCAAATCTTCTGAGCAGGCGCAGCACGGCGATCGGCACCGTCGCGATTCTCGTTTTCGCAGTATGCGGCGCAATCGCACTCAGCAGCGTACCGGACCAAAACGGGACGTTCCACGGGTGTTACCGGGTCTATCAGGGGAAGCCCGGACCGACCGCATACGTTCGCATCATCGACCCATCGCTCGGTCAGCAGTGCAGCGGACTGGAAGTGGCAATGAGCTTCAACCAAATCGGTCCGACCGGGCCGACGGGAGGGACGGGGGCGACCGGTCCGGCGGGGCCGACCGGACACACCGGCTCGACTGGCGCCACCGGCGTTACCGGCAGCACGGGCGCGACGGGCTCGACCGGCGCCACTGGCCCAACAGGACCCACAGGTGCAACAGGTGCGACGGGCGCGAGCGGGCTGAGCGGTTACACGCAAGTCTCGAGTTCCGGGACTGGTGCGGTAGTATTCGCGGTTTGCCCGAGCGGCGATACCGTCATGGGCGGAGGCGGCCAAGCTGCGGCAGACGGCCTATATCAGTCCTACCCGGCCGGAAAGAACTCGTGGGCAGCTCAGAGCAAAGTCGCGGGGGACTCTGTGGTCGCCTGGGCGATTTGCGTGAGCTCTAGCGGCTTATAGCGTCAAACTGTTAACGTCTTCGTCATCCGCGTAAAGTAACGTAGGATGGTCAAACGCGCGTTATTCCTCGGGCGGGACCGCGAAGACGAACGTGCGTTGCACCGAGAAACTGATCAGCGATAGCACCGTCTCGACGACAACCTTTGCGACCAACACGTTCCAACCAAACCCGGCGAGCGCTACGATTGCGTAGTAAGCGACGACGCCGAGGAGGATCGCGAGCGCGTAGTATCGCCACAGCGCGGCGCCGAGGCCGGCGTGGCTATGAAACACGAGGCGCTTGTTTAAAGCGAAGTTCACGAGCGAACTGGTTCGGCCGACGATCATGCTCGCGAGCACGTTCCCGGTCGCCCAAAACGTCACACCGAACACGAGCGTGTCGAGCGCGGCCGCGACGAGCGAGGACGCGTAGAAGCGAACGAGCACGAAGTAGATTCGCATCGAGTCGAGCAGCGGATCGAAGTGCGACGACCGGTTCCCGTCAGCATAGACGGTAGCGATCGGCACCTCGAGCGGGCGCCGCGTATGGCAGACGTGCGCGAGGGCGCTCATCTCGTACTCGTAGCGCTCGCCTTCGACCGCGAGCAGTTCCGGGAGCAGAGCCGCGGGAAACGCGCGCAGGCCACTTTGTGTGTCGGTAACTTTGCCGCCGGTAAGAAATCCGAAGACGCGGCGCGTCACGGAGTTGCCGAAGCGGCTGCGCAGCGGGACGTCCCCCGTGAACTTTCGCGCCCCGAGGACGACACGGTTGGGCGCGCGGTCGAAAGCTTGCGTCACGGCGAGAATGTCTTCCGAGGTATGCTGGCCGTCGGCGTCGGCGGTAACGAGGCCGCGGTAACCCGGAAACGTTGTCAGGAAGAAGTTGATGCCGGTTTTTAGTGCGCGACCTTTGCCGAGATTCGTCGCGTGTCGGATCACGAAAACTTCCTCGCAGCCGCCGATGGTTTCGAAGACATCGCGGTACTGCGGCCCGCTGCCGTCGTCGACGACGATGATGGCTGGGAATCCGGCTTCGACAAGCGCGGTGACCAGGTCGCAAAGCGCGACGTCCGGCTTCCATGCGGGAATGAGCACCGCGATCCCGGAGGTCGGGGCCACAACGGGTCGATCGGCCGAATCCGTAAGTGCCGGCGTGGTCGTAGCGGAGTTGGTTTCGATGAGGCCGAGCTTTCTTTCCGAACGAGTGGGTTGGTTAGAATTGGACGCGCCGCAGGGCTTCTCCGCGAAGTGAGCGCGGTTCGACGTTGCGGGAGGGAATGGGACCCTCGTCACGGGGAGCGAAGGGAGCGGCCTGCCGGCCGGATTTCACCGAAGCCGGAGCTCGACTCGAGGAGGTTTTCGCATGCCGCTCCCACGCCGTGCCGCCGCCGAATTTCTCGGCACGTTCTGGCTCGTTTTCGGAGGGTGTGGAAGCGCAGTGCTTGCCGCCGCTTTCCCGCAACTGGGGATCGGTTTCGCGGGCGTCGCGCTCGCGTTTGGCTTGACCGTGCTGACCGGCGCGTACGCCTTCGGTCCCGTCTCGGGGGCGCATTTCAACCCCGCCGTGACCGTCGGGCTATGGGTCGGCAAGCGCATCCCGGGGCGCGACGTCGTTCCGTACATCATGGCGCAGTTGATCGGTGCGATCGTGGCGGCGGCCGTGCTCTACTCCGTCGCGAGCGGCAAAGATGGGTTCAGCGTCGCGAACGGGTTTGCGGCTAACGGGTTCGGCGATCATTCGCCGGGGCACTACTCGCTGCTCGCGTGCTTCATCTGCGAGTTCGTGCTGACGTGCATGTTCTTGCTCGTCATTTTGGGATCGACCGACGCGCGCGCCGCCGCGGGCTTTGCGCCGCTTGCAATCGGCTTAGCGCTGACGCTCATCCACCTGATCAGCATCCCGGTGACGAACACGTCGGTCAACCCCGCGCGCAGCCTTGGGCCGGCCGTGTTCGTCGGTGGTTGGGCGATAGAACAACTGTGGCTGTTCTGGTTGGCGCCGATCCTCGGTGCGGCGTTTGCCGGGATCGTCTATCCGCTGGTTACGGGCGAAACGACGCCGTCGTCGGAGAAGCCCGGCGTAGCGAAATAACGGCGAGGCGAGAGCGCTGGGAGCCGCGCGCCGAGCAGGGATGCCGGCGCGAGCCGGGTAGTCGAGAAGCCGTCAAATGCGTATGCCTGCGACACGATGGGGCGTCGCCAAGTGGTAAGGCAGGGGACTTTGAATCCTCCATTCGTTGGTTCGAATCCAGCCGCCCCAGTTTGTTCTCCCGACAGCGCCGGTTCCGCCGGAGTTACCGGAAGACCCTTAGCCCGGGCGACGGGACAGCCGCGAGGTTACGCGAATACGCGGGCAACATGCCCAACGATACCCTTGGCATCGACCTGACTAGCCTCGCCGACGGCAAGACCCAAGTCTTCGCGCTGCACGGAAGCCTCGACATCGCGACCTCGCCGAGCCTCCGCGCGGCCTTGCTCGAGGCCGCGGAGCACGAGGGGCACGCGCTCGTCGTCGATCTCTCCAACCTCGAGTTTCTCGACTCGACCGGACTCGGCGCGCTGATCGGCGCGCACAAACGCGCCGGCGAGCGTCACGGCACTTTGCGCATCGTCGTCGGCGAGGGTCAGATTCTCCGGCTCTTACGAATCACGGGACTCCTCGACGTCTTCCATGTTTATCCTAACTTGGATGCCGCGCTGACCGAAGACGCGCGACTGGTCGGTTTGTAGCGCTCGTACGCCTCGTCGAGCAACTCGATCACGTGGGCGACGCGGACCGAGCGGCCCGTCCCGCGTAGACCGTTTGCGATCTGCATCGCGCACCCGGGGTTCGCCGTGGCGACGATCTCCGGGTCGACGGCGAGCAGGTGCGCGATTTTCCGGCGACCGAGCCGGTCCGACATCTCGGGCATCGTCAGGTTGTAGATCCCGGCGCTGCCGCAGCAAATGGCGCTCTCGCCGATTTCGCGCAGGACGACGCCGGGGATACGCGCCAGCAGCCGGCGCGGCGCAGCGGCGATCCGCTGCGCGTGGAGCAGGTGGCACGGATCCTGATACGCCACGACGGCGTCGATTCGTCCTAGGTCGGATGCGGGGCCGAGTGCTTCGAGCAGCTCGGTGGCGTCGCGGACGCGTTCGGAGAACGCGACCGCGCGGGGGTGCCACTCGGGATCGCTCGCGAAGTACTCGCCGTACTCTTTGAGTGCCGAGCCGCACCCCGCCGCGTTGACGACGTAAAAGTCGGCGCCCGACCGCTCGAACGCGGCGATGTTGTGCTTTGCAAGCGCGCGGCCGCGTTCGAGATCGCCGGCATGGACCGCGAGCGCGCCGCAACAGCCTTGCGCCGCCGGCGCGACGACGTCGCAGCCGGCGCGACGAAAGACGCGGACCGTCGCTTCGTCGACTTCGGCGAACGCCACCGACATCACGCAGCCCGCATGCATGAACACCGTTGCTTTCCGCTCGCTGGCGCGCGCCGGCCAATGCTGGTCGCGCGCGACGAAGAAACGATCCGAGATCGCCGGCGCGAGCGACTCGAGCCGCTCGAGGCCGAGCCGGCGCAATAAGCCGCTGCGCCGCGCGAGCGCGCGTAGCCCGCTGCGCTGGTAGAACCGTAGCAGCCCCGCAACGAATCGTAACAGGCCGAGCCGGGAAAAGATCGTGACGACGTTGCGAACGGTGCGCTCCGTGTGGGGACCCATCGGGGCCGCCCGCACGACTTGGGCGCGTGCGGGCTCGAGGAGCCGGCCGTACGCAACGCCCGACGGGCAAACCGCCTCGCACGCGCGACAGTCCAGACACTCCCACATCTGGTGAACGAAGCCGGGACTGGCCACATCGAGGTGACCCTCATCGACTGACTTGATCAGCGCGATGCGGCCGCGCGGACTCGACGTCTCGACCAGCGTTTCGAGATACGTCGGGCACGTCGGCAAACACAGTCCGCAACGCACGCACTGGCTGTACACGTCCTCCGGCGGGACGTCGGGTAGGCTGAAGCCGTGGATCGGCGGCGATTCGATCGACATCGAGCGCCGATGTCTTGCGTGGCGGGCTCCCCGAATCCCGGGCCGGCCGGCGCGTTAGAGCGAGCTGGCCCTCAAGATGCGGATTTGACTCGTGTAATCGTCGGTCCAAAGCGGGATCCGGTTGGTCGCCGGGACCGGCTGCCAGCGCGAGTCGGTGGCGATCCCGGCCAAATCGGCGGGATTGCGGGCCATGACGACCCAGTCCGACGAGTACCAGCCAGGCACGCGCGCAGCGTTGCTGCCGTCGTGGCGAAAATACGCAACGAGGCCGTTTGCGGCGGCCGCGTTCCCCAGCACCGGCCGCAGGTCGAAGTAACGGTTCGTGATGTCGAAGGCGAGGACGCCGTGCGGGGCGAGCGCGTTCATATATATCTGGAACGCTTCGCGGGTCAAGAGATGGACGGGCATCTGATCGGAGGTGTACGCATCCAAGATCATCACTGTATAATCTTGGTGCTGCTCGCGCGAAAGCGAAAGGCGGGCGTCGCCGAGCACGATGTTGGCGTTCGGCTGGCACAATTGGAGGTAGCGGAAGTACTGGGGGTCGTTCGCGATTTGCGCGACCTGCGGGTCGATCTCGTAGAACGTCCACGCTTGTCCGGGTCGCGCGTAGCAGGCCGCTGTTCCGATGCCGAGCCCCGCGACCCCGATGCGCGCGTTGTCGAGGCGATGCCCCAGGCGCCGGAAGAGTTCGCCGATTCCCCCCGACGGCGAATAGTAGCTCGTCGGTTCACGCTCGAAGGAGTACAGCGTGCTCTCAATACCGTGGACCGTGTCGCCATGTATGAAGCGATGGAGGCCGGGAGCGCGCGTCACGTGTTTGACGCCGAAGAAGTTGCGCGTTCGGAATATTTCGTTCCCGGTCCAATACGGCATGAACGCTGCAAGCATGAAGACGGCGCCGACCGCCAAGCCGAAACGGAGCGGCCGGCGCGCGAACATCAGCGTGACGCAGGCCGCTGCCGCATACGTCGTCGCCATGTCCGCTAGATGCTCGTCCGTGAACAGCGGGACGAGGATGAACCCGCCGAGCAGAACGGTGAATATCGCTGCCGCAGCAACGTCCGAAATGTAGTGCTTCATCCCGGGCGGGCCGGCGCGTCGCGGGAGCAAGAGCAGGGCACCGACGAGCGCGAGTTGATACTCCAAAACGTTCGGGAACACTTGGGGCGCGACGAGCGCGTTGAACATCCCGCCGAGGGCGCCGCCGACGGCGAGCCAGAGATAGAATTCCGTGAGGCGCCCGGCCGGCGGGCGTTCGGCCCGGAGCGTTGCGTGACAGTAGAGCGCGATGATGAAGAAGACGAACAGGTGGAACGCGATGCTTACCTTGATCGAGACATCGCCCTCGTTTACGATTACGAAGAGCAGGATTGCGACAGCGACCGGGATCATGCGCGCAAGTAAGGCCCTCGAGACGAAGCGGCTCATACCGAAAGCGATGACGAACGTGATCAGGTAGAGGCCGAGCGGCAACGTCCAAAGGAGCGGAATCGCGGCGACTTTGTCTTCGAAGAACGCAGTCGCACCGAGCATCAGGCTCGACGGTACGGCGGCGAGGGCGACCCAGCGCGCGACCGTCTTCCACGGGATTGCCGGCCCCGCGTCTTCGACGGGCGGCGCCGCGATCGCGCGGCTCGTTCCGGACGCGCGGAGCGTGATGACCGCGCACGCGAGAATCATTAACGCGAAGATGCAGAAAAGTCCGCCCCACAACCGGGTCTGGATGGACAAGCCAAAGTACGGTTCGATAGACAGCGGGTATGCGATGAGCGCGGCGACGCTTCCAAGGTTGCTAGCAGCGAAGAGCGTGTAGGGATCCTCGCCGGCGCGCGCCGACCGCGCGAACCACGCTTGAATCAGCGCGCTGTTCGCGGACAAGACGAAGAACGGCAGTCCCACGCCGATCGCCGCCAAGGCGAGGAGCGTCAGGATCGGCGATTGGGTCGGATCGCCGTTCCAATGAGGGATCGCGATCGGTAAGGTCAACGCGGCGGCCCCGACCAGGCCGCAATGCACGATGGCCTGCCACAGCGGCGAGAGCCGCGTGCGCAGGAAGTGCGCGTAGAGGTACCCTGCCAGCAGGGTCACCTGGAAGAAGACGATAGCCGTGTTCCAAACGGCCGGCGAGCCCCCGAACAGGGGGAGCAGCATCTTCGTGAACATCGGTTCGAGCGCGAACAAGAGGAAAGCGCTCGTCAGAACGGTCATGACGAAGACGGCGAGCGCCGCGCCGGATATGGGCGACGAAACCGCCGCAGGCGCTGAGAGGCGATCGACCCGCTGCATAACTGTGATATCGGTCGCTTTTTGGGCCATTTGAGAGAGCCGGAGCCCTAACCGCAGCCAACGGGGCTCGCCCCTGGGAGCTTGCCGCGAGCGTCCTCCTATGTGATAGGATCGCGTGGAGAGGCGAACATGCGAGCGGAAGCGGCACAGCCGGTCGTCTACGAGACGAAGCCCGCCACCGAGTGGCTCTTGGGCGGGCCCGTTCAGAAAGTGAGCCCGCGCTACGCGCACGGGTTGATGCAACGGCTCGTCGCCGAACGTCTGGGCGCCTGGGCTGAGCGCCGCGGAAGGGTCGCTACGGAGTGGCGCGTTTGGGTTACGCCCGGCCAGGAGTATGCCCGCTACCTTGTCCCCGACGTCGCCTTCATCTCGTACGAGCGCCTTCCGCGCGCAGCGCGCGAGGCGGCCGAAGAACCGTACGTTACGCCGGAAGCCGTTTTCGAGATCCGCTCGAAAGACGACCGGAAAATCCACGTCGAGCATAAGGTCGACGTCTACTTAAGGGCCGGGTGCGACCTGATGTGCATTCTCGATCCGTACGAGCGGCGGTTGGTCGCGCACGATCGGGAGCGCGTGACGATCGTCGGCTCGGACGAGGACTTCACTCACCCGGCGTTGCCGGGGTTCGTACTTTCGCTCCCGGAACTGTTCGCGAAACTCGACGAGTAAACGCTAGCCGGCGGCGTGAGCACGCTGCCGGTAGCGCCGGAGGAGCAGCGCGACGAGCCCGCCGAGTCCCAGTAACGCGAGCCAGTACGGCGCGAAGGCGATCAGCACGAACGTGCGGGCTAATAGACCGACGGCAGCCTCGCGGGACGAATGCCACGCGGCAACCCACGCATCGGCCAGTCGCGAAGCGACGCTCGGTTCGGCACTCGAGGATTGCGCTTCGGTTTCGAGCGAGACGTCGATCGTCGACATCACGACGCGGCCCTCGAGCGCCTGCGTCTGCGCGTCGAGCTTCTCGATCTGTTCGCGGACCGACGCGAGTTGGTTCTCGACGTCGAGAACCTCGCCGATCTTGCCGGAGCGGTCCATGATGTTGAGCATGTCGGCCTCGGTCCGGCGCAGGTTGCGAAGACGCGCGTGGTCGTCGACGAGCTGGTCGCCGACGTCTTGCGCGCTCACGGTCCGCGAGCGGACGCCGCCGAATTGAGCGATCCGCGCGAGGCTCGAGGCGAAGCGATCCTGCGGGACGATCAGGCTGACGTCGGCGGTGCGGCGGTCGCGGGGATTCTCGGGCCGCTCGTCATCGAGTTTGGTGACGTCGCCGCCGGCGGCGCGTGCGAGGGACCCGACGGCGCCGAGGGCGCGGTCGATGTCGGGGACGATCAAGGTGATCTCGGCGGATCGCTCCATTTGGCGCGCGCGTGCCGGCGCCGACGCCGCGCCGTGTGCTGCGTTCACTTTCAGCGCCGGTGCGGGCGCGGCTTCCAAGCCGCCGACGGGGGTGCCGTCGGCAGGTTCAGAGGTGGTGTTATCGACGATCGTTTTCCCGGCCCTAATGTCTTTTGTATCCGGGCTCAAGCCGGCCGCGGGCTTGAATAGAAGCGCGGGCGCGAAAAAGATTCCCGCCGCCAAGACAACTCCTACGGCGACCCACCAATGCCACGTTGCACGGAGGAAGCGGCGTGCGTGTGAAGCGTGCGCGGTTGCGTCGATCGTCTTGCTTATCATGCCATACGTAACGACGCAAGCAGGCGTGTAGTGACAGCTCCGCCGCTCCGGTGCGGAGGCCGGTCGGCGAGCTCTTCGCTGCGAACGGCTAGTCGGCGAAGATTGGCGTTAGATCGAGAACGAACCCGACGAGAACGGACTCGCCATCGACCGATGTGACCTTCACGCGAACCTCTGGGTCGCGATCGGGGCGGTAAATCTCAACGGACTTTCGGAAAGGATCGATCAGCCAGCCGAGCCGCGCGCCGTTCTCGATATACTCGGCCATCTTTTCACGCACTATTCGCAAACTATCGCTCGGGGAAAGCAACTCGAGAACGAAGTCGGGGCAGATCGGGGCGAACGTCTGCCGCTCCTCCCGCGTCAACTTCGCCAACCGCGACGTCTCGATCCAGGAGGCATCGGGTGAGCGAGTCGCTCCGTCGGGGAGCTTGAACCCCGCACTGGAGTCGAAGGCGATGCCCCCGCCTCCGGCGCGACGCCAAATAGCGAGTTGCACGGAGATCTCGAGGTTCTTACTCGATGTCGCTGCGCCAGCCGGCGGCATGACGATCAGCTCGCCGTCGCGGGTGCGCTCCAAGCGCAAGTCCCGATTTTCGGCGCAAAGCGCGACGAAGAGCTTGTGACTGACCGTGAGCCCGGCGGGCCTGGTTTGTAGCATCTCTCGCCTCCGATTCTACCATCAAGCATGCTTCCGAATCACGACGCGGGGTCGCGATGGCAAGCCTAGCCCTCGGGCCGCAAACACCAAGCCGTGGTGGGTGACCGGTCGGGCGCGTGCCCGCACCGGCCCGGCTTTACAGGCGCGAATAGGCCCAAAAGACCCGTGTGCGCGGGCACAAATTGGGGCCGAGGCGGGTCAGGGCCGGCCGTCCTAGGCCGATAACCGAGGTGACCCGATTCCTCGTCGCGGGTTGGGAGAAACCATGGTTGGAGCGATCTCCGGGGCGCGCCCGAGAAACGGCTTGTTCGAGCGGCTGTTCGCCGAGGGCTTCGCGCTGATGCGCCAGCGGCTCGGCATCTACGGCCTGATGGCGCTTACGTGCGCGGTATCGGCCGCCGCCGTCTTCGGAAAAGTCAATCTCTTGCAAACCTTTGCGACCGGCGACCCGATGACGGTTTTCCGCACGCCTCCCATGAACGTCGTGCTCCTTGCCGCGCTCGTCGCGATTTTCTTCGTGCTTCCGTCCGCGCTCAGGCGCATCGAGCCGACCTTCAAGATGACGCTTTGGCGGGGCGTGCTCACGTTCGCAATGCTCGCGTGCATCGGCGCCGCGACCGATCTCGGCTACGCCGCCGCATTCGTCCCCGGGCTCGTCATCGGCGTGTTGATGTCGCAGGCGCTGATCGCGGCGCTCTTGAGCGGCGGCGAGCGCGGGTCGTTGCGCGCGGTCGGAGCCACAGTCGTCAAGTCCATCGGAGGCTCGATCCGCCTAACGCGCAGCCGTTTCGCGACGACCGCCGGCGTCTGTCTCCTCTCGCTCGTGATGCTGGGCGTTCCATTTCTCTTCGGATTGATCGCGATGCTCGTCTTCGACGCGCTCGAACCGCGCTCGTTGATCGTCACCGCGCCCGCACTCTTCATGACGTTCGTTTATTGCGAGTGCATTCGATACGTGCTGATCGTCCGCTGGTACGGGCGCCTCGCCGGCGAGGCGCACGCCCAAGCAAACACGTCCTACCCCGCCGCGGCGTAACGAGCAGGGGCTAAACCGCCCGCGGACGGAGTAGCCGCGATGGGCTACAACGTCAAAGCGAATAGCGCGACCATTACGAACGGCCGCGACCGCGCCGCAGCGCGCGCGATGCTCAAAGCCGCCGGCTACAGCGACGGCGACTTGGCCAAGCCGATCGTCGGGATCGCGAACACCTGGATCGAGACGATGCCATGCAATTTGCAACTTGCGGCGGCTCGCCGAGCACGTCAAGCGCGGCGTGCGCGACGCCGGCGGGACGCCTATGGAGTTCAATACGATCGCGATCTCGCGACGGCATCACGATGGGGACCGAAGGGATGAAAGCCTCGCTCGTGAGCCGCGAAGTGATCGCCGACTCGATCGAACTCGTCGGCCGAGGGCACATGTTCGACGCGATCGTCGCGCTCGTCGCCTGCGATAAGACGATCCCCGGCGCGGCGATGGCGCTGCGTCCGGCTCAACGTTCCCGGGCTGCTCCTCTACGGCGGCTCGATCGCACCCGGAAAGTTGCGACGGCCGCGACCTGACCGATCATCGATGTCTTCGAAGCGATCGGCGCGCACGCGGCCGGCAAGATTGAGCGACGTCGAACTGAAAGCGATCGAGGACCACGCGTGTCCCGGGGCCGGAGCCTGCGGCGACAGTTCACCGCCAACACGATGGCGACGGTGATGGAGTTCATCGGGCTCTCACCGGTCGGGAGCGCATCGCCCGGCGCGACCGATCCGCGCAAAGATCAAAAGGCGTACGAAGCCGGCACGATCGTGATGGACCTACTGCGCCGCGGCGTGCGGCCGCGCGACCTCGTGACGCGCGACTCGCTCGAGAACGCGATCGCCGCGGCGGCCGGGACGGGCGGCTCGACCAACAGCGTGCTGCATTTGCTCGCGATCGCGCGCGAAGCGGAGGTGCCGCTCGCGATCGACGATTTCGATGCGATCAGCCGGCGCACGCCGATCGTTGCAGACCTCAAGCCCGCCGGGCAGTACGTCGCGCTCGACGTCGACCGTGCCGGCGGAATCCAATTGATCGCAAAACGGATGGTCGAGGGCGCGCTCGTCCATGCCGGAGCGCCGACCGCCGACCGGGCGATACGCTCGGCGAAGAGGCGCGCGACGCCGTCGAGACGCCCGGACAACAAGTCGTCTCGACGCGCCGACCGTCCGTTCAAGCCGGCCGGCGGGCTCGTGATCCTGCACGGCAACCTCGCGCCGGACGGCGCGGTCGTGAAGATCGCCGGGCACGAGCGCCTGCATCACCGCGGACCGGCGCGGGTGTTCGACCGTGAAGAAGACGCGATGCGCGCGGTCGAGAGCGGACGCATCGCCGGCGGCGATGTCGTCGTCATCCGCTACGAAGGGCCGAAAGGCGGGCCCGGGATGCGCGAGATGCTCGGCGTGACCGCGGCGCTCGTCGGCGCCGGGCTCGGCGAGACGGTCGCGCTGGTGACGGACGGGCGTTTCTGCGGGCGGCACGCAAGGGCTCATGATCGGTCACGTCGCGCCCGAGGCGCAGGCCGGTGGACCGCTCGCGCTCCTTCGCGAAGGCGATACGATCGCGATCGACATCGAACCGCGCCGCGTCGACGTCGAACTCTCGGACGCCGAGCTCGCCCTGCGCCTACGCGATTGGGTCGAACCGCCACCGCGATATACGAGCGGAGTGTTCGCGAAGTATGCGGCGCTCGTTTCGTCGGCGTCCGACGGCGCGATCACGCGCGCACCGGCGAGTCTCTAACCCATCACTTTCGAGGAGGCCCGTTGTTTGGCGTGAATGACTCGGGGCCGTCTTCGGACTGCGTACAGCGACTAAAGTAGGAGCACTTTGTGGCAGAGTTCGTGCGAAAAAAAGTCACCGTTGTGGGCGCGGGGAACGTCGGCGCCAATTGCGCGCTGCGGATCGCCGACAAAGAGCTGGCCGACGTCGTGTTGGTCGACGTCATCGAGGGGTTCCGCAAGGCAAGGCGCTCGATCTGCTCGAGTCGGGGCCGGTCCAGGGCTACGATGTCATGGTCACCGGATCGAACGACTATGCGCCGACCGCGGACTCCGACATCGTCGTCATCACGGCGGGTTTTCCGCGCAAGCCCGGGATGTAGCCGCGACGACCTCTTGCTCGCCAACTTCGAGGTCGTCAAAGAAGCGACGGAGCAGGTCGGTCAAACACTCGCCGAACTGCATCCTCATCATCGTCACCAACCCGCTCGACGCGATGTGCCAGGCGGCGCACTGGGTTCGAAGTTTCCGCAAGACCGCGTGGTCGGCATGGCGGGGTCCTGGACACGGCGCGCTTCCGCACGTTCATCGCACAAGAGCTGGCGTCTCGCGTGGAAAACGTCACCGGCGTCGTGATGGGCGGACACGGCGACACGATGGTCCCGCTGTCGTGCGACTGAGCAACGTCGCGGGCATTCCGCTGACCGAACTGCTCGATGCAGGCCGCCATCGAGCGTCTCGTGCAGCGCGACGCGCAACGGCGGCGCCGAGATCGTGAAATACCTCAAGACGGGGAGCGCGTACTACGCGCCCATCGGCGGCCGTCGTCGAGATGGTCGAATCGATCCTCAAGGACAAGAAGAAGGTCTTGCCGTGCGCAGCGCTACCTCGAAGGCGAGTACGGCATCAACGGGCTCTTTGTCGGCGTCCCGGTCAAGCTCGGCGGGCGCGGCATCGAGACAGATCTTCGAGTCAAGTTGACCGCCGACGAGCAGGCGATGTTGAAGAAGAGCGCGGACGCGGTCAAAGAACTCGTCGACGTCATCAAGGCGAGATAAGGCCGTCTATTCGCCGGCAGGTAGCCTGCCGGTCGGGGCGAACGTGTGTTTGAGATGATTCACGTGAGCGTTGGCTCGCCGGCTGGGACGTATAACGTGGGAAGCCAGGCGTTCTACCGCTTCGTTGTTCGGCTTGCGGACATCGGACTGCCCTTGCGACCCGCCGATCGCGAGGCGCTCGACGTGCTCGGCGCGATTCCGAACGCCTTGATGGATGAAGAAGAGGTAGCCGGAAAGGGCTGGCGCGTCGTCCCGGCCACGTCATACGAAGATTGGCCGGTCTTGGAAGCGACGCCGCAACGCCTGCGAACCGCGCTCGAGACCGCGCGCCGTCTCCTTTGGCTTCATGCCGCTCCCGCCGGGATCACCGCGCGCGAGATCGTCAACGTCGACGAAGAGATCGATCACGTCTTGGCCGTGCTGCAGCGAGCCGAAGCGGCCGGCTTCAGCGTCAACGTCACCTACGTTCAGTAAATAGACCTAGGGCGCCGAAGCGTCGGCTACTGGTTTCCGAACAGCTGACCTAAGACGCCGCCGACGTTGCTCGAGCCTCCGGCCTGCTGCGCACCCTCGCCGGCAGGCGCGTGATAGGTCATCGATTGCATCCCGACGCGCCCCGGTCCAAAGAAGCGGTTCAGCGTCAGCGCGGAGCCGCCGACGAACGCGCCGAGCGCACCGAGCAGCCCGCCGCCACCCTGCGACTGCAGCACCGAGATCGTATCCATCCGGACGTTCGAGTCTTTCCAGAGCCACGCGCCCGGTTCGACGTCGATCATCTCGCCCGGGCCGAGCGTCTTCTCGAAGACGTTCCCGTAACCGTGTAAGAGCACGACGCCTTCACCTTGTTGGGCGGTGAAGCGGTCGATGAACAGGCCAGTCCGCGAGAAGAACACGTTTGCCAGGCCGGTCTGGAAGTAGAAATCGTAGTTGACGTTGCTCGTGGCGAGCAAGAACTGATGCTCGCGGACGTCGATCGACTGTCCCGGCTGCAGGCGCATCGCGACGATCTGTCCGGGCGCCTCGCGTGAGAACGCAATGTTCCCGGGACCCTTCGCCGTCGAGATGAAGATCTGCAGGCCCGCGAAGAAACGTTTGCCGGCGTTCTTGAGGCCGAGGAACCCGAGCGTGACGTTCGGCTGCTTCCACAGCAGGATGTGGTGCTCGAAGTAGACCGTCTGCTGGCTACCGAGTTCGACGTCGACTGCGGGGGGACGAGCTCGCCCTCGATCTTGATCGTCATGTCCCCGAGCGTGATGGGATCCTTGGGATTGTCCGTCTCCGGGACGGGCTCCTGATAGGAGCCCACTTGGGTCATTTGCGGGGCCGGAGCGCCGCAATTCGGGCAGAACTTAGCGCCGGGCGCCAGCGGGGTTTGACAGGTCGGACAGTTCATGCGGACCTCCAAAAGCTTATGCCCGGGTTAATCTTTGGGCGAGGGTTGAGCAAGTTTCGCCGGGGGTCGCGGCGACTCTTGGCCTCAGTTGGGCGGCGGCGTCGCGAAGTGCGGTGGCGCATCCGAAAGGCGGGCCAGTTTCCCCTGAAGCCTTACCTTGCGCGTGCCGGCGTCGATTTCGTAATCCTGGACGAAACGGTACGTTACCGGTTCGCCGCGCTCGTACGCTTCAATAGCGAAGGCATCGAAGGTCTCTCCACCGACCTTATCCCGAACGCTTCGCACAAAGACAGCCAACCGATCGTCCTCGGACGCGAGGCGCGTTCGCCCGGCTGCAACCGACTTCGGATAGTCGAGCGCCTCGGTTTTCTTGAAGCCGATTGTTTTGGCTTCTGCATAGTCCGTTACTTTCGGCGGGTTGCCGGCCCCGCCAAACGTGATCGAGAACGGCGTGACGAGCTCATCTCTCCGTAGCGTCAGCGTCGCGGTCTGAATGGCGTTGTCGATAACACTACTGAGCTCGCGCGACGGCTCGCGCGACGGCCCGCGTGAGCCCGAGCATGCGGCTGCAATTTCGACGAAAAGTCCGAATACCGCAGCTATGGCTAGTCGCGTCTTTCCCAACGTCAGCCCTGCATCGTAAAGATGAATTCGCCTGGGATCGGCGTGCATCGAACGAGTTGAGGCGCGTATTTCGAAGCGCGCGCCGCGACGAGGAGCGCGTCGTTGATGTATGGGGGTGCGTCGCTCTTGAGAATTTCGGCGTTCGTGGCCGTTCCGTCCGCGGCGACGAGGACCCGAACCGAAGCGCGCCAGCCCTTCGCGGTCGCATCGTTCTGGGTGTATTGCGGCAGGACGACGCCCGTGCGGCGCGCGTGCGCGAACGGTTCGGCGCATTTTGGGGGACCATCGTCATGCGTGAGGTTCGGGACGATCGCGCCCTCGGGGACGCGGCTGGTGGGATGCCACGCTTTCGTGTCCCAGTCGTTGGCTAGGACGTAGGTTTGGCATTGCGCCTTGTCGCCCGCGGCCCGAGCGGTGAAGAAGAGAAACGGCTTCGACGACGGGTCGAAGAGCTCGATCGGGCTCGAGACCCGTGTCTTGGTCGCTGCGGTGGGGTCGCCTTGATCGAACCAGCCCGGCCGTGCGTGAAACCCATACGTGGTGTCGTCGGTGTATGCGTCGATTTGCACGTCGCTCACGGTTCGATCGCGCGTGTCGAGTAAAATCGAGTACGTCGTCGGCGGATCCAGAGCCACGTTCTGGAAAAGAATGCAGGTCGGATCGTTCCGCGCATCTTGCGGAGCGTCGGCGGCGTGCGCGGCCGCGAGGCCGGCGCCTCCGCTCAAAAGCAGCAGCAGAAGGACGCGGACGGCGAGCTGACGGTTCATTGGGTGCGAGTCCGCGACCGGCGACGGCGACTCCTTGGGAAGTTAGCGCAGGTCGTCTATGACGAAGGCGTCGGCTCGGTCGTAGCCGGGATCCTCGCCCTGACTCATTGCGAGGCCCAGCATCGTCGTACGGAAGCCGCGGTCGAGCAGGGCGCGGTACGCGCCGCGCCGGGATGTGTTGACGCCGGCCTCCATCGCGCTCGCACCGTACGTGGCGGCGAGCGACTCACATGCGTCGAAGAGCGTGGCCAAACGTTTGGGCGCACCGACGCCACCGACGACCGCCGCAAACTTAACGTAACACGTATTGGACGCCGCCTCGGATTCGGGACCGAAGTGGCAGACCGCAAAACCTTCGAGGTTGTCCCCGCGCTCGAGCAAGATGGCGTCGCCCGATCGCGCGCCGAGCGATGTGATCTCCTGGCTCACGTCGAGCCCGGGATAGATCTTGTCGCACAAGCGCCGCACCGCCGCGAGAGCTTGCTCGCGCTCGACTGCCGAAAGTTGCGAGAAGCGCGCCGCGCCGCCCGGCAAGGCGCGGGCGCCGACCGGGCAGGACGCTATCGCGGTAAGGTAGCCCGGCAAGAAGCCAAACTTTTGGTAGAGCGCGATGTGCTTCGGGCTGTTGGCGAAGGTAAAGAGCATCCGGCGCCGCGTTTTCCAGCGCTCGAAAATAGCCATCGTCGTCGCGATCAACTGTTGAGCCACGCCCTTTTCCCACATCTCGGGCGTAACCGTCAGCGGCCCGAAAAAGCCCGCGCTGCCCCAATCGGTCGTAACGTTCGAACCCACGACCTTTCCCTCGAACTTGGCCACGAGAGCCGCCGAAGGATTCGTGCTCCAGCGCAGGCGCACCATATCGCGACCGCCGTGAAAACTCTGCGGATCGTCGAGCCCTAAGAACGTCCCGAACGCGAGGCGAAAGATTCTGTCGGCATCCGCAACGTCGTCCTCGCGGAGTGGCCCGATCTCGATCCCGGGCGCTTGCCGAAGCTCGGCCCTCGGGCTCGCGGCTTCGACCACGCCGTTCGACTCCGCGACCTCGGCGACGCCATTCGGGCTGTCCGTTTTTCGCCTTCCGCCGGGCATCAATCTTCGCTCCCACACACCTATTAGTTCGGAGCCTTCACCTCCGCGGTTTCTCTCAGCGGGAGAAGAGTCCGCGCGGTCACAGTCGCCGGCGGCAACCCCCACGCGGGCACGCGTTGCCCCGAGCTAATCGAGCAGGGGCACGCTGCCCTAAGTCGAAGCCCACAAACTATGCTTATGCACCCTGGCGAGGACATTCCGAAGAGGCTCGGGCGCTCCCCAAAGACCTGGCGGACGGTGGCGTAGGATGCCTGGGTACGTTCCGGCCGATCCGTTCGTGGCCGACTTTGCGGCGCGGCTAACTGCTGAGGCAAACTATTCGCGGCGAACGGCGCAAGAGTACGCGCGGGACGTCGAGGCATTTGCGAGCTTTCTAAAACCAAAAGCGCCGCTTGCGGAGGCGTCTCGAACGCTTTCGGACGTTTCGGCGGCCGACATCCGCCGCTACGTGATGGAACTGCGCGACCGCCGCAACTATAAAGCGGTCAGCGTCCGGCGCAAGCTCTTCGGGCTACGCAAGTATTTTTCGCACGAGGTGCGTGAGGGCCGGCGGACGGTCAACCCTGCGCTCGAGGTCAAGCCGCCGAAGCCGGATCACTCGCTTCCGCGGGTCCTCAAGCAAGTCGACGTCAACCGGCTCCTGCGGACGCGGATCGCCGGCCGCAGCGATTTCCTGCGGCTGCGCGACATCGCGATGCTCGAATTGCTTTATGCCTCCGGCATTCGGCGTGCGGAGCTCGTCGGGCTCGATGTGTGGGACATCGACTTGGACAAGCGCACGCTGCGCGTCCTCGGGAAAGGGCACAAAGAGCGGATGGTCTTCTGCAATGCGGCCGCCGCGGAGGCGATTCGTCTCTATCTTGGAGTCCGGCCGCGCTCGACCGACGGCGCGCTGTTCCTGAGCGAACGGGGCTCGCGTCTGAGCCTCAACCAGGCCGGGAAGGTCTTCCGACTCTACGCCGACCTGAGCGGGATCAAGCAGCACGCGACCCCGCACACGATGCGCCACTCGTTCGCGACGCATCTCCTAGAGAACGGTGCGGATCTCGTGACGATCAAGGAGCTGCTCGGCCACGCCAGTTTGGCGACGACACAGATCTACACGAACGTCTCGCTCGAGCACATGCGCCGCACGTACGACGACGCGCACCCGCGCGACGCCGAAAAGAATCGCTGACCTTACGCTTGATCGAGGCCGGCTAGAAACTCGTCAGGCGAGCTGACACCCCGACGCTGGGACGTTTTTGAGACGATTGACCCCTACTGTGGCGCTCACCACCGCCAAGAAAAAGGGGCACCATCACGATGAGCACCACGACCCAACCCGCCTCGACCTCTGCTCCCGACCAGGACAAACTCATGGCCCTCATGGGCCGCGCAGTCGTCGACATGGGCGCCGTCCTCAGCGCCGCCTGCATCGTCCTCGGCGAAAAACTCGGGCTCTACAAGGCCCTCGCCGCCGCCGCCGGTCCGCTGACGTCCGATGAACTCGCCGCAAAGACCGGCACCGACAAGCGCTACGTGCGCGAGTGGCTCTGCGGCCAAGCCGCGGGCGGCTACGTCACGTTCGATCCACTAACTGAAAAGTTCAGCCTCACGCCGGAGCAAGCGTTCGCGCTCGCAAACGACGGCGGCCCGGCGTACCTCCCAGGTGCGTTCCAACTCGTCACCTCATGCATCAAAGACGAGCCGAAGATCACCGACGCATTCCGCTCCGGTCGCGGCGTCGGCTGGCACGAGCACGATCCCGGCATGTTCGAAGGGACGGAACGCTTCTTCCGCCCGAATTATGTCGGCAACCTAACGACGAGTTGGATCCCGGCGCTCGACGGCGTCGAAGCGAAGCTTCAGCGCGGAGCGCACGTCGCCGACGTCGGGTGCGGCCACGGCGCGTCAACCCTCATCATGGCCAAGGCCTATCTCGCTTCGACGTTCGTGGGCTACGACTACCACGCGGCCTCGATCGAGACGGCGCGCAAAGCGGCTCGCGCGGCGGGCGTGGAAGATCGCGTCAGCTTCGAGGTCGCTTCCGCGAAGGAGTACGCCGGTAAAGACTTCGATCTCGTCGCCTTCTTCGATTGCCTGCACGACATGGGCGATCCGGCAGGCGCGTCTAAACACGTTCTCGGTTCGCTGAAGCCGGACGGAACGTGGATGATCGTGGAGCCATTCGCGGGCGACCGCATCGAGGACAACCTCAACCCGGTTGGACGCGTCTACTACAGCGCGTCGACCCTTATCTGCACGCCGGCGTCACGCGATCAAGAGGTTGGACTCGCACTCGGCGCGCAGGCGGGTGAAGCACGCATCCGCAACCTCGTCACGAGCGCGGGTTTCACGAAGTTCCGCCGCGCCGCGGAGACGCCGTTCAACTTGGTATTCGAAGCCCGGCCGTAACGCGGCCGTGACGTTCCGCGGCGGTCGCGCGGTTGAACGGCAGCGCCATGAAGGCATCGCGCATCGTGGGATCCGGGAGCCGGGCCGCGCGTTCTTCGGCCACCGCCGCGGCAGCGCCAAATAATTCCAGGGCGCGTTTCTCGTCGCCGGAAGCACGGTAGATGGTGGCGGCCACCCAAAGCCATTCGGTGGGTTGGGGGGCCGCCTTCGGTCGCGCTTCGTGCAGCGCCAGGAGTTCCTCCGCGGTTGCCCGCGCGCCAGCAGCGTCCCCTGCGAGCAACTGCGCGTATGCAAGCCCGCACAGGTTGTCGCCCAGACGCGCGGATGGCCCGCCCGGGCGGCGGAGTTCGACGGCGCGCTCGAGGTGCGCGATCGCTTCTTCTCCTTCTTCTCCACCGAGGGCGGCCTCGGCGGCCCCGAGCGTTCCGAGCGCGGCCGACTCGAGCGTGGCCGAACGGACGGCACGCGCGAACTCGAGCGCTCGAGCCGCGGCGTCACGAGATTCGCAGTATCTGCCGGCGAGGCGGAGGGCATAGGCTTCATTGACCCGCGCGATGCACGAGACGTGCGAGAAAGCGATCTCGTCGGCCAACGCGGACGCGCGCCGCAGCAGGCCGAGCCCCTCCTCGAGACGCCCGGTCTCGACGCAGAAAAGCCCGGTGTCGGTCAGGATGCTGGCGACGCCGATCCGGTGGCCGATGTCCTGATAGATCCGCAGCGCCCCCTCGTACGCCGCGGACGTGTCGTCGATGCGGAACTCGTAGACGAGCCCGTTCGCGACGTTGTGCAGCGCTAACGCTTCGCCTTCGCGATCGCCGATCGCGCGACTGCGATCGTACGCTTGACGCGCGAACTCAGCCATCGCGTCGTAGTCCTGCCGAGCGAGAGCCGCGCGCGAGAACGTCATGAGCGTTCGGATCAGCGCCGACTCGTTCGACTCGGACTCGGCGAGCGCGCGCGTTTCTAGGAGCGAATGCACCGCTTCATCGACGCGGCCTTCGAAAATCAGCGCATCCGCGTACGCAAGCCTGGCGCTCAGATAGGCTTTATGGTCCTCCGTGCCTTTGACGAGCTCGATCAAACGCTCGAAATCCGCGCGGGCTTTGGCGAGCTCGCCGGTGGACCGGTGCAAACGCGCTCGCGCCTCGAGCAGCGCCGCCTCCCATCGCCGCGAGCCCGAACGTTGGACGCGTTCGGCGAGCCGCTCGATCAACGCGCGTTCCCGCTCCCGGTCGCCCGTAACGTTCGCGAGAACGATCGAGCGACCGAGCACGGTACAGCGCGCATCCTCGTCGTCGAGCGCTTGTGCCAGCGCGCCCAGTTCTTCGAGGTCCGCCGCCTGACCGGCACGGTCGCCGCGGATCGCGCACAACTCTTCCCGCAACACGAGTGCGTCGAAGCGAGGCCGCAGTTCGGTCGCCAGCGCCAGGACCCGCTCGAGATGACGAAGCGCGTCGTCGTTTGCGTACACGCGCAGCGCGGCACGCGCCGCCATGACGTAGAAACCGACGGCCGCCTCCGGCGCCCCGCCGCGCTCCCAATGAAAGGCAAGTTCGGCGGCGATCGACTCGAGCCGCGAAGCGTTGAGATCGTGCATGACCTGCGCGATCCGCGCATGATGGCGGAAGCGCTGTTGCGCGGAAAGGCCTCGATAGAAGGCGAGTTGGATCAATTGGTGCCGAAATGCGAAGTCGAACCCTCCGCTGGCCGAAGCGCGCAGAAGCCTGCGGTCGACCAGCACGCCGATGGCGGCGTTGACGTCGCCTTCGCGCCATCCCGTCACGTCGGTCAACAACTCGACGTCGAACGACAACCCGGCGACAGCGGCCACTTGGCCGATCGTGCGCTCGACGTCGTTCAAACGAGCAATTCGCCGCTCGAGGACCGTGCGCACCGCGGACGGAAGCGTCTCGGAGACCTCATCGCCCTCGCGACGATCCGCGAGCAGCTCTTCGACGAAGAACGGGTTTCCCTCGCTCGCTATGTGAATCGCACTTGCCGTCGCGACGCCGAGCACTCCGCTCGTGGCGCGGACGATCTCGGTGACGGCGTCGACGGCGAGCCCCCGCATCGCGATGTGGGTCGCGGCGCCGTCCCGCTCGAGTTGCCGGCGCAGCTCGCGCAGCGGGTGATCGGGCTCGAGTTCGTCGTCGCGGTATGCGACGATTAAGAGCAGGTGCGCGTCGCGCAACCGGCGGCCGACATACCCTAGGAGCGAAATGGCGTCGCGCCCCGCCAAATGCACGTCGTCGAGGACCAGACACGTTGCGCGCCGCGCGCTGACCGCCTCGAAGAACGACGCGCAGGATTCGAATAGCCGCGTTCGCTCGCGCGCGGGCTCGACGCTCGGCGGGCTCGTCAGGGTCGGGAACGTCGCGGCCAGTTCGGGGATCAGACTCGCGAGCGGGCCTGCCCACAGCGGGGCGATATCCTCCACATGCAAGAGTGGGGCGATGCTCCGGAGCAAGCCGAGGATCGGCTCGTAGGACGGAGCGGCGCGCGAGGTTGCGACGGCGCCGAAGGCGCGTCCGCCCCGCGCCTCACAGTCGACGATCCACTCGCGGAGCAGCCGTGTCTTTCCGATGCCGGCTTCGCCGGCGACGAACACGAAGGACGCGTCGCCGCTCGAGGCGCGCTCCCACTGGCGCCGCAGCGCCGCGAGTTCCTCGTCGCGCCCGACAAACGGACCGCGGGCCGGCACCGTCGCACGCGAGCGGGAAGCGTCGCGGCGACTCGCGAGCACGCCGGGTGGAGCGCGCCCGTCCTTCAGCGCTCGATAGGCGGCCGCCGTCTCGTCCATCGGTTCCGTCCCGAACTCCGCCCTAAGCGCCGCAGCGAAACGTTCGTACTCGTCCAGAGCGCCCGCGCGGTCGCCGGACTCGAAGCGCATCGCGATTAGCGCGCGGATCACATCCTCGCGCCAGGGGTCGTGCGCGAGGAGCGTGTGCGCCGTTGCGATCGCGTCGCCGTACTCGCGATTCGCGCGCAACGCGCCGACCGCGGCATCCAGAGCGCGCTGGAACGTGCTGCGCAGCCGGTCGCGATCGAACAAAACCCACTCTTCATCGAACTCGGCGAGCAGGTCGCTGTCGTACAACGCTATCGCATCGCGCACGCGGCCGGGTGACGCGCATGCAGCTTCGAACTCGGCGACGTCGAGCCAGAGGGGCGCCGACGGGTTCCATTGCACCGTCGAGGCGGAAATCGTTAGCCACGGCTCGGCTGTCCGCGGCGGAAGCATCGACGTGAGGTATTGGAGATGCCGGCGCAGATTGGCCCGAGCGCCGGCGCGATCGTCGTCGGGCCATAGATCATTTGCGACCTTCTCCCGCGGGAGCGGTGCGCGCCGGTGCAACAGCAGGTAGCCGAGCAGCGGGAGAACCTTCGGGCGGGCGCTCGGTGAGACTGGAGAACCTTCGAACGATATGCGTACCTGTCCGAAGAGATGGACAGAAAGCATCGGACGGGTTTGTTCGAGCGGGCGCCTCGTGGCGCCCGCTCGTTCGTCTAGCCAGAGGCCGCTGAGATCGAGCTAGTGGACGGCCACGCCGAAGGGCGTGTTGATCCCGGTCGTGATCGTGGGCGTCGTCTGCGTCCCACCCTTGGTATACGTGGTGAGCGAGTTGTTGCCGGAGTTCGCGATATAGATCTTGCCGGTCGAGTCGACGGTTACCGCCGTGGGGCTGTTGACCGCCGTCGTGATCGTGGGCGTGGTCTGCGTTCCGTTGGCAAGGTAGGTTGTCAGCGTATTGGTATTTTGGCTCGTGACGTAAATCTTGCCGCTCGCGTCGACGGCCAACCCGGTCGGGCCGTTGAGTGCGGTCGTAATCGTCGGGGTCGTCGCCTTCCCGTTCGGAAGGTAGGTCGTGACCGTGTTGTTGCCGTTGTTTGCGACGTAGATCTTGCCCTTAGCGTCGACCGCCACGCCCCAAGGGCTGCTCAGCCCGGTGATCGTCGGCTTCGTCGGTTTTCCGGCCGCGGTGTACGTCGTCAACGTGTTGCTGCCGAAATCCGTGACGTAGATCTTACCGTGCTTGTCGACCGCCACGGATGCCGGGTTGCTGATGCCGGTCGATAGCGTCGGCGTCCAGAGCGCGCCGTTCGGGTGATACGTCGTTACCGTGGTGCCACCGAAGTTCGTGACGTAGATCTTTCCGTGTTTGTCGACCGCTAGGCCCCACGGCCCGGAGAGTCCGGTGATCGTCGGCGTGACCGGCGTACCGTCCGGGAGATAGCTCGTCAGCGTCCCGGCGCCGGCGTTCGCGACGTAGATGCCGTGCGCCGCTGGAGTTTGCGTGGGGGACGGCGAGGGCGTCGGCGATTGCGAGGATTTTGGAGTGGGCGTCGGCGGGGGAGTGTAGGTCGGTTTGGGCGTCGGGGTTTTCGATGGCATCGGCGTCGGCGTAGTGCAAACACCGTACGTGTAGCACGGCGCCGGGAGCGACTTTGGCTGGTCAGTTCGGGTGAGACCTGAAACCGTCGGGGTGCCGTTTGTGCCGCTGCAAGCGGCGATCATGATGGCTGCTATGGCGGTCGCGCCCAGATACTGCCAACGTCCCATGACTATCTTTCCTCAACCAATCGAAAACGACGAGCGTGTACGCTCGCATCATCTGCGAGGATTCTGAAGAAGGTCTGAAAGGGAGCCGCCCTGGGTCGGAGGCGGCGAACTATGCCGAGACGAGCTCCCGGTTTTCGGCGTCGGGCAGGTTTGGGCTATAGAACGACGCGTTGCGCATCCCGGCGCCGGCCTCCCGGGCAAACGAGATCAGGTGGTGGCTGACCAGGCCGATGTGGATCATGGCCTCGACGTCGCCGCGGCGCAGTGCCGTGCGCGCCATCTTCCAGAAGACGTCGCGATAGTCGCCCAACAGCCCCACGCGGACGAGCAAGTTCGAGACGATCCGCGCGGCGGTCAGCAAGTTGCTCCTGCTCAGGCGCTGCTTGCTGTTCGGCGGCTTCATCCGCTTGGGGAAGACGTGCTCGACGTGGTACATGAAACGCTTGTAGATCGCCTCGGGGCGGTACGCCGTCAAGAACGTCCTGCGCCACATGCTTATCAATTCATCGTACGGCATCAAGAACTCGACGTTCGACTCGCGCCCCGGCGTGTCGACGATCCGGTTCGCTTCTTGAAGGCGCCGGTAGAGCGGCGTGCGGGGCAGCGCCTGCAACAAGTTGATCGTCAGCATCGGGATGTTCGACGCTTCGACGAATGCGAGGATCTGGTCGGCCGTCTCGGGCGTGTCGGTGTCGAGCCCCATGATCATCCCCGAGACGACTTCGATCCCGTGCGCGTGGATAATGTTCAGCGCGTCCATGATCGGGAGCATGTTGTTCTGATCTTTGGCCATCGCGTGCAAGGCGGCCGGGTCCGGCGTTTCGATCCCGCAGAAAACCGTACAGAAATACGCCTCGCGCATCATTTCGAGCAGGTCGGGGGACTTTGCGATGTTCAGCGTCGCCTCGCAAGCGAGCTGAACGGCGAAGCCGTTCCTCTTCTGCCACGCGATCAAGTGCGGCAGCAGTTCCTTGGCCGCCTTACGGTTCCCGACGAAGTTGTCGTCGACGAAGTAGATCGCGCGCTGGCCGCCGGCGGCCAAGATCGCGTCGAGCTCGGCGACGACCTGCTCGGGGGTCTTCAGGCGCGGATTGCGGCCATAGAGTTCGGGGATGTCGCAGAACTCGCAGCGGTACGGGCATCCGCTCGAGAATTGAACGCTTCCAAGGAAATATTTCGACAGCTCCGTTTGCTCGTACGCCGGCACCGGAAAGTCGGTCAGCGGGAGGCGGTCTTTCGTTTCGATCCGCACCTGCTGCGGCGGGCGCGCCGTCGAAGTTTCCAGGCGGCGGACCAGCTCGTCCGTCGCGTCGCCGAGTTCGCCGACGTGAAGGTAGTCGAAGTCCGGGTAATACTCCGGGCACCCCGAGACCGACGGCCCGCCAAGCGCGGTCACTTTACCGCGCGCGTGCGCACGCCGGTTGATGTCATTGATCTGCGCGCGTTGGATGTGCATCCCGCTGACGAATACTGCGTCGGCCCATTCGAACTCGCGCGCGGTCGCCGGGCGGAAGTTTTCGTCGACGAATCGGATGTCCCAGGACTCGGGCATGTAGGACGTGATGACCAATATCCCTTGGGGCGGCATGAAGGCCTTGACGCCGACGAAGGGATAGATTTTCTCGAAGGTCCCAAAAGACGGCGCGTAGCGCGGAAAAACGCACAGGACCTTACGGGGACGCTCGCCGAGGCGCGCATCAGCCGCGGCTCGCGCGTGCCGGGGCGCGGCCGGGAGTCGTCCAGGCTAGCCGGCCGCTGGGGCAAGGGAGTCGCATTGGGGTCCGTCTCTGCCGCCGACGCCACACAGTCCTCCAAAGGGGCGCCTAGGCGGGGGTTCCCCGGAGCCGCCGTCATACTATAGAGACGATGGGCCTCAACGGAACGAGCCGGGTTATATCCCCGGTCAAAGAGCGTGTCGCGCTCGAGTTCGCTCGCGGCATCATCGGGCGCGTTTCGCGCACTTTTGCGATCGGCATTTCCGTCCTGCCCGGCAGCCTCGGCAAGGCCGTCCTGACCGGCTACTTGCTCTGCCGCATCGCCGACACGATCGAGGACGACGGCGCGACGTCCTCCGAGCGGCGCCAGGAGCTCCTCGCGACCTTCACCGACTGCCTCGACCATCCCGAACGCGCGGCCGGATTTGCCGCGGAAGCCTCCGACATCAACGCCGACGCTTCGTACCTCGAACTGCTGCGGGGCACGGATCTCGTTTTCGATCTCATGCGCTCGCTGCCCGCCGAAACGGGCGCGATTCTGAAACGTTGGGTGCGCGAGCTTTCGCTCGGCATGATGGAGTTCGTGGGGCGGTACCCCGACGGGATTCGGATCCAAACGATGGACGAGTACAGGCGCTACTGTTACTACGTCGCCGGAACCGTCGGGCATCTCCTCACCGACCTGTGGTATGCAACGTCGCCATACGTCCGCGAGCGCGACTACAACCGCCTGCTCGTCAACTGCGAAGCGTTCGGCGAGGGCCTGCAGACGATCAACATCCTCAAAGACATCGCTTGGGACATCGAGCACGAGAACTCGGCCTACATCCCCGAGGATCTTTTGCGGGCCCGCGGCTCGAGCCATCAGCGGCTCCTCAACGGCGACTGGGTCATGCAAAACCGCGAGGCGCTCGTCGCTTTGGTCGAATTGGCCAAGGAAGACATCCGCAAGTCGCTCGACTACTTTAACGCGCTGCCCAAAGCGGCCGTGCGGATTCGGCTCTTTTGCTTGCTGCCGATCCTGTTCGCGGTTGCGACCTTGCGCGAGATCGAGCGTTCGAGCGCCATGCTCGAGTCCGGGGGCGGCGTCAAGATTTCACGCCAAGAAGTCCGCTCGCTGATCCTAGCCGGCTCGGTCTCGACGATCTCCAACACCACCACCCGCTGGCTTGTCGAGAAGACGGCGAGTCAACGATTCGAGCTCGGGCCGGCGAAATCATAAAGCGCTTCCCCGGGATCACGCGGATAGCGATCGACTATCCGTGGGCGACGCTGCTCTTTTGGGTCCTGCTCTCGGCCGTGGGCCTGTGGAGCTTCCTCGGTCTCAAACAAGCCCTTTTCCCGGATATCGCGTTTCCGGTCGTCGTCGTCACGGCGCAGACGACGCAGATCGACCCTCTGACGAACGAGCAGCAAGTGACGAACCCCCTCGAGCACGCGCTCGCGAACATCAAGGGCGTCTCGCAAATCCACTCGCTCAGTTACCCCGAGTTCGTCTTGATCGACATGAGCTTCGACGTCGGGACCGACCTTGAGTCCCGAAAAAGCGAGGTCCAAACCGCGATCGCCGGCGTCGCGCTGCCGCCCCGAACGAAAACGACGGTCTCGCCGGTCGACTTGAACGAGACGTACGTGGTGACGTACGCGCTGACGCAGACCTCGCGTTCGATGGGCGACCTCGCGGCGCTCGCCAACTCGCGCCTCGCACCGCGCCTGAGCGCGCTCCCCGGCGTCCTCAAGGTCCAGGTCGTGGGTGGAACCGCCAAAGGCCCTGATGCCTCGGTCTACCGCTACGACGGCCGCTCGGCGGTCGCCGTCGCCGTCGTCAAACAGGCGAGCGCCAATGCCTTGGACGTCGCCGAGGCCTGCGACGACGTCGTCAATTCACTACGCGCCAGCCTCGCGAATGTGACGATCGTTCAAGCCTCGTCGCAGGCGACGTACATTCGCGAGGCCACCCGCGCCACGCAAGAGGCGCTCGGCCTCGCCGTGTTGCTGGCGATCCTGGTCATCCTGCCGTTTCTGTGGGACTGGCGCGCCACGGCGATTTCGGCGCTGGCCACCCCCATGGCGCTGCTCGGCACGTCGGTCGTCATGCGCGTCTTCCACTTCAACCTCGAAACGATCACGCTGCTCGCGCTCGCACTCGTCGTCGGCGTGATCGTCGACGACGCGATCGTCATGATCGAGAACATTTTCCGCCACCTCGAGGAAGGCGAACGGCCACGCCAAGCCGCGATCATGGCGAATCGGGAGATCGGGCGCACGATGGTTGCGACGACGATGACGATCGTCGCGGTCTTCCTTCCGATCGGGTTGATGAGCGGGACGCTCGGAACGTTTTTCAAGCCGTTCGGCATCACCGCGTCGGCCGCGGTCCTCTTCTCCTTACTCGCCGCGCGGACGCTGACGCCAACCTTGGCCGCCATGTGGTTTCGCCCGCGGACGTCCAAACACGATCACGATAGGGTCGCGGAAGGCCCGAGCGATGCCATCGACCGGTATCCGGCGTACCGGCGCGCGCTGCGCTGGGCGCTGACGCACCGGGCGGCGGTCGCGGCACTTGCGATTGCGGCCTTCCTGGCTGGACTCGCCCTTATCCCGTTCATCCCCAAGGGCTTCATCCCACACCTCGACCGCGGCGAGTTTCACGTCACGTTCGCGACCCCGCTCGGCACCAGCCTCGACGATACGGTGCGCACGGCGAGCGTCCTCGAAGATGCGATCCACCGGGACCACGACGTCTCGCATACGTACACGCAAATCGGCGGGCGCGCCGGGCAGCCCACGAGCCAAGGGCTCATCGACGTCCAGCTCAAGGCGAACCGCAGCCTCAACACCGTGCAGAACGAAGGCGTCGTCCGCGAACTGCTGCCGCAACTCGACGGCGTGACCGCAAGCGCCGGCGACGTTCCTTTCGTCGGCTCCGATACGACCAAACCCCTCGACTTCGCACTCCTGAGCAACGACTTACCGCTCCTGCGTACTGCGGGGCGGAACTTCGAGCACTACCTGCAGCATCAGGACGGCTTCATCGACGTGACCGCGAGCGGCCTATCGGACGGCACCCCGTTCTCCGCGATCGAACACGTCGCGGGCGTGCGCGCCGTCCAGATCACGGCCGACCTCGCACCCAGGCTTCGCCTCGGCGACGCCGCCGACATCGTCGCCGCGGCCGCTCGCAAGGAACTGCCGCGTGGCGTCAAACTGCGCTTCGCCGGCGCGTCGGCCGACGCTGTGACGACGTTCCGCGACTTCGGTTTGACGCTCGCGCTTTCGGTCGTCGCAATCTTCGCGGTCCTGGTCTTCCTCTTTCGTAGCTGGGTCGACCCGCTCGTCATCAGCGTCGCGCTGCCGCTTTCGATCGCCGGCGCGCTCTTCGCGCTCTGGCTCGTTCGCGCGGACTTCAGTTTGATCTCGCTGATGGGCGTGATCTTCTTGCTCGGACTGGTGAACAAGAACGCGATTCTGCTCGTCGACCGCATCAAACGATTACGCGCCTCCGGTCTCGGGCGCGACGAGGCGATCTTCGCCGCGGGGGGACAGCGGCTTCGCCCGATTCTGATGACGACCGCCGCGACGATCCTCGGGATGATTCCGATCGCAATCGGCTTCGGCGCCGGGGCCGAACTCCGCTCGCCAATGGCCGTCGCAATCATCGGCGGCCTGATCACGTCGACGCTCCTGAGTTTGATCGTCGTCCCCGTCACCTACACGCTGATCGACGACTTCGAGCGCACGATCGCGCGCGGGAAGCGCCATTCGGAGCGGCACACCGACGTTACGGCCGGCTGGCTAGGATGAGCCGGCTCGCCTTCCTCACGGGAGGGACGGGTTTCGTCGGCGGCAACCTCGTGCGCGCGCTGCTGGATGCCGGCTGGAACGTGCGCGCGCTCGCGCGCGCGAACTCCGATCGCGGGAACCTCGACGGTCTCGCGATCGAGATCGTCACGGGCGACATCGCCGGCTCGGACCTGAGCGCCGCGATGCGCGGCGCCGATGCAGTCTTTCACGTCGCTGCGCTCTACAGTCTATGGCGCCGCGACCGAGCCGCACTGTACGAAGCCAACGTCCTCGGCACGCGCCGCGTCCTGGCAGCGGCGCGCGCCGCCGGCGTGCCCCGCACGGTGTACACGAGTTCGGTCGCGGCGATCGGAGTCAAGGCGGGTGGCGTCGCCGCCGAAGATTACCAAAGTCCTCCGGAAAGGATGATTGGCGCCTACAAGCATTCGAAGTACCTCGCCGAGCGCGAAGCGTTCGCGGCGGCGAAGGCCGGGCAAGACGTAGTCATCGTCAATCCGACGACGCCGCTCGGGCCGTGGGACCGTAAGCCGACGCCGACCGGCGATATCCTCGTCCGTTTCCTCAACGGGAAGATGCCGGCGATCGTCGAGACGGGGCTGAACTTCGTCGACGTCGCCGACGTGGCGCGAGGGCACCTTCTCGCTTTCGAGCGCGGACGACCGGGCGAGCGCTACATCCTGGGCGGCGAGAACCTCACCCTGCGCCGCCTGCTCGAGCGCGCCGGGGCGCTCGTCGGGCGCCGGGCGCCGCGCTGGACGCTCCCGCTTTGGCTCCCCCTGGGCGTCGCCTGGGTCGACGAAACCCTCCTGAGCCGCGCGGGGTTCGAACCGTCGATACCCGTCGACGGCGTTCTCATGTCCAAGGAAGCGATGTATTACGACGCGTCGAAGGCTCGCAAAGAGTTGGGATTTTCCCCCGGGCCGCTCGATCGGGCGATCCACGACGCGATTCGCTGGTTTTCAGAGAACGGCTACCTTTCCGAACGGAGACCGAACGTCATAGCATGTCAGTAACGCTCAAACAGGCGGCCGCAGTCGGGCGCTATCTCGTCGCTCAGAAAATCAAAGGGCGCAAGCGCTTCCCGATTACGTTGATGCTCGAGCCGCTGTTCCGGTGTAACCTAGCATGCCCGGGCTGTGGAAAAATTCAACACCCGGTCGAGATCCTTCGCAAGCACCTCTCGCCCGAAGAATGCTTCAAGGCGGCCGACGAGTGTGGCGCGCCGATCGTCGCGATCCCGGGCGGCGAACCGCTGCTTCACCCGCAGATCTCCGAGATCGTGAGCGGGCTGATCGCGCGTAAGAAGTTCGTCTACTTGTGCACGAACGCGATCCGGCTCGAGGCGAATCTCGACAAGTTCACGCCGTCGCCCTACCTGACGTTCTCGATCCACCTCGACGGGCTCGAAGCGGAGCACGATCACGCGGTCGACCGCAAGGGGATCTTTCAGGTCGCGGTCGACGCGATCAAGGCTGCGAAAGCGAAGGGCTTCCGCGTCACGACGAACACAACGGTCTTCGACGGGACACCGCCGCAGCGCGTTCAAGAGTTCTTCGATTTCGTCACCACGCTCGGCGTCGACGGGATGATGGTTTCGCCCGGGTACCGCTACGAAAAAGCCCCCGACCAAGATCACTTTCTCGCACGCGAGCAGACGAAGGCTTTGTTCCGCGAGATTCTGGCGCCGTGGAAGTCCGGGAACAAGCGCAACTGGAACTTCAATGCCAGCCCGCTCTTCCTCGATTTCCTGATGGGCGAGAAAGACTACGAGTGCACGCCCTGGGGGATGCCTTCGTACAGCCTCTTCGGCTGGCAAAAACCGTGCTACCTCCTGGGCGAGGGCTACTACCCGACGTACAAAGAGTTGATCGAGAAAACCGACTGGTCGAACTACGGGCACAAGAGCGGCAACCCAAGTTGCGCCGACTGCATGGTTCACTGCGGCTACGAGCCGACCGCCGCCGAGGACGCGATGCGGCCGGCGAACATCTGGCGTTCGCTCGGCACGGTTTTCAGCGGGAACTGACGCGTTCTCGCCGGCGCACGCGGCGGCGTTGATCGAGGCGGTCTTTGTCCCGCGCGGCGCCGAGGAGCGCGCCGTGCGGCGCGCGCTGCGCAGGGCGCGCTGCTCACCATCGATCTACGTGAGCGGAATCGGCCCCCGTGCGGCGGACGCGACGGCCGCGGCGGCGCTCGCGTCCGGCTCGACCCCGCGCCGCGCGCTCGTCACCGGGCTTTGCGGCGCACTCTCGCCGGCATTCGGAGTCGGAGACTCGCTCCTGTATGCAACGATCGCCGACGCGACGGGCGAGCGCGTACAAACGGATCGTTTGCTCAGCGCTGCCGTCCAGGAAGCCGTCCCCGGCGTGCAGAGCGGCGTCCGCGGGTTTGCTTCCGAGTCGGTGATATCGTCGCCGGCGGAGAAACGCGAGGCGGCGCGGCGCTTCGAGGTCGACGCGGTCGACATGGAGAGTTTTTCGCTCGTCCGCGAGTTAGCGGCGGCCGGCTGGGGCGTCGCGGTGCTACGCGTCGTCAGCGACGCCCTCGATGACAGTCTCCCCGATCTTGGGGCCGCGCTCGACGCCGACGGCCGGTTTCGGCCCGTTCCGCTTGCGCTCGCATGTGCGCGCCGCCCCGGCGCCGCGCTTGGAATGGCTCGAAACGCGGTGCGTGCGCTCGGCGCGCTGCGCAGGGATCTCGGCCGCGTCTTCGAGGCGCTCGGCCCGAGCTGATGCCTACCGCGGCGCGAGAGGTGTCGCCGCATACGTACGGCCTTTCCAGCCGCCCCCACGCCGGCGCGCGTGCGCGAGCGCCGAGTCGGCGGTCATCGCGGTGTAGAGCAGCGCCGCAAGTGGAAGTGCGGGCGCCTCGAGCGGCGAGCGGCGATAAGCGCGCAACGTCGGCACATAGAGCGCACTCATCACGAGCCACGCCGCGACTCCGGCGCAGCCGGCGAGCGGGTCGCGCGCGCTGAACCCCGCGACGGCGGCGACGGGCGGGAGCGCGTAGAGAAACAGCATGCCGAGGACGGTCCCGGCGAGTCGCGTGTAGGAGCGGTTCAACTGAACGAACGCGCTGCGTTTCACCATGCGCCACAACTCGCCGAGCGAGGCGTACGGCCGCACGCTATAGGAGCGGTCGCTCAGTCCGAGCCAAAGGCGCCCGCCGCTTCGTTTGACCGCACTCGCCAAAGCGCAGTCGTCGATGATGCGATCCGAAATCGCCGCGAGGCCGCCGGCCCGCTCGAGCGCCGCGTTTTCGATCAAGATGGAGCCGCCGGCGGCGGCTGCTGTTTTACGACCCGCGTCGTTCGACCACGCGAACGGATACAGCTTTCGAAAGAAAAACACGAATGCCGGAACCAGGAGCTTCTCCCACGCTCCGGCGCAGTGAAGCCGCACCATCAGCGAGGCCATCGCGAGATTCCGGCGGCGCGCCATGGCGTACAACGCGGCGACGTTTTCGGGGTCGTGGTGAATATCGGCGTCCGTAAATAACCAGAAGTTTGGCGCGCCGCGCTCGGCGAGAACGTGGTCGATCCCCGACTGCAGCGCGTTCAGCTTCCCGGTCCAGCCAGCCGGTAACAGGGGCGCCGCGATGATGTCGAGGTGCGCACCGGTCGCCGCCGCGGCGACGCGTGCCGCGATCGCGGTGCCGTCGACGCTTTGATCGTCGACCAGCGTTACGTAAAACTCGCCATCGAAACGCTGGCCCAAAACCGATGGGAGCGAGGTTTCAATGACATCGGCCTCGTCACGCGCCGGGATCACTGCTTCGATGCGGAGTGGGGCGCCGTTCGGCGAGAGTTCGTCATCGAGCCGGCCGCCGGCCCGCTCGAATTCGCGCAGGTGCGCGTCGAGGGGCGCCGCCCAAAAGCGGCCACGCGCGAGGGCGAGCACGAGCCAGGCTGCGAGGGACGAAAGCGAAGCGGCACCGAGTATTGAAACCCACACGCGATGTCCGACGTTCGAATCGATCCCGCGGAGGCCTTGCCTCCGCCGTGAAGCGCGTCGGGGTCTTCTGCGGCTCCCATCCGGGGCTGCGCCCGATCTATCGCGAGACCGCAGCGTTCGTCGGGCGCGGTTTAGCGGAGCGCGGAATCGGCCTGGTCTACGGCGGCGGCCGCGTCGGCCTGATGGGCGCGCTCGCCGATGCGGCGCTCGCGGCGGGAGGCTCGGTCGCCGGCGTGATTCCGCGGATGCTCGCCGAACGCGAGATCGCGCATACCGCGCTGACCGAACTGCACGTCGTCGAGACGATGCACGAGCGCAAAGGCCTCATGAACGCCCTCAGCGACGGCTTCCTCGCGCTCCCCGGCGGTTATGGGACGCTCGACGAGATTTTCGAGGCGATCACCTGGATGCAATTGGGCTTTCACGACAAGCCGTGCGCCGTTTTGAACGTCGACGGCTATTTCGATGGTCTAACTGTTTTCGGCGACCGCGCAGTCGCGGACGGGTTCGTCCGGGCCGAAGACCGCGCACGCATTCTGCGCGGCACCGAGCCTGCGGCGTTGCTTGACGCGCTCATCGACGCGCTGCGCGGCGAGGCTAGCCGATGACGTCCGGGTTCAAGTCGGAGAGCCGGGATATGACGACGGCGGCGAGCGCGAGCGCATCGGGCGCCGGTGGGAACTGCCGGTTGGGGATCGCAATCACGCGCATCCCTGCGGCGTGCGCCGAGCGCATCCCATTCGAGGAATCTTCCACGGCAGCGCACTTCTCGGGCGGCACTGCGAGCAACTCGGCGGCTCGCAAGTAGACGTCCGGCGCGGGCTTTCCGCGAGCCACCTCCTCCGAGGAGACGATCGCACTGAAACAGTCCTTGATGCCCGCGAGTTCGAGTGCGAGTTCGATCAACGAACGATTCGACGACGACGCGACGGCGAGCGGCCGGTACGTCGCGAGCCCGCACACGGCATCGACGGCGCCCGCATAGAGTGGAAGATGGGCGCGATACGCGGCCTCGACGCGCGCGACGACTGCGGCGCCGATCAGCGAGGGTTCGAGCGGGACGCCGAGCCGGTCGTGCAGATAACGCGACCACTCCGGCGCGCTCATCCCCATGATCTCGGTCGTCACCTGCGGCGGGTATGGCCGCCCGGATTCCTCGACGAGCGACCGGCGCGCTTCTTCCCAAACCGGCTCGGAGTCGAGCAAGACGCCATCTAAATCAAAGACGATCGCTGCCGTCATTCGCGCGGGGCGTTCTCCTTCGCCTTGACGAGCCGCACGAGCGCATCGTTGTACGGAGTCGGGACGCCGGCCCGGCGGCCGGCGGCGGCGATGGCCCCGTTGATGTGATCGATCTCGGTCTTCAAGCGCGCGGCGAGGTCGATCGTCATCGAGTTGCGCCCGTCGACGCTCGATGCGACGACGGCTTGCACGTACTCCCAGGGGTCGCCGAAGGGCAGGCTGATGCGCAGGGCTTTGGCGACGGCCGCGCCCTCGAGCGCGAGCGAACGGGCCAGCTCCGCGGCGTTCGGGTCGCCGGTAACGACCGAGTTCTTCGTGTCGAGCAGCGCGGCGATCGGGTTGATCGCGGCATTCGCGAGCAGCTTCCCCCACTGATGCGGCCGGATGTCGTACGCGATCGAACACTCGAGTCCGGCGTCTTGCAATAACCCCTGGACCGCGCGCACCGTCGGGTACGCCGCGCCGGCCGAACCGACGACGGTCGTTCCGACGGCGAGGCGGCGCGTGCGGCCGTGGCCGACGGCGTAACCGGCTTCGTTCGTAATCCCGATGACGAGCGGAACGATCCCGCCGAGCGCGGCTTTGATCGCCTCCTCGTTACCGAGCCCGTTTTGAAGCGAAACGATCGGCGTCGCGGGATTCAATTGCCCGCCGAACGGGCGCACGGCGCTCAGGGTGTTCGGCGCTTTGACGAACACGAACAAGTAGTTCACGCCGAAAACGCGCGACGGATCGCGCGTCGCTGCGACGCGGCGCGGCCGAAGGTCGTCGAGCCGGACGCCTTCTTTGTTGATCGTATCGACGACGTCGCCGCGCACGTCGACGAGCGTCACGTCGTTGTGCTCCGCGAGCATGTAGGCAAACAGCGTCCCCATCGTCCCGGCCCCGAGGATCGCGACGCGGGCCCGGGAGCCTGGTTCGGTCACGCTACAGCTCGAATTGGAGGCCGAAGACGGTGCGCCGATCGTTGTGCGTGGTGTCGCGCTCGCCGCCGAAAATCTGCAACTTTGGGGCGACGTAGAGATTCCCGTACGCGTCGAGCGTCGGGTGCCGAAGGTCGTAGATCCGCGCCTCGAGCCCGACTTTTGCGGCGCTGAGCGCGGCCATCAGGCCAAAGCGCGAGTACTCGATCCCGCCGCCGTACTGCAACGGGCCGTGGCGGTTGATGAGCATCACGTTCGCGGTCGAATTCGCGCCGACGTCGTTCACGCCGGCGAGCAGGCTCGTCTGCCCCTTCGGCAGGACGCGAATGTTGAAGTCGCTCATCGGCCCGCGGTCGGACGTCAGGAGCGGCGAAGTGTTGCCGCCCAGGCTGCCCGGCCGCGCGGGCGTCAGCTGGCTCACGCGGACTTGCAACTCGACGAGGTCCTTCGTGAAACTGTTCAGCCGGCTGCGCAGATTTGCGGCGAGCGCCGCCGCGCGCGGCGCCGACGAAGTCGCCGGCGGCGAGGTCCCGGGCGCGGGACTCGCCGGTAGCGCGGAACTCGCCGGCAGCGCGGGGCGCGAGGTCGGCACGAAACCCGGCGGCGGCGGAGTCATGCCGCCCGGCGCCGGCGTCGCGTTCTTGTCGACGCCGTAGACCGCGCTCGTCCCGCCGAAGCCGCCGAGGATCGAGTCGAGCTTCTGCGTGGTCGCATCGAGCTGCGCCACCGCGTCGCGCATCTGCGCCTGCGTCTGCGGATTTCCGCTCACTTGGCGAAGATCGTTCGTCAGATCGGCGAGGGTGTGCGCCGTTTGCGCAAACGAATGCGCGGTATCGACGACGCTGCGCTTCAGGCGCGGATCGGCCGCAATGTCGCGCAAAGCGTCGACGGCGGAGGCAAACGAGCGCGACGTCTGGTCGAGCTGAGCGATCACCGCGTCGATATGCCCCGAGTTGCGCTGCACTTCGCCGTTCAGCGCCGACGTCAAAGCGACGACGTTCGAGCCGGCCGCGTTCGCATTCGCCTGCAGCGTGTCGATCATCGCGTTCGCATGCGCCCCCAACTGCCCGAAGGACGCGTTGGCGTTGACGGTAAGCGCGTCCGCGCTCCGCAGCGTCGACTTGAGCTCAGCCAACAGCCCGGGCGTACTCTCTTCCATCTGAACCAGAATGTGGTCGAAGCGCCGGAGCTCGCCTTGGCCCTCTTCGAGGAGATCCGCGACCGAGGTTGGGGTCGCGCCCTGCGGCTGCTGGTCGAGCGGGAGGACTTCCTCCGGCAACTTCGCCTGGTCGGAGTTTCCGCCGCGCGGCGGTTCGATCAGGACCGAGGGTTCGCCGGCGAGCGGGGCGCGGATCAGGAACTTTGCCTGCGCGGGGATAGAATATTGCGGCTTGATCGCTAGAATCACGTCGGTCGTGTAGTCGGGCTCGAGGATGATGTCGTCGACCGCCCCGACCGGGACGCCGCTGAGCGCGACCGCCGCGCCGCGGTTCAGCCCGGAGGCCGACGTAAAGTGGACCCCGATCTTGTAGCCCCGGGCACGCGTGCCGAAGTCGGCCAGCACGTAAAAGACCGCGAAAATTGCGACCAGGCCGAGGATCGTGAACAAACCAACTTGCGCTTGCTTCGTCATATGGGGATCGGTCCGACCTCGCTGCCTTGGAGGAACTGCTGGACGATCGGGTTCGCGGAATTTCGGACTTCTTCGACGGTTCCATATTCGATGATGGCTCCCTCGAAGAGCATCGCGATATAGTCCGCCATGGCGAAAATGCTTTCCAGGTCGTGCGAGACGACGACGGCCGTCCCTTGCATCTGGCGCCGCAGGTTCTTGATCGTGTCGGTCAGGACGTGAAGGATGATCGGGTCCTGACCGGTCGTAGGCTCGTCGTACAGAACCAGTTCCGGTTTGGTTACGATCGCGCGCGCGAACCCGGCGCGCTTGACCATGCCGCCCGAGAGCTCGGACGGAAGCCGGTCCATCGCGTGTTCGAGCCCGACCGCCTCGAGCGCGGCGTTGACCGTTTTTTCAATCTCGTCCCGGTGCATCTTGGTGTTTTCGCGCAGCGGCAGCGCGACGTTCTCCCAGATCGTCATGCTGTCGAAGAGTGCCGCGAATTGGAACGCAAACCCGATCTGCTGCCGGAAGGCGATGATGTCGCGGTCGTTTAGACTGGCGACGTCGACGCCCTTGACGATGACGCGCCCGGCGTCGGGCCGGCGTAGGCCGTTGAGCAGCCGAAGGATCGTCGACTTGCCCGAGCCGGAGAGCCCGATGAGGCAGGTGATCGCGCCTTCCTTTACATCAAACGTGCAGTTCTTCAATACGATCTTCTCGCCGTAGCGGAGTTCGACGTCCTCGAGCCTCGCGAAGCTCACTTCGTCGCCCCGAACAACAGGAGCGAGAGGACGAAATTAAAGATGAAGATCAAAATAATCGCGTTGACGACGGCGTTCGTCGTCGAGTGACCGACGCCGGCGGCGCCGCCGCGCGTCTGGAGCCCCTGGTAGCAGCCGATCAAGGCGATGATCGCGCCGAAGACGGCCGCTTTGACCAAACCGCGCATGAAATCCATGAAGCTAGCGCCTTCGCGCGCCGATTGCGTGAACGAGTTGTACGGAATGCCCGCAAGGGCGTGGGCGAGGAAGGCGCCACCGAGGATCGCGACGATGTCGGCAAGGATCGTCAGGAGCGGGAGCATCGTGACCATCGCGACGACGCGGGGTACCACGAGGATCCGCGTCGGCGAGAGCCCGAGCGCCATCAGCGCTTCAACCTGCTCGGTCACCACCATCGAGCCGAACTCGGCGGCGATCGCGGCGCCGGCACGTCCGGCGACGACGACGGCCGAGAGCATTGGGCCGAGTTCGCGCGCCGTCGAGTACGAGACGGCGCCCCCGACGAGGTTGCTAACGCCGTAGTTGACCGCGTTCTCGGCCGACTCGTACGAGACGACCATCCCAATGAAAAGCGAGGTCAAAAGAACGATCGGCCCCGACTGAACGCCGAGAAGGTACGCCTGGTTGAGCGTCTCGTTGAAGTTGACGCGGAGGCGCGCGATGAAGCCGGCCGTCTCGGCAGTTAGGGCCGCGATCCCGCCGGCGTACTCTAGAAACCCGGTAGAGGCTTCGCCGATCTCCTCGAGGGCCTTCATCGCCGGTCGATTTCCGCGATGCGCGCGAGGACGCCCTGCGTCAACTCGACCCTGCGGGCGGCGACGCTCCGCTCGGCGGTCAGGTTGAACTGGACCTGGCTAACCCGCGTCAGACGCCGCTCGACATCAGACAGATGCGCGCGCGCCTCGCGCTGGAAGCCGCCGAAATAGCGGCGGAGCGCATCGAGATACGCGCGGGCGGCCTTCGGCGGGACGTCGTCGCCGGCCGCGAGCAGCGCGGTGATGCGCTCCTGCGCGTGGCGCAGCCGGCGATCGGTCACGTGGAACTGCGCGACGTCGGCGACCAACGTGCGCAACTGCTTGGGATCGACGCGATCCACGCTCTGCGAGCCTCGGCGGTCAGCTCGGCGCGGGGACGGCCGCCTCAAGTGCGGCGCGCTGAAGGGCGAACAGGCTATCGATTCCGGTCGCCGCAAGGGCGAGCATCGCATCGAGTTGCCCGCGATCGAACGGCCGCGTTTCGGCGGTGCCCTGTATCTCGACAAACGCGCCGGCATCGGTCATCGCGACGTTCATGTCGACTTCGGCTCGACTGTCCTCGGCGTACGCCAAATCGAGGTAGCCGGACCCGCCGACGATTCCGACGCTCACGGCGGCGATTTGGTTCTGCAGCGGCCAAGCCGCGCTCCCCGTGCCCAAAGCGCGACGCAGCGCGAGCGCCAGCGCGACGTACGCGCCGGTGATCGACGCGGTCCGCGTGCCGCCGTCGGCCTGAAGCACGTCACAGTCGATCAAGACGCTCCGCTCGCCCAACTTCTTGAGATCGCAGACGGCGCGCAATGCCCGGCCGATCAAGCGCTGGATTTCGTGGGTCCGGCCGCCGAGCCGCCCGCGCGTGGCTTCGCGCTGCGTCCGTTCGGGCGTTGCGCGCGGCAGCATCGAGTATTCCGCGGTAATCCAACCGCTACCGCGTCCCCTCATCCACGGCGGGACCTTGTCTTCGATCGTCGCCGCGCACAGGACGCGCGTGCGGCCGAGCGAGATCAACGCGCTCCCTTCGGCGAAGCTCAAGGGGTCGGTTTCGATCGTGACCGGACGGAGGGCGTCGCGCGGGCGACCGTCGACTCGCACGGAATGATTATTCAACAGTGACGGTCTTGGCGAGATTGCGCGGTTGATCGACGTCCTTGCCGTCGAGATCGGCGATATGGTAGGCGAGGAGCTGGAGCGGCACGACGTTGACGATCGGCGAGAGGAGTTCGTCGACCTGCGGGATCCAGAACACGTGGTCCGCGAGCGCCGCGACTTCTTCGTCGCCGCGGTTGGCGATCGCAACGACCGTCGCTTCGCGCGCCTTGGCCTCGGCGAGGTTTGAGAGCATCTTCTCGCGGACTCGGCCGGCGGTCACGACGCCGACGACCGGAACTTTCGAATCGAGCAGCGCAATCGGGCCGTGCTTCATCTCTCCGGCGGCGTAGCCCTCGGCGTGAATGTATGAAATCTCTTTCAGCTTGAGCGCGCCTTCGAGTGCGGTTGGAACGTTGACGTAGCGCCCGATGAACAAAACGCTGCGCGCCTTGCGAAGCCGCGCCGCAACGCGCCGAATCTGGTCGGAGGCGTTGAGGCAAAGGTCGATCGCCTCGGGCAACACCTTCGTCCCCTCGGCGATCAGGCGCAGCCGCTCGAGCGGCTCGGTCGCGCGCAGGCGCGCCAGGTACAGTGCGAACAGTACCATCGCGATCGTCTGCGAAACGTACGTCTTGGTGGCGGCGACGCCGATCTCGGGTCCGCCCCGCGTGTACAGCACGCCGTCGGCCAGCCGCGTCAGGTGCGACCCAAGGACGTTGCAGATTCCGAGCACCGGCGAACCCATCGCCTTCGCGACTTTGACCGCCTCGATCGTGTCCGCGGTCTCACCCGACTGCGACATCGCGATCGTCAGCGTGCTCGGGTCGAGGACCCGGTCGCCATACCGAAACTCGCTGGCCAGCTCTATTTCGACCGGCAGTTTGCACAGCGCGCGAAGCAAATACATCCCGACCATGCCGGCATGAAACGCGGTCCCGCAACCCGTGATCGAAATCTTGCTGACCGAGCGCAGCAAATGTTCGTCGAGTTTTAGTTCGGCCGCGAGTTGCGAGTCGTTCGACTCGTCGATCCGCCCGGCCAGGGTTTCCTTGACGACGCTGGGTTGGACGAACATCTCCTTCAGCATGAAATGCTTGAAGCCGTCCTTCTCCGCCGAACCGGCATCCCACATCACTTGCGTGATTTCGCGCTCGACCGGTATTCCGTGAAAGTCAGTCAGCGAGTACCCGTTCGAGTCGACGACGACCATCTCGCCCTCGCGCAGGATCACTTGTTTGCGCGTGTACTTTAGGATCGCCGGCGTGTCGGAGGCGACGAACATCTCGCGCTCGCCGATTCCGACGACGAGCGGGCTCGCCCCGCTGCGCGCAAAGACGAGCCGGTCGGGCGCGCCGGCCGACATGACGCCCAGAGCGTAGGCGCCGCGCACTTCCTGGAGCGTGCGGCGGACCGCCTCAACCAGATCGCCCGAGTCGTTCGCTTCGATCAAGTGGGCGAGCACTTCGGTATCGGTCTCGCTCGTGAAGCTGTGGCCCTCGCTCAACAACCGCTCGCGCAGCAACGCATAGTTCTCGATGATCCCGTTGTGCACGACCGCGATCCGCCCAGCGCAGTCCTGATGCGGGTGCGCGTTCCGGTCGGAGGGGCGGCCGTGCGTCGCCCAGCGGGTGTGCCCGAGCCCAGTCGAACCGCTGAGCGGCTCGCTGCCGAGGCGCTCGGTCAGCCGGCTCAACTTGCCTTCGGCCTTCGAGCCGGCCAAGATGCCGGTATGATCGATTACGGCGATGCCCGCGCTGTCGTAGCCACGGTACTCGAGCCGGCGCAGCGAATCCAAGATGATCGGCACGCCGTCGCGGTAACCAACGTAGCCTACGATGCCGCACATGCCGTTATCTTAGGCGCAACGGGGCGAAAGGCCTTATTTAATGCCTTCGCGCACGCGTTTAAAAGGGATCTTGCCGGCGGCCACCTCTTCGAACGCGGTCGATACGGATTTGTTCGGGTCCGCGCCCTCGGTCAGCGGAGGCGCCCCGTTGTTGAGCTGCTTGGCCCGCTTCGTAACGACGTTGACGAGGGTAAATTTTGAGTCGACGTGCCGCAGCAAGCCGTCGAGGTCACCGAATACTGATTTGCTCATGACTCCCTTAGGGTTTTGAAATCTTCTTCGCTATAGTGGTGGATCCTGAAGCGTTCTGCGTGGAGGATTGCCTCCAGATCGTCGACCGCCGGCAGCGCCTCGAGCATGTCGGGCGGCGCCTGTTCGTTGATGACCATGTAGTCGAAGTTGGGGATGGCGGCGTACTCCTGGTCTGCGATCGCGAGCCGGGCCGCGATTTCTTCCGACGACTCGGTCCGCCGCTCGGCGAGTCGTTGTTGGAGGTACGAGAATTTGTCGGGCAGCAAGAAGATCAGGACCGCCGCCGAGAAAGCCCGCTGGATCGCGAGCGCCCCGTTCACTTCCGGCTTCATGATCACGTCGTACCCGTCGGCGAGTGTCTTCTCGACGAACGAGCGCGGCGTGCCGTAGAGGTTTCCGTTGTATTCTCTGGTCTCGAGGAACTCGCCGCGGGACGCGCCCGCTTGGAACTCCTCGTGCGTAACGAAGAAGTACGATTCCCCGTCACGTTCGCCGTCGCGCGGAGCGCGCGTCGTCGCCGAAACTGAGTACCGCAGCCGCGGGACCCTCTTTCGCAACGCCTCGACGACGGTGTCTTTTCCGGCTCCCGACGGTCCCGAGACCACGAATAGCAACCCCGGGCCCTTCAGCACGATCCCCTTTCCTTCATCGGACCAAACAATAGCGGTTCTCAAGGGAGAGCGGCAGGACCTGCCATGCTGACCGACTGGCTGGTCCTCAGGCGCGTCGCGGCCGAGCTCGACGCCGCCCTGCGCGGAGCCCGAATTCGGGGCGCCGGATTGACCGGCGGGCGGTTGGGCTTGCGCACCGCGGCGGGGCTCGTCGTCGTCGACGCGTTTGGACCGACGCCGCTCGTAACGCTCGAGCCCGACAGGCAGATCGAGCCCGAGCCGGGATGGTCGCGGACGGTCGCCGAGGCGCTCGAGGATCTGAGGATCGAACGGGTCCGGGCCCGGCGCGGGGACCGCCTGATCGCGCTCGACGCCGCTAGCCGGTCGCGATTCGGCGTTGCGAGCGGCTACCGGCTGGTCGCCGAACTCGTCCCGCGCTACGGCAACGTCATTCTCTTGAAGGGCGACACCGTCGTCGCCGCCGCCAAGTCGTTCGAAGCCGGTGGGCGGACGACGCGAACGGTAACGCCGGGCGAAGCGTACGAGCCGCCGCCGCCGCGGCGGGTCAAAGCGGCCGGCGTGTCGCTCGCGTCGGCGCTCGCGGCCTTCCTGGCGGAGCCGTCGTCGCTCGAGCGCCGGCGCTCGGCCGCGCATGCGCTCCGCGCCGCCGAACCGTTGCTCCCGGAATTGGCGGCGGAGTCGCTCGTCGCCGAAGCCGCGGCGTTACGGTGGGCCGCACCGGCGGCGCTCGAAACCTGGCTGTTCGAACGCGCGCGCGCGCTCGTCGGGCCGGCCGACGAAGAGACCGACCTCGTGGGCGAAGCGTTTGCGTACTTCGACCCAGCCGGCCGGCTCGAAGCGGCGCACGTCATGCGCTTGTGGCAGTTTGCCGACGACGCGCGCTTGCAGGAGCGCCGCGCGCCCGATCTGCTCGCGGTGCTCACCGCGCTTGGAAAGGACGAGGCGCGCGGTCGCGCCGCCGGCGGGTTCGAGGGGCGGCGTGCGGCGCTTTTTGCGCGCATCGAGAAACGACGAACCGCGCTCGCGCACGAACGCGCGGCCCTGGAACGCGAACGCGACGACGCGGCAACGGCCGATACGCTGCGCATCGCAGGCGACGTGCTCTATGCAAATCTGAGCGCGGTCGTACCCGGCGCGAGCCTCTTCGTCCCGCCTCCCGAAACGGGGGAGGCGAACGAGATCATTCTCGACCCGCGACTGAGCGTGAAGGCAAACGCCGCGGCGTACTTCCGGCGTTACAAGAAGGCGATCGCAAAGGGGCGTCACGTCGAGCGGCGGCTCGCGCAGTTGTCGGCGAGCGAAAGCGCGGTCGCGCAACTCGCATGGGAACTGGAACGCGTCGAACCAGAGAGCATCGACGAGGTCGCCGATGCCATCGGACGGCTCGACGGGCGAAAGACGAAGGCGCCGGCGCGTACCGGCGTGCGCCGGAAGCCGCTGGAGGTGACGCTCGGCGGCGACGCACGCGCGCTCGTTGGCCGCTCGCCGCGAGGGAACGCGGACCTGACCTTCCGCATCGCGCGCCCGGACGATCTATGGTTTCACGCGCGCAATACGCCGGGCGCCCACGTCATCTTGCGTATCGACGGGACGCGCGAGCCCCGGCCCGACGAACTCAGCGCGGCGGCTGCGCTCGCCGCGTTTCACAGCCGCGGACGTGAAGCGGAGAAGGTCGAGATCGACTACACCGAGCGCAAGTTCGTTCGCAAGCGTCCGGGCGGAGCGCCGGGTCTGGTTTGGTACACAAACGCTCGGACGCTGCTCGTCGCGCCGAAGGACGCGGCCCGGCTCTAACTAAACCGTCGCGGCCATGCGCTCTTCGGCCGCGGTGCACCCGCTCGACGACTCGCGGCCGGTCTGGCAGGCGCTGCTCGTCTTTTTGATCCCGCTGATGCTGACGAACGTTCTGCAGTCGCTCAGCCAGACCGTCAGCTACGTGTATCTCGGAAGACTTGTCGGCGTCGGGGCGCTCGCGGCCGTCTCGGCGATCTTTCCGGTCGTTTTTCTGCTGATCTCGTTCGTCATCGGCGTATCGACCGGCAGCACGGTTCTCATCGGACAAGCCTACGGGGCGCGCGACGACGAAAAACTGAAGCAAGTCGTCGGCTCGAGCCTCTCCGTCACGTTGTTCTTGAGCGCCGTCGTCGGCTTGTTCGGAGGGTTCTTCGCCGAGCCGCTCCTACGGATGATGGGGACGCCGTCCGACATCCTCGCAGCCTCGACGTCTTATTCGCAGATCGTGTTCTTCGCAATACCGGTTTTCTTTGTCTACTTGGCTTATACGACATATTTGCGAGGCGTCGGCGACGCTCGGACGCCCTTCTACGCTCTAATTCTTTCAACCGTGCTGACGCTCGCGCTGGCGCCGGCCTGCATCCTCGGCTGGCTCGGCCTGCCGCCCATGGGCACGAATGGCGCCGCGGTCGCGGGGATCCTCTCGAACGCTCTGACCTTCGGCGCGCTGCTCGCGTACCTCGCGTACCGGAAGAGCCCGATCGCCCTCGACCGCGCGATGCTCGCCCACCTCAATCCCCGCTGGCGGCTCGTCTGGCAGATGGTGCGCATCGGAATTCCGACGGCAATCAACCTGATCATGGTTTCCTTGTCGGAGATCGCGGTCATTTCGTTCGTCAACCGGTTCGGCTCGACCGCAACCGCGGCGTATGGCGCAGTCAACCAGGTCGTCAGTTACGTTCAGTTCCCGGCGATCTCGATTGGGATCGCGGCGTCGATCTTCGGCGCGCAGGCGATCGGGGCGCAGTTACCGGAACGGGTCAATAAAGTCGTCCGTGCAGCCGTCGCGCTCAACTACATCATCGAGGGCGTGCTGATCGTGATCTGTTACATTTTCAGCCGCGACATCATCGCCTTGTTCATCACCGAGCCCCACACGGTTACCGTCGCGCAAAGCCTCTTGCACATCACGCTCTGGAGTTACGCGATCTTCGGGAACTCGCGCGTCCTGTCGGGGATCATGCTCTCGAGCGGCGCGGTCATTTGGCCTACGGTCATTTCGATCGCGTCGATCTGGCTCGTGGAAGTTCCGGTAGCATACGTGCTCATGCTCAAGCTTGGGTTGAACGGCGTGTGGTACGGCTACCCCGCCGCGTTCATCGCGGGCTTGATCATGCAGACCGCCTACTACAAGCTCGTGTGGAAGAAACGCCCCCTCGTGCGATTGATTTGAACGAGGCTTAGGGTAGGCGCGAGGGTAGGATCACGTCGATTGCCTTTGCCAAATAATCGGTGACGTAGAACGTACCGTCGGGGGCGGCCGTTACTTCGCGGGCGAGCGCGCCGCTCGGGAGCGTTGCCACGACTGCGGTCTTGCCGGCGAGCGCCGCGAGCGGATCGATGACGGTTACGCCGGCTGACCGCACTTCGTCGGCGTCCATCGAGCGGTGCGAGTCGGCGACGACGAGGCGCCGTCCGTCGGGCGAGAGCGCTAGTCCGATGGGAACGTCGCCGACGTCGACCGAGGCAAGGAGCGCGTGCTCGGGATCCGACCGCACTTTTGCGCTGTCGAAGGCGAGCACGCGATTTTCGCCGCGAACGGTAACCCACGCGACCGAGCCGTCGGGCGAGAGCGCCACACGCGTCGGAGCGCACCCGGCCGCGACGCGAGCGACGACCGCGTGTGCGGAATCCACGATCGCCTTCGCCGTGTCGACGATGCTCAGCACGCCGTGCGGGCCAAAGTTCGCGGCACAACGTTTGCGCCCCAAACGGGCGTCGCTCGCGCCCGGGACGCGATCGGCGTCCACGTTGTCCATCTCGCTCGTGACATACAACGATCGGCCGTCCGGCGATAATGACACCCCGCCGGGGGAGCCATCGAGTGGAACGTGGCCGACGATCGCCTGGGCAGGCCGGCTTTCGCGGCCGATCTGAGCGATGCGGGCTACACCGAGCGTCGCGTAGCGCTTCACCGTATAAAACGCATAGTCGCCGTCGCGCGAGACGACGACTTGGTTGGCGTCCGGCGCGGGCCCGTCACGCACCTCGACCGGCTCCGGCGTGTCGCCGGCGAGAAAGCGCGTCAGGTCGAATGCGGCGACCCCGACGCGGGTCGTGACGACGGCGGTGCGATCGTCGGGCGTCAGTGCGAGGGCCTCGACCGGCATCTTCATCTTCAGCGTCCCAACCGTGTCGTACGCATCACCGTTGCGGCGATACGCGACGACGCCTCCGCCGACGCCGAAGGGGCCTTCGAAGGAGACGACGAGCGCCTTGCCATCGCGCGACAGTGCGACGCCGGTCGGACCACCCGGCACCTGAATCGAGCCCGGCGGTGGAGGCGCGGGCGCAGCAGCGAGTGACAGTGCCCCGAACAAGCTAGCAAGCACCGCGACTCCGATGGGAGGCCTCGCGGATTTACCGATCGGGCGGCCAGTACGCCGGGCCGTTGCGCAGCCCGTACGCGCCCGTGATCGCGGTAACGTGGTAAACGTGGTGCACGTCGTACGTGCCATACAGCGCGACCGGCTTGTTTGCGTACAGCACGCCGGTCCGCGCGAGCGCACGCGCAGCCTTGATGTCGACCGCGATGAGCTTTCCCGTTCGCGTCAGCACGATCAGGTCGTTGCCGCGGATTGCCTTGACGATCGCGTAGACGACGTGCGAAGTAACGGCCGCACTCGGCTCCGCGAATTCCAGCTCGGAGTGGCCGTGCAGGCCGAAGACCTTGATCGCCGACGCCGCGGTAACGTACACTTTCTTGTTTGCGACCGTCACGACCGGGGTCGGGTTTCCCGCGTTCGCAACCCACGCGCCCAAGGAGCCCTTGAAGAGCTGATTGCTCAGGTTCGAAGCGTCGAACGCATAGAGATACATCGCTCCGCCCGGGCTCGAAGGACGTTGCACGATCCACGCGACGGCGGAACCGGGCACGTTCCCGTTCGACGAGATCGTCGGGGTCGAGCCATTGCCGTTCACGGACGGAAACGAGACCGACGTTTGGTTGACCACCGTGAGGGTGCTCGACGTCACGCCGACTTGGTAGAGCGGGCCGCCGGTCGTGAAGACGTAGGGGTTGCCGCTCGGATCCTGCCAGGTATGCCGGTCCCGACCACACCCCGCCGAGAGAGACCTCCGCTAAAACCTTGTCCGGACAGCTGATCGTGAAGCCACCGAGGTTGTCGCGGTTCATCAGCGTCAGGATGCCGTCTTTGCCCTGCCCAACGGCCATGCGCGGGATCGGCCCCGACTGATCCGGGAGCAGCATGACACCGCCCGAGCCAAAGTCGGCGTCGTTGTTGTTGTCCTGGTATGCCGTACACGGAGCGAAGAACGACGAGCCGGTGAGCGACAGGTTCGGCGGCACGCGCAACACGCTTTCGCCGAAGTTGTTGATCCCGCCGTCGAACGAGCCGTTGCCGACCGCGAAATAAACGTTGCCGCTCGCATCGGCGTCGAGGCCGTAACCGCTCATCCAGATGCCGCCATAGTACCCGCCGCTTAGCCCGATCGAGGGCGTGACGTTCAATATCCCAGCCGGTGCAAAGTTACTCGTAGCGTACGCGAAGACCCAACCGTGGTACAGGTTCGGGTTGAAGTCGCAGTACGACCCAAACGCAACGTAGATGTTACCATTTGCCTCGAGCAACGCGGGGCGCTGAAGCTGGACGTCCGCGTCGAATGAAAGCGAGCCGAACGTCCCCGCGATATCGACGGGGTTCATCACGTCCTTTCCCGTCTTCAGCGACAAGGCGTGCAGGTGATGATGGATGTGCTTGTTTCCGTTTGGCCCTTCGAGGGTCGTGGCCACGACGTAGAGCGTGTCGGTCTTGCGATCGGCGACCGGCGTCGAAATCAGCCCGGTCTGATCCCCCGTGAAGTTGCAGCCCGTCACCGAGATCGGCACGCTCGTGATGCCAAGGTGCAGGTTGACGAACGAGCGTTTCCAGACGAGCATTCCCCCGCCGGCTTCGTAAGCGTACAGGGTATCGTGATTGGTCCCGGCGATCATCAGGCTGCGCGTTGTGTGCCCGATGCGCTCGTTCGCCACGATCAGCGGCTGGCCGTAGGTCAGCCCGTCGGTCTTCATCGAGAACAGCAAGCCGAAGGTATGCGACGCGACGGTCGTCGTCGTCAGCGCCGTCTCCGCCGCGTTCCAGCCGGTCCGCAGATTGTCGCCGTGGTACGTGTCCACATCGACGAGGGTCGCGGCGCCCGCCGAGCTATAGAGAATACCGCTTACGAGCGCGACGGCGAACAGGTGACGCATGGCGAACCTCCGTGGTCCGCCCAAACTTTGGCGCCCCGCGTCAGGGCGCCTTGCGAGCTACGGCACCAAGGCGCGGAGACGCTCGGGTTCGACGACGACGACGTGCGCGGTCCGCATGTCGATCACGCGCTCGTCCCAGAACCGGTTGAGGGTTCGGTTGACGGTCTCGCGCGTCGTCCCAATCATGTTTGCCATTTCTTGGTTCGTCAGGCGCAGGCCGATTCGCGTTCCGTTGGTCACGGGCTCGCCGAAGTTCTGCATCAGGTTGAGGAGCAGCGAGGCTAGACGAGAGCGGATATCCTGTGAGGTCGTCGCCGAAATCAGTTTGTTCGCGGCGCGCAAACGCTCGGAGAGTGCGATGACGAGCAACCGGCCGATCTTTGGATTCTGGTCGATCAAGTTGAGGAAGTCGTCGCGTTCGATTGCGCCGACCTCGACCTCGGTCAACGTGCGGACGCTTGCCGCCCGGACCGACGTATCGAAAACGCTCATCTCGCCGAAGAAGTCGCGTTCCTTTAATATGGAGAGAATGGTCTCGCGCCCATCCGGCGCGATCCGCACGACTGCGACCGAACCTGCGAGGATCACGTAGAACGTGTGACCTGGGTCACCTTCGCGAAAAATCGTCTGATGTTTGGCATAACGACGGGTAGCAACGAGCTGCGCAATCTCGGCGAGCTCGGTCGCATCAAAGTCACGGAATAAGGGGACCGTGCGTAAAGTTTCCATGCGCACGGCGCGCGCCGCTTCATCCCCGCGGTGCTTGGGCATTATCATACCAGTCTTATCGGCATCGGCTCACAGTTTTTCCAGGGGTCTTACGGCCTATATGGTAGCGAGGGACTAGGGATGCCGACTTACCCCGCGGCCGATGGGGCCGAGCTCTCGTACGAGGACGGCGGTCCGCCTGGGACCCTGCCGCTTTTGCTCGTCCACGGATGGCAAGCCGACGCGCGCATCTGGGGACCGCTCAGCGGCATTTTGGCCGCGCGGTACCGCGTGGTCGCGCCCGACCTGCGCGGTGCGGGCGGTTCGAATCGCGCCTCGGGGCCGTACACCCTCGAGCAGTTCGCGGCGGACCTTGGGGACTTGGTCGACGTGCTCGGACTCGATCCCGTCGTCGTCGTCGGGCACTCGATGGGCGGCGCGATCGCGCAGCGGTTCGCGATCGAGCGACCCGAAGCGGTCGAGGGTTTGGTTTTGGTGGCAGCGGTCCCGGCGAGCGGGGTCCCGTTCCCACCGAAGGTCATCGACTTCTTTCGCGGCACCTGCGGAAACCCGGAACAGACCGCGCTCTGGCTCAAAGGCCTGACCTTCCGCGAACTCGATCCCGACGACGCGCAGTTGCTACGCGCCGCCGCAGCGACCGTGCCGGCGGAAGCTGCGCTTGAATCTTTCGAGTCGTGGCAGGCCGCGGACTTCGCCGACGAAGCCGCGACCATCGAGACGCCGACGCTCGTCCTCGCCCCGAGTGACGACCGCCCGATGACGCCGGAGTTTCTTCGCGAGCGAATCGCCGACGTGATCGCGGGAAGCAACTTCGAGATCCTTGCCGAGTGCGGGCACTACGCGCCAATCGACCGGCCGGTCGAACTCGCAGCGGCGATCGAGTCGTTCATCGAGGATTTGTGAACGGTAACGTCTTCGCCACGAAGCCGCAATCGCGGGGAATGCAATCAGCGTACAGTCGATCGTGTGAAGGTGCGCGAGGTTATTCGGCGGCTCAAAAGCGACGGTTGGATTCTCAAGGAAGTACGCGGTTCGCATCGGCAGTTCGTCCATCCAACAAAGCCGGGGAAGGTCACGGTGGCTGGTCACGGGGACGGATGCGAGGTTCCGTGGCCGCTTCTTAGAAGCATCGCAAAACAGGCAGGGTGGAAATGAAGTATATTGCACTCATCGAGCACTCCGGCGAAAGTTGGGGTGCGCACGTTCCGGACCTTCCGGGATGCGTCGCGGTAGGGCCATCGCCGGAGTGGGTCGAGCGCGAGATCCAAAGCGCCGTAGCGATGCACCTCGAAGCGATGCGCCGCGACGGGGACCCGATCCCCGAACCGTCGACGCGAGCGATCGTCGTCGACGCGGCCTAGGCGGGCATCTAAAACAACCTACCGCGCCCGGCGCGGAGTTCGACCGAACGCACCGAACGTAGCCGCATGAAGCGCGTTTCGCCGACGGCGCCTCGGAGCTTCATCGACAAGGCGGAATCGGCGCTGCGCTGCTGAAAGCCCGGGCACATGCCGACGCCCGGTAGCCAATCCTTTTGGATCACGATCGCCGTCGTCGCCTTGGTGATCCTTCGCTTCCTCGCACGAGAATTGCGCGACCGGCAGATGCGCCTCGGCGCGATCTTTACGTATCCGGCCATCTTCGGTGCGTTGTCAATCTTCCTTATCTGGGCTACCTACTCGCAAGCGCCGTATTTGGCTCCGAGCCTCGCGATTGCAGTCGTCGCCGCGGTGCCGGTCGGTGCCGCGCTCGGTTTCGCGATAATGCACTTTACCACGGTGCGGCCGAGCGGCGTCCCGGGGACCGTCATCGTGCGCGGTTCGTGGATAACGGTCGCGATCTGGGTCGGCGCGCTGGTTCTGCGGTTGATCGCGCGGTACATCGTCGGCACGACGGCGACCGCAGCCGAGTATCTCATGCTCAATGCATCCCTTGTCGTACTGCTCGGCGCGGCGATGACGGTTACGCGCCTGAAGATCCTTCAGATCGGACGCTCGCTGCCGCCGGCCGCGGCCACCTGACGCGCCAGGCGGACCGGACCCCTTGTCGAATCCAGGCGCGGCGTGAACTACTGGATGATGGATGACCCGAACCAGCCAAAGCCGGGCGACATACTCGCGGCGATGCTAGAATTTCGCGACGCCGTCGCCGTCCAGTTCGCGCAGGTAGACCGGCGTTTGGAACGCGTGGAAACTCGAATCGACTTCCTGGAGAACCGCGTTGAACGCGGCCTCGCCCGTCTTGACGACCGGGTGTCGGTTCTCGAAGATCATATGGTGTCGTTCGGGGATCGCATGTCCTCGTTCGAAAAGGGCCTCGACCGCCTGAATTCGCGCTTCTCTAAATTCAAGCGCCGCCGCAAGCGTTAGAAGCGGCGGCGCGGTCCCCTTGGATGATGGATGAAACCAACCGAAACCTGCGGAACTCCTCGAGGTGCTCTTGACCATCGAAGCCGAGATGATGGCGATGTTCGAAGAGTCCAACAAACGCGGCGACGAGTATGCAGCACGCACGGATCGGGCCCTCAAAGAGCGACGAGGGCAGTAAGGCTCGCTATTTAGCAGGGTCGATCGTGAGGCGGGTGCTCGCGGTGCGACCGAACTCCTCCGGCGCGAATTGTAGGCTAACCTCGGCGCCGGGCCACGCGAACGAGCCGGGCGTTACCGAGCGGACCAGATAGTGCACCGCGAAGACGCCGGCCGGCAAGTGTGAGGCGAAGGCGAGGACGTGGTCGCGGTAGATCGACTGGTAGTCGATCTCCCAGTTGTCTTGCCCGGCCTCGAAGTATTTCGTCGCCGTTTGGAAGCTCGCGTCGACCGCTTCTAGCCCGGCCGGGAGCGGATCGATCACCACCACGTCGTCGAGCGGGTGATCGGTCGTGATCAGATCCTCGACCTCGTACACGCGCGCCGCGGCGAGGTGGACGGCGTTGACGTCGACCGGCGCCAACCCGAACGACGCGAGCACGGTCGATTGATTGGCGGCATGGATCTTGCGGTCGAGGCGAATCCCGGAGTACACGCCCGGGGACGCGTCGGGGGCGCGGTAGCGCAACGCGATCGCATAGTGAAGCGTCCCCGCGCCGTTTTTGGCGAGCGTGAGCGCGCTCTTTCCGGTCGGGACGTTCGCGCCGCCGAGCGGGAACGTCGCCTGCGCGAGGGTGTGCTGATAGCCCGAGAACGCAGCGTGGGTCGATGCGCCGCCGGCGCGCGCGTCGACCGTGAAGTCGCCCGGTTTGCCCGTGATGCGCGAGTACGTAACGAGCGCGTTGAGGGCCTCCGCATCGTCGCAGATGCACGGCCAGAGGCCGTTGCGCCGCAGTTGCAACAGCGACGTCAGCACCTTGTCGGTCCGCTCGGCCGGCATGTTGGACTCGACCATGAGGCCGAGCATCTGCGACTGCTCGCCGACCGGCGTCTCGCCGGCGGCGGGGTCGTTGACCGTCGCCCGGCGCGCGCTCTCGTAGACCTGTTCGAGCAACTTGTCGCGCAGCGCAATCCCCTGCGAACGCCAATCGGGGAGTTTGAGGAGATGACGCGCGAGTTCGACACGCTCGACATAACTGAGCGAGTCTTTGCGCGCCCAGATGTCGCTGAGGAAATCGTTGCGCGGCGTGCCGAGCACGCCGAGCGTCTCGAGGGCTTCGAGCCGGATCGCGGCGGCGCAGACGTCGTCGCACCCTGACGAGCCGGGGTTCGCGAGTTTCGCTTGCAGGTAGCGCGTCACGTGCGCGATCGCCGCGCCGACGTCCGCGCCCGTGAGCCGCGCCTGTGCGAGCTGCGTCGCCACGAACGCGGTCGACCACACATCGCCGGTCTTATCGCCGGGCCACTCGGCATAGCCGCCGTCGGGAAGCGCCAGAAGTTCGAGCGCCGCCAGATCGCCGCTCAAGTCCTTACGAAGCGCTGCGTTCGAGGCATCGCGCCCGAACTGATGATTCAGAACGATTGAATCTGAGGCGATTGCTATTCGGCTCGCGATCGTGTAACCAAACGGCTCGCGTTCCTGCGCGAGCAGCTGCTGGGGTTCGCTCGTCTCGGCGAGCAGCGTGCTCGCAAGGGTGAGGTCGAGCCCTGAAAGCAGGCTCAACCCGAACGCCGGGACGTCGAGCGGGACCGAGGTCTGCGCTGCCGTCGTCGCGCCGGTCGTTGCGACCGTCTCCATCACGTCGTCGGACGTTAGGGTGAGCGGAATGGAGAACGCGTCGGTATTCGCCCCCACCTGCGTTTTGAAGGTCATGCTCGACGACCCGGTCCCGTTGGCGACGACGTCGAAGCGATACGCCGCGTTCAGCCCGGTGATTGGTTGCTGCAGGGTCGCGCTCTGGCCGTCGTTTGCGAAGTTTAGGCCACCGCCGAGCGACGCAAGGATGTTGACGTTTCCGGTCGCGTTGCCGACGTTCGTGACCGCAACGCCGATCGAGAACTTGTCACCCGGGCGCGCGAACTGCGGTGCGATCGGATTCGTCACCAGCGGCTTGTTCGCAATGAAGGTCGACTCGCCGTTGCCGAAACGCGCGTCCTGCGTCATCGCGAGCGCCATCACGCGCCACGTCGTCAAGTCGTCGGGGAGCGCGAAATCGACGCTCGCGTTACCGGACGCGTCCGTGCGCAGGTTGCCCTTCCAAAACGCGAGCGGCTGAAAATTGGTGCGAACGCGCGTGCCGGCGAGGCCCCCCATCGCGCCGCCGCCGTAGCCGAAACCCTTCTCGACGTACTTCGCCTCGGTCAACAGCCGCACGAATGCGCGGTTGTCGGCCCAGCGCGTCGAAATCGGCTGATCGGCATACACGGTTTTGACCATGTCGGGGAAACGATAGCCGGTCAACTGCAGGACCGCATCGTTGACGACCGCAACCGCGATCTCGCCCGCGACCGGTTTGCCGTTCGCGTCGCGGAGTGCGAATGCCAAATGCTGGCGCGCGCCCGGCGCAAGGCGCAGGTCGTGCGGACTCACCGCGACCTTTACGTACTTTGAATCGAGCGCCACATCGAACGCCGCAAATCCGATCCGCGCGAGCTTCCCGAGGTTCGGCGGGACGCCTTGCGCGAGTGGGCGACCGCGCCGCACGAGGACCGCCTCGACCGCGGCATTCGGGAGCATCGCCGGAGTCACCGTGAAGCGCACCTGCGGCGCCGCACCGGTGACGTGCTGGGTCGTGCGATAGAGCACCCCATGGCGAACGACCGCGAAGTAGACGTCGGCTCCGGGATACGGCGACTGCAGCAGCGCGACCGCCGTGTCGCCGGGACGATACTTCGTCTTGTCGAGTTTCACTTTCAGCGTCGTATCGTCGGATGTCCCCCAGTCGGTCTCGCCGGAGCCGGTGATCCACACGTCGAGATCGCTCGCGCTCGCATCGTTCGTCGCGCCGGAGAAGTTCGCGCGGACGCGGTACGAGCCGGGCTTCTGCGCCGTCAGCGAGACGCTCTGCGCCGACGTGCCGGGCGCGACATCGGCGCTCGCGACGTCGACGTAGTGGACGGTGTTTTGCGCCGCTTCGCCGCCTTCGACGACTTGCGTCACGCTGTTGTACTGGCGTAACTGCAAGACGACCTTGACGTGGCGGTCGGTCTTCGCCGCGCCGCGCGGGTCGGTAACGATCACGTCGACCTTGAACGGCGTGCCGGCCTGCGCGACGAAGTCGCCGCGCAACCCGATCAACTCGTCGCTCGGGAACGCGGTGAACGTCTTGGAATCCGAGACCGAGAGGTTCGAAGCGTCGGTCGTCTCGGCGTCGACGCGGTAGGCCATTGGAAACGGCAAGTCCGTTGCGACTGGGACGGGGACCGCCGCGTTCCCGCCGGCCCCAAGCGCGAGATCCGTTTGCAGCACGTCGGTCGTCACCGCGGGCGGCTCTTCCGGATAGTACCAGTTGCGGCCGAACGAAAACTCGTCCCAACCCTTCGGCGTAAAATATGCGCGCGAGCGCGTGACGTACACGTGCGTCTTTCCGCCTTCGACCGGGGCGCCGAAGAGATACGTGCTCGTCGCCGACGCACCGACGCTCGTACCCATGGCGACGAGGTCGTGGTCGAGCGTCAAGTCGACCTTGAAGTTCGGCGGCTTGAACTCGGCGACGCGGAAGTCACCCTCCAAACTCTCGCCGTTGCTCGCCGCCGCAGTCAAGGAATAGAACCCGACTTCGGCGTGCTTGCCGATCGGGAGCGTCACCGTGAACGCGCCGAACTCGTCGAGCGAGCGCGTTCCGAGCGAGGTCTTCTTCCCGACCGGGTCGCGCAGCGTCAGCGCATAGCTCGCCGCGCGGCCGCGGCGCAGGACGCCGTTCACGTCGAAGTACGCGACCCCGACGAACTGGGCGGTCTCGCCGGGTTGGTACAGCGTGCGGTCGGAGACGATCGCGCCGTACGATGCCGGCTCGCCGGCCGACCATCCCGAGTTGACGTCGTCCGTGTACGCGCCGCTGTAATCGAGCGTGCGGACGTAAGCCCAGTCGCGCCCTTCGCGCGCGACGACGAGCAGCTCGGGCGGGGATTGCGCGTTGCGGGCTGTCGCGGCGCACGGCGCAAAGGCCGTCGCGTCGAGATTCCAAACGCCGCTAGCGTCGGTCCGCCCGGTCGCGCACGGCGTCGAATTCGGCGTTTTCCCAGCCGCCTCGTAGCCCGACGCCGACTCGTAGACCTCGACCGTCGCATTCGGTATCGGCGAACCGTCACCGAGGTGGGCGAGCCGCACCAGCCCAGCCTCGGGGAACCATTGGGCGAAGATGCCGATGTTGGTCAACTCGACGATCCCGGTGTAGCTGACGGGACGGTCGCGCGAAACGTTCGGAAGCCGCGCGCTCACGTCGTAGGCGAGCATCCCGGTCGCGCCGCCGAGCTTCGCCCCGAGGGCGACGGGCGTGTCGATGACGCGATTGATTTCGGCGGGCGCGCGCGTGGTGGATGGCGCGATCGCCGACAGGAGCGTCGATGCATCCGAGTCGGACGGATCGAAGGCGATCAGGTCCGCCGGCGACAGAGTGCGGAACGCGGCTTGGTAACGGTCGCCCGGGAGATTCGTCGTCTCGACGTTCAACTTCACGTCGGCGCCGGACGGAAAGACGTTGAACCCGCTCGGCGCCCAGAGACTCGGGGCAAGATCGCCGGTGTCGAGGCTCGCCTGGGCCGGAGCGCCGAGGTGCTGCCCGAAGCGATCGGTCAACGACGCGTCGATCTTGACCGTGTAGTTGGTGCGCGGCGCGAACGCGTATTCGTTGAGTTGCACGACGCTGTCGCCGTCTTGCACGCCGACGAGTTCCACCGACGAATTTGGCGGCGGCCAGACGGTGATCGCTTTGCGCGCGCTCGCGGCGTCGAGCCCGTTCGAGAACCGCAACGTCGGCGCGCCCGCGGCAAAGCGTGGCTGGCCGTCGGAATTTCGTTCCAATCCCGCGAACGCCAGCGGGCCGTACGTTTTCAGTTTCCCTTCAGCGGCGCTGCGCGTCGGCAGATTCCCGTGCGCCGGTCCGACGCCGGGGGTGATGACGAACCGATACAGTTTGTCGAGCGCGAGCGCGCTTTGCGGGCGCATCTGGTACGTGAAGGTCTCTTCTTCCGTCGCACCGGTCGCGTCGCCGGCGCTCGGCGAAGGGCTTGGTTCGGGGACGACCGCGAGTGCGATGGGAGCGGCGTTCGTATCGTTCGCGTCGACGAGTTGGGCGTGCGCGGCGAGCGACGACTCGTCGAGTGCGACGTTCGAGGTCAGCCCGACCGACGGCTGAGGACCGACCGGGGATAGGTCGCCCTCCGACGTGTCCTGACCCGTCAAATCCGAGAGTTTGATCGGCGTCGTCGTAAAACTCCAGGCGTAATCGGCGTCGAGCTTGTGCCCGGCGAGGTCGGTCAGGCCGCTGGTCAGCGTGACGCGGACGCGCGCTGCGAGCGGGAGCGGTGCGTCGGCTTCGAAACCGACCATCCGCGGCGTCAGGAAGATGAATCGCCCCGGGAGAGCGGGCTCGATCGTGAAGTGCGCAAGGGCCGCTTGGCGTTCGGGCGATTCGAGCGCGTCGAGCGGGATCACGTCGCCCTTGAAACGCACGCGGACCTGGGCGCCGGCGGCGGCTTCGCCGGTCGGCGATAGCGAGTCGATCCAGCCGGGGAGCGGCGCGACGGCGGCGGCCGAAACCGCCGGCAACGGCGTTGCGGCCGGGCGTCCCGGGGGTCCGCATGCCGCCAGCGAAACCGACAGCACAAACGTGACCACGACGAGTATCGAGACCCGCATGCCGAACCTCCCGCCCACCTCTTCGAGCGCAAGGACGCGACTCATTGTGACCGCGCTCGGCGTACTCTTCGCGGTGGCCGGGTACGCGCTTCGACCGCTGCCGATCCCGGTGTTGCCGCGCGACGCGCGCGTCCTCGAATTCGTCGACCGCAACGGCTTGCCGCTCGGGACGATCATCGGGCGCGGCGAGCGGCGCACGATCGCCGTCCCGCTCGATCGCGTCGCGCCGTCGTTCGCCCGGGCCGTACTCGCGACCGAAGACCGGCGCTTCTTCTCCCACGGCGCGGTCGATCCGATCGCGGCGCTGCGCGCCGTGCTGCGCGCCCCGTTCGAACGCGCGCTTCCCGGGGGCGCCTCGACGTTGTCGATGCAGGTCGCGCGGATGATCTCACCGGTCGCGCCGACGTTCACCGGGAAAATTTCTGAGATCGTGCTCGCGCAGCGGCTCGAGAATGGCGCGAGCAAGCGCGCGATCTTGGAAGCGTACTGCAACCTCGCCCCGATGGGTTCGAACCTGTACGGCGTAGAGGCTGCGGCGCGCACGTACTTCGACGAGGATGCAGCCCACCTCGACCTCGCGCAGGCGGCGCTTTTGGCGGCGCTTCCGAACGACCCGGTCCGCCTCGATCCCTACCGTCATCGCGCGGCCCTCGAAGCGCGGCGCCGCTTCGTCCTCGGGCGGATGGTCGCCTCGGGGTTCGTCGATCGAGCGACGGCGGAGCGCGCGGCGCGCGAAAACGTCGCGCTGCGCCCCGAGACCGCCGGAATCTTCGCCGCGCCGCACTTTCTGTTTCATCTCGCCGCAAACGCGCCCGACGGCGTTGCGCGCGTGCGCACGACGATCGATCGCCCGCTGCAGGAGTTCGTCGAAGCGCAGACCCGCGACGTCGTCGGCAGGCTTGGCGCCTACGGCGTGCGGCACGGGGCGGTCTTGGTCGTCGACAACCGGACGGGCGAGGTGCTGGCGTATGCGGGCTCGCCCGACTACTTCGCCGACGACGATTTAGGGCGCAACGACGGCGTGCAGGCGCAGCGCCAACCGGGCTCGGCGCTCAAGCCGTTCTTGTACGAACTCGCGCTCGAGCGGCGGATCGTTCGACCGGATACGATCCTCGCCGACGTCCCGGCGACGTACGCGATTCCCGGCGCGCGTCTCTATCAACCGGCCGACTACTCGAACCGTTTCTTGGGCCCGGTTCGCGTACGAATCGCGCTCGCCGACTCCTTGAATGTCCCGGCGGTCCGCGTCCTCGAGCGGACCGGCGTCGAAGCGTTTCGCCGGCGCCTGCTCGCGCTCGGGTTCGCACACCTCACCAAGCCCGCGTCGTACTACGGGCTTGGATTGACGCTCGGAGGCGGCGAGGTCTCCTTGGCGGAGTTGGCGCGCGCGTACGCGACCGCGGCGCGCGGCGGCGTGCCGATGCGATTGGTCGAAACCTTTGACGCAACGCCGCGCAACGCACCGCCGGCAGACGACGCGTCGCCGGCCGATCCGGCGTGGCCGCTCGTCACCGACATTCTCGCCGATCCGCACGCGCGCGCGGCGGCTTTCGGCGTCGATTCAATTTTGCGGCTCCCGTTTGCAGCTGCGGTCAAGACCGGAACCTCGTCGGACTTTCGCGATACGTGGACGGTCGGTTACACGCGCGCGTACACCGTTGCGGTATGGGTCGGGAACTTCGACGGCGCGCCGATGCGCGGCATCTCCGGCGTGACGGGCGCGGGGCCTCTATGGGCACGGATCATGCTACATCTCCACGAGGGCGCCGAGCCCGCTCCCTTCGCGCCGCCGCCCGGTTACATTCGCACGCCGATGTGCGCGACGACGGGAGCCGCGCCCGGACCCGCCTGCGCGACGGTCGTCGCCGAGTGGTTCGATCGCGCCGACCTACGCCGCCGCACGCACGCGCCCAATCCGGCGTATGCGGTCGAATACGACGCGTGGCTCGCGCATCAGCCGGCGCGCGAGCATCTTCCGACGCGAATCCTCTTCCCCCACGACGGCGACGTGTTCGTCTTCGACCCGCATGGCGGCCGCTCGCAGCGCCTCGCCTTCGAGACGGCGGGGCCGCGCGACCGCTCGCTGCGGGTCACGCTCGACGGCCACGCGCTCGCGCCGAGCGGTAGCGACTACTTGTGGCCGCTGCGACTCGGAAAGCACGCGCTCGCCGTCAGTTCGGCGCACGGCGATTCGTCGGTCACGTTTACGGTCGCGCGCGCCGGCCCGCGCCGGCATATCGGGTTCACCGCCGGCCGATAAGTGCGGAGTGCTCGGCGCCGGCATCGTAACGCTTACGCTCGGCCGGCTCATGGCGCGTAAGGCTTAAAAGTGAAGCCGGCGCAAGAACCGGACGACCGCGCGCCAGTTTTCATCGTAGCCGCTTGGGTCCTTGTCGGCGCGTAACGTCGATGCGCCGTGGGTCCCATTGTGGGGGACGAACAGGACCTTGGCTTTCGACGGAATCACTGCGAAGATGGAACGCGCGGCATCTTCCTCGTTTTTGTCGGCGGCCGAATCGATGAAAATGGGGATATGCAGCCGGCGCGCGGCGCGATGGACGGAGTCCTTGTCCTTCAAGTATTCGCCGGGCGAGAACGCGAGCAGCGCGGCGACGTCCTTGGGGCGATCGGCCGCCAACAAGAACAGGAGCGCCGCGCTGTACGAGCTTCCCCAAACGATGACCGGCGACTTCGAGTGCGTTTGTCTCGCCCACTTAACCGCGGCTTCGAGGTCGCGCAGCGCCTCTTCGTACTCGGCGCTTCGGCCCAAGTGTTCGACCGTCTCGTTTCCCGGCGCGTAGAGATCGCCGCCCGAACGCTGATCGATAGCGAGCGCGTTGAAACCGAGCTCGGCGAGGCGAGGCGCAATCGGCGCGTACTCGTTCTTGCTCGAACCCGCTTGATGAAATAGCAGGATCAACGGCGCATCGGGCGATTTTCCGTTATACGGTTGCGCGTAGACGGTCACGCCGTCGGAGGCGCTGAACGTGACCGGCGCGGTCGCCGGCAACGGCGGCGTGATCCCCATCGGCCCGAAGAAGAGCAACAACGCGAGCAGCATTACGCTTGCGTTCGTAACTGGAGCCCGGGCGCCCCGCCGGACTCGAGAGCTTTACGCTCGATCCCTTCGGCGGCGCGCATGATCAAGGCTTGAACGATGTCGTCGACGTCGGACGTCAGCACGCGCGATTGATCGTTGAGCGGTACGTAGTCGAACTCCGCCTTCGAGAGATCGCCGGCGACCCGAAGATCGACCATCCTCGCGACGGTATCGAAGAGATCGGGAAGCGACGCATACGTGAAGTTCCCGATCCCATCGACGGTTATCTTTAACCGGCTACCTTCGAAAACGACGACGACGAGCGTCGAGGCTCCGTGCGCTTTGTTCTCCTCGAAGCCGATATCGATCAAACGCGAACCGGTGACCGGATCGGTGTTCGTCAAGAATTCGCTGAGCCGAACGCGCAAATATTCGCGCAGACGCGAGAGGTTTTCGGACCGGACGTTCCGCAACTCGATTTGGCGGGCGCGCGCTGCAACGATGCGCTCAAAGCTGCCTTTGAAGTCTCTCGGCACGCCTGACTGCATGGCGAACGGCCCGGCCCGATTCCTGCCCACGACGGAGGCGAGCGTGCGTATCATCGACGAGGCGACGGTCGCGCAGGTCCTGACGCCGCGCGCGTTGCGAGGGCTGATGCGCGATACGCTCGCCGCGGCGGCGCGCGGTGCGGCGCACGGTCCGTTGCGTACGGTCTTGGCGCTGGAAGGCGCTTGGTTCGGGACGATGCCCGCTTTCGTGCGGCTCGACGGTCTAAGCGGCCTCGGCGCAAAACTGGTCAGCGTTTTCCCCGGCAACGCCGCGCGTGGGCTCCCGACGCATCGAGCGGTCGTCTTGCTGTGCGACCCCCAGAACGGCGCGGCGGTCGCGCTCGTCGCGGCCGAAGGCATCACCGAGCGGCGAACCGCGGCGGTCTCCGTCGTCGCGACCGAACGGCTTGCGGCGCGTCCGCGTGGGACGCTTGCGATCCTCGGCGCGGGCGTGCAAGGACGCGCGCACCTCGAGGCGTTCATCGACGCCGGCCCGTGCGCCGGCCTTCGCGTGTGGTCGCCGACGCGCGCACGCGCCGACGCGCTCGCGCGCGAAGCGCGGGACGCCGGACTTGCGGTCATCGTGACCGGCTCGCCTGACGAAGCCGTACGCGGCGCCGACGTGATCGTGACCGCAACGGCGGCGCTCGAGCCGCTCTTCGCTGCGTGCGACGTCGCCGACGGCGCACACGTCAACGCGGTCGGCGCGTGCATACCGGACCGCCGCGAACTGCCGCCCGAGTTGGTCGCCGAAGCAAACGTATACGTCGACTCGCTCGCGGGAGCCGCCGCCGAAGCCGGCGATCTCATCCTGGCCGCGCGCGATCTCGGTCGGGAGCGAATCGCGATTCGGGCGGAGCTCGGGACGATGCTCGCCGATCCCGAGCGGCGCGACCCGCCGGCGCGCGTTACGATCTTCGAGTCGCTCGGCCTTGGAATCGAAGACGTCGCTTGCGCTGCGTACGTGCTAGCCGCTACGTCCTAGCGTTCGGACCCTTAGTGAAAGGCGGGGAGTGCGGGTTTCGTCACCATGACGATCAAGGCTAGGACCGGCGCGACCAGGGCAATCATGCCGGCGACGTTCCAGCTCTGCGAGAGCCCCGCATAGCCCTCGCGATCGAACGTTCCGCCGTCGACCGCGGCTTGCGCGAGCGCGGCCATCTTACGCTGCGCGCGCGCCAGCGGACCGAACGCCAGGCCCGAGATCAGGAACAGTACGAGCGGCCACAGGATCCAGCCGGTACCCAGAATCGGTAAGCCGCCGATCAGCGCCGTCGCGACGCCGGCGAGCGCGAGCAGGACGACGCCCGGAATTGTGAACCAACGATCCGCACCCATGATCCCGCGAATCGTGAACGCGATGATGCGCGGGTCGTTGGTTCGGTCGGCGAAGGCCTTCCAGAAAACTCCGACGGTGATATTTCCTAAGAAGATGACGACCGCGAAGACATGCACGGCTTTCAAGATTACGTACATCGTCAGTCCGCCTCCATATCGGCTCGGAATTTGGCGGCCCCCTCGACCATCAGACCCACCAAGCTCGTGTAGTTGTAAAGGATGCCGTAGTCGCGGAAGCGCCGCAGAAACCCGGCGTTACCCGAGGTGCCGGCGATCTTCCCGGCCTTCCTTATCGCGTCGAAGACGCGTTCGTACGCCTCGCGGACGACGGGCTCGTCGAATTTCCCCGGGTGGCCGAGCGACAGCGACATGTCCATCGGGCCGAGAAAGAAGACGTCGACACCCTCGACCTTCAAGATCTCCTCGAGGTTATCGAGGGCGTTGCGATGTTCGAACTGGATGCAGACGAGCGTCTCTTCGTTCGTGCGCGCCGCAAACTCGGTCGCGCGAAAACCGACGCCGTAGTCGGAGGCGCGCGTCCCGGACGCGATCCCGCGCTCGCCGAGCGGATAGTACTTGGCCGCCGCAACGGCGCGGCGCGCGTCCTCGACGGTGTCCACGTGCGGGACCTGGATTCCGTGCGCACCGCGGTCGAGAACTTGACCGATCGAAACCGGATCGTTGCTCGACGGGCGCACGATCGGAGTGATGCCGACGGCGTCGGCCGCCGCGGTCAACGCATCGAGGCTCTCGACCGTAATCGCGCCGTGTTCGCAATCGAGCAAAACCCAATCGAAGCCGAGGCGTCCGATCGTCTCGACGATCTGCACCGACGGGAACATCACGTTGCAGCCGTAGGCCGCTTCGCCGCGCGCAAAGCGCGCTTTCATCGCATTAGGGCGCATCGGCGGCGATTCCCGGGCGCACGATAGGGAGTCCTTCCGAATCGTAAGCGGCGCCGACGAGCCAACGAACGAACAGCCCGTAGCTCTTCATGCCGGCCGTCACGCGGTTTGCCTTGAGGTACTTGTCGTACGCGGCGCGCTGCGCGCGCTCCAGGGCCGGCTTGACGTGTTTGCGATAACGCGCGAAGACGGCGCGCACGTCGGCCCGCACCTGCCGCGAGAGGTGATGCTTGACGTGGACGTCGGAGCCGAGGTTGAAGAACGTCAGGATCCAACCCGAGTAGCGCAACAGGGGATCGGGCGACGTCGTGCACGCCAAAACCGAGATAAGGTTCGCCTCGCTCTCGTCGGCGAAACCGGCGATGTGGCCCCACTCGTGGGCGTAGATCGCGGGCCGCTCGAAAAAGTACGCCGACGCATCGACGTTGACTTCGTGCGTCCACGGATCGGTGAAGCCGGTCGTCCCGGTCCATTCCATCATCGGTTGGAAGACCGTCGGCTTGATGCGCGGCGGCGGGAACGTTGCGCGGTCGCCGAGCCGCGCGATTACGGCGCTCAGGCGCGGCACGAGCCGGGCGCCGACTTCTTCATCCGTCGGATGTTCGCGGTGCGCGGCCGCCGCGTTCCGGTTCAACTCGTCGACTACGCGGTCCGCAAACCTGTCGACGGCGGCCGGCGTCGCGCGTTCATCGCGAACGGGGATCTTGTCGGCGAGCGGGATGCGGTCGTAGTTGAACGCCCACGAAACGTCGAACCAGACGTAGAGCAACGCGAGAAGCGCGAGCGTTCTCAGCGCGAGCCCTCCGGCATGCGCGAGCTTTGCGCCGCGCCGCGCGCGGCGAAGCGTGCGGACGTACCAGGCGACAAGCGCCGCTAGCGCGGCGAAAAACATGAGGTCGCCGAGCGTGAATGGGATCGGCCCGGTCAGCGCCCGGACGGCACGATCGATCGGCGGGTAAGCGACGTTCGAATAGTATCGCTCGATCCACACAGCGGGAAAAGGGACGAATTTGAGCAGCAGCGCCGCGAGGATCGCGAGCACATCGAGCGTCCAGGCGTGTAGGCGCACGCCGAGCAAGGTGCGCGCGCCGGCCGCGCGCCCCCTGCGGGATGGCGCAGCGCCGGCCGAAACGAAAACGTGGCGCATGCAGCGCGCCGCCGTCATCGTCCCGATCGTTCGTTACATCGAGCCTGCTATCGTGTTCGTCCGTCGCGCCGCGCACCTGCGCCGCTCGCCCGGCGACCTGGGCTTTCCCGGCGGTCTCGTCGACGCTGCGGACGGCGACGATACGCTCGTCACCGCGCTCCGCGAGTTCGAGGAGGAGCTTGGCGTCGAGCGTGCGCGCGTCAGGATTATCGAGCGGCTCGAGGACGTTGAAACCCTCGCGCTCGCGACGCGCTTGTCATCGTTCATCGGCGTCATCGAGCCGCCGGTGACGTGGCATCCCGACCCAAGCGAGACCGCGGGCGTTCACGAAGTCCCGTTGAGCGCGCTCTACGCTCCGGGCGCAGTGTACGAGGGACTTGAGCCGGTCGAGCGCGGCGGGCAGAGTTTCTTGGTTCGGACGTGGCTCTTCGATCACGACGATTTGCACGTCTGGGGCGCCAGCGCCCGAATCCTCCGCGGACTGCTCGACTGGTATCCACACCTCGTCGACCTTCCGCTGACCCCGCCACCACAACAGGAGGGCGGCCGAACACCAGCATAGTCTCGACCGAGTCACTTCCTTCTAATATGACAGGGTGGTTGCCATGGTCCGCGCTCGTTTTCGGGTCGTCGCCGCGCCGTTCGCGCTCGCGACCCTCATCGCCGGTGCAGGCTGCGCCGGTCCGGCGGTTGCACCGCAAGCGCTGTCGGTCGCGCCGCAATCCGTGACGGGCTTACCACAAACGATTCAACTTACTCCGGAAGCCCTAGCCCGCGCTCGACAGAACGGAACGATCGCGCCGCCGCGCGTCACGATCGATCGGGGAGACGCGAAGGTCGGCAAGAAAACGGAGAAAGTCGCTTCCGGCGGCGGCACCCTTACGCTTCCGGGCATTTCGGGCTTCAAGGGTTACCTGACCTACCCGTCCAGCAACGCGCCGAACGGTCAGACGATCACGCTGGAGGACAGCACGTCGAACGCCTTCAAAGCGCCGCCGCCGCCGAGCGGCACGCCGATCTGGTATCTCCAGGCCGTGCTGAACGGAAACTTCGGTTTCATTACCTTTAACTCGGGCAATGCGGCCGCACAGATCTCAGCAAAGCAGCTCGATCCTAGTAAGACGTACACGATCTATGGGTTCGCGCCGCAATACTTCGGAAACAAAGCGATCTTCACGATCCCGGCAGGTAGCCCAAACAGCAAGCACGTGCTCGCCTTCAGTTCACCGTTCAATGGCGCGACGATCCCGACCGGAGTCATACTCGACGTAGAACTTTGCCAGGACTAGCGGGCTAAGAAGCCGACATCGACTGCGCGATAGCGTGATACCGAGTTAGTCGAGAACTAAACCGCTCGTAGCCGGCGTCGCGACGGGCTTGTCCGCCGGGCGGCGAATCGCAAGGTTCACGCCGGCGATTGCAATTGCGACGACGAGCCCGATCCACGCGGCATACGGCGTGTCAAGGGCGCCAAGGCGCAGCGCGTAATCGAGCGAGAACGATCCCGGTCCGGCGAAAGCGATCGTCATTGCGGCGGTCGCATACATCAGCGCGAGCTCGTAGCCGTTGTTGGACTGGAAGAAACCGTTCGACCAGTGCACGGCGAAGATCGCGACCAGCATCGTCGAAGCGACGAGCGCCGCGCCGACCGGACCGAGGAACCCGAGCGCGATCAGAGCGCCGCCCGCGAATTCGCCGAGACCTGCCGCGAACGCGAACAAAGTCCCCGGCCGAAAGCCGAGGCTCTCGAAAAAGCCGCCGGTCCCCTTTAATCCATATCCGCCGAACCACCCGAACAACTTTTGCGAGCCGTGCGCCGCAATCGCCAGGCCAACGATCAGCCGGATTGCGAGCATGGCCGCATCGTACGAAATCAACATCCTTCTTCTCCCCTAACGTTGCGTTTGCAACTTACTTATGGTAGCCTTGTAACGTGAGAATAGCGCCGGTCGGCTACCTTTGTCAAGTAGGCTATGAATAATAAGGTAACCGGGCCCAAGCCTCGCGCCAGGCGACCCGCCGCGAGCGCCGCGGGTGCGCGCGCCGCCAAGGGCCGGATTGCCGGCGCCGCCGGGCAACGGCCGGCCGAGGCGGGGACCGGCGCGCACGCCGGAGGCTTCTGCCCGCGATTCCATCGCGCGGTCGAACTGATCGGCCGGCGCTGGACGGGCGCGATCATTCGGACGCTGATCGACGGTCCCAGACGCTTCAACGAGCTGATGGCGACGATCCCCGGCCTCTCCGACCGGTTGCTCTCGGAGCGCCTGCGCGAGCTCGAGTCGGAGGATCTCGTCCGCCGGACGGTCGACCCGGGTCCGCCGGTCGCCGTTCGCTACGAACTGACTTGTGCCGGGTTCGAACTCGAGCCCGTCGTCATGGCGCTCGGCACGTGGGCCGAGAAGTGGATCGAGCCGGCCTAGAGCGCCGTGACGAGCGCGTAGACGCCGACGGCCGCGATCACGAGGCCGCTGAGCATCTCGCCGTAACGTTCGAAAACGCCGAGCGATCTTTGCTCGACCCCGGCCAGCGCCGCCGTCGTCACGCCGACGTACGTCGCGATCGTGCTCAGGGCGAAAGCGACCGCCATAGTCGCGAGCAACGGCAATCCGAAGCTCGACGCCGCCGCGAACGCCGGCAACCCTTCGATCATCGGCGACGATCCGAGGACGAGCAAGAGCGCGGTGCGACCGCTCTCGGCGTGGCCGTGCACGTGCAGCACGGCGGCTTGGGCGGCGACGATCTCGTGCCGGTCTTCGAGCCCGTGCGCATGCCAATGGACGTGTTGCGTGCCGTCCTCGTGTACGTGGACGTGCGCGTGCTCGGAACGATCGGCTTCGTCGCTCGAACTCGCCTGGAGTTCGCGCCAACCCGCGATCGCCACCCACCCGCCAAACCCGAGAAGCGCGCCTCCGGTAATCAAGTTGACGGCGTGCGCGTAGCGGGCCGCGAGCACGGCGCCGGCAAGCCAAAGGATGGCACCGATCGCGAGGGTCGAGGTGACGTGACCGACCGCCGCAATCGCGGCGGCGCGCGCGGTTCGCATGCGCGACCAGCCCCGGTTGCGCGCGATTGCGACGATGGGCAGCCAGTGGTCCGGCGCGAGCGTATGAAGGAAACCGACGGCGGTCACCGCCAGCACCAGAATCAGGGGCGTGGTTTGAATGGAGCCGGCCATGCTTCGCGTCCCCGGATTTCGCCACGCTGCCGACCGACCCCGGGGATTTCGCGCGCCATTTGATATGGATAAAAATCTCACGCGAAGTTCAATAGGGTTCCCGTTGGGATAAAACACTTAAGGAATTAGTTGACAGGGTGCTTCCACAGCGGTACGCTTCAGCAAATATTCAGATTTCGCCGAAACAATCGGCCGACGTCGCCGGAAGATTCAGGCGGGAGGAACCGATCGACTCCATGCGCTTTCGCGATTGTGCCGTCGCGGTTTTCACTGCAGTTTGGTTGCTTGCCGGCTCCAAGCCGTTGCTCGGGGCTGCCTTCACCCCGCCCGACACGATCGACGTCCCGACGCTCACGGCGCCGCCGGCGATGAACGGAGCGCTCGACCGGTCGTGGGCCACGGCCGCAAACGCGGCCCTCGCGACAGATTTCAATTACCACGGGCCGGCCTCAGAACCGACCAAGGTTTCGATCGCGCAAGAGCCGACCGCGCTCGACGTTGCGTTCGAGGTGACCCAGCGCGAGGCGTTGACCCAAGTGCAGGCGACGAATTCGTCGAGCGTCACGAGCGACGACTACGTTGGAGTCTACCTCTATCCGCGCGGGACCGTCGGCTTTCAGTACGCCTTCTACGCCAATCCGCGCGGAACGACGTATCAGACGTCGAGCGAAAACTCGCTGTACACCCCGCAGTGGCGAGCGGCGACCCGGGTCACCGCGACCGGTTACATCGTTACGATGCGGATTCCGCTCGCAGTTATCCGCAGTGGCGGCGCGACGACGTGGCGCGCCCAATTCGTCCGCGCGACCGTCGCGACGAACGCCCTGGCCGTTTGGACCTACTCGCCGCGCGCCCAAAACGCCGGCGACCCAGCCTTCGCGGGGACGCTCCTCAACGTCGGGGTCCACTCGACCAGCCGCCCAAAACCGCGCGCGCAGATCTACTCGCTCGGCGAACTCACGACGCCCGCCTACGGCGGCAGCACGTCGCGTATCGGCGCCGACCTCTCGCTTCCGGTCACGCCGACCGCGTCGTTCGTCGGCAGCTTCCACCCGGACTACTCCAACGTCGAGATCGACCAGCAAACGATCGCGCCGCAAGCCTTCGCCTACCAGTACAGTGAAGTGCGGCCGTTCTTTACGCAAGCGACGTCGGCGTTCAACTACAACTTCTCGTGCAGCGACTGCCCCTTGCTGCTGTACACACCCTCGATTCCGACCTACCGGCAAGGCTACGCGATCGAAGGGACGCAAGGCCCCGTCACCTTCGGCGCATTCGACGCGGTCGGCAAGGACCGGATCGATCAGGGTCAAGCCTACAACTACAACCTCGAGACGACCGAGAACTATTTCAGCGCCAATTTCCAGAGGGTAGCAGTCGACACGAATACGGGCGTCCACGACGTGCTCGACTCGTTCCAAGGCGGGATCAGCAACCAAAAGACCCACTTCTTCATCTACGACAACACCGCGTTCGAACGCGGGAGCAGCGTGACGATCCCCGGCCAGGCCGACTATCTCGAGTACGGCCTGGGCTACGCCAGCGCCACCACGGTCGCCGTCATCAACGCGCAGCGGATCGGCGCACAGTTCAATCCGCCCGACAGTTTCGTGCCGCAGACCGACCTCACCGGTTACGAGCTGTTCGGCAAGAAAATCTGGAACTTTTCGCCGAAATCGATGTTTCACGACATCCAGTTTCAAGCGTTCGACGCGCGCTACCACAATAGCGAAGGCCAAACCGACCAGACCGATGCGAGCGCGAACCTCTCGGTCGACCTGCGCGACCTCGTGACGGTTCGAATCAACCGGGCTGCGAACAGTGCGACGGTCGCCGACGGCGAACTGCTGCCGTTCGACTTCAACACGTTCTACTTGGGCTATAAGGTCAACACGAATACGCCGTCCTACGTGCGGTACGCGTTTGGCCAGTACTTCCATGGCCGGCTCGATGCGTGGAACTACGTGAGCACGATCCCGCTTCGCAAGCGCCTCAACCTTTCGCTCGAGACCGACGAGGACAAGTACCTCACGCGCTACCCGGGCGAGAGCGTGACCACGCAGTGGCTCGAACGCGCAACCCTCGATTGGCAGCTGAGTTCGGTCGCCTCGTTCGACGTCGGCGCACGCCGGATCGTCGGTGGGTTCCTACCGAACGCATACGTCGCGCCGCCGTTCGGGAGCGTCAGCGCGGGAAACGTGACGCTCGCGTTCCACTTCCTCGACAAACGGAACGAATTCTACGTCGTCTACGGCGACCCGAATAGCCTCGCGACGACGCCCGCGGTCTACTTCAAGTGGATTCGCTACATCGGGGCATCGAAGGGCACGTAACCCGCGCCGCTTTCAAACTTTCTTAATCCGGACGGGTTACGACTGGGGGCAGTTTACACGCCTTCGGTCAAAGTGGAGAAATCGATGCCGAGCCTCTTTAGGGCCGCCCTCGCGGCGACGCTCTCCCTCGCGGTAGCACTGCCCATCGCCTTAAAGCCGGCCTTGTCCGCGGGGGCGCGGGCCGGCTCGATTACCGGCCGTGCCTTGGGCTCCGACCACAAGGTCGGGCTAGGGCCGATCGTGTCGAGCGCTAACGGCGGGCAGATCTTCGGGTTCGCCACCAACGCGAACGGCACGGACGGGATCCTCGCCGAGGCGAACCTGCAGGGCAGCAACGTCATCGCCGCCGTCGAAACCTTCAACCAGAAGACCGGCAAAATCGTCAAGGTCGTCGCCATGACAAACACGATGGACGATTTCGTCGCGGACGGGATCGTCGCCAACGACGTCGGATTGGTGACGCACGAAGCGGTGACCGGCAACAAGGTCGTTCGCTCGTATCCTCTGCTCAACCCGGTCACGTCGAACAAATTCACGAGCATGTGGAAGTCGCCGATCGAAGATCTGGGGATCGAGCAAGTCGCCGACAATCAGACGACGACCACGAGCGTCCTTTTCGTCACCGAACTCGCCAACCAAGACATCCCCGACCTGATCGTCACGGACCTGGGCAAGAACAAAATCGACAAGGTCATCCCGATCGACCCAAACCAGTTCGGACTCGCGATGGCGCCGCAGTTCGCGCAGGATACGATTCACGATCAGGCCGTCTTCGCGACGTCACCGAGCGGGGGCGCCGCCGGCGGCCCGCCGCCGAAAGTCGGCTTCATCAGTCTGAAGACCGGAAAGATGAGCGAGTTTAGCGGTGTGCAATGCCCCGGGAGCGTCGGGTGCGGCTACGCCAACGGCGTCGCGTACGACTCGAAAACGGGGATAGCGTGCACCGACACCGAGTTGGATGGCGGGGTCGAATTCTACGATCTCGCCAAACAGACGGGCTTCCACGAATTTCTCCCTGGAAACTTTGGGCAATTGACCTCGGGCGCGTTCATCGCAAACGACCCGATTCACAAGCTCTTCCTCATCGCTCAACCGGTTTCGAGCACGGCGCAAAGCGGCAGCAGCGTCCAGGTGTTTGACGAGCACGGCAGCCTCGTCGAGTCGATCAACGGGTTCAACTTCTCGAACGCGTCGTCGGTTATCTTCGCGCGCATCTCGTTGCATCCGGCCGATCGGACCGGCTACGTCAACGGCCCGGGCATCAACCAGCTCCAGCAGTTTAGTTACTAAACGATACGGACGGCACTCGCGAATCGGGCTTGCGCCTGAGCTACAAGACCTCGATCGTTTCGTACACCTCGATGTTGCCGCCGCTTGCGAGGATCGGGCAACCCTTTGACAAGATGACGGCAGCATCGAGGCTGTCCGCAGCAAGGATCGAGTAACCGGTCAACCCCGAACCGGCTCCGTCGCTGACGGAGCCGGTCGCCGCGACCGACTTCGAACCCGAAAATGGGCTGCCGCCGTCGACGACCGCTTCACCAAGGCTTGCGAACCAGTTGCGCCACGCCGCCATGATCGCCTCGCGCTGCTGCGGCTGCGGCGTGCTGCCGCCTTTGTAGACTAACAGGTAGTTTGCCACGGAATCTCCCTAACGCCGATGCCCATCGACGATCCAAGCGGTCGCGCTGTGCGCCGACCGCACGTTCGGCTACGGCGCCGCGGCGTCCCCCCGCAGCCACTCAAGCCGTGGAAGGCTTCGTCATCCGATTCGTTAAACCGGCGCAGGACTATGATGCGCAGCACTTTGAGGGCGCTCGCCTTTTGTGCGCTGGCTATCGGCATCGGGGGCGCCGGCGCGCCGGCGCAGACGACGAGCACGCTCACCGACGAGATGGCATCGTTTCAATACTTGATCGGAACGTGGGATTGCGCGTACACGCTGATCATCCCGGGCGGCACACGGCAGGAAAACGGGACGGCTACTTTTGGGTACGCGCCTCCCAATTCGCTGGCCGTCAGGATCGCGCTGCGCGACGTCGATCAAGCCGCGTACATTCACTTCGAACCGCGCACGAACAAATATGCCATGAGCGTGACCGACAGTCTCGGAGACATCGTGCTCGAGACTGCCGACCGGAGTACGCCCGGGCATCTGGTCTTCATCGCATCGGGAGGGTCGCCGCCAAGCGAGTTGCTTCGCAACACGAATGACAAGATTAGCGCTACCCAGTTTCACGCGTTGAGCGAGACTAAGAGCGGCGACACCTGGACCAAAACCAGCGAGGCGACCTGCACGAAACGGCCCTAACCGCCTAAGGGGCCCGAGCGGCTAGGCGACCGATCCGATGAGTTCGCAGAACGTGCCGAGATCGATGTTGCCGCCCGAGACGACGGCGACGATCGGACCATCGGCTTCGATCCTGCCCGACAGCGCCGCCGCTACCGAGAGCGCGCCGGCGCCTTCCGAAATAACGCGCGCCTTTTCGGCGAGCGTCCGCATGGCGCGTTTCGTCTCGTCGAGCGAGACGACGATCGAGCCGTCGACGATGTCCTTGAAGCGCAGCCACATGCGGGGAAACACGCTCTTGCCGCCGGCGCCGTCGACGAACGTCGCCTGCCAGCCGTCGAACGCGGAGGCCGCGCCGCTCGCGAACGAGACGGAACCGGGCGCGGCTGTCTCGGGCTCGGCGCCGTAGATGCGAACGTTTGGCTTGCGTGCCTTGACCCCCGACGCGACCCCCGTGATGAGCCCGCCGCCGCCGATTGCGACGACCACGGCCGCGACGCCGGGCAGATCTTCGACGATCTCCAAGCCCATCGTCGCGTTGCCCGCGATAAAGTCGTCGTCGTCGAACGGATGCACGAACGTGCCCTTCACGCCTGGAAACTCGCGGCGCTCCATCGCCTCCCAGCACGCATCGAACGATGCTTTCACGAGCGTCGCTCCAAGGGCGCGCATTCGTTCGACTTTCGTTTGCGGCGCGGTCTCGATCGTAACGACCGTGCACGGCACGCCGGCCGCTCTCGCCGCGAACGCGACTCCCTGACCGGCGTTGCCGGCGCTGATCGTCCAGACGCCGTCGGCGCGTTTCTCGCCGGAGAGTTTCGCCACCGCGTTCGCAGCGCCGCGCAGTTTGAACGAGTTGATCGGCTGGAGGTTTTCTAGTTTGAGGTAAATCTCTTGGTTCGACTGACCGGCGCCGAGCTCGAGGCGCACGAGCGGGGTGCGCGCGATCGTGCCGGCGATGCGCGTGCGCGCGGCTTCGATCTCTGCGACGCTAATCGGGCGGACGTCGGGCGGTGCTTGAGCCATGGCCGGTCGATTGGCGTCCGGCGCCGCCGGCGCCTGGCCTCTTACGTGGCGCGGTGCCCGAGATGCCAGCCGTGTTCGGGACACCGGTATGGCGCAAGGCGAACGCTCGTCCGCGGGATCGCGCGCTCGGCGAGTTTTTTCGTAGCGAACGCCGCTTTCGGCGAGCCGCTTTTGTTGTAGCACGCGCGCGAACCGCCGCTGCGCCTGCGGGGCTTCGTCACGACGCGGAGGCGCGCTCGAACAAGCGCTTCAACGGCGTAATTTCAAGCTTCAAAATCATCAATAAAACCTCCTTTAGGTAATAGGTACTTGGGTACTATCTCGTGTGACGAGCGGCCCATGTAGTGGCCGGTCGCATTCGCACGAGGAGCCTACTCATGAACGCAGTTCTCATGGTCGCGATGGCGTTTGCCTTGGTCATTTCGGCGTGGGCGCCCGCAGCAGCGCCCTCCGGGGTAGCTTTGCCGCAAGACTGTCCGAACGGGATGAGCGGAGGCGGCCCGACGCCCTGCTAGCCGCCCAGTCGCGGGAGAGGCGGCGCAGCCCGCCTCTTCCGCTTGGTTGCGGGTTCGGTCCCAGGCCCCGCGGTTACGCCTAAGCGCGCGCAATGGACGATCAGTTCGGCTCGAGTGCTGACGCCCATTTCTTGGAAGATCTTGCGGGTTTGATTCTTGATCGTCTGAACGGCTTTGCGGGAATCCGCCGCAATGTCAAGCGCGGACTTCCCCTCTAGGATCCCGAACAGCACCCGCCGCAAAGCAGGCGTCAATTTCGGTAGGCCGCTCCTTTCGCGGGCGAGCGCGGCATCTATTTCGCGAGCGATCGGGCCGCTCTTCAAGCCGCGCGAAAGTCGCTTCGCGGCACGCAAGTCATCACCGTCCTGCGTAGCATGGTAGAGGTCGACCGCGGTGATCAGCGCGCGATAGCGATAACCCAGTGCTTTCCACTGCGTTAGGGCTTCACGCAAGAGCCCGGCCCTCTCGGGTGGGGGTTGGCATAACCCCTGAGCCGCAAGTAAGCCGGCAGCGACGCGACGATCGTGGACATCGAATGCCTTATCGCCCGAGGCCGGCGGCAGGCGCTGATAAATCGCGAGCGGCGCGCGCGCGTCGCCCGTCTTGCCGCGGGCCACTTCCATCGAGAGTTCGACCAGCGCGTACCGGTGGTCGCCGTCGGCGGCCACCCAATCGACGCACTTCAAAAGTTCGAAAGCCGTATCGACGTACTGCTGAGCCGAAAATCGGTCGTTGACCAGCCGGCTCAAACTCGCGAGGTTGGTCAACGCCATCATCCGGTATGCGCCGTCGTCGCCAATGACTGCCAAAGCGTCCTGGAACCGCCGCCACGCCTCGGCTTCTTCGCCCGCGACGAGCGCGAGCCAACCAACGCTTTGATGCAGTTGAAAGGCGGTCGCGTTCATGTCTCCAGTGAGGTGCAAGCGCCCGAGCCGGGCGCGAAACCCTGCCAGCGAATCGATCGCAAGCATCTCAAAAGCGAGCGCCGCCGCCACGTGAAGAAGGTTCGCCTCGAGCAAACGGTCGTGGTGCCGAGACCGGTCGAGCGTTTCGAGCGACATCCCGAACCAATCGAAAGCGCGGCCGTATCGCTCTTCGGCGACCTCGATGTAGCCTAAGAGTTCCAATGCCCGGGCTAAGACGATGTCGGTCGCATTTCGACTCGCTTCGGTCGCGAGCGTGCGCGCGGTTTCGAGGTCGCGCTCCTTATAACTAACGAACGCTTCTTGGAGGAGCGCCTCAGCTGCGATCGTTGAATGAACCCGCGGATCGCGTCGAGCCTCTTCGAGCAAGCGCCGCGCTTCGGCAAGCTCCCCAAGCCGTGCCAGCGCTGCGCCCTGCAGCATCAGCCCAGCGGCACGACGGTCGAGATCGTCGGCCGCGAGCAGACCGGCTCGCGCATCGTGTAACGCTGCGCCGGCATCGCCCGCCCGAAGGTTCGCGCGCGCGGCCAGGAGCGACGCGTCAGCCTTGTCGGGGCGAGCGCGAGGCGCCCACTCGGCGAGAATCTCGAGGGTTCGGCGATAATCGCCTTCGAACCACGCCGCCTCCGCATCACGGTAAGGCGAGCGGGCAGGCGCGATTTTCTCCAAAGCGCGGGGCACCCGCATTCATTGTGTTACTTCTTAAGCAAACGCCTTCAACCTTAACGGGGCCCATTGGCCCTTGCAATTCGAACTTCTCGAACGTCTAGTGCGCGGGTACCACTCGGCGTGAATCGCTTCCCGGTTAAGAAAGAGCCGGCCACGCGGCCGGCTCTCTCGTGAAGGATTCGCGACGCTGCGATTACTCGCTGCGCTTGATTGCGTTGCTGTTCGTCATCAGATAGATTCGGTCGGCATGCCTCACTCCGAGTGCGTGCTGATCGTAGTACACCTTGACGTACTGGCCGGTGTGGATGTCCTTCATCTGATACGTCGTCTTGCCGTCGCCTGAGAAGATTCGGTCGAACTTCGGAAAGATCGCGAAGCTCAGGGTCTGCCGGCTCTTCGGGTCGTAAACCTTGATGTTGTCCATCGAGACGTGCTTGACAAGCCCGTAGAACAGGTTGTCGGACTTCGCGAAAGCCGGCGTGGCCATCCCGAAGGCGATTGCTAGAGCGGCTCCGAGCACAGCGGAACGTGAAAAATTGCGCATGGCTACCCTATACCCGCCCGCGCGCGGAACCAAGCGTTACATCCGCGGGGAGCGGGCGCTCGCTAGCGCCAGCCGCGAGGGGCGAACTCGCCTTCGCCGGGCACGTGCGGGAAGTCCGCCGGGACGAAGACGCGGAGCGCTTCCCGCGCCACCGAAAAGTGCGCCGGCGTTTTACCGAGCGCATCGCCATCGACGTTCAACGGCTGCTTCGGCTTCGCGCGGATCCGAATCCGCTTGCTCGTGAAGGCGTGTGCCTCGGGAAGTTGGTCGTGAACGCCGAGCGCGAACGCCGCGTAGGTCTTGAGGACTTCGACCGGCGACACGCCGGAGGTCGCGTAGAACCGCAGTTTCCCATCCACGTCGGATGCGCCGGCGGCGATCGCCCGGTTGCCGAAGAAGCGGCCGCTCACGACGATGATTTGCTGGGTGTCGAGCGTCAGTCGCAGCTTCTTTGCGCGCACCCGCGCGCGGAAGCCGCGGCGAGTCAATAAGGGGCCCACCGCCGCGGCCAGATACGCAAGCGGTCCGATCAGCGCCTTAAGCGTGTGACCGGTCGACTCGGCGACTTCGGCGGCGAAGCCGATCGTAGCGAAGTTAGCGAAGTAACGACCGTTCACGACGCCCAGGTCGACCTCCGCGACGCGCCCCGCGGCGATGACGTCGATCGCCCCTTCGAGGTTGTCGCCGATCCCGAGGGTCAGCGAAAAACTGTTGCCGGTTCCGAGCGGCAGCACGCCGAGCACGATTTGCGTGTGGGCGAGCACGTTTGCGGTCTGCGTCATCGTGCCGTCGCCGCCGCCGACGATCACGCTCTCGACGCCCTGACGCTTTGCCTCCTTGAGGCGCCGTTCGAGCTCGACGCTCCCGCGCACGGTCCAAAACTGCCCCACCCCGACGCTCTTGGCGGCGAGCATCGCGGGGATTCTTTCGAGCTCGCGCTGGGCGCGGCTGGAGTTAAGGTTCACGATGACGGTCGCGTTCACGCTCGCAATGGTGCTGCGCGAGGCAGGCAATCCCTGGCGTAATCCGTAGCAGCCGGAAGTGGAGGCAACGTCATGACCGAGTCGCCGCAATCGCTCGATCCCGTGCGCGAACTCGAGCGCGCCGGTAACCTCCTGTCGCAAAACTGGACGATCGCCTTGCCAACGGCGGTCGCGTCGATCGCCGTGCTGTTCCTCGTAATCATCCCGGTCATCGCGTTCGTCGTCGCCTCGGCCATCTCGCTCGGGTCGTTGCACGCCGCCGGCTTGCCGATCGTCGGCCTCGGCTTGCTCGCCGTCCTCGGCGGATTCGTGCTGGCGGTTTTGATTTCGATCGTCGCGCATGCCGCCGTCATCTCCGCCGCCGACGATGCATGGGAGGGCCGCCCCGTTCAAATCGGGGCCGCGCTCGCGGCGGCTTTTGCCAAACTACCGGCGCTGTGCACGGCCGCGCTCGCGATTCTGCTCTTGCTCGTCATCCCGCTTGCGCTCAGCGTCGTCCTGATCGGGATCCCGCTCGTCTTTGCGGCGTGGTATTTCTTGATCTTCACGCTGCCGGCGATCATGCTCGACAATCAAGGCGCGCTCGAGGCGATCGGGACGTCGTTTCGCATCACGACGCAACGCGCCGGACCGAGCCTCGTCGCCGCATTCGCAATCTGGGTCGTAGTCGTCATCGCCCACGTCGTCGGCGGCGCGATCGGGCACATTCCAATTGTGGGCTGGCTCGCGTTCTTCGCCATCGGCGGCCTTTCCCAAGCGTATGCCGCGCTCGTCGCCGCGCGGTTTTACAAGTTGCTGCGCGCGGCTTGACCCATTGACGGCTAGGCCCGGGGTGGAGTAGTCTCTCTGTACTAGAGTAATCGAGGACACTCGGGAATATTATGAATCACCCGCGCGCGATTTTGCCCGGCAGCGAACGGGTCGCGGCCGCTTCGGCTGCGCTCGTCGGGATGACGGATGCGTCGCTCGTCATCGGCGTCACCGTCGTCTTGAAGCGGCGGACGGCGATCGACCCGGCACTATTGCAAAAGCATGCGTGCGCCCCGCCGGCCGAACGGCCGCAGGCCGATCGCGCTGCCTTCGCGACGGAATACGGTGCGGCGGACGAAGCGGTCGCCGCAGTCCGAGCGTTTGCGGCGCAGTATGAGTTGAGCGTCGGGAACGTCGATCAAGGGCGCCGTGTCGTCGAGTTGACGGGTACGGTCGCGCAGATGGAGCGCGCGTTCGCGACGACGCTGAACGACTACACGCGCGGGAGCGTCAAATTTCGCGGCCGAGTGGGGCCGCTCGCGCTCCCGACACGATTGACCGCATACGTCGAGGCCGTGCTCGGGTTGGACAATCGACCGGTCGCGAAGCCGCACATCGCGAAGCCACGCGCCGCCCCGCAGGCGTCGTACTACCCGAACCAGTTGGCAGCGCTGTATAGTTTCCCGCCGGGCGCCGGCGTCGGGCAGGCTGTCGCATTGATCGAACTCGGCGGCAACTACGGTCAAGCCGACTTGGACGAGTACTTCAAGGCGGCGGGGATTCAAACGACGCCGAAGGTTCGAACGGTCAGCGTTTCGCCCGGGTTGCCGGTCCCATATGGCCAAGATACTGGTAGCGACGGCGAGGTGATGCTCGACGTCGAAGTTGTCGGTGCGATCGTCCCGGCGGCTTCGATCGTCGTATTCTTCGCGGAGAATACCGATCAGGGATTTTACCAAGCCGTGTCTCAAGCGGTTCACGATCCGATGACGACCGCGGTTTCGATCAGTTGGGGATCCGCAGAGAAAGACTGGACGCAGCAGTCCATGGACAGCTGGTCGAGTTTGGGGCAGAGCGCGATCATGCTGAACGTCAGCGTGTTTGCCTCGGCTGGCGACCATGGTTGCGCCGACGAACAACCCGGCGATCCTGGCTACGATGGGCTGCGGCACGTGGATTTTCCCGGGAGCTGCGGCGCCGGAATCGTTTCTTGCGGCGGCACGAGCATTACGACCAAGGCCGGCGTGCTAACCGGCGAATCGACCTGGAACGACGGAAACGGATGGGCGACCGGCGGCGGGATCAGCGCGTCGTTTCAGATCCCGAGTTGGCAGAACGGGATATCGGCGGAGGCGGGAACCGCGCTCACCATGCGCGGCGTGCCCGACGTTGCGGGCGATGCCGATCCAAACACCGGGATCATCGTGCGCGCGAACGGTTCGGAGGGTACGAGCGGCGGGACGAGCGCGGTCGCGCCATTGTGGGCGGCGCTCACCGCGCGCCTGAGCGCGTCGCTCGGCCGGAAGGTCGGCTTCTTCATCCCAATGCTCTACGCGAACGCCTCAGCGGGCGCGACAAACGACATCATGAGCGGCGACAACAGCGTCGACGGCGTCACCGGGTTCGCGGCAAAAGCCGGTTGGGATGCGTGCACGGGCCTCGGTTCGCCGAACGGGGCGAAGCTTTTGAAACTGCTGGCCGCGCCGGCCGCAGTGAAGGCGAAGCCGACGCGTTAGCGCGCGATTCCAGCGACGAAGCGACGCCGCTCTTCGGGGTCGGAGATCTCTTCGCCGAGCGCGTCGCGGAGCGCCGCGAGGTCCGTCGCTCGCGGCGCGTGACGCGCGACGAGGACGCGCGCGATTGGCCCCACGTACGCGGCTAACTGCGCGGTCACTGCCGCGAGGTCGGCGGGCGGGATGACCGCCACCGGGGCCGGTTTGGCGGGTGGTGGTTCGGCGCCGAGGAGCGCCTCCACGCGCGCGACGAGCGCGTCGAGTTGCGTCTCCCGGTGCGACGCAAAGGCGTCGTGCCAATGCACCGAGCGGATATAGTACTCGAGGCTCTCCGATGGCGCGACGTCCTCGATTCGCAACGGCAGAATGATCTTTCGGCGATTCGCGGCGAGTTCGATCTCGCCGAGCACGGCGCGCGAGACGTTCGAGCGTGCCGACAGAATTAAAAGGACAACCGCGCTCTGGGCGATCGCGTGGACGATCTGTTCGCTGTACGGCAAGCCAGGGACCGGGTCGCGCGGCGCGATCCAGCACTTGATGCCGCCCGCTTCGAGCCGGTCGCAGACGGCATTGGCGATGGCTTGGTCTTCGGTCGAGTAGCAGATGAAAACTTGCGCGGGCATGCGGCGGTTTCGGTCTTACCGCTGCGGCGGCGACGCGTCGAGCATCTTCAGCGCTTTGAGCAAACTCCGCGTCATGCGGTTGAACGCGTTCAACAGCGCGGCGATTTCGTCATTCCCCTTCACCGGGATGTCGCCGCCTTCGATCCGCCCTTGGCTGATGTCGTCGGCCTCCTGTGCGACGCGCTTTATCGGGCGGAGCACGAGCGATGCCAGGACGAGATCGAGCACGAGCAGCGCGATCGCGGCGACCGCGACGAGCACGAGCATCACCTTGAAAAAGGCGGCGCGCGCGATGCCGATCGGCACGGCGGTCGGCACCGAGACGATCTCGGCGCCGATCGTCTCCCCGTTCTTCCACCCAAACCCATTGACCGAGCCGTAGAGCGCCGTCATCCCGCGCGGCGCCGCCGCCGGCTTCCCGTGGCAAGATAGGCAGTCGCCCGTCGCGACGATCGGACTGGCTGACAAAGAGCGCCGAGCCATTGAGCACGGGGCGCTCGCCGGTCAGCGTTCTTAGCGCCGGGTCCGCGCGGAACGTGTTGATGATGTCGGCCTCCCAGTCGCCCGCCCGGTCGCGCGGGTTGGTTGGATTGAGCGCCGCTTCCTTATACGTGTAGTCGGGGTAGCTCGAGTGCAGGTACGTGAAGATCTGCGTCGCCGCGTAGAACGGGATCCACTGCGAACGGAAAACTCCGTTCCGGTTGTTCAGCGAGATCGGGGCGATCTGCTTGTCGGTGTAGATCCGCGCGGCATTTGCGTACGCCGTGATCATCCGGGCTTGCGCTAGCACCTCGCCACGCGCGTTCGCGACTAGCAGCGAATAGGCGATCGCGCCGGCGGCGCAGAGCCCAACGCCGAAGAGCGCAGCGAAAACCAGGCTGAACTTCGTGAGGAGGTTCACGCCGGGCTGTTTTCGCGCCCGCGCCCGGATTTCCGTGTGCTATGATAATGACCCGAACCCCCGGGCCTTTCAATCGGCTGATAAGGGAGTATGTTATGCGACGTGTATGGCTTCTTGGGCCGGCCCTCGTCTCCGCGGCTTTTCTGGCCGCATGCGGCGGAGGCGCCACGGTCGCGCCGGCGCCGGGCATGCCGGCGCTGGGCGCGTCTCAACTAAACGTTGGATACTTCGCGAATCCAAGCGGACCGAAGAAAATCTACGTCTCCAACTACGACGCGAGCACGGTGACGACATACCTCGCGAACGGCTCGCCGACGACGCCGACAATCAACACGCTCAGCGGGCCGCAGGCCGTCGTGGTCGACGCGAAAGGGAAGATCTACGTCGCCGACTTTGGGGCCAACCAAGTAACGACGTACTTACCAAACGGAACGCAGACTACGCCGACGATCTCGCTACCGGCCACTCCCACCGGCTTGGCGGTCGACAAGACGGGCAAGATCTATATCGCGCTGTTTGGCAACGGCACGCTCGTGACGTACACGAAGGCCGGCGTCCAGACCACCCCGACGATCATGGGGCTAAGCGCGCCTCTCGACGTCGCCGTCGATGCGAAAGGCAAGATCTACGTCACGAATTCCGGCAACAACACGGTGACGACGTATCTCCCGAACGGGACGCAAACCACGCCGACGATCACCGCCGGATTGAACAGTCCGCACGGCATCGCGGTTGACAAGAAAGGCAAGATCTACGTCGTTAATGGCGCCGGCGGCAACCTGACGACCTACAAGTCGAATGGAACGCAGACGACGCCGACGATTAGTACCGGGCTGAGCTCACCGGCCTACGTGGCGGTCAGTACGACCGGCGAGATCTACATCACCAACTTCGCCAATAGTACCGTGACGACGTATTTCGCCAACGGAACTCAGACCAGCCTGACCATCAGCACCGGGCTGAATGGGCCGACCGGGATAGCGCTTCACTAGGTCTCGAGCGACTATATGCCGACGGCGCTCCAAAGCCGCAACCGGAATTGGTAACGCGTCCGCGGGTATGAGACGGGTTGCCTGACGCGATGTTGACGGTTAGGGAAAAGGGGATGATTCTTGCGCTGCTCTACCCCGTTCAGTTTGAGGAGGACCCAGTTAATGGCGTCGATCGCGCGCTAGAAGTCGTCGTTGCGAAAAGAGCCTTGAATGCAAGCGCCGATGAGTATTCTTCCGCCGTCAAGAGAGCGCTAGCCAGCCCGGAGGATCTCGCTCCGATCATCCCCAGCCCGCACGACGACGCGACGATCCGGCGATACCTCCGGGAAGTCCACAAGCGCTTGACGGCAGCGTAAGAGCACCGTGGGGCTTCGCAGCGCTCCCCGTTCGTGGTAGTCTCACCTCACGGTCAATTTCGACCGTCGATCGGGGACCCCAAGAAAGGGAGCCTCTATGAACGTGCACGACGTAAGACGACTCGCCGGCGGGCTCGCGTTCGCCGCGTTCGCGACCCTGCTTGCAGCCTGTTCCGGCCAATCGCAGGTCAGCCCAGCCGGAGGCGTCGCCCGCGCGCCGCAGGGCGGTACCATGGCGGCAAGCCTTCTTGCGCCGTCTTCGGGGACGTTTCAGCCGACCGGCGACCATTGCATCAGCTCGCAGGGCGCTTTTCTTTTCGCAAACGACTACAAAACCGGAACCGTCGACGAGTTCTGTGAGGACGGCGTGTTGGCTCCTCCGCATCACAACACGCTTTTCGCATTTTGCACGGGGTGCGGCGGGTGGGGGCTCGCGGTGAGTCCCACCTCGCAGGCGCTCGCCATCGGGACGAGCGCCGGCACCGTTACCCTGTGGAATGTCGCCGCCAATGGCACCGTCACGCCACAGAATTCGACGCTCACCCTCGACGGAGGCGTGGGAACAAACTTTCCGCTCGGCATATGCTTCGACGGAACGGGCGGTCTGTACGCGACAAATTACGGGACGAATAAAATCGACTACTTCAACGCGGCGACGCTCGTTAGCCCGGGCGGAAATCCCACCGGGAGTTGGTCGACCACAAAAACCACCCTCGGGTACTTCCTCGCATGCGACTTCGATGGGCCCACCGGCGAGAACTACCTCATGCTCTCCGGCGAATTACTCAAAAACAACGTGTACGATTTCGTTCTCTCGCAGGTCGTCAACGGTGCTCCGCCCGTCGGCAACGTGGTCATCGCGGACCTCGTGGTGCGCAACTTCGGTCCCAGTCCCAACGCGCTCGCCGGCGGCCTGACCATAAACAAGAAAGATAACTTAGTCGTAGCCGACGAGAACGGCACCCTTTACGAGATGGGGACCTCGGAGCCTTGGGCAAATATCATCGCGAAGTGTACCGACAAGCCCTACATCTCGGGTATCTCGTTTGACGAGACGCAAGACGAGATCTGGTCCTCCTTCGACACCGTCGTGCCGGCGACTGAAGTGATCAGCAACCAGTTTCCGTTCGCTCCAGCCAAAAAATGCAAGACCGGAACATCGAGGGGGCCCGCCGTTCCAAGCATGGGTGAAAAGGAGTATCTCGGCATCGCCGTCTACCCCAACACCGGAGTCTGATTCACGACGCGATTTACGGGGATTCCCACGGGAACGAGGAGATCGCGTCCCACTGGACATCGGACGTTCCGAACCAATCGAAAAACGTCTCGCCGATCACGCCGGCGCGAAGGCTTTCGTCGAGCGAGGCCGTGATCTCCGAGGGCGGCGGCGCCCCGCACGGCCCGAGGCTCGACGTTTGGCCTCCCATGTTGATCGCGATCGGACGGCCCGCTTCGCGCCGTAACGCTTGGATCGACTGGCGCACTGCGGTGCCGGCCGCAGCCGCGTCGAGCCCTTTTCGGTAGAATCGCCAGTACATCATCGGCTGGATCACGTTCGAGTTCTCCGCCACGATGGAAAACGGGAAGTCGCGGTTGGTCAACGTTCCGAGGTATGGGTCTTCGACGGTTCCGACGATGAGATACGAACGCCCAAGCGCCTGCCGCAGAACCCGTGAATATTCGGCGATCGCCGAACGCGCCTGCGCGCCTTCGCCCATGTATTCGTCGCCGCGCTCCAGGTCGATCGCTAGGCCCGCGACGCGCGTGCCGCGCGCGGTGCGATAGTTCGCCGCGGCCACGTTGAGCGCGAGGTCGTCAAAGCTCGGCGCGCGCGGGACGGTCCAGGCGAGCACCGCGATGCCCGCGTCGGCGGCGGCGTCGATCAGGGCGTCGATGCGCGTTTTGGCAGCCGGCGTTATCTCCCAAAACTCGCCGTAGGCGATGCGCAGCTCGATGTAACGGAGACCGGCGCGCTTGGCGCGATCCACGATGCCGGCGGCGTCGAGGTTTGAGTACGCGTCGTCGTCGAGAGGATCGGGCGAGAACCGCAGCCACATGCCCTTGCCGCGGACGACGTCGAGCGATTGGCTCGGCGCCTCGTCCCGCACGCTCACTTTTAGCGAATCGCGAATGCCTCCGAGTTCGGTTACTGTGTAGCGATACGCTGCTGCTGGCCGTACCGATGCGTCGCGGCATGTCGATGACGGCGGCATCAGCGTGCAGACGATGTGCTTCCCGTCCGGCCCGGCTCGGCTTACCTCGATCTTCTTCTGCGCCGCGGGAAACCACCCGAGTTGCACCAAGTGGGGGCCGAGCGCTTTGGCAACGACCGGAGCGACGTGCCCTTGCCTTGTGTCGATCTCGACGCGCGCGTCGGCGATACCGTTCGGGTCTTTCGAGGTCGCGCGAACGGCGAGCGGGCCGCTCGACGTCGTGCTGACGATCGCGGCGGGGCCGCCGAACCGTGTGCGCGTCTGCCACTGCGCGACGCCGCGCGAACTATGGAACTCGATGTCGCCGCCTTTGAGGAGGTTCGTCGCGCTGCCAACGGCGCTCGCGAACCGGACGCGAACCAGCCATCGCGCGTTTCCATCGGGATCGGCGCCGAGCGGCGACGTCTCCAATTGCATGCGGCGCGCCGGGCCGGCGCTCCAGGCGGCCGGTGTCTTGCCAAGCGCGGGACCCTTGTTGCACGGCGGCGGCGACGCGATTGCGGCCATGCGTTAGTGGGACACGATCGTGAGGAACGACGGGGCGGAGACGCGGTATCCGATCAGCGACGCGACGGCCGTCACGCGGATGGGCCTTCCTCTGAGTTTGAGGCGGAGCCGGCGCGTATAGCGCGGAGAATAGACGGTTGGGATGCTGCCATCCAACGTGTAGTGTACGACCGCATTTGGAACGACCTGTTCCAGCGCGACCGTGGCGTCGGTCGAGCGCCGCGGCATCCGCGTTTCGAGCCGAAAGGTCACTTCCGGGATGCGAAAGGTTACGCCCAACGGCTCGAGGCGCTGCAGCGCGACGCCGGCACGTTCTCTAAAGTTGGTCCAGTTTTTCATCGTTCGAGGCGTCCAGGACAGTTCGGAGAGCGCCAACGCCCGCGGATATACTTGGTACCAGAGTTGCGACGCCGTTGGAATGTACTCCGTCCACACGTTCGCCTGAGCGCCGAGGATGTGTTTGCGGTTCCGGATCCCTTCGATTTCCGCGACCGGATCGTAATCGTACACCATCTTGAGGGTCGTCAGTCGCCCATCGAATGCGAGCGGCTCGCGTTCGAGCGGACCCTGATAAGCGTCGAAGTACAGCGGCGGGTTGGGGCTCATCACGACGTCGTGTCCGCGGCTCGCCGCGGTCGCGGCTGCGTCACTGCCCTCCCATGCCATGACGATCGCCCCTTTTGACGCGCCGGACGCATCGATTTCATCCCACCCCGCGATCCTGCGGTGATACGAGTGCGCGATTGCCTCCAGGCGGCGAATGAAGTAGCCGCGGTAGGGGACCTCGTCGCCGCCGACGTGGATAATCGGCGCCGGAAACAGTTGCGCGAGCGTGTGAAAGACCTCGTCGTAAAAGCGATACGTCGTATCGGTGGGACAGATGGTATATCCCGTCGATCCCCAGAGGGACAGCGTGTGGTACGGACCGGGCGCACATGCAAGGGACGGATACGCCGCGAGCGCCTCGACCGAATGCCCGGGACCTTCGATTTCGGGGATGATCGCAACGTGCCGCGCGGCCGCGAACGCGACGACTTCTCTGATGTCGTTGGCGGTGTAGTGAGCGCATGTCGGGGTCTTGTCCGTCTCGGTCGAACCGAAGCCGCCGGTTTGCGTCGCGGCGCGGCACCCGCCGACGGAGACGAGCAACGGGTACTTTGGAATATCGATGCGCCAGCCTTGGTCGTCGGTGAGGTGCCAGTGGAACGTGTTCAGCTTGAAGCGGGCCGCGACGTCGATGTACCGTTCCACGACGGCGACGGGGAAGAAATGGCGGCTCACGTCGAGATGGAGTCCGCGCCAGCGGTATTCCGGCCAGTCGACGATCCGGACGAACGGAATCGCGTGGACCTTGCGCCCATCGGGTGAGGCGAGTTGTTCGAGCGTCTGCGCGCCGTAGTAGAGACCGGCCCCGGTGTTGGCGACAATTTTGATGCCGCGCGCATTCACGTCGAGCGTGTAGCCCTCTTGGCCGAGTTCGCGGATTCCGGCATGCTCGATGAGCTGGAACTCGGCCGGCGTCGTCGCCGGCGTCGTGTCGCTCACAGATGCTGGCGCACCGAGTCTTGCGAGATCGCTCGCGAGTTCGAGCGCGACGTCGTGCGCCACTCCGCCATTCGTTCGAATTGTTATGGACGAGCCAAGGACCATCTCGCCCGGCGAACGCCTTATGCGGCGTGGCAGCGGAATCAATGCGAGTTGCCCGCGAGTCGATGACGTCGCTTGCCGGTAAGCCGTCGGCCGGTAACCGATATCCGGCGACGTCGAGCTTGCGAGGGCCGATGAGGTTTGCGCTAGGACGGTCTGAACGATCGTTGCGGCCAGGAGCCGACTAACGACCATAGCAGCTCGGCCGGGGTGCGATTCTATCGTCGAGTTCGAGCGGAATTGGCTCGCCGATCGCGACGCGCGAAAAGCCGACTCGTTCGGGGTTCAGCACGACGTTGAAGTCGCCGAAATCGTACCCTTCCGGCACGACCGCGCTCGGAACGATAAAACCGACCGACGATCCACTGGCCCGCCACTCCTCACCTAATGCCCGACAGTCGTCGCGACCGCCGAGCGACCGCCAGAAGCGGGGCAGGCGCCGGAGATCGAGCCGATCGAGAAGCCGGTCCGGCACTTCGAGCGGATACGCCAGCATTGCGCGAAGCGGCTCGGCGCCGCTGCGCGCCAGCAACTCGAGAATCGCGAGTGGAATGCCACTCGAGGCATAGACGGTCCTTCGGTGGCGCACGTTCCAGCGACCGGGGAACGTGCTAGCGCCGACGCCATCGAAAGCGCGAACCTTGGGTTCGGGGGTCACGCGAAAAAGTTGCACTATCCGAAGACGCCGGATCGCAGGCCACCGAGTAGATCTTCGACGTCGCGCGATGTCAATTCGGTGTCGAGGAAATCGATCGGGCGGGCGCCGTCGAGCGAACGGTTTGGCGCGTCCATCCAGCGTTCGGCTGCCGCGCGGGAACCAAATTCGTCCTCGGCCATAACGAAGACGCGGGCGACGCGCGCGAGCCGATCCGATTCGTCCGGCTCGAAGCGTTTCCGGAGACGCAAGCGCCGATCGAGCGTCCTCTCCGAAATCGAAACGAGCGCCGCCAAACGCCGGCGGCCGAGGTTCGTGTAGCGCGAGACGTGCTCGAACGACGCCACCGGCAGGCCGGCGCGAATCAGGTCCGCGAGGCGCCCCGGCTTTGCCCGCGCACCCGACCGAGGCAGCCCTAGGATCGCAGCGAGGCGTTCGGCGGGAATCGACATGCGAGCGATATTTGACATATGGCGCTATATCCCTCGCCATTTGGCGGCGTCGCGAGGAGGGCGCCCGCCGCGTTTGCCATTCAATTGCGCCGCAGCCGCCTTTTTGCTCGTGGAGATCGAACCTAGCATGCGGGCGCCGGCCGCTTTCAATGCCGCGGCGCTGACGGCCGCGACGAGCAGTTCGTCGAGCCCGATCTCGAATCTGGTCGGCTTGATCAGGATCGCGACGCCACTGGGCGCCACGTCGAAATGAGTCAACCTTCGTATGCGCGTACGCTTCATCGGGCCTAGTCGCCCACGCGGGATTTGAATCGTTGCGCCGGTGTTGAGCTTGACGTCGATGAGGTCTAACTTCGACAAGTATCTTGCGCCGATTATCTTCGCGGCGGTGGGGTCGATTTCTGCGTCGCGCAGTGTTGGACGCCGCCGAACAAACCGTATTCGTCTCATTACTCGAGCCGGGGTGGTCTTTTTGGCAGTTTCGGAATTCGAACCGAGCGCTGGGTTATTTTGAAGCGAGCGGTAATCAAGGCGGTCGGCAGCATGTGCAGCCATTAGTACCCACCCCTTGCGGCAAACCGCCGGCGAGGCATAAAACGGCCCCCTCGGCCGGTAGCGTCCGAGCCTCACTTAAAAGGAGTCTCGCCGGTGACTGCGCCATCGTTGCCCTGTCTAACCCAAACCAGGAGGCTTCTCGTGCCGGACGACCGGGTCAAAGCGGTGGCGGACCTGCTTCATGAAGCGGGCGAGATCCACCATACGTACTTTGTCGACACCGATGGCAGCGACGACGATTGGGCCACGTTCTACTCGGAGTGGCTTCTCAGTCACACGCCGCTCCCGAAGATTTTCAAGCGCGCGCCGGTGCGCAGCCATCTGACGAGCGATCTGGTTATCTGCGACGAAGAATACACCAAAGCGAAGCCGACCGATCCATGGCCGCAATGGTACGCAACGCGTCTCCTAGCGAAATACGGCTGACGCGAGCCGCGACTTGGCCCGGTGCGCGTTGCGCGCGAGCACGATGACGTCCTCGCGCATCAAGGTTGCTCTTGTGCCGGCCCTGTTGCTCGCGCTCTTGAACGGCTCCGCGGCGACGAGCGCCGCGGCAGCGGACGTCATTCGCTTCTCCTCAACGCTCGACATCGGGAGCATCGGTGGCGCGCCGTTTGCGCTCAACTCCCCGGGCGGACTGCTCGCGACCAGCGACACACAACGCATTCGCATCTTCAAAGTCGGCGCGCTGAACCCGGCCACGCTGCCGGAAGTGACCGGCCTAGCGCACCAGGGCTGGTACACGAAACTCGCATTCTCCCCCGACGGCACGTCGCTCGCAGGCGCGGGCGAGGGCGCGACGGTTTGGTCGACGCACGATTGGCGCGCGCGCTGGGCGATTCCCAAGAGTGAATCGCTCTACGCTATGGCCTACGGGCCCGATGGAAATACCCTCTACCTAGCGGGCTCGTCGGCGTTCATCGAGGTGCTCGACGCAAGCGACGGTACCGTGCGCTGGAAGCAAGCGCCGCTTGCGACGGGGACGAGCAGCATCGCGATTGCGCCGGACGGGAAAATCGCGGCCGTCGGGTCTTCCGGCGGCGGACTTCGGCTTGTCTCCACGACCGACGGTTCGGCGATCGGGAAACTCGCCGATACGAGCGGCCACGGCGGAACGACGACGGCGGCTCAGCGCGCGGGTTGGCTCGCGCATCCGGGAACGATCGAATCGCTCGCGTTTTCGGCGGATGGATCGCGTCTAGCCAGTTCCGGCGGCGACGGGACGATCAAACTTTGGGACGTCGCGGGGCGCGCCGTTGCATGGACGAGCGTTTGCGGCGACCTCACCGAGGCAGTCGTCTTTGAGGCCGGCGATCGCGTCCTCGACGCGAGTTGCGGCGAGACGATCCGCCGACTCGACGCACGCACCGGCAGGGTCGTTGCCATCTTGCGTGGGCACGGTGAGGCCGTCGCGGGACTCGCAGGAGAATCGGGAGGACGTGGGCTTTGGAGCGCCGCCGAGTCGTTCAAGCGCTGGGACTTGACCAAAGGCGGCGACGCGAGCGCGACGTACGGCGCGATCGACGCGGCGGCGCTCAGTGGCGACGGAAAGATCCTGGCCTTCACGCGCGGCGACCAATCGGTCGTGCTGCGCGACCTCGACGACGGGCGGACGATTGCGACGTTGCGCGGCCACGTCCTTCCGCAGCCTCTTGAAAGCTACTCGTATTCGCGCGAGGCGGTTGCGATCTCTCGCGACGGCGCGTACGTCGCGGCGGGCGGCTACGTGACCGAGGGGTTCATCGATCACACCGGCGTCGCCAAGGCGGTCACGCGCGTTTGGCGCCGCGCGGGCGCGCAGCCGGTGCGCGTTTGGAACGGCGTCGCTCCAGATACGATGGCGTTTTCGCCGGGTGCGTCGCAGCTCGTCGTGCGTTCGCCGGCGATGAGCGACACGCCCGACACTGTGTGGACGGCCGATCTTGGATCGGGCACCCTCAACGCGTGGGTCGCGCAGTGGAAGCTGTACACCGACAAAGATTCGTATTGGCCGTGCTCGCCGGACGGGTTCAACGACGCCGGCTTGACGTTTGCGAACACCGGGCCTGCGCTCGTGGTCGCGAGCGGCGATTGCACGAAACAGGGCTCGAGCGACCACGCAGCGGTGCGGCTCTGGCCGGTCGGCGCGCGCTCGCCCGGTCCGCCCTTTGCGGGAACGGCCGTCGATCCGAACGGCGGGCTCGCGCTCTCCGCTGACGGCCGGACGGCGGTAATCCTCGACGCGAGCCGCTTCGCCGTCTGGGACGTCGCGAGTCGAGCGCTACGCACCAGTGGCGCGGGTTTGAAGGCGACGGATTACTCGCCGCGACTCGAAAGGCTCGTCGTCGGCGGAGCTTACGCGATCGCGCTCATGCTCGACGACCCGTCCCGCAAAGGGGATTGGAGTCGCTATTCGCTTATCGTCTGGGACCTGCGCAACGCGCGCCGCGTGGCCTCGACTGGGTACCGAGCGGGGAGCGACAACTCGCGGCTCCTCGTCCGAGCCGAGGGGACGCGCGCGTACGTGACGACTCCGGGAGGCGTCGACGTGTGGCTCCTCGCGTCGCCGAGCAGCTAGCCGATGCGCCGTACGACCACCGACGGGCACACTGAGTTTCTTGCCTTGAAGGATCCGTAGCCGAATGCCCGTCGTCCTGAGCCAGCGCACCTGGCACGAAAAACCAAAGTATTTGGATATCGAGGGCGTGATCTATCACTATCCACGGCAATATCGTACGCGCGTGAATCCTTACGAGCGGTTTATTTACTACCGCCCGGCGATCGGTGCATCACCCGAGGAACGATCGACGTATATCGGGCACGGCGTTCTCGGCGTCCCGTTCGACGATTTCCGCCGTCCTGGTCATCAATTCGTTCCAATTACGTGGTACGAACCGTTCAAGACTCCCGTCCGGCTGAGCGACCTCAGCGGCGGATTCTACGAGACTGAGGAGCCGCGCAAGCCGCAGTTTCAGAGCGCGGTTCGGCCGATTCGGGAGACTGCGTATTATCGAATTTTGGCGCTCGGCGGAGTGTCGGCAGGACGAGAGTTCGTGCGGCTCACGACGACAGAGACCGTTGTGAGCCTCGCTTATCGGCTAAACCTGGGGGCGCCGAAAGACGCGTTTCGCACGGCAGGATCGATACCGGAAGGGACGGGTTACGTGCCATCCGGTCGCGCCCTCCCGGACGTCTTTGAGTCGGCGGCGCTCCAAGAACGCGCGCGCAAGGACCACCAGCGGACGCTCGAACTGATTCGCCAGTCGGTCGAAACGCGCGGCGGCGTTTGGTGGTGGAATAATAACATCGACCTATTCGCACGCATCGGCGAGCGCCGGTTCCTTATCGAGGCAAAGAGTCTGAACGATCAAACAGCAGCGGTGGATCGCATGCGTTACGGAATGGGGCAGCTGTTCGACTATCGGATCCGCTATCGAGCCGAGATCGAGAACGCCGAACCAGTGCTGGCGTTTGGCGCGCGGCCGCTTGCCGAGGTTGCGTGGATTGCGACAATCTTGCAAGAGAACCAGGTCGGCTTCGTTGCAAACAGCGGCGAAGGGCTCGTGGGACTGAATCAAATTGGGGAGCGGCTTCCGTTCGTAGTGCCGGCGTGACAACGCCCGTCGAACGCATGCGGTCGCATCTTCACGCGGGAATTAGCCAGCCTCGAAGGTCGCGCGGTCCGCTAGGAACTCGGCGACCTCTGTTATGTCGATGCGCTTCTCCGCGAGTGCGATCATAACTTGAACAGCTTCGTCGACGGTGGACGTAACATCGACGCCGTTGACCGCTAGAAAGACTTGCGCGGCGCCCCAAGCGGTTCGCTTATTGCCGTCTAGGAAGGGCTGATTTTCAGCAATCGATCGCATCAATGCAGCCGCCTTATCGAAGATCGTCGCATAAAGGTCGCGTCCGAACATCGACTGTGCCGGCAGCGCAACGGCCGACTCGAGTCCGTCAGGCCGCACGGGGCCGTCGCTGTTGCCGGTCAGCTCTCGATAAATCTCGATGACATCGTCATAGGAGAGAACGCGCAGCTCCACTTAGAGACGCTTGAGCGCCTCCAGGATCGCGCGATCTCGCTTGGCGACGCGTTTGATGGCGGCCCGTAGCTTGTCGTGCGGGACCGGCTTCAGAGTGAAGTGCGTGTCGAGCGCCTCACGGATGATCTGATTCATCGACTTGCCCTCAACTCGCGCGCGAGCGCGGAGTTCTTCAGCGATGTCTTCGTTTAGGCGAATCGGGATCTGCAAGCGAGCCTCCGAGGGCGGCCTCCTGGGTCGGGAGATCGATATCGATGATATCATAGATATCACCCGTACGGCAAGCCCTTCGATTCCGGACTCCCCTGCCTAGCGGCGTTGGCATTAAATCGCTTAGTGCCCACTCAGGATCGAGACGAGGCGCTCCCCGCTACGTGACGGCGTCGCTGTTGCGCGGGTGCTCCAATGCGGCTCGCGCGGCGGCGCGCTTGCTATAGATCGCCCAGCCGAGCGGCGTTCCGTCCCAGAGCGTGTCGGGCCGGTCCGTCCGCGCGCCGCGCGCCAGCAGCAGTTCGATGAGCGCGACGTTGTCGTCCAACGCTGCTTGGTGCACGGCGGTGCTGTGGGAGTGAACCGGCAAAAAGGCGTTGACGTCGGCGCCGGCGTCGAGCGCGAATCGCGCGGCTTCGAGCTGCCCGTTGATGACGGCCAGACCGAACGCGGTTTGAACGTCCTCGGGGCCGGCGGTGGCGATTAAGTCGCGCAGGAGTGCGTTGGCGCCGAGCGCGGCGGCGATCGGTGCGGTCATCGGGTGGCCGAGGTCGACGAGCGCGCGTAACGCGTCAAGTTCGCGATAGGCCGCGGCTACCGAAATGGTTTCCCGCGACGGCTTCGCGCCCACTGCCAGGAGCGCGCGCATCAACGGTACCTGGTGGCCTTGCTCGCGCGCATCGCTGCCGCTCATCGTGAGTTCGAGCGTGTAATCGAGATCGGCTTTGTCGACGCCGCGCTCGATCATGGCGCGCGCCACTTCAACGATGTTTGCCGGCATCTTCTCCACCCGGCGCGGGTTGTTCGCGACGAACCAGAACAATTTGGGGTCGAGGAAATATTGATGGCGGTTGAGCGTGCGGTACAACTCGGGCCCCAAGATCCGTTCCTTTAGCAGACGCGGTTCGGCATCGAGGAGCCGCGCGAGCGTCGCGACGTCGCCGGCGTGGATCGCGTCGACAGCGGCGCGAAACGACGGGTCCGCGATGAAGCTCCGATCGAGCAACGCGACGATCGCCTCGCGTTCGACCGGCTGGCTGACCCTCGCGACGTCGAGCGGCGTCCGCCCCGCGGCGTCCGTCTGCCATTCGAAGGCCCCGCCTACGAGCAGCGCTTCGACGAGCCCGAGCGAGCCGCGGCGGGCCGCGACATGCAGCGGCGTCTCGCCTCCATCCGAGAGTCGGGGGTTTGCGCCGTCGGCGAGCAGCCGGCGAACCGCCTCGACGTCGCCGGCGATGACCGCAGCGAAGAGCGGCGAGGCGGGTTTTTGACCCAGGTTGGGCTCCGAAGGCATGGGCGGGGCCTGTTCGGTGGCCGTGACGGCAGGCTCCCCTCGGCGGTCCCAGTACCCAGGGGCCGGAGCCGTCGCGCCTGGTGAAACTCTGGGCGCGGCCGGCCGTACATTGAGCATGAGTCCGCGTAGTACGCTCGTTGCTGCGTTGATTGCGCTCGAAATCGCGATCATTGCCGAGGCCGTTGTCGCGATTCGCGCCGGTCTCCCAGGTTCGTGGTCCGCGCAGCGCGCGGAAGCCTACACCGGGTCCGGTCCCCGTCTTATGGAGGGTGGTCCGCACCAGGTCTTTGACGCCGGCGTAAATCCGGCGCTGACCGTGGACATCGGTTACGCGGACCTTACGATCCTGACCGGCGAGACGTCGCAGTTCGATGTCAGTCTCAGCCCGGACACGATGTTGATGTTCCACTCGACCGCTCCGATCACGGCGCACCAGGACGGCCAGACGCTTCGCATAGCGAAGACTGGGACGGTAGGTTGGTCGGCCGGCGACGACCGCATGGTAACTGTCGTTGTGCCGCCGCATACCAGAGTCACCGTGCTCCACGCCGGCGACATCAAAGCGACCGGCCTTCGTGCCGACGCGTCCTTCAATAGCGTCGGGGCCGGCGACATCACGATTGAAGACTACGACGCACCTTCGCTGCGCGTCGCGTCATCGCACGGCTCGATCACCTTGCACCAAGTCGCTGCCACGCATCTCGATGCAACGGCCCGCCACGACGGCGTTGAAGGCACGGCGCTACACGTACGCAACGGCAGTATCCAGAGTGGTGACTCGGTGTCGCTAGGATTCGCGACGGGAACCGACACGACGATCAACGCCGCAACGAATGACGGCAGCGTCCACGCGTCCGGTTTCGCCGCAGGCGCCGCGACCCGACACAAGGGCAGCGAAGACGACGATAACGACTCGTCGTCGGAGACCGTCCGCGTCGGCGACGGTCACGGGCACCTCGACGTGCACACGAGCGACGGCAGCATCGATCTGGCTCAGGAAGGTTAAGCGGGCCGCTTCCGCGCGAAATGCGGGTCTACGAGATTTCCCTGGTTCGGCCGGTTTGCGCCACCATGTACACCGCAAGCTGCGCGCGCGAATTGATGCCGAGCTTGCGATAGATGGCCGTCAAGTAGTTCTCGACAGCCTTGCGGCTAATACCGAGCGACTCGGCTGCAGCGTCATTGCCTTTGCCATCGGCGATCAGTTGCGCGAGTTCTCGTTCGCGTGGCGTCAACACCGTGACCCCTTCATCTTCCGAAGCGACGGCGTCGCGCGCCAGGCGCCGGACGTCGCCGAACGCGCCGAGGCGACGGTATAACGCCAAGGCGGCTTGAGCGTCGCCCGCGATCTCGTAGCTTTGCGCTTCGAGCAGCGGCCACCCGATGCGGGCGAACCGAGCGGCCGCATCGCTACCAAACGCCGAAGCTCTCGCTTCTTCTCCCTTGCTTTGGGCGATGACCGCGCCGAGGAAGGCGCGCAGGGCCGAATTCACGGGCGTCGCGGCGCCGGGAGAGCGCTCGACCACGCGCAGGAGCGATTCGGCGCGTTCCGGCCGGCTCGCGGCGATCGAAACGATTTCGAGCGCGTGACCGAACGGCGCGACGATGACCTCGCTTGCGCGCTCGAACAACGCGTCGGCGTCATCCCGATTTCCTAGCCGCTCGAAACCGCACGCGAAGGCCGCCGACAACGTCCCCACGGCAAACGCGTTCCCGCCGGCTTCGGCTTCCGTAATCAAGTCCAGGTCGATCGCCGCGCGAATCGCGTCGTCGTCGCCGAGGTGGATGCCGAGGCGGACCGCGGTTGCAGCGAGACTTTGGCGCGCCACGTATTCGCGGGGCGCCGGTATCGCGCTAAGGCTGCCGCGCACTGCGCTCAGGCGGCCCGCGCGAAAATCGACTTCAGTCACGAGCGCACGCGAGTAGAGCTGGTCTGTGTTGAGCTTCGTGGCCATGTCAAGATTGCGCAAGGCAAAGGCGCGCGCGGTCTCCATCTCACCCAGATCGAGCGCTTGACGAGCGACGCTGCCGAGCGAATATCGTAACGAGACCCGGCCCTCGTCGGTGCGCTCGAGCACCGCGACGCCGCGTTCAAAAGCATTGCGCCAGCCGTCGAGTTCGCCTACTTGTGCGTGTAGCGAGCTGCGAACGTTGAAATACTCGCCCGCGATAACCGGCGTTTCGTCGAGCAGGCGCTCGTCGATCCGATCGGCGCAGCGCTGCGCGGCTTCGACGTCGCGCAACGCCGCGTAGGCTGCGAGCATGCGGACGAGCACGCCGCAGTGCAGCACCCGGTCCGCAGCAGCGTCTGCGACCGCGAGCGCCGCTTCCAAGTGCGCGAGCGCCTCGCGGCTGCGGCCGTGGTTGAAATACGTGCCGGCGACGTCTCGGTGGGCGCGCACGACGTCGGCGTGTCGTCCGGCTGCAGCGAACAACGCGATCGCGCGCTCGTACAATAAAATCGCGCGTTCGGGATCCTGAAGGCGAATCGCGCAGCGCGCGGCGTCGTATACTGCCCGCGCCGCTTCGTAACCGTCGTTTCCGAAGCCGTCGGCCGCGCGCACATACCAAAGCAGCGCATCATCATAAACGTGCAGACGCATCGCGGCATCGGCGGCCGCCACGCAATACGGCGCCGCGCGAGCATATTCGCCGGCTTCCCAAAAGCTGTGCGCGAGCAACTCCACAAAATCGGCGGCGTCCGCGCGCCGCTCGATGGTGTCGGCGACGCGCTCGTGGAGCCGCTTCGCATCTTCGAAGGCGATCTCGGAGTACACGGCGTCGCGCGTGAGCGCGTGGCGAAACTCGTAGTTGCCGTGCTTATCGAGGGCGTCGACCAGCTGGAGCTCGCGCAAATGCCGCAGCATTTTCTCCGTCGCGGCGGGATCGATACCAAAAACGTCGGCGAGGACGTCGAGCCCGAAGCGGCGCCCGAATACCGACGCCTGCGCGAGCAGCGCGCGCTCCGCCGTGCTGCAGCGGTCGATGCGCTCGCGAATAACGGCATGCAGCGATATCGGGAGGGGCGCCCGCGCCGTGGTGCGCCCGGCACGCTGCTCGTCGACCGCGTGGCGCAGTAGTTCTTCGGCAAATAACGGATTGCCGCCCGAGCGCTTGCAGATGTCGTCGACGACGGCGCCCGGCAGCGTTACGTCCACTTCCCTTAGAACGGTGCTGACGAACACTGCGAGCTCGGAGCCGGTTAGCGGTTCCAGCGTAACCCGGGTGACGCTCGTTTGCCGCAACAGGCGACCGAACGCAGTGAAGTTCGGATGCTCCGGAGAGATTTCGTTCTCACGGTAGGTCGCGACAAGCAACAGGCGGCGATGCGCGGCGCGCTCCGCCAGCAGAGCAAAAATTTGCACCAGCTCGGGATCGCCGCTGTGGAGGTCTTCGATCACGACGGTGCGCATCCGGCGCGCGCATGCGCGATCGAAAGCCGCGACGATGGCATCCAAGACCGCGGCGCGCGAAGCCAGGTGCTCGGCGGACGGTTCCCATGTGGACCCGGCAAGGCGCCCGAGAATATCGGCGATCGGCCCGAGCGGACGCTGTGCGAACGGGCGGCATTCGGCGACCACGACCGATCCGGCCGCCCCGCCGGTGCGGCGTTCGAACTCCCGGACGAAGCGCGACTTGCCGATGCCGGCGTCGCCACCGATCAGAACCGCCCCGCCTCGCCCCTCGGCGGCGTCGCGACGCCGGGCGATCATGTGCTCGAGTTCCGCCACGCGGCCGACGAACGAGCGTGATACGACGCGTGCCGAAACCATGGACGGTCTCGGGTTCGGAAATTGAGGGGATTTCCCCACTTTGGCCGGGGCCGGCCCCACGCTACGCTCGTCCCAACAACGCCACAAGGAGACGAGCGATGTTCGAGCCAGCCGTTTTCACACGCCGCGCGAGCCATGCTGCCGCCCTGGTCGCGGTAGCCGCCTGTACTTTCAGCGCGCTTGCAACGCGCGCCGACGCGGGGGTACGCTGGGCGTCGCGTCCCGCGTTCGTTCGCGACACGTCGTATGGCGTGGTCTACAACTTCCCGGCGCTTGGCACCCAGGGTGGAACGGGGCCGACCGCGGCGCTGACGCTCGTGGGCGGCGCTTTATATGGCACGACGTACAACGGTGGGTTGCTTTCCAATCCGCCGTGCGAAGGAGGTTGCGGCACCGTCTTTGCGATCGCGAAGAACGGCAAGGAACGCGTGGTTTACAGTCTCGGCTCGACCAGCGGTGACGGGACGAATCCGCTCGGGGGCGTCATCGGCGAACGCGGCTTGCTGTACGGCACGACGGCGTTCGGCGGGAGCGCAAACCTTGGTGCTGTATTCGCGGTGAGTCCGGCCGGTCAGGTTCAAACGCTGCATTCGTTCACGGGCGCGGACGGGAACCAGCCGCAGGCGGGGCTCGTGGCGGGCGGCCACGGCGAATTCTACGGTACGACGTATTACGGCGGCGCTTCGAGCGAAGGAACGGTTTTTGCCGTGGATTCGAAGGGGAACGAGAGCGTGGTGTATTCGTTCACCGGCGCGAACGGCGACGGGCGGAATCCAACCGACGGTTTGCTTTACGACGGCCATGGACACTTGTACGGCACGACCTACGCCGGAGGCGCCTTTAATGGAACCGTCTTCGAGGTGACGACGAAAGGCGTGGAACACGTGATCTATCAGTTTCAAGGAAAACCTGACGGCTGCTTCCCGGTCGGCGGACTCATCGCGGACGCACAAGGCAACCTGTACGGTACGACGTCGTGCGGCGGAGCAAACGGGAATGGGACCGTCTTCGCGATCGATACGTCCGGCAAGGAGCACGTTCTTTATAGTTTCAAGGGTGGCTCGGATGGTCAAAACCCGCAAGCCGGCGTCGTGACCGACGGGCACGGGCACCTTTTCGGCACGACGCGCGACGGCGGCGGACAGGGCAACGGCGGGAGTCAAGGGACTGTTTTCGAGGTCGACATCGCGAGCGGAAAGGAAATGGTCCTACACGCGTTCGCGTACAATCCATTCGGTTCGAAGCCGAACTACGACGGCGCGCATCCGCTTGCACCGGTCGTGGTCGATGGCAAGCACCTTTACGGGACCACGCAACAAGGCGGAACCGGCGGATCAGGCACGGTGTTTGAGTTGAGCGTTTAGCGTGAATTAGCGGGTTCGGTTCGCGAGGAGCGACCGATTTCGGGTCGAGCCCGCAGGGCGTAACAGCGCATGGGGAGGCTCAGCCTCGCTTGAGAAGAATCGGCGAGGCGACATCGTGAGGCGCGAAACCTTCGTTCGGCTGGCTGCTGCGGCAACCAGCGCCGGCTCGATACTGCGCGGACATTCCGCGGGGGCCGCTACGTCGCCGCCGAGTGCGCGGCATCTTACTCCGGTGGACGTTTCGCTCGATCGCGTGACTCGTACGACGGTTGGGTTGCGGCCATATCGGGCCGGAGGATTCGTGCTCAGCGCCGAGGCGCACGACACGAAGACCGTCGTCCACGATTACGGTCACGGTGGCGGCGGAATGTCGCTTTCGTGGGGAACGGCGATCATGGCGACCGAATTAGCCGCGCAGACCGAAAAACGCGTTGCAGCGGTCATCGGCTGTGGAGTCATCGGGCTCTCGACGGCCCGCGTGCTACAAGATGCGGGATTCAGCGTCACCATCTATGCGCGCGACGTCCCGCCCAATACCACGTCTAACGTATCGGGCGCGCAGTGGTCGCCGAGCGTGATCTTCGATGCTTCCGCGATCAGCGACGCTTTTCGCGCGCAGTACGTTCGCGCCGCGACTCTCTCGTATGGGCGATACCAGACGCTACTCGGTGATGACTACGGCGTTCGCTGGATCGAAAATTACGACTGTCACGATCAACCGGCGTCGCCATTCCTTTCGAACACCGATATTACGTTGATCGCGAGCCTCTATCCGGAGGTGATGACGTATGGGCCGGGTCAGCATCAGTTCCGGACCGCTTATGCGACGCGCTTCTTGACGATGCTCATCGAGCCAAACCGCTACTTGCGCGCCATCTTGCGTGACTATCTCATGCGAGGCGGCAGGGTCGTGATTCGGTCTTTTTCAGACATGCACGACGTGCTAACACTCGAGGAGCCGCTCATCATGAATTGTTCTGGGCTCGGCGCTAAGACTCTGGCCGGCGATGCTCAGCTTGAGCCCGTGCGCGGCCAGCTCTCAGTCCTCGAACCGCAAGCCAACATCGACTATATCGCGCTGTATTCTCGTGGTCACTACATGTTTCCACGCGGTGACGGAATCGTACTCGGCGGAACTTTCGAACCAAACGTAACGAATCTCGACCCCGATCAGGCTACGATCCGAAGAATCGTCGGCGATCATGCGGCGTTTTTCGACGCGATGCGTACTTAGAGGATTAAAGGCCCGGCGCCGCCGCTTGTGGCGTGCCTCGCGATAGTGTCGGGCCTCAGGCTTTTTTCATCACTCTAGGGCACAATCGGCGTATCGCCGATCTTCGAATCGCCGCAAGGGGAACCCAATCATGCACTCTCTGCAACGCGTCTTTATTGCCGGCGCCGCCGGCGCGGCGATGGTTGTCTCGGCCGGCGCCGTCTCCATGGCTATGGTTGTCTTGGGCAACGCCGCAATGTCGCAGAACTACACCGGGAACTGGCCCGTGACCGTGACTCATTCGCAGCGCAGCAACGGCACAATCTGTCTGACGCTAACCGACAACGGCAGTCTCGGCTGGCCGCATAGCGGCCCGGCCTCGTTGCCGAGCGGCAACCAGAAGCTTTTCGGCACATTCCAACTCATCGACGGCCTCCTCGTTGCGACGATCCAAGAACCCGGGGCACTGGTCAGAACGCTGGGTTGGTGTTGGCCGCTTCAGCCAACAACGGCAAGATCGGCACGGGCATCTTCGACCAGGTCTACGGCGGGGAAGAGTTAGACTCAGGTGTGATAGCGTTCGGCAAGAAGGGTGGCTGCTAACTAGTTTCCTTCTGCTCCGATTGAGAATCGGCGCTGCGAAGTCCATCGCTCCTGCCTTCGAGTTAAGCCCCGAGATCGGTAACATCGCCGCGAGCAAGCTCGGTGCGGCCTTCGGCGATCCCGGCACGGTCAGATGACGACACAGACTCTTCATCTTGTGGCGCCAGGGACAGCGCGGTCACGAGCGGATCGATCACGACGGTGACGTGCTCAATTCGAACGTCGCGATCCGGTTCCGGAATTGGCTCGCCGTCCGCGGCCATGTCTTCGAGAGTAAGCTCAATTGCCTCACGCGCTCTTGCTAGCGCGTCCTCGACAGTCTCGGCTTGCGTCACGATCGAAGGCAACGTAGGAACGAACGCGGTGAAGCCGCCCTGGGGATCACTTTCCAACACCACGGGAAAAACGCGATCACGGCTCATAAGATCGTTGCGTTTCGGCGAGCTCAGCCAAGACTCCCGGAGCTCGGCGCTGCATGAATGGCAAACACTCAGACGAGTCTGCTAACCCGCCTGTATACGTCTGCCCGTTTATCGATCGCGATTATCGTGACGACGTGCGCACTCTCGTCGATAACGTACGCGATGCGCCATTGCTTGCCACGGTTAGCGGGTTCGTACTGTACGGATTCCCTGGAGCTTGCCCTTCTTTTCAGGAAATTGAAAGGGATCGCGGCGGAGTTCGACGAGCAGCTGGGCGATCGTCGGAATGAAGTCGCGATTAATGCTTCCGATTCGTGCGATCGTCTTCGCCTGTTGGCGTCGAACCTGAACGAGCCATTCGCGGCCGGCCCCGCGTGGAGTAACGCTCGGGATCGTGCCCGGCCGCCTCATCGATAGCAGCGAGAAGACTCCAGGCTTCGACCGCCCCTTCGTTCGGATCTGCGGCGCGGCGCGCGAGCTCCGCACCGTCAACGTCGATATCGTCGCCGTCCCAAGCAAATAGCTCACCGAGGCCGACTCCAAAGGCCGCGGCGATCCGTTCGAGGATCGCGAGCTTCGGGTCTCCTTCGCCGCGTTCGATTCGCGAGATTGTAACGCGCGAAACGCCGGCGCGCTCGGCGAGGCCGACTTGCGAGAACCGGTGGCGCGCTCGAAGCACGACGACATTGGTGGCTAGAATATGAGGTGCCCGCGACTTGGTCGGATGGGCCGCCTGTCGGGCTGCAATCATCGTGGGTTCAGGATACCGTATGGTACGAGAATTGTAAAGTGCGAGATATAATTCGGCGACATTCGACCCCCGCGCCGGGAGAGCAACCGAGATTCCGCGCCGCTACTGGAGCCACAGTGCGTTGGAGTTAGCCTGCCATAGGCGTCGACGAAAGATCGGCCTGTTCGCCCACGATTTCTGCCAAGGCCCGTGGCAAGTCGCTCGGCACATCCTCGCGTGCGGGTGGAACTCTGACGACGTAGCCGGTGCCGGAAGCGGCGGGGCGTAGGGTGCCGCGCTCTTGGAGTAGCCGGAGCGCTTCTTCTGCTTCGGCGCGCGAGGCGCCGGTCGTGACACCGGCGCGGACGAGCGCGTCGTCGACCAGAACGAACAATGTCTCCTCATTCAGCGCGGGCGATTCGGTGGGCGGGACGCCGCGCGCGAGCGTTAGTTGCGTTTGCCAGCCGCGATGCGCGATCAGGTCGGCGATGACTTCGACGCGTTTGCGGCGGCCGTGGTCGCGGTCCCACAGCAGCATCTGCAGCGCATGCGCGACGCAGCCGGGGGCGATTGCGCATGACGCTGATCCGAACGGACACCGGCTGGCGCACCAAGCCCGTCGGCGAAGCAGTGCGGCTGGCGTTAACGTTTGGGCCGACTCGCGTGATATACCAGACAAGATGAGCCAAATCTCGCTCGAGTAGGACGGAGAGCGAATGCCGAACACGCATGACCTGTTGACTTGGAATTCGGTCTTGAGCGCCCTAGTTGGCGCTCTATTTGGTGCCGGTGGCGGATATCTCCAAGGCCGGCTTCAGCAGCGTTCTGCTACGGCGTCCAAGCGTAGGTTGTACTTGAATCAAGCCCGCTTTTTCCTAAGCCAACTCGTCAAGGCGATGGCCGTTGCCCTAGACTTTCCCGAGGAGACCGCGGGCAACCCAGATGCCGAACTGGCAGATCTCAGAACGATGATGACATCAACCGCCGACCCGGGTGTTCTGGCGGATTCAGAACGAAAAGCGCTTTACGCGGTGCTAGACGTAATGACGGAGAGCCTACGACAAATAAGGCTCCAGCGCGAGATTCTCCTGAAAGCACCTGGTCATGACACGTCGTCGATTAAGGTCGCTGCGCGCACGGCGCTGTCGACTATTTACGAAGCCAGGCGCCGTTTCGGGTTCAGCGAGCCCGTGCAGCTGCCGACGCCGCATAAGCATCAAAAATGGACCGTCGGCACGATACCGGGTTCATCGGAAAACGAGGTTCCCTAACGCCGCCGCCGAAAACTATTTTTGCGGAGGAGACGACTAAGCAAGTGGAGCGCTTCAAGCTGCGCGAAGAATATCCGTCGCAAGTTGCGACCGTCCGAAAATACCTGAAGGCTGCGCTACCGGACAGCGAGCTGGCCGAGAGTGAAGACTTTGACCGCGACGGTCTGAAATTCAGAATCGAGCCTCGGCGATTGATCTTCGTTTCGCACGAATTTCTTAGCGATTTCTCGGAGCAAGATGCCGCGGGGAGACTCAAGGCTTGGGGTGTTGCCGAAAAGGCGAAGCAGTTGCCTGTCGGCTTCACGCTTTTCGTAACGACCGAGGGTACCTTCGTAAATCCGGCCCGATAGAGGACGATCAGCCTCACTGCCCTGGTGGCCAGAGGGCCTTGTACTCGAGCTGCATCCACACGGGCCAGTTCAAATGCCGCGGTTAACTTCGCTTGCCGAGCTACTGCGCCGGCGAAACTGCGACCGGGTCCGTTAACGTGAACGCATCGACCGTAGCTCGGATTTGACGCCCCAGCTGCGTCCAGAACTCGTTTGGGATTCCGTGTGCGGTCGGATGCTTCGTCCAGACAAAAACCGTCTGGCCGACTTTGATGGGATGGTTCTCGGCGAGTGTTGCGCCCGCGAGCGCGTTCCAGTAGTCGGAATAGGGTTTCCCGTTAACCGCATCCCATCCGCAGCCGTAGAACAGCACGAATGATGGGTGGTGATCCGCGATTCTTGCCTTGAAAGCAGCGATTCGTTCAGCAACATGCATGAGGCGCATCGATTCGGTGCTGCTGGTCGAAGGCGCAGCGATTGCCGATAATTCAAGAACTGCGGTCTCACCGCCGGACCGACCCCATTCTTGCGCTTGGTACCGCCGCACGGCTTCCGGATCGTATTCGATAGCGCCCTTGTAAGCCAGCAGCAAGGCTATCAAAGACCGCCACGTTGGCTGAAGCGGTGGAGTCGCCGCGTGCCACTTGCCGGAATCTTTGCCCCGATACTCAAGGTCGTGGGCGCGGCAGTCGACGAGATCCATGCCGCCCAGTCGCTGCCATGACGCATAGGTTTCGGGGTCATCGGTGCCGCCGGGTTCTTTCCCGATGAACCAGTACGGTGCGGACCAATGCCCGTATCCAAACCAGCATCGACTAGCGAGCGTCTTTGGGTCCAGTGCCATCAGCGCCGCGCTAGCGGGCCTGGGTGGAACCCTCACAACGTAGCCGGTGCCGGAGGCCGCGGGGCGGAGGGTGCCGCGGGCTTGGAGTAAGCGGAGGCCTTCTTCTGCTTCGGCGCGCGAGGCGCCGGTCGTGACGCCGGCGCGGACGAGCGCGTCGTCGACCAGCACGAAGAGCGTCTCTTCCGTCAGCGCAGGCGACTCGGTCGGCGGGACGCCGCGCGCGAGCGTTAATTGCGTTTGCCAGCCGAGGCGCGCGATCAGGTCGGCAATGACTTCGACGCGTTTGCGGCGGCCGTGGTCGCGGTCCCAGAGCAGCATCTGCAACGCGTGCGCGACGCGGCCGGGGGCGAGCAGATCGTGAGATTCGTCGGAGCCGGTGGCGGACGACTCACTAGCACCCTCGGAGCCGGGGGCAGGTAGCGCACCGGGACCGGCGGCGCTGGGGGTGGACGGCGGGCGGAATTCGTCGGGGCCGATCGCCTGCTCAAGCGCGGTGACCAGGTCGTCGACGGTCCATAGGCTGACCTTGTGCGTCGCGAGTTCGGCGTCGAGCGAGGCGATGTTGCCGAACGCGGGGCCTAACAAGAGCGAGTACTGCGCGCCGTGTTCCTCGCGGAACTTGGCGGCTTCTTCCGCGCGCGGGTTGTTGACGATGCCGTCGAGCGAGGCGGTCTTACACTCCAAAATCACGCGGTAGCCGTCGGTGCCGAGCGGCGCCGCAAGGATGCCGTCGGGCTCGCCGTTGCCGCCGAGGTGCGTCGCGAGAAAGCCGAGCACCCCGAACGCCTCGCAGGCGGCGGTCTCGAAGGCGGTCGGGTCGGCGCCGGTCGCGGTCGCGCGCAGGCGCGCCGTGATCGCGGCGAGGTCGGCCTCGGTGATCCAGTGCGGGAGCGGCGGGAGCATGGCGTCGGGCCAGTCGTCGGCGGGGCGATTGATGCGAAACACCGACTTGTCGTCGACTTGGACGATCTCCGGGACGCGGCCGGCGCCGAGCGCGCGCAGCACGTACTCGCGCAGCGCGGTGTACAGATACTTCTTCGTCGTCGATTTCGGGACGAGGCCGCGTGCGAGCGCTTGTGCGAGGATGTCTTCGGCGCTGTGCGGTTTGTCGTCGGCGAGGACGGCGAGCGCGGCGGCGAGCATGAAGCGCGCAGGGTTGGGTGGCGCGAGGTCGAGGTCGACGTCGAAGACGTGCGGTTCGGCCGGCATCGCGACCGGTGCGAGGCCGGCGAAGTTCTGCGGCGGGATCGCTTGGCGGAGCGTTTCAAAGACGTCGCCGTGCGCGGCGAAGTAGTCGGCGAAGTTGGCCACGGTGACGTCGCCGTTGGTGCGCGTCCCGAGTTCGTCGCGCGCGATCGGAACGGCGACTTCGAGCGAGGGCGTGCCGCGCAACGCGTAGGGCAGAATCGTGCCGATGCCGGGGTGGTTCGAGCGCGTGCCGAGCCAGATGCGGTCGCCGCGGTCGCGGATGAGCCATTCGGTCGTGAGCAGGTCGGGGTGCTGGTGCGCGGCATCGTCGGCGAAGTCTTGCAGCCACGCGGCGAGCGCGCCGTACGGCGGCGCGTCGTCGAACGGGATCCAGAGCGCGATGCCGCGTGCGCCATCGAGCAGCACGATCGCGCCAAGGTTGCGCGCGTCGAGGAGCGACAGCAGAATCTGCGCGGCGCGCACGAGTTCCGCGTCGCTGGCGGTGCCGTTCGGCTCGAGGTGCAGGCGCGCGTAGGCGGCGCGGGCGGGGTCGGCCGGCGTCGGCGACCAACCGTGGAACTCGACCGCGAAGTGCGCCGCGACGAGCCACGTTAGGTTGTGCGGGTTGAGCGCGACGTACGGGTGTGTGCCGGTGGCCGTCGTCACGGGGATCGTCGTGATCGTGGCTGGCACGTGGTCGGCGGACTTGTGGTACACGGGGTCGCGGCCGAGCCCGGTCGGGTAGGTCACGGCGACGACCGGCGTACCGCCGAAATGGCTCGCCAGCAGAGGTCCGACCCGCTCATAGTGGGCTAGGATAACGTCGTGTTCGGGTTTGGTGATAAGGGGATCGACCTCGCCCATTGAGCCCTCCTAGTGCCAGGCTACGCCGCGCAGTACGCGAACCCCCATCTCGAAGTGCGGAAACCCGTCGACCCAAGAACACCGGCTTCTGGCTCCGCCGTCCGAAGGTCACAAAATCGTCAATCCGGGACTCTCCTTTTCGCGCAGTGCAGCAATGAGAGGTACCAATCACGAGCAAACAAACAGCTGCATTCTCAATTCGCCTCGACTTGGATGAATCGCTTAGCGAGCACTCCGCACCTTCGGCCGTTGCGACGGCGGATGGGCCGCTTCGCGCTCCCCATCGCCTCTAGCTCCTTAACTCGCAATGCTCACTAACGAGGTCCTACACCGGATCGTAGGATCGTTCGGAACACTGTCTCCGGATCGATTCACTGCGCTTATCGACGCGCACGTGCGCGCGCGATCAAACATCTTCACTAATGTCGTACTAGGGCCGCGTAGTGGTGATCGCAAGGTAGACATCAGCGCACAGATGGTCTCGCATACTGGCGACCCTGGTACGGTTCTAATTCAGTGCAAGCGGGAGCTTTCTAGGAGCTTTAATGCTACCGTAGTTTCCGAGATGCGCGTAGCCCTTGAAAGATGGGCAGCACACGAAGCAATCATTGTTTCGGTCCTGGGCCCCACATCGGATGCGCGCGACCTGATCGCTCAACTCCGCACCCGCGGCGTCCGCATCCAATGGGAGCTCTGGTATGGACTGGAGCTTGCTCGAACACTCGCCAAACACACGCCGTTAGTATTGAACGAATTTATGCCCGGCATGCTCGGATTCGCGATTGCGGCTGAAGCGAAGTGCCCGTCCTTCGAAGTATTGTCGACAAACCCATCCCCACACACACGGGCGGCTGAGTTCTTCTACAACGGGCATCTGCCGACATGGGATGACATCGCCAAACGGCGTGATGTACCACGTACCATCTATGAGCGCGACAGTGCCCTTAGTATGAGTCTCCGAGACCGACTTCCTCGACTTCCTAGCGCGTTTATCCAGGTTTTGCTTGGCGTCGGCGGATCTGGCAAGTCAACTCTGCTTCGTAGAATTGGCTATGACTTATCTCAGGAAGGCTACTTGGTACTCCGTCTTCGCGACGATTGGGCATCTTGTGGAATAGGATTGACGCAGCAACTTCGTGATGCACTTTCCGTCGTGAACGACCCAGTCGTTGTTCTACTCGACGACGCTGCGGATGTCTTCGGCTCACGATCGCGTGTCGGCCTTTCGCTGTCCGAACTCGACCCAAACCTGCGACTCCTGATTCTGGCCGCCGAGCACCCAGAGCAATGGAACACAGCTAAGCGTCGCGTTACCGAACTGCGCGAGCCTCACAGGTCTGACACATGCTACATTCAGCGCCTTTCAGATCGTGAATGTGAGCGCCTCGTAGACGTCCTGATGGCTCACGAGTCCAGCGGCGAGATTGCGTCGTTCGGCAACTTAGATCGCGGTAGCCGTCTAGCGCTCTGCCGCGACTTCGCAGATCGGCACCTAGTTGTGGCAATGCTTCAGATGCGTCACGGTCGCAACTTCCGTGCCATCATTGAACGCGAATATGAAAGAATCCCTTTTGAACCAGGGCAGATTGCGTACGGACTAGTAGCTTATCTTAACTTGTTCGGTCGGCCGGTTCCGAGAACGGTCATTGAGGGGGCAGTAGATCTCGTCAGCCCGGTGGACTTCCAGCGATTTGCCGAATCTACCGAAGGGCTATTTAAGGAGTCATCGCAAGGGATGGCGGCTCGGCATCCAGTCATCGGGCGTGTGGTCGCTGCCCACGCATTCACGTCGCCGCGCGCGAAGAGCGCCGCGTTGCTACAGACGATCAAGAACCTGGATTACCTAAACATCACCCACGAGGAATGGTTTCTTTCTTTTTTTTCAAGCGGGCTAGTCTCGCGCCGCTTGGTGCGCGATCTGGGATCAACGGATACTGTCTTAAGCGAATGGTTAGAGAAGGCCGTTCGCAAATTCCAACACTGGCCCCCGGACCTTCGAAAATATGTGTTTTCCACGTTAGGTCAAGTGCAACGCGCCCTCGGAAACCAAGATGCCGCGCGCGAGGCATTCGATCAAGCTATTAACTTGGATGGTCGCTTTCGTTTCGCTTTGCGACAACGCGCCTGGCTCGAGCGCGACGCAGGTGCTTGGGATTCAGCGGCATCGTTCGCCCGAGCTGCCGCGAACATCGCTCCAGATGACTTCCTCTCTGTATATCACTGCGGCTTGATCCTTATGTTCAGCAAAACGAAACATTTTAGGGCCGCCGGTCAGTTCTTGGAACGGGCCCGGCTCCTCGATCCCGAGGACATGGGAGCCGCTAGAAACTTGGAGCGTTACCGCGATGCCCAGAAAGTTCTGAGCTATATTGTGAACGCCGGCGATGATGAAGTCATCCCTGCTCCTGTGATACACGAATTGCGCCCAGGGCTGTCCTTCTGGAAGGCCGCCTTCGGTAACCATAACAGAGGAACGACTGATCAATTGAGACGTGTCCTTCAGCAAATGCAGAAGGAGACGCACGGGGATCTATTGGATTTGACCACCCTGACTCGCGGCTTCAATGTAAACTCAAACCGCTTCATTCACGGGCTCGTTGCCTGCAATGTCGCGCGGCTACAATACCTTGAATGGTACCACCGCCGTGAGGAGCATGATCTGGATCAAATAGAGCTTCTGTTTAAAAAGAGCCTCGACCTTAATTCGCAAGACCCGTTTACACATTGCTGGCTGGGTACATTCTTAAAGGAGGCTCGCAGCGACTATGACCAGGCAGACTATCATTACCAGAAAGCCCTCGGTCTAGTCGATGGGGACCCGCGTATGCGCCGCTATCCGCTATTTTTGAACAATACTGCACTACTCATAATTGACAAAGTCCGAGCCGGAAAGGCGCCGGTTGCTCAGCTGAGTGAGGCGCTCGGACTGCTTTCGGAGGCGGTCGCTCGCGTCGATGAAATGCAATTGGACTTTGTGTGGGCGTCAGTCACTCTGGCGTTTTGTCGTCAAGTCATTCGGGACCTCGAAAAGCCCTGAGAAATGGCCGAAGCCGCTAGCGCGGCCGAAGCCTTCTAGCGCTCCTTTTCGGTTGTTCTTTCATTTTCGGTTGTCTCTTCGTTTTTGGTTGTCCCTTCGTTTTCGGTTGCTTCTTCCTTCTGATTTCAACAGCACCCGATACCGCGGCCACCGCCCCCGCGCTGGCAACAGCGACCTTTTCCACCAAGCCGAACGCTGCCTCTCCTAGCTGCGCCACATATTCGCTGTGCCCCGCGAAAATCACATCAACCAAACGCGTCACACCAGAGCTAAGCCTTGCCAGGACTTTCAGTTGTTCTCGGCACGCTTCGCTTGTCTTGTCGTGTGGATACTTTATAGCGTGATCTACTTCGCCCCAGAGCTCTTCGCTCAGCGTCCGAACCTGAAGTTCGCACGTGCATTCAGCAGCTGCGTTCCAGGCTATAACGTAGTGAACGCTGGTGTACATGCTGTCGGGACGGCGCCGTACCTTGAAGCCTAGCTTACGGTAGTACGACGCTGCATCGTCATCCCAAACATTTGCAACCGGCCCTTCCAATATCTCGTACCTATGGAACAGCAGCAGCTCTCTTATCGCGGGATCCAACAGTTCGATCTGGCGCGTGTGCAAGTGCATTATTCGAAACCCAGCGCAATCCGTAACCTTGCGAAAGAGATTGCCTCGATCGATCTTAAGCTGTCGGCCTTTCTTCAGCCCTTCTCTCGCCTTTCGTTCCAGCTTGTCTTTCAGGTGATCCGCGCTCTTGATACGATACTTGATCGAGTGTATCAGCGGTTGCAATGGGGCACAAAGTTCAACGTGGCCCCGGAATTGATTTAAGAACGTCGTGCAGAGGTTTTGAACTGCGTCAGAAGCATAGAACGAAACTACGTCGTCGATACGCGTTGCTAGGTCGTTTGGAAGGGTCCGCGACGGCAACGCTACGTGTTCCACTTCGCATCTACGCGTTGGACTATCCTCTGTGCGATTTTGTTGAACGTGCGAAGCGCCGCAGCCCGCTGGGCTGCGCTGCCAGCGTGGACCTCCCACAGTGGAACACCTTCGTGTTGTGACTGGGGCACGAGCGACCCGAACTCTTTAACTTCTCCTAGCTTAACCCTCGACCCAACATAGGGGGCCAAGACTGACGAAATACTCCTGAGGGGCCTGATGACGTCTGCGGCAAGACGCGCCTCGATTGTTGGCAGGTAGTCGGAATAGGCTTGCGCCGGCTGTCCACGGTACATCCTGAAACGCTGGGGGATGTATCCGAGCAGCTTAGGCATTCCTGGCAGCAGATACAGGCCATCAGGTGCAAATTTTAGGATAACATCCCAGCTAGTTATCCATCGCTTCAATGAATGACCGAGCGTAAACAGAGCTCTAGCAGAAAACACGTCACATGCGGCTGGCACTATAAAATAATCGCAATCCAAGAGTATGGCTCTGTTGAGCGGGCCGATATTGGGACCGCAATCGTAGAATACAAAGTGACATCCATGCTCTGCGGCCAACTCATTGATAAGGAGACTCAGCCCTCCCGTCCCGCTAAAACCCTTTATCTGCCGCTCGAGACAGTCGCGCCATCGAGACGTTAGTTCCGGTTCAAACTCCGACAGGCGAATGTCTCCTGGCACCAGTAGTAAGTTCGCGCGGGCTAGCTCTATTGGCTGGACTTGCCGTGCGCGGCCCTCCGCTTCGACTATGGGTTTGACGGCAGACCAGACAGTGCGTCCCTTTTCCGAGTCGGATTTCTCCAACAAGTCGTTTACTACTGAGTCCTCGATCAAATAAGACGTTAGGTTACATTGCGGATCAGAATCGACCAATAGCACTGTGTAACCATCGCCAGCAAGCGCGGCAGCGATGTTGACGGTCAGGGTCGTCTTTCCGACTCCTCCTTTATGATTGAAGACCGCGATCCGAAGCGCTGAGTCGCGTTCCGTCATTATCTCTTTCGCTGCCTTGGCTTTGTACGAAGCGCGCTTCTGGACGAGTCCCGACGTCGAAGGAGCTCCGTCACAGCTAATCTGCCCTTCTGAGTCAAAGCGTACCTCCGGCCCCTTACTTTCATAAGCCCGTTGGCTGCTGCATCTTCAAGGATCTCTGGAACCCCTTGGATCTTGATCTGCCGAGCGTCAGTATTTGTTCTATTGATGTCCAAAGCGCTAAATTCCCTAGCGATGCCGTTCGAAGCAAGATAATAAGCCAGGCACAAGACGCGCTCCATTGGCGTCTTCGGTTGTGCGATTAGCAAGAAATCCCTAAGATCACCGACAATAGGCTCTCGCCCCGAATCAGCACGGCTCGAACCATCGAAATATTCTGTTAACAGTCGAAGGAGGCGCGACCGATCCTCGGGTGCTACGCTCCGAAGAGTTCGCAACATTAGATCCAGGGCACCGAGTTCTCTATCACTTACCTGCCGCGCCACGTCTTTCGGCCCCCTTATTGAGCTGGACAAGCTACTCGACATTTCGCTCCCTTTCCAACTCTTCATTTCACGCGAAACCGAGTTTCACGCTAGGGGGGTGTCCGGTTCCGGTCCCGGCCTGGTCCGGACCCGCCAATCTATTAGGAGCAACAGGGAGTCGGCGCCCGTGCTTGTACGGCCTTTCTGCGGTTAAGCGAGGCTGAGCTTCAGTACAGTCTACTGGGCACACGCGCATCGATCCACTGGGTAATGAGCCGCTCCGTCCACGGCTCATAGGCCCGCAAACTCGCCGCTGGATCGCAAACGTCAGCCAAGAAGATCGACCGCCTGGCAGGTATAGGGCCACCCCAGTGGGTTGGAAGCCGGCTCATTCGCGAAGTCTGCGTGAATGACTCTAAGCCGGTAAATCCTTAGGCCGATCTGCGTAGATCAGCGTCGGCTGTTCCTTCTTCTCGACGACTTCCTTGTTGATGACGCACTTCTTGACGCCTTGGAGCGACGGCAAGTCGTACATCACGTCGAGCATGATTTCTTCCAAGATGCTCCGCAGGCCGCGGGCGCCGGTCTTGCGCGACTGGGCCTTGATCGCAATTGAGATCAGGGCTTCCTTCGTGAACGTCAGGTCGACGCCGTCCATGCCCATGATCTTCTGGAACTGACGCACGAGCGCGTTGCGCGGTTCCACCAAGATCCGGCGCAGCGCGAGTTCGTCGAGCGCGTCGAGCGTGACCACGATCGGCAGGCGTCCGATAAACTCCGGGATGAGACCGAACTTGAGCAAATCCTCCGGCATCAACTGCATCAGCAGCCGGCCGATCTTCGCCTCGCGCTTCGACTCCGGCATCGCCCGGAACCCGAGCGAGTTCGACGCCACACGCGACTCGATAATCTTCTCGAGCCCATCGAATGCGCCGCCGCAGATGAACAGCACGTTGGTCGTGTCGATCTGGATGAACTCTTGGTGCGGATGCTTGCGCCCGCCCTGCGGCGGGACGTTGGCGGTCGTGCCTTCCAGAATTTTCAGTAGCGCCTGCTGAACGCCTTCGCCCGACACGTCGCGCGTGATCGACGGGTTCTCGCTCTTGCGCGCGATCTTGTCGATCTCGTCGATGTAGACGATCCCCTTCTCGGCGCGCTTGACGTCGTAGTCGGCCGCCTGGATCAACTTGAGCAGAATGTTCTCGACGTCTTCGCCGACGTAGCCGGCCTCGGTCAGCGAGGTCGCATCGGCCATCGCGAGCGGCACGTCGAGGATCTTGGCGAGCGTCTGCGCGAGGTAGGTCTTGCCGGAGCCGGTCGGACCGACCAGCAAGATATTCGACTTCTGCAGTTCGACGTCGTCGGCGGCGGCGCCGGCGTTCACGCGCTTGTAGTGGTTATACACCGCGACCGCGAGCGCTTTCTTGGCGCGCTCCTGGCCGATCACGTACTGATTGAGAATGTGGTTGATTTCCTTGGGCTTCGGAATGTTCCGCAGCCGAAGGTTCTCGTCTACATTCTTATAGAGCTCTTCTTCGATGATTTCATTGCATAACTCGATGCACTCGTCACAAATGTAGACGCCCGGGCCCGCGATTAATTTACGTACCTGCTCCTGCGACTTGCCGCAGAAGCTGCACTTCAACTGACCCTTCTCATCCCCGAAGCGAAACACGCGCGCTCAGGCCTAGGTGACCGCGCTCAATCCCGAGCGCATTTCTTTACTGAACACTTGGTCAACGAGTCCGTACTCTTTCGCCTCTTCGGCGGTCATGTAGTAGTCGCGATCTATGTCCTTGAGGATCTGGTCGACTGGTTTCTTCGTCGTCTTCTCGTAAATGCCCGCAAGCATCAGTCGAGTCGCGATCAGGTCGCGGGCCGCGATCTCGACGTCGGTCGCCTGGCCGCCCAGTTGTGAGACCCAAGGCTGATGGATCAAAATCTTTGCGTACGGTAGGGCAAAGCGCTTACCCGGCTCGCCCCCGGTCAGGATAATGGACCCCATCGAAGCCGCCATACCGGCGCAGATCGTCGCGACGTGGGGCTTGATCAACTGCATCGTGTCAAAAACGGCCAACCCGGCGGTGACGCTCCCGCCCGGGCTGTTGATGTACATGTCGATATCCTTATCGGCGTCCTCGCGCTCCAGGAACAGGAGTTGCGCGATGACCAGGTTGGCCAACTGGTCGTCGATCGGCCCCGTGATGAAGACGATGCGCTCCTTGAGCAGCCGTGAATAAATGTCGAACGCACGCTCGCCGCGCGCGCTTTGTTCGACGACCATGGGGACGAGGTGACCCATCTTCCTGCCTTTCGCGAGCCGGCTCTGTTGGGGCCGGCGACTCCTAACCCGATATGACTACGTCCGAGAGGGCCGAGTTGCTTCAGGCCTTGGCCCCTTTGCCTTGCTTCGGCTCGTTGGGTCCGTCGGGCGAGGGATCGTTCACGGAATCTGGTCAGGATACCATTGGGCGAAGGACAAGCGCGCACCGGTTTCCGCAAGCGCCGGCGCACGATCGAACCAAGCCAGCTCTTCGCCGATCCACTCCCCCGGCGTACTTTCGGCGCTCGATCGACAAGCGACGCCGGGCAGTCCGGCCTGCAGGGCACGCCTCCCGATCGGCTGACAACGGTCGTGGCCGACCTCATACGGGTACGTCGCCGGCAATCGCAGGTCGCGCACGCCTTGCGGGGTCACGAGCGCCCGCCGGCCGCCTTCGAGAACGACGTGTCAAGCGGATCGTGCCAGCCGGGCTTCGCGAGTCTACGATAACGACCGCCTCGTTCGACCGTTCGCATCAGCCGTTGTAGGCGAAGAGACGATGAAGGTATGCGTAGACGGCTTCGGCCCCTTCGTTATGGATCGTTTGCAGAATCGTGCGATTGCCCAACCACTTGTCGGGCGTGCGAACAATTTCAGGGATCCGTGAGGGCAACACCTCGCGTTTGAGCACCGCCGCTAGGTCGCGGACGCGTTCGACGCTGGCCACCCGCGCCTTGGGGATGCCGCGCTCGCGCCAACCGGCGACGGAGGAGCGCCGCACTTTGAAGAGCTCCGCGAGCTCGGCTTCTGTCAAATCGAATGCCTTTTGAATTCGCGCAAGGATCGCGTCTGCTCGCCGGTCGCGAACCTTCACGTGGCGTGCGCGCCCGGCTCTAACTTGCCGGGTTCGGCCAGCGGGCCTTCCGTTATATTGGCGTGGTCGAGGAGCCACTCGATCGTCTTGCTGCGGACGATCCCGTCGACGAGCGCGACGTGATTCGGGCGCAGCATTTCGACGATCGCTTGCGGGGGCTGGCCGTACTGACGGCTGAGCGCGGCGATCTCGTTTTCCATGTCTTTTTGAGTCGCTTCGATTTTTTCGGCCTTCGCGATCGCTTCGAGCAGGAGCGTCGATTTCACGCGGCGCTCCGCCTCTTTACGGTATTCTTGCTGGAGGTCGGCCTCGGTGCGGTTCTGCTGCTTCAGGTACTCGTTCCAGTCGAGGCCGGCGCGTCCGACGTACGATTGCGCCTCGGCGGTGAGCGCGGCCGTCTCGCGGTCGACCATGGCGGCTGGGAGGGCGAAGTTGTGTTTTTCCATGAGCCGGTCTATCATGATCGTCGTCAGCGCGCGGCGTATTTTGCCCTTCGCGGCGGCCTCGAGGCGTTGGCGGATCTCTTGTTTTAAGGTTGCCAGGTTTGCGTTCTTGGCGGAGTTTTCGTCGCGCGTGAAGCGTTTGGCGAAGTCGTCGTCTATATTGGGGAGTTCGCGCGCGTTGACTTCGTGGGCCGTGACGGTGAACTGTGCTTTCTTGCCGGCGAGGTCTTTCTTGGAGTAGTCGTCGGGGAAGGTCGCTTCGACCAACTTCGTTTCGCCGGTGCGCATGCCGACGACGCCGGCGACGAAGCCGGGGATGAAGTCCGCCTCGCGCATCTCGGCCGGGTGCTTCTCGCCCTTGCCGCCCTCGAACGGTTCGCCGTCAATCGTGCCGTCGTAGTCGAGCGTGGCGACGTCGCCGAGTTCGATCGGGCGATCGACGGGGGTGAGGGTGGCGGAGTCGTTGCGCAGTGACTCGAGGGCGTGGTCGACGTCCGCGTCGGTTACTTGTGCCGCGGGAGCGGTGAGGGGGACGCCCTTATAGTCGTGGAGTTCGATCGTCGGCCTGACTTCGACCGTGGCTCTCAGCCGAAGTGGCTGGCCGGCTTCCAGCGGGAGGAGCTCGAGGTCGGGCGGCTCGACCGGCTCGAGATCGTTTTCCCTGACCGCCTTCGAGTAGGCGTCGCGGGCGATAGCCTCCATGGCGCGTTCGTTGATCCCCTCGATGCCATACTGAGCCTCGAAGACTTTCCGGGGCGCCTTCCCAGGGCGGAAGCCTGGGATCTTCGCGTTGCGCGAGAGCTCCCGGAAGGCGCGCTCTTGGGCGGCCTCGAGCTCGTCGGACTGGATCGAAATCTCGAGCTCGACCTGCGTCGGGTTCAAGCGGTTGACGGTCGCGGCGCTCATGGTGTGGGGTCGGGGGTCACGACGGGCGGGTCAAGTCGGCGGCGGCCCTTCTCGGCTGGAGGCGTGGAGCGGAAGACGAGATTCGAACTCGCGACCCTCGCCTTGGCAAGGCGATGCTCTACCACTGAGCTACTTCCGCGGGGGAGGACCCGCTCCGATTCGGCGTCCGCGGTCCGGCTCATCCCGGGGCCCGGCGGCGGTGTCGTGGTGGGCGAGCAGAGACTCGAACTCTGATGGGTTTCCCCACTGGAACCTAAATCCAGCGCGTCTACCAATTCCGCCATTCGCCCAGTTGCCGTCGCTGCTGATTGGATTCGCCCGTAAAGGCGCGCATCCCGGTCTGAGAGCGCTTCAGGCCGGCTGCCCGATAATCGACAACTCATTTATGACTCGATTACGCTCGTGACCACGGCAAGGTGGTGTCGTCGATCAATTCCGTCCTTTAGGCTACTCCCGTTTCCGGAGACCGGTTTTTAGAACCCACCGCTGGGTTCTTTGGGCGCGATCGGAATTTGAGTGTACCTTCTCCAGGATGACGAGCGTGTAATCTGCCAGACGATGGCCAAGCTCGTGCGCGGGGCAATATCGATCGTGTCTCGACAAGCCCGCCGTCTTCGGGCTTCTTTTCTATGCGGGACTTAACTCGCAGGCAAGATTGCTTACAACGCCGGGCACTGAATCTTGCACCTGAGCCTTCAGGAAGTCTTGAAAACCGAAGCGAGTTCGGTTATTATGGAGCGGCGACCACGATCCCCGTCATCTTCACTCGTATGTCGGCGACCGTAGAACATTTCGACGAACTTGTAGAGCTCTGGGAGAGAATGCATGGCTAAGGCAAAGCCATACGCCGGCGTAACCGACGCGAAAATCGACACCGCGATCGCGCGCGGCAAAATATACGATCGATTCGCTCCGAAGGCGCTAGCGGCGGCTTACAAACCGAAGGACGACGCGATCGTCATTCGCTTCGCGAGCGGAATCCAGGTGATTCTGCCACGCAAACGCTTGCAAGGATTGCAAGGCGCCGGCCCCCGCGGGCTTTCCAGGCTCGAGCTGATCGGCGGCGAGATGCTTCACTGGGAATCGCTCGACGTTGACCATTACATTCCGAGCCTGCTCGAGGGCGTCTTCGGGACCCGCCGTTGGATGGCGGAGGTTGGCCGGCGCGGCGGGTCCGTACAAAGTGCTGCGAAGACAAGAGCGGCGCGAAAAAATGGACGCAAGGGCGGGCGCCCGCGAAAAGCGGCATGACCCAGCGAGAAAAGTTTGCCAGATTCAAGGCGCTCCACGAGCGGCCGGGGGTCTTCGTGATGCCGAATCCGTGGGACGCGGGCTCGTCGCGCATGCTGACGGCGCTCGGCTTCGAGGCGCTGGCGACGACGAGCGCCGGATTCGCGTTTTCCCAGGGGCGCCGCGACGGCGAAGCCGGGCTGACGCGCGACGAAACGCTCGAAAACGCGCGCGCGATTCTTGAAGCGACGGACTTACCGGTCTCGGCCGACCTCGAGAACGGTTTCGGCCACTCGCCCAAGGCGTGCGCCAAGACGATTCGGCGAGCGTCGGAGATCGGACTCGTCGGCGGCTCGATCGAGGACGCGACCGCGGACCCAAGCGACCCGATTTATGAATTCGAGCGCGCGGTCGAGCGCGTCGCCGCCGCGGCCGAGGCCGCGCGCGCGTTGCCGTTCATTCTGACGGCGCGATGCGAGAACTACTTACACGGCCGGCCCGACCTCGACGATACGATCCGCCGGCTACAAGCCTTCGCGGCCGCGGGCGCGCACGTCGTTTACGCCCCGGGGCTCACGAACATCGACGACATTCGCGCCGTCTGCGCCGCCGTCAACACGCCCGTGAACGTGCTGATGGGGCTCAAGGGAGGCCCATCGACCGTTGACGAGCTGGCGCGTGCGGGCGTCAAGCGCATCAGCGTCGGCGGCTCGCTTGCGCGCGCGGCGCTCGGCGGCTTCATGCGCGCGGCGCGTGAAATCAAAGAGCGCGGAACGTTCACGTACTCAGCCGAAGCGATTTCTCATGCCGAAGTAACCGAGTACATGGCGAGCGCCGCCGCGAAAGACTAGAGCGAAGCGGCGTACTGCTGCGCGGAGAGCACGTCGTCGAACATCTGGAACACTTTGTCGAGCATCGTGATCTTAAAAAGGCGCGGCGCCGGGTTGCCCGCAGGCGCGACGATGCAGACGCTGCTCTCGGTTTGGGCGCTGGCTAGGTTTTTCTGAACGTTGAGCAGCGCGTTCAGGAACGTCGTATCCAAGTAGTGGACACCGGTTAGATCAAGAATGGTGACTGTTTGTGATCCGAAGCCTTCGATCTGGCCAAGTTCTGCTTCGATCCACTGCTTGCGCGAAATGTCGATCTCGCCGTGGACTGGTAGCACGTGAACGGTCCTCATGTACCAAAATAGCACGCCCGCTTGCCTGCAGTCTGTGCATTTCTTACATCGAGCAGGCTCTCGCTCCCGAGAAACGAGTCGGAGAGCGCTTGCTGTACGCCCCAGGAAGCCGGCTCAAAACCGCTAATTTGGGCGCCATAATTCTCTTGAAACGCGCCGTTTGCCAATGAAGCGACCACAAGTCTTGCCCTCCGCTCCGTCCGCGGCGCTCGGCGTCATGGCGGATGCCGTGCATCTCAATGCGATCCTCACGGGGCTCAAAGCGAAGGAGCTGGACGGGGTCCTCGAACGCGGCACGCTCGTCCGGCTTCCGCTGCGGGAGCAAATCTATCAGCCTGGCGAGCGCATCAAAGACGTCTTTTTCCCGATCGACTGCGTCCTTTCGGTCGTCACGCGGATGAAGGACGGCCAACAGATCGAGGTCGGGACGATCGGGCGCGAAGGCGTCTCGGCGATCCCTCTGATTCTGGGAGCGACCACGACCCTCAACGAGTGCTACTGCCAAGTTGCCGGCTCGGCCGTCAAAATTGGCGTCGCGCTCTTTCAGTCGCTCAAAGCCGACCTGACGTTTGGCTCCCTACTCGACCGCTACGTCCAAGCCTACGTGAACATGCTCGGGCAGCTCGCCGCGTGCAACCGCCTGCACACGGTCTACGAACGCTGCGCGCGATGGCTTCTCATGACTCAAGACCGCGTCGACTCTTCCACGATCGGGCTGACCCACGAGTACCTGGCGATGATGTTAGGGACGCAGCGCTCGGGCGTTACCATTGCGGCCGGTACGCTGCAGCACGCCGGTTTCATCAGTTACAGCCAAGGCGTCATTACTATCCTCGACCGGCCCGGCCTCGAAGGCGCTTCCTGTGAGTGCTATGACGTCGCGCGCGAGCAGTTCGGCGGGTTCCTGCGCTCCGTAAAGCCGCTCGCTGCGATGCGCGATGCGGTCTCGCCGAACGGGGCGGGCCGCAAGCGCAAGGTTACCGCTCGCGGACGGGGCCCATCAATTCGATAACGTTGCCCGACGGGTCGTGGACGTAGAGCGAAAGGCTCGTGCCGTTCGCGCTATCGTTGACTCGCTCTTCAACGACCGGAACCGCGTGCGCGGCGAGGTGCCGGCGCAGCGCGAGTTCGTCGTGCGGACCGATGCGCAGCGCAACGTGATCGACGTTGCGACCTCCCGCGACCCGGGGGAGCGCCCAGCTCCCCTCGGGTGCGGCCGTGTCGACCAGATCGATGTGGGAGGCGCCGGCGCGCAGTTCGGCCATTCCGTACTGCGGCAAGCGCGACTCGACGCTGGCGCCCAACACGCCCTCATAAAACGCGAGCGACTTCTGCATGCCCTCGACCAGGAGCAAGACGTGCTCTATCGCTTCCAACTCGAACGGCGGGTTGGTGGTCACAGGTGCCTCAGTTATTGCTGACGCTTACGGTCGCCGGCGAGTGCAAGCCGTGGATGTTGCCTTCGGAGTCTTTGAACATCGCCCAGCCGCCCCACGGTTCGGTCCGCGGATCGTCTTCGAACTCCACGCCGGCCTTCTTCAGTTCGTCGGATGTTTTGAAGACGTCGTCGACTTCCATGATGACGCCGCTGAAGCCGCCGGCCTTTTTCTCGGGCGCGTCCGGCATGCCCGTCGACAACGTGAACGCGGTCGCGTTGTCCGATGGAGCCACGGTCACCCAACGCGAGCCTTCGCCCATCGGCGCGTCCATGGTTTTCTGCCAACCGAGCTTCTTTGTGTAGAAGTCGATCGCGCGGTCGAGGTCATCGACGTAAAGGGTTACTACCGAGATGTACATGTTGCCGAGTTCCTTTCAAGTGCGGCGCCTTCGGGCGCCCGCGGCGGTCATTGGGATCGAGGCTACGGGCTGATCGCCGACGACGAGATGTTGATGACGCCGGTCGCCTGCGTGATCTTGGCGAGCAGTTTCAGCGAGCCGCCTTTGTACGCAAAGATCATGTTGTCGACGTAGTCGGTCACGTAATAGCGCTTCATTGCGTCGACCGTGACCGTGGGGCTAGCGCCGTGCACCATCAAGAGCGAGGTTGCGAGGTCCGGGCACTGCGCCGTCGCGGGATAGTCGAGCACGACCGAAGGAGCCGAAGCACCGCCGACCTCGAAGACGCCGACGTAGACGCGTTGCGCGGCATCGACCGCAATCGAGACGCCCTCCGCGGCATAATACGAACTGTCGGTGGGTGCGCTGTAGAGTTTCCCCACCAGCTTGCCCTTCGAAAACCGTTCGGCGACCTCGTTGCGAATAACCGGGCCGCTCGTTTGGACGATGCACGACGTCTCGCTGCTGAAGTAGTAACTCTTCGGGTCGGCGAGGTGCACGCTCCACACGTCGTCTTGAGCATCGACCACGATTTGTGTCACGGGTTGGCTGTTGCCGGCGGGATAGGCGATGACCGGCGTCGTCTTCCCGGCGGGAAAGAGCGTTATGCCGCCTTCGTTGTCGCCGACGTACAGGTTGCCCTTATGGTCGACCGCGGCGTAGGTCGGCAGCACGCTGCCTTGCAGGTTTCCACCGGTGTAGGTTGCGATGGGGCTCTTCGGGCCGCCGCCTTTGACGGCGCCGGGCTTGAATTCGAGAACGTTGGCGCTGCAATACTGAACGACGTAGAAGTTGCTGGTGGGACCGGTCGCGAGCGACGTGCTGTTGCATGGGATTCCGGAGAACTCTTCCACAGCCGGGACCACGTTCGCAGCGATCGGCTGTTGGTAGAGCCCGTAGTGACCCTGGGGCGCCTCATCGACGAAATAGCCCAGTCCGGTTTTGTCAAAAGCTTCCGGGCTCGCAACGCCGTCGGCGGCGGTCGTTTCCAACAAGGTCAGATCGGGGAGGTGGTAGCGCGCGAATTCGGCGGTGTAGACGCCCGGCGAGCCGAGGTTGTAGACGTACAGGAACTGCGCGGATTTTGCGGCCGGCCTTGCTGCGAAGCTCGCGGGGACGACGGTGCGAACTCCGGCGCCGGCCTTTGCGGCCGGTAGCGACAACACAATGGCGAACGCTGTGGCGGCGAGCAACGACAAGTGACGGTGCATCAAACCCTCGCTTCTTAACATACGCCTTCGGAGGCTTGGCGCTTCGCCGGGGCTCGAAGGCGGACCCACCGTTCGAGGCGCCGGCCGGCATCGCGGCTCGGCGCAACCGACCGCATGCGCGCCGGGTAACCGCTTGCATGGAGTTGTTGATCTTCGGGCGCTTCCACGCGCGGAAGGGACGCGAGACCGAACTCGAAACCGCGATCCGCGACGTCAGCGGGCCGACGCGGGCGGAGCCCGGATGCCTAGACTACCAAGTCCTACGGCCGAACGGCGATGCGCGGCTCTTCTACATCCACTCGCGCTGGGTCGACGAGGCGGCGTTTGAGCTTCACGCGGCGTTGCCCCACACGGTTCGATTCATCGAACTCGCGGAGACGCTGATCGATCATCCCCTCGACATCACGCGCACGACAGTCGCCGATTGAAGAGGGCCCATTGGCGACGTTAGTGCCCCGCGAACCGTCAATCGGGCCTGGTGCGGTTATTTCGTTTGTGGACTCTCGATCGTCGTGGCGCGATAGACGGTAACCGAGCCGGATCCGGATTCCGAGTGCTGGGCGCGGTTCGCCACGTAGAGATTGCCCGAACGGTCGAATCCCAGGTCGGCCGGGTCGTTGACGCCGGCCGAAAGCGTTAGCTCGGGCCTCGAACTTCCGGGTGAAAACACGGCAATTGAACCGGGCGCGTTTTCGGGATCGTTTGCGACGTAGAGTTCACCGGATGGGCTCAGCGCAATCGCCGATGGACTCGAGATGCCCGTTGAGATCGTTCGCAGCCGTCGCGCGCCGCCACGCGCGTACACCGCGACCGACGCCGGTGGCGCCGCGTTTGCGACGTACAGTTTCCCGGAGCGGTCGACTGCAAGGCCGACCGGGTGGCGGATGCCGTCGGTCACCTTGCGTACGAGTGCGCCGCTTGCGAGCGAATACACGCAGACGCACGCATAGCGCTTCGAATCGTCGTACGCCGCCAGATAAAGGTTTTCATCATCCGTCGCCATTGCGCCGAGTGCGCTGCCGTCGCCGGCGATCGTGCGCGATGGCGACGTCGCGCCCGGCCGGTAGACCCGCACCGAGTACGTGTTTTCCGCCCCAAAGGACGAGACGTTGGCGACATAGAGATTTCCGCGGCCGTCGAGCGCGAACGCCTCGGAGTCGCTGCCTTCCAGCGGAATGCGCCGTACGACTTTTTCACTTCCGGACGCGAATTCCGTGACGCCGGGGTCGCTATCGACGGTGTTCCCGTACTCGAGCACGTAGAGGTGCTGCGATGCGTCCAGCATCAGCGCGGTCGCCTCATGACCGACCACCACCGTCCGCTTCACGACGGACGATCCTGGCGCATATACCGTGACGTGCTCCGGAAAGACGTTGTTCTCGCGCGGAATGTCTGAGGACTGGGAAGGGCTGTTTCCGACGTAAACAACGCCGTCGCGACCGACGACGAGCGCGAATGGGTGCACGATGCTGGCCGCGATCGTTCGCACCGGCCCGCTGCCGGCCGGCGCCGCAGCGACGAATGCGGCCAGAACCAGCGCGAGGACGAGCGCCCGGTGCGTCACGTTTGCGGGGGCGCGACGAATTCGCCGTCGCAATAGGTTGCGCCGAAGTAGACGTCTACGCTCGCGACCTTGCCGTCCTTGACCGTCTGGTACTCGGTGTTTCGAAACGACTTACCGTCTTTGGTCGTGCAGTAGTAGGTCACAAAAACGCCGTCGGCGTCGACTGCCGTCCGTTCGATCTCGAAGTCGTCGAAGCGATCGCCGTTGGGCCAGCAGCGTTCGAAGTAGGCGGCGCGGTCGATCACGTCGTCGTACGGGCTCGTAAACGTAAAGTCGTCGGCGATCAGCGCCTCGGCGGCGTCGCGCCGCCGCTCCAGAAACGCCGCGAACAGCGCGCGGACGGTCGAGACCATGGCGTCGGCTTGTTCGTCGGTCATGGTTCGACTCAGTAGAATCGCGTGTACGAGTCGTCGATCGCACTCGAGCCGGTGCGGATCAGTTTGCGGAGTTCGTCGATCCCGGAGAGTGCGTGTGTGACGCGTGCGTGCCAGAGGAATTGCGCGGCCGCAGCTTGAGGTTGAGCCGCGAAAACCGCGACGTGGTACGTGTGGGCGACGCCGCCGACTTCATAGTGCATGATCCAATAGTCGTCCGAGCCGTAGGCGGCGATCAGGCGGTAGCCCGGCAGCCGGCGGATGACGATGACGTCCGTCGCTTGGAAAGGCCCTCCGGCGTCGGCCATGATCAACGGGGACTTGGCGACTTTGGGATCGCGCGCAGCCGACGCGGCGGTCATCACGGCCAGCGGCATGTCGTGCAGACGATACTTGACCACGTAGTGCCCCGACATGATCGCGTGCCTGACGCTCGGATCGAGATGCGTGATTTGCGCGTTCGCCGCGGGCCCGAGCAACAGGGTCCCTAAAAACGCCAGGGCGACGAACGAACGGGTGGCCGGAAATCGATTCGCGTGCTTCATCGCCCGGTCCATTCGCCGCGCTCCCCGGGCCGTTCCGCCCTCGCAACCTTTCGCGACCGCCCCGGATTGCGGCCAATATGCAGAGCGTCAAAGAACTCAACCGTCACCCGTCGCCGGGGCCGCGCCCGCAGCCGCTGGCCTTCCACGGAAAGACCCTCTGGGTGGGCGCGTGGGACACCGACCATCTGTACGCAATCGATCCCACGACGTGGCGCGTCGTCGACGAAGTCGCGGCGCCGGGGAAGCCGTACGGCCTCGCCGCCATGGGGGACGAGCTACGCGCCGTCATCTCGATCGGCGAGGACGACGACCGCTACTTCTACCGGTTCGTCCCGGGGCAGGGGTTCGATGCCGAAAGCAAGACTGCGTGCCCAGACTTCACCGGCTCGCACCTCGCCTCCGACGGCACGACGCTGTACCTCGGTCAAATGGGCCTCAAGCGCATCCTCGCGTTCGACGCAAACGGAACCGTTCTGCGCGAGATCGCGCTGCCGACGCGCTGCGCGGGCATGGGCGTGCGCGGCGGCGCCTTCTACATCATCTCGGCCGATGACGAGTTCGAGAAGCTTGCGCTCGGGACGCTCGACATAACGGTGAGCAACCCGGAGGTCGTTCCGCTCGCGTCGATGTCGGAACAGGCTCGCGGCCTCGCGTTCGATGGCGAAGCCTGGTGGACGTGCTACCGCGAGGCGAGCGAGATCGTTTCCTTTAGTCAGTGAATGCTCGTGGTGGACGTTGCGCCGACGCGGCTAGGCGAAGTTTTTGTAGTGTCTCCTCATCGGGGAAGAAGTTGACCCGATAGCGCGGCGGGTGCATGAACGGCTCCGCCCTCCAAGGGCCGATGACTCGCTCCACGACGTCCCAGAGGACCTTTAGCACGACGTCGCCGCCGTCCACGAACCAAACCTGGTCCGTCCTCGGTAAAAGCGTCGTGACCCCTTTGCCCCAACTCGAGAGACTCTGCACTTCAAGCGGATCTGTGAGTTCCGCTACGAAGAATGATGCGACGAAAACGTCTTCTTCGAGCGCACTCTCGAGCAGGCGCTTCTGCTCGTCGTACGTGACGGCCATGTTTTTGAGGCGCCTGCGGTCCACTTCGATCTGCACCTTGCGATTGAGCGCTAGCGGACGCCACTGCCCTTCAGTTAGCACCAGCGGCTCGGGCGATAAAAAGTAGGGCTCGGCATCATACAGCGAAAGCCCTCGGTCGAGCATGTCGCTGATCGCAGCCTCGTTTCGGTCACCCGTCACTAGCAAATCGTTGCGGCTTGGAATCATTACGACCCGACGCCCGGCGACGGGCACGCGATTGAGTAGATCCGCAAAGACGATCCGCGTCGTATCGAACGAGTCAGCCCACGTCGAGGCGTACACGTCTTCCGAGACTTGCTTCCACGAGTCAGCAGAACGCAGGCGAAGGTTGCGGAAGGCCGTTTGCCACACTTCATCCTCGCCGACACCCCACGTTTCGAGATAGGTGTTTGCGACCAGTCCAAGGCTCGTCGGCCAGTCATACGCGAGCGAAAGAACAACGCCGTCGACAAACGGTCGTGTCACGTAGGTGGGATCGGAGGCCGATATACGGATCGTGCTTACTTCAAACTCTGGTCGAAGCATCGGCATAAGACCGAGCATCGCCGCTTCGAAGCGGCGCGGAATATCTGGGCGCTCGCGTAGGCTTTGTATCCAGTTCTGCAATACGATCGCGCGCGTTCCGCGATTCGCCTGACAGTACGACGTGTATACATTTTCCAAGAAGTAATGGCCCGAGCTAGAGCGCACAGAGAACCCTTCAGGATAATACTGAATATCTGGAGCGTCGCCCGAATCGACCAACGATTTCATCACCAATCTTGCGAACGAGTCGGGCGAAGGCGCTTTATGAAATAGGTTCTCTACAAACGTTGTGGCGCGTTTCATTCCTCTGGCGGTTGGCGGTTCAGCGATTGTGCCACCCTCGCCGGCGAAACTCTTGTCTAGCGCCACTGCCTGCCGATAAAGCGAATACGCTTCCTCTGGCTGTTCCATATTGAACAGCGATGCGGCGATGGCCGCTAAGAGCATCGCGACCAACGAGTCCGACACGACAGGCTGTGCTCTCACGATGGTTAACGCACGTCGACTCAGCCGCTCGGCTTCCGCGAATCCGCCACGGTTACGCAATACCGCAGCAAGATCGGTTAGATCTCGCGCAACGTCGAGATGGTTTTCTCCTTTCGAGGCGGCGTCGATCTCAAGAGCGCGTCGATACAGCGGCTCGGCGTCGTTGGGCCGGCCATGATCGAAAAGGGCGCGTGCGACCTCGTAAAGATCGTCTGCGAGGGCGGCACCGCGCTCGCCGCCGGCCTCATCCAGGGCTAGCGCCTCACGAAAAAGGCGCTCTGCATCGTGAACCTTTCCCGCATCGAGAAAGCGCCGCGCCTGCTGGCGGAGTTCCTCCGAGTGCGCAGAGTCGCTATGCATGTGTTAGGTCCATCGGTTCCGCGAAGTGGGCCATCCCGTTACCCAGCATGGGTCTTAGCGCAGAAGCACGAATCGGCCGCCGTCGGTGAACAGGATGACGAGCAGCATCGAGATCAGCGTTAGGTCGTACGACCAGCCAAATCCATCGGAGCCCCAAAACCCCGTTTTCCAGACGAAGATCTTCTTCTGGATCGCGCCGAGCATGATGAGGGTCAAGCCGATCGCGGCGAGCTGTTGGAGGACGCCCACGATCACCGCCACGCCGCCGGCGAGTTCGGCGACGGCGAGGAAGAGCGTGAAGCCCTTGGGCAACCCGATGCTCTTGCTGCGCGCGTCTGGGTCCTTGAGATCATTGATTCCGCTGTTGGCATAGACCGCCCCGGCCATAATTCGCAGCAGCACGAGGCCGTAGTCGGTGAATCCAGCGAGATCAAACATGGCGACAGCGTGTTCCATGCGCGCGGCCGGGCTGCAACCCCTGGCGGCCGCGGGGCGATTCCACAGGCATGACCGATCAAGAGATTCAACCCTACCTCGGCAAACCAGTCCGCGTCACGCTGGCGGACCAGCGCGTCCTTGCCGGCGTTCTGCTCGGCAGCGACGACCACGGGCACGGCCACGTGCACTACGCGGTCGTCTCCGATCCGATCCGCGAGGGCGAACAACCGGCGCGGCAACTCATCCACGGCGGCGACCAGATCGCGACGATCGAGGACGCGTCGGGAGATCCGGCCGCGACGCCGTAATTCACGCGATCCCATCGGAGGACAGCATGTCGGAACGAACGGTGTTTCTCGCCAAATTCATCGGCATCTACTGCATTCTCGTCGCCATACCGATGGCGGTGAACAAACAAGCCACCCTTCAAATGGTGTCCGCGCTCGTCAACGACGCGCCCGTGCTGTACCTCTTCGGTTTGACGCTCGTCGGCGCCGGGTTGGCGGTGATCCTAAACCACAACGTTTGGTCGGGCGGTCCGCTTCCGATCGTCGTGACGCTGGTCGGATGGTTGGCGCTGCTCAAGGGCCTGCTCTTCCTCTTCGAGCCGCCCCCAGCGGCAGCAGGGGTCGCAATCTGGGGAACCGCCTACCAGCAATATTACTACCTCGACGTCGCGCTTGCGTTCATTCTCGGCGCCTATCTCGCGTACGGCGGCTTCAAGTCGAGACCGCGTTAGAGAGTGGTGAATCACGCGGCGCTGCAGGCCGTCATCCTACTCGCCGACGCGGCGCAGGTAGCCGACTCGAAGCTGTACGTGCTGGGCGCGGGGTGGAGCTTCACGTCGAGTCCGATGTCCGCGCCGATGGCGGTCGCCGTCCTGATTTACGTCCCGTGGGATGAGACGAATACGCCGCACCGGTTGTCGGTCGAATTGTTCGACGCCGACGGCCACCGCGTGCTCGCGCCGGGCGGCGGCGCGCCGATTCAGGTCGCAAACGAGTTCGTCGTCGGGCGCCCGCCGCAAGCGAAGCCGGGCTCGTCGCAAAGCGTGCCGTTCGCGATCAGCATCGGGCCGCTGCAGTTGGAGCCCGAAAGCCGTTACGAGTGGCGCATGACGATCGACGGCGAGTCGCGCGACGAGTGGCGCGTTGCGTTCGGCACGCGCGCCGCGGGGAAGTAGCCTTAGGTCGCGCCTTGGTAGGTGGCGATCTGCCAATCGTTGCCGCAAGGATCTTTAACCATCGCGCGCCGATCGCCGTACGGCATGTTTGCCGGGGCCTCCAGCGACGCAGCGCCGGCTTCCAATGCGTGCTCGTATGTCGCGTCGGTGTCGTCGACGTACAGGTAAAGGAACGCGGGCATCGGTTCGCGCGGACCGGCGCCGCTTACCATGACGTTCGAGTCGCCGATTCGCATCACGGCGGGCGAGTCCGCCGCGAACTTTCCGGTCGCGCCAAACGCGCGCTTGAGGAAGTCGACCAGTTTGGCCGGATCGTGAACGACCAGCCGCGGGGTAACGCTATGCCACCCCTCCGGAGTCGATCCGGCCATCTAGGGTCCTTTTTTCGCGCGCCACTCTTCGTACGCGATCAGACCGCGGCGCTGGAGTTCGATCAACACGTAGGCGATAACACCCGAAACAACGGCGACGAAAATGCGGGCGCCACTATCGTTGAGGCGCGCGGCAAACAAGACGCCGACCGTCACGCTGCCCGCTATAATAAACGGAAAGGTCGGCTTCTTTACGAACTCGACCCAAACGTCCCAAAGATCGCCCACGATGCGCTATCTGTTACGGTTATCAGTCTCTCTCCTGGTTTCCGGTCACTAGCGTGAGGATTCCGGGAGCGCAGGCCCCGCTCTGAGCGTCGCGTGGCGAGGGGACGAGCGGGAAAGCGATCGTGCAGCGAACGCCGCCGTCGCGACGATTGACGAGCAATGTCGTGCCGCCCGCGCGCTGGACGGCGCGACGGACGATCGCGAGACCAAGGCCGGTTCCTTCCACGCCGTAGCCGTTCTCGCCGCGGAAAAACCGGTCGAAGGCCTTCTCCAGCTCCTCCGCAGTCATCCCCGGGCCGCGATCCGAGACCGAGATCGCGCAACGGTTTCGTTGGTTTACGACCGCTAATTCGACCGGACTATTGGGCGCGTACTTCAATGCGTTCTCGACCAGTTCGGAGATCGCCGCGAAGAGTTCGCTCGGAGAGCCGGCGATGCGCGCAGACGACGTCGCGGGAGTGAATTCGATCTGGCCCGGGTGCGCTTCTTCAAACGAGGCCGCGACCCGCGCGCACAACTCGTTCGCGTCGATCGGTGCGGTCGTTAGCGCTTCACCGTCTTCCAACTTTGCGAGCGTAATCAAGTCGTCGATCAGAATTTTCATGCGGCGGCTGTGATCGAGCATGCTCGCGACGACGCGCGCGTCACGCTCGTTGCTCGTCTTCCCGGCGAGTCCGCTCAAGTGGCCCATGATGACGGTCAGCGGCGTGCGGAGCTGGTGCCCCGCATCGGCGACGAATTGGCGCATCTCGGCGGTCGTCTTCGACCGCTCGTCGAAGGCGCACGCGATCTGCGCGACGGCGCGATTGTAGGCGCGCGCTAGGTTGCCGAGTTCGGTCTGGTCGTCGGTCTTCACCGGCTCGTCCATGAAATCGCCTTCGCCGAACCGGTTCAACGCGTTCGTCGTACGCACGAGCGGATCGAGCGTGTGCCGTGCGGCGACGATTGCCATGCGCCACGCGACCAGCATTGCGAGCAGCGCCAGGATTCCGATCGCTTCGCCCGCGCGAACGAGCATGCTCCCGAAACGCGAGGGGTCGGCGAAGAGCATGATCTCGCGATCGGCGAAGCGCACGCGTTGCGGCTGCACGCGCGCGGCCATCAACATGAACAACGGCAAACGCGCGTGATTTCCCGGCTCGCCGCTCGGGCCACGTTCGCCGGGCGACGAGCGAACGCCAAAACCTTCACGCGCGAGCGGGGCCCCTTGGGCATCCGGCGGCCAAACATTCGCGGGCGCCGTCAGCCGGAGCGTGACGGACGAGTTGCGCGCATCTTCCGCCTGCGCGCCGAATAGGGTGTACGGCGGAAATTCACGTGGCACGCCGTTTCCGAGATAATCGCGGATTCCGGGTCCGACGTGCGCGACCACGCCGAGCGGGGCCAATTTCTGCAAAAGGTACGGCTGCACGCCGTTCCACTCGAGGTGCTTCTCAAGATACGCAACGATCAGCGGCGGGACTTCGTTCGCCGCGACGTTCAACGACTGTCGCGCTTCGTTCGCCGCAATTTCGAAAACGATCGCGAAGGCGAGCGTCGAGACCACGAGCACGAGGACCGCCGCGACGGCGACGAACCACGCGATCAGTCGTACTCGCAGCGACGACTTGAGGCTCACAGCGAACGGAGCGAGTAACCGACGCCGCGTATCGTCTGGATCAGGGGCTCGTCGAAGCCCTCGTCGACCTTTGCGCGCAGGTAACAGACGTACGTCTCGACGGCGTTGTTCGTGACGGCCGCACCTTCACCCCACACCTTGTCAATCAGCTGTTCGCGTGTGAATACACGTCTGGGCTCGCGAACGAGGACGTACAGGAGGTCGAACTCGCGCGCGGTCAAGTCGATGGGTTTGCCGGCGCGCGTGACGACGCGGGTGCGCGAGTCCATCACGATGTCGCTGTACGTCACGACGGTTGGGTTCTGGAGCAGCGGGCGGCGCAGGGCCGAGCGCAGCCGCGCGACGAGCTCGGGGATTTCAAAGGGCTTCCCGATATATTGGTCCGCGCCACGCTCGAGGCCGGCGACCTTGTCGGTCGTGCTGCCCTTCGCGCTCAAGATAAAAATCGGGGCCTGGGTGACGGCGCGGTAGCGGGGCAAGACCGAGATGCCGTCGAGCTTGGGCATCATCACGTCGAGGATGACGAGGTCCGGTTCCCATTCACGGATCAGCTCGAGTCCGGCGAGGGCGTCGGGGGCCGAGCGCACCTCGAAACCCGCGTCGCCCAATTCGAGCTCGAGAAGCGAGCAAATGCCGGGTTCGTCGTCGATGACCGCGACGCGCCCGCCGGAGGCTTCCATGGAAGGAACTTTAGTCAATGATCCTTGGGCCCACTTGGGACCGAGCCGGATCGGTCACCAGAGGTCGCCGCCGCCGACGAGGATGTACAGGATCGGTCCGATCCCCCAGATGAGGCTCACGACCGCCCAGACGACCTTCTGAAGCCCGGTCAAGTCCGTCCGGCCGAACAGGTTCAAGAGGACGAGAACGAAGGCGATTGGGTGTAGGAACACCGCGAGCAGGATCTCGATCAGCAGTTTCACGGTCTTTTCATACCTCCGCCGCCGTCGGATCGTTTCGCCTGCCGAGCCGCCGGCGCCGGCGCTAGGGCGGGTGGTGGCCGGCGAGCGTGGTGGTTGACCCGCGCCGGGGTATAAGGGCCGAGAATGTCATACCGGGGCCGCTTTCGGGGGACGCCGCGTTCGGTGCGGGCGGCTCGCAGGACGATCGTCGACTTCGCGCGTGGGTGCGGCTTCGGGGGCGAAGAGCTGAACGACATCGCGACCGCGGCGGGCGAGGCGCTCGCTAACGCCCTCGAGCATGGGAACCGCTTCGGCGGCTTCATCGGCGTCCTGTGCGCCTTCAAGGAAGGCATGCTGACGATCGAGATCCGCGACCAGGGCCAAGGGTTCGCGTCCGGCGCCGTCGAGGACGCGGGTACGCGCGACCTCCACGGAGCGACGCGCGGCTTCGGGATCTCGATCATGCATCGCTTGATGGATGAGGTGCACTTCAACTGCGCGGGCAAGCACGTGGTGCGCCTGACCAAACGCCTATCCGCCTGCGCCACATCGGCGAGCGACGAGCGCGAGGCCTAGGCGGCTCACGCGCCTTCGGGTGATTTCGCTCGTGTGGCCCGGTCGGACTCGGTAAAGTTCACGTGAATGACGTTGGACGCAGGTTGCGTCTGCATCGCGAGTGCCTCGGTCGTCGCCGAGCACGGCGCGCCGCCGGCGTCGGCCGCGTGGTCACCTTCACACTCCTCGATCGCCGCGACCGTCTTCTCTTCCAAATCGAGTTGGGATTCGAGAAGCGCGTCGACCACTGTGGGATCGTCGACGCGCTCGGCTTGTTCGAGGGCCTGGCCGTGCGCGATCGCAGCTTCGCGTAACTCGAAGACGGCGTCGACGACGTTGCGCCCCGCGACGTGGGACATGGGTCGCACCCCCCTTTCGCTCGGTTCGGTATACCCAGGTTCGAGCGGCGGTATGCCTGCCGTCCAGCCTTCGAAAGCGAGACTCCCGGGCGCAGGCGCCGCGGGAGTTCTCGGAGACTTGGTGCACCGCCAGGGACTCGAACCCCGAACCAATTGATTAAGAGTCAACTGCTCTACCATTGAGCTAGCGGTGCCGACGGCGGACGCGGGGTTCCCCGCGCGAGCGCCCTTCCGCATTATACGGAAGGATGCCCGCCGGGGCAAACGGCGGGCGGCGCTACATGTGTCCTTCCGCCGGAAAGATGCGCACGTCCATCTTGCACGCCGAGACCTTATCGTGGGTGAATCCAGTGCGCCCCCTGGGACTCGAACCCAGAACCAGCGGATTAAAAGTCCGATGCTCTACCATTGAGCTAAGGGCGCACACTTGGTTCGTCGAGCAAGAAATTGGGGTGACTGACGGGATCCGAACCCGCGACCTCTGGTGCCACAGACCAGCGCTCTAACCAACTGAGCTACAGTCACCACGCAGCGCCAAGCGCGCGCCCGGAGGGAATCGAACCCCCATCTTCGAGTTTAGAAGACTCGTGCCTTATCCATTAGACCACGGGCGCCGAGGCGACGCAACCGACGCTTCGGGGCTGGGCCGCTTGCTCCTAGCCCGGCGACGGGGATGCGCAGGCGAAACCGCGCACCTCCGCCCGGCGAATCGGTCACGTCGACTTCGCCACCTATTCGATCGAGCATAAGGCGGACGAGCGCTAGGCCAATTCCGTTCCCCCGCGCCCGGGCGTTTGAGCCGCGGCGAGCAAGCTCGAAAATTGCACCGCGCTCCGCCGGCAGCACGCCAGGCCCGTCATCATCTACCCGCACTTCAACGTACCGTTCATCCAGGTTCGCAATGGAAAGAAAAACGCGCCCCGCCTCGCGCCCATGCTTTACCGCATTCTCGAGGACATTTACGAGTATTTGCGTGACGTGATCAGTCGACAAACGTACTTTACAAGGCCTGCTTACAAGCTGGCAGATGACTGTCCGCCGGTCGGCTGCGATGGGTCCAACCGCGCGAAGCGCGGCTGCAAGCGCTGCCAGAAGTTCGCCGTCGTTTTCGGCGCCCTGGCGCACGTCGGCATCGAGCACGGAAATCTCGTGGAGGCCGTCGACGAGTCGCCCCATTCGCAACGCTTCGGCACGCGCCGTCTCGAGAAAACGACGCGCTGTCTCCGCATCTAGCTCTTCGTCGAGCAGCGTCTCTAAGTACCCTCTAACGGATGTCAATGGCGTCCTGAGTTCGTGGCCGATAGACGATAGAAATGCTTGCCGATCCCGCTCGGATGCTCCGCGTTCCAGCGCCATGTCGATCGCTCGAGCCAAGCGCCCCGGCGCAACCGAACGGTTGATCATCATCCAACCAGTGTCTGGGTGGACCGAAACGGTCTCCTCGATGACGCCCGACAGACGGAGTAGCGTAGCACGGCAGTCGGTTGGAGTCGCTACTGAAATCCCGTCGCGCGAGGGTGAAACCAACGCGACGAGATATTTCGAGCCTCCGTCGCAACCGAGGAGGTCGCAATCGCGAAGCGTGCGTACTCTCGTCTCATCTAACGCCTTCGAGCACGCGACGCGCAAATCGCGCGAAAGCCTCGGTACACGCAGAACGAGCAGCGGCAGACGTGGCTTTCCCCCTGCAGCTCGCAACTCACGACAAAACGTTTCGATACCGGCGATTACGCTCTGGGGAGAGGCGCTGGGCGCATGCCCGATTGGCGGCAGCATCGGCGTCACGGCCGGATCAACTTGTAACCGAAGCCGTGGATTGTCTGGACGCAGCTCGGTAACCCATGCTGTTCCTCCAACTTCATCCTTAGCCGCCGAATGTGCACGTCGACGGTTCTTTCGTCGCCATCGAAATCATAGCCCCATACACGCTCGAGTAGACTGGCTCGAGACATTGCTACCCCGGCGTTGTCGGCCAAGACTCTTAGAAGGGTGTACTCGCGAGGTTTGAGATCGACCAATTCGCCCTCAACGCGCACTTCGCGTGCGCCGTCGTCAATCTCAAGACGCCCGAAGCGCAACACCCTTGGCCCGGGTTCGTGTTTGAGCCCGCTGCGGCGCAGAATTGCCCTGACCCTGGCGACCACCTCACGCGGAGAAAAGGGCTTGACCACATAGTCGTCGGCTCCGATCTCTAGGCCGACAATGCGATCGATCTCGTCGGCACGCGCGGTCAGCAAGAGGAGCGGCGTCGTACGGCCTTCTCGACGTAAGGTTCGGGCCACGTCCAAGCCGTCAAGACCGGGCAGGCCAATATCGAGGACGATGAAGTCGGTCCCATCGCGAGCGTAACGCAGCGCCGTGGATCCGTCACCAACTTCGGTCGCCATGAACCCTTCGCGCGTTAAGTGGTGAACAAGTAACTCCCGAATTGGAGGATCGTCCTCCGCTACGAGCACCCGCATCGCTGCCATAAACTTGACAGTGCCCCCCTTTCGAGTTCCAAACGCCAAAATCGACCCGTCTAAGAATCGCAATCGCTCGGAAGCATTTTCGTAACATTCGCGCCGCATACTCGGCCGCACCCGGGTTACAAACTTGCTTTCGAGGAGCATCGGACGTGGTTTCAACCGCGGCGTTACTGCACGACACTCCCTCCAGTCCTTCAAATCCGCAAGATCCGGACGAGCGCGAAACTAGGATCCTTTCTCATCGGTACCTGTGCCGGCGCGGAGCCCGACGCTTTCTTCGCGTCGGTCTGGAGCGAGAGGACCTCGAGCAGGTGGCAACGATCGGCCTCGTCAAGGCGACCGACCGTTACGATGCCCGCTTCGAGACGCCGTTCGAGGCTTTCGCGTGGCGGACCATCTTGGGCGAACTCGGGCACCACGTGCGCGATCACGAACATCTGCTTCGCGCGCCTCGCGACCTTCGCGCTCTCGACCGGCGTCTGGCGAGGGTCTGGGAGCGGCTCGCGCTGCGGCTCGAACGCGAGCCGACCGATCGCGAGCTTGCGTACGACCTGGGCTTGCCTTCAGCAACAGTCCGCGATTTACGAACGCTACGAAGCCGCACGGTGCCGCTCGACATCGACGACCCGCGCGTCGCTAACGAGGTCGAACTAACCACCAAGCGCCGTCAAGCCGGCACGATGGAGCACGCGGAGCGTGTCGTGCTCGGGAAAGCGCTTGCGTCGCTCCCGAAAATCGAGCGACACGTCTTGTACGGTCTCTACTGGCTGAATCTCAGCCGAACCGAAATCGGACGCCGCCTCGCAGTCTCACCCAAGGTCGTAGTTCGGCTTCACCGCGCGGCGTTGCGCCGGTTACGTCGCCTATGGTAATCGCCGCAAGGACCGGCCCATGATCGTGACGATTGCCCTTTTGCACTTGATAGGTGCATGCGCGCCGCGCGTCGGGCCGGTGACGGTCAGCGCTGTCATCGCGTACGAGAGCCGCGGGGACCCAAACGCGATCGGAGACAATACGACGCGGCGTTCCTATTCGCCCGGCTCCCGCGCCCGGGCCGAAGCGCTCGCCTCTCGACCTGGTTGCGCTCGGTGACAATCTCGATGTCGGTTATATGCAGGTCAACTCGGCGAACTTCGCGGCGTACGGTTTAGACGTTCACCGCGCGTTCGAACCCTGCACGAATCTATCGGCTGGATCGTCGATTCTCCTCGGGGCGTACGCCGCCGCCGTCCTACGCTACGGCCCCGGCCAGACGGCGTTACTCCACGCCCTGAGCGCTTACAACGCAGGGAACCTTTCCGCCGGCTTAGCCTATGCGCGCAGCGTCGCGCGCGTTGCCGCCACGTTGCGCCATCCGCCGGCAAGCCCGGCCCGATGACCGAACTCGGTAGCGCAGCCCCGACGACCCAACGAACCGCAGTCGGTCTTCTCTCTCGGTCGCTTGCGTTCGAGTCCGACGTCTTGCCTCTCGCATATGACGGAGCAACGTTGACCGTCGCCGTTGGCTCGGAGAATGCCGATCTGCTCGAGCGCATCCGCCAGCAGACCCGAAAGAGCGTCCGCGCAATCGTCCTCCCGGTACGCGAGATCCGCGACGCGCTGAAAGCCCTCTATCCGCCCGTCGTGGCACGCGATGGTGATTCTCAGGCGGCGCAGACGCTCGACGAGATCTTTTCGGCCGCGATTGGAAGCTACGCCTCCGACGTCCACATCGAACCTTCCGATGGGCGGGGTGGCCGCATCAGGCTCGACGTCGACGGCGTCCTTCAACACGAGCGCGCCATCGAGGCCGGCTTGTACGAGCGGATCGTCGCGCTCCTCAAGGTCCGGGCGAACATGAACACCGGCGAGTCGCGCCTCCCTCAGGATGGCCGTCTGTCGGTCGCCTTCGACGGCCGTTCCTTCGATGTACGCGCCTCGACCATCCCAGTCGTCGGCCAAGAAAAAGTCGTTCTGCGCTTCCTTCAGCGCTTCGATCTCGTCCCCGATCTTGAACAGCTCGGCATGAGCGCCGAGCTGATCGTGCGTTACCAGCGAGCGCTCAAGCGACCGGGGTCCTTTTGCGTGATCGCGGGGCCCACCGGTTCTGGGAAATCGACGACGTCGTACGCGTCGCTTCAGACCATCGACTTGGCGCAAACCAACGTTTGCAGCGTCGAGGATCCGGTCGAATGCGGCATCCCCGGCGTCGCACAGATCGCCGTCAACGAGAAGGCCGGAATCACGTTCCCGGTTGCACTCCGCGCGCTCTTACGCCAGAATCCTCACCACTTGTTCATCGGCGAGATGCGCGACGCCGAAACCGTCTCGATCGCGCTGCAGGCAAGCCTCACCGGCATTGCCTTGATTACCACCCTGCACGCGCGGGATGCCTTGCGCGTTCCCGCACGTCTCGCCGAGTTGGGCGCGCATCGCTCGACACTCGCCTCGGCGCTGACGCTGTGCGTGTCGCAGCGGCTGATCCGCATGCTGTGCCGGCGGTGTAGGATTCGGTCCTCGCTTTCATCCCGCGCGGTCGCGGTCGCGCGGCGATACGGCGTCTCGCTCGAGAACGAAGCGGCGGAAGCCCAGGGCTGCGACGCGTGCGGCTCCACCGGGTTTCAGGGGCGGGTTGGTGCGTTTGAGGTGTTCGAGGTCAAGCCCGAGCTCGCAGCGTCGATCGAACGCGGCGATGCGCCGGCGAAGCTTTCTGAGGTGGCGTTCGGTCTCGGGTACCGGCCGATGGTCGTCGATGCTTTACGCCACGTTGCGTCGGGCGTGACGTCGGAGACCGAATTGCTCCGCCACCTCTCTTACGAAGACGCCGAATAAGCAATGTCGTTTGAGGCGTTGGGCGGAATCGAAGACGCGCTGCGAATAGCGCGCGAAGGCTTGCACGCAGCCAGCACGTCGGATCTGCATCTGGAGGGAAACGAGCCGCCGTGGTATCGCGTCGACGGATGCATGCTCCCGATGGAGTTTCCGCCGATCGAAGGTGAGTCGGTCCGCGCCTTCTGCGAGGTTTACCTCGGCAAGCGCGAGTACGAGCGACTCAACGGACCGTGCGGATCCGCCGACGGCGCGATTCAGCACCCGACGCTCGGCGCGATCCGAATTCACGCATTTCGCAGCGATAGCGGGATCGCACTGTCGCTTAGGTTGCTACGCAACGGCGTCCCCGTCTTGGACTCACTCGGCCTGCCAGCGGTCGTTTCGACGTTCGCCGACTATCCCAGCGGGCTCGTTCTATTTACCGGGCCAACCGGTTCCGGAAAGTCTACGGCGCTCGCTGCGTTGATCAATGAAATCAATCTCAAGCATGCGCGTCACGTCGTAACCGTTGAGGATCCAATCGAGTACCGGCACACGAGCCGCAAGTCGTTGATCCGGCAGCGCGAGATAGGGCGAGACGTCAGCTCGTACGCAGAGTCGCTTCGCGGCGTTTTACGGGCCGACCCCGACGTCATTTTGATCGGCGAACTGCGCGACCCCGAAGTAATGTCGGCGTGCCTGCAGGCAGGCGAGACCGGCCACCTCGTCCTCAGTACGCTGCACACCTCTGAGGCCGCCGAGACCGTGGCTCGAATCGTCGGTGTCTTCGAAGGAGCCCGCCAAGAACAGGTTCGCATGCAGCTCGCGCAGGCGCTGCAGGCGATCGTCTCGATGCGGCTGGTACCCGATTCGAGCGGCCGCGGCCGCCGCGCCGCGTGCGAGATACTAATCAATTCGTCTGCGGTTCGGTCTCAGCTCGCGTCACCCGAACGGTCGCTACAGATCCGCAATACGATCGAGTCGTCCCGGAAGGAAGGGATGCAAACACTCGAGATGGACCTGTCGCGGCTTGTCGCCGAGCGTCTGGTCACTCACGAGGCGGCTATCGCCGCTTCGGATTACCCCGAGCAAATTAGACTCGCCGCGGGGAGGCTCTGATGCCGCTTACCTTTGTATATCGCGCGCGAACGGCGGCCGGCGAACGCGTCGCTGGGACCATGCGCGTCTTGGATCGGGCAAGCGCCCTCGGGATTCTCCGCGAGCGGCGGCTGATTGCGAGTGATCTGCACGCCGCAGGGAGTGCGCTCTCCGTCTTCCGATTCTTGCGCCGCGCCCCCGTGCGCGAGCGGCTCGCTTTTTTTCGAGCATACGCGGCGCTCGAAGGAGCCGGCGTCGACTTCTCGGCGGCTTTCGAGCTGCTGATCGAGCAGGCGCGGACTGCCCGCTTTAAGGAAGCGCTGCGCTACGTTCGGTCGGAGGTCGAGCGGCTCGGTGAGAAGCTTTGGGCGGCGATGTCGCATCGACCGGACGACTTCACCGACCTCGAGGTCGCGATGGTCGCAGCAGGCGAGGAGGCGGGGAACCGAGCCGAGATCTTCGACCGCCTGGCGACCTTCCTAGAACGTGACGAGCGCTTTCGAAAGCAACTCGGCGCCGCGCTCTTTTATCCGGCGATCGTCGTTTGCGTCGCCGCGGGGATCAGTGCATACGTTCTCTTCGCCGTCGTGCCGCAGTTCGTTGCACTCTTTGAATCGTTCGGCGTGCGCACGACGCCGCTGATCGACGCCCTGGCGTTCCTGACTCGGCTCATCGCACAACCCATCGTCATTGCGGGCATCGCCGCGGCTGGGACTGGCGTCGCGTGCACGGCGCTATACTTTGCACAGACTCCGCACGGTGCGGTCGCCATAGATCGATTTCGCCTGGGAATCCCGCTCGTCGGAAAGTTGTTGCGGAAAGCGGCCATTGCGCGAGTTTCGCGGGTACTGTCTACATTGCTCGAGTCCGGAGTCCATCAACTCCGCGCACTCGAAGTCGCCGTCCCGGTCGCGGAGAGCCCGGTCTTCGCACAAGCCCTCGATGTCGCGCGCCAACAAATCGCATCCGGCGTAAGCGCCTCGCTCGAAGAAGCCCTCGCTCCCACTCGCATTTTCGAACCTCTCTCGCTCGGCTTCGTGCGGATAGGGGCGCGCACCGGTGACGTCCCTAGAATGCTCGCCAAGATTTCCGAGTACTACGAAGACGACGTCGCGGCGCTCGTCGCCGCGATCCCAACGTTAGTTCAAACGCTGGTTACTCTTGGCCTTGGCCTGGTTGTCGGCTCGATCGTTTACACCGTCTACGTCCCACTGACCACATTGGCAAGCAGCGTTCGTTGAAGGAGGGAATCGACCCATGACCGTTTCCGCACCGGCGCGCAAGCGTCATGGCGAGCGCGGATTCACTCTCGTCGAATTGATGGTGGTCGTCGCGATTATCGCCTTGATCGCCGGGATCATCATCCCGAACTACATTCACGCCCGGCGTCAAGCCGCCGTCTCCGACACGGAAGCGAACCTCAAACAAATCGCGACCGCCCTCGAGCTCTACTTCGCGGACAACATGGCATACCCGACCGGAAGTCAAACCGACGTCGATCCTCAACTGTTCGGCGGTCCAAACAACCCGTACCTGAACACGACGCCGTTCGACGACATCGGCCGCCTCGACTACCTCTACACCCTCAACACCGGGATTAATCCACCTTCTTATGCCGTCGACGATCCCGCGACTTATGATCCCGCAAGTCTTGCTAACGTTTCATTAGGCCCAAATGCGAACGGCAACCAGAAGGTTTGCGGCGACGTCGGCAACTGTACGAAAGTTCACTACGATCCTCGCTACGGAATCTACGGCACCGCCCAATGAATGTAGCCGCCGCGGTCGCGCCCATCGAGCAAACGCTCGGAATCCTGGTCTGGTCGGCGTTGTGCGCTGCACTCGGTAGACGCGCTCTGCGCAGCCTCGATGCACCCAACGATGACTCACTCAGCGCGTTCTTCCTAGCGGCTGCAGCTGGCTTGGCCGCGCTAACCTCTAGAAGCGAAATCGGGGCGCTTGCCGCCGCGACCTGTTGCTGCGCCTTGGTCGTCGCCGCAATCGTCGACGGCCGGTCCGGCTACCTCGTCGATCTGTTGACGTTGCCGGCGACGATCGCGGTCGTCGCATGCGCCGTCGCAACCGATCGCGTGCAGTTCGCGCTCGCCGGCGCCGTCGCCGTCGCCGGGCCGGCTGCGGCTCTCGTCGCAACGTCCCGTGGAAAGTGGCTCGGGCTCGGCGATGCTAAAGCGCTCTATTCCCTCGGAGCCTCGTTCGGCGTCTCGCGCGCGGCGCTCGCGGTTTTCATTGCGTGCTTGTGCGGGATCGCGTTTGTCGCTGTTCGATCTGGGCGACTCGCCGGATCACTTGCTTTTGGCCCGTTCCTCGCGCTCGGTGCGATCGCGAGCGTCGTCGCAGCGCCATGATCCGGCTATTTCGTAGCAACCGGCTCCCCCTCGGCGTCGACATCACGCCCGAGCGCGTCGCGGTCGTCGCAGCCGTGCTCAAAGGTGGAAGGCCTTCAGTCGTCGAGGCGACCGCCGAAGCGCTGCCGGAAGGGCCCGATGGCGAACTCGAAGCACGCGCGAGCGCGCTGCTGCGCGCGCAACTCGCCGCGCTTCGCACGCGCGAGCGCAACTGTGTTTTGGCCGCGCCTTGGAGTGACGCTGTCGTGCGTGCCTTCAAACTGCCACCCGGCGTCGGCCGTGCCGAAGCCGAGCGGGCCGCGCATCTAGAGGCCGACGCAGTCGCCCCTTGGGTTGGAAGCGAACGCGTCGTCGCCCTCGGTCCGCTGCCGCAACAGGGCGGCTCCCGCCTTCTCGGCGTCGGCCGGCTCACCATGCTTCTTCGACTGGTCGCGATCGCTCGGCTAGCCGGACTCCGCCCGATTGCGATCGACGCGCCAGCATGCGTTTGGCGCCGAGTCGCGCGCGACGTCGATGCGGTCCTCGATGCGAGCGGCCCGCGCGCAGCGCTCGCCGTCTTCCGCGACGCGGTCCCTTCGGTTCAACTCTTCGCACCTCGGCTCGTCGACGAACGGCTCGCCGCGCAAGTACGCGTTGCGCTCGTCGAGGCGCGGCGCGACGGGTCCGCCGATGTCGGCCGCCTCGCCGTTTTCGCTCCGGCGCCGCGTCGCGAAGGGCTCGCGACGCTCCTCGCCGCGGACGACTTCGCGATCGACTCGCTCACGTTGAACGGAATCGACTCACCACCGTGGGCCCTCGCGTTCGGGCTCGCCGCGTGGCCCGTCGCCTTGGAGGTTGCAGCATGATCCGGATCAACCTTCTCCCGGCGCCCGGTGACGGGATCGCGCTGCTGGGCGTTTCCATCGATCGCCGGTTCGTCAGGGACATCTTGCTCGGCGCTCTGCTCGCTATGCTCGCCGGCGCAACGACCTTCAGCTTTCAGCACGTCATTCTCGAGCGCACGCGCACCGCAGCCAATCGGGATGAGAAGATCGTCGCCCGCCACGCGCTCGAACGAGATGCGGCAAACGCTCTCGGCGCCGACGTCGCACGCCTGCAACGGGTCGAACGCGAGGCCCTCGCACGGCGTCGCAGCGGGAACACGATCGCGGTCGCGCTCGCCCGCATCGGCAACGCGATCCCCTGGAACGTTTGGCTCGACGGTATCGACCAGCGTCCCGACGGGTATCTCGTCGCAGGCGACGCGCCGTCGCTCGATGCGATCGGCGAGACGTTACTATCCGTCGAGCGAGACGATCGCGGACACCGGGTCGCGCTCCTCGGGCTAACCCGCGACGAACGCACCGAGACAATCCATTTCTCGCTTCAGCTGACGCCGGTCGAACCAGTCCCTTTTTCAGTCTCACCTACTCGGGTGAACACGCCGTGAGCCTCGTGCGCTTGCAATCGGGGCCACTGCACCGCCTACTGTTCGTCGCCGTCGCGGCCGGGGCAGTCTCGACCGCGTACGTACAAACGGAGCCGGCGATAAGCGATGCGCAACTTCGACTAAGGAGCGCCGAACTGACCTTGCGCTCCGACGAGGTCACGTTTGCGGCGATGGCCCAGCTACGTGCGGAGGAGCGCCGCTTGCGCATCCGCTTCGGCCGCGAGTTCGGAATCGATCCGCAAGCGAGAACACTGCGCGCGCTGGCACTCGTGACGCGACGGCATCATCTCGACTTTTCGTCCAGCCAAAGCGCGCCTGGGATGCCGGAAGGGCGCGCCAAGCCGAACGAGTTCGAGGACGTCCATTTGAATCTCGAGTTGCGAGGCCGATATCGTGACGCGCTCGCGGCGATCGATGAGCTGACGCGCGACTGTCAGATCGTTCGCGTCGAGTCCGCGACCCTGCACCGCAGCGCGGAGACGCTCGTCCTCGATCTGTCGATAGCAATCCTGCGCTGGAACGCGTCGCCGAGCAGCGGTACGCCGGCGTGACCATTTCGGGCTCCCAGCGCGCGTCCTTGTTCGCGTTCTCGGCCGCATGTTACGTCGTTGTGTTCTTGACCGAGGGGAGTGGCGCACCGGCGCAAGGCGCAACCAGCATCCTCCCCACGAGCGCGCTCGCGCCGGCTACGCTGATCTCGCTCCGCGATTTGATCCGACGCGATCCATTCGGTGCGAAGCCCGTTCCGGTATCCTCTCTGGCGCCGGCCGCCGCGCTCGGTGGGCTAGACGCCGTACCTCCCGGCCTCGTCGTCCCGGACATCGCCGCCGCGCCGGATGAAAGCGCCAGCTCTTCGCCACGCGCGCTTCGCTTGAAAGCGACGATCGTTGGGCATCCGCCGGTCGCTTACGTCGACGACGGCGCAACGATGACGGTCGTGCGCATTGGCGACACTCTCGGCGGCCGGCGCATCGTCCGCATCGACCTCGACGCCATTACGTTCGCCGACGGCGCGCGGCTCACGCTCGAGGAACGAGCCGCGACTACGCCGCCGGTGCCTCCCGTGCGACACGCGCACCGCGCCGTCGCAAGACGCGCGGCGGGCTCAGCATCCAGTGCGGCCGCAACGAGCTCGCCAAGCGCGCCCATACCTTCGGTCGCACCTGCGTCACCGGCGTTTCCGACGCCCGGCGTGCTCCCGACGATCAAACCCGGCCCCTTTCCCGTAGGGAGCCGCCCAACGTCCGACCCCGCGGCACCGACAGCCTACCCGTACCCTTATCCCTACGCGCCTCATTGAGAGCCGACCAAAATGAAACGACTTTCATGCTTCTGGCTAGCGCTCTGCGTCTTCCTCGCGACGCCGGCGCCCGCGCCCGCCGCAACTTCGATTTCACTCGATGTTCGCGACCTCGATGTCTATGACGTAGTGCGGCTGCTTGCGACGCAAGCCGACGTCAATCTCGTCGTCGATGCCTCGGTTGCACACCATCCGATCACGTTGCGCCTCCTGAACGTTTCTTTTGACGAAGCTCTGGCAACGCTGGTGCGAATGGACGAGTTGGCGGCGACGCGGATCGGGCGCGAGATTTACCTCGCGACGCTTGAAGCGACGAACCGCCGGTACGGCTTCGCGCCGTCGAGCCGCGGCGCCACGAAGATTTTCGATGCGAGCGGCGTCAGCGTCGACGGTTTAGCCAAGATACTCGGCGATGCGCTTCCAAAGGGGACGCTGATCCTAGCCGATGCGCGCATGCCGGCCGTCGTCGTCACCGGGAGCGCGAAGGCCCTGGAACGGGCGGAGCAGCTCGTCGCAGCTTTCGAAGGCGCCCAGCGGCTCCAGAGCGTGACGATTCCGATGCGGTACGTCAAGGCCGCCGACGCGATGCGCGCGCTCCAGGGAAGCATCAAAATCGACGCCCCCAACGCAGTTTTTGCGGCAGCAGAACAGAACGCGCTGCTCGTCACGGGGACTTCGGATTTCGTCGACGCGGTAACCGGACTCGTCCCCGCGCTCGACCGGCCCGGCCGCCAGGTGCGCTACGAAGTTCGGGTCACCGACATCGCACCGAGCGACGCGAGCAACGTTGGCGTCCTTTTCGGGGGCGTCGGGCTCGGCGGTCAACCGACAGCCGGCTCGACGTCGACCGCTTTCTTACAGAACTCGCTCTCGATCAATGCAACGATCAACGCGCTCGTCACGAAAGGTGAAGCGTCCATTCTTGCGCAGCCCTCGCTCAGCACTTTGAACAATGTCGAAGCTTCGCTTCTCGTCGGACAACAATTTCCTGTCGTTTACTTCGACGCGCGGACCGGTACGCAGCAGGTCCAGTTCGTCAATGTCGGGGTCAACCTCACTGTGAAACCAACAGTTGGCGTTGACGGCGCCATCACGACCGACCTCCAGACCGACTACAGCACGATCGTCAATTTCGTCGAAAACTTTCCGGTCATCGGAACGCGCCGAGCGCAGTCGACGCTGCGTGTCCAGGACGGGCAGACAATCGTTATCGCGGGGCTCTTCCAAGACCTCGATGCGAGCACGGTGAGCAAAGTGCCGTTCATCGGCGACATCCCCGTACTCGGCGAGTTATTCAAGAATCGCATTCACTCGCACACGCGCGACGAGGTGGTGTTCTTGATCACGCCGCACCTCGTCGCCGACGCTCCGGCGAAGAGTGGAACGTGAAGTCCGACGTGGGGCTCCGTTTGCCGCAAGTCGTCGCGGTCCGAGTACTCGGCCCCGGTGGACCCTTTGAATCCGGCAACGTCTTGTCGCTGGCGTTCCTCGAACCGACGCTCGGTCGTCTGTGCGACCACAACGCGCACGCCCGCGCCCACGCGCCCGCGACCTTCGAAGACGCGCCGATCCCAGATACAATCGCCGTCACGCTCCTCGCGGCGGCACCACCGTACGGATCCGGCGAACGCCTCTTCCTCTCGTTCCTCCACCCCGGAGCGCCGGTCCGTATCCACCGCGTCGAGCAGGCAGAGCGAGGAGCCGAGGTCACCATCGGCATGCTTACGACGGAGACGACACTGCCGGCGTCCCCGCAGGCGGAGCGGGACGAGGCTGCGGCGAGCACCGGAATCGCCCTTCGGCTCGACTGGACCGACGCGCGGGTCGCGCGCGTCGTGTCCCTCGCTGAGAAGTTATTCGCCGTCGACCGGCTCGGTTGGTACCGGCACGCCCTTGCGATGCGGCTGCTGCTTCCCGACGAAATTGTCGTCGCCGAACCGTCGCGCGCCGATCTGCTCAACCGGCAGTTGCGCGCGCTTAAGATTGCTGCGACCGAAGCACTCGGCACGCCGATGCTTAGCGCGCTCATGCCGAATTTCTCGGTCGATGCCGAGTGGTTGCACGCAATCGAGCCACCCCACCTCGCTCGCGCGGCGGCGGCATTACGCGAAGGTCTTCGACCTCACGTCACCGAGTGCGCTCGGCCAATCCTCGACCGACGGAATCCACGTTTGAGTTTGGCGGCGCTCACGCGCGCAGAGTTCGACCTCGTCGCTACCTCGAGCGTCGATGCGTTTCTCCCGCTGCTCTTACCGGCCGACAACGACGGAGGCGAAGTCGGCCAGCGCTTGTGCGAGTATCGCGCGCGCCTGCTGGAACTCTTCGGGCAAACGGCACAAACGCCGCTCGGAGTCAGGCTTTCGCGCCTGGTCCTTCCAAACCCGGCGCTCGACGACGGGCTCGCGGCGCTGGTCGCGGCCATCCGGGGCGCGTTTGCGCACCTCTCTGTCGCGTGATGCGCTCGTCTCGCAATGCAAGCGCCCGCTCTCGTTCTGTTGATGCTTGCGACCCTCGCGCTCGGCGCGGGCGCCGTCCTTCCGGCGCGCAGCGCCGCCGGTCTGCGTCGAGCGTCGGCAATCGAACGCGCCGCAAGGGAACTCGCGCGTGACGTGCGATCGTTTCGCGTGAAGCCGCAGGATCCAGTCGACGAGAACCAGCGCGTCGTGCCGGTAACGCGCCGGCGACTGCGCCCACGATCCGGCGCGGTGGGGTGGCCCGCGATGGTCGAACCCGAGCGGACCGACTTTTCCCCCGAAGAACGCGGGAGGATACTGCACCTCGTCATCGGCGACGGAGACGCGGCGCGCCGATCCGCCGTTCTCTCTCGCGTGGTCTTCGAAGAGGACGGCGACTTGCGGCTAACGGCGCTCAAAGCGCTCGTGTCGCAGCGCGACGGCACCGCACTCGACGCGTTTCGGGACGTCTTGCGCTCGGGCAGCGATGCCGAACGGTCGCTGGCCATCGACGGCCTCGTCGCGCTCGGCGCCACGGATGATCTCGTTCCAGCCTTGGCCGACCGGCTCGAGTTACTCGCCGCTAAAGCCGCCCTCGGGCTGTGCGCGACGCGGCGGCGCGCAGATCTGCTCGAGCTGATGGCGCCGCACGTCGAGGTGGCTCGGCGCGAAGCCGTTGTCGCGCTCTTATCGGGGTTCTTCGACGATTGACGTGACGGCGCCGAGCGAACCCACCGCTGAGATCCCCGCCGGGATCGCGGCGCTCCTTGGTCGGGCGCGCGCGGCTAGGGCGACGGACGTACACGTCGACCCCGCGGAGGGTGTTGCGTTCCGAGTCGCCGGCGCGATCGAGGTTTGCACCGAAAATGCGATCGAAGCGAGCGACGTGGCGCGCTTTCTCGAACTTTCGCTCGACCGGCTCGCGCGCGCGCAACTCGAAAAGGTCGGCGCCGCCGACGCGGTCTACCTCGATCCGACCGCCGGCGCGTTCCGGATCCACGCATCCCTGGGGAGAGCCGGCTACCGGATGGCGATTCGACTCCTCACGCACAACGTTCCGGAGTTCGAGTCCCTTCGGTTGCCACAGGCAGTAGCCGGCGCGTGCGATGCCCGCTCGGGGCTCGTGCTCTTTTGCGGCCCAAGCGCTTCGGGAAAGACGACGGCTATAGCCGCGATCTTAGACCGGCTCAATGCGTCCAAATTCAAACATATCGTCACGTTCGAAGCGCAGATCGAATATCAACTTCGCTGGCGCCGGTCGGTCGTCAACCATTATGAAGTCGGGCGCGACGTCGCCACGTTCGCGCACGGCGTCCGCGGCGCGCTGCGCGCCGACGCCGACATCATCTTCATCGGTGAGATTCGCGAGGTCGAAACCGCCGCCGCGTCCCTTGCGGCTGCGGAGGCCGGCCATCTGGTCATCGCCGCCACGAACACCCCTCCGGAGGTGGCCCAGGGCGTGAATCGCCTCGTCGGTCTTTTCGACATCGACGAGCAGCCGCGAGCGCGCCAGCGAGTCGCCGACGCCCTACGCGCCGCAATCGCACTGCGGTTGGTCCCGAGCCGCGGCGATACCGGGCTACGCCCTGCGGCCGAGATCATGCTCCTAACCGAAGCTACGCGCCGCATCGTCCGCGAGGGCGTCACGCACCAGTTACGCGCGGCGATTGCCTCAAGCCGGCGAAGCGGCGGCCAGACCCTCGAGCAACACCTCTCCGAGCTCGTTGCGGCCGGCGAGGTCGAACTAGGCGTCGCGCGCGCGTGCGCGCTGTATCCCGATGAGGTTCACAGTCCCAGCGCGCACGGAGGCTCCGCGGGATGAGAGCCGGATCGGCCGTCGAACGATCCCAGTCGCTTGAGATCCTGCGGTGGATGCGCGAACTCGACCGCGAGCGAACCGAGGCGCACGCGGCCGTGCGCCTGGCGTCGCGCTTGAACGAAGCGTGCACCGCAATCTCGCTGTTGCGCGAGCGGCACGATATCACGGCGCACCTCTTAACGGCCGCGCACGGGATCCTGCGGTTCGGTCGCGTGGCATATTTCACACACGCCGCAGCGGCCGTGCCGTGTTTTGGTCTGCTTCGCCTGGAAGCGTCGCTTGCCGAGGAGGGGCTGGGAGCAGCCCTCGAACTTGCATGTCCCGGCGAGCGGGCGGCGGTCGCGACCGGATCCGCGCACGATCTGTCGGCGCCTTCGATCGACGTCCGTGGTTGGTACGTTCTGGTGCCGCTCGGCGGACGCGACAACGCGCCCGGCGGACGCGACCACGCGCTCGGCGTCCTCTACGCCGACGCGCACCCGGTCGCCGAGCCAAGGGACGACATCGTCGCGCGCGTTGCAATGCTGGCTGCAGTTGCGGCGGCGGCGCTTGCCAACGCACATACGCTCGCCGTCACGCGCTCGCTCGCCGCCTGCGACCCGCTAACCGGGCTCCTCAACCGGCGCGCGCTCTACGACCGCCTTGAACGCGAATTGGCGGCCAATCGTGAGTGCAACGCGCGGTGTGCGTGTGCGATCCTCAACGTCGACGACCTAAAACAAATTAACGATTATGGCGGTCATTTGCTCGGCGATTCGGTGCTCCGGCTTTTCGCTCGAACGCTTGCGGCCAACGCTCGCGAGCGCGACGTCGCGGCGCGAATCGGTGGCGACGAGTTCGTTCTCGTTCTTCACGATGTCGAAGTCGACTCGGCGCGCCGACTGGTTCGGCAGCTCTGCGCTGCATTGCACGCCGAAGGTTTGCGCTGCTCGGTCGGCGTGGCGCTCTCCGACCCGGCCCGCGACGGAGTCGATTCACTGTTGCGAGCCGCCGACCGCGCACTCTACGCCGTGAAGGCGGCCGGTAAGAACGGCTTCGCTTTCGGCTAGGCGCCGATCGGCCCGATGACCCCACTGCATCCCGCCGCGCCGCACCGCTGTCCCTCGATCTGGACGGCTGCCGCCGAATAGAACGACTGCCCGCAAGCCGGGCAGACGAGGTTTGGGGCCAGCGAAGGGCCGGCGTCTACGCGAACGTCGAGCATGCCATTAGACATCGTTACCATAATCCTACTAGAGTAAGGGCTTGTCTGTTCGGTACGACGGACGCCGGTCACATGACTCCGTGAGATCGGTCACACTCCCGGGCTCGACCGAGCCCCCGCGCGATGAAGTAAAGCCCGGCCAGCCCGCGGAAGACTTTTCATCGGAGGGTATGCCGTGCGAAGCATGTTACGTTCTCGTGCGCTATTGGCCGCAGCCGCTTGCTTTGGGTTCCTCTTCTTCTCACTTGCATGCGCCGATGCGCTCCCCCATCGAGCGATCGCCGGCCACGACGGGGGCAAAGCGCAATTCAGCAATCCGGTGATCCCCGATCCCGCGATCGTCCGGCCGAAGACCTCGAGCTGCGTCGTTACGATCATTCAGAACTACCCGTTCCAGAATTTCACGCCCGCGACGGGTAGCTACGCGCCGCCGGCGGGCTGCCCCGCTCCCTGGTCCAAAGTTGTCCTCGACGTCACGACGAGCATCTCCGGTGTTCAGTTCGACCGCCTCGGAGCGCTCTGGCTCGGCAACACTGAGATTTTCCGTTTCACGACGTCGGAGCCGCCCGGCCCGCAGATCCAGTGGCACGTCGCGAAGGACGTCACGCGATACGCGAACGCCCTCCAGAGCGCGAACAACTTCACGTATTCGCTCGGCAACCTCGTCAATCAAACGTACACGGGAATATACACCGTCACCGCGACGCTGACGTTTTACGAGCCCGGCCCGCACTCGCCGGCGGCGATCGTTCCGGACGAGGTGATCCCAATTGCGAACGGCTCGAGTTCGCCTCCGTGGTTTACCCTAAACACGCCGACGGACCAGGCCTCGGGAAGCGTCACGGTCCCGGCAAACTCCGAACGCGCCTATCTCGACGTGTATGCGACCGGTCACGGTTGTGAAGAATTTTGGTACGCAAACGAGTCGACGCAGTTCATGTCGCAGCTCCGCTCGTCGTGCGGCGGGACTGCCTTTCGCGAAATCGATGTGACGATCGACGGTCGGCCGGCCGGCGTCGTTTTTCCGTTCGCTTATCTCTACACGGGAGCGATCGACCCGATCGTTTGGCTACCGCTAACCGGACACGACACGCTCGATATCCCCGCGTACGCGCTCGACTTGACGCCCTTCGTCGGTTATTTGAACGATGGGAACGCGCATACCATCGCAGCTCAGGTTTACAACGACACCGGCGGTTATTGGGTCGCCGACGCCGACCTCTTGATCTTTGAGGACCACAAGACCAGTCAAACCAGCGGAAAGCTCGTCTCGCTCGAAGCCGGACCGAACCCGCCCGAACATTACGTCGAGCACCTGAGCATTCAATCGGGCGGTACGGCGGCGTACTACGGCCGCCACTACGTCCTCGCCAAGGGATACCTCGACACGTCGCACGGACGCGTCGTCTCATCCGTGAGCGAACACCTCGATTTCTCCGACAAGCAAGTGCTGACCAACCCGCAAAGTCCGAGCGGGACCGAGACGATCGCCATGGATTCGCAGAACACGACCGTCGACAGCCTGCAAGGTGGCGGCGCCAATCTCACGACGACTACGATCACGCGGTATCCGCTCTACGTCGGACTGACCAACGTCCTCGTGATCGAGCAGTCGTACCACCAAACGATCAGCCAGGTCGACCACGGACACGGCTCGACGCAGACGAAGGACGTCACGATCAAAGTCTCGGCGGGAAACGGTCCCCAGTCTACTACCGAGCGGTACGCGCTGGACTACTCGAACGGCTACTGCTACGACCGGTACCTCGCGGCGAGCAACGGCTCCTTCAAACCGACCGCTTCACGTGCCGGTAGGCTTCGGACTCCTGAGGGCGTAAGGACAGCCTGAAGGCCGCTTGGTCCTTTCCTTATGGGAGGCAACATGGCAATACGTCGCTTTGCGCAGGTTTTTGGCGTCGTCTACCTGATAGTCGGGGTCCTTGGCTTCGTCCCGCAACTGCTTACACCGGTCACCTCAGCGCCCGGAATCGGCGCGCTATCCGGCGACTTGCTCGGAATCTTCCCGGTGAACGTCGTCCACGACATCGTCCACCTAATTCTCGGCGCGTGGGGGCTTCTCGCGTTCAAAACAGTCGAGAACGCGCGCACGTTCTCGCGTTATCTCGCCGTCATCCTCGGCGTGCTCGCCGTCCTCGGATTCATCCCCGGCCCAGCCTCTACGCTGTTTGGACTCGCGCCGCTCTACTCGCCCGATACGTGGCTGCACCTCGCCTCGGCGCTGGTGGCGGCCTATTTCGGTTGGGGCGTCGCGGTTACCGACACCAGCACGGCTTAACGCACGCGAGCCCCGGCAATGTGAAACGGCGGCCTCGAGCCGCCGTTTTGCGTTGTTCTTGGGCCGAGCCGAGTCACGCTCAGCGCACGGATTGACGGCCGCCGGTCAGAATAGGCGCCACGAGGATCCCGGTGATCAGGATCGCGATCAAAGCATCCACGACGTGATCCAAAGCGGCGCCCCCCTTTCACGTCCAAGCTGGAGTGTACCCAAAACCTATACGCCATGTCTGTGAAGTGGCTTAATCTCCGCCCCCGGACGCGTCAATCCTAACCAAGTCTTAACATCTCAGACGCGAAGGACGCCCGATTCCGGACGGAAACTTACGCGGCGATGAACCTGCGTGCGCTCCTGTGTCTCCTTTTGCTGGTCGCCGGCGCCGTGCTTCCGGCTCGCGCTGCCTCCCCGCAAGCGCGCGTGACGCCGCTGCCGGCCTCGAGCGCTCTGGGAGCATCGCCGGCCGCGCTCGACGCCGACAGCGTGACCCGGCACACGCTGACCCTAGACGGACGCGCGCTCGCGTATACCGCGCGGGCCGGCGCGATCGTCCTGCGCAACGACCAAGAACAAGCGACCGCTCGCGTCTTCTACACGGCCGACACGCTCGATGGCGCCGACGCAACGACCCGCCCGATCACGTTCGTGTACAACGGCGGCCCCGGAAGTTCGACGATGTGGCTTCGCATGGGTTCGTTCGGGCCCGTGCGCGTCGTAGCCGGCGACGGCGCGCCGACCGGGCCGCCGCCATATCGGGTCGTCGACAATCCGTACTCGCTGCTCGACAAGACCGACCTCGTCTTCATCGACATGCCGGGAAGCGGCTTCGGGCGGCTCCTCGATGCCGGCAAGCCGAAGGACTTTTACGGGGTCGACCAAGACGCGGCGGCGTTCGGTCAATTCGTCTCGCGGTACATCACGACGTTCGGTCGCTGGAATTCTCCAAAGTTTCTGTTTGGCGAAAGTTACGGAACGACGCGCTCGGCCGCGTTGTCAGCCGTCTTGGCGCGACAGGGAATCGCGCTGAACGGGATCGTCTTGCTCTCCTCGATCCTAAACTTTGGCCTCGACTTCGGAAACGGAGCTCCGATCGGCGGCGGCGACTGGCCGTACGTGTTCAACCTCCCGACCGAAGCCGCAACTGCGTGGTATCACAACGCGATTCGAAACAAGCCTGCCGATTTGAGTTCGTTTCTTGCGAACGTCGAACACTTTGCAATGACCGACTACCTCGATGCGCTCGAGCAGGGCGACCGCCTCGACGCGCACCGGCGCGATGCGGTCGTACGCTCGGTCAGCAGCTATCTCGGGCTCTCGGAACAGTACGTACGGGATGCGAACCTGCGGATCGACGCCGATCGCTTCCGAAAAGAGCTACTTCGAGCGCGGGGGATCGTGGTCGGCCGCCTCGACGGGCGCTACCAAACGTTTGAGACCGATCGAGCGCTCGAAGGAACGCGTTGGGACCCGACCGAGTCCTCAATCGCCGCGCCGTACACCGCCGCTAACAACGTCTACCTTCGTGACGACTTGAAGTACGACACTCAGCTCGATTACCGAGCGGCCATCTACCGCTTGATCTACGCAAATGGCGGCACGTGGGACTTCACGCACAACCGGCGCGAGCCGACCAACGCAGCCCCGGATCTGGCCGACACGATGACCCAAAACCCAAGCCTGCGCGTATTTTCGGCGAATGGCTATTACGATTTCGCAACGCCGTACTTTGCAACGGTGTACACGCTGAAGCATTTGAACCTCGCGCCGGCGCTTGCAAAAAACGTCACCTTCGGGTTTTATCAATCCGGGCACATGGTCTACCTCAACGAGGCCGCGCTAGCGCAGTTCAAACGGGATCTCGCGCGGTGGTACGACGATGCGTTGGGACGCTAGCCGCGCCGATGGTTAAGCGGTTCGCGCTCTTTCTCGCCACCGCCGCGCTTGCGCCGGCCATGCAAGCCGCCGATAGCGGGCCGGTTCGCGCACAAACTGCGGCGAGCCCGCAACCAAGCGCGAGTGCGAGAGCGGCGACGCCGCGCGGTACGACGATACCGACCCCACTCGCCGCACCCGACGCCGTCACGCATCACGCCGTGCGGCTCGGCGGTCGCGCACTTCGCTATACCGCCCGCGCCGGCAACATCATTCTTCGCAATGAGAAGACGCAAATCACGGCGCGGATGTTCTACGTCGCCTACACGCTCGACGGCGCCGACCCGGCGACCCGGCCGGTGACCTTCTTCTACAACGGGGGGCCCGGAAGCTCGACGATTTGGCTTCACATGGGCTCGTTTGCGCCGCGCCGCATCGTCACGAACAACGGCGCGCCGATTGGTCCGCCGCCCTACAGGCTCGTCGACAACGAATACACGCTGCTCGACAAGTCCGATCTCGTTTTTATCGACGCGCCGAACACCGGGTTCAGCCGCGTCCTCGGGGCCGGCGAACCAAAAGACTTCATGGGCGTTGACCAGGACGGGCGCGCTTTCACGCAATTCATCGAGCGCTACATCTCCCAGTTCGGGCGCTGGAACTCGCCAAAATTCCTGTTCGGCGAAAGCTACGGGACGACGCGCGACTGCGTTCTCGTCAACATGCTGCAGAGCAACGGCGTGGGGATGAACGGCGTCGTGTTGCTTTCATCCATTTTGAACTTCGGCCTCGGCGGGGGGCTGGTCGCCGGCGGCGACTGGCTCTACGTCCTCGACCTTCCGACCGAAGCTGCGACGGCGTGGTACCACCACAAAGCCGTCAGCCGCGGCCAAGATCTCGAGCCGTTCCTCGCCGGCGTCGAGCGCTTTGCAAGCGGGGAGTACGTCCACGCCTTGGCGCAAGGTGCCGACCTGAACCCTGCCGAGTATGACGCGGTCGTCCACAGACTTCACGACTATCTCGGGCTCTCCGACGAGTACATCCGCAACTCGAGTCTGCACATCCCGCCCAGTCGCTTCGAGAAAGAACTACTCCGCAACGACGCCATAATCGTGGGCCGCTACGATTCGCGGTTCGTCACCTACGACATCGATGGAACGTCCGACACTCCGAGCTGGGACCCATCGGACGTCGGCATCACCCAGGCGTTCGTCAGCACGTTCAATCAATACGTTCGGGCCACGTTGAACTATCATACCGAACTGCGCTATCGTCCGACCGCCTATGGGCCGGACGAGCTCGGCGCGCGCTGGGACATGCACCATCGCCGGGACGATCCTCCGGCGAACGTGGCGCCGGACCTCTCGGAGGCGATGGCGCAGAACGAACACCTTCAAATTTTCTCGGCGAACGGGCGCTACGACTTCGCAACGCCGTACTTCGCGACCGAGTACACGCTCGCCCATTTGAACCTGACCCCGGCGCTTCAGCGCAACATCACGTTCGGCTTCTACCGTTCCGGGCACATGGTGTACTTGAACCCGGCGGCGCTAGCCCAATTTAAGACCGATCTCGCGCGGTGGTATGACCGCTCGCTCTCAGCCAGGCACTAGCGCCGGCCGCATGACGAATGTGGGTTCGCGACGCCGGTGCGTCAGCGAGGGTTCGCGGGCGGCGGATTCGGCGTCGGCGGTGGGACGATCGGGCGCGCGCCGTTGACGTCGCGTGACGAAACCAAGCCGAAGTCGTAGTCGATGATTCCGTTTTTCACGTAGAACGTCTTGACCGAGAATTGCCCGCTCAGGGTTCGAACCGTTGGGGCATACGCGTCGCGCGCCGTTCTGAGCGGATACGCTTGATCGAATTTTGCATTCAGCAACGCGACGCCGACAGTTCCGGTGAAGCCGCTGCTCCCAAAGACGTGCGCGTTGGCCGCCGAGACGTCACCCTTAGGGTACTGATTCAGCGCGTTGGCGCAGCCGGGCTGGGGATATCCGCCATCAACCGTCCATGCGATGTGATCGAATCCCAGCGCCGACGTGTGAACGATCGCCGTTTCCTTCACGGCGAATCGGATGATAAAGCAGCCGTCCGCCCGCGGGCGCGGCTGGCTGCGGTCGGGCCACGGCCCGTAGATGCCGCTCACATCGAAGTACTGCGCCGAGCTGATCGTCACGTCGCCGCCGAAGGCGGCATCGTCGTACGTCATCGTGAGCAGCCCGGGATCAGGCGAGGGACGACAACCTCCGGCCCAGAGGTAATTGCCGTCGGGGGACGGCCCGGATTTGTCCATCAGCGAGACGAGCGCGTTGCAAAACGGCGAATCGATGCCCCCAGTCCAATACGAGTTGAACGTGTTCCGATAGAGCGCAGGTTTGTCGACCTTCGTCCCGGCACTCGGTCCTGTGCGCACGGTGACGCGAACGCTTCCCCCGCTGTGCGTGTCAACGACCGTCGCCGCAGGAGCCGCCGTCGAAGCGAGCAGGATCAGACCAAGCGTGGTGAGCGTCGTTGCGAGGGTCGAGCGCAAGTGAGTGAACATTGGGCGGTTGCCTCCTGTGTCGGTGAACATCAGTGGTACGAGATCGTTAGCGTTGGCATGTCGGGCCCGCTGCTATAGAACGTGCTCATGCATGCCGTCTCCGTAAACGCGTAGAGGTTTTCGTCACTGCCGATCAGCACGAGGCCCAGATTCGGCGCTCCCGACGCCCATGCGCGAGCGACGTCGGAGATGTCGAAATGCAGTCTGTTCGCGGTTCCTTGCACGACTTCGACCGGCTGGCCGTACTCGACACGGGCATTGGACGTCCACCACGAGCCCGCGCCCGACGCGACCGTCGCAACGCAGTTCCCGGACGCAGACGTATACTGGTTCGCGTTATGCACTTCCGAGTGATACATCTGCGCCGTTCTGAGGTTTAAGGTCGCGTACGTCAGATGTTTCCCGGCGAGGAAACCGACGTTGAAATACAGACCGGCGCGGTAGTAATTATTGGACCACTCATCGCCGAGCGCGCCCATGTTGTTCGTCGCGTGCACGTAACCGACGACGACCTTACCGGCTTCGTTTTCGACGCCGGTTGAATCGTGGGCGCTCAGATCGGGCTGGGGCGTGTGCCCTTTGTACGAACGTGAGGTTCGAATGTAGATCGGTTTGAGCGTAACAACCTGCTCCTTTGCCGGCACGACGCTGCCGACGCAGAACGGCGCGCTCAAGTCACTCTCGGTGCCGGCACGAGTCTCGCTGACCGAGAAACACGATCCCGGCGCGACGCTTTCCAACCCCTGTGCGGTCGGAATCGACCCGTTGAACGGCTGCGAGCCGCTCGCCACCGACACGCGCTTGCCTCCGTCGGTTCGATAGACGTGGTAGGCATCGGCCGTCGTGTAGCCGTTCCATACGAGCAACATGAAGTTGGGTGCGCCGCCCTTCAGCGCGGCACAGAAAAAGTTACCGTTGTGCTGCTGGCACTCGGCGACGTCCGTCGTCGCGTGAACTTTACTCGGCGCCGGTACCAAAACGAGGTCGGGCTTCTGCACCTGTTGGTTCAGTCTACCGCGCGAGGGGCCAGAGCCCGGTGCGGGCGTCGGCGGCGAACCGGAGGGGCAATGCGTAGCGGAAGCGATGACCGCCTTGATCGGCGACGTCGGCGTCGTCCGATGCTGGAGGTCCAGCGTCGCGATTAAGTTCATCGAGACGGCATAAGGCTTCCCGGCGTTCGGATCGGGATTGGGCGGCGACGGAGGTTGCAACGTGAGCGGAATCGTCACTTGAACCGAGCCGCCTTGCGCCGGAATCGATGGGAGCGCCGCCGTGCCGGTCGCGTTGCCCGAAATCGCGATGCCGTACGGATTCGGCAGCACGGGCGATGCGAGGTAACCCGTGTTTTGCACGGTCAGCGTGATGCTGCTATGGGTCGCGCAAAGGCTTCCAAGCGCCGGCGGCGAGCTTGGAACCACGAGGCTCAGCGTGACGCCGGCGGCGTTCACCGGCGCTGAGGGAAGCATCAGCGCGCAGAGTAGCGCGAGGGCGGTCAGGACCGGACGACGGCGTACGAGCATCGTAAAACCCCCTACGACGGAAGGTCGGAAGCGGCGAGGTTGATGCGGAACGACTTGTAGTGAGCGTTGGCCGAGACCAGCACGATCTTCACAGCTTTGAAATCATGCGGGATGTTGAACAGGACCGTTTCGTTCCAAGCTCCGCCGGGCGGGATGTTGGTAACCGCCCCCATCGGACGCACCTTATCCGGTTGGGCGGCGACTGCAATGCCGTCAGCGTCGACGATCGAGGCGCTGAACTGGTTCATCTCTAGCACGCGAGCGGTGCCGTTGCTCATGAGGGCGCGGAAGACGACCCACTTCGTGTCCGCCGTGTCGGCATACGACTCGCTGGGTGAGCCGTTCGGCTTACCGAGCGTCATCTTTCGCACGCGCACCTGCCCGTTGAAGAGCGTGTCGTGCAGCGTTCCGGCGACGCCGCTGGTTTGATTGGCGCCTCCCGGCACGGGCGTCGGTTTAGCGAGGGCCGGCGAGAGCGCCGGCACCGACAGAGCGGCGCCCAGTGCGAGCAATGAGACGAACGATGAAACGGAACGACTACGCATGATGGCTGTACCTCCTGAAGCTAAGGTAAAGGACGACCGTCTCCGGTCCGTCCACTCAGCTGTCGCATGGGCCGCCGAGCGGGAGGGTGCTGAGCGCGCGCTGTCCGAGCGGCCCAGTCAGCGTCCAGCGCAGGACGTACTGCAACGACTCGCCGGGACCGATGTGCCATGCAACGCTGGTTTGCAAACGCCCGCCCTGGGGCGACGTAGCGACAGCCCCGCGGTATTGATTGTCCGGAGACGTGTCGCCGTTGACGTCGGCTACCGACGACGCGCTGACGACGGTCGCGATCGCAGAGTAGCCGGCACCAAGGGAGATCCCGCGAGCGAACGTGTCCGTCCCGGTCATCGGCGAATCGGTAAGGTTCACGCGTGTAACGGCCGCTTGGCCGAAGCTGCTGTTATCGGCCGTTACGCCAAAATTGGTGGCAGCGATGAATGGCGCTTGTTCGGCGACCGCCAGATCGAAGTCTTGCGCAAAACTCCACGCCTTGACCGTCACCGGAACCGGCGCGAGCGTCGCGTCGAGGTAGGACAGCGCGATCGTGGCTTCGTGCGCTTTGGCCCCGAGCGGCATCGAGGGCACGTCGCCAAAGAGGAGCCAGAAAGTGGCATAGTAGGTACCGGGCGTCGGATTGAGCTTGGTGTCCTCGGCCGCCGTTCGGCCCTCGTCGCTGTCCCAGCGGAAGAACCGAGCGTCGGTCGACGCCGTCACGTTGCAGTCGGGGACCGCGACCGTCACGGTGGGATGTACGGCAGCCGTGGCAGCCGGCAACGCTTGGTCGGTCGAATCCATTTGCAGAACGAAAACGTTCGGCAACTCGATCGGCGGCGCGCCGACACCGAGAAAACGACCGTCGGCTGCAAAGAGAAACGGGTCGTTCAGCGCTACGCCTCTGAAAATTGGCCGTTTCGCTTCGCTGGGCGCAACAGAGTTGGGGGCCGCCTTTGTGAATAGCGGGCCCAAAGAACCAGTCAAGCGCACCCGATCGCGCAGTGGCGCGTTCGCCTTAACCGTCCGCTTTACGCTCACAACCCGGTGCCGAGTGACCGCAAGCCGCGCTGCGAGTTGGGTCAAAAACAACTTGCTTGCCGGATCGAGTCCGGCGGCACGAAGCCGCGCGGCGGCCGCCGGCGCGATCGATTCCGGGTGCGCGCCGATCGTTTCGAGCGAAGGGGCCGCCGAGGCAACCCGGGCTGCAAAAAGGGTCGACGCCATCGCGGCGATCCCCAAGCCGAGCAGTGATGCGAAACGAACGCGCATGACTTGTGGCCTCCGTCGGTCTAAGGTAAAGGACGACCGTCTCCGGTCCGTCCACCGGTCTCGTCGCATAACTCGGCGGCGCCGGTGGGATCGTGCTCGACGCGCCGGAGCGTTTGGACGGCGCCGATAAAATCGCACAGCTCCCCGAAATTGGAGAAATACCGGCGCGCGCCGGAAGCGGGGTGGTCGACCTGGCCGCGCATTCGTTGGTTGCCGTGCGGTGATTCCGACCACGTGCGCACCACGAAGACGTGGTCGCTCGAGCGCCTACCGTCCATGACGTCAGGGTAAAGGCGCACCGTCTCCGGACCGTCCACCTCGAGGCGGCGACGATCGCTATGTTCTGTGCTGGGGAACTCTTAAGGCCGCGGCGTTCGCGAAATCGCCGCTTCGCCGGTCCATTCCAATACCTCGCGATGGAGCGCAAGCGCCAAGTACCCCTCGCGACTCGGCTCGTCTGGAATTCTCGCCGCCATGTCGTGCAGCAGCGCCAGCGCTTCCGTATGAAGCGTTGCCGCGCGGGTACCTTGGCCCGCCGCGGCGAGCGCAACCGCAGCCCGATGGAGCGACGACGCGGGGAAGGTCACGCGCTCACGCTTGCCCTCGAGGCCCCGCAACAGTTCCTCGGCAACCGCGAGCGCCTCATCGACCGCGCCGAGCCCCAATTGGGCAGGGATCATCTCCGTGAGGACTTCGAGTATTCCGCGCGGGTCGCGCTTGCGGCGCGCGCGGAGCGAGCCCTCAAAGTGCCGGCGCGCCGACGCGAACATTCCGAGCCCGGTTTCGGCGGTCCCTAGGTACTCGAGCGCGACATACTTCTCAAATTTCAGGTTGTGCCTCCGCGCAAGCGCCACCGCTTCCAGGGCCAAGCGCCGCGCGCGCGCGTGATCGCCGCGCATCGACGCCAACGACGCGAGATTCGCGGTCGCCAAGACCACGAGTCCGTGGTGCTCGACGGAATCGGCAAGCGCGCGCCCTGCGAGATATTCAGCCTCGGCCTCTTCGAAGCGGCCCAAATGCTGAGACGCGACGCCGGTATTGACCCGCACCGACGCGAGCGAGATCGGTTTTTGAACTCGTTCAAACGCCGCGAGCGCCAAGCGAAGGTACTCACGCTGCGACGCGAGGTCGAATCGGTACCACGTCGAGAGCGCCAGATTCTGATACGCGTAACCTTGACCTTCGATATCGCCGATCTCGAGCGCGTGCCCGAGCGCCTCGTTCGCGATTCGCGGGATTTCTTCAAAATCGCCCTCTTCGTCGGCGATCGCCATCGCGATGCGCAGAACGCGGACTTGCAACCATCTGCTCGCACCCGCTCGGCTCCGCGCCTTCTCCAGCATCGGGCGCGCTATCTCCGGGAAGTGCGACGATGCGAATCCGCGGACGCACCAGTACTCGACGACGAGCGCATCGTCGGTTAGCGCTTCGACGAGCGGTTCCACGTCTTCCAGGATCTTGTGACCCGCGGCTCGATCGGCGTGATTTATCTCGAGACGGGCTTCCGCCAGCGCAGCCTCGACGGCCCAGTTCGGCGATGAGGCGCGCGCGCTGAGCCCCCGCAACGCCGCGATGGCGGCGCGCTCCTCGCCGCGCTCGCCCAAATTCATGTACAGCATGATCGTTCGAGTGAGCGCGGTACCGAGGAGATCGACATCGTTTAAGGCCTCGGCGATCTCCCGCATCGATCGGCAGTCGGCGCGCTGGGATTCGCTGCCACCGGCGCGCGCTTGCGCTTCTTCGCGCAGGCGGTGCAATTCGTAGCGATCGCGCGGCTCGCGACACATCTCGAGCGCGCGCGTCGCAAGCGCGATTGCGTCGGCTTGGGCGAACACGGCGAGCGCGTAACGAACCGCCGGGATGTAGTGCCGTACGGCCTCGTCCTCGAATTGCGCCATGTCGAAGTGGCGCGCGATGACCGCCGCAAGCGCGGGGCGTTCCGGGAAGAGTTGCTCGAGCGTCCGCGCGACGCGCCGGTGCAGCCGCGGGCGCACATCTTCTCCCACGTTCGCGTAAACCGCCGCATGGACGAGGTGGTGCGAGAACGCGAAGTCGCCGCGGCGTTGGACCGATTCGCGGACGAGCGCCCGATCGAGCAGTTCGTCGAGCGCATCGAATACTTCGGCGAAGCTCCAGCCCGACACGTGGCGCACGGTCTCGGAATCGAATCCCATCCCAACGACGGCGGCCGTTTCTACAACCGCCCGCGCGCGCTCCGATAGCCGGTCGATACGCGCGGTGACCGCCTCGGCGATGCCGGCCGGGACCTCGCCCGCGGCACCGCTCAAGCGCTCGCGCAGCAACTCGATGACGAAGAGCGGGTTTCCCTCGCTGCCGGAGTAGAGCCCGCGCGCGAGCGTGTCGGTGTCGCCCTCGACCGCATGCGCCACGAGCGTGCGAACGTCGTCGAGTTCGAGCGGTCCGAGCGCGATATGGTTCGACTGCTGCGGCTCGATGCGGCGCAGGAGCGGGCGCAGCGCATGGGTTGCGCCGACCTCTTCCTCACGAAACGAGATGACGACGAGCGCCGAATGCCGGCGCAAGCGCCGCGCGACGAACTCGACGAGTTCGATCGTCGCCGCACTCGCCCAATGCAAATCCTCGAGGACGACGAGCAACGGCCGCTTCTCCGCGAGTTGTTCGAAGGCGCTTTCGATGGCATCGAAGAGCCGTGGCCGCTCGCGTTCCGGGAGAAGGTCCGGCAATCGCGGCAAAGCCGGGACGCGGTCGCGAACCTCCGGAACGAGCGTCGACAGCGCAGCCAGTTTGACCGCATCGAGCGCCGCGAAGCGCAGCAGCGGCAGCGCGCCGCGTAATGCCTCCGCGACCGGCTGGTACGGCTCCGCTTCGGTAGGCGCCGTCGTGCCGAGGACGATACGGCCGCCCTGTGCTTCCGCGATCGCCAGTAGTTCACCGATCAAGCGAGATTTTCCGATGCCCGCTTCACCGCTGACCACAATGGTCGCTCCAAATCCGCGTGCGGCCGCCTCCCACGCACGCCGCAACGCTGCAAGGACTGCCTCCCGGCCAGCAAACGGAAAGGCCGGTCGCTCCGGGCGAGCCGCGGGCGGTGCGTCGTCGCGACGTTCGCTCAACTCGTTACGCCGGATCGCTTCGTGGACGGCGAGCGTCTCCGGCATTGGATCCGTCGCAAGCTCGTCGCGCAAGCGACGGCTAAACGTCTCGAACTCGGCCAGCGCACCCGAGCGGTCGCCGGCGGCGAAGCGCAGCGACATCAAACGCCGAACGGCATCCTCGCGCAGCGGGTCGCACCGCAGCAATGCTTGCGCGTACGCGATCGCCCGCGGGTAGTCGAGCGCCTTCCGGTTTTCTTCGATCAGGGCAACCAGATTTGCGGCGTGGATCTCGCGCAAGCGCTCGCGTTCGGCGAGAATCCAGTCGTCGTAGAAGTCCTCGAGATAATCGCCGCGGTAGAGCGCGGCCGCCGCTTCACGTTCGCCGGAAGTCGACAACCGTTCGTATTCGAGCGTGTCCAGTTCGAAGGGCGCCTCGGGGTTCCAGCGTAACGTCGTCTTGTCCGCCAGCACCCAAGGTATCTCGGGCGGCGCTTCGGGGAGGGCCGAGAGCGCGCGGTGGAGGTGCCGCCGCAACGAAGCGCGCGCGTTCTCGTCGTCTTCGTCCGGCCAAAACGCTTCGGCGAGCGCCGCGCGGGATAGCGCGCGATCCCGGTGGAGCAACACGTACGCGAGGAGTGCGATCGCTTTACGCGGCCCTCCGAACGGCTGCAACCGATCGTCTACAAAGAGCGCCGGCTTCCCGAGGAGACTGATACGAATCGGGGTCCGAATAGACGCTACGACCTTTCGGCCAATGTTAGCGGCGCTTGCGCGACGTCACTGACTGCTGGGAAGAGAGAATGCGACGGTCCCGATCGCCGCGGCAAACAAGACGATGATCGCGATGCTCAACGCTATATTCGATCGCCCATTCTTGAGCTGCAGCATGCCGTTGACGACGCCGAGGATTCCACAAACGATGACGATCGCAAACGACACGTACATTCGCCCCAAGAAGGCGGCCGTCGCGGCGTCGTAGCGCTCGTGCTGCCCCGCAAGCAGATTGGCTACGAAAATCCAGACTGCCGACATCAATACGACGATGAACGCGCCGGCGACGAGCGTGACCCGCGCGCGACCCTTGCTGACCTGGCCGGTAGGCTTCATAGACTGTCCCCTCCGTCGGTAAATCCGAACGCCGCCGGGTAGTAGACTCGGGCGTTACGGGTGTCTTCGTGTCCGCACGCCCGCGGCACTTCAATCGACCGAGCGGCCTACTGTCGGGCGAACCCGGAACGCGAGCGACAGGCGAACGCCGACATCGCCGGGCGTCTTCGGGATCCCGTGCTCCCAGGCGTCCTGCGCCGCCCCTGCCATGAGGAGCACGCTCCCCGCCTCGAGCGCGACGTCGAAGATGCGGCGCGGCCGAGCCTTGCTGTGGATGCGCATGCGGCGCGTTGCGCCGAGGCTCAACAGTGCGACCGGCGAGCCCGGGACCAACTCGTTCGTGTGATCGCTATGCATCGCCACACTGTCGCGCCCGTCGCGGTACAAGTTGAGCCCGACCGCGTTGAACGGCATGCCTGCGAACCGCTCCACCGCGCGCTTGGCGTCACGGAGCACCTTGGGCAGGGGCGTGCCGACGTCGAAGTGCGCCGTCAGACGGGGAACCTCGACGACGCGATCGTACATCGGGCGCCGCTCGTGCCGCCAATCGATCGACGACTGCAACTCGCCGAGCCACGCCGTGCAGCGCGCCGCGTCGACGACCGCGGGTGCGTAGACGATCCGGCCCGTTTGGTCGTCGACCAGCGTCCGCGGGCTGCTCTCGTCGCAAAATCCTAGCGTCAGCTGCTGCATCTACCGTATCCGACACGTTCGTCACTCGCGTCGGTTTCAAGGCCCTCGCAATACTGGCGCAGGCACCATGGCGATGCGCGTACCGATCCCAAACATCGTCTTTCCTCCGCAGCCGCGGGCCAAAAAATAAAAATGCCGAGAGCCAGAATCGAACTGGCGACACCAGGTTTTTCAGACCTGTGCTCTACCAACTGAGCTATCTCGGCGCGGCAGAACCACCCTTCGTATGCGAGCCGTTCCGAGCCCTCCTGCCGGACGGCGCTCGAGCGCCCCCTACGGACCGCTCGAGGCCGAACGCTTGCGACGTGCTAGAGGCTGATACCGAACGGGCCGTCTAAGCCAGAGTTCTGCCCACCGATCGCGGTCAACGGCGGGATGTTCCCGTTCGTCCCGGCCGAAAAGATCGCGACGAATCCCGAAAAACCGGGCGAGTTCAAGTTCGTCACGTAAATCGTGCCGTGGCTGTCGACGACGACGCCTTCCGGCGTGACGAGACCCGTGTTCGAGCCGCCGATCGAAACGGTCGGCGCGACGTTGCCGTTCGCTTTCGGCGCGAATTCCTCGACCGTATTTCCTTGAGCGTTCGCGACCCAGAGGTCGTTCGAGCCGTCGATGAAGATCAGCGCGGGGCTATTGAGCCCGGTCGCGTTCCCGCTGATCACGCGGATCGGCGCCACGTTTCCGTTAGCGCTCGGCGCGTATTCTGTAATCGAATTTCCTTGGCCGTTGGACACGTAGACGGTACCGCTCGAATCGGTCGCGATCCCAATCGGCGCGCTCAAGAGCGTCAGCGGTCCTGAGATCGTAGCGCTCGGCGCGACGTTCCCATTCGCGCTCGCCGCAAAAAACTCAACCGAATTATTCCCGCTGTTCGTGACGTCGAGCCGGGACTGGTTATCGAACGTTAGCCCGGCAGGTGCGTTGAGCGCGGTGGAACCGCCCGAAATCTGGGCTGCGGGACCCGCGTTGCCGGCGATGGTCCCCGAAAAGACGAGCACTTGGTTCGAGGCGGCGTTGGCGACGGCGATGCGTCCCGCCGTATCGCGCGCGATTCCGAACGGCTCATTTAACTGTGTGTTCCCCCCCGCGATGACGGCGCTCGCGCCGACGTCGCCGCTCGCGCTCACCGGAAAAGTGAAAATCGCATTTTGGGTTGCGTCGGCGATGTACATGAAAGGTCCACCGGTCGTCGGCGGCACGAACGTCGAACCGGTCTTACTGGCGCAGCTCGCAAGCATCAGGGCAAAAAAGAGCGATGTAATCCGCTGGCTTTGCATTCGTCTTCCCTTAGAGGGCGACGCCGCGTGGGCGCGCCGGAGTTCGGGGCCGTTGCCCTGATAGTACCCCGAATCGCGCCTCGGTATCCTTAAAGAAGGATGTGGCTACGTGAGCCGTCGGGTGGCGGCGGCCGGATCGCGCGGTCGCGCCTTTGGGGGCTCGACTGCAACCCGCCCCAAGTAAACGAATGCGACGATCCGGTCGGTTGGATCGAGTCCCAAGAACGCCTTGATCTCGGGATCGTATGCCATTCCCCCCGTCCGCCACATGGCCCCAAAGCCCTTATCGTGCGCGGCGAGCAAGAGATTCTGAACGGCTGCGGCGGTTGCCGCAAAATCTTCGATCGCGACGACCGGATCGTCCACCGTGCGCGTGCTGACGGCGACGATGATCGGCGCGCGCAGCGTCTTGGCGGCGATGCCTTCCAAGAGTTCTTCACGTTCCCGGCCCTCGAGCGCGCTCGATCGCGCGACGATCCCTGCCCAGGTCGCCCCGAGGCGCGCGCGCGCGGCGCCGCGTAAGATCGTGAAACGCCACGGTTCGGTCAAGCGATGGTTTGGGGCCCACGCCGCCAACTCGATCAACTCGGCAAGATCGGCTTCGTCGACGTCGCCGTCGAGCCGGCCGACGCTTCGGCGCGATCGCAAAGCTTCGATGACGTTCATAGCGCTCCAAGTGCGCGCGCCGGACCTTGGCAGATCCGGCGCACCACAAAGACTGGCGACGTTGAAGGGACTCGAACCCTCGACCTCCGCCGTGACAGGGCGGCGCTCTAACCAACTGAGCTACAACGCCAGGTCGGATGGCGGCCTTCCTTCTTCTCTTACCCCGGAAAACCGCCTGCCGTCGAAAAATGGGCACGGTTGGGATTGAACCAACGACCCCCCGCGTGTGAAGCGGATGCTCTCCCACTGAGCTACGCGCCCGTCGATTTTCCATAGGGCCGGCGAGGCCAGCCCGCGTATCGCGCTGTCATGCGTGGTTTGCCCGTCGCGCTGGCCTTCCTCTCGACACTCTGCGCCGCCGGCGCGCAAACGGCGCCGCCATCGCCAGTCGCGCCGCTCGGCGACGGAATCGCCCATCGCACCGTCTCGACCGTCAATGCCGGCGCACAGCGAGCGTTCGACGAGGGCCTTACCTTACTGTATGCGTTCAACTACGACGAAGCGCGCCGGCGCTTCGCCGAGGCCGCTCGACTCGACCCGCACCTCGCAATGGCGCGCTGGGGGATCGCGATGTCGCATGGCATCAACATCAACAGCGACTTCGATCCGGCCGCCGAGCGAAGCGGCCTCGATGCACTAACGTCGGCGCTTCGCTCCGATATGAACGCCACACCGGTCGAGCGCGCCCTGATCGATGCGGCAGCAAAGCGGTTCGCGTTTCACGCGAAAGGCGACGCCGATCGGTCGGCGCACGCCTACGATGCAGCCATGACGGCGGTCGCGGTACGGTATCCGAACGACGACGACGTGCAAGCGCTGAGCGCCGAGGCCGCGATGGACGTCGCGCCTTGGGATTACTGGGATGCGGCGGGAAAGCCCGGCCCATTCGTGCATGCGACGCTCGAGCGATTGCAAGCCGTGCTCGCGCGCAATCCGGCGCACATTCAGGCAAACCATCTCTTGATTCATTTACTGGAAGAGTCCCCGCATCCCGAAGAGGCGCTCGCCTCCGCCGATCATCTCGCTGCGATGGCGTTCGCGCCGGGCGACGAGCATCTCGCGCACATGCCCGCCCACGCGTACATGCGCGCCGGGCGCTATCACGAGGCGGGTCTTGCAAACACGCGGGGACTCGATCTCTTCGACGCCTATCTCGCGGGCGACCACGCGCCCGGCCACGAACCGTACCGGCCGCACGACTGCAAGTTCGCCGTCGTGGCCTACATGATGTCGGGCGAGCGCGTTGCCGCCGAGCACGACGCCGATCGCTGCGACCGCGACGCTCGCACCCTCCACGATGAGATCGCGATCAGATTTCGCCGGTTGGAGACGCTCGGCGCCCCCAGCGCGCAGTCGCACCTCGCGCACGGGTTGAACGCCGTGGCGGCCGGCAAGCTCGACGCCGCCGAGAGCGACGCGCGCCTGATAGACCGGGCCGAGGGCGAAGTCGCTAAGGTTTCAGCGGCCGTCCTTCGCGCCGCAATCGCGCGACGTCGAGGGTCCTCCGACGACGAGATCGCGATCTTGACGCGCGCGGTCGCGGTACAAGACGCCGAGGGGTACTCCGAGCCGCCGCGTTACTTCTTCCCAGTCCGCGAATCGCTCGGTGGCGCATACCTTCGAGCCGGAAAACCGGCCGAAGCCGAGCGGGTCTTCCGCGCCGACCTGGCCCGCAACCCCGAGAACCCCCGATCGCTCTTCGGTTTGAGCGCGGCGCTCGAGCGGCAAGGTCGCGTGGACGAAGCAGCCCGCGCCAAGGCGGCTTTCGAGCACGCTTGGAGGTGGGCCGACGCCACGCTCGATATCAACGTCCTCTAGTATGGCGTCGGCAGCGATCTCCAACGGAACGCTCCATTTGGAATTGCGTCCATGGGACAAAGTCCTCGCGATGCAAGGCGCGCTTCACATCGCCCTCGAGCACATCGTCGCCGTGACGAGCGGACCCGCGCCACCGGTTCCGTGGTTTTCGCCTTTGAAGGTGATCGGCGCCAACATCCCCGGTGTCATGGCAGCCGGCACGTTTTACTCGTTCCACGACGGGCTCGTTTTCTACGATTACGGCGCCGGGCACGAATGCCTGATCCTCGAGTTGCGCCACGAACGGTTCTCCCAAGTCGTCATCGAAATCGATCCGCCGCAAAGCGCCGCCGGCGTAGCGAGCGACGTGCGAGCGGCGCTCGCATAACGTGGGCGTCATTGCGGGACCGCGCACCAATCGCGCGCCCGCGCATGCGCTCGACGTGCTGCGCCGTCTCTTCGGAGCGGAATATGCGCGCGAGTTCTCCATCCGGCTTTGGGACGGCACGATCGTACCGGCCGGCGAGCGCGAACGGTTCGTCTTCGTCGTCAATACCCAGTACGCGCTCCGCGCGGCCTTCGCACCGCCGCTCGATCTCAACCCCGGGCGCGCCTTCGTCGCCGGCGAATTGGAGATCGAAGGTTCGCTCGAAGCGGCGGTCGACGTCTTGGCGAGGGCGGCGGGCGGGATCGACGTCCCCGCCGCGCTCGCACTTGCGGGCAAGGTTCGCCGGCTTCCGCGCCCGCCGAAGCCGAGCATCGACGGAATCGCTCACCTCGCCGGCGCCCGCCACTCACGCAAACGCGACGCGGCTGCCATCGGCTTCCATTACGATCAGCCGCTCGCATTCTATCGCGCGTTCCTCGACCCCGACCTCATCTATTCGTGCGCGTACTTCGACGACGGAATCGAGACGCTCGCCGAGGCGCAGCGCGCCAAACTCGATTACGTCCTGCGCAAGATACGCTTGCAGCCGGGCGAGGAACTTCTCGACATCGGCTGCGGCTTCGGCGGCCTGGTCATCCGTGCCGCCCAGCACGGCGCGCGCGCGCTTGGAATCACGCTGAGCCGGAGGCAATACGACGAGGCGCAGCGACGCATCGCCGAGCTCGGCCTCGGCGCTCGCGCGCGGGTCGAGCTACGCGACTACCGCGATTTGGAAGCCGGCACGTTCGACAAGATCGTCAGCATCGGGATGGTCGAACATGTCGGCCGCGAGCGGCTTCCCGAGTACTTCACGGCCGCCTGGCGCGCGCTGCGGCCGGGCGGCTTCTTCATGAACCACGCGATCGCCGAACAATCGCCCGAGCGGCGCGGCTATCGCGTAAGGGGTTTTCTTGGATCGTACATCTTCCCCGACGGCGATCTGCTTCCGGTGTCGCAGATGTTGCTCGCCGCCGAACGCGCCGGGTTCGAGGTTCGCGACGTCGAGAACCTGCGCGAGCATTACGCGCGAACGCTGCGCGCGTGGCTCGCGAATCTCGAGCGCAACGCTGCGCCCGCGATCGACGCGTCCGGCGAACGGACGTATCGCATCTGGCGGCTCTACCTCGCCGGCTGCGCACAAGGGTTTGCGTCCGGGCGCACCAGCATCTTTCAAGCGTTGCTCGCGCGACCGGACGAACGGGGCGAGGCCGGCCTCCCAGCGACGCGGCGCTGGCTCTACCAAGATGAAGGCCGCTGAGCGCCTGCGAAGACACCGCAATGGAAGAGATCGTCCCCCTCATCAGCTCGAGCGTCACCGGACCCTTGGGAGTGAAGCACCTCCCGCGGCTGTGGCTGAAAATCTTGCTCCACGCGTGCGGGCGCTTGCCGGAAGGCTATCGGCACGGCCAGGGTGGCTTCGACGAACTGACCTGCGCCAATCTCGGACTCGACGTCGCGGAGTTCGTCGCCTACATCGAGACGCAGAAACCCGACTACTTGCAGTTGGAAGCTTGGGTTCGCGCGCACGGAACCAAGCTCGACCCTGCCTCGATCGCTGCCCATAACGAGCGCCTCGAGAATACCAGGATGCGCGAGGAGCTCGCCTCCGAGCGGCGCGCGCGCTTTGGGATCGCCGACCCAACCTACGCCGACGGCATTCGATTGAACGATCTCGACGACTGGGCCGGCGTCCACAGCCAATTGCTCGCAGCGACGCCTAAGAACGACGCCGCGAGCGTCGAGATTCCTGGGAAAGTGTAACTGGGCTCAAAGGGGCGCCCAAGCAACCGAGGGCGAACACGAGACACCAACCATCCTGACGGGGCTTAGGCGTTGAACGATTCGGCTTTATCCACTGTGAAGCGTGGCTTCGCGGCATGCGCGACGCTCGTGCTCTGCGCCGCGTGCAGTTCGCTCGGCTCCGGACTCGGGCCGCCGCGTTCCACCGGAGAGACTCCCGCGCAAGGCGGACTCCCGGCTGTGCAACTGGGCGTACACCACGGACCGAACTTCCAGCACGTCGTCATCATCGTTCAAGAGAACCGTTCGGTCGACAACCTTTTCAACGGTTACCCCGGCGCCGACACCGTCACACAAGGGCTCAACTCGCACGGCCAAGAGGTGACTCTCGAGCCCGTCGACCTCGACAGCATTTACAACGTCGAGCACACGCATCCGAGTTTCTTGACGGAGTACGACAGTGGCGCGCTCGACGGATTCGACCGCGCGAAAGTTCACGGTATCGACGGGCAGCGATATCGAGGTAGCGACCCGTTCGCGTACTCGTACGTCCCGTCGAGCGAGGTTCAACCCTACTGGCAGATGGCGCAACTATATTCGCTGTCCGACGAAACCTTTCAATCCAACACCGGTCCGAGCTTCCCGGGGCACTTGTATCTCGTCGCCGGTCAGTCCGGCTGGGTGTCCGAGAATGCGAACAAAACCCCGTGGGGCTGCGACGCGCCGCGGAGTGCGCGCGTCCAGACGGTCGATCCTTTGACCGGTAAGGAAAACGGACCGAGGATCTTCCCATGCCTCGACCAAACCCGGATAGCGACGACGCTCGCCGACGAATTGAACGCAAAAAGGCTGACCTGGCGCTATTACACGCCGGCCGTCGGTACGAACTTCGGTCAGAACTGGAACGCGTTCGACGCGATCCAGGCGATCCGCTACGGTTCGCAATGGACGACCAACGTCGTCTCACCCGAGACGAACATCCTGAACGACGTCAAGAACGGCCAGCTCGCCAACGTCACATGGGTCATCCCGGCTGCGGTGAACTCCGATCACGACGGCGTCGACACGCGGAACGGTCCGAGTTGGGTCGCGAGCGTCGTAAATGCGGTCGGTCAAAGTTCGTTTTGGAATACGACCGCGATCTTCGTCGTGTGGGACGATTGGGGCGGCTGGTACGATCACGTCACGCCGCCGCAGCTCGACTACATGGGGCTCGGCTTCCGCGTCCCACTCCTCATGGTCTCGCCCTATACTCCGGCCGGCAAGGTGACGCACGTCCAGCACGAGAGTGCGAGCATCCTCAAGTTCGTCGAGAACACGTTCCAATTGCCGCCGATGTCGCGCGCCGATGCCCGCGCCCCCGACCTTACCGACATGCTCGACTACACGCTGACGAAGCCCAGGCCGTTCCAGCCGATTCAATTGAACGTCTCGCAACGCGAGGTCGTCCGCCGCGCGCTCGCCGACCGCAAACCGGTCGACGACGAGTAGGAGGGGCCGCGGCCGGACGCAGAACAAGCGTCGGCAAGGGCGCGTAGCTCAGGGGGAGAGCGCTACATTGACACTGTAGAGGTCATAGGTTCGAAACCTATCGTGCCCACCACTTACCAAGCCTGCCGAGCAATCGCTCGGCAGGCTTCTTCATGTGACCGTAACCGGGTACAAGGCGAACGTACGATGCTGAATGCAACAACGAACCACGCAAAACACGTCGGCTTCGCGAGCGGGGCATCGAAGTGAGTGTTGCCTTGCACTGGTCCTTCGACTCCGACGATCCGAGCGCGCACACGAAAATGCGCATGCGGGTGATCGACTACCTAGCGAGCGAGCGGAAGGTCGACGGCGACTTCGGCGCCTGCAATATCATCGTCGGCGAGTTGCTCGCGAATGCCGCGCGCCATGGAGTCGGCGGGCCAATCGATATCGAGGTCGACTGGGCCTTCGGCCGCCCGGTACTGTCGGTGACGAATCGGGGAAGCGACTTCGCGCCGGCGCCTCGTCTCCCCGGGCCCGAGAGCGAAAGCGGACGCGGGCTTTTCATCATCTCGAGCCTCGCCGCCGAACCTCCGCTCGTCAGCCGGCGCGATGCGCGAAGCTGCACGGTTACGGTCGGTTTGCCCCTCGTTCAGAACGTTTAGCGAGCGAACTACTCGAGCGCATCGAGATCCGCCGGCTCAAGTTCGAGCGCGGCCGCGGCGACGTTCTCGCGAAGGTGCGCCGGCGACGACGTCCCGGGAATGGGAACGACGACCGGCGCGCGCCGCAACAGCCACGCTAGCGCAACTTGCGCCGCAGTCGCACCGTGCCGCGCCGCGACCGTCGCGAGCGCGCCGCGCGCCTTGGCGAGCTCGCCTGCGTCGAGCGGGAAGTACGCTAAGAATGCGATCCCCGCGTCCGCGCACGCCTCGACGACGTCGTCGGATTCGCGGTTCCCGATATTGTAGTCGTTCTGCACCAAGACGATCGGAACGAGCTTCCGGGCCAATTCGAGTTGCTCGACGCTCGCGTTCGAGATCCCGATGTGACGGATCTTCCCTTCCTTTTGAAGCTCGGCGAGCGCTCCGATCGACTCCTCGTACGGCACCTCCGGGTCGGGCGTGTGAAACTGATACAGATCGATCCGCTCGAGCTTCAACCGCGCCAGGCTCCCTTCGCACGCCGCGCGGAGATGTTCGGGGTGTCCGTCGGGGACCCAGCGATTGGGGCCCGGGCGCGTATACCCGCCCTTGGTTGCGATCGCGACCTGCTTCGGATACGGAAACAGCGCATCCGCGATCTGACGTTCGCTCGTCTCCGGGCCGTACGCGTCCGCCGTATCGATCAACTCAACGCCGAGTTCGACCGCGTCGCGCAGCACCGCACGCGCCGCCGCGGGGTCTTTCGGTTCGCCCCACACCCCGGGGCCGCAGAGCCGCATCGCACCGAAGCCGATTCGCCGTACCGTCAAGTCGCCGCCGATCGTGATTCGCTCGTCCATCGTTTCCCCTCGCCTCGAGTATTGCGCAGCGCAGGCCGAAACGGCCGCGCGTACCGAAAGGTTTATCCCATGGCCTCAATTTCGCGCACGCTGCACGACGAAGTCCCCCTCGACGCGCTCCGCCATACCGCGGCGCACGTCCTCGCCTACGCCGTCCAGGACCTCTTTCCGGAGGCCAAACCGACGATCGGGCCGGCGATCGAAACCGGTTTCTACTACGACTTCGACCGTGCCGCGCCGTTTTTGCCCGAGGACCTCGAGCGGCTCGAAGCGCGAATGAACGAAATCGTCGCCGCCGACTACCCGATGACCGGCGAGCACGTGAGCCGCGCGACCGCGCTCGAACGCTTCAAGGACAATCCGTACAAGGCCGAGATCGCGCGCGAGATCCCCGAGGGCGAGCCGATTACGCTTGTACACGATCGGCGCGTTCACCGATCTGTGCCGCGGCGGGCACGCGCACTCGACCGGCGCGATCGGCGCGGTCAAACTGACGAGCGTCGCTGGCGCGTACTGGCGCGGCGACGAGCACAAGCCGATGCTGCAGCGCATCTATGGGACGGCGTTTCCCACGCAGGCGGAACTCGACGCCTACCTCGTCTTCCTCGAAGACGCCGCGAAGCGCGACCACCGCAAGCTCGGCCGCGAGCTCGACCTTTTCTCAATCGAAGAGGACGCCGGCGGCGGGCTCGTGTTCTGGCACCCGAAAGGGACGATCGTCCGCAACCTCATCGAGAATTTCATCCGTGAAGGGCTCCGCGAGCGCGGCTATCAGCAAGTCGTCACGCCGCACGTCGCTCACGAGAAGCTCTACGAAATCTCCGGCCACCTCGAGAACTTCGCGCACTCGATGTACGGACCGATCGAAGTCGAGGGCCAGCGGTTCCGGCTCAAACCGATGAACTGCCCCGGGCACATTTTGATCTACCGCAGCGCGGGGCGCTCGTACCGCGACTTGCCGATTCGATATGCCGAATTCGGCACCGTGTACCGCTTCGAGCGAAGCGGTACGCTGCACGGTCTAACCCGCGTCCGCGGCTTCACGCAGGACGACGCACACCTCTTCTGCACGCCGGACCAGCTCCAAGGCGAGTTCGAGCAAACGGCCGACGAAGCGATTCGCCTGATCGACGCGTTCGGATTTCGCGACGTCGAGTATTTCTTGTCGACGCGCGAAGACGACGTCCGCGGCGAAACCGACGCGATCGCCGAAGAGGCGATCCGCAAGGCGCTCGCCTCGCGCGGGCTCGCCTATCGAATCGACCCCGGCGGCGGCGCGTTCTACGGGCCCAAGCTCGACATCAACGTCCACGACGCGATCGGGCGCCACTGGCAACTCGGGACGGTCCAGGTCGATTTCCTGTTGCCGCAGCGCTTCGACCTCAAGTACCGCGGAAGCGACGGCGAGGACCACGCGCCCGTCATGATCCATCGCGCGCTCTCGGGCTCGCTCGAACGCTTCTTCGGCGTCCTCATCGAGCACTTCGGAGGGGCGTTTCCGGCGTGGCTCGCGCCGGTTCAAGCGGTCGTCGCGCCGATCTCGGAACACCAGCTCGACTACGCCCGCGCCGTCGTCACCCGGCTTCGCGACGAGGGCTTTCGCACCGACCTCGATGACTCCAACGAAAAGATCGGGTACAAGATCCGCTACTGGAAGCTGCGGAAAGTGCCGTACATCCTCGTCGTCGGAAACAAAGAGGTGGCCGACGGCACGGTCAATCCCAACGAGCGCGGCATCGAGGAACGGCGTCCCGCCGTGCCGCTCGACGAGTTCGTCGCCGAACTGCGCGAGCGCGTTACGGAACGGCGCTAACCTCGTTCGACGGGCGCCGCTATGCGCGGCGCGGGTTACGCGCGCACAACTCGAGCTTCGTCCCGCCGGGGTCTTCGAAGAAAATCGCCGGATAGGCGTCCATGTCGGCGGAGCGCTCGACCCCGCACGCGCCGAACTCGCGTAGCCGCGGCTCCCACGCCTCCAATTCGGCGCGCGAACCAAGCGCGAACGCGATGCGCGTCCGGGCCGGTGCCATCGCGCGGTCCTCGATGAAGCCGATGAAGCGGCCGGGCCGCGACGGGTCGGGTTCTTCGTGGTACTCCACGGTATTGTAGGGCCGCTCGGCGTCCGGCTCGTGCCAGTCGCCGGCAGTGTCGACGTGCGCGTAGGTCTTGCGCGGAAGGCCTAGGGCGGGCATCAAGCGATCGTAGAACGGCTCGACGCCGGGCAGCGAGCGGACGCGCGCGTCGACGTGATCGAAGCCGTGAAAATCGGGCATACGTTGAACCTCCGGGCGACGCGGCGTTCGTTCGCGGGGGCCCTCAACACTGCCGAAAGGCCCAAAGAACCGGCGGGTAGGTTCCGCTGCCCGGGAAAAATCTCACAGGTATCTCGCCCTTGCAAGAAAGGCACTGAGCTAATGAGCAGATCGACCATCGTACGGTCCGTAACGTTCTTGAGCATCATCGCGCTGATCGGCGCGGTCCCGTTCCCACGCGGCGTGATGCAACACACCCCGGCGCAACCTCCCGTGAAAAACGGGCCGCCTCCGCCGCCCTTCCACGTCGACGCCGGCATCTACGACCCGTTCCACACGAACATGGCGCAGGCGCAGTGGCTTCCCGGAATAGGCTGCCCCACGAACGCCACCGTCAATTACGGTTCGGGGAATCAGAGCTACACCGATCCTGCGTGCCCGACCGGCGACTCAAAGGACAACCAGAACCAAGGCTTGCTCCTCGTCAAGACGGGGCCGACCGGTAATTACGCCGCCGCGCTCGGCAACATCAACGGATTGCCCAAGAACCTGATGGTCACCGAGCTCGGCTTCGACATCCGCGCGAGCGGGCATTGCGGCGCCGGCGCGCCGCGCTTCGACGTCGTGACGAACGACAACGTTACCCACTTCTACGGCTGCACGTACGGCGCTCCCGGCCCGACCAGCAACGCGTGGACGCGCGTCCGTTTCTATCCCTCGACCCAGTCGTATCCCGGCGACAACGGAATGCTGACCAAACCGGTGACGCAGATTCAAATCGTCTTCGACGAAGGCGAAGACACCGGCCCTGACTACAGTGGTTTAGCCGTGCTAGATAACATCGACATCAACGGCGTACTCGTCGGCCGCCACTAACGTTCGCTCGCACCGGCAGCCGGCGCCGAGGGCGCCGGCTCGCTGGTTGGAGCCGCCGGCACGACGAGGATCCCCTCGTCTTTGAGGCGCGCGTGCAGCCGCTTCAGTAAATCGCTGCGGATCGCGAACTGGTCGGCGTACTCGTCGATCCGCAAGAAGAGCGCGAGCTTGACGTTCTCGCTGCCTAGCTCTTGGTAGCGGGCATACGGCGCCTCAGCGAATTCGCGCGCGACCTCGAGCGCAATCCGTTCGGTCCGCATCAGGTCGGCGGTGTGCGGCACCGCGAGCACCACGACCAGCGCAAGCGCGTGGTCCGGAAGCGCGTAATTCGTGAAGATCGATTGCGCGAGCTTTTGGTTTGGAACGATCACCAAGTTGTTGCCGAGTTCGCGGATCGTCGTGTTGCGCCACGTGATGTCGGTGACGTATCCTTCGTTGCCGGTCTCTAACTTGATGTAGTCGCCGGGCCGCACCTGACGCGACGCGATGATCTGCAGCCCCGAGAAGAGGTTCTCGAGCGTATCCTTGAGCGCGAGCGCGATTGCCAGGCCGCCGACGCCGAGGGCTGCCAGGAGCGGCGCGATCGAGATGCCGAGGATCTGTAAGACGAGGAGCGCGCCGATCGCGTACACCGCGATGCGCAGCAAACTGACAAAAAGCGACGCCGAGGGAACCGCTTGCGTGTGGCTCTGCAGGTACTCGCGCAAGCCGGCCGAGAACGCGCGCGCGGCGATGACCGTGGCCGCGACGACGACTAGGATGACGAGCGCCTCGTTCGCTTCGTCGCGATAGGCCGGCCGCAGCGGGTAGGCGACGAGCATCGCGTGCGCGCCGAGCGCGGTCGTCACCAGGGTTAACGTCCCGTGCATCCCCCGCAGCAGACGCGCGGCTCGGGTGTGGCCATTTTTCAGAAGCGCGAGCGCGAACGGCCTGACCGCGAAACGCTCGATCGCCAGGCCCAGCAGGAAGCCGCCCACGACGAACCCGACCGGCGCGATCGCCGTCAGCAGGCTCTGGCCGGTCTCGGTCAGGTTGACGTGCATGGCCGGAGATATTCGCACGGGGGGCCGAGAACCTGTAGCTCGTGCTTCTTCTTGGGATCGAAACGTCGTGCGACGACACCGCGACCGCCCTCGTCCGCGATGGCAAAACGGTGCTCGCCGACGTCGCGACCAACCAAGACCGGTTCCACGCAAAGTACGGAGGGATCGTCCCAGAGATCGCGAGCCGCCAACACGTCGCACTTTTGAGCGCTGCCGTCGAGGACGCCCTCGGCCGTGCGCGTCTGGGACTCGGCGACATCGACGGAATCGCGGTCACCGCGGGGCCGGGTCTGATCGGCAGCCTCGTCGTCGGCGTCGCCTCGGCGAAGGCGCTCGCCTTTGCGAGCGGCAAGCCGCTCTACGCGGTCAATCATCTGCACGGTCATATCTTCGCGGCGTTCATCGAGCGCGAACTCGAACCCGAGTATCCATTCTTGACCTTGCTCGTCTCGGGCGGCCACTCGCAGCTCGTCCGCGTCGGCTCGCCGGTCGACATGAAAGTGTTGGGCCGCACGCACGACGACGCGGCCGGTGAAGCATTCGACAAGACGGCGCGGCTCCTCGACCTACCTTTCCCCGGCGGCCCCGCGATCGACGCGCTCGCGCGCGAGGGTGACCCGGCGGCGGTCAAATTTCCGCGCAACCGCGCCGAGCGCGACTCGCTCGACATGTCGTTCTCCGGACTAAAAACCGCGGTGAAGTATTTCCTGGAGACCCCGCGGGGGAAGCTCGCGCGGCGGGCCGACGTCGCTGCGTCGTTTCAAGCCGCCGTCGTCGATATCTTGATCGATCGGCTCGAGCGCGCCGCGCGCGGCGCTGGTTACCGGCTTGCGGTCCTCTCCGGCGGCGTCGCAGCCAACTCCGCGCTGCAAGCGGCGTTTACGGAATGGGGGAAACGCCTCGGAATTGCGACCGCAATCCCCGCGCTGCGTTTCTGCACCGACAACGCCGCGATGATCGCAGCGGCCGCCGACCGCCAGGGCGACGCGGTCCGAGCCGACCCGCTGACGCTAAGCGCCGATCCGAATCTGCCGTTCGCGTTCAATTTCGCGGCATCGTGACCGAACCCGCGGACAACGTGCCGGTCCGCGTCCTCGACGCGAGCAAGGTGTACGTCGATGAGGGGCAAGAGCCCGTGCGGGCGCTCGAAGGGGTCTCGCTCGACGTGCGCGCCGGTGAAATGGTCGCGCTCGTCGGTCCCAGCGGATGCGGAAAAAGCACGATGCTCAACTTGATCGGTTGCGTCGATCTCCCGACGTCCGGACTCGTCGCGATCGACGGCCATGCGACGTCGAACCTGAGCGACGATCGCCTGACGGCTTTGCGCCGCGACCGCGTCGGGACGATCTTCCAATTCTTCAATCTCCTGCCCGGGCTGACGGTCGCCGAGAACGTCGCGTTACCCCTCGTGCTCCAGCGACGTCCGCGCGCCGACGTCAGGCGGCGAGTCGCGGCGATCCTCGCCGCCGTCGAGCTCGACCCCAAAGCCAACGCGTTCCCGGCGCAACTCTCCGGAGGCCAGGCGCAGCGCGCCGCAATCGCGCGCGCCGTCGTTCACGAACCCGCGATCGTCCTCGCCGACGAACCGACCGGAAACCTCGATTCTCAAAACGGCGCCGCCGTCTTGGCGCTCTTGCGTACGATGGCCGATCGCGGGCAAGCCGTTCTGCTCGCGACGCACTCGTCCGAAGCCGCCGAGGCGTGCGACCGAATCGTTCGCCTTCAAGACGGGCGGGTGGTCGGCTAAGCGATGCTCTTTCTGGGCTTGGTCATCGGGCACGTGCGTGCGAACGGCCTGCGGTCGGCGGTCACGATCTTCGCGATTGCACTCGGCGTTGGAATCGTGCTGGCGATCGATCTTGCCGACTCGTCCGCGGTCGCCTCCTTCGCCTCGAGCGTTAACGTCGTTGCAAGCGACGTCAACCTCCAGGTTTTGGGGCTCGGACGAAGTTTTGACGAGCGGTTACTGGCGCGGATTCGCGGCACTGCGGGCGTCGACGATGCGACACCGGCGATCGAGGACGAGCTCGCGGTCGGGCACGAGCCGGGGAAGCCGCTCTCGGGCGAGATTCTGCACGTTCTCGGCGTCGATTTGCTGCGTCCGATCCCCGGCGACAAGGCGTTCGCTCCCGAGATGCGTCGCGACCCGTATGCGCTGATCGCGACGCGCGGCGCGATCGTCTCGTCCCGTGTCGCCGGGCGCTACGCGTCGCACGCGGGCTCGGTGCTCGCCGGCTTGAGCGGCGACCGCGCGGTATCGCTCCACATCGCCGCGATCCTTCCGCGCGACGTCGCGGGTGTCGATTCCAGCGTCGTCTTCGTCGACATCGTCACCGCCCAGGAGCTCTTCGGCAAAATCGGGCGGTTGGATCGAATCGATTGCGCGCTCGACCCCGACCGGTTTGCGATGGTACGCGCGCGAATCGCCGCCCTGCTTCCGCCGGGGACGCGCGCGGTCGAGCCGCGGATTCGCTCGAACGAAATTCGGCGGATGCTGCGCAGCTTCCAGTTCAACCTCCAAGTGCTCCGTACGTCGCCCTCTTGGTCGGGGCGTATCTCATCTACAACACGATGGCGATCTCAGTCATTCAACGACGCGAAGAGATCGGCGCGTTGCGCGCGCTCGGCGCGACGCGGCGGCAGATCGTCGCCACGTTTCTGGCCGAGGGCGCAATCTTCGGCGCCCTCGGCGCGCTCATCGGCGTCGAATTCGGCGCGCTGCTCGCACAGTTCGTGCTCGGCGCCGTCCAGCAGACGGTGACGACGCTCTACGTCGGAACGCATGCCGACCACGTCATCTACGACCCGGCGATCGTCCTGCGCGCCTTCGCCTTCGGTCTCGGCTTGGCGCTCCTCTCGGCGCTAGTCCCGGCACTTGAGGCCGCCGCGACGCCGCCGTCCCTCACGCTGCGCCGGCAGGGGCTCGAACGGCCGCTGACGCGCGACGCGCCGCGACTGCTGTTTGCCGGACTCGGGTTGCTCGCCCTCGGCGCCGCCGCGACGAAACTTGGTTCGGTTGGAGGTGTCCCGCTCTTCGGCTACATCGCTGCACTGCTCTTTATCGTCGGCGCGTCGCTGTGCGTCCCGTTCATCGTCGCTCGCATCGCGACGGCCGCCCCGCGGCGAATCGCCGGGCTGTCGATCGCGGCACGCCTCGCGGCCGCGAACCTCGGCGCATCGGCGCGACGCGCGAGCGTCGCCATCGCCGCGTTGATGGTCGCGGTCGGCATGGCGGGCGGCCTCGCGATCCTGATCGACTCGTTCCGAACGACGGTCACCACGTGGGCGCAAGAGGCGCTGACCGCCGATTTGTTCGTGCAGCCGCTCGCGCTGACCGATGCTTCCTCCGATGCGCGCTTCTCGCCGGGAGCCGTCGCGCGCATTCGCGCGGTTCCGGGAGTCGCCGGCGTCGAGACGTTCACCGCAGTCTCGATCCCGTTTCGCGGGGAGATCACAACCCTCGGCGCGACCGACCTCGGTTCGATCGACCGGCGTCACCGTCTGCGCCTGCTCGGCGGCGCCGATGCGAGCGCGCTCGCACGCAGTCTGCCGAATTCGATCGGTCTGCTCGTCAGCGAACCTTTCGCTACGCGCTTCGGCGTCCGCCCCGGCGACGCGGTACCGCTCGATACGCCGTCCGGGCGGATTCGCTTCGTCGTCGCCGCTGAGTTCAACGACTACTCGAGCGACGCGGGTCTCGTCATCATCGACCAGCGCACGTTCCGGCGCCTCTACCACGACGACGGGGTTGGAAACCTCGCCGTCTACGCGGCGCAGGGCGCGGATCTGATTGCCCTTCGGTCGCGCATCATCCGTGCGGTGCGGCCCCTTCGAATCGAAGTCGAGACGAACCGCGAGCTGCGTGGCGTCGTCTTGACGATCTTCGACCGCACGTTTGCGATTACGTCGGCGCTGTATCTCTTGGCGTTGACGATCGCGATCCTCGGCGTCGTGGGGACGCTCTTCGCGCTCGTCCTCGAGCGCCGCCGCGAGATCGGCATCCTGCGCTACCTCGGGCTTTCCACCGGCGCAGTGCGCCAAATGATCTTGTACGAAGCGGGGCTCATCGGGTCGCTCGGCGCCGCTTTGGGCGTCGCGCTCGGCTTCGCGTTCGCGCTGCTGCTCATCTACGTGGTCAACCGTCAGTCGTTCGGCTGGCTAATCGACTTGCACGTCCCGTACGTTTCCTTGCTCGGACTGGTCGCTGCAATCGTCGCCGCGGCCGTCGTGGCCGGCCTCTATCCGGCTCGGGTCGCGGCCCGCATTCGAACCGCCGAGGCCCTACGCAGCGAATGAGACGGGCGATCCCGATCCTTACGGCGCTCGTTCTCGTCGCGACGACGGCGCAGTCGCTCGGCGACGGGCCGCGGTTTTCAATCGCCCAAGCCCCGTACGCCTTCAGCTTCCCGCGCGATCACGCGGCGCACCCGCAGTATAAGACCGAGTGGTGGTACTTGACCGGCCACCTGCGCGGGCCCGACGGCCGCCGCTTCGGTTACGAGCTGACGTTCTTTCGATTCGGCTTGCGCTCGGGCGACCCGCCGGCGCCGGCCGGTCGCAGCCGCTGGCTTCGCAACCAAATCTATGCCGCGCACTTCGCGATCACCGACGTCCGCGACGGCCGCTTCACGTACTCGGAACGGGCCGTCCGCGGCGCTCTCGACATGGGCGCCGCAGCCGGCGACCGGCTCGCAGTTCGCGTCGACGCGTGGTCGCTCGCCGGCACACCGATGCGCGACCCGCGGTTCGAGAAGATGCACGCGCACGCCGCCGCAAACTGGGGCGCGCTCGACCTCGACCTCGTGTCGAAGAAGCCGCCCGCGGTCCACGGTTCGGGCGGCGTTCTGCGCAAAGGCGCGTGCGATTCATGCGCGTCGCACTACTATTCCTACACGCGCCTCCCCACGCGCGGCGCCCTCACCTACGGCGGCACGCGCTTCGCGGTCGACGGCGACTCGTGGATGGATCACGAGTTCGGAACTGATGAGTTGCCCGATCAGGTTGGATGGCTTTGGTTTGGAATCCAGCTCGACGACGGGCGCGAACTGATGCTCTACCAATTCCGGCCCCGCGACCGAGGTGCGCCCTCCGCAAGAATCGGGAGTTTGATCGAGCGCGACGGTTTAGTGCGGCCGCTCGCCTTCTCGATCTTGCCATCGGGGACGTGGCGAAGCCCACACACCGGCGCGGTCTACCCGGCCTTGTGGCGCATCGGCCTCCCGAGTCTCGGCCTCGATCTCGCGCTCTCGCCCGCCCTCCGCGACCAAGAGCTGGTCGCGAGCAGCGGCGGAATCTCGTACTGGGAAGGCACGGTCGACGTGACCGACTTCGACCAAAATCACCGGCAGGGCGAGGCCTACGTCGAACTGACCGGCTACGCCGGCCCGGTCTCCTTTTAAAGTCTTACGTAGGCTGTTCCCAGGTCCAGCGCCGGATCGCGGTCGCCAGCACGCGGTGCTCGAGCGCGTGCAGCCGCGCGTCAAGCTGTTCGCGCGCTTCGCCTGACACGATTGGAAGCGGCGCACGCGCGAGGACAACCCCGCGATCGACATCGACGCCGACGCGGTGAACGGACGCTCCGACCCACCCTACACCCGCGGCGAGCGCGTCGTCGACCGCGCGCACGCCCCGGAATGCGTGTTGCGTCGTGAAGTCCGGCAAGGTTACGGTGTCGCTGCGCGGATCGAATGGGAGAAAGGCTGGGTGGACGTTGAGCGTGTGCGGGAAGCGCGTGACGAACGCTTCCGGCATGACGTGCATCCACCCGAGCAGGAGCACCAGTTCGGGTGCGCTCGCCGCGACCGCCTCGATGACGCGCGCGTCGTATGCCTCGCGCGTCTCGGCCCCGTGATCCCAAGCGACGAGCCGCTCGGCAACGCCCGCATTGCGCGCGCGCTCGCGTGCGAACGCGCTCGGTCGATTGACGACGAGCGTCGTCACCTCAAGCGGAAGCGTTCCGCCCCGCGCTCCATCCACGACCGCTTGGAAATTGCTGCCGTTTCCCGAAGCGAGTACCGCCGTACGGTAGCGGCGCCCCGGCCGTTCGACGGCGAAACGCTCGACGATTCGCGCGCGCGCCTCGCGCTCGTAGAACGCGACGATTCGCGGATCGCCGACCGCCGGGATCAACGCGGTGCGGTACCCGCGCTCGCGTAACGAGAAAAGCGCCGCTCGCAGTAACGTCGCGCCGAGCCCTCGACCGCGCGCGCGTTCGACGACACCAAGCGGCCCGAAGATTCCGACTTCAGGTTGTTCGCGATACGGTCGCAGCCAGTGATACGCGAGCCCGCGCGGATCGAAGGCCGCGAAACCGAGCGGTCCTTCCGCATCGTCGGCGACCCAAAGCCCGCCGGCGGCGGCCTCCGACGACCACACGCCGCCGAACTCGGCATCGATCCAACCGAGGATCCGTTCGGGTGTCCGCTGATCGCGGACCAGGCGAACTCCGCGCGCGTCGAGCGCTTCGAGCGACCGATGAATCTCGGCCTGGCTGAAGCGCGGATCGTCGAGCGGGGCGAGAAGGTTGACGTGTTCGGTCAGCGCGCTGCTCGTTCGGAGGTCAAGCGGTCCGCGGGGGATGGATGACGACCTGCGGCTCGTCGCCCTGGCGCGCTTCGATCCAGCCGACGACGCGCGCGCTCGGGACGGCGCGCAGCGCTTTGCCCGCATCCGCCGTCGAGACGATCAAGGTGAAGCCGACGCCCATGTTCAGCGCGCGGTAACGCTCGTCGACCGACAACCCGCCACGCCGTACGAGTTCGAGCTCGATCGCCGGAATCTCCCATCGCTGTGCTTCGAAGATCGCTTTGCAGTCGGGCGGCAGCGTCCGCGGCACGTTCTCGCGCAGCCCGCCGCCCGTGATGTGCGCCATCACTTTGACCGCGGCGACTTCTTGAATCGCGCGCACGGTCTTGTAGTACGACGGGTGCTCCGCAAGGAGCGCGTCGGCGAAAGTTTTCCCTTCACCGTACGCCGCGAAGGGTGCCTCCCATTCCTCGCGCGGGATCAGCGCGCGCGCGAGGCTATAGCCGTTCGTGTGCAGGCCGACCGCCGGCAAGCCGACGATCGCGTCGCCCGCACGGACCGTCGCCGCATCCGGGACGAACGCGCGGTCGACGATCCCAACGATCGTCCCGGCCACGTCGAAATGTTCGGCCGCATACAAGCCCGGCATCTCGGCCGTTTCGCCGCCCAGGAGCGCCATGTCGTGCGCGCGGCACGCGGCGTGAACGCCGGCGACGACCTCGGCGGCAACCTTCGGGATCGAGCTTCCCGGCCGCAAAATAGTCGAGAAAGAAAAGCGGCGTCGCGTTCGCAACCAAGATGTCGTTGACGCAGTGGTTGACGAGATCGCCGCCGATGCCGTCGTAGCGGTGCAGTTCAGCCGCGATTAAGACCTTCGTGCCGACGCCGTCGGTCGAGGCTACGAGCGCGCGCCGTTCCTCCCCGGGCAGGGCGAACAGGCCGCTAAAACCGCCGAGCGCGCCAAGCTGGCTCAGGTGTTGCCAGCTTTCGGTAACCGCGCGGTACCGCGCGACCGCTTCGTTCCCGGCGCCCACGTCGACGCCGGCGCGCGCGTACGCGTCTTGGAGGGGGCCCTCCTCGCCTCGCAGTATCGCCCCTGGATTGCCCATTGCACCGTCCGTTCAACTCGTCGAAAGGTTCGTCATGCAGATTCGCGTCTCGTCCGGCACCGCAAGCTCCCTGGGGAGCGCCGCCCTCGTCGTCCCCGTCTTCTCCGACGCCCGCCTCGACGGCGCATCGGCGAGCGCCGACGAGGCACTGGGCGGAGCGCTGGCCGAGATCCTCGCCTCGGGTGAGATCAAGGGGAAGGCCAACGAGGTCGCGTTGATTCACGCCAAAGACCTGCCGGTCAAGCGCGTCTTAATGGTCGGCCTCGGCGACCGCGCAAAGTTCGAACCCTCGGCGCTCGCCAAATACGCGGGGACCGCGGTGCGCCACCTCGGGAAACGCAACGTGCACTCGATCGCGTTCGCGCTCCCGCTCGAAGCGCAGCATCACGTGCGCACGAGCGCCTCGTTCGTCGTCCAAGGCGCCCTTGCGGCGACGATCGACACGACGACCTATCGGAGCGAGCAAGAGCCGATCCAACTGAACGAGTTGACCCTCGTTGCGACCGCGGGCGCGCACAACTTCGAACCGCGCGCACTCGAGGAAGGCGCGGAGCACGGGAACATCATCGGTGAAGCGGTGAACGCCGCGCGCCTGATGGCGTTGACGCCGGCCAACGACATGACGCCCACGCACCTCGCCAAGCGCGCCGAGGAACTCGCCAAGGAGACCGGTCTCAAGTTCGAGGCGCTCGACGAAGACCGCATGAAGGAACTGGGCATGGGGGCGCTTCTCAGCGTCTCGCGCGGGAGCGAAGAGCGCGCGAAACTGATCGTCTTGACCTACGAAGGCGATCCGGGCAACAAAGAACGGCTCGCGCTCGTCGGCAAAGGCATCACGTTCGACTCGGGCGGCATCTCGCTCAAACCCGGCGAGAACATGCACGAGATGAAGTACGACATGTCGGGCGCGGCGGGGGTCATCGCGGCGATGTCGGCGATTGCGAAGCTAAAGCCAAAGCTCAACGTGATCGGCCTCGCGCCGGCCAGCGAGAACCTTCCGAGCGGCCTCGCCACCAAGCCCGGCGACATCGTCCGCGCGATGAACGGCAAAACGATCGAGGTCATCAATACCGACGCCGAAGGCCGGATGATCCTCGCCGACGCACTTTGCTACGCGCAGAAACTGGGCGCGACCCGAATCATCGACTGCGCGACGCTCACCGGCGCGATGGTCGTCGCGCTCGGTCACGCCGCGGCCGGCGCAATCTCGAACAATGACGCGTTCGTCAAGTCGTTCTTGACGGTCGCCAACCAAAGTGGCGAACGCTACTGGCACCTGCCGCTGTACGAAGAGTACTCGAACGAGGTCAAGAGCGAGATCGCCGACTTGCGCAACTCAACCGGCCGGCCTGCCGGAAGCCTGACGGCCTCTGCCTTCCTCCAAAATTTCATCGACAAGGTGCCGTGGATCCATCTCGACATCGCCGGAACGGCCTACCTGCCGACCGAGTCGTCGTTCCAAGCGAAGGGGCCGACCGGCGCACCGGTCCGCGCGTTCGTCGCGTACGTCGAAGAGTTAGCGCGCAGCGGCGGTAACGCGCCCGCGACAAACGGCGCGAAGAGCGAGACCGCAGCCACCGCAAGGTAAGGCACGCGGGCGTCGGAAGGCGTTCAAACCGGACGACGCATCGGTCGTCATTCCGAGTCATTGTCTACCGTTTGCTGTCGCCGGATCGCCGCGGCGCGGCTTTCTTTCGAGCCTTCGGCGCGGACAGGAACGACCGGAAACGCGGTCCGCCGACGCAACTCTTGAACAACCGGCGTTCCGCTGGACGAATCTTCGACATAGACGACGCGCGGGCGATGAGCCAGAACCGGAGATCCCTCCGGCGTCTGCCGCCTTGCGGGCAGGAGGTTGAAGCGGGAACTTCAACGTCTCTTGGCCTCGAGTTACCGGAGGGCTACGTTGATGGCTGTTCCGATTCGGTTTCTTAACCTTTCCGCTGCCGCATTGGCGGCGACGGGCGCGTCTGTTCTGTTGACCGCGTGCACCGGGAGCATTCCGAGCGCGCGCGCGCCGGTATTTTCAAGCGGCGATGCGATTCGCGTTTCGAGTGAGATGTTCTCGCCGGATCGCAGCTATGGGATCACGGAACTGGCGGTCTCGGACGATTTCGTCACGAACGGGGGCGTCGCTATATACAACGGCTCACTCGCTTACAAGAGGGAGATTACGAACGGAATCGACACGCCGAGCGGCGATTGGATCGACGACAAGGGCAACCTCTACGTCACCAACTCGGCTGCCGGCACCGTAACCGAGTACAAGAGCGGTAAGTCCTCGCCGTCGTTTGTGTACTCGACGAGCTTGGTAGACCCAAGCGCCGTCATCACCGACGCGGCCGGCGACGTATTCGTCGCCGATTTCAGCCCGGGCCATATTTACAAGTACCACCAGTCTTCAAACACCCTTGTGGCGGCGTGTAGCACGCCGGGCGGTGCGGCCGGTGTCGCAATTGACAGCAACGGGGATGTCTTCGTCTCTTACGACGTCTCAACGATCGGGCCGGGTGCTCTCGGCGAGTTTAAAGGCGGCCTTGCCGGGTGCAAGCTCAAGAACCTCGCCCCGTCGCTCGCGTCTGCCGGCGGCCTAACCATCGACGCGATGAATCGCCTCGTCGCAGCCGACCCAGAGAACAACTCGGTATACGTCATCCCTCCGCCCTATAGCGCGATCAAGCAAACGTTTACCGGTTTCAACGCGCCACTTGCCATCGCGCTGAATAAACCCAACGACATCCTTTTTGTCGCCGAAATTTTGGGCGGTGACGTCGCCGTCGTCAAATATCCAAGCGGCAGCCCGATCACGAAAATCACCTCGGGGATCGTAGAGCCTACGGGCGTTGCCGTCGCGCCGCCCGCGAACTAGCCGGGCCGGCCCAAGATCACTCGCAGGAGCGCACTCACGGGCCGCTCTACGCTTCGGTACGCGACGGCGAACGGTAACTCCCACGCTTTCGGTGTCGCGTATCCTTCGTCGATATCCCACAGCGGTATCAGCGCGCGGTAACTCCGCGGAAAACGATTCGACCAGCGGCGGACGCGCGGCTCATCGAAGCCGGGATGCCGGCGCAAAGCCGCCAAGACCTCAGCGTCGCCCGGGCTCTCGTCAACGATGCGAGTGAATTCGCCGGTCCCCAGTCCCAAGCGTGCGAGCAGAGCCTTATCGACCGGCGAATGTCCGAGCAAATAGGCGCCGAGCGCTCCACGCAACTCCATGCGAGCCTTATCGATCATACGCGGCAGCCACCGAATGCCGTCGATCGTCTCGGTCCATCGCCGCGGATGCGCAACGTCCATTATTGTTCCTCGCTCGGGGGGCGGCGCGGGAGCGCGTACCACGCCTCGTCACAGGCGCGCCGGTCGGCATCGTCGAGCCGAACTGCGAGTGCGCCAAGCGAGTCGCGCAGTTGCTCCGGGCGGCTCGCGCCGACGATCGCACACGTGATCCCGGGCTGATCGAGAACCCAGCGCAACGCGACGTGGGTCAGCGACTTTCCGCGCGACGCAACGTCCTCGCCCAAGCGGGCCGCGACCGCCAGCGTCTCCTCGCGCCAGTAACGCCGGCGATATAAAGCGCCCGCCTCGCCCAGCGTAAACCGCGTCCCCTCTTGCGGCGCGGTCGCGTCCCGATACTTGGCAGTCAGCATCCCCGCCGCGAGCGGGTTGTAGACGATGAGCCCAACGCCGTTCGCGACGCACGCCGGGACCATTTCGCGCTCGATCTCGCGGAAGAGTATGTTGTAACGCGGTTGTACGCTATCGAAGCCCACGAGATTCCGGTCGTCGCTCGTCCATAAGGCGAGCATCAGTTGCCACGCGGCGAGGTTGCTCGCACCCGCATACCGGATCTTTCCGGCACGGCGCGCGTCGTCCAGAAACGCGAGCGTCTCCTCGATCGGCGCCAACTCGTCCCAGCGGTGGATCTGATACAGGTCGACGTAATCGGTTCCGAGCCTGCGCAGCGACGCGTCGAGCGCGCGCGTCAAGTGGACCCGCGAGTTGCCGCGATCGTTTGGGCCCGTCCCCGTCGGATAGAAGCCTTTGGTCGCGACGACAAAACGATCGCGCCGGTCGCGCAGCCAGCGCCCGACGATCGCCTCAGTCGCCCCCGTGGTCTCAGGCTTCGGCGGGATCGGATAGGCGTCCGCGATGTCGATGAACGTGACGCCGAGTTCGTCGGCAGCGTCCATGATCGCATGCGACGTCGCTTCGTCGCACTGGCCTCCGAACGTCATCGTCCCGAGGCAAATCCGCGATACCCGCAATCCCGTGCGGCCGAGTTGTGCAAATTCCATCGTCGTGTCGCTCATGCGGCAGCCCGCTTTCGAGGGTCGAGCGCGATCGCCTTGCGCGGCGAGAGTCGCAGCGCACGGTACAATTGCAGCGGACCGAAGAACGCCGGAAACCCTATACGGCACTCGACTTCAAACTCGTTTTCGAGAGCGGGGATAACGTGGCGCCGCCGGTCGCCGAAGTCGCGGCGCGCGTCGGCGCCGGTCGCTAGGCGCAACCCGGCGTCGAGCAACGGGTGATCCCCCGGGACCACGACGATGGCACGCCCGTCGGGCTTGAGGACCCGCGCCAGTTCCCGAACGGCGCGGTGAACGTCGCCGACGAATTCGTACGTGCTGACCGCGACGACGCGGTCGAAGGTCTCGTCATCGAAGGGAAGCGATTCGGCCGACCCGTTGCGCAAGGTTGCGTCGACGCCGTTGGCCCCGAGCGCTCGCGCGACGTCGGCGTTGCGGCCATGGACGTCGGCTCCGAACAGTTCGCGACAGTGCCGGCGCAACTCCGGTAGAAAGACTCCGCTTCCGTAACCGATTTCGAGCAACCGCTCGACCGGCTCGGGCGGCAAAAGAGAAACGACGAGCGCAAAGCGCTGCCGCGAAACGTAGCCAAGCGGCCCGCGGTAATTCCAGTCGGCGTGATCGAACTCGCCGGTCTTGACCAGCGCGGCGCGCGGCAGCAAAGTTAACCGCACTCAGCCGCGCGTCGAGGTCAGCGCCTCGTTTTTCCTTCCGTTACGCGCGGGGTCGTACGTCTCGGGATACTCGCCGGTCAGACAGCCCAAGCACATCTCGCCGCGCTTGCGCGCGGTCGCGCGCAAGAGTCCCTCTTTACTCAAATACCCGAGCGAGTCGGCGCCGATCTTCTCGCAAATCTCGGGGACGCTAAAGTTTGCGGCGATCAACTCTTCGTGCGTCGCCATGTCGACGCCGAGGTAGCACGGGTTGATAATCGGCGGCGACGTGATCCGCACGTGAACTTCTTTGGCCCCTGAATCGCGCAGGAGTTTGACGATGCGCGGCGTCGTCGTCCCGCGGACGATTGAGTCGTCGACTACGACGACGCGCTGGCCGCGCAGGTTCTCGCAGATCGGGTTGAACTTCAACTGGACGCCGCGGTTGCGCATCGCTTGATTGGGGCTGATGAACGTGCGGCCGATGTAGCGATTCTTGATCAACCCCTCGATGTACGGTATCCCGCTCTCTTCGGAGAAACCGATCCCACCCGGGATCGCCGAATCCGGCACGGCCATTACCTTATCGGCGTCGACCGGGTGCTCGCGCGCCAACTGGCGGCCCATCTCCAAACGCGTCGTGTAGATCGACTTCTCCTTGAGCAGCGAGTCGGGCCGCGCGAAGTAGATGTACTCGAACATGCACAGCGCCTGCGGTTTTGGCTGGCGCGTCTTGTCGACGTGCAAACCCTCGGAGTCGACCCACATGATCTCGCCGGGCTCGAGTTCCCGAATGAACTGGGCGCCGACCGTCGCGAGCGCGCACGACTCCGAGGCGAACACGTAGCCGCCGCCGGGATTGCGCCCGTAGCACAGCGGCCGGACGCCCCACGGGTCGCGGAACGCATAGAGCGCTTTCTCGGTCGACATGACGACCGAATACGCACCCTCGGCGCGGGCCATCACGTGACGAATGCGGCCGACCATGTCCTCGGGCGGCGCGAGCACGATCAGTTTGGCAAGCACCTCGGAATCCGAACTTGCTTGCAAGACGACCGCCGGAGGCAGTTCGGCGCGCATCTCATCGGTATTCGTCAGGTTCCCGTTGTGGGCGAGCGCGACGTCGCCAAACGTCGCACGCTCGAGGAGCGGCTGAGCATTGACGACGACCGACGATCCGGTCGTCGAGTAGCGCGTGTGGCCGACGGCGATATAGCCGGTCAGCTTTCCGAGGATCTCCTCGTCGAAGATGCTCGAGAGCAGCCCCATCTCGCGGTGGCACACGACCGAGCTTCCGTCGGAGACGGCGATCCCGGCCGACTCCTGGCCGCGGTGCTGGAGTGCATAGAGCGCGAAGAACGCGAGCCTTGCGACGTCGTGGCCGGGTGCGTAGACTCCGACGATCCCGCACGCTTCGTGGAGCGAGTCGCCTGCCGGGAGCGGAGCCTGTTCGTCGTAGCTCCGAGCCATGCGGCCCTTTATTCGCTCCCCGTCGCGCGAGTCATCTCCGGCTACGCGAACCGAAGAGCTGCAGGAGGGCGAGGAAGATATTGATCCCGTCGAGGTAGATCGACGATCGCCAGTTGGACGGCCGTGTACCCACTGTTGCCGGCGCGAATCCGCGCGAAGTCGACGAGCACGAGGAGCGTGAAGACGGCGAGCGTCGCCCATGCGTAGATCGCAGGGTGCAAGAAGTGCGTGAACGCCGAGACGAGACCAGCGAGCACCAAGACGATCAAGGCGCCGAATGCGATACCGGAGAGCTTGCGAAAGTCGAAGCTCGTCAAGTAGACGATGGCGGCCAGGACCAGCATCCCGAGGCCCGTCGTCGTCGCCGCGTCCCATACAACGGCCGGCCCGTCGACTCGCGCGTACGAGCTGACGACGGGCGCGATGCCGATACCTTCGCAGACCGTGAAGAGATAGAACATCAGGAGCGATAGGGCTGGATTTGCCCGCGTCCACGTGATGGCGAATATGAACAGAAAACCAAGCAAGAGTGCGACAAATGACACGCCGACCGGGATGCCGAGCGGCCCGCTCAGGTAGACCGCGCCCGCGGTGATCAGGAAACCAATCCCGGTGATTCCGAGAACCTGACCCAAGAGCGAACTCGTCGAAACCGCGCTCGCGCTCCAGCGTGGCTGCTGACTCGTCTGGTACATGACACCTACTACTACCCGGGCCAAAGGACCGGGGTTTCGACCGTAAGGATGTGCCCAGTCTTGCGGTAGCATACGTCTATGGCCTTTGGTCGAGCCGGGCGGTCTCTTGGCGCCGCGCTCGTTCTCGCAAGCCTCGCGGGCGGAGTTCGCGCGCAGACTGGATTCGGCGCGCCCCCGGCCGGGCTTCGACCGGCCGCGATCACGCTCGACCAGGTGCTGGCTCGCTCAGACGCGGCGACCGGAGCCGACCTTCCGGGGCCAACCGTTGAAGACTGGAAGATCTCCGCCTCCGGCCTCGTGGGAAGCGAGCACGTCGTCTCGGACGGCGACGACTATCGCGAGACGACGAACCTCGGCCCGTTTACGTACGGCCACGGGCGCCGGCACGGACAATCGTGGCGCCAAACGATCAACGGCTTCACGCTGATGCTTCGCGACGCGCACCGCGAGGACGACGTGACGACGGAGACGCTAAGGCAAGCGATGCGCGCGCGGCGCAGCGTGCGGCTGCTCGGGCAAACTTCCGGCCCCGCGCTTTCATACGTCGTCGAGTACGTTGCGGCGCAAGGCACCAAGGAATGGCTCTTCTTCGACGCAGCGACCGGCCTCATGACGCGGCTCGAGATGGCGCTCGCCGACCGGCGCGTCACGATCACCTCGGACGACTTTCGCAACAGCAACGGGATCGTTCGGGCTTGGCACATCCACGCGTGGGATAGCCTCGCGGCCGACAACGACGCCGATTGGCGCCTGGTGAGCTTCGAACCAGGTGGGGCGGCTGCCGAGTCTGCGCTCGAGATTCCCCGGAACTACCGGGTCTTGGTTCGCTTCCCGGCGGGGGTCAGCCGCGTAGCGCTCCCGGCGCGTTTCGTCGGGCCGCACATCATCGTCCGCGTGCAGGTCGGCGGGCGAGACTTTGATTTCTTGCTGGATACCGGGACGAGCGACATCGCAATCGATCGGAGCGTCGTACGCGGGCTCGGCATGCACGAGTTCGGGCACTCGACCGGCACCGCCGCGGGCGCCTTTGCCGAGTCACAAGTTTACGTCCCGCGGATGCATGTGGGCGCGCTTCGACTCGACCAATTTGGCGCGTACAGCATCCCGTTCAACTACCGGCCGCGACGCGACCTTCACGTCGTCGGGCTCTTAGGGTTCGATCTCTTCGCCGGGGCCGTCATCCACATCGACTACTACCATCAGCGCGTCGAGGCGCTCTCCCCCGGAACGTTCCACCCGGGGCGGCTCGCCGGCGCCAGCCGCATCCCGATCGCGCTCGACGATGCGGTTCCGGTTGCGTTCACGACGATCGGGGGCTCGGCCGCGCGCTTGATCGTCGATACCGGCGCGCCAAGCCTCGTGCTCTTCTCATCGTTCGCTCGCCGCCACCCCGAGGCGTTCACTCGCGACGGCGTTTCGGCGGCGCTGCAGTCGCGGCTCCCATACATCACCGCTTCCGGCGTCGGCGGCGCGCTGCGGTTCATTCCGGTTCAATTGCGGTCGTTTGGCTTCGGACCCGAATCGTTTCACGAGTTCGTCGTCGAGCGCAGCGACGACGTGACGCCGCTCGAGAACGCCGACGCGGACGGGTTGCTCGGCTGGCAGTTCCTTCAGTACTTCGACATCTACCTTGACTACGCGCACGCCTCGATGTACGTGACGCCGAACGCGTGGCTGAACGACCTCGGCCGCCCCGCGGACGCGGCGCGCTAGCCGTAGCGCTGGCGGAAGCGTTCGTTCGGCACCAAATAGATCTGGCGGTGACGGTAGTCGAGGTAGACGACGAAATTTCTTAGGACATCCTGTCCGATCAAGCCGTCGTAATCCTCGCCTTCAAATGCCCGCGCCTCTGCGGCGGTAGCGTAAAAGAACCAGCGCGGAAACGTCACCGATCCGAGTCCGAAATCGGCGACTTGCACGGGGCGGACGGTGACGCGGCCGCCTACGCCTGACATCTTCTCTAGAAACGGAAACGACGCCAACATCGCACTGCCGAGCCCCTGGTCCGAGGTCTCCTCGGGGTGCGCGGTGACGAAGTCCGAGAAGAGCATGCTACGGTCGGCGCCGGTGTCGAGGATGAAGCTCGATCCGGTCGCCGCTCCGATCCGCGCGGCGATTGCGGGCACGCCGTCGTCGAGGCGAATCGGAAGGGCGACCGCGCCCGCTGGCGGGGTAAAAGTATTGGGATCGATCGCATCGACCGTCCCGCCTTCGTAGTCGATCGCGACGACGCACCCGGCCAAAAAATCGAATCCGAACAACCCCGCGACGGGCGTCTTCGCATCTGACCAATCGACATACGGCGCCGCCATGATCTCGACGTCGTTCAGCTCGACGGCACCGAGTGTCAGCTTCGGCAAGATCGCCCGCGAAGCCGTGTAGGTTCCCGCAGTCGCTTCCGTCGAGCGACCGAACGTCTCGAGCTTCAGCGCTTCTACCACCGACTGATCGAGCAAGAATTCCACTGGCGCCCGAGTCGAGTTGCAGGTTGACTTTGTGGCCGCGCACTTCGGCCGTCACGATGATGCGATCGTCAACGATACGCGCCGGAAGTCGAGCACGGCCGCCCGCGACTGTCACGGGATCGCGCGCATCCGGCGGAATCGCCATGCGCGCCGCATCGACGGCCGCTGCGGTCGAAGAGGCGGTCAAAGTCTCGTCCCGATCGTTGAATGGTCGCCCGTCGGTGCTATGCACGTGGAAGGCGACCGTCCGTCCACCGATAGGCGCGAAATTCTCGTAGGTCGTCACGAGCCGCTGGCCCTCAACCGCCCGTTCCCGCCGGATCAGCAAGTACGAATGTTTGTCGTAAAACCGGTACTCGACGCGGCCGTCGGCCGGCGCCACTTTGACGACGTAGGCTTGCGGGTTGGACGATTCGCCGATCATCGTCACGGCCGACGCCGAGCCGCGGTACGCTTCGCTCAGAGCTCGGTCATTCGCATCGTCGCGACGATGGATCCCGGTGTCGACGATCGTGTAGCCGTCGTATTTCTGCGACCACCGTTGTCCTCGATACTTTCCGTCCGCCCAGTGCAGTTTTCCGAGCGTCTCGTCGCGCCGATAGTCGTCACCGGAGATCAGAATTGTCTCGGTTCCAGCGACTTCGTTCTCTTTGAGCGTCCAAGTCTCGGAGACGAAGCGCGCGTCGGCCGAGCTCACGCCGACCGCTGCTTCGTGCTTTGAAAGCACCGTTCGCAGGGTAGCGCTCGTCGGAGTCAAGCCGACGGGTTGCTCGGTTGGGTCGCCCGCAGCGCGTGCCGTGGAAGCCGTCGCGAGCGCGGCGAAGACGGCGAGCAACCCTGCTCTTAAGGCGGCCCGTATCTGAATTTTTTTGCGAACCACTGGTTTGCCTTCAGAATCACCCGCGAGTGCGGGAAATCGACGTACACGTCAAAGTAGTGCAGTAAGTTTGCGCCGATCACCGCGTCGATGTCGTGCTCGAACGGGTCTGCATTCGTCACGATCATCTCTAGGTTGTTGAACGTGACCGGTCCGAAGTGTGCGGTCTTCAGGAGTGAGAGCCAAATATCGACATCGCGTCCATACGATTTCGAGTCAGCGAATGGCACCATGGTGTGGACGTGCTTGTGCCCCTGCATGTCCGGGACCGCTTCGGGATAACGATTGCTGAAAGAGCCGGAGATCAGCGTGAACGGAAACGAGTTGTCCAGCAGGATGTTGTCGGTCGCGTGCTCGGCGAGCGAGCCCTTTATGAAAGGCATGCCGTCGTCGAAGCTGACCGGAATGACGGTCGTCCCCGGTCCGGCGGCAAGTTCGTCGGCCCCGGCCGGGTCCAGCAGGGTGACTTTCTCGTTGGGGTAGTCGATCTTGACGAAGGCGTTGCTGAGGAAGTCGTACCCGAGGAGGCCGACGACTTTCGTATCTTGACTCGCGTGGTAGTTGAACTCGAGCGCTCGGACTCCGAAGTTCGTCAACGCCAAACTGCCGATGGTTGCGTGCTCGATCTGCGTATCGTATCCGAGGTTGTCGCCCTTCGCGGTCGTCGTCAGCTGGCCGAAGGTCGGCAAATCGAGCTCGCGTGCGACGTCGCGGTCGATGAGCGACTCGGGCGCGCCCGTCGCGAGTTCGAAGTCGAGGCCGCGGCCGTTGATCGTCAGGCGGACCGTCACGGTATCGTAACGGAAGTGCGCCGGCAGTTCGACCTCGCCCGAATACGATGCTGGCGCAAAGTGGCCCGCCGGCGCCTCGAGCTCGCTCGAACCGACCGGGTCTCCGATAACCAGCGCTTTTCGGCGGTAGTCGAACTCGATGCCCGTCTCGCCGAGGGTGTCGTGGACGTGCCACGGCTCGGTAAGACCCTCGCGCTCGCGATAGTCGTCGTACGTGCTGACCAAGCGTTCCCCGCGCACGATCTTTTCGGTCCGGGTGACGAGGCCCGTTGCCTTGTCGTAAAACACCCACTCCGGTCGCTTGAAACCCGAGCGTTGGATTTCCAGGACGTAAGCCGGCTTCGGATCCCCCACTTCGCCGAGGAGTTTCACGTCGTTTTTTGGATCGCCGGCGTCTTCAAGAACGCGCAGCATCACGAAACTCTCGCCCTCGACATCTTGCGTCGGCGACACGCTCCCGTTCAAATCCAAGTGCCACCGCTTGCCATCGAACTGCCCGTACTCCTCGACGAGGGGGCCGTGCTGAATCTTGGCGTGATAGTCGACGCCCCTTCGAACGAGCGTCTCGGTTCCAAGTGACCCGACATCGTTCAAGCTCCAGGTCTCGCGCCGCGTGTTCTCCACGCCGGCAGCGAGCGTTCCAATCGACTTGTCGTGCAACCGCAGAACCTCAGCGACCGTCGCGGAGGTTGGCCCGATGCCGGATGGAGGAGCCGCCAATTTCGGATCGTCGGCTGCGAACGCCGCTGCCGACGTGGCGCAGAGAAAAGCGATCAGCGCCACGATTCTCATGGCGTCCTCTTTCTGAACGCTCTTGAAAACCACTCGTTCGGTTCGAGGATCACGCGCGCGTGCGCGAAGTCGAGGTACTCGTCAAAGAATTGCAGCACGTTCTGACCGAGGACGGCATCGACGTCTTGATCGAACAAGTCCGCGTCGGTCACGAGCGTCTGCAGATTGTTGAACGTGGCCGTTCCGAACTGAGCGCTCTTGATCCTAGACTGCCACAGATCGACTTCGCGTCCGTACGATTGAGAGTCGGCGAACGGAATCACCGTGTGCGCGCGCTTATGACCCTCCAAGTCGGGGACCGCCTCCGGGTAACGCGTGCTGAACGACCCAAAAATGAACGTGAAGGGAAACGAGCTGTCGAACAGGATGTTTTCCGTCTCGTGTCCGGCGATCGTCCCTTTGAACATGGGGAACCCGTCGTCGAAGCTCAGCGGAATGACCGTCGTGCCGGGCTTTTCGGCCAGCTCGTCGGCCTTCGCCGGATCGAGTTGCCACACGCGACCGTTCACGTAGTCAACCTTGAAGAACCCTTGACACAGGAAGTCGTATCCGAGCAAGCCCACGACCTTCGTGTCTTGGGTCGGTTCGTAGTTGAATTCGAGCGCGCGCACCCCGAAGTTCGATAACTCCAATTTGCCGACCGTCGCCTTCGCGATCTCGGTGTCGTAGCCGAGGTTCTTGCCGTCCTTGGTGCGCGTCAACTGACCGAACGTTGGGAGCTGCAACTCGCGGGCGACGTCTCGATCGATGACCGATTTTGGCGAACCCGGTGACAGTTCGAAATCCAAGCCTCGCCCGTTGACGGTCACGCGTACGGTCACCGTCCAATCGCGAAAGCGCGCGGGCAGCGCGACCTCACTCGAATATCGCGCGGGATTGAAACGGCTTTCCGGCGCGGCAAAGTCGGAGCGGTTGACAGCCGCACCGGTGACGAGCGTTTGCCGGACGTAGTCGAACTCCGCGCCGGTGTCCCCGAGGACGTCGTGGACGTGCCAAGGTTCGGTTATTCCGCTCGTCGTGCGATAGTCGCCGTAGGTGCTGACGAAACGGTACCCTTCGTGGTTTTCCTCAACTCGATCGACCAAACCCGAGGTCTTGTCGTAGAATACCCATTCGAGCCGCTTCGTTCCCGGGCGCCGAACCTCAACGACGTAGGCCTGCGCCGGGGTCTCGACCTCGCCGAGTAACTTCACGTCGTTTTTTGGATCGGCCGCATCTTCGAGGACGCGCAGCATGACAAAACTCTCGTCCTCGTTTCCCTTCGCCGGGGAGACCGTGCCGTTCATTCCGCGATGCCACCGCTTGCCTTCGTCTTGACCGTACTCTTCGACGAGGGCGCCATGTTGAATCGTCGCGCGATAGTCGGTTCCGCTTCGCACGAGCGTCTCGATACCGGTCAACCCCATATAGTTCAACGCCCAGGTTTCACGTCGCGTACTCCCACCGCCCGGCGCGAGCGATCCGATCGACTTCTCATGGAGCTTGAGGATTTGCGCGACCGTCGCCGAGGTCGCGACGATACCAGGCGGCGGCGCCATTAGCTTTGGATCGCCTTTACGCGCGGCCGCCGACGCCCCACAACACGTTGCGGCGAGAAATGCTAGAAGCGCGGTAGCCGATAGGGACCGCTGCACGGAGGTATCGTTAGGCTGCGTCGGCGCACTTCCTGTGCGCGTCGCGCAAGATGCGCGCGAGTTCAGACGGGCGTCGCGATGCGCGCGATATCGCTGCGGTACGTCAACGAGGAGCCCGCGCCGATCCGGTGGGCGAGTTCGTCGACCGCACCGTATGCGTTGACGCGCGCTTCGGCGAGCGTCGGGCCGAGCGCGGTGACGGTCAAGACGCGCCCGCCGCTCGAGTCGACCAACCCATCCTCGCGCCTGGTCGAACCTCCCCAGAACGCAAACTTCCCGGGCGAAAGCGCGAGATCGCCGGGCAACCCGTGCAGCGGCGTGCTCGATCGCGGGTAGTCCGCCGTGGCGAGGACGATGCCGACGCAGCTCTCCGGCGAGAGCGATACCGCGCCGGTGGCGAGCGCGCCGCGCGCGGCGCTCATCAGGACTTCCGCAAAATCACCTTGCACGCGCGGCATCATGACTTGCGTCTCGGGGTCGCCGAAGCGGACGTTGAACTCGATGACGGCCGGCCCGCTTGCGGTCCACATCAGCCCGCAATACAGAACGCCGATGTAACGCTCGCCTTCGGCAGCGAGTCCCCGCGCGACCGGCTCGAGGATTTTTTCGCCGACGATCGCGTACAGGTCGTCCGGGAAATTGGCCGGCGGCGAGTACGCCCCCATCCCGCCGGTGTTTGGCCCCGTGTCGCCGTCACCGGCCCGCTTGTAGTCGCACGCCGCCGCGAACGGGACGAACCGGTTCCCGTCGCCGAGCGCGAAGACGCTGACCTCCGGGCCCTCGAGCCGCTCCTCGAGCAACGCGTCGGTCCCGCCGCCCGGCACGCCGCCTTTTCCATACCACTCGCGCAACACCGCAAGCCCGCTCGGCGCATCCGGCGCGACGACAACTCCTTTTCCGGCGGCGAGGCCGTCGGCTTTCACGACGCATCCGCCGCGCCAGTCGGCGAGCAGCCGCTCGGCGTTTGGGAGCGAACGAACGACGTGCGCGCGCGCCGTCGGAATGCCGTGGCGCTCCATGAAGCGCTTGGCGAAGATCTTGCTCGATTCGAGCCGGCCGACGGCGCGGCTCGGCCCGAACGTCGCGATCTTCGCCTCACGCAGACGGTCGGCGACGCCGGCCGCGATCGCGGTCTCGGGGCCAATCACTGCCAAGTCGATGTTCGCTTCGCGCGCCCGGGCGACGAGCGGCTTCCCTTCGGTCGCGCCAATCTTCCAGTTCTCGCCTCGCGTCGCGGTCCCGGCGTTCCCGGGCGCGGCGTACAGCGCTTCGCACGACGGCGATTGCGCCAGCCGCCACGCGAGCGCGTCTTCGCGCGCGCCGTTTCCGACGACCAGGATTCGCACGTTAGGAAGCCTTCACTCCCACTCGACGGTCGCTGGCGGTTTCGAGGTGATGTCGTAGGCGACGCGGTTGACGCCGGGGACCTCGTTGACGATCCGCGTGCTGATGCGCTCGAGCAACTCTTGCGGGAGGCGCGCCCAATCGGCCGTCATCCCGTCTTGGCTTGCGATCGCGCGGACCGCGACCAGGTTCGCGTACGTGCGGCCGTCACCCATTACGCCGACGCTCTGCAGCGGCGTCAGCACGGCAAAATACTGCCATGGCCTAGCCTGCAACGTCGCGCTTTCGATCTCGCTCGTCACGATCGCGTCGGCGGCGCGGACGGTCTCGAGCCGCTCCGCGGTCACCTCGCCGAGGACGCGCACGGCGAGTCCGGGACCCGGGAAAGGCTGCCGCTCGACGATCGCCTCCGGCAAGCCGAGGACGCGCCCAACTTCACGGACTTCGTCCTTGAACAGCAGCCGTAACGGCTCGACGAGTTTGAGGGCCATCGTTTCGGGGAGCCCGCCGACGTTGTGGTGCGATTTGATCTTGTGACCGGCTTTCGAGTCGGGCGTCTTCGATTCGATGACGTCGGGGTAGAGCGTCCCCTGCACGAGCCACTCGACGTCGGCGAGTTTGCGCGCCTCTTCTTCGAAGATCGCAATGAACTCGTGCCCGATTCGGATGCGCTTCTGCTCGGGATCGATCACCCCGGCCAGCGCGCGCAGAAACCGCTCGCGCGCGTCGACTTTGATGACGTTGAGATGGAGGACGTCGCGGAACGCGGCGACGACGCTCTCCGGTTCGTCCTTGCGGAGTAGCCCGGTGTCGACGAAGATGCACGTCAGCCGCTCGCCGATCGCTCGCGAAACCAGCGTCGCGGCGACCGCCGAATCGACGCCCCCCGAGAGCGCGCAGATGACGCGACCCGTTCCGACGCGTGTGCGGATGTCGGCGATCGAGCGCTCGACGAACGATCCCATCTGCCAGTTCGCGGGGATCGCGGCGATCTCGTGGAGGAAGTTCGAGAGAATTCGACGGCCCGCGTCGGTGTGCACGACCTCGGGATGGAACTGCACGCCGTAGATCCTGCGTTCGGGATCGCCCATCGCCGCGATCGGGACGCTCGCCGTGCGCGCGAACGCGACAAACCCGGGCGGCGGCTCCACGACCGCGTCGCCGTGCGACATCCACGCGCGCGTCCGCTCCGGGATCCCCGCGGTCAACGGCGATTCCGCTGTCAGGTCGAGCATCGTCGGGCCGAATTCGCGCTGCGTCGACTCGACGAGCTTGCCGCCGAGATCGCGCGCGATCAATTGAATGCCGTAGCAGATCCCAAGCACCGGGATCCCCGACGTCCAGATGCGCTTGTCGACGCCCGGCGCGTTCGGCGCGAGCGTGCTCTCGGGGCCGCCGGTCAGAATGATCGCTGCCGGACGAAGCTCGGCGATTCGTTCCCACGGCGCGTCGTGGGGCAGGATCTCGGAGTAGACGTTGGCTTCGCGCGTGCGGCGCGCGATCAATTGGCCGTACTGCGCACCGAAATCTAGGATGACGACGCCGGCCGGGGGCGCCTCGCTGCGGGTTCGATCGTCTGCAGTTATCATCGGATGTCTCCTTCCGCGCGCGCCGCCTTCAGTCCGCCGCGCTCAGGTGACGATCTCCGCGAGCCGCCCCGCGTCGCGCGCCATCACGACTTCCATCGCAATCCGCTCGCCGACCGAGACGTCGCGACCCCAGCGATAGGCGCTGTACGGCGTGTACCGGGTCCCGGGCGACCCCGGGATGCGCAGGGAGACGTCGTAGACGATCAGGTCCTTCGGCGGCCCCGCGACGATGACGCACTGGAGCGCGAACGGCCCGATCACGCCCGGGGCGTTCATCGCGCGCGCGGCGGCGACGAAACGCTCGCCCATGCCGAACGCCTTCTCCAGCATCGATTCGAGCAGGGTCGCCGCTATGTGCCCCGCTTCTTCCATCTTGACCGGGATCGCCGCCGCGGCCTCGAGTTGCGCCGGCGGGAGCGCGCGCAGGCCGTCGAGGTTCGTCTGACGCCGCGTGTCGGTCCCGAGCAACTCGAGTTCGTCGAGGATCGGCGAATAAAAGAAATTGAGGTTGACGGTTGGGCCGAGCGCAAACTCCTCGATCCGCGCCGCCCGCAGCCCCGCCTCGTTCACGAGGCCGGCCTTGAGCAGGCGCTCCGCCTGGGCGTGGTACTCTTCCGGCGACGAGCACAAGAAGAACGCGCGTTCGAACCCGACGGTCGCGTGCGCGGCCTTGACCATCACGAGGCAATCTATGTCGGCCGGCTTGGCGAAACTCTTGGGGTGGCGTATGCCGGCTTGCGCCAACAACGCATATTGGTTGTCGGCCTCGTCGCGCTCCTCGGCGCGCAAGAGCCGCCGGTTTCCGAAGATCGGGACGCGCATCCCCGCCTCGATCTCGTCGTACGAGAACTTCTGATGAAGATACACCTCGAACGACCGGTTCGGCACGAAGATGACCTGCGCCGCGAGGAGCAGCTCTTGAATGTCCGGTCCGAGAAGGTCCGAGAACTGCGCGAGTTCGATCGTTTCGTCGACGCAGCCGCGCGGCGGCCCGTCGAGGCGCGCGAAATAGCGCGTGTACGTCTGCTCGCGCCCACGTGCGGTGACGACGACGCTTCGCAGCCCTTGCGCGCGCGCCCCGGCGGCGACGTCGAGCGCCGAATGGCTTCCAATGCAGCCTAGCGCCAGCGGACGTTTCTTGTAGCGCGCCAGCGCCTCGGCGACATCCGGCATACGTGCTTGCCTTACGGCTCGACTCGGATCTTGGCCATCATCCCATTGTCCTCGTGCGCGAGGATGTGGCAATGGTACACGAACTCTCCCACAATGTTCTTGTCGCGAAAGTCCATGCGCAGCGTCACCGCCCCTGGAATCATCTGATCGCCTTTGCGGTCGCTCGGTTTCTTGAAGACGCCGTACGGGACGTCGACCATGTCGAGCATTTGGCCGAGCCCGTGCTCGTAATCCACCCCGCTCAATACCAAGAAATGGATCTGGTGAATGTGGAACATGTGGGTTTCTTGGGCGTAGTTGAGGATCGTCCAGTCTTCGACAGTCCCGGCTTTCACGACGACGTCCGCCGGACCGCCCATCTCGAACGGTTTCTCGAAAGCGTTCGGGTTCGTGAGTTCGGTAATGTAGAAGTCAAGTTGTGCGTTGTATTCGGTGAAGGCGAAGACGCGGTGCCGTGCGGGTCTCACTTTATTGAGATCGGTGAAGCGCAACCTTTGCGGGTTGAGCGCGCGCGGCGCCTTCGCGATGGAGCCCCTAGACTCTGGGGCCTTGACGTTGACGACGAACAGGTTGCGCTGGTACGTCGCGTCCCCCAAGCAGCCATCATCGATCGTGAGCGTCGTAACGACGATCTTGTCACCCGGGTTCGTCCCGGTTAGGTAAAACTCCGTACGCGCCGCGGGCGCCAAGAATACGTGATCGAACGACACCGGCTGCCACGTCGGCTGCCCGTTCTTTATGATGAGCGGCACTCCGTCGCGCGACGTCACCATGATCGGAACCCGCGAACCGTTCAGCGTCGCCACGATATCCAAAATCGTGTCCGACGACGTGTTGACGAAACGATAGTACTGGGTCTGCCCGGCCGGGATCGTCGTCGCCGGCAGATCGTTCACCGAATTCGGATCCGGCGGCAACGGAACGTGATTGACCGTAAGGTCCTTGAGGTTATGGGGCGGCGGAGTCCCCCCCGGGCACTGGTCCGGATCTTGGAACGGATACCCGCCCGGACGGTGATAGAAGTTCGGCCCGGCGAACTGCTTCTCGGCCCATGCAATGCGCGCGGGGCTGGGCGGTTGGCCGTTCTTGGCATGCGCGGTGCCGGGCGGGCCCTCGTCGCGGATGACGATGACCCGGTTGGGCAACGTGTCCGGAATCGATGGCTGCGCGGTGTCGACGATGATGACGCCGGTCAATCCATTCAGCAGTTGACGTTCCGACTCGCCGTGCGGGTGCGGGTGGTACCAGTATGTCCCAGGCGGCTCGTTTTCCGGAATGTCGATCGTGTACGTATAGCGGTCCCCGATAGGCGAGCTCTCGTTTCGTACGGGGCACAAGAGCACGTTCATGACGTCGTCGCTCGGAGCTTTCGGCGACACGTTTAGGCCGTGAAAATGAAGGTTCGTTTCGTTGAAGGGTGACCGGTGGTACCCATAGATGCGGTGCGTCTTCGGATCCGGCGTCGGCGGCGGCGGGGGGGTCTTGGGCTGCCCGCAGGGGAGCGGCCCCCCTTCGTTCATCGCCATCGAAGGTGCGCCGAACTCAGCGCCCTTATCGATCGAAAGCGCAGTTGGTCCAACGTGCGTCGTCAGCGTGTTGATCAAAGTAAGGACGATACGATCGCCTTGTTTTACGCGGAGCGTCGGCGGCTCCGCCAAGACGACCGGGCCGGACTTTCCGGGATAATTCCACGTGTAGCATTGCAATGCGATCGTGACGTCGCTGCTTCCGGTCAACGTAAGGGCGACCCGCAGCAGACCGTGACGGCTCACGATCTCGGGAGGATTGAAGACGTCGCGAAATTTCGCGTGAGCGCCGCATTTCGTTATGTATGGCGTCTGCAAGCGGTCGGGTGCGGCAATGGGAGCTACCTGGACCGTTTGGAGTGCTGCGATGATAGCAAACAGCAAGGTCGGCATCAGTTTTCCTCTAGCGCCGAGGGGCCGGCGCACTGTACGACGTACCGGCGTTTTGGTTCACCAGCTCGATTTTGATATCCCCTGTTTACGAAGCGGCGAGTTCGCGCGCCTGGGGCGTTCCGGCGTACTGCACGAGGATGAGCGAGCGAACTTTTTCGGCGGCGGCGAGCGTGTCCGCCGATGCGACGCGCTTGAGCAAATGGTACTCGTTCAGGAGGAGTTGCGGGAGCGTCGGGTCGTGAGGGTACTGACGTTGCCAGTCGGCAATCGAATCGTCGAGCCAGAGTGCGTCGCCCGACATGCGGTCGCCCCAACCTGAGTCCAAGTACTTGCCGATCCGGATCGTCTCGTTCGCAACGCCGATCGGCGAAAGTTTCGTGCGGCCGAAGTATTCGTCCGCCGGCGCCGTGCGCGTCAGACGCAGCGCGTGCGGAACGGCGATCACGTGGCCGATCACTTGCAACTCGGGCGTTCGGCGACGCCGGTCGGCGACGAGCCGCGCGTTGTCGCGATCGGCCGCGGTGAAGCCGAAGTCGCCGCTCCCCTGCGCCTCGGCGACTAGTGCGAACAGTTCGCTGACCTCCGGATCGGGGACACGCAGCAGCGGCACGGCGGGATCCGCCGCGTGCAGCAGTAACGCGCTTCGAAAAGCCCTGTCTCGCGTCAAGTTGTACGCCCGGACGTCGGCGACGATGACTTGCATCCGCGCGTCGTTGTCGCGGTGGAAGTCCTTGGCGTTGGCGAGTGCGTCTTCTTCCGCTTGCTGCGCGAGGACGTGCGCGTCGCGGTCGCCCGCGTCGAGCCGCGCGAGCAGCGCCGACGCCTGCGCCGACTGATCGGGGGCGCCGTGGCTCTTGACCCACTGCGCGGCCTCCCGCACGTACCATTCGGAAGCGTCGTCGTTGAGCAGCGGGTCGTAGTGGAGCTGGCTCTCGATCTGCAACGCCAACGCGGCGACTTCGGCATACTGGGGGTTCGTCGGAGCGAAAAGCGCGTACGACCGCCCCGCATCGAGGATCGTCGATTGGTAGTACAACTCGTTGAGGAACGGCCAGCCCTTCGAGACGCCCTCGTCGTACGCTTGGCGCATCGTCTGGTAGAGTTCGAGCGGATCGGTCTGGATCGCGGCGCTCGCTGGCCCCGCCCAACCGAAACCGCAAACCAGCGCGAGGGCGAGAGCTTTAGCGCCCCAATCCCGAGTCATCGTCCAGCACCGCTTCGAGCGAGTTCGTGAGGAGCGCGTTCTTGATCTCGCGTGCGATGCGGCGCCCGGTCGACATCGGCTCGCTGTAGTTCAAATACGAATACGGCGAACCGTCGATGAACAGGTTCGTCCCGGCGACGATCCGCGCCGAGATCTCCATGATGTAGAATTGCGCGTCGGGCGTGATGATCGTTTCGATGCAGAACGCGCCGAAGAGCCCCTTCGGCGGACACAGTTCCTGGCTGACCCGCACGACCTCTTCGCCCATCCGGTACGCTTCCGCAAGCATCGACTCGCGCAGCGAGAGCGGCGAGTTGCCGATCACGACGTAGCTTGGGCTGACGTCCATCCCCTCTTGGGCCGCCGCCGGTATCCGTCCGAGTGAGTCGACGTTCGTTTCGTAACGCCGGTCCATGCTCATGATCTCGACCTTGCGGGTCAACGGCGAGTAAAAGTAGTGGATGTAGAACGGAACCCCGATGATGTACTCTTGCAGGATGTAATTCTGCCGCGCGAGCTGCCCGGCGCGGCGCTCGAAGTCGGCCGCATCGCGCACGAACATGTAGCCTTTCCCGCCAAGCGCGCCGTAGAGTTTCACGATGACCGGGCGATCGATCTCGCTTCCGGTCTTGAACTGGCGCGGCAGGTGCAAGCCCGCGCTATTGAGCCAGACGCGCTGAAGTTCGCGGCTCGCTTCCCAGTCGAGGACCGCTTTGTTCCCGAAGTACGGAATCCGCATCTGCTTGTGCTCTTCGAGCGACAGGTACGCGACGAACGAGCCGTGCGGGACGATGATGACCTTGCGCTGCTCCAAATCGGGGACGAGCGACATGAAGTCTTCGTAGCGCTCGATCGGGATCACTTCGTCGATGAAGTTGAACGAACGGTAGAGCCGCTCGGTGTCGCGGATCGATATCGCGAGCGTCTTGAACCCCTCGTCGTGCGCGCCTTTAAGAATCTGCAGCGCCGAGTGCGAGCCCAGCGTGGCGATCGTGTAAACATCGTTCACCGCCTGCGAGGGCGGCGAGGGGAGCAACTCTGGTACAATCATCGCGTCGTCGACCTTTGAAACGCGTTGTTGCAGAGCAACGTTTCGAGGGCCTGCGTGACGGCGGCCGCGGCGGCCGGCCGGCCCTCCGGGTCGCGCAGCCGCCAAGCAGTAAAGCGCTCGATCCGGCGAACGCCAGGCAGGATGCGGCCGGCGATCCGGACGGTCCCCGCCACCGCGGGAGGCTCGCCCTCGTGCGCGATCTCGTGAATCCACGCCTCGCCTTCTTCGGGCCGCGCTTCGGCGCGCAAACGCAGCGCGTGCTTGTTTGGGTTGTAGACCGTCTCGATCCGTTCGAGCGCGGCGATCAATGCGTCGTCGTTTCCGGGTTCGATCTCGAAGCGGTAAATGTCGACGCGTTCCAGCCGGCCGAGCGCGACCCCTAAATTGCGCAGCGTCGCTTCGGCGGTCTCGGCCTCGTTGTCGGGGATCGTCAACTTGATCTCGACGCAGCGCGTCACGTTGGAAGCCCGCGCCGTCATCGTTTCAGGGCTCCCGCCAAACCTTCGAACAGTTTGATCCCGCCCGAAGGCGCAAGCATCGCGGCCGTCTCACCGCGCGCGGCCTCGCGCGAGGCATCGTGGTGGTTGAAGGTCCAGGCGTCACGTTCGGGGTGCGGCATGATTGCGAGGACGTTGCCGCGATCGTTGACGAGACCCGCTGCGCCGAGCGCCGAGCCGTTTGGGATCGCTTCGGCGGTCACGTTCCCTTGGGCATCGCTGAAGACGAAGGCGACGCGCGCCTCGCGCGCGAGTCGAGCGAGCGTCGCGTCGTCGGCTGCGAGCCGTCCTTCCGTGTGCGACGACCAGGCTGGGATAACCACCTCGCGAGGCAGACTCGCGGTGATCGCGCAACGCTCGGGCGGAACCGCCAACTTCACGTAGACGTGCACGGAGCGGAACTTGCCGAGCGGCGCGTTCGGGGCGAATGCCGCTTGCGGGCGCGCCGTCGCGCCGTCGAGCGCCGGGACGAGCCCGCTCTCGAGCAAGATCTGCGCGCCGTTGCAAATCCCGAGGACCGGTTTTCCGGCCGCGGCGCCCTCCCGCACGACGCTCATCACGCGATCGTGCGCCGCGATCGCGCCCGCCCGGACGCGATCCTCGTACGCGAATCCACCCGAGAGAAGGTACGCGTCGTATCCACGCACGCGCTCGAGATCGACGCTCCAGTGCACGAGATCGGCATCGAGCCCGACCGCTTGGCAGGCGCGCTGCGTCTCGTCTTCCGAGTTCGTCCCCGGAAAGACGAGAATTCCGACCCGTCCGTTCATGCTTGGGGCACCTCGTCGTAGAAATCGCTTAGCGGCGCCGACCACGCTTCGTAGAGTTCGTCAAGCGACCAACGCATCGACGGCAACTCGCCATTGTCGCCGGCGCTGATGAGATGGTCGGCCAGAACTCTTCCCACGAATTGCATCGTCATTGCCGACCATCGCTTTTCCCACGCAGGATCGTTCCACGCAAATTCGTCGACCTCGATCACGACGCCGCCGTGCTCGCCGAAAAACGTTACGGCTAGGCTCACCGACATCCGAGGGTTACACGGATCGCTATCGATGTCGAAGGCCACGCCGAGACGTCGGCCGCGACGTGTCGCAAAAGCCATCTCGGCAACCGCCGTGAAAAGCCCACCGTCGGAGACGTCGTGCGCGCTCAGAATGTGCCCGGATGCGATCCCATCGAGCAGAAATGCGAGCACCTCGCGCTGCAACTCGTAGTCAATCCGTGGCAGGCGGGTCTTCGGAAGGCCGGCGAGATTAGCCAGAACCGAGCCGCCAACTTCGTCCTCGACGAACTTGCCGAGGAGCCAGAGCGTGTTTCCGGCCTTCTTCAGTTCCATCGTTGCGGTTCGGGAGACGTCGGCGATCGCTCCGACGCACGCGACGATCGGCGACGGCGGGATCGCTTCGCCGTTCGTGGAGCGGTTGTACAGGCTGACGTTCCCCGAGACGTACGGCACTGAGAGTTCGCGCGCCGCGCGCGCGAGGCCGTCGACGGAGGCCACGAACGCGCCGAAATCGCGCGGATTCTCCGGGTCGCCGAAGTTGAGACAGTCCGTCAAGCCAACCGGCCGCGCGCCGACGCAGGCCACATTCCGAATCGCTTCACATACCGCGTGTTCGGCGGCTAACCCGGGGTCGATCTCGGCGTACCGAGGATTCGCATCGACCGCCAGCGCCGCCGCGAGCGGCGAGCCTGGGATCGGGACAATGACGCCCGCGTCGGCGTAACCGCTCGGAATCGAGGTTGCACCGCGCACCACCGAGTCATAACGCTCGTAGATCGCTCGACGCGAACACACGTCGTGATGCGAGAGAATCCGAGCGGGCAAAGAGTAGTCAAACGGCAGGCGACTATCGGCGGCAGCGTTACGATTCCGAAGGTCGGCCGGGTCGCCGCGCTCTCGCGTTTCGAGAATCGGTTCGACACGTGGGATCGCTTCTGCGAGCGTCGTCGTAACCGGCGTGGGCAACTCGCATGCGCGATCGTAGCGGACGCCGCCGGTCAAGAAATCGATCGGGACGCACATCACTTCGTCGCCGCCATGAACGAGGACGTACTCCTTCGCTTCCGTGATCGTCCCGACGATCGCGGCTTGCGCGCCGCGCGCGACGTTCGGCAGACCGAACTCGTCGTTGTAGATTGCGAGCAACTCCGGCGTGAACGACGGCGGCACCACCCACGCCAAGCGCTCCTGCGTCTCGCCGACCGCGATCACCGCGGCCGGAAGGTCCGGCTGCGACGCCGGGCACTTGTCCAAGTCGATCCGCGCACCGAACCCGCCGCTCGCGGCCAGCTCCGCCGTGCAGCCCATGATCCCGCCGGCGCCGAGGTCTTTGAACCCGACCGTCAGCCCGCGCGCGCGAATGACGTCGAAGGCGCGGTACGACGCGCGCATGATCACGCTTTTCAAGAACGGATTCGGCACTTGAACGGCGCCCTTGTTGGCCTCCGCGTCGGCCTCGTCGAGGACGAGCGACGAGAACGCCGCGCCGCCGAATCCGCTGCGATCCGTCGCCTTGCCGACGAGCACGACGTCCCAACCGGCCGAGCCTGCCGGCGCCGCCGAATGGATGATCTCGTCCTCGGCCAGCAGCCCGAGCGCGACGACGTTCACGAGACAATTGTCGCGGAAGCCTTCATGAAAATACACGTCGCCCGCGATCGTCGGAACCCCGATCGCGTTCCCGTACGCCGCGATGCCGTCGACGACGCCCTGCGCGACGTAGCGCGAATGCGGGTCGTCGCGCGGCCCGAAGCGCAGCGGGTCGGCGAGCGCGATCAGGCGCGCACCCATGCACAGCACGTCGCGAACGATTCCCCCGACACCCGTCGCCGCGCCCTCGAACGGGACGACTTGCGATGGATGGTTGTGCGATTCGTGCGCGATGACGATCCCGTAGCGCTTCCCTTGCCACTCGCCGAGGTGGACGACCCCGGCGTCTTCTTGCGGGCCCTGCATCACCGTCGGCCCCGTCGTCGGCAAGCGCGCGAGGTAGTGGCGCGAGCTCTTGTACGAGCAATGCTCGCTCCACTGCGCGTCGAACGCGTGCAGCTCGACGAGCGTCGGATCGCGTCCCAGACGCTGCGCGATCGACCGAACCTCTTCGGCCTTTAGTGCGATCCCATGCGCGCGCAACCCGCGCGCGAGCCCTTCATCGTCGACCTCGAGGACAGGTAAACGCGCCGTCGCGGCGGACGGCGCGGCGGCCTCAGGCACGGCTTCCATTCGGCGCGGGTGGCGGCGTGTTCAGCGCCGCGTCCGCCTGCAGGATCGCCGAGCGCGCGTTGGCTTGCACGAGCAACGTTCGCCCATACATGACCGTATCGTCAAACGCGAGCGTCTTGGCGACCGAGAGCGCGAGTTCTTCGGCGTCTTGCTCCGTCGCATCGAGCACCGGCGCCGGCGTCGAGGCCCCAAGGAGCGCGGCGAGTTGCGGACCCGACGCAACGTAAACGACTCGCGCGAACGTCGCGTCGAGCTGCTGTACGACTTGCAACGCGAACGCGGGGACGACGTGCGTCGAGACGACGCGCCGCAGACTCTGTAAGCCGAATTTCCCGAGCGCGCGCGCCGGTGCGTCGAGGAGCGGCACGCCGTCCGCCCCGTCGGCGATCAGTGCGACCATCGCCGGCCGGACGGTCGGGAACTGCCCGACGATCTCGGCGACCTGCTCGTAATTGCCGAGCAATTGCGCTAAGTCAGCCGCGGTCACTTCCTTCAAGTTCCGGTAGAGCTGTTTGTCGAGCATCAACTCTTCGCGGCCCTGCGGCCAGATGCGCCACGAGTCGTTGTCGATGACGTCGGCGATCACGAGGTTCCCGCGCCCCTCGCCGCCGGTCAGCCGGCCGAATTCGATTTTGAGGTCGACGAGCAGCGTGTTGTGCCGGCGCCAAGCGTGCGCGAGGATGTCGAACGTCAGGCGCGCGACTTCGGTCATCATCGCGATCTCTTGCGGCGTCGCGATCTCACGTGCGACGATCTCGTCGGGCTCGATCAGCGGATCGTGGTTGGCGTCGTCTTTGAAGAAGAACTCGACCATGCGCGGGACGAGGATCGCGCCGCGCGCGATTGCGGGCTTCCGTTTGACCAGCGAGCCGGCGGCAACGCCGCGCGTCACGACCTCGAGTGGGATCATCGTGCAGCGCTGGACGAGCATCTCGTTGTCGTCATCGTCCTCGCCGCCCGAGAGGTAGTGCGTCGGAAGCCCGCAGAGGTTGAGCAGCCGGAAGATCCGTGCGGTCGTCTTGGCCGCAACTCGGCCCTTCCCCGAGATCACGTCGCGCCGCGCGCCGTCGCCCGCCGTGATGCTGTCGAGCGCTTGCACGACCAGTACGTCGGGTTGATCGGGCAGCTCGTAGAGTACTTTGGTCTTGCCGCGGGCGACTTCGAGTCCTTTGTTCACGTGGCGCTCTCCGAAAGTGGGCGTGGGGTTGGGAAGGGGCGTAGGCCGTCGATCGTCGCGACAAGCCGGCGCGCGCGCTCCGGGGCGTCGCCGATGTGGTCGCTCGGGTCGAGCAGTGCGCGAATCTCGGCGGGGTCGAGCAGCGACGTCAAGACTTCGTCGTCGACCAGATGACGCGCGAGCGGGTTATCCGCGCCGGTGCCGATCGCTTCGTGCGCGCGCATCGAAGCGCCGCGGATCGTCTCGTGGAGCCGCTGCCGGTCGCCGCCCGCCTTCACTGCTTCGAGCAGTACCGACTCGCTCCCGGCGAACGGACCGAAGGCGCGCAGGTTCTCGGCGATCCGGCGCTCGTCGACGCGCAGCCCTTCGACGACCTTCCGCGCTAGCCCGACGATCTCGTCCGCGCAGAGGAACGCCTCCGGGATGATCGTGCGCCGGTTCGCGCTGTCGTCGAGCGTCCGTTCGAGAAAATTGGTCGCGGCGTTTTGCCACGCGACGTCGGCGTATGCCGGCAGCAGCCGCGCGAGCGAGTCGATCCGTTCGGACATCACCGGGTTACGCTTGAAGGGCATCGACGAGCTTCCGACTTGTTTCGCACCGAACGGCTCGAACAGCTCACCGAATCCCGGCGACCCGAGCACGCGCACGTCGGCGGCGAACTTCGAGAGCGAGGCGCCGAGCCCGGCCAGCGCCGAGAGGACCGCGTAATCGAGCTTGCGCGGATACGTTTGCGCGCTCACCTCGCCGGCCGTCAGGTCGAAGTGCCCGAGTACTTCTTCTTCTTGCTCGCGGGCCGTCCGGCCGCTCCCGCGCAGTAGCCGCTCGTACGACGCCGACGTCCCGACCGCGCCTCGGATTCCTTTCGCCGTCAAGCCGTGGTAGACGTCGCGCAGATGCTTTTCGTCGATCAACAGGTCCTGCGCGTAGAGCGCGAGACGATATCCAACGGTCGTTGGCTCGGCCGGCTGCAGGTGCGTGTAGCCCATGCAGATCGTGTCCGCGTATTCGGCGACCCGTACCGCAAACGCGCGCAGCAGCGTCTGCAAAGCCTCGCCGAGCAGCGCGAGCGCGCGGCGCATCCGGTAGGTCTCGACGGTGTCCTCAACGTCCATCGACGTCGCGCCCAAGTGCAGTTTTCCGCCGCCAACCGTTGCCTGCGACGCGAAGACGCGGATTTCGGCCATCAGGTCGTGGCCGATCTCGCGCTCGATCGCAAGCGCCGCCTCGATGTCGATGTCGTCCGCATGGCGGCGAATATCGTCGAGTTCGGTCGGCGTCACCAAGCCGCTTCGCGTTTGCGCCGCGGCCAGGGCCACCCACACCGCGCGCCACAGTCGGCGGCGCTCCCGTTCCGAAAACAGCGCGCGCATCTCTGCGCGGCCGTACCTCCACGAAAACGGCGAAGCGTACGTCGCGTAGTCCATTTCTTGACGTCGATTTCGCCTCGCGCTAAGGGTGTCCCCCATTATTGCAATTCAATCAAAAAACGAGAGCACCGGGCCTGAGCCCGGTACCCTCGTTTTCTTCGTGCTCCCTAAGGAGCCGACGCCTTACTGGAACGCGTAGACGTAATCGAGCATCAACTCGCCCTGCGACCCGACGCTCGTCGCCTTTCCATAGTTGAGGACGATGTAGAGTTGCGCGTTGTAGGGGGTGAACGTTCCGGCCGCGCCGGGGACGATTGCGTTCGGTCCGGCGGTGTTCAGCGCCTTACCATACCCAAGCGAGCCCTGCCCGGCTTCGGTCCCCGAACCGCCTGGGAAGAGGCAGATCATGTACGCAAACGCGGGCGGGTTCATGAGGGCCTGGCCCGCGTTGCACGTGATGCGCACGTCGTACGTCGACGCCAACGGCCCCGGGCCGGCGGCGGTGCCGTTGCCGACGAGTTCGATCGCAACCGAACTCGGGAACGGTAGGCTTGCGACGGCCGGATAGTTTGCGTGGAGCACGATGCCCGTGTAGTTGAACGGTGCCTGAGCCTGTTGAGTGCCAAACTTGTACACGAGGTTCGGCAGCGCGCCCGTGTACTTCAGAATGACCTGCGTCGTGTTGCTTCCCGCGATGAACATGTCATGCGAACCGCCGTCCGGGAGCGGCTCGGCCGGTTCCGGGAACGGGGCGAACGGATACGGCGGCCCGGCGTACGGCAGCGCGTTGATGGCGGATTGCGTGTCGGTCATGATGGTGTTGAAACCAACGTAACCATCGGTCGGCGGATTTACCGTGCCGTTGTCGATGAAGAGCACCGGGAACGTCCCGCCCGGAGCCGGTCCCGACCCCTGGGTCCCGTTGATCGGTCCGCCGCCCCCGCCAAGGCCGGTGAGTGACGTGCCAGTTTGCGATCCACACCCGGCGATTGCGAGTCCGACGATCCCGAACAGGGCCAGTCGAGTAATGAGACTGCGCATCAAAGAGAACTCCTCAGCGTTCGTCGCGGATACATAAAGCAAGCGCGTCACAGGCTTATGCCGCGAGTTGCCTCGACCTTGCGCGTCCCGCTATCCCAATCCTGTTGCCAACTCGACGACCAGGCGCGGATCGTCGGCGCGGCCCGTCACGATCGCCTCGAATCCACGGACCGCTCGCTCGAAGCCCAGGCGCGCCCGCCGCTCGCCGAGCCTCCGCGCCGCTGCGCGAAGGTCCCGTTCCCGCCACCGCACTCGGGCCGGGAGAACCCCGCCCGAGCGCGCCGCCTCCCAAACCAGACCGTACTCGGCCGCCAGCGCCGCGAGGAGCGGGATCGCAGCCCCCCGCGGGTCCGCCGAAAACAGTTCGTGCGCCATGTCGAGGGCCTCGGCTAGTCTTCCGGCGACGACGGCGCTCGCGAACCGGTAGGCGCGGACGTCCTCGGTCGCGAGGCTCTCGCGCAAGACGTCCTCGAGGCTAATCGTCACTCCCGCGAGGCTCAACTTCTCGAGATCCGTGCGCACCGAGCCAAGGTCGCCGGAGCCCTCGACGAGCGCGGCGATCGCCCCGGGTTCGGCACGGGCCCCAAGCTCCGCGAGCGCTTCTCGCACAAAGCGCTCGCGCGCGTCGCTCGTCGGCGTCGTGTCGATGCGCAGCGCCGCGCGGCCCAGGAGCTTTCCTAACGGCTCGGGGCGTTTACTCGCCGGCGAAACGAGGTCTTCGATGACGAGCGTATTCCCTTCGGGGGTCGTCGCGGCCGCGGCGACGAGTGCGCGTCGCGGCTCGGCCCGCAACTCGTGCGCGCCGCGTACGATGACGACGCGCGTACTGCCCAGAAATGGAAGCGCGGCGACGGCGGCTTCGAGGCGCGCGAACGAATCGAGTTCGGTTGCGACGAGGCGCTCGAGGTTGAGGTCGCGTTCGGCCGGCGGCAGCGTGCGCTCGACCAGCGTCCCGAGCGCGCGATCGGCAAACGCGCGCTCGACCCCTTCGACGACGACGAGCCGCCCGATCGCCGGCGCCTTGTCGAGGAAATCGTAAAACTTCAGCGCACGGCTCCCGCCGCGATCCGCGCCAATGCGGCGAAGCTCGGTCGCATCGCGAGGTCCGGCAAAACTTCCCGATACGGCGGTCGCGCGACGCCGTACTCGGTGACGATCGCCGCGATGAGATGGCCGGGCGTCACGTCGAACGCCGGATTGTAGACTTCGGCCCCCGCGGGCGCCGAGGCTTCGCCGGCGAACGCGCGCACTTCGTCGGGCGACCGTTCTTCGATGACGATTCCGTCGCCGCTCTCGAGCGCGAAGTCGATCGTCGAACGCGGCGCCGCGACGTAAAATGGGATTCCGTGATGGGCCGCGGCGATGGCGATTTGGTACGTTCCGATCTTGTTCGCGACGTCGCCGTTGCGCGCGATTCGGTCGGCGCCGACGATCACGGCCGCAATCGCCTTCGCCCGCATCGTCGCGGCCGCGGCCGCATCGGCGATCAGCGTCGCCGGCACGCCCGCGCTCGCGAGCTCGACCATCGTGAGGCGCGCGCCTTGCAGGAGCGGGCGCGTCTCGTCGACGTAGACGCGAAGCCGCTTGCCGTGGCGATGCGCCGCGATGATGACGCCGAGTGCCGTCCCGTCGCCGGCCGTCGCGAGCGGGCCTGTGTTGCAGTGGGTCAGCACGGCGCCCTGCTCGGGGAGCAGCGCCGCGCCGAATTCACCGATCGCGCGGTCGACGGCGCGCTGCTCCTCGTGGATCGCCCGCGCCTCGGCGAGGTATCCCTCGGCCCCGGCGCTCAACACGCGATCGACCGCCCAGCCCAAATTGACGGCCGTCGGGCGCGCCTCCCGGATCCTGGCGACTGCGGCGGCAAAGGCCGCGTCGTCGAGCGTAGCGCCGGCGAGCGCAACTCCGTACGCGCCGAAAACTCCGATGCACGGTGCGCCGCGGACCGCGAGCGTCGCGATCGCCGCGACGATCGCATCGGCGTCCGCGGCACGCGCGCGCACCAACTCGTGCGGAAGCCGGCGCTGATCGATATAACCGACCGCGTCGCCGTCCCACCAAACCACTTCCAGCGCGCCCCCTAGGGCGTCGGGTACTCCGAGACTCATGCCCGAGGGCTTTCGCCCCGGAGGTCAGGTCCGACCTAGACCCGCGCCGGCGTCAACGACGAATAACAGGCGCGGCAGTACACCGGCCGGTCACCACGTGGCTTGAACGGAACCGTGGTGGACACGCCGCACTGCGCGCAGACCGCTTCGTACATGTCGCGCTGCGACGATCCATTGGCGCGCTGGGTCTTACGCGCGTTGCGGCAATCCCGGCAGCGCTGCGGCTCGTTCTCGAACCCTTTCTCGGCGTAGAACTGCTGATCTCGAACCGAGAAGGTGAACTGCGCGCCGCAGTCTTTACAGAGGAGAGTCTTGTCTTGCACCTGAGGCCTCCGGGGCGGGGCACTCCGACCGCCCCAGAAGCTGCGACGACGGAAGTGCGAAACGAACGGCGCACAAAGTCGCCGTCGGTAATCGGGAGTATAAGTATTGCTTAAGAAAAAGGCAAGCGTGCCGCGGCCCGGGCCCCTGCGCCGGTCAGCCTACGTGCAGGACCGCCAGCGCCGCCAGTGCCGCTTCGTAGCCTTTGTCCCCACGCTTGGGATCGGCGCGGGCCTCGGCTTGGGCGAGCGTGTCGGTCGTGAGCACCCCGAACCCGATTGGGACGCCGGTCGCCAACTGCACGTCCATCAGCCCGCGCGCGCATTCGCCCGCGACGAAGTCGAAGTGCGGCGTCTCCCCCTGGACGACGACGCCGAGGGCGATCAGGGCATCGAACCGGCCGCCGTTGATCAAGCGGCGCGCGGCGATCGGCAGCTCGAAGGCGCCCCGGACTGGGGCGTAGCCGATGTGTTGCGGCGCGACTCCGCACTCGGTCAGCGCGCGGCGCGCGCCTTCTTCGAGCCAGTCGGCGAGCTGCGGGTAGAAGCGCGCGGAGACGATCGCGACTCGGCGGCCTGCCCCGTCGGGGAGCGGACCGCGGCCGGAGTGGTTGTTTTTCAAGAGACTGCCTCGAAAATGTGCCCAAGTTTTTCGCGTTTGGTTTCGATGTAGCGTGCGTTATACGGATTCGACGGGATCTCGAGTGGGACTCGGCCGACGATTGCCAGGCCGTAGCCCTCGAGGCCGACGATTTTTTTTGGATTGTTCGTCATCAGCCGCATTTCACGGACTCCGAGATCGACCAGTATCTGTGAGCCGATCCCGTAGTCCCGCTTGTCGATTGGCAGACCGAGCGCCACATTGGCCTGAACTGTGTCGGCGCCGCGATCCTGCAAAGCATATGCGCGCAGCTTGTTGGCTAGTCCGATGCCGCGGCCTTCTTGGTGCAAATAGAGGAAAACGCCGCGCCCTTCGCGTGCGATCAAACTGAGCGCCGCGTCGCGCTGCGCGGCGCAATCGCAACGCAGCGAATGAAGCGCGTCGCCCGTCAAGCACTCGGAGTGTACGCGGACGAGCAGATTCTTTCCGTCGCCGATCTCGCCCATCACCATCGCGACGTGCGCGATGTCGTCGATCAGCGTCTCGTAGGCGATGCCGCGGAACGTCCCGTGGGTCGTCGGGAGTTCGAAATCCGCGATCTGCCTCACGAGCTTCTCGGTCCGCATCCGGTACGCGATCAAATCCTTGACGGTGATCAGGCGCAATCCGTGGCGTTTCGAGCAACTCGCGCAACTTGTTGAGCCGCATCATCGTGCCGTCTTCGTCCATGATTTCGACGACGACGCCCGCCGGATAGAAGCCGGCGAGGCGCGCCAGATCGACGGCCGCTTCAGTTTGTCCCGCGCGCACGAGGACGCCGCCGTCGCGCGCTCGCAGCGGAAAGGTGTGACCCGGCCGCAGAAAATCCGACGGCTTTGCGTTCGGATCGAGCAGCGCTTGAATCGTCGCGGCCCTATCGAATGCCGAGATCCCCGTCGTCGTCCTTCCGCGCGCCTCGATCGAAACGGTGAAGGCCGTTTCGTGAACCGCCGTGTTTTCGTGGACCATCTGCGGGAGTTGCAGCTCGTCGAGCCGCTTGCCGATCATCGGGACGCAAATCAAGCCGCCGGCCTCGCGGCGCATGAAGTTGATCGCCTCGGGCGTCACCATCTGCGCGGCCATCACGAGGTCGCCTTCGTTCTCGCGATCCTCGTCGTCGAGGACGACGACCATCTTACCGGCGCGAATCTCGTCGATCGCATCCTCGATCGAATCGAAGATTGGTTCGTCGAGTGGCTGGTCGGTCAACTCGAGCGCCAAGTCCGGGAGCGCTTTCGAGAGGGCTTGGATCGAGCGATAGGACGGGCTGCGGCGGCCCGACCGCAGGTACGAGATGGCAGCCTCGGTCAGCCCCGAACGGCCTGCCAGCTCCGCGGCGTTCAGGCCTGCGCGCTCCATGGCGTTGCGGAGCGTCTCGGCGAAAGGCATCGTTGTGTTCGTCATGGCTGCCGCTTCTCTTCGGCACCTTGACATTTGTTAACCTTCGGCCCCGAAGTCCCAAAACGAGAGCTCCGCCCTTTCGTTCTCATAAGGAGCCGCGTTAACCGCCCTGTTAAGAGCCTCCGTTAAGTGGCGTCGAGGACGCGGCCGCATGGGACGGCCGGTTACGGCATGGCGAAGTCGGGGACGCTATTGTATCGCGAGTAGGTGATCGTCGTAGCGTCGCTACCCTTGTTCACTTGGATTCGCACCGGCAGGTGTCCGGGTCCGACCCACACGTCGGCCGGTTCGTCGTTGTTCTTGCACGTCAGGGCATACTTAATGGAAGCAACGGCTGCAACGACGGCCGCGCCGGCATTCCGGGCCGTACAGTCTTTCCTTATTTTCGCCATCTGCCCGGCGCTTTGCGACTCGTCCAGCGATGCGAGAATCGACTCGCGGCCGCTCGTAGGCACTTTCATCCAGCGGCCGCTCATGTTGATCCACATGTTCGTGCCGTCGCTGACCATCTGCCCCATGGGCGTCGTCGCGCGAAACTTATGCGGCTTGACTATGTCGAGCTCGAGCTGCTGACCGTTGCGCATGCCGACCTCCGCATGCACCGATCTCAATGCGGTGAAGGCTTTCCGCGCCGCCTCGAGGTCGCCCATCGGATCAGCTAGGGCGGGCGCCGCGAACGCGGGCGTGAGTGAAACCGCGAATAAGAAGACGATACCAGGACGCATGTCGCCGATCTCCTCAAACTGGGGGAGCCAGCCTACGACGGCGCCGCAAAGACTACCTTGGGTCGAAACTCACAACGAGCGTAGGGAGCGAGCGCTTATCTCCGGCTGGAGTTTACAAGCGCACGAGCTCCCTCAGTCGCGTTCGACGCAACGGGATGCGTCAGGCCGAAGCCGACCGGGACGAGCCGCTTGGCCTCGCCTAGATCTCGTAGGCCCAGGCGAGCGCGTCGTCCTCGGCCGTGTCCGCCGCCAGTAGCGGGCCGCGCCGTCGACCGCATAGCGCGCGAGCGGGTCGACTTCGAGATTGACGTGATCGCCGGTTTCCTTGGCTCCGAAGGTCGTCCGCGCGAGCGTCTCGGGGATGAGCGCGACTTCGAACGTTCCCGCGACCGCCGAGGCGACGGTTAGGCTCACGCCATCGAGCGCGACGTTGCCCTTCTCGATGACGTACGACCACAATCCGTCAGGCGCGCTCAGAACGAGGCGTACGCCTTGCCCTTCCGGCGCGACGTTCAAGATGCGCGCCGTTCCGTCGACGTGGCCGAAAAAGAGGTGACCGCCGAGCCGGTCGCCGAGGCGCAGCGAAAGCTCCATATTGACGGCGGCGCCGGTGTGCAACCCGCCGAGCGTCGTACGCCGCAACGTCTCGGGGATGACGTCGAAAGCGATCGTGCGCCGCGTTCGCGAGGTAACCGTCAGACACACCCCGTCGACGGCAATCGAATCCTTTGGCTCGACGCCTTCGGCGATCGCAGCCGGCGCCTCGAGGACGAGGCGCGCGCCGCCTCGTGGATCTTCTTCGAGCGCCTCGACCCGAGCGCGATGCGCGATCAAACCACTGAACACGTTATGCTTCTCCTAAGTGCAGCGCCACGAGCAGGTCGTCTCCAAGCCGTTCGACACGCTCGAACGTAAATGCGCCGATCGCCCCGGCGACGTCTGCACCGGCGAGCGCCGGCACGGCGTGTTCGTTCGCGAGCAGGCGCGGAGCGACCAGCCAGTCGATGCGGTCGACGAGCCCGCGCTCGAGGAGGCGCGCCGCCAGCGTCGGCCCACCTTCGCACAAGACGCTCGTCAGGCCGCGCTCGCGGAGCGCGCGGAGCGCGTCGTCCAAGTCGAGCTGCGGCGCCGCCGCTGCGCCGGCGTAGAGCACGTCGGCGACTTCCTCGAGCGGCGCGAAGGCATCTTTCGCACCGGCCGGCGCGAGGACGATCGTCTTCGCATAGCCGTCGGCCGAGGCGAAGACGTTACTTTCGGCCGGAATCGGCGCCCGTTCGCACGCGACGATGCGGACGTACGGACGGCGCCTCGACCGCGGCGGCCGAACGGTCAGGTGCGGATTGTCGATGCGCACGGTGCCGGCCCCAACTAAGACCCCGTCGTAACGCGCGCGTAACTCGCGCACGCGTTCGCGCGCACGAGCGCCAGTCAACCAATACGGCCCAAGCGCCGGCGCAACGTAGCCGTCGAGCGACGCGGCGAGCTTCAAGTGCACGTACGGCCGGTCGCCCCGCACCGCGACCGCGAAATCCTCGACGAGCGCGGCGGCGGCGGAATCGCCGGCGACCTCGACCACGAGCCCGGCGGCGCGCAGGCGCGCGATCCCGGCGCCGTCGGTCCGCGGGTTTGGGTCGCGCGCGCCGATCACGACCCGGGCTAGTTCGGCCTGGGCGAGCGCGAGCGAGCACGGCGGCGTGAGGCCATGGTGATCGCACGGTTCGAGCGAGACGTAGGCGGTCGCGCCACGCACGTCGGCGCCCGCTTCGCGCGCGGCGGCGAGCGCCTCGACCTCGGCGTGCGCTCGGCCGCGGGCGCGGTGAAACCCCTCGCCTAACGTCTGGGAGCCGCGCACGATCGTCGCGCCGACACACGGATTCGGTGCCGTACTGCCGCGCCCGCGTTCGGCGAGCTCGTAGGCTCGCTGAAGAAAGACGCGGTCGCGCGCGTCGAGTGCTACGGCCCGACCTCGACGCCGCGCCAGAACGCGACGTGATCCTTGATCTGCTTGGCGGCCGGTTTTGGATCCGAGTAGAACCATGCCGCGTCCGGGTTCTCCTTACCGTCGACGACGACGGTGTAATACGAAGCCGTTCCCTTCCACGGGCAGAGCGTGTGCTTTTCGCTCGTTTTGAGGTACTCGGGCCTTACCGAATCGGCGGGAAAGTAATGGTTTCCCTCGACGACCTCGGTGCGGTCGCTCTGCGCGATGACGGTTCCGTTCCAAACGGCTTTCAACTGGGTCTCCTTCTTCGATTGGCTTGAGTTCGCGCAACGACGAGCGCGCCTTCGACTCGCGCGCCGGCCGCGTCGAGCGCGGCGGCGCAATCGAGCAGGGTCGCCCCGGTCGTAACGACGTCGTCCACGAGCATGACACGCAGTCCGCTCACAAGCGATGCACTTTCACACCGAAAGCGCCCGCGCCCGGCGAGACGGCCGGCTCGGGAGCGGCCATCTTGGGGGCCGCCGGCGGCGCGCAGGGCGCCGAGCACGCCCGCCCCGCTTCGCGCCCCGAGCGGCGCCGCGAGCAATGCCGCTTGGTCGAAACCGCGCTCCCGCGCGCGATGCCGCGTCGTCGGCACCGGGACGAGCGTCCGCTCCGGACCCGCGACTGTGTCCGCGAGCGTCGCGAGTGCTCCGGCGAGGACCTCGGCCACATCGCGCCGGCCGCGCTTGAGGGCGAGAACCGCGCGCCGTAAAACGCCGTCGTAGGAGCCAAGCGCCGTGATCGCAAGCGAGCCCAGCCGGAACGACTGGACGGCGCGGGCGCTCCCAAGGCAATCCGCGCAAAGCACCTCGCCCGCTCTTTCGCACCCCAGGCACGTCGCGGGAAAGAGCCGCGCTAGGAGTTCCGTTGCTCGCACACGATGGAATCACGCCGATGACGGCGCGCGGCTAGACCTCGCCGCAAAGGAGCGTGACCGGAGCGAGCGTAAGGTCGAGAGCAATGATGGACTCATCTTTGTTTTACCCGACCCTTCGGCGCATGACGCTCGCGCTCGCACTCGGCTTCGCGTTCGTGGCATTCCCCGCCGGAGCGCTCCGCGCCGACACGAGCTCGGTCGACACGGCACGCGGCCTTTTCCATGCCAAGCACTACAAGGAAGCGGTCGAGATTCTCGACACGTACCTCAAGACGCATCCCCGCGATGCCGAGGCGTTCGTTCTGCGCGGCGACAGTAAAGCCGACTTGGACGACAACGACGGCGCGCTCGCCGACTACAACTCGGCGATCGCGATCGATCCCCAATACGCTTACGCCTACGCGACCCGCTGCCAGACGCGGCTCGAAATGAAAGACCGCTCGGGCGCGCTCGACGACTGCAATCAAGCGATCAAATTGAACCCGCGTGACGGCATCGCGTACAAGTGGCGCGGCGACGTTTATTTCGACGACGCCTCGTACCAGCTCGCGCTCACCGACTACGACAAGGCGGAGTCGCTCGGCGAGTCGACCGTGTTGTTATACTCCAGCCGCTGCAACACCGAACGCCTCCTCTCGATGATGGACCGCGCCCGCACCGATTGCGCGAAGGCGATGGAGCTCGATCCGAAGAGTACCTCGGCGCTCTGGGCGCACGGCCGTCTGATGATGGCCTCGAACCATTACGCCGACGCGGTCGGCGACTGGAACTCATACCTGATCGCAATCGACTCCGACACGTCGATCGGCTACTATTGGCGCGCGGAATCGCTGAACCACCTGGGGCGCTACTCGCTCGCCCTCGCCGACCTCGAGAAGTACGTCCCGAGCCACGCCGACGACGGCGACGGTTACCGCGAGCGGGGGATCGCTCAGGCTGGACTAGGCCACAAGGATGCCGCGCTCACCGATCTCGAGAAGGCGGCGAGGACGTATCGAACGCAAGGCGACCAAGACGACGCGACCAACGTCGACGCGATGATCGCGAAACTGAAGGCCGGCCAACCGATCTAAACTAGATCGTCGCCGGCGACTCTTCGCCGGCGACGATCGCGTCGCGCAGCGTCGCGCCTGGCGCCACGACGTAATCGTTCCCGACGATCGAGTCGATGATTTGGGCGGCCGCGCCGATGCGCGCGCCGTCCCACACGATCGAACGTGCGACGATCGCGTCCTCGCTGACGACGTCGTCGCCGAGGACGCTTGCGCCGACGATTCGGACGCGGTCCCCGATTCGCGCACGCTCTCCGACGCGCACGTGCTCGTCGACCTCAACGCCGGCGCCTATGACCGCGCTCGGCGGAATACCGCGCACGCGGGCGTCCCCCAGTAGGCGGACGCGTCCCGCGAGTACGTCGCGCGTCGCCCGCCGGTATTCTTCCGGCGTGCCGATGTCGCACCAGTACGCGCCGTCCATGGCCAAGTCGAAAAACCGGCCACCATCGCGCTGCAATTCGGGGAAGACCTGTTTGCCGAAGTCGTAGAACGTCGCAGGCGGAATCCGCGTGAAGATCTCGGGTTCGAAGACGTAGACGCCCGTGTTCACGAGGTGCGAAAGCTCGCTGCCCGGGGCGGGTTTTTCCTGAAACTCGACGACGCGCCCGTCCGCGTCGAGACGACGACCCCGTACTGCGAAACGTCGTCGGCGGGCACGAGCCCGATCGTCGCGACGGCGCGGCGCGCGCGATGACACTTGACGAGCGCGTCGAGCCGCATGTCGGTCAAATCGTCGCAGCCGATCACGACGAAGGTTTCCGTGAAGAACGCCTCCATCTGTTTGACGGCGCCGCGCTCCCGAGCAACTCCGGTTCGTGCAGGTAATGCAGCGTGACGCCGCAGTCGGAACCGTCGCCGAGGCGCGCCTCGATCTGATCGGCGAGGTAGTGAACGTTGATTGCGATCTGGTCGATCCGAACGCGCGCAGATAGCGCATCACGTGCCGCGCGTTCGGCTCGCCCGCGATCGGGACGAGGGCTCGGGGACCCGTTTGGTCAGCGGGTACAAACGCGTGCTCAAACCGCCGGCGAGGATCATCGCTTTCACGCCGCAGGCCTCGAACGAACCTCGTCGCGATCCGCTCGCGCAAGGCGAGCCACGCGAAGACCGGCAGCGCGAGTTGCCGCCGCCACCGCTTCGGCTCCTTTACCAGCCGGTAGAACCACTCGAGATTCAGCCAGCGCCACGCGTACGGGGCGCGCGCGACGTTCCCGGCGAGGACGTCGAACGAGCCGCCGACGCCGATCCCGACGGCAGCGCCGGTCGCCGCTAGGTTCTTCGCGATCCACATTTCTTGACGCGGCGATCCGAGGCCCACGAGTACGACGCGCGCCCCGCTCGTCGCGACCTCGCGCGCGACGCCCTCGTCGGCCAACCCCGAAAAGTATCCATCGCGGGAGCCCGCGACGATCGCCGTCGACATACAAGACGAGAGCAACCGCCTGTCTGAGCCGCAGCCGCAGTAAGAGCGGGAACAGCCAGACCGGCAAGGACGCCGGCGCCTTCGGTTATTGGCGTCGGCTTCTTTGTGCCCGGAAAAGCGCCTCGTGCGGCGCCGGGCAGGCACCCAGCCGGGTGAACTGCCGGCCGGGCCGGGCGGCGAGCTGGGCTGGCTGCGGCACTGGGGTCACTAGCGTCACTCCGGTCACAAGCGACGGATCCGGTCGCGGCCGACTTGCGGACGATCCTCCCCGCAAACGTTGTCCTCTCGGAGAGGCAGGGTGCGGATGGGCTCAGCGGGGCCACTAGGCCGCGCGCTCCGCCCACTCTTCCAGCGCGGCTCACTGGCATCGGGCGTTCGCCCGTGCAACAAAGATCGGGGAAGTTTCGGGCTTCGGGGAGGATTTGGTGCATCATGATCCCCCGGATCCTCCCCAGAGCCCGGATCCTCCCCGTTGTCCTCTCGCAGAGGCAGGTGCGGATGGGCTCAGCGGGGCCACTGGGGCGCGCGGCGGGGTGGGCGGTAGGCCAGAGCGGCCCGGGCTTGTGGCCCGGGCCGCTCGGTGAAGCAGAATGTGGGGATTTAGTCCAGCAGAATTTGGGGGATTTAGTCCAGGTAGTCGCGGAGGACTTGGGAGCGGGACGGGTGGCGGAGTTTGGACATGGTCTTGGACTCGATCTGGCGGATGCGCTCGCGGGTCACGCCGTAGACCTTGCCGATCTCGTCCAGCGTCTTGGGCTGGCCGTCGGTCAGCCCGAACCGCATCGAGACGACGCCGGCCTCGCGCTCGGACAGCGTGTCGAGCACCGAGTGCAGTTGCTCCTGCAGCAGCGTGAAGCTGACCGCCTCGCCGGGCTGGATCGCCTCGGAGTCCTCGATCAGGTCGCCGAACTCGCTGTCGCCGTCCTCGCCGAGCGGGGTGTGCAGCGAGATCGGCTCGCGGCCGTACTTCTGCACCTCGATGACCTTCTCCGGGGTCATGTCCAGCTCGACGGCCAGTTCCTCCGGGGTCGGCTCGCGGCCCAGGTCCTGCAGCATCTGCCGCTGCACCCGGGCCAGCTTGTTGATCACCTCGACCATGTGCACCGGGATGCGGATGGTCCGCGCCTGGTCGGCCATGGCCCGGGTGATCGCCTGCCGGATCCACCAGGTGGCGTACGTGGAGAACTTGTAGCCCTTGGTGTAGTCGAACTTCTCCACCGCCCGGATCAGGCCCAGGTTGCCCTCCTGGATCAGGTCCAGGAACAGCATGCCCCGCCCGGTATACCGCTTGGCCAGCGACACCACCAGCCGCAGGTTCGCCTCCAGCAGGTGGTTCTTGGCCCGGGTGCCGTCCTCGGCGATCCACTCCAGGTCGATCCGCGCGTCGGTGGACAGGCTCCGGCCGCCCTCGGCCAGCTTCTCCTCGGCGAACAGGCCCGCCTCGATCCGCTTGGCCAGCTCGACCTCCTGCTCGGCGTTGAGCAGCGGCACCTTGCCGATCTGCTTCAGGTAGTCCTTGACCGGGTCGGCGGTGGCGCCGGCCACCGCGACCTGCGCGGCCGGAAGATCGTCGTCGTCGTCGCCGAAGACGAAGATCTCCTCGTCCTCGCCGCCGCCGTCCGGGGAGATCTTGACGACACGGGCGCCCGCCGCGCCGGGGCCGTCGGCCTCGGCGTCCGCCTCCGCGGACGGCTGATCGGACTCGGCCTCGTCGCGTCGGCCGTCCGGTACTTCAGCAACTTCGACGTCGTCCGCGACCAGTTCGTCGGCTACCCGGCGACATCGGCGATGCGTCGGCCTCCTCCAGGTCTTCGTCGGCGAGTGCGGCCTGGAGGTCCACCTCGTCGGCGTCGAGATCGTCGAGATCCAGATCCGCGTCGGTATCCAGGTCGGCCTCGTCGAGATCCACCGCGGTCAGGCCGCCGTCGGCGTCGGAGCGCAGCTCGGAACCGTGCTTATCCGAGTCATGGGGTCCAGGACCTCCTGGCCGCGGAGCCGCCTGAACCGCCTGATCCTCGACGGCCCGGGGCCCCTGGTCCGGCGTCCTGGGGCGCTTCCGCGCTGCGGAGTTAGCAGCGCTCACGACCACGGTCACCCCTTCCTTCGCTGGGTAGATGCCACTCGGGACTGATTCAACCCGCCTGCCTCCCACTCATCACCATAGGCTGCGGCCGGGAGTGACTTGTACGCCTCCGCCCGGGCCCCCACCCGTACTCACCGTGGACCGCCCGCCGGCACGTGCATGACCAGCACCGTGACGTCGTCGTCTTGCTCGTGACCAGCGAGCATACGTTCAACGAGGTACTCGAGGAGCCGTTCGGGCCGGGCCAGCAGGTCCTCATCGGCCCGTGCGGCCACCGCAGCCAGCTCCTCAAGACCCGCGTCCAGACCACGATTCCTGTTCTCTACCAGACCATCAGAATAAAAAACCGCAGTACTTCCTGGGCGCAGGCTGAACTTGCGCTGCTTCCTCGGGCTGGGCACGCCCAGCGGCGTCCCCTCCTCGACCTCGCAGAAGCGCGGCGCGCAGCCTGCCTCAAGAACAAGGGCCGGCAGGTGGCCCGCATTCCCGAGCACGCCCTCGCCGGTCTCCGGGTCGATGACCAGGTAGGCCAGGGTGGTGACCTGCTCGTCCTGTTCGGTCGCGCTGAACAGGCGGTCCAGGCCGCCGAGCACCGCCGCCGGGCGCGGGTCGGTCAGCGCCAGCGCGCGCAGCGCGTTGCGCACCCGGCCCATGCCGGCCGCCGCGGTCAGGCCCTTGCCCATCACGTCGCCGACCGCCACCGCGAGCCGCTGGTCGGCCAGCCGGAACGCGTCGTACCAGTCGCCGCCGATCTCCATGTTCTTGGCCGGGCGGTACCTGGCCCCCAGGACCAGGCCGGGCACGCTGGGCAGCTGATCGGGCAGCAGGCTGCGCTGCAGCGTCTCGGCCGTGGTGTGCTCCCGCTCGTAAAGCCCGGCCCGCTCGACCGCGAGCGAGCACTGACCGGCCAGCGCCTCGAGGAAGACCCGCTCCTCCTCGGTGATCTTCCTCGGCCGGCCGAACGAGAACCGCAGCGCGCCCAGCGGCGCGCCCGCCGCCAGCAGCGGCAGGCCGACCCAGGAGCGCTCGTCGGAGGCCGCGACGCGCTCCGGATCGATCTCCAGCTCGCCGTCGAACTGCCTGCGCAGGTCCTCGGGGTCCTCGACCAGCACCGGCCGCCGGGTCGCGATCGCCTTGGTCATCACGCTCGGGGACTCCAGCGTCAGCTGGCCTCCCGCGAAGTCGGGGGCGTTCGCGCAGGTCGTCGTTGACCACCCGCAGCCGGGTGCCGTCGGGCTCGAGCAGCGCGACCGCCGAGCGCAGCGCCCCGATCGCGGTCCGGCCCACCTCGGTGATGACCTCGACCACCTGCTCGACGGTGAGCGCCTCGGCCAGCATCGAGGTGGCCTGCTGCAGCCGCGCGGTGCGCAGCGCCGCCGCGGACAGCTGCTCGGTCAGCCGGCCGCGCATCTCCTCGGCCTCACGCTGGCTGGTGACGTCGGTGCTGGCGCCGACCCACTCGGCGATCTTGCCGTCCCGCTCGATCGGCACCGCCCGCACGTCGTAGTGCCGGTAGGAGCCGCCCTTGGTGCGGATCCGGTAGCGGTCGTCGAAGACCTTGCCGGTCCGGACGCACTCACGCCAGTCGCGCTCGACCCGCTCCCGGTCCTCGGGGTGGACCGAGTTCAGCCAGCCGAACCCGGTGAAATCCTCGACCGACTGCCCGGTGATCCAGCGCCACTCCGGCGAGTCTTCCTTCATCGCGCCGTCCGGCGACGCCACCCAGACCACCTGGGCGCCGCCCTGGACCAGCGAGCGGTAACGCTCCTCGCTGCGCCTGATCTCGGCCGCGGCCGCCTCGGCGGCCTCGGCCGACGGGCCGGCCATGTTGAGCATGATCAAGCCGACGCCGAAGACCTGCCCGGCCGCATCGTGCACCGGGAACCAGGAGGCGCAGCCGGAGAAGGCCGCCGCGCCGGACTGGGCCGCGTCTGCGTCGGATCTGGCGCCGCGTCCGCGCCGGGGCCGCCGGCGGCAGGACATCGCCACGACGGGCGCGCCGACGGCAGACGCGCCATCGACGGGCGCGACCGCGGCGGACGCGACCGGGACAGTCGCGCCGGACGCATCGGGCGGCCGGTGCCGGACGCATTGACGGTGGCGGCCGGGGTGCCGGACGCTTGGCGCGGCCGGGGACTGGGGCGGACGAGCGGCCGGGAGACCGCGGGATAGCCGGCCTCCGCCAGCGGCACGCCCTCGGCCAGGACCTGGCGCAGCGCGCTTTCCGCCCGGGTCGCGATCGGCTCCGGCCACGCCTGCGACGGCAGCAGGCCCGCCCAGCCGGACGGGTCCAGGTGGGCCGGACCGGACGGAGTCAGACGAGTCCGTCCCAGCCTGCTGGCCGAGCCGTGTCAGGGCAGCATTCACCCACCGGAAACGCATGTCGGGCCCGAACAGGGCCAGTCCGACCGGCGCCTCCAGCATCAGCATGTCCACCAGAGCGGAATCTGGGGCGTCGCGCTGCCTGGGCACGGAAGTATCCATGCTCACAACGAACACCCGTGTACCGCGCCGGGGGCTGCCATGGGCGGCTCCTTCCCCGGGATCATCGTTCCCGCTGCCAACCAATCAAGCGTGCCACAGTCCGGCAATTGGTGCGGCCAGGTAACCGGATTCGCGGACAGCGAACGACGGTTACGGTCGCACGTCAGGCCCGCCGAAAGCGCGCCGGCGTGGCGCGTGTGGTCTATGAGGCATAATTACAGCGGGCATGACAACGTAGCATAGCGTCCGCATGTCCAGATCTGAGAGGCTATCAGGGTGAGCCCGCAGAGCCGACGAAGCCAGCCCGCAGGGGGCCAGACCCCCGGCGGATCAGGAAGCGGCCAGCGGCGAGGCGCCGCTGCGCCGCCCAACGCGCTCTTCGCCGAACTTCTGCGCGCGGCGCGCGAACTGCTGGCCGTGCGCAGCCCGCTCGACGCCGAGCTCATGGTCAGCGAACTGCTCGGCACCTGGTGGGGCCAGCGCGGCGGCGGCAGGCGCGCCGCCACCGTGGAGCAGCTCGTCGGCGAGGGACTCGTCGACTACGCGGGCGCGCAGCGCAGCCCGGCGGCGCTGGCCCTGCTGTCCGGCATCGCCTGCCTCGGCACGCCCCGGCAGGCGGCCAAGGCCGAGCGCGCGGCCCTGGAGCTGATCGAGGCCGGCGTGCCGTGCCCCGGCTGGGCCGAGCACCTGGGCGCGGTGACCTCGGCCGAGTGCTACGTCAACCCCGACGACCTCGGTGACACCGACGAGGTCATCTGCGTGTTCAGCTACGCCGGGGAAGAGCCGCACGCGCTGGTCACCGTGGTGGACTACAACGCGGACGGGATGATCAAGGACGGCTGGGTGACCTCCCGGGTCGGCAAGCTGCTCGACCACTGCCGCGAGGCGAGCAGCCAGCGCGGGGCCGAGGGCAAGTACGCGTTCCGGCAGATGGACGCGGGCCAGGCGCGGCACATGCTGGAGACGGCGCTGACCGTGACCGACGCGGCGTCCGACCCGGCGGTCAGCGAGTCCTTCCCCTCCTACCACGCGTTCATCCGGGCCCGGATCCGGGCGCTGCCGCCCTACCGAGGGCGCTCATTGCCCGGCGCGACCGGGGCCGAGGCGGATCGCCTGGAGCAGGGACCGCCGGGCCATGCTCGCCGCCGAGTTCCTCGCCTCCGACGAGGCCGAGGACCTGTCCGACCGCGGTTCGGCCAGCCACTGCGCGGACCGCATCATCGACTACGGGTGCGACAAGGACTTCGGGCGGCCGCTGCGGATGAGCCCGACCAAGGTGGAGACGTTCCTGCTCGGCTGGCTGCCGCGCAAGGTGATGCTGTCGTTCGCCGAGCAGGACGCGATGCCGCACGTGCTGGCCGCGTGGGTGCGCTGGGCGGGCCGGCGCCGCGGGCTGGCCGAGGCCGCGATCACCGAGTCGCTCGAGGCGGTGTTCAACTCGATCGGCCGGTTCGCCCAGGCGTACCGGGATCCGGCCGAGTTCGGCCTGGACTACGCGCTGGTCCGGCGGTTGCTGCCGGACTCCGACCTGGAGGCGCTGCCGCGGCGGGCGTTCGCCTTCCCGGTGCTCGAGGGCTGGCATTCCGGCACCGACCTGTCCATCCTGGACCCGGCCGACCCGCGGGACCGGCGCGCGCTGCTCGCCGCCGACCACGCGACCCCCGCCCCCGGCGGGGTCGGCCGGCACATCGAGCGGCACCTGGTGCTGGCCGACCGGCTCTGGCGCGGCGACCCGCCCGAGCTGTGGGAGGCCGCGCAGCGCCTGCTCGACGCCGGCCAGGACCGGCACCTGGTGCTGCACGCGCTGATGGCCGTGCTCGACCACACCAGCGGCGACGAGGCGGCGCTGATCGCCGTGCTGCGCGAACTCGACGCCGACGGGGCGTAACGCCCGGCCGGGCAAGCCGCGGGCCGGGGCGTGACACTACGCCCGTTCGGCATCAATGACGGTCCGAGCCGGCTACGGGCGGTCCGTATCCTCCCCCGCCCGGGGTCTCGATGACGAACACGTCGCCGGGTTCGACGTGCACCGAGTCGCAGCCGCCGCATGGCGGTGACCGTGCCGTCGGGGTGCTCGATCCAGTGCCGGCCGAGCGCGCCCGGCTCGCCGCCGGCCAGGCCGAACGCCGGGACCCGGCGGTGCCCGGTCAGCGTGCTGATGGTCATCGGCTCGTTGAACCGCAGCCGCCGGATGCCCCCGTGGCCGCCGCGCCAGCGGCCCGCGGCCGCCGCTGCCCGGCCTGATCCGGTAGGACTCCACCAGCACCGGGTAGCGCCACTCGAGCACCTCGGGGTCGGTGAGCCGGGAGTTGGTCATCTTGGTCTGCACCACGTCGGTGCCGTCGAAGCCGTCGCCCGCGCCCGAGCCGCTGGCCACCGTCTCGTAGTACTGGTACCTCTCGTTGCCGAACGTCACGTTGTTCATCGTGCCCGAACCCTCCGCCATCACGCCCAGCGCCGCGTACAGCGCCCCGGTGACGACCTGAGAGGTCTCCACGTTGCCCGCCGCGACCGCGGCCGGGTACTGCGGGGACAGCATCGTGCCCGGCGGGATGATCACGGTCAGCGGCTGCAGGCAGCCGGAGTTGAGCGGGATGTCGTCGTCGACCAGGGTGCGGAAGACGTACAGCACGGCCGCCATGGCCACGCTGGACGGGGCGTTGAAGTTGCCGGCCAGCTGGGGTGAGGTCCCGGTGAAGTCGATCTCGGCGGTCCGGTCTTCGGCGTTGACCCGGACCGCGACCCTGACCACCGCGCCGTTGTCCATCTCGTAGCGCGAACTCGCCGTCGTGCAGGGCGGTGATGACGCGCCTGACCGCCTCGGCCGCGTTCTGCTGGACGTGGCCCATGTAGGCCGTGGACGACGTCCAGCCCGAAATGTTCCACCATGCGGTGCAGTTCGGCGATGCCCTTGGCGTTGGCGGCGATCTGGGCGCGCAGGTCGGCCAGGTTGGTGGCCGGGTCGCGGGACGGGTACTCGGCGGCTTGCAGCAGCCTGTCGTCTCGGCCTCGTTGAGCTGGCCGTTCTCGACCAGCAGCCAGTTGTCGATCAGCACCCCCTCCTCCTCCACCCGGGTGCTGTCGGCCGGCATCGACCCCGGCGACACTCCCCCGATCTCGGCGTGATGCCCGCGGCTGGCCACGTAGAACCAGATCTCGTCGGCCCCGATCTGGCCGGCTCGATGTTCCATCGGCCGGCTATAACCGGCTCGATGTTCCATCGGCCGCCTGCGAGGGGCGGGGGCGAAGACGGGAGTGACCACGGTGATGTCGGGCAGGTGGGTGCCGCCGTGGTAGGGGTCGTTGAGGACGTAGACGTCGCCGCGGCGGATGCGCGGGTTGCGCTTGATCACCATCTTGATCGACTCGCCCATGGAGCCCAGGTGCACCGGCATGTGCGGCGCGTTGGCGATCAGGCCGCCGTCGGCGTCGAAGACCGCGCAGGAGAAGTCGAGCCGCTCCTTGATGTTGACCGAGTGCGCGGTGGACTGCAGGCGCACCCCCATCTGTTCGGCGACCGACATGAACAGGTTGTTGAAGATCTCGAGCATGCACCGGGTCGGCGTTCGGTGCCGACGCTGGCTCGGGCGGGCCGCGCCGTTACGCGGGACAGCAGCAGGTCGCCGCGGTCGCTGACCACGGCCCGCCAGCCCGGCTCGACCACGGTGGTGGCCAGTTCCTCGGTGATGACGGCCGGGCCGTCGACGGCGTGCCCGGGCCGCAGCCCGGCCCGCGGGAACAGGTCCACCTCCGCCCAGGCGCCGTCGGTGAACATCGGGACCCGGGCCGGCTGCCGGCCGCTCCTTTTTTGGTCCGAACGGGGTGGGCTATCCGCGCTGCCGTCGGGTTCTTGCCGGGCCGCGGTGACCTCGACGGAAACGGCTTCCACGATGACCGGCTTGTCGCGCATGAGGAAGGAGAAGCGGCGGGAGTATTCGGCCTCGAACGCGGCGGTCATCTGCTCCAGCGGGCCGACCGGGACGATGACGGCGGTGTCGGTGCCCTGGTAGCGCAGGTGCGCCCGGTGCGTGGCGGTGATCCGGCGGGCGTTCGCGCCCTCGGCCTGCACCTCGGCGCGGGCGTCGTGTTCCAGCGGGCCGGTGGTCTCGGGAAGCTTGTTGATGAGGTCGGCGCTCAGCGGCGCCTCGACGGCCTGCTCGCGCATCGCGATGACGTCGGCCAGCCCGATCCCGTACGCGGACAGCACGCCGGCCAGCGGGTGGATGAGCACCCGGGTCATGCCGAGCGCGTCGGCGACGGCGCAGGCGTGCTGGCCGCCGGCCCCGCCGAACACGTTCAGCACGTACTCGGTGACGTCGTAGCCGCGCTGCACCGAGATCTTCTTGATCGCGTTGGCCATGTTCGCCACGGCGATCTCGACGAAGCCCGCCGCCACCTGCTCGGGACCGCGGTCGTCGCCGGTCGCCGCGGTGATCTGCTGGCTGAGCTCTTCGAACCGGGCCCTGGTGACGTCCGCGTCGAGCGGCGCGTCGCCGCTCGGGCCGAACACCTTCGGGAAGTAGTCCGGCTGGATGCGGCCGAGCAGCACGTTGGCGTCGGTGACGGTGAGCGGGCCGCCGCGCCGGTAGCAGGCCGGCCCGGGATCGGCGCCGGCCGAGTCGGGCCCGACCCGGTACCGGCTGCCGTCGAAGTGCAGCACCGAGCCGCCGCCCGCGGCCACCGTGTGGATGGCCAGCATCGGCGCCCGCATCCGCACCCCGGCGACCTGCGTCTCGTACTCGCGCTCGAACTCGCCCGCGAAGTGCGACACGTCGGTGGAGGTGCCGCCCATGTCGAAGCCGATGACCTTTTCGAAGCCGGCCTTCTGCGCGGTCCTGGCCATGCCGACGATGCCGCCGGCCGGGCCGGACACGATGGAGTCCTTGCCGCGGAAGCTGGCCGCGTCGGTCAGGCCGCCGTTGGACTGCATGAACAGCAGCGGGACGTCCTGTAGCTCATGCGCCACCTCGGTGACGTACCGCTGCAGGATGGGCGAGAGGTAGGCGTCCACCACGGTGGTGTCGCCCCGGGAGACCAGCTTCATCAGCGGGCTGGTCCGGTGCGACTCCGACACCTGGGTGAAGCCGGCCGCGCGGGCGATGGCGCCGATCCGCTGCTTCGTGCGCGGGGTAGCGGTAGCCGTGCAGGCAGACCACGGCGACGGCTTCGGAATCCGTCCTCGTAGGCTTTTTTGAGCTCTTCGGTTATGGCCTTCTCGTCCAGCGGGGTGAGCACCTCGCCGTCCGCGCTGATCCGCTCGCTGACCTCGATGACCCGCTGGTAGAGCACCTCGGGGAGCAGGATCCGGCGGTCGAAGATCCGCGGCCGGTTCTGGTAGGCGATGCGCAGCGCGTCGGCGAAGCCCTTGGTGATGACCAGGACGGTGGGCTCGCCCTTCCGCTCGAGCAGGGCGTTGGTGGCCACCGTGGTGCCGAGCCGGACCGAGGCGATCCGCGCGGCGGGGATTTTCTGGCCTGGTCTGACGCCGAGCAGTTGCCTGATGCCCGCCACCGCGGCGTCACGGTAGGCGGCGGGGTTGTCCGAGAGCAGCTTGCGGGCCACCAGATGCCCGTCGGGGCGCCGGGCGACGATGTCGGTGAACGTGCCGCCCCGGTCGATCCAGAATTCCCAGCGTCCGTCCATGGGTTACTGCCCGTCCATGGGATTAACGCCTGTCCACGGGATTAACGCCTGTCCACGTAGACCGCTGGTCCGGGAACCCTGGTCGGGGGCGGGGATCGGGCCTTCGCGGTGCCCTGATCTCTAGGGGCTCCCGGAGTTCTTTGGCCCCTTGGGGTTCCCTGGCTCTTCGGGTTCCCTGGTCCAGGTCGCGGTAGGCCGTCGCCACGTCGGCCGCGGTCAGCGTGGTCAGGTCCGCCGCGGTCGCCTCCTCGCCCAGCCGCACCACCCGGACGTCCCGGCAGGCGCAGGCGCGCTCGAACAGGGACCGGGCGAACCGGCCGTTGCCCAGCTCGTCGATCCGGCCCGCGTCGCAGGCGTGGCCGAAGATGCCGGCCGAGCACCTGCCTGGCGGCCGGGTCGAACATGTCCCCGGCCTGTTCGGCCAGCAGGTCGGCGATTCTGACCAGGTCGGCAGGCGGTGTAGCTGGGGAAGGTGACCCGGGTGCTGAACCGCGAGGCCAGGCCGGGGTTGCTGCGCAGGAACCTGTCCATGTCGTCGGTGTAGCCGGCGAGCACGATCACCAGCCGGTCCCGGTCGTCCTCGGCCCGCTTGAGCAGCGACTGCACCGCCTCGGCGCCGAACGCGTCGCCGCCGGAGTAGCCGTCGTTGTGCAGCGAGTACGCCTCGTCGATGAACAGCACGCCGCCCATGGCCGAGTCGATGAGCTTGTTGGTCTTGATCGCGGTCGAGCCGAGGTGCTCGCCGACCAGGTCGGCCCGGTGCGCCTCCACCACCTCGGGCCGGACCAGCAGCCCGAGCGCGGCGAAGATCCGGCCGAGGATGCGCGCGACCGTGGTCTTGCCGGTGCCCGGCGGTCCGGTGAACACGAAGTGCCTGGTGGGCGGCTGGCTGGTCAGCCCGTGCGTGTCACGCAGCTTGGCCACGCGCAGCTGCGCGGCGATGGCGCGCACCTGCTGCTTCACCGGCTCCAGGCCGATCAGCTCGTCGAGCTCGGCGATCGCGCCCTCCACCGTGGGCGTGTCCTCGTAGCCGCGCAGCCGGCTGGTCAGCTCGGCGTACGCCCGCTCCAGGTCGCCGCCGCGGATCGTCACCAGGTCCTCGGCCGCGGGCTCGGCCGTGCCGGTCATCACCCGCACGTCGCGGGCCTGGCCGGCCTTCTCCAGCAGGCTGCGGACGAACCGGCCGTTGCCGAGGTCGTCGGCGATCCGGCGGCGGCCGACCTCCTCCAGCGTGCGCCACAGCACCGGGCGCGCGTCCGGGTCGAGCACCTCGCCGCGCCGGTCGAGCGCGGCCTCGGCCAGCGCCATCATCTCCGGCGGCGAGTAGCTCGGGAACTTCAGCCGGGTCGCGAACCGGGACGCCAGGCCGGGGTTGGAGGCCAGGAACGTCTCCATCTGCTTCTCGTAGCCGGCCAGGATGATGATGAGGTTCTCGCGGTTGTCCTCGGCCCGCTTGAGCAGCGTCTGGACCGCCTCGGTGCCGAACCGGTCGGCCTGCCCGTCGCCCTCGTTGACCAGGCTGTACGCCTCGTCGATGAACAGCACGCCGCCCAGCGCGGAGTCGACGAGCTCGTTGGTCTTGATCGCGGTCGCGCCGAGGTACTCGCCGACCAGGTCGGCCCGGTGCGCCTCGATGACCTCCGGCATCTGGAGCAGGCCGAAGGCATAGAAGATCTTGGCCAGCACCCGGGCCACCGTCGTCTTCCCGGTGCCGGGCGGGCCGAGGAACACGAAGTGCCGCATCGGCTGCTCGGTGGTGATGCCGGCCACCGTCCGGCGCCGCGCGGCCTCGATGGACGCGGCGATCGAGCGGACCTGCTCCTTGACCGACGCGAGCCCGATCATCGCGTCGAGCTCGGCCATGGCGTCCTCGACCGAGATCTGCGGCCGCGGCCTGAGCGGGCCGTACCCGCCGCCCTGGTGGTCGCGGGCGGCCTGCTCGGCGTAGGGCAGCGCCGCGGCCTGGGCCCGGACGCCGTAGCCCGGCTGGGCGGCCCGGTGCTGGCCGGTCCCGGATGGCTCGCGTGGCCGCCGGTCCGGACGCTGGCCCGGCGCTGCCCTGGGACGCGGGCCTGGCCGCGGTCGGTACTCGGGTATCGGGCACTCGGGCCGCGGCCGTACATGCGGGCGTCCTGGATGCCCTTGGCCACCCGCCAGCCGAGCACGGCCGCGGCCAGCAGCCACGCGGCGATCGTGCCGATGAACGGCGGTCCGGCGGCTACCTTCAGCGCGATGACGCCGACCGGCACCGACCACACCAGCACCCAGGCGACCGTGCGGCACGGCACGAACCAGCGGGCCAGCGGCCGGGCGTGCGCGGCCAGCGCGACCGCGAAGGGCAGCAGCAGCAAGGAGTAGAGCCAGCTCGTCAGGCTGCCGTTGTACACGGCCGAGAGAACACGGCCAAGCCCCAGACCGCGACCGAGGCGGAGGCGCCGACGGTGCGCCGTCCCTGGACCACCGCGACGACCGCGTAGACCAGCGCGGCCAGGATGATCAGGCCCAGCGTGAGCCGGGAAGAACAGGACGGCGGCGGCGACGACGGTGACCTTCAGCCAGGTCGGGGCCCGCCGGTGCGCACGCATGAGCCGGGCACCCCAGCTCGGCTTTTCTGGCGCGGCGGGCTGGGCCCTATCGTTTGGCAGCATCACGCTTCCTCGCCCCTATGTCCCTGCCTCCCTAGAGCCTGACTCGGGGCTCAGCGCCACGAGCCCGGCGACTGGGTCGCCTGACCCATGACCCCCGCACCCGGTTGCCGGACAGTCGTACGTCCCTGTATAGCGCATGACCGGTACCCGCGACAGCACACACGTCGATACTGTCGGTGAAAAATGCGGCAGGGGTGGTCCTGAACCTGGGCCTCCGTGAGGAACGTGACTGGTTATCCATGATGGACCGGGCATGCGCCGACCCGTCAAGATAATCACCATCACATCTGCGGTTTAGACCGGCAGCGTGAGGTCGATCTCGTCGTGCAGCGGGATGCCGTAGTCGCCGACCCTCGGGATCTGGGGCTTCTCCTGCCGCGAGCGGTCGACCGCGCCCGGCCGCAGCTCGGCGAGCCGGAACCCGCGGCGCTGGTAGAAACGGAGCGCGTCGACGTTGTTGTTGGTGGTGGTGAGCCGGACCTCGCAGCAGCGGAAGTGCCGCGCCGTGCCGGCCGCGGCCTCGATGAGCAGGGTCCCGATGCCGACCCGGCGCTCGAGGGCGTTGAGCGTGACGATCTCGAGCATCTCGCCCACCAGCTGGTAGGTGAGCAGGCCGACCACCCGACGGTACCGTTCGGCGATGAACCCGGGCAGCTCGGCGGGCCGCAGCACGGTGCCGTGCACGGCGACCAGTTCCGACCCCCACAGTTCGGCGACGAGCCAGGCGAGCATGGGCTGGTCGCCCTCGTTGACCGGTCTGATCCTGACCTCTGGCTCGTTCACCCCGCCATTATGAGGCCATGATCACGTCCGCGCCCGGTCGCGCGGTCGCCCGGCTGGAAGCTCAAACCGGTTTCGCCGGGTCTGCGGCTGCGGGCCGGAGTCCGGCTGCGGGCCGGAGTCCGGCGGCGGGACAGAGTCCGGCGGCGGGGCGGGCCTGCCGCCGCGCAGCGCGGCGGTCAGCATCTGGAGGCTCGGCTCGGCCGATGGGCCTAGGACCGCCGCGACCAGCGGTTCACGTAGCGGCTGCGGCTCGGCGGGCGGCCGGGCAGGGCCTGGCCCGGTGCCGCTCGCAGCCCGTCGAGGGCGATGGCGACCAGCCGTGACCGCACGTTGCGCTCCTCGGCCGGCTCGACCTGATCCGGAGACCGGCGGCTGAACTGCTCGATCAGCCAGGTGATGTCCAGGGCGGTGACGTCGGCGCGCAGGCGGCCGTCGCGGTGAGCCCGGGCGACGATCTCCTCCATCCGCGCCATGCTCCGGCGGGCCGTGCTCCGCATCTCGGCGGTGGTCTCGATCTGCCCGGCCAGCGAGGCGAGCGCCCCGCTGCGCAGCTCGACGCAGGCCCGGATGTAGCCGCACAGGCCGTCCCACGGGTCGCTGGCGGCCAGGGCGTCGTCGGCCGCGGCCAGCGCCTGGTCCATCGCCAGCACGCACAGCCGCTGCAGCAGCTCGGTCTTGCTGCCGTACCGGCGGTAGAGCGTGCCCATGCCGACCCCGGCGCGCTCGGCGACCGCCGAGATCGGCGCGCCCGCGCCCTGGGCGGTGAAGACGTCACGGGCCGCTTCGAGCACGACCAGGTCGTTGCGCCGGGCCTCGGCCTGGCGGCCGTGCACGGACTGCGGGCGCAGCGACCGGAACGTCACCTGCCCAGCCTACCTTTATTCGGAGTAGAATCATTCCGATAGGATCGTAGTCGGAAAGATTCGCTCCGATAAGGGAGGCGCCGTCGTGCGTGCCGTGGTGATGCGGGAGTTCGGGCCGCCAGAGGTGCTCGAGCCCGCCGAGGTGGACGAGGTCCGGGCCGGCCCGGACGAGGTGGTCATCGACGTCGAGACTCGCCAACGTGACGTTCGTCGAGACGCAGGTCCGGGCCGGTAAGCCGCCTCATCCGTCGATGCTCCCGGCGCTGCCGGCCATCCTGGGCAACGGCGTCGGCGGCACGGTGGCCGGGGCCGGACTCCGGGACTCGGAGCCGGGCGCCGGGTCGTGGCCAGCCTGAACGGCACGGGCGGGTACGCCGAACGCGTGGCCGTGCCGGCCGCGCGGCTGATCGAGGTCCCGGACGGGATGGCCCTGCGGGACGCGGTCGCGCTGCTGGCCGACGGCCGGACGGCGCTCGCCCTGGCCGACCGGGCGGCCCTGCGCGCGGGCGATACCGTCCTGGTCGAGGCCGCGGCCGGAGGCGTGGGGACGTTGCTGGTGCAGCTCGCCCGCAACGCCGGGGCCCGGGTCGTGGCGCTGGCCGGCCAGCCGCGCAAGCTCGCGATCGCGCGGGATCTCGGGGCCGACCTGACCGTCGACTACAGCCGCGACGGCTGGGACACAGCAGGTCCGCGACGCCGTCGGCGAGGTGGACGTGGTGTTCGACGGCGTGGGCGGGGACATCGGGCTGGCGGCGTTCGGCCTGCTCGCCGCGGGCGGCCGGTTCTGCCCGTTCGGCATGGCCAGCGGGAGTTTCGCCCCGGTCACGGCCGAACTCGCCCAGGCCCGGCAGGTCACCATCCGGGCCGGCGCGGCCGCGAGCCCGGAGGAACTGGCGGCACTGGTCCGGACGGCCCTGGCCGAGGCCGCGGCGGGCCGCCTGCGGCCGGTCATCGGCCAGGAATTCGAGCTGGCCGCGGCCGCCGAGCGCGCACGCGGCGATCGAGGCCAGGACGACGATCGGCAAGACGCTGCTGACGGTGCCGCGGTAACGGAGGTCGGGCGGCCTGGTCCTGGGGCGGGCGAGGGAACGCCAGGCGTGGACCGCGGCCCGTTCGGCCTCATGATTTTGATCTTCGTTACCATTTTGTTATATGAGTGGCCGTATTTCTCGGTGCCACCCCCGGCTCCAACCGATTGGAGGCATCCAGCCCAGTTTCGCCGGATTTTCGCGATCCACGGGCCTGGGATGACATGCACCGCACCTGCGGGAGCCGAACATGAAATGGTTCTTCACGCCGCCTGCCGAGAGTGACCCGTCGCCGCATCGTGACGATGATCAGGCGCCCGGCCTGATCGGCCTGCCCGCCGCGCTGCTGCAGCGGCACGGCGCCCGGGTTCTCGACCCGGGGAAGGCCGTGCGGCTGAGCGGTGACCAGCCGCCCCGGCCGACCGTATACCGGGCCAAGACGCTGCTGGTTCCTGACGTCGTGCGGCAAGACGACGACGTGCGGCGGACCATAACAACGGTCCTGGCCGACATCGGGATCGAGCTGATCACGCCGAGCCAGCCGAGACCGCCGCGACGAATTCGACTCTTGCCGCAACTGCCTCGCACCGCGGTCCTGGTCCCGGTGCTGGGCCACCCCACCCCGGTCGTGGTCGACGCGTGGGTCGCGCTGCAGACACTGCGCGCGGACGGCATCGCGCAGGAGCGACCGGACCGGGACACCGAAGCCGTCGAGCAGATCTCGCTGGAGCATCTGCTGGTCGGCTCGGCCATCACCGGCAGCCCGGCCAGGAGGGGGCGGCGGCATCGCCGGGGGCCCCGGCACCAGCGGCGACGGTCAGCGGGCCGACCGCCACCGACTCCTACCTGTTCAGCGGCGGCGACCCGCGGACCCCGGTCGCCGTCCTCTTCGATCCGCCCGCGCGCAGGCCGGCCGACCAATGCGCGAGCCGATTACGGCCGGCGTCCGGTGGTCGCCGTCCTGGACACCGGCGTCCGCGCCCACCCGTGGCTGGACGTGGCGGCCGGACGGGGCGGGCGGTTACACCATCGCCCGCCGACGGCTTCGTCGCGGTCGATCACGGCATCCAGGCCGCCATCCACGCGGAAGGCGCAGTACGCGCCGGGCTAACGGCGACCAGTCGCGCCAGGTGATCAGGGACGCCTGGGACACGCCGGTCGACGGCCATCCCGCTGATCGGCGAGCTCAATCCGCGCGACCGGCCACGGCACGTTCATCGCCGGGATCGTGCGCCAGGTCGCGCCCGATGCCCGGGTCCTGGCCATACGGATCATGCACAGCGACGGCGTCGTCTACGAGGGCGACCTCATCTGCGCCCTCGCGCCACCTGGCCAACCGGATCGCGGCTCGCCGAGCGAGGGCGACCTGGCGGAGATGGTCGACGTGGTCTCGCTGTCGCTCGGCTACTTCAGCGAGTCCGCGGCACGACGTGACCTACAGCTCCGGGCTGTGGCAGGTGATCGAGGCGCTGCTCGGCCTGGGGGTCGTCGTGGTCGCCGCGGCGGGTAACTTCGCCACCAGCCGCGGTTCTACCCGGCGGCGTTCGCGCCTGCCAGTCCCGGCGGGCCAGGTGCCGGTGATCAGCGTGGGCGCGCTCAACCCGAACGGCTCCAAGGCGCTGTTCAGCGACGACGGCCGCTGGGTCACGGCCTGGGCCGCGGGCGCGGCCGTGGTCAGCACCTATCCCGACCGACGTCAACGGCAGCCGCACTCCCGGACTCAGGATGCCGCGCATCCGGCAAGCCAGCCGGCGGACGCTGCCGCCCGGCACCGCGAGGCGCTCGATCCCGACGACTTCCGCGGCGGGTTCGCCGATCTGGAGCGGCACCTCGTTCTCGGCTCCGCTGCATGGCCGCGCACATCGCACGGTCGCTGCTGACCGGAGCGGCGGCGCACGAGCCTGCGGCTAGCCGGCCGGGACCAGCCGGCGCCGACCGGGCGCGGTCATCGCGACGGGAGACCGCGCGGCTGGCCGCCCTGAGGGACTGCACGAGGACGAGGACGGTGCTCCGGGAGTCGCGCGGACAGGCTCCAGCGGTGACGACCGCAGGTCCGTCACGGTCCGGGCGAGCCAGCCGGACCGCAGCGCGCGCATCGCCGGCCTGCTGAGTGCGGCCAGGGAGGGCAGCGAGGATGCGCTCGGCCAGATCGTGGCGGAACTCAGCCCGCTGCTGTGGCAGGTCGCGCGGGCGGCCGGGCTGAGCTCCGGTGATGCCGAGGACGTGCTGCAGACGGTGTGGCTGCGCCTGCTCGCTCACCTGGACGACATCCACGACTCGGCGGCGCTCGTCGGCTGGCTGGTCACCACCACCAAGCGGGAGGCGTGGCGGGTGCGCGCCGACGGGCCGCAGGCAGCTTCCCGCCGACCAGGAACTGCTCGCCGAGCTGCCCGACCAGGGGCCCGGACTCGGAGGAGCAGGTCATCCTCGATGACCAGCGGCGCAGCGCTGTGGCCGGCCATCGGCCAGCTCTCCGCGCGGTGCCAGGAACTGCTGCGGATCGTCGCGTTCGCGCCGCGTCCCGACTACGCGGCGGTGGCGGCCGCACTCGGCATGCCGGTCGGGAGCATCGGCCCCACCCGCGGCCGGTGCCTGGCCAAGCTCCGCGCCCTGCTCGCCAGTGACCCGGACGGGAGTCACGCATGAGGCCCCCGGATGCGGATCGCCTGCCGTCGGCCGACGAGCCGCTGGACGACGTCGACTTCGGGATGCTCGACGGTATCCGCGAGATGTTCCAGGCCGCCGACCCGATGCCGGCGGACCTTCCGGAGCGGATCCGGTTCTCGCTCGCGCTCCGCGACCTGGAGATCGAGGTGGCCCGGCTCGTCGCGAAGAGGACCAGCTGGCCGTGGCCGCGCGCGGAACGGAGCAGAGCCGGACGATCACCTTCGACAGCGACAGCCTGACCATCATGATCCGGATCGAGGCGAACCAGGACGGGACGGCACGGGTCGACGGCTGGCTGGCGCCGCCGCAGCGCCGCGAGATCGAGATGAAGACCTCGGCGGATTCGCTGACCGTGGCCAGCGACGAGCAGGGCCGCTTCGCCTTCGCCCGGGTGCCCCGCGGGACCGCGCAGCTCATCGTCCGGCCCGGCCGAGCACGGGCCGAGCGGAGCCGGGCGGTCGGTGGTGACCCCCGCGCTCATCCTCTGACCGGCCAGCTGGGAGGCGCCTGCCGGATGCCCCGCGCCGAGCGGCGCTCAGCCCGCTCCAGCCGTTCGCTCGCCCGCGCCGAGAGGCTGGCCCGCGAGGCGCGTGAGCGCGGCCTGCGGGAGGGCAACGCGGCCGCCCCGCGGTCGGCGCCCGCCATGTCCGCGCGGGGCTGCGGCAGCTGGGCTGGACAGAAGACGGGAAGCAGCCCGACGCGCGGCAGGTGCACGAGATGCACCATGGCCTGGCCGCCAGGCTGCTGGGGATCCTGGCCCAATGGGAGTCCGAGCAGGGCCGCACCGAGCTACGGGCTGCGCCTCCTGGACCGGGCCGAGGATCTGATCGCGGCGGACGACCGGGGCATCCTGCTCTCTCCAGCGAGGCCTGATCCTGATGCGGACCGTGGCGGGCAGGCGACGCGCTGAAGGTACTTCGACGAGGCGGTGGCCCTGCTGGAGGGGAATCCGGCGGAGACCGCGAACCTGGCCCGGCGCTGCTCAACCGCAGCGTCGTCCACCTCAACGTCGGCCGACGTCCGGCGGGCGCGCGCCGACCTGGTCTGGTGCCAGCGCGTCGCGGCGGCCGGGCGGCCACGACCTGATCGCGGCCAAGGCGCTGCACAACCTGGGTTACTGCGATCTGCTGGCCGGCGACATCCCGGCCGCGCTGCAGCTCTTCGACGCGGCCGCCGACGGCTACCGGCTGAGCGCGCCCGGCTTCCTGCCGGTGCTGGCGATGGACAAGGCCCGCGCGCTGCTCGCGGTCGGGCTGCGCCAGTGACGCGGCCAGCGAGCTGGACGGCGCGATGGCCGTCGTTCCGGCGGCAGCGGCTCGATCAGGATCTCGCCGAAGCGGAGCTGGCCCGGGCGCAGGCCGCGCTGGCCGCCGGCGAGCTGGCCGTCGCGCGCCGCTGGGCGGCTGGCCGCCGAGCGGCGCTTCCGCCGGCAGGGCAACGACGCGTGGGCCTGCCTGGCGGAGCTCACCCGGCTGCGGGCGCGGTCGGTCTCAGCCAGGACGCCGGGCGCCCATCGCGGCCGAGGCGCTGCGGCTGGCCGGGCGGCTGCGCGGCTGCGGGCTGCGCCAACGACGCGGACCTGGCCGAACTGCTCGCGGCCCGCGCGCTGCTCGCGGCCGGGCGCGCGGACGAGGCGAGGCGGCGGATCGCGGCCGTGCGCCGCCGCGGGCCGGCGGCGCCGCTGGACGTCAGGCCTGCTGCGCCGGCTGGCCCGGGCCGAGCTGGCGGAGCGGGACGGGCGGCCGGGGCGGCGCTGGCCGAGCTCCGGGCGGGCCTGGCGATGGTGCAGGCCCGGCGCGGCCGGCTGGGCAGCGTCGACCTGCAGACCGGCACCGCCGCGCTGGGCGCGGATCTGGCCGCGGCCGGCCTGCGGCTGGCGCTGGACCGCGAGATCCGCGCCGCTGGTATTCGCCTGGCTGGAACGCTCCCGGGCGCAGGCGTTCCGGGTCAGGCCGGTGCGCCCGCCCGCCGACCCGCAGGCGGCGGCCGTCCTGGCCGAGCTGCGCCAGCTCAGCCTACCTGATCCGCCAGGCCGAGCTGAACGGCCGCCGCGACCCGGCCGCTGATCGCCAGGCACGCCGAGCTGCAGCGCGAGATCAGGGAGCACGAGCTGGCAGGCCAGCGGCCTGGGCGAGGCCACGGCCGCAGGCCAGCCTCGGCGAGGTCAGCGCGGCGCTGGGCGAGAGCGGGCAGACGCCTGGTCGGCATCCTGGCCCGGACCGGCGCGATGCTCGCGGTGGTGCGTGCGGCCCGGATCCGCGCGCCTCGTCCGGCTCGGCGACTTCGAAGCGGCCGCCGAGGCGGCCAGGCGGCTGAGCGCCGACCTCGACACGCTGGCCGGACGGCGGCTGCCCGCCCGGCTCGAGGCCGTGATCAGGGAGTCGATCCGGCACCAGGCGCGAAATGCTGACCGCCGAGATCATCGCGCCGCTGCGGCCTTGGCTCGGCGATGACGGCATCGTGTTCGTCCCGGCGGGCCCGCTGGCCAGCATCCCCTGGAGCCTGCTGCCCGACCTGCGCGGCCGCCCGGTCACGGTGTGCCCGTCCGCGTCCTCGTGGCTGGCCGCCTGGCGCCGCGGCCAGCGCGCGAGGCGTACCTGGCCGGGACCGGGCCGCCGCTGCTGGTCGCGGGGCCGGACCTGGAGCACGCGGCCCGGGAAGTCACCGAGATAGCCAAGTTCTATCCGGGCTGCCGCCCGCTGCTCGCGGAAAGCGGCCACCGTGAGCGCCACGCTGCAGGCCCTCGACGGCGCCCCGCTCGCGCACCTGGCCGCGCACGGCCACCACGACCGGGAGAACTTCCTGTTCTCCCGGCTCGACCTGGCCGACGGCCCGCTGATGGCCTACGACATCCAGCAGCTCACGGCCGCCCCCCGGCACGTGATCCTGTCAGCCTGCGATGTCGGGCGGACCGTCGTGCGCCCCGGCGAGGAGATCCTCGGCTTCACCGCCGCCCTGCTCTACATCGGCACCGCGACGGTGATCTCCAGCGTCACCCGGGTGGCGCGACGACGCCGCCGTCGGCATGATGACCGCCTACCATCGCCTGCTCGCGGCCGGGGCCAGGCCCGCCGAGGCGCTCGCCGAGGCCACGGCCGCCGAGCCGTTCAGCCCGTTCGTCTGCTTCGGCGGCGGCTAGCCGCGCGAAAACCTGCACCCTTTTATGTCAGGCAGCTGGAAAAGACCTCAGGTGGGGGCCGACGGTCGCCTGCACGAGCCTGTGAGCGTCAGACCCGGCGCAGCACGGCGACTACCTTGCCGAGGATCTTGGCCTCGTCGCCTGGGATCGGGGTGTAAGCGGGGTTGTGCGGAATCAGCCAGACGTGCCCGTCGGTCTTCTTGAATGTCTTGACCGTTGCCTCCCTGTCCGCCGACGTGTCGCTCTCGATCATGGCCGCGACGATGTCGCCGTTCTCGACGTCCGACTCCCGGCGGACAACCACCCAGTCGCCGTCGGCGATCGCGGCGCCGATCATCGAATCACCCACGACCCTGAGCGCGATGAGCTCACCCTCGCCGACCAGTTGTTTGGGCAGAGGGATGACGTCCTCGATCAGCTCGTCGGCGAGAATCGGACCGCCTGCGGCGATACGGCCGACCAGCGGCACGCGAGCTATCATCGGCCCCTCGGTGTCACCATCCGCGCGATCAGCATGCTCTGCGATACCCGGATCATTGAGCAGGTGCACCACCGCCGTGCGCGGGCGCCCGGCACCACGGCTCAGGTATCCCTTCTTCGCCAGCGCCGATAGCTGATAAGAGACACTCGACGTGCTCGCCAGCCCGACAGCCGTCCCCTATCTCCCGCATGGTCGGCGGGTAACCGCGGGCCTGCGTGGAGTCCTCGATGACCTGGAGGACCTTGCGCTGACGGTCGGTAAGGTGCGGACCGGCCATATCGGGCTGCCTTGGCACGTCTCATCCCGAGCCTCCGTTGCCAGTAGATGTGTTCAATCACACCATAGTATAACGTAGTTCTATCAAACACAGATACGAAACGTTAGATCGCGCTAGCACTCGGCCGAGCAGATCCGTCCAGATACGACTGGCTGGCGGGACTATCGCGAGGTCGCCAGGCCTGGTCTGGAAAATGCGTCCGATGGCCGATACGGCGCGGTCATGATCAGGAAGATCTGTCATGAGCACCGCAAGCGGGCATAGCAGGAGGGGTGACGAGGCTATCAGCCTCGCCGACCCTCCCGAACTGCAGTTATCTAGCTGCAGCCGCTGGTGGAGCCGCAGCCTTCGCAGACGTAGCAGCTGCCGGCCGGGCGCATCTTGGTGCCGCAGGTGAGGCAGAGCGGAGCGTCCGCGGTCCGGCCCAGCTGGGCCTCGATCAGTTCGGTCGAGCTGTGCGGGACGACGGGAATGGGGGCGGCACCTGGCTGAGGTTGAGCCGGGGCTTGCACCACAGTCCGTTCGGCATGATGAGGCTGTTCTACGGCGGCCGACTGGGCAAGTTCCACGGGGTCCACCTCCTCGCTCAGCCCGGCCGGGTCGTGGCCCGCGACCTCGGCGGCGCGCTCGGCGGCGGACAGGATGCCGAGCTCGGCGCGGTCCTCGTAGGGCAGGTGGTCCAGCGCGAGGCGGCGGAAGATGTAGTCCATCACCGAGCTGGCGATCCTGATGTCCGGGTCGTCGGTCAGGCCGGCCGGCTCGAACCGCATGTTGGTGAACTTCTCCACCCACTTTTCCAGCGGGATGCCGTACTGCAGGCCGACCGAGATGGCCATGGAGAAGGCGTCCATCACGCCGGCCAGCGTCGAGCCCTGCTTGCCGAGCTTGAGGAACACCTCGCCCACGCCGTCGTCCGGGTAGCTGGAGGCGGTCATGTAGCCTTCGGCGCCCGCGACGGAGAACCTGGTCACGGTGGCGGGCCGCTGCCTGGGCAGCCGCCTGCGGACCGGCCGGTGCTCGTGCGGCTCGGCGGCCGGCGGCCGGCTGCGCGCCCGAGCGGCAGCCGTCTCGGCGGGCTTCTTCCTGGCGTCCGACAGCGGCTGGCCGACCTTGCAGTTGTCCCGGTAGATGGCCAGCGCCTTCAGGCCGAGCTTCCAGCCCTCGAAGTAGATCCGCTCGATCTCCTCGACGGTGGCGCTTTCCGGCATGTTGACCGTCTTGCTGATCGCGCCGGACAGGTGCGGCTGGACGGCGGCCATCATCCGGACGTGGCCCATCGGGCTGATCGCGCGCTCGCCCATCGCGCAGTCGAACACCTCGTAGTGCTCGGGCCGCAGGCCGGGGGCGTCCACCACGTGGCCGTGCTCGGCGATGTACTCGGTGATCGCCTCGACCTGCTCGTGCGGGTAGCCGAGGTTCTTCAGCGCGCGCGGCACGGTCTGGTTGACGATCTGCATGGAGCCGCCGCCGACCAGCTTCTTGAACTTGACCAGGGCCAGGTCGGGCTCGATACCAGTGGTGTCGCAATCCATCATGAGGCCTATGGTGCCGGTAGGCGCCAATAGGCTGGCTTGGGCGTTTCTGTACCCATTTGTCTCGCCGAGCTCGAGGCACTTCTGCCAGGTCTCGTTGGCCAGGTCGAGGATCTCGCGTTCCATCGTGCCGACCGGGCGGATGTTCTCGCTGGCGTCCGCGTGCTTGCGCATGACCCGCTTGTGCGGCTTGGCGTTGCGCTCGTAGCCGTCGTAGGGGCCGACGGCGGCGGCTAGTTCGGCCGACGTCTTGTAGGCGGTGCCGGTCATCAGCGAGGTGATGGCGGCGGCGATGGCCCGGCCGCCTTCGGAGTCGTAGGCGTGGCCGGTGGCCATCAGCAGCGCGCCCAGGTTGGCGTAGCCGATGCCCAGCTGCCGGTAGGCGCGGGTGGTCTCGGTGATCTTCTCGGTCGGGAAGTCGGCGAAGCAGATGGAGATGTCCATCGCGGTGATGATCAGCTCGGTGATCTTCGCGAACCGCTCGGCGTCGAAGGTGTCGTCGTCGCGGAGGAACTTCAGCAGGTTGATGCTGGCCAGGTTGCAGGACGAGTTGTCCAGGTGAACGTACTCGCTGCACGGGATTACTTGCGGTGATCCGGCCGGATTCGGGGCAGGTGTGCCAGTCGTTGATCGTGCCGTCGTACTGGATGCCGGGGTCGGCGCAGTCCCAGGCCGCCTGGGCCATCTTGCGCATCAGCTTCCGGGCGTCGACCGTCTCGACGACCTCGCCGGTGCGCCGGGCCAGCAGGTCGAACTCCTTGCCTTCCTCCACCGCGCGCATGAACTCGTCGGACACGCGGACCGAGTTGTTGGCGTTCTGGTACTGGACGCTGACGATGTCCTTGCCGCCGAGGTCCATGTCGAACCCGGCGTCGCGGAGCACCCGGACCTTCTCTTCCTCGCGCGCCTTGGTCGCGATGAACTCGGCCACGTCGGGGTGGTCGACGTCGAGCACGACCATCTTGGCCGCGCGCCGGGTGGCGCCGCCCGACTTGATCGTGCCGGCCGAGGCGTCGGCGCCGCGCATGAACGAGACCGGGCCGCTCGCGGTGCCGCCGGAGGACAGCAGCTCCTTGCTTGACCGGATCCTGGACAGGTTGACGCCGGCGCCGGACCCGCCCTTGAAGATCAGGCCCTCCTCCCGGTACCAGTCCAGGATGGCGTCCATGGTGTCGTCGACGGCCAGGATGAAGCAGTTGTGCACGCGCAGGTTGCCGGACAGGTACTCGCCGCTCTCGGTCTGGATGTCGTAGACCTCCATGACGCCCAGCTGCCTCGATCCGGTCGATCTCCGGCGTCGGCCATCAGACGCCGCCGACGCTCGGGTGCCACTTGCAGCAGGTGTCACCCGGCTCGCAGGCTCGCCAGCTGGCACGAAGCGCGCCGGTATCACGATCCTGACGACCGCCAGACCAGGTGATCCGACGTTACGTCGAGCGCGTAGCCGGCCTTGGTGTGCAGCCGGAGCACTTCCTTCACGCCGTTTGCCTTGGTCGCGACGATCCGGGTCACGCCGTGGGCGTCGTAGACCTTGGTGCCGACGGCGTCCTCTTCGACCAGCTTGCCGATAGGAACGAGCCCCGCCGGCGTGCTGACCAGGGCGTCGTACGGCTGGCACGCGCTGACCTGCTGCGGGGACGCGGTGCCGACGTTGAACCAGACCGGGGAGTTGAAGCTGAAGATCTGGTGGACCAGGGCGTACTTGAGCTCGTGCTCGAAGATCTCGGCGTCCTCGTCGGTGGCGAAGTAGCCGTGCTCCCGGCCCGCCTTCTCGTAGGTGCCGACGACCCGGTCCACGAGCTGCTTGAGGCTCCACTCGCGCTGCGGCGAGCCGACCGCGCCGCGGAAGTACTTGGTGGTCACGATGTTGGCGGCGTTTACCGACCAGAAGTCGGGAAACTCCACGCCGCGCTGCTCGAAGTTGACCGAGCCGTCCCGCCAGTTCGTCATCACGACGTCCCGGCGTTCCCAGGTCACCTGGTCATAGGGGTGCACGCCCGGGGTGGTGTGGATGCGCCCGATCGTGAGCTTGCTCGGGCCGGCCTGAGCTTGGGCTGCCTTCCCCTTGCGGGTCGTCGCGCCGCTCACCGTCTCCGTCATTTCGTTCCCCCTTCCGGGATCCGCCCGGATCCCTGCCAGTCCCTGCATGGCCTTGCCGCAACAATGACAACTCTGGTGCCGCCCTTACGACGCCGGTTCCGGGCTCGCCGCAGCCTCGGCCTCGGCGACCTTGGTGGCCTCGGCTGCGGCGTCACGGCGGCCCTGGCGCAGGGCGGTGATCTCATCCTCGAAGTCGGCGAGCGACTCGAACCCTCGGTAGACCGAGGCGAACCTCAGGTAGGCCACCTCGTCCAGCTCCCTCAGCGGGCCCAGGATGGCCAGGCCCACCTCGTGCGAGGGAACTTCGGCCAGCCCCCGCGCCCTGATCGTCTCCTCCACCTGCTGGGCCAGGATCGCCAGCTTGTCCTCGCTGACCGGCCGTCCCTGACACGCGCGCTGCACGCCATGGATGATCTTGTCCCGGGTGAACGGCTCGGTGACACCGCTGCGCTTGGCCACCATCAAGATGACCGTCTCCTGGGTGGTGAATCGCCGCCCGCACTCCGGGCACGACCGCCGGCGGCGGATCGCGGCGCCGTCGTCAGCCGTCCGGCTGTCGATGACCCTGCTGTCCGGATGACGGCAGAAGGGGCAGTACACGCGATCACCTCCCTGGTCCGCCGTGCGTGTTCACCTATCAGTCTACCTGTGAACACAACTTGTGGAAAAAACACAACGGTGTAAGTACTAGATGTTGTGGTTACCGTAGACCACCAGGGCGGCCGGAGGCAAGCGGGCGCGAGCGGAGAATCTCCGAAACCCCGGTCGCCGTGCGGCTGGGGCGGGCGCGGCGTGTCGCGGCTGTGTCTCGGCCTTTTGTTTCGGCAGGGCGCCTGTGCGCTGACAGCGCCGGGGATTCCGGGGTTTCTGGAGGCTTTCGAGGCTCTTGGGGTTGCCGGGAACTCAGCCGCGCGGCACCCAGAGCTGCTGGCCGGCGAACACGACGTCGCCGCTCAGCGCGTTGAGGTCGACGATCTGCTGGATGACGGCGCGGGTGTCCTGGTCCGGGTCCGCGCTCTCGGCCACCGACCACAGGCTCTGGCCCGGGCGGACGATCACCTGGACGAGGTTCTGCCGCGCCGCGCCCGGCGGCAGGGCGTGGTTCGTCGCCTGCGCCGCGCCGGCCGCCAGCAACGACACCACGGTCACCAGCAGCGCGGCGACGGCCGCGGCCACCACCCGGCCCCGCCTGGTCAGCCGCAGCGCGGCACCCAGCGGAGCCGGGCGCTGGCCCACATCGCGGCGCGGGGGGTGCGCCGGGTGCGCCACACGGCGATGACGTGGGCGGATCCCGGAACCGCAGGGCCGCGTCACTGCTGGCATCGCATTCATGGCGACCTCCATGATCAAACCTTCGTTCGAGCCATATCGCGTTCGATCGTACACCCATTCGATCGTCTTAATGTTCGATCGAACGGGGTATATAGCTGTTGTACGTCGGGGGTCTGACATTTTTGCGACACGTCGAACAGATGTTTGGGATCTCGGACGAGAACCGTTACTCTCTACTCAGCACGCAAGAACTCGGACACGGAAGGTCATCAGATGGAGGAAACCGCCATGGGAGGCACCGCAACCGGTGCTTCCGGCACCGATCCAGCGGAGGCACCCAGACCTAAGGGGCGGCCAGGGCGCAAGCCGAAGGGCAGCGTGCCGGTCGTCATCCCGGAAACCCCGGACAAGCCCGATCCCGATCACGTGCTGACCTGGCGGCAGCGCAAGGTGCTTCAGGTCATCCGCGAGTCGGTGCAGAAGCGCGGCTACCCGCCGTCGATGCGCGAGATCGGCGAGGCCGTCGGCCTGACCAGCACGTCCAGCGTCTCGTACCAGCTCAGCACGCTGCAGAGCAAGGGATACCTGCACCGGGACGTGGGCCGGCCGCGGACGGTCGAGGTGCGGCTGCCGGGCCACCCGGCCGTGCGGCCGGAGCCGGGCCACCAGACCAGCCGGGAAGAGGAAGAGGCCGGCGACATCCCGGGCATCGACATCCCGTCGCAGGAGGCCGCCTACGTGCCGCTGGTCGGGCGGATCGCCGCAGGCGGCCCGATCCTGGCCGAGCAGGCGATCGAAGACGTGTTCCCGCTGCCCAGGCAGCTGGTCGGCGAGGGCACGCTGTTCCTGCTCAAGGTGGCCGGCGATTCGATGATCAACGCCGCGATCGCCGACGGTGACTGGGTGGTGGTCCGGCAGCAGCCGGTCGCGGAGAACGGCGAGATCGTGGCGGCCATGCTGGACGGCGAGGCGACGGTGAAGACGTTCAAGCAGAGCGACGGGCACGTCTGGCTGATTCCGCACAACCCGGCCTACGCGCCGATCCTCGGCGACGAGGCCAGCATCCTCGGCCGCGTCGTCGCCGTGCTCCGCCGCGTCTGAGCACGAAGCCGCCGGGCGGTGCGGAGGCGTTCGGGCTACCCAAAGGCCGGACGCGTCCGCCCCGGCGCCTGTCCCGGGCACGCTGTTCCCGGGACGCTGCCCAGGAGCCTCAGGGATCCTTAGGGGCGCTCAGGCCGCGACGATGCTGACCAGCTTGGGCGCCCGCACGATGACCCGGCTCACCTGCGGCTCACCCAGCGTGCGGACCACCCCGGGCGCCACCAGCGCGAGCTCGCGGAGTTCGTCCTCGCCGATCTGCGGCGAGACCTCTAGCTTGTCGCGGACCTTGCCGTTGACCTGCACCACGCAGGTCACCTTCTCCTGGGTCAGCAGGGCCGGGTCGGCGACTGGCCAGGTGGCGCGCGCCACCGACGGCTTGTGCCCGAGCAGCTGCCAGGACTCCTCGGCGGTGTAGGGCGCGAACAGCGACAGCAGCACGGCCAGCACCTCCGCCGCCTCGCGGACCGCCGGGTCCGCCGCGCCCGGCCCGGAGTCGATGGCCTTCCGCGTGGCGCTGACCAGCTCCATCAGCCGGGCCACGGCCACGTTCAGGTGGTACGCCTCCACCTGGCGGGTGACCTCGTCGATGGTCCGGTGGGTGATCCTGCGCAGCTCGGTGTCGCCCGCCGTGGCCGCCTGGCACCCCGGAACCCCGGGACTCCCGGTGCCCTGGTCCGCGTCGGCCACGTCGGCGGCGATCCGCCACACCCGGCCGAGGAACTTGACCATGGCTTCCGGGTGCATGTCCGCCCAGTCGATGTCGTCCTCGGGCGGGCTGGCGAAGATCATCGTCAGCCTGATCGCGTCCACGCCGAACCGCTCGATCTGCTCACCGAGGTCGACGCCGTTGCCCAGCGACTTGGACATCGCCTTGCCGTGGTTGATCACCTGGCCCTGGTTGATCAGCCGGGTGAACGGCTCGGTGAAGTCGACCAGGCCCATGTCGTACAGGATCTTGGTGAAGAACCTGCTGTACAGCAGGTGCAAGATGGCGTGCTCGACGCCGCCCACGTACATGTCCACCGGCGCCCAGCGGCGGACCTCGGCCAGGTCGAAGGGACCGTCGGTGTAATCGGGCGAGCAGTACCGGAACATGTACCAGGAGGAGTCCACGAACGTGTCCATGGTGTCGGTGTCGCGCTTGGCCGGGCCGCCGCAGGCCGGGCAGGGCACGTTCACCCAGTCCTCGGCCGCGGCCAGCGGGGACACGCCCCTGGGCACCAGGTCCTGGCCGCGCAGGTCGGGCAGCACCACCGGGAGCTGGTCGTCGGGCACCGGCACCTCGCCGCAGGACGGGCAGTGCACGATCGGGATCGGGGTGCCCCAGAAGCGCTGCCGGGACACCAGCCAGTCCCGCAGGCGGTAGTTGACCGCCGCCTGGCCCTGGCCCCGCTCCGCCAGGATGGCGGTGATCGCGGCGATCGCCTCGGCCTTGGCCAGCCCGTTGATCGGGCCGGAGTTCACCAGCGTGCCGTCGCCCGCGGTCGCGACCCCGGTCTGCGCCGGGTCCGGCTGCCCGGTGTCCACCACGACCCGGACGTCAAGCCCGTAGGCGCGGGCGAAGTCCAGGTCCCGCTGATCGTGCGCGGGCACCGCCATGATCGCCCCGGTGCCGTAGTCGGGCAGCACGTAGTCGGCCGCCCAGACCGGGATCCGCTCGCCGTTCACCGGGTTGATCGCGTGGCGGCCCAGGAAGACCCCGGTCTTCTCCCGTTCGGTGGACTGGCGCTCGATGTCGGTCAGCTTCCTGACCTGCTCGACGTAGGCGCGCAGCTCGGGCAGGCGATCGGGGGCGCAGATCTGCTCGGCCAGCGGCGAGTCGGCCGCCACCACGAAGAACGTGGCGCCGTACAGCGTGTCGGGCCTGGTGGTGAAGACCGTGACCGGCTCGTCGCGGCCCTCCACGGTGAAGTGGACCTCGGCGCCCTCCGAGCGGCCGATCCAGTTGCGCTGCATCAGCAGGACGCGGTCCGGCCAGCGGCCCTCGAGCTGCTCGGCGTCCTCGAGCAGCCGGTCCGCGTACTCGGTGATCTTGAAGTACCACTGGTTCAGCATCCGGCGCACCACGTCGGCGCCGCAGCGCTCGCACTTCCCGGCGATGACCTGCTCGTTGGCCAGGACGGTCTGGTCCACCGGGCACCAGTTCACGTAGCCGTCCCGGCGGTAGGCCAGGCCGCGCTCGTAGAACCGCAGGAACAGCCACTGATTCCAGCGGTAGTACGCGGGATCGCAGGTCTGCAGCCGCCGGCTCCAGTCGAACGAGGTCGCGTACCGCCGGAACGAGGCGGCCTGGGTCTCGATGTTGGCGTAGGTCCAGTCGGCCGGGTGCGAGTTGTTCCTGATGGCGGCGTTCTCCGCGGGCAGGCCGAAGGCGTCCCAGCCGATCGGGTGCAGCACGTTGCGGCCCCGCAGGAACCAGTAGCGCGCGAGGGCGTCCCCGATGGCGTACGCCTCGGCGTGGCCCATGTGCAGGTCACCCGACGGGTACGGGAACATGTCCACCAGGTAGAAGCGCTCCCGGGGATCGGCGGGATCCTCGCTGGCGCGGAACGGGTCTAGCTCCGCCCAGCGCGCCTGCCACTTCTCCTGGACATCACGGGGGTCATAGCGCTGCGCCAGGTCGGCGCTCTCGGCCGCTGTCATCGTTTCCTCACCATTGAATCGGTCCGAGCCTCGTTTACCCCTGGGGCGATGATCGCCTGCAATGAAAACGCCCCTCGAGACGAGGGGCAGCCGCGCCAACGACGGTAAGTCGGCGCGGCTAGGTAAGAAGCAGCCGGACGGCACGCATGCGCACAGGATAGCGCACCCTGCCGCGCGTCCGCCGCCCGCCGGCCAGCGGCCCCCGCGCAGCCGGGCCAGGCCGCCCGGCGTGAGCCGGGCCGCCCGCGCCGACCGCCAGCGAGGCTGGTAGCGGCGCGGGCGGAAGAACCACGGTCCGTTCGGTCAATTAACTGGCCAGCACCCGGGGCAGCTCCCAGTCGGGCCGCAACGGCATGCCGGACGTCCCGTCGGCGGCCAGCCGCACGCTCAGCACCTGGTGCAGTTCGATGTGGTTGCGGTCGAATCCCGAGCCGCGAGCCGGCCATGTACAGCCGCCACACCCGGGCGGTGCCCTGGCCGACCTCCTTGACCGCCTCGCTCCAGTGCGCGTCCAGGTTGGCGCACCAGGCGGCCAGGGTCTTGGCGTAGTGCTCGCGCAGGTTCTCCTCGTGCCGCACCTCGAAGCCGGTGTCGTGCATGAGCGAGATCAGGTAGCCGGGTCCCTCGAGCTCGCCGTCGGGGAAGACGTACCGGTTGATGAACCCGCGCTTGCGGATGGCGGGCTCGATGTTGTCCGGCCGGGTGATGCAGTGGTTCAGCAGCCGCCCGCCGACCTTCAGCTTCCGGAACAGGAACGAGAAGTAGGACGGCAGGTTCTGCTTGCCGATGTGCTCGGTCAGCCCGATCGAGCTGACCGCGTCGAAGCCGGTCTCCGGCACGTCGCGGTAGTCCAGGTGCCGCACCTCGGCGAGTCCGGACAGCCCCTCCCGCTCGATCGCCGCCTGGGCCCAGGCGGCCTGCTGGGCGGACAGCGTGACCCCGAGCGCCTTGACGCCGTACTCCCGCGCCGCGTGCATCACCATGCCGCCCCAGCCGCAGCCGACGTCGAGCAGTCGCATGCCCTCGCTGCAGCCCCAGCTTGCGGGCGACCAGGTTGAACTTGTTGCGCCTGCGCCTCTTCCAGGGTCGCGTCCTGGGGGGATAGCAGGCGCAGGTGTACGCCATCGACGGCCCGAGCACCCACTCGTAGAACCGGTTGGACACGTCGTAGTGATGGGAGATCGCCTTGGCGTCGCGGGTCTTGGAGTGCAGCCGGCCGGTCAGCCAGCGGCGGGTTTGCGTGACTTCCTGCGGCGGCGGCGGCATCCGGTGCAGCAGCAGCTTCGGGCCGCCGAGGGCCTGCAGCAGCCGCAGCTTCTCCGCCATGGTCAAGCTGATGGACTGGGCCTTGGTCATCCTGGCCAGGGCCTCGTACATGTCCCCTTCGACGTCCAGTTGCCCGGCCACGTAGGCCCGGGCCAGCCCGAGCTCGCCCGGCGCCTGGGCCAGGTAGGCCACGGCCGCCGGCGAGCGGACAGTGATCTTCACCGGAGATCCGGCCGCGCCGGCATGGCTGCCGTCATAGGCCGTGAACTCCACCGGGGCTTCGGGCCCCGCGAATGCCTCGAAGACCTCCGCCAGTGCCATCCTTCGCGTTCCTTCCTGTCGTCCGATACCTCAGCGTCCCCTGACGCACTTCTCATACAGGCCGAGCAGCCGGCCCTCGCCGTCGTAGGCGCGCTTGAGCGCGCGGTACGCCTCGCCGTTGTACTGCCGGTAGAACTCGTCCTCGGCGTAGAACGACGTGGAATACAGCGACTTGTGCCCGTCCAGCCTCGCGACCTCGTCCTCGACGAGGCGGTTGTGGTAGCCGTCCGCCTGGCCCGCGGGCAGCGGCACGGTCCCCCAGAACCCGAAGTTCACGTACACCTCGCCGGGCCGTAGGGGATAAAGAGGCCAGATCCGCTCGCCGCGCAGCCGCAGCGGGCACATCCATACCGGACTCATTCCCACATTTTCCTGGAAAAATCGTAGGAACTCGGCACCACGTTCGACCGGGATCTCCACGTCCTGGATGACCCTCTCCCGTGGCGGTAGGTGCCGCCGCGCGTTCACGAGGTCGAAGAGGCCGTAGCGGCGGTCCAGGGCGACCAGCTTGCGGTAGACGTCCGAGCGCCGGTAACGACGCGGCCACATCCTCCTGACCAGGGGTTTCTGTACCCCGAAGGGTCGCGAGCACCAGAACCAGTCGGTGTCCCAGCGCCACAGGTAGTCGCGGATGGTGAGGAAGTCCTCCTTGTCCCGCCTGATCGACTCGTAGTAGATCTGCTGGCCGGTGTAGTCGCTGCGCCACGGCGCCACGGCGCTGAACGCCCCGACGGTGAGGTAAAGCTCGTCAGGCGCGAACGCGGTGCCGTCGACGAAATCCGCCCGGTGGCCGCGGAAGCTGCCCTCCGCGGCGATCTGGCCGATCGCGTCCATGCAGGCTTCCGCGGTGCCGAACGGGAAGTGGCGGATGTGCACGAACGGCTGGACCGGCTCGAGCTCGATGGTGAGCGACAGGGAGTAGCCCAGCGTCCCGTAGGAGTTCGGGAAGCCGCGGAACAGGTCGGCATGCTCGTTGTCGTCGGTGGCGCGGATGACGCGGCCGTCGCCGGTCAGGATCTCCATCTCGGTGACGGACTCGTGCGGCATGCCGCTGCGCAGCGAGGTGGACTCGATGCCGAGCCCGGTGACCGCGCCGCCGAGGGTGATCGTCTTGAGCTGGGGCACCACGAGCGGCATCAGCTGATGCCTGAGCGTCGCGTCGCACAGGTCCTCGTAGGTGGTCATGCCCCCGACCCGCGCCGTCCTGGTGGCGGGATCAACGCACAGCACATGACCGAACGCGGAAACGTCCAGGCCGCGGTCAGCCTGAGCGGTCTTCCCCGCGGGGTTCGCGCGTCTTCGGGCTCTTCGGGTCTCGCGCTCGCGGAACCTGAACAGGTTGGACGTGCGCTTGGCCAGCCGCACCGGCGCCCCCGGCGGCAGGGCCGCGTAGGCCTCACGCAACCGGGCCACCTCGGCCTCATGCGCGTCGGCAGTCATGCGGGCATCCACCACGGGCATCCTTCCGGTTTAACGGCTGTCACCCATCATGGAAACGGCCGGGGGCGGGCAAACGAGCGAGATCCGTACTGAGCTGGACGAACGCCTCAGGCAGTGTATCTCGCCAACGCGGGCCGCTCCCTGTGCCATGGCCCTGACCTCATTGTTCGCCCGCCGGGTCCGGGTCGTGGACGTCTGGGTCCGGTTCGTGGTCATAGCTCGCGGTCGCCGCCAGGTCGTCCTCTTCGGCGTCGTCGTAGCTGGCGGCCACCTCCTCCGGGGTCATCGGCAGCCTGGCCAGCGACGGAGGCGCCCCGGCGCTGATCACCTGCCGGAGCAGCAGGGCCATCGAGTACCGGGGCTCGTCGGCCATGGCCCGGTCGAGCGCGACGTTCGCGAGCGCTCCGTCGCCGGACTGCCAGGCCACGAAGGCGAGCAGGGCGGCGGGTGCGGCCACGTACCCGGGCTGCGCCCGCCGGGTCACGTCGATCCACAGCCGCCGGTGCGCGTCCAGGTAGCGCCGGGTCCATCCGGGCCCAGGCGTCGTCCCTGACCCGCAGGTCGCGCAGCGCCACCGTGAGCCACGCGATCTGGTAGTCCGTGGTGTACTTGCCGCCGGCGCGGTAGGTGGCGATCATGGCGCCCACCGCGTTCAGCCCCTCGGCGGCGATCAGCTGCCGCGCGGCGCCGATGCGGGAAGACTTGCGGACCTTCGCGAGCAGCTGGCCGGCGTGCCGTTCGGCCCGGCGGGTGGCCTGGCGCATGGACTCCGCGGCGATGCCGCCGAGCGGCGCGACCCGGGCCGCCACCGCGGCCCGGTCGGCCAGCACCCGGTTCCCGGCGCTGGCCAGGGCGGCCGCGGCGGAGTGCGCGCCGGGATCGAACGGCATGCCCGCGGCCGGGCAGCAGCCCTCATCGGCGCACAGGTAGGACCAGTAGCGCCCGTCCTCGACGCGCAGGATGTCCAGCACGTCGATCCCGGCCGTCCGGGCCGCGGCACCCAGCGCGCCCGCCACCGGGTCGACCAGCGACCCGGGACCGTAGCCGACCGCCACCAGCGTGGCCAGCCGCTGCGAGCCGATGACGCCGACGGCGTGCGCGGCGATGTCCGCGGAGACCCCCGCACCGGGCGGATCGGGCAAGTCGTAGCGGAGCGTGACCTTGATCCGGTCGTGGGGAGCCTCCGTTCCGATCACGACCAGGCTGGCCTGCGGCACGAAGCCGAGCAGGTGCGGCACGATCGCGAGCAGCGAGTCGGGCGATCCGGCCCGGACCTGGACCGGGTCCGCCTGCAGGGCGTCCGGGGTCTGAGGGCTGGCCGGGGTCTGGGGAGTGCGCGAGGGCTGCGGGGTGTCGTCACCCGCGGTAAGCGTTTGTGTCATGTGGCCAGCGTGCGGCCCGCAAATCGCAGTCCGGCCAACTGGCCACCTGTGGATAACGTGGATAATCTGGATCGTTATCCACAGGCTGGGCTGAGGCGGTTGACAACGGCCTTGCAGCGTCGGAGTTGCGTCGGCTGACGCCCTGGCGGCTGTCGGGCTACAGGCTGATGCCTAGGAGGGCGTCGACGGTGGCCTGCGACGAGGCGGGCGCCGGCCAGGTCGCGGGGGGTGATGCTGGTCGGGGGTTCGGCGAGCAGGGCATCGGCCCAGTGGTCCACGACGGCGAGCGCACCGGGGGCGTCGAGGTCGTCGCGCAGCCGGGCGCGCACGCCTGCCAGCACCATCTCGGCCGCGCTGCGGGCCGCTTCGGCGGCCGGGGGGCCGGGCTCGGGGACGGCGGCTTCGGCGCGGGCCAGGGCGGCGCGCCAGCGGGCCAGGCGGGCCTGGGCGTCACCCAGGACGGCGTCGGTCCACTCCCAGTCGGACCGGTAGTGGTGCGCGAGCAGGGCCATCCGGATGGCCATGGGGTCCACCCCGTCCGCGAGCAGCCTGCTCACGAAGACCAGGTTCCCCAGCGACTTGGACATCTTCTCGCCGTGGTAGCTGACCATCCCGGCGTGGACGTACACCCGGGCGAACGCGCCCTGCCGGGGCCAGCGCCACCCGGGCGTGCGAGGCGCTCATCTCGTGGTGCGGGAAAACCAGGTCAGAGCCGCCAGCCTGGACGTCGAAGGTGTTACCCAGGTATTCGGTCGCGATCGCCGCGCACTCGACGTGCCAGCCGGGCCTGCCGCGCCCGAACCGCGAGTCCCAGGCCGGGCTCGCCGGGCCGTTCCGCGAGCCAGACCAGGACGTCGAGCGGATCCTTCTTGCCCGGGCGGTCCGGGTCGCCGCCGCGCTGCGCGGCGAGTTCGGCCATCTCGGCCGGGTCGTACCCGCTGGCCGTGCCGGGCCCGGACAGCGAGCCGAACCCGGGGTCGGCCGACTTGGCGAAGTAGACGTCCTCGTCCACGTTGTACAGGGCGCCCCGGTCGGCCATCCGGGCGCTGAACCGCTCGATGATGGGCAGCGCCTCGACCGCCCCGATCAGGTGGGTCGGCGGCAGGACGCGCAGCGCCTCCATGTCCTCGCGGTACCGCTGCGTCTCGCGGCGGGCCAGTTCCCGCCAGTCCTCGCCGTCCCGGTTGGCCCGCTCGAGCAGCGGGTCGTCGACGTCGGTCACGTTCTGCACGTAGATGACGGTGTACCGCGGCGGGGGCGACGACTCCGGGGTCTCCGGCGTTTCCGGGGTTTCCGGGCTCCGCGTCCAGCCAGGCCCGGACCAGCAGGTCCCAGGCGGTGTAGGTGGCGGCGTGCCCGATGTGCGTCGCGTCGTACGGGGTGATGCCGCAGGCGTACAGCGTGGCCACCGGGCCCGCCGCGGCCAGGACCAGCTCACCGGTGGCCGTGTCGTGCAGCCGCGGCGCCGGACCGCTCCCCGGTAGCACGGGGACATCCACTCGGCGCCAAGACTCCATGCTCGTCAGGTTATCGCGAGCGAAGATCACCGGGGCGGACGGGCGCAGGGCGAGGGCAGCGGGGCGCGGCGTCAGCGGGCTAGCGGGCGAGGGAGCGGGGCGCGGCGGCAGCGGGCTAGCGGGGCGGCTGGGTGACGCTGGCGGCCAGGGCGGGGGGCTGGCGGTTCTGGGTCGCCTGCTCGAAGGCGTAGGCCAGGGCGATCAGCCGCGGCTCGGTCCAGCGCGGCCCGAAGAAGGACACGCCGACCGGCAGCCCCGACACGGACCCGAACGGCACCGTGATCGACGGGCAGCCGGCCACGGCGGCCGGGCCCGAGGTGTGGAACACGTCGTGATCGCCGAGCACGTAGTCGGTCAGGCAGGCCGGGTTGGCGGTCAGGGCCACGATGGCCTCGAGCCCGTGGTCGGCCAGCGGCGCGGAGATGGCGGCGCGGGCGAGCCGGGTGGCGTCGCGCCGCGCGGACAGGTAGTCGGGGTCGGCCAGGTCACCGCTGGTCGCTTCGGCCTGCTCGAATATCTCCTGGCCGAACCGGGAGAGCACCAGGTCCGCGTTCCGCTTGTTGAAGTCGATCAGCTCGGCCAGCGTGCCCGGCAAGGCCGCGCCGTGGCTGAAGTCCGCGACGTAGGCCAGGTAGGCGTTGATCCCGTACTTGAACTCGTAGCGCAGCGCGGCGAACTCCGGCTCGGTGATCTTCTCCGCGTCGGGCAGGGACACCGGATCGGTCACGATGGCGCCGAGCGAGCGCAGCCTGGCCACCGCCTCCTCCAGCACGGCGGCGGTGGCCGGCCCGGCCGCGGCCGAGCCGGCTCGCCAGATGCCCAGCCGGGCGCCCTCCAGCGCGGCGACGTCCAGCGCATGCGTAGTAAGAGGCGCCGGAAGGGTCAACCCCGGCCCGTTCGGCCAATTCATTCTCGGCCGCCGAGACGGGGTCCTCGGGGTCGGCGGCGGCCAGGACGGCCAGCAGGGCCGCCGCGTCCGCGACGGAGGCCGCCATCGGCCCCGCGGTGTCCTGCACCGGCGAGATCGGCACGATGCCGCGGCGGCTGACCAGCCCGTTGGTGGGCTTGATGCCGACGATCCCGCAGGCGCTGGCCGGGCAGACGATCGAGCCGTCGGTCTCGGTGCCGACGGCGAGCGGCGCCAGCCCCGCGGCCACCCCGGCCGCCGACCCCGAACTCGACCCGGACGGATTGCGGTCCAGCGCGTACGGGTTGGCGGTCTGGCCGCCGAGCGTGGACCAGCCGCTGGTCGAATGGGTGGACCGGAAGTTGGCCCACTCGGACAGGTTCGCCTTGCCGATGATCACCGCGCCGGCCGCGCGCAGCCGCGAGACGAGGAACGCGTCGCCGGGCTCGGCGGCCAGCAGGGCGGGCGAGCCCGCGGTGGTCGGCATCCCGGCGACCTGGATGTTGTCCTTGACCAGCACGGGAATGCCCTCGAGCGGGCCGCGCGGGCCGCCGGCGGCCCGCGCCGCGTCGCTGGCCGCCGCCTCCGCCGGGGCGTCGAGGTTCACCGTGATGACCGCGTGCAGGGCCGGGTTCAGCCGGTCGATGCGCTGCAGGTAGAAGCCGGTCAGCGCGGCGGAGGTGAGCGTGCCCGCGGCCATCGCGGCCTGCAGGCCGGCCAGCGACGGCTGGCTCGCGCTGACCTGGGTGCCCGGGATCATGTCGCGGAATTCCGGCATGCGGGAAGAATAACGGTGAAATCGATTGCGAGCGAAGGGGACGCGGGCCGCACTGGATGACCCGCGGTCCGCCGGCTCACCGCCGGGCGGTGCGCAGGCCCTCGCTGATCACCCGGGCCGCGGACCTGACCCGGCTCAGCAGCTGCGCCCGCTGCTCGGCGGGCGCCCGGACCAGCGGCGACGGCACGGTGAGCGCGGCCATCACGCGCTTGCCCTGCATCACCTGGGCCGAAGCCGCCCAGACCCCCTTGTGGATCTCCTCCTCGCTGGTCGCGAAGCCCTGCTGCCCGGCCATGAGGATCTTCTTCTCGAGCAGGGCGGCGGCTTCCGGGTCTCGTTCGGCCAGCGGGGCCAGGTATTCCTTGCGGACGTGGGGCGCCAGGCTGGCCAGCAGCAGCCGGGCGCTGGCGCCGCGCTCGAGCGGGAGCGGCTGGCCGGCCTCGAACGAGATGCGCAGCTGCTGGGCGGACTGCACCCGGTGCACGCACACCGCCGACCGGCCGATCAGCCGGACCAGGATGACGGTCTCCCCGGTCTGTTCGGCCAGGTCCTGCATGACGGGATCGGCCACGTCGATGATGCTCTCGGCGGCCTCCGCCGCCCGGGCCAGGCCGATGAGCCGGGCGGAGAGCCGGTAGCTGCCGCGTTCGTCGCCGGCCAGCAGCCCGGTCTCGCGCAGCAGCGTGATGTAGCGGTAGACGCTGGGCAGCGCGATGCCGGTGCGTTCGGCGAGCTGACGGGCGGTGAGCGTGTTGTCGTCGGCGGAGAACGTGAGCAGCAGGGCGAGGACGCGGCGTGCGCCCTCACAGCCGTGCGCGGCGTTCGCCTCCGGAGGCATTCTGACCGCGGAAGCCCTGGCCATGTGACCCTTCTCGAGTAGTCAGAACATTACTATCGGCAGATGATAACGGTGTCCGTCGTATACCGTCAACGAAATTCAGTAAGCGTGCGAAATAGCTAGCGAACTAAAGGATAGGCCGCGCGGCCGGGCGACCGGGCAGCCGGGTGCAGAGCGCGGGCAGGATCAGCCGGATGCCAGCCGGGCGGCAGGAGCAGGCCGGCGCCGACGACCAGGGCGGCGAGCGACACCAGCATGAACAGCGTGACCCACAGGCCCGCCGGGGCGCCGGTCAGCCGGGCGAGCTGGTCGGCGTCGGAGCCCCGCGCCCAGCGCTGGCGCCGACCCGAGCCCCGGGCCAGCTCGAGCACCGGGCGCACCCCGCCGAACAGCAGGAACCACGCGGCCAGGTAGGCGAACCCGGCCTGCACGACGGCCGTGGCGTAGTAGCTCACCACGAACACGCCGCCCGCGGTGACCAGCACCGCCAGCGCGCCGAACAGGTTGCGGACGGCCAGGAACGTCGCGACCAGCAGCACCAGGGCCAGCCAGAGCATCGCGGTCAGGTGCCGCGCCGCCAGCAGCCACGCGGCGCCCGCGCCGAGCAGCGACGGCATGACGTAGCCGGCCGCCGCGGTGAGCACCAGGCCGGGGCCGTTCCGCCGGCCGCGGGAGTAGGTCACCCCCGAGCTGTCCGCGTGCAGCCTGATGCCGTCAAGCCGCCGCCCGGACAGCACGGACACCAGCGCGTGCCCGCCCTCGTGCGCGATCGTGATGACCTTCCCGGCCAGCCGCCACGACCGCGGTGTCCAGCACCACGACCAGCGCCACGCAGCCCGGTCAGGCCGATCACCCAGGCCGGCGGCAGGGGCTGGCTGCCCGACACCCGGTCCCAGAGCCGGGCGAGCACGTTCATGGGGCTGGCTCTCCTGGGTCATGGCTTGGGCAGCCAGGACACGTGACCGGCCAGGAGCGCGTAGCCGACGAAGGCCACCGCGTCGATCAGGAAGTGCGCGATGATCATCGGGGTCACCCGGCCCCACCGGCGGTAACAGGACGCCGAAGATCGCGCCCATGACGGCGTTGCCGATGAACGCGCCCGCGCCCTGGTACAGGTGGTAGGAGCCCCGGATCACCGCGCTGATGGCGATGGCCCGCGACGGCCTGACGCCGAGCCGCTCCAGCCTGCTCATCAGGTACCCGAGGACGACGACCTCTTCCAGGATGGCGTTCTGGAACGCGGACAGCAGCAGCACCGGGATCCGCCACCAGATGTCCGGCAGGTTCTCCGCCACGACGTTCAGCTCGACGCCGATGTGGTACGCGATCAGGTACAGGCCCAGGCCGCTGCCGCCGATGACCGCGGCGAGCGCGGCGCCCCGGGCCAGGTCCCGGCCCGGCTGGCGGGCGTCCACGCCGATCGAGGACGGCCCCTCCCCCGCCCGGGCCAGCAGGTAGAAGACGAGCAGCACCGGGGCGAGCGACAAGGTGATGTTGGTGAGCTGCAGGAACAGGTCGAGCAGCGGGCGGCCGGGGGCCAGCGAGCCGTTGAGCACGGCGGTCTGCTTGCCCAGCGACTGGTGCGCGGTCAGCGAGCCGATGAAATTGACCAGCGCGTACAGGCCGCTGGCGCCGAGCGAGACGGCGAAGACGCAGACGATCTCCCAGCGCTGCAGCCGGGCGGCCTGCGGGTCCAGCGGGGTCAGCGGCTCAGGTCGAGCCGGTGAGGTCGCGGTGCTCGCCGGGGTCTTCTCCGTCATGGTCCTTCAGTATCACCGAACCCGAGGAGCCGAATAGCCCGCTATGAGGCCTGGCGGCTAAGCTCGGTAGATCAGCGCGGGACCCGCCATCCGGTTCGGCATCTTCATCCAGCAGAGGTCATCATGTACCAGCCCTACCCGTCGAGCGGCAAGCCCGTCGAGCCGGAGCGGCCCGCCGCCCCGCCGTCGGTGCTGAACGCGGTCAAGCTCATGTACGCCGGCGCCGCCGTCAGCACGGTCAGCCTGGTCATCTCCCTGGTCGACATCAGCGGCACCAAGGCCGCGATCAGGAAGGCGTCGCCCGAGCCTCACCGCCGCCCAGGTCAACCAGCTGAACACGTTCATCATCACGCTGGCCATCGTCTCCGGCGTGATCGGCGTCGCGCTGTGGCTGTGGATGGCCAGGGCGAACAGTCAGGGCCGGAACTGGGCCCGCATCTTGTCCACCGTGCTGTTCGGGCTGGCCACCCTGGACCTGTTCGGCGTGCTCAGCCAGCCGAAGACGCTGCTCGGCCTGGTCTTCCCCGTGCTGACCTGGCTCGTCGGCGCGGGCGCGGTCTTCTTCCTCTGGCGGACGGAATCGACCGCGTTCTTCAAGCCGCGCGGTCTTCGTGTGAGCCCGGTCCCGGTCGTATTCTCCGCTGTCCCGACGCTGTTCGGCGCTTCCGGCGAGCTCGATCCCGACGCCAACCGCGCGCTGTACAAGCTCGTCGCCGGGCTGGTGGACGGCCTGTTCGTGGCCGGGACCACCGGCGAGTTCCCCGCCCTGGAGGACGCCGAAAGGCTGGCGCTGTTCGAGCTGGCGCTGGCCGAGGCGGGACCGGATCGGGTGATCGCGCACGTCGGCGCCCCGGACGCCCGGCACGCCAGCCGGCTGGCCCAGGCGGCGGCCGCGCTCGGCGCCAGACGCATCGCCGCGATCACGCCCTACTACCTGCCCGCGCGCCCCGACGAGCTGACCACCCACTACCGGCGCATCCGGGACGCCGCACCCGGTCCCGAGCTCTATGCCTATATTTTCCCCGAACGGACCGGGCTGCACGTCCCCCCGTCGCTATTTGCCCAGGTGGCGGACGCGGCGGGGCTGGCCGGCGCCAAGGTCAGCGGATCCGCCGCGGCCGAGCTGGCCGGTTACGTCGCGGCGGCGCCCGGCGTGGCGATCTTCTCCGGCAACGACGCCAACCCCGCGGCCACGATGCGGGCCGGGGGCGCGGGCGTGATCTCCGGCCGCAGCTCGGCCTACCCCGAGGTCTACGCGGCCCTACGTGATGAGACGCTGCGGCATCGGCCGCAGGAGCAGGCGCGGCTGGACCGGATCGTCGCGCTGGGGGCGAGCATCGGCCGCATCAAGCACGCGCTCGCCGAGCGCGGCCTGGCCAGCACGGCCGCCCGGATGACCGTCGACCCCCCGGACCCGGACACCGCCGCCGCGATCGCCGCCGAAGTCGCTGCCCTCCTCGCCTGAACCCGCCCTCCCGCGACCCGGCCGGCGTGGCACCCTGCTGCAGCTGATCTGCCGTAGACTGCCGCTAACCGGTCGATGGAACATCGAGCGGCTTCGGGCGGTCGATGGAACATCGAGCCGGCTCGCCGCGGCGCCAGGACCGGTGCGGGACTAGCAACACCGCTCCTTGGGCAGAGTGCCACATTCATGGTTCGTTACCTAGCCGGGCGTGAACCTCCGGCGGGGGTAGCGCGTCCTTTTCTGTAGAGGTCCGGCGTAAGCGGGGCGCCGGGCCTCAAAAAAGCTCGGCAGGCGGAAGCCGAGCGGCAGGCCCGGCGAGAGCGGGGCGCCGGGCTCCGGCTCGGCGTGAGCGGGGCGCCGTGGTCCTGTCGAGTCCGCGCCAGGCGTCGGGACCCCGCGCCAGGCGCCGGGCTCCGCCGCCTGCTGTGACGTGAGCGGCTGGCCTCCGCACACTGCGGCGGAGCGCCAGCCTGGCTCAGTGCTGGCTTATCTGGTCGGCTTATCCGGGTCGGCTTATCTGGCGTCCGCGCTGGCTTATCTGGCGTCCGCGTCGAGTACCTGGTGCGCGCGGGCGACCAGCGTCGGGACGGCCAGGCCCTCCTGCTCGAAGCCCTCGCCCACCGTCTGGCGCTGCAGGTAGCGCGCGTGGATGCCCTCGAGCACGACGGCGAGCTTGAAGTAGCCGAACGCCACGTAGTAACCGATCCGGGATATGTCCCGCCCGGTCCGCTGGGCGTACCCGGCGGCGAATTCGGCCCGGGTCATGAAGCCCGGGCTGGTGGTGGCGTCCGTCCTCAGGCCGGGCCCCGGGGCGGCCGAACCCAGCGCCGGTTCGAGCCAGCCTTCCTCACCCGGGTCGGTCCAGTAGACCAGGGTCAGCCCCAGGTCCGCGAGCGGGTCGCCCAGGGTGGCCATCTCCCAGTCCACCACGGCCGTGATCCGCGGCTGCGGCGCCAGCGTCACCAGCACGTTGTCCAGCCGGAAGTCCCCGTGCACCAGCGTGGTCTCGCCCTCGGGCGGGAGCGTGGCCGTCAGCCTGGTCACCAGATCGTCGTACCCGGGCACCTCCCTGGTCTTGGACAGCTCCCACTGCCGCTGCCAGCGGCCCAGCTGGCGCGTGAGGTATCCGGCGCCGCGGCCGAGCCCGCCGAGGCCGACCGCCTCGACGTCGACGCCGTGGATGGCGGCGAGCATGTCGGCCAGCCGTTCGGAAAGCTCCGCGGCCTGCGGTTCGGTCAGCACGGCGGTGTCCTGCCGGGACCTGAGCACCACCCCGGGCACGTGCTCCATCAGGTAGAACGGCGCGCCGACGACTTCGGCGTCGTCACAGAACGCTACCGGCCGGGCCACCGGCACCTCGGTGCCGGCCAGCGCGGACAGGACGCGGAACTCCCGCGACATGTCGTGCGCGGTGGGCAGCACGTGGCCGAGCGGCGGCCGGCGGAGCACGAGAAGCCGGTCTCCGCCGGGTCCGCGGACGGCCAGGCGGTAGGTCAGGTTCGACCGGCCGCCCGCGATGAGCTGGATATCCGTCAGCTCGACGGGCTCGTCGGCCATGGCCTGGCTGAGCCACTTTTCCAGCCGCACAGGACTGGGGATTCCCGGAGGAGTGCTGGTTACGGTCATGATCTACCGAATCGTAGAACGGACGGAACGCAAAATCCTAACGTCCTCCCTATGGACTAATCACCAATGGTGACGTAAGCAGGTGAAAGGGAGCTAGAAGGTCTAGACCGTTCTAAAGTGGGAGGGACAACCCTGTGGCTGACGCGTGGATGCCGGGCGCCAGATGCATCCGAGCCCAGACCGACGGGGGGCAACTCGGGGGTGGAGCACCGCGGGTGGTCTGGCTGACGCTAGGCGCCGACCCGCGCGTCATATCGGTCTGGTCGGCCGCGCAGCGGCTCAACCAGGAGAACCGGCCAACTCACCTGGTGTGGGACCCGCTGACTGGTGACATCGCGCAGCTGCTGCCGATCGTCCGGGCGGGCTGCGCGCTCGGCATGCCCGAGTACCTGGACTACGCGCCGGACCGGCTGCCGGCCCGTCCCGCGGGCGTGAACCGCGAGGGCAGGCTGTGCGTCCAGATCGGGGTGCTCGGCTCCCCCCGGGAGCCGTTCACGAGCTTCCAGATGATCGGGCTGGCCGCGATCCTCGGCTGGCTGGACTCCTGGCAGATCCCGCGGCGCTGGCCGGCCGGGCAGCCCGCCCCGTTCCGCCAGCTGGCCAGGCCCCGCAGCCGGGCGCTGTGGGCCCGCGGCGGCCACTACGGCGCCTCCCAGGTACCCGAGTGCGACAACCTCGGCCCGGGCGGCATCGACATCGACCAGCTCACCCGCCTGGATGTTGGTATCGCCCGCGAGCTGCCCGAGCCGGCCCGGACCAACGGAACCCCCATCCGCCTGGGCCCCCGCGCCACCCACCGCAGCTGCGGGCGGCAGCCGTCTACCTCCCGCGAGCCAAAGGGCCGCGCCGGACGTCCTGACACGGGCACAGAGGACGCGACCGCCGCACGCGGAGGCAGCAACGCGACGCCTCAAAGGGCGCCGTGAACGGTGGGATACGAGGGCAGAGCGTACCGTGGGGATCATGAGCCTGCCTGATCTCTCCAGCACGCCGCGCACCGCGCTGCACCGGCATCGTGAGCGCGGCCGGGCCGACCGCGACGACCTCTACGCGGTGCTCGACGCCGGCCTGATCTGCCACCTCGGGGTCATCGCCGACGGCGTGCCGCGCGTGCTCCCCACCGGGTACGGCCGTCTCGGCGACACCCTCTACCTGCACGGGTCGTCGGCGAACGCGACCTTCATGGCGGGCGGCGGCCAGGAGGTCTGCGTCACGGTCACGCACCTGGACGGGCTGGTCTGCGCCCGGTCGGTGTTCACCCACTCGATGAACTACCGCAGCGCCATGATCTTCGGCGTGGCCCGGCTGGTCACCGAGGCTGACGAGCAGATGGAGGCGCTGCGGGTCATCACCGAGCACCTGGCTCCCGGGCAGTGGTCCTACGCGCGCCAGCCCACCAGGAAGGAGCTGGCCGCCACCTCGGTCCTCGCGCTCCCGCTCACCGAGGCCTCGGTCAAGATCCGCGCCGGCGGCCCGTCCGACGAGCCGGAGGACTGCGCGACCGACATATGGGCGGGCGTGGTGCCGGTCACGGTGCGGTTCGGCGAACCGGAGCCCGATGCCGCGCTGCGGCCGGGCATCGCCATCCCGGAGCACATCCGGCATCGAGGCTGAGACCATCTCGGCTGGTGCGCGCACCCGGTTCGTTCGGCTAAAAAGGTTTTGCTGGCAGGACAGGGCGGCCGAGGCCATAGTCTGTGAGGATGAATGACCGGCTCGTGTGGATCGACTGCGAGATGACGGGGCTCGACATCGAACGTGACGCCCTCATCGAGATCGCGTGCCTGGTGACCGACGGCGAGCTCAACCTGCTCGACGAGGGCATCGACCTGATCATCAAGCCGCCGGCCGAGGCCCTGGAGTCGATGCCGGACGTGGTCCGCGAGATGCACACCGCCTCCGGCCTGCTCGCCGAGCTGCCCGGCGGGATCGCGGTGACCGAGGCCGCCGAACTCGTGCTCGACTACGTGCGCGGGCACGTCCCCGAGGCCAGGAAGGTGCCGCTGTGCGGCAACTCGATCGCCACCGACCGCTGGTTCATCGCCCGCGACATGCCCGAACTCGACGCCTACCTGCACTACCGGATGGTCGACGTGTCCAGCATCAAGGAGCTGGCGCGGCGCTGGTTCCCGCGAGCCTACTTCGCCTCCCCGGCCAAGCACGGCGGGCACCGGGCGCTGGCGGACATCAGGGAGAGCGTGCAGGAACTCCGGTACTACCGGGAGGCGGTGTTCGTGCCGCAGCCGGGCCCGGATTCCGCGACCGCGCGGGAGATCGCCGCGCGGTACTCCGGAGCACCTGAGGGCACCCGGGCACCTAGAGCATGTGACGCGCGGCGGCTCGGGGACCGCTATACTCTTCGTTAGCCGCGCGATGTCCTTCGGGGCAGCGCGCGTTCTGCTGTCGCCCGGCCGTACGCTGGGTGACGATGGTGGGCGTAGCTCAGTTGGTTAGAGCGCCAGGTTGTGGTCCTGGATGTCGCGGGTTCGAATCCCGTCGCTCACCCCATGTTTTATAGCCGGTGACCTGCGGGTTTGACAGGAGCCCGAAGCTTTCGCTAACCATGTGGTTAGCATTTTGGTTAGCGACATCTGTGTGACGTCGATCACATGGAGTCTCGTGGCGTGTAGTGCCGTACTGCGTTGTGCAGTGTCCAGGCCGTTTACCCAGGCGCCTTGCGGCGAGTTGACGCGGACCCCCACGAACCAGGCCAGCACGAAGCACGCCTGCTTCCAGCAGGTCAGGATGTTACGCGTCATTCGCCATGACTGCCGGACGTCACTCTCGGCGAACCGCTGTTGCTGGTATGCCCTGCCAATGAGCGTCTCCTCCACGCTCACCCTGGCGCCGGGATGCTCATCGTGGCAGCTCCGTCCGGCACTGGCGGTACTCCGGTTGCCGTCACGGACGGTGGCGGCAGGGCCGACATGCGGCGCGCAAGTAACCGCCCAATTGCTCGGCTACTGCGCTTTCGGCTGCGGTCAGCCGAAGCGTGCAGAACGGGATGTTATGCGTACTACCTGGCTGGGATCGTGCTGCTGGCAGCCGGCGCAGGCCAGGACGCTTCGCCCGTGGGATAAGGCCGTGGCGCCGCCACGGTCCAGATGCCCGGCTTGCCGGGCACGGCTGCCGAGCCTGGCGCACCTGACCCGAACATGCACGCCGTTACGGCGCCGGCTCCGCAAGTCAGCCGCAAGCACGCCATTGTGAGGGCAGGTCCTGACATGCCTGGCTCTGCGGCTCGGTGAGTACTGGTCGCGTCCGGTTACGGGCGGAGGAGGTTCGCGACGACCGAAACGCGTTGCCCCTTCCAGTGCGGGCGTGCCAGGGTGAACGCCGTGACTGAAAGCAAAGACCGCGAGACCGTCCCGGAACGGTGGAATGCCGCCGGGCCCGGCTCCGACATGTGGATGGACGCAGCGCAGGACCCGAGGTTCGCTGCGGGCACGAAACTGGAGGGCGAGCGGGCGACGCTGCTTGACTACCTGCGCGCCTACCGGCTGACGATGGAGATGAAATGCGCCGGCCTCGACCCGGCCCAGCTCGCTCGCCGGTCGGTGCCGCCCTCTACCATGTCCCTGCTCGGCCTCATCCGCCACATGGCCGACGTCGAACGCAACTGGTTCCGCCGGGTGATGGCGCAGGCCGACGCACCGCCGCTGTACTGGTCCGAGGACCTAGCGGATGCTGACTGGGCCGGCGCGGTCGCCGACCCAGCGGTCGTAGACGATGCCTGGCAAGCCTGGCGCGACGAGGTCGCCTTCGCGGAGAAGTTCGTCGCCGGCTCCCCCGACCTCGGCGTCCGCGGGACTATGCGAGACGGAGACACCATCGCGCTGCGCGAAGTGCTTGTCCACATGATCGAGGAGTACGCCCGCCACTGCGGCCACGCCGACCTGCTGCGGGAACGGATCGACGGACGCGTCGGCCAGTGACAGCGGAAAGCCGGCGAGATTGCTGCTGCCAGACCACAAAAGGACGATCGGCGCGCAACACGCCATGAGCCACGCATACCGATTCCGGACGCCACAGCGCCATCCCAATCCCGTCACTTTCTGCGCGCCAGATCAGGCCGGTCAAACGAGCGGCAGCCGGATCGTTTGTTCACAGCATCGACGGGCTTGTCGCCCGACGGCGGCCTTCAGGCCAGCCACACCGCACAAGGTTCGCGGTCGGCATCGGGCTCCGCCAATGGGACGGCTGATATGGGCGGCCGTGGGTGACAGTTGCATCTGACCGTCCTTGAGCGCCGAGTCGGCGATCAGGACGCTCACGCTCTGGAACACCAGTCGCGCTACGTGACAATCGCTGGCCGCGGGCATCGCGCGATATCCGCCGTTCGGCGCTCATCCTCTGGCCTTCATGATGCCCTCGCGGAGTGTTCGAGATCGGACATTATGGGCGGGTGCTGCGCTACGTACTGTTGCGCGACGCCCTTCGGAACCTCAGTCTTGAGCCCTCGGCAGGATGTCGTGCGGTGAATCATCTGGGCCTCACGGGATCGGATCCGCTGCAAGGATGACGGCCGTGCGCCGCTACGAGGCGAGTATGTACGACAGCAACCGCTGGGACGGCTTCGAGCTCCGCCCCGGCGACATCATCATCAGCACCCCGCCAAAGTGCGGGACGACGTGGACGCAGATGATCTGCGCCCTGCTCATACTGCAGGAACCGGAGCTCCCGCTCCCGTTGGACACGCTCTCGCCGTGGATCGACATGGTGACTCGCGCCCGCACAGACGTGTTCGCGGACCTGGAAGCCCAGACGCACCGCCGGTTCATCAAGACCCACACGCCGCTCGACGGGATACCCAACGATCCGACGGTCACGTACATCTGCGTCGGGCGGGACCCGCGCGACGTGGGGCTGTCGATGGACCACCATATCGGCAACACCGACATCGGCGCGTTCCTCAGCCAACGCGAACGGGCGGCCGCGATCGACGGTATCGAGCTCGGACCATTGCGGCCACCGCGGCCGCGCCCCGACGGCGAGCGGGACCGCTTCTGGCAGTGGGTCGACGACGAGACGCCGTCGACGCAGGTCGGGTCGTCGCTGCGGCGCACTGTAGAGCACCTGCAGACGTTCCGGGACGCCGCCGACGATCTCGACGTCGTGTATTTGCACTACGACGACCTAAAGGCCGACCTGGAGGGGCAGATGCGGCAGATGGCCGCGCGCCTCGGCATCGACGTCGACGAGCACCGATGGCCCCGCCTGGTCCAGGCGGCGACGTTCGAGTCGATGCGCAGCAGGGCCGGCACGACCGTCCCCGGCGGCGGTCCGGAGCACTGGATCGATCCCGCCGCGTTCTTCAGCCGCGGCACGAGCGGCCAGTGGCGCGACCTCCTCGACGACGCCGACCTCGCCCGGTACGCCGCGCGCGTGCGGGCGCTCGCGTCCGGCAACCTCGTCGAGTGGGTGCATCGCGAGCCGATCGACTGAGATCCCCGTCCGGCGGTATACCCGCACTACCCAAAGCTGATCGTCAGCGCCGACCGCCGCCCATAACTGCCGATCCGCGCTCGGGACCAACATCAGGGGTCTGCGCCTCAACCGACGCCGGATTCGGCGATCAGGTCGCTCACGCTCCGGAACGCCGGTCGCGCTGCGTGACGATCCCTGGTCACGGCCCTCGCGCGGGATCCGCCGATCTGAGCGCCAGTTGCGCGCATGCCACTCCTGCCTGCAACCCGCGCAGAGCTGGCCGACCTGAGCGCTTGAAAGTGTCAGTCGACAGAAAGCAAGAGATGTAACGTCACTTGGTAGGCGGGCCGTCTTACCTGCCCTTTCTTGGGAGCCCGATAGGGCGGGGCCCAGCGGTGCGCCGAAGGAGGCCGCGTGTGGTTCACAGTCAACGGCCGACAGCTTGAACTGACTGCAGAGGACGTGCGGCGCAAGCTTTGCGATGTCCGGCCCGAGCCTCTTCACCAGTACGCGATCCAGATCGGTCTGGCGATCTACCCGGTCAAGCAGGCCTTTGAGGTGGCGACGGGTGTCCCGCGACGAGGATTCACTACTCAGGTGGCGCGGCGGGTGTTTGCCGCGCTGGGCTTCGAGCTCATAGTCGATAGCGGCCAGTCGCGAGCCGAAGAGATCCTCCAGGCGGATGTGAGGGATGTCGTGAGCTCCGCTGCGGCCACGCCAGCTCGCGATGGCGACTGGCACACCGAGGCGCGCGTGCAGGAAATGCTCATCAAGTACTTGCATCGGGAGGGCTGGGAGATCGTGAGGTCTGCCGACACCGCCCGCCGCGAACGTGGGATCGATATCGAGGCGACCATGGGGGTTGAGACCGTTGCCATCGAGGTGAAGGGTTTCCCCGGCCGCAACTACGCCGATCCCCGCAGGGCCGGAGAGAGGAAGAAAACGCAGCCCAGCACGCAGGCCAAGGGCTGGTACGGCCGTGCGATCCTGGCCGCGATGATCGTTAGGACACAGAGACCCGCTGTGCGGGCGGTCATCGCGTTCCCGGACTTTCCGAGATACCGCGAGCTCTACCGTCAGACTGCCGGACAGCTCCAGAAATGCGATATCGAACTCTGGTGGATCACCAGAGAGGGCAACGTGACCGTAGCTGCGCCTCAGCCCGAGTTAGACCAGCCAAGAAACTGCAGACTACCTCGGGGACATCGTAGTCCCGCTGACTGGACACTTGGTGTCGTCACTGACGGTCACATCAAAAGCGCTATAGCCGCCGTTCTGTACGGCGTCGCGGTAGCGTGACGCTCGGCCAGATCGCGTACAGATGAGTCTGGTCTGTGTGCGACTGGCTCGCCGTCATCACCCGCATCAACCCGTTCACCTGCGCCTGGGTATCGGGTGCCGACGCGCACGTCCCGGAGCAGATCGTGGTTGCGGCCGGCGCCCGGCAGTGGGCGTTCACCCTGGCCGAGCTCCGCGGCAAGGCCCACAAGACCGCCGCAACTGTCCGGAGATGTCTAGGGCGCTGGCGTTCATGGCCGACCCTGACCTTGCGGCCAGCGTCCTGCCCGCACCGCATGCCGGCTTCGACATCCCCGCTTTCCTGGCCGAGGTCGGCACGGTGTACATGATCGCCGAGGCGGGGCGGAGGAAGCGCCGGTCGCGCCGCTGTTCGCGGCCATGGCGTCGGAGATCCACTGGATCGCGGCGCAGACTGGCCAGGCGTCGCAGTCAGGCCGGCTGGATCCGCCGCTGCTGATGGGCCTGGACGAGGTTACCCAGATCTGCCCCGTCCCCCTCCCGTCCTGGCTCTCAGACTCCGGCGGCAAGGGCATCCAGGTCGTCGCCGTGGTGCACGGCGAGGCCCAGTTGGCCGGGCGGTGGGAGAGCATGGCCGCCAGGTCGTCCTGGACACCTCCTCGGTGGAGGTGTTCCTGCCCGGCATCACCGATGTGACCACGATGCAGGCGGCTGAGAGCTGGCCAGGTCGCGGGCATACAACCGGGGCACGGTCAAAGGCCCGCAGGACGTCCACCCGGTTACCGGCGCTCGCCTTGAGCCGCCGGACCCGCCGCGCATCCGCGTGAACGCGCTCATTGACGACGACAAGCCGTGCCTGCGTCACGTGCTGCTGTACCGGTCGGGCGTGCTGAGCTGCCGCCTGTGCGGCACGCAGTGGGACGAGGCCGGCCAGGTGGAGTCATAAGTGAACTCGCGGACAGGTGGGTCCGGGTCAGTACCGGCGGCCAGGACGAGGCGAAGCAGGTTCCGGACATAGACCGCCACCGCGCGGTCCGGGGCTACGAGGTCGCGGTGACGTACGAGCGGGCACCGGCTGGTAGCGGCGTGCGCGCCGACTCCCGTAGTGCCTGCAGCGCAGCAGCCGCAACTGCCGCGGCGGCGATCTCAGTTCAGGCCCTACCGTCCAGCTTGCCGCGGTCCAGGACCCGGTAGACGGTGGCGCGGCCGACGGAGAAGACCTCCATCAGGTCGGCGATGGTGTACTCGCCCGTGGAGCGCATGCGGACCAGCTCGGCCTGCTGGCGGGCCGACAGCTTGGGCTGTTTGCCCTTCAGCCGGCCCCTGGACCTGGCCACGGCCATTCCTCGCGGGTCCGCATCTTGAGGAGGTCGACCTCGAACTCGGCGAAGGTGGCCAGGATGTTAAAGAACATCTTGCCCATCGGGTCGGCCGGGTCATATAGGGTGCCGCCGAGGGAGAGCTTCACGCCGCGGCTGACGAGGGAGTCGCCGATCTGGCGGGCGTCGGGGACCGAGCGGGCGAGCTGGTCAAGCTTGGGGACGACGAGAGTGTCGCCGGACCGGACGGCGGCGAGGGCCTGGTCGAGGCCGGGCCGGTTCCGGTTGGTGCCGGTGAGTCCCTCGTCGAGGGCTTCGCGCTGGGCGGTGAGATCATGCAGGATGGGCGAGCAGCTGACTACGACGAGGTACTCAATGGATAAGTCCTGCGGGGGGTCGGTCCTCCTTCCCGGCGCCGGCCTGCGGTTATGGTATGAGCGTGGGGCGGTCTGCGGCGGTCATCAGGGCTGGCGGCGTGCATGGTTTCGCGGCTGCGCTGACGAGCTTCATCGGCCGGGCTGGGGCGGTGCGCGAGGTCGCCGGGCTGCTGGAAGAGTACCGGCTGGTGACGGTGGCCGGGCCGGGCGGGGCGGGAAAGACCCGGCTGGCCGGTGAGGTGGCCAGGCGGGTAGCGGGCCGGTTCGCGGATGGGGTGTGGCTGGCGGAACTGGCGCCGGTGGAGGATCCGGCGCAGGTACCGGCGGTGGTGGCCGCGGCGCTGGGAGTGCGGGAGCAGGCGGGGGTTCCGGCTGCCGATGCGCTGGCCAGCGTGCTGGCCCGGCAGCAGCTGCTGCTGGTGCTGGATAACTGCGAGCATGTGATCGGCGCGGCCGCATCGTTGTGCGCCGGGTTGCTGGCCGCCGCCGATGATGTGCGGGTGCTGGTGACCAGCCGGGAGCCGCTGGCGGTGGCTGGGGAGGCCCGGTACCGGCTGGCGCCGCTGACCCTGCCTGCCACCGATGACATGGCGGACGGCGAGCGATCAGAGGCGGTGGCGCTGTTTGCGGACCGGGCCCGGCGGGCCGATATGTACTTCGCGCTTGATGGGAAGAGCGGGCCGCCGGTGGCGCGGCTGGTGCGGCGGCTGGATGGGATGCCGCTGGCGATCGAGCTGGCGGCGGCGCGGGTGGAGGCGCTAGGAGTGGCGCAGCTGCTGGACCGCCTGGATGACCAGTTCACGCTGCTGGCGGGCGGGGATCGGCTGGCGCCGGATCGGCATCGGTCGCTCGCGGCCACGGTGCAGTGGAGTTACCAGCTTTTGGGTGGGCGGGAGCGGCGAGTGTTCCGCGCCGTGTCGGTGTTCCCGGGGCCGTTCACGCTGGAGGCCGCCGAAGCGGTCGCCGGGCCCGGCACCGGGCCGGCGGTGCTTCATCTGGTGGACTGCTCGCTGCTGGGCCCGCCGCGGGCCGATCCGGATGGCCGCTCCCGGTACGTGATGCTGGAGACGCTGCGGGTCTTCGGGGCCGGGCTGCTGGCTCAGGCCGGGGAGCAGGACGAGGCGGCCGCCGCGCTAGCCAGGTACGCGCTGCGGGTGGCGCAGGAGGCGGCGGCGGGACTGGAGAGCAGCACCGGGGAGGTGCCCGCCGCCCGGCGGCTAGATGCCGAGGACGCCACGATGCGGCAAGTGCTGGCCTGGGCCCTGGAGCAGGATGCGGCCCTCGCAGCGCGGGTGGCGGTCGCGCTGGCGCCGTGGTGGTCCCTGCGCGGCCGGGCGGTGGGTCAGTATCTGCTGCTGCGCGAGGCCGCCGGGCATGCCGCGCCGGGCAGCGAGGAATGGTGCACCGCGCAGTTCTGGCTCGGGAACATGGCACTTGACTTTTTTGATCTGGCCGGGGCGCTGGGCCATTTCACTGCGGTCATCGACGCCATGCGGGACCGGCGGCCGTACCGGGCGGTGGCTTACTGCCTGGCCGGGCGGGCGGTAGCCCTGCTGAACCTGGGCCGGATCTCTAAGGCGGCCCAGGATGCCCGCCGTTCGCTGGCCGCGGCCCGGGAGCTTGGCTTCCCGGCCGGCGAGGTGAGTGCCCTGGGCGTGCTCAGCGTCGCCGCTGTTGACGCCGGCGACCTCGACGGCGCCGTGCAGCTGGCCCGGCAGGCCGGGCAGGTCCCGGGCGACATCCCCGGCTGGGTAGCCCGGATGCGCAGCGAATGCGTGACCATTGCGCTGACCGAGGCGGGGGACCTAGCCGCCGCCCGGCATGCCTGCGCGGCGGGGCTGGCCCGGTCCCGGGATGCGGGCGACCAGGGATCCATGGCGGAGCTGCTGACCCGGATGGCGATGCTGGACCTGCTGGCGGGCCGCACCCAGGACGCCGCGGCGCACGTGCAGGAAGCGCTCCAGATCGCCGTCCGGGCCGACATGCCGCCGTACGTGGACAACGCCCTGGATTGCTGCGGGTACCTGTGCGCCGCGACCGGGCGGTACCTCGAAGCCGTCACGGCCTGGGCCGCCGCCGCCGCGTTCTCCCGGGATCAGGGGACCGCGGGGCCACCTGCTGAGGTGCGCCGCCGGCAGGAACCACTACGCAAGGCCCGCCAGGCGCTCGGAGCCGCCCGGACCCGGGCGGCGGAGGAGCGCGGCGCGGCGATGCGCCGGGCCACTGCGGCCGAGTACGCCCTGATGCTCACCGCCCCGGACACGCCGGCGGCCGCGGCGCCGGGCCCGGGAGCGCTCAGCGCCCGGGAACGGGAACTGGTCACCCTGGTCGCCCAGGGTCGCACCAACGCCCAGATCGCCGCCCAGCTGTACATCAGCATCCGCACAGTCAGCTCCCACCTGGACCGGATCCGGGACAAGACCGGCTGCCGGCGCCGCGCCGACCTGACCCGCCTGGCCCTGACCGCGGGCCTGGTCTAGGCCGGACCGCCATCCGCCCGATTTCCCGCCAGCCACGGCGCATCAGTGAATCGTCCGCAACCCTGGCCGCCATCCACGGCGCAAAAGGGGTCAGACGACCCCTGCCGCACGCCCACCCGGGCGTGTGAACCTGCTGATAAGACCGCAATAGCAGGCTAGTTCTGCAGCCGTAGATCGTTATCTGTATGGGCTCCGGGTTGCAAGGCGCCCCAGGTCTGGAGGAAGCATGAAACGAGCAATTAGAGGGACACTGCTGAGCGTAGGACTCGCCAGCGTGGTCACGGCAGTGACCGTCGCAGTGACCGTCGCACCTAGCTGGGCCACGCCGCCGTCAGGGCTGACGAACACCCTCTTGGCGCGCGGCACCGACACATCACATGGGACCCTCCCGCTGCGGTTCGGAACGGACATAGCCATGGCGCAGATCACGGTCGACCCGGCCGGCTCCTCTGGCTGGCACTCGCATCCGGGAGGCGCGATCGTGGTCGTCCAGCAGGGTTCGCTCACCGTTTACCATTCGGTCGGCCGCCAGTGCCAGACCACCACGTACAGCGCGGGGCAGGCGTTCATCGAGCGACCTGGCGAAGTGGATGACGTCCTCAACACGGGCACGATCCCCTACGTCCTTTACGTCACCTTCCCGCGTGTGCCTCCGGGCGGCTCCGCGAGAATTGACCAGCCGGACCCGGGCACGTGCCCGGGTATCTGAGGACCTAACCGAACGCGACCTCCCCTGCGGTGACGGCGCCAGCGCACTCCGGGGGGAGGTTGCGCTGGAGACGCCCTAGTTGCTCCCGGCAACGCGCTGCATGGCTCATGTGGCAAGTATCGCCTTCCGGAACCAACGCCCGACATGGCGGGTTGCAGTTCACCACCGTGCAGTGCCGTCCGGGAAGGACCGGCCAATAACGTTGGTCCAGCCTGAACCGATCCGGACGGCCGCGTCCAAGATCGGCGAATTCGTTGACGGGTGGAACGAGCGCTGCCAGCACTTCGCCTGGACCAACACCGCCGACGAATTGCTCGCCAAAGTCAGAAGGAAAAAGACTTCGCGCTCGGGACACTAGCTCCCGCCCGCTCACTGCTCGCCAGTCTTTCCGGCAGCTGTCAGCCCGAACAGGTGATAACTGACTGATCTCCCCCGTTGTCCTGCTCAGGGCCGGGCACGCAGAACCGGACAATATGCGCACGGCCACGGCAGCAGTGGAAACGCCGACCAAGCGCGCCGAGTCGGCGGTCTGGAGCGCTTCTCCAAGTAGTCGGCGAGGTTCCGCTTCCTGGCGGGTTGCGACATAGTGTGACCGGCTGCTGCGGCTTACGTTGGGTTTCCGCTCAATCGCTGGGACCCGCAGCTGGCCCAGCCTCCCGGGTCTCAGCCCGGCCCGGAGGTACTCGATGACCACTGCTGCCCCATCCACTGCCCTCGTCACGATCCAGCCAGCATTTACCGACCCCGAACGGCTCGCCCTCGCCGGGTTCCTAGCCGGGTACCGCGGGCTGACCCGCGAGGCGTACACGCTGGACCTGCGCCAGTTCACCACCTGGTGCCGTGCCCGCTCCCTGCCGTTGTTCGCGGTCCGCCGTGCCGATATCGAAGGCTTTGCCAGGGAGCTGGAAGCCTGGGGCCGCGCTCGTGCCACCGTCACCCGGCGGCTGTCCACCATCGCTGGGTTCTACCGGTACGCGGTCGAGGAAGAGCTCCTGGATCACTCTCCAGCCGCGCATGTCCGCCGCCCGCGGCTGGATTATGAGTCCCATGCCACCGCCCTGGACCGCAATGAGCTGGGCGCCCTGCTGGTGGCCGCTGGGCTCGGCCCGCCGCTTGAGCACGCGCTGATCTCGCTGCTCGCGCTGAACGGGCTGCGGGTCTCCGAGGCCACCGGCGCCGACATCGAGCACCTGGGCCTGGAGCGCGGGCACCGGACCCTGACGGTCACCCGCAAGGGCGGCAAGGTCGTCACCATCCCGCTCGCGCCCCGCACCGCCCGGGCGATCGACCTGGCCACCGGCGAACGCTGCGACGGCCCGGTCTTCCTCACCGAAGACGGGCGACGGCTGGACCGGCACGGCGCCGGCCGGATCGTCCGCAAGACCGCGCGCCGCGCCGGGATCACCAAACCTGTCGGGCCGCACACGCTCAGACATGCGTTCATCACTGCCGCGCTCGATGCCGGCGTCCCGCTGCGCGACGTTGAAGAGGCCGCCTCACATGCTGACCCGCGGACCACGATGAGATACGACCGGGCCCGCGGCAGCCTGGACCGGCACGCCACCTATATCGTCGCGGCCTACCTCGCCGACGCCGCCCGGTAAACCCACACCGGCTGGCAGTAAGTCCGCTTGACGGCCACAGCCGCCAAGCGGACAGGCCAGCGCGGATCGGTGACGCACCGCGACCGCCATGGTGAACGCGAACCGCCGCTATGCGCTGCATCCGTTACATGACGGGCTTGCCCGAAGCCAGCGCAGAGCTGGTCGATCTGGGCGCTCACTCGGTCACCCAAACGTCCGCACATGCCGACGAGCGGAAGCGTCGATGCCGTAAGACCGGCCAATGTTCATAGACGATCGACGCCGGCGCTCAGCACTTTGTCGGGGCGCCCACGACTGCGATCGCATCTCGATCCCCGGCCGGGTATCCGGCACGAACGCCGCGATGTAGCCCAGCGCAGCCACCTTCTCATGGCTGGCTACCTCGGTGATGACCGCACCGCCGTAGGAATGGCCGGCACGACCGGGCCGGGCTGCTCGTCGATGATCTACGGTTGCGGCGACGTCGGCTTCAGCCGACAGCAAGGGACTGTGCACGACACGGACGTCGGTTTTCGGCCTGGCTGGTTGCTGTACTTCGCTGCTGCACGTTACTCGGCGAACAGGTCGCGTTGCCGTGTGACGAACTCCTCGACGGATTCCGCGGGTCGGCCGGTGATTTCCTCGACCGTGGTGGTCATGCGGTCATACCGATTCTCGCGATGTAGCCGGGCCACGGTGAGGAGATGCTCGTCGACGTACGGTCCGAGCCCGGCGGCTGCGAGCACTTGCTTGGCCCACGTCTCCGGCGGGATGTCGACGTAGGTAACCGGCCTGCTCAGCGCGCGGGCGTACTCTTCGGCGACGCCATTCATGTCTTGCGATCGGGGGCCGGTCAGCTCCAGGACCCGGCCGATGTACGGACCGGGGTCGGTCAGGATAGTAGCGACGACCCGCGCGACGTCGTCGGTCGTGGTCGGCGAGGTGCGACCGGTCCCGAAGGGGAGCCGGATGGTGCCGCTGTCGGCAATGGTGCGCGCGGCCACGGTCGTGAACAACGGATTGTCCAGGAAGAGAGTCGGGCGAACGTATACGACCGGCAGCCCGGACCAGTTGAGTACCTGCTCCGACAGCCAGTGCATCCGCTGATGGTGTGACTCGCTCATGCTGAGCGCGTCCATCTGGGACACGGTCATCTGGGAGATGGCGACAAGTGCATCCAAGTCGCCGACAGCACGTGCCACCGTCGCAACTGTGGCGGCAGCCTCGAGGTAGGACGGCGCCAGGCTCATGCTGAAGAACATCCGCTGGGCCGAGTCGAGGGCCGTCGCGACATCTGCTGGCCGCGTGAGGTCACCGACGACGACGTTGGCGCCCAGCGCGCGCAGCGCATCGGCGCGGTCGTCGTCGTGGTGCGCCATCGCTCGTACGGCCTCGTCGCGTTGACGCAGCAACCAGACAACCTTGCCGCCGACGCCGCCGATTCCGCCGCCGGCGCCGGTCACCAGGATGAGGCCAGACTCAGCCATGGTAGCCGTCGCTGGTCAGGCTGTGATACGCCCCGTGCGAGCCGGATCGGTCCACCCAACCACCATGAACTAGGACCACGTTCTTCACTGTGCTCATAACGTCCCCCTTCGCTTCCGGAGAGCCCTCAAGTCAGGGCATCCCGGTGTAAGTGAGCGTGAGACGGTTAGCGCCTCTATAACCGATCCAGCACCTTTGATCCGTCTGTGGCAGTCTTGCGCGGCCAGACGGACACAACAGTAGCCATCTGGCGGCCGCTGACATGACCTTGGTACCCATGTCCGCCGACAAGTAGCCGCGATGAGAGCGCAATGCGCCGACAGTGTGAGCCCGTGCGGACGCCAGGTTGCGCGGCTACCAGGCGGTCACCAGCGCTGACCGGTCTGCGCGTTGATGGTTCCCGGGTCAGCCCTTCGCCCGGCGCGTCCCAAGACGCCCCAGGACGCGGCGCTGGTCCAGTGCCGGGTAACCTCGCACGGTCTGAGTCTGCGTCTGGAACGTGGTGGCGGGGTATCCGCAGGCTCACTGCACTTCCCGGCTGGGAACGAAGTGGTACTGGGCGGGATACGCACGCTGGCGCGGGAGAATGTCAGTCCCAGCGCGTACCGTCAACACTGTGAACGCAGCGTGCGCATATCAGGCACCCTCGGCGCAGTGCCGGAGACCGGCCGCGCATACCGCTCATGATCATCCGGGCCCGCAGGCCCGGTCCCGGCCCGGGGAGGGGATGGGGTCTTGGGCTGGGTACCTTGCTCCCGTAGCGTTGTCTCACTGGACCCTTTACCGCAGTGACACCGGGAGCAGGCATGACGCAGACCCCGCCTTATCAGGTAACCGACCCGGCGACCGGCGAGGTGACCGAGACTTTCCCCTTCGCCACGGACGCGGAGGTAGCGGAGGCGCTCGCCGCCGCGACCGAGGCGTTCGCGGCATGGAGGCTGCGCCCGGTCGCCGAGCGCGCCGCGGTCGTGAAGCGGATCGCCGAGCTGTTCACCGAGCGCGCCGCCGACCTGGCCGCGCTGATCACCAAGGAGATGGGCAAGCGGCCCGCGCAGGCCGTCGGCGAGGCCGAGTTCTGCACCGACATCTTCAACTACTACGCCGACAACGGCCCCGGGCTCATCGCCGACAAGCCGCTGCCCGGCCATGACACCGCGCGCGTCGAGTACCGGCCCGTCGGCCCGGTACTCGGCGTGATGCCGTGGAACTACCCGTATTACCAGGTGGCCAGGTTCGCCGCGCCCAACCTGATCGTCGGCAACACCGTCATACTCAAGCACGCGGAAAACTGCCCGACCTCGGCCCTGGCGATCGCGCAGATCATGAAGGACGCGGGCGTGCCGGACGGCGTGTACGTCAACCTCTTCGCGACCCACGAGCAGGTCGCCGCGATGATCGCCGACCCGCGGCTGCGCGGCGTGTCGCTGACCGGCTCCGAGCGGGCCGGCACCGTGGTCGCCGAGACGGCCGGCCGCAACCTGAAGAAGGTCGTCCTTGAGCTTGGCGGCTCCGACCCGTACATCATCCTCGACACCGACGACGTCGAGGACGCGGCTAAGACCGCCTGGGTCACCCGGATGGAGAACGTCGGCCAGGCCTGCAACTCCAACAAGCGGATGATCGTCATGGACGACATCTACGACGACTTCGTGGCCGCCCTGGTCAAGCGGGCCACCGCGATGTCACCGCGCCAGCCGGGCGATGACTCCCCGCGCTCCTACAGCCCGATGGTCTCCCGTAAGGCAGCGGAGAACCTCCTCGCCCAGGTGCAGGACGCGGTATCGAAGGGCGCCACGCTGCACGTCGGCGGCACGCTCGACGACGGTAAGGGCGCGTACTTCGCCCCGGCCGTGCTCACCGGCGTGACCCCGGAAATGCGGGCCTACCGCGAGGAGCTGTTCGGCCCGGTCGCCGTCGTCTACAAGGTCAGCACCGACGACGAGGCGGTCCAGCTCGCCAACGTGGTGGACTTCGGCCTTGGCGGCGCGGTCTGGTCGACCGACGAGGAGCGGGCGATCAAGGTCGCCGAGCAGTTGGAGGTCGGCATGGCCAACGTAAACACCCCGGCAGGCGAGGGCGCGGACCTGCCGTTCGGCGGCACCAAGCGCTCCGGCTTCGGCCGCGAGCTAGGCCCCCTCGGCATCGACGAATTCGTCAACAAGCGCCTCTTTTACGTCGAGAAGTAGCGCTTGACGAGTAACCCCAGTGTCGCCCCGGCAGGCCACTCCCGGTGGCCCGCGGTGCGGCACCCGCTCGGCTCGCGGCGGGCGGGCGCGGTATCAGGCGAAGTGCGGCATCACCTCGGTGGCCAGGAGTTCCGCTGACTGCAGCGCCTCCTCCTTGGTCATGTCGCCGAAGCACGTTTCCAGCGCCATGTAGTTGATCCCGCCGATGTCGCGATGGCGGGCGACCCACTCGCGGGCGCCCGCCGGGTCGCCGGCGTAGAAGTGGCCGATCGCGTGGATGCCCTCGAACGTTTCGGCCGGGAAGACCGGCGGTATCGGGATGTCGTATTTCTTCCAGAGGTAGTAGAGGCTGTCCTTGAACCGCGCGAAGGCCCGGTTGGCGATCTTCATCGCCTCCTCGCTGGTCGGCGCGAGCACCATGTTCCGGGAGATGCCCAGCGGCGGCAGGTCATCCGCGGAGCGCCCGAGCGACGCCCACTCGGCCTTGTAGGCGTCGGTCAGCGTCCGGACGGCCTCCGACGGGACGAGCGCCATCATCGGCATGCCGAGCCGCGCGCACCATTGCGCCTTCGCCAGCGTCCGGGTGCCGTACCACAGCGGCGGGTGCGGCCGCTGCACCGGGCGCGAGGTAACCGGCGCGTCAAGCAGCTTGTAGTACTTCCCGTCGAAGGTCACGCTGTCCGACGTCAGCCCCTGCCGCAGTATCGCGAAGGCCTCGTCGAACCGGCCTTGCGCCTCCTCCTCGCCCGACACGCCGTGGAACGCCAGCTCGGCGGGCGAGACGCCCCGGCCCACGCCCAGGTCGAGCCGCCCGTTGGACAGCTGGTCCAGCGTCACCGCCTCCTCGATGACGCGCATCGGGTGGTACAGCGACAAGATCGTGATGAGCGTCCCGAGCCGCAGCCGCGAGGTCCGCTGCGCGGCCGCCGCCAGCATCAGGTGCGGCGACGGCGTGACGGCCAGCGGCGTCCCGTGGTGCTCGGTCAGGTGGTAGGCGTAAAAGCCCAGCCGGTCGTAGGCCTCGATCAGCTCCAGCCGCTCGGCGACCTGCCGGACGTGCGGCCGTCCCGTGTCGTCGTTATGGTCGATGATCCCGAAGCGCATGCGCTGAACCTAACCCCGCGAT
>CAWHUV010000003.1:0-156174 GCA_963832625.1 Vulcanimicrobiota bacterium | reverse complement strand
CCCTGAGGAGCTGGTCGAGCGCGCGGTCGAGCTCGGGCTGGCCGCGCTCGCGCTCACCGACCGCGACGGTTTCTATGGAGCGGTCCGGTTCGCCAAGGCCGCCAAGCCGACGGGGCTCGCGGCGATCTTCGGCGCCGAGTTGACGCTCGACGTCCCCGAAATGCGCCCGAGCGGCGCAGCGGCCCGACTCCCGAGGAGTCGGCGCGTTTTCCGCGGCTCGTCCTGCTCGTCGAGAACGAGCGCGGCTACGCGAACCTCGCCCGCGCGATCTCGATCGCGCAACTGCGCGGACGCAAACGCGACGCGCGCTTGCGGCTCGACGATTTCGAAGGGAAGTCGGACGGGCTCATCGCGCTCTCCGGCGGCACCACGGTCTCGTCGAAGAAGCGCTGCTACGCGACGACGCCGCGCGCATTCGACGCGCTGCGCGGCTGCGCGATCTCTTTCCGGGCCGCTTCTATCTCGAGCTGCAGCACCATTTGCGGCCCGAAGACGCGCGCTCGTGCACGCGCTGGTCGCCCTCGCCGAGCGGCTCGGCGTGCCGTACGTCGCGACCAACGGCGTCGCGTACGCGACCGCGAGGATGCGCGCCTGTGCGACGTGCTGACCTGCGTGAAATACAAGGCCGACCTGCAGACCGCCGGCACGCTGCTGCGCCCGAACGCGCGAGTTCTACTCAAAGAGCCCGCGCAGATGGCGCGCCTGTTCGCGCCTTATCCGCAAGCGCTGCGCAACACGCTCGCGATCGCCGAACGCTGCACGTTCCGGCTCGAAAAGCTCGCCGGCCAATTCCCGCACTTTCCCATTCCCGCCCGAAGAGACGAGCACGCACTCCTATTTGCGCACGCTCGTCTATCGCGGCGCGCAGCGGCGCTACGGCTGGCCGTCTGCCGCCGAAGGTCGAACGCCAGCTCGAGTACGAGCTCGGCATCATCGCGCGCATGGATCTCGCCGGCTACTTTCTGGTCGTGTGGGACATCTCGCGCGAGGCCGAAGAGCTCGGCGTGCTCGCGCAAGGCCGCGGCTCGGCCGCGAACTCGGCGGTCTGCTACGCGCTCGGCATCACCGCGGTCGATCCGATCGGCGTGAACTTGCTCTTCGAGCGCTTCCTCTCCGAAGAGCGCAACGAGGTCCCCGACATCGACATCGACTTCGCGCATCAAGACCGCGAGAAGGTCATCCAGTACGTCTACGAGCGCTACGGCCGCGAGCACGCCGCGATGGCCGCCGAGGTGATCACCTACCGCACGCGCTCGGCGATCCGCGACGTCGGCAAAGCGCTGGGACTCTCGCTCGGTCAAGTCGACGATCGCGCGAATACGACGCGCGCGAATCGCTGCGACGGCGGCGCGCAAGTCCGCAACCTGCCGCCGTCGGTAGCGGCGGCGCGACTTCGATGCGGCAGAACATCGTGCTCGCGCGGTCGCGGAGCGGACTTCGATGAGCCGCGACGCGCCGCGCCGACGATCGGCGGCCGCACGCCGTCGAGGCGACGAGCGTGTTGCTCGCGATGTGCCGGCGCATCGACGGCTTTCCGCGCCATATGGGGATTCATTCCGGCGGCATGGTGATCACGCGCGATCCGCTGGTGCGCGTTGCGCCGGTCGAGTGGGCGACGATGCGCGACCGCACGATCGTGCAGTGGGACAAAGACGATCTCGCCGATCTCGGGCTGATCAAGATCGACCTGCTCGGGCTCGGCATGCTCTCGCTGTTGCGCGACGCGTTCGCGCTCTACGGGCGCTGCTACGCCGCGACCGAACCGCCGCTCTCGCTCGGCACGATCCCGCCCGACGACAAGCCGACGTACGAGATGCTGCAGAAGGCCGACTCGATCGGCGTCTTCCAAGTCGAGTCGCGCGCGCAGCAGTCGATGCTGCCGCGCATGAAGCCGGCGTGCTTCTACGACATCGTCATGCAGGTCGCGATCATTCGCCCGGGACCGATCCAAGGCGACATGGTCCATCCGTTCTTGCGCCGGCGCAACGGCCTCGAACCGGTGACGTACCCGCATCCCAAACTCAAGCCGGTCCTCGAACGCACGCTCGGCGTGCCGCTCTTTCAGGAGCAAGGGATGCGCATGGCGATCGAAGCGGCCGGCTTCTCGCCGGGCAAGCCGATCAACTGCGCCGCGCGATGGGGCACAAACGCTCGCGCGAACGGATGGCCGAGATCTATCCGCAGCTGATCGACGGCATGGTCGCGAACGGCATCGACCGCGCCGCCGCCGAGCAGCTCTATCCACATGCTCGAAGGCTTCGCCGATTACGGCTTTCCCGAATCGCACGCGGCGAGTTTCGCGCTGCTCGCCTACGCGTCGGCGTACGTGAAATGCCACGAGCCGGCGATCTTTCTGCGCGGCGATCCTCAACGTGCAGCCGATGGGATTCTATTCGACCGAAGTGCTGGTCAACGATGCGCGCCGCCACGGCGTCATCGTGCAAGCCGGTCGAGGTCAACGCAAGCGAGTGCTGGAGCTTCGTCGATGCACGACGGCGCGCGCGGCTCGGCTTCCATCTCATGCGCGGCTTAGGCGAAGCGCAGCGGACGAACGTCTCGAAGCCGCGCTCGCCGCGGGACCGTTCGCCGACCTGCGTCGAGTTCGCGCGCCGCACGAGCTCGCCAAGGATGCGCTCGAGAACCTCGCCGTCGCCGGCGCGTTTGCACCTGGTTCGGCACGCGCCGCGAAGCGATGTGGGCGCTGCGCGGGCTCGACGAGCGCGAAGCGCGCGGCGAACTCGGTCGCGCGATGGAGATCGACGAGCCGGCAGCCGACCTTCCGCGCGCTCATCCCGGCCGAAGAGACCGCCTTCGACATCTGCGCGACCGGCGTCTCGCCGGACGTCCAGCCGATCGCGCATTTCCGCGCGCGAGCTCGACGCGCGCGGCGTCCTGAGCGCCGAGCGGCTCGGCACGATGCCCAATCACCTGGTCTGCAAGGTCGGCGGCATGGTGATCACGCGCCAGCGCCCGGGACCGCCAAGGGCTTTGTCTTCCTGACCCTCGAGGACGAGACGGGTCTCGTCAACGTGATCGTCAACCCGGCCGTTTACGAGCGCAACCGGCGCATGGTCCGCACGGCCGCCGCCCTGATCGTCGAAGGCACGCTCCAGCGCGAGCAAGGCTGCATCGACCTCCTTGCCAAGCGTTTCTGGGCGCTCGCCGCCGACGCCGTCATCGCCGGCGTCCGCTCGCACGATTTCTGTTAAGAAAACGGAGCCCGCCGCGCATCACCTAGCGTTGCGCCCCACAAGGCGAGGCGCCCCCCAGGCCTTAGACCGCGCGCAGCGTACTATGTCATCCCGCTTCCCCTATACGTGAGGTTCCAGAAAGGAGCCGTTTCCTTGTCATATCACCACCTACGCACGGCACTCCTAGCCGGCGTCGCAGCGTGTGCCCTGGCCGCTTGCAGCCAAGGCGCCTCGACCTCGACGGGCTCGAGCCTACCTACTACTCAACAGAGCATCCACCAAGGCACCGACAGCATCACCGAACCCGGCGGCATCGTTTATCACCCCGTTTGCGGCGACGTGCTGCCCGGCTTTGCGCGTTGCAATTCACTCCTCCGCGACGATGCGGGCGCGCGCCCGATGGGTCCCAACATCTCGGGTCTCACCCCGGCTAACCTCCAACAGGCCTACAAGCTCGACATTACCAAGGGCGGCGGCCAGACGGTCGCAATCGTCGACGCTTTCGGCGATCCGAACGCCGAAGCCGACCTCGCAGCTTATCGCAGCAATTTCTCATTGCCCGCGTGCACGACCGGAAACGGCTGCTTCAAGAAAACGAACCAAGTCGGTCAGCAGAGCGGCTACCCGTCGGGTGACCAAGGTTGGGCGCTCGAGACGTCGCTCGACCTCGACATGGTCTCGGCAAACTGCCCGAAGTGCAACATCATCCTCGTCGAGGCGAACTCGAACAGCTTCTCCGACCTCGGCGCATCGGTGACCGAGGCCGCGAAGCTCGGCGCCAACGTCATCAGCAACAGTTACGGCGGCGGCGAGTTCAGCGGCGAGGACACCAGCAGTCCGTTCAATGCGGGCGTCGCGGTAACGGCTTCGTCCGGCGATGGCGGCTACGGCACGCAGTACCCGGCAGCATCCGTCTACGTCTACTCGATCGGCGGCACGTACTTGAGCAAGGCGAGCAACAAGCGCGGCTGGTCCGAAGTCGTCTGGGGCGGAACAGGGAGCGGCTGCACGCAGTACGTTGCCAGACCGGCGTGGCAAGCCTTCTTGTCGAAAGACTGCAAAAATCGGCTCATGAACGACGTCTCGTACGACGCCTCGCCCGGTTCGGGCCCGGCGATCTACGACACGTACGGATACAGCGGCTGGCTAGTTGTCGGCGGGACGAGCGTCGGATCGCCGGCGATCGCCGCGATCATCGGGCTCGCGGGCAACGGCACCGGGACGCACAACGCGTCGTGGATCTATACCAAAGCGCACCACACCTCCAAGTTGGTCACCGACATCACGACGGGATCAAACGGTGGATGCAGCCCGACCATCCTCTGCAATGCCCACAAGGGTTGGGACGGTCCGACCGGCTGGGGCACCCCGCTCGGGTCCGGCTCGCTCTAAACCAATCCACTAGGAGAACACCAACAATGACGATTCGCGTCTCGGCGTTCGCACTCGCTCTGGCGACTTCACTTGGGTTTGCCGCAACCGCGGTCGCCCAAATCGCCCCGGACGACTCGGGCGCCGGGACGCGACTCGGCATCCAGGAAATGAACAACTCGGGCCAAGTTGGCTCGGTGACGCTTTTTACGCGGGGGGCGTCGACACTGGTGGTCGTTCGCTTGACCGCGGAGGCGCTCGGGCGACGCGAGCCGGCTCACATCCATCGTGGAAAAGATTGCACCGATGTGGACCCCAAGCCCGCGTTCGGCCTCGCCCCGGTCGTCAATGGGACGTCGCGCACGATCGTACATTATCCCGAATCACGCTTGCTGTCGGGCAACTATGTCGTTATCGTGCACGCCTCGGATTCGCAGATGACGCATTACGTCTCTTGCGGACAGCTCTACCACTAGCGCGCTGCGTTTCATGATGGACCGTCCGTTTACGGCGGATCCGTAACGTGGCCGAGACGCCCGATCCGACTTCAGCGACCGACCCTGCGCTGCGGCGCCGGGTTTTCGTCGGGGCCTCCGGCGCGGCGGCGCTCGCGATTGGGAGCGGCCTCGCAGCATCGGGAGCCGACGACCTCGGCAAGCCCCATCCGCCGTTCGTCCCTGCCGACGATCCGGCGATCGCCGTCGCACGGCCGACGCTCGAATCGCAACGCCCGGCCGGGGCGGCCTCGATCGGGGCGTACGCGGCCGAGCCACGCAACGCTTCCGCAGCGACGCCGGGCGTGGTCGTCGTCATGGCCGTGTGGGGTGTCGATGCCCAGCTCCGCGACGTCGTTCGGCGCTTCGCCAAAGCCGGCTACCGCACGGTCGCGCCGGACCTTTATGCGGGTGCCGCTCCGGACGTGAACGGATCGGAAGATTACGAAACCTTCCGGCCGCTCGCCGCAAAACTCGCCGACGACGCCGTCGACGCGGACATTGCCGCTGCGGCGAACTACCTACGCGGCCGGGGACCGGGACTTAAGGTCGGCGTCACTGGTTTTTGCATGGGTGGTTCGAACGCGCTGAGACAAACCGTCGACAACCCGCGGGCGTTTTCGGCCGCTGCGGTTTGGTATGGCAAGGTCAGATACGGCACGACCGACAATTCCGGAGGGATTACGCCGATCGCGCTCGCCTATGCGGACGAGATCGCGGTCCCGCTACTCGGCTCGTACGGCGGACGCGACACCGGCATCAAAGCCGACGACGTGCGAGCGCTGGACCGTCGGCTGACCGACCTAAAAAAACCGCACGACATCAAAATCTATGACGAGGCCGGGCACGCATTCTTCGATGACACGCGCAAATCGTACGTCGCTTCAGCCGCCACCGACGCCTGGTCGCGCACTGTGGCCTGGTTCGATCGTTATCTTCGCTGAGACCGCGAGCGCTTTGCTATGCCGCTGACGATCGTTCATTGCGCCGACGTGCACCTCGAGACGACGTTCCCGGAGACCCGGGGCGGCGCGGCGCGCCGTAAAGCGCTCGCCGACGCCTTCGTTCGCATCGTCGATGAGGCGATCGAGCGCAGGGCCGACGTCCTGACGATCGGCGGCGACCTTTACGAAGGCGAGCGGTCCGGGCCGCAGACCTTTCGCTTCATCGCCGAACAACTCGCGCGTTTCGGCAAGCCGGTTTACGTCGCGCCGGGCAATCACGATCCGCATGCCCCCGGTTCGCTTCTCGCGCGCAGCGAACTCCCCGAGAACGTGCGCGTCTTCGACGGCGTCGCCTGGCGCGCGTACCCGCTCGGCAGCGACGTCACGCTGTGGGGCTTCGGGCACACGCCCGCCGAGCCTGGGCGGCCGCTCGCGCGCGCGCGGTTCGAGCGCGGCGGCGTGCAAATCGCGCTCGTCCACGGAAGCGACGAGGCGCGTTGCCCGCCCAATAAGCGCGCGACGGCGCCGTTTTCCGCCGCCGAAATCCTGGCATCGGGCGCGACGTTCCTCTTGACCGGTCATTACCACGGCGGTTACGTCATCCACCACGAAGGGAAGCCGCTGTTCGCCTATCCAGGCTCGCCCGAACCGATCAAGTTCGGTGAAGGCGACAGCCACGGCGCGTTGCTCGTCACGATCGACGGCGCACACATCGACGTTGCGCCGCTGCCGACCGCGCGGACGCGCGCGCTCGACTTGACCGCCGACATGAGCGGCGCAGCGCACGAGCATGCCATTTTCGAGCGCCTCGCGCCGCTCGTCGCCGATTGCGGACCAAACGACTACGTGCGGCTGCGCCTCACCGGCACGGTCGCCGAAGGGACGCGACTCGACCGGGCGCTGATCGAAGAACGCCTCGGGGTCGGATTCGGCTCGCTCGAAGTCATCGACAAGACGCGCGCGCACGATTACCGGCAGATTTCACGCGAACCGACCGTCCGCGGTCACGTCGTCCGCGACTTGCTGGAGCTGGCGGCCGACGGCGATCCGGCCCGGCGCGACCTCGCCGAGTCGGCGCTGCGTTATGCGCTCGCCGCCTTCGAAGCGGCGGAGATCACGCCGTGAAACTGCGCGACCTGCGGATCGAAGGGTTCGGTAGACTCGCCGAACGGCGCCTCGTCTTCGACGAGTCGTTCAACGTCGTCTACGGACCGAACGAAGCCGGAAAGTCGACGCTCACCGCGGCGCTCGTCGCGAGCCTTTACGGACTCCCGCGCAACGAGCGCGACTTGTGGCGCCCGTGGGCGGGGGGGCGCTATGCGACGACGCTCCGCTACACGCTCTCCGACGGCCGCACGTTCGAGATTCAGCGCGACTTCGAACGCGATCCAAAGGGCGTTCGAGTCTATGACGAGAGCGGGAACGACGTGTCGGCCGAACTAACCGTCGGAAAGATTATCAATCCCGGGCACGCGCACCTGAAGATCCCGCTCGAGGTCTTCATGAACGCAGCGTGCGTCGCCCAAACCGGCGCCGAGATCGACGGGGCGCGTGCCGAGCGGATCAGCACGGCGCTCGCCCACGCGCTCGACGGCGGACCGCGTGAAGATGCGGCCCTTGGAGCGTTGCGCCGGCTCGATGAAGCGCTGGCCAACCATGTCGGGACGAAGCGCGCGACCATCAACGCTCCGCTCCGCCGGCTGCAAGAGGAGATTGCGGCGGCCGAAACGGTCGGCGACGAAGCGCGCGCGCATATGCGCGACGTTCAAAACTTGCGCCAGCGCATGGATACCGAGACGGCGAACGCGCAAGAACTAGAGCAAGCCGTGCGCGAGCACGACGCGCAGTCGCGCGCCCGGCGCGCGTACGCGTTGCGTTCGCGTCTCGAAGCGCTCAAAGAGGTCCGCGACAACGTCGCCGCGCTCCACTACGAACGCGCCCAATACGAAGACGTCGCCGACTTCCCGCGCGGCGCCGCCGCCCAGCTCGAGGCGTTGTACCGCGATTGGCAGATGGCCGAGACGCTCGCCGCGACGGCGGCCGACGCCGCGACCGAGACCCGTATGTCGGCGGCGCTCGAAGTCGAGTTCGCCGAGCGCATGGCCGACGGCGGCTCGCTAGACGATCGGGCGTTCGAAGACCTCGAGCAGGCCGTCAAAGAAGCATCCAATGCGCGCGTCGCGGCGACGTTTGCATCGAACGAAGTGCACGCAGCGCGCCGCTCGATCGAGGGTGGAAACGAGCTGTTCGGGGCTGCGTTCGCTGCGGGGTGCATCATCGCGCTGGCCGCCGTCGTGCTTTCGATCATCCACGAATGGGTTTGGGCCGTGCCGGTCGGGGCGTTTGCCGCGACGATGCTCGGCTTCGCATGGTGGCGCGGGTCGAAGCGGCGCACCGCGCTACGGGTCATCGCTCGAATGCAGAGTGCGGCCGACGCGGCGATCGCCGCCGAAGGGAGCGCCGCCGCTCAGATCGCGGCGACGCTCGAGCCGCGCGGCGTCACGAGCTTTGAGGAATTCGTCCGCCGCCGCGACCGCGCGAGCACCTTGCTCGAGCGCCGGCAGATAGCGCAGCGCAACCAAGACCGCGCCGCCACGGCGCGCAGCGCCGCGCTTGCGGCCGGGGCCGCTTTCGACGCACTTGCAAGCACGCTGATCGCCCCGACCGGCTTCCGCGATGCCGACATGGAAGCGATCCGCACGCGCGAGACGCGCCGCAGCGCGCGCGAGGGCATCGAACTTCAACTTTCGATGCTCGATTTCAACCGGCGGCACATCCTGGGCGAAGACGACGAGTTTTCGCTCGAATCGGAGTTGGCGGAGTTGCGCGGCGACGGCGTTGCGCCGCTGCCGATCGACCGTCCGCAACGCGAGTACGACGCAGAGCGCGCCGATTTGGAGCGGCGCTGCAGCGAGAGCCGCAGCCTGGCTGCCGCGTACACCGCCGAACTGCGGGGCGCAGAGCAACGGCTCGGCGACCTAGCCGCGCTCGACGAGCGGATCGGCCGCCTTCGCGCCGAGCGCGACCGGCTTGCAAGCTTTGAAGCGGCGGTGGCCTTGGCGCGACGCTACATCGACGAACGGACCCGCGAAGCCCATCAGAAGTTCGCACGGCGTTTGACCGACTATGCCTCGCGAACGATCGACGGGATCACCGGCGGGCGCTACGTCGACGTGCGCGTCGACCCGACCACGCTTGCCGTGCGCGTCCGCGCCCCGGAGACCGGGGCGATCGTCGACGTCGACCGGCTGTCGGCCGGGACGCGCGAGCAGGCGTACCTCGTCGTGCGCCTGGCGATGGTGCGGATGTTCTCCGAAGGGATGGAGACGGCTCCGCTTCTGCTCGACGACCCGTTCGCGCATTGGGACGAGGACCGAATCGCCCGCAGTTTCTCGGTCCTCGACGGCGGGTCGCCCGACGTGCAGACGATCCTGTTCACGACGCAGCGACTCGTCGCCGACGCGGCGACCGCTCGCGGCGCGCGCCGGATCGACCTCGACGATCCCGTGGCGGACGATCCTGCGGCTGAGGAAGACGCGGCGCTCAGCGAGAGCTGAGCCGAACTTAAGCGGAGCCGGGTGGAAGCCGCAGCGGCTCTGTTGAAGCGCGCTCGAGCGCTATATGTTTGAAGGTTGGAGCGACACCGACCGGGCCGTCGCAGCGGCCGGCGCGTACGCCATCGCGTACCTCGCCGGTCTCTTGGCGTTCGCGTGGGTGGCGCGCCGGCGCGGGATGGCGACGCGCGGCATCGGCTTCCTCGTCGCGGCCGCCCTTGTCGGCGGGTCGATCGGCGCGGGGCTCGCGCAGCTTCTGGTCGCGGGCGCCGCCGGCCGCTCGATCGTCGGCGGCTTGGCGGGCGGCTATCTCGCCGTCGTCCTCGCAAAGCGCTACCTCGGCATCGCGCGCCCGACCGGCGATCTCTTTGCCGTCGCGTTGGCCGCCGGCGAGGCGCTCGGCCGGGTCGGCTGCTTGATCGGCGGATGCTGCTTCGGGAAAGCCGCGAGCGTCGCGTGGGCGGTCCACGATCACGGCGCGCTGCGTCATCCGACGCAGCTCTACTCGTCGCTCGCGGCACTTGGGACGTTCGCGCTCCTCGTCGCGCTCGAACGCCGGCGCGCGCTGCCGGAGAACGGTTTGTTCTACGTCCAGGGCGTTCTGTTTTGTGCGAGTCGCCTGGTCATCGAATTCTATCGCGACGCGTCGACGTCAGCCGAATTGGGAGTCGCCTTCGCGTGCGCGCTCGGGCTTGGTGTTTTTCGGATTCGAAGTTGATGCGGCTCCTGGCCGTCCGGAAGCACGACTCGATTCTCGCCCGCGCGGGCTGACCGCGCGATGCAGCGCTGCTCGAAGTGCGCCACCGACAACGACGACGGACGGAGTTTCTGCTCGAACTGCGGCGCGGCGCTCTGGAGCGGGGCGCCGGAATCGCCCGTCACGCCGAGTGGGACGGCCGTCGGCGTCCTGGCTTTCTTTGCCGCCCTCGCCGGCATCGGCGTCGATCTCGTGCTCAGCGTCGCCATTTTCGCGGGCCTTCAGGCGCTCACCGGCCGTGGGATCATGTCAGCGACAAGCAAAGTATCCGCGGCTCGTGCGCTGGGCGCCGAGGTCATCGTGCTCGTCCTGGCAGGGGTCGGATTGTGGGCAGTGTTTAGAACGGGCGCCAAACGGCTGTCGATCCCGGGCCTCGCGTTCCTAGTCGCAAGCCTCGTGGCGTTGCTCGGCGGCTTCGGACTCTGCTCGGCGATCACGGCGGCGGCGCTATTCTACTCGCCTTAGACCGGTCATAACGAAAGGATCGCGCATGCTCGAGACGGTTGATTACACCATCCTCAAGAGCGTGCGCGCGGTCTGTCCGCGCTGCTTCGCCGAGACTCCCGGCTTCGATCCGGCCTTCCCCGACGACATCTGCGACGGTCACCTCGTCGCGCGCGCCGGTGCGGTCTATCTGCGGCGCTGGTGCCGTCGCGGGCACGGCGAGGTGTGGTCGCTCTATGAAGAAGACGCCGAACTTTGGCAGTATCTGCAGCAGTGGCGCGTCCCGACGAAAGCGATCGTGCCGGACACTGCGACGCTCTATCCCGTCCCCACGGGCTACGAACGCGGATTAGGCCCTGCGCACCTGCAGCACTCTTGCATTCTGCTGCTCGACATAACGACACAGTGCAATCTGACGTGTCCGGCGTGCTACACGAGTTCGTCGCCCGAGACGGCTCGCTTCCTCCCGCTCGAGGACATCCTGCGCTCGGTGCGCGCGTCGCTGGAGCGCGAGGGTGGGCGGCTCGACGTCGTGATGGTGAGTGGCGGCGAGCCGACGATTCATCCGCAGATTCGAGCGATCCTCACCGAACTGACGCGGCTGCCGATCACGCGCGTCTTACTGAACACAAACGGGATCAGGCTCGCCGCCGATGCGGATTTTCTCGGGTTCTTGCAAAGCTTGCGCGACCGGGTCGAGGTCTATCTGCAATACGACGGCCAGCGTGCCGACACGCACATGCACATGCGTGCACGGGACATGACCGCGCTCAAGGCCGAGCTCGTCGCGGCGCTGTCCGAGCGCAAGATCTTCACGACGCTCGTTATGGTCGTCGACGAGCGCAACGCGGATCAGATCGGCGAGTCCTCGAGACCGCATTTGCGACCCCGTTCGTCGGCGGCGTCATGTTCCAGCCGCTGTTCGCTTCCGGACGAGCGCCCGCGCTCGATCCGATGCAGCGCGTCACGACGACGGGCGTGCTGCGCCGGATCGAAGACCAAACTGCCGGTCGCGTCCGGGCGCGCGACCTGATCGCCCTTCCGTGCAGCCATCCCGACTGCTGCTCGATCGGCTACTTCTTGAAAGATGAAGCCGGCGAGTTCCACGCCCTCGCGGCGCTCATCGGCGACGAAAGCCTCAAGCGGAGCTTGACCGTCTTCGGCAACTCGATCGCCTTCAGCGACTCGCTCTCCGAAATAAAAAGTGCGCTGCTCGGCGTGATGTCCGAATCGATGACGCTCTCGCGCCCCGAACTCGTCACGCACCTTCGCCGCATCTGCGGCGAATGCGAGCTCGGCGGAATCGGCCGGCTCTTCGAACTTGCCTTCAAGCCGGGCGCGTCGGCCGAGTTCGTCGGTAGGCGCGTCAAGCGCGTCACGATCAAGCATTTCATGGATGCCGACATGCTGATCACCGAGCGGCTCGAGCAGTGTTGCGTCCACGTCGCGGGCGCCGGCGACGAGACGGTCCGCATCCCGTTTTGTGCGGCCCGCCTTTTCCCGAAGCCGCGGGCTCGCATCGGCCAAGCGACCGTAGGCCGGGCCGAATTGGGGGCCGTCCATGGATGACCGTCTGGGTCGCGGGCGCGCAATCGAAGGCTACGCCTTCACGTTCTGCAAGGCCGCCTTTCTCGCGCTGTTGCTGAACCGCTACACGCTGCTCGTCACGGCGGCGGCGGCGGCCATCCTCTACGTCGTCGCGTACGCGTACGGCGTGCGCGAATGGCGCTGCTGGGTCAAGCCGCCCTGGGTCGTCGTCGCCTTTGCGGGGATCGCGGTCTTCGAGGCGGTCCGGCTGTTCGTCGATCCCTAGCCTACTTAACGTTTTCGAGCTTTACCAGCGCGGCGAGCGTGTTCGCGACGTGCTGGCTCGGGTCGAGCGCGTGATAAGCGTAGACGATTTTCCCGTCCCGTGCGATGACGTACGACGTCCGATCGGCATACTTGTCCATCAAGACCGCATCGTATGATTTCGCGATCCCCAGATCGGGGTCGGACGCGACGGCAAACTTACTACGGCATTCGGAGACGGAGAAGCGATTGAGTTTCTCGATGTCATCGCCCGAGACGCCGATGACCGTCGCTCCGAGTTTTGTGTAGTCGGCGATGTGGTCGGCGAAGTCGTGCGCTTCGATCGTGCAGCCTTCGGTGAAGGCCGCCGGGTAAAAGTAGAGGACGACCGGTCCCTTGGCTAGCGCAGCCTTCAAGTCGAATGAAAAGACCTTGCCGCCGATCGAGGCCTGCGTGACGAACGCCGGCGCGGTCGCGCCGGGAGCGAGGGCGGCAAGTGCGGGCGCGGCGCACACCGCAAGCGCGGTCCCGAAGGCGAGCAGTCGAATGCGCTTCAAGCGAGTGTCCTCCTAAAGATTTGCGGGTTCGAAAGTTGGACGTAGTCTCGCCCGATGCCTCGCGCCGGAAAGGCGGCGAATTGCCGAACGCCCCCGGCGTGTGACGCTGGGAGCGTTCGGCATGTTTGCCGCAGGACTTCAGAAAGGTTGAGGATTTAGTTGAACTTCACGGTGCCGGTGGCAAGCAGCCGAATCGGCAGCATCCCGCCCGGACTATAGAGAAGGTTCACCTGGGAGCCGTCCGCGAGACATCCCTTTCTGCTCGCGCCGCCAACCTCGGTGACCCAGTTTTCTTCGCCTTGCGCGCGGGGGGCTGTCGAGAAAACGAGGCCGTTACCCGTCGCGACGCTCAAGTACGCGCTGCCGTACATCTGGAACGACTGTTCCAGATAGACTCCGATGTACGGGGTCGCTAAGCCGCCGTGCGGGTTATTGGACGAACAGTCTTCGACGAACGTGCCGACGTACGTGTGCGAGACCGGATCGAGTAGCGTTGCAGACGCTGACACTCGCTCGTCCGCCAACGCCGCGCTGCTGATGAGAATGCTTAGAGCGGCTATGGCCGCCGGAATCGTCAATTTGCGCATCACGGGAACTCCTTTGTCGTTTCGCGAGTCCTCGGGTGCGACTATTGTCTAACATCTTCGAGGGCCCGTGAGGCTTCTTAAAAGCTGCTTGCAAGAAGATGCCACACGTGCGAGAAGGCGACGCGAAGCGGCCTAGAAGAATCGAAGCAGAACCAGCGCCGGCGCAACGAGATGCGCTGACCGCCGCGGCGACGCCGCCGCTCGCCACTGCGACAAATGGCGCACCCCCGAGCTAGAGACCCATCAACTTCGCAATGACGATGCGCTGAATCTCATTCGTCCCTTCGCCGATTTCATTGATCTTCTGATCGCGGTACATGCGCGAGACCGGATACTCGTCCATGAAACCGTAGCCGCCGTGAATTTGGACCGCCTCGTTGACGACGCGGCGCGAGACCTCGCCGGAGAAGAGCTTCGCAAGGCTGGCCGACATCACGAAATCGCGACCGGTGTCCTTTTCCCAAGCGGCTTTGAGCACCATGAGGCGCGCGTGTTCGATCTCGCACAGCATGTCGGCGAGTTTGAATTGAATCGCCTGAAATTTCGAAATCGCCTGACCGAACTGCTGCCGCTCCTTTGCGTACCCGAGCGCTTCATCGTAAGCGCCTTGCGCCAAGCCGACCGAGAGCGCGGCCACGGAGATTCGGCCGCCATCGAGGATCGTCAAGAACTGCTTCAGCCCTTTGCCGCGCCCGCCAAGCATGTGGTCTTCCGGGACGGCGGCATCGGCGAACGAGAGCTCGCGCGTGTCCGACGCGCGCCAGCCCATCTTGCGATACTTTTTCGAGCGGGTGAATCCAGGCGTAGCTTGCGGGACGATGAAGTTCGAGATCTCGGGCCGGCCGCGTTCGTCGGTTCCGGTAATGGCTGTGATCGTCGTGCCGCCGGTGATGTCGGTCCCGCTGTTGGTGATAAACGCCTTCGTGCCGTTGATGACCCAACGCCCGTCGCGCAGTTCGGCTCGGGTGCGGGTCGCGCCGGCGTCGCTCCCGGCGCCCGGCTCCGTGAGGCCAAACCCCCACAGCATCTCGCCCGTCGCAAGCGGCACCAAATACTTCGTCTTCTGTTCCTCGGTCCCGAAGAGGTAGAACGGCGTCGACCCGAGCGAAACGTGCGCCGCCAGCGTGATCGCCGTCGATGCGTCGGCGCGCGCGATCTCCATGACGGCTAAGGCGTACGAAACCGTGTCGCCGCCCGCGCCGCCGTACTTCTCAGGAAACGGGAGCCCCATCAGGCCTAGTTCTGACATTTTCTTTACAAGGTCGTAAGGAAACTCGGCTTTTGCGTCCATCTCCTCGGCGCGCGGCCGCACTTCGTCCTGCGCAAACTCGCGGCAGACCGATTGAATCGCCTTCTGTTCTTCGGTCAGTTCGAAGTCCATGATACAGAGGTGTCCCTGCGCTCCAGCGCCGAAAACTCCTGGTAATGTCAGAATTCGCGCGAGCCGCCGCGGGCATGCCGGCCGGATAGTCGCGCCATGATCGCACTTCGCGGCGTTAGCCTCATCTATCCAAACGGGACGCGCGCGCTCGACGGCATCGACCTCGACATCGCTAAGGGCAGCTTCGTCTTCTTGGTAGGGCACTCGGGCACGGGCAAATCGAGCCTCTTGCGCCTGCTGTACCGCGAGCAAAGCCCGTCGCAGGGGACGGTCGTCGTCGACGGGATACGCGTCGACCGGCTGAAGCGCTCGAAGATCCCCGAACTGCGGCGCAACGTCGGCGTAGTTTTCCAAGACTTCAAATTATTGACCGACAAAACCGTTTGGGAAAACGTCGCCTTCGCGTTACAGGTTACCGGAGCGCGCACGCGCGACGTCATGCGACAGGTCCCGCGCGTCCTCGACCTCGTCGGCCTGGCGCACAAGTCGCGCGTCTATCCGAGCGAGCTTTCGGGCGGCGAGCAACAGCGAAACGCGATCGCGCGCGCGCTCGTCAATAATCCGAAGATTCTGCTGTGCGACGAACCGACCGGCAACCTCGACCCGGTCAACGCGAACGAAGTCGTCGACCTGTTGCACAGAATCAACTTGAAGGGCACCACGGTCGTGGTCGCTACGCACAACGCGCAGATCGTCGATCGCATGCGCCGCCGGGTCGTTCGGCTCGAGCACGGCCGCATCGTCGCCGACGACGAACGCGGCTTCTACCACTTCGTCCGCGACGAGGAAGAACCGCCGATCGAATCGATTGCATCCGCCATCGACGACCTGATCGCGGTACGAGATACGAATGGATTGGGGCAGAGTCCGGTTCTTTCTGAGTGAAGTTCGGAGCAGCTTCACTCGGAATCTAATCATGCAGTTGACCGCCATCGGAACGGTCACGGTCACGATCGTTTTGCTCGGCACCTTCCTTTTCGGCCGCCAGGCGGTCGGAAAGATCGGCGACGAGGTCGTCCGCCAGATCGAGATCTCGGTCTTCCTCGACGACCGCGCGACCGCCGCCGATGCGCGCCAGTTGATCCTGGAGATACGCAAGGATCCGCGCGTCAAGAGCGTCGTCTTCGTGCCCAAGGCCGAGGGCCTTCGCCAGATGCGCGAACGGATGCGCGGGCAAATCGACACGTCGCTGTTGGTCTCAAACCCGCTCCCCGACGCCCTTCGCGTCCGCGTCGCCGACGCTAGCCTGGTCCCGGCGGTCGCGGCTCACGTGCGGAAGCTGCCGCACGTGGCGACGGTCGAATTCGCTCACGAGGCGGTGCAGCGGCTATTGCGCCTCTCCGACGTCTTGGGCAGGGTCGGGCTTGGAATCGTCGCGCTTCTGCTGTTTACCGCGGCGATCATCATCTCGAACACGATCCGGCTCACGGTCTACGCCCGCCGGCGCGAAATCGCGATCATGCAACTCGTCGGCGCGTCGAATACGTACATTCGTTTGCCGTTCATCTGCGAGGGCTTTCTCGACGGCGTCCTCGGCGCGCTCGTCGCCATCGTGCTGCTCGGAATCGCGCGCTGGCAATTCCTACCGAAGCTTGCGCTCGCGCTCCCCTTCATTCCATCGAGCGTCATCGTCTTCGACGTGACCGCGCTCGTCTTCCAACTGCTCGCCGTCGGCGCGGCGGTCGGCGTCTTCGCATCGTGGATATCGGTCGGGCGATACCTGCGCGCATGACGGCGGGGCGAGGCGCGGTCGCGGCCCTGTGCGCCGCCGTCCTTCTGACGGGCGGCGCCGCCACCGCATCGCCGCACGCGACGCAAGTCGCGTCGCTCGGCGACCGCATCCACCAGAAGCAACTGGAGGTCGAGGCCGCGCGCAAGCGGCTCGAAGCCAAACGAGCGCAGTTGCATTTTCAAGAGGTCCGCAAAGAAGACTTGCAGCGGCAACTCGGCGAGACCAACCAAAGCATCGCAGAGGTAAACGCCACGCTCGCCGCTCTCGACGAGCAAGTCGTTTCCAACAAGAAACGCCTGGCCTGGAACGAGCTCCAGCTTCGCGCCGCTCAAGCGACGCTCAAGCGTCACAGCGAAGCGCTGAAGCGCCGTCTGGTCGACGGTTACGAACGAGGCGACTTGGGGTATTTGAACGTCTTGCTTTCCGCAAATGGGTTCAGCGAGTTCGTGGAGCGGTGGGACGACATCCGCTACCTGATCGCCGCCAACCAGCGCACGGTGCGCGCGCGGCGGGCCGCGGAACTCGCCGTGTCGAGCGCGCAACGCCGTTTGGAATCCGAGCGCGCGACCCTCGAGGACGTCGTTCGCAAGCAAGAGCAGGCCCGCTTCCAACTCGCCGGGCTCGCCGACCAGCGCACGCAACTCGTCGCGGTCGCCGAGGAAAACCGCCGCAGCACCCAGACCGAGGTCGCGGAATTGGAGGGCCTAACCGCCGCACAGGAAGCCGCTCTCGAGGAATTGATTCGCGAGCGCCAGCGTGAGGAGGAAGCGCGGCGCGCCGCCGAGCGCCGTGCGGCGCAACTCGCCGGCCGGGAGATCCCGCCGCAAATCAGCGCCGGAGCGCCCGGGACCTTTTCGTGGCCCGCGTCGGGACCGATCACCTCTCCCTTCGGGATGCGCGCCAATCCGATGGGGGGCGGTTTCGAGATGCATCCGGGGATCGACATCGGCGCGCCGATGGGGGCGACGATTACGGCCGCCGCGAGCGGGCGCGTCATTTTCGCCGGTTGGTACGGCGGTTACGGAAACGCGATCATCATCGATCACGGCGGCGGGACCGTCGACCCTCTACGGGCACTGCTCGCAAATATTCGTGGCCAACGGTCAAGACGTCCAGCGCGGTCAGGCGATCGGAGCGGTCGGGATGACCGGACGCGCGACCGGACCGCACGTCCACTTCGAGGTCCGCGTCAACGGCGTCCCGGTCGATCCGACGGGCAGGCTGCGGTAAAGTCCCGCACTTTGTTGGGTCCAGGGGCTCAGGACGGCCCCAGCGTTGGGTAGGATACTGAGCGTATGACCGAAGGGCGTCGCTGCGAACTCCAAGAACCTCGACGCTCCGCCGCCGGACCCCCAAAGTAGAGTTGCGCCTTGAATAGCACTGCCCGCGCGCTGACCGCTGCCTTCATCATCGCCGTCGCCTCGCTCGGGGGCGCGCTGTATTTGTGGCACGAGCAGCTCGGAATCGACCCGGTTACGCAGTCGGTGCTCCGGCCGGGCCAGGGGCTCGCAACGCTCGACCTTCACGCGCTGCTGTCGAATCCGAACTTCTCGGACCAGCGGTTGCTCGACAACGCGTTTCGACAGGTCGAGAAGGCGTACTATAAGCCCGTCAACGCGCAGGTGCTCGTCAACGGCGAGCAGCGCGAGTTAGTTTCGTTCTTGCGCGGTCGGCATCTGGCGGCGTTCACACTGCCGGTATCGTACGCGACCGGCGACGAGACGCACGACCTCGGCCTTTTGAACCGGAACCTGCAACTGGCGCAGAGCGCGTCGAGCGGGCACGCGTCGAACATTGAGTTGACGCAAGAGGCGATTAAAGGCATGCTCAACTCACTCGGCGATCCGTACACAACGTACCTCTCGGCAAGCGAGATCGCGAGCCTCGAGGAGTCGCTCAAGGGTGGCGACTTCGGGGGCATCGGCGTCTACATCGTCGAGGATCCGCGCACGCACTGGGTCCTGGTCGAGCCGATCGAAGATACGCCGGCATACCGCGCCGGCGTCAAGACCGGCGACCGCGTCCTCGCTGTCGACGGCCATAACGTCACCGGAGCCAAGCTCGACGATGTCGAGCGGCTGATTCGCGGCCCGGTAGGGACGACCGTGCGGCTGTCGATCAAACGCGAAGACTGCGCGTTGCCGCGTTCCTCAGAAAATCCCAGCGACCGAGCCAAGGTCCACCCCTGTACGACCTTCAGCACGCATTTGGTGAACGTCACGCGGGAACAAATCTGGGTTCCGTCGGTACACGCCAAGGTGGAAGACGGTTTCGATTACGTTCGGCTCGGCGACTTCGGGCAAACCTCGTACGAGGAAGTTCGCCGCGCGATGCTCGAGGGGAAGGCGCACGGAGCGCGCGGCTACATCCTCGATTTGCGCAACAACGGCGGCGGGCTCCTCGACGCGGCGGTTCAGATCTCAAGCCTCTTCATCGCCGACGGACCGATCGTCTCGACGATCGATAGAATGGGCAACCGCGAAACGAAGACCGCGACGCACGACACGATCGGCGCGACGCCGCTCGTCATCTTAGTAAACAAGTATACGGCCAGCGCCTCGGAGATCACCGCGGGCGCCGTCCAGGATTACAAGGCCGGTACGCTGATTGGAACCAAGACCTTCGGTAAGGGTGTCGTGCAGTCCATCTACAACCTCAACGACGGCGGCGCGCTCAAGATCACGACGGCGCGTTACGTGACTCCGCGCGGGCGCGACATCCACCACCGCGGCATCGAGCCCGACGTAGTCGTCGATCAAACCGTCGAAGCCCCGATCATCGACACACCCAAAGACTTACAACTCGCGGCCGCCAAAGCATACTTGCGGCGTACCGCTCGCCGATGAAAGCAATCGTGAAAAAGCAACTCCTGACCGCGCTGGTAGGCGCGTCCTTTCTCCTGGGTGCGAGCGTGCTGCCCTCGGGCGCCGCGTCCGGTTTGTCGAGCCTCGAGAGCGACGAACTTCAGGTCAGCTATTCGCTCGTCACCGCGGAGTTCTACCGTAAAGTCGATCCGCAGACGCTTCTCGACGGCGCGCACCAGCAACTGATCGCGTATCTCGAGAAGAGCGGGGTCAAGTCCCCGAACGTCCCGGTCGTACGCGCCACGGTCGACCAAGGCGCGAACGCGCGCGGTCTAGAGCGCGAAGTCTCGTCGGTCGTCAACGAATACGGGAGCCGGCTCGGAAGCCGCCCGTTGACGTACGCCGCGATCGCCGGCATCCTTGCGTCGGTCAACGATAAGTACACGACCTTCCTGACGCCGAAGCAGTACGCCGATCTGAACGAAACGCTCGACGGCGGAAATTTCAGTGGCGTCGGGATTGCGATCCAAGTCGATGACGCGACGAAGCTCCTTCGCGTTAGCGACGTCATCCAAAACGGACCGGCCGAGAAGGCCGGCGTCAAGCCGGGCGATATCATCGTCGCGATCGATGGCAAGACCACGCGGGGATTGACCACCGAGGAAGACTCGAAGCTGCTGCGCGGCCAAGAAGGAACGGTCGTTCAAATAACGATTCAGCGCGACGGCGCGACCCTGCCGGATACTTCGATCACGCGCGCGATCATCCATCAACCGAGCGTTTACAGCCGTATGCTCGATGGCGGGATCGGTTATGCGCGCTTGACCGTTTTTGGCGCAACGACGGCGGCCGAACTCTCGCGCGCGCTGGACAAGCTCCAGGCGCAGGGCGCGAAGGCCTACATCCTCGATTTGCGCGACAACGGCGGCGGATACCTCAATTCGGCGATCGAGGTTAGCTCGAAGTTCATCGCTTCCGGGCCGATCGTCATGGTCGAGGCTCGCGGTGGAAACAACACGCAATACGATGCCGAGGACACGGCGATCCCGCCGAAGCCGCTCGCCGTGCTCGTCAACGGGTACACCGCATCGGCCTCGGAGATCACCTCGGGCGCGATCCAAGACAACGGCGTCGGCGAGTTGATCGGCGAGAAGACGTACGGCAAGGGCGTCGTGCAGTCGATCCACCCGCTGCCGGACGGTTCGGCGGTCAAGATCACGAGCGCGCGCTACCTGACCCCGCGCGGTCGCGACATCAACCAAACCGGGATCACGCCCGACATCGTGACGGCCGAACCGAAGGACGCGCGCTACGGCGACCTCGCGACCGACGCGCAATTACGCTCGGCGATCACGTACCTGCAAAGCCGCATAGCACGACTCGGAAATTAAACCGGGGTTCAAAAGCGAGACGCCGCGGTGCGCTGCACCGCGGCGTTTTCTTTTTACTTAGCCGCGCTCGACTTCTTGCGCGCCGAGGCTTTACGCACCGGCGTCTTGCGCGCTTTGACCAGCGGCGACGCACTCGGCGAACCGTCGGATTCGGCGACGACCTTGCGCGGGCGGCCGCGCTTCGGTTTGTCGGCCGCAACCGCATCGGCGACTGAAGCCGCACCGTTCGGGGTAGCCGCCGCCTTGGGCGGACGACCGCGGCGTTTTGGCGCCTCGATCCCCTCGCTCGGGGCCGGCGCAGGCCCAGCGGCCGCTTCGGGCTGCGAGGTTGCAGCGGCCGCGCGCGTGCGCCGCTGCCGCGCCGGTTTCGTTACCTTCGACGGCTCCGGTGCGATCGAAAGGCTCGGCGGCGGCGGCTCGACGGCAATCGGGTGAGCGGCGGTGTCGATTCGTGCGATCGCGTGCGACGGGACGTGCTCGCCCGAGGGCTGAGCATGGCCGCCTGCCGGATGCAGGTCGCCCGTGCCTCGTCCGCGCCGGCGGCGCCGGCGGCGGCGGCGACGGCCACCCTCACCGGGTGCCGCGGCGGCTGCCACGGCGGAGGGCCGCTCGGATTCTTCGTCGGGTTCGCGGACTTCCGCCGGGAGCGGGATCCCGGCCGCAGCCGCGATCGCCGCCAAGGTCGCCGCGTCTTGTAATCCAGGGCGCCGCCGGCGGCGGCGACGGCGACGCCGACGACCTTCGCCATCGGCGGTGCCGCCATACGACGCGTATGTCCGGTGTGCGCCGTTCGGCTCGACCGCGGCGTACTCGGGGACGTGAGCCGGGGTCACCGTGGCGAGCGGAGGGCTCGTCGCGGTATGGGCGCGCGTCTCCGCTTCCTCGGCCTCGGCCTCGGCGGTGGTCGAGATCCCGATCGTCGCGGGGCGGCCGCCGAGGCCCTTGGCAGCCTCCTCGGCGAGTTCGCGCAGCTGCTCTTCCTGCTCGGCGGCCGTGAGCTCTTTCTTGCGGCCGCGTCCGCCGCGACGGCGCCGTTTCTTCGCTTCGCCGGTAGCGGCTGCGACCGGCGTGCGGGGCTCGGCGAGAATCGTCCCGTCTTCGTCGACGTCGATGACCTTGATCCTGACGATCTGGCCGGCGGCCGCCGCGGCATTTTCGACCTCGACGAGCCGGTCGCCGATAACGGCGAGCGCCGACGTCGGGCACCGGGAGCTTGGCGTTGCAGAAGTTCGACCTCGACTTCGTCGCCGACGCGGACCGGCGGCGCAGCGTCGAGCCCTTTCGCGCTCGGAAGCATCTCGACTTTGGTTCGTTCGGGATGGAGCGACGGATCGACGCGGACGCCGATCTTCGCATCGAGTTCTTTTTCAAGCGATTCGAGCTCGCTTTGGTACCAGTAGTCGATTTGCGCGCCGACGGTCGGGGCCGATATGACGGCGATCGGGAGCTTCTTTCCTTTTCCATCGGGGCGCTCGTGGCCAAGCCGGCGGATCGTGCGGAACGCGTCGATCGCGACCGTCTCGGGCGACATGACGCTCGCCCAACCCGTTGCACGTCGGGCACGGCCCGCGCAGCTGGCCCGGCGAGGTCCTTGCCGACGCGCTTGCGCGTGAACTCGAGCAGGCCGAGCGCGAGAACAACTGGATCGTCGTGCGCGTCCGGTCCTTGCGCAAGCCCGCTTCGAGGGTCGCGATGCACCTGGTTGCGCGACGCCTCGCTGCGACATGTCGATGAAGTCGCACACGATGATCCCGCCGATGTCGCGCAGGCGGACTTGGCGGGCGATCTCGGCCGCCGCCTCGATGTTCGTCTTGCACGATCGTGTCTTCGAGGTTTTTCCCTCCGGTGAACTTGCCGCTGTTGACGTCGATGACCGTGAGCGCTTCGGTCGATTCGATGACGATCGACCCGCCCGACGGCAGGTTGATCTTCGGGCGCAGCAACTTCGCGAGCTCTTCGTCGACTTTGAAGTCACCGAAGAGCGAGCGGCCGCTGGTTGTACAGCTGATGCGCTCGACGTACTGTGGGCCGAGCAGCCGCATGAAGTCGCGGACTTTCTCGTACTCCTCGGCGTCGTCGATCAGCACGCGCTCGACTTCCGGCGTAATGAAGTCGCGCGCGGCTTTGTAGACGAGATTCATGTCCTTGTGGATCAGCGACGGCGCGGGCGCGCGCTTGTAGCTCTCCAAGATCCCGTGCCACATCCGGATCAGGACGCCGAGGTCGGCGAGCAGTTCGGCCTGACTGACATTGGCGGCGGCAGTCCGTACGACGGTCGCCATGCCTTCGGGCCGAATCGACTTCATGATCCCTTTGAGCCTGTTGCGTTCCTCGGCGCTTTCGATCTTGCGCGATACGCCGGAGTACTTGCCCGTCGGCATCAGGATCAGGTAGCGGCCGGGGAGCGAGATGTTCGTCGAAATCCGCGCTCCCTTGAGGCCGCGCGGCTCCTTGACGATCTGGACGAGGACCTCGTCGCCGCTTTGAGATCTTCTCGGTGATCGTCCAGCCGGACCGGCCTTGCGTAATTTCGACGTCGCCGATGTTCAGCGGCGTCTTGTTGATGTCGTCGACGTAGAGGAACGCGTTGCGCCCGAGCCCGATGTCGACGAAGCTTGCTCCCATGCCCGGGGAGCACGTTCATCGACTTTTCCTTTGTAGATTGAGCCGATGACCTTCTCTTCGCGTTCGAAGTAGATCTCGGCGAGCTCGCCGTCCTCGAGGACCGCCACCCGGTTCTCCCAGGGGTCGCTCGAAATGAGGATTTCAGTTGGCACGTAGTAGCCTTTCGGATTGGCAGCGCGTGTCGGCGCCGCTTCATTTCAGTTGTGCCTGCCCCCAAGGGGCGGCAATCCGGCCGCATCGTTTTGCGGATCCCGGCGCTCGCGGAGGCGGCGCGGTCCTCGAGCGGCGATGCGTGCCGGCTCGTTCTTCCGATACTCCCACTGCGTGCCGCGACGCCGAGTGCCGGCGCGGCGCACGCAAAAACTTGAAATCGGATGGATCGCCTCTTTCCCGGAGGCGGGCGAAGGGACCTTTAGCGAGGTCGGGGGGACGCCCCCGGTCCTAGCGTCGCCGGGGTGGAGTCGGCGTACGCAGCCAATTTCACAACGGTGGAGATCCTGATCGCCGAGCAGGGTGCGTTCTGCCTAGAACCGGCCTTCTCGGGGGCGGAGGCTCGGGGACGGGCGAGCGCGCACAAGGCGGCCGCTTTCGGCGCCCTTTCGCGCCTTCTCTCGCGGCCGAAGGATGAAGACATCACGGTCGAAGAGCAGGGCCTTCGCTACGTGCCGATGTGGCACGCGAAAGCCCACGTACGCTTCGCATACGATCGTCGCGAGTCGTACCATATCCCACTCAAGACGCCGCACTTGAAAACGGTGAGCATCGCCGGGACGGATTATGCGGTCGCCCCGGGAGTCGCGCCCGCGATCGACGTCGCTGCGATCGAGCACTGCGCGCGCGACGAGACGAAAGAGGTTTGGCTCGACGCCGTTACGAGTGCTCCGGTCAACGCGCAGCCCTACCTAAAGGTGCCCGCCACCGAAATCGATCTCGACACGTTCTCCCCCGAAGGCGCTCAAATCGTCGTGCCGGCCGTCCGCTCGTCGGGCGTCATCCGCACGCTGCTCGGCGACGATTTGCAGCCGGCCGACGCCGATCAAGTTCACGAGCAGGGCGTCGAAGTCGAATGCATCGATCTCTATTTGAGACCGGCGTACGCGTTCAAGTACACGTGGGCCGCCAAGAACAAGACCGCCGAAGTAGCGATCGACGCAATCACGGGCGAGATCAAGACCGAGCCTTCGGGCGCAAGCGCGGCGCTCGGCAAACTGCTCCACCCGGACACGCTGTTCGACGTCGGAGCCGAGACGCTCAACCTGGTCGTTCCCGGCGGCGCGATCGCGCTGCGCGTGGCCCGTGCGCTGCGGAGCAAGAAGCACTAAAAAACGAGCCGGTCGCGCTGCAACTGTACGTTCAGCAAGATTCCGATCGCGGCGAAATCGGTGAGGATCGCGCTTCCGCCGTACGACATGAACGGGAGAGGGATCCCGGTGATCGGCATGATCCCGACGGTCATTCCGATGTTTACGATGATGTGGAACGCGAACATCGCGACGATGCCGACCGCGAGCAACAGCCCAAAACGGTCGTGCGCGTCGAACGCGGCGCGCAATCCGCCAAACAACAGGACGCCGAACGCACACAGAAGCCCGAGCGATCCAAGATAGCCGAGCTCCTCGCCAACGACCGTAAAAATGAAGTCGCGCGAATGCTCGGGGACGAAGTTCAGCTGGGTCTGCGTGCCGTGGCTCAAACCTTTACCGAACAGCTCGCCGCTGCCGACCGCGATCTTCGATTGGTTGAGATTCCAGCCCGCGCCCTGCGGATCTGAGCCCGGGTGGAGAAAAATCAGCAGCCGGCTGCGCTGAAACGGCTTGAGCACGAAGTTCGTCCCCACGACGAACGCCGCCGTCGCGAGCGAAGCCGCCGCGTAAATGACGAAATGCAGCGCCTTGCTTACGCCGAAAAACAGTTCGACGGTGACGATCGCGCCGATGACGAGCGTCGTACCGAGATCGGGCTGCTTGAGAATCAGCGCCGCGTAGACCGCGACCGCCCCTAGCACGAGCGCGATGTCGCGCCGGCCCACGACCGGCCTGCGCGCGAGCAACGTCGCGATCGCGATCGCGAGGACGAGCTTCGCCGGCTCCGAGGGCTGAAACGTTCCGAGCGGCCCGAGCGAAAGCCAGCGCTGCGCGCCGAGCGCGCTGTGACCGCCGCGCATGACGAGCACAAGCAGCAGCAGGTTCCCTACGTAGAGCCACACCGCCGCGCGCTGCCACCGCCGATAGTCGACCGAAGCGGCCAATGCCATCGCGACGACGCCTGCGCTGACGTAGATCAGTTGCTTGCGCCACTCGCTCCCGGCCGCGGCGCTGTGCAGATCGGCCGAGTGGATGATGAGGACGCCGAACAGCGACAACGCCACGGCGGTCCCCGCCAACACCCAGTTGAAGCGCTGGTACCACGCCCGTTCCACGTTGCCGCAGTTTCTTTAACGGCGGGGCTACGCCTGGGCGGAATCTCCGAACGACGGCGGCGCCTGGGGCGGCGTTTGGACCCGTTTGCTTTTCGATTTGCGCCGGCGCCGGCGTCGCTGCGTCGTCACGGGCGCCGCGCCGTTGCGCTGCGCCGGCGTTGGTGCTAACGCCGGGAATGCCTCGGCGGCGCGCGGCGTCACGTCATCGAAGAGCGGAAGGCTCGGGCGGTCGTCGCGGACCTTCAAGATCGGGACGCTCGCGAGCATCGCCACCTCGTGTTCGCGCGCCTCGAAGCTCACTTCGGCTTGCTGCGGATCGAATTCGACGTAGCGCGCGATGACCGCCAGCAAGTCGGCCTTGAGCGCGTCGACGATCTCCGGCGCCAGTGCGAGATGGTCGGAGAGCAGCACCAGCCGCAGCCGCTCCTTGGCGGTCGCGCCCGAGCCCTGCGGTTTGAAGAAGGTCTTGAAAAATTCGAACATCAGTTCCGACCCCACAGCGCGCCGAGCCTGGAAAGTAAACCGGCCGGCTTCTCCTTGGAGGGCGCCGGGTCGTCGAGCCCGGCGATTCGCCGCGCGATCGATTGGTAGGCGCTGCCGATCGCGGAGCTCACGTCGAGCGCGATCGGCTCGCCCTTGTTCGTCGCGACGATGATTCCGGGTTCTTCGGGGATCACGCCGAGCAGCGGCAAGCGCAGGATCGCGTTGACGTCATCGACCGAAAGCATCTTCCCCTTGCGGACCAAGGCCGGGCGCAGGCGGTTGACGACCAGTTCGGGCTGCCAGTCGTTGGGCAGCAGCCCGACGACGCGATCGGCGTCGCGCACCGCGGAGACTTCCGGCGTGCACACGATGATCGCGTGCTGCGCGCCGGCAATCGCCGTGCGAAACCCCGATTCGATCCCAGCCGGGCAATCGATCAGCACGAACTCGAAGCGCCGGCGCAGATCCTCGACGACGGCGCGCATCGCCGCCGGGTCGACGTCCTCTTTCTCGCGCGCTTGCGCCGCCGCAAGAAGATACAGCAAAGGGTTGCGCTTGTCGCGAACGAGCGCCGCCTCCAGGCTGACGACGTTCTCGATCACGTCCAGAACGTGATGGCGCACCCGGTTCTCGAGGCCGAGCACGATATCGAGGTTGCGCAGCCCGACGTCGGCGTCGACCAAGACGACGCTCTTCCCAAGCGCCGCGAGCGCGGAGCCGACGTTGGCCGTCGTCGTCGTCTTGCCGACGCCGCCCTTTCCGGAGGTGATGACGATCGCGCGGCCGAGCGCCCCGGCCGGTTCGGGAGCCGTCTGTCCGATGAATGAGGTCTCCAGCGCCATCGTAGTGACCTACCCCGCCTTCCAGATGGTGTAAAGCCGCGAGAGAAGATTTGCGGGACGAAAATCGGTGAACGGCACCGACTCGCCTTCGAGCCGCCGCGCGATCTTGCCATAAACGTGCGCGAGACGGTTGTGCTCGTCGAGGACGAGCGGCTCGCCGCGGTTCGTCGTGTCGATGACTTCTTCATCGTCGGGGACGATCCCCAAGATATCGACGTTCAAAATCTCGGCGACGTCGTCGACCGACATCATGTCGCCCGAAGCGATCATCTCGGGACGCACTCGATTGACGATCGCCCGCAGCGGGATCGAGCGCTCGCGCAACTTGCCGACGACGCGGTCGGCGTCGCGGATCGCGCTGACTTCGGGGGTCGTCACGAGGATCGCCTCGCGCGCGCCGGCGACCGCGTTCCGAAAGCCTTGCTCGATCCCGGCCGGGCAGTCGATCAACACGTAGTCGGCCATCGCCGCGAGCTCCTCGATCAGTTTGTCCATTTGCTCCTCGCTGACCGCGCTCTTGTCGCGCGTTTGCGCGGCGGGGAGCATCTGCAGCGACCCGAAGCGCTTGTCGCGGATCAGCGCCTGGCGCAGTTCGCAGCGGCCCTCGATCGCCTCGACCAAATCGAACACGATGCGTTTCTCGACGCCGAGGACGAGGTCGAGGTTGCGCAGGCCGATGTCGGTATCGACGAGGATCACTCGGTGATTGCGCTTGGCAAGCGCCGCGCCGAGGTTCGCGGTCGTCGTCGTCTTCCCGACGCCGCCCTTCCCCGAGGTGATGACGATGCGGCGGCCGCTCACCGGCGCGCCCCCTGGCGGGCGTACGGAGCGATCGTGATGCGCTCGTCTTGGACGAACGCCACCTCGGGCTCGCGCGCGCGTTTGCCGTCGTCGGCGGCGATGAACGTCGCGATGCGCAGCTGCGTCGGGCTGAGCGCGAGCGCCATCACCCGCGCGAGGATGTCGCCTTGCGCGCCGGCGTGTGCCGTCCCGTGAAGCGCTCCAAAGACGACGATGTCGCCGCTTGCGACGAGTTCCGCGCCCGGGTTGACGTCGCCGATAACGACGATGTTGCCGACCTGCTGGAGCGCTTTCCCCCCACGGACGGTCCCCCGGTGGTAGAGCGTCTCGGGGCCGGCCGGGGCGACCGTGCGGATCGTCCGGACGACGCGCGCCGGCGTCCCGAAGTCGGGGCGGCGCACCGAGGATTCGCCTTGCGCGCGGCGGCGCGCGATGTCGGCTCGCGCGCCCGCGAAGTCCGCATCGAGCGAGCGCGCGCGCTCGGTCAGCTCGGCCGCTTCGGCGCGCGCCGGCCGTGCGGCCGGCATCGCAACCAGCGTGGGACGAGGTTCGCCGAGGTACTCGAGCGCGTGGGCCGCGGCGAAGCCGGCGATCTCGCTCCCGCCGTACAAGCCCGTTAACTCGACCCCGTGACTGCGGACGGCCGCGAGAAACGATTCAAAGCCTTCCTCCGGCGGCGGTTCCCCGGCAAAGATCGCCGCAGCCTGGCTGCCGCGGTAGAACTCGGGTTGTTCGGCAAGCCGCTCGACGGCCTGGGCGAAGGCTTCCTCGCCGGCTTCGGCCGCAAACACGAACTCGAGCCCCGCCCTCGTGCCGCGGAGCAATTCAGGCAGCCTCATGCGGGTGCGTCGCGGCGGTCATCGAGCACGCCCATCCTGCGCCCCGGAACCGTCGACCTTCGGACTCCACACGCGACTCACAGGTATCTCGCGTTATTCACACACCACTCACGGTTCGCCCACCGGATCACCCACAGCGGGGCCTTCGGAGGGCGACTTGCTTAACTTTGGGTGAGCCTTTCGGCGGGCACGGAGTTTTCGCACGGCGGCGCGTCGAAGAGCCAAGACTCCGCCGCGAGGTAGCGCACTGAAGATGAACGCACGCCGACTGATCCATGCCAGCCTGATCCTATCGCTGCTGAGTGCCACCGTACCGGCACCCGCGCTCGCCGTCTCGACGCCGGCCGAGATCCAGCAAGCAAAGGAAGAAGACAAGGCGGTCCTCGAGCAATACAACGTCGTCAACGACCCGCTGCTCAATCAGTGGATGAACGACGTCGGCGAGAAGCTTTGGGGCCAGGTCGCGCGCAAGGACATCCCCTATAACATCAAGCTGATCGACGACCCGGAGATCAACTCGTTCACGATCGGCGGCGGCTACATCTACATGAACGAGGGGACGCTCGATTTCGTCCAGTCGGACGACGAGCTCGCCGGGATCATCGGTCACGAGACGGGCCACAACGAGCGCCGGCACACGGTCACGCTGCCCGCGAAGGCGCAGATCCTCAGCCTCATCTTCGGGATCGCGTCGATCTTTTCGCCGTTCATCTACCGCTTCGGCCAGCTCGCCGAGGCCGGGATCCTCGCCAAGCAATCGCGGATCGACGAACTTCAGGCCGATCAATACGGGCTGATGCTGATGACGCGCGCGGGCTACGACCCCGAGGGGATGCTGACGTTCATGAAGCACCTCGGCGCGGTCCACGACGAACAGCCGAGCTTGCTCGACAAGTATTTTCAGGATCATCCGGGCTTCCCCGACCGCGTCGCACACCTCGTCGGTTACGATCAACTCGACCCGAAGAAGGTCACGACCGAGCAGAAGGTCGTCCAGGCGCTCCACGATCAAGACACGGCGCGCTACAACTTTGCGGCGCTGAAGTTCGCGCAGATACTCAAGAGCGATCCCGGGAATACGATCGCGCTGCTCCACCTCGGTCAGGTCCAGATCGCGCTCGGCCAAACCGAGAAGGGCCAACAGACGCTCGCCGAGGCCGCCGAAAAAGGAAACCCCGAGACGCGGACGCTCGCGCTTTCGAACATCAAGGCGCTGCGCGACAGCCAAGACCACTTCACCTTGACTCGGACGAACCTGACGCCGCTGCGCGCCGCGTTCGAAGCGGCGAAGACGCGTGAGTCGCAAGCCGTCGCGGCCATCGCCGCACGGCGCGATGGCGGTCGCGACCAGATCAAGTCGATCAACCTGCGGATTCAGGACATCACGTACGGGCTGCCCGACTTCAGCCGCATTCAAGTGCGCCGCGGGACGCGCCTCGACGCAATCCTGAAAAACCTCAACGCCATGGGCCGCTCGATCGACGCGTCGTTCGGTAAATCGTCGGCGACGATCACCGACGTCGGCACGCTCGAGCGCAACAAAGAGGGCGGTCTCGTCAAAGAAAACGCCGACATCTTCAAGGAACTCGAGGCGCCCCTCGCGCTCGACCCGGTGCCGGCGCAGTCGCTCTCGATTCTGCCGAGCTATCCCCGGATGTTCGACGACATCCAGCTGACCGACAGCGACGCGATTCGCAGCCTCGACGCGGCCCGCTCGTCGCTTGCGCTCCTCGACGTCTCGCTCGGCGATTTGGACGAGTTCATCAAGCGCCTGACCCGTTCGCAACTGGACTTCGGCGGCGACATCGCGCTCGCCGACTACAACGCCGTCCTACCCTTGATGCAGAAGGCGACCGACGGTCTTTCGAAGGCCGCGATCGCCGGCTCGCAGTCGGAGCAGCTCTACAACCTGGCGCGCGCGCGCCAGCTCCAGACCCGCATCACGATGCTCGGGCTCGGTTACCCCGAAGACCGCTATGCCACGTTGCAGTACGCGCTCAAGCAGCGCGTCCACAACGACGGGATCGATTACGCGGCGATGAACCGCGACGAGTTGACGCCGGGTGAAGTCGTCTCGGCCGCGATCGTCGCCGCCGACACGAACACGACGCCGCAAGCGATCGTCGACGAGGCGAAGGCTTCGAACCGAAGGATCGTCGACGTTGCCAACGCGCGCGGGATGCACGCCGAGGCGCTCGAGATCTTCTTGGGCCTCGTTTACTTGGACTACACCGACGATCCGGGGAAGGAAGCTCGCGGCCATTGATGTGAGGGCGCCGAGCATCGGCGCGGCGTCGGCGTCGGAGCTTGCTCGCGCTCGTCCGCAAGGGAATCGGCGCGGCGAGCGTCGGCGCCGAGGCGCGCAAGCCGTTCCGCTTCTTCTTGTGCGGCGATCCGGCGCTCGTCGCCGAGATGCGCGCGCTCTTTCTATCCGGTCACGACGACACCGTCCCTCCCGACGCGGCAGCGACGCTCGAGACGATCGACCCGGTCAATCGCACGACCTCGGTCGGCCCGGATGCGCGTTGCATCATTTGGCTCGGGCGCTCGGGCGATCTCGACGGCGCGCGGATGGACCTTCTGCAGCAACTGAAACTGCCGATCTTCGCAGTAACCGTCGATCCCGAGTTGTCGGTCGAGTCGCACCCGGCGCTCCCGCCGGCGCCCGCGGCGGTCGCCGAATACGCGCTCCCGCAGATCCATCTCGATCATCTGCGCCCGAAACTCTTTCCGCACATCGTCGAGCACTGCAAGGGCATCGAGATCGCCGTCGGCCGGCGGCTTCCCGCGATGCGCGAGACCGTTGCCTCGAAACTGACTCGCGACGCCGCGATGAACGCGCTCAAGATCGCCGCGGCGAGCGCGCTCGTCGATCACGTCCCGCTGTTCGGGCTCGTCTTGGGCGTGGTCGCCTCAGCCGGCGACACCGTCGCAATCACTGGAATACAGATCGTCTTGATGATGCAAATCGGCGCCGCCTACGGGAAGGATCCCGATCTGCAGAGGCTCTGGGAACTGCTCCCGATCGTCGGAGGTGGCCTCGGCTGGCGCGCGCTCTCGCGCGAGCTGTCGGGTTTCGTCCCGGTCGCAGGGATCGCAATCAAAGGCGCGGTCGCGTACGCCGGAACGATCGTCGTCGGCGACGGCGTGACGTTCTACTTCCAGCACGGCCGCCACATGACGGCCGCGCAAGCCACGCAACTGTACGAAGAACGCAAGCGCAGCGCGATGACCTTCGCCAAGGACATGATCGCGCGGCTCCGCGGCGGCGGCAAATAGCCGCAGCCGTCACGCAAGCGCGTTTTCGGCCAGGAAAACGAGGAGCGCGTCGTCGTCGAGATGGTCGTACGTCGCAGCGAGCCTTGGCCGAATCGTTAGCGCCAACTGCGCTGCGACTTGCACGCGCGCCCGCGGCGTGAGCGAGGGCCGGCGGTCGGCGTACCGCCGAACCGCTTCGCGCTCGGCCGGGGACAAATCGCGGACGACCGGATCGTCGCGCTCGCGCCGACTCTCCGGGAGCGCGTGCGCCCGCTCGTAACGCTGATCGCGGACGACGAGGGTCCCGGCGGCCATGTCGCCGAGCCGCCGGTTGAGCGGTGAAAGGAGCGTGACGACCGCCGAGACGGCGTAAAAGGCGAGCGCGAATTCGAGCATGCGGACGACGTTGCGAATGACCGCGCTCGTAAAGTCGAGCGGGAACCCGCCGTCGCGGACGACGCGGATCCCAAGGATTCGCTTCCCGGGCGTACGCCCGCCCGACAACCACTCGAACAGAATGAAGTAGCCGAAGAACAGCATGAAGATCGCGAAGATGGCGAGCCCCTCGAGGGTCGCGGCCGCGAACTTCTCGATGGCGGCGTTGCCAACCGGGGCTTTCGTCGACGGAAGCGCCGAGCCGAGCCATGCGAAGAGAAAGATCGCGCCGATCAGAACCGCGATCTGGATCGACAAATCGATGAACATCGCGAAGAAACGGCTCCCGAGTCCCGCGAGTTCGAAACGGAAGGCGACGCTCTCCCCGGTCCTGACCTCGACGCTCCGCTCCACAAGTATCGACCTGGTCCGGGGAGGCCTCGCGAGAGTCCTGCGAAAGTGCCGCGCATGCGCGAGCGCACGTTCGTCACGCGGCGTCAGGACGGCTGGGAACGGCTCGAGGTCCTTCTCGCGCGCGCCGACGGCGGCGGCGTTCGCCGCCTCGACCCAGACGAACTCGAGGACTTAGCGCTCCTCTACCGATCCGCGACCACGGATCTTGCGACCGCGCAGAGCCGCGACTATTCGGGCGAACTGCGCGCGTACCTCAACCGGCTGACCGCCCGCGCGCATGCGTACGTCTACGCCAACGTCGCGCGGCCGGGGTGGTCGCGCTTGGTCGAGTTCTTTGGGACGACCTTCCCGCGCGAAGTGCGGCGCTCCAAAGACGTGATCCTCGGCTGCACCGCGGTCTTTTGCGGCGCCGCAATCTTCGCGTACTGGCTCGTCGCGGTACGCCCCCTCAACGCCTACGCGCTCGTCGATCCGAGCCTGATCCCGGTCATTTCGAAGAGCCTGCACGACTCGAACTTTGCTTTCGACCGAAGCGACGCGCCGCTGATGTCGAGCCTGATCATCACCAACAACATCAAGGTATCGATGCTCGCGTTCGCGGGCGGCATGACGCTTGGGATCGTGACCGTGTGGTCGATCATCGAAAACGGTTTGATGGTCGGCGCTCTCGGCGCGCTCTACACGCTCAAAGGCTTCGGCGCCGACTTTTGGGCGACGATCGCCCCACACGGGGTCATCGAATTGACGGCGATTCAAATCGCCGGCGGCGCCGGTTTCTTGCTTGCGAAAGCCGCGATCGCCCCCGGGCGGATGCGCCGCATCGACGCGCTCAAGGGCAATGCCCGGCGCGCCGGCACGCTGATGATCGGGGTGGCCGGGCTCCTCGTCGTCGCGGGAACGATCGAGGGATTCGTCACCCCCGAGCGTACTTCAATCGCATTCCGGCTGACCTTCGGGCTGTTCACAGCGCTCGCACTCACCGCATACCTCGGGGCCGCCGGGCGCAAAGCGCCGGCGCCGCTCGAATCCACGGCGGCGTAAGTCGTTTAAAGGAGGCACGATCGGCATGCAGACTTTCGCGATCAACTACCTCGCTCTGATTGCCGCGGCCCTCGTCCGCGTGGTCCTCGGGATGGTCCTGTACTCGCCGCCGGTTTTCGGCAAGCGCTGGGCGGAGTTCACGGGTTGCGGACCCGACGAGATGAAGGCGCGACTCCCGAAACTCGTCCTGGCCGATGTGGTCGCATCGCTCTTCATGGCCTACGGGATGATCGAAGCGATCCACTACACCGCGACGACGGCGATCGGTCAGGGCGCGGCGCTCGGGTTCTTCAGCTGGCTCGCGTTCGTTGCGACCGTCACGCTCGGGATCAGCCTGTGGGAGAACAGGCCGCTCGCTCTCTGGCTGATGAGCAACACGTACAACTTGCTCGCACTCGTGCTGATGGGCGTCGTGCTGACGGCGTGGCCCTAAAGCCTAAAGCGCGCCGCGCGCTTTGACCTCGAGGTAAGCGTCGAGCAGCGCGACCGTCAACTTCGGCGCGGCGACGTCGACGACCAGAATTCCGCGCGAGCGTCAAGACGGCGAGCGCGCGCGCGCGCTCGTCGGCGAGACGCATCGCGACGCTCGTGCGGTACGCGTCGTGCGGCGTCTTCGGAACGACCGCGAGCGCGCCCGCGATTGCGGCGTCGTTCATCAGCACGCACATGACGAGGTGCCGCGGGATCAGCACGCCGAGGCCGGCCAGGAGCGCGCGCCGACGCGACCGGGTCGAACATGTCGGTGAACAGGATGACAAGACTGCGTTTCGTGTAGCGGCGCTCGAGCTCGCCGAACGTCGTTTCGTAGTCCGGCTCTTCGACGCGCGGCTGGAGGTCGAGCGTCGCGCGCGCGAGCGCGTCGACGTGAGCCGCTGCCGCGGCGCGGCGCGAGCGAGACGAGCGGCTTTGCAGCAAACGCGAACAGACCGACGTTGTCGCCGGCGAGCTGCGCGACGCGCGCGACCGAAAGCGCCGGCCGTCAGCGCGTAGTCGAATTTACGCTGAAGGCCGATCCGCGGCAGTCATCAGCCGGCCCGCGTCGAGCACGACAGCACCTGCTGGCTGCGCTCGACTTCGTACTGCTCGACCATCAAGCGCCCGCGCCGCGCCGTCGCCTTCCAATCGATCGACCGAAACGCGTCGCCGGGGAGGTACTCGCGCAGGCTCTCGTATTCGTTCCCGTGGCCGCGCAGTCGCAAGCTGCGCAAACCGACTCGACAGCGCCGTCGAGCGCCGCGCAAGGTTCCCTAGCGCTCCTCGACCGCGGAGAGATCCGGAAACACGCGCACGTCTTGCGGCGCGTCGACGGCGTACCGGCGGCGGAGCACACCGATCGCGTTCGCGGCCCATACGTACACCGCGTCTCAAGTGAAAGACTCCGCGCTCGCGCGGCGACGAACGACGCCTCGAGCTCTTCGAACGAACGCGGCCCGAAGAGCGCCTGGAGTGAATCGGCCTCAAAGGTAAAGGTCTCGACGGGCGCATCGTAGAGGCCGACGCGGACGCCCACGTCGCGCCGCGGTTTTCGATCCGGTAACGCAGCGCGGCGGGCCGACGCAACGCAACGTACTTGTACCGGCGCGCGCGTGACGCGAAGCGCGCCGCGCTGCGGCCCGAGGAGGAAGTCGGCGCCAAGAAGCGCGAGGTACGCCGCCCCGGCGAACGCCGCGACCGCAAGCAGGACGGGCAGAGCGCTCGCGATTGCGATCGCGCCCGCCACAGCGAGCAACCCGAAGACGCCGCGCCGCGAAAGCCAAAGCGCCGGGAAGAGCTGGGCGCATCGTTTAGCCGGCCGTAACGGGACGCTCGACGTCCTTCGGAACCGGGACCTCGCCGAGAATTCGCGCGACGACGGTCTCGGCGTCGAGCCCTTCGATCTCGGCTTCGGGCCGCACGATGACGCGGTGCGGAAGGACGAGCGGCGCGACCGCTTTGACGTCGTCGGGCGTCGCGAAGTCGCGGCCTTCGATGGCGGCGGCGGCTTGCGTTGCGAGCGAGCAAAGCGAGCCCGGCGCGCGGGCTCGCGCCGAGCGAGAGGTCGCTCGAAGCGCGCGTCCGCGCGACGATTTGATAGGCGTAGGCGGTCAGCGCGTCGGCGACATAGATCGCGCGCACGTCGTGGCGCGCCGCCAAGACGTCGTCGATCGTCGCGACTGGGCGGACGCCCGCGGCCGCGAGATCGTGCGCGTCGAACCCGCCGATGCTTCGCGTCAGCAGCGTTCGCTCTTCAATCTCGCTCGGATACCCCGTCCGCGCCCGCACGAAGAACCGGTCGAGCTGCGCTTCGGGGAGCGGGTAGGTCCCTTCGAACTCGATCGGGTTCTGCGTCGCGCAGACGAAGAAGAACTCGGCGAGCGGCTCGCTTTCGCCGTCGATCGTCACCTGGCGCTCTTCCATCGCTTCGAGCAGCGCCGACTGCGTCTTCGGCGGCGTGCGATTGATCTCGTCGGCGAGCAGCAGGTTCGTGAAAATCGGTCCGCGGCGCAACGAGAACTCGCCCGTCTGCGGGTTGAACACGGTCGTCCCCACGACGTCGGCCGGCATCAAGTCGGGCGTGAACTGAATGCGCCGGTACGGCGCGCCGAGCAGCGCAGCGAGCAGTCGAACGAACAGCGTCTTCGCGGTACCCGGGACGCCTTCGACGAGGATGTGACCGGCGCCGAGCAGCGCGAGCAAGAAACCGAACGAAGTCTGCTCGTTCCCGACGATGATCGGATCGATCCCGGCGCGCAGATGCGCGGCGAGTTCAGTTGCGCGACCGGGCATGCGATTCAAATTCCTTTCGCAGGTGCTGAGCGAGCGCGACGCCGCGGACGAGCGCCGGCGCATCGGGGCGGGGATCGTCGACGATTTGAACGAGCGCGGCGTAGTCGCCGCGCAGCGCCGAGTCGTCGATCCGCATCGAGATTGCCGCCGCAGGCGCATCGCGCGGGAGCCCGAGCGCAGCGGTGAGTATCCGGGTCGTCGACTCGGCCGCATCGTCGAGCGCCTTGCGTGCCGCGCGGCCACGTTCCAGAAGCGCGGCAAACGAGTCGATGAACTCTCGGGAGGTCGGGTCCCGCTCGGGTGGAATGCTCGGCGGCCCCAAGCGAATCGCGCTCCCCGTGAAAGCGACCGCGAGCGCGAGCGCGCCTAACGCGACGGCGAAGAGAAACGGGCGCGGGACGAGCTGCCACCAGTGCTCGGGGACCAAGTGGTTGTGTACGGCCTCGTCGAACGCGACCGCCGCGTCGCTCGTGGCGGGTCGCGCGAGCGCGTACGCGAGACGCGCGTTGTCGCCCTCACCGAGGTGGGCGTTGAGGAACGGCGTCTCGTCGACGATCGCTACGACCTCACCGCGCCCGAATGCGTACCGCACGGCGAGCGGACCCGCTCGGTCGGCGATCAAGACCGTCGCGTGTTTCGGAGTCTGCCATCGCAAGGGCGCGGGCCAGGGGCGGAGCGTCACGCCCGCACTCCGCAGCCAAGCCGACGCGATGACGCTTCCAGGGTTTTTCCCCGCCTTTTTGGACAGCGGAAGGCCGAGGACGTGGCGCCGCGCCGCGTTATCGTCACTCCCGAGGTAGACGAGGCGCCGCCCGGCGCGAACCCAGTCCTCGAGCGCGCTGACGTCGGCCTTCGTGTTGAACGTTTGATTCGGATCGTACGCGATCGGCTCGGCCCAAACGAGCGTTGCGAACTGCGCGCGATCGAGGAAAGCGGGCCGTTGTTCGAACCGTTCGACTGCGACATTTTCGCGCTGCATCAGCTCGAACCACGCGCGATAGCCGCCGCTCCCCGCGTCGTAGGTCGAGAACGAGTTGAGCGTTGCCGGCTTTTCTCCGCCTTGCCGTAGAACGCCGAGCCCGACCAGCACGAGCATCGCCACGATGACGACCGCCGTCTCAACCGGCGGAAGCCCTTTTAGAAACGCCTTCACGTCCCGTGCAGCGCGGGCTCGAGCACCGCGAAGGCGCGCGCCGCTGCGTCGTAGTCGGCGCGCTGCGGCGGCGCCGGCGCGAACATCGCGCGGACGAAACCGCCGGCGAGTGCGTCGAATGCCGGCGCTGCGGGCGGGCGCGCGCGACGGACCAAGCGCCGGTACTCGCCGGGCGTCCGCGCGCCGTCAAACGGGACGATCCCGCGTTCGTCGAGGGCGGCAAGCGCCGCAGCGAAGAGCGCACCGATCGCACGCGCGAAGTCACCCGCGGCCGCCGCCTCGGCGGCGCGGTGCAACAGCTCAGCCGGCGCGAAAACCTCGAGGCTCCCTTCCGCGAGCCGTTCGCGCTTGCGGCGTAAGGGCGCGGCGGCAAATGCAAGCACGATCCGCAAGAGCGCGTACACGAGCGCCGCGACGACGAGACCGAGGAGATCCATGCGATCGGATGCGCCCCGGTGCTCCCGGCGTGCGAGAGGACGTTGTCGAGCCAATGGAAGAACGGGCGCACGGCGTCGCCGATTTTCCTCAATAAGATGGACCACCAGGGTTCGCCCGGCGCCGGTCCGTTCTTTCCGGTAAACGTCCGGTATGCGGGTTGCGCGAGGATCGCCCGCGCGACGGCATTAGGGTCGCCGTGCGGCCAGGCTTGGCTCATGCCGAACCGGCATCCGAACTCGGTGCGGCGGCCGCAAGTTGCAAGTCGAGGCCCTCTTCGCGGACGCGCAGATCGAAGTAGAAAATCGCCAAAAACATCGTCGTAAACGTGATCGTCGCGACTTGAAGGACGATCGCGAAGACGATCCCTAGCACGCTGCTGCGCACGAGCGCGAGCATCGCCGCTTGACCGAGGGCGGCGATGATGTACAACCCTATGGCAACCGCCATGTAGGCGAGCCCTGCCGCAAGCGCGCGCCGGAAGCCGACCCCGACGAACGAGCGCCGCAAGCCGGCCATGTACGCTTGGACGAAATTGAGCCGCTCGACGACGCAACTGAAGCACGAGACTTGGAACGAAATCGCGACGACGGCGATAAAACACATCAGGACGAGGAACGCGGCAACCCCAAGGACGACCGCGATCGCGACCCCGACCCCATGGAGTGCGGCGACTAAGGCCGCGATGAGCAGCGCGAGCAGAACGAACACGAGAATCAATCCGAAGTAGAGCGCGCCCGCGGTGAGGCCGTACATCAGCCCGACCCCGAGGAGATGCGGCCAGCGGTTCAGGCCGACCCGATAAGCGTCCGCGACGCTGAGTTTCGTGCCGCGATAGAGCGCGGCCGCGCTCGCCATCAACGCCCCCGCCGGCAGCGGCGCGACGAAAAACGCCAAGACCATCAGCACGCCGAACCAAGCGCCAAAGTTTGTCTGCTGCGTCGACAGCGTCCGCAGCGCCGCATCGAGAGGCTTACCGGCCTTGATCGCGTCGATCAGCGCCAGCATGACGCGCGTCTGGTCTTGCGAAGCAAGGTACGAGACGGCTTCGAGGACGGCTGCAAAAACAACGTAGATCGCCGCGAGCGGAATGAAGTACCGCACGGTCAGCGTCACCGCGCGGTCCAGGATCTCGCCGAGCCCCAAGGGCCGCAGTTCTCGACTCAGATCGGCCGGGGAATCCATAACCCTCCAGAATTGCGGTTGCGCGCCTGATGGTAGAGGCGAGACGCCGGAGCCTTTCGGCGATCGGCGTTCACGCCCCGCTCGGCTCTGGCGGCGCCGGGTGCGGACCTCAGTCGGGCAGCCGTAACATCTTCTCTCGCGCTATCCATAAACGCAAGAGTGAGACGCTGCGAGGTGCGAACACACGCTGCGGCGCAGGATTCGCCGATGGAATCAGGTGGCCCGCTCGGAACGCTCGCCGGATTGTGGCGCTATCCGGTCAAAAGCCTCGCTCCGGAAGCGCTGACGCGTGCGAGCGTTGCGACCGATGGTCTCGCCGGCGACCGGGGAGCCGCGCTGTTCGTGACCTCGCCCGACCGCCCACGTTCGGGCAAAACGCTGCGCGGGAAGGAACAGCCGCGCTTCCACACGCTCGCGGACGCCGAGTCGGCGCGCCGTTTGGCGGAGGCCGCGGCGTTCGAGGTCGACGTGCGCGACGCCGGCCCGTACTTCGACGCCATGCCGGTGTCGCTGATCTTCGACCGTTGGCTCGACGAGCTCGAAGCGCTCGTCGGGTTCGCACCCGAGCCGTTGCGCTTCCGGCCGAATCTGTTCGTCCGGGCGGCAACCAACGTACCGCCGGAGACGGAGTTCGTGGGGAGGCGTCTGCGGATCGGTGAAGTCGAACTGGACGTCGTCACGCCGATCGTGCGCTGCGTGACCCCATCGTACGATCTCGTCACCGCTGAGTCGTCGGCCGATTTTCTCCGCACGCTCGTCAACGAGCGCGGCAACCTGATGGGGATTTATTGTACGGTCGCCCGCGCGGGAACGCTGGGAATCGGCGACGAGCTACGCGAGATCGCGCCGGCCGCTGCCGAGTGACGCGGCGGCCCAGCGCTTTGGGACGCTAGCCGAAGGCCTTTCGCGCCCGAGACGCGCGCGCGCGTAAATCTTCGCGTGCGACGTGACGCCCGCCGCGCACGACGGCGCGGCCTGCAACGAAGACATCGCGGACCCGCCACGCACCTGACCTGAAAACATACCAGTCGAGCGAGGGCGGCACGTCGCCTGCAAGCTCCGGTCCAATGTCGTCGCCGGTCGCCGCCAACACAACGAAGTCGGCGCGTAAACCCTTGGCGAGCGCACCGGCCTGCCGCCCGAGCGACTGCGCCCCAGCGGCCGCGGCGGCGGCATACAGCGCGTCGCCGAGGGAGGCGACCCCGGCGGTGCCCAGGACGTGACGTCGCCGCACGGCGAGACGCTGGACGTACTCGAGCCAGCGCAGTTCTTCTGCAACGTCGAGTGAGACGTTCGAATCCGAACCGATTGCGATGCGCCCGCCGCGCGCGCGAAAGGCGGCGGCGGGGAAAATTCCGTCGCCCAGGTTTGCCTCGGTCGTAGGCGCGACGACGACGACCGCACCGCCGTTTGCGACCGTCGTCAACTCGCCGTCGGTCGCATGAGTCGCGTGGACCAACGACCATTGCGGCCCGAGCGGAACCGTCCGCGCGAGCAATTCGATCGGCGTCGCGCCGTAGCGCGCGCGGACGGCTTCGACCTCGCGCTCCTGCTCGCTCACATGAATGTGAATCGGCGTCGTCGCCCCCGCCCCATTGCGCCCGGCAAGCGAGACGAGCGCGGTAACGTCCTCCGGTTCGACGGCACGCAACGAATGGAACCCGAGCCCCAAGCGAGCGTCCGTGTCGGCGGTGAGTTCGCGCGCGAGTTGTTCCCACAGTGCGGCGAACGACTCGCGCGATTGCACGAAACGCCGCTGGCTGGGCGTCGGCGCAACGCCGCCGGCATCTGAAAACCGGTAAAGCGCCGGCACCAGCGTCAGGCCGATCCCGGCGCGCTGCGCCGCCGCGACGACGCGCCGCGACATCTCCGCCGGGTCGGCGTAGGGTCGGCCATCCGGCGCGTGGTGCAAGTAGTGAAACTCGGCGACCCTCGTGTACCCGGCTTCCAACATCTCGGCGTACGCATCGGCCGCGATCGCCTCAAAGCCGTCAGGGTCGAGCCGCTCGACGAAGGCGTACATCGCCTCGCGCCACGTCCAGAACGAGTCGCCCGCCGGTGAGACGCGTTCGGTGCGGCCGGCTAGCGCGCGCTGCGCAACGTGCGAATGGGCGTTCGGCATCCCGGGGACGACCGCGCCATCGAGGAGCGTTGCTCCGTCGCGCGGCGAACTCGGAACGGCGGCGGTGAGAATGCCCTCACCATCGACTTCGAGACGCACGTCACGCACCCACCCGCCGGGCAAGAGCGCCCAAGGAGCAAAGTAGCGATTCACGTCGTTTGGACCCGCGCGCGGCTCGCGACGTTCGCCGACGCGACGCCGTACGGCCTCATCGACGACGGCGCGCTCGTCACGCGCGGGGAAGAGATCGTCTGGGTCGGCCCGCGCACATCGCTCCCTTCCGCCTTACTCGCCGGCGCCGACGTGCGCGACCTGGGCGGCCGCTGCATCACGCCCGGTTTCATCGACTGCCACACGCATGCCGTTTACGCCGGCGATCGCTCGGACGAGTTTGAATTGCGGCTCGCCGGCGCCGGCTATGCCGAGATTGCGCGCGCCGGCGGAGGCATCCTATCGACCGTCCGCGCGACGCGCGCCGCCTCCGAGGCCGAACTCGCCGCCGCGGCCGATCCGCGCGTCGCGGCGCTGTGCGGCGACGGCGTTACGACGCTCGAAGTGAAATCCGGGTATGGGCTCGACCGCGAAACCGAGTTGCGGATGTTGCGCGTCGCGCGCGGCCTCGTCGACCGCCATCGCGTCCGCGTGCGGGCGACGTACCTCGGCTTGCACGCGCTCGACCCCGCCTGGGCGAGCGCCGACGAGTACGTCGCTTTCGTTTGCGACGAGATGCTGCCCGAGATCGCGCAGGGACGCCTGGCCGATGCGGTCGATGCGTTCTGCGAGTCGATCGCGTTCTCACCGGCGCAAGTCGAACGCTATTTCTCCGCAGCGCAACGGCTCGGTCTGCCGGTCAAATTGCACGCCGATCAGCTCTCGCCCAGCGGCGGCGCGGCGCTCGCCGCGCACTTCGGGGCATTGTCGGCCGACCACCTCGAACACGCGGGCGACGCCGACCTCGCCGCGCTCGCGCAGGCCGGCACCGTCGCCGTCGTCCTTCCCGGCGCGTACTACTATCTGCGCGAGACGCACGCGCCGCCGATTGCCCGCCTCCGCGCGCTCGGCATTCCGATCGCGGTCGCGACCGATTGCAATCCCGGGACGTCGCCGCTCGTCTCGCCGCTGCTCGCGATGAACCTCGCGTGCACGCTCTTCCGCCTTACTCCGGACGAAGCGCTGCGCGGCTTTACGTCGCACGCGGCGCGCGCGCTCGGGCTCGGCGACTCGATAGGGACGCTCGCGCCCGGTAAGAAAGCAGACTTTGTGGTTTGGGAAGCCGAGCACCCCGCGCGACTCGTCGCCGCGATCGGCGTCAACCCCGGCGCGACGCGTTTCGTCGGCGGCCGGTCGACCTTGGACGCGTAACGATGGCGGTCGCGCTTCATCGCACGATCCGCGCGCCGCGCGGAACCGAGCGGACCGCCAAGAGCTGGCAAACCGAAGCTCCGCTGCGGATGCTGATGAACAACCTCGATCCCGACGTCGCCGAGAATCCCGACGAACTGATCGTGTACGGCGGCCGGGGCAAGGCCGCGCGCGACTGGAAATCGTTCGACAAGATCGTCGAAGTGTTGCGGCGCCTCGACGACGACGAAACCCTGCTCGTACAATCAGGAAAACCGGTCGGCGTCTTCCGAACGCATGCCGACGCGCCGCGCGTTCTAATCGCAAACGCGAACATCGTCCCGCACTGGGCGACGCTCGAATACTTCAACGAACTCGACCGCAAGGGTCTGACGATGTACGGTCAGATGACTGCCGGCTCGTGGATCTACATCGGCTCGCAAGGGATCGTGCAAGGGACCTATGAGACGTTCGCAGAGCTTGGCCGCCAAAAATACGGCGGCGACCTGAGTGGGAAGTGGATCGTGACGGCGGGGCTCGGCGGAATGGGCGGCGCGCAGCCGCTCGCCGCGACGATGGCGGGCGCCTCGATCTTATGCATCGAGTGCGACCCGCAAAAGATTACGCGCCGTCTCGAGACCCGCTACCTCGACCGGCGCGCGGACTCGCTCGACGAAGCGCTTGCGGCGATAACGGAAGCGACGCAAGCCCGGCGGCCGGTTTCGATCGGACTCGTCGGCAACGCTGCGGACGTGTTGCCCGAACTCGTGCGCCGCGGCGTGCGGCCCGACGCCGTCACCGACCAGACAAGCGCGCACGATCCGCTCAACGGATATTTGCCGGCGGGCTGGACGCTCGAACGCGCCGCGGCGGAGCGTCAGAGCGATCCTGACGCCGTTGTCCGCGCGGCGAAGGCGTCTATCGCAGAACACGTCCGCGCGATGCTCGCATTCCATCGCCAAGGCGTCCCGACGTTCGACTACGGCAACAACATTCGCCAGGTCGCGCTCGATGAAGGCGTCGCGGACGCGTTCGATTTCCCGGGGTTCGTCCCGGCCTACATCCGGCCGCTCTTCTGCCGCGGAATCGGGCCGTTCCGATGGGCCGCGCTGTCGGGCGATCCCGACGACATCTATGCGACCGATGCGAAGATCAAGGAATTATTTCCGAACGACGCGCACCTGCACCGCTGGCTCGATCTCGCGCGCGAGCGGATCGCCTTTCAAGGACTCCCGGCGCGGATCTGTTGGCTCGGACTCGGCGACCGCGCGCGCGCCGGGCTCGCCTTCAACGGCATGGTCGCGCGCGGCGAGCTGAAGGCGCCGGTCGTGATCGGCCGCGATCACCTCGACTCGGGTTCGGTCGCGAGCCCGAATCGTGAAACGGAAGCGATGCGCGACGGCTCCGATGCGATCTCCGATTGGCCGTTTCTCAACGCGCTGCTCAACTGCGCGAGCGGCGCGACGTGGGTCAGCATCCACCACGGTGGTGGGACCGGGATCGGTTACTCGCAGCACGCGGGGCTCGTCATCGTGTGCGATGGCACGGCTGAAGCGGCACGCCGCATCGAGCGCGTGTTGACGAACGACCCTGCGACCGGCGTCATGCGCCACGCCGACGCCGGCTACGAAGACGCGATCGCGTGCGCGCGCGAACACGGTCTGGACCTTCCGATGGTTTGATTCCCCTTCAGCGCACTCACGCAACCGTCGATGGGCACGTGGTGCCGTTCCACGCTCGCAACACGGTCCGCTGTCTGGACAGCGTTCACAAGGAGTTTAGAGGTTTGCTCAAGGTCCCTTACTAGCTATCGTCCCGAATCACTCGGATCCGAGTGTGCCTCCGAGCCCGCACGCGCTCGGCCCCGACGTTTCGGCAGGCGACACGCTTATAGCTCCGTATCATGGGTTTTCGGCGGGTTCAAGCACAAGGGGTTCCCCGTGGCGCAGATCCGTTCCATTCTTCGAACATTACAAGCACTAGGGACCGCGGCGCTCCTCGCCGCCTGTTCGGGTTCTGGATCGTCAGGGAAGATGACGCCTTCGCGCGTCTCCCCAGATCTGCTAAGCCGCGTGGCGCTAAGCGCGGATAGCTCCGAGAACACCGCCATCATGCCGATAGCCGAAAATTGTTTGCGCGGGAGCAACAATAGCACGAGCTTTCTCCCCATTTCACACCGTCGGGTCGTGCGAGAGTTCTGCAGTTAGTTAGGTTGACTCAAGTTCGGGCGATCGGAGTGAGTCGTGTCCTGCTGGATGACGCCGACTCCCGCGCCGAAGTTACTTACTGCCCCAATAGGTTTCGTCGCGTTGCTCGACGACCGTCGCGACGTTCACCGGCGCGACGCTGACGGGTACGATGCGGCGCGCACGCGACGCCGGCTCGGGCGGCGGCTTGATTAGCGCAACGCTCGCCTTTATCTCGCTCCACGCGCGCAAGACCTTGCCGACGTAACGCTCGGAGCCGGCCGTCGGCGGGATGCCGCCATTGCGCGCGACGGCGTACGGCCCAACGTTGTAGCCGGCGAGCGCCGATCGCACCGGGTCTTTCATTTTGTGGAACGAGTCGAGCAACTGGTGAAGGTAGAGAATGCTTCCGCGCAAGTTGTCGCGTCCGGAGGTCGGATCGCTCACGCCTAGGCTGCGGGCGGTCCCGGGCTCGAGTTGCCCGAGCCCTTGCGCGCCCGCATAGGAGACTGCGCTTGGGTCCCAATTCGACTCGATCTTGACGACCGCCATGATCAGCGCCGGGTCGAGCCGCCAGCGGCGCGCGTTCTCGAGCAGCGTGCGCGCATAGGCGAGGCTCTGCTCGAGCGCGAGATGCGGGTTGATCGCGCGCAGCGCCGTCGCGTACACGCTCGATGCATCGTGCTGCCCGGCGCGCGCCGGCGCGGTGAGCGCGAGGCACAAAGCGATGGCGAGCATCGCCTTAAGGAGCGCGGCGCGAGGCATGGACGTACGGCTTCCCCCGACGACCGGGGCTCCCTCCCCTCGGCTTGCAAGAGCGCCGTTCCTGGCAACGCCCGTCGAACGTGCGTTCGGGTCGCGCCTCTCCCTCCGGGATCGGGTCTCTTATCGAGCCGCCGCACCCGCGAGCACGTCGCCGGCCGCCGCAGCGAGCGCTCCGGAACCGACCAACTCGCGGGCCGCAGCGATGTCGGGCGCGAGGATGCGATCGCCCTCGAGCGGCGCGATCGCCATGCGCGCGACGTCGTACGCGGGGCCGGTCCCGGCGCCGGAACGAAGCGGCCGCCGCAAGTCGGTCGCGGCGAGCGCGCAGAGCAGTTCGCACGCGAGCACGCCTTCGACGTTATCCAGGATCATATCGAACGTGCGTGCCGCGATCGTTCCCATGCTGACGTGATCTTCTTGCCCGGCCGACGTCGGAATCGAGTCGACGCTCGACGGAAACGCGAGCGCTTTACTCTCGCTGACCAGCGCCGCGGCGGTGTACTGCGCGACCATCAACCCCGATTCCAAACCCGGCTTGCGCGAAAGAAACAGCGGCAAGCCGCGCTCCTCGCCGTTGAGCAGCAAGTACGAGCGGCGCTCCGACATGCTCGCGATCTCGACCATCACCGCCTTCGCGAGATCGCACACGACGCCGACCGGTTGTCCGTGAAAGTTTCCACCGGTCAGAAACTCGTCGTCGTCCGGGAAAACGAGCGGATTGTCGGTCACCGAGATGGCTTCGATCTCGAGGACGCGGCGCGTATGCGCGAGCGCGTCGCGCGCCGCACCGTGCACGACCGGGATGCAGCGGAACGAGTACGGATCTTGCACGCGCCCGCAGTCGCGGTGCGACTGCATGATCTGCGAGCCGGCCAACAGAACGCGGAGGCGGTCGGCGACCGCGGCTTGCCCGGGATGCGGGCGCAGCGCGTTGAGCCGCCGGTCGAAGACGTGGTCGGTTCCAAGAAACGCTTCGAGCGCGAGCGCCCCGACCACGTCGGCCGCATCGAGCAATCGCTCCGCTCGCAACAGCGCGAGCGCCGCGATGCCGGTCATCACTTCGGTCCCGTTGATGAGCGAGAGCCCTTCTTTCGCCCCGAGTTCGAGCGGTGCAAGGCCGGCCCGCGCCAGCGCCTCGGCGCTCGGAAGCCGCTCGCCGCGATACGTCGCTTCGCCTTCACCGATCAGCGTCAGCGTCATGTGCGCGAGCGGCGCGAGGTCGCCGCTTGCACCGACCGAGCCTTGCGACGGAACGACCGGCGTGACGCCGCGGTTGAGCAGTTCGGTCAACAGGTCGAGCGTCTCGACGCGGATCCCCGAATGACCGGCTGCGAGCGCGCTCACGCGCAGAACGCCTGCGGCGCGGACCTGCGGCACGGGCAGCGGGTCCCCCGTGCCGGCGGCATGACTGCGGACGAGGTTGCGTTGCAAGGCGACCGCGTCGGCGCGATCGATGACCACGTTCGCCATCCGGCCGAACCCGGTCGTCACGCCGTAAATGATCGCGCCTTCCGCGAACTGACGATCGACGCACGCGCGCGCGGCTTTGACGCGCTCGCGCGCCTCGGGCGCTACCTCGACTCGCGCGCCGTCGACGGCGATCGCCGCGATCGTCTCGAGCGTAAGATGCCGTCCGTCGAGGACGAGCGGCGCGCGGGCCGGCTCGTTCACAGCGTCCGGCGCCCCTCGAGCGCCTTGGCCAGCGTGACCTCATCGGCGTAGTCGAGGTCGCCCCCAATCGGCAGGCCGTAGGCGAGCCGCGTCACCTTCACGCCGGTCGGCGCGATGAGATGTGATAAGTAGAGCGCCGTCGCCTCGCCTTCGGCGTTGGGATTCGTCGCGACGATCACTTCGGCCGGCTTCTCGGCGCCGATGCGCTCGATCAACTCGCGGACGCGCAGTTGCGCGGGGCCGATCCCATCCATCGGGGAGATCAACCCGCCCAACACGTGGTAGCGCCCGCGGAACGCCGCCGCGCGTTCGAGCGCGAAGATGTCCTTCGCCTCGGCGACGACGCAGAGTTGAGCGATGTCGCGGCGCGGATCGCTGCAAAACGCGCACAATTCGTCCTCGGTGAACGAGAAGCAGCGCGAGCACAGCCGCACGCGATCTTTGACCGCGAGAATCGCGTCGGCGAGCGCCTGCGCTTCGGAGCGCGGGCGGTTCAGCAAATAGAAAACGAGGCGCGCGGCCGTTTTCGGGCCTACCGTCGGCAATTTGGAGAGTTCGTTGATCAGGCTCTGGACCGGGCCGGCGAGTGCGTTTATTTCTAGTGACCTGCAGCGGAGGGATCGATAGTGACGTCGTCCGCGCCGGAGCGCGCCGGCGCGAAGCGAGGAGCGCCGAATGGCAGAGCCATTTCAGCGACGAGCGACAATGCCGGCGCGCATCCGCCGCGACGACCCGAAGGGCTGCGCGTCTTTCGACCGCCTGCGTCGTCGCTCTTCGCTCGCAAAGCGCTGCTTTTGTCGCTCATCGCTCCTCGCACGCGGTCGAAATACATCGCAGCGGCACTACCGATCCCTCCGTTGCAGGCCACTAAATCAACCCCGGGATGCGCATTCCGCCGGTCACCGAACTCATCCGTTTGCTCGAGAGTTCCTGCGCTTTTTGAACCGCGTCGTTGACGGCGACGACGAGAAGATCTTCGAGCGTCTCGGTGTCGTCGGGATCGACCGCTTCTTTGCCGAGATGAACTGCCTTGACGCGATAGTCGCAACTCATCTCGACGCTGACGAGCCCGCCGCCGGCGGTCCCCGAGACGATCGTCGAAGCGAGCTCTTCTTGAGCCTTCTCCATCTCTTGCTGCATCTTGCGCACTTGCGCCATCATCTGCGCTTGGTTCATCGCGTCTCCGGGCGGGTCGTCGCATCGGACAACTTCGTCCGCGCGTAGGCTAGCAGGTCGCTTTCGCCGCCGGGCCCCGGCGCGCTTTCGCTCGGCTCGGCTGGTGCGGCGTCCCGCGGGACGGCGCGGTGCGCGCTCGATTGGCCGCTCGCGCGCCCCGCCCGCGCCGGCGCGCCGCCCGAACTCCGCAGCGCAACCTTCAGCGCCGTCCCGAGCACCTCCGCAAGCGCCGCTTCGACGACGTCCTGCTTGGCGCGCACCAGGCTCTCTTGGAGCGGATCGACTAGGCCGATCGTCAAGACGTCGCCTTCGAGCGAATCGACGGTCGCCTGCGCGAGCGGGCCGCGGAGCGGCGCCTGGCGCTCGTAGGCGCGCAATCTGACTGCTTCCCAGCGGGAGCGCACCTGTTGGAGCGTCAGGGGGCCGGCCTTCTCCGTGGTGGCCGGCGCCTTCGCGGCTGCCGGAGGGTTTTCGGGGATGGACGTCTCGGGCTTTTGCGCGACCGGCGCCTCCTTTTCGTGGACGGGCGCCGCCATTTCGGGCGCCTTCGTCTTCGCGGCAGGGCGCGACTCGGCCGAGGGCGCCGCCTTGGATGGTTCAGCGCGCGGAGGCGAAGGGGAAGCCTGGACGCCGCCGATACGCTCCTCGACCAGCGCCAATCGCGTCGAGAGCGCTTCAATCGTCGGGTCTTCCCCGCTGACGACCAGGCGCAAGATCGCAGTCTCGAGTTCGAGGCGCGGGTTGCCCGAGACGCGCCCGGCCGCGAGGGCGTCGGCGAGCAAGCGCAGCGCCCGGACGACCTTCGCTTGTGGGACCTCCCCCGCGCGCGCGGTCGCCGCGGCCGCGTCCTCGGGCGCGAGGTCGCGCGCGAGGAGCGCCGGATCGATTCGCGCGACCAGGAGATTTCTGAACTCGGCGACGCTCGCGCGGATCAGCGCCGGCAAGTCGGTGCCGGCATCGCTCGCCTCGTCGACCAGCACGAACGCCCGGCGCGCGTCGCCGTCGAGCAGCGCCGCAACGAGGCTGCGCGCGTAGGCCCGGCCGGTCGACCCGAACGCGGCCTCGACCGTCTTGGGGTCGATCGTCCCGCCGGTGGAACCGGCGAAAGCGGCGACCTGTTCGAGCATCGTCAGCGCGTCCCGCAGCCCTCCGTCGGCGCGATACGCGATCGCGCCGAGCGCGTCGTCGTCGATCGCGATCCCCTCGGCCAGGGCGATCTCGCGCATCTTCGCGATCATCGTCGGTACCGGGATGCGACGAAACGCGTAGCGTTGGCAGCGCGACAGGATCGTCGGCGGGAGCGCCTCGGGCGCCGTCGTCGCCAAGATGAAAACGGCGTGAGAAGGCGGCTCTTCGAGCGTCTTGAGAAACGCGTTCGCGCCTTCGCGTGTGAGCATGTGCGCCTCATCTATGATAAAAACTTTCGCGCGCATCGTCGCCGGCGCAAATTTAACCGATTCGCGCAGCGCGCGGATCTCGTCGATCCCGCGATTGGACGCGGCGTCGATCTCGATCACATCGAGGGCAGTCCCGGCGAGCATGGCGAGGCAGTACTCGCACGTATTGTCGGGGTCGGGCGTCGGTCCGAGGACGCAGTCGATGCAGCGCGCCAGAATCTTCGCAGCCGACGTCTTGCCGCTCCCGCGCGGGCCTGAAAAGAGGTAGGCGTGCGAAAGCCTACCTGAGGCCAGCGCGGCGCGGAGCGTTCGCACGACCGCATCCTGGCCGACCAGCTCCGCGAACGACTTTGGTCGCCAGCGACGGTAGAGCGAGGGGGGCACGAGGGCCCTTTCGGCCCGGACCCGGGCCTGCCTGTTTCGTGAAACCGCACCCTGGGTAGGTGACGTTGTAACAACGTAAGGCGCCCCGTCGTAAGATAGGGTAGCGGATTATCTTCTAGGGAGAAAAAGGCACTATGGCGCTCTCGAGCGCCGCCGTCGTGACTAACGACGCGGCGCCGGCCGCTTCGGAGGACCTCAAAGTCCGTCTCGAGCAGGCATTACATAAATTGTTCGGATTCGAAAGTTTCCATCCGGGACAACTCGAGGTAATTTCGCGCGTCGCTGAGGGACGCGACACGCTTGCGATTCTTGCAACCGGCGCAGGTAAGAGCCTGTGCTATCAACTTCCGGCGCTCTTGTTCGATGGGACGACGGTCGTCGTCAGCCCGCTGATCGCGTTGATGAAAGACCAGCTCGACATGCTGCGCGAGCGCGGTTACAACAATATCGTCGCGCTCAACTCGTCGCTGAGCGAGGAGCAAGAGGCAAACGCGCGGCGCCGGATTGCGCGCGGCGAAATCAAGCTCGTCTACACGACCCCCGAGAAGCTCGAAGACGAGACGTTTCTCGCGCTCTTGAAGTCGATCGACATCCCGCTGTTCGTCGTCGACGAGGCGCACTGCATCAGCGCGTGGGGCCACGATTTTCGCCCGGCTTACCTGGCCCTCGGCCAGGTGATCGCGATGCTCGGCCACCCGACCGTCCTGGCGTTGACCGCAACCGCTACGCCGGCCGTCCGCGAAGATATCCTCATCCAACTCGGAATCCCCAACACGAAGACGATCGTCAAGGGGTTCGACCGGCCGAACTTGCGTTACGAAGTGATGCGCGCCGACAACGAAGCCGCCAAGCTGAAGACGCTCAAGGAACTCTTCCGCGACGACCGCCTGCCCGGCACCGGGATCATCTACACCGCGACGATCAAGAACGCGCTGGAAGTGCAGAAGTTCTTACACGATCACCTGAATTTGCCGGCGGCGGTCTACCACTCGAAACTACAGAAGCACGATCGCATCTCGGTTCACGAGCTGTTCATGGGTGAGGCGATTCGCGCCGTCGTTGCGACGAACGCCTTCGGCCTCGGCATCGACAAATCGAACATCCGGTTCGTCATCCACTACGACTTGCCGGGGTCGATCGAAGCCTACACCCAGGAAGCCGGGCGCGCGGGACGCGACGGCCAACTGTCGCGCTGCATCCTGATCTATCGCATGAGCGACACGCGCGTCCAGAACTACTTCTTGACGGGGAAGTATCCCGACATCGAGGACGTCCAAAAGGTTTTCGGGACGCTCGAGTACTTCGGCGGCCAGAAAGACGGCGTTTCGCTCGCCGATCTGCGGAAGATCTCGCAGCTTCCATTGACCAAGCTCAAAGTCGTCCTGGCGCTTTTGAAGAAAGCGAAGTTCATCGAAACGCGCGCTCGCGCGCGCTACGGGCTCACCGAAGGCGCCTTGAAGAACCGCGAGTTGGTCCTCAACCTAACCAACTACGAGACGAAGAAAGCGTACGATCAGAGCAAGCTTGCGATGATGCTGCAGTACGCCGAGTCGCGCTCGTGCCGCCGGCGATTCATCCTGAACTACTTCGGCGAAGACTTCGACCGGGTCGGCTGCGGCGCGTGCGACAACTGCTTGCGGGTCGCCCGCTCTGCCGTCGCCGTCGCACCCGCCGTCGCGTCGGGCTTCCGCATCGCGGACATCGTGTCGCATCCGAAATTCGGGCAAGGCACGGTCGAGCGTACGGAGAAAGACCTCGTGACGGTCTTGTTTCCAAGCGTCGGTTACAAGACGCTGCTCGCCTCGGCCGTAAACCGCGAAGCGAAGATCGCCTAGCCTCAGCCTTCCGTAGAAGGGGCCCCCGGGTTTGTCGTTGAGTCCTCGCGCCGGCGTGGTCGCGGCGAGTTTGTTCGTAATGGCGCTCGCTTTGCTTGGCGTCAGCCGCGCGCTCGCCGATCCGAGCGCGCCGCCTCCAACGCCGCTCGCCTCGCCCATCGAGGCGCCGGCCACCGCGGCGCCTGCGGCCTTACCGAGCCCCGGCATCGAACCCGTCGAGAGCCCGACGCCCGAGCCAACGCCAACGGCTACGCCGACGCCACCGCCGATCATCGTCGAGCCGCCGAGCGCCGCGGTCGTCCCGGGCGGCACTCAGACCTTACGCCTCCTTCAGGTCGCCGGGTGGGTCACCGTCGTTTCCGCCGATCCCAGCGTCGCCGATGCTACGGTCGATGAAAGCGCGCGTACGCTGACCGTGTTCGGTCGTGCGCTCGGCCGGACGACGCTGACCGTCACCGACGCGCGCGGCTTGACGCGCGACGTCGCGGTTCGCGTCGCGCTCGCCGCCGGGACGGTCGCCGAAACTGCCTCGATTCGAATCACCGGGCGCCCGGCGACGCAGCTCTTCGTCAAAGAGAAGGCGCTATCGGCCGCGATTCACAACGCCGTCAAGCGTCCGGGCGCGACGATTCTCGCGTCGATAGACTCGCTCTCCGTCCGGCGGCCGCTCGGCGTCGACGACGTCACCTACGTCGCGGTCCCGATCATCATTCAGGGCGGCGATCAATACCTGACCGTGCAGGGGACGACGCGCGTCCGCATCGAGAACTTCGCGCAGCCGGTCGTCCGTCCGGCCTCGCTCTTCGTGAGCGACTATCCCGAGACGCTGCGCGCGAACGGCACCTTGTTCACCGCCGACCTTCGGCCGCACGAAGCGCAGCGCTTCTTGTACTACCACTTCAATCCGGACGGGCAACCCGAACGCCGCATCGTTCTGAAAGCCGAGAACCCCTCGCTCGAACCCGCGACGGTCCAGTTCATCTCGGGCTCGGCAGGGCCCGAACCAAACGAAATGGAGGCCGGTCACCTTTCCACCCAACGGTTCTTGGTTCGTTTGGCGCAGAACGAAGGGACGGTGGTAACGATCCCAGGCGGCGCGACGGTCACGCTCGCGCAGCAGGCGCTTCCGCCGGGTACGATCGTGAGCAACCTCGTGCAGTTGCACGAAATCCAAGGTGCGCCGCTCCACTTGACGCTGTTGGCGCAAGATGCCGCGGACCCGGTCGACGGCCCGGTCGCGACGGCTGCGCTCCTCGCCGGCGACGATCCGCACGCGCGCGGGATCTATCCGATCCCCGAGTTCTTCTTCGACTATGCCTACGACGCGAGCGGCGCCGACCTCGAAGTTCCGATCGGTCAGATTCCGCTCCCGAACCTCGTGCAAGGCAAAGCCTTGGCCGGCGACTACGGCGTGCTGCAGTCGATCACGATCCGAATGGTCAACTACGACTCGCGCCATTCGCGCGACGTCGCACTTTACGCAAATCCGCGGGGCGGGCGCGCCACGGGGACGTTCATCATCGACGGGGTCCTCGTGCAAGCGCACGCGCTGCCCGCGTTCAGCCACTACAAGCTGCGCACGTATACGATACCGCCGGGCGGTTTCGTGCGGACCGAAATCGTGACGATGCCCGAAGGCGGATCCTCGTATCCGCTCCGCCTCGTGGTCGCGCCCGACGACGGCAGCGCGCCGCCCGGCGCGCCCGATTCACTTATTTACTAGCGCATCGGCGTAGATTGCAGCGACCGCTTCGGCGGACGCGCGCCACGAGAAGCGCGCGATCGCTGCGGGGCGTTGGGCGGCGGCGTGCGCCTCGGCCGCAGCGCGGTCGGAGAGGAGCGCGTTGAAGGCGTCGCTCCAGGCGTTCGCGTCGTCGGGCGGGAGGAGCGGCGCCATCGTGCCGACGACCTCCGGGAGCGACGCGGCGTCGGCCGCGAGCAAGGGGGCGCCGGCGCAGAGCGCCTGCGCCGCGCCGTAACCGAAGCCCTCGTAGCGCGAAGGCATCGCGACGAACGTCGCGCGCGCGTAGAGCCCCAGCAGTTCGTCGCGCGGAACGTAGCCGCGCAACTCGACCCGCTCGGCGACCCCGAACTCGCGCGCGAGCCGCAAGCACTCGCCCGCGTAGGCTGTCGGGGGCCCCACCGAGACGAGCCGCAAATCCGGCGCCGCACGGAGCGCGCGGATCGCGGTCGCGAGATTCTTGCGCGGCTCGACCGTGCCCACGACGAGCGCGAACGGCGCTGGGTCCGGGTTTCGCGCGACCGCGAAGAGGTCGCTCCCAACGCCGGGATACACGACCGCGATGCGCGCCGGATCGAGCGCGACGGACGCTAACAGTTCTTCGCGAGAAAAGTTTGAATCGACGAGGATCCGCCGCGCCGAGGGATACCGCGCGCGCTGGAAGGCGCCGAAGTACGCGCGCGCATAGGCGCGCGCGTGGCCCTGCACGCGCAGCCACGCGACGTCGTGGATCGTGACGACGACCGGCGCGGGCGACGCGAGCGGCATCGTGCCGGCGGCGCAGTGAAGCAGCGCTACGTGCGCCCGCCGAGCGGCACGTGGTAGGAACACTTGATCCCAAAGGACGCGTCGATCGAAACGCCATGGATCGAGGCGCGCATCGCTCAGCACTGCGAGTTCGATCCCCGCGCACGCGCGCAGCGCGTCGATCAGGCCCGCGACGTACTCGCCGATCCCGGTCGCAGTCCCGCGCGCGAGCTGCGCGTCGATGCCAACCGTCACTCGCCGAGCGCCTTGGCCAATCGCTTTACCGAGTCGGCGTCAGGTTTCAAACGTTTGGCCTGCGCCAAGTATGCCCGCGCCTCGCTCGTTTTCCCGAGGCGCAACGCCACGTCGCCGAAACCCGTCAACGCATCGACGCTGTTCGGATCGACGTCGCGGACGCGCCGAAAGTAGGCGAGCGCCGCGTCGAAATCCCCTAGGTTGATCTGCTCGTTACCGGCGGCGATCAAGTAGCGTTCTTCGAGCGGAGCGAGCGCAACCGCGCGCTCGTAGTCGGTCGCCGACGCCCGCTCGAGCGGTCCGCGCGCGTCGGAATCCAACCGGTACGCCGCGTCTTGTTCTAATCCGGCGAGGCGGTAATAGGCCTCCGGGAGCGCCCCGGCTTCGGCCGGATCCTGCTGGACCCGCGCGAGGACGGCGCGCTGCAGTTGCAACGCCTCGTCGATTCGGCCGGTGGCCGCAAGCTGCGCCACACGCTCCTCGACGCCGGCGACGTCGCCGGCTGCCAGGAAAGCGAGTACCGCCGCGCGCTCGTCGCCGCCCCGTTCTGCGAGCAGCCCGACGAGCTCGTCGCGGTCACGCGATGGATCCATGTGCGCGAGGTGCTCCTCGGCGAGGGCGAGCCGGCCGCTTTCGAGCGCGCGCCGCGCGAGCACGAGGCGCAACGCGGCAGGCAAGGGCAGATCGGGTGAAAGCTCGTCGACGCGCGTCGCCAATGCCGGTGGGACGAAACGGACCCAACTCGGCGACTGCGCGTCATCGCGCAATGCGACCGACGCCACGAACTGCACGGTCGCGAGCCCCACTCCGAGAACGACGATCGCGACGATTGCCAGGAGCCGCATCCCGGTCGCTTTACGGCACAGTCACGCCCGCCCCCGCCATTTGGCGCGCGGGGCAAAAAGAAAGAGGCGCGGTTCCCCGCGCCCCTTTCAGATCGATCGCCGAGACTAGAACCGGACGGTGAAGAACACGTCCTCGCGGTATTGGTTCAGGTTGAACGTCGACACGTAATCGTCGTTGTAGCGGTAGTTCCGCGCTTGGAACTGAATCGACGAGTTGCTATTCGGGATCTGGTAGGTCACCGAACCCGTGTAGAAGTCTTTCCGCTCGGAGATGTTCTGCGTCAGGGTCGTTCCGTACGAACCTGCGTAGCGCTGCGTCGAGTACGTCCCCGTCAGCGCCACCTGGCGAGTCAGCGGGAGCGAGAGCGCCGCGTTGACCGCATAGCGATGCATGTTGACGTAGTTCGGGTAGAAGTTGACGCCGCTTCCGCCCGGCAGCAGCTGTGCCTCGAGGAACGACGCCTGATCGAAGGTCTGCGTCGTCGGGTTGATCGGGTAGTACTGGAACGGCGTCAGGTCGTTGCGCCGGAGGAACTCGAGCGTTCCGCCGACGTTCGCGGTGATCTTCTGACCCCAAGCTGGGACGCTGAACTGCGTCGCAAGCGTGTAGTTATCCCACGTCATCGGGACGTTCGACGCGTACGCCGGTCCATACACCAGATTGCCGAACGAGTCCGGCCGGATCTCCGCGAGGTGCTGGTACTGGAAGCGCGTGTTGAAAGTCAAGTCGCCCAGTCGCAACGGCGCGTTGATCGAGGCCGTCGGTCCCCGCGAATTCGGGGAGTACGACGAGTAGAACGTCGGGCCGTTTGCCTTCAGCGGGTTGAACACCGGGTACAGGAACGTCAGATTCGGGTTCAAGCCGGTCTTCGGCGACGGCAACGACGCCGCGGTGAACTGGGTGTCGAACTGCGTGTTGATCGTTTGGTTGTTCGCGAATCCGAAGAAGTCGGGGAAGTACGCGCCCTTCCAGAACGAGAACAGCGTCGGCGGGTTGCCGTAGTACTTGAACGGGGCGCCGTCGAGGAAGTTCACGCCGACGCTCTGGTACTGACCGCTGAGTTCGATCTTGGCGATCTTGAAGCGAAGCCCGATGACGCCGGCGGTGTCGCCGACGGCCGCGACGTTGCGGAAGTCGGGCGTATACTTGCTGTACGCCATTTCGCCGAAGATCACGGGGCTCGAGCCCGGTCCACTGATGAGAACCGGGAGCGGCAGCACGCCGTCGATGCCGAAGACGGTGTCGCTGACGAGGGGCTGCCCGAGCGCGCCGGCCTGGAAGACCTGCGTTAAATCGCCCGACGTAATCGTGTCGTCGAAGTCGAAGATACGGTTGAACGTGGCGCCAAGTTCGAAGCCCGGGATGCCCGTGAACTTCTGATTGAAGCGCATGTTCGCCATGTACCGCTGCAGGTTCGTGTTGTTCGACACGGTGATGCCGCGGTAGGTGATGCCGACCGTCGAACCCGCCGGAAGCGGCGTTCCGAAAACGACCGCGTTGTACGCCTGGTCGTAGGTGATCGCCGGGAGTGCGTTCGCCGGGCCGCCGGTGATCACGCCGGCGCTGTTATAGGTCGTGCCGTTGTAGTACGAGACGTAGACCGAGCCGATGACCGCGGCCTGCGTCAGGTAGACCTGCGTCAGGGCGCCGTTCCCCGCATTGAACGTGTCGGTCCGCAGCGCTTGCGCCGCGCCCGATTGCACGTAGCCGGCTTGCGGCGCGACGATCGGGAAAAGATAGGTCGAGCAGCCTAACGGGCAATTGCTCGGATCGGTGTTGCCCGGCTGCGTATTGATGTAGACGTCGTCCATGCGCGTGAACGAGCCGTAGAAACTCGTCGAGCCGAAGGTCCCTTCGTTGAGGAGCCCACTGACCGCCATACCCTTTTGGTACGGCTGGAAGGGCTGCTCGTACGGCACCGCAGCCGAGTAACCGAACGGCGCGCGGAACGCCAACCCGAGGCGCGACGACGGCATGTTGTCGATGATGCCGAACTTGAACTGCAGGTTCGAAATCGCGCCGGCCTTGGCGACGTTAATGTCGATCCCGGGTTCGATGTCGACGCGAGCCTGCTGCGAGTACTCGCCGCCGTACTCGAAGTTGAGGATGTGGACCGGCAGCGATATCGTCAAGTTGTCGCTGAACTGATACGCGAGTGCGAAGCGGCTGTCTTGGCGGATTTGAATGCCCGAGCCGGCTTGCGTCAGCGGGTTGTTCGAATCGTCCGACGCCATGAACGCGTTGACGAACGGGTCGATCGAGCCCGTGCGGCCGTTTGCAATCGACTGACCGTAGTACGTCGCTTGGGTCGCGCCGGTGTTGTTGACGATCGAACGCTGGACCACGGGGCGCTGCCGGTAGGTGAGGTTCGGGAGGAACGTACCGTGCATCGACAGCGACTGCGCGAACTTCGTACGCTTGTCGAGCGCGTCGAGCGAGTCCTCGAGATTGGTGACGCGGACGCCGAGCTCGTCGAGCTCGTCCTTCAACGCGTCGATCAGCTTCTGAAGCTTGTCGAGATCCTGCTTCGTCGGCCCCGTGTACGGCTTCTCGTTCTCTTGGAGTTTCGCGATCGCACGCGCGACCACGACCGCCATCTCGTAGCGCGTCAGCGGCCGGTCGCCTTTGAACTTGCCATCGGGATACCCGTCGATGATCCCGTCGGCCGCGAGGCTCTGAATGTACTGGTAGGCCCAGTGGTTCGCCGGGACGTCCGAGAACGGCGTTGCGGAGGCAGCCCGGCCCAAGACCATCACCGAGCCGAGCGCGAGGCCCGACACGAGGACCAGGCTAGCGAGACGCTTCATAAATCCTCCCGAAGAGTAAGGAAGCCACAGCTTCTAGCAGCGTCTTTAACTGCGTGCTTTGCTCGGGGACGGAGGGTGCGAGTTGCCGAGTTTGCCTTCACCGACCGACTTTTGAGCAACCGTCACGACCCGCGCGCGGACAGAGACGGAAAGCACGCCCTTGTCGGAGCGCATGCCGAGGTTCCGATTAGGACCGCATGAGTGCGACTCCTTCCCCTCCGGCGCAAGCGGGCTCGCCTTTCGGAGCCCCGGGGTCACGTGCCGCCGGGCTCGCTTTCCGAGCCGAATTGCGCCTCGGCGTGCTCGGCCGCCAAGAGCCGCTCGGCAATCAAGAGCGCGGCGAAATCGTCAATCGGCCGAGGCGGCAACAGCATCCCGAGCGGAATGAAGCGGCGCCAGCCTCGCGGGGGGTTCACCTCGAAATAGCGCCGCCGGGCCAAGAGGCTCGTCTCGCGCTCGTCCACGACCCGCAACGGGAGGCCCAAGCCGGCGAGGAGCGAGGCCACGGCCGCAGTGTGGGTCCCGCTTCCAAGGGCAATCGTTCGAATCGCGCGGCGACCGGCGAGCTCGCGAATACGCTCGGCGAGCCCCTCCGTTGGGACGATGCCGAGCTCGATCGGTGGAACGCCGGGCGCGACGATCAGCGCGAAGCCGCACTTGCGCATGCCGGGATCGATTCCAAGGATGGCGCCCTCGCTCACCGCGGGCTACGGCTCAAGACAAACTCGACCGGGATTCCGCCGGTGTGCGGATAGACGTCGATCGCCGCCCGGACTTGAATGTAAAAGCGGCCTCGACCAGTCTGGATCGCCTCGCTCGTCTGGCGGATCTGAGCGTCGGTCAGCGTCGTCAGCGCGCGGGCGAAGGGAGGCGGCATCCCGAGCGCGATCGCCGCATCTTGGGCGGCGCCGCTGAGTTGTGCGTAGGCGATCCGCGCGACGAAATGCTGGCCTGCATCGACCTCGATGCTCGCAATCGAACTCCCGCCGCTGAAGATCAGGCGATCGGGATAGGGCTCGAAACCGAAGTGGATCGGATCGTTGACGAAGAGATTCTGATCGGCGAGCGCCAGCACGATCACGCCGCCGGGATTCAACAGGGCGCCTTGGGTCCGAGGATCGTTCAAGAGATCCACTTGCAGTTTGCGCCGAACCTCGGCGTCGCTCGAGCGCAGGCTGTACGGCTTGAGACCGAGTGGAACGTAGCGCCGGTTCAGCGACGAAACGACTGCGTCGAAAAACGCGCTCACCGCTTTGAGCCGGTCGGCCGCCGACATCTTTTCGGAGAGCAGCAGATACTGGTCGTACAGCAAATCGCCGCGGTTGATGACGACGTTGGTTTCGCGGACGCGCTTGTTGAGCGAGTCGGCCTCGGCTTGAAGCTGGTTGACCCGGTTGTTGATTTCGTCGAGATGAAAGAATGCGGCGCGCGCATACGCCGAAGCGAGCAGCGCGGAGACCGTGACGACGAAGGCGATCATCATCCCCGTGCCGACCGCGACGATCGTCGACGTGTACTTCGGGCGCAGATTGAAGAGCGTCAGGCGCTTGCGCCCGACTTGGTGGCCGACCCGGTCGCCGATGTACGCGATGACGCCCGCGATCCCCACGATGATGACCAAGAGCGCGATCCCGCCGATGGTTCCCAACTAGACGCCCACGCTTAGTTGGCCGCCGCGCGCCGCAGCAGCAGCGCGCCGATCGCTAGGAAGAGGGCGTTCGGCAACCACGCGCCGAGCGTCGAAACGAAATAACCGCCCGGCAGACTCGTCGTGACGGCCGATACGATGCTCGCGATGACGAAGTAGACGAAAACGATCGCGACTGCCAGTCCGAAGCCGAAGCCGGTCGAACCGCCGCCGCGCGCCGGCCGCAAACCGAACGGAACTGCGATCAGCGTGAAGACGAGCGAAGCGAAAGGCCGCGCCAACTTCTCTTCATACGTGGTTTGGTACGCGCGCGTCTCCTGAGGCCCGAGTTGGCCGGAGGCAATCACCTCGCGCAGCTCGACGCGGCTCATCTCTTCGCGGTTCTTGTTGGTTGCGATCTGCTGGATTTCACTCGGCTTTTCGCCGATGTCGACGTACTGCACGGGTTCCTTTGAAAAGAACGTCGTTCCGTCGGCGTTGAAGCGATACTCGTTAGCGTTGCTGAAAGTCCAAGCCTGGTCGCGGTAGTTCGCCCGGTCGGCAAAAAGGATCAGCTGAGGCTGGTTCGTGCGGTCGTACTTGATCAGCGTAACGTTGAGCAAGGTCTGCGTCGACGGTTCGTAGCCCGCGAAAAACGTCACCTGGCGCCCGCCGCCCGGCAAATCGGTCGTCACCGCGTGGCTCCCGCCCCCGAACGGGCCTACCTGCTTGATGACGTGCTCGCGCAACACGGTTGCACGGTCGTTGGCGAATGGAACGACGCCTTCTTGCAGGAGCAGCGCGAGGATCGAGACGCCGAAGCCGACGATCAAGAGCGGCGTCACCGCGCGCACGAGACCGATTCCGCCGGCTTTCATCGCGGTCAGTTCGCTCTCGCCCGAGAGCCGCTGCAGCGCAAGCAGAACGCCGAGGAGCATCGCCATCGGAACGACGGTCACGACGATCTGAGGGAGCTGCCATAGAAAGTACTCTATCGCCGCGCCGAGCGGAGCGTGCTCTTCGGCGACCAGCCGGCTGATCGCAAGGATGTTCGTCGCCGCGAAGATCAGCGTGAACGCCGAGAGCCCAAAGGTAAACGGCCCCTCGAGTTCGGCGATCATGTACCGGTCGAGGATGGTCAACGATGGGAATTGCACCGACTTGCGCAGGCCCCGAACCTCGTCCCACAGGCGCGCCACTACAGCCTGAATCCTTCGCCCAAGTAGAACTGTCGCGCGAGCGGCGATTCCATGACTTGGTGCGCGCTCCCCGAAACGACGATCTCGCCGTCGTTGAGAATGTATGCGCGATCGACGATCGCAAGCGTCTCGCGCACTTGATGGTCGGTGATGAGGACGCCGAGCCCCCGGTCGCGCAGATGCCGGATCATCAATTGGATGTCGGCGACGGCGATCGGATCGATCCCGGTGAACGGCTCGTCGAGCAGCAAGAACGACGGCTCGGTCGCGATCGCGCGCGCGATTTCAACGCGGCGCCGCTCGCCGCCCGAGAGCGAGTCGCCGCGGGCGTCGACGAACCGCGCAAGGCCAAACTCCTCGAGCAAGTCGGGGAGCCGGCGATCTTGCTCGCTCCGCGAGATCCCGTTCATCTCCCAGATCAATCGGATGTTGTCGCCGACCGAGAGCTTCCGAAAGATCGAGTCCTCTTGCGCCAGGTAGCCGATGCCCGAGCGCGCGCGCTTGTACATCGGCGAGCCGGTCAAGTCGAGCGCGACGCCGTCGCTCACGAGCGAGACGCGTCCCGAGTCGGGTTTGACCAGGCCAACCACCATATAGAACGTCGTCGTTTTGCCCGCGCCGTTCGGCCCGAGAAGCCCGACCACTTCGCCGGTCGAAACGTCCGCGCTGACGCCGTTCACGACCGCGCGCGAGCCGTAACGCTTGACCAACCCCTCGAGGACGATGCGCCGCTCTGCGCTCGGGCTGACGCTCACCGGACATCTCCGGTGACGTGCATCTCGGTCGTGCGCAAATCGTAGTCGAAGTGGTCGCCGCGCAACTCGGCGCCTTGCGGCGTCGTGACGATCACGTTGCCCTCACCGTAAAGCCGTTCGGTTGCGTCGTCGTAACGCAGCGTGTCGCTCGATAGGCTCATCCCCTGATCGTTGCGAGCCCGCGCGCCGCCGGTCATCAAGATGCTCTTGTCGTTCTCGCTGACCTGCGCGTGCGGCGCGTCGGCGACGAGCGTCCGGCCGTCGGCGCCGTGAAACGTTACGTGCGGCCGCACGAAATCGCTACGCCCCGTGCCCTCCGCGAGCCGTATCGAAGTGTTGGAGTCTGCGCGCAGCACGTATACGATCCGATTCTTCTTCTGTTCCGTCAGATAGATGTATTTCGAGCCGACGCGGTGAGAACTGACCTTGATCGGCACGGCGCTCGGGGTGGCGGCGGCCGGCGCGGCCGACGAGCCGGGCGTGGGCGTCGCAGTAGTCCCACGCGACCCTCCCGAGCACCCGCCGAGCGTTGCGATGACCGCAGCGAGGGCGAGCGCCCCGAGCGGTGCTCGACCCCTCACGCCGGACGCTCCTCGAACGGAAGCCCGTATTCGGCGACGGCGAGCGCGAGCGCGGTGTAAGGGATCCACACGAACGTCATTTGGACGATCCCGATCGTATCGAACAGACCTTGAGCGAGGATCGCGACCAAGCCGGCGCAGACTCCGTACGCCAAACGGCGTTTCGCCGGCGACGCCCTCCCGAGGAGCGCGCGCAACCGGGCCAAGAACGCGAGCCACCCGACGACTGCGGCCGCGATGCCGAGCGCCCCGGTCTCGCCTGCGAGCGAGACGTAGACGTCGTGCGGGTGAAGCGCGCCGAAGGTTCCGAGCGGCGCGCCATTGGGCGGCCGCACGCTCGGATAGACGCGCCAGTAGGCCATCGGACCGACGCCAGTCAGCGGGAAAAGCGCGACGACCCGAACGCCGGCGGCGAGCGTCGCAAGTCGGTTGAACGAATCGGCCGGGTCGTGGCGCGCGACCGGCCGCAATGCGACGATCACGCCGGCCAGAACCGCGACCGCGACCAAGCCCGTCACGACGGTGCGCATGCGTAAGAGCGCGGCGAACGTGATTGCGCCTGCGATCGCGCCGATCCAGCCCGAGCGCGAGAACGTGAGCGCCAGCGCCACGAGCGCGCAGGGCACTGCGGCCCAGGCGAGCCGGCGCAGCGGCGGATGCGAGGCGGCCAAGGCGACGCCGAGCGCGACGAAGACGAACACGATCAAAAACGACGCGAACTGGTTGGCAGTGACGAAGAACCCGGCGGCGCGGCCGTGGTTGAGCGCAAAGAGCGCCGCCGGTCGGCGCAGGCCGAGCAACAGAAGCGCGGCGAGCGACGAACCGATGCCGGCGACGAGGTACGACACGATGAGCGCGCGCGCAACCGCCGGGCGCGCGTACGCGCGCTGTAACCCGAGCGCAAAGAGCGCGGCCAGGAGCATGACGAGGACGACCTCGAGCCCCGAACGCAGGTCGAGGCCGAGTAGCGCGGCGACCGTCGCCGACCCCAGCCACGCGCCGAGTTGAACGCGCGAGGCCGGCTCGATCGAGCCGGGCGCCCCGCGCAGTTCGCCGAGCGCGACGAGCGCTCCGAAAACGAGGACAGCGACGAGCGCGCCCGCGCCGAGGCGCGAGACGAACAGGTAGCCGACCGGCGGCGTCGGTGAGAGCGCGGCGAGCGACGTATAGAATTGAACGACGACGAAAAACGCCGCAAACGCAATCGGCACGAGGGCATCGTTCCGTCCGCGAGCCTCGTTCATCGCAGCCCGCTTACGATCGCCCGCGCAATCGCGCGCGCGCCGCCGCGCGGGCCCATTCGCTCGATGCCGGCGGCGCGCATCCGGCTCAAGCGCGGCGCGTCGCCGAGCAGCGTTGCGATTTGATCGGCGGCGACCTCGGGCTGCGGCGAGACGAGCGCGAGCGCGTCGCCGAGCAAGCGCCGTTGCCGCATGCGATACCAACCTTCACCGGCCCCAAGCCTCCGTAAACCCTTGGGCTCGACGTCGAGCGCGACGACCGGAAGCCCGTGCGCGGCGGCTTGTTCGTTGGCGGTCCCGGCCTGCCCGATCACGAGCGTCGACGCCTGCAGCAGCGTCCCGAGCGGCCCGGTCCACGCGCTCAAGCGTGCCGCTCCCGAGGTCGCGCGAAACGCGGCCGCATCGTTCGGCGGCGTTTCGATCTCCCAGCCCGCCGACGCCAACGCCGAGGCGAAATGCGCGGCTTCGAGGTTCGGTGCGATCGACAGGAGTGCGCCGAACTCGGGACGCTGCGCCGAAAGCGCGCGCACGACTCGCGCCAGCCGCACCGCATCGCCGTAAGCGCTCGCGCGGCTCCCGGGGAGTAACCCGATCCACCGCGCCGCACCAAATTCCGGCGGCGGCGGCGGCGCCCCGTCGATCAGATCGACGATGACGTTTCCCGGAGCTTCGGCGGCGACGCCGTGTGCGAGCAAGTCTTGCGCGGTCGCCTCGTCGCGAACGAAAACCCGCGCGGCGCGCCGCAACAGCACGCGCTCGCCGTGGCCATACGGCGCGACGTATACGCTTTTCGCGGTGCCGACGAAGTACGTTCGGCGCTTCGCCGCGAGCGTCAGGAGAAGCGCGTAAGCGTCCCCGACCGCGAGCGCCAAATCGTAGCGGCTGCCTTCGCGCCGCAGAAACCCGAGTTGCGCGCCGGCGAGCGCCAGCAACCCGGCGCGCAGGTCGCGCCCGAGTGCCCCGACGTTTCCCATCGCGACGAGGCCGCCGCTCGGCAGCGTACGGCGGGGGCCGACGAGCGCAAACGCTCCCGTGCCCGATGGCTCGCCGACGAGCGCGAGGTGATCGAGCCCGAGGGGCACGGGCGAAAGCGCGGCCGCTTCGCGCGCGATTCGTTCGGCGATCGCGCTCTCACCGTGACCGTTGCTCACGAACAGCACGCGCGTCACGCCGTCGCCAACAGCGGCTCGAGCGCAAAGTCGGCAAGCCGCGTGCGGCCGCCGGCCTGTTCGAGTTCGGTTCGCGAGACGTAAGCCCCGTAGGGCCCCGCATGGACGATCGGAACGTCGCCGACGTACTCCGGCGCGCGCAGCGTGTCGTGGCTATGTCCTCCGAGAATGAGGTCGAGCCGAGGGACGGCGCGCGCGAGGAGGCGATCGGCGGAGAGACCGACGTGCGAAAGCGCGACGAGCGTCACGTCGTCCGGCGTCGCCTCGGCGATCCCGCGCGCGGTCGCGATCGGATCGAGGAAGCGCCACCCGAAGATGCGTTCCCACGGGCTTTGGGCCGGATACTGGACGACGAGCAACGCGAAGACGCGCACTCGCCATCCATCGCGTTCGAAGTCGAGCGAGCGCGCGAACGGGAGGGGCCGGTCGCGGAGGTCGATCAGGTTCGAGCACACGAGCGGATGCCGCATGCGGCGCGCGCGCGCGGCGAGTAAACGGAAGACGTAATGAAACTCGCGGTTGCCGACCGCCTGCGCATCGTAGCCGGCTGCGTCGATCTCCGCGACGATCGGTTCGCGCGCGAAGTAGGCCGTTTGGCTGCCGCGCAGCGAGTCGCCGCAGTCAAAGAGCAGCCCGGGGGCGGCGGCCCGCAGCGCGCGAAGGCGCGGCACGATTCCGCGGCGATCGTGCAGGTCCGACGTGTGATAGATGCGCAGCCTCATGCGGCTTCACGTTCGTCGCCGCCGCGCGCGAGCGCGAGCGCGAACTCGGCGCAGCGCGCCAGCGCGTCCGGCGGCCCCAGCTGGGCGCGCAGCGCGCGAAAATCGTCCAGCTGACGCGCGGGGTCGGCCAGGAGCGCCTCGACCGCGCGCGCCAACGCCTCCGGCGTCGCGGCGTCTTGGAGCAATTCCGGGACGACTTCGCGCCCGAGGATGAGATTTGGCAGGGTGATGAAGGGCCGCTTCCAGATACGTTTGGCGATTCGGACTTGTGCGCGCGACACGACGTAGAGCGCGGCGAGCGGAACCTCGCGCAGTGCCGCCTCTAGGACGGCCGTACCCGACGCAATCAACGCTCCGTCGCAGGCGTCGAGCGCAGCGCGCGCGCCGTAGACGACGCGCCCGTCGAAGCCGGCGCGCGCGATCGCGCCCTGCAAGAGCCGTTCGCAATCGGCGTCGGCGGCGGCGACCACGACCTCCAGCCGCGGCCGGCGTTGGCGCAGGATCGCGCACGCCGCGAACATCCGCGCCGCGTGCCGCTCGATCTCGCCGGCGCGGCTCCCCGGCAACAACGCGACCGTGCCGCCGTCCGGCGGCGCGGGCGGGCGCGGCGAACGCGGTGAGACGAGCGAGACGAGCGGATGTCCGAAGTAAGCGATCCGCAAGCCCAGCCCGCGATAGAAGTCGCGCTGATGCGCGAACGGCGTCAGCGGGATCGCGCAGCGCGCGACCGCGCGGGCCTGCTCCGGGCGGTCGAACCACGCGCCCGGAGGGAAATAGTACAAAACCGGCCGCCGGTAGCGCAAGCGCCGCAGCGCATTTGCGATGCGCAGGTTAAACGCGCCGAAATCGATGAAGACGATCAAATCGGGCGGCCGCCGCGCGAGCCCGAGCGCGTGCTTTACCGCGACCGCGAGCAAACTCGGGATTCGGCGCAGCGCTTCGATCGGCCCGAGACTGGCCCAGCCGCGCGTCCGCGCCGACAACGTGAAACCGGCCGCGGCCATGCGTTCGCCGCCGATGCCGCTGAATGAAACGTTCGGTTCGAGCCGGCGCAGCTCTTCGGCGAGCGAGGCGGCCAGCATGTCGCCCGACGCCTCGCCCGTCGACATGAAGATGCGCACTAGTCTCCGTTACAGGCCACTACGGCTACTTGATGATGCCGCGCTCGGAGCCGGCCTCAATAAAAGCGATCAGATGGCGGCCCTCCGCCGTCTGGACGATCTCGCGCATCCGCTCGAGCGCCTGCGACGTGTTGAGTTTCGACCGGTAGAGTAGTTTGTAGCATTCTTTGAGCTCGACCATCGTCTCGGCCGGAAAATTCGCGCGGCGCAATCCGACTCGGTTGACGTCGCGGACGACGGCGGGGCCACCTTCGATCAAAAAGTAAGGCGGACAGTCGCGCCCGATTTTCGACATGCCGCCGACCATCGCGTAGGTCCCGATGCGCACGAATTGGTGAACGCCCGTCATGCCCCCGACGGTGGCAAAATCCTCGATCGTAACGTGCCCGGCGAGCTGCGACGTGCTCGACATCGTGACGCTGTTTCCGACGCTGCAGTTGTGCGCGATATGGACGTATGCAAGCAAGAGACAATCGTCTCCGACTTTGGTGACCTCGCCCTCACCGGTCGCGCGGTGGATCGAAACGTATTCGCGAATCGTCGTGCGGCTGCCGATGTGTGTGAACGAGACTTCGCCGAGATACTTGCGATCTTGCGATGGGGCGCCGAGCGAACTGAACGGGTAGATCGTCGAGTCTTCGCCGATCGTCGTGTGACCGTTGACGATGACGTGCGCCAAGAGCCGCGTCCGCGCGCCTAGCGTGACGTGTTCGCCGACGACGCTGAAGGGGCCGACTTCGGCCCCTTCACCGATGACGGCCTTGGGATGGACGATGGCGGTTGGATGGATCACGCCGCGCTACTCATGCAGGACCGACGCATCCATCCCGTAGTCGGCGACCGTCGATATCGCGAACATCAACTCGGCCGTGCAGGCGGGCTTCCCTTCGACCCGCGCGATCGCGCTCACCCAACCAACCGACGACCGCATCCGCAGCAGATTCACTTCCATGTCGAGGCGGTCTCCGGGGACGACCTGGCGCCGAAATTTCGCCTTGTCGATCCCGGTCAACACGGCCGTTCGGCGCATGACGTCGTCGGGACGCAGGATGATGATGCCGCCCAACTGGGCGAGGGCCTCGATCATGAGGACGCCCGGCATCAGCGGGAAGCGCGGGAAGTGTCCCTGGAAAAAGTGCTCGTTCATCGTTAGGTTCTTGAAGCCGACCGCGCGCTTCAGCATTTCGAATTCGACGATGCGATCGATCAGCAGCATCGGATAGCGGTGCGGCAGCACCGTCATGATCTCGTTGATGTCGTACTGGTTCTTGATCTCGATCGGAGCCGTGTGGGTTCTCATCCCAGTGCCGCCATTTTCGGAAAGGCGCGCTCGCGTAACGCGCGGGTAGCGATCGCGTGCAAACGATGGCCGCTCTTGATCGAGACGAACTCACCTTGCGGCCACGCGCCGAGCAGCGCCAAGTCGCCGATCAGATCGAGCGCTTTGTGGCGCACGACTTCGTTCGGCCAGCGCTGCGGTGTCAGCGGGCCCTCCGGCGCGAACACGAGCGCGTTGTCGAGCGAGCCGCCGCGCGCGAGACCGGCCGCGAGCAGAGCCTCGACTTCGTGAACGTAGCCGAACGTGCGGGCCGGCGCAATCTCGGCGCGAAAGACGTCGGCGTCGATCGCCGCCGCAAAGAACTGCGCGCCGACGGGCGGCTCGAATTCGACGCAAACGGTTACCCGGAAGTCCTCGGCCGGAAGGGCGATCAGTCGCGCGTCGCCGTCGCTAAACGCCACCGGGCGGTCGATGACGAGACGCGAGCGCGGCGCGCCTTGCGCGCGCAAACCGACGCGCACCAGCTCGTCGGCGAAGATCGCGGCGCTCCCGTCGAGCACCGGCACTTCTTCACCGTCGATCTCGATCAACGCGTTGTCTACTCCGGCCGCAAAAAGCGCGGCCATCAAATGCTCGACGGTTGAGATCCGCCGCTCGCCGAGCCCGAGCTCGGTCGCGCGCCGCGTCCCGACGACGTATTCGGCGAGTGCGGGCACGACCGGACCGTGTGCGCCGAAGCGAAAATTCACGCCGCTCGAAACCGGCTGCGGCTCGATGCGCAAGCGCGTCGTCGCACCCGTATGCAAGCCGACGCCCGCGAACTCCAGCTCGTCGCGGAGCGTGTGCTGTTCTGCGGTCACTTTCGCTCCAGGGCGCTCACGCGCTCGTACAACTTACCGAGGTTACGGAGGTGGACCTGCTGACGCAATTCGGCATGATGGTCTTGCGCGGGAGCCCCGCTAATCGACGCGCCGTCGGGGACGTCGCCCCACACCATCGTGTTCCCGGCGATGCGCACGCGCGAACCGATCGTGATGTGTCCTTTGAAGCCGCTCTGACCTCCAACCAGGACGTGATCGCCGACGCGGGTCGAGCCGGCGAGTCCGGTCATCGCTGCGAACGCCGAGTTGCTGCCGATTCGGCAGTTGTGCCCGATCTGCACGAGATTGTCGATCTTCGTCCCCGCGCCGATGCTGGTCGTTCCGGTTTGCGCGCGGTCGACGCACGTATTGGCGCCGATCTCGACGTCGTCGCCGAGGACGACGTCGCCGACTTGCGGGATCTTGACGAAGTGCCCGTCGATGAACGCGTAACCGAAGCCGTCGCTACCGACGACGGCCCCGGCTTGCAACACGACGCGGTCGCCCGCGACGCACCGGTCCAGCAGCATCGCGCGCGGGTGCAACGTGCAATCGCGTCCGACGCGCGCTCCGCTGCCGACGATCGCGCCGGCCAGCAGCGCCGACCCGGCGCCGATTGCGGCGCCCGCCCCGACGCTGACGAGCGGGCCGACGTGCACGTCGGGCCCGATTCGCGCCGTCGCGTCGACGACCGCACTCGGGTCGCGATAGGGCGCCCGCGGCCGCGGCGGTTCGAGCTCGGCGAGCAACGCCGCGAGCGCCGCGCGGGTCGAGGCGACGAGTAAGAGCGGTTTGCGCGGAGCGTCGATTCGATCGGCGGTCGCGGCCTCGGTCAGCACCGCCGCCGCGCGCGAACCGAGCGCCGCGCGCAAGTAGCGCTCGTCGGTCGCAAACGTGAGCGTCCGCTCGTCAACGTCGTCGAGCGCGGCGATCCGCTCGATTTCGACGGCACCGTCGCCGCGGACCGTGCCCCCGACTCGCTGCGCGTATTCGGCCAGCGTCATTAGGGTCGCCGGGCCGCCTACGGCGAAGGCGCCGGCGACGCCTCGGTGATCTTCAGAATCTTCTCGACGTCGCCGGTGATATCGGTCCCACCGTAGCCGACGAACTCGCGCGTGACGACGAGCTTGAAATGGCGCTGGTTCGCCACCTGCTCGGCGGCGTTGCGGACGTCACTCGTCACTTCGTTCTGCATGTTGACGAAACGTTGTTGGAGTGCGGCGAGCTGCCGCTGCTTGTCGCGCTGCGGGATGTTCGAGCGAGTAATGGCCTCGGTATCCGACTGCAACTGGTTATTGTAGTTGATGAACTTCGGCCAGTTCGCGGTGATCCGCGAAATATTGACCGTCGCTATCTGGCTATCGGATTGCGAAGCGCACCCGGCGAGTGCGAGCGCCGCGCTCGCCAACAATAAGAGGCGCTTCACTCGTGTAAACTCTCAATGTCTTTTCCCGCGTCGGCAGTCAAATCGACTCCTCCGGCTGGGGCGACGACGTCGGTAAAGACCACACTGATCCCCTTCTGTGCGGCAACCAGCTTCACTTCACGCCCAATTTGGGCGACCATCTGACCGTACAGGTCGTTCCGCTGCTTTTGCAGCACGCCGAGTTGCCGGTTGGCGCTCGCTTCGGCATTTAGATCGACCCCTTGAAGCCGCGCGAAACGCTCGGCAAGCTCGGCCTTCGTCTTCGCAAAGGCGTCGAGCGTTTGCTGCGCGTCGCGGTTGAAGTCGTCTTGGTACTGTTTGTGCAGCGCCTCGAGTTTCGCGCGCATGTCGGGCGGCAAACCGGTCGAACCCGCCGCGCCCCCAGCCGGCGGTTGGCTCCCGGGCAAGGTGCTGAGTTTCGCGACGACCTCGCGGCGCGTTTCGGCGTCGCGCGCCTCGATCTTCGCCAGCGTCCGCTTGCGCATCTCGGCCGCCCGCGCCTGGAGCTCGCGCTGCGTCTGGTCGCGCAGTTCGCTACGCAGCGTCGCAAGCGCGCCGGCATCGCGATTTTTCAGGGCAGCCAGCTGGTCGGCTTCTTTGCGGTCGAGGACGTCGAGCTGCTTGCGCGCGTCGGCGCGAGCGGCGTCGTCGAGGACGAGGTTCGAGAGTTTCGCGCGGAGCGAAAGCCGCGCGCCCGCATCTTGGCTCGCGAGCTGCAAGGCGAAGTCGGCTTCCTTCTTTTGATACGCTTCGGCCTGCGTGCGGTAGGTTCGGCCGGCCTCCGCGTTCAGCGCGCTCGTCAGGGTTTCGATTGCGGCCGCGTCCTGGCGCAGCAGCGACGCCCGGTAGGCTTCGAAGTTCTTCTGAGCCTCGGCCGTAACGATTTTGGCTTGCGCTTGCAGCTGCGTTTGCATCCCGCTTTGGATCGCGCCGCCGCCGCCCCCCGAGACGCCCGATGCGGCCGCGATTGCCTGCCGAATCGCCTCGTTCTCGCGCCGCGCGTAGTCGTCTTGTTTCGCTTTGAGGGCGGCCTTGGCGCGTTCGGTCGCGCTGTCCAGTTCGCGCTGCATCGCGAGGCGCTCGCGTTCCAGATCGGCGGGCGAAACCGCGACGGCCGTGCCGACGTTCTTCAGTTGCAACGCGGCCATGTCGTCGTCGAGACGCGTGAGCTGCGCATACAGCGGGTGAAGCTTCACGAGGTCGTCCATGCGGACGTAGCCGACCTCGCCCCCACGGCTCGCGCCGGCGGTCGTCCCGCCGGAGTGCGAGCAGGCGGCGATTGCGATCAGGCCCGCGGCGGCGAAAGCGACGCGACGGAGCCTACTTGAGTGCGCTTGTAACATCCGCAGTGATGTCGGTCCCGCCGTAAATGAGGTCGGCGCGGTCGATGACGAGGAGTAGCCCCTTCTTGCGCGCGATCCCGGCGATGACGTCGCGCTCCTGATTGGCGAGGGGGTCGAGAACCGCCTTACGCTTGTCTTGGATCGCTTTTTGCAAGTCTTTGAAAATCTGCTGGCGATCCGCGACCGTCTTGGCCGAGCGCATTTTTTGCTGCGCGGCGTTCTGCTGGTCGTTTTGAAACTTGATGAAATCGTCGTTGGCGCTCTTGATCTTGGGAACTTGGTTCACTTGGGCCAAGTCGACGTAGCCGACGCTCGACGGCGGCGGCGTGTTGACGGGCGGAACCGGGTCGCCGACGCCGTTGAACAGATCGACGACGTCGCGCGTCACGTCTTGCCCGCCGACGATGATGATCCGCTTGTCGACGACGACCGACAGATTCTTGTTCGATGCGACCGAGGCGATCGCGACCTGGGCGCGCTGGTAGAGCGGTCCGAGGACGTCGCGCTGCTTGGCCGCGAGCTTGTTCTGAAACTCCTGGGCGATGCGCGCCTGATCGTTCGGGTTCTTCACGCCGCGGACCCTGGCCTGAAATTGGCGGTCGAGGTCGGCCTTATAGGCCAGCAGCTGTTTGTTCGCTTTGACGAACGCGGGCAAGTTCGAAAGGGCCGCTTGGTCGACAAAACCGACGTCGGTTATGTCGGCCGCGAGGCCCAGCGGTGCAAACAGGACGCTTGCGATCGCTAGCGCCGCGATCGCGAAGCCGTACCTAGGCTGGAACTTGATACTCAGAAGCTCTGTCCTATTCCGAAGCTAGTGTGAGTGGAACCCTTGCCTCGCGCGAAATCGAGGCGAATCGACCGAAACCCGAGCTGCCGCACGTCAAAGCGAACGCCGGCTCCGATGTCGCCGTGGTACAACCAGCGGTTGTAGTCGACGATGACGTTCCCGAACTGATCGACGATCGGCTCGGCGCCGCGGATGCGCAACGACCCGTAGTCGCCGAAGAGCGCGAGGTTGAAGCTGCGGTCGGCCAGGATCGGGAAGCGCAACTCCGACTGCAGTAGCACGGCTTCGGTCCCGTAAAAGACCTGCGAGTAGCCGCGCAGTTGCTGGTCCGAGAAGACGAAGAGCTTGTTGGGCGGGACCGCGCCCGTCGTCGTCCCGATCAAGGCGTGGAAGCCAAGCGTCGACGTCTTCAGGACCGGGTAGAACTTCGATCCGTCGAAGGTCGTGATCGTGTAAGCGAAGGCCGAGCCGAACTCTTTGCCGGCGACTTCTTCGCTGAGCGTCGCGTTGATGCCGCGCCGTGGGTTGAAAACGTCGTCGCGCGTGTCGTCGGCGAGGCCGAGCGTGAAACTGCGCAGATTGAACGCCTGTCCGCTCGCCGTATTGGCGATCGACGACGCGACGATCCCGAGCGTGCTCCCCGGATTATTCGTTCCGAACGGCGTGGTTTGAAGCGGAGCGTTGAGAATCGTTTGGTTCACACCCGCGAGGAAGTACGGCGTCGGCAGGGTCACGTCGGTCGCCAGCCGTTCGGCGGTGATGCCGAGCGTCGCCGTCACGTAGTCGGTCAAGCGCCGGCCGAGCGACCCCTGTATGCCGGTCGAGCGCGTCGCATAGTTCGCGGCCACTCCCGAGAGCAGATTCTGATTCGGCGTCAACACCACCGGGATCGTCCCGTTTTGCGCTCCACCGCTGCCGCCGCCGGGCGACGGGGTCGAGATGATCGGATTCGGCGCGACGGCCTGCGCCGTCGAGGCCTGATAGACCTGATAATAGTTCGTCAGGTCCTGGGTGAAGATCTGCGCGCCGACGCTGTACTTCTGCGACCGTGGCGTGTTGCCGAGATACGGAATCGTGAACTGCAGCGAGGCGTCGGTAACGCGCGCGCCGCGTTCGAAGCGAACCTGCGCGCCGTTGCCCGTACCGTTGATGTTGTTCTCGGCGTACGAGAGCGTCCCGGTCAAGCCTTGGCCGTTAGGACCGCCCGAATACCCCGCCCCGATCTGCGCGGTCCCGGTGCGCTGTTCTTTGACGTTCCAATCGAGCGTGATCGCGTACGGCTTCTTCGGGTCCGGTCCGGGTTTTGGGTTCAACTCGACCTTTTCAAAGAAGCCGAGATTGTTGAGGCGTTCGTAGTCACGCCGCAAGAGCCCCTGGGTGACGATCATCCCGGGCCGCAGGCGCAACTGGCGCCGGATCACTTCGTCCTTCGTCTTCGTGTTGCCGGTGATTTGCACCGCGCCGACGACCATTACTTGGATCGTGTACTTGACGTCGGCCGTCCCTTTGTCGAGGTCTACCGTGCTCGGGTCGATGCCGGCCTCGAAGTCGCCGATCTGGAGATCGTATTTGTCGTAGAGTTTCTTGAGCGCTTCGTAGTCCTTGTCGCGCGTGTCCTCGGAGTACGGCTGACCTTCTTTCGTGATCAGCGCATTCCGAATCAAGTTTGGCGGGAGCAGCGGGTTGCCGCCGATCACGATGTGGCGGATCGTCAACCCTTCGCGGATCGTCAAATTGAGCACGCCGTCCGGCGTGATGTTGATCCCGATGACGTGCGACGGGACCTGGCCGCCGAAGCCGATCTTGTCGTAATACGAGTTGATCTTCAAAACGTCTTGATGGAACGTGTTCGTATTGAAGACCTGACCGACCGAGGTGTCCATCAGCGCGAGGAGCGTGTCGCTCGAGACGTGATCGTTGCCGGTGAATGCGATGCGCTGGATGACGGGATTCTCGACGACGCGGAACGTGACGGCGATCCCGTTCGGGCGCTGCCGGATCAACGGCGGCACCTGGTCGATGAAGTAGCCCAGATCGAAGATCGCTTGGATGTCGTCCCGGACGGTCGCTTCGTTGAATGGCTCCCCGACCTTCGTCTTGACGACCGAGAGGATGCGGTCGGTCGGGACGTGCGCGTTTCCCGAGACGTCGACGCTAACGACAAGCGGCGCCGCTTCGGCGCCGAGGACGGCGTGCGGGAAAATCAGGGCAAAAACCAACGCGAAACCGACGAGCCGGCGCGAACGGCGAAGGAGTGACATCATCTGGTAAAGCGGAATCCTGGACCCCCTGGCCTATGGTTTGTCAGCCGCGGCGGGTTCGCCCCCCCGCCGCACGTTCCTGGGCTGCAAGCGCGTCTCAGGGAAAGCTAAGGATAGAGCCGTTGCAGCGATAGGGAGAACCCGACGCTCCCGTTGCTCGGCTGCGCGGCGGTGGCGCGCTGGTTGTTCGGTTGCGTCGGGTTAAATGGCGTCGTGACGGACCCGAAACCGTATCCCCCGAGCGACTCGAAGATCGTGAACTGCGCCGCGGTCGTGGCGTTCGGTTTGAGGTCGAAGCCAAACGTCTGCCGATACGGATACGTGAAGCTGGTCGCGTAGATCACGTCGGCGTTCTTCCCGAGAATCTTTCTCGCGGAAAGCCCGACGCCGCCGGTGTAGTCGATATTGAAGGCTAGATTCGACAGTCCGAGCGCTCCGCCGAACGCCGTCTCGATCGGCGAGAGCAGGCTGCGCGTGAACTGGGCATTGATCACCCCGAATGCCTCTTCGCCCAATGTCATCCCGGCCGCGTTGCGGTTGCCGTACTGATTCACGCCAAAGGGCTGGCCCGGCGATTGCGAGGCGAAGATGTCCGCGCCGATCGCGGGCGCGCTCAGCAGCAGGCCTAAGATCTGCTCGCGGTCGTACGAAGGATCTGACGAAAGCGCGATGTTCAGCGAGTTGACCGGGCCGGTCACGTCGATCGTGATGTCGGCGGTTCCGGTAGAGTTGCGGATCGTATTCGGGTCGGGGTTGATGACGTGCGTCGTCGCGACCGCATCGAGCGATGGGATCAACCCTTGATCGGGTAAGAACGTCACCGTCCCGCTCTGCAGACGAAACACTGTATTGAAATATGACAGCGTCCCGCCGGTCGAGCCAAACTGGCCGGCGAGCACTGGTGCGTGAACCGTGCCGCTGATCGCAAGCGTGCCGCGCCCGCCGAGGTCGACGTTGCCGCTACGAACGCGCACGTTGTTCCCCGCCGTCACGTTGAGCGCCAAGATCGCGTCGGGCGGAGCAGGACCCGGTGGCGGCGTCGGCGCGCCTGCGACCGGAAAGGCCGTCCCTCCGCCGCCGAGCTGCTCGGCCAGCAGCAGCGCCGAGAACGGAATCGTCGCGTCGGAAAGCGTCAGGTCGCCGGCTAGCGCCGGCAGAGCCCCCGGCGTATGAGTAAGCGCGAGCGTCCCATCGATCTGCGCGCTGCCGAACGTCGCGGAATTGAGGCGCAGCGCTTTTGCACCCGCGTGTAACGCGTAGCTCGCGTCGGCGCCGGGATGGACGAGATCCGGGACGAGCGCGTTTCCGCTTGCGTCGAGACTCCCGCCGCCGGCTTCCGCGTGCAGCGACGCGAGCGTCACCGAGTTCCCGTCGAACGTCAGGCGCGCGCCGAGATTGGTCAACGGGACGGTCTCGAACGGACTCTGCAGCACGCCCGACGCCAAGTTCAAACCGCCGACCAGGCGTGGGCCTCCGGCGGTGCCGCCGATCGCGATGCGCCCGTCGAGCCGCCCCTGCAACGTCGAACCGCGCGGCAAGAGCGGGGCGAAGTCGGTCAGGTCGATCGCGTTCGCCGTCAGATCGAGCGTGATCGGCGCCGACGGGGGCCCGAAAGCAAACGGGCTGACGGTAAATGGAACCGATCCCGCGAGCAGCAGCGCGCCCTTCGCGAAATTCAACTCGGTGCCGCTCACGACGACGTCGCGCCCGCGCACGTCGAACTGACCGAGCGCGCGGGGGATCGCGACGCCGCCGACCGTCGCGGCTTCGATGTCGACGCCGCCCGCGACGTGCGGCACGGCGCGCGTCCCATCGATCTTGACGTCGGCTTCACCGGTCCCCGTCAAGGCCGTGCGGAGTGCGACGAATTTTCCGACGAGCGCGCCGAGATTCTCGCTTTTCGCGTGGAGCGACAACGCAAGCGGGTCGCGCTCCCCCAAGCCGAGCGCACCCGAAGCCGTCAAGGTCAGCGACGGAAGCGCGAGTTCGGCGCTGTGAATCGTCGCGCGACGGCGGTCGGCTTCGAACGAGACGACGGCGCGATCGACTGGAAGCTTTCCAATCGTCCCGTGCGTCCACGACGCGTCGGTAACGAGGCGCGGATTGGCAAGGGGCCCGTGGATCGTCGCGGTCGCGTCGACTCGACCGGCGACCGGAACGCGATAACCGAGAACCGGGAGCCATACGCCGAGATCGAGCGTGCTCAAGCGTGCCGTCCCGTCGAAACTCGAGCGCTGCAAAAGTTTGTCGAGGGGCGCGCGCGCCGCCAGCGTCAGCGTCCCGTCGGCCGCGAGGCGGCCGGAGTCTCCGCCGAACGCGACGTGTGCGTCGACGCGCGAGCGCCGGCTCGTCCAGCGCGCGGTCGAGTCGCCGAGAGCGAAGCGCCGGTAGCGGAAGTCCGCGATCGCGACGTCGGCGCCCGTGTTGACGATTGCGCCGCGTTTGTCGAACGTCCCCGCGATGTGGCCCAGCCCGCCGAGCGTGTCGCCCGTGTCAAAGAGATCGTCGAAGTCTTCGAGGTTCGCGTGCGGCACGTCCAGTCTCAAGGCCGCATCGGCACCGTGCAGTTGCGCGCCGAAACCGACGATCGTCGAGCCGACGACGAGCGTCCCGCGGCGCGCGACGAAGCCCGCCGTCCCGACGTCGATCTGAGCGCGCGCATCGTGGAAAGCTTGACCGGCGAGGGTTCCCTCGGGGAGAGCGACCGAGCCGTTAACGGTTGGGAGTCCGCGCCCGGCGCCTGCGACGGCTACGTCCGAGTTCACGGTCCCGTCGATGTCGTTGCGGCGCGGGTCGGCGAGTCGCGCGAACGGTCCGACTGGGACGTCGCGCGCGCGGACGTTCAACCGGTACGAAGGGACGCTTCCGACGCTGACGTCGCCATCGACCACACCATAGCCGGGCCCGACCCGCACGGCGGTCTCGTGCAGATGCACGATTGCGCTGTTTGCGACGACCTCGGCGCTCCCGTCGAGACCGATCGCGCCGGCGCGCCCAGCCTTGACCCCGCCACCCTCGAGCGCGACCCCGCCGGAAAAAGTCGGCAATCCGCCGAGTTCGGTGACGCTGCCGATCGCGGTGACGGAGCCGCGCGTCAGCGGGGCGCCGGCGCGTTGCAAGCGGCGCGCGTCGACCCCTGAAAGCGATACGCCGAGCCGCTCGCCGGGCGCAAGCGTGCCGGCCGCGACGAGCGTTCCGCCCGCTACGTCTCCCGTCGCCGCCATGATGTCGATCCGCTTCCCTTCGACGGCGAGCGTTCCGGCAAGCGAGTCGACCGGCACGCCGTGCACTGTAGCGCCGCGCGAATCCGCGCCGCGCGTCTGAACGATGACGCGATCTGAAGCGACGACGAGGCTGACCGGACCGGCGAGCGCGCCGTGTGCGCCGAGATCCCCGGTGAGCGGTTCGAGCCGCTCGAAACTTCCGCTATAGTCGCCGTCGAGAACCAGGAGGCCGCCGACGTACGCACCGCGCCCGTTGAAATCGCCCCATGGCCCCGACGCGCTGACCGCTCCAAGCCGGGCATTGCTCGGCGAACCGGCAAGCGCGCCGTCGAGACGGTCGATATGCACATTGCCGGCTTGAAGGTTCGAGCCGTTCACCGCGCCGGCAACCGCGAAGTCCGATGGATGTCCTTCACCCGCCAACCTTGCGCTCAATCGTCCCGAGAGTTGCGGCGGCGCTAGCGCGGGGAGTCCGGGAAGAGTCGGACGTCCGGGAAGCTGCGCCAAGTCGTAATCGCGCGCGTCGAGCCAGAAGCCGCTCTGGTTTGCGCCGCGATTGAGGAAGAAAGCGCCGGCGAGCGACGAGCCGTCGGCGCGCGACGCGACGATCGGCCCGATGATTCCGTCGCCGCGCCGATCGACGTCGAAGAGGCCCGCGATCCGGTCGCCTCGGCCGGCGCCGTCGAAGACTCCACGCGCCGCGACCTGCAGGTCGGATCCGTAAATAAGAGCGGTCGCGTGCAGCGGCACGCCCGGAACGGCCTGCGCGACGTACGGTAGCGTGCCGGGCGGGGCTTCCGCGTCGACGAGCAGGTTCGATGCCGCGGCCGCGCCGAGGTCGAGCGTCCCGTGCACGTCGAGCGCGACCGGGCCGTAGAACGCGTCGGCCGGCGCGAGTACGACCGCGCTGTCGTAATAGAGCGCGAGCCCGCGAAGGTCGCGCATCGGGTAGCGGTCGTAGCGTGCGTCCTGCGCCGCAAAACGCGTCGCAACGATTGGATTTCCGACCGCGCCGAGGACGCCGATGCGTGCCGAGAGCGCGCCCGCAATCGGAAGGTGTTGCGCGAAATTGAAAAGCGTCCGCGCGCGCCCGAGCGTCCCCGTCGCGACCGCACCGAGACGAAAGTTTGGCGCGCTCCAATTGTAGATCGCGCCGGTAATCTTGATCGGCAACCCGGCGAGCGACGCATCGACGCGCGTCGCGGCGAGTCCGTCGTCGAAGACGTCGAGCCGGCCGCGCATCGCGCGTAACGGATCGCGCAAACCGGGGAGCGTCATGACGCCGCCCTCGAGTTCGGCGGTCCCAGCAAGGTGAAGCCCTTGCGGTTGCGCCGAATCGAGATCGAGCGCGTAGGCGCGAAGCGTCACATGACGAAGCGTCCCCGCGCGCACTTCCGCCGCGCGCGAGTTGATCACGTAGTTGACCAAATCGCGAACCGGCGCGCGCGCGACGCTCAGGCGATAGATCGCGAAACCGCGTTGCGCCTCGCTTCTCCCGGCGAGCGTGAAAGGCGACGCGCGCCCGGGCTCGCCCGCCGTCGTCATGACGCCGCGCGCCTGATAGCGCGAACTCGCGCTCGAATCGACGCGCGCGCTCGCGTCGATGCCGGTCAGTTCGATGAGACGCGAGCCGGGGAACACGCGGTACGGATCGATCACGGCGATGCGGCCGCCGGCGATCTGCGCGACGAGGCGAATGGGATTGCCCGAAGGGCCGGCCGCTTGAGTTGCGGTCCGTGCGCCGGCGTGACCGGTCGCCGACGGAAGGTTGAACGTTCCGTCAGCGTGGCGGACGACGCTCAAGGTCGGCTCGTCGAGTTCGATGCGCTCCAGGCCGTAGCGCTCGCGCCCCCCTGGGAAGAGCCCGCGCAGTTCGAACCCGATTGCGACGCGGCGCGCGGACAAGACGGGGTCGCGGCCGCGGGTAACGGCGAGCCCCTCGACGACCGCGTGGTCGACGCCCAAATCGAGCGAGTTGAAGGCGAACTGGTAACCGGTCGCTATGTCGAGGGTCGCAGCGACGAGCGCTCGGCTGAGCGGCGCGCGAAAGGCAAAGCCGAGCACCAGCGCGGCCAGCGCAGCGACGATCCAGAACCGGCGGCGCCTCAGCATACTATCTAACTACGGTTTCCCGAAGCGATTCGTGAGTAACCGTTAAATCTGGCGGATCCCGGAACTCCCCGCACCTTGGGCGGCACAAATCACAGGTCGAGGTTTTTCACGCTGCGCGCGTAGGCTTGGATGAACTCTTTGCGCGGCTCGACCTTGTCGCCCATCAGGGTCGTGAACATCTCGTCGGCCGCGACCGCATCCTCAAGCGCCACTTGCTTGAGACGGCGGAACTCGGCGCTCATCGTCGTGTCGGCCAGTTGGTCCGCGTCCATTTCGCCGAGACCCTTGTATTGCTGAATGACGTATTCTTTCGCGTCCCCGTCGCCGATGAGCGTCTTGAGTTCGTCGTCGTTGAAAGCGTAGCGCTGCTTCTTTCCCTTGCGGACGCCGTACAGCGGCGGCTGCGCGATGTAAACGAACCCCTTCTCGATGAGCGCGCGCATTTGCTGGTAGAAAAACGTTAGCAGTAGCGTGCGGATGTGGGAGCCGTCGACGTCGGCGTCGGTCATGATGATGATCTTGTGGTAGCGTAGTTTCTCGACGTCGAAGTCGGCGCCGATCCCGGTGCCGAGCGCCGTGATCATCGCGCGAATCTCTTCGTTCGAAAAGACCTTGTCTTCGCGCGCCTTCCAAACGTTGAGAATCTTGCCGCGCAACGGCAGGATCGCTTGCGTCCGAAAGTCGCGGCCCATCTTGGCGGTCCCGCCGGCCGAGTCGCCCTCGACCAAGAACAGCTCGCTGCTCTTAGGATCGTTGATCGTGCAGTCGACGAGCTTGCCCGGGAGCCCACCGCCGTCGAGCGCGTTCTTGCGCCGCGACAGGTCGCGGGCTTTCTTTGCGGCCTCGCGCGCGCGCGCCGCTTGCATGCACTTCTCGACGATCGCACGCGCGTGCTTGGGGTTCTCCTCGAAGAAGAATTCGAGCCGTTCCGAGACGAGGCCGTACACGATGCTGCGGACCTTCGCGTTGCCGAGCTTGGTCTTCGTTTGGCCCTCGAATTGCGGCTCTTCCAGCTTCACCGAGACGACCGCGGCCAGGCCTTCCATGCAATCGTCGGTCGAGAGCGTGTTGTCGGACTCTTTGAGCGTGCCGCGTTTGCGGGCGTAGGAGTTCACCGCATTTGCGACCGCCGTGCGAAAGCCGAGCAGGTGCATCCCGCCCTCGATCGTGTTGATCGTGTTCGCATAGGCAAAGATCGTCTCGCTGTACGTATCGGCCCACTGCATCGCGACCTCGATCGCGACGCCTTCCCGTTCGCCGTTGGTCGAGATGATCGGATGTAGCGGATCCTTCTTTTCGTTGAGGTGCTCGACGAATGAGACGATCCCGCCGTCGTAGATGAAAACCCGCTCTTTGGGCGGCTCGACGCGCTCGTCGCGCAGCGAGATCGAGAGGCCCCGATTGAGGAAAGCGAGCTCGCGCAGGCGCTTTTGCAAGATGTCCCAGTGAAAGTCGAGCGTCTCGAAGACCGAGCGGTCCGGAAGAAACCACTGGAACGTGCCCGTCCCGTCGGCGGGGCGGATCGCCTTGAGCTTGCGGACCGTCAGGCCGCGCTCGAAGCGGATCTCCCACTCCTTGCCGTCGCGCTTGACGCGCGTCGTCATTTGCTCCGAGAGCGCGTTGACGACCGATATCCCAACTCCGTGCAACCCGCCCGAAACTTTGTAGCCGCCCTTGCCGAATTTGCCGCCGGCATGCAGCATCGTCATGACAACTTCAACCGCGGGCATCTTCTCCTCGGGCATCATGTCGATCGGGATCCCGCGACCGTTGTCCTCGACCGAGCACGAGCCGTCTTTGTAGAGTACGACGGAAACGCGAGTCGCGAATCCGGCGAGCGCTTCGTCGACTGCGTTGTCGACGGCCTCGTAAACTAACTGGTGCAGGCCTCGTTCGGCCGTGTTGCCGATGTACATGCCGGGGCGCTTGCGAACCGCTTCGAGCCCCCTGAGGACCTCGATCTGCTCGCCGGTATAATCGTTCATTCGTTTCGTTTCATTCGCCGTGGCCGCGTCGAATTCCGGGCGTCAACGCGCGCGGGGGCCAAACAATCGCGACTCGAGGTCGTCGCCGAGGAGGTTGCGCACGACTTCCGGCGTGATGCGCTCGGGCGCGAGCCCGGAATGCAGAAGGACGTACGAGCTTGCGATCTGCCGCTCGCGCTCCCCGGGTTTTCGAGGCGAGCGGCGCGCGCGCTCCAAAACGACCCACCACCGCGCCAAGAGTCCGCGGCGGGCGCGCTCCACTTCGGTGCGGCCGAGCCCAGAGATCAGTTCGCGCAACTCGTCGAACTCCAGCCACGGCGCGTTAAAAAGCAGCCGCTCGATGTCGATGCGACGACGGTTTTCGCGCTCGCCGGCGCAGGGTGCGCAATATTCAGACGTCGCGGTGGGAGCGCCGCACTCCGCGCACAAACGCGCGGCGGCGCTGACGCGCGCGCCGACGCGAATGCGGACTCGCTCGAGCGCCTCGCGTTCGTCCGCCGCCGGCGAAGGCGGCGCCTCGGCCGGAAGCGGTGCGCTTTTTCGGGACGGCGCCGGCTGCGCAGGGAGCCCTCGCGCGCGCCGAAGCGCTCCGCTGCGAAAACGCAGACGCGCGATCGCGGGGCCGCCCAGCGCCGCGACCCGCGCCATTATTTCGGGTGCGAGGAATTGGAGTTGTTGGCTCCACGCGCTCGAGCGCGTCGCCACCAAAAGGGCGCCACCGCCGAACTCGAGCGGGTGCGAGTGTTGCGCGACGTTGGGGCCGACAATGGCGGGCCAAGCGCGGCTTAACGCAGCCAATGGATCGTCCGGCGGCCCCTCGTTAGGCCGCCACGCCGCGACCATCGCACGCAACGGGCGCAAACTCATCGCGAATACGATTCCGCCGCGTCTGGGGCAACGGCCTCCACGCGACCTGCGATCACGCGATAGCTTGTCGCTAGCGGCAGCGCGACGGGACTCGTCGTCGTGATAAACGCCTGCTCGACCGACGCGACTCCGTCGATCAGCGCGTGCTGCCGCTCGGCATCGAGTTCTGAGAGAACGTCGTCCAGGAGCAGCAGCGGCGCTTCGCCGCCGCGGGCCTCGAGGGCCCCATATTCGGCGAGCTTCAACGCCAGAATAGCGGTGCGTTGCTGGCCTTGCGAACCGTACGCCGCGAGAGCCCGGCCGTTTAAGATAAACTCGAGGTCGTCGCGATGCGGTCCCACCAGTGCGACGCCGCGCGCGAGCTCGGCCTCACGATGCGCGCGCAGCCGCGCGGCGAACGCGCGCTTGACGGTTTCTTCGTCGAGGCCGCTCGCGTGAACGTTCGCGGCGTACCGAAGCTCGAGGGCGCCGTCGCCGATCCCCGCCCATCGCGCGTACGTCGCGCTCGCATGCTCGTTGAGCGCCGCCACAAATGCGCCCCGGGCCACGATCAAGCGCGTTCCGGATTCGATAAGGCGTTCGTTGTAGGTCGCGAGCAGCGTTTCGTCGGCGGCTACCAGCCCGCGCAGCAGCGCGCCTTTCTGAGCGAGCTGACGATTATACGCGGCGAATGCTGCGTAGTAGTGTGGGCTCTCCTGCGCGAGCGCGGCGTTCAAAAGGGCGCGCCGTAGTGCCGGCGGCCCCGTCACGAGTTGCAGGTGCGCCGGGACAAATGTGACGACGCGAATTTTCCCGAGATACGACAGGTACCGGACAGGGCGGCCATTGACGGCATAGCGCTTCTGCGTTCCGGTCGGGCCGATCGCGATCGTACACGAGAGCCGCACGTTCCCCGCGAGGACGGCCGCCTCGCCCGTGATGACGGCGCCGGACGTCCCGTGGGCCACGACTTCGGACTCGCGCGTGGTGCGAAACGACTTGCCCGTCCCAAGGAGACCGATCGCCTCGAGCAGATTGCTCTTGCCCTGCGCGTTCGCCCCGCTGAAAACGTTGAGCCCGGGAGCCGGCGCTAAGTCGAGTTCGCCGTAGTTACGAACGTTCGCCAGCGTGAGATGCGTTAGGCGCATCGCGCCCGCAGTCTTATTGGCGCAAGGGCATCAAGACGTACATTTGATCGGCGCCCTCACTCGCCTCCGACGGGCGGATTGCGGCCGGTGAGAGTGGCCCCAGGAACTCGAGCTTTATTTGCGGCGAGTCGATGTGCGTCAGGATCTCGACCAGATACCGGGCGTTGAACGCGATCGTTAGGTCGTCGCCGGTCTGCTCGACCTCGAGTTCTTCGTAGGCGTTGCCGGTCGTGTCGCTATTCGCGGTGATGATCAACTGCTGGTTGGCGACGTTGACCTTTACCATGCTCGCGCGGTCGCCCGCGACGAGTTCGGCGCGCCGTAAACCGCCGATCAACGCGCTCGTATTGACTTTCACCGAGCGGTCGAATTGGGCCGGAATCACTTGCCCATAATTCGGGTACTGCCCGTCGACGAGCCGCACGACAATTGAGGTTTGGTCGGCTCCGAAAGCGAGCTGGTTCCCCGCCGGCCCAAGGGCCGAGATCTCGACTAACTCGGCGCCGCCGAGGTTGCGCGCCGCTTCGGCCAGCGCGCGCGAAGGCACGATATACTTGACGGGCGTGCCGTCCTCGAGGCCGCGCGCCAGCGCCGTCTGCCACTTTGCGAGGCGGTAACCATCGGTCGCGACCATCGTCAGTTTGTCCGCCGAGACCTCGAGCAACGTCCCCATAAGCACGGCGCCGCGCGCCTCCTCGCTCGAGGCTGCGAAAATCGTTGCATTGACGCCTTCGCGGAAACGTTTGGCGTCGACTGCGAACGACGTCCCTTTCTGCGACGAAGGTAGTGGCGGATATTCGTCCGGGGGCAGCGCGTGAAAGTCGTAGTTCGAACGCTCGCACTTGACGCTCGCGCGCGTCGGCGTGCCCGTTAGTTCGAGTACTCCCGCCGGTAGGTTGCCGAGATAACTGCTGAAAAGTTTAGCCGGAACCGTGACGCTCCCGGGCTCGCCGATCTCCGCCGGAAAGACGTGTTCGAGCGTCAGCTCGAGGTCGGTCGCGCGAATGCGAATCGCATCGTCGGTCGCGGTCAGCAGGACGTTCGCGAGGATCGGCACCGTCGTATGCGCGTTGACGACCTTGCTCGCGGCGCCGACGGCACCCGAGATGTCCTTCGTGCTACACGTAAACTTCACGCGTTACTCTCGATTCCACCGACGACTCTGAGTCCGTACCGTCTCTTTTAAGAAAACCAAAGATCGTCGTAGTAGTAGTAGTGCGGTGCAATCTGCGAAGAACCGCGCGAACCGCGCCGGCACACCGCGAAGCGCCCCGAACAACCTGTGTATCGGCATGGCTCTCTTGTCCACATCTACACACAGGGCTGTCGCCGGTGAAAGTTATCCACGCCACACGGGGCGCCCTGTGAGGCTCTGCACAGGCCCGTGTGTATGGGGCCGGCCGGCTCGCCGCTACTGGATTAATCGGCTTGGCACGCGGCCAGCAGGGCGCGGACCTTGTTGCGGTAGACCTCGTCGACCGCCATCTGGTTCTTAACTTTGTCGCGCGCGTACATCACGGTCGTGTGGTCTTTTTTCTGGAATTCGCGTGCGATCTGTGGGAGCGAGTACTCAGTCAATTCCGTCGCGAGGTACATCGCTATTTGACGTGGCGCGGCCAAACGCTGATCGCGGCGCTGATGATCCATCTCCTTGACGGTCAAACCGTGGTGTTTCGCGACGCGCTCTTTGATCAGCGCAATCGTGATCCGCCGGGATGGAGCGGTCGCCATCGCGTTTTTGAGCACCTCGGATGCCAGGTCGGTCGTGATCGGCGATTTCGTCAACGACGCAAAGGCCACGACGCGGATCAAGGCGCCCTCGAGCTCGCGAATATTCGACGGGATGACCTTAGCGATAAAAGAGGTCACTTCGTCGGGCACCGGCATTTTCTCCGACTCCGCCTTCTTGCGCAGAATCGCTTCGCGCGTCTCGAGGTCCGGCGGTTGGATGTCGGTCAACAACCCCCACTCGAACCGGGAACGAAGCCGGCTTTCCAGCGTTTGAATCTCTTTGGGAGGGCGGTCGCTCGAGATGACCAGTTGTTTCTGCGCCTCGTGAAGTGAGTTAAACGTGTGGAAGAACTCTTCGAGCGTTTGCTCCTTGCCTTCGAGAAATTGGATGTCGTCGATCAGGAGGACGTCGACGTGGCGGTACTTGTTGCGGAACTCGACCTGCTGGTTGTTTTTGATCGCGATAATGAATTCGTTGGTGAACTTTTCACTCGATACGTAGACGATGTTCGCGATCGGGTTCTGCGCTAAGACGCGGTGCCCGATCGCGTGCATCAGGTGCGTCTTGCCGAGGCCGACCCCGCCGTACAGGAAGAGCGGGTTGTACGACTGAGCGGGCTCTTTGGCGACCGCCTGCGCCGCCGCGTGAGCGAAACGGTTGCTGTTCCCGACGACGAACTCTTCGAAGGTGTAACGCGGGTTGAGATTGCCGTGGCGGACGTCTTCGGTAAAGCCGGGCCGCCCGTGGGGCGGGGCCTCCGGCGCATCCGGGGCCGGCAGCTCGGCGCCCGCGACCACGACGAAGCGCAGCGAAATGGGCTCTCCGAGCAGCTCCGAGAGGACGTCGGTGATGTCGGCCCGGAGGCGATTCTCGACCCAGTCGCGTGCGAAGAGGCTTTGAACGGAGAGCGTGATCTCCGCGCCCTCGACCCCTACGAGCCGGATCGGCTTGAGCCACATCTCGAAGACAGGCTTGGAATACTTGCGCTCCAGTACACCGAGCGCAGCGAGCCATATTTCGTTCGAGACATCGGCCCAACCGACGGCGAGACTCATGGGTGACCGCCTTACGACTTCAAATTGCCGAGTGAATCGCGACGACAAGCCGACAAAGCCGACAAACGTCCTAGCCCGCCCGGAAGTGAGGACAGTCGATTGCTCGGGAGTGGTGCGAATCCTCTGGTTTTTTTCCACGGACTTATGCACTTGTCCACAGCTCGAACAGGGGCGCCCGCAGCCCGGTAATTCAGCCTTTTTCGAGCATTTGATGGGCTGCGTCCACAGGGCGGTAAGTGACGTAGGTCACGATTCCAAGCCGTTTACGGGCCGCCCGGCGGCAATGTCTCCACAAAGATATCCACACATGTGGATGAATTGGTAGGCCTTCGCAAAACGGGCTTTACCGGTTGACGCTGCCCGGCCCCGGCGAGTATCATTGGGGGTCTTGTCTTCCCGGGAGCTTACCGACCAGTGAAACGGACCTTCCAACCCCACAACCGCCGGCGCAAGCGGGTCCACGGATTCTTAGAGCGGATGTCGACGAAAGATGGCCGTAACGTCCTCGCGCGGCGGCGCAAGAAGGGCCGCAAGCGTCTCGCGGCCTGACGCCGCCGGGCGCCGCCGTTGGTATGGGCGCCTGAAGCGCCGTGGGGAGATCGCCTTTGTCCGCCGCCGCGGCCGGGTCGCCTCGCTGCCGACGCTGGTCGCGTACGGGGCCGGAGCCCCGGCGTCCGAGCCGAAATTCGCTTTCTCGGTCTCGACGGGAGTCGGGAACGCGGTCGTCCGCAATCTGATCCGCCGGCGATTTCAGGGCGCCCTCGATGCGCTTGGCTCCTGCACGGTCGGCTGCGAGCGGATTCTGATCGTCGCGAAGCCCGAGGCGGCCGGTGCGCCGTACCGGCGTCTCGAGGGCGACGTCCTCGCTGCGCTGGCGCGGCTAGCGGCGCCGGCGCGCTGATGCGGCAGGCAATCGCGACCCTGCTCGGCGCGTACAGGCAAACCATATCCCCGCTGCTCGGTCCGCGGTGCCGCTTCTATCCGTCGTGCTCGCAGTACGCCCAAAGTGCGGTGTTGAAACACGGCGTCGTTCGCGGTGTACTGTTGGCCGCCGGCCGAATCGCGCGCTGCCATCCCTGGAATCCCGGGGGCGTCGACCTCGTCCCGTAAGACCTGAAAGGCTGTCCCTTGGAATTCCACCCGAGCCTGTGGCTCGCGTTCCCGAACCCACTTCAACCGGTCGTCGTCGCGCTCCACGCGTTGCTGACGGCGCTCGTCGGCGTGTTTCACAATTATGGCTGGAGCTTGATCGCGCTTGCCGCGCTGGTCAAGATCGTGTTTTGGCCGCTCAACACGATGCAGTTCAAGTCGATGGTGAAAACGCAAGCGCTCGCACCGCAAGTGAAAGCGCTGCAAGCGCGCTACAAGAACGATCGCGAGAAACTCAACGAAGAGACGATGAAACTGTACAAGGAATCGGGGACGAACCCGTTTGCGGGCTGTTTACCGCTTCTCGTACAGATGCCGATATTGATCAGTCTCTATTGGGCGATCCAGAGCGACAAGGCGATCTTCGCGCAGTCGACCTGGCTGTGGATCGGTAGCGCGTTCTCGCAGGCGTCGCCCGCGATCTTCTATCACAAGAGCAATCACCACATTCTGGCGACGAGCCTCGCACAGCCGGACTACGTGCTGCTCGTCCTCTACATGATCTCGATGTACCTCAGCGTACGCTTCACGAGCCCGGCGATGGACCCGCAGCAGGCGCAACAGCAAAAGATCATGGCGTTCATCTCGCCGGCGATGATCGGATGGTTCGCCTTCAACGTAGATTGGCCATCGGCGCTCATCCTGTACCTGGCTTTCGTTCAACTTGTTCACGATGGCTCAGCAGTTCTTTTTGATCAACCGTTACCACCGCAATCCGGCGGCGATCGGTCCCCATCCCGAGAACGCAGCGATCCCGGCGAGTCTGCCGGCGGCCGGCGGGGCGGACGGCGCGGGGCCGCCGGACAAGACGCCGAATCCCAACGGCTCGTCGGGCCGGCGCAACCGGCGCCGCAAGAGGGGCTCGCGGCGCTAATCGCCGCGCGCAGAATTGTAAGGAGTTCGAAGTGTCAGACGAGGTTGAAGGCAGCGGCCCGGGCGAGACGCCGGGCTACGGTGGCCGGCGACGTGCCGGTCGCAGCGCGGGCGGCCCGCCGCGCGCGCGTCGGAGCGAGCGCAGCGCCGACCGGCCGCCGCAGGCGTACGCTCCGGCGCCGGCGACGCCGGAGCCCGAAACCGCGAAGCCGGCGCGCGCGCTGCTCGAGGAGATTTTGACGAAGATGGGTGTCGAAGGCGCCCGCGTCCGCTATTACGCGCGCAGCGAGGGCGAGTATTTCGAAGTCGACGGCCCAGACCTCGCAAATCTGATCGGCCGTCACGGTCACACCCTCGAAGCGCTCAACTTGATCTTCAATAACATCGTCAACGCGGGCGTAAAGAAGGACCGGCATTACTTCACGATCGACGCGGAAGGCTACCGCGCGCGCCGCGCCGACATGCTCAAGGCGCTGGCGCTAGCGACGCTCGAGCGCGCGATTCGCGAGAAGCGCCCGATCACGCTCGAACCGATGCTGCCCTCGGAACGCAAAGTGATCCACCTGGCGCTCTCCGAGAACCCGTACGTGACGACGGAGTCGACCGGGGCCGAACCGGAGCGGCGCGTCGTCGTCTCGCCGCGAGGCGCGTAAACGGCGCGACCCGACGACTTCGTCGACGACACGATTGCGGCGCCCGCGACGCCCCCAGGGCGCGGGGCAATCGCCATCGTGCGGCTGAGCGGGCCGGCGACGCGCACGATCGGCGCGCGTATATTCAAGCCGGCGGCGCAAGTGCTAGAGACGGATTCGCTGCCGCCGCGCGTCGCGTTCCGCGGCACGATCGTCGACGCGAGCGGCGCGCCGATCGATGAGGGGCTTGCGCTGTTCTTCCCGGAGCCGGCAAGTTACACGGGCGAAGACGTCCTCGAACTTCACGTGCACGGCTCGCCCGCGATCGTCCGCGAGACGATGCTCGCGGCGCTTGCCGCTGGAGCGCGGCTGGCCGCGCCCGGTGAGTTTACGCGCCGTGCGTTCATGGCCGGCAAACTCGACCTGAGCGCAGCCGAAGCGGTCGCCGACCTGATCGCGGCGGAGGACCGTGCCGCGGCACGCGCGGCGGCGGCGCGCGTCTCGGGCGGCTTGGCCGCCGAGATCGACGCGCTGCGCGCGAGTTTGCACGAGATTGCCGAAGAATTAGCGGCCGCGGTCGACTTCCCCGATGAAGTCGAGATGCCGTCGAACGAGCGCCTGCGCGCGCGCATCGGCGAAGTTCGCGCGCGCGTCGGGGCCTTGGCGCGCAACTGGGAACGCGGGCGACTCATCCGCGAGGGCGCCGCGGCCGCCATCGTCGGGCCGCCGAATGCGGGGAAGTCGTCGGTGCTCAACGCGCTGCTCGGCGAAGAGCGTGCGATCGTCTCGGAGTTGCCGGGGACGACGCGCGACACGATCGAGGAGACGCTCGCGCTCGACGGCGTGACGCTCCGCTTGATCGACACCGCGGGGATCCGCGCGCACGCCGACCGTCTCGAAGCCGCCGGCGTTGCGCGCTCGGAGGCCGCGCTCGCAGCGGCGCGGATCGCGCTCGTGGTCGTCGATGGGGCGGTCACGCTCGGTGCGGAAGCGCGCGCGATCCTCGAGCGGACGCGCGGGCGCGAACGCGTCGTCTTCTTCAACAAGTCCGATCTTGGCAGGGCCGGCCACGACGCGCGTGACGAGCCCGAACGCGATGCGCTGCACGGCTCGGCGCGCGATCCGGCGAGCATCGACGCGATTCGCAACGCGCTTGCGGAGATCTGCACCGGCGGCGAGACGATCGACCTCTCGCGTCCGCACTTGGGTACGGTCCGCCAGGCGGACGCGGCACTCGAAGCCGACCGGGCGCTCGCGTTCGCCGAGGAGACGCTGCGAGCCGGTGCGCCGGCGGACTTGATCGCCGGCGATCTGATGACCGCGCTCCGCGCGCTCGGCGAACTAACCGGGCGCGAAGCCGACGAGCAACTGTTGGACGCGATCTTTGCGCGATTTTGCATAGGGAAGTAAGCTCGGTGCGGGCGGTCGTTCTCAGTACGTCGCTCGCGTCGGATCCGGATCGCTCGGCGCGGGCGTCCCGGTTTTCGGGACGTCGCGCGCTTCGCATCCAGCTGCGCGCGCGACTTGGCCGCTCCTCGCTTCCGCCGTCCGTGGCTCTCGCTCGTCGCGGACCCTCAAACCGGAACGCCCGACGCCTCGCTAAATGGTTCCGTTCATCGCCGACACCTTCAAACGAACCGCCTCTGCACCGAGCAATGGGAAGGAGCGCGACGCGTCGCAAGGCGCGCCGGTCGCTACTGTCTCTTGTAGGTAGTCTGTGGGCGTGATTCGATGGCGCGGCGATACTGTTCCGCTGGGAAGCAAACGGTTTCGAGCGGCAAAGGAATGAGTACGCCGCTTTCGTCGTCGCGGCCGTTCTCGAGACGAAACTCCTTCCACAGATATGTCGCGTCGATCCGTGCAATTTTGGCGGTGATCGCTTGGCAGCCGATGTCGCCGCACTCGGGACACACCAGCAACGCCAAGCGACCCTCCGGCCCGGTCGCGGGTCCATCGCAAAGCAACTCGCGCGCGCGGCGCTCGTCCGAGTCAAGCGGCAACCAGCCTAGGCATGCTATCAGGTCGCCGGTGATGCCGGGGCGGACCCGTTCGCACTTTGCCCGTAAGCATCCGCCATTGACTTCGAAATCGAGGAACGCTCGCTGACCCTTGCCTGAATCGGCGTCAACCTTTTCAAGACGAAGCCGCGGGACGAGCCTAAGCGAGGAGAGCACTGCCCGAGTGAAGTTAGGCCGGTAGCGCGATCGATGCGAACAGATCTGTCACGTCGAGGGTGAAGCCGGGGAGCGCCCTGTGCGCGATGGTTTCGCCGTCGCGGACGATTCGTTCACCGGCGGAGTCGATCAGCGAGGCCAAACGCGCGAACGGGTCGACGACGATGACGAGTTCGCAGCCGCACGTCATATAGACGTCGATTTTGTGGCGCAGTTCGACCGCGCGGTCTTCCTCGCTGAGAACCTCGATCGCGACATTCGGAGCGAACGCCGGCGCGTCGGCTTCTTCTAACGTGAATCCGCGAAAACGTTCGTTCCATACAAGCGCGACATCCGGGACGAGCGGGCGCAACGGCTCGCCCTGCGGCGCCATCCGAAAGCGCCACTCGGCGCCGATTTGGGCGCGATCCGCGCCCCACTCCTCAAGCGCAAACATGATCTTCTTTTGCAATACGCTGTGGCGGCGAGTCGGGCTCACCTTGCGTACCGGCTTGCCGAGGATCCACTCGGTCTCGGGTTTTGTCTCCGGAAGGACGATTTCGTCGACGGCCATTGGTGCACATAACCCTATCACGCGCTCTGCCGAAACGACAAGGCGGCCGCGATTGCGCGTGGTACGATTGGGGCGATGAAGTCACGACGCAGCGACGATGCCGCGGTCATCGTCGTCGGGGGCGGTCACGCCGGACTCGAGGCGGCGCTTGCGTCGGCGCGCATGGGCGTCGAGACGCTGCTCGTCACGGGCGACCCCGAGCGCATCTGCACGCTCGCGTGCAATCCGTCGATCGGCGGCAGCGCCAAGGGACAACTCGTCCGCGAAATCGACGCGCTCGGCGGCGAGATGGCGCGCGTCATCGACCGGTGCGAGCTGCACGTGCGCTTCCTGAACGAAACGAAGGGCCCGGCGGTGCGGGCGTTGCGAGCGCAGGCCGATAAAGCGGAGTACGTCCGCGTCGCGAGCGAGAGCGTCCGGGCTCAACCGAATTTGACCGTTTTGGCTGGGCTCGTCGACCGGGTCGAGGCCGTCGGCGGAATCGCCCGAGCCGTCACGACGTCATTGGGAGCTACCTACTACGCACCAAATATTGTGTTGGCGACCGGGACCTTCCTCGGCGGGCGGATCTTTCGCGGTGAGTTCAGCGAGCCGGCCGGGCGCCTCGGCGAAGCGCCGGCGCTCGAACTTTCCGGCTCGCTTCGCCGGCTCGGCTTCGAACTTGGGCGGCTGAAGACCGGGACGCCGCCGCGGGTGCGCCGCGACAGCGCCGATCTCGCGGCGATGCGTCGCCAGGATCCGAGCCTCGTTCCGCTGCCGTTCTCGTACCGAAGCGAAGCAAGTTTTCCGGGGCCGCAACTGCCGTGCTACGTCACGACGACCGGCGCGCGAACGCACGCGCTCGTGCGCGACAATTTGCATCGTTCGCCGCTATACGGACTCGACTTGATCCGCGGGATCGGCCCGCGCTACTGTCCGTCGATAGAAGATAAAGTAGTTAAGTTTTCCCACAATCCGAGCCATTTGATTTTCGTCGAGCCGGAAGGTTGGGAGAGCGAGTCGCTCTACATCGGCGGGTTTTCGACGTCGCTTCCGGCCGAGACTCAGCTCGCGATGCTGCGCACGTTGCCGGGGCTCGAAGGCGCCGATATGCTGCGGCCCGGGTACGCTGTCGAATACGACTACGTTCCGCCGTTCGCGTTGTCGCACAGCCTCGAAACGCGGCGCATTGCCGGGCTCTTTCATTGCGGGCAGCTCAACGGCACGTCGGGCTACGAAGAAGCGGCGGCCCAAGGGCTGATCGCGGGGATCAACGCCGCGCGCCGCGCGCAAGGGCGCGCGCCGCTCGTGCTTTCGCGCGACGAGGCGTACATCGGGGTCCTCATCGACGACTTGGTGACGAAAGGAATCGACGAGCCGTACCGGATGCTGACGTCGCGTGCCGAGCACCGCGTATTGCTCCGCCACGACAATGCCGACGTGCGCCTTACGCCGCGGGGCCGCGAGGTTGGGCTCGTCGGCGGCGGCGATTACGAACGATTCGAAGCGCGACGCGATCGGCTCGCGCACGGCATCGAGCGCGCGCGGACGGTGCGCATCGGCGGCGCGAGTAACGAGGCGCTGCGGGGATTGACGGCCGCCGAAGCGCTGCGCCGGCCGGAGATCGAGTACGCGGACGTGGCGGCGCACCTCGAGATGACGCCCGGCGCCGATGGCGTGCCTTGCGTGAGCGAACCGCTCGGACCGCAACTCGGCGAGCGCGTCGCGATCGAGTTGAAGCTCGAAGGCTACGTTCGGCGCCAGCGGCTCGCGGTCGCGCGCGCTGCGCGCGCCGAGGAAGTCGCATTTCCCGACGGGTTCGCGTTCGAGCGCATCGCCGCGCTGTCGCGCGAGGCCCGCGAGAAGCTCGATCGGCATCGGCCCGCGACCCTTGGCGCGGCGGCGCGAATCACCGGTATCTCGCCGGCCGACGTCTCGATTCTGACGGTCCATTTGCGGCGCTATCGCGCGGCCGCTGCCGGCGAGGCGGCGGTCGTCGGATGAACGCCGTCGCGGACGAATCGCCGCCGCACGACGATCGGCTGACTGGCTTGCACGCGGATTCGGTCATCGCCGAACGCCTGAACCAATACGCCCGCGCCGTCCTCGATCGAAACGCGTCGCTCAATCTGACCGGCGCGCGCGACGGTGCGGCGGTCGCGGCGCACGTGCACGACTCGCTGTCGTTGCTTCCGTTCGTCCGCGAGCCGCTCGTCGATGTCGGGAGCGGCGCCGGATTTCCCGGCCTGCCGCTCGCGATCGTGACGGGGTATCGCGTTACGCTGATCGAGTCGACGGCCAAGAAGGCGCGGTTCCTCGAGGAGATCGTTGCGGCGCTGGGGCTCGAGGTGCGCGTGCTGTGCGCCCGCGCCGAGACGGCCGCGCGCGATCCCGCCTTGCGCGGGAGCTTCGCGAGCGCGACGGCGCGTGCGCTCGGCTCGCTCCCCGCGGTCCTCGAGTTGACCCTGCCGTTCCTCGAGATCGGCGGCGTGGCGCTCCTCCAACGCGGCCGCCTCGACGACGGCGAACGCGTCGCGGGGGCGGAGGCGGCGCGGCTCCTGGGTGGCACCGAACTCGAGGAAACTCCCCTCGACGGGGCGCGTAGAATTGTCCTCGTTCGCAAGCTCGCAGCAACGCACGACCGATTTCCGCGCCGGAGCGGCGTCCCGCAAAAGCGGCCTCTGGCGCAAGCGACGCGCGGCCTCGAGCGTCCGCCGCAAGGGGACGACGATGGAGCCTGACGGCGAAATCGCGATCGCGCCGGAAGAGGTGGACCGCCGGCTCGCCGCCGTGCTGCCGCCGGGCGCGCTGTACGCGGTTGGGGGTCGCGTTCGCGACGAAGTACGGTCCGCGCTCGATGGCGAGCCGCGGATCGCGAAGGACCTCGATTACGTCGCCGTCGGGCTCGGCCTGGACGAGCTGGTCGAGCGACTCGGCCGCGCCGGCCGGACCGGTGTCGTTGGGGCCTCGTTCGCCGTTGCGAAGGTGACCGTCGCGGGCCGAACGGTCGACGTCGCGCTGCCGCGGCGCGAGCGGTCGGTCGGCGTCGGCCACCGCGACTTCCGCGTGGAAGCCGGCCCCGCCGTCTCCCTCGAGGAGGACTTGGGGCGCCGCGACTTCCGGATGAACATGCTGGCCCGCGCGCTGCCGTCGGGCGAACTCGTCGACCCGCACGGCGGCGAGGCAGACATTCGCGCGCGCCGGATCGACATTCTGCGCCCCGAGGCCTTTGACGAGGACCCGCTACGGATGCTCCGCGCCGCGCAGTTCGCGGCCCGCTTGGGCTTCGCGATTACCCCCACGACGCTCGAGGCGATGAAGCGTGCGGCGCCCCTCATTACGACCGTCTCGGCCGAACGCGTCCACGACGAGCTGCTGAAACTGCTCGTCCTTGCCCCGCGCCCGTCAATCGGAATCGAAGTGCTGCGCGAGTCCGGGTTGCTCGGCTACCTGCTCCCCGAAATCGCCGAGGGAATCGGCGTCGAGCAGAACGAGTACCACGCCTACGACGTCTACCGGCACGGCCTCGCGACGGTCGATGCGACCCCACCCGGCGACGAGCGGCTGCGCCTCGCGGCGCTCTTTCACGACGTCGGAAAGCCGCGAACGAAGGACGGGCCGCACTTCTACCGCCACGAAATCGAAGGCTCGGACATAACCAAGCAAGTGCTCGAACGCCTGCGTTTTTCGAACGAGACCGTCGACCGGGTCACGCGGCTCGTCCGCTGGCACATGTACGCCGCCGACCCGGAGGCGAAAGCCGCGACGCTGCGGCGGTTCATTCGCCGGATCGGAACCGACAATCTCGACGCCCAGTTCGCGCTTCGAGCGGCCGACATCGTCGGGAGCGGGATCCCGAAGCGCGGCGATCAGAACGAGCGTTTCGAAGCCCGCGTCCACGCGGTTCTCGCCGAGAAGCCGGCGTTGAAGGTCACCGACCTTGCGGTTTCAGGCGCGGACGTCATCGCCGCGCTTGTCCAGGCTGGCCGGCTCCCGGCTGGATCTCACGGGGGCCCAATGGTCGGAGAGACCTTGCGGGAAGTGCTCGAGCGCGTGATAGATGATCCAGGACTCGATCGCGACGGCCAGCTTGCCTTGGTTCGGCGACTCGCGGAGGCTAGCGAAGGAGAGGTTTCACAGGAAACCTTACAGTGAAACAGTATTTTCACGCTTAATGAAGGACGAAAAAGCGTGACTAGCCGGAGCACGCCCAAGGACGCGGCGCCAATCGCGGACCCGGAGGGCCACCGGGACGATGGTCACGACGCCGCGGGCCAAGCAGTCGGCGTCGCACAACAGGAGATCCATCCGGACCACGATCGGTTCGCGCTCGGCGTCCTGGTCGGCGTCTTGATCGGGGAGGGCCACTTCGGAGGCGACGGAAAGCAGCCGCACGTCACGCTAAGAATGCACGCGCGCCATCGCTCGCTCTTTGAGTGGCTGCTCGAACGCTGGCCGGCGGCGCGCCTTTACGGACCCTACGCGCACGGCGGCCGCGATTACTATCAACTGATGTTCCGAGGCAACGCGCTGCGACACAAACTCGTCCCACTGCTCGATTCGCTTCCGTGGGAGACCATCGACGCGCCGGCCTACGAGCGCTACCGCGCGATGAAGGAACGTTACGGTTTGGACCAATGAACGGGCAAATCGAGGCTCGCATTATCGCGATCGTCAATCAAAAAGGCGGCGTCGGGAAGAGTACGACTGCGGTTAATCTCGGCGCGGCGCTCGCGTTGCTCGGCCGGCACGTTCTCGTCATCGACATCGATCCGCAAGGGAACACGACGAGCGGGTTCGGTGTCGATAAAGCCGCGCTCGCAGCGGACATTTACGCGGTTTTGCTCGGCGAGGTGCCGATCGAAAAAGTGATTTGCGCGACGGGCGTCGCGAATCTCGACCTCGTACCGGCGACGATCGCGCTCGCCGGCGCAGAGATCGAACTCGTCTCGGTGCTCGCGCGCGAACTGCGCCTCAAACGCGCGCTCGAACCGGTCGCGAGCCGGTACGACTACGTTTTCATCGACTGCCCGCCGTCGCTTGGGCTCTTGACGCTCAATGCGTTGACCGCCGCAAACGAAGTGCTGATCCCGGTTCAAGCCGAGTATTATGCGCTCGAAGGTCTTTCGCAACTGACGACGGTCGTTCGCCGAATTCGGGACGCGCTCAATCCGCGGCTTGCGCATCACCGGAGTCTTGGTCACGATGTTCGACGGCCGCACGAAGCTTGCGACCGAAGTCCTCGACGAAGTCAACACGCACTTCCCCGAGCAAGTGTTCCGCACGCAAATCCCGCGCAACATTCGGCTTTCGGAGGCGCCGTCGTACGGGAAGCCGGCGGTCCTCTTCGACGTGCGCAGCCGAGGCGCGCAAGCATATCTCGCGCTCGCGCGCGAGTTGGCCGCGGTCTCGTGAGCGCGAAGCGCGGCTTGGGCCGCGGCCTCGGGGCGCTGCTCGGGGCGGAGCGCCCGGCCGGCGATACGGTCGCGCAGATCGCCGTCGATGCGATTCGCCCCAATCCTCGGCAACCGCGCACGAATTTCGACGCCGAAGTTTTGGGCGAACTCGAGCGTTCGATCCGCGAGTTGGGCGTTTTGGTGCCGCTGATCGTCCGGCTTCCAGTGGCCCGACGGGCACGTACGAGTTGATCGCGGGCGAGCGCCGCTGGCGCGCCGCGGCGGCGGCCGGCCTAAGAACGGTCCCCGCGATCGTGCGCGACGTGGACGACCGCGCGAGCCTCGAGGTGGCGCTCGTGGAGAACCTGCAGCGCCAAGATCTCGATCCGCTCGAAGAAGCGATGGGCTACCAGCACATGCTCGACGATTTCGGTTTCACGCAGGAGCGGCTCGCCGAAAGGGTCGCAAAAAGCCGGCCCGCGATCACGAACGCTTTACGGCTGCTCGGACTCTCCGACGAATTGAAAGCGCGTCTTCGCCGCGGCGCCTTGACGGTCGGTCACGCGCGCGCGCTGCTCGCGCTCGAGCCGGGCGCGCGCGATGCGATTGCGCGGCGAATCGAGCGCGACCAGTTGACCGTCCGCGACGTCGAACGGATGGGCGCGCGCCGCGCGCCGCGCAAGACCGAACGCGCGCCGAAAACGCTCGAGCCCGACGTCGTCGCCGTCGAAAGCCGGCTGCGCTATCGACTCGCGGCGCCGGTCGCGATCGTCGGCGCGCCGTCGGGCGGCGGGCGCATCGAAATCCGATTCTCCGATCCCGCCGACCTTACGCGCATCATCGACGTGCTTCTTCCCGAGGGTTCATGATCAGCCGCCTTCTCGCACTCACCTTAGCGGCGCTGCTCGTCGGCGCCAGTCCTTCGCCAAGCCCCGCCCTGAATGCGGCGCAACGGGGCGCTCTTGATCGTTACATAACCAGCTTGGGCAGCGGCCACTATACCGACGCCTTTCGTCTCTTGACCGCCGACGAACGCCGTTACTTCGGAAACGACGTCAACTTCGGTTCGGTCTTCCAAGCGGACAAGCTGAAGATTGGCCGCTATCGGGTCGTCCGCGTGGAGGACGCCGGTGCGCTCGGCGTTCTGGCGGTCGTCTCGGAGAGCGTCGACTTTTTCGATCACGCGCATCAAGTCAGCGGGACGGCGACGGCGCGCGTCGCGTACGGTCTCGTCAACGAACGCGGCGGCGTGCGGATCAAAGATCCGTACCACCCGTGGCGCGCGTTTGACCCGACGGCTGCAAGCGCCGAAGTCGACCAGCTTCGCGTCGCCGTACGCAAAGTTTCGTTTTTCACCGGGCGCGTCGAGTTTCTCATAACGTTCGAGAATCTTGGCGAGGGAGACGTCACGTTGTTGCCGTACGGCCGGTCGGTTTTGCGCGACGATGGCGGCACGGTCTATCACCTGATCGAGACGAAGCTGCCCTCGCTGACCGATCGCAACCTTCGGCTCGGGCTGCGCCTCGCGAGCAGCGGCCAATACACCGGGGCGCTAACCTTTTTCACCCCCGACCGCTTCGCGCCCAAATCCCTGGCTCTGTCGATCGGGCGCGAGCTGAGGGATGGCGCCGACGCGCCGTTCTCGGTCGACCTACCGGCGATCGCGGTCCCGGCGCAGCCGTAGCGCAGCCCCGGCAAACCGCGCCGAGCCGGAAGGCTCGCGGCCGCCGAAACCTTCGGACGGCGGGGCGCCGCGGAACGGGGGGCCGGCCTAGGCGTTTGGCCGTCCAGTCGGCGAGGCGATGGCTTGGCTTGCTACAAGAGGAGACGGCGCATGCCGAGGCCAATCGCGCGACCTATCGGCGGTGGAACTTTAGAGAAGGCCGTCGTCTCTTTTTCTCGTTTTCACGGGAGTTGATGTATGCGTCGTCTAGCCCTCTCGCTGGTCGCGTCTTGCGGCATCGCCGCGCTCGTCGCATGCTCGGGCGGATATGGGTTTTCGAGCTCAAACACCGGCGGCGGCAACGTAACGCCCGACTCGATCGTCTTCATGAGCGCGAACTCTCAGGTCAACGACTTCTTCGTTGCGCCCGACGGGAGCGCGCCGGTGCAAGTCAGCGCCGAAGCCCTCAAGGTCGGCACCGTCATCCCCGACGTCGTCTTCACGTGGTCGACGACCTACGCGCCGCCCGGAACGCACTACGCAAAGGGCGGTTCGCCGAACGGGTTCGGGGTCTGCGGAACGCCGTCGCAACTACCCGGGATCAATTCGCTTCTGCAGCAAGGCCCCGGGGGCAATGCGTTCCCACTCTACTATCCGTTCTACTCGCAACTACTGGAGCAGCCGAACAGCAACCCGCCGAGCTACACGCAGACGGCCTCCACGATCTACGTCGGTCCGCCGACGATTCCGCCGGCCGGCGATCCCAACTCGGACGACGCGACCCTGAACCCCGTGCCGCCTGCGGCCGGGAGCACGAACTACTGCATCTACGTCTACGCGAAGGCCGTCGGCAGCGGCGTGCAGGGCGGGACGATCGTCGTCGTCTCAGACTCGCCGTAACGATCTAGAGTTCGAAGAGAACAGGTGGAGGGCCGCATGGCGGCCCTCCACTTTTTTGTCGGGGAAGTCCGCGCGAACGGAACGTCTCGCTAGTCCGGCGCGCACGCGTGGCGAAGGACGGCGTAGTGGTGGATAGCGGTCGAGGACACCTGTGCGGAATTTACGCGATCGTCGACGCGGACGCGACGGCGGACCCGCTCGCGCTTCTCGATGACGTGCTCGCCGGCGGAGTGCGACTCATCCAGTGTCGCGCGAAGAGCGGCGTCGCCCACGAACTCGTCCGCGCGATGGCCTCGCGCACGCGCGCCCGCGGCGCGACGCTGATCGTCAACGACGATCTCGAAGCGTCGCTCGACGCGGACGGGCTCCACGTCGGTCAAGAAGATCTCGTACGGCTCGACGGTCGAATCTTGCCCGAACGCCTTGGCGGCCGCATTCTCGGCATCTCATGCGGCACGCCGGAGGAGGCGCGCGAAGCCGAGTCGCTTGGCGCCGACTATGTCGGCGTCGGGCCGTACGCCGCGACCTCGAGTAAGCTCGACGCGGGTCCTGCGATCGGTGCGGCGGGGATTCGGGCCGTCGTCGCGGCGACGAAGCTGCCGGTCGCTGCCATTGGGGGAATCGGCTTCGACGATCTCGCTGCAATCGTCGCGAGCGGTGCGGCGATGGCGGCGATCATCTCCGCAATCGGACGAGGCCCGGACCCGCGGGCCAACGCGCGCGCGCTCGTCGAGCGCTGGGCGGCGCTGACGCCGTGAAACCGATCGTCGCTGCAATCGGGACGACCGATCCGTGGAACGCGGTCGGTCTCGGCTTGGACGTGCGCGCGCTCGCCGAATGCGGGGCGCGGGCGACGATGGTCGTAGCGGCGGTCTCCGCCCAAGACAAGGACGGGGTCCACGCGCTGCATCCGGTTCCGCCCTCGATCGTAGCGGCGCAGCTTCGCGCGCTCGCGGACGCCTCCATCGCCGCATTTCGAATTGGCGCGCTGCCGAGTCTCGAAGTTGGGCGTGTCGTCGCCGAACATCTCGCGCATGCCAGCGTCCCGGTCGTGTACGACCCCGTATTCGCTGCGAGCGCCGGTGGTACGCTCGTCGCCGCCGGTGAGTACGTTGCGCTCGTCCGCACGCTGCTTCCCTATGTAACGGTAGTGACGCCGAACGTCGACGAAGCGCAGCGGCTTACGAACCGAACGATCGCAGGTTCCGCCGATGCGGCGGAGGCGGCGCGCGAACTCGTGCGGCTCGGCGCGCGCGCGGCCCTCGTCAAAGGCGGCGATCTCGGTGGGCCGGCGACCGACGTGCTGTACGACGGCGACGCGATCAGCCGCTTCGAGGCGCCGCGCCTGCCGGGCAACCTGCGCGGAACCGGGTGCTTGTTAGCCGACGCGCTCGCCGCCGCGCTCGCGCGCGGCGTCCCGCTTCCGGTCGCGATCGAGCGTGCACGAACCTACGTGCGCCGGAAGTTTACGAGCGCGCGCCGGCTCGACGGCATGCGCGTCGCCGACTGAGTGCTAGCGGTACGACGAGCCCGAGCGCTGCGCGAAGCAGTCCCGGCAATACACCGGCTTGTCGCCACGCGGTTGAAACGGCACCTCAGCCGCCTGGCCGCAATTGCTGCACGTGACCGAGTACATCTCTCTTGCGCCGCCGCCGGCGCCGTATCCGCGTCCGCCGGTTCCCGCTGCACCGCCTTGCCCGCGCGCTGCCTTACGAACCGCGCGACAGTCGGGACAGCGATTAGGCTTGTTTTGAAAGCCTTTGCTGGCGAAGAATTCTTGTTCGCCGACGGTGAAGGTGAATTCGGCGCCGCAATCGGTGCAGGTTAGGCGTTCGTCGGTATACAAAGCGAGCCACCTCGTCTTGGCGGGAAAGAGTTTTTCGACTCGCTACGTCCGTTACCCGACTCGCTTGTTGAGTGTGCCGTGCGCGCGCGGAGTCCAAATTATGCGTGGATACTAACATAGGGCTCGCGGGGGCGCAAGAGACGGAGCCCGCGGCCGGAGCGCAGGGTGAAGGCGCGCCCGCGAAGCGGCGCCGGATCATGTCGGGGATGCGCCCGACCGGAAGGCTGCATCTCGGGCATTTGGTTGGCGCGCTCTTGCAATGGGTGGAGTTCTGCCGGAGGGACGAAGCGTTCTTCGAAGTGGCCGACCTTCACGCGCTGACGACCGCGTTCGATCGAAGTGACACGATTGCGCCTCACGTACGCGAAATGGTCATCGACTGGATCGCGGCCGGCGTCGATCCCGAGCGTTCCACGATGTACGTCCAGTCGCACGTTCCGCAGATCGGCGAGCTGCATCTCTTGCTGTCGATGATCGTGCCGGTCGCTTGGCTGCAGCGCGTTCCGACGTACAAGGACCAAATCGCGGAGCTCGGGCCCGAGATTGCGACCTACGGATTCCTCGGCTACCCGTTGATGCAGTTGGTCGACATCGCCGTGATGCGCGCCGACACCGTCCCGGTCGGCAAGGATCAACTCTCGCATCTCGAGTTCGGGCGCGAAGTCGTGCGCCGTTTCAATCACCTCTACGGGCCGACGCTCGTCGAACCGCAAGGGACGCTCAGCGAATTCCCGGACGTCCCCGGCATCGATGGTCGAAAGATGTCGAAGTCGTACGGGAATCAGATCGACATCGCCGACGACGAAGCGACGACGACCAAGAAAGTGCGGTCGATGATCACGGACCCGTTGAAGGTCCGCCGCCACGACCCCGGCCGTCCCGAGATCTGCCCGGTCTTCTCGCTGCAAAAAATCGTCAACGCGGCCCGGGTTCCGTGGATCGACGAAAACTGTCGTACCGGGGCGCTCGGCTGCGTCGACTGCAAGAGCGAACTCGCCGAGAAACTCAACGAGTTCCTACAGCCGGTCCGCGCGCGGCGCGCCGAGATCGACCCGGCGTCGATCGACGACATTCTAGCGGAGGGCGCTTCAAAGGCGCGCGCCGTCGCCGCCGTAACGCTCGCCGATGTCAAGGCCGCAATAAAACTCCCTTAAGCCTCGGCGCGAGGTGCTCCGTTCTCGGGACGTCTCGCCAAGCACGCGTTGTGCAAATGAACCTCTCAAGCGAGGTGTGGGGTGCTTGGTCCGAGGGTGTCCGCGACGAGCGAGAGCCATGGATGGCGGAAGCGAGGAGCGGCCAAGTCGCGCGCGCAGCTGGATGCGGAACGCGCGACGTCCCGAGAACCGAGCACCCCACGCCGAGCGCCTCGCGGCAAGCGCTTGCTCTTGTTTGGGGCGCAGAGCCGCTTGGGAACGATGCGGATGCTATGAAAAGACTGTCAACCGTTCTCGCGCTCGGCGCGTTCGCGCTGGGTTTGGGCGTTCCGTCGGTTGCGCGCGCGGCGCTGGCCGCCAACGCCTCGGCGTGTTCCGGTTCGCGTTTGCCGGTTGCGACGCGCCTCGTCAATCCGGTCGATGGGGCTATCGGCGTAACGACTCGAGGGAGTCACATCGAGTTGGAGACGTTCGTGCCGGCCGTGCCCCTGCAGGGCGTTCCGGCGCTGGGCGACGAGCGCGTCGTTCTCGTCGACAACGAACCGTGGGCGACCGAAGGCGGGATCCTGAGTTTGGACGCGAGCAACGCGACGTGGCCGGACGCGCCCGCGATCGCACTCGACGGGACGCTCGCAGCGCAAGGCGCGATCACCTTCGCCACGACGTGGCTACCGCCGCTTCGCGCGCAAACTCACTACGCCGTCCGGCTTCAGCCGGCGTACGGCCCGGACTGCGTCTACGAAACGGTCGGTTCGTTCACGACGGGCCCCGCGGAGTAGAGCGCTACGCTTTGAACCGCGGCAGCGCTTCCCTTATGCGGCGCAATCCCTCGTTGATGTTCTCGAGCGACGTCGCGTACGAGAGGCGGATGTAACCTTCCCCGGCGTCGCCGAACGACGTGCCTTGGACGCACGCGACGCCGGCCTCTTCCAAGAAGAACGACGAGAGCGCCTTATCGTCGGACGTGACCGCCGAGAAGTTCGGAAAGACGTAAAACGCGCCTTGGGGCGTTGCGCAGGTGACGCCGGGGATCGCCTTGAGTCCGGCGACAATTACGTCGCGCCGCCGCCGAAATTCGTTGACCATCGCGACGACCGAATCGTCGGGGCCGGTCAACGCCGCAACTCCGGCGAGTTGCGTGAAGTAGGCGGTGCACGAGTACGTATTCTGGCCCATCATCGAGACCGCGCGCGCGACGTGCTTCGGCATAATCCCGTAGCCGAGCCGCCAACCCGTCATCGAGTAGGCCTTCGAGAAACCGTCGAGGATGATCGTGCGCTCGCGCATCCCGTCGAGCGCCGCGATCGAGAAGAATTCGGCGTCGTAGATGTGCCGGTTGTAGATCTCGTCCGAAACGACCGTGACGTCGTAGCGGAGGGCTAACTCGGCGATCGTCTCGAGGTCGCCGCGCGTCAGCACGCCACCCGTCGGGTTGTGGGGCGAGTTCAAGACTAGGACTTTCGTTCGTGACGACATCTTCGAGGCGAGCTCGTCGAGATCGAGGCGAAAACCAGTTCGCTCGAGCAGCGGGACCGGAACGAGTTTCGCTTGGAGGTACGACGCGGCCGAAGCATACGAGGGATACGCCGGATCGGCATACACCATCTCGTCGCCCGGGTCGAGCAGCATGCTCAACGCGTTCCAAATCATTGGTTTGAGGCCCGGGCTCACGACGATTTCGTCGCGCTCGAACGGCGCCATCCCGCGGCGCGGTCCCGCGTACTGCGCGATCGCGTCGCGCAACTCGGGGATTCCCGCGGACGCCGTATAGCGCGTTTTGTTGGCCTTGATCGCGGCGATCCCGGCGTCTTTGACGTGTTCGGGCGTATCGAAGTCGGGCTCGCCGACCTGCAAGTGCACTATCGAGCGGCCTTGCGCCTCAAGTTCGCGCGCGCGCGCAAGCACCTGGAATGCGCCCTCGCCCGTGAGGCGCTGGTAACCTTCGGCGATTTTTATCGGCGTGACGATCATGCGATCTCCTTCGCTCCGCATATTCGCAACGCTTTCTCGGGGACGGTGTGGGCCGTGTGTCTCGAGACCGCTGGCGAGTCCGCCGTCCGTGGCGGCCTCGCCGCTTGCGCGCTCGGCGCTCCCGCGCATCCAGCGCTCCGCGCCTCGTCGCGACATCTCTCGACACAACGCCCCACACCGTCCCTCAGCGCTGTCTACCGTCCCCCAGCGTCGCCTACCGGTCTTATTGAAGCTTCTTGTGGAAGTACTCGGCGAGGATGCGCCGCGCGACCGGGGCCGCGACCGAGGCGCCGTAGCCGCCCGTCCGCTCCATGAAGACGGCGAGCGCTAGGACCGGGTGCGTCGCGGGCGCGTAGGCCACGAACCACGTTGTGTTGGGGCCGCTGCCGCCGTCGGTTTCGACGGTCCCGGTTTTGCCGCCGAAGGGTAGCCCGGGGATGGCGAGGCCGTACGCCGTCCCGCCGGGGTCGGTGACCTGATCCATCCCTTCGCGCACTTCGCGCAGGGCCTCGGCGGTCACCGCGACGTGACGGATTGCTTGGTGGTCGAAGCGTTGCGAGATCTTGCCGCCGGCGTCGCGGATCGCTGCCACCAAGTGCGGGCGAAACAACGTACCGCCGTTGACGACGGTCGCCGCGATGTTGGCCATTTGAAGCGGCGTCGCTTCCATGGCGCCTTGCCCGATCGCAAGTTGGCAGACGTCGCTTGGTTCGAGCGGAAGCCCGTAGGTCTTCATCGACCATGCGTTGGTCGGCCAGTTTCCGGGAAACTCGCCCGGGATGTCGATGCCGAGCCGCTCGCCGAGACCGTACTGCAGCGCGTAGTAGCGCAGCCGCTCGTGTCCGAGGCGGTCGCCGAGTTGGTAGAAATAGCCGTCCGACGATGCCGCAATCGCGCGCACGAAGTCGGTCGAGCCGAGACCGCCGGCCGCAATATCGGTGAACATCTGCCCGTGGCAGTACCACGAGCCCGAATCGTATAGGACTTGATCTTTTTGGATGACGCCGCTCGAGAGCGCCGCACTCCCGGTCACCATCTTGAAGGTCGAGCCGGTCGCGGTCGCTGCGCCGATCGCTCGGTCGAAGAGCGGACGCAACGGATCCTCGAGATACCGCTCGTAGGTCGTCGCTTTGATCCCCGTCGCGAAGTCGTTGGGATCGAAATTAGGATACGAGGCGAGCGCGAGAACGCCGCCGTCCCTGGGATCGATCGCGACAACCGCTCCGGCCAAACGCCGTCCCTGGAGGTTCCCCCAGGCTTGCAGTTGATCGCGGAGAGCCGCTTCGGTGATCGACTGCAAGCGCCAGTCGACGCTCAAAATCAGGCCGGCTCCCGGTACGGGTTCGACCGGCCCGAGGCGGCGCACGAGCCGGCCCTGCGCGTCGACCTCGATCTGCTCGCCGCCGGGGACGCCGCGCAACGCATCGTCGAAATGCTCTTCCAGGCCGTCTTTGCCGACGACGTCGTTCGGCGTGTAGCCGCGGCGCCTGCGCTCGCGGTATTCGTCTTCAGTGATCGACCCGACGTAACCGAAGATGTGCGCGCCGAGTTTTCCGTACGGATAATTTCGCACCGGCTGCGCCTCGAGATCGACGCCCGGTAGTTCGGCTTGCGCTTCGGCGAGTCGCGCCATCTGTGCGGTCGTAAGATCGCTCGCGAGGACGATCGGCCCGTACGGCTCGTACGCTTCGACCTCGTCGAAGCTGCGGTAGTTGACGCCGTGATGATGCAGCAGGCGGTCCCACAGGCGATCTACGGGGATGCCGAGCGCGGCTGAAAGACCGTTCATGACGGAGTCGATGTCCTTGACTTCCGAGGGGACGAGCCCGCATGCAAACGACGGGCGGCTGCGCACCAGGACGACCCCGTTGCGGTCGTAGATCCGTCCGCGCGGCGCGGCGACCGGGATGCGCCGGATCTGGTTCGCACGCGCGGCGGCCGCAAAGTGCTCGCCTTCGACGACCTGTATTTGCGTCAACCGCCCGACGAGTGCAAGCAGCGCGAGCGCGACGGCGCTGACGAAGATTTGGAGCTTCCAGGCCGTGCGGGGCCCGAGCGCGACGCCCTCAGCGGATGCCGACGACATGCGAAACTGATAAACGCGGAGCGAGGCGGACGAGCGCATAGGCAAGCGCCGCGTTCGCGAGGCACTGCCAAACGAGCGCGTGAAAGTGTGTCAACGGGATCGGGAGCGCGACGCCTTCGGTGCGCAGCGCGATCGCGAAGATCGCGTAGCGCAGCGCGGTTGCGAGCGCGACGAAGGCAACGACCCGAACGTGCGTCTCGCTCACCGGAGATCCGGCGGCGCGCCCGGCGAGCGCGCCGACGATCGCCGTCGCGACGGTCCATGCGGCGCCGGTCCAACCGGCGAGCGCGTCTTCACACGCGCCCGCGATCGTGCCGAAGAGTAACCCGGTGAAGAGGTCCGTGCGCAGCCCGTACCAGAGCACGAGCAGAAGCACCAAACTTGGGATCGCACCGCGCAGCGCAACGAGCGGCTCGACTGCACTTTGTAAGACGAGCGCGGCGAACAGCCCGATCGCAACGGTCCACCAAGGGGGCGGGTCGGGCGCGACGTTCGCTTCGCCGCGTGGGCTAACGTGTAAGGACAAGGACGTGACTCAAGCGCCCGAACGCGACCGACGGTTCGAGGATGGCGGTTTGGTAGAGCGCGCCTTCCGGATGAATGATCCGGAAGATCCGACCGATCGGAAGCCCGGCGTGAAACGAACGCCCTTCACCGGTGACGACCAGATCGCCGATTTTTAGCGCTGCGTCTTGCGAGACGTACTGAAGCGCAACGCGCGTGTTCGTCCCGGTCGCGATCCCCCACCAGCGCCCGCGTTGCACGACTGCGGGGATCTTGCTGGTTGGGTCGGTGGCGAGGAGCACTCGACTCGCGAACGGCCCAACGTCGAAGATTCGCCCGACGACGCCGTCGTCGTTGACGACGCCCGCGTCGCGAGTCACGCCCGCGCGCGAACCCCGGTCGATCGTTGCAGTCCGCGTTTGGTTCTCGGGGTCGAACCCAACGATGAGCGCCACGATGCTCGCCGGATAGCGCTCGCGTTCGCGCGCGAGGCTTGCCGCATCGGGCGCCAGTGCCAGCGCCTCGTTCAGGCGCTCGTTCTCGGCGCGAAGCGCGCCGTTCTCGGTTTCGAGCCGATTTTGGTCGGCGCGCAGCTTCGGGAGTTCGGCGATCTCACCAAAGAAGCTGCGCGCGGCGTCGACCGTCCCAGCGACACCGGTCTGAACGAAGCTAACCACCGTCGTTACGGCGACGGCGATGACGCTTGGTTTACCGTTGCGCGCTGCGTCGATTTGAATGAGAGCGATCACCGCGGTGAGGATCACCGCGCCGATTACGGCGAATAGCTTTCTCTCATCCCGATACGTAAAGATTGGTACCACCTCGTCAGCTGATCCGCGTGTGGACGCAGCCGTTCGAGCAGCGTCGGCGAGCCGAGCAACTCGCCCGCACCGCGCGCGACGCACGTGAGCGGGTCCGGCGCGGCCGTCGTCGGCACATTCGTGCGCATGCCGATGTATCCGGCCAACCCGGGGATCAACGCCCCGCCACCCGTCATCGTGATCCCGCTTTCGATCAAGTCGGCGGCGATCTCGGGTGGCGCCGTCTCGAGGACGGCGACGATCCCGCGGACGATCCGGTCGAGGCCTTCGACCATCGCCTCGCCGACGAGCGTCTCGGCGACGGCCCGCGTCCGTGGGGCCGCGGCGTCGATATCGATTCCGTTGAGCGGGAACGGCTCGCGGCCCGGTGGCCGGCCGGCGTAACCGCGTTCGATCTTCAACCGCTCGGCGGTTAGGGAGCCGATGGCAAACCGCTGCGCGCGCAGGCGCGTCCGGATCGCCACGTCGAGATGGTCGCCTCCGACGGCGAGCGACGATAGGCGGATGACGCCCGCCAAAGACAGGATCGCGATCTCGGTCGTACCGCCGCCGATGTCGACGATCATCTGGGCGCGCGCGCCGCTGATGTCGAGCCCGGCGCCGACGGCCGCCGCAACCGCCTGAGGGATGTAGGTCGTGTAGCGCGCCCCGGCCGCTCGAACTGCTTGTTCGACGGCTTTGCACTCGATGTCGGTCGCGCACCCGGGGACCGAGGCGACTAACCGCGGCGCGATCCGCGGGCGGGTGGTCAGCGCGCGATCGACCAGCGTGCCGACGAGTGCGTGCGCCGCGCGAAAGTCTGAGATCGTCCCGTTGCGAAGCGGCCGGACGACGCGAATGCGGCCGGGGACCCGCCCCTCGAGCTCTTTAGCGGCGTGGCCGATCGCAATAATGGCGTCGGTTGCGGTGTTGTAGGCGACGATCGACGGCTCGCTAACAATGACGCCCGCGCCGCGCTCGTAGACCACGGTGTTGGCCGTGCCGAGATCGAGCCCGATGTCGGGGCTCAAAGTGGCGCGGAGCGTCCCAAGCATCGCGCTCACCCCGCGTGAGCTCCCTGCGGAAGAGCGAATCCAAGTGCGCCGAGCGCGCGGACGACGCCGCCCAGCGGGAGGCCCATGACCGTGTAGAAGTCGCCGTCGATCCGCTCGACGAGCGCGGCGCCGCGGCCCTGGATTCCGTAGGCCCCCGCCTTGTCGGACGGGTCCCCGGTCGCAACGTAGGCCGCGATTTCCTCGGACGATAGGGGATAGAATCTGACCCGGGTCGTCGAGATCTCGTCGACGCGCCGCCCGCTTTCGCCATCGATCAGCGCGTAGGCGGTATGCACGAGGTGTTCACGGCCGGCGAGCGCGGCAAGCATTGCCGACGCCTCGGCCGGGTCACGGGGCTTGCCGAGGGACCGGCCGTCGAGATCGACGACCGTGTCGGCGGCGAGGATCACGTGCGCGCCGTCACGGGCGACGGCGACGGCCGCCTTGAGATCGGCGTGCACGCGGGCGAGCTCGCGCGGGGCATACTCGGGACGGTCTCCTTCGTGGACGTCGCTCGGGATAACGAGTACGCGCAATCCGAGGGAGGCTAGAAGTTCGCGCCGTCTCGGTGACGCGCTCGCTAGCAAGACCTCGTGGAGTTCGCGCATTCGATTCCGGTTACGTTCAGTATATGAAAAATAGCGGCGCTTTGTATAGCGCGCGCGCGCAAAGATTCATCACCGAAAGATCCGCTCGCCGACTCGCACGTACCCGCCCTCATGACGAAAACGTGGGTCGTGGTGCGTGTAGTGGATCAATCCGCCGCGCGAATCGTAGATATACTCGCCGCGCACTTCGACGTCGTCTCCGGCGGCGAGCGGTATCTCGCCGGTGATGTCGACGTTGTCCTCGACGCGCACCGTCAGCCCGTGCCCGGCCGCCCCGCGCAGGTGCAAAAGAAAGCCCTCGTGCCGGCCGCTCGGCCCACTTTCCACCCCGAGGACCCGCGCGACGCTCCCGCTGGCGGTCACCTCGACCCTCGATCGGCCGTCCCGCCAGGCGTTATAGACCGCGGCGTTCGGGTCGGCGCTCCCCGGGCCGCCGCAGGCGGAGAGCGCCCAGCCGAGCGCGGCGGCCCGGGCGAGGCTACGCATCCCCGACGTCGTTTTCCAGGAGCGAAGCGTTTGTCTCGCGGCGCACGACCGTGCGGTGCGTCCCGCCGCCGGCGAAAACGACGGCCGGACGCGGGAAACGGTTGTAGTTGCTCGCCATGCTAAAGGTGTACGCGCCGGTCGTGCGCAGCGCCAACAGGTCGCCGGCTGCCAGGTCGGTCGGGAGCGGCGCGACGGCGAGTTCGTCGTTTTCACAGGAACGGCCGCAGACCGTCGTCGCTTCGGTTGCGCGATCGAAGCACCGGCCGGCCGCAAGCGGGTGATGGTACGCGCCGTAGATCGCCGGGCGCGGATTGTCGGCGATGCTGCCGTCGACGATGGCGACGCGCCGCGAACCTTGCCGTTTGACGCTGACGACCCGGTACAGGCTCGTCCCCGCTTCGGCGACGAGCGCGCGCCCCGGCTCGATGCCGAGGCGCGGCGGGGACGCCCCTTCGGCTTGCGCGAGTTCGGCGTTGCGTGCCGCGACGGAGCGCAAGATCCCGGCGACGTCGAGCCGCTCGCCCTCGGGCTGGGCGTCGACTCCGAAGCCGCCGCCGAGGATCAGCAGTTCGAGCGGCGCTCCGTTCGCGCGCCCGCGCGCGTACGCCGAGAACAGCACGTCGAGGCTCGCGAGGTACGCGGCCGGTTCGAAGATGTTCGACCCGATGTGCGCGTGCAAGCCGATCAGTCGCAAGCGCGGCGTCGCGAGGACGCGCGCGATTGCGGCTTCGATCTCGCCGATCGCAAATCCGAACTTGGAGCTTTCACCGCTCGTGCGAACGTAGCGGTGCGTCTCGGCCTCGATGCCGGGATTGAGGCGCAGGACGACCGGAACCGCCGCGCCAGACTCGGCAAATCGGGCTAGGCGTTCGAGTTCTTCGAAGTGATCGACGACGATCCGCGCGACGCGGTGCGCGCAGACGGCGCGAAGTTCGTCGTCGGTCTTACCGCAGCCATGGAACGTGATGCGCTCGCGCGGGAACGCAGCGCGCTCGGCGACGAGCAGCTCGCCGAGCGAGCAGACGTCGAGTCCGAGCGACGAGCGCGCCAAACGCCGGGCGAGCGCGACCGGTAGAAAGGCCTTCGCCGCATACGCAACTTCGAGGTCGAACTCGCGGCTCCACGCCGCAAAGCGTTCGATTGCGTCGTCTAGGACGTCGCTGTCGATGACGAGCAGCGGCGTGCCGTAGATGCGCGCGAGTTCCTCGGCGGCGACCCCGCCGAGCGCGAGCGTCTCGGCGTCAGTCTTCATCGGAGCGCGCTCCGTTACGATAGAGCGCGTGCTCGGCAATGTAACGGTCGACCGCGTCGGGGACGAGGTAACGGATGCTCCCGCCGCGTTCGAGTTGCGAGCGGACGAGCGTCGCCGAGCCGTTGAGTGCCGGAAGATGATCGAGGAACGTCATCTTCGCGCGCTGCTGCGGCGATAGTTGCGCGAGCAGCGCTTCGAGTCGTTCGGGTTCGCGCTCGGCGCGCGGCGCGATCGCGAACGCGTCGAGGTTCTCGAGGACGACGTCGAACCGCTGCCACGGCGAGTCGAGCAGCGAGTCGCCGCCGACGATAAAGACGAGCCCGTCGTCGGGATACCGCGCGCGCAACCGCGGCATCAAATCGGCCGTAAACCCCGATGCGCCCGGCTCCAGGTCGCTCTCGTCGAGGGCGAAACGCGGGTTCGGCGCGAGCGCCGCGCGCAGCATTGCGAGCCGGTCGTGGACCGTCGCGACCGGAGGCCGGCGGTGATGCGCGCCGCGCGTCGGAAGAAACACGATCCGTTCGAGCCCGAGTTCGACGCGCGCCGCCTCGGCGACGAAGAGATGCGCGTTGTGCACCGGATCGAACGTGCCGCCAAAGAGTCCGAGCTTCACGGCGTCACGAATAGTCGAATTCGTGGCCGGCGATGCGAACGGTGTCGCCGTCGCGCGCGCCCATCTCGCGCAAGCGCTTGTCGACGCCCATCTTGGCGAGGATCGCTTCGAAGCGGCCGAGACCTTCGTCGCTGTCGAAATCGGTCATCGCGGCCAGGCGTTCGATGCGCTCGCCGTGGACGACGAACGTGCCGTCGGCTTCGACGGCGATCTCGAACGCTTCGTGCGGCGTCAGCACGATGTGCGCGGTCTCCGGTTTCACGACGGCAGGCGGGGCGCTGCGCTCGATCGCTTGATACGCGGCGAACAAGAGCGGCCGAACGCCTTGACCCGTCGCCGCCGAGATCGCAACGAGTTCGGGAATCTGAGCGCGCAACTCGTTGAGGTTCGCGCGCGTCTCCGGCAGATCGAGTTTGGTGAGGACCGGCAGGATCGGCCGTTCGAGTAGCGTCGGGTTCCACAGGCGCAATTCGTTTTCGATCGTCGACTTGTCGTGTAAGATTTCTTCGACCGGCCGGCTTCCATCCATCAAATGAAGTAAGACGCGCGTCCGCTCGATGTGACGCAAGAAACGGTCGCCGAGCCCGGACCCGCTGTGCGCGCCTTCGATCAATCCCGGGATGTCGACCATGACAAACGAGTCTTCAGGCGAGAGGCGGACGACTCCGAGGTGCGGCTCGAGCGTCGTGAACGGGTAGTCGGCGATCTTCGGCCGCGCGGCGGAGACCGCCGCGAGAAGGGTCGATTTTCCGGCGTTGGGGAGGCCGACGAGCCCACAGTCGGCGAGCAATTTGAGTTCGAGGCGCAAGGTCCAGGCCTCGGCGGGTTCGCCGCGCTCGGCGAACCGCGGCGCCTGCCGGCTGCTGGTCGCGAAGTGCTGGTTGCCGAGTCCGCCGCGGCCGCCGTGCGCGACCGTGATTCGCTGGTCGACGCCGAGGTCGGCGAGCAAAAACTCGCCGCGCCCTTCCTCGACGCGGTAGACGAGCGTCCCGACCGGGACGGGGACGACGAGGTCCTCGGCGCTGCGGCCCGACTTGTTTGACGTCGACCCGGCCCGGCCGGCGTCGGCCGCGAAGTGCTTTTTGAAGCGAAACTCGATCAGTGTCGACAACTCGGGCGCGGCCTCGAGGACGACGCTGCCTCCGCGCCCCCCATCGCCCCCGGCCGGTCCGCCCTTCGGGACGTATTTCTCGCGCCGCCAAGCGACGATGCCGTCGCCGCCTCGTCCCCCGGCGACCGTAATGGTCGCCTCGTCTATGAATTGCAAAGGGCTCGGCCCTTGGTGGCCTCGCTAGAGAGCACGAAGTCGCCGCGCAAAACAAAAAGAGCCCTTGCGGGCTCTCGGCGCGGAGCCGGGGTGGCGCTCAGACGGCGCCCTCGGCAAGGACGTGCACGTGCGTGCGGTTGCGTTTCTGGGCGAAATGGACGCGTCCGTCCACGACCGCGAACAGGGTATGGTCGGTCCCCATCCCGACGCCTTCGCCGGGGTAGAATTTAGTGCCGCGCTGGCGGACCAGGATATTCCCGGCCGCGACGGTCTCGCCGCCATAGCGCTTGATGCCAAGCCGCTGCGCGTTGGAGTCGCGGCCGTTCCGGGTCGAGCCGGCGCCCTTCTTGGAGGCGAAAAGCTGGAGATCGAAGGTGAACATGACGGGCCTCAGTATACACGGCCCCCCAGCCGCGGCGCAACCTGACCGGCCGTGGCCGGCCCCTTCGGGGGGTGTCCCCCCGGTCTGACCGAAGATGCAGGGCGGCTTTGGGGGCGGCTGCGGTCGCCCCGTTTCGCGCGCGAAGGCATGAGGGAGCAGCACGCACAGGACGTTGAGTAAGAAGCGAGTCGTGGTCACCGGGCTTGGCGCCGTTACGCCGCTTGGGAACACGCGCGACGAGTTTTGGAGCCGGCTGATCGCGGGCGAGAGCGGCGTCGCGTTGGTCACCGCCTACGATCCCGAGGTTGCGGGCCTCAAGTGCAAGATCGCCGCCGAGGTCAAGGGCTTCGACGGCGATGCGTTGCTGGGCCGGCGCGACGCGCGGCGCATGGATCGCTACGCGCAATTTGCGTTCGTCGCCGCGCGCGAGGCGCTCGCCGACGCGCAGTTCCCCGACGATCAAGAACTGCGCGATCGAACCGGCGTGTTGATCGCGAGCGGCATCGGCGGGATCGCGACCGTCGAGGAGACGGTGACCAAACAACGCGAGCGTGGCAACCCGCTGCGCGTCAGTCCGTTCTTCGTTCCGATGCTGATGGCGAATTCCGCGCGGGCGCAGATTTCGATGAAGGAACGGATGCGCGGTCCGACCTTCGCCGTGTCGAGCGCGTGTGCGAGTTCGAACGACGGCATCGCCGTCGCGTACGATTTCGTCGCACAGGGCGCCGCGACCGCGATGGTCGCGGGAGGCTCGGAAGCCACGATCATCGACATCGCGATGGGCGGATTCGACTCGATGAAGGCGCTCTCGACGCGCAACGACGCGCCCCAGAAAGCGAGCCGGCCCTTCGATCGCGAGCGCGACGGGTTCGTGCTCGCCGAAGGCGGCGCGGTCCTCATCCTCGAGGAACTCGAGTTCGCTCGCGCGCGCGGCGCGCGGATCTACTGCGAACTGCTCGGGTACGGGCAATCGGCGGATGCGTACGACCTGGTCGCCGTCGATCCGACCGGGAGCGGGGTCGAACTCGCTTTGAACCGCGCCTTCGCGAACGCGGGCATCACGGCCGACCAGGTCGACTACGTCAACGCGCACGGAACGTCGACGCCGATCGGCGATCCCGCGGAGTCGCAGGCGTTGGCGCGCGTGGTCGGCGCGGGCGGCCACGAGTTTGCGGTCAGCTCGACGAAGAGCATGCACGGCCACGCGCTCGGCGCGGCCGGCGCGCTCGAAGGCGTTGCGACCGCGCTGACGGTGTATCACGACATCATCCCGCCGACGATCAATTACGAGTTTCCGGATCCCGAGTGTACGCTCGACTACGTACCGAACGTCGCGCGCCGAGCGACCGTCAACGTCGCGCTTTCGAACTCGTTCGGGTTCGGCGGTCACAACAGCGTCCTCGTTTTCGGGAAGTGCCGGGGATAAGGTCCGCATGGCGGGCGAAGCGCGGCGCCGGCGCTTGCGCGCGTTGCTCGCGCAGGCGAACGTGACGGCGTTCGACGTGAAGGCGATCGAGGCGGCGTTCGTGCACGAGAGCGCGGTTCGTGAGAAGCGCGGCGCGCACTCGAACGAGAGGCTCGAATTTCTGGGGGACGCGATTCTCGGATTCGCGGTCGCGCGCAGCCTTTTCGAGCGCTACCCGGACGCAAGTGAAGGCGAACTCGCTTTGCGCAAGTCTGCGCTCGTTAGCGACGCCGCGTTAGCGGCGACGGCGGAGCGCCTCGATTTCGAGCCGCTGCTCGTCATGGGCAAGGGCCTTGCCAACTTGCCGCGCGCGCGCCGTCGAGCGCTGCTTTCGGATGCGTTCGAGGCGTTCTTGGCCGCGCTCTATCGCGCCTCGGGGTTCGACGTGATGGCCGCGTTCGTCGAACGCGTCCACATCGACGAACACGCGAAGTCGGGCGCTTCGATCGACGATCCAAAGACGGTGCTGCAAGAATGGTCGCAGCGCCACTACGCGGCCGTCCCAGTCTACACCGAACGATTCGAAGGCCCCGATCACGAGCGCACGTTCTTTGCCGACGTCGCGATTGCGGGCGAGGTGCTCGCGGCTGGGACCGGACCGAACAAGAAGGAAGCGCAGCGCGCGGCCGCGGCGCTGGCGCTCGAGCGTTTGCGCGAGCGCCATACGGATCTTGCGCCGCGTAAACTGTCGGCAGCGAAAGCGCCGAAGCGGCGCGTCCGCGCGCGGCCACGCCGCGCAACGGATGGCTCGGCGTGAAGCTCAAGACGCTTCGCCTTTTCGGTTTCAAGACGTTCGCCGAGCAGACCACGCTCGCGTTCGGTCCCGGCATCACCGCGCTCGTCGGGCCGAACGGCGCCGGCAAATCGAATCTGGTCGACGCGATTCGCTGGACGCTCGGCGAGCAGCACCCTAAGAGTCTGCGCACGAGCAAGACGGAAGACGTCATCTTCGCGGGCAACGAGCGGCGCAAGCCGCTCGGGATGGCCGAGGTCGCGCTGACCTTCGACAACGCCGATGGCGCGCTCAAGCTCGACGCCTCCGAAGTCGAGATCATGCGCCGCGCGTATCGCGCGGGCGAGAGCGAGTTCTTCATCAATCGCAAGTCGGTGCGCTTGCGCGACATCGTCGAACTGTTCATGGGGACGGGGCTCGGGCACGGCTCGTACTCGATCGTCTCGCAAGGCCAGATCGACGCAATCCTGTCGTCGAAGCCGACCGAGCGCCGCAGCCTGTTCGAAGAGACGGCCGGCATCAATCTCTTTTTGGCCCGGAAAGCCGAGTCGTTGCGCCGCTTGGAACAGACCGAGGCAAACGGCATTCGGCTCAACGATCGTCCTCACCGAGATCCAAGCGCGCATCCCGGAACTCGAGACGCAGGCTCGGCGCGCGCGCCGGTTCCGCCGCGTCTTGACGCGCGTCCGGGAACTCGAGATTCTATCGTACTTGCGTGCGAGCGCGACGCGCCGCGCCGAGCGCGAGGGCTTGCATGCCGAATTGGAACGGCACGAGAGCGCTCGGACGGGCGCGGGGACGCACGCCGCTTCACTCGACGCCGAACTGGGCGCGCTTCGCGCGCGGCTCCTCGAATCCGAGCGTGGGCTCGACGCGCTGCGCGCCGACGCGACGAACGCGCGCTCCCGGCTTGCCGATCTGGAAGCGCAACAAGCCGCCCTCCACGCGCGCCGCGACGCGCTCGAAGGCCAGTCGTCGCAGATCGGCGACGATCGGGAACGCGCGCAGACTGAAGCGACGGCGCTGAACGACGCACTCGCGCGGTTCGATGCGGAGCTTGCGCCGCGGAACGCGGCGCTGGAGAAGGAACGTGAACGGGAACGGCACGCGCAGGATGCGTTGGCGGCCGCGCGCGCCGCGCTCGATCGGATTTTCGCGGCGCTGCGCGAAGTCGAAGCCGCGGCCGCGGCCGATGCGGCGAGCGCGGCGGAACGGCGCGTGCAGCTTCAGACGGCGCAAAGCGAATACGAACGACTCGAACGCGAAACGTTCGCGCTGCGCGAGGAGGCCGCCGCGAAGAGCGAACTCGCGGCCGAACGCGCGCGCGACCTCGAGCGCGCCGAAGGCTCGCTGCGCGCGACCGATCAGCGCCTCAAGGCGGCCGCGACCGCGACGGCGCACGCCGACGAGCGCGTCGGCGCGTCGTTGCAGGCGCTCGACGACGCACAGGTTGCGTACCGCGCGGCGACGAGCGAGTTGGCCGGCGCCGAAGCGCGGTTGCACACGATCGAGGAACTCGAAGCGAATCTCGAAGGCCACGTCCCGGGGACGCGTGCGATTCTCGAGGCCGTCGCGCGGGGCGAGTTCGGCGGCGTTCACGGCGTCGTCGCGAACTTGATCCGCGTCGACGAGCGCTACGCGCGCGCGCTCGACGCCGCTTTTGGGCCGGCGCTTTCGCACATCGTTACCGAGCACTCGGCCGACGCCGAACGCGCGATCGCATACTTGCGCGACGGCGAACTCGGGCGCGCGACGTTCCTTCCGATCGACGTCTTCGGCGCGCGCAAAGGGCGCGACGCGAGCGAAGCGCCGAGCGGCACCGGCGTCATCGGCTTCGCCCACGCGCTCGTCGAAGTGCAGCCGCGCTTCGCCGGGGTCGTCGCGTTCTTGGTCGGTCACATCCTCGTCGTCGAGACGCTCGAGGTTGGCCTCGAACTCGTGCGCAAGCGCGGTTTCCGCGATGCGGTCGTGACCCTGGAAGGCGAGGAGATCAGCGACGGGGGAGCCCTGACGGGCGGGCGCTACAAGCGTGAACGTTCGATCCTTTCGCGGCGCGCGCAGGCGCGCACGCTCTCCGAGCAGCTTCCGCGCCTTCGCGAAGTCTTAGCCACCGCGCAGTCGGCGGTCGTCCGCGCCGGTGACGAAAGCGCCGAGGCCACGCGCGCTCGCGACGAGGCGCGCGCGCTCGAGACACGGCTGGCGACCACCGCCGGCGAAGAACGCGCCCGCGCGGAAAGCATCCGGTCCGAACACGCGCGGCTCGAAGCGGAGGCGGCCGCGATCTTAGCGCGCGCCGCCGAACGCGATGCCGGGACTGAGGAAGCGCGGCGCAAGCTCGAGATCCTCGATCGTCCCGCGAGCGATCCGGGCGAACGGCTCGCCGAACGCGAGCGGCTCGATGCAGCGCTCGGTTCGGCGCGCGAGACGATCGCAAGCGCACAGGACGCCGAACGGTCCGTCGCCGCCGAGATCGCCAGCGCCCGCGAGGCGTTGGCGTCGCTCGCCGCGCGGCGCGATGCGGCGCGCGCACGGCTCGAGATGCTCGACGCGGACCGCGAACGGGCGGCGCGCGGGCGGGCGCAGATGCAAGCGGACTTGGTCAGTTTGGGCGAGCGCATTGCGGCGGGCGCGACGGCGCTCGACCTCGCGCGGGAAGCCGTGGCCCGGGCCGATGAGGCCGACGCCGCCGCGCGCGCCGAGCGCGAGACGCTTGCGGCTCGCGCGCACGCGCTCGAGGGCGACGTTGGGATGGCGCGCGTCGCCGAGCGCGAGGCCGCGCAAGCAGGCGAAAGCGGGCGCTTGCGCCTCGCCGAGATCGATGCGGAGCTAGGGATGCTGACGGCGCAGTTCGCCCAGAACCCCGCGACCGCCGAAGAGTGCGCCGACGTCGAAGCGCGTTACGCCAAAGAAGCGGACGACGTGACGGTCGACCTGCAGCGGTTGCGCGACGAACTGCGCCGGCTCGAAAACGTCAATCTGAACGCAGAGTCCGAGATTACCGAGTTGACCGAGCGCGAGGCGTATCTGCGGGGTCAACTCGACGACCTCTCGCGTGCGCGCGAGACGCTGCTCGCGTCGATTCACGAAATCGAAGTCTCGACCCAGTCGGCGTTCAACGCGACCTTCGAAGCGGTGCGCCGCGCCTTCGAAGACGTGTACGCGCGGCTCTTCCCGGGCGGCCGCGCGACGATGTGGCAAACCGACCCCGAACGGCTCGCCGAGACCGGAATCGAGATCTCCGCGCAGCCACCGGGGAAGAAGATGATGCCGCTGCACGCGCTCTCCGGCGGCGAGCGCGCGATGACTGCGTCGGCGCTGATCTTCGCGCTCGTCACCGTCAAGCCGTCGCCGTTCTATTTGCTCGACGAAGTCGACGCCGCGATGGACGACGCAAACATCGATCGTTTCTCCGGGATGGTTCACGAGATCGCCGCCGACGCCCAACTGATGATCGTCACGCACAACAAGAAGACGATGGAGTTGGCGTCGCGCATGTACGGGATCACGATGGCGGAGCCGGGGATATCGAGCGTCATCGGTACCGACCTGACGGCCGCCGCGGCGCCCGAGGCGGCGCTCGTCGGGTGAGCGCCTCGGCGGTCGCCGCCGACCGCGAAGCGGCGCTCTTCTCGCTGCACGACCGCAGCGGGTCGGTCGAACTCGCGCGCGCGCTCGTCTCGCGCGGCACGCCGATTTACGCGACGAGCGGGACGCGCGCGCACCTGGTGGCTCACGGAATCGAGGCGCACGACGTCGGAGACTTGACGGAATTTCCGTCATTGTTCGGCGGGCGCGTAAAAACGCTTCACCCGCGCGTCTTCGGCGGGATTCTCTTCGACCGCGACAATGCGGCGCACGACGTCGAGCGACGCGCGCACGGGGTTCCGCGGATCGGATTCGTTGCCGTCAATCTGTACCCGTTCGAGGCGACGGTCGCGCGCGAAGGCGCGACGTTCGAAGAAGCGATCGAGCAGATCGACGTCGGCGGGGTCGCGCTGCTGCGCGCGGCGGCGAAAAACTTCGCGCACGTCGTCGTGCTCAGTTCGCCCGAGCAATATCACTTTGTCATCGACGCTACCAACGGCGTCGACGCGGCGACGCGGCGGCTGCTCGGGACGCGCGCGTTCGAGCGCACCGCCGAGTACGACGCGTCGATCGCGCGCTATTTGGAAGCCGGGATGGCCGCAACCGAGCTTCCCGGTTCGCTCGCGCTGTCGCTGCCGCTCGCGAAGCCGCTGCGCTACGGCGAGAACCCCCAATCGCGCGCGGCGTTCTACATCTCGCGAACCGAGACGCTCCCGGAGCAACTCGGCGGAAAAGAACTATCGTACAACAACCTGCTCGACCTCGATGCAACGCTGCGGCTTTTGGTGCGCGAGGTCGACGGGCAACCGGCCGGCGTCGTTCGCACGGCGGTCGTCAAGCACACAGTCCCGTGCGGCGTCGCGGAACGCCCGGAGGCGCGCGACGCGACGTTGGCCGCGCTCGACGCTGACCGCATCTCGGCCTTCGGCGGGATCGTCGCGCTCGACGGAACGGTCGACCTCGCGACGGTGGACGTCTTGGCGGAGGTTTTTCTCGAGATCGTCGCCGCGCCCGCGTTCGCCGGCGACGCGCTCGAGCGCCTGCGCAAGAAAAAGAACTTGCGCCTGATCCGCTACGACCCGCGATTGCCCGAGCGGCTCGCGCGCGAACTGCGCGTGCGCAGTGCGCTCGGCGGCGTCCTCGCGGAAGACGACGCGCCGGGCTTCCCGCCAGAGAAACTCCGCGTCGCCTCGAAACGGCAGCCGACCGAGTCGGAGTGGCGCGACCTTCGCTTTGCGTGGGACATCGTGCGCCACGTCAAGAGCAACGGCGTCGTCATCGCGCGCGACGGCGTGACCCGTGGGATCTGCGCCGGCCAGACGAATCGCGTCAGCGCGGTACGGATCGCGGGCGTGCGGGCCGGCGACTTCGCCCGCGGCTCCGCGTGCGCGAGCGACGGCTTCTTCCCGTTTGCCGACGGCCTCGAGACCGCCGCCGAAGCGGGCTGCACCGCGGTGATCGCGCCGGAAGGTTCGATCCGCGACGCCGAGGTCGTCGCCGCCGCTGACGCGCACGACATCGCGCTCGTCTTCAGCACGTACCGGTACTTTTTGCACTAGCGGGCGCGCGCTCGCTCGTCTTGGCCCGTGACTTTTAGAGCGGGCTCCGTTCGGGTAGATGGGGCGCACCGGGAGGCATCTCATGCATTCATTCACGCGAGCGATTAGGGTTGCGATCGTGCTCGCCGCGCTCGCCCTTGACGCGTGCGCGTCGAATAACTCGACGCCGGGTGTTTTCATCGGCGGAAACTATTTCGGAAACATCACGGACAATCAATCCGGTACCGGATCGCTCACGGCAGGCCTAACGCAATCGGGAAGTTCGCTCAGCGGGTCCTGGAACGTGTCGTTCAACGGCAACGCCGTCCCCGGCAGTGCAAGCGGATCGGTTTCCGGGAACTCGTTCTACTTAACGGTCACCACGTCGGCGTGCAGCTATAACGTGAACGGGACGAGTAGCGGGAACGGCACGCAATTGTCGGGTTCGTACACGCCGAATAACCCCTGCACCGACAGCGGGACTTTCTCGATCTCCCGGCAGTAGACCGAGGCTCGGCGAAGAACGGACGCGGTCATGCCGCGTTACCTGCATACGTCGATCTTCGTCAACGACATGGCCGAGTCGATCGAGTTCTACACGAAGAAACTCGGCCTAAAGCTGCTCGACGGGCCGTTGCACTATCCGGGAAACGCCGACATGGCGCTCGTCGGTAACGACTGGAACGCGTACGTCGAGCTGGTCTACGATCTCGAGGACCATCCGCCGTACGCGCTCGGCAACAGGTACGAGCACTTGGCGGTCGAGGTCGACGGCGATCTGCCCGCGTTCGTCGACCGGCTGCGCGCCGAAGGCGTCAAGGTTTTGAGCGGACCGAAGAAATCGCCGGGCGGCGGGCGTTGGATCGCATTCGTTGAGGATCCCAACGGCATTCCCGTTGAGTTGCTCGAACCGCGCGCACCGTAGACGAGGCCTCAAGACGCGTCGTTTTACAGATACAGGAACGGGTCGGGCGGCGCTTGGATCGCGTGTAGTTCTGCGATTCGCACGCGCGGTGTATTCGCCGCGTTGAAAGCAACTCCGCGAACTTCGAGCCACGTGCCGGGTGCGAAGGGTGCGGCGCGGTCGAGGCCGAGCGCGAGCGTCTGCGCGTCGGCACGGCAGCACAATATCGCGGCGCGCACGACGGCGCGCCGGTCGGCGCTCAAGCGGCCGATGAAGTCGACGTGCTGACCCGGATATAATCCGAGTGGGATGGTCGCCGCGCGTTCGGCGGGCGGCGGCGAGCCCGCGATCAACGCGATCAAAAGCATTGCCGGTAGCACGAATGGTAATCGCACGTTCGTCCGCGGCGCCTTCAATGTGCAGAGCATTGCGAGCAGCGCGCCCGCCGGTGCGAGGACGAGGAACCGCGGGTTCAAGAATCCGCGGCCGCCTTCGAGAGCCAAAACGAGCGCCGCGCCGGCGACCACGATCATCGCGAGCCGAGCTTCGCGCAACGCTTTTTCCGGTCGATTCGGCTGAAGCCGACTAGGTAAAAGGCGACTAAAGACGCGCTGCAATCGACTGATTCGGAGTTGCCCGCTCGCAACGAACAGCCCGCTGCTTGCGAGCACGCCGGCAGCCGCTGCGGGGGACGCGGCGCGCAGGGCAGCCGCTGCGGCGATCCCGGCGGTTCCGCACGGCGCGAGGACGCCCGCGAGCGCTCCGGCCACGAAGGCGACCGCCGCGCCGAGCGTCCCACCGAGATCGAACACACCCGAGCGCAGCCCCTCGGTAACGAGCGCCGCCCCGAAGGCCGCAAGGCCAAGCCGGTTCAGCTCGGCGAGCGGATCGTACGCGGGCTCGACCGGCCGCGGGGGGCACGGATCCCCGCGGGCGGCGGGGGCCGAGGCGGCCACATCCGACCCCGGTCTTCGTCGGCGGCGGAGCGCCGCAAATGCGGCCAGTCCGAGCGCCGCCGCCGTCCTCGCCAGGGTGACCCACGGACCGAACGTCAGCCAGCATAGCGCGATTGAGGGGAGCGCGAGCGCGGCCGGGAGCGTGCCGCCGCAGCCGCACGCGGCCAGCGGAAGGAGCGCGCGCAAGCGGCGGCTCGGTACGACCGCAGCCGCGAGTACGAACGGCATCGCCTCGAAAACGCTCGCCGCGGCGGACGCAAGCGCCCCGTAGAGCATCGCGTGCGGTAGCGCGAGGCACGCCGCGACTGCAAGCGCCGTCGCACAAACGAACGGCGACGCTCGGGTCGAGGCATTTCGGTCGGTCGCCGTCAAAGTAGGACAGGTGAGCAAGATCGTCGCCCCGCGCGGGACGGCAGATGTCTATCCCCCCGCAAGCGCGCGCTGGCAAGCGCTCGAGTCGCGGATTCATGCAATCTCGCGGCGATTCGGCTACGGCGAGATTCGCACGCCGATGTTCGAAGCGACGGAACTCTTCGTGCGCGGCGTCGGTGAGGCGACCGACATCGTCGAGAAAGAGATGTATACGTTCACCGACAAGGGCGGGCGCAGCATGACGCTGCGACCCGAATGGACGGCGCCGGTCGTGCGCGCCCTGCTCGAGCACAACCTGCTCGCCGGCGGTCCGCAGCGCCTATATTACGCCGGCCCGTTCTTCCGGTACGAGCGGCCGCAGAAGGGACGGTATCGTCAAGCGAATCAATTCGGCGTCGAGTGCTTTGGGATCGCGGATCCCGAAGCCGACGTCGAAGTGATCTCGCTTGCGTACGAGTTACTGCGCTCGTACCTTCCGGGGATGACGCTGTACGTGAACTCGATCGGCGACGAGTCCGACCGGCCTGCCTATCGCGAGGCATTGATCGCGCACTTTACGCCGTACGCCGATTTCCTCTCGGAAGATTCGCGCCGGCGCCTATCGCGCAACCCGCTGCGGATCCTCGACAGCAAGGCCGCCGCCGACCGCGACGCGATCGCAAGCGCGCCCAAATTTTCAGATTATCTGTCGCCCGAGAACCGCGCGCACTTCGAGCGTGTTTGCGCGCTGCTCGATGCGATCGGGATTCCGTACCGGATCGAGCCGCGGCTCGTGCGCGGATTCGACTATTATTCGCGCACGGTTTTCGAGTTCATATCCGAGGCGCTCGGCGCACAGAACTCCGTTTGCGGTGGCGGCCGTTACGACGGACTCGTCGAGTCGCTCGGCGGGCCGCCGACGCCCGGCGTCGGCTTCGGCCTCGGGCTCGAACGCCTGCTGATGGTGCTCGACGAGGCCGGGCTCGCGCCGCTCGGCAAACGCGAGGGGCTCGTTTTGATTTCTCTGGGCGCGCAAGCGCGCGAACGGCTCGTCCCGCTCGTCGCGGCGCTGCGGCGCGCCGACGTTGGCGACGTTCCAGTCATCTGCGACTACAGCGAGACGAAACTTGCGACGCAACTCAAACGCGCCGATCGGCTCAACGCGCGGGCGGCCGTGATCGTCGGCGACAACGAGCTTCGCGACGGCGTCGTCGTGGCGCGCGACTTGCTCGTCCGCGAAGAAGCGCGCCTCCCGGTTACCTTCGATCGCGCGCTCGCCGTCACCGCGGAGCGCATCCTCGCGTGGTATCAGGGGCTGATGATGGCAAACCCGTTCACGGAGGCGGTGTGAACGAAGAACGCGCGGCGCTCGACGGCCTGCTCGAGATCATGCGCGAGCACGACCTCGATTCGCTCACCGTACGTTTGGGCCCGACGACGTACGAGTTGGTGAGGCGCGCTCCACACCAAAGCTCGGCGTCGGGCGCCGCACAATCCCCGGGACCGGCCCTCGCGCCGTCGGCGGCCGCGGCGTCGGCAAACTTCAAGAAAGTGACCGCGCCGATCATCGGCGTCTTTTACGGTGCTCCGTCGCCCGGCGCCGAGCCGTTCGTCGAAGTCGGTGACCGCGTCGAGGTCGGCCAAGTCTTGTGCATACTCGAGGCGATGAAGTTGATGAATGAGATCACGAGCGATTTTGCCGGGATCGTGCGCCGGATACTGCCCGAGAACGGCGCGCTCGTCTCACTCGGCGAGGAGATGTTTTGGATCGAACCGTGACGCTGAAACGAACCTTCCGTAACATGCTCGAGGAGCGGAGCGGCCTGCTCGATGCCGACCGGTACGAAGCCGTCGTCGATCGAATCGCGCGCACGCTGATCGCGGCATTCACCGCCGGGCGCAAGGTCTTGTGGATGGGTAACGGCGGAAGCGCCGCCGACGCGCAGCATCTCGCCGCCGAGTTCAGCGGCCGCTTCCTGCTCGAGCGGCGCGCGCTTCCGTCCGAGGCACTTTCGGTCAATCCGTCGGCGGTTACCGCGATCGCGAACGATTACGGGTACGAAGCGGTTTTCGCGCGACAGATCGAAGCGTTCGTCAGTCCCGGCGACGTCGTCGTCGGCTTGACGACGAGCGGAAATTCGCCGAACGTCGTGCTCGGTCTAGAAGAAGCGAAGCGGCGCGGCGCGACGACGATCGTCTTTACCGGCAATGGCGGCGGCCGCGTCGCCGATGTCGCGGACATCGTCCTCGTCGGCCCGACCGGGCACTCGGCGCTCGTCCAGGAAGTCCACATCACGCTCGGACACATCGTGTGCGAACTCGTCGAGCAAGCGATGGTCGCATTCGCGAACCGCAAATGAACGAGCCCTTGCCGGCATCACCGGGGCCGAGGCCGGCCGCGTTCCTCGACCGCGACGGGACGCTGATGGAAGATACGGGCTACATCGGCACGCCCGAGCGCGTACGGTTGCTTCCGGACGTTGTCCCCGCGCTTCGGCTCCTGGAGGACCGCGGTTTCCAGCGGATCGTCATCACGAATCAATCCGGCGTCGCGCGCGGTTACTTCGGCGCGCCCGACGTCGAACGAGTCCATGCCGAACTGACGCGCCGGCTCGCCGCCGAGGGCGCGGCGATCGACGGCTATTATTTCTGCGCGCATCTCGAGGAATGCGACTGCCGCAAGCCGTTGCCGGGGATGGTTCGGCGCGCGGTCGCGGAGCGCGGCCTCGATCTCGAGCGCAGCGCCGTCTTCGGCGATCGCGCGAGCGACATCGAGATGGCCGCGGCGCTCGGCGTTCCGGGGATCCTCGTCAACGCGCACGGCGCTTACGAAGGACCTCCACCGCTTTTTCGCGCGCGAACCCTTCTGGACGGCGTGCGCTTCTTCGTCGAGCGCGTCCATGCCTGAGGCGCTCCTCGAGCACGGCGCGCGCCGGCTCTTCCAGCGGATGCGCGAGAAAAAGATCCTGGTCGTCGGTGATGCGATGCTCGACGAATGGGTTTGGGGCAGCGTCACGCGGATCTCGCCCGAAGCGCCGGTCCCGGTCGTCGCCGTCGACGACCACTCGTTCACGCTCGGCGGCGCCGCGAACGTCGCCGACAACTTGCGCGCTGCCGGGGCGCACGTCGCTTTTGCGGGCGCGGTCGGCGACGACGCCGAGGGGCGGCGGCTCGCCGAACTCCTCGATGCGATCGCCGTCGACCGCACGGCCGTCGTGACGCTCACCGACCGCCCGACGACGCGTAAGACGCGGATCGTCGCGCACAACCAGCAGGTCGTCCGCGCCGACTGGGAGTCGACGATATCGCTCGGCGCGGCCGATCGCGTGCGGCTCGGCGCGGGGGTCGCGCGCATCGCGGCGGAGTGCGACGCCGTCGTGCTGAGCGACTACGCAAAAGGATTGTTCTCGCGCGACCTCGTCGATGCCGCGCGCGTCGCACCGATCGTGACCGTCGATCCCAAGCCGCGCAACATCGACCTGTTCGTCGGATTGACGTTGGTCGCGCCGAACGCGGCGGAGGCGTCGGCGGCGACGGGGATCGCCATCACGGACGACGCGTCGCTTGCACGCGCCGGCGCGACGTTGCTCGAACGGTTGAAGGCCCGATACGTCGTGATCACCCGCGGCGAGCGCGGGATGGCGCTGTTCGGCGCGCAAGGCGAACGGCTCGTGATCCCCTCGGTCGCGCGCACCGTCTTCGACGTCAGCGGTGCGGGGATACGGTGATCGCCGTGCTGACGGCCGCGCTTGCAGCCGCGGCGCCGATCGAGTTGGCGCTGCAGCTTGCGAACTTTGCGGCCGGCGCAGTGGTCGAGAAGCTCGGAACGGCGACCGCTTCACCCGACGAGATCCTCGCACTCGTCGGCGGTGCGGCCGATGGATGAGCGCTTTGCGGGCCGCATCCTCGATCTCGATCAAGCCGCGGCGTGGCGCGAGGAGCGTCGAGCCGCCGGCGACCGCGTCGTCTTCACCAACGGCGTCTTCGACGTGCTCCACGCCGGTCATGTTGCCTACCTTGCCTGGACGCGAGCGCAAGGCGACGCCTTGATCGTCGGCGTCAATGAAGATGCGTCGGTTCGCGCGCTCAAAGGCCCCGAGCGCCCGCTCGTACCGTTCGCCGATCGCGCGCAAGTGATCGCGGCGCTGCGCAGCGTCGACGTCGTCGTTGGCTTCCCGCAGCGAACGCCCGAGACCGTGCTCGACCGGCTCCGCCCCGACGTCCACGTCAAGAGCGCGCAGTACCGCATCGAAGACCTTCCCGAGCGCGCCGTCGTCCTCGCGTACGGCGGCGAGATCCGCCTCGCGCCGCACGTCGCCGGGAAGAGCACGACCGACGTTATCGCCGAGATTCGGCGGCGGTACGGCCCCGAGGGTTAGGTTCGGCATTTGCGACTCGCGATTACGAGCAACGGGCCGGGCGAATTCGCGGGTTGGGTCCGGCCACTCGTCGCGTCGCTGCGGCACCTCGCGCCGGCGACCGAGGTGGCGCTGTTCTTCGTCCCCGACGATTACGCGACGGGGCGGGAAGCGGACGTTGCCCGAAAGATGTTCCCCGACGGCCGCGTGATCCCGCCGCGCGACTATCTCCGCTTCGCCTTGGGGCGCTCGGTGGACGACGCGCCGCGCCACACCGACATCACGCTGTACTTGGGCGGCGATCTGATGCACGCGGCGCGCGTACACGCGCGGCTCGGTGGAACCGCCCGCGCGTACAAGTTCTCGCGCCGCCGATACGCGAAGCTCTTCGAGCGCGTCTATGCGGTCGACGAACCGAACTTGGCGCAGCTCGTCGGGTGGGGCGTCCCGCGCGAGGCGATTGCGATCGTCGGAAACTTGGCAATCGACGGCGCGCTCGGCGAGGCGGCGGGCGCGTTTGGTGGCGCCCCCGACGACCCGCGCGTCCCGCCGAATTCGATCCTCATCATGCCCGGCGCACGCAAGAACGAGATCGCGAGCCTCGTCCCGCTCTTCCTTCAAATGTGCCGTGCGCTTGCGCGAGCTGGCGCCCGAGCTCACGGTCGCCTTCGGGATTTCGCCGTTCACGCAGGTCGACGAGTCGGCGCAAGCGCTCGAGGTGGGCGGCGAGCCCAACGTGTGGGGGGCGCGCGGCCGCGTCGTCGAGGAGCCCGATGGGATTGCGCTCGCTCCGGAGGGCGGCGGTCCACCCGTCCCGGTCGTCCGCGACGCCCTCCGCTATGCGGTGCGCGCGCGCATGGTCGTCACGATCCCCGGGACGAAGTGCATCGAACTCGCGGCGCTCGGCGTTCCGACGATCGTGTGCGCGCCCTCGAACGCGCCCGAGAAGGTCGTCATCAACGGCCCGTTGACAGTACGTCGATCGCATCCCGCTGCTGGGCCCGCCTCATCAAGCGCGCCGCCGTGGTCCGGGTCGACGCCCACTTCCCGCTCGTCGCGCAGCCGAACATCGACGCACACGAAGTGTTCATGCCCGAGTTGCGCGGGACGCTGATGCCGGGCTACATCGCACGGCGCGTCGCCGACTACGCGGCCGACGACGCGGGGCGCGCGGCCGCATCGCGGCGCCTGCGCGAACTGTACGCGCGCCACGCCGGGGCGGCGGAGCGGATGGCGCGCTCGCTCCTTGAGACGACCGCATGACGTTGTCGGTCGTCATCGCGACGCGGGACCGCGCCGCATTCTTGGCGCGCGCGCTGGACTCGCTTGCGGCGCAGCCCGGCGCCCCGGACTTCGAAGTGATCGTGGCCGACAACGGTTCGAGCGACGCGACCGCCGCAGTCGTCGCCGCGCGCACCGCAGCCTGGGCGATCCCGCTGCAACGCGTCTTCGTCCCGGAACCCAATCGCGCTGCAGCCCGCAATGCCGGGATCGCCGTTGCGCGCGGGCGCATCGTCGCTTCGTCGACGACGACGTGCTCCTCCCCGACGGATTTCTCGCGGCGCACGCGGCCGCGCATGGCGACTCGCGCGAAATGGTGGTGTCGGGTCCGATCCTCAACGTACCGTCGTACGACGTCCGCCGCCAAGCCCGTCGCGGCCAACTATTCGAGCGCATTCTTGTGCACGTGCAACGTGTCGGTGCCACGCGATGCGCTGATCGCGGTCGGCATGTTCGACGAAGGCTTCGAGCTGTACGGCTGGGAGGACACCGATCTGGGCTTGCGCCTGCGCGCGTTCGGCGCCAAACGCGCGTTCGCGTGGAACGCTTACCTTTACCACATCAAGCCGCCCGACGTCGAGACGCTCGACACCGTCGTCCGCAAGACGGTCGAACGCGCGCAGATGGCGGTGCGCTTGCTCGCCAAGGATTCCGGGCCGCGCACGCGCTTGGCGACGGGCGCGTACGCCTTGAACCTGTGGCGCGCGCGCGTGTTCGCACCGGCATGGTCGCGCGGCGTCGCGCGCCGGCTCGCCGAAAACGAGCGGCTCCCGCAGGGGCTGCGGGGTCTCGCGCGCGCCCAGCTCCTCGACGTCACGTACACGAGCGCGTTGCGGCGTGCGCTCGCCGAGGCGAAAGATTAGCCGCATCCTGCTCGTGCGGCTCGACGGGATCGGCGACGCGCTCGCGTGCGCGCCGCTCGTCGCCGCGCTCTGCGACGCCGGACACGAACTCGGCGGCCTTTTTTCAACGCGCAACGCCGAAGCGTTCGCGCATCGCGCGTTTGCTCGAACCCACGCGCTCGAGCGAATCCCGTGGCCGCGCCACGGCTCGACCCCCGAGTCGCGTCGCAACGCCCTCGCCGAGGTGTGCGCCGCTCGTTACGACGTCGCGCTCATCGCCTCGGAGGAAATCGACGCATACGCTATTGCGCGCGACGCGCGGATTCCGCAACGGGTCGGGTTCGTCAATGGATGGGAGAAGCCGCTGAAAACCTTGCGCGTTCGGCCGCTCTTGACGCGCGCGCTCGTCCGCCCGGCGTCGGCGGCGCACGTCCGCGAACACGAAGTCGAGACGCTCTTTCGGCTCGGTGCCGGGCTGCACGACGAAGCCGCACCGACGCGCGATCCGAGCCGCTTGCGCCCGCTGGTCCTCGATGCCGAACCGGCTCGGAGCGGCCGCGTCGTCTTGCAACTCACGCGAAAGTTCGCGCGAGCCGGGCTCGATGCCGCGGCGTTCGCCGCGCTCGGTCGCGGGCTCACCGCAGCCGGTCACGAGGTCGAGTCGCTCACCGACGATGCCGCGTTTGCAAACGAGTTCGCTGCAGCCGGCGGCGGGACGTGGGAGACGCCGGCTTCGCTTTCCGCGTGGAAGGCGTTGCTCGCCGGCGCGCGCGCGGTCGTCACGCCCGACTCGGGTGCGGCGCACGTCGCCGGGATGCTCGCGGTGCCGGCGCTCGTCCTTTTCCCCGCCGGCCCTGCGACGGCGCACGATGTGACGCGATGGAAACCGTGGCTCGGCCGCTCGCGGACTCTGGTCGCAAGCGAACTCGCGGGAGACGATGGGTCGCGCGTGCGGTTCGCCGGTCGCGTTGGGATCGAACTCGACGCATTGCTCGCGGCGGAGCCGGCCGCATGAAGGCGCTCGTCATTTGCACGGGCGGAGGGATCGGCGACGTGTTGCTGGCCACGCCCGTGATGCGCGCGCTGCGCGAGAAGTACGAGTCGGTCATCGCACTGACCGCCCCGAAGCACCGCGCCGTTCTGCACGGCCAACGCTCGCTCGATGCAGTCTGGGTCGACGAGGGCGGATTTGCGGCGCAAGCCGGACGGATCGCGGCGGAGGGATTCGACGCGGCCATCGTCACGTGGGCGACGTTTCGTTCGGCCGCGCTGCCGTTCGTCGGCCGCGTCCCGGTGCGCGTCGGGCAGGCGCGACGGCTCTACTCCAGCCTGTTCACGCGCCGCGTCACCGTGCGCAGCGAACTCGGCGATCGCACGACGCACTGGACGCAAGTTCTGCTCGACTTCGCGCGCGCGCTCGACTGCGACGTCGTCGATGCGGCGCCCGAGTTTCCGCTCGACGAGACCGATCGGGCGGCGGCGACGCGGCTGCTCGCCGAGCGCGGCGTGACCGAACCGTTCGCAATCTTGCATCCGACCCGTGGGATCGCGGCGGCGCACGCGCGCTGGCCGACGACCCGGCTCGGCGAACTCGGCCGCGCGCTCGGCGCGCAACTCGGTTGCCGGGTGCTCGTCAGCGGGACGAGCGACGACGCCGCGCTCGCCGATGCGGTCGCGCACGCCGCCGGTGCGACATCGCTCGCCGGCGCAACCTCGCTTGCGGCGTTCGGCGCGCTCGCCGAGCGCGCGCGAGCGGTCGTCGCGATGGACAGCGGCCCGATGCACGTCGCCGCGGCCGTCGGCGCTCCGACCGTGGGCATCTTCGCGCTGCAGTCGGACGAACCGGACCGGTGGGCGCCGCTCGGACCGTGGACGGCGACCGTCCGCGCGACGTATCCGTGCCCGCCGAGTCACCGTAAAGAGACCTGCCCCGGTTTCGCTTGCGTCGCCAACCTCGACGTCGAGCGCGTGCTAGCCACGCTGAGCGGGCTCCTCGCGCGCCGCCGAGAAAGTTGACCGATGCGGGCGACGATTCAGCTCTGCACGTTCAACCGGGCGCATCTGCTCGGCCGCGTCTTGGATGCGTGCTTCGAGCAGACGTTTGCGCCCGACCAATACGAAGTCGTGCTCGTCGACGACGGATCGAGCGATGCCACGCCGCTCGTGATCGAGGCGGCGCGGGCGCGCGCGCGCGGCGCGTTTGTGGTCGTTCGGCAGGCGAACGCGGGGCTTGCGCGCGCGCGTAACGCCGGCATCGCGCGCGCACGCGGGACGCGGATCATCTTCATCGACGACGACGTGCTGCCGACGCCGGCCTTTGTCGCCGAGCACATGCGCTCGCACGAACGCTACCCGGCGGCGATCGTGCGCGGCGCCGTCATTAACACCGAGAGTTTCGATCGGCTGCCCGTGCCGGTGTGGTCGCCGGCGAACTACAGCGGCAACTACTTCTGGACGAGCAACGTCTCCGTTCCGCTCGAACGAATTCGGGAACTCGGCGGGTTCACCGAGAGTTTTCGCGAGTACGGGTGGGAAGACATCGAACTCGGCTTGCGCCTCCGTTTCGCCGGCGTTCGCTCGGTATTCAACCGGCGCGCGGTGGCCTTTCATTACAAGCCGCGTCCGCGCTCGACCGACGTCAAAGGGATGCTGCGCCAGGCGCGCGCGCAGGCACGCACCGCCGTTCAACTGGGCGCGCTGCACCCACATTGGCGCGTGGTCCTCGCGACCGGCGACGACCCGATACAACGTGGCCTCCACCGCGTCGCGCGTACGGTCGGTCTCGGGCACGCGCTTGCCCGGATATCGGGCGCGGGTCGCGCCGGCGGTCAACTCTCCGGCATCGGCCTCGCCGCGGCGCGCGCGCTCGCGCGCGAAGCCTATTTCGAGGAACTCGACGAGGCTCGGCGCGCTTGAACATCTTGCTGAGCCGGCTCGATCGCGTCGGCGACTTGGTGCTGTCGACGCCGGCGATCGCCTCAGTGCGTGCCTCATGGCCGAACGCTCACGTAACGATCGCGTGCAGTTCGCACAACGCCGTCGTCGTCGAAAGAAGCCCCGACGTCGATACGGTCCTCGTCATGCCGGCAAAAGTGCGGCCGTCGTCGTACGGCCGGCATTACCGCGGACGGTGCGACCTTGCGATTGCGCTTGCGCCGTGCTTGCCGGACTTTGAGTTGGTCGGCGCGACGCGCGCGCCGATCAGGGTCGGATACACGTACGTGCGGCGCTACGCCGCGCGCCTGACCGCGCGACTGTTCTTAACGCGGCTCGCCCTCTCCGAGGCCGACCCGGCGGTCAGCGAGCGCCATCCGGATCGCCGCGTCCGCCACGAAGTGGAAGAAGTGCTCGCGCTCGTGCCGCTCGCTGGCGGCGGCGTCTTGCGCGACGATCTCGTCTTGCCGATCGAAGACGTCGATCGCGTCGCCGTTGCGCACGTGCCGCCGGGCGGGATCGCGTTCCACCTCGCGATGCGCTGGTTCCGCGACGGAAGCACGGTCGAGAACGTCGTCGCGCTGATCGCCGACCTGCGGAGGTTCGGCCTCCCGCTCGTCGTCACGTACGGAATCGACTCAATCGAACAGGCGCACCTCGTTCGAGACGCCGGCGTCGCCGACGCCGTCGTCGGAGGATTGTCGTTTGCACAGTGGGCGGCGGCGTTCGAAAAGAGCCGCTTGGTCGTGACGGTCGATACCGGTGCGACTCATGTCGCAAGCGCGACGCGCAGGCCCACGGTCGTCGTGTTCGAACACCGGTTCTTCGCCCTGAGCTCGCAGGAATGGCCGCCGTATCGCGTCCCTTCCTACTCGCTGCGCAAACCGGCGGGCGAATCGCCCAGCGAATTAGCGGCTTTGCGCGCCGAGGTCGTCGCCGCGGTGGAATCGCTGCTGGCGCAGCCGGATCTCTCGACTTCATCCCCGATCGAAGATGGCATACGCACCTGAATTGACCGTCGTCATCCCGACCTACAACCGTATCGACACGCTGCGATACGTCATCGGGTCGTTGCTTGCCAACAGCCTGCGCGCCGACCAGTTCGAGATCGTCGTCGCGGACTCGAACTCGACGGACGGCACGGCCGAGTACCTTGCGGGCATCGCCGCCGAATATCCACGCGTTCGCCATCTTCCGGGGCCGTACACCGGTCGTGCGATGGCGCGCAACGCTGGGATTGCCGCCGCGCAGGGCGAGATCGTCCTCTTCACCGACGCGGACATCATTGCGTCGCCCGATCTGCTCGAACGGCACCTCGAGCATCACCGGAAAGCGTCGCACGTCGCGGTCGTCGGAATGGAACTGCAGGTCGCTTCGCTCGAAGCGTACGAACGGTTGCGCGCGCATCCCGAAGAGCGCGGGCCGCTTCACCCGGCGACGCGGAAGCGATTGTCGTGGCTCTACTTTCTCACCGGAAACGCCTCGGTGCGCAGGGCCGACCTCGACCGGGTCGGGCGCTTCGACGAGAATTTCACCGGCTACGGGCACGAAGATCTCGAGCTCGGGTACCGGCTGCAAGACGCCGGGATCGCGATTCTCTACGAGCCCCGCGCCGTCAACTATCATTGGCACCCGGTCCCATACGGCGAACAGAAAGAGAAGATGAAACTCGCGGGGCGATCGACCGTGCGATTCTATCGCAAGCACTCCTCGCCGGTCGTGCGACTGCGCCTCGGGATGACTCCACTCTCGCTTGCGTTGCACAGCGTCGTCGCGAAGAACCCCGAGCTCTTGCGCCGGCTCGACCGAACGGGCTCGCAGCATCCCGGGCTGGCGCGCAACATCGTCTACCAGTACCACTACGTCGGCGGGATCAAGGAAGCGCTGGAGCGTGAGTAAACGTTCTTGCGGCGCGCTCCGCGCCGGCGACGTCGGCTCCGGCGCCGAATTGAACGGCTGGGTCAACCGCCGCCGCGACCACGGCGGCCTGATCTTCATCGATCTGCGCGACCGCGATGGGATCACGCAAACCGTCTTTCACCCCGAGCAGCCTGCCGCGTTCGCGGTCGCCGAGACGCTGCGCCACGAGGACGTCGTGCGCGTGAGCGGTTCGGTGCGACGTCGCCCGCCCGGTACCGAGAATGCAAAACTCGCGACGGGCGAGATCGAGCTCGGAGTCGATGAGGTCGACGTCTTGGCGCGCTCGCTCGTCCCGTGGTTCCCGGTCAACGCCGATGCCGATGTCGACGAGGCGATTCGTTTGAAGTATCGCTATCTCGACCTTCGACGGCCGCGTCTGCAGCACAACCTGACGGTTCGGCACAAGATCGTCAAGGCGATGCGCGATTTCTTCGACGAACGTGACTTCCTCGACATCGAGACGCCGACGCTGATCAAGTCGACCCCGGAAGGCGCACGCGACTTCCTCGTTCCGAGCCGCCTCCATCCGGGGACGTTCTACGCGCTGCCGCAGTCGCCGCAGATACTCAAGCAGATTTTGATGATCGGCGGACTCGGCCGCTACATGCAGATCGCGCGCTGCTACCGGGACGAGGCTTCGCGCTCCGACCGGCAGGCCGAGTTCACGCAACTCGACGTCGAGATGTCGTTCGTCTCCGAAGAAGACGTTCTCGCGATCATGGAGGATTGCATCGCGTACGTTTGGAGCAAGGCGCTCGGGATCGAGATCCCCCGGCCGATCCTGCGCCTGTCGCACGCCGACGCGTTGCAGCGGTACGGGAGCGACAAGCCCGATCTGCGTTTCGGGCTCGAATTGCGCGACGTCGCGCCGGCGTTCGAAGGTACGGCGATCAAGTTCTTGGCTCCGCACGTTACGGACCCGGGCGCGCGGATCGTGGCCGTTCGCTATCCGGGCGGCGCGGCGCTGTCGCGGCGCGACTTCGACGAGTTGACCGAGACCGCGAAAGAGTTCGGGGCCGGCGGATTGATCTGGCTCGCGCTCGCGGACGGCGGTTGGAAGGCGTCGATTCAAAAACTGCTCGACGACGCGACCGTCGAGAGCATACGTTCGCTCGCTGGAGCGGAGCAGGGCGATGCGCTGCTAATCGTTGCCGGCCCGGCCGGCGCGACGTCGGAGATCGCCGGCAAATTGCGCGTCCACGCCGGCGAACGGTTGGGATTGCGCGATCCGCAGCGGTTCGAGTTTTGTTGGGTCCTCAACTTCCCGCTGTTCGAGCGCGACCCGGAGAGCGGAGCGCTCGTCCCCGCGCATCATCCGTTCACGTCGCCGGCGCCTGGGCAAGAGGCGTTGCTCGACACGGATCCGCTTGCGATGCGCGCGCTGCACTACGATCTGGTCCTCAACGGCTCGGAACTCGGCAGCGGCTCGATCCGCATCCACGACCCTGCGTTCCAGCACCGCATTTTCAAGATCTTCGGTTTGAGCGACGCCCAGATCGAAGAACGCTTCGGGTTTTTCATGGAAGCGCTGCAGTACGGCGCGCCGCCGCACGGCGGGATGGCGTGGGGGATCGACCGGATCGCGATGATCGCCTGCGGCGAGACCTCAATCCGCGACGTGATCGCGTTCCCGAAGAACCAAGTGTTCCGCGACCTCATGATGGACGCTCCCTCGCCGGTCGCGCCGGAGCAGCTCCGCGAACTCGGGATCGACCTCAAGCCGCCGCGGCTCTAGGGTCGCGAAGCGGCGCCGCTAGTAAAAATGTCGGATTCCGGCCCCCTCATTCGTCTATAGGTCGACGCCCCGGCCGACGCGCCGGTGCGCTCCAAACGAAGCGACATCGAGGAGAAGACAATGAGTGAATATCTGTTCATCTATCGCGGCGGCCAGCCCCCCGAATCCGCGCAGCAAGCCGAGAGCGTGATGCAGCGCTGGACGACGTGGTTGAAAGAACTGGGCGCGAAGGGTCACATCAAGGACCAAGGCCAGCCGCTCGAGCCGGGCGGCAAGGTCGTGCGCGGCAAAGACAAAGTCGTGACCGACGGCCCGTACGCGGAGTCGAAGGATCTCGTCGGCGGCTATACGCTGATCGAGGCAAAGGATCTCGACCAGGCGGCGGAACTCTCCAAAGGGTGCCCGATATTCGACGGCGGCGGCCTCGTGGAAGTCCGCCCGATCATGGCGATGTAGTGGAGCCCGGCGAGCAGCTCTTCCGCCGCGAGGCGGGGCGTTTGGTCGCTACCCTCACCCGAATCTTCGGCGTCCACAACCTCGCGCTGGCAGAAGACGTCGTGCAAGACGCCTTCTGCCGCGCGCTCGAGGTTTGGAAGATCCGCGGCGTCCCAGCGAACCCTTCGGCGTGGTTGATGACCGCCGCCAAGAATCGCGCGCTCGACGTATTGCGGCGCGAACGTACGGCGCGCACCTTCGCCCCCGAACTCAAGCGCCTGCTCGCAAGCGAGTGGACGCTCGTCCCGACGATGTCGGAGTTGTTGTCGCCGAGCGCGATCGAAGACGACCAGCTCAGGATGATGTTTTCGTGCTGTCATCCCAGAATACCGGAACAGACGCAGATCGCGCTTGTCCTCCATCTCGTCTGCGCTTTCAGCATCGGCGAAGTCGCAAGCGCCTTTCTCGCCGGTCGCGCGGCGACCGAGAAACGCATTGCGCGGGCGAAACGCGTCCTCGCGGACTCGAAGGAACTCTTCGATCTCACCGACGCCGACTTCGCGCGGCGGCTTTCGGCCGTTCACCGTGCGCTGTACCTCTTGTTCAGCGAAGGGTATCACGGAACCTCAGCCCGGTCCGTCATCCGCGTCGAACTGTGCCGCGAAGCGATGCGCTTGGGCGGGTTGCTCTGCGACCGTCCCGCGACGGCGACGCCTGCGACGTTCGCGCTCTGCGCGCTCATGGCGCTGAACGCGGCGCGGCTGCCCGCTCGCCTCGATGCGGCGGGTAACTTAAACTCCCTCTTCGATCAAGATCGCTCGCTCTGGGACCGGCGGCTCATCGCCGAGGGGCGGCGGCTCCTCGAACGTTCCGCCACCGGTACCGAAGCCTCCGAGTATCACCTCGAGGCGGCGATTGCGGCGGTGCACGCGCGAGCCGAACGCGTCGCCGAGACCGATTGGCGGGCGATCGTCTCGCTTTACGACACGCTGCTCGCGATTCGGCCGTCGCCGGTCATCGCGCTGAACCGGGCGATCGCGCTCGGGCAATTCGAAGGCCCCGAGCGCGGGCTCGCAGCGCTCGTCGCGATCGCGGACCGCGAGCGCCTCGCGGCCTATCCGTTCTATCACGCGGCGCTCGCCGAATTCGAACTCGCGCGTGGCCGAGACGAGGCCGCACGCGGACACTTTGGGGCGGCCTTGGCGCTGGCCCGCAACCCGGCAGAACGCCGCTACCTCGAGCGGCGAAAAGCCGCGTGCGATCGGTACTAACTACGTAAAAGCCCGCCTAGATAAGGAATCCCCCCCGGGATCGTTGATCGCCGAAAGCGTCAAAAGAAGGTTGTCAAGCGCCTTTATCGCGGTTCTGCAGATCAAGAAGATCAGTCGGAAGCGAAAACGCGCTTCCTAGACATCACTTGCGCTTTGGAATGAACGCGTCGTCATCTTTCGTAATGTCGCCCGCTTTAGGCTCAAAGGAGAGATCGAATTGACCGCGAGCCGCAGGATCGCAAGGGTCTGCTTTCGCCGTGTCCATCTGGTGAAGCGCCAGCTGCGCCAGCCTCATACCGGGGTACAAGACAATTGGGATTTGTCCAAAGTTTGCCAGTTCGAGCGTTATGATGCCGTCGTAGCACGGGTTGATAAACGAAGCCGTCGCGATACTTAGACCCTCCCGACCCCACGAGGATCGCGCAGTAACGACACCCCTCAAATCGTTCGGGAGCTTTACCCACTCGAACGTAGACACAAGAATGAGACTTCCGGCGTGCAAAATGAGCCGGTGACCGAACGGAACGCTCACGCGCTCAAGTTTTCGCCGCTTGCCCTCTTCAAGGGCATGATCAGATTCACGTGCCTCGATGTAGGCACTCGGATCAACCAGAGGTAGGTCACTACCGCGGATGATGGCCGCCGTCGTTCCCAGGCGCAGGTCTATCGAAGCTTTGCCAATCTGAATTGGGTCAACTATCGGCGTTATAACCAAATCGCCGCGAGCGATTCGCGCTAGTACTTGTTGCTTTGTGAGGACGCTCACTGAGGCTTATGTGTCGTCAGCTTAGCTACGCGCTCCTGCCCAATAAACGATGCCTTCTTGTTGAAGGATCGCGTGAGAACAGAAGTCATTGAGCAGTCGAAATCTCTCCTCGTCTTTGTCGATCACTTCCGACCACCTCACCCATCCGGCGAGGAGCACATGCCGAAAATCAACAGTTTCGCATTCAAGAGGGGTTGGTTTTCCGTCAGAACCAGCTTCAATCGCAGCCGGATGCGGCCCCACAGGTGGAACCTCGTCGCGCAGAGATTGGAGCAGCTGCGAAATCGGTTTAGCATCTGGGGGAGGAAACGCTAGGAGCTTATACGCTTGTGCAAACTGTGCTAACTGAGTGGCTGCTGCCGCCACTTGCTGCGAAACGAGGATCGAGAACTTGCTAGATGCCCACTTAGAGGCAGTCGCGACGAATGCTCCGTCGAGCGATGCGGTGAGCTTGCCCAGGTCGCTGGGCGGCGATTGTTCAGAGTACAAAAGGTTTAGAGCGCGAGCACCGTCCAAGAGTGCGGCCGAGCGGGAAGCAAATGGAGGATGGGAAGACACGTAGATGTCGGGTGCGGCGAACGACTGTATTTCCAATAGTGACTGGAAAGCGGGAAGGAACGACGGCCCCATGATCACGACGCCCAAAAGGTCGCAGAAGAACTCTTCAGCCCAGCTGTATGCCTGACGTATCAGATAACCCTTGCTAACTTCGTGGGTGACGCCAATGTTGGCGGTGCACCACTCATAAAGGCTCTGTGGGTCTGCAACGACGCTACCGGAAACGAGCGTGTCGATTATCTCTAAGCACTCCTTTGGATGCGCGACCACAACGGCATGCCCAATTTCGTGGCCGAGAATCGTATGCAAGAGTACACAATTCTTTAACGCTCGCGGGAAAACCACCGAATTAATTCTTCGTTTGATGATTCCAAGGCGCTCCTTTTCGCGTCGCACCCTATATGTGCAGATACCCCCTTCCGCCTTGAAGAAGAAGAGCGCCCCGCAGGCGTCTTCGGAGATGCGCTCTAGCGCCCATGCAAAAGGCCAGGAGAATTCCTCTAAATGAGAGCGCTCAATGCTAGTTATCAACTCCGACAGGTTGTGCAGCTCGATCATTAGGCTATAAAGAGCCGCCTCATCAGTCTCCGGCGTCCGCTTAATCGCGCGACGAAAAAGTTCAAGTCGCGCTTTGCATTCTTCGTAGAAGGCAGCAGTGGCCGTATAACGGTGTCGAAGAGTCTCCCGCAAGACCTGCTCGATGTTCGCCCATTCGAGCAGTAAATAGCTTTTCGGGGCGAACATCGAAAGCTCAGGCGAGCGCGTTAGTCAAGTTTGAAAGAAAGCGCTTTATGTCAGCCAAATCCTCCGCCGATGCTGTCTTAACGAGAAGCTTCTCCAGCAAGTCAGAAACCCGGTGCGCAAAGTCACCGGTTGATAACTCTGGAGAAAAAGCTTCGTGAGTGGCCTTCAAAGATTCTTTCAGCCGACTGGAATCATCGGATTCGCGCAGATGATTCAGATCGGCAAAATCGTCTTGCTCAAGAATGCCCAGCGGATCGTGGGTATAAAACGTATCCGTGTCATACATTTTGAGCAAGCGGAGCATGTTGTGTACACCTATAGGCTCGGCTCCGTTCCCATTGGGGGAATCTAAATCTGCGAGCAGAGAACTTGCGATCACTCTGCCCATGACTACTTGGTTTGGCGTTTCAGTGTACCGACTGACTAACATGAGTCTGCTCCTCTTCGCGTGCGTCTTTTTACCCTGTGGCCTCGATTGCTTGAATGACTTCCTTGCGAAGCTGTTCAAGTTCGACTACAAAAGCAAACGCAAGCTGACCGTCAAGTGCTCTCTCCAACGACGAGTCTGCGGCGCGTAAGAAAAGGTCCTTACCATCCGTTACAAGGTGTCCCTTGGGTAGCGAGTTCAGTGTGATTTGCGGATGAAGTGTTCGGAGCCTCTGAAGCGCCGTTTTGAGTCTGAGAACCGAGATTCCAGCAGCGGAAAGCCGGGCCACGAGCCGTAAGGCGACTACGTCACCGAACAAGTAGTGCCGCGCGGAACCATGTCCACGCTTGCGGGTGGACGTGGGTTCGACCAGGCCGTGACGGCAGAGGTGATTCACCATCGCCCGGGAGAGTCCGGAAAGTTGAGCTGCGCGCGCGGCTGAGTACCACGTGATCGGATCGTGATGGCCGGCGGGTTTCATTGATACAGAGTATAGCACGAAACTCTAAATTCTCAAGCGCCTGCGAAGGCGAGCTCGACCTCCGCGAAGCGTTGATCTACTAGCGCCTTAGGCGAGACAGTGCCCCAAGAAATACATTTTGGCGCTGTGTCCCGGGCCGGCGCTCTGGAGGGCGCTTAAGCCTTTCCGAAGACGCCGGGAAGGAAGCGCGATCCATCTGCGAATCAGAGCCTTACGGCCGGGTCGTTTCGCTCAGCGCAAGAGCGCGTTTGCGCGAGTGAAAACCGCATCGAACATCGGCTCGGTGAGGACTCCCGTGTTCGTGTTCTGGCGGCTCGGATGATAGGACGCAACCAGGACGATCTCGCGCCGGTCGCGCGGGCGGCGAAAGATGGTCTCGGCCAAGTGCGCGAAGGCCGGTTTGCGTTCGGGCGCGTACCCGGCGCGCGCGAGCGCCTCGGAGGTGGCGCGCGTCCCGATCGCGCCGAGGCCGATCGCGACCCGCAACCGGTCGAGCGCCGCGAACTCGTCGTCGAGATACGGCGCGCAGCGGTGAATCTGCGCGGGCGTCGGCTTGTTGCGCGGCGGCGCGCAGCGGACGGCGGCCGTGATGAATGCGTCGTGCAGCGCGAGCCCGTCGCCGCGGCCCCACACCTCGGCTTGATTCGCAAAGCCCGCGCGATGGAGCGCCCGATACAACCACACACCCGAGGCGTCGCCCGTAAACGGGCGCCCGGTGCGATTCGAGCCGTGCGCGCCCGGCGCGAGGCCGACGAGCACGACGCGCGCCCGCGGGTCGCCGAAGCCGGGGACCGGCTTCCCCCAATAGTCTTGGTCGCGGTGTTCGCGCTTCTTCGTCAGCGCGATTTCGGCGCAGTACGCACGCAACTCGGGGCAACGCGTGCAGGCGACGACGCGGCGCTCGATCGCGGGCAAGGCCGCCGCGCGACTCATCGCAAGCCGGGGAAGTCGAGCCGCGCGAGCGCGGCGTACGTGACGATGCCGACGGCGGTCGAAAGGTTCAGGCTGCGCACCGCGTCGTCGCGCATCGGGATGCGGAGCGCGCGTTCGGGATGCTCGGCGAGAAGCGCGGCCGGCAGACCGGCCGTCTCCTTGCCGAAGACGAGCGCGTCGCCCCGCGCATAGTCGGCGCCGGCATACGAACGCGGCGCGCGCGTGCTCAAGAACCACAGGCGCCGTCCGGCAAACGCCGCGAGGAACGCGTCGAGCGAACGATGCACCGTGACGGCGACCGCGTCCCAGTAGTCGAGACCGGCGCGCTTGAGGTCGCGGTCGTCGATCGAGAATCCGAGCGGCTCGACGAGGTGCAACGCGCAGCCGGTCGCGGCGCAAAGGCGCGCGACGTTACCGGCGTTCGGGGGGATCTGCGGCTCGACGAGGACGACGTGCAGCGGCGCGTCCTTTGCAATCTCGGCGCGGACGCGTTCGCGCGGCTGCGCGGCGGCGTGCACGTCCCCAATGCGCGGCGACCGCGGCGTCATTCGTTGGCGAGCCGCACGAGATCGTCGCCGCGCTCGCGTGGCGCGACGAGAAACGCAACCCCACCGTGACCAAGCCAGGCACGGGCGAACCCATCTAAGTTATAATGCGTTCTTGGCGGGCTCTGCGCCGGGTCGTTCACGACGACGTACGTACTTGAGTCGCCGATTGGAATCTCGAAACCGCATATGACGACGATGTGCCCGTCACTGTGCTCGATCGGCACGTGTGCAAGGTCGCCTTCGCTCCACGAGATCGAGACCGCGATCGGGATTCCAGCCTCGATGAATTTGCCGGCGTGAGCGAGATCGCGGAGATATGCGACCGTTCCTCGCAACCCAAGCGATCCGGCGTACGCCATGTTGAACGCCCAGTTTCCGGTCCCGTCGTACGCCGTGTCGAGCACACCTTCGGCGACGTCGACGACCTCTTTCGAGATTCCCCAGAATCCGAGGAGCATCGCGAGCGCCGCCGGCGCGCACCAGCCGCGCTGTTCCGGAAATTCGGGCATGTACTGACTGATTGCCGGGACCTCGAGTACGATCGGTGGGGGTTCGGCGCCGGGCGCCGTTTCCAACGACGGCGGCGTCGTGACGAACAGCGCATCGAGCGGGTCCATCGAGCGAACCTCGATCGCGACGAAATCTGACGTTGCGCGGATTACGTCGGTATCGATCGCGGCGACCTCGTCGCTCCCATTCAACGATTGGCGCTCGCGGGGATCCCACGCGACGTACGGAAGCCACCGCGAGATCGCGCCGTCGGCCCGCTCGACCCGGACCTCGAGCCGCCCGCGAGACTCGTCCGAGTTCCACGACACGACCGCGGTCCGCGCCGGCGCCACTTCGATCCGCGCGTCGGCTTCGACCGGCGCCACGACCTTCAACATCCCTTCACCGCTGTGCGCTCGCTCAGATCTCCCACTCCCACGAGTTCCAGTTGTTGGTGATATACTCCGCGGGGCGATAGTTCTTCAAATCGGAGTTGTACGCTTCGACCGCGTTCTCCCAATAGAAGAAGACCGTCGGGACGAGCGCGTGGATACGCTCTTCCTCGCGCTGGTAGAGCGCTTTTCGCTTGGCGCGGTCGAACGTGCGGATAGCGGCGTCCGAAACCTGCGTGATCAGCGAGTCGCGCAGGAAACTCGTGTTTGCGCCGCGCGGCGGGACGAAATCGCCACTCCAGTTCCCCTGGTTGTCGGGATCCGGGCCGTTTGTATCGATCGACCACTCAAGGTCGTAGGTCCCACCGTAGAGCGGGCCGTTTTGGGCGAAGAGGAAGCTCGCGGGATAGTTCTTGATCGAGAGCGCGATGCCGAGCGGGCGCAGCGCCTGCTGCATCTGCACTTCGGCTTGCTCGTTACCGGGCTTGTTCGTCGCCGAGATCGTCAAGGCAAGCGGCGCGCCGTCCCTCGTGCGGACGCCGTCGGGCCCGGCGCGCCATCCGGCGGCGTCGAGCAACCGAGCCGCGGCGGCCGGGTCGTGACGGTAGAATGGAACGTGCGGCGCGGCCCACGAGTCGGGCGGGATGTCGCTCGTCGAGCGCGTGTTGTAACCATGATAGACCGTCGCGTTCAACCGGTCCCAGTCGATCGCTTCGGCCAGAGCAAGCCGCACGCGCAGGTCGGAGAGCGCGGGCCGTGCGCAGTTGATCGCGAGCCGCCGCCAGTTCGCGATCAAGTGTTTTGAGGTCGCTATGCCGGCGACGTTGGCGAGACGGGGGATCAGGCGCTCGTCAACGCCCGGGACGACGTCGATCTCGTGCGTCTGCAACTCCGCGAGCAGCGAGTCGGGATTCGGGACGATCTTGACGGTCAGCGCGCGCAGCTTCGGCGGCCCGCGCCAGTACCGCGCGTTCGGGACGAACTCGAGGGCCGAACCGTGCTTCCATTCACGCAGAATCCACGGACCGCTCGAGAGCGGCCGCGCGTTGAACGCTGCGCGATTGAGATCGGGCAGACTCGCGAGCAGGTGCTCGGGGAGCGGCGGATACGCGCTCCCGCCGCCGCCGCCGAAGATTCCGAGGACGTCGGCATCGGGTCGCTTCAGTTTGATCACCGCGGTGTAGTCGTCCGGCAAATCGAACGATGCGATGTCGTCCCAACCGAAGAGCGCCTTCGTTGCGTTGCGCGGGTCGGTGACAACCTTCCACGTGAAGCGCAAATCGCGCGCGGTCAAGGGCGCGCCGTCGGCCCACCGGACGCCGCGCCGCCAGTGCAGGACGATCGTCCGCGAGTCTTTCGAGATCCCGCCGTTTTGGTACGTCGGAACAGCGGTCGCAAGTTCGGGGACGAACTCGCCGTGTTCGTCGTATCGAAAGACCGGTGCGAAGATCAGCGCGTCGATCTGGTCGGTCGCGTCGGTGTGCGCGAACATTGGATTGAGGTTGTCGGGTTCGTCGCTCGTCCCGATGCGCAGATGTCCCGCGATCGTCCAGGGGTTGCGCCCGCGTTCCGCTCCCGGCGTGCCGGCTTTCGTGCACGCAGCAAACGAGAGTGCAAGGAACAGTGCGAGCAGCGCCTTTGGCGCCTTGGAGCCCGCGCGGTCGCTCACCGCGACGCCGCAGCCAGCGGCCGCGTCTTCGTCGCGAATGCCGGCGCCATCGCGTCGAAGAGACGTTCCGGCCCAAAGCGCACGACGTCATCGGCGGGCAGACCGGTTTCTTCCCGCGCGCGGGCGATCTCCGCGCGCGCCGCCGGTTCGTCGAGATCCGCCGTATTGAGAGCGATCCCGGCGACTCGCGCCGGCTTAACGGTCGCGCACAGTCCTTCGTACGTTCGGATCGAGGCGCGGTACGAGAGCAACGGCGTGTCGAAGTCCTCGATGACCGTCCGTGAGGGGCGATGGACGAGGAGCAGCGCGTCCGGCGCCGCGCCGAACAAAAGCGCGAGCGTGACCGCGGCAAACGCCGGATGGTTGATCCCGCCTTGACCCTCGACGAAGATCAGGTCGGCATTCGCAGCCGCATCGACGACGATCTGCTCGGCGGCGCCTGAGGCGAAATCTGAGATCACGCGATCGATCGCGATCCCGCTCCCCGCGATCACGATCCCGGTTTGGCCGGTCGCGACGAAGGTAGCGCGGACGCCGCGCTCGCGGGCCGCGCGCGTCAACTCGAGTGCGGCGCTCATCTTACCGACGGCGCAGTCGGTGCCGACGGTTAGAACGACGCGCGCCGCGACGCCGTACGCGCGCCCCGAGAAGAGCGGGACGGGCGGAGGGACGCGCACGTCGCGGATCTGCGCCGCTCCGCGCGCCGCCGCCGCCGCGAACTCCGGATCGTCGCCGAGCGTCTGGTGCAGTCCGCTGACGACGTCGAGTCCGGCGGCGAGCGCGGCGACGATTTCACTACGCCACGCCGCAGGCAGCGCGCCGCCGGGCGGTGCGACGCCGATCAACAGCGCGGTCGGTTCGTACCGCAACGCGTCGGCGAGCGTCGCCACGACCGGCGCCTCGGATGCAAGGTACGGGACGACGTCGCACACGCGCTTCCCGGCGAAATCCGGGTCGATCACCGCGACGGTCGGGTCCTCGCCGTACGCGATCACCCCGTGCGCCGTCTTCGCACTGCGCGTCGCAAACGTCCCCGGCGCAAGGATCGCGTAACGCCGCCGCCCCACGCCGTTCACGCCGCGGCCGGTGCGCGCTCGCGGACTCCGAGTCCGGGGCCATCGGGCAAGACGATTTTACCGCGTTCGTAGCGGATCCCGACGAACGGGTCGTCGCGCGTTAGAAAGGGACCGTCGAGATCGGCCCAGTCGACGAGCGGCGAGAGCTGCGCCGCAGCGGTCGCGAGGATCGCGCTTTCGAGCATGCAGCCGAGCATGATCTTCAACCCGAGCGCGCGCGCGGTGTGGATCATCGCAAGGCCGCCGCGAATGCCGCCGCACTTGACGAGCTTGACGTTCACGCCGTCGACGCAACCGCGCAATCCCGGCAGGTCGCGCGCGTCGCGCGCGTCCTCGTCGGCGACGATCGGGATCGCGACCCGCTCGCGAATCCATCGCAGTTGCTCGGGCGTGCCGGCTGGGATCGGCTGCTCGCAGAACTCGATCTCGAAACGTTCGAGTTCGCGGAGCATCGCGACCGCGCGCTCGGGATTCCACGCTTCGTTCGCGTCGACGCGTATCGCGCCGGCGTACCGCGCGCGAATCGCTTCGACGACCGCGACGTCGTCGGCGCCTCCCAACTTCACCTTGACGATCGGGTGTTCGCGGATCTCCTCGAGCTTCGCGAGCATCGTCTCGGGCGTGTCGAGGCCGATTGTAAAGGAGGTGACCGGCGTTTGGCTCGGATCGAGGCCGAGGAGGCGCCACAACGGCCGGTCGAGATCCTTTCCGATCAAGTCGTGCAGCGCGAGATCGAGTCCGCACCGCGCGGCCGGCGGGATTCCCGCGAGCAACGTTTCGAACGCGTACGGGTCGTCGCCGGCGACCGGATGCGCGGCAAAGTAAGCTGCGATCGACGCGACGTTCTCAGCATAGCGCTCGCTCGGGGCCGACTCGCCGAGACCTTCGCGCCCGTCCCACAGCAGCCGAAAAACAAGCGTTCGCGCGCTCGATTCGGCGCCGCGTGCGATCGCGAACGTATGGACGAGCGGGAGCGTTAGCTCGGCGAGCTCCAGACGCACGTGCGGCGTCTTAGTCCGGCGCGAACGGGCCTCCTCGCTGGATCGAGGACCGCTTGCCAGGAACGAACGCACGGGCATCTGTCAAGTGCTTGACCGCAGTCGCTTGATTCGCCGATAATTCGCAATAGACGGGCGACTGCGCTCGCACGCGTACTTTCCTAGGTGTAGGACCAACGTAAGAACCAAGGGAGCATCAGCTCCGGATACGACGGGCACGGGCCGGTACCACCGACCCTCCTGGCGCCCGGGCCGCACCCACCTGTATATAGCAGGTCTCTACCCGGGCATGCAGACGGCAAGCGCGGTTCATCGTCAGAGGGCCCTTCAGCGTTACCGCGCTGCGGGGCTTTCGCTTTAGCGGACTTTCTCCGTGTGGTCGCCGGCTTTCTTCAGGAATGGCGTCAATAGATCGATCGGCAGCGGAAAGACGGTGATCGAGCTCTTTTCCGTCGCAATCTCCGCCAACGTTTGCAGGTAGCGAAGTTGCAACGCGACCGGCTCGGTCGAAATTTTTTCGGCGGCCATGACGAGCTTCTCGGCGGCTTGATACTCGCCCTCAGCATTGATGACTTTCGCGCGCCGCTCGCGTTCGACCTCAGCCTGCCGGGCCATAGCGCGCTTCATCGTCTCCGGCAACGAGACGTCGCGGACCTCGACGAGCATGACTTTGATTCCCCAAGGTTCCGTGCGCTCGTCGATCACTTGCTGGAGCTGCTGGTTGATTCGATCGCGCTGACTGAGGAGTTCGTCCAATTCGTGCTGACCGAGTATGCTGCGCAGGGTCGTCTGCGCGACCATAAACGTTGCCTTGGCAAAAAACTCGACCTTGACCACCGCATCTTCGGCGTTGACCACGCGGAAGTACACCACGGCATCGACGCTCGCCGGGACGTTGTCGCGCGTCATGATCTCCTGGCGTGGTACCTCGACCGTGACGACGCGCAAGTCGACCCTCACCATCCGGTCGACGATCGGGATGAGGATGACCACGCCCGGCCCCTTCGCGCCCACGAGCCGGCCTAGCCGAAAGACGACGGCGCGCTCGTACTCGCGCAAGATCTTCACCGAAGCCGACAGCAAGGCGAGCCCTACGACGACGACTACGATCGGAATGAAGATCGTGGATTCCATTTGGTGGCCCCCTCTAGTTCACTCTAGAATCGTGCGACTTCCGAACGTCCAGGCGCAGCCCGTCTACTCGGACGACGCCGACGCGTTCGCCCGTCGCGATGGGTTCGTCGCCGAAGTTTCTCGCATTCCACAACTCGCCTTGTACGAAGACCGTCCCAGTCGGGGCAATGTCGCTGCGCGCGACGCCGATTACCCCAACCAACGCTTCTTGCCCGGTCTGAACCTTTCGCCTCTGAGCGCGGATGCCGGCGCCGACGGCAAACACGAAGAACAGTGCGGTCATCACGGCGACCGTCAGGATTAGCATCAGCGAGATGCGCATGAATGGCGCTTGATCCTGCGTTAGAAGCAGCGAGCCTACCACGAACGACGCGATCCCGCCGGCGGTAAGGACGCCGTGGCTCGGCACCTTGATGTCCGCGATGAAGAGCGCGATCGAGAACGCGATGAGCAACAGCCCCGCGACGTTTACCTCGATGGCGGCGAACGATGCCAGCGCGAGAACGAGCGCGAGCCCGCCGATCACGCCTGGAAACACCGCACCCGGGTTGTTGAACTCGATGATGAGCCCATACATCGCGAGCGTCATGAGGATAAAGCCGACGTTGGGGTCGCTCAGGAGCCCCAGAAACTGCTCGGCAAGGTCCATCGGGATGTCGGCGAGCGGCGCGTTGCGCGTTCGTAGCCGCTGCGACCCCGCCCCCACGCGCACTTTCCGCCCGTCGATCTTCGCGAGTAGATCGCGCGGGCTGTCCGCAACGACGTCGATGACCCGAAGGCGCAGCGCTTCCTTTTCGGTGATGGAGACGCTTTGCCGAACTGCCTGCTCGGCCCAGGCGGCGTTGCGCCCGTTGCGGATTGCGAATCCGCGGATTTCCGCGACCGCGTCGTTGGTGAGCTTGGTCATCTCCGTCTTGTCGATACCGCCGCCGCCGCCGCCGGCGAGGCTGACGGGATGCGCCGCGCCGAGATGGGTCGTCGGTGCCATCGCGGCGAGCGAGGCTGCGTACGTAATAAAGACGCCGGCCGATGCGTCGCGCGCGCCGCTCGGATAGACGTACGCGACGCTCGGCACCGGCGTCGCGAGCAGCGCCTTGGCGATGTCGTCCATCGACTTCATCAATCCGCCGGGCGTATCGATCTCGATTACTAAGGCCTGTGCGTTCTCGGCGGCCGCGCGGGCAAGCGCGCGATGCACGTATCGCGCCATGGCCGGGCCGATAACTCCGTCGACCCGAACGACGTCGACCACCGCCGACGAGGCGACCGTACTCGGCGCCGCAGGCGCGCTCAGTGCGGCGGAGGCCCGCGACGTTGCGAGCACCAGGAGCATGATTGCGCCGGCGAGCGCCATCCGCATTTCGGCTTCGCCGGCCTAAGGGCTTCCGCCCAAGATCGTGCGCGCGAACGTCGCGCGCAAGCGCGCAAGCGCGGCGTGAAACGCGGCGCGGTCGCCGCGCGTGTCGGCGCGGTCGACGACAACGAACCCGCGGAAGCCGTTCAGGCGCGCAGCGATGCGGGCCGCCTCCGGGTCGCCGTTGCGCGCGAAGTCGGCGACATCGGTGACGTCGTGGTAAGCGAGGACCGTTCTTCGGACCAACTCGTCGGTTACGTCGACCGTCCCCAGCGCGGCGATGTCGAGCGCAAAACGCAACCATGCGCTGTCGATGTCCTTAGCAAGATGTTTGAGATCGGCGCCGGCGGCGCATAACGTCGCCGGATCGTTGCGCACCGCGATGACGACGTTCGACTCTTTCCCGCGCGCGACGAGCGGCCTGAAGGTTGCGACGAACTCGCCCCACGCTTCGGGGTCGTCGTTTCGGCCGGGTGCGCGCAGGGTGACGAGCGGAGCGCCCAACTGGAGGGCGACGATCGACCCAGTCGACGACGGCGGCGCCCGTCGGCGCCTCGCCGTCGAGCGCAAGCCCGGCGACGGTTAAGCCGAGGTCCACCGCCATCTTCTTGAGCTGCGCAACGTAGTCGCAATCGGTCCGCGGGAAATGCGTGCTATCGAAGAGGACGCCGTCGAGCGCGAGCTCGGCCGCGCAGAGGTCGAGCCACTCGAGTTGGGTCAGGTCGCCGGCCGCGAGTGGTTCGGCAAAGGACGCGCTCGATGAGGCGAGCTTCATGCTGCGCGGGCCCTTCGGGTTTGCGGGCGGCGCTCCCGTCCGCGCTGAAGGAAGGGCGGCTATGAAGATCGCGCTTGCCGCCGACCATGCCGGCTTCGAGTACAAGGATCGGATCGTCCGGGTTCTCGAGGCGCAGGGGCACGAGACGCACGACTTCGGGACGAGCGACGCGACGCCGGTCGACTACCCCGACTACGGTTACGTCGTGGGTATGGCGGTGGCGACGGGTGCGTTCGAGCGCGGAATCGTCGTTTGCGGCTCGAGCCTCGGCATCGCGATCGCCGCAAACAAGGTCGAGGGAATTCGCTGCGCCGCGGTCTTCGAGCCGTATTCGTGCGAACTTTCGCGGCGTCACAACGACGCCAACGTCCTCGCACTCTCCGAGCGGTTGACCGGCTGGGAGATGATCGAGCGGCTGCTCGACATTTTCATGAACACACCGTTTGAGAGCGGCGGCCGGCACGAGCACCGCGTCGCGAAACTCGCTTACGGCGCCGAAGAGCAGGCGAAGGCGCGCGCCGACCTCGCGGCCGGACGCGTGACGGGCGCGGTGACGCCGAAAGTTTTGCTGTGACCGCGGGCCATCACGACGTCGGCGGCCTCCCCACGACCGAGCCGATCGCGCGCGAACAGCACCCGCTCCTACCGTGGGAAGTTCGCGTCGACGCGCTGATGTGGATACTGACCGACGCGAAGCGGCCGGGCGGCCCGCTAATGACGGTCGACGAATTGCGCCGCGGCATCGAGTCGTTGCCCGCCGCCGAGTACCGCGACCTCGGGTACTTCGGGAAGTGGCTGATTTCGATCGTCGCGATCATGACCGAGAAGAACGTCGTCGGTCGCGACGCCTTGGAGCGCCGCGTTGCCGACGTGACGCGGGCGCATGAAGCCGACCACGCGCGGGAGCACGAAGCCGAGCACGAGGCGATCCGGTGACGCCCCGCTTCGCGGCCGGCGACCGGGTACAGGTCAGCGCGCGCGAGACGAGCGGGCACGTGCGGGCGCCGCGCTACGTCCGCGGCCGGCGCGGAGTCGTCGAACGCGTGCTCGGGAGTTTTCGAAACCCTGAAGAGCTTGCCTACGGCCGCTACGACGGCGAGGTCCGGCCGCTGTACCGCGTCCGGTTTATGCAACGCGAGATCTGGCCGGACTACGGCGGAGCGTCCGGCGACACGGTCGACGTCGAGATCTACGAGCACTGGCTCGAGGCTGCGGCCGCGTGAGCGCGACGCACTCAACCGGGGAGCGCCGCTTCGAGATGCTCGAGCGGGCGCTGCGCGAATTGCTGATCGAGGCCGAAGTCTTGACGGCGGACGAACTCGAGGCTCGCGTCGAAACGCTGCACGCGCGCGGCCCGGCGCTCGGCGCGCGCGTCGTAGCGCGCGCCTGGTTCGATCCGGAATTCAAGGCGCGCCTGTTGCGCGACGGCAGCGCCGCGGTCAGAGAACTCGGCATCGAGGTCGGTTCGCTCAAGCTGGTCGTCGTCGAAAACACGCCCGACGTTCATAACGCGATCGTCTGCACGTTGTGCTCGTGCTATCCGCGGATGCTCCTCGGCATGGCGCCCGATTGGTACAAGAGCATCACCTATCGCGCACGCATGGTACGCGAGCCGCGCGCCGTGCTCGCCGAATTCGGGGTCGAGCTTCCGGCGCACGTGACGGTTCGCGTCCACGACAGCACCGCGGACATGCGTTACATGGTGCTGCCGGTTCGTCCGCCGGAGAGCGCGGGGATGAGCGAGGCGGAGTGCGCGTCGCTCGTGACCCGCGACGCGATGGTCGGGGTCGCGCGGTGAGAGTAGCGACCCTGGCGGCCGTGATCGTCGGCGGCGCGATTTTTGCGCTGGACGTCCGATTTGTCCGCGTCCCGCACGACCACGATCCTTTCTATTGGCTTTCGCTTGCGATCTGCGTTGCCGGGTTGATCGGCGGTGCGTACGTGCGCCGCCGCGACCGGCCGATTCGGCGCAGTGCCGACGGAGCGGGCGTCACCGCCGCGATTCGAGCGAGCCTTGGCCTGTGGGATCCTGAAAAAGACCGCTGACAAGCGGTTCGAGGCCGCGGTTCGTTGAAGGCCCGCATTCCGCCGCCAGCGAGAACGAGCATGCAGCTGCTAGACGCCTTAGACCTCGACCGCCAAGACCCCGAGATCGCGACCGCGATCCATGACGAGGAGCGCCGCCAGCGCGAGAACCTCGAGCTGATTGCGTCCGAGAACTACGCGAGCCGCGCCGTCCGCGAAGCGATGGCGTCGGTGATGACCAACAAGTACGCCGAAGGTTATCCGGGGCGCCGCTATTACGGTGGGTGCGAATACGTCGACGTCGCCGAGCAGCTCGCGATCGACCGCGCGAAGCGCATCTTCAAAGCCGACCACGCGAACGTGCAGCCGCATGCCGGCGCACAGGCGAACATGGCCGTCTTCATGGCGGTCCTGCAACCCGGCGATGCGGTCCTCGGGATGTCGCTCGCGCACGGTGGCCACCTGACGCACGGCACGAAAGTTAGCTTCAGCGGGAAGCTCTACCACGCGCTCGCGTACGGCGTGCGCCGCGATACTGAACTCATCGACTACGACGAGGTCCGCGCGCTCGCGCGCGAGCATAAGCCGAAACTGATCGTCGCGGGAGCGAGCGCTTACCCACGCACGATGGACTACGCGCCGTTCGCGGAGATCGCGGCCGAGATCGGCGCGGCGTTCTTGGTCGATATGGCGCACATCGCCGGGCTCGTCGCCGTCGACCTGCACCCGTCCCCGGTTCCGTTCGCCGACTTCGTCTCGACGACGACCCATAAGACGCTGCGCGGGCCTCGCGGCGGGCTTGTCCTTAGCAAGGCGGATCGAGCACAGGCGCTCGACAAGAGCGTCTTCCCCGGGATCCAAGGCGGACCGTTCATGCACATGATCGCCGCTAAAGCGGTCGCCTTCGGCGAGGCGCTCCACCCGGCGTTCGCCGACTACCAGCGCCAGGTGATCGTCAACGCGCGCGCGATGGGTGAGGAATTGCAGCGCGCGGGCGCGCGCCTGGTCGGCGGCGGAACCGACACGCACCTGCTGCTCGTCGACTTGACGCCGAAGAACCTCACCGGCAAAGCGGTCGAAGCGTATCTCGACGAGATCAAGATCACCGTCAACAAGAACGCGATCCCGTTCGACCCCCAGAAGCCGATGGTCGCAAGCGGAATCCGAATCGGTTCGCCCGCGATTACGTCGCGCGGGATGGGTGAGGTCGAGGCGCGCGAGATCGGGAAGATCATCGGCGAGGCGCTGGGCGACATCGAGGCGGGCGCGAAAATCGCCACCTTGCGAGCGCGAGTGGCGGAGTTGACCGCGCGCTTCGACGTGCCGTAAGCGGTCGCGCGAAGCTGCGCACGTGAGCTGAGGGCGATGCCGAAGATCACGCTTTGTTATCGTCGCGCGGCGGATTCGATCGCGATTGCGGGTCGAATCTACGACCGGCTCGTCGAGCACTACGGCAAAGACGCGGTCTTCATGGACGTCGACGGCATCCCACTCGGCGTCGACGTGCGCGAGTTCATCGATGGAACGCTGCGCGAAACCAAGGTCGTCATCGCGCTCGTCGCGCCGAGTTGGCTCGCATGCGACGAGGGCGGCAAAGCCGCGATCGAGGCCGCCGACGATCCGGTGCGGGTCGAGATCGAGACGGCGCTGCGCGCGGGCCTCGTGGTCGTTCCTTTGCTCGTCGGGCAAACCACGATGCCGAAGCCGCAGGAACTTCCCGAAAGCCTGAACGCGTTCGCGTATCTCAACGCCGCGCAAGTCGATCCGGGGCGAGATTTTCACGCGCACGTAAACCGATTGATCGCGGTCCTCGACGCGCAACTGGGGATGCACGGGCTCGAAGCGCCCGCATCCGGAGGCGGCCGGCCCGCGACGCCGAGCGGGACGGTCACCTTCGTTTTCGCCGAGATCGAAGACGCGGCGGGTCACTGGGAACGAGATCCGGGCGCCATGCAAGCGGCCGTGCAGCGCTGCGATGCGCTCGTGCGCGAAGCGCTGGAAGGTGCGAGCGGATACGTTTTCGAGACGGTCTCAGACTCGTTTCGCGCGGCGTTTTCGCGCCCCGAGGACGCGGCCACAGCGGCTCTTGCGTTGCAACGCGGCGTCGGCGCCGAAGACTTCTCAGCGGTCGGCGGTTTGGCGGTCCGCGTCGCTCTGCACACCGGGACCTCCGATGAGTGCGACGGCGGCTATGCCGGCGCGACGATCAATCGCGCCGTACGATTGCTCGGGATCGCTTATGGCGGCCAGGTTCTCGTCTCGGGGACGACGGCCGAACTCCTCAGAGGCGGGCTCGCGGAAGAGGCGACGCTCACCGACCTCGGCGCGCATCGTTTGCGCGATTTGATGCAGCCCGAGATGGTGTATCAGCTGTGCGCGCCCGGTTTGCGCCGAGAGTTTCCGCCGCTCCGCTCGCTCGCGGCGCTTCCGAACAACCTGCCCCTTCAGATCACGGACTTGATCGGGCGCGATGCCGAAGTCGCGGAGATCGTCGCGTTGCTTGGCGCGCACCGCCTCGTCACCATCATCGGCGCCGGCGGCGTCGGAAAGACGCGCGTGACGCTTCAGGCGGGTGCGGACTTGCTCGACGGTTCGGCCGGCGGCGTCTGGTTTGTCGAACTAGCCCCGCTCGCCGACGGCGCGTTCGTCCCGTCGGCGATCGCGCTCGCGCTTGGAACCGAGTTGGCGGGCAGGGCCGAGCCGCTGACCGCGCTCGTGGTGGCCCTCAAGCATCAGCGCCTCCTCTTGATCCTCGACAACTGCGAGCATCTTTG
>CAWHUV010000002.1:0-256760 GCA_963832625.1 Vulcanimicrobiota bacterium | reverse complement strand
AAACAGCAATACGATGGTTGAAGCAGATGTACATAACGAAGAAGATGCTCGATCGGGCTTGGACGCTCGATCTTGCAGACGAGCTCGAGGCCGAAGCGCAGGCGCAGGCGCTTTGCATGCAGACGAAGGACTTCAAACGCGCGTACGACGCGTTCGTTGCGAAACGCCGTCCGGTTTTCGAAGGAGATTAGGCGCACGTGCGTTTCGAGCACTTAACCTGGCCGTTCTTCGAAGACGAACACCGCGCGCTTGCCCGACCGGCTTGGGAGCCCTGGGCCGCCGCCGAAATCTGACGCACGACTCCGACCACAGCGACGTCGATCGGGCCTGCCCGGCGCGTTGGTCGGAAAACTCGGCCGCGACGGTTGGTTGCGGCGAGTGTGTCCCGGCAGCCGTTTGGCGGGACGCGCGACACGCCTCGACGCGCGTTCGATCGCCGCTCTCGCCCGCGAGACGCTCGCGTACCACGACCCGCATCGCCGATTTCGCATTCGCGATGCAGGGCCTCGGGGAGCGGTCCGATCGGGCTCGACGGTTCGCGCGAGTTGCGCGAGCGATACCTTTCCCGCGTCGCCGCGGGCGAAGCGATCGCGGCGTTCGCGCTCTCGGAGCGCGAGCAGCTTCGCACGTTGGGGCCATCGCCACGACCGCGGTCCGCGACGGCGCCGGCTGGCGGCTCGACGGCGAGAAGACGTGGATATCCAATGGCGGCATCGCCGACTTCTACGTCGTCTTCGCGCGGAGCGGTGAGGCCCCGGGGACGCGCGGGCTGCCGGCGTTCGTCGTCGAGCCGGCTGATCTGGGATTCGCGGTCGGCGCGCGGATCGAAGCGATAGCGCCGCATCCGCTCGCGCGCTGCGCTTCGACGGCTGCCGCGTCTCGGGTGAACGGCGTATCGGTACGGCAGGCGAGGGGTTCAAGCTCGCGATGCGGACGTTCGACATTTCCGTACGAGCGTCGCCGGTGCGGCGCTCGGGATGGCCAGGCGCGCGCTCGACGAAACGCTCCAGCACGTTGAGCACCGAACGATGTCGGCCAACATCTCGCCGACTTCCAGATGACGCAGACCGCGATCGCTGCGATGGCGACCGAGATCGACGCCGGGCGCGCTGCTCGCGTACCGGCCGCATGGACCCGCGACGTTGGGGAACAGCCCGCAACGCGCGAAGCCGCGATGGCCAAGTGGATCGCGACCGAAACGCGCAGCGGACTATCGATCGGGCAGTTCGGCTCTTCGGCGCGCGGGCGTCGAGCGCGGCAGCATCGTCGAGCGGCTCTACCGCGAGATCCGGGCGCTCCGCATCTATGGAGGCGCTTCGGAGGTTCAGCAGCTGGTGGTCGCCCGCCAGGCGTTCGCGCAGGTGCGCGACCCCGGACTGCGGAGGGTCGGAGGATGCACGAGAGCGCGCACGTCGACACGTTCGCCGCGACAACCTTCCGCCGCCGGCTCTGTGGCCCGAGTTCGCATTCACGCTTGCGCAGTTCCGCTATCCGCTGCGGCTGAACTGCGCGACGGACCTGCTCGACGCAATGGTCGCTGCCGGCTTCGGTGAGAGACCGGCAGCCAGGACGCCGTCACGGCGCTTGACGTATAGAGAGCTTCTGCACGAGGCGAACCGGATCGCCCGCGTGTCGAGCGACGACATGGGGCTCGTCCCGGGCAACCGGGTCCTGCTCCGCGACTACAACGACGCGACGACCGCCGCGTGCTGGTTCGGGACCGCGAGGCCGGTTGCATCGCGGTTACGACGATGCCGCTTTTGCGCGGCAAGGAATTGACCGACCAGATCACTCACGCGAAGATCGGCGCGGCGCTGTGTGACGTGCGGCGGCGGCGGATCTACAAGTGGCGGCCGAGCGTCGTCCGTCGCTCCAAAAGAGCGTACGGTGGGGCGACGGCGCCCCCGACAGCCTCGAGATGCGAATGCGCCGGGTTTCGCATGACTTCGACAACGTCGACACCGCATCGGACGACGTCGCCTTGATCGCTTTCACCTCCGGGACGACGGGCACGCCGAAGGGGACGATGCACTTCCATCGCGACGTCATGGCAATCCGCGACGCATTTCCGCCGGCGCACGTCCGCGCGACCCCGGAAGACATCTTCTGCGGGACTCCGCCCCTTGGATTCACATTCGGCTTGGGCGGGCTGCTGCTGTTCCCGTTACGCGCGGGCGCGGCGGCGCTCTTGCTCGAGTCGGCGCCGCCGGAGACGCTGCTCGGCGCGATCGCGGAGTACGGCGCGTCCATCACCTTCGCCGCGCCGACGGCTTATCGGGCAATGACGGCGCTCGCGCCGCGGTTCGACGTGCGCAGTCTGCGCGTCTGCGTCTCGGCCGGCGAGACGCTCCCCGTGACGACGCGCGCCGCGTGGCTCGACGCGACCGGGATCAGGATCGTCGACGGAATCGGCGCGACCGAGATGTTGCACATCTTCATCTCGGCTTCGGGCGACGAGATTCGGCCTGGCGCAACCGGGAAGCCCGTCCCCGGATACGTCGCCGCGATCGTGGACGACGATGCCAATCCGTTGCCGGCGGGAGCGATCGGCCGGCTCGCGGTCAAGGGTCCGACGGGTTGCCGCTACTTTGCCGATCCGCGACAGACGCAGTACGTCAAGAACGGCTGGAATATCACCGGCGACGCGTACCTCGTCGACGACGAGGATATCACCTGGTACCAAGCGCGTACCGACGACATGATCATCTCGTCGGGCTACAACATCGCCGGACCAGAGGTGGAAGGCGCGCTTCTCGGCGCACGCAAGCGTCGCCGAGTGCGCGGTCGTTGGAGTCCCCGATGAGGAACGCGGTCACATCGTGAAAGCGTTCGTCGTACTGCGCGACGGCGCCGCGCCCGACGACGCGACGGTCCGCGCGCTTCAGACCTTTGTGAAGGAGGCCATCGCGCCGTACAAGTATCCGCGCGCGATAGAGTTCGTGGATGCCTTGCCGCGGACCGAGACTGGAAGCTGCAGCGCTTCAAGTTGCGCGATGCCGCGACGGTGCCCGGGTGAAATTACTGCAGCCGAAGGGATGGCCGCGACCGAGCGGTTACGCCTGCGGGGTCGCAGCCGCCGGAACGCTCGTCTTCGTCAGCGGTCAGATCGGCTGGGACGAATCCCAAAGAGTCGTCGGGCGATGCATCGCCGATCAGGTCCGCCAAGCGCTCCGCAACGTCGTCGCGGTCCTTGCCGAAGCCGGCGGGAATCCGGAAGACGTCGTGCGGTTGACGTGGTACGTCCTCGACAAGGGCGAGTATCGCGCATCACGCCAGCGGATCGGCGCCGCCTATCGCGAGGTGATGGGCGCCACTTCCCCGCCATGTCCGTCGTCGAGGTCTGGGGCTGCTCGAACCCGGAGCGAAGGTCGAAATCGAGGCGACCGCCGTCGTGCATTCGGAGAGAGCGCCGCGCGCGACGCGCACACGAACCGCGCGGAAGGCCGTCAGCGGCGGGCGCGCCGGTCGAGGAAGGTGAGTTCGGCGATCCCCGACTTGTCGAGCTCGCCGAGGCCGAGCGCGATCATACGGTCGTATTGCGCTTTCGTCGCTGCGGCGACGGGCAAGTCGAGACCGGCCCTCGCGCGCCAGCGCGAGCGCGATGCCGGAGTCCTTCGCGGCGTGCGCCGCCGAGAAGTAGACGTCGTGCTCGCGGGCCTGCATGTCCGCGCCATCGGTTTCGAGGACGCGCGAATTGGCGCCGGTCCCAGCGAATACTTCGCGGAGCATCGTCAGATCGAGCCCGAGCGCGGCGCCAAGTCCTAGTCCTTCGGCGAGCGCGGCGGTGTTCGAATTCATCACCATGTTGACGAGCGCTTTAACCTGCGCGGCCGTCCCGCTCGCGCCGACGTAGCGCAAAGCGGAACTCATCCTTTGGAGCATCGGCTTCGCGCGTTCGAAAGCCTCCGGCCGGCCGCCGCACATCAGGTAGAGCGTCCCGTCGCGGGCCTGCGGAATCGACGACGCCATGCACGCTTCAAGGCTCTGCGCGCCGCGCGCCTCGGCTCGCCGCTCGACCTCGACGTGGACTTCGGGCGACAACGTTGCGCAGTTGACGAACAAGCGGCCCCGCGCGCCCTCGAGCAAACTGTCGCCGCGCTCGGCAAAGATAGCGCGCATTGCGGCATCGTCGCTGACGACCGTCAGCACGGTATCGGCGGCGACCGTCACGCCGGCCAACCGTCTCTCTGCGACGGTCGGAGCTGCCGAGCGTTCCGGAGCCGAGCCGCTAAGCTCGGCCGCAAGCGCCTCGGCGATCTCGGGCCGGGCGTCGTAGACGGCGGCGACGCGATAGCCCACTTCCTGCAAGCGGCGAGCGATATTCGCTCCCATGCGTCCGACTCCGACCACCGCGACCGTCCCTTGCTCGCTCACTGCACCGATCCTCCAGCCGGCTGCATTCGGCGGCATCGCAGCGCCTATCCTCGAAGAGGAGCGACGTGAAGACTCACACCGATTACCTCAAGATAAATACCAAAGAACGCTACGCGATCCTCGACATCACGGACGACGTCGCGCGGATAGTCGCACACTCCGGCGTGAACGACGGCTTCGCGCTCGTCAGCGCGATGCACATCACGGCGAGCGTCTTCGTCAACGACCACGAATCCGGGCTGTGGTCGGACATCATGGCCTGGCTGGAAGAACTCGCTCCGGCAAAACCCGATTACGCACATCACCGTACCGGCGAGGACAACGCGGACGCGCACCTCAAGCGAATGATCTTGGGGCATCAGGTGACGTTGCCGATCACCGCGGGGAAGCTCGATCTCGGACCGTGGGAACGCGTCCACTACGGCGAGTTCGACGGCCGTCGCCCGAAACGGATCGTCGTAAAAGTGATGGGCGTTTAGCCGGTCACGCCGAGCGCGCGGTTATGCGGCCTGCGCTCGCTTCCAAAGCGAATCGAATCCCGGGAAGCTGACCGCGATGCAGGAGCCGTCGTCGATCGCGTGCGGACCCGTCGGAGCGGCAAGCGCCGCAATCGCCATCGCGATTCGGTGATCGTCGAACGCGCGCAGCGTTCGATCCGGCGCATGGGCGGCGCCGCCGGTGATGTCGAGCCCGTCGGGATGTTCGACGACGGTGATCCCGCACGCGCGCAGCGTCCCGGTGATCGTCGTCAGCCGATCGGACTCCTTGCCGCGTAAGTCGGCTGCGTCGCGGATCCGCGTCGTTCCCTCTGCGTGCGCCGCAGCGACGGCGATGATCGTGATCTCGTCGATTGCGCGGACGATGAGGCCATCCGAGACCGTCGTCGCGCGCAGCGGGCGATAGCGGACGCGGATCTCGGCGACTGGCTCACCGTCGAGGTCGCGCTCGCCCAAGATTTCGACGTCGCCGCCCATTGCTCGGAGCACGTCGATGAAGCCGGTACGAGTCGGATTGACACCGACATCGCGCAGGACGAGGTCGCTCCCGGGCGTGATCGCGGCTGCGGTAATGAAGAAGGCGGCGGCCGACAAGTCGGCGGGGACCCGCACGCGCGCGGCGCGCAGCTCGCCGGGGGCCAGCTCGATCGTGCGGCCGTCGAACACGATCGTCCGGCCGAAGCGGCGGAGGAGCCGTTCGGTATGGTCGCGCGAGAAGTTGTCGCCCGTGATGCGGACCGAACCGCGAGCGCCGAGATTCGCCAGCAAGATCGCCGACTTTACTTGCGCGGATGCGATTTCGAGGCCGAACTCGCCGCCCGGCGGCGACGTAATTCCGCGGACGCTCGCGGGCAGCCGGCCCGCGGTCGTGTGCACTTCAGCGCCGAGCGCGCGCAGGGGTCGCGCGACGCGCTCCATCGGCCGGCGGCGGAGTGAAGCATCGCCGTCGAAGATCGCCTTAACGCCGTGCCCGGCGCAGAGCCCCATTAAGAGTCGGGCCGTCGTCCCGGAGTTGTGCGCGTCGATCGGGCCGACCGGATCCCCAAGCGGCGCGCCTTCGACCTGAATCACGTCGCCGCCGTCGTCGACCCGTGCACCCAGGCTGACGATCGCGTTGCGCGTCGCGAGGACGTCCTCGCCGCGATTCGGCTGCTCGATCGTGGACGTTCCGTGCGCGACCGCGGCGAGCATCAAGGCGCGATGTGAGATCGACTTGTCGCTCGTGACCCGAACCTCGCCGCGCAGCGGCCCTGCGCCAAACGTCAGCGGTCGCACGCTCTCCGAATTCCTGCTGATCTCGGTTCGATCTTGCTGCGAAGCCCTACGTTATCACGAGTACGAGGAGATACGTGTCAGCAGTCAGCGTGACGGGACCGCCGCCGGAGCGGAACACAATCGATGTGCCGCTGACCGTCCCGGGGTTAATTCCTATCCCTATCCCTTTCGTCAGGTCGTATCCGTACTCGTAAAGGGAACGACCGCTCGTTGGTATCGTCGCCGGAATTGTGATCGTCGTGAGGAGCTCGTGCCAATCCGCGAATTTCACGCTTTGGCTTAGTGTAAACTCAAAAGAGACGAGGATCGCTCCGGGCGGCTGCGGGCCGGGGATGCCGACACGCCGAGTCGTTGTGAGCAACGCAGCGCTCGTGTTTGGTGGTGCGTCATTGGCTGAATAGACGAACGTACCGCCATAGCCGCCCGCGACCGGGAAGGAGATTGAGCCGCCGGCTGGATTGATGGCCGCGTTCGCGGAAGCCGTTGCGAACGTGGCGGCCGGCGAAAAACCGGCGCAGCCGGAAGTGGTGAGCTCGCCGAACGCACCGATCGATAAGGCCAACGCGCGCAAGACCGTGTCGCGATTCATGTCAAGAATGGGGAAGGTGGGATTCGAACCCACAAGAGCGCAGAGGCTCAATCGCTTTTGAGGCGATCGCGTAGACCGTTCCGCCACTTCCCCTCATTCTGTGTTGTTCGAGGGCACAACGGGCGGCCCTTGCGCGGCGCGGATCGCTCGGTCGAGTTGCGCGCGCGCGGCGGCGGTTGAGGCGGCCTTGAACAACCCGTACTCAACGTGCGTCGTCTTGCCGAGGGCGGCAGTCAGGCGAGCGACGGCCGAATAACGGCGTTCCAGGAGGTCCGCTCTCTCGACATCGCCGTGGCGCCAGGCGATCGTCGCCAACTCGTGGCTCACGCTGTCGAAGAACGCTAATCCATCGCCCGATACTGCCAACGTCTTGTCAGGTATGAACGGCGCTACGTCCGGCGTTAGCGTCTCCTGCGTTTTCATTTGCACGGTGTCTCCGACGGCGAGCGAGGTTACGGAGACCGCGCGTTGGCCGCGCGCGATGTCAAACGCGCCGATTCCGTGAAAATCGACCTGTTCGTCGACCGAAAACGTGCGCTGGTCCGGCTCGAGGGTAACGATGCGTTCGAAACGAGCGCCGGACGGAACGACGTCGGGGGCGTCGTACCAGAGCCGCACGACCGCGCGTGTACCGCTCTCGAGGACCGCAACGCTGTAAGGCCGATTGAACATCCCAGCCGGAAATTGATGCGTGTATGCCGCGATCTTGTCGGTCTTCGACGGTGGCGGCTCGACCGTGACGTCGTCCCGCAACGCCCCAACGCTCGTGAACACATTCGCCATGTTACGGACATCTTCGAAAACGAAGCCGCGTGCGCCGGCATCGGGCGAGAAGATGACTCGTACCCGAGCGTTCTGCAAGACGACGGCGGATGACCCGTCCTCGAACACGTCAGCGCGACGGACGACGCTTTGCCTTTCTGGAATGGCTTCGCCGAGCACTCCATTACCCGGAAGTTTGACGTCGTCGCGCAAGAAGATTTGCGCGGGCAGTCCAGCGATCGTGTACGGATCGCCGTGGGGGATCGGACGATAATGGACCGGAACGACGGTTCCGTCTCGCTGCAGACCCAGTCCGCGACTTCCCGCAACGCTCTGCGCGCCTCGAGCCGAACGAAGGTGAAAGGTGCACGCGGCCCCGTTCGCCTCGAAGGCGAGCGCTAGCCCATCGAAGGCGAGCCCTAACTCGTGGTGAGTCGCGTCTTCGAGCACCAACGGACAATCGCTTGCGACTAGCGTCACCGGTGCTTTGAGCGCCGGCGCGACGGTGCGCAGATCGAACTCAAGGGGGGTCAAGAGAACGCCGCGGGGCGGAACGACGAGTTGCGGAAGGTCGATCTTGGTTTTGGCGTCGATGTGGACAACGACGTGCATCAAGGTCAACGGCCGATCGCCGTAGTTCGGAAGCGTGAGGAACCCTCCGCCGCCGGCCAGGGTCGCGAACGTCGCACCTGGGGCGAAGTCGACGGTTCGACTGCGCTGCGCCTGCGCTAGCGCATGGTCCGCGACGGCTTTGGTAAGCCGTGACCGAAGAGGCACGACGATGCCGCCGGCGGCCGCATACCGGTCGAGTGTCTCATACGTGCCGTGCACGAGCACGCGCGGTACTGCCGGGACGAAGATGATCGGCAGCCGGCGCGTGGCGGCGTCGAAGCCATATCGCGGATCGACCAAGCGGCATGCGAGCGACGCTGCACGACAATCTTGCTGAGTATCGAGTACGTTTTGCACGCCCCTCGCGACAACGTCGTAATCGAGCAAATCCTGGGCTTTCATCCCGCTCGGCGTATAGAGGATGCCGGCGTCCCAATGAGGCTTCGCCCGGGCGAGCAACGGTCCAAACGACGAAACGAATTCGCCTACGCGCGCGGTTGGCTCGTATCGCGGGCTACGCTCGAAGCTCTCGAAACGCCCAAAGTCGTTGCTCGTATCCATGCGTGGGGACTGCGGTCCGCCAAGGCCGAGCGCCGCATCCCACGCGTAGAAGAAGTTAGCGAATGGCGCTTCCCATCCGGTCGGATACAGTGTGTCCTGCGGCGGGAAGTCGACGATGCCGCGCGCACCCATCCCGATCGCCGTGGTCATCGCGAGCAGCGTGTTCGACGGGTCGGCCGGGCGTGGGCGGATGTCGTCGGGGCCGAGGAGCCAACCTGCTTGGAACTCGCTCAGCATCAGCGGCTGATGCGGTCGCGTCTGGAGCATTCCGAGCGTAAGTTCGAGCTGCGCGCGGTCGTGCTCGCCGATCGAGTACGCGTCGCTCTGATACCAGTTCCCCATCGCCCACACAGGCGACGACGCGGTCACCTTCATCTGATAGGTGTTGATGAATACCGGCATGCTCGGCCCAGTAACGCCATGGATCGTCGCGGCCAGCCAGTCGAGGTACGCGGTAAGGTGTGGCGCCGGCCAGGTTTGGTTGTCGAGGTACGCGCCCTGATCGTCATCAAGCGCAACGGCGAGCACGAGGTCGGCATAGGGACGGAACTCGCGCATCACGCGCTGCAGCCAGCGCTTACTGTAGCGCAAGTGCGTCGCGTTCCCGAGCCACTCTGCAGCCGCGTCGTCGGAGCGGGCGTTTTGGAGGGTCGCAGTCGGCGGATACCGGCCCTCGAGGAGATCGTGGAGCGGCATCCCGTACTCGGGGCGCTTCAAGAGCCACGCCGGGTACCCGCCGTTGCGCCACTCGTTGCGGATCACTGGTCCGGGCCGCACGATCAACTTGAACCCGTATTGTCGCGCGAGCCGCAGAAGGGAGTGTAAGTCGCGACGCGGACTCGCCCGCCCGGTGAAGTCGAAATCGCCGTCGGCCAACTCGTGCCAGTTCCACATCACGTACAGATCGAGCGTGTTGAAGCCCATTGCGCGCAGCTCTCTTAACGAGGTCTCCCATTCGCTGCGCGGCAGCCGCTCGTAGAAGAAGGCTGCGCCGTACACGAAGAACGGTTTGTGGTTGACTTCAAAGATTGGAAAACCATCGCGTTCCACGATGGCGCTGTGCGTGAACGACGGAGGTCCGGCCGGCGGCGCCGTGACCGACGGCTGAGCGAGCGCGGGCGCTCGCCCGAACGCAATCGCAGCGCCGAGAGCGAGGACGAACACGGCGGCCTTGGTTGCAAATGGCCAGCGCGCGGCGAGTTTGGCGCTTCCCATGTACACGACGACACCCGCCCCGACCGTGAGCAGGCCGAACGCAATCGCTTTGGCATCGGTCGAGAAGAAGACGTACACCCACGCCGCAGCCGCGAGGATTGCCGGGACTGGGAACAACCACATCCGATAGGGGCTCCGAACCCCGCGATAACGTAAGACAAATAGCGCTGCGATCTGAGCGAGACTCTGTACGATGACCAGGCTCGTCGTCATCCAGCTGATGACCTCCCCGAGAGGCATGAAACACGCCGGTAATGCGAGCAGCCCAATAGTCAGCAGGGCGACGTGGGGAAACCGACCGCTCGGATGCAGCGCCGCGAACCAACGCAGAAAAACTCCGTCGCGAGCGGCGGCGTACGGGATCCGCGCATAGCCGAGCAAGTTTCCAAACGTCGACGCAAATGCGGTAACCAGGATCGCAAGTGTAGCAACGCGTGCCGCCCAGACACCCCAGCCTTGTGCGACGACGGTTGAAGCGACGTAGTCGGCCGTCGCGGGTGCGCTTCCGCCAGGCACGCTTGGGATGAGCGTGGTCCACGGGATCGCACCAAGGACGGCGATCTGCAGCACGACGTAGAGCCCACCGACGATGAAGATCGAGGCGACGGTGGAACGCGGCAGGACCTGCGCCGGCGTGTGAACCTCTTCGCCGATCGTGCAGGCCTGGCCATATCCGTAGTAATCGTAGAGCGTGATAACGAGCGCCGGTCCTAAGCCCGCGGCGAGCATCGCGCCTGCGCCGACATGAGGGTCGGTCGAGAACGCTTGCGCGACCGAGAATCGCGGCAGCGCTGCGGCGATAACCGCGACGAGCGTCAGCACTGCGACGGCGGCCAGGCCGAGCCCGGTCGCCGCAACCCGATTGATGCGCCGATAAAGGAGCGCGAGCGTCACGAGTCCGACGGCCGCGCCAACCGCGCCCTGCAACCTCCAATCTGCGAGCGGGGGCCAGAGAAAGGCGGCGTAGTGCGCGAACCCGATGTATCCGCTCGCGAGCAGGAGCGGCGCTGCAAAGATGATCTGCCACGCGAACAAGAACGCGAAGAGCCTCCCCCACCGTTCGGAACCGAACGCGTCGCGCAAATATGCGTACGTCCCGCCTGCGGCTGGCATCAGCGAGCCGAGTTCCGCCCACACGAGACCGTCGCACAACGCGATCAGCGCGCCGACGACCCAAGCCCACAGCGCAAGGCTGCCGTGCAATTGCACGAGGACGAGCGGAATCGTGATCAACGGACCGATCCCGATCATCGTGATAACGTTGACCGCGATCGCGCCGCGCAGTCCGATCCCGCGAATCATGCTTGCGGGCTCGTTGCGGACAGGAGTCGGACGACCCCTCCCCGAGTCCATCTTCTGATGGCCACTTCCGAGCTTGGGCGCCTGCTGCGTTTGCAGGGTGACGTCCACATCGACTTCATCGACTCACCCGCGCTCCGCGGGAATCCCCTGGGCGACCCGTCGGAGCGCCCGATTGCGGTCTACACGCCGCCCGGCTACGATCCGCAAGGTTCGCAGCGTTATCCGGTGCTCTACGTGCTTCATGGATATACCGGCGATACGGCGGCCCTGGTAGCCGGAAGGCCTTGGGAGACCAACGTCGTGCAGTGGATCGACCGCCTCGTCGCCGGAAAGAAAATGGCGCCGGCGCTGCTCGCGGTCGTCGACGGTTTCACGCGTCTCGGCGGTTCGCAATACATGAACTCGATTCACAACGGCGACTACGCGACCTATGTCGTGTGCGATGTAGTCAATCACGTCGATGCGCGCTATCGCACGGTCGCGCGTGAAGGCGGGCGGGCCGTCCTCGGCAAGTCGTCGGGCGGGTTTGGTTCGCTCCACCTCGTGATGACGCAACCGGGTATTTTCGCGGCCTTTGCGTCACACAGCGGCGATGCGAACTACCGTCAAGCGATGGTGCCGGCATTCGCGCACGCGCAGCGCCAACTCGAGAAAGCCGGAAACGACATCGGCACGTTCGTCGCCGCTTTCGAAGGCAAGCCGAAGCGTTCGGATCCCGAGTACTCGACGATCGAGATGATCGGGTACGCGGCCGCCTACTCCCCGCGTAAGGCGGAGCGGTTTGCCATCGACCTGCCTTGGGATGAAAAGACCGGCGCGATTCGCGAGGACGTGTTTGCGCGGTGGCTTGCGTGGGATCCGGTCGAGATGTGCCTCGAGAAGAAGGCCGAATTCGCTCGGCTGCGCTTGAGCTACGTCGACTGCGGCCGGCGCGACGATTATGCGCTCGACATCGGCGCGCGGATCCTGGTCCAGCGGCTCCGCGGCCTCGGCATCGACGTTCGGCATGAGGAGTTCGACGACGATCATCGCAACGTCGGTTACCGCTACGAGGTCTCGCTCCCGTCGCTCACCGCCGTTTTGGACCGCGAGGACTAGCGCCGCCCGACGCCCGAATCTCCGGGTGTGATGAAATCTCGAGCCCTGCTCGCCTTACTCTGCGCCGCCGGGGTCGCGATTCTGGGCGGCGGCCCGGTCCGAGCCGATGACGACCCGCTCTCGTACAGCGATCCGGCGATGCACTTCGATGCCCCCGCGGGTTGGGTGCGCTACCCGCTGCAGGCGCCCGACCCCAGTCAAGGATCGAACTCGGCGGCTCCCGTCGCAGCGTGGGCGTTCGACCTCGGCAAGCCGGATCAGCGCCACATTCTGATCACGGTCGAACCGTGGGACGGAGCGCTTGAGGATTTCGCTCGCTCGCACGAGTCGGATCTTCGTAAGCAATCGGACGGCACGTTTATCGACAAGCACGAGAAGGCGACGTTGTCGAACGGGATGCCGGCGATCCGCTCCGCATCAGTCAGGGGAACGAGGCCGGTCATTACGAGCGGCGCTACGAATACGTCGTGATCGATACAAAGCGCGGCATTACGGTCGCCTACGTAGGCCGCCAGGGCGATTTCGACGAGAAGGACGCTAAGGCCGCGCTCGCGTCGCTCTACGTCGTCGTCTATCCGCGCAGTCGCAACTGACGCCCGGGAGGGGGAAAACGGCGCCGTGCCTTAATGTGCCCTTAAGGCTCACCGAGGCGGACAAAGAGAGGGGCTCTTTATGCGCATCGACCGGCGTTTTTGGCCGCTCCTGTTTTGCACGTTTGCATTGACCGGTTGCAATGGCACTTTCCTTTCGCGCACGACGCCAATAAGTGCTTGGACAGAGTCGTCGACGCAGAGTCGACAGCGACCGATCGTTGCGAACCCGTTCGACCGCGCCAAGATTACGTTTACAGACATTTACGACTTCGGAGGCAGCGGCGACGGCAGCTCTCCTTTCGCCGGGGTCATCGCCGACAAGAAGGGCAACGTCTACGGTACGACACTGCTCGGCGGTTCGAACAATGACGGCGCCGTGTGGAGGATTAGCCCGAACCAACACGGGGCCGGCTTCACCGAGACCCTCCTGTACAGCTTCGACGGCGGCACGAGCGACGGCGCCCAGCCCTACGGCGACGTCACCATAGCCGTGAGCGAGCCCGGCGCCCCGCCAAAGAAACTCGTCGGCATGACATCGGCGGGCGGGTCGACCGGGCTCGGGACGGCTTTTCAGATCCTCTTAAACGGCAAGAAGACGACCGAGAGTATTCTCTACAGCTTTGCGGGGGGTACGGACGGTGCATCTCCGCACGGGGGCTTGCTCCCTGACAAGAGCGAGGACTTCTACGGGCTCACATCCGGCGGCGGTTCTGAGGGGTTCGGGACCGCCTTCAAACTGACGAAGTCCGGCTCGGTTTACACCGAAAGCGTGATCTACACGTTCACGGGAGGCAACGACGGCGGCAATCCGTACGCCGGCTTGATCGCGGACACCAGCGGGGTCCTCTACGGCACGACCGCGGTGGGGGGGACCAGCACCAACTGCACGGGCGGCTGCGGAACCATCTTCGAGCTGACACCCACCAAATCTGGTTACGCCGAAAGCGTTCTGTATAGTTTCCAGGGCGGGCTAAGCGGGCCCGACGGTGCCAATCCCTTCACCAATCTGACCATCGACAACAAGGGCAACCTCTACGGCACCACTCTTTTTGGTGGCTCGGCCGGCTTGGGGACCGTTTTCAAGCTGAGCCGAAGCGGTGCCGCATTCTCGCTCCAACGCAACGGTAACGTCAGTTACACGGAAAGCATTTTGCACAGCTTTGCTGGGAGCGGCGACGGTTCGCATCCGGAATCGTGCGTGGTGATGGACAAGAAAGGCAACCTGTACGGCACGACGCACGACGGCGGCGCGTCCAATTTAGGGATCGTTTTCATGGTGACGCAGACCGAAACCGAGAGCGTCGTTCACAGCTTCCAAGGCGGCGCGACCGACGGGGCCAATCCCGTCGGGGGCCTGGTTCTCGCTCCGAGCGGCAGTTTCGGCGGCACAACCACAGCGGGCGGCAAGTTTGACGGCGGAACCCTGTATCTGTATAACAAGAGGGTCAACAGCTGGCCGTCATCCGATCCGCTTTTCTGCTAGCGTCATCCGAGCGCGGTCGGCAGATCGCGTGTAGGTCGTCGCTTACGATAGCGCGGCTAGCGGCAGAGTTGCGTCGAGGGCCGCGCGCAGATCCTCGATCAGGTCGTCGGGATCTTCGATTCCGACCGAGAGTCGCAAGAGCGCGTCGCTGACGCCACGCCGTTCCCGTTCTTCCTTAGGGATCGAGCCGTGCGTCATGCGCGCAGGATGACAGATCAAGGATTCGACGCCGCCCAGGCTCTCGGCGAGGCTGAAGAGCTTCGTCGCTTTCGCGAAGGCAAACGCACGCGACTCCGCGCCGCGGAGCGTGAACGAGACCATTCCGCCGAAACCCCGCATTTGTCGGCGGGCCAATTCGTGCTGCGGATGCGCGGGGAGCCCCGGGTAATTGACGGTCGCGACGTCGTCGCGCGCGGCAAGAAACTCGGCGACCGCGTGCGCGTTGCGGCTGTGCTCGCGCATCCGCAGCGCGAGCGTTTTTGCTCCGCGCATTACGAGCCATGCGTCGAGCGGTCCCGGGACCGCACCGACCGCGTTTTGGATGAAACGCAGTCGCTCGGCGAGATCGTCGCCGCTCGTGACGACGGCGCCGCCGATTGCGTCGCTGTGTCCGCCGATGTACTTCGTCGTGGAGTAGACCGCGAAGTCGGCGCCGAGCGCGAGCGGCGACTGAAGGTATGGGGTGGCAAACGTATTATCGACCGCGATCAACTGTTCGGGGGACCGAAGGCGTGCGACGGCGCCGATGTCGACGAGCTTGAGCAACGGGTTGGTCGGAGTCTCGATCCACAGGAGTTTCGTCTCCGGGCGAAGCGCGGCTCGAACCGCCTCGAGGTCGGTCATATCGACGTACGTGAAACGCAGTCCGAAGCGCTCGAGCACCTTCGCAAAGAGGCGATAGGTGCCGCCGTAGAGGTCGTCGCCGACGACGACGTGATCGCCGGCGGAAAGGAGCCCGAGGACGGCCGACGTCGCCGCCATACCGCTCGAGAACGCGCTGCAGTGCGCCGCGTCGTCTAAAGCGGCGAGCTGCTTCTCGAGCGCGGTCCGCGTCGGGTTGACCGTACGGCTGTAATCGAAGCCTTTGTGCTCGCCGACGGCCGTTTGCGTGTAGGTCGTCGTTTGGTAGATGGGCACGATCGTGGCGCCCGTTGCGGCATCCGCCTCCTGCCCGACATGAATCGCGCGCGTGCTGAATTTCATCGCTTACGGCGCCGCCGCCGGCGCCACGGCTGAGAGAAACGATATGATGTCCTGCCGCGTCACGACGCCGACTGGTTTCTCCCGGTCGGTCACGAGGATCGCAGAATTGGCGAGCGTCAAGAGTTTGTACGCCCGGTCGATCTCGGCGTTGAGATCGAGGGCGGGGAAGGGGCGGCCCATCACGTCCGAAACGGGTTTGTGGATGAGATCGGCCTGGTCGAAAACGGACTGCATGACCGCGACGTCGTTGATGCTCCCGACACATTCGCCCGCGCGCATGACCGGTAGCTGCGAAATTTCGTAGCGCCGCAGCAGATCGAGCGCGTCCTTGACGACGTCGTCTTCCTTGACGGAGACCATCGGCGGGAGGGGTTGTTTGCTGCGCAGGACGTCGCCGACCGTCGCCTTGCGCTTCCCTTCGGCGATGTAGCCATTGGCGGTCATCCACTCGTCGTTGAATATCTTCGACATGTACCCGCGCCCGGAATCGGGGAAGACGACGACCAGCACCGCTTCCTTCGGCAGCGTCTTGGCGAGACGGACGGCTGCGACCGCCGCGGTCCCGGCGGAGCCGCCGACCAAGAGCCCTTCTTCGCGCGCGATTCGACGAGCCATTAGGAACGACTCGCGGTCCGAGACGCGGTGCATCTCGTCGATCACGCGCATGTCGACGGTCTCGGGGAGATAGGGCATCCCGATCCCTTCGACTTTGTACGACTTCGGCGTATCACCTGAATAGATCGAGCCCTCGGGATCGGCGCCGACGACGTGGATGTGCGGGTTCTGTTCCTTGAGAAAGCGTGCCGTCCCCGAGATCGTGCCGCCGGTGCCGACGCCGGAGACGAAATGCGTGATCGAGCCGGCGGTCTGTTCCCAGATCTCCGGGCCGGTCGTGAAGTAGTGCGCGTCGGGGTTTGCGTGGTTGTGCCATTGATTCGGCATGAACGCGCCGGCGATCTCGGCAACGAGCCGTTCCGCGACGCCGTAGTACGACTCAGGCGAGTCGGTCGGAACGTTTGTCGGTGTGACGACGACTTCGGCGCCGTACGCGCGGAGCAGGTCGATTTTTTCCTTCGACATCTTATCCGGCATGACCAAAATGCAGCGGTAACCGCGGATCGCCGCGGCCATCGCAAGCCCGGTGCCGGTATTGCCGCTCGTAGCCTCGACGATCGTCGCGCCGGGCCGCAGAAGCCCCTGGCGTTCGGCCTCGACGATCATCCGGACGGCCGGGCGGTCCTTGACGCTGCCGCCCGGGTTGACGTATTCGACTTTCGCAAGGACGAGGCACGGCGCGTCGTCGATGACGCGATTGAGGCGGATCAGGGGCGTCCGTCCGACCGCGTCGAGCGCGTTCTCGAAATAGGTGCGCGGCCCGGCTTCGATAAGGGTCATGGTCGAGGCTTCGCGCCGCGCGCCGGAAACCCATAGGCGCCGCCGAAGGGGGCGGTATGGCGACTGATTTTCGAGGCGGTAAGGCGTTCCCGCGGCGGGGCCGCGACGGATATGGCGGTTTCCTTTGGCTCCTGCGCGTCTTCGACAAGGCGCGAGCGAACGCGGCCGGGACGATCGACGACTACATCTACCCTTGCCCTATGGACCAAGGCATCTTCGAGCGCTGGGGGATTTCGCCCGAGCAGTTCGACGCGGCGATTCGCACGCACGGCGACGACGCGTCGATCCTGCAATGGGTGAAAGCACGCGTCTCCGAGGCGCAGCGCGAGGCGGCGAACCGCTGGTTAACCAGCGAGAAGGCGAGTAACCTCGACCGGCAAGACGCCGAAGAGGGCGTCGTCGCGGCCTGAATGAATCGCGCGCAGATGAAATTCGTTCGGCTGAGCCTTGCAATGCTATGCGCCGTCGCCTTCTCAGCTTGCGGGACGGGAGTACCGCCCGTTGGCAACTACGCGACGATCTCGGGGGTCGTCACCGACGCGACTACGGGAGCGCCGGTCGCTGGAGCGATCGTGACGGTCTCCGTCCTCCAATCGAACGTAACGGGCGCCGACGGCCGCTACAAGGTTTATCCGGTGCCGACAGGTCCGTTTACCTCGATCGGCGCGACGGCGCCGAACTACCAACCGTATTCGAACAACGCCGGCGGGACGTTGACACCGGGGCAGACGCTCGTCGTCGACATCCAACTCACGCACCAATAGCGCCGGGCCGAGAAGATGCGGCACGCGGTCGTCGCCCCCGATAAGTTCAAGGGGAGCCTGACCGCGCTCCAAGCCGCGACTGCGATCGAGCGCGGACTCATCCGCGGCGCGCCCGACGCCTTCTTGGTGACGTCGATTCCGATGGCCGACGGCGGCGAAGGGACGGTCGACGCATTCCTCGAGACCGGCGCGCACCGGATCGAGGCACGCGTCCGCGGTCCGCTCGGCGAGCCGGTCGACGCTGCCTTCGCGCTCGAAGGGACGACGGCGATCGTCGAAATGGCCGCCGCATCGGGATTGGAACTTGTCGCGCCGCCGGCCCGCGACGTCATGCGCGCCACGACGTTTGGGACCGGCCAACTAATTGGAGCCGCGCTCGACGCCGGCGCGCGCAAGATCGTCATCGGGGTCGGCGGGAGCGCCACGAACGACGGCGGGGCGGGCGCATTGCAAGCGCTCGGCGTGCGCTTACTCGACGGTTCCGGGGGAGAGTTCGTGCCCGGTGGTGCTGCGCTGCGTGAGCTGCGATCGATTGACGTGGGCACAATCGATTCGCGCGTTCGCGACGTGACCTTCGAGGTCGCCGCCGACGTCGACAATCCATTGTGCGGGCCAAACGGTGCGAGTGCGGTCTTTGGTCCGCAGAAGGGTGCGAGGCCGGATGACGTGCGCGTCCTCGACGCGGCGCTGGGGCGCTTTGCGGACGTCACGGCGCTGACGCTCGGCGTCGACCGCCGCAACGCACCGGGGGGCGGCGCGGCGGGCGGGCTCGGCTTTGCGCTTCTCGCCTATTTGGGCGCGAGGCTGCGCCCCGGTGTCGAGATCGTCGGCGAGTTGCGCGGCCTGCCGAAGGCGCTCGAAGGCGCCGCGCTCTGCTTGACCGGCGAGGGGAGCATCGACGCACAGACCCTGCGCGGGAAGACGGTCGACGGCGTTGCGCGCTTTGCACGGGTCGCCGGCGTCCGGGTCGTCATTGCCTTTGCCGGCCGCATCGATGCCGAAGCAGAGCGCGCACTCGCGGAGCGCGGCGTTGCGAGCGTCCCAATCGCCGACGGCCCGCTCGAGCTAGACGCGGCGCTAAGCGGCGCGGCGGCGCTGCTCGAGCGCGCGGCAGCGCGGACGGCGCGCTTGCTCGAGGCCGAGAACTCGCTAAGACGCCCTTGAAAAGACCCCCCTTAGCAGCTCCCTTGATTCACACATTGTGCGAGCGCGCGGAGGTTCTTCGCGAAGTTGATGCCGGTAGACGGAACGACGATGTAATAGGTGGGAATGCCTTTCGCGTTCGGAGTTGTGAAGAACCCGTTCGCCTGCGCCCACGTCTGCCACGGCCCCGCCGTCCCCGTGAAGTAACTGAACGTCGCATCGCTTTCAACGTCGTTATAGTGTGCGGTGACGCCGATCCCCGTCGTGTCGTTGACGATATATCCGTAGCGTGCCGCTTGCGTCCAAAGAACTTTCGCCCACTGGGGTACCTTTAATGCAGCGATCTGCGCGTCGGTGAGGTTGAGTTGAATTCGCTGGCCCATTCCTAACGGAGTGCTGCCGTCGGTGCAAGCGAGCCCTCCGGCCTTCGGCGCAGGGAAAGAGTACGTCGTACTCGAGGCGCAAGGAATCGTTAAACCGACAGCGTGATTGATCGAACCGCTGGCAAAGTCCGCGTAGCGCAGCAGCGCTCCGCTCATATAGGCGAGGTTGGAGACGGTGGATTCGCCCGCTCCTGCCGGTAGCGTCACTCCATTGGTCGAGAGCTTTGTGTATCCACCCCAGCCAACGTTGAGCGTGCCTCCCGCTTCATTCCGGAGTCCCGAACTCCAAAACTCCCAATCGATCCCGTTCGCTTGATCGACGACGATGAGATGGCAATCACCCGAACCTAGTCCACATTGCGTTACCGCTCTGGCCGGGATATGAACCTGTGCTCCGGACGCAAGGCACTTGCCCCCAAAGTCCACACAGGTGATCGTGTACGTGGGGTCAGTCGGTTGCGAAAAGTAGTACGGAATGCCGTTTGGGTGCTGCAGGCATTGGGGCACCGTTCCACCGCAGATCACGAGTTCCGGCGTGATGCCGCCATTGTTCATCAGGCTGGAGATTTCCGCCGATGAATTTTGGTCCACAGTCGGATTTGCGCCGATCGGTAGGTAGAACGGCGAGTTTCGAAACAGTTCGTAATTCGGCGGCAACGGATTGGTCGCACTGAACGGCGCCACGTTCGCTAAGAAAAGACAGAGCACGAAGGCGCCAAGGAACGTGGTCATTTCGCTAGTGATTAAGCCGTCGACCGGCTGGAAGCCTTCGTCTCAATCCCCTCTTCCGACGCCGAAAGGCGCCGAGGGCGACCGGGGGCGCTAGGGAAACTCTGCGCGCTTCGAACATCTTGGATGTCATGTCTCACGGTGACCGTTTTGAACGCGCGCATGAATGCGGAGATGGCCGTTATTTGAATGTTTAGGCACTTCGCGCTCGTGGGAGTGGCCGTCTTAGCGGTGGCGCTCATGTACGCGAAAGTGTCGGGCACGTATTTTTGCGGACCCGACGACTTTCGGGAAGTTCACCGTGCCGCGTTCGAGGACGCGCGCCATCCGATGCGGATTCTAACGACGACGCATTTTGGAGAGCCCAAGTACCGCCCAATCGGCCGAGGACTAACGTTAGCCACGTGGCAGTTGTTCGGCCACGGTGCATTAGCATTCCGAGTTAGAAATCTTATCGCCGACCTCGTCTGCGTCGGCTTGGTTTACGGCATCGCCTGGCTGCTGATCGGGTCCCGAACGGCGGCAGTCGGAGCCGCTCTTCTCTTTGGGCTACAGCCACTCGCAAACCAGGCGATCGTCGGTGCGGTTTGGGCGAACACCACAGCCTACGCCCTGCTGCTGAGCTCGTTCTGGCTGTTCCTCTGGTCGCTTCGCGCTCAGAGAATGGCGTGGTTGCCGCTCTTGGGGTCGCTGGCGCTGATTTGGATCGCGCTGTTCACGTACGAGGCCACGATCGTCGAGTTTGGCTTCATCGCCGCGTATTTGATTGTGTGGCGCATGCGCAACCGCCCGCTTAGCCCGTCTTACTTGATGACGCTGTTCGTCGCTACGGTATTCGTGCTAGGGACGTTTTTCGTAGCGCGGCACCTCGTGGCTACCCCACATGCGCTCCTCGTTCCGCCGGCTACCGCGCTACGCAACGCAGCGATGTATGGCGCGGCCTTGGCGCTTCCGGTTGACTCGGTTTTCGCGAATGCCCTTTTCCGAACTCCGCTGCCGTCGGAGATGCAGGTTACGCGCGCCTTTCTCGTCCTAGTAGCGCTCGCCGCCGCCGTCTTACTGGGCTGCGTTATCATTGCGGCGCGGCGTCCCTCGATCAAAGCTCGGCTCGAGACGCTTGAGTGGCCGACGATCGCGGTTCTGTCTGCCTTTATTCCGCTTTCGCTCGCACCGTTCTTGGCTTTCGCCCCGCACCCATCCGAGACGTACCTCTTCCTGCCTTCCGCGCTCTACGCGATTCTGTTAAGCACGGTGCTCTGGGGGCTTGCGCGGACGACGCCGCTCTACGTGGGCATCGTGGCGATATTGTTGTTGTCGTATTCGGCAGGGACGTGGGTGCGTAATCAAAGCGTCACGCGTTGCGGCCTTATCTCGGAAAACATTCTTTCGCAGCTGCCCGTCGCGCGCTGGCGGCACGGCCGACACCACATCGAGCTGGCCAGCCTTCCGGGAAGCCCGCCGGTCACACGCTACGGGCTTTACGGTTTCTCCGGCTTGGCGGCCATCGAACTTTGGTCGGTCGGGCCGACTCGCGCGGCGGAAGACGCCGTTCAGATCGCCTCGGCAAACGACGAGATCTCAGTCGACGTTGTGGACGCCGGCGAAATGACGAAGGCGGATTGCGCGAAGGTCGATGCGTGCTTCTGGGTTTCGAGCGAAGGCAACGTCACGGATGCGGCTCAGCGCGCGAGCGGCGGACTTTCGCGAGGCTGCGGGAGCGGGGTCGCGAGGCGCACGAACGAGGCCCGCTCGGCGACGCAGTCGTCGATCAATCGCAGGACGACTTCGGCGAGCTTTTCGGGATCGTGGCGGACAGTATCGGTCTCGCTGATGACGGCGGCGCCGACGACGCGAACGCCGAGCGCCTCGATTGCCTCGCGATCCGGCTCGACCGGGACCTGCCCACCCTCGGCATAGGTTTCCAACAGGCGTTGCGGTGGTTCTAGGTTGACGACGGCGTACTCGCAGACGCGCGCGCCCGCCTGTTCCAGCAGCGCGCCGACGTGGTCGGCAGCGGTGTACCCATCAGTCTCCCCAGGCTGCGTCATGACGTTGCAAATGTAAATCTTAGGGGCGCCGGCACTTGCGACCGCAGCGGCGACGCCGGCGACGAGCAAGTTCGGCAGAATCGACGTGTACAGGCTGCCGGGGCCGAGGACGATTGCGTCGGCCTGCGCGATCGCTTCGAGAACTTCGGCCAACGGCGCCGCGTGCTCGGGTTCGAGCTTGATCGTTTGAATCGGTGCGTGTGAGCGCGAGATGCTCGTCTCACCGAGGACTTCCGTTCCGTCACTTAGCGTCGCGTGCAGCCGGACGCTTTCGAGCGTCGCCGGCAAGACCCGCCCCTTGACGTTCAGGACGCGGCTCGATTCCTTTATGGCGCGATCGAAGTTTCCGGTGATGCCGGTCATTGCGGCGAGAAAGAGGTTGCCGAATGAATGACCGCCGAGTCCTTCGCCTTCGGCGAACCGATAGCGGAAAAGATCGGTGACGAGCGCTTCGTTGTCGGCGAGGGCGACGAGACAGTTGCGGATGTCGCCCGGCGGCAGAATTCCGAGCTCCTTTTGCAGGCGCCCGGAGCTTCCCCCATCGTCGGTCACGGTGACGATCGCCGTCAAGTTGCTCGTGTATCGCTTGAGGCCGCGTAAGAGAGTCGACAGACCGGTCCCGCCGCCGATTGCGACGAGCTTGTAACCTCGCCGCAGCCGCATGTCGAGAAGCGCGTCGACGATGCCGCCTCGGTTCTCGGGCATCAGCGCTTGAACGATCGCTCGCATCCACTGTCGGAACCCGAAGAAAATCATGACGGCGCCGACGGCCATAAAGAGATAAGGCAAGAGCGACAGCGGCATGAAGTCGTCGAAGAAATCATCGACGACTTGGTTGATTTGCAGGTGGGCGCCTTCGGCCGTGAGCCAACGGATGATGCCGTTGACGACCAGAACCGCGCCGACGATCGCTACGAGCAGCCAGCGTTTGACCCCAAGGCCCGGATAGAACCACCGTACGGCGCGCAGAGGTCCGCGTTTCATGCGGCCGCGAGTTCGCGATGGTCGAGGACGACGCGTACGGCGGTGTTGTCCCGTAGATGCTCGGCGAGCCTTCCGGCGACGTAGACCGAGCGATGCCGGCCGCCGGTGCAGCCGATCGCAATCGTCACACGCGACTTTCCCTCGGCCGCAAAGCGCGGGAGCAAGAAGTCGACGAACTCGAAGAGTCGCTCGAGAAAGGCCGTCACTTCTGGGAGCGGAGCGAGGAAAGCAACGACCGGCGGATCGTTCCCGGTCAGCGGGCACAACTCGTCGACGTAGTTCGGATTGGGGAGAAAACGCACGTCGAAAACGAGGTCCGCATCGGCCGGGAGGCCGTATTTGTAGCCGAACGCGATGATCGAGACGGTCAAGGCATGCTCCGAGGGCGCCGCCGCGTAGGCCGCAACGATTCGAGCCTTCAAGGCCCCGAGCGTCGACTCAGAGGTGTCCCAGACGCGATCGGCGCGCTCGCGTAGCGGCGCGAGTTCGTCGCGCTCACGCGCGATGACCGTCGTAAGCGAGGTTCCGCTTTCGAGCGGATGGCGCCGCCGCGTCTCGCTGTAGCGGCGCACGATCGTGCCGTCGTTGGCGTCGAGGAAGAGCAGTTCAAACGGGATCCCTCGCGACCGCAGATCGTCAAGCGCCGCGCTCGCGCCGCCGAAGGGGCCGCCGGCGCGGACGTCGAGCGCGAGGGCGAGCCGCTCGGTCGCCGCACGTTCCGCTAAGTCGACGAACGGGGCGACCAAGGCGGGCGGCAGGTTGTCGACGCAATGGAAGCCCAGATCTTCGAAGGACTTCATCGCTTGGCTCTTCCCAGCGCCGGAGAGCCCAACGACGACGACGAAACGCACGAAGCTCATCGCATCCAGCCGGAGTCGGTTCCCATGACGTTGTTTTCGCCCGAAAAGGCAAACGCCCTCATTCCGGTCCTCGCACCGCTGATCGAGGACCTGTGGAAGAAGCGGCAAGATCTTGCGATTCGGCTGCTCGAGAACGATCCGGCTCTTCGCGCGGCGCGGGCGCCGGGACCGCGGCGCACCGACGCGCGGCGGAGCGTCGAGCTAAAGGCCGAGGTCGTCGCGATCATCAGCCGGATCGAGTCCTACGGTTGCATCGTGAAGGACGTCGACCTGGGTCTGCTCGATTTTCCGGCGCTTCGTGACGGCCGGGCGGTGTTCTTGTGCTGGAGATTCGGCGAGCCCGAGATCGAGCACTGGCATGGCGCGGACGAGAATTTTGGCGACCGCAAAACCCTCTAGCCCACGGACCCAGGATCAAGCCGTGGCCGGTTCGACCTTGATGAAGTCTTCGGCCAATCCCTGAAGGCGAAGCTCGCCGAACTCGACCGTGTAGGCGCCGGCATCGTGACTTTTCACCTCGCCGAACTCCGGTGCGCTTGCGAGCTGCGGGACCTTCGCGCGAATCTCGTCGGGCAACCGAACCTTGTCGCCGACCGCGAGCGACCCTTGCGCGTAAAGGCTCTCGAGCTCACTCATCAACATCGGGAGCGGAATCCCGTATCCCTCGCTGACTTGCTCGATCGTCTCGGTCTCGCTTATCGCGCAGTGCGAACAGCCGCCGAGATGAAACTTCGAAAAGACGCGCCGCGCCCCGGCATGCGTCCGAAACGCTTGCTCGACGGTCATGTCCTTGCTGAAATGAGCGTTCAACGAAATCTCCCCTAGAAATTGAGTCGGCCTGTGCCGGTCGCCTGGACCCTTTTCTTTGAACCGGCCCCCGGGTCCCAGCGGTTGCGCCGCTCGTAGCGAGGCTCCGCGCGGCGCCGTTCGAGGGTGTCCCAAAACCGTAATTTGCGTGCGCGCGGCGCACCGCGCGCCGGCGCGGGGTCAAGCGCCGCAGCGCGCGGCCATGGCCCGACCATGGAGAAGGCGCGGAGTCGCGCCTCGGGGGGTTCGGGGGGTGTCCCCCGATTGAAAGCGGAGTGCGCCTGTAAGCCGGATTCTGTACCGCTTTCGCGGTGGCAGCCATCTCTCTGGGACGCCCGTCGCCGGACGCCTCGGTGCGATATTGCTCGTTTTGGACGGGCCGTCCAGCCTCCGAAGAGGCAATTCGAGCGATCTTGCTTCGCGTGGGGTTTACCCGAGCGCGCGTCACCGCGGCGCTCCGTGAGCTCTTACCTCACGATTTCACCCTTGCCTCGAACGAGCGAGGCGGTATGTTTCTGTGGCACTTTCCTTCGAGTCGCCCCGACAGGACGTTATCCTGCACGCTGCCCGGTGAAGCCCGGACTTTCCTCACGCCACGTGGCGCGCGGCTGCCCGGCGCACTCCGCTTTCCGAGTTTAGCAGAAGGCCGCTTGCGCCGCAAATCAGTCGGGTTGTGCGCTAGGCAAAGCGCGGAAAGATCCGGCGGGCGGTTGCGGTCGCGTCGACGCGCATGGCGTGCTCGCCGACGGTCACCACGTCGAAGGCTTTTTTCAGCGCGGCGAGCGCGCTCTGTAACGCCTCGAGTTTGCGCTCGCGCGTCATCTGCATGGCTGGAAAGAACTCCAGTGACGGCACGTCGCCGGCATCGAGGAAGTCGAGCGGGTGCAAGAGTAACGAAGGCGCGATTCCGGCGGCGCGGCACGCTCCCAGCGCAGCGCTAAAATAAATCTGTGCGAGCCGAGGCGCTGCGGCCGCAAGGTAGAGCAGATAGCTGAAGTGGATCGGCGTCCTAAAGAATGGAAACGTTGTGATCGGAACCTCGACGATAGAGCGCCCTTCGAGGCACCAGCGGTAGGGGCGCAACGGGCGCATGCCGTCGGCGAACCCGCCGAAAAGCGCGCTTCGTTCGCGCCGCTCCTGGGGCGAAAGGTGCGCCGTCCGGAAATAGTACAAGCGCGCAAGCGGTCCGACGTACGTCGGGAAGGTCGTGCAGTCGTAACGATAACCGAGGGCAACGAGCGCTTCGAGCGTCGCGCGCGAAAGACTGTAGCCCGGGCCGCGGAAACCAACCGGGCGCGTACCGGTCGCACCTTCAATGGCGTCGGTGGCCCGGCCCAACTCGTCGTCGAGCCGCTCGCGCGAGTAGCGTTGCAACCACGGTTCGTGGTGGAACGAATGACAGCCGATCTCGTGGCCCGCGACCGCAATCCGCCGCAATATAGCGTGGTTCTTCTCGAGCACCGCGTCTTGGCCCACGATGAAGACCGTGATCCGTAAGCCGAGTCGTTCGAGTACCCCGAGGAAACGCGGCACCGCGATGTCGAGAAACGACGGAAGGCGCTCCCATGCCGGGTCGCCGCGCGTCTTGAGGTACGACCACTCGTTGTCTAAGTCGAGCGAGAGGCTTGCGAACGGACGGTTCACACCGTTCTCGCTTCGAGTTCGGCTGCGAGCTGCAAGAAGACGCGCTCGGCGAGCCCGACCGTCTCGTTGACGTTCAGCGTCCCGTTGACGATATGAGCCGAGTTGGCCAGATAGAGCCCGGGGACCGACGTTGCAATCGGCGGGAGCGTGCGCGAATAGTCGAGCGTCGTTATCGGAAAGACCTCACGGACGCGCGAGACGCGGAACGCGCGGACCGCTCTGCGATCGAAACGCGGGTACATTCGGGCGAGCGCCGAGCAGTATTCCGCTTCGAGCGCTGCATCGTCGCGCGCAAACACCGGATCGTCGGGCGCGGCATACTTCGGCAGATACACAAGCGAACCACCGGCAAAATGACGGCGATCGACGAGCGCCGACATCTCGATGACCGCACTAAACGGCACCCAAGCATCGGTCAAGTTGGTGACGTAGAACGGTCCCAGCGGTTGGTCGATGAGGAGCGACGCGCACACGATCCCCTGGTAGCGCTTGCTATCCAAACTCGCCCGCTCGGCGGCGTTCAACTCCGCGCAGAGCTTGGCAGCTCGGGTCGCGGCCGCAGTAACGACGACCCGTTCGAATGTCCGATGCGAACCTCCGGCGGTGTCGACGGCGATGGCGCCGCCCTCGGAGAAGACGCGTTCGACCGGCGCGTCGAGGACGAACTCGACGCCCAGCGCGTGCAGTCGCGCGCCCAGCGCGTCGAGTATCCGCGCGTACCCGCCCGGGACGTAGCCGAAACGTTCGCTTCCCAAGCCGGCGCGCCGCGCGGCGTAGAGCCGGACGATGATTGCCCATAAGAACGCCGCTGAGGCTTCGCGATAGCGTTCCCCGAGTTTGGCTCGCAGCAGCGGCCGCCAAATTTTTTCGAAGGTGCGCCGGCCGGAGCGTTTCGTCAGCCAGTCCCTCGACTGAGATCCGCTCGAGTGGGAGTGGATCGGTGATTCGGGTAGCACCGAGGATCGTTAGCCCGAGCCGCAGTTTGTCGAGCGTACCAAGCGCCGGGAATCGAAGGAAGTCGATGACGCCGTTCATCGGGTGCAAGCGGCCGTCGGTGTAAAAGCCGGTCTGTACCTGCGTCCATACGATCTCCCGTTCGAGATCGAGTTCGCGCAGCAGCGCACGCAAGGCGCGATCGGAATACAGCGTGACGTGATAATGTCGGTCCCACGTGACGTCGCCGATCTGCCAAGCGGACGCGAGCCCGCCGATCTCCGAAGCGGCTTCTATGACGGTCACGGGCGTGCCGCGCTCGGCCAAGCGCAGCGCAAGCGTCAGGCCGAGCAAGCCGCCGCCGACGATCGCGACTCGTCCGCGCGAAGCAGTTTCGGGCGCGTCGCGCGCGGTGGCGAGGCTCACGTGGCGACCGCGCAGGGTACGGAGGCGGTCCTGCGAACGTATGCGCGTCGCGTCGCGCGCGCGAGCGTGGGGGCATAGCTCAGCTGGTAGAGCATTACGCTGGCAGCGTAAGGGTCAGGAGTTCGAGTCTCCTTGCCTCCACAGTTTGATCGGGGGGACACCCCCCGAACCCCCCGAGCGCCGACTCCGGCGCTTCTCCATATTCGAGCCATGGTCGCGCGCTGCGGCGCTTGACCCCGCGCCGGCGCGCGGTGCGCTGCGCGCACGCATAAAACGCTTCGCCGCGGCGCGGCGCGCGAGACATCCCTCGGCGCAACGTCGCAAACCTCGCTCGCAAAGACGCGTGGGTGCGCGAAAATATCCCGGGCGTCTTGCGATGCGGGCAAGAGACTCGATCTCCTTGGGGGGAGCGATCTCGGGCCGTACACGGCGGCGGCGCCTAGTCTAAACTATGCCGGCGCGGATTGCGTGGACTGCCGCTTGCGTGCGAGCTGAAATATTCAACTTCGAGAAGATTCGGCTGACGTGGTTCTTGACGGTCTTCTCGGAGAGATGGAGGCGCGCGCTGATCTGCTTGTTCGCAAGACCTTCCGCGATTAGTTTGAGCACTTCGGCTTCCCGAGCCGAAAGTTCCATGATGTCGGGTTTGCCGCCGTTGAGGCTGCGGCGGCGCAGGAGTCCCCCGGCGACGCGCGGATCGACGTACGACTGGCCCTCGGCGACGGTCTTTATCGCGCGCAGAAGTTCGGCCGGCGAGATATCTTTGACGATGTACGCCTCGGCGCCGTTTGAGAGACAGCGCTGCATGATCTCCGGGGAGAGGTTCATCGAAAGTACGCAGATGTGCGCTTTGGGCGCGGCTTCCTTGCACGTAGAGAGCGTTTGTGCGATGTCGGCTGGTTGGCCGTCGAGATCGATCACGATCAAATCGGGGTTTACCGCTTGGAGCGGGGCAGCGACGGGAGTGCGGTAGTCTCCGACGATTTTGAAGTCAGGGTCGTCGGCGAAGATTCCGCACAGTGCTTTAGCGAAAAGTACTTGCGATTCGACGATGGCGACGCGTAGGCCGAAAGTAGTCATTCTCGCTCTATCCCTCTTGTGAAAGACATCTGAAAGCCGCTAGTCCTATTCATCGCACACCACAAACAGGCGCCGGCGCCCAGTCTTTGGGACTAGTGGCACGGGACGCCGTAAAATTGGGCTTTTGGTACTGGCCCTTAAACTGTGATTCGGCCATGCGACCGGCCGGGATGAGTCCCGCGCGGCTCCGATGCTCTGCGAGGGGCGTACGGGCGAAGCGGCGAGGCCGATCGCATTCGTTTGGGATTTCGCTCACATGACCAATAGGTCGAACGGCGAGGCCCGCTCGTCTATTAAAAATGAGGCGCGTACCATACGTGAAGGTCACCCGACCTCTCACGATAGAGCCATAGGACACACCTTTACCTTCGACATCGATCGACAAGTCACGTGTGAGTTGTGTCACATTATCTAGTGGCGTTGGGCCACGGTGCCCGATCGTCCTAAGTGCCTCGAGGAATTTAAAGACGGATGACGCGGCGCGCGATCGCGTTAAGGTAAGCGTACGCGGCCGTGCGAACGTACGTCCGAGACAAGCGTTTACCCGCGCGCAAGCGGTACGGAATTGGCCTTATAGGCGCACTCCGCAACTGCGCCGAACCGGAAGGGCGCGTGAACATCTGTTTCGTCGCGCCACGCTTCCCGGTGCCGCCAACGAAAGGCGATAAGCTGCGCGTTTACCAGGCGATCCGGCGCTTGAGTCGACGTCATCGGATCACCCTCGTCGCCGCAGCGGACGAGCCGCTCGACAGCGATGGCGTTGCAGAGCTCCGGGCGCTCTGCGAGCGCGTCGAGATCGTTCCGATTTCGCGCCCGCGATCGATCGCTTCGGTCGCCCTCCACGGCCCCTTCTCACGGCGACCGTTTCAGACGCACTTTTACGATTCCGCCCGTTTCCGGAGGTCCGTCGCCGAGGTCGTGCGGGATGGCCGGTTCGATGTGATTCACGCAAGCCTGCTGCGCGTGCTGCCGTACCTGTGGGATGTCGTCGAGCCGCCGGTCGTGGTCGATTTAGTCGATGCGCTCTCGCGGAGCATCACGCTGCGGCGGGCGACCGTGTCGCCAATGCTGCGTTTCGCTTACGACCTGGAACTCAAGCGCGTCGAACGCTACGAACGCGCTGCTTGCGAGCGCTTCGAACGCATTATCGTGTGCGCCGAGGCCGATCGGCAAGCCCTCGGCGACGACAATGTCGTGGTTCTAAAGACCTGTGCCGACTTCGAGCAGTTCCCTTTCGCGCCCATCGGGCACGAGGACGATCTGGTCGTTATGACCGGCAACATGGGATATCGGCCCAACGTCGAGGCGGTCGTGTGGTTCTGCCGTGAGATATGGCCGCTCATTCGCTCGCAGCGATCGACGGCGCGGTTCCGCATCGTCGGAACGCGCCCGGCTTCGGCAGTACGGGCGCTCGACGGCGTCGATGGAATCGAAGTTACCGGTCCCGCAGATATAGCGCAGGAATTGCGTCGCGCGACGGTCTCCGTCTGTCCGACCCGCGTCGGCTCCGGGATGCAAACCAAAGTTGTCGAGGCGATGGCCTCGGGGACGCCGATTGTTATGACCTCCTTTGGGAACGAGGGCATCGGGGCAACCGACGGCGACCAAATCACGATTGCCGATACGCCCGATCTCTTCGCCGCGCGCGTTCTAGAATTGTTGGGAGATCCGGAACGTCGTGGTCGCTTGGCGGCGGCCGCACGCCGATTTTGTGAGACTGAGTTCTCGTGGGACGTGCACGTCGGACGCCTCGAGTCGCTTTATGAGAGCGTCGTCGAAGCCCGGCGCGGGGCTCAGCTCGCGGCAGACCTCGCGACCGGATGCGGGTGAAACGGCCCAGCGGACGCGCTCGGACGTGCCGAAAGCCCTAGGCCGGATTGGCCGATGGGCGGAAAGCCCAAGCGCGGAACCGTGGTATCGTCACGGTCGGATGGTTCTTCCGGCCTCTGCGCGGCGTCCGCGCGTCGTCCACGTCGTTCAGACCCTCGTCGCAGGCGGCGCGGAGACCGCGGTGCGCATCTTGTGCCGCGGGCTCGCGGCCGAAGGCGTCGATGCCGGGGTCGTCTCGGTGTATCCCTCCGGCTTGGACGATGCTGGACGCGCGGAACTAGGCGTCCCGATCGTCGATCTTCGGCGGCGCGGGCGCGGCGATCTGTCGTATTTCGCGCCGCTCGTCCGCGCGCTGCGCACGTTGCGCCCGGACGTCGTTCACGCCCACGTCCACACCGGACAGTATCCGGGACGGGTCGCGGCGCTCGTCGCCTCGGCGCCTGCGATCGCGTTCACCGTCCACGGCGACGAGCCGGGCGGAGCGTTGCGCTGGGCTCTCGACCGCGTCCTGCACGCGCGAACCGCGCGCTTCATCGTCTTCACGCAGGCGCAGCGTGCGCGCTTTGCCGCACAAGAGCGCGTCCCGCTCGAAAGGATCGCGGTCATTCCCAACGGTGTTGCAGCGCAGCAGCCGCGCGGGACGCGCGAGGCAGTACGGGCCATGCTCGGGTTGCCGCAGACGGCGCTGCTTGCATACAGCGCCGCGCGCCTGGCGCCTGAAAAGAATCAACGCGCGGCGCTCGGCGCGCTCGCGCGCGCCCGCGCCGCCGGAATCGATGTCGATCTCGCGCTGGCGGGGACCGGCCCGCTCGAAACGGAGTTGCGCGGCGCGGCGCGTTCGCTGGGAATTGGCGAGCACGTGCATTTTCTCGGATTGCGCGAGGATTCGGCGTCGCTGGCGTTCGCGATGGACCTGTTCGTCTTACCGTCGCTGAACGAACGAATGCCGCTTGCACTCGGTGAGGCTATGCTCGCCGGCCTCGCGCCGGTTATCGCGCCATGGGTCGGGCACGAAGAACTCATCCGCGACGGGATCACCGGTTTTGTCGCACCGGGGTTCGACGACGCGGCGTTCGCCGAGGCGCTGATTCGTGCGCTTTGCGACGAAGGCGCTCGCTCCGCAGTCGCTGCGCGGGCGAAAGCGGCGGCGCAACGCGTCTTTGACGCCGGCGCGATGGTTCGCGCCCATGCGGACTTGTATCGCGAGCTTTCGGGCGTGGTAACATCGTGAGGCTTGCATACGTGACCGCGCTCTTTCCATTTGCGCCCGAAGAACAGTTTTTTGAAACTGAGATCCGGGCGCTGGCCGAGCGGATCGACGTCGTCGTCATCGCGACGCGCCCGAAAAAAAAGCGGCTCTACTACGCGGGTCTCGGTGCCGAAGCCCTGCCCCTGGGGCTTTTCGGCGGGCGGGTCCTGGCGCTTGCGTTCGTGGAGGCGGCGCGCTCGCCGGTCCGCGCCTTCCGTGCGTGTGCTGCGGTCGCATTTGGGGACAGCGGGTGGCGGGCGCGTCTAGTAAACCTGGCCGTCCTGCCGAAAGCGTTCGCAGTCGCACACGAAGTTCGCCGGCTTCGCATCGACCACGTGCACGGCGCGTGGCTGACGACGCCCGGGACGATCGCGTACGTGGTTTCGATCCTGACCGGAGTGCCGTTCAGCCTAACCGCGCACCAGCACGACATTTTTTCGGAGAATCTGCTCGCGGCAAAGACCGGGCGCGCCACCTTCACCCGGGTAATCTCGGAACGAAATCGGCGCCATCTGATCGAGCGACTCCCCGAGATGGCCGGGCGGCGCATCGTCCTCGGGCACCTCGGCGTCGCGCTCGGCGCGGAAGCGCCTTCGCCGCCCGCGCGGACGCCGCGCATCCTGTGCGCGGCGCGGCTGTGCGTGTGGAAGGGTCACGCGACCCTCTTGGAAGCGTTGGCGCGGTTGCACGAACGCGGTGTCGCGTTCGAGTGCGACCTAGCCGGCGATGGCGAATTGCGCGCGGATGTCGCGCGGACAATTGCGCGCCTGGGACTCGCCGGCTGCGTGCGGATGCGCGGGAACGTTCCGCACGCCGAACTCGTCGCCGCGCTCGACCGAGGCGATTACGATCTGTTCGCCCTAGCCAGCACCGAGCGACCCGGCGAACACGAAGGGATCCCGGTTGCGGCGATGGAGGCGATGGCCGCAGCGGTTCCAGTCGTTGCGACGAGGACGGGGAGCCTCGACGAACTGGTCGACTCGCAAAGCGGGCGACTCGTTCCGCAGCGCGATCCAGCGGCGCTCGTGGCGGCGCTTGCCGAGCTGCTCGGCGATCCGGACGAACGCCGCCGACTTGGGGCCAACGCTCGCCGCACGGTCAGAGCCCGCTTCGAAAGCGGACGGACGACTCAGCACCTTCTCGAACTCCTCGAAGCGCCGGGGGGTGGCTTGAGCCCGGCCATCCCGGGTGCGATTCGATGAAATGGGCCATTGTACCCAACGGCAGGGACGTTCCGGGGCTTCGGGGCGGAGGTCCCGGCGCGGTATGCTTGGGCGACATGGAACTTCGCGTACGTAACGCCGTGATCGGCATCGTCCTGATCTCTCTCGTCGCTTGGACGTCGATGGGCGCCGCCGGCGCAGCGGCGACGAACGACTATCGTATCCGGGTCGGAGATACGCTCAGCGTGACCGTTTACGGCGAGGCGGCGCTTTCCGTTGCGGCGCTCAGCGTGCTACCCGGTGGCTCGATCGTCGTGCCGCTCGCGGGCCAAGTGCACGTCGCGGGGCTCGTGCCGGATCAAGCCGCCGCCGCGGTCGCGCGTTCGCTAGCGCGCTACTTACGCGATCCGAAGGTTACGGTTGCGGTCGCCCTCGTCGGGCCGGTCGAAGTTCTCGTGCTCGGGAACGTCAAAACGCCGGGGAAGTTTCTGCTCCAACCCGAGAGCCGGCTGACCGACGCGCTCGCAGCGGCCGGCGGCCTTGGCCCAACCGACGGCGACTATCCGACCGCGCGCTTGCAGAGCTCCGATGGAACGGTCAAGGAGATATCCTTGCAGCGCTTGCTGCACGACGGCCAAGTGGACCTCAACGTGCGCGTCAGCAACGAGATGACGGTCTACGTGCCGTCGCTCGTGACGATCAGCGTGCAGATTTTTGGGGCCGTCGATAAACCGGGCGACGTCGCGCTTCACCAGGGCGATCGGGTTTTGGCTGCGGTTGCACGGGCCGGCGCAAGCCCCAGTCTCAACCCGGACCTCAACAACGTGATGGTGCGGCACGTGCAGCCGGACGGCAAGACGCTCGTACAAACCGTCAATCTCTACGAGATCGTCAGGTCGCGCGACGAATCGAAAGACATCCTTCTCGAGAAAGGCGACGTCGTGTTCGTCCCACAGGCAAAGAAACACGTGAATCCGGGCGACATCTTATCGACGATCCTCAACATCCGCTGGCTCGTGCCTTAGGAAGATGATGCTAGCACGCTTCACGCGCGCGGCCTATCCGCGCAGTCAAAATGTGGCGACGCCGCCAACCTTAGCGATCGAGGGCGCTTCGGCTTTCAACGAGCCGTCGCGCGAGGTCGACATGCGCCGAATCTGGTCGACGCTGCTTCGGCGGCGCAAACTGATGATCTTGGTTCTCTTCGGTTTCGTTGCGGCGGTGTTGGTGTTCACCCTCATCAAGCCGCGCATGTACACGACCGAAGTCAAGATGATCGCAGGCTTTTCGAACCTCGGGTCATCGACCGAGCCGATCGGGACGCAACTCCCCATCCTCAACGCGTTGCTCTCCGCGAGCAGCGGTCAAAGCGCGGAGACCTACGCCGAACTAATGCAACAGTCTCCGGTCGTCCAAGACGTCATCGCGAGCTTGAGATTAAAAACCTCAGTCGGCGCGTTGCTCAAGCAGACGACGATTCGGCCGGTAACCGACACGTCGATCTTGAGCTTACGCGTCGCATGGACCGATCCGGTGAGCTCCGCGCGAATCGCTAACGCGTTTGCGACGACCTTCGTCGAACGCGAGCGCCACCTCGTCGCGCGCCAGGCCGAAACCGCAATCGGCTATTTGTCGCAACAGTTGCCCGACGCACAAGCGCACATGGCGGCCGCCCAAGCCGCCTTGTCGGCCTATCAAGTGAAGAGCGGGATCGCCGATTTGCCGTCACAGACGCAGTCGGACATCAACACGGTCTCAGCGCTCGAGGCTCGCGAGCAACAAGCCGAACTGGACGCGCAACAGGATGAGGCTCAGCTCGCGGTCGTTCGGCGCGACTTAGCTTCGACTGCGCCGACGGTGATCGGCCAGCAAAGCACGGTCAACAATCCGGTCGTCGGCACCCTGCAGGCGCAAATCGCCCAACTCCAAGGGCAGCTCGACGCCGCCCGCGCTCAGTATACCGAGGCACATCCGACGGTCGTCAACCTCAAGATGTCGCTCGCGGCCGCCGAACGCGAGCTGCGCGGCCAGCCGGAACAGATTTCGGGGGGATCCAGCACCGGCCCAAACCCGGCGTACGAAGCGCTTCAATCTCAGGCGACGACGCTCGAGACCGCCGCCGCGGGAGCGCGTTCCGAGGTTGCGACGTTGAGACGTCAGCGCGAAGCGTTTCGCCCGCGGCTCCAACACTTGCCCGAGCAAGCGCGGCGCATCGGCGACCTGCAGCGTGAAGCCAAGACGACGGAAGCCGTCTACGAAGCCCTTTCGCACAAGTATCAGGAGGCCGTGATCGCTCGGACGACCGCGCTCTCCGACGTGACCATCACCCAAGCGGCCGACCCGAACGTGTATGCGGTCTCGCCGAATCTCACCATGAACCTCATAATCGGGGCGCTGGCCGGGCTCGGCCTGGCGCTCGTCATCGGCCTCGGGGCGGACTTCCTCGACAACCGCTTTCGCTCGGAAAACGACGTCCGCGAGCGCTTGGGCTTGCCCGTCCTCGCAACCGTTCCGCAGATCGAATCGAACGATTGGCGCGCGAACCAATGGGTCAAACCGCTTTCGGTCGAGGCGTTCTACCAGCTCGTCGCGGCCTTGCGATACTCATCGGATAAACAGCCCCGCTCGATCGCGTTCGTCAGTCCCGATCAGGGCGACGGCAAGTCGACGGTCGCGATCAACACCGCGATCAGCATGGCTCTGATGAAGGCTAAGGTGCTCCTCATCGACGGCGATTTGCGACGCCCTTCGATCCACCAGAAGTTGAACGTGCCGAACGACCGCGGCCTCTCCGACGTGCTAGTCGGAATCGCCAAGTTCCCGAGCGTTGTGAAGTCAACCCGGCACGCCAACTTGTGGGTGCTGACCGCCGGGCGGCCCGCGCCGAACCCAGTCGCGCTGCTGCAAAGCGCCGCTTACGATCGTTTGCTCAAGAGAGCCGCCGAACGATTCGACTACATCATCATCGACACGCCCGCATTGCGTTCAATAGTCGACGGCGCGGTTCTCGCCCGCAAAGCCGACGGTACGGTGATGGTCGTCTCGGCACAGCGCTCGGATACGCGCGCTATGGAGACCGCGCTCATGAAACTGCACGGTTTGGGCGCCGACAACGTTTTGGGTGCGGTTCTCAACGGTGCCAAGCCCGAGGCCCACAACGTCGGTTACTATGCAGGCGCGCGGAGCACGGTCCCGATCGCGGGCGCCGCAAGTGCAGGATAAGAGGCGTTAATGTCCTTGATGCTGCAGCGCAAGTCGGTTCGCGTTTTCCTCGTCGAGCCGCGTCAGATGGTCGTCGACGCGATGCGCCACGTTTTGGGTCGCGATCAGTCGATCGTCGTCGTCGGCTGGTCTGACGATCCGGCGTCGAGCGCGATCGCCGAGCTGCGGCCGGATATCATTTTCCTCGACGTCGACGAACTCGAATTGAGCGTCGAGTCGGCGATCGCCGCTTGCGAGCGGCTTTCACCGCAGAGCCGCGTGTGCGTCGTTTCGACCCAGCATCGGGCTCGGGCCATGCAGCGCGCCTTGGCCGCGAAGGCCGACGCGTACATCGCCAAGGATACTTCACCCGGCAGTCTGATCGAGATAGTCCACCTCGTCGCGAGCGGCGACTCGTACGCGGATCCGCGCATCGCCGGGGCAATGCTGCGCCGGCGCTCGGGCCGGGGCCAAGAGCCGAGCGACCTGTCGAGCCGCGAGTTCGAGATCGTTCGCCTGATCGCGGACGGACTCTCGAACCGAGAAATCGGGAACCGCCTCGTGCTTTCCGAGAAGACGGTCAAGAACCACGTCAGCCACATTCTGGCAAAACTGAAAGTCACCGCGAGGTCCGGAGTCGCAGTTTACGCGATTCGCAGCGGCTTGGTGAGTTGATGCGGACCTATCTAATCGAGCCGCAATTGATGTTCGCGGATTACTTGCGAGGTTTCTTGTCCGAGGCAGGTTTCGTCGTCGTCGCTACACATCATGACATCGACGCTAAGGATATCGCGCTGCACGATCCGGCGGCGGTGTTCGTCGACATCGATTTTTTCGAACGCGGTGGCCCAACGGCGCTCTGCCGCATACGGCAAGCGACGCAATCGGCGGTGGTGATCGCATACTCGAGTTCGGACGACCCGACGTATGCTGCGGCCTGCTACATTTCGGGCGCCAATGCCGTGATTTCAAAGCGCGCGGGCGAGGAGCGTCTTACTTCGGGATTGCGGCAAGCTTTGCTCGCCGGATCGACGCGTTCGAACGGCAAATTGGCGCTTGCCGGCGCGAATGGCACTGCCGAACTCGACGGTCCCTAAAATAGGGACGCGCGGATCGTTCATGGGAGCGAAAAACCTATCGTGGCTGCGCTCGGCGCTGGTGCGGGTGGTGCTCGCAGCGGTCGCGATCGCGGTCGCGTTAGCCGCCGCGCGCTCGATCTCGGGAGTCACCGGTCAGTTCGGTTGGCACGTCCCGCTGGTCGCGCTCGTCGTCATCCTGTCGCCTCCGGCGTTTTTCCTCGCGCTGCGCTATCCGATGATTTTTCCGTTCAGCTTGTTCGTGGCTTTGATCCCGTTTGACGTGATCTTGCAGTTCACACAGGGCGCGACGATCGTTCGCTTGGTTGCGATCGGGACCGGCCTGGCAATGGTGGCGCGCATCTTGCTCACGCGTTCCTTCCTCGTCCCGCGGCGCGCGTGGCTCGTCTGGCTCGCCTATATCGCGTGGGCGGGATTCTCGTTCATGTGGACCGTCGCGCCGGGCGAAGGTCAGCGCGTATACGGGATTCTGGTCCAGAACTTCCTGTTGATGACGATGCTCGCGATCTACCCGCTCGAGAAAATCGAGTTCCGCTGGCTGATAGGCGCGAACATCGTCTCCGGGTTGTTCGCCGGAGCGTACGAGATTTACAGCCGCGGGCACAGCTTCGACCACGGGCGGGTCACGATCGTCTCGTCGACCGGCTTGACGGTCGACCCAAACTGGTTTGCGACGAGCTTTCTCATACCGCTCGCACTCGCTCTGGCGATTGCGCTCGGGACGCGCAGCCTATTGCTGCGCCTTTCCTGCTGGGCTGCGGCGTTGACGATGATGATCGGGCTCCTACTGACCGGCTCGCGCGGCGGATTTGTCGCAGTCGTTTTCCTGTTCGCGTACTTTGCTTGGCGAAGCCGCAAGCGCATTCAGGTCCTCGCCGTCGCGACGGCGTGCCTTTCGCTGACCGCGTTCTATCCAGTTGTATGGCAGCGCTTCTTGAAGGATCCGGGGGGCGGAACCGGGAGCGGCCGGCTCGACATTTGGAGAGTTGGGCTTTACGCACTCAAGGACGTGTGGCTGTTTGGGACGGGGATCGGTTCGTTTCTCGAAACGTACGAGCGCAATTTTCTCGAGATCTATCAGCACTACAACCAAGGCTGGCATCGTCCCGCGCACAACATGATCCTCGGGATGGGCGTCGAAGTCGGCGTGATCGGGCTCGCGCTGCTGCTCGTCGCGTGGTACTTGAGCTTCCGTCAGATGCGGGTCATCCCGAAGACGAGCGAGTACTATCCGTTCCGCGTCGCTTTTGAAGCGGCGATCATTGGACTTTTCATTCAAGCGATGTTCATCGACCCGATGTGGATCAAGTACGTCTGGCTCGGGCTCTCGATGCCGTTTGTTCTGCTCAATGCGTACGCACCTCAACCGGTCGGGCAGACGTCGCGCGCCTTCCGGCGGCCACGGCCCATCCGAGTGGCGGCGCCGCCCCGGCGGGTCGTACCGGTGAGGAACTGACCGTGGCCACGCTTCCAATCTCGGTCATCATCCCTGCATACCAGGCCGCGACCTTGATCGAGCGCGCCTTGGCGGGGATCTCCGAGCAAACGTTCGCGCCGGCCGAGGTTATCGTCGTGGACGACGGCTCGACGGATTACACGGGCGACATCGCAAAGCGCGCCGGCGCTACCGTCGTGCGCCAACGGAATTCCGGGGTTTCGAGCGCGCGCAACACGGGGATACGGGCGGCGACGCAACCGTGGATCGCGTTCTTGGACGCCGACGACCGCTGGTTCCCGGACAAGCTCGCAGCGCAATGGGCGGTCGTCGAACGGCAACCACAAGCGCGGTTGATCCTCTCGGATTATGCGATCGTCCGCGCCGGCGCAGGCACGGACCCCTCGGCATTGGCCATCCTGCCCCATTATCGCCGCGCGGCGCGGACGCGGCTCGGCGACGACGCCGTTTGGATCGCTCGTGACGAGTTTCGCCGCACCGTGATCCAGACGAATATGGTCGGCCCGTCGTGTGTGATGATTCAACGAGACTGGCTGTTGGCAAACGACCTTTGGTACGCCGAGGACTTGCCCGCCGGCGAGGATTTCTTCGTCGCCGAGGACTTGGAATGGATCCTTCGCGTCTTGCGCCACGGCGACGTGTTCGTCGTCGAGCGCGCTCTGAGCGACTACCTCGTTCATCCTCAGAGCCGGTCGGCGCAACGCGGCCGTCAGGCCTACGGTGACGTCGTGCTCGGCGAGCTGATCGCCGCGGCGCCGGAGCGTTATGCCGCAGGGAGCGCGGCGGATTTCAAGCGGCTTCGTCCTTTTCATCTGCGACGCGCGGCACTCGAGTACATACGCCACGGCGAGTACGGCGCGGCCCGGGCCGTGCTCCGCCAGGCGTGGGTGGAACGACCGTCTTTTCGGGCGGCCGCGATGCTCGGTCTGGCGACGCTCGGCGAGTCGCGCCTGGGCCATCTTGCGATCGAGCGCGGACGCGCGTTGTGGCGCGCGCGAAGCCGCGCGTTCTCGGCTTCCTCGCTGCTGCATTGACCGTCCCGGCGCGGCGCGTCGCACGAACCGACGTTCGACCCGCGACGCCGGTCGCGCTCGTACTCGTCGCGTTTGCCGGGCTTACCGCGCTCGCCGCGCTGGCGATGGTCGTGGGAACGAACCCCGACGAAGAGTATGCGCTGTCGACCACCGCCCATGGCCTCGGGTACGCCTTGCGCCACGCCGTTACGTTCGAGCTACAAGCGCCTCTCTGGTTTGGGCTCGTGGCGCTTTGGCGCCTGCTCGACGGCTCAGTGTACTTCGCTCGATTGTTCTCGGTAGGTTGCGTTGTTGCGACGTGCTTTGCGCTGCGCGCGGTTGCCGTCCGCGTTCGGCCCGAGGCGAACCCGATTCCATTCGTCGCCTTGGTTGCGCTCAATCCATTCGTCGTCTATGCGGCACTCGAGATCCGGTTGTATGCCTGCGCGCTTCTCTTGACGTCGCTCATGTGGGTCGCTTTTTACGACGGCTTTCTTTTCGGAGAAAAGCGCTCGGCCCGGATCTTGTTCGTGTCGTTTGCGGTCGCGGGGATCTACGTTCTCTACTTCGTCGGATTCGCGCTTGCAGGCGGGTTGGCGGCGCTCCTCGTCGCACGGCGTTTCCGCGCGATGGCAGCCTATCTTGCCGCGTGCGCCGTGGTAGTAGCGCTCGCGTCGCCCGCGGTTTGGCTCGCCGCGAGCCAAGCGACGGTGCTTCGTGGGCTCTTAGCAGGCTCAAGCGCCCTGCCGCTGCGCCTGTTCAGCGAGTCGGTCGCGCAATTCGTTCTGCCCTACAGTTATCGCTGGTACGAAGAACCGGGGCTCGGCGCGTGGTTGATCGCCTATAAGATCGCAACCGTGTTATGCGTCGCTGCGTTAATTGCGGGTCGCCCGCGACTCGACCGCCGCGCCTGGGCGCTCGTTGCGATGCCGATCGGGATTTGGCTCGCGTACTGGTTGGCCTATGAGGTGACGCGAGTGCAGTATGAGGTCCCTCGCCACTTCGTCGTCCTTTTCATCCCTCTGATGGCCGCCGCATACGCGGTCCTCGGCTCGCTTCGCGGTCCGGCCCTGCGGCGCGGCGCGGTCTCGCTCGCGTCGCTGTACGCGATCTTTGCGGTCGCCACGCTGTGGACGACATACCGGCATCTCGCGAAGCCGGGTGATTGGGGCCGAGTTGGGAGCTATTTGAACGCGCGTGTGGTTGCTACCGACGTCGTCGCGGTCTTCGCGCCCGACGCGCTCCCGGCGCTCCGGCGGGCATACCGCGGCCCCGCGCCCCTCGTCGCGTTCCCTCGGCCGGGCGACCTGCGCCGCTACGACCCCGCGGGGTACGAAGTCGAGTCTGAGGATGCCGCGCTGCGCGCGATTCGCACGATTGCCGCCGGCAGACGGATGTGGCTCGTCATCTACGGGCCGTGCGCGCCGGCGGACGTCAACTACGGATGCCAGAAACTCGAGCGCGCGCTCTCAGACCGCTACTCGAGCGCGCCGATCGAACATTTTTACGACAATGAAGTAGTAGAAGTAAAGTAGGCGGCGCCGCACCACGCCTAGCGAGTCCGCCTACGCCGCTTTCTGGAATAAAAACTCGGAGAGCGTCTTGAAGAAGATCGTCGATCAGAGGAAGATCGACCAGTGCTCGAGGTAGAACAAGTCGTATGAGAGCTTTTCGCCAACGGCCGACGGCTCGAGGATGCGGCGCATGTTGATCTGCGCCCAGCCGGTGATCCCGGGACGCACCAAGTGTCGCTCGTCATATCGCGGAACGATCGCGCGGAAGCGTTCGACGTAGTAGGGGCGCTCGGGGCGCGGGCCGACGAGCGACATCTCGCCGCGCAGAACGTTGATCAACTGAGGCAACTCGTCGAAGCTCGTGCGGCGAAGCCAGGCCCCGAAGCGCGTCACGCGATCCTCGCCGAGTTTGGCAAACGTAGGTCCGGTTTCGTCTTCTGCGTCGACCCGCATCGTGCAGAATTTGAGGACGTCGAATTCTTTCCCGTTGCGCCCGACGCGGCGCTGCCGGAAGAAAATAGGTCGACCGGAGTCGATCGCTGTCGCGATCGCGAGCGCTGCAAGAAACGGCAACAGGCCGACGAGCGCCGGGATCGTGACGAGCAAGTCGAAAACGCGGCGCAGCAGGTCGGCGCCGAACGTCGTGATCGAAAGGCTCTGCGGATACAAGAGCGCGACACCGCCGTCGCGCCGGACGCGGAAGTCGCAGGCGTGCGGCTTGATGCGCATCGGCGCAAAGGCGATCTCGACGCCGCGCGCCTCGACGAGACGGAGGATCGCGGGCGTCAAACCGGGCGGCAGGGCCTCGGTGATCAGAATCGTGTCGCAACCCCACGCCAGCGCGTTTGCGAGCCAAGACAGCCCCTCCACATTTCCGGTCAGCGCCGCTTCATTGACTTCTTCGTCGAACGAATCGAGCGGAAGGCGCAGGAGTGAGTCGCGGCTGGTGAGCGAGAGCTGCCCGGGGAGCGCATCGACGCGCGCCGGAACCCCGGCAATGGCGATGCGACGCGCGCGCGGCGGGGTGATCCGGTCGCGCAAGACGCGGAGTCCTAGACGGGTCAGCGATAGGCCGGTCGCGGAGAACGCGACCGCGATCGCAAGCTGGTGGCGGAACGGGGCCAGGCTCGGGAGTAGAATGAGAAGGAGCGCCGGCGGGATCGAGCCGAGGAGCGAAGCCGCGAACGCCGAGTAGATCTCGTCACGCGTCGTCCCGCCGATCGAGTGGCGGTAGAGGCCGACGCGCTCGTAGATCAGGAAAGCGATCGCGGCCGCAAAGACGAGGGCGAGCACCACGTCGGAACGCGCAACGACTGCAGCGAGGCTGGTGTGCGTCGTGACCAGTGCGAGGAGGCCGGCCGCGATGAAGACGCCGAGGTCGTTGACGACGAGCAAGGTCCGTTGCCAACCCGCATAGCGCAGCGGGGTCGGCCGCGGTTTAACGCGGGCGAACCTGATGCCGAGGCTGTCGTCGATGCCATCCTGCTGGAGCGTGACCATTGTCCTAAGCATCGTACCAGGACGGGCGCGGTGACGAGAGGCCCATTCGTCGTCGGTTGGATGGGGCGTTCGTAGGTAATTAGTCCCGGTCGGCAGCCCGCGATGGCCCGTTGCTTCGATCGGGTGCCCGGGGGTATGTTTTGGATCACACTATGAACGGATTCAGCTTGGTGATACCGGTCTATAACGAAGGGCCGGCGCTGCGCGCTTCTCTCGAACGGGTAAGCGCGTACCTCGACGCTTAGCGGCGCGTACGCTTGGGAACTGATCGTCGTCGACGACGGGAGCCGCGACGAGAGCGCTTTGGTCCTCGAAGCGCTCCGCCGCGAACGGCTTGAGGGGCTGCGGGTGATCCGGCACGCCACGAATCTCGGCGTCACGGCAGCGCTCGAAAGCGGAGCCCGCTCGGCGAAAACTCCGGTGACCGTCGTGCTCGACGCCGACCTCAGTTACGCTCCCCAGATCATCGAATCGCTCGTCGCCCACGTGTACCGGAGGGGGGCGGCCTGCGTCATCGCGTCGCCGTACATGCGCGGCGGGTGCGTCGCGGGCGTGCCCTTCGCCCGCAGGCTTTTGAGCCTCGCGGCCAACAGGCTTCTCGCGTTTTGCGCCGGCGGTCGCGTCAAAACGCTGACCGGAATGGTGCGCGCGTACGATGCGAACGTCCTCGGCGCCCTCCTCGAGCGGCGACCGTCCGCCGAGTTCAACTCATGGGCGGTCGCCGAACTTCTTGCGGATCGGAAGTTGATCGTCGAGATCCCGGCTCGCCTCGCTTGGCCGCGCAATCGCCTCCGCTCTCGCGGCCGGTTCGATTTGGCGGCCACCAGACGGCGAACGTGGGGCGTTTTACTCTCCGCTGGGTCGCTGCTCGGGTCGCGCGACGCGGAACGGGCCAGGCCCCGCGCAATCTCGGCCGCCAACGTTGGGACCTTTGGTCCTTAATCGCTTGGCGATGGGCTCATTTGAAATCCTCAAGGGTGCGCTATAACTAAGGGGTATGGACGCACCCTTTCGCGCTGAGGCCCTGACGTGGTAGTCAACCTCTATGTCGATCACATGATGGCGACCCCCCCGGCGACTGCCGAGGAGGTTTGGAACGCCACACGGGAGCACCCGGCGCTGTACTCGGAGGCCGCTCGCAAAATCGGCCTGAGTTCGCGCGAATACCAGGAGTTTCGCGACGCCCTACTCGACGGGCGCGCGATCTACGTCGCCCTGCCGCAGCACATCGATGCGATGGCCGGCGACCGGCACGGGAGCATCTACGCCGTCCAGCGCGCCTTCCTTCCGCGCCACGTGATGGGGTGGAAGGTGACGCTCTCGAGCGGGGCCGTCGTTTACGTGCCGCAGACGTGCGGCAACCTCTCAGTTTCGCGGCGCGTAAGTTACGTTGCCCCCGCGCGGTACGTTCCGCCGGCGCCGGCAAGGCAGCCACTCGTCGCCGCTGCGCACGAGACGCCGGTGACTTTCCAGCCGCCGCCGGTCGAAGCGCCGCCCCCACCCGCCGCCGTCGTAGCGCCTGCCGCAGGCGGCGCCGCCTGGCTAATCGGACTCCCAATCCTAGGCGCGATCATATACTTTACGACTCAGCCGCCGCATTGCAGTAGCGGGTCGAACGAGATGAACGTCTGCCAGGCGACGCGGAAGTAAGCGCTACCTAGCGCGCTCTACGTCTGACGTCTGCGCAAGCCGTCGAGGACGCGCTCGAGCCACGTGCCGAGCGCGCCGCCGAGCGCGCCGAACGCTACGTCGGCGGCGTTCCACGCCAGGCCTTCGGTTGACCCACTGAGGTCTTGGCCGACTTCGATCAGCGCGCTGCACAGCGCGACGAGCAAGGCCCCCGCGAAAACGCCGAGGCGCCGGCGCCGCTGGCGCAGCGCAAGCGCCGCAAGGAAACCAAGCGCTGTGAACGCGACGACGCTGTAGAGTTTGCGCAGCGCTACCGCGTCATGGGGGTCGCCGCTCGACCAGTGAACCCGGTAGTACTCGGGCGAGACGCCGAGATAGAAGAAGCCGGCGAACGCGGCGAGGGCGACCAGCGTCGGAACGAACGCGCGAAAGGTCTTCAGGGCGAGACGACGACCACGTTCATGCTCCAGGCGGGGAGTGTTACCGTGAAACTCTTCTGCCAGGCCCCGCTGCGGTGGGTTACGGGGCCGGCCCAGACGTTGTTCTTCGACTTGTCGTAGATCGCGCGGTCGTACGTTGTCGTCACGACGCTCGAGCCCTGTGAGAGGGAGTCGATCGAGACGGCAATCGTTGCGGCGTGGCTCTCGTCGAGATTGAAGAGTGCGAGGCCGTAACCGCTCCCGTGGGTCATCGCGTATGCGCGGACGTTCCCGGAACTGCCGCCGAGCGTCGACCCGAGCACGTGTTCGCCGCTCTTGGCGACTGCCGCCATCAGTTGAAATGCGCGCACGGTCGGGAGGCGCGTGCCACGCTTCACCGGGGTCGCATTGGAGCATCCGTACTCGGGGATCCCATCCGAGAAGATCATGTAGCCGCCGAAGTTCTGCCAACCGTAGAGGCTCTTGGAAAAATTGCCGTTCGAAGGGTCCGAGCAGCCGCCATAACCGAGCCACCAGGTCGCGCGCGCGACACCGTCGTTCATCATTTCGCCGAGCACCATGCCGGCAAAGAGCGCCTGCGTGATCGAAGACGTCTGCTTGCCGGGGTTCGAGTACACCGAACCGAGTTCTCCCATGTAGATCGGCGTCGCCGGCTTACCGGCGGTTACGAGTTCTGCCTGGAGCGCGGCGATCTGAGCGGTCAGCGCCTGGGGAGCTTGCGTGAGCAGATATGCATCGGTCTCCTTGCCCGGTGTTTGCGCGTAGAAATGCATCTCGACGAAATCGTACGAGGCTTGGCTCAGCACGATTGGGTCCCACGCGGGTGACCAGCCGGGCTCGACGACGACGCCGACTTGCGCGCTCGGGTCCTTGGCCTTGATGTCGGGATAGTATCCGGTTGCAACCGCTTGCGCGTACGTCGTCGCGTCGTGCGGATTGCTGTGGAGGTCGTACTCCCACGATCCGTACTCCTCGTTACCGACGGTCCACGTCTCCACGTGATAACCCTTCGTGTTGTTCGCGTAGTCGACCCATGCGGCGGCCTCGGCCGGGTCGCCGCCTGCGTTGCACGCGGGGTTCGAGCCGTAGTCGGCGGTAACGGCGACGTCGAGTTTCGCCGGAAGCGCGACTTGCTGCATGAAGTTGTCGAACGTGTCGTGCGGATCGTCGTAGCCGTTCTGGCATAGCGTGTGCGTCGCCCAGTGATAGAGGTCGGAATCCGAGCCGCCGGGCCAGCGCAAAGCCGTGAATTCGGCGTCGTGCAGCGAGGATCCGATCCCGCTTTGCGTGACGTCGTACCAGATCGCGAGGTTCGCGCCCAGGATCTTGTTCGAGATCGCGGCGCCGACTTGTGATGAGTGAACCACGAGCGCCGCGGTCGTGCCGTTTGGTGCGAGCAGGCGAGTGGCCTCGACGTTGCCGGAGACGGAGCCGCCCGGCGACCGGCCGGCCGGCGCAAGCCCGGGTTGAACCGCGCCGGCGCAGCCTGCCAGCGCAAAAGAAGCGAGAACAAGGAAGCGCCGCGCGCGTACTTTCATCACGCTCTGAGTATCGTTGTCGAGGCGGGCGAGTGTCAATCGGTCGTGGGCACAGTCGACCCTAAACGCGAGCGAGGCTCGTATTGCGAGCCTCGCAAAAACAATGGAGATGAGGAGACTCGAACTCCTGACATCCTGCTTGCAAAGCAGGCGCTCTACCAGCTGAGCTACATCCCCGCCGCGCTTGATTTTCGGCCGGCCGACGACGGTACCTTGCATGCGGCCGTTGAAGGCCGTCGCGCGCACACTCCGAGCGAGATGCGCAGCGCACTCGCGCGAGGTGTCGCCGTACCATCAACTTGCATGTTCGACGACTCGCACAAAGCGCCGCCGGTGTCCTCGCTTGCCTGCTGACGAACCCGCGCCCGGGCCGTGCGTAATGGGCCATCCTGGTCTCGAACCAGGGACCTCATGCTTATCAAGCATGCGCTCTAACCAACTGAGCTAATGGCCCGCGGCGGCCAGGGTGGCTTCCAGGGCGCGGCCGAGGCTCCTGGCGGTGCGCGCGGCGTTTTTCAGAGATTTTTCAAACTTTCCGGGCAAACGAACCTTGGAGGTTCTACTATGCGCTTTCGGATTTTGCTCTTTGCGGTCACGGCCGTAGCACTCGCGGTTTGGGCGCTCGGCGGCTTACGGGCGGGGGCCGTCGTTCCGCGGACCGGGCACGCGGGCACGGCGCGGCACGGCTCGATCAACCCCAACTTCAACAGCTTCGGTGACGTCGTCATCGCCGATCAATTCAACAACCGCATCGTCGAAGTCAACCCGGACACGCATGCGATCGTTTGGCAGTTCGGCGACGGATCGAACGTCGCCAGTCCGACCTCGGTTGTGGGCCCGAACGATGCGGAGCGCGTCGGATCGCTCACGTTGGTCTCGGGGACGGGCGTTCCGGCCGCGAGCCCGCCGTTCGAACCGGGCTGCGACAACGGGTGTCCCGACAATCGAGTCATGGTGATCGATTCGAGTGGAAACATTTCGTGGCAGTACGGGCAGGCCGGCGTGACCGGTTCCCGGCCCGACGAACTCAACACGCCGGTTGCGGCCACTTTCGTCCCGAGCGGCGACGTGCTGATCAGCGACCAGGGCAACCAGCGCATCATCGAGGTCACGATCTCGAAGCGCATCGTTTGGCAGTACGGCAAGACCGGCGTCGCCGGCTCCGGTCCGAACGAGCTGAACAACCCCAACAGCGCCGAATTGCTCGCGAATGGCAACATTCTCATCGCCGACGAAAGCAACAACCGCGTCATCGAAGTCGATCGCGCGCACAAGATCGTTTGGCAGTACGGCAGCCCGAACGATCCGATGACGCTGAACGGCGCGGCCTTCGCGAGCCGGCTTCCAAACGGCGACACGCTCATCACGGATTCGAATAACAATCGCATTCTCGAAGTCGACGCCGGCAAGAATGTCGTCTGGACGTATGCGACCAACCAGCGGCCGGGCTCGATCGCCAACCCGCTGCCGACGCGGGCGGTGCGCCTCAAGGACGGGTTGACGTTGATCAGCGACCAGTTCAACGACGACGTGATTGCGGTTCAAAAAACGGGCCCGTCGAAGGGCAAGATCGTCTGGGAAAAGGGGAGAGTCAACCACGACGGCGACGGTCCGGCACTTCTGAATGCGCCCTACGATGCAAAGGTCGTCGGCGACTTCACCGGATTGACGGCGCCGCCGCAGCAACTCTAAACGCGGCTCAGATCAACGCGATCATCTTCTTGAGGAACTCGTCGTCGCGTTTTTGCTGCTCGACTGCCATGTCGCGCAACACGTTCATCTCGCGCTGATACTCGGCGCGCTCGGCCTGATCCGCGTCGAATTCGGCGCGGAGCCGGTCGAGCCGCACTTGACGACCCGCGTCTTGATCGTGTTGCGCGACCATGAGCGCTGCGACGCGTCGGCTCAGGTCGTCGGCTAACGTCGCGGCCGTGTCCGGAACGCTTTCGGCGGTCACATCCAGGGGCTCGGCGAGGAGCGGCGCCGGCGCGAGGGCCGGCGGCGCGGCGGCGTCGCTTGCGGGCGACGCGGCCGCGGCGCGTGCGATCGGACCCATCGATGCTGGCTAATCTTTGATCGTGCGGATGAACTCTTTGAGAATCGCGACGTCGGCTTCACGCTGCTTCATCGCGACGTCGCGCAGGACGTTCATTTCGCGCATCTGTTCGCTTTTCTCGTCCTCGACTTCATTGAACATCGTTGACTGCCACTGCAAGTCGAGGTTGTGGCGCATGTTTTCGAGATTGAGCCCGAGCTGCGCCCATTCGTAGGCTTTGTCGGCCTGTTGGAGGACTGCCAGCGTCGGGTCTTGGTTCGGCTGGATGTTCCCCGCGCTGCTCGGACCGCCGCCTGCGAGCGCACCTTGGACCGCGCCGGCTAGCGCGCCGGCCGGGTTGCCGCTTTGGACGAGCCCGGTGATCCCTCCGAGGAGCGCCCCGCCGATGTTGAATCCCATGCCGCCCTCCTTGTCACTCTAATCCCGCCTCGGCCGCCGAACGGCTAGGGTCAGGCCGTTTCTTGCGCCCCATCAGGGCCGTCCCCAGAACCGGCGCCGATCAGACCCGTCATGCGACGGTCGGCATCGTCCCCGATCGATCCGCCGCCTGACTGGAGGTTGCTCGAGTAGGAGCGGAACGGGGCGAGCGGTGGGACCGTCGACGAGATCTGCGGGACCAGGCTCGCCATCATCTCGAGAACCGCCGGCGGAAGCGCCGTACCGGTTGTCCCGGCGCCGGGCGCGCCGGCGCCGGCGTTCGGCGCTCCAGTTCCGGCCGCAGCTCCTCCGTCGGCCCCCAACGGCGCTCCCACCGGCGTCCCAAATGCCGCGGGGGCCCCGCCGGGGGTCCGAGCCTCGATGCTCGCCAGGTGGCGTAGAACCGAGTCGGCATACCCTAGGCGCTCGCCGTCGGTCCAGGGCGTCACCGTACCACGCGCATCGGGGCTGCCCGCGTTATACGCGGACAGCGCCGCGTGGACATCGCCGCCGTAGCGGCGGAGGAGCCCGCTCAAGAGTCCCGCAGCGTACTCTGCGTTTTGGGCCGGGTCGAGCGCGCCTGGGGTCTGGGCGAAAGCGTGATAGCGGTCGTCGATCTGAAAGAGCCCGTGACCGTGGCCGGCATCGCCGACGATATTGGCCCCCGAGTCGGATCCGGGGCCGCCCGTCTCCTGGGCGGCGACCGCGGCCAGGAGGCGCGGGTCGAGGCCGTGGCGCGTCGCGGCCGCCGCGATGACGGGGCCAAATCGTATCCCGGAAAGCGCGTCCATACGGGTCCCTCCACCCCTCAATCCCGCCCACAAGTCGCGTTGACAAGGGGGGAGGGGGCCCCTATGATTGGGGGGTTGTTTCGGGGCCGGGGAGCGAAGTCGCGTGTCTCCTCACAATAGAATCGATATCGGAGCTGTCCTCGCTGCGGGTCGCGAACTCGACGTGCAGGAGGCGCTCACCGTCCCCGACTTCGAGTCGTACACGTTTCCGGCGCCGGCCCAAGTCGCCGTCGACGTGCGACGGCTCGGCGGAGGTCTCGAACTCGTCGGTACCGTCGACGTCACGGCTGCCGGCTCGTGCGCCCGCTGCCTCGGCGACGTGCGGCTTCCCTTACACCTCGAGATCGACGAACGCTTCGACATCGCGCATGCTCGCGGCGACCCGCTCGATGAGAGCAACGTCGTGGCCGGCGACGAACTGGACCTGGGCGACCTCGTACGACAATTGATCGACTCGGCGCTCCCGCTCGTGCTGCACTGCACCGACGACTGCCAAGGCCTCTGTCCCACTTGCGGCGAGCAACGCGACTGCTGCCGCTGCCCCCAACTTTCGGAGTAACGATGGCGAACCCCAAATGGAAAACCCCTCGCTCGAAAACGCGGAGCCGGCGCGCCGCAAACTGGAAGCTCTCGCCGGTTACGGCGGTCGAGTGCCCGCAGTGCCATCACGCCAAGCTGCCGCACTTCGTCTGCGAGTTTTGCGGTTTCTATGACGGCCGCCAAGTGATCGAGCCGAAGGAAGAGTCTCCTGGGCACAGCCACGGATAACGGCTCGCGGCCGATCGTATTCGGCCGATACGGGGCCCGCATTGCGGGCGTCGGGCACTACGTGCCCGAGCGGATTATGACGAACGCCGACTTCGAGAAGATTCTCGACACGTCGGACGAGTGGATCCAGAGCCGTACCGGGATGCGCGAACGGCGGTACGCGCCGCCCGAAATGGCCGCAAGCGATCTTGCAACGGCCGCGTCGCGTCACGCGCTCGAGCGCGCGGGGCTCCACGCCGGCGACATCGATTGCTTCGTGGTCGCGACCGTCACGCCCGATTTCCCGTTTCCCGCGACGGCGTGCATCGTCGCGGCGAATTTAGAAGCCCCAGGCAAGCCGGCCTTCGACATCGAGATCGCGTGCAGCGGCTTCATCTACGCGCTCCCGATGGCGGCCAGTTTCGTGCGATCCGGCGTATTTCGGCGCGTTCTAATCGTCGGGGTCGAGACGCTTTCGCGGATCCTGGACATGGAAGACCGCGGAACCGCGATCCTGTTCGGCGACGGCGCCGGCGCGGCCATCGTGGAGCGCACGTCGATTGAAGACGACTGTTTTCTGGCGTGCGCGCTCGGTGCGGACGGGCGGTCTCCCGAGATGCTGTATCAGCCGGCGGGCGGCTCGCGCGAACCGCTGACGGTCGACGGGATCGCCCACAAACGCAATAAAGTCCATATGGCCGGGCGCGAGATATTCAAAGTCGCGGTCAATAAAATGGTCGAGACGTCGCGTGAAGCCTTGGCGCAGGCGCAGCTGACTGCCGGCGACGTAGCGCTCGTGATCCCGCACCAGGCGAACCTGCGGATCGTCGAAGCTGCGGTCAAACGCCTCGACATACCGCCCGAACGAGTCGTCATCAACATCGAGAAATACGGCAACACGTCGTCCGCCTCGATACCGATCGCGCTTTCGGAGACGATCGCCGAGAACCGGCTTCACGCCGGCGACATCGTGCTGTTTACAGGATTCGGCGGGGGCCTTTCGTGGGGTTCGGTCGTCTGGCGCTGGGACTGATCGCCTGAAGTACGGCGTCGTCTTCCCAGGGCAGGGATCGCAAATCGTCGGCATGGGCGGCGCCCTCGTCGCTCGTTTTCCGGTCGCGCGCGATTTGTTCGTGCGGGCGGAACGCGTGGTGGGCTACGATCTCCTGGAGGTCGTCCGCAACGGGCCAGAAGAGAAACTCCGCGAGACGCGCTTCAGTCAACCGGCGATCTACGTCGTGAACTACGCGCTCGCGGCGTCGGTCGGTTCCGAACTGCCGGTCGTCGCGAGCGCCGGCCATTCGTTCGGCGAGTATTGTAGTCTGACGCTCGCGGGTTCGTTTACGTTCGAGGACGCGCTCGCCTTAGTCAACGAGCGCGCGCTCGCGATGCAGGAAGCGGCCGAGCGCGTTCCCGGCGCCATGGCTGCGGTCTTGGGTCTCGCCGCCGACGACGTGCGCGACGCGGTCGCGCGCGCGACGATCGGCGGACGGGGGCGGGTGCAGCTAGCGAACTTCAACGCGCCCGGCCAGATCGTCATCAGCGGCGACCGCGACGCGGTCGCGCGGGCCGGCGAGTTGGCAGTTCGCGCCGGCGCGAAGCGCGTCGTTCCGCTCAACGTTTCGGGGGCTTGGCACAGCGAGCTGATGGGACCGGCGCGCGAGCGATTCGCACCCTTCGTTGCGCGCGCTCGAATCGAGCCGCCGCGCTTCACCGTTATCTCAAATGTCGACGCAGAGCCTTACCGCGACGTCGCCGAGATCCGCGCGAAGCTCGTCCGTTCGGTGACCGAGGAAGTCTTATGGCATGCGACCGCGCAACGCCTCATTGCCGAAGGCCTCGATGCGATCGTCGAGTTCGGTGGATCGGCCGTCCTTACGCAACTGATGCGCCGCGTCGAGGGCGCCCCGCCGACCCAACACATCGGCGACGACGTGGGGGTGGAACGCTTGCGCGCGACCCTCGGCGCCGAGGCAAGAGCGTGAGCTTCTTAGGGAAAGTTGCGCTCGTAACCGGTGCGAGCAGTGGAATCGGACGCGCAACCGCGATCGCTTTCGCGGCGGAGGGCGCGGACGTCGCGCTCGTCGCGCGGCGCCCGCAAGCGCTCGCGGAGGCGGCGGCGGCGGTCGCGGCCGCCCGCCCGCAGGCGCGCGCGCTCTCGATCGTCGCGGACGTGACCGACGCGGCGGCGGTCGACGGCGCGGTCGCGCAGACGCTCGCGGAGCTCGGCCGGATCGACTTCGCCGTAGCCAACGCCGGCGCCGCGGTCGACTCGCTCTTGCTGCGGATGAAACCGGCCGACGTCGAGGCGATGCTTGCGGTCAACTTGAAGTCGGCATTCTACCTGTGCATCGCGGTCGCGAAGCCCATGATCCGCCAGCGCTCGGGCGCGATCGTGCTGGTTTCGTCGATCGTCGGCTTGACCGGAAACGCGGGCCAGGCCGGCTACGCGGCGGCGAAGGCTGGGTTGCTCGGCCTGGCCAAGTCCGTCGCAAAGGAATTGGGGTCGCGGAACGTAAGAGTCAACGCCGTCGCCCCCGGTCTGATCGAAACTGCGATGACCGAATCGCTCGCGGAGCAGGCTCGTAGCCATTTTCTTGCAACGATACCGCTCGGCCGAGCGGGAACCCCGGAAGACGTCAGCGGGGTCGTGATGTTTCTCTGCTCGGACGCCGCACGCTACGTGACCGGTCAAACGATCGTAGTCGACGGCGGCTTTTTGATGTGAAGCGGCTCTTACGCCCAGGACAGGAGATCAATGCCGGATACGCAGACGACCTTCGATAAGGTCAAGAAGATCATCGTCGAGCAGCTCGGCGTCGACGAAGCCGAAGTGACGATGGAAGCATCGATCACCGACGATCTCGGCGCGGACTCGCTCGATCAGGTCGAGTTGGTCATGGCCTTCGAGACCGAATTCAACATCGACATCCCCGACGAAGAGGCCGAAAAAATCAAGACGGTCGGCGATGCGGTGCGCAAGATCGACGAAACCGCCCCGAAGTCATAGGCTAAGAGGACCTCTCGCACTTGCTCGAAACGCTTGCCGATCGGCTTGGCGCGGTCTTCCAGCGGCTGGCAAGCCGCGGGCGGCTGACCGAAGCCGACGTCAACGAAGTCGCTCGCGAAGTGCGCATCGCGCTGCTCGAAGCCGACGTCAATCTGGCCGTCGTCAAGGACTTCGTCGCGAAGGTCAAAGCGCAGGCGGTCGGCGCCGAGGTGCTCGCGTCGCTGACGCCGGCCCAATCGGTCGTCAAGATCGTCCACGACGAGCTCGTCGCGCTGATGGGCGGAGCGCAGGCGCGATTGCAGTTCAGCGATGCGCCGCCCTCGGTCATCATGCTGGTCGGCCTGCAGGGTTCGGGAAAGACGACTCAAGCCGGCCAAGCTGGGCCTACGGCTCAAGGAGCAGGGCCGCCGCGCGCTGACTCGTCGCGGCCGACGTGTATCGTCCCGCTGCAATCGAACAGCTCAAAACGCTGGGCAGGCAGATCGATTTACCGGTGTACGCCGAGGAGAGCGGCGACGCGGTCGCAATCGCCGAGCACGGCGTCGCCGAAGCGCGGCGGCTTGGAATCTCGACGGTCATCATCGATACGGCCGGACGGCTGCAGATCGACGACGCGTTGATGCGCGAACTCGAGCGAATCAAGAGTGCGGTACGGCCGAAGGAGATTTTGCTCGTCGCCGACGCGATGACCGGGCAAGAAGCGACCAACGTCGCCAAGGGCTTCCACGAGCGGCTCGAGATCACCGGCACCATTCTGACGAAGATGGACGGCGACGCTCGCGGTGGCGCGGCGCTTTCGATCCACGCCGTTACGGGCGCGCCGATCAAATTCATCGGGGTCGGCGAAAAGCTCGCCGCGCTCGAAGCCGTTCCATCCCGATCGCTTGGCGTCGCGGATCCTCGGCATGGGCGACGTGATGACCCTGATCGAGAAGACGCAGACCGTCTACTCGCTCGAAGAGGCCAAGATCGCTCGAGGCCAAGCTGAGGCGCAACGAGTTCACGCTCGACGATTTCCTCGACCAGCTGCGCCAAGTCCGCAAAATGGGGTCGATGAGCGAGATCGTCAAGATGATCCCCGGAATGTCGAAGTTGATCCCGAAGGATACCGAGATCGACGAGCGCGACGCTGGGACAAGTCGAGGCGATCATTTGCTCGATGACCCGTCTGGAGCGGCGGCGGCCCGAATTGCTCAACGCTTCCCGCCGGCGGCGAATCGCCGGTGGGAGCGGGACGCAGGTCTCCGACGTCAACCGGTTGGTCAAGCAGTTCGAAGCATCGCGCCAGATGATGAAACAGTTCGGCGGGGCCAAACGGCCGCGCCTCCCCATCGGGGTACTCGGTCGCAAAGGCCGGCCCCAATCGACATGAAAGTGAACGAATCGACTCAATGGTAAAAATTCGATTGAGGCGCATGGGCGCCAAAAAACAGCCAACGTACCGCTTCGTCGTAACCGACGCGCGTTCGCCGCGCGACGGTCGCTTCATCGAAATCGTCGGGCATTACAATCCTCGAACCGAACCGAAGACGGTCGTCGTCGACGAGGAGAAAGTCAAAGCGTGGCTCGCAAAGGGCGCGCAGCCTTCCGATCCGGTCCGGCGCCTTCTCGCCGCGCGCGGTTTGGTCGAGCGCGGACCGATCTCCGACAAGAAACGGGCGCCCAAAGCCAAGAAGGCTAGCTGATGTCCGCGTTCGACGACGAGTTCGGGCTATTCGGCGAAGAGGTCGAGGAAGACGAGCGGCGGTCAACGCTCGGCGCGCGCAAGATCGCGACCGGCGAGACGATCATCGACGAGATCGAACCCGAGGACGAAGCGCGCCCGCGCCGCCGCGGGCGGACCGGGATTCCGGAGCGAGCGGAAGGCGAGGACGGTGCGCCGCGCCGGTTCCGCCGCACACCAGTCAAACGCGATCCGCTTCCGGCCGAGATCGGGCATCCACGCGCAGTCGAGCTGTTGACGTTCTTGGCGAAGCGGTTGGTTTCAAACCCCGGCGCGGTCGTCGTCGACTTGCATCCCGACGCGCGCGGCGCCGTCCTCGAACTCGAAGTCGATCCCGAAGATCTCGGTAAGGTAATCGGGCGCGGGGGGCGAGTTGCGCAGGCGCTGCGAACCCTCGTTCGCGCCGGCGCCGAGGGCCGCGTGACGATCGACATCGTCGATGTCGACGACGAGGGCGACGAGGATCTCGACGAAGGGGAAGCGCAGGCCGAAGCGGCCGCCGCGCCGGGACCCGAGGCTCCGGAGGCGCCTTAAACGTTTAACCGCGTCGCGCTCGCAGCAGCGTTCGCGGGCGTCCTCGATCTCCTGACGAAGCGCGCGATTCTCGGCTCTTTCGCCCCCGGCGAGCATCGCGACATCATACCCGGCGCCTTGGCCTTGACCTACGTTGCGAACACGCACGGTGCGATGGGCTTGTTCGGCGATCGTCCCGTGCTCCTCGTTGGGCTCGCGCTCGTCGTCATGGGGGTCCTCGCCTTCCTGCTGAAAGAGATCGTGCGGCGTTCGGCGCCGGCGCAAGTTGGATTCGGGCTCGTCCTCGGCGGCGCACTTGGAAACGTCATCGACCGGTTGACGCACCGCTTCGTCGTCGATCTCGTCGCGCCGCGCGGTTTCTTCGTTTTCAATCTTGCCGACGCGTGCATCACGATCGGTCTCGGGCTGATCGTGTTGGGCGCGCTGCGACCGGGCGCGCGCGCGTGAGCCTCGTGGCGGTCGCGCGTCTCGTCGGTGTTTTCGGGATTGCAGGCGAGCTACGTTGCCGCGTGACGCCGGCCGGATCGAGCGCCCTGACCGTCGGTGCGCAATACGCCCTAAGCTCCGCCCCGGATTCCCCGCGCGTTACGTGCGCGGGTATCCGGGGGCATCGCGACCGGCTCATCGTCGCGCTCGAGGGCGTCACGACGCCGGAAGCAGCGCGGGCCTACGTCGGACGCGAGTTATTCGCCGAGCGCGAATCGATCGCGCTGCCACCCGACGAGTATCTCGACAGCGATCTGATCGGCCTTCAATTGATCGACGAGCAAGGGCGCGCGCTCGGCGACGTCGTTGGGGTCGAGCACTTTCCGGCGCAAGACTACTTGGTCGTCGGAGCGCAGCGCGCGCTCGTTCCGCTCGTGCACGCCTTCATTCGGAAGATCGACGCCGAGGCGCGTACGATCGTCGTCGACCTTCCCGAAGGCTTGCTCTAGAACGCGCCCGACTTAATGCTTCGAGCCTGCCCGCAGTGGGTTCAGCGCTCCGGCGACAGCCCGATCGATCGCGCCCCCGATTCCCGAGCGGCCGGAAGTGTTGGCCGCAGCGTGCTCGCGCGCGACGACGTTCCCCGAACAATCGTAGACGACGAGATCGATCTCCGCGCCGGTCGGTTGCCCCGCGTTGTTGCGCAGAAGCGAAAGCGCCGCGGCGTAGAGCGCTTGAGCGCCGGCGTTGGCGGCACAGAGGTCCTTCGCGTGCGCGATCGCGTCGGCGGCCGAAGCGCCGAGCGAGTCGGCGGCGATTCCGTCGCGCCGCGCCGTCGTCACCAAATCGTCGCGCGCGTGCGCCGCGAGCGTCGCGCCGCCGTCGCCGCCGACTTGTAAGACGAGGGCCCGCGCGCCGCGGAGGGGCGGAGGCGGCGCCGGCTGCACCGCAGCGGACGTCGGCCGCACCGCGGGTGTTCCGGCAGACGGATTCGCGCGAACGGCGGCGGGCGACCCTGACGTCGCCGGCTTCGGCGTCGCCTTTCCGCGGTGAGACCGGTTGCGCAACGCGTCGGAGATGTCGGCTTCACCCGCGCGAACGTTTTGAGGCTTCGGCGTCTCGCTCGCGGCAGGCTGCGGGTTGTCGAGACTCGCGAGCGCACGGCCGGCGTGTCCGACGATCGCCGTCGCGAGCGGTTCGCCTTGACCGGCGGCATCGGAATAGGTACGCACCAGGGCGGAGTTGCTGTAAACGACCGTCCCGCTCGTCGTGCTGACGACTTGCGTGATCAACGAGACCTCGTCGCCGATCGATGTCATGTACCCGGTGACGTAATAGTCGGCGCCGAGCGCTATGGCCGCGGTGAGGAAATCTTTGCGCTGCGTCCCGGGAGGCGCGGGTTTCACGGTGATCCCACCGTGCTGTGCGATGCGGGTCGCAAGCAAGACGGCGACGTTCGCGCCGGCCTCGGGTTCGGTGCCGCCACCGACCGTCAACGGATAGACGACGACGACGGGCGGCGCGAGCGGGCCGACTGCGCCGACCAGCGTGAGCAGCCCTAGAAGAAGGAGCGCCGCGCCGCCAAGGTGGCGTGTCATGCGGTCTTCCGCAAGCGCGTTCCGGCGTCGGCGCCGCCGGCGCGATCTTCGATTCGCGCTGCGAGCCACTGCGCGCTCACTTGCGCGCCGAATAAGAAAATCGTCCCCATGTAATAGAACCACAACAGAAGAACTGCGACCGTGGCGAGCGCGCCATAGACGTGACGAAAATCGACGTGCGTCGAGTAAAAGGCGAAGGCGATCTGCGAGAGCTCCCACGCGATCGTCGCGACGATCGCGCCAGGGATGCCGAAGCCGAGCGCGACTCGGCGGTTCGGGAGATGGTTGTAGAGAAGTATCGTTACGACGAAAACGAGCAGAAGGCCCGCAGCATAGCCGCCGGCTTGCGTCCAGAAGGTCGAATGATGAAAGCCACCAAGGCCGGCGACGAATGAGATGACGACCGGGACCGCGGTTGCGGCAAGGAGGACGACGCCGAGGGTGGGGAGCGCCACCACGGCGACGAGCAGGTCGGACCAGAAAGGGCGGCTGCGCGGGACGCCCAGGGCGCGATCGAGCGAGAAAGCGAGCGTCTGCACGAGGTTCTTGCCCGACCACAGTAATCCGACCAGGGCGATCGTGCCCGAGATTCCGCGAAAGTGGATGATGTGTTGAAGGTTTTCGGTCAGAATCGGCTGGACGCCGGGCGCGAGTTGTGAGATCAGCGTGAGGACGTACGCCTCGGCGTCCTTGCTTCCGTACACGAAGCCGAGCACGGTGAACGTGAGGATGAGCAATGGGAAGACTGCGAACATCGCGTTGAAAGCGATCGCCTGGGCCATGAAGGCGCACCCGTCGGCCGAGAATCGTGCAGCGGCTGCCCGCAAAACGCGGACGACACGCCGCAGCGCGGCGTGCTCGGCGTGACGATCGGGCCGCCGGTCAGCGTCGTGGTCGATGGGCGGTTGCTTATCGGCTCGGTCCCGGCGCGGCTCCAGGGCGGCGTGGTCGTCGCTCCGCTCGACCCTTATGCCTACGTCTTGGCCCGCCGGATCGCCGTCGATCCGGTCCATGGTTGGGTTACCCTCGAACGTGACGGCAGAAGTGTCACCGTCGACGTCGCCTCTTTGCGTGACGGCACGCCCGTTATCCCGCTCGGCAGGACGGCCCGCGCGCTCGGCGACGCCGTACGGTACGACGCGGCGGCGCATTCGCTTGCGATCGAGTCGCCGGCTCCCCGGCCGCTCGCGACGCTCACGCCGTTTGCCGGATACACCCCGCCGCCCGGCCCGCTCCCGACCTTTCCGCCGCTCGTCCCGCCGACGCCGCGTCCGACCGTGAGCGGGATCCCACAGCCGCGGCGGACACCGATCGTCGTCGGACAATAACAGCATCTCGCGAGGAGGAACGATGGCGAAAATCGCTTGGTTCGGCGCCGGCATGATGGGCTCGGGTTTTGTCGAGGCGCTGCGCCGCCGCGGTGATGAGGTGGCGGTGTGGAACCGCACCCCCGCGAAGGCGCACGCTCTCGCGCGGTTCGGCGCGGTCGCGTTCGACGACCCGCGCGAGGCGGTGCGCGGCGCCGATCGCGTTGGGATCATCCTGTCTGACGATGCGGCGGTCGACGCGCTCCTCGAGCGACTCGACGGAGCGATCGCGCCGAACACTCCGGTCACCGATCATACGACGGTCGCGCCGCGGCCGACGGCGGCGCGCTTCGCGCGCTGTGCGGAGCGCGGGATCGAATTCCTCCACGCGCCGGTGTTCATGGGTCCGCAATCCTGTCGCGACGGCACCGGCTTGATGCTGTGCTCCGGTCCGCGCGACCGATTCGCGCGCATCGAGGCCGAGCTCGCGAAGATGACCGGGACGCTGTGGTTCGTCGGCGAGCGCCCCGACAAGGCGGCCGCGCTCAAACTTTCCGGCAATGCGATGCTGATCTCGGTGACCGCGGGGCTCGCCGACGTCTTCGCGCTGGCGAAGGGCGTCGGGTTGCCGCCGGCCGAGGTGCTCGAACTCTTCGGGCGCTTCAATCCGGGCGCGACCGTCGAACCGCGCGGGAAGAAAATGGTCGCGCGGGACTTTCGTCCCACGTTCGAACTGACGATGGCTCGCAAGGACGTCCGCCTGATGCTCGAGACGGCAAATGGCGCCGCGCCGCTTGCGGTACTGCCCGCGATCGCGGCGCGCCTCGACGCGCTGATCGCCGAGGGGCACGGCGCCGAAGACCTCGCCGCGCTAGCCGTCGATTCGGTTAGTTAGCTCACCGCGAGGCGACGCCGAGCCTAGTCGGCGAAATCCTCGACGAAGAACTCGCCCTGGTCGGTGTTGACGGCGGCGATTCCCACGTATACGTAGTGCGGCTCGAGCATGTTGTCGCGGTGCTCGATCGAGTTGAAGAGCGCGCGGTTCGCCGAACGTTCGTCGGCGTCAAAAGCGAGGTTCTCGCCAGCGTACCCGAACGGGTAGCCGGCGCGCTTCATGCGGTCGAAGGGCGACTCGCCGTCGAGCGAGACGTGACCGAAATACCCATGCCGCACCATGTCGAGCGCATGCGCCCGGGCCACGGCGGAAAGGCGTTCATCGAACGCGAGCGGCGCAAGCCCGCTATTGGCGCGGGTCGAATTCAGGTCGTGGAAGAGCGCTTGCGCGTCGCCGATGCGCTCGCGGGCGTCGAGTTGTGTGATTTGAAGCGCGACGCGGTTTTCGGTTATTACGGACGGAGCGGCGGCGAGCGGCACCACTAGCGGTGTAGCGAGATTGAGGCTGGCTGAGAATAGCAATATAGTGAACACATATGAGTCTATCGGCGACGGCTACAACCGCTGAATAAAAAAGAGCCCGGGTGCGAGTACGCTCACATCCCGGGCCCGTTTTCTATGGGACTTTTGTCTTACGTGGCTTGTATCACACCCCGCGCGTCGAGGCTGCGCGTCACCTCTGCGAACATCGCTTCGAGATGCGCGCGGGCTTGCAGGTCGAGATCGTTGCGCATCAGATCGCGGCGCAAGTCGCCGGCGAGCGAAACGAGTTCGTGACGTGCCAGCGCTTGCGCGTCGTACGGCGTCCCCTGGGCTGGGGCGGTCGCCATTTTCTCGAGGACTCGCGAGTACATCCGCTGCAGGTTGCGGCGGATCGGCGTCTTCGGCGCGCGGCCGCTCTGCAGGTCGCCGAAGATGCTGGCCTGGCTCCACGCGAACAGGTCCGCGATGCTCATGGTGGCGCCGGGCCGGGCTTTGTTCGGCATGTCGGCCAAGCGCTGGAGGACGAGCGGCGAGAACATGTAGGACAGCGCGCGCGCTTGATAGGTCCCGACCAGCGCGTTGAGCGAGATGTCGTGCCGCGGAAGCGGGTCGTAGCCGAAACCGTCGATCGGTTCGTACTCCGAGTAAACGGTTCGGTTCAACGTCGCGGGCGACACGTTCCAAGCCGACTCCGCGAAGAGGTACTTATCGAGATTGCGGAACGCGTGTTCTTCGTCGCTCCGCGGGATCGGCGACAACGCAGCCTTGATGCCCGGGTCGCCGGGCCGGCCGCGCGTCAGGAACTCGCCGCCCACGTAGTGCGTCATCGACGCGGCGCAGCGATTGTACTCGTTCATCAAGACGCTGAACGAGAACCGTTCCTGATCCCAGTTCCGCTGGCGTTGCGGGAGGCGGGCGCTCAGATTGCCCAGCATCGACTTGTCGATCCCGAGCTGAACTTCACACCAATCGACCGGCCTGTCGGTCAGCATCCACTGCGCGACGCGGGGGTCGACCGCGTGTCCGTTCCACTCGACGTCCTCGTCGGATGCAAACGCAAAGTTCCGGTCGAAAGCGGCCGAAGCCCAACGGTTCAGCGTCGGGACTTCGTCGGCGGGTGTCTTCGCGCCCGCGATCGCGGCGTAGCCCCAGTGGATCACGTGGTAGTCGTACGGTCCAAGGGTCGTCTGCCAGTAGTCGCCGTGCGGGCTCCCTTTCGGCCACAGGTTGATCGGCGCGTACTCCATGACGGAGGACGCGATGCCGTTACGCTCGGTGAACGCCTTACTTTTCAACTCGTCGGCGGTGAACGCGTCGTGCCCGATGAAGTTGTGCGCGAGACCGAAGTCGTGTCCGGACTCGTGCATGATGATCGACTTCATGTAGTCGTACGTGAAGTTCGGCGGCAGCGCGCCGTCGTACATCTGCAATGCCAGCGCGCCGAAGGCGGCCTGCTCGCGCATTCCCATGTCGCGATGAAAGGGGGTGCCCAGCAAGCGCCGCGCGGCCTTCGACCTGGAAACGACCGGCGCGGTCGTGGCGGCATCCCACAGTGAGGGATCGAGCGCCTGCGCCGGCGAGACGGAGGTCGCCGGGTCCTGAACCCCCATGCCAACCGGATACGTGTCGGTGTACAAGACCTTCGCGTAACGCACGATGTCGGCGTCGATCAAGACCCCGGAGCGGAAGATCTCGCCGGTGCGCGGGTCCCACTCGGCCTGGGCCTCGGCGAAGCCACCGTCGTTGGCCTCGGTGAGCCAGCGAATCGTATTGTACCGAATATCGTCGGGATCCCAGTTCGGATCGCTCGGCTGGTCTTGGACTTGGATCGCGTCCAAAATTCCGATGCGGGCGAACGCTTTGTTCCACTCGAGCACGGCGTCGCGAATCGCGGGACGGTATTCGAGCGGGATCGTGTTCGTCAGCGTATAGACCAACGGCCGTTTTGCCGGCGAGGGGCGCGTCGGGTCGGACGCTTGAATGTTCCAGCGCGTGATGTAGGAGACTTTGTCGTCGTAATGCGAGTCGTTATCGAAGGCGACGTGGACGTTGGACCAGTAACCGACGCGATCGTCGACGAGGCGCGGTACGTAACCCGGCGTCGAGAGAACCTCGGCAAAGTTGTACTTGATTCTCAGTTGGATGCTATGCGGATCCGTTACGGTATCGATGACGTCGGGTTTCGCCGAGGCGAAGGTCTGATCGACCTCGATGATGTCGTTCTTGGGGAAGGCTTTGGCCGCGCCGTAGTACGAACGCTGCGAGTCGAGGCGATAACCCCCTTGCGGATTGCTTCGGTTTTCGACGATGTCCGAAAGCGTGTTCCCGAGATTGAGGTTATCGCCTAACAAGAACGCGGTGTCGATGACGACCTTGCCGGCGTCCTTGTCCTCGGCCGCGACCCCGACGACGGCTTGAACCGAGTCGGCCGTCGAGGCCTTAACCGCGGTTGCAAGCGGGCTGCCTGCGGGCGCGAGGAAGCGCTCGTGCGGCCATATCAGCGCAACGTGCTTGGCGTCGACGCGAACGAAGTGCAGGATCCTTGCTTCCTGCAAGAAGTCGTCGCCGGAAAGGAGGCCGTAGCCGCCCAGACCGTTGGCGCTCGTCGCGTGCTCGTAAAAATCCTTACCGAACTGGTCGGTGCGCAGTTCGAGAAAGACCTTTCCGTCCTTGACGATGACCGGGAAGAGGCCGTCTTGACGCGTCGCGTCCTTGAGAAACTTCGCGTAAGCTTGAGCTTCGTCGTCGCCCCCGGCGGCGGCGCCGCCTGGATTTGGTGGCGGGGGAGGGGCCGCGCGTCCGGGGCTCGGTCCGACCGAGAGGAAGAGCGCCAGGGCGGCACTCGCGACTAGCGCTAGGGGTTTCGGAATCCGCATGATTAGAGATTGCCTCGCTTTGCTTGCTCTTCTTCGATCGAGACGAAGAGCGCCTTGAAGTTACCTTTGCCGAACGAGAGACTCCCGTGCCGCTGGATGATTTCGAAGAACAGCGTTGGGCGGTCTTGGAGCGGTTTGGTGAAGATCTGGAGCATGTAGCCGAGATCGTCGCGGTCGACGAGGATGCTGAGTTCGCGCAGTACGTCGGTCGCCTCGTCGATGCGGCCGACCCGCGCCTCTAGAGCGTCGTAGTAGGTGCTGGGTGTGGTCAGGAACTGTAATCCGTTGGCTCGCAGCGCGCGCACCGCGCCGATGATGTCGTCCGTCGCAATCGCGACGTGCTGGACTCCGGCGCCGCCGTAGAAATCGAGATACTCCTCGATTTGGGATTTCTTGCGCCCGTGCGCCGGTTCGTTAATCGGGAACTTGACGCGGTTGCGGGCATCCGTCATCACCTTGGAACGCAGCGCGGAAAACTCGGTCGAGATGTCCTTGTCGTCAAACGAGACCAATTGGCTGAAGCCGAACGTCTTCGCGTAGAAGTCCCCCCAGCGATCCATCTCGTTCCAGCCGACGTTGCCGACGCAGTGGTCGATCGCGCGCAAGCCCGGAGCGTGCGGTGCGCGTGGGCCGTCGCTCACCGCGACGAAACCCGGCAAGAACGGGCCGGCGTACCGGTCCCGTTCGACAAAGGTATGGACCGTGTCGCCGTACGTCGCGATCGTTGCGAGCACGACGGCACCGTGCCGGTCCTCGGTCCGTTCGGGCTCGGCAACCGGTTGGGCGCCTGCCGCGACGGCCTCGCGAAACGCGGCGGCTGCGTCGGGGACGCGCAGCGCGACGTCGCGGATCCCGTCCCCGTGCTTCTGCACGTGCGCGGCGATCGGTCCTTCGGGCCCCAGGGCCGTGGTGAGCACGAAGCGCAGATCGTTTTGGGCGACGAGGTACGAGGCCCGGCCGGGGACGCCCGTCTCCGGTCCGGCGTAGGCGACGACCTCAAAGCCGAACGAAGTCGCGTAGAAGTGCGCGGCCTGCTTGGCGTTGCCGACGTAAAAATGTAGATGGTCCCAGTCCAGGAGCTCGAGGGCCGAGGATCGGCCGGCGAATTGCGTAGCCAACGACGTCTCCGTCTGACTCAGAGGTGAGAATAGCGCTACTACGGTTGGCCGGGCAAGGCTAAGAACCTTGACCGGGCATCAAATCTTGTCGGGTGGCGGAAGATTGATTCATCTCAGGCGAGCCGCGACGTACTCGGCGGCGCCGAGCCGAGCGGGCCGCACGTCGCAAATATCTCCTCGCGGAGGGTGCCGGTCGCGATGTTCGTCTCGATAACAAGCGCAGCCGTGCCAAGGAAGAGAAAAATGGCGCCGGCGACCACGAGGGCGAGCGAAAGCCATGGGACCGAGTCGCGCGTGAGATTATCGAACGTGATCGCTAGGCTTCCGGCCACAAATAGCCCGATTGCGACGTAGTATGTCGTCAAAGCGCGCTCGGCGAGCGCGGCGCGGCGCGCGTAAGTGCGCAGCCACTTCGTCTCGCGGGCGACGGCGGCTTCGTCTGCCTGGTCGCGATGCGCGCCGATCCTATCGACCAAGACGCGCGCGCGGTCGACGATTCGCGCGAGCCGGGTTAGCGTCGACGCGACGAGCGAGCCGGTCGCGACGATGAGGAAGGCAGGCGTGATCATCGCCGAGATGAGCGCGAGCGACGACGCGCCCCCGGTATGAGCTCCAAGCGCGGTGAACATCAGGCGGGCGCGATCCACGAACGGTAGTATTCGGGGTCTTCCAGCTCGAGCGCCGCTTCGGAGAGCTCGAGCGGCGTGAACGTGTCGACCATGATCGCAAGTTCGTCGGTCGAGGTCTTGCCCAGACTAGCCTCGACGGCGCCCGGCTGCGGCCCGTGCGGAGCGCCCGCGGCGTGCAAGGTGATCGAGCCTTCGGCGACGCCGCGCCGGCTCATGAAGTTGCCGCTGACGTAGTACAGTACCTCGTCGCAATCGACGCTCGAATGGTTGTACGGAACCGGAATTGCGAGCGGATGATAATCGAACAGGCGCGGCACGAAGACGCAAAACGCCGCGCCAGGCGCCTCGAACGTCGAGTGAACGGGCGGCGGCTGGTGAATCTTTCCGGTGATTGGCGCGTACTCGTCCGCGTTGAACGCGTACGGGTAACAGTAACCGTCCCAGCCGACGACGTCGAAGGGATGGTTCTGGACGATATAAATGGCGTTTCGGCCGGCGTTGGTCACGCGAACTTCGTACTCGCCGACGGCATCGACTGGTAGCCGTAGCTCTGGAGTGCGAAAGTCACGCTCGTAGTACGGCGCATGCTCGGCTAATTGCCCGAACGCGTTACGAAATTGTTTGGGAATCGCGACGTGGCCGCTGGACTCGTGGACGACGAGGCGAGTCGCTTCGGCAGGCTGAAGCCGGTACGTCGTCCCGCTCGGGATCGCGAGATAGTCGTGCGTGCGATAGGCGATTTCACCAAAGTTGGTTTCGAGCACGCCCGCCCCACGGTGAACGAACAGCAATTCGTCACCCCCGACGTTGCGGTAGAAGTACTCCATCGGACGGTCGACGTCGGCGACGGCGAGCGTCAGCTGCATGTTGCCGAGGAGCGGGACGCGCGCCTCGACCGCGTCGCCGCGTACTTTCGACTCGCTCGTCTTCAAGTGACGGCTGCGCAGTGGGTCGTTCGGGACGAACTTCGCGCGCGGGCGCTTCCAGGCACGCACGTCGAGCGTCGCGGTTGGTGGGCGGAGATGGTACAGGAGCGAATAAACGCTCTCGAAGCCCTTCGTTGAAAAGAGCTCCTCGGCGTAGAGTTCGCCGCCCGGCGACCGGAACTGAATGTGGCGCTTCGGCGGCAGCTCTCCGGCGCGAACGTAGAATGGCATGCGGTGCCGCTTCGCTGCGCCACCGGGTGTCCCCGCGCCGACCGCTCGGTCGTTCAGGTATTGCCGTGAAAGATTGGCCCTAGGCGGGTACAAGCATCCCCGCAAGGCCTATTCGCCTGCTTAGGAAGGGGACGCCGGTATGGATATCCATGCGCGCATCTCGACGGGCATCCTGGGCGCGGCATTCTGCGCCGCTTGCCTCGTCCCACGGACGGCCGTCGCCGACGGTGCGGCCAGCACTCGTAATATCATCTTCGGCGGAGCCGCGGTCGCCGGGACGCTACTGATCATCAATCACAACAAGAAGGTGCACGAGCGGTACGCCGAAGACGCGCGCCGCCAAGCCGAGCTTTCCTCGGAGCGTGATGACGCACAGGCGGCGTATGCGAGCGAGCGTCGCGCATACGAGCAAGAAGCGGCGTTGGTCAGCGAGTACAAGCGTGAGGTCGCATACCAACACAGCATCGTCGTTCAAGACGAGCGCAGCATCGTCCAAATCAAGCGGCGACTAGCGTACGACGAGCAGTTCGGCGACGCCGGCTTCACGCGTCCGATCTCGCAGCGCGACGTCGCGCCCGGCCGGTCAGTCACCGTGCTCGCGCAAGTCCCGCCGGACGCGGTCTCCTACGGGTGGGGTGACTTTTGATCCGGGCTGAACTTGCGATGGCGTTCGTCGTGGTCCTGGCCGCGGGTTGCTCCGCTGCGCACGATCCGCGACAAATCGCCGAGAGCATGACAAAGGCGGTCTACGCGAACGACCTATCCGGAACGGCCGCCTACTTCGACGACGAGACGAAGAAGACGGTGACGCGGGAAGAAGTCGGCGCGCTCTCGGACCGCATGCACTCGCTCGGATCGCTTCAAGGACTCGCGCAGCGCGACTCTGAGCCCGACAAAGGCCGCTACGAGTTCGACGCGACGTTCGACCGGGGGAAGATGCTCGTTCAACTTCGGCTCGATCCAAGCGGCAAGGTCGGCGCCTACCGCATCGTCCCCGTTTCGGCGCCAGCCCGGACAGCGGCTTCTTAAGAAGCCGCCGCGTCCGGGACGTTCTCGCGGAGGTCGATCAGGGCGGGGATGTGCGGAAGGCCGAGGTTCGCGCGGATCATGTTGATCAGGATGCACCCCTGCTCGACCGCGTCGTCGAGCGCCACGTGGGTGTGCGGCAGATTCGCGTCGATCCACTCGGGAGGATACTGGCGTTTGCCGACCTGTTTGTATTGCCGCTTTAACGCGGCGGCGGCATAGCTGCGCAAGTCGAGGCTCGCGAAGCCGATCGGGCTCTCGCCGAGCTCGCGTTGAAAATAGTAGTAGATGAACGTGAAGTCGAAACCGGATGGGGCGCCGCAGACGATCGGCTTCCCGAAGCGGCGCATCGAATCGATCCACGTCTTGCAGTCGATCATCGCGCGCGCCGGCGCCACGCAGTCCTCGCGCGACTTGCGATACGCCTCGGCGTTCTCGGGGAGCGCCCACCACAATCGCGTCCTTTCGTCGACTTGTGCGTCCGCGAGCGTGTCGAGGTTACGCGTGAACGTGCCGACGAGCGCCTTCTCGAGCGTAAAGGCCGCGATCCCAAAGCTGAGCATCGAGTAGAGCCCCGGGCACGGACCGTCGGCTTCGATGTCGAGCGACAGGTACAGCTCGGGGACGGGGTGCGAAGGTTCTTGTGCGATGCGCCTTTCTTGCGCGTCCCCAGGCCGTGGGACCTCCGAGGAAACGCAGCGCCAGGCCCGGCATTGTGCCGCATGGGGCGACGGCTCAAGCAATCCAATACCGCGACCGACGCCGACGGGGCGACTCGCGCGCTGCTCGGCGAGTTGATCGACTACGCGGGATTGTTTCCGCCCGCGCGCCTTTCGATGCGCGAGGCGCTCGCGGCGTACGAGCGCGCCGAAGCGAGCCCGTACTACTGGATGCTCGGCCGTTTCGTCGTCACGGCGTCGCGTTTGGACGAATTGCTCGCGGAATTGGACGAGGCGCCCGATCCTCTATCGCTTTGCGCGATCGTCGACGGAGATTTCGACGAAGGGCTCGCGAGCATCGCCGCGGCGTCACGCGAGCACGGCGACCGCGTCTCGATCGAAACGATCGAGATGAAATGGCCGCAGGAGCCCGATGCGGGTCTCGATGGGGCGTGGCACGCGGCACCGCTGGACGCAACCATCTTCGTTGAGGTTCCATTGAGCGAGCGATCCTCGCCGCACGACGTCGCCGCGCTCGCGGCGGAGTTAGCCGAGCTCGCGCGCGCTCGCGAAGCTTTTGCGCGCGACGGTGGCGCGAAGGTTCGCTGCGGCGGCCTCGTCGCAGACGCGGCCCCGACGGCGGAGCGTCTCGCGCACTTCATCGACCTCGCGAGACGGGTCGATCTCCCGTTCAAAGCGACCGCCGGTCTGCATCACGCGATCCGGCATTACAACGCCGAGGCGGGGTTCGTCATGCATGGGTTTCTGAACGTGATCGGAGCCGCCATCCTCGCGCGAACCCACGGCCTCGGTGAGCTAGCGCTGGAAAGAATGATCTCCGACGAAGATCCAACGCACTTTACGCTCGACGATTCGCGGTTCGCGTGGCGCGGAACGGGCGCCGGCGCGTCGGAGATCGGCGTTGCGCGTGCGCGCTCGATTCGCTCCTATGGGAGTTGCAGTTTCACCGAGCCGGTCGAGGACTTGATTGCGCTCGGCATGTTGCAGGCGGCCGAGGGTTGAGCGGCGCGTTCGACGCGACGACCGATCCCTCGCTGCGCGCGTGGGTCGACGTCGCACCGCAAAGCGACTTTCCAATTCAAAATCTGCCGTACGGCGCGTTTCTGGTCGCGGGGGATCCGGTGCCGCACCTAGGGGTCGCGATCGGCGACCGGATTTTCGACCTGCGCGTCGTCACGCGCGCGGGATTGCTCGACGACGCGCTTGGCGACGCGGTCGCCGTGTTCGCGGAACCGACGCTCAACATGTTTTTGAGCCGCGGCCGGCCGGCGTGGCGTGCCGTGCGCGCCGAACTTTCGCGATTGCTTGCAGCGGGCGACCGGCGGATTCTCGATGCGGGCGTCGCCGAGCGCGCTCTCGTCGCGCAGTCGGCGGCGCGGATGGTGCTGCCGATCTCGGTCGTCGACTACGTCGATTTCTATTCGTCGCGCGAACACGCAACGAACCTCGGGCGAATCTTGCGCCCGAATCAGGAGCCGCTGTTGCCAAACTGGCTTTGGCTTCCGATCGGTTATCACGGCCGCGCGAACACGGTCGTCGTTTCGGGGACGCCGATCGTCCGCCCGGCCGGGCAAACGAAGGCCGCCGGTGCGAGCGCGCCCGAGTTTGGACCGACGGCGATGCTCGACTTCGAACTGGAACTGGGCTTCATCACGGGCGACGGACCGCCGGGCGGCGCGCGCATCCCGGTCGGCGATGCGGCGGAGTATGTCTTCGGCATGGCGCTCGTCAACGATTGGAGCGCGCGCGACATCCAAGCGTGGGAGTATCAGCCGCTCGGGCCTTTCTTGGGGAAGTCGTTCGCGACGTCGCTCGGGCCGTGGATCGTGACGCTCGACGCGCTCGAGCCGTTCCGCGTGGACGGCCCGGCCCAAGATCCACCGCCGCTTCCATACTTAGCAGGCGCCCGCGCGCAGCACTTCGACATCGCGCTCGTCGCCGAGCTCGCCTCGGACCGGATGCGCCGGGCCGGGACGAGCGCCCAGGCGATCGCGCGGACGAACGCCCGCGGCCTATACTGGAGTATGGCGCAGCAGCTCGCGCACTTGACGAGCAACGGCTCGCGCGTCACCGCCGGCGACCTGTGCGCGTCGGGGACGATCTCCGGGAGCGAACCGGGGAGTTACGGGAGCATGATCGAGTTAACGTTGCGCGGGGAGCGACCCCTCGATCTCGCGGACGGAACGACGCGCGCGTTTCTCGAGGACGGCGACGCGGTGACGTTGCGCGGCCGGTGCACGCTCGCGGGCGCGGTATCGATCGGGCTCGGCGAGGTAAGCGGGACAGTCCTCCCGGCGCTTTCCTAAGAGGACTTTTCGACGGCGCGGGTGGCGGCGAGGAATCCGATCGTCGAATGGGTCCCGTCGCAAAACGGCTTCGTCGTAGACCCGCCGCAGCGGCACAATTTGAAAACGGGGCCCTCCGGCGTGAATTCGTTGCCGTCGACGTCGCGCAGCGACACGGGTCCGCTGACGATGTAGGGGCCATTCGGGCGGATCGTGATCGTCACTTCAGCCACGGGCGGACCTCCGGAATCGAAGATGCGTTGGTCGTAGTGCTAAACATCGGTCCACGCTTCCGCCCCGCCGAGCGTTTCTCCGGTTCGGCCAACGTTGGCCGACGTCGCCCGACCAAAACGCCGAGACGCTAGTCGATGGCGAACAGGAACCAGCGGCGGTTCGTGCGCTCGTGGCGGAGACAGTAGATGCGCATCCGCTCGCCGGTAGCGGTCAGGATCTGCCACCAATGGCGGTCGATGTAACGATCGCCGCGGTCGAGCCGCCACGTCCGCCACGTTCGCTCGACGGCGGCGACGTGATAGCGCCGCTCGCGCCAGGTGAACGCGCTCGGCAGCTCGGGTTCGCCGCGCGTCAAGGCGGCGGGATCGATCGTGGCGACGTCGGGTTCGATTGGCTCGCTGATGAGCGGCACGACGTTAGCTCACGCCTGCAGCGCGCCGACGAGGACGAGGTTTGGCGAGGTGGCAAGGTCGCGCGGCGTCACGAACTCCGGGAGCGCGCGCGCCGGCGACGTTTCCGGCGACGCTGCCGCGGTTACCGTCGCGAGCGGCTCCGTCGGCGCCGGCGTGCCGCGCTTGTGACTGCGGTACGCACCCAGGAACGCCGCGGCGGACTCTGCCATACGCTGTGAGTCGGCGTCGAGCGCGGTCTCGGCGCGTAGGTATGCGCTCGGCGTGAACCAGGCGAGTTTGGCCGGGTCGACCCCGGCGACGTCGATTTGGTACTCGTCGCGCCCGGTGTCGTAGAAGCACTTGTAAACGAGCTCGGAGCAGATGATGCACTCGCGTCCGTCGTCGATGCGCGCATTCAACCATTCGCCGGCCTCGTCGAGGAAGTGGCGCAGAAGCGGCGCGGCGCCGGGCAGCGAGAGTTGCCGCGTCGACAGGATGAGCCCGAGAAGCAGTAGCTGAGAATAGGCGTATTGCTCGGGGTGCGCCTTGAAATCGTCGACGTTCGTTCCGACCGGCTCGTACGGCAACTCGATGTCGAGCCGGCGCTTGTCGCTTGAAACGTACCGATAGACGTGAGTGTACGTGGCGGTCGCACAGCTCGTCGCGACGTCATGCATGAAGATCGCGTTCCCAGGATCGTCCAAAGCCTCGACGACCTTCGATCCGTCGTAGATCGCGGCGTGACTGTACTCGCTCCCGTCGAAGAAGCGGATGAACCGCGAGAGCAGACCGTTGCCGTGAAAGAGCAGCACGTCGCCGTGGCGCAGGTCGCCGGTCCGCAAGACGTCCATCATTCACCTCCTTCTAAAGCGAGGGCGGTCGAGGGCCCGACAGGTTATTCGGAGCGGGCCGGTTGAACCCGCGTCGGGTGTTCAATGCACGCATGACGGCGCGCCGCGGCGCGCTCCTGGGCGCGGGTGCGTTTGCGCTCGCCGCCGCGAGCGCGTCCCTTCCGACGCCGGGCGCGCTCGCGCAGGGCGCCGGCGCAGGCGACGTTACGACCGTCGCCGGGACCGGAGCGGCGGGGATCGCCGACGGTCCGGCGAGTTCGGCTACGTTCTTGATGCCGACCGGGCTCGCCCGGGGTCCGGACGGGACGCTGTACATCGCCGATGAAGCGGCGCAGCGGATCCGCGCCCTTTCGGGCGGAGTCGTTCGGACGATCGCCGGATCGGGTCCGATCGCGGCCGATGGGTTGTCGGTCCGCGGCGGTTACCGCGACGGCCCGGCGCTAGAAGCGCAGTTTAGCCGCCCAACGGCGCTCGCGGTGCGCAATGGTGCGTTGTACATCGCCGATTCGGTCAACGCGTGCATCCGCAAACTCGAACGCGGAACCGTCTCGACGGTCATCGGCAAGTGCGGCGAGCGCGGGACGGCCGACGGCGGGCCGAACGATGCGCGTTTGAAGGACCCGCGGTCGCTCGCCTTCGACCGGCAGGGCAATCTGTACATCGCCGATTACGACTGGGGCCTCCGCAAACTCGATCCCAATCGGCAATTGACGACGGTTCACTTCAAATCGATCGGCGATCGCCGCATTTGGGGGGTCGCGATCGGTGGCGAGCCGGACGACCCGACGCTCGTTGCGTCGTCGCCGGCGTGGTTGATCGTGGCCCACCTTGCGAGCGGAACCGACAATGCGGAGAACGTCTCGACCGGCGCCGAAGGGCACCGCCCGTTCGGGAGCCCGTTCCAACTCGCCGCGCTCGACCACCGGGAGTTCTTGTTCACGGACGTGCGGACCGCGACGGTGCGATATCTGCGCGTCGCGGCCAATCCGTTTGCGACGACCGCGTTCACGCGGACGATCGCGGGCGGCCGCTACGAGCGCCAAGTCGACAACGATGGGTTCGCCGACGGGCGCGCTGCCGATGCGCGCTTCTTCGGTCCGTATGGGATCGTCGCCGCCGGCGACGCGGCTTACGTCGCGGACGCGGGAAACCGCCGCATCCGGCGCGTCGCGCTGCCGTCTTTCCGCGTCTCGGAATCGGGTTTCGCCGACACCGCGCCTTACGATGCGAGCCACTATCAGATCGCCTACATCGGCGCGTCGTGGGCATACTGGGACAGCCTCGACCGCGACTCGATCTGCGCAAACCTTGAAGGGCGGTTAGACGCGGCCCACCGGTTCCAAAAGCCCGTCAGGTGCCATCCGATTCGAATCGACGCGGCGAGCTTCGGACAAATCGAAGACTACCTTTCGAATTATTTGAACTCCGGCACGGATTTGCTGATCGTCAACATAACGCTCGCCGAAGTATATTCGCTCTTCCCGAATAGTGCGCCGCCGAGCCTCGACGTCGCAATCGAGACCTTCAAGGCCCACGTCGCGACGCTCGCGCAGAGGCTAGCGCCGCGGACGAAAGTGCTGCTCTTCTGGACTTGGGACGCGGAAGACGTCTCGGACGCCGAAAACCTCTTCGAGCGCGTCGAGAACCCCGGTCGCCGCTCGCTACCCGTCGATATCGCCGACAACTACGGGGTCGATGCCCTGAAAGTCATTCGCGCGATGGATCCGCTGCCGGTCTTTCAGTACGATTCGCACCCGGATTTCATCGCGTCGGAACGGTCGGCCGAGACGCAACCACTGTACGGCACCGACGACAGCCACCTCAGCCCGCGCGGCTCGGCGTTCGTCGCCGACATGCTCGCGCGGTACATCGCAAGCGAGCCGCGTATTTAAAGGGGTCCCGCGCCGCGATAGTGGCGCGGTTAGATAGACCATTCCCAGGCGTTCCAGGCTTCGTTGACCGGGTTCGGTGCGAATCCATGAAATTGCGGGCTCAGCGCGTGCACGTTGCGCGGCCACCAAAGGAACGCGAGGGGAGCGTCGGCGAGGAGCAACCGCTCGATCCGGTCGTAGGCGCGTCGCCGCGCGGCGGGGTCGTACGAAACGAGCGCGACGCGTTGCGCGTCGTCCATCGCGGCGGAGCAGTAGCCGCTCTGGTTGTAGCCGTTCGCGCCTCGGCTATTACACGTGAACTGGCTCGAATCGTCCGGATCGACGCCCGCGACCCACGGATAGAGGGCAAGGTCGTACCTCCCTCGCGTCAGCGTCCCGTTGGCGCCGTACGCGGCGTAGAGCATCGTGTTCAGTTGCGGATTCGTCCGAACGTCGATCCCGAGCCGGCCGAGCGCGGCCTGAACCTGAACGCTCGCGAGCCGGTTGATCGCAGTCGTCAAATCGAAGTAAAGACCGAGGGTCAGCCGCTTCTTGCCCGGGCCGTATCCCGCCGCAGCGAGGAGCTTCCGCGCGGCATCGGGATCGTATGGCGTCGCGGCGAGGCGGGCATCGAACGCACCGAGCCAAGTTGGAAGGTCCGCGACGGCAGGCACGCCGGAGCCGAACGTCAGCCTATCGGTCAACGCGCGGCGATCGAGTCCCAGCGCGATCGCGCGCCGCACGCGCGGGTCGGCCGTCGGACCGCGCGCGGTATTCATCAACAGTCCTTGATAACCGTTGATGCGCGTCAGTTCGATTCGAGTGGCGGGAAGTCCACGCAACACTTTGTACGCATTGACCGAAGCCTCGACGATCCAGTCGACCTCGTGCGTTCGTAACAGCGTAATCTCGGTGTTTTCGTCGGGGACGAGCCGCACGACGATGCGACGCAGCTTCGGCCGGCCGCGAAAATAGCCGGGGAACGCTTCGTACTCGACCCGGTCGCTGCGCCGCCACCGAACGACGCGGAACGGTCCAGTTCCGATCGGCGCGCCGTTGAAGGCGACGTCGTTCAAGCTCGGATAGCGCGCCAGCAGATGCGCGGGAAGGATCCCGTACGGGCTGTCGCTCTCGCCGAAAACCGTCGCGACGAACGGTGCGAAAGGCCGCTTCAAATGAAAGACGACGGTCGCGTCGTCGGGCGTATCGACTCGCCTGACAACGTCGTAGCCGTGTCGCGAGATGACATCGTTTCTCGGGTTCATGATCGCTTCGAACGTGAACTTGACGTCGCGGCTGCTAAACGGCGCTCCGTCGTGCCAGCGCACGCCGCGGCGTAGGCGATAGACGATCGTCAACCCATCTGAACTGATCCCTCCGTTGGTGCGCGTCGGAACCTCGCGCGCAAGGTCGGGGACGAAGCGGCCGCCGGCGTCGGCAGTGACCAAGATCGACGATCCCAGTCGCCCTAGAAGGCTTTCGAACGTCGTCGTCGCGAGGATCGGGTTCAGAGTTCGGGGGAGTCCCGAGACGGCGACTCTTAGAACGCCGTGTTCGACGTGCGCCCCGCCCGATTGGGAGACTGGGCTGCAGCCTGCCAGCATCGCGAGGAGCGAGGTCACGGTGCCGCGAGCGAGCGCGGCGCGGCCGCGCAACGCGAACCTAGGCTTCGGTTGCGTTAGCGAGGATCAACTCGCGCGGCGCGCGCATCCCATGGCTCTCGTCCCCGTGAGCGTCGGCGGCGGCGACGAGCGCGTCCTCGTCATCGCCGCTGATGGCCTGCCCGCACAAAGGGCAGGTGACTTGCATGGCCATTTTGTCGTCCTCCTTAAAGGTCCGAGGCGCTTCGCGCTAGTGCGATGCGACGCCCGCCGTCACGTCGCTCGTCAGTCGCAGTTTCACGAGGGTCCCTTTTTTGATGTCGATGTTGCTCTTCATCGTAGAGACCAAGGCGAACCCGGCGGCCGCACCGGCGAGGCCACCGTGCTTGACGCCAAGCTTCTTGCCCGCGTAGTGCCCGACGACCGCCGAGCCGATGATCACTCCGACGTCGCGCAAATGATGCGTCTTGGGCTCGAACGTCGAGATCGAGTCGAGTCCCGCGTGGATCGGAGCGACGGTGCCGTCCGGCATACGAACGTCGTCGAAGATCACGGACATCGTCGCTTTGTGGGTGGCGCTCGCGGGGGTGATGCCCTCGAGATGACCTTCGATGACGCCGCCGCGGAGCGCCGCGGTGTGGTGGAACCACGTCTCTTTCTCAGCGAGTGTGAAAACGTCGCCGTCGTGGTTCGTCTTGGAGTCTAGCGTCTGTTGCAGCGTCCCGTATACGAGCGTCCCCTTCTTTGCGAGGACGCTCTGCGCGAACGATCCAGCCGATCCGAGCAGCACGACGACGAGGCCGGCGCAGAACCAAAGCGAGGGTTTTTTCAACGCGATACTCCTTGGGTGAGGTCGACTGCCGCAGCGCGGCGCCAGCAGGCGATGTCGAAGCGGCGCGGTTATGATAGCATAGCATCATGAGGGTCGGTGCTAGAAAGGGCGCAGACGAGATCGTCGGCTGGCCGGCGGCGCATTTTACCGTCCACCGGCGGCGGTTCCCAGAGTTCGACGCGGCGTCGCTCCGCGCGTTGCTCGCGCTTCGGACTGCGGCGCAACGCGTAGAAAACGCGCTCGGCTCGTGGTTCGCTCATGCCGGCTTGACGCCGCAGAAGTTCGGCGTTTTGACCGTGCTTTCGACCGAAGGCCGGCCGGTCTCGCTCTCCGACTTGCGGCGCTTCCTCGGTACGACTCAAGCGAACGTGACGGGCCTCATCGCCGGGCTCGAGCGCGACGGTCACATCGAGCGCAAAGCAAGTCGATCCGACCGCCGCGTCTCGTTTGTCTCCCTGACGCGTAGCGGCCGGCGGCTCGTCGAAGAACTGCTCCCGGAGTACTTCGCTCGCAACCGAACCGCGCTCCGCGGTTTGACCGCTGCCGAGAAGAAGACGCTTCTCGACCTGCTAGCGCGCATCGCGCGCGGTTACGAAAGCGTGCGCGCTTAAGTCCTCGCCGCTATTCCGCGCTGGCCGCCTCGATCTCGAGCGAGATCGACACGGTGTTTGCCGCGACGAGGCCGCCGCCGGGGACCGTTTTCGCCCAGTTCAAGCCGAAATCGTGACGATCGATCGTCGTCGTCGCCTCGTAACCGACGTGCCGCCGGCCGCGACTGTCGGTCGTCACGCCCAACGTCGTCCCGGTGAGGGTCACGCTCTTTGTGACGCCATGAATCGTCAAGTCACCGGTCGCGCTAAACGCGCCGTCGGCGCCGGGGACGACTTTGGTGCTCTTGAACGAGATGGTCGGATACTTCGTGACGTCGAGCCAATCGGATCCGCGCAACTGCGCGTCGCGATCGTCGTTTTGCGAGTTCAGTTTGGCGGCGTCGAGCGTTGCGGCGATCGCGGTCGGCATCGTCGAGCCCGAGTCCGTCAGTACGGTCGCTTCGCGGATCGGGATAATGCCCCGTACGTTCGATACCACTAGGTGCCGTACGGTGAACAGTGCGCTCGAGTGCCCGGGATCGACGGTCCAGTGCGTCTCGGCGGATGCCGCTCGTGGAGCGGCGACGAGGGTGGCGGCGATCAGGCAGAGTGCGGCCCGGCGAAGGCTGTGCTGCGTCATGCCACTGCAACGCTTGGAACGCGGCCGCGGTTTCGTGGCGGGGAGGCCCTGCGCCCGGGGGCCCGAATCGCCTTCACCTTCACGAGCGGGTGTGATGTAATGGTAGCCTGTGACCTTCCCAAGGTCGACGCGCGAGTTCGATTCTCGCCACCCGCTGACCAGTCTCCCGGCGACGTAGCCAAGTGGTAAGGCAGAGCTCTGCAAAAGCTCCACTCCCCAGTTCGAATCTGGGCGTCGCCTCGGAAGACTCGTTGCGCAGGTTGCGCGGGGTCGGGCCGGAGCTCGAGCGCAAGCTGGAGTCGCTCGGCATTAGGACGCCGCGCGATCTTGCGACGACGTACCCGCGCGATTATAAAGACTGGCGAACGCCCGCGCCGATTGCGGAGATCGTGCGCCGCGCGATCGAGCGGGTCAACCAGCCCGATGAGCCCGAATCGAGCGAGGAGATTGCGGTCGGCCGCGTCGTCAGCGTCAGCGAGCTTCGGCGCCGAATCTCGATCGTCAGCGCGGTCCTCGAGGACGAAACGGGGCGGCTGAAAGCGACGTGGTTCGGGCGGCGCGGTTTTGCAGGGAAGCTCTCCGCCGGCGATCGCGTCTTCGTGCACGGTCGCGCACAAGCGAAACGATCGCGCGGCGCCGTAACGGTCGAGCTAAACGTCCTGCATCACCGAATCCTCGACGAGGACGAGCCGTACCACGGTGCGATCGTCCCCGTCTATCCGGCCGGCAAGGAGCTTTCGTCGCGCGCGATCGCAAACTTGATCGAACGCAACGCGAGCGCGCTCGAACTTCTCGTACCGGACGTCTTACCCGCGACAATTCGCAACGCTCGCGGCTACGGCGCGGCGCGCGCCGCGTGGCGCGAACTCCACCGGCCGTCTTCGCCGGAGGCCGCACGCACCGCCCGCGAGCGATTGGTCTTCGAAGAGTTCTTCGGGATCGCGCTTGCGGCGGCGGTTAAGCGAGCGCGCCGGAGCGCGGCCGGGGGCGCGCCGGTTCTGAATACGCCCGCCGGGCTACTCGCCGAGTTCGAGAACGAGCTCCCGTTCCGGCTGACCGGCGCCCAGCGCCGCGCGATCGAGGCGATCTGGGCCGATATGGGCCGGCCGGCCCCGATGAACCGATTGCTGCAGGGTGACGTCGGAAGCGGGAAGACGCTCGTCGCCGCGGCTGCGGTCGTGCTCGCGGCGCGGGCCGGCGTGCAGAGCGCTTTGATGGCGCCGACCGAGGTGCTGGCGGCGCAGCACGCGCGCAAACTTGCCCCGCTCTTGCTTCCGTTCGGAGTCCGTGTCGATGCGCTGTTCGGCAGCCTCGGCGCGCGCGACCGCGAGCGGACCCTCGGCCGGCTCGCATCGGGAGAATGCGAACTCGTCGTCGGGACCCACGCGCTGATCGTCGAAGACGTAGAGTTTGCGTCGCTCGGGCTTGCGATCATCGACGAGCAGCACCGCTTTGGGGTCGCGCAGCGCGCGGCGCTGCGCTCGAAGAGCCGCGCGCCGCATACTTTGCACATGACGGCGACCCCGATCCCGCGGACGCTCGCGCAAACGAAGTACGCGGATCTGGATCTAACGATCATCGACGAGCTGCCCCCGGGCGGACGCCGATCGAGACCTACATCTTGCGCGAGAGCCGCAAGACGCTTGCTTATGCGTTCGTGCGCAAGAACGTCGAACTCGGCCGGCAGGCGTTCGTCATCGCGCCTGCGATCGACGAATCCGAGTCGGCGCTGACGAGTGCGATTGCCGAACTGGACGTGCTGCGGCGCGACGTTTTCCCCGACCTTCGCGTCGCGCTTCTGCACGGCCGGCTGCCGCCGCGGGAGAAGGACGAGGTGATGGCCCGCTTCGTGCGCGGCGACGCCGACGTGTTGCTGGCCACGACCGTCGTCGAAGTCGGCGTCGACGTCCCGAACGCGAGCGTCATGGTGATCCTCGACGCACACCGCTACGGTTTGGCGCAACTCCACCAACTGCGCGGCCGGGTCGGTCGCGGCGCGGCTCGCTCGTTTTGCGTCCTCGTGGCGCCCGATGGACGGGACGACGGCAAGCGCCTCAAGGTCCTCGCCGAAACCAACGACGGGTTCGCGATCGCCGAAGCCGACTTGGAAATCCGTAAGGGTGGTGAGTTCGCCGGCACCATGCAGGCCGGGGAGACGGGCGGGTTGCTCGGCGACCTCACGCAGGACTTCGCACTGTACATGCACGCCAAAGCCGACGCCGACGCGATCGCCGGCGCCGATCCCGAACTTGCGCGCCCTGAGCACCGCGCCTTGCGCGCGCTGCTGGACGAGAGCGCGGGCATGCGAGCGACGCTTGTCACGTCGTAGAGCGCGGCGGGTGCAGGGCCGCCCCCGGCCCATCTGATACTAGCGGTTGATGCGCGCCGCCGTTGGATTCGACTTCGACCATACGCTCGGGATCGACAATAAGCTCGAGCGGACGGTCGTCCTCGATATGCTCTCGGCGATGACCGAGCGGCGCGGCGTTCCGTTCGATCGCGTCGCCGCGACGCCGAGGGTCGACGAAGCGATCGCGGCGTTTCGGCGGGGCGACGTGCCGGTCGAGACCGCGCTCGAGGGGCTCTTCATGCACTTCGCGGGGCCGGATCCCGACAATCTCGCCGAAGCCGGTCGCTTTCGCGACGAAGCCGTCGCGCGGGCGCCCGAATTCGTTCGGGCGCTCCCCGGCGTGCCCGAGATGCTCGCTGCCCTCGACGGTCTCGAGATCCGCTACGCGCTCCTGACCAACGGTTGGAGTCCGCTGCAAGAAGAGAAGGCGCGGCTGATCGGCTTTAAAGCGCCGGTCTTCGTCAGCGAGCGGATCGGCTACTCGAAGCCGGCACGCGACGCGTTCGAGACACTCGCGCGCAACTTCGAGCTTCCGCCGGAAGACGTCTGGTACGTCGGCGACGACCCGCGCGCCGATTGCGCCGGTGCGCGCGCCGCCGGAATGACGGCGGTCTGGTTCGATTGGGAGGGGCACGCGTACCCGGCGGATCTTGCGCAGCCGAATCACGTCATTCGAGCGCCCGAAGAGTTGCCGCCGTTGCTTGCGGCGCAACTTGCAGGCGCCGCGAAGCCGGCTCAATGAGCCGAGCGGCCGCGGCGCTGGCTTTCGCGCTCGCCATCGTGGCGGGCGCGTCACCTGCGCCGGCCGCGCCGAGCGTCGCGGCTCGCCTCCAAGATCTCGCGCACAGGTATTATGCGGCGACGTTCGATGCCGACCCGGTCGGCGCGGACAGCGCCGGCATCCACCGCGGTATGGATCGTCTCCCCGACGTCTCGCCCGAGGCGGCGGCGGCGTATCTCCAGCGCTTGCGGGGCTTTCGAGATGAACTCGCGACGCTCGCGCCGGGAGGCACGACGGTTCACGAACGCGTCGATTACCTTTTGCTGCGAGCCGATATGGAGGGCGACTGGTGGCAGCGCGTCTGGCTTCGCGACGCCGCCCACAACCCGTCGACGTACGAAGGGATTTGCTCGAACGGAATCTTCGCGCTGCTCAAGAAGCCGTTCGCTTCGAATCTGAAGCTCGCACGCGCGGCGACCGCACGCCTTCGCGCTTGCCGCACCGTTCTCGCGCAAAGCAAACGCGCGCTGACGGCGCCCGTTCGTGAGTTCGGGGTCGTAGCGTCACAGGATATCGCCGACGGCGACGCCCTCTACACGAAGAGTCTGCGCGCTCTTGGCGTCGGGATCCCGGCGCACGATCGCGCCACCCTGTTTGCCGCGCGTGACGACGCGCTTGCGGCGTTGCATGCGTACAAGCGATGGATCGACGCGAGCCTAGCCGAGTGGCACGCCGGCGGCTTCGCGGTCGGGGAAGTACAGTACGACTTCTACCTCCGGCGCGTGCTGCTCTTGCCGTATACCGGTCGGGAACTGGAGGCGCTCGCAGCGACCGAGCTCGCCCGCGACCGCGCGCTCGAGGCTTGGGAAGCGAACCGCGAGCGCTTCGATCCAAGCGGGACGCACCAGCCGGCGTTCCACGACAAAGCCTCGTTCCTCGCGTACTACGAAGCGCAGACGAATCGCCTGCGCCGCTTCCTCGAGGCGCGCCGGCTCGTCACGATTCCGCCCTACGTCGGCGCCTTCAAGATCGTCGAGCTGCCGAGTGCGCTCGCAGCGGTGAACCCGGGCGGCTTCATGAACCCGCCGGGTGCTTTCGATCCTGATCCGACGGGCTTCTATTTCGTCCCAGACTACGACCCGAAGAACACGAGCTTCTTCGCGGCGCAGGCGCGCCAGGCGGTCCTTCCGGTACTCGGGCACGAAGGGCTGCCCGGTCACTTCTTGCAGTTCTCGATTGCGAATCACCAGACCGACTACGTTCGCAAGGTTCATGGCGACGGTGTTTTCTCGGAGGGTTGGGCGTTCTACGGCGAAGAGATGCTGATGCGCAACGGCCTCTACGACGACGATCCGGCGGGGCGGCGCGCGGTGATCCATCTGCTGCGGCATCGCGCGACGCGGGTCGGAGTCGACGTCGGACTTGCGACGGGTCGGATGACGCTGCCCCAGGCGATCGCGTACTTCGCGCGCAACGCGGGGATCGATCGCGCGACAGCCTATGGCGAAGGGACGCGCTTTGCGATGGGGCCGGGCCAGGCGATCGACTACCTGACCGGCAAGACGCAGATCGAGATGCTGCTCGGCGAGTATAACGACCGGGAAGGCGCCGGAGGCTCGCTCGGCGCGTTCCACGACCGCCTGCTGTCGTATGGGACCGTCCCGCTCGCGACGATTGGCTGGGAGTGGTTTGGCGACACGCGCGGGATCGATCGGGTGCGCGATCCGATCGCACCGGTCGCGTTTGACGATGGCGCCGATGCGCATTAGCGGCGGCGAGTTGCGCAGCCGCCGCGTGCCGGCCCAACGCGGGGACGCGACGCGACCGACGGCCGCGAAGGTCCGCGAGGCGCTGTTCGCGATTCTCGGGCCGCGAGTCGGCGAGGCGCGCGTGCTCGACCTATATGCCGGGAGCGGCGCGGTGGGATTCGAGGCGCTCTCGCGCGGCGCGGCTCACGCGACGTTCGTCGAGCTGCGCGCCCCGGCCGCGACGGCGATAAAGCGGACGGCGCTCGCCCTGGGAGTCGCCGCGCGCGCCTCGATCGTGTGCGCCGCCGTTGAGAAGGCGACCCTGCGCTTGGCCGGTCACTTCGATTTCGTCTATGCCGACCCGCCATACGCTGCGCCGCCGCCGCACCTGACTTTCGGGACCCTCCGCGCGCGAGGACTCATCGATGCCGAGACAGTGCTGGTCTACGAACGCCGCGAAAGCGCCCCGCCCTTTTCGAGTCCCGGGTTCGCGACGACGCGTGAGGCGCGGTACGGCGACACGGTCCTGCAGTTTCTGAGCCTCGAAGGATGACTCACGGCCCGCGGCACGCGCACGCGATCTATCCGGGCTCGTTCGACCCGCCGACGAACGGGCATCTGGACGTGATCGTTCGCGCCGCCGCGATTTTTCCGCGCGTCACGGTCGCTATCGTCGTCAATCCGCAGAAACGGAACCCGTTCTTCACCCTTGCCGAGCGCGAAGAGATGTTGCGCCGTTGCTCGGCGGAAAGCCCAAACGTCGAGGTCGCCCACTTCCGCGGTCTTTTGGCCGACTTCGTACGCAAGGTGCAGGCCGACGTCATCGTCAAGGGCTTGCGAGTCGTCTCCGACTTCGAAGCGGAGATGGCGTTCGCGCACATGAATCGTTCCCTGTCGGGCGTCGACACGATGCTGCTGATGGCCGACGCGGCCTACTCGTTCGTCAGCTCGAGCCTCATTAAAGAAGTATTCCTGCAAGGGGGCGATGTGGCGAAGTACGTCCCGCCCGCCGTACTCGAGTTCATGAAAGCCAAGCGCCACGCTCAAGGGAGGCAGTGAATGTCGATCTACCGGGTCATCGATAAGCTCGAAGCGTACGTCCGCGAGGGCACGTGGCTGCCGTTCGGCATGCGAATCCTAAGCGAGGAGCGCCTGGGCGAGTTCATCGAGAAATTGCGCGCCACGCTTCCCGATGAGGTTGGCCGCGCCAAAGTGATCGCGACCAACAAAGATCGAGTTCTGCGCGAGGCCCAGGAGAAAGCGCAGGCGATTGTTACCGAAGCGGCGTCGGCTCAGGCGCAGTTGGTCGACCAAACCGACATAGTGCGGGCCGCTCGCACGACGGCCGACGTCGTGCTGCGCGAAGCCGAAGAGAAAGCGCGCAGGGTTCGGCAAGGCGCCGACACGTACGCCGCGCAGGTGCTCGCCGAGCTCGAGGCGCGTTTGGCGACGGCGCTCGGATCGGTCAAGAAGGGCCAGGAGGCGCTGACTCCGCGCGCCTCCGAACGGGCTGCCGCGGGCGACGGGCCACTCGCCGAAGCCGCCGCGCAGGCAAAACGAACCGCCTTCGACACGCAAACCGATACCGCGCAGCTCGAGCCGCTCGAAGTTCGTCATTAAGCGCCGGCAGGCGTTGACGGCCGCGCTCGCCGCGGCCATCGTGTTTGCGGCGCTCGCGCTGATCCCGACGCCGTATTGGCTGGTCGCGCCCGGTTCGGCCGTCGACTTGCGTGAAGGCATCTCGGTCGACGGTTATTCCGCGCCGCCGGATCGCTACTACCTGACCGACGTCAGCATCGCGCCGGCCTCGGTCCTGGGTCTCGCCGAGCGGTTCTTCCCCGGCGTAGCCCTCGTTCGCGGCGACTCGCTCGTCCCCAAAGGCGTCGCCCCCGGCGCCTTCAACCGGCTCGCGATCGACGCGATGGCGCAGAGCCAGAGCATCGCCGCGCTCGTCGCCGAGCGGTCGGCTGGGCTTCGCGTCGCAACGCCGCCGCGCGCGATCGTCGTCGTCGACATTCTGCCGGACGCGCCGGTTGGAGCGATGCTCCGCGTCGGCGACGCATTCGAGAGCGTCGGTGGACGAACGGTCGAGCGAATCGACGACGTCGAACGCGGCGTGCGCGCGCTCCCTCCAGGGGGTTCGGTCGCAGTGACGGTGCGGCGCGCGGGTCGCGAGCTTCACCTGCGACTGCCGACGTCGGCCTCGGCGTCCGGCCCGCGTCTCGGAATCGCGCTCGAGCAGCGGCTACAGCAACCGGTGCTTCCCGTATCCGTTCACTTTTCGATCGGAAACGTCGGCGGAAGTTCCGGCGGCCTCATGTTCGCGCTTCAGATCTACGGAACGTTGCGTGCGGATCGGCGCCGGCCCGGCGAAATGATTGCGGGAACCGGCGCACTCGGACTCGACGGAACGGTCGGCCCGATCGAAGGCGCCGCGCAGAAACTGATCGCCGCCAAACGAGTCGGCGCGCGCGTCTTCTTGGTTCCGCGGCAGAACTACCCGGACGTAGCAGCCGAGCGCGAAATCCGCGTCGTCCCAGTCGGTTCGTTCCGCGAAGCACTCGCAGCCCTTCGCAGCTGACGCGCTCCTTATACCGGTGGGGCTTGGATGTTGTGAGCAAAAGCCTCGAGCCGCTTGCGGTCGAGCGCGCGCACTCGGCCGCGTTCGAGTTCGACCGCATCCGCGTTCTTGAGCCGCAGCAGCGCGCGCGCCGCCATATCGCGGACGGTCCCCGCGGCTGCGGCGATCTGAGCTTGCGAGAGATCTTCGACGCCGGAGAGCCCGCGCGCCATGCCGGTCGTCGCCGACGCGTACGAGAGCAAGAATTTCGCGACGCGCTGCAGGACGTGCGCGAACGCGAGGTCGGCGATCGTGTCGATCGAACGCCGGCGCGCCTGCGAGGACTCGGTCAGAAATCCCACCGCCAACTCTACGTCCGAGCGCAGCGCGTGAAGCACGGCCTCCTGCGGAAGGAGGACGATCGTCGCGTCGGTCAGCGCTTCGGCGCGCGTCGTCGCCCCGCCGTTGTCGAACGTCCCCGTCTCGTTGAGGGGATCGTACGCCAGCCGCTCGCCGAGCGAGTGGGTCTTCCCGTCCGGCGAAAGAAGAGTCAGCACGACTTTCCCGCTGCGGACGAAGCCGAGGTACGGCCACAGTTCGCCTTCGTCGAAAATTGCCTCGCCTTGCCGGTAGCCGCGCTCGGTTGCGGTCGCGGCCAGCTCGCGAATCGTCGCCGCTTTGGCATTCGAGAACGGCGTGCTGTGGGAGAGGAAAGTCCCGACGTCGGCTTGTTCGTCGATGCGCTCGATCCGGATCGTCCAGCGTCCCGACCCAAGATTGCGGGCTTCCCACGAAAATCGACCCGGCCGATTCTGAAGAAACTCATTGCGCAGCGCGCGCGGATCGGTCTCGTCCGGGAGTTCGAGTATGCCGCCCAATTGCAGCTTGTCGAACGCTTCGAGAATCAGGAGCGTCCGGTTCGTGTTCGGGAGGGACCGGCTGTCGAGCGTGATCGCCGGTTCGCGCGTGCTCGCCATCGGGTCTCCTCTTTGCAACCGTAAGGCGCGGCGCCTTCCGGGGGGAAGCGAGAGCCCGGGCCGCTCCCTACGTGCCGGTGAACTCGGGGGCGCGCTTTTCGAGAAACGCTTTGGTCCCCTCGGCGAAGTCGCGAGTGTCGACCAGCGAGCCGAAGTTTAGCGCCTCGAGCTCGAGTCCGGCCGCGGTCGAGAGCGCGAGCCCATCGTCGATCGCGCGCTTCGTCGCCGCCACTGCGAGCGGTCCCTTCGCGGCGATGACGCCTGCGATTCGCTTCGCTTCGCGCATCAAGTCGGCTTGCGGGAAGACCGCCTCGACCAAGCCGATGCGCAGCGCTTCGCGCGCGTCGATCGGCTCGCCGCTCAAACACAGATACATCGCCATGCCGCGCCCGAGCAGGCGCGCCGTGCGTTGCGAACCTCCGAAACCCGGCATCACGCCGAGGTTGACCTCCGGCTGACCGAACTTCGCGTTGTCGCTTGCGAGGCGGAAGTCGCAGCCGAGCGCAAGCTCGCAGCCGCCGCCGAATGCGTAGCCGTTGACGGCCGCGATCACCGGTTTTCTCATGCGTTCGAGTTGCAACGTCAGCGCTTGTCCGCGCCGCGCGAGTGCGACGCCTTCGAGCGCCGTCGATAGCGCGTTGAGCTCGGCGATGTCGGCCCCGGCGGCGAAGGCGCGCTCGCCCGCGCCGGTGACGATGACGGCGCGCACCGACGGGTCGTCTTCGAGCGCGCGGACCGCCCGGCCGAGCTCGGCGATCATCGCGCGATTAAGGGCATTAAGAACCTTGGGCCGGTTCAACGTTACGGTTGCGACGCGAGCGTCGACTTCGACCAGGATCGTCTCATAAGATTCCACGCGACGCGCTTTCGGGAGAAGCCGTCCACCCCCTAGCCGGCCCAGCTTGTTGCAGGTCGCGTGCGGGGACGGAAGCAAAGAAGTGCGCGATGCGGACTGCATATCACGAGGCGTTGGAATCGGCTCGGCTCGACGTGGTGCGGCTCGGCGCCCTGGTCGCCGATTCGCTGCAGGCTGCGGTGACTTCGCTTGAAAAGCGCGATACCAATTTGGCGGCGCGCGTCGTCGCCGGCGACGACATCGTTGATGACTTGCGCCGCAAGATTGAGGCCGCTTGCATCGAGTTGATCTGGAAACAGCAACCGGTCGCCGGCGAATTGCGCGCGATCGCGGCGATGCTCGAGACGGTTACCGACCTCGAGCGCATCGGCGACTACGCGGTCGATATCGCCAAAAACTCGATCAAACTCGCGGACGTTCCGCTGCGACCGGCGCGAGTCGAGATCGGCCGCATCGCGGCGATCGCGCTCGAAATGCTGCGCGACGTCATGCGCAGTTACACGGAAAGGGACGTGCGCTTGGCGGAAGCCGTCATCGCGCGCGACGACGAGGTCGACGCCCTATACTATCGTGGGATCGAGGCTCTGCAAGAGGAGATGCAAGCGGACTCGGGCTTGGTGCCCGCCGGCACGGTCGTGTTGTTCGTTCTCGCGTCGCTCGAACGGGTCGGGGATCGTGCGCAGAATATCGCCTGGCACACAAAAGAGATGCTCGGAGCAACGTGATGAAACGCGAGATAGCCCTTGTATTTGCAGTGGCGCTAACCTTGGCGCCGCCGGCGGCGCGAGCCGCCGGCTACCCCTACGTCGTGACCATCGACGGACGCGCGATGACGCCCAAGGCGAGCAACTCGACCGGCGCGATGTGGTCCGCCGGCGTCATCTACATCGACGCGGTCGTCGCGACCAAAGTATTCGACGGGCTGTTGACGCAGCGCAACCACGGAAAAACCATGACGTTGACGATACGGCGCCACGACGGAACGTTCACGCTCGGCTCGCTCTACGCGCTGATCGACGGCAAGCGACTGCGTTTGCCGGGTGCGCCGTTCCGCTATGAGGGCGATATCTTCGTTCCGTTGAGCGCGCTCGCCAAGTTGGCGCACGCTCGCCTTACGATCGACGCGAAGGGACACACCGCGGCTCTGACCTCCCAAAGTTCGACGGTGAGCGCGCCGCGCGCGCTCGTGACGCCGCTCCCATCGGGGTCGGCCGAGCCGATGGTCGTCCCGGGTTCAGCGGCGCCCCACCCAGCGACGACATAGCCGGCGCCGCACCCTTAGGGCGCGAGCAGTTCGCGCTCGACGAAGGGCTCGTTTATCTGAACCACGCCGCCGCCGGGCCGTTGCCGCTGCGGACGCGCGATCGTTTGATCGATTTGATCGACGATCAGGCGCGGCGCGGCGTCCTAGCCATCGCTCGAATCGAACAGATTCTGCCCGCGCTGCGCGCGCGGATCGGGCGCTTCGTCGGAGCGAGCGGCGCGGAGATCGCCCTGTTGCGCAACACCGGGGACGGGGCCAACGTCATTGCGCGCGGTCTCGACTGGCGAGAAGGCGACGAGGTCGTTCTGTCCGACAACGAGTTCGGGTCGAACGCGCAACCGTGGTTGCAGTTACGCGAACAGGGTGTCGTGCCGCGGCTCATCCGCGTCGGGCGCGAGCGCATGACGCCCGACGCCTTGCGCCGCGTCGTCGATTCGCGGACGCGCGTAGTCGCCGTTTCGTGGGTCAGTTTCCTCGACGGGTATCGTCACGATTTGGCGGCGCTCGCCGAAGTCGCGCACGCGGCGGGGGCGCTCTTCTGCGTCGACGCGATGCAAGCGCTCGGCGCCTTCCGAATCGACGTCAAAGCGGCCGGGGTCGACGCGCTCTATGCCGGCGGAGCAAAATGGCTGCTCGCGGTGCCGGGCGCGAGTTTCCTTTACGTCGATGCCGCGCTGCATCAACGGCTGACGCCTCGCTGGCGCGGTTGGCGCGACGTCGCCGACATCTGGGACTTTCTCGATTACGATCAGCCGCTCGCGCCGGACGCCTCGCGCTACGAGGGCGGGACTCCAAATTTCTTGGGCGCCGCGGCCTTGGAGGCGTCGATGGACGTCCTCGATGAAGCCGGCGTCGAGCGGATATCGACCCACGTCTTAGCGCTGACCGACCGGCTCGTCGCCGGCTTGCACGAACTCGGCGCCAACGTCAAGAGCCTGCGCGGCGACGGCATCTCGTCGGGGATCGTGACGTTTGGGATCCCCGGTGCGGACCCCGTCGAAATCGGCCGCCGCCTCGGGCGCGCCGGTTTCGTCGTGACTTACCGGCCCAGTGGGATCCGCGTATCACCGCACGGCTACAACACGACTGCGGAGATCGACGCGTTCCTCGCCGAACTCAAAACCTGATCATTGTGAGGACCGAACTGTGAGCGGGAGCGGCGTTGCGCCTCGGGCCGCGCCGCGCCGCCCTCCGGGTCGGTCGCGGCGCTTGGTAGCTCGCCGCCGTCAACCGTCGCTCACTCAAACCGAAACACGGCGGCGCGCTAGACATCCCTCGGCACAACGCCGCTCCCGCTCACATTCGGTACGACGACAGCGCCGCCGCGTTCGGCGCAAAGCCGGAGAGAAATAGGGCAGCGGCCTAGCCGCGTTCCAGCGCGGCGATCGCTTCCGCGAAAGTGGTGACTGGGACGATCTTGATTTTCCGCGCATCTGCGACTATCGGATAATCGTCGCGCGACACTAGGAAGAGCGTCGCGCCGGCGCGCTCGGCTGCACGAACGCGCTCGCGTATCCCTCTGGCGCTGGTGATCTTTCCGTCGAGCGAAAGCGTTCCGGCCCCAGATATCTTACCCGGCGTCCTAGGCCCGGGCGGATGGAGCGACTTGAATATGCGCACCGCAAGCATCAAATCGCCGGGAATTCCGGGTCCGACTCCTCGTATAGCGACCGGAAGTTTGGGCGCTTCTATGAGATCGACGCACCAGACGTCAAAGGCTGATGAGTTCGGCACGACCACGCGGACGAAGTGACCTTCATCGAGATGCACATCGAAGGCCTGCTCGAGGACGGCTGCGAGGTCCCTCCGGCGTCAAGGGTTCCGGCTCATCCGCTCGACGGCTACGCGCACGTCTCGGGCTACTTTTATTCCAACGAGTTCGCCCGCCCGCCGGCGTAGTGAAGACCAAGTGAGCCAGAGCGGTGTTGCGCCGAGGGATGTTTAGCACGCCGCCGTGTTTTGGCTCGATTGAGCAGTGGTTGACGGCGGCGAGCTAAGCGCCGAGACCGACCCGGAGGGCGGCGCGGCGCGGCCCGAGGCGCAATGCCGCTCTGGCTCACGTGCGCGCGTAAATTCAGCTACGGCGAATCAATACCCGTCGTCGCGGACGGCGCAGGGCGACATGATCGCGTCGGACATCCCGTGGATCAAGCGCTTGTCGGCGGGTGCGATCGTGGCGAGGATCCCGCCGAGCCGCACGGTGTCGCCGACGACGAAGTAGTACGGGCACAGCCTGACGCGGCCGTCGAGGACGGCCATCTCGTCTCGCGCGGCGTCGTAGTAAGGGACGCGCACCCGCTTTCCTTTATGAAAGCGCTGCAAAATGTACGGCGTCCGGTCGAACGATCCCAGCGCCTCGTTCAAGGCCGCTTCCCACTCCTCTTTTGAGAGGTCGTTTGCGACTTTGACGCCGCGCGATCCCCACGCCAAGGCCGAGAAGCCCGAGGGCTTGACGACGTAGTCACGCTCGCTCTTGCCGAGGCCGACGAGTTGCGCCCAATCGAAGACGGGAGTATCGCCGGCCCGCAGGCCGTAGATTGCGGCTTGGGGTTCGGAGGGACGCGGATCCAAAATCCAGGTCTGCGGAAAGAGCGGCTGCAGGCGTTCGAACGCGTCGCGCAGCTCGCCCTTCCAGAAGCTCGCGAGGAGCGGATGCGCGAACAGCGCAAACGCCGACTTCTCTTCGAGGTGCGCTTTCGGCGGCGGGCTCATCTTGACGCGGTTGTGGCGGGCCGCGTACAGCATCAACTCGTGCTTGGGAATGTTGAAGAGATCGAACAGCTCGAAGTTGCGGTAAAGCGCGTCGAGTTTGCGTTCCGCTCCATCGGGGAGGCGGACGAATAAGGCCTCTTCGGTGAAAACGATCTCTTCGGGCCGGCACACGTGAGCCTCGCCGAGGTTGCGAGTTCGAATCGCTTGCGCGAGCCACGTCATCTCGGGCCGGTATGCGCCAGACTCGTCTGAGACCACAATTGCGATCGTCGGCCGTTCTCTTCCGCTCAACGCCGCAAGCATGGCGGCGAATCCGGCGGGCATGCCGTCGACGCCGCCCAGCGTATCGTGGCCGAGGCGGCAATATGCGTCGGCCATCCCGCCGACGAAGCCCATCCCCCCCGGGACGCTATCCAACTCGGAGGCGATGAAGCCGTCGTCGGTAAGGATCAAGTCGGGCCGAATGACGCCCGGTATCTCGCTCTTGAAGCGATTCTGCCGCCCGAGCTTGACGACGGCCTCGGGCTTCCCATGATCGAGATACTCGGCGACGAAGCGCGGGGCCGTGCCGCGCGCGCTGCGCTGGTAGAGGCTCGCCAGCGCCCGGTAGAAGGCCAGGAGGTCGGGGCCCACTCGCTCGATCGCCGCCACGGTTTCGGGTTTTAACCCGAATGGCTCCGGGGAGAGCCGCCAGGCGACTCGGCTTTCCTCGATCCCTACGCCGCCGAAAAGTCCGGCGGGCATTTGATCGTTGAGGAAGCGGGCCCGGTCGCGGGGGGTCATGTGCGGATCGAGAGCGATGCAGCCCACGCGTACTACCTTCCCAAAGCGCGTCGAGGAACGCAGCACGGCCGACTACAGCCGTCGGGAATCTTCGAGTTCGAAAACGCGATGTAGAGGCGCCTCATTTGACCCGAAAACCGCCGAGCGAAGGGGTCGGGTTGCAGCGGGGCGCCGGCAGCCCTATTTTAGGGCGATTGCACCCGGGATCAGGAGTGCGTGCTCCAGCCTGACGGTCCCCGGCTTGTATCCGATCGTCAGATGTAACGTCCGCGCGATCGCAAGCTTGTCGAGCGAGACGTCGTCGATCGTGCTCGAAAGCTCGGCGCCGGCGAGCGGCTCGAACGGAACCGTTCGGGTAAACGAAGCGTCGTGGGTCGCGAAGGTTTCGCGGAGGTACACCGTGACGCGCCCGCCCGAGGCCGGTTGCGGCAGGCTAGTCGGCCCGCAGATCGCCACGCTGACGGCGTGTGCGTCAATCGTAAACGTGTCGTTCGAGCAGGTTTGTGGCGATGCTGTAGCGCTCGGGGACGCCGCGGCCACCGCGACCGCGAACGTTAGGCTTGCCAAGCTTGCAATCATCACGTCCTCCATAACGTAGCGAGCCGCCCCGCCGTTACACAGGAGCGGCCTTGCACGAGCGATAACCTGGGCCGTCGCCCATGCGCATCGACCTGATCGCACTGGATCTCGACGGCACGCTGCTGGATCCCGACGAACAAATCTCTATCCGAAATCGGACGGCGATAAGGCGCGCGCTCGAAGCCGGGATCCGCGTCGTCCTCGTAACGGGACGCGGCGTCGACGCGCCGATCCGGGTCTCCAAAGATCTGGAACTGAACTTGCCTGTGATTTGCTGTCATGGGGCGCTCACGAAAGACTTCGGCGCGAACCGGACGTTGACCCATCTCCCCGTGCCGTTGCAGTATGCGAAGCCGATGATCGAGTACGCCGAGAAGAACGGACTGTCGCTCGCGATTTATCTCGAAGAGCTGTTTTGGCGGCTCGAAGGCTCGCGCGTCTACATGGACGATATGACCGGTCCGGCTTGGCGCGAGGCCAAGAGCTTCACCGACGTCCTCTCAAGCGCTCCGACGTTCATTCGTTTTCTCGGCGAGGAGTCGGTCGAGGCGATGCGCCGCGAATTCGGCGATTGGCCGCTGTCGTTTCGTTTCGAGACGTGGGAGACGTTTACCGAGTGCGCCGTCCTCCATCGCGATGCGAGCAAACGAAATGCGCTCGCGCGGCTGTGCGCCGACTTCCAGGTCCTTCCCGAGCGGGTGCTGGCCGTCGGCGATTCGCGGAACGACGTGCCGATGCTGCGCTGGGCCGGCGTCGGCGTCGCGATGGGGAACGCGCTGCCCGAAGTGAAGGAAAACGTACGCTACGTGACCGCCGCGAATACGGCCGACGGCGTTGCGCTCGCCATCGAGAAGTTCGCATTGGCTCGAAGCGCGCAGAAGCGGCCGGCCTGATGCGCGTCAGCGTCCTGACGTTCGCGAGCATCAGAGAAGTCGTTGGTGACGGAATGCGAACGCTCGAGCTCCCCGCGGACGCCACCGCCGAGACCGCGTGGCGGGCGCTCGTCGAAGAATTTCCCGCGCTGCAGGGCGTCGAGCGTTCGACGCGCCTTGCGCGCAACGGGGAGCTGGTCGATCGCTCCGCGCCGCTCGCAGACGGCGACGAACTCGCGGTCATGCCGCCGTTCGGAGGCGGGTAGTGCGCTACGAGGTGACGCGCGAGCCGCTCGAACTCGGCAGCTTGATCGACGCGGTGCGGACCGATGCGTGCGGCGCGGTTGCGGCGTTCTTGGGCATCGTCCGCGAGACCGGGGACGAGGGGCGGGCCGTCGACGGGCTGGCCTACGAAGCGTATCCCGCGATGGCGCTCGCCGAGATCCGCGCGATAGGCGAAGAGGCGTCGGCGAAATTCGGCCCGGCGCGCGTTGCGATCGTCCATCGCGTCGGCGAGCTGCGGCTCGGTGAAGCGAGCGTCGCTGTCGTGGTTGCTTCCGAGCATCGCGGCGTCGCCTTCGATGCGTGTGAGTACGCGATCGACGAACTCAAGCGCCGCGTCCCCATCTGGAAGAAGGAGCGCTACCGCGACGGCGCGGCGCAGTGGCGTCCGAACGCCCCGCCCGCTAGGTGAAAATCGAACTCGTCCGAGTTGCGGCGCGCCGTGGGGAGATTGCCGTCCTCGACTACGAGCCGCGCCGACCCCGAGCGGTCACCGTCGTCGTCGGGCACGGCTATTCGAGCTCGAAGCACAATCTCGACTTCCTTTGTAATTTCTTGGCGAGCCACGGCTTCAGAATTCTGAGTTTGGACTTCCCCGGGCACAAGCTCGGCGCAAGCGGCGGGCGGCTAGAGTCGGCCGCCGACCTGACGGACGCGGTCGCTGGGGCAGTGGCGTACGCGCGCGTTCGACACGGTGCGCGACCGCTGTACGTGGCGGGACATAGCATGGGCGCCACGACGGCCCTGCGCGCGTGCGCCGCGGATCCAACGCTCGCCGGTGCAATTTCGATTGCGACCGGTTGGGCGCGACCGGCGGCCCTCGACGCGCTCGGCGGCGGCGCAAAGGTCGACCTGCGCTCGGCCTACGTCGATGGGCTGAGCCTGCCGGAACTCGTCGCCGAGACCGAACCGCTGCTCGAAGCTGCGCTCCCGGCTCTAGCCGGCCGTCCCATGCTCTACGTCGCGGCGACCCGCGATTTGATGGTTGCGCGGCGCAGCGCCGAGGAGCTCTTCGCACGCGCGCCGGAACCCAAGACGTTCGTGGCCATCGATAGCGACCACACGTCCGCCGGCGAGAATGCCCGTAGCGCAGTCCTGGCCTGGCTCAACACGCTGCATCCGCGATGAATCCAACCCAGACGCTCGCGGGCCGGCGCGGCCTCCGCCGCTATTCGCGACATCTCCTGATCCCCGAAATCGGGCTCGCGGGCCAAGAACGACTGCTGCGCGCACGCGTGCTCGTCGTCGGCGCCGGGGGGCTCGGCAGTCCGGTGCTGCAGTATCTGGCGGCGGCCGGCGTCGGCCGAATCGGCGTCGCCGACGACGATGTCGTCGACGAGACGAACCTCCAACGCCAGGTGATTTTTGCCGAGCGCGACGTCGGCCGCCCGAAAGCGCTTGCGGCCGCCGAGCGCATAGCCGACATCAACGGTCAGGTGGCGGTCGATCCGATCGCTAAGCGGATCGATGCGACGAACGCTCGCGAACTCGTGCGGCTCTACGACGTTGTCGTCGACGCGACGGATTCGTTCGGGTCACGCTACGTCATCAACGACGCGTGCCGGCTCGAGGGAAAACCCGACGTCTACGGCTCGATCTTCCGTTTCGACGGCCAGGTCTCGGTGTTTGCACCCGGCGGCCCTTGCTATCGGTGCATCTTCCCCGAAGCGCCGCCCGAGGGTATGGTTCCGAGTTGCGCCGACGGTGGCGTGCTCGGCGTATTGGCCGGGATCGTCGGAACGTGGCAAGCGAACGAAGCGCTCAAGCTCGTCCTCGGAATCGGTCGCAGCCTCGCCGGACGGCTCCTCGTGATCGATGCCCTCGATCCTCGCGCGCGCGAGTTCGCAATCGCAATCGATCCGGACTGTCCGCTCGACGGTGACAATCCGACAATCACCGACGTGCACGAACTTCAGGCCACGCCCCAAGCGCCGCTCGGCATCCCTGAGATCGAGCCAGCCGAACTCGACGCGTTCCTGGAAGCGACGCCGCAGGCGCGCGTCCTCGACGTGCGCGAGCCGCACGAGATCGTCCTCGGCGCGCCGCCCCACGCGGTGCAGATTCCGGCCGGCGTCCTCGAAGCGCGCATGCACGAGCTCGACTCCGCGACGCCGTACGTCGTCGCGTGCCGCGTCGGATCGAAATCTCGCTGGGCCGCGCAGCGCCTGCACGACGCGGGTTTCCGCCGCCTGCATCATCTCCGCGGCGGCCTCTTGGCCTACGCTGTCCATCACGCGGACTTCGAGTTGTTTTGAGTATTTGGACTCGGCGTTCGTGCCCCGGTTCTCGGGACGTCGGGCGCTCCGCATTTGGCGCTCGGCTCGGAGTACGCCATCCTCGGGACGTCACGCGCTTCGCATCACGCTTGCGCGCGACTTGGCTGCTCCTCGCTCTCGCCATCCGTGGCTCCGCTCGTCGCAGACACCCTCGGATGGCGCACCCCGTAGCCTCGCTTGAAGAGCCGATGGCTTGATGCTTTCTAAGGGCTCCGAAGATTTGCGCGCAGTGGTTCGGCGCGTTGCGGCGGACGCGGGCGCGAGTGCGGTGCGCATCACGTCGGCCGAGCGGGACGAGCAGGCTGCGGAACGGATGGAGGCAGCGTTTGCGCGCGGCGACTTCGCGACGTGGCCGTACGATCGGGCGCGAGCGGTCGCAGCGAGCGACCCCACGACGGTTCTCCCCGGCGCCCGGAGCGTCGTCGTGCTCGCGGTCGCGTACGCGATCGCGGCGCCGAAGCGGCGCACTCCGCTCTCCGGGCGCGTCTCGAACTATGCGTGGGGCGCGGACTATCACGCCCGCGTTCGCACGATCGCGAATCGCGTCGCCGAAGCGCTCGATGAGGCCGCAGGCGAACCGGTCACGCGCGTCGCGTGCGACACGGCGCCGCTCGCCGAGCGCGCGTTCGCCGCACGAGCGGGGCTCGGCTGGATCGGCAAGCACACGAACCTGATCGCGCCGGGGCTCGGCTCGTACGTGTTTCTCGCCGAGGTCGTGACGACGCTCGAACTCTCGCCCGATTCGCCCTCAAAGAAAACCTGCGGGACGTGCGCGCGCTGCGTGCCTGCGTGTCCGACCGGCGCGCTGCGCGGCGACTACACGATCGACGCCACGCGCTGCATCTCCGACCTGACGCAACGGACGGATGCCATTCCGCGCGCGTTGCGGCCGTTTGTCGGCGACTGGGTGTGGGGCTGCGACCTGTGCCAAGAGGTCTGTCCGCCGACGCAGGGAGCGCGGCCGGCGGTCGATGCAGCGTTCGCTCCACGCGACCAGTCGGCGGCGTTTCCGGATTTGCTCGAACTCTTGCGCCTGCGCGGCGGCGCGTACCGGCGCCGCGTGCGGCCGACCGCGATGGGCTGGCGCGGAGCCGCCGTCCTGCGGCGCAACGCCGCGATTGCGCTCGGCAACGCGCTCGACCGAGCCGCGGTCTCCGCGCTCGAGACCGCGCTCGCCGAGGAACCGAATCCGCTCGTGCGGGGGCACGTGGCGTGGGCTCTCGGCCGGATCGGCTCGCCCCGAGCGGTGGCCGCGCTCCGGGCACAGGCGGTGCGCGAACGAGAAGCGGGGGTCTTGGAGGAAGTGCGGGCCGCGCTCGGGCCGATGCAAACCATCCGGCCGGGGGCTGCGTTGAACGACCCGGAGGGCCTCGCCACATGAAACCGCTCGCAGTCGTCGCATCGTCCCTAGCCGCCGCAGTCGCCGTCGCGGCGCTCGCGACCGCCTTTCGCGTCCCGGCAGCGGCGGCTCCGCCGGCCGGAACCGACCTGTTGCACCGCATGACCCAAATCAACGATCGGCTTCGGACGTACACGGCGCGGATCCATCTCGACGTCGCGATGAAGAGTTTCCCCTACATCAGCCCGTCGCTCGACGGCAACGTCTACTTCAGGGCCCCCGACAAGCAGGCCGTCGTTTTTGACACGGTCCCGTCGCTCGCAAGCCAATTCAAGAAGGTCTATCCGAAACTCGATCCGCCCGTGACCTGGGCGAAGATTTACGACGTCACCCCGATCTCCGACGAGAACGGGACGACGACGTTCCGATTGATCCCCAAGAAGAACGGCCGGGTCGAACACCTCGACGTCAAAGTCGACGACACGAACGCCACGATCAAGAGCTACACCTGGACGTACAAGGACGGCGGTTTCATCACGTTCGACCAGACCTTCAAAATGCTCGGAAGCGACTACTTGATCGACCACCAGGCGGGGCACGTCGAGCTTCCTTCGTACAAGGCCGACCTAGCCTCGTCGTTCTCGAATTACAAGCTGAACGTCGCGATCGACGATTCGGTCTTCGTCGAGAAGTAGGGGCCTTCTCAGCCGCGCCTCAGGCGTCACGAACGGTCGCCATGGTACGTTACATGAGCAACCCGCCCGCCAGAGGTCTAGCGTGGAGAACGTCTACGTACTCGGGATCGATAAGGGGCTCGAAGCGGATAGCCGCATCGAGCGGCTTGTCGGCGAGCACCAGACGAAGCTGGCCCGCTACCTGCGCCGCTTCGTCGCCGACCGCGATCTCGCGCTCGACCTGACCCAGGACGTGTTTCTCGCGGCGCACCGCATGCTGCGGGCAGATCCGGCGCGGCCGCTGACCGCTGGGTGGCTCTACAAGACCGCGACGAATCACGCTATCTCGTACTTGCGGAAGCGGAAGCGGCGCGCCGAAACGGCGGTGCTCGATGAGACGCTGGGCGCGTTCCGCGTCGACGAGCGCTCCGCCGAGATGCTGGATCTTCAGGCGGCGCTCGCGAGCTTGCTACCGGAACAGCTCGCCTGCGTGATGCTAACGACCTACGCCGGCTACTCGTCGAGCGAAGCGGCGCTGATTCTTGGGACGAGCCCTGAAGCGGTTCGTCAACGCGTATGCCGCGCGATGCGTTCGCTGCGCACCGCATTGAAGGCCGAGGCGTGAGCCGAGGGCACGCACGCTACGAAGCACTCGCGGGCGCTCTCGCGCTCGGCGAAGCGACCGAGACCGAAAGCGTCGAGTACGCGGCGCACGCGCTGATTTGTACGGAGTGCGCTGCGGATCGAGCCTCGTTTCCGGCGCTTGCGGCGCGGCTTGCCGAGTCGCGCGACGCGGAGCAATGGCGCCCGTCGGTATCGGACGCGCTAGCCCGGCGCATGCAAGAGCGGCGCGAGCGCGGAATGCGCCGCGCGCTCGGCGCTCTCGGATACGTCATCGCGCTTTCGGCCGCGCTGAACTTCGTTTTCGTCGGGGGATTCGCCGGACGTGCGTTCGATGCCGTACGGGCCGCGCACGAATCGGTTGCTGCGCCCGCGCCGCCGGCGGCCGTATCGATCCCGCGTGCGGTCGCGCATCCAAAACCGCTGCGCCGAGCGGTCGGCTCCCCAATCGGTCTCGCGTTCGGCCCGGCGGCTCGTTGCGGCGCGGGGACGCAAGGCGCTCGTCCGGGCGAAACGAACGTCGGCTGCCGAGCTTCTGACGCGCACGTGGAGGTTTCGGCCGAAGCCCCGCCGCGGTAACAGGAGAGACGAGCGGCGTCTGACGGGGAGGAAACGTGCGGAACCGAAATCGCTGGCCTGCAGTTTTGCTTGCGTGCGGACTCGCCGCGTTCGTCGTCGCCGGCTGCTCGAAGTCCGCGCAAACGTCGAGTGCCCAAGGTGGCACGAGCGCCGGGGCGAGCGGGCCGGTGACCGACGCGGCTTCGAGTGCGCCAGGCGCCGGTGACCCCGCCGCCGGGAAGACGATCTTCTCGCAGAACTGCGCGCAGTGTCACGGTGCGACCGGAACCGAAGGCGGCGTCGGGCCAAGCCTCAAGAACGAAAAATTGCGCAAGAACCTAGCGCAGACGATCGCCTGGATTCACAATCCGCAACCGCCGATGCCGAAGCTTTGGCCTTCGCCGCTGGGTGACAGGGACGTGGCGGACGTCGCGGCATACGTCCAGTCCTTATAATCGAAGACAACGCCACGACCCAATCCAAGCGCGCGCTCTTTCTCTTTACGCGCGACCTGCGGCTCGGCGATCACGCGGCGCTGGTCGAGGCGGCGCGTTTCGGCACGATCGTCCCGGCCCTCGTGCTCGATCCTAGCCGCTGCGAACGCGTCGGTCGCTCGCCGCGCCGCGCCGCTTTTTACTGCGGGGCGGCGCATACCCTGGAAGCCGCGTTGCGCAAGAAAGGCAGCGAGCTCGTGGTTCGGCGGGGCTCGCTCGTCGAAACCGTCGAGCGGCTCGTCGCCGAGACTGGCGCAAAGACGGTCGCGTGGAGTTCGGCATACGACGCGGAAGGCGTCGCCGAGGGTCGTGCGCTACAAGGCGCGCTCGAAGAGATCGGCGTGCGCGCGCTGGCCGTCCACGACGCTCCGGTCGTCGCCCCCGAGGAGACGGCGGCCGTGCGATCGGCCGACGAAGGCGCGGGCTACCGCGCGTTCGTCCCGTATGCGGCTGCGTGGTTGGAGGCGTTACGCCCACCGATCGTCGAGCGGCCGCGTTTCGAGTCTGCCTCGTTCGCGCGCGAGCCGCTGCCGAGCGCAGCCGAATTCGGCGCTTCCGACCTTCCCGAACCTCCGTCGGAGAGTCGGGCGCTGGCAACGCTCGAGGCGTACCTCGCAGGCCCGGTGCTCCAGTACCTGACCGCGCGCAATATCCCGGCCGAACCGACCTCGCGGCTCTCCTCGGATCTTTCGTTTGGGACGATCGCCGCGCGAACGGTCGTCGCGCGGATCGAGGCGCGGCTCCGCGACCGGTTCTTACTCGCCGAAGAGAGGCTCTCGCTTGAGGCGTTCCGGCGAGGTCTTGCGATGCGCGATTTCTTCCTTCAACTTGCGTGGTTTTTCGAGACTCGCCCCGATGAAGCGCTGCAGCCCAAGATGCGCCATTTTCCGTTCGAGGCGACGCATCCGGCGCTCGATGCGTGGCGCGAGGGCCGAACCGGCTACCCGCTCGTCGATGCGGGGATGCGCGAACTGCGCGCGACCGGCTGGATGCACCCCCGTGCGCGCGCGGTCGCGTCGTCGTTTTTGTGTTTCGATCTGGGCGTCGATTGGCGGGTCGGCCGCGACCTGTGGGATCGCGAACTCATTGAAGACGACCCGGCGCTAGCGAGCGGAAACTGGCAATGGATCGCGGGCGTCGGCGCCGACTTAGCGCAGTTCCCCCGAATTTACAACCCGCGCCGCCAGGCCCGCTCGTTCGATCCGCGCGGGACGTACGTGCGGCGGTGGATCCCCGAGTTGGGGGCGCTCCCGGAGTCGCATGCTTTCGCCTCGTCGAGCGCTGCCGGGCGGCCACAGATGACGCTGCCGCTTTTCGGGGGCGCGCCGTATCCGGCGCCGGTCGTCGATCACGAACGCGCGGCTCGCGACTTCCTGCGGCGGTATGTCGAGTTCGTCAGCGTCGAGCGCTAGACGGTCCGCGTCCGCGCCTCACGTTCGTCCAGCCATTCGCTGACGAGCGGGACCCGGACGTCGTCGCCGTTCCATACCTTGATTCCGTAGACGACCGAGGCGACGAACCAAACCGGGAAAAGGATCGCGAGTAGCGGCAGCGCCGAAATGCCCAAGAGCGGGATGTGCACGATCGCGCCGAGGCCGAACCACAGCCCAAAACAGCCGAAATTGAAAGCGAGCGCCTGGACCGCTTGGCGCCGCACGAGTGGCGCGGTTCGCGGCGAGCAGAGTGAGAGAGCCGCGAGCGGCCAGAGCGGATATCCGAGCGCGACGAGAGCCCGGGTTTCGGGCGAGATCGTGGCGAGGGCGGTCGTCGCATTGACCTGGTAAACCGGACCGGCGGTTGGGCGCGGTTCGGGTCCCGGCGGAGGGTTCGACGGTCCTCGGCCCCCCCGCAGACCCGCTCTAGCCGAGGCAGCGGTCTTCATGCGCTGTTCGAGGCGGCACCCGGGGCAGCGTCCCTCGGCGTCGCGACACGTCGCGCAGATCGTCTTCTGGCAGTCGCGGCAAACTGCGACCGACGGTACCGCATTGTGAAAGTAACAGTCCACGGTGACTCCTCTGACGCCCCACGCAAGGGCGAGTGTCGCGCCGCCGGATGCGCTTGGGGCGCGACCGGCGAATCCAGGTCGTGTCGATGTACCTCACAGCAAACCGTAAGGTTTCGGGCGGAAGCGTCCTGCGCAGGCTCCTGGACGAGGCGCGACCCTTCTATCCCCGTCTCGCGGTCGCGCTCGTACTCGGCGTCATAGCGGGGCTCGGGCCGCTGGCGTACGTGAAGGCGTTCCCCCTGATCATTTCGCGGGTCATCGACGACCGGCGTCACGACATGACCGTTTTATGGGAGGTCGTCGTCGGTCTGTTCGTGGTCAACCTGATTTCGAATGCGGCCTCGTACGGTCAAAACTACTTGACCGCGTGGAGCGGGCAACGCCTGATCGCGTCGCTGCGGGTGCGCCTGTTCGCACGGGTCCTGGGCCTGCCGCTCGGCGAGTTCGACAAGTGGCGGCCGGGCGAGTTCCTGGCGCGGTTCACGAACGACCTCGCGCTGATGACCGACGCGGTCAGCATCTCGCTACCGCAGATGGTGCAGACCGTCATCACGTTCCTCGGCGCGCTCGCCTACATGATTTACACCGATTGGTTATTGACGCTATTTCTCTTGGTCTTTGCCCCGGTGGTCAACTTCGCGGTCGCGACGTTCACGCGCTTGATCTCGAGTAACACGAAGCGCTCGCAAGAGCGCATCGCGGATCTCGCCGCGAATCTCTCGGAGGTCATCGGAGGCGAGCGGATCGTCAAAGCGTTCGGGCGAGAGCCTTACGAGACCGAACGCTTCCGCGACAGCAACGAGCGCTATTTCGGCGCGTACATGAAACTGACGCAACTCGGCCAGACGCAAACGCCGGTGGTCGGAATGATCATCACGATCGCGCTTCTCGCGATCGTCGCCTTTTCCGCGCGCGAAGTTGTGGTCGGGCGAATGGACCGCGAGGCGACGATTAGTTTCTGGTCGGCGGTCGTCCTCGCGATCAATCCGCTCAACCGCTTCGCGACGTACATCGGCGACCTCTCAAAGGCGCTTGTCGGAGCGCGGCGAGTCTTTGAAATCCTCGATCTGCCGGTCGAACGCGCCGATCCACCCGATGCGGTGCCGCTCGGCCGAGTCGCGGGGGCGATCTCGTTTGAAGACGTTACCTTCGGTTACGTCGATGGAACTGCGCCGGTGCTGCTCGGCTTCTCGGCCGAGGTCGGTGCGGGCGAGATCGTGGCGCTGGTTGGACCGTCGGGCGCCGGCAAAACGACGATCGTCAACCTGGTCCCAAGGTTCTACGAGCCGCAGGCGGGGCGCATAACGCTCGACCGGATCGACCTCGATGCGATTCGCTTGGGTGAGTTGCGGGCGGCCATTGCGATCGTGCCGCAAGAAGCGCTGCTGTTCAGTGGGACGATCGCCGAGAACATTCGCTATGGGAGGCTCGAGGCGAGCCCGGCCGAGGTCGAAGCCGCCGCGCGCGAGGCGAACGCCGAGGAATTCATTCTCGACCTTCCACAGGGCTACGATACGCCGGTCGGGGAACGCGGCGCGCGACTCTCGGGCGGCCAGCGGCAACGCATCTCGATCGCGCGCGCCGTCCTGCGCGATCCGCGCATCTTAATCCTCGATGAGGCGACGAGCGCCCTCGACAGCCACTCGGAGCGGCTAATCGAAGCTGCGCTCGACCGGCTTCTGCCGGGGCGAACGACGCTCATCATCGCGCATCGCCTTTCGACGATCCGGCGCGCGCACAAAATCCTCTACGTCGAGGCGGGGCGCCTCTTAGAAGTAGGGACGCACGACGAGCTGCTCGCCCGAGGCGGACGCTACGCCGCCCTTCATGCCGCCCAGTTCGCCTAACGGGAAACCCGCGCACTCGCGCGCTTAGGCAGAAGGACCTACTGGCGCCGGCATGGCAACTGGCGCGACAAGCGAAAGGGTGGGGAAACCTGCCAGTCAGTCCGCAGCCGGGCGGACATTTCTTGCGACGGAGCGCCGATGCTGGTATTGACCCGTAAGCCGAACCAGGCGATCGTCATTGGAGACGACGTCCGCATCGTCGTCGTTTCGGTCGATCGCGACCAGGTCCGCCTCGGGATCGAGGCGCCGCGCGAGATCAGCGTGCACCGCGCCGAGGTTTACGAGGAGATCCTGCGCGGCGAACGGCGCGGACCGAAGGCCTCGCCGGCCTAACGCCGCGGCTCCGGCCGTCCTCGGAACGGCGGTTTCCCAATCGGCACCGGGCGTGTTATACTCCCGTGGTTGCTCAAATTCACCCCGCACGAGGCGAGGTGCGATGGTCCCACGAGCGTTTCGGGCAGGGAGGCCGGAGGCGCGGGATCAGAAAGGTTCGTACCGTGGCATCGGTTATCTCGATGAAAGCCCTGCTCGAAGCGGGAGTACACTTCGGCCACCAAACCCGGCGGTGGAACCCGAAGATGAAGCCGTACATCTTTCAAGAGCGCAACGGCATCTACATCATCGACCTGCAAAAGACGGTGTTGATGTTGCGCGAAGTGTACGCCGCCGTGAAGGCGATGTCTCACGAGGGCAAAGTTGTGCTGTTCGTGGGTACCAAGAAACAAGCGCAGGACGTCGTGCGCGAAGAGGCCGAGCGAGCCGGCACGTATTACGTGAACGAACGCTGGCTGGGCGGGACGCTGACGAACTTCGCAACGATCCAGAAGAGGATCGCGCGGTTGCGCGAGCTCGAAGGGATGAAGGCGCAAGGCGGCTTCGACATGCTCCCCAAGCGCGAGGTTTCGCGGCTGGGCGACGAGTTAGAGAAGCTCGAGCGGTTCCTCGGCGGGATCAAAGACATGCACCGCCTTCCGGACGCGCTTTTCATCGTCGATCCCAAGAAGGAACGGATCGCGGTTCTCGAGGCGCGCAAGCTCAAGATTCCGATTATCGCAGTGATCGACACGAACTGCGACCCGGACGAAATCGACTACCCGATTCCGGGCAACGACGACGCGATCCGCGCGGTCAAGCTGATGGTGTCGAAGATCGCCGACGCGATCATCGAAGGGCGGACGGAAGCGGAGAGCGGCGCTTTCGACGAAGCGGAATACGAGTACGCGTCGGAGACGATGCCCGCCGACATTCCAGCCGAAGCGATCCCACAAGAGACCGAAGCACAAGGATGAGCACTACCATCTACAAACCGACTGCCGACGAAATCAAACGGCTCCGCGACGCGACCGACGCGGGCTTGCTCGACTGCCGCGCCGCGCTCGTGAACGCGCAAGGCGACTTCGAGTCGGCCAAGCGCCACCTCGTCGATCAGGGCATGACCCGGGCCGCCAAGAAGTCCGAGCGAGCGGCCAAAGAAGGGCTGGTCGAATCGTACATTCACGTCGGTGGAAAGATCGGCGTGCTGGTCGAGATCAACTGCGAGACCGACTTCGTTGCGCGAAACGAGCGCTTCAAGGAGCTGGTGCGCGACGTTGCGATGCACATCGCCGCGATGCCGGTCCGCTACATCTCGCGCGAGGCCGTCCCACAAGCCGAGCTCGAGTCGGTCAAGGCGGAGTTGATTCAGACCGTACCTGCGGGCAAGCCCCCCAACGTCGTCGACAAGATTCTCGAAGGGAAGATGAACAAGTGGTTCGAGGAGCACGTGCTGCTCGACATGCCCTTCATTAAGAACGACGAGCAGACGGTCGGCGAGTTGATCGGATCGGTCGTCGGCGTGCTCGGTGAGAACATCCAAGTGCGACGCTTCGCGAAGTTTGCGCTCGGCGAAGCCTGAGCGGCCGCCTGTGGATTATAAGGGCGGGCCGGCCTACCGGCGCATCCTCCTAAAGGTCTCGGGCGAAGCTTTTCTCGGACGCGAAAGCTCGGTCGACGCCGCCACGACGGCCGCGATGGCCGAACAGATCGCCGAGGTCGCGCGCGAGGGTATCTCGGTTGCGGTCGTGGTCGGCGGTGGAAATATCTGGCGCGGTAAGGCGCACGAAGCGGGCGACATGGACCGCGCGACGGCCGACTACATGGGGATGCTCGCGACGGTCATCAACGCACTGGCGCTGCAGGACGCGCTGGAGCGCACGGGGATTCCTTCGCGCGTCCAGACGGCGATCCAGATGCAGCAGATCGCCGAGCCGTATATCCGGCGTCGCGCGATCAGGCATCTGGAGAAGGGACGGGTCGTCATCTTCGGCGCGGGGACCGGCAACCCGTACTTTACGACCGATACGACCGCGGCGTTGCGCGCCGTCGAAATTGGAGCGCAGGCGATCTTGAAGGCAACGAAAGTCGACGGAATCTACTCCGCCGACCCGAAGCTCGACCACAGCGCGACGCGGTTTACGCGCCTCGATTATCTCGAGGTGTTGCAACGCGGACTCCAGGTCATGGACAGCACCGCGCTGACTCTTTGCATGGACAACGGACTTCCGATCATTGTGTTCGACATGAACGTTCCGGGAAATATCCGTCGCGTCGTCTACGGCGAGCCGATCGGCACGCTCGTCTCGAGCGAAGTACGCGCAGACGCCGAATTGATGAGAGGAGTGACATGAGCTCGATCGACGAGATTTACAAGCACACCGAAGACAAGATGCACAAGTCGGTCGAGGCGACCCGCGTCGAGTTCAACGGCGTCCGCACCGGGCGCGCGTCGGCCGGGCTCGTCGATCGCTTGCACGTCGAGGCCTACGGGGCGTCGGTCCCGCTCAAACAAGTGGCGTCGGTCAGCACCCCCGACGCCCGCACGCTGCAGATCACCGCGTTCGACCGCGCGACGGTTTCGGCGATCAAAAAGGCGATCGAGACGAGCGATCTCAACCTGACGCCGAACGTCGACGGCTCGATCGTCCGTCTGTCGATCCCGCCGCTGACCGAGGAACGCCGTAAAGACCTCGTCAAGCTCGTGCACAAGAAGGCGGAAGACGGGCGCATCGCCATCCGCAACATTCGGCACAAGAGCATCGACGAGATCAAGGCACTTTTGAAAGATCACAAGGTAACCGAAGACGAGAACAAGCGCGGCGGCGAGCACATCCAGAAGCTTACCGACCGGTTCATCAAAGAAGTCGATTCGCTGACCACGCACAAAGAAAAAGAAATCATGGAAGTGTAGCGCTTGGGGCACTTCGCGATTGCAACTCGGCGCGGGGTGCTCCATTCTCGGGACGTCGCGCGCTTCGCATCCAGCTCGCGCGCGACTTGACTGCTCCTCGCTCTCGCCGTCCATGGCTCCGCTCGTCGCAGACACCCTCGAACGGAGCACCCCGCACCTCGTCTTGAGCCAAGCATGCTTTCAAATTACTCAAAGGCGCGCGTGGGCACGTGCGTAGCGGAAACTCGGACCGCCGAGCGAGGCCACCGATTTCGAACGTGCGCGACGCCTGGCGCGAGCGAGGCGGCCGGTAGCAGGAGCGAGCCGGGACGGCGAGCGACGAGCGGTTCCGCGAGCACGTGCCCCAAGCGCCGAGTATCAGTGTGAGCGGGGTCACGGCCGGCGTGTGACTTCGGGCACACCCGGGCGAGGGCGCGGTCGCGCGGCGTGTGGTCGACACGGAAAAGGGCGATGAATCACATAGATGTGATGTCACGCCATTTGCGATCGATTATTCTATCGGTAGGTGTCTCATTGCCGGCGCGGCTCGTGCTGTTCGCGCTGGTTTTGGTCGCTCCGATCTGGTGGTTTTCGGCGATACAGTATCGCGCCGTCGAAAAAACGGTCCAGGCAACGCAGACCGAGGAGTTGGGTCTAGAGTTCATCACGCGCGCCATCGCCGTGCTCGAGGCGAGCGGGCAATTCGATCAAAACCCCACAGTCCAAGCGCGCGCGAACGTCGATGCAGCCGTCGTGCGCTTCGAGCGGTACGCGGCGTCGATGTACGGCATCCCGGGCGCCGACGCGAGCGCGCGGCGAGTCCGGGCGGCGTGGGACCGGGCGCGCGTCGCTCCGCTCGGCGCCGCAACGGGCGAATTCGGCGACGCGATCTTGATCACGGTAAGCGACATTTCGGATGCATCGCGGCTGGCATTCGAATCGGAAGTCGACGTGAACGATCTAGGCGACGCCTACGACAATACGTTTATCCTTCAGTTCCAGCGCTTGAGCGTGGCATACCGGACCGCCGCGAGCGACCTCGCGCGCGGGCATCCATCCGTCGCCGATCGGATTGCAATGGCAGGGTACCTCGCCGGCGCTCAATCTGTATCTGCGCCGTTAGCGCTCGATATGGTCGGCGCGTTCGGCCAAGACGCATCCATTCGAATGCGCCTCGATTCGCGCTGGCATAACGCCGAGGGGGCTGCCTATTCCCTCGCTCAGCCGCTCGCCGAGTTGACGCGCAGCGGGAGTATCGGCCCCAGCCTTTCGCCGGGACTTGCGCAGCGGCACGGGCGCTTGGTGAGGACGACGATCGCGTTTTTGGATGCAGTCAAGGCCGAGCTTCGGATATTGCTCGACGGTCGCGTGGAACGATTGACGAAGCTGCGGATGCGGATCGTCGGCGAGGGAATCCTCGCAGTGCTTCTCAGTTTCGGCATGGTCGCACTACTCGGCCGGATGGTTCAGCGCCGCGACCGGCGCGAACTCGTGCGCGCGCAGCAAGAGACGCGCGCCCTGTCGGCGGAGCTCGCGCGGCAGCGTGCGGAGCGCGCCCTGTTGCTGACCGAAGCGCAGTTTCAGGCGGTGTTCCAGCGATCGCGGATGGGGATCGCGCTACTCGATAGGGGCGGCCGAACGATCGAGTCGAACGCGGCGCTCGGCGCGATGCTCGGCGACGTCGATGGGGGGCTCGTCGCGCCCGGCGATCCGGAGTTTGCGGCGCTGGTGGAAGGTCGTCAACCGATGTACCACCGCGAAGGGCACCTGACGCGCGCCGATGGCTCCTCGATGTGGACCGAGACCACGATCTCGCCGGTCGAGGTTCCCCAGCCCGAGTCGGTGGCGGCGATCGCGATGGTCCAAGATATAACCGAGCGTAAAGCAGTCGACGAGCGGCTCCGTCACGCGGCGACGCACGACGCATTGACGGCTCTCCCAAACCGCGCGGAGTTCATTCGCGCTTTGAACGAGACTTTGGATAGCGACGGCGCGAGCGGCGCTTATGCCGTGCTCTTCATCGACCTTGACGATTTCAAACTCGTCAACGACAGTTTGGGGCACATCACCGGAGATAGGGTCTTGGCGGTGTCGGCACGCCGAATCCGGTCGGCGAGCCCAGCCGGCAGCGTCGTGGCGCGCTTCCACGGAGACGAGTTCGTGCTGCTGTTGCGCGGGTGCGGGGATGCTTCGACACCGCGCGCCGTCGCCGAGCGAATTCAGGCGGCGCTGCGCGCGCCGATTCCGGTCGACGGTTCGCCAGTCTTCGTTAATTCGAGCGTCGGGATCGTGCTGGGCCGGCCGTCCTACGTCGACGCCGAGGACATCCTGCGTGACGCGGACGCAGCGATGTACCACGCCAAATCTTTAGGCGGCTCGCGCTCGGTCACTTTCGACGTCGAAATTTATCGCAAGCTGGCAAACCGGATCCGGATCGTCACCGAGCTGCGCCAAGGGCTCGAGCGCGGGGAGTTCCACGTCGCCTATCAACCGGTCGTGGACCTAGCGAACGGTTCCGTCGTGGGACTCGAGGCGCTCTTGCGTTGGGAGCACCCGGAACACGGAACTATCTCACCGACGGAATTTATCCCGATCGCCGAAGAGTCGAACGCAATCATGGATCTCGGGCGCTTCGTGCTACGCGAGGCGTGCGCGATGCTCGGCCGGCTCGACGCCGTGCGGCCAGGCGGGCCACCGCTGCGGATGAGCGTAAACCTATCGGTCACGCAACTGGCCCAGGTGGGCATCGTCGAGGACGTCCGCCGCGCGTTGCGCGATGCCGGCCTCGGGGCGGACCGGCTCTTGCTCGAGATCACCGAGAGCGGGCTGCTCGAAACCGGTCACAACGCTACGCTCGTCTTGGCCGATCTGAAGAATCTCGGCGTTCGCCTGATCGTGGATGACTTTGGAACGGGCTATTCATCCCTGCGATACCTGCACGAGTTGCCGATCGATATGCTCAAGATCGATCGAACCTTCGTGCACGGCGCCGACGGCGGCCTCGCCAACGAACCGATCGTCGTGATGCTGCTAACGCTGGCAGAGTCGCTGAACATCACCGTCATCGCGGAGGGGATCGAGACCGAGATCCAGCGTCTGAAACTCTTGGGCGCGGGATGCCCGTACGGGCAGGGTTTCTTGTTCTCGCCGCCGCTCGCTGAGGCCAACCTTGCCGAGTGGCTGGCCGGCGCACAGCTGCGCGACCGCCGGCGCTTGCGCATCGCGACGTAGCAGGGAGTCGACTCCGCGGCGTCCGATTCCCGAGCGTATGAACCATCGCCTCGCTTGGGTCTCTTCGCTCGCGCCATTTCGACCGATCGCCTTGCTCGGCTTCGCGCTTGCCTGCTTCGCCGCGGCGGCGTGGATGCTGGGCGAAGCGAGAGCTGCCGACGCGCGAACGTCGCTTTTGCAGCTCAGCGCTGACCCGTTTACCAATACCGACGCACAGCACGACACCGAAGTCGAGTCCGACAACTTTGCCTACAACAACACGATGATCGGTGTATTCCAGGTTGGACGCTACCCGGATAGCAACGCCGGGTCGACCGACATCGGGTGGTCGACGACGAGCAACGACGGCAAGACGTGGAAGTTCGGGTTTCTGCCAGGCATCACCAAGACGGTCAATCCGAAGAACCCGTACGACCGGGTTACCGATCCGGCGGTCGCCTACGATGCGAAGCACAATGTTTGGATGGTGGTTTCGCTGCCGTACGGCACGTATGGCGGCGTAACGACCTACTTAGTCCCAATCGTCAGTCGCTCGCCGGACGGTCTGAAATGGCAGAATCCCGTGCACGTTGCCCCCGATAACGGCGATTTCATGGACAAGCCGTGGATCGTGTGCGACAACTCGACGAAGAGCCATTTCTACGGGAATTGTTACGTCGAGTTCATCGACGTTAACTTAGGCGAAGTGCTCCTGATGAGCACATCGCACGATGGCGGTGCGACATGGTCGACGCCGGTTCCGTCGGCGGATCAGGCGGTGGGTAACGGCGGCCAGCCGATCGTGCAGCCGAACGGGACGGTGCTCGTTCCGTTCTGGGGGTTCTCCGGGATCGCGACGGTGAACTCGGTGGACGGCGGTAACTCATGGCAGGCCAGCGTGTTCATCGCCGTCGCCAACGAAGCCGGGCTCCCCGGCGGCCTGCGCGACCCGGGGCCGCTGCCCTCGGCCGAACTCGACGGCGCCGGGAAGGCGTACGTGGCGTGGCAAGACTGCAGTTTCGAACTCAATTGCGCCACGAACGATATCGTCTTTAGTACCTCACCCGACGGTCAACAGTGGAGTCCGGTTCAGAGAGTCCCGATCGGCAAGGTCGGGAGCGGACAAACCGATTTCATTCCGGGGATGGGCGTCGATCGGGCGACCACCGGCTCGAAAGCGCATTTGGGCGTAACGTATTATTACGTTGCGAACGCAAACTGCTCGGGTTCGACTTGCCAAATATTTGCGGGCTTCATCGCGTCCTCGAACGCCGGAAAGACTTGGAATAAGCCCGTGGCGCTCACCGGACCTATGCAACCGGGCTGGTTACCGAACTCCGATTTGGGTTACATGATCGGCGACTACTCGGCGACCTCGTTCGTCGGCGGGCTCGCCCGCTCGACGATGCCGGTCGCCGCGGCGCCGAAAAACGGCAAATTCCAGCAAGCCGTCTTCACGACGACCAAGGGGCTGCCGGCGTCTCTTGACGGCCCGCAGCTCAGCTCGGCCGGAGAACGGCCGTACCCGCAAACACAGCACCGCGTGTGGCGACCCGTACCGATTCTACACTAACCGGCTAGCGCTCCGGGCAGGGAGTCGCCTCGAGCGCGTCCGATTGTCGCTGCAATGAAACGTCGCACTTCTCGCGCGCTCGCTGCGCGATCGCTTGTTTTGGCTACGCTTACCGTTTTATTCATCGCTGCGTCGCCGGGCGGCGCCCAACCGACGCCGCCGCGGCTGCTTCGTACAACCGAAGGCGTAATTCTTGGAAACATGTTCGAGGGCAAGGCAATCGACGGGGTCGTCCTCGCGGCAAGCTTCACGGCGCAAGTCTCCGTCGCGGCCTTGCAAGAGATCGTCGACGACTTCAAGGCGCGGCTCGGAGCCGTTGGCGCCATTGTGCAGGATGGCGGCGACTATCAGATGACGTTCGCGAAAGGGAGTCTTCGCGCGACGATCGCGCTCGACTCGGACGGCAAAGTCTCCGGACTCCTGTTTCACGACGAGGTGTCCGACGTCGACACCGCCGCCTTGAAGCGTGCCTTGAGCGCGGATGCGGTCTCGGCCGATTGGTTCGCGCCGAGTTTTCTCTCGGCATTGCCGGTCGACCACATGAACGCGGTTCTCAGCCAACTCCGCGCGACCGAGGGCGCCTTCCAACGGGTTGAGGTTCGTGGGGGCATGTATTACGCCGTATACGAAAAGGGCGAGAGCCATGCCAACATCGTCACCGACGCCGCCGGAAAGATCACGTACCTGCGGCTCCTGCCGTTCACCGCGAAGACGTCGAGCCTCGACGACGCGCTGCAAAAACTGCGCCCGAAGAGCGGGACCGTCGCTTACCTGATCCTCGAGGGCCGCACGGACGTAGCGGCCCTCGACGCGGACCGGCCGATGGCCGTCGGCTCGGCGTTCAAGCTCGCGGTGTTGACGGCGTTGCGCGAGCAGGTCGAGGCGGGGCGTCATCGCTGGGAGGAGGTCGTGCCGCTGGCGGCACGGCGCAAGAGCCTACCGTCCGGCGTGTTGCAAACCTGGCCGGATGGGACTCCGCTGACCTTGGCGACGTACGCTGCCGAAATGATTTCGATTAGCGACAACACCGCCGCAGACTCGCTGATCGAAGTCGTCGGGCGCTCCGCCGTCGAGCAGATTGCGCCGCGCAACGCGCCATTCTTGACGACCCGCGAGATGTTCGCGCTCAAGACGAAGGATTCGGCGCAACGCGACCGCTATCGAAGAGCGAGCGCCGGCGAGCGCCGCTCGATCCTCGCTTCGATCGACGCGCAAGAAGCGCCCGGCCTCGCGTCGCTCGATCTCGAGCCGGCCGACCTCGACATCGAGTGGTATTTCACGCCGCGCGAGCTTTGCGCGCTGATGAAGCGGGTCGAAGACCTCGACCTGATGACGATCAACCCCGGCGTCGCGGCAAGTGGATGGCGCCGGATCGCGTTCAAGGGCGGAAGCGACGCCGGCGTCCTCGATCTGACGAGCTACGTAACGAACCCGAAGGGGCAGTCGTATTGCGTCACCGCGGCGTGGAACGACCGAACCGCCCCGCTCGACGAGTCCACGCTCGAGGCGGTCTTCGGTGCCGTCCTCGAACAGCTCGCCCATCGCTGAAACCGGGCGACGGGGCCTGGCGCGCCGGAACGGGAACCCCCTGCTATGGACGACGCGCCCGTCGCCGGCGAGCCCGCTGCGCTGACGCTCCTTCCCGAGGTCGAGGTTCGGCGCGCGTTCGGTACGCAGCGACTGACGTTTCGCTTGTTGGCTCCGCCGTTTCCGGCCCTCGGCGTCGGCCGATTGCGGGTTCTGCGGATCGCCGAACGCGGCGACACGCGCGAGATCGTCGCGGGTTACGAACGCTACGAACGGATTGCCGAGGTGAGGCGTACGTGACTCCACGGCACGTCGCGATCATCATGGATGGAAACCGGCGATGGGCCAAAGCCCGGCGCCTTCCGGCGATCGAGGGGCACCGGCGCGGGATTGCGGCGTTGCGCGCCGTCACGCGCGCCGCGCGCGACTTCGGCGTCGAGATGTTGACCGTGTATGGCTTCTCGACGGAAAACTGGAAGCGCGACAAGTCCGAGATTTCGCTCCTGCTGGACCTGTGCGTGTACTTCGCGCGCAGCGAGCTCGCCGAGCTGACCCGTAACGACGTCCGCGTCCGAATCATCGGCGAGTACCAAGCTTTGCCGCGCGCGTCGCGCGAAGCCCTCGAACGGCTCGTCGCGGAGACGGCGTCGAACCGAGGGTTGCAGCTGAACCTCGCGGTCAACTATAGCGCGCGGCGCGAGTTGCGCGATGCGGCCGCCGCGCTGGTCGCCGACGTCGCGGCCGGGCGACTCGCGTCGGAAGCGATCGACGAGGCGTGCGTCGACTCGCACCTCTATAGCGCTGGTTTTCCCGATCCCGAGCTCCTGATACGCCCCGGGGGGGAAGCCCGTCTTTCGAACTTCTTGCTCTTTCAGGTCGCGAACGCCGAGCTGTATCTCACCGACGTTTATTGGCCCGACTTTGGGCGCGAGGAGTTCGCGCGCGCGCTCGACGCGTACGCGGCCCGCCGCGCCTCGGTCGCCGCGAGCGGATGACGACGGCAGCAACGGAGGCGGCCGGCCGCGCGACCGACATGACGCGACGAATCGCGAGTGGCGCGCTGCTCGCCGCCGTCGTGCTCGGCTCGATCGTCGCGCCGACGATTCGGCTCGGGAACGCCGACGTTCCCCTTGCGTTCACGGTCGTCGTGTTGGGCATAACCCTCGGCTCGCTGTGGGAGCTCGCGGGGCTTTCGGCGCGCAAAGGCCAGACGTTGATCTTTCCGGTCGCGGCGGTCGCCGTCGCGTCCTACATCGTCCTTGCAGCCCTTGGTCCGCACTTCTATCGCTACGAGAAGGTCGTGCTTGCCGCGAGCCTCATCGCATCGCTCGGCGTCGCGCTGTTTGGGTCCCGTCAAGGGTACTTCGCGCGCTGCGCCTATACGCTCTTCGGCGTCGTTTACATAGGCTGGCTCGGTTCGTACTTCTTGGCATTGCGCAATCTGCCGCACGCCGGAGCGGCGTACACGCTCGCCGTTGTCGTGCTGATCTCGTTGACCGACATCTTCGCGATGCTCGTCGGGGTTGCCATCGGACGAACACCACTGAGCCCGATCTCGCCCCGGAAAACGTGGGAAGGCGCCATCGGCGGGTTCGTCGTGGCGTGCGCTGCGGGCGCCTCGTTCGCACTGATCCCGCAAATCGGAATGCCCTGGTGGCAAGGTCTTTTCGTCGGAGGCGTCACGAGCGTCGCCGCACAAGCCGGCGACTTAGTCGAGTCGGCGCTCAAACGCGATGCGAGCGTCAAGGATGCGGGTTCGTTCCTCGGCGGCCACGGCGGCATCCTCGACCGCTTCGACTCCTACACGCTCGGCGGGATCGCGTTCTACGCCGCGCTTTTCGTCACTGGCCACATCGCGAGGTAATTAGGTGGCGAAGAAGATCGCGATTCTCGGTTCGACCGGTTCGATTGGGACGCAGACCCTCGACGTCGTCGCGCGCTATCCCGACCGCTTTGAAGTCGTCGCGCTGGCGGCCGGTTCGCGCGTCGACGCGTTAGTCGAGCAGGCGCGCCGCTTCGGTGCGAGGTTCGTCTCGTGCGCGAATCCCGGTCACGCGGATGCGGTCCGCGCGCAACTCGGGCCGGCGACCCGAGTCGAGAGCGGTTCCGCGGGGCTCATGATGGTCGCCGCCGAGAGCGGGGCGGAGATCGTCGTGGCTGCGACCGACGGCGCGGTCGCCTTTGACGCGGTTTTTGCAGCGGTCGAGCGCGGTCTGCGGATCGCGGTCGCAAACAAAGAGCTGATCGTCGCGGCCGGCGAGTTGTTCGTGGCCGCAGCCGAGCGCAGCGGAGCGGAGATCATCCCGGTCGACTCGGAACACAGCGCGCTCTTTCAGTGTTTGGTCGGCGAGCCGCGCGAGCGGATCGCTTCGTTGATCGTGACGGCGTCGGGCGGGCCGTTTTGGGAATTGTCGGCGCAAGCGATGCGCGAAGTCTCAGTCGCCGACGCGCTGCGGCACCCGACGTGGCAAATGGGCCCGAAGAATACCGTCGACTCTGCGACGATGATGAACAAGGGACTCGAAGTGATCGAGGCGAGCCGGCTCTTCGGCGTCGCGCCCGAAAAAATCGACGTACTCGTCCATCGCACGTCGGTCGCGCACGGTTTCGTCGTTTTTACCGACGGAAACGTGAAAGCGCAACTCGCTCCGCCCGACATGCGCCTGCCGATCGGATACGCGCTTGCGTACCCGGACCGTCTCCCCGACCTTGCGACCGTCGACGCGCTCGGCGCGCTCGGCGCGGCGGCGGACGCGGCGCTCGCGCGGCTGGTGTTCGAGCGCCCCGATCTCGAGCGGTTTCCGTGCCTCGGCCTCGCATACGCGGCCCTGGGACGCGGGGGGACGGCTCCTGCCGTCCTGTCGGCTGCAAACGAAATCGCCGTCGATGCGTTTATACGAGGGCGGATCCGTTTTGATGAGATCGCCGAAGTCGTCGCCGACGCGCTCGAGAGGACCCCGGACGAGGGGCTAAACCTCGCCGCAGTACGCACGGCCGACGCGCGGGCCCGCGACCTGGCCCGCGTGGCCGTCGAGGCTCGTTCGGCCGCTCCGGCGAACCGATAGGAACGACATGTTGCTCCCGTCCCTTGCCCTGGTAACCCTCCCCCTGAACGATGCCGGCAAGGTCGTCATCTTCCTCGTCGCGCTGTCGGTGTTAATCGTCTTGCACGAGGCCGGGCATTTCGTCATCGCGCGGCGCAACGGCGTTCGCGTCAACGATTTTGCGATCGGCTTTGGGCCGACGCTCCTCAAGTGGACTTCGCCGCGCAGCGGGACGAACTATCGATTGAACCTGCTCCCGCTCGGCGGGTACTGTTCGATGCAAGGTGAGGACGGCAAGACGAGCGAGGCCGAGCAACAGCGCACCTTCCGCAGCGAGCCCGTCGCGCAGTCCGACAACTTTCAAGCGAAATCGGCGTGGCAACGGCTGGCAATCATCGTCGCGGGACCGTTTGCGAACTTCATCCTCGCGTTCTTGATTCTGTTCGTCGGAGCGATGACGTTCGGCGTCCCGTCGCCGACGGCTTGGACGACGAAGATCGGGCCCGTGACGGCTGGATCGCCCGCCGCGAAAGCCGGCCTAGAGTTCGGCGACGACATCGTCGCGGTCGACGGCGTCCCCTACACCGACGGATCGGTGCTCGTAAAGAAGATTCAAGCCTCGGCCGGCATCCCGCTGACGATCACGTTCCGCCGCGCGGGTCAATTGCGCACCGTGGTCGCGACGCCGGTCCGGACGGTCGAGGATGGTAAGACGTTCGGGCGGCTGGGCTTCATCCGCTTGTCGGCCTACGAGCGCGTCGGCCCGATTGCGGCCGTGCAACTCGCGGGGTTGGACGTGTGGGACGCGATCGACCAGGATCTCGTCGGGCTCGTCGATTTGGTCGCGCATCCGGCGCAACGCGCCGGCGGGCTGAGTGGCGTGATCGGAATGGGGCGCGCCGCAGCCGAAGTTCAAGACCTCGGTTGGGGACAGTATCTCCAACTCGTCGCCATGATTTCGGTGGCGCTTGGAATCTTCAATCTGCTCCCGATCCCGGCGCTCGACGGCGGGCGCGGGATCTTCATCGTCGCGGAGATGGTCCGCGGGCGCCCGGTCGACCCCGAGAAAGAAGCGCTCGTCCATTTCACCGGCTTCGCCGTCCTGATGGTGCTGATGGCCTTTGTCGCATGGCACGACATCGCTAACATCGTGAGCGGCAAGGGAGTTTTCTAGCGTGATCAAGCTACGGCGCGCTTCGAAGCCGGTCTTTCTCAAGAACAAGAGTGACGAGTCCGACGCCAAGGGCGTTTGGATCGGCGGAGACCATCCGGTCGTGGTGCAGTCGATGACGACGACCGACACCGCCGACTACGACAAGACGCTCGAGCAGGTCTACGGTTTGGCGATGGCCGGTTGCGAAGTCGTGCGGGTAACTTGCCAGGATGTTCGCGACGCCGCCGGGCTGCCGCACATCGTCAAGCGCTCGCCCGTCCCGATCGTCGCCGACATTCACTTCGACCATCGCATGGCGCTCGCGGCCCTCGACGCCGGCGTCGCTAAGCTTCGTCTCAACCCCGGAAACATCACCGACCCGAAGAAAACGCGCGAGGTCGTCGCGCTCGCCAAAGAGCGCCAGACCCCGATTCGCATCGGCGTGAACATGGGCTCGCTTGCGCGCGACCTGGAAGAAAAGTACGGGCACACGCCCGAGGCGATGGTCCTCTCGGCGCTGCGGCACGTCGAGATCCTCGAGGAACTCGAACACACCGACATCGTTATCTCGCTCAAGGCGCACGACGTCACGTCGACCGTTCACGCCTACCGGCTGATGGACAAGCGACTCGCCGCGCGCGGGACGCCCTACGCGCTGCACCTCGGAATTACTGAGGCCGGTCTGCCCCGCGACGGAACTATCAAGAGCTCGATCGGCCTCGGGATCCTCTTGTTCGAAGGGATCGGCGACACGCTGCGAGTCTCGCTTGCCGCCGACCCGGTCGAAGAAGTGCCGGTCTGCTGGGGGATTCTCAAGGCGCTCGGCATCCGCGAAAAAGGTTTCGACATCACGGCGTGCCCGTCGTGCGGCCGCGCCGAGATCGAGGTCGTCGAATTGGCGCGCTCCGTCGAAGCGATCGCTCGCGAGTATACCGCGCCGGTGAAAGTTGCGGTGATGGGTTGCGTCGTGAACGGCCCCGGCGAGAGTAAGATGGCCGACGTCGGCGTCGCCGGCGGCAAAGGAAAGGGCGCGATCTATCGCAAGGGCGAGTTGGTCGGCACGTTCCCCGAAGCGCAGCTCCTAGGCGCGCTGCGGGAAGAGATCGAAAAGGTGATTCTCGACCAATATCCCGATTTCAGGCACGAGACTGTCCATGGCAAAGAACCGGTCGCTGCTTCCTAGCCGCGGGACGCTGCTCGGGACCATCGTCCTGTCAGCGGTCGCTGCGCTGCTGCTTGCGGCGTCGCAGCCGGCCTCGTTGCGCATCGACGGCCAGCGGATTACTTCCGACGTCCCGCCGGTTACGTCGATGAAGGGTGAAGCGTTCGTGCCTCTGCGCGCGGTCGCCGAGAACCTCGGCGCGGAGACGAATTACGATGCCAAAACGGGGACGATCGAACTGATCCGTGGCGACGCGACGCTGCGCCTTCGTGCCGGCGACAAGAATGCCACGCTGAACGGTAAACGCTTCGTCTTCAAACACGCCCCGTTCTCGGTCCGCGGACGCGTCATGGTCGCGCTCCCGACGATCGCGCGCGCGTTCGGTTCGAAAGTTTCATACGATCGCTCGCGCCACAAGATCGACGTGAACACGCCCGGCGTCATCGAAGCCGGCGCTCAAGAAGACGCGGAGTAGCGCTAAGTCGCTTTACGCCTGGTCGCGTTGTCCGAGGTCGCCGCGCAGGGTCCGCGCCAGCATAATGAAATCGCCGCGCAGGGCGTAGAGCGGCTCGCCGAACGTCTTCGGGGTGTTGTGCTCGATGAACCAGTGCGAGCACCACGCCGGCAAGTAGCCCGCCGCAAGCGCCAGAGGGAACAAGGCCGGCTTGCGTTTCAGGATGGCGGCCGCCGCGACCGCGAGGCCGGCCAGCGTCCCGGCGGCGTGAACGATCCGCGTCGCAGGTTTGGAATGGGCGGCCAAATATTCGGGGAGAAACTCCTCGAACGTCACAGCTTTACGTCCTGCGGCAGCTCGGCGAAGAGCCCCTCCAGTTGGTCGGGGCGCGACTTGCGGAAGCCGTAAGCGAAGTAGATGAGAAGTCCGACGACGAGCGACCACAGGAAGCGTTCCCACGTTAGCGTCGTCAGGCCGAAGACGGCGAGGAACAGCGAAAGGCCGATTCCCAGGAGCGGGAAGAGCGGGACGAGCGGGACGCGGAACGGGCGCGGGATCTCCGGTCGCCGGGCGCGCAGCCACAAGACGCCGGCGCAGACGATCGCAAAGGCGGAGAGCGTCCCGATGTTGACGAGGTCGAGCAGGACGTCGAGCGGGACGATCAGCGTCAGCGCGGCGACGGCAATCCCGGTGAGCATCGTCATCAGCGCGGGGGTCTTCGTGCGCGGGTCGATTTTGGCGACGAACGGCGGGAGCATACGGTCGCGCGCCATCACGTAGAAAATTCGCGTCTGACCGAGCAGCGACGTCAGCGCGACGCTGGTCGTCCCGGCGAGGACGCCGACGATGATCGCCCCGTCGACGAACGGGTTGTGCAACGGCGCGACTGCTGCGGCGAGGGCCGCGGTCTCGGAGACGTGCTGCCACGGGACGACGCCGACGAGGACGACGGCGACCGTGCAGTAGATCACGGTTCCGATCAAAAGCGCGCCGATGACGCCGACCGGGATGTCGCGTTGTGGCCGGCGGCACTCCTCGGCGGTCGTCGTCGCGGTGTCAAAACCGATGTACGCGAAGAAGACGAGCGCCGCGGCCGGGATGATCCCGGTTCCGTTTCCCCCGGAGAACGGCGTGAGCTTCCCCCATCCCAGCGGAACGAACGGCGTCAAGTTCTGCGGGTGGAACAGCAAAAGCCCGGCGCCGACGAAGACGACGAGCGCGAGGATCTTCAAGACGACGAAGACGTTGTTGGTCGTTGCCGTTTCGCGGATCCCGATCGCGAGCAGCGCCGACAGAAGGAGGACGAACAGTGCGCCGATGACGTCGTACTGTGACGCCGCCAAGTCCCAGCGCGTAACGTCCCACCACGCGCCGTGAAAGACGAAGTGCGAGGTTTGCGCCCACATCGGTACGCCGATCCCGAAGTGCGCGAGCAGCCCCTGAAACGCGGACGAGAATTGCTGTGCGACCGGCGCGGCGCTGACGCCGTACTCGAAGATCAGGCTGAAACCAATGATCCACGCCACGAGCTGACCTAACGTCGCGTACGCGTACGTGTACGCGCTCCCAGCGACTGGGACCATGGCCCCGAGTTCGGCGTAGCAAAGGGCCGCAAAGAACGAGGCTAGGCCCGCGAGCACGAACGCGAGGATGATCGCAGGCCCGGCGAGTTTGACGCCGGGCCCGATCGTCGTGAATATCCCGCCGCCGATCATCGTGCCTAGACCGACGGCGATCAGATCGCGCGCACGGAGCGCCCGCCGCAAGTGCGATGGCCGCGCTTCGCTGCGCAACGCATCGACCGACGTCGTCGTGAACAGCCGCTGCACGAACGACGGGCTCGTCGTGGGATTCATCGCGCCCCGGTTGGCGACGGGATTGAGGCCGCCCTACCGTGGACGCTTGCACTCAGTCGGGTGGCGAGGCCTTTGCGTTCCACGTATGCTCGGGAGACCTCAGGGCGGCGTTGATCCAGCGCGACCAAACGAACAGCGCGTCGGAGAGCCGGTTGATGTAGCGAATCACGTCGGGGGAGATCGGTTCTTGCTCGGCGAGCGTGACCAACAGCCGTTCGGCGCGGCGGGCGACCGTTCGCGCTTGATGCAGGAACGCGCCGGCGTACGCTCCGCCGGGGAGAATGAAGGTGTCGAGCGGTTCGAGATCGCGCTGCGCGAGGTCGATCGCGCGTTCGAGGGCGGTGGCGTCCTGAGGCCCGATCAGGGGCATTCCTTCCCAGCGGTCTTTGGGGAGCGTCGCGAGGTCGCTACCGAGATTGAACAGCGCGTCCTGCGTCCAGGCGAGCCACTCGTCGAGGTCGCGCGCGCGAGCGAGCGCGGCATCGCCCTGCGCGTGCTCTTCGACCGAGCGCAGTGCCGTCCGCGCCAGACCGACGATCGTCGAAAGTTCGTCGACGGTTCCATAGGCCTCGATCCGCAAGGCGTTTTTCTTGATCCGCTGACCGCCGACGAGGCCCGTCTCGCCGGCGTCGCCGGTGCGCGTATAGATGCGCGTGAGCTTTGGCACGTTGATGTAGATGGGGCGGCGCGGCGCTCCACGCCTGCCCCGCGTCGAGAAGGACGCTCGGGAGAGGATTGATAACGGCTTGCAAGCGGGGTCCGGCCCCGCCGCGAAGCGCCAGGGCGGCCGGCCGGCTCGAGGTTCCCGGTCGGCGCCGAGATGGGGAAATGGGGGGCTCGCGCTCTGGCTGGCGGGACTCGGCATCCAACTTTTCGTAAAGGGACACTCCTAACGCATTCCTTGGAGTCCAAGCCCGGCAGGGATGCTGGGCGCTTTCTTGCCGATGCCTGACGCCACCACGATCGAGCGCGTGTCGCTCTTGCGCCTTTTCCTGATCTTCTTGCGCATCGGAGTGACGACGTGGGGCGGCTTCATGACGTTCATTGCGGTCGTCTCGAAATCGCTGCGCGATCGCGAGCTTGCCTCCGACGAGGACATCACCGACGCAATCCTCGTCGCGCAGGTCCTGCCGGGCCCGGTTGCGGTCGACATGACCGTCGCGATCGGCTACCGGCTCCGCGGGGTCGCCGGCGCGGCCGTGTGCTGGCTCGGATCGGTCCTGCCGTCGTTCATCGTCGTGACGACCCTGAGCGTGCTCTATTTGAAGTTTGGGACTCTCCCCGCAGTCGACCGCATCTTCAAGGGCTTTCCCGCCGCGATGGTCGCGATCGTTGCGGTCGCGGCTTTCGAGATGGGGAAGAAACAGATAAAGAACGGCGCGCAGATCGCAATCGCGGTCTGCGCGTGCCTTTTGATCTTGATTCAAGGCGCATTCTTCATCAGCGCCTGGTGGATCACGTTCGCGATCGTGATCGCGTCTGGGATAGCCGGCTGGCTTCTCTTCCGGCCGCGGGGCGCCGCACCCGAGCCGGGGCCGCGCGCCATACGCCCGGGCGGAAAGGCCCTGGCGATCGCTCCGCTGGGTCTTTTAGCGCTTCAGACCGCGGCGCCCAGCCTCGTCCTCAAAGTCTTCTTGACGTTCGCGGTCATGAGCGTCTCGCTGTTCGGAAGCGGCTACGTCTTCATCCCGATCATCAAGAGCACGCTCGTCGGCAACATGCACTGGCTGACCGCGCGCGAGTTCACCGCGGGGCTCGCGCTCACGCAGATTACCCCCGGACCCATCCTGATGACCGCGGCCTTCGTCGGCGTCAAGATTGCCGGATTGCCCGGGGCCGTCGCCGGGATGCTCGGGATGTTCCTCCCGCCGGCCATACTGACGCTCGTCGCCGCCCATTCGCTCCAGGCCATCAAGAAATCGACGGCCGTCACCCTTGCCTTGAAGGGCATTAGGCCTGCCGTCGTCGGAATGCTCTTGGCGGCCGCGATCGTCGTCGGTGAGACGATGCCGCACGACAGCGCGTGGCACGTCGCGGCGTCGGCGCTCATCCTGGCGGGGGCGTTCTTCGCCCTCCTGCGCCTCCAAGTCGAGGTTGCGCTCATCATCCCCCTAGCCGGGCTCGCCGGTTTCGTCCTGTTCATCCGGTAGCACGTTCCAAGGAGTTCCCCATCCGTGAAGATTTTCATGATCGGCACCCAGCGCTCGGGTTCGAACTTGTTTCGACTGATGCTCAACGTTTTGCCCGAGATCGCGGCGCCGCATCCGCCCCACATGTTGATTCGGCTGATGCCGCTCGTTCCGACGTATGGCGATCTCTCCGACCCCGAGACGTTTGCGCTGCTCGTCGACGATACGTGCCGGCTCGTTGAAGCGAACCCGGTCGAATGGGAAGGCGTGAAGTTGGACCGTGCGGACATCGCGCGCCGGTGCGACCGCCACGATCTGTACGCCGTGATGGCGGCGATCATGGACGTGCTCATGGAGACGTGGGGCAAGTCGAGCTGGTGCTGCAAGAGTCTGGGGAACGTCAAGTACGCCGACGAATTGGCCGACCGCTTCCCGGATGCGAAGTTCATCTACTTGTATCGCGACGGTCGCGACGTCGCGCTCTCGTTTACGAAGGCGATCGAAGGCGAGAAGCACTACTACAATATCGCGCTCGATTGGGATACGGCGCAGCGGCAGGCGCTCCGCCTGCTCGATCGGATCGGACCGAGCCGGGTCCTGGCCGTGAGCTACGAGGACCTGACCGGCGACGAGCAAGGGACCATGCGCCGCGTTTGCGCTTTCCTCGGCGCGACCTACACGGAAGATGCGATGAATTTTTACAAAACCGACGAGGCGCAGCGCGCGGCGACCGCGAGCAATCTCTGGGAGAACGTGACCCGGCCGGTGATGAAGGACAACACGCGCAAGTTCGTGAGCAAGACGAGCGCCGAGGATCTGCGGATTTTCGAAAGCGTCGCCGGGGAGACGCTCGACAAGCTCGGTTACGAACGAGTCGCCGTCGCCAAAGGTGAAGAATCGGTCTTTACGCCCGAGCAGATCGCCGAGTTCAACGCCGAGAACGCACGGCTCAAAGCGCTGGCCTGGGAACAGCTCGACGACGACGACCGTAAACGGCGCGAAGAGCAACGCCGCGTGCTCGACGAGATCAAAACGCGCAATTCGGCCCGGCGCCATGCGACGGGAGTGGGAGTCTGATGCTGCAACCGCATGGTGGGAAGCTCGTCGATCGAAGCTTGACGGGCACGGCGAAACGAACGGCATACGAGGGCGCGCACGCGCTCCCGCGGATCGAGTTGTCCGAGCGCAACGTCGCCGATCTCGAGTGCATCGGGACGGGCGTGTATAGCCCGCTCGAAGGCTTCATGACCGAAGAGCAGTACCGCACGGTGATCGACGACCGGAGGCTTCCGAGCGGCCTTGCGTGGACGATCCCGGCAGCGCTCCAACTCGACGCCAAGCGCGGCGAGCGCATCCCGCTCGACTCGGAGGTCGCCCTCGCCCTGCCCGACGGCTCGATCGTTGCGACGATGACCGTCGAGAGCAAGTACAAACCCGATCAGGACGTTGAAGCGCAGCGCGTGTTTCGGACGAACGAAGAAGCACATCCGGGCGTTGCGACGATGCTCTCTGAGGGGCCCGTCTACTTGGGTGGGCCGGTGTGGCTCGTCGACGCGATTCCGCACGACGACTTCGCGGAGTTCCGCCGGACGCCCCGGCAGCTGCGCGACGCGTTCGCCGACCGCGGTTGGAAGTCGATCGTCGCCTTTCAGACGCGCAATCCGATTCACCGCTCGCACGAATTCATCACGAAGGTCGCGCTCGAGCTCGTCGACGGCCTATTGATCAACCCGCTCGTCGGCGGAACGAAAGCCGACGACGTGCCGGCCGGCGTGCGGATGCGGTGCTACCAAGCGCTGCTGCAGAACTACTACCCCGCCAACCGCACGCTGCTCTCGACGTTCCCGGCGGCGATGCGCTACGCCGGGCCGATGGAGGCGATCGTGCACGCGATCGCGCGCCAGAACTACGGCTGCACGCATTTCATCGTGGGCCGCGATCACGCCGGCGTCGGCTCGTACTATGGGACGTACGACGCTCAGAAAGCGTTCGACGAGTTCACGCCGAGCGAGCTTGCGATCATACCCATGAAGTTCGAGAACGCGTTCTTCTGCACGCGGACGAACCAAATGGCGACCGAGAAGACCAGCCCGAGCACTCCGGAGGAGCGGCTCTCGATCTCGGGAACGAAATTGCGCGCGATGCTCGCCGCAGGCGAACTTCCGCCCGACTACGTCACGCGCCCGGAAGTCGCAAAAGTCCTCATGGAGGCGATGGCCGTTGCGCCGTAGACCCAAATCACGCACCCCGCACGCTCGGAAAGGCCGGCTTACTTGGAATCCTTAGGCGCAACGGTATGGACCACGGGGCTCAGCGGCTCCGGGAAGACGACGATCGCGAAAGCGCTTGAGAGACGCCTGCGCGATCGTGGCATCAAAGTCGAGATACTCGACGGCGACGTCGTGCGCACGAACCTTTCGAAAGGGTTGGGTTTCAGCAAAGAAGACCGCGACATCAACATCCGGCGGATCGGGTTCGTCGCCGACTTGCTGAGCCGCAACGGGGTCGTGGCAATTACCGCGGCGATCAGCCCTTATCGAGCGATTCGGGACGAAGTGCGCGCGCACACGGCGCGTTTCGTCGAGGTTTTCGTCGATGCGCCGCTCGAAATCTGTGAGTCGCGCGACGTGAAGGGGATGTACGCCAAAGCCCGCGCCGGCGAGATCAAAGGTTTTACCGGGATCGACGATCCGTACGAGGCGCCGCTAGCACCGGAAGTCGTGTGCAACACGGCGAGCGAGTCGGTGGAAGCCAGCGTCGAGCGCATCCTCGAAGCGCTGGAGCGGCGCGGCTACATCCCGAGCGAGGTCCCCGCGCGCTAGACGACGCTTACGCCGGCTCGAGCGCGAGCGAAGCGAACGTGCGTTGCCAGGGAAACGGCGGATATCCGGTCACGACGAACCACGGATTGTGAAGGTCGGGTTTGCCGTAGGCGAGCGGCGCTCCGTCGATGCCGCAGACCGCGCCGCCGGCTTCGGTGACGACACAGTGCGCGGCGGCGACGTCCCACTCCATCGTCGGTCCGAAGCGCGGGTAGAGGTTCGCGGTTCCGTCGGCGACCAAACATAATTTCAACGAGCTTCCGCTGCTGACGCACGGCGGGTCGCCGGCCGCCGCAAGAAAGCGCGGCAGGACGTCGCCGGCATGGGAGCGGCTCGCGACGACGCGCAGCCCCGCGACTCGGTAATCGGAGACGCCGATCGCTTGCGGAGCGCTTTCGCCGTCGGCTCGGTTCGCACCGCGACCCGCCGCCGCCGCGTACGTGACGCGCAGGACCGGCGCATAGACGACGCCGAGGACGGGCGCCCCATCTTCGATCAAGGCGATGTTGACGGTGAACTCGCCGTTGCGTTTGATGAATTCTTTGGTTCCATCGAGCGGGTCGACCAGCCAAAAACGGCGCCAACCCGCGCGCTGCGCGGCGGGGATCGACTCGGATTCTTCCGAGAGGATCGGGGTAGCGGGATCGAAGCGCTCGAGCGCCGCGACGATATGGTCGTGCGCGGCGCGGTCGGCGAGCGTCAACGGCGAACGATCGGCTTTCGCCGTCGTCCCGTGGTCTTCGCCGTAGTAGACCTCGAGAATGCGCTCCCCGGCGGCGTGGGCGATCGAAACGACCGAGTCGACTAAATCCATCGCGTGTAGTTTTCGGCGAGGACTGCGCGAAGGCCTTACGAACCTTGACGGGCCATGACTGACGAAGAGCGCGACGCGCCACTGAAGACGCCGCTCGTCAAAGAGGTGCCGCCGAAATCGGCCGACCTCTCGACGTGGTACAACGCAATTTGCTACAAAGCGGAGCTCGTTTCGCTCGCGCCCGTGCGCGGTTGCCTTGTCCTGCGGCCGTACGGCTACGCGCTTTGGGAACGCTTGCAGAATGCGCTCGACGCGCGATTCAAAGCGACGGGTCACGAAAACGCGTATTTCCCGCTGCTCATCCCCGAGTCGCTGTTGACGCGCGAAGCCGAGCACGTTGAGGGCTTCGGTCCGGAGGTCGCTTGGGTTACCGAAGGCGGCAAGGGTTCCGAGCCGTTGACCGAGCGGCTCGCCATCCGGCCGACGTCGGAGGCGATCATCGGCCCGATGTACGCCGAGTGGATCCAATCGTACCGCGACCTTCCGATTCTGATCAATCAGTGGGTCAACGTCGTGCGCTGGGAGAAGCGGACGCGCCCGTTTCTGCGGACGCTGGAGTTTCTCTGGCAAGAAGGTCACACCGCCCACGCGACCGAGGCCGAAGCGGCTGCGGAAGTGCGGCAGATGCTCGACATTTATGCCGACGTCGCGGAAAACGTCGTCGCGATCCCAACGTACAAGGGCCGCAAGAGCGCAAGCGAACGCTTCGCCGGCGCAACGCAGACCTTCTCGATCGAGGCGCTGATGCCGGACGGCCGCGCGTTACAGGCGGCGACGTCGCACGAGCTCGGCCAGAACTTTGCGCGCGCCTACGGGATTCGGTTCGCCGCCGAAGACCAGTCCTTGCAGTTCGCTTGGACGACGTCGTGGGGGATGTCGTGGCGGATGCTCGGCGCGTTGATCATGGTGCACGGCGACGATCGTGGGCTGCAAATTCCTCCGTCGATGGCGCCCTTCGAAGTCGCGATCGTCCCGATCCAAAAAGGCGGCGGCGACGACTCGGTCGCAGTCGCGGCGCGCGAATTGCGCGACGCGCTCGCGGCGGCGGGTTTGCGAGTCCGCTTGGACGAGCGGGACCTGCGCCCGGGCAATAAGTTTGCCGACTGGGAGATGCGCGGGGTTCCGCTACGCATCGAGCTGGGCGCAAGAGACTTGGCGCAACGCGCCGTCACGCTCGTGCGGCGCGACCGGGCGCCCGGCGAAACCGGCGCGAAGACGAGCGTCCCGCGCGACGACGTCGCGAAAGTCATTCCGGAGATGCTCGCTGCGATTCAGGCGCACCTGTTGAGCGCGGCGCGGGACTTCCTGAAAGACCACACGATCCAAGCGTCCGACCACGACCAGTTTTTCCAACTGTGTGAGCACCGCGCGGGGATGATCGACATCCCGTGGTGCGAACGCCCCGAGTGCGAGGCGCTCGTCAAGGAAAAGACGGGCGCGACGACGCGCAATCTGCACCCGCTCGACGACGCTTCGCTGCGTTGCGTCGCGTGCGGCGAAATCGCCCGCGTGCGGGCCTACTTCGCGCAGGCGTACTGATGCGCCGGCTAGCGTGGCCGGCGTTCGTCGTCGCACTCGCGTTCGGCGCGCCGGCGTACGCCGCGGTCCCGGCGACGTCCGACCTCGACGCTCAGGCGCGCGCGCAAGGGAATCGGCTCGAGGACGCGCGCGCGCTCGGCCGCGCCTTGCTCGTGAAGGTTTGGCCGGCGCAACTTCTCCACGTACGCGTCGACGGCGCCGGGACGCACGAAGTCGCGGGGTTGGTTTTATCGGCGGTCAAGTTTCACGACGACCTCGACCAAGCGGGCTTCAACCAAGAAATCGAGGAGCTCGTGCGCCGGGCTTTCGAGGCGAGCGCGGTCGAGGAAGTCGACGTGTGGGCGACCGTCCCGATCCCGATCGACAAGCGCGAGCCGGTCAGCGGCGACTACGCGCAGCCGACGTCACGAATCGTGTTCGCCGTTACGTGCCCGCGGCAGGAACTAGGCGGCTTGGGTGCGCGCCTGCGCAGCGGTGCCGGCGTCTATTGGGCGGACGATTTCAAGCGCCGACTTCGCCCGAGCGCGCCGTGACGCGCGCGGGCAAAGGACCGGACCGCGCGTGGGCTAATCCCCTGCGGTCCGAGGTTGCGACGCCGGGGAGCGTGTTTGTACCGTAAATCGATTCTGCCAAATGGAGTCCGGATTTTGACCGAGAGCATGCCCTCGGTCCGTTCGGCGTCGCTTGGGATTTGGGCCGACGTTGGGTCGGCCGGCGAGCGCCGCGAGCAGCGCGGCATCTCGCACCTGATCGAGCACATGCTTTTCAAAGGTACGCGGACGCGCTCGGCGCGTGAGATCGCCGAGTCATGGACGGCGTCGGGGGCAATCTCAACGCGTTCACCGACAAAGAGTCGACGTGCTACTACGCCAAGGTCATCGACCATCACATCCCGCTCGCGATCGACGTTCTCTCCGATATGTTCTTGAACTCGGTCTTCGAGCCGTCGGAGCTAGCCAAAGAACAGAAAGTCGTGCTCGAAGAGATTCGGATGTACGACGACTCCCCCGACGACTTGATCCACGATCTGTTCACGCGGACGATGTGGCGCGACTCGAACCTCGGCGAGCCGACGATCGGCTACGCCGAAACCGTGTCGGCGCTGACGCGCGACGACTTGACCGCACACCTGCACGCGCGCTACGCGCCGCAAACCGTCGTGTTCGCGGCCGCAGGAAACCTCGAACACGATCGCATCGTCGAGCTATGCGCCGCGGCGTTCGCCGATTTCGGAGGCGCCGGCGATCCGCCGCCGGCCGAGAGGCCGCCTTTGACGCCCGGGTCGCTCGTCCAGCGTAAGGATACCGAACAAGCCTACGTCGTCGCTCGGGACGCTGGGGCTCTCGGTCCGCGACGAGCGGCGTTATGTGCTATCGGTGCTCGATACGATCCTCGGCGGCGGGATGTCGAGCCGGCTCTTTCAGGAGGTCCGCGAGAAGCGCGGACTGGCGATACAGCGTGTATTCGTTTCAACAAGGCTATCGCGCCGCCGGCCTCTTCGGCGTTTCGGCGGGGACGTCGCCCGCGAGCGTTCAGGAGTGCATCGACGTCATCGTAGAGCAACTCGGGCTCGTCGCGTCGGAAGTGCGCCGGCGAGCGCGAGCTGAACCTTGCGAAGGAGCACATGAAAGGAAGCTTGACGCTTTCGCTCGAGAGCACGTCGAGCCGGATGCTGCGCCTCGGGCGCAGCGAGTTCAACTTGGGGCGCTACTTGTCGACCGAGGAGATCGAGGCGAACATCGACGCCGTGTCGGCCGAACAGGTTCACGCGCTCGCGCGCGAGTTGTTGACGCCCGAGGGGCTCGGCTTGTGCGTCCTCGGGCCGCTCGACGCATCGTCGATTCGCTGGGAGCGCGGCGCCGCAGTCGCGTGAGCGGCGCAGAACTCGCAAGCTTTTGGTCGGCGCAGCTGGTTGCTGGCGATGGCGCTGAACGCTTTCTTGCAGGCGGTGCAAATAGGCGCCTACGGAGCGCGCATCGCGGGCGTTTTGACCGGTCGAATCGGGACGTCGATCTCGCTGTTCAGCCTCGTCGTCACCGCTAGCCGGTTTGCCAACATGTTTTACGCGCCGATGCTCGGGAGCATCTCGGACAAAGCCGGTCGCATCGTAACACAATACCCGGCCCTGGCCGGTCACGAGGCCGCGCAGTTCGAGTGGCAAGTTCGCGCGGTCGTTTTCTCCGGAACTGCCGGAACCGTCGCCGGCGCGCTGCTGCTGCCGACCTTCATCTTCCTGTTCGTCCGGGGCGTCGCTTCGTTCGAGCGGCTCGGCTCGATGCCGCGCGCGATCATGCGCCTCTCGGACTGGCGCGTGGTCCTCGACGCCTTGCGAACGGTTCGAGTGCCGTCGCTTGGGCTCGCGCGGCGGTTCTCGCCGCGCGATCTGCCGACGAAGCTCCTAATCGGTAACGTCGTCGTGACCGGAATTTATGCGATCGGCGTCGTCGCGTCGTACTACGCGAGCATTTTGCGCCCCGAGGTCGCGCGGACCGCGCTGTCGGCGTCGGGGCTCGTCAACGGAATCGCAACGATCTCGTTTGCGCTGATCGTCGACCCGACGTCGGCCTACATGGTCGACCAAGCGGCCAAGGGCGAGCGCCCGATCGAGCACGTCAAATCGATGGTGTTCTACCTGGCCGTCACGGCAGTGCTCGGGACGCTGCTCTCGCAATTGATCTTGTATCCGGCGGCGGTTTTCATCGGGGATGCCGCGCGGCTGATCACCGCGCCGCGATAGGGAGGACGCTAAGGTGAAACGTTCGCTTTGTTTAGCCGCTTTCGCGGCGCTCGTCGTGTCCGGCGCCTCGGGGTGCGCGGGCGGCTTGACTCAGACGATCGTCGCGGCACGGAACCACCAAGGCGACGTGGCGCTCGAGAACGGAAGCTTCTCCGACGCCGCGCTGGGCTACAAGCTCGCCCTACAACTGGCGCCGCAGGACGAGCACGCGCGCGCGGGCCTGGCCGCGGTGCAATTGAAGATCGCCGACGAGCTCTACCATGCGTCGAAGTTCGAGGACGCGCTCGCGGCGCTGGACGTCGCCGCGCGATACGATCCGCAAAGCGTGCGGCTCGCCGCACTGCGCTCGGAGATCGAGAGCGCGCGCGTCAAGCGCGAAATCGTCGTCTCGAACTATCCAACGTACCGCGAGACGGTCCTTGCCCTGCGGCGCGCCTACGCTCAACTCAAAACGCAGAGCGCGGCCGTAACCGCCGCGCTTCAGCGCTTCGACTACACGTACGATTCGGCCGAGTTGAGCAAGGCCGTGCGACTGTCATACGAGCTCAACGCCGAGGTGTCGCGGCTGACGAACCGGTTGATAGCGTACCGGCAGGCGGTCGAGCAGGGGTCGGCGCCGGCGAGCGATCAGTCCGCGGCGACGGCCGGCTCCCTGTTGCCGCTACCGTAGGCGGCGCGCAGGGCGTCGCGCGACCGCCCAGTTCGAGGCGGCGGAATGCCTGCCAACGAGCCTCGGCGCCGGGGAGCATTTTAGCCGGGTCGGTTTCATAGACCGGCCAAACCGCATTGGGTTCGAGGAGCGGGAAGCGTTCGAGCCAGTGGCACAGTTCGCCGTTGCGCGCAAGGCGGCGCGCCTCGACCGCGATGAAGTAGCGCGCGCCTTTGCGAATCGCGCTCTCCTCGTCGAACGGGGTCCATAACAGCGGGTCCTCTTCCCATCCTTTTCGGTTGATGTAGTACAGCACCGACGGGTCGTAATGGCCCATCACGACGAGCGCGTCCGGAGCGAGGCCGGCGTTCAGTGCGGTTGCGCGGCGATAAACCTCCGAGTGAAAGGCGTAGTAGTCGCGGACGGCGGCTTGTCCGGTCGATAGCAAGCCGGCCAACGCGGCGCTCGTGAAAACGGTGCCGACGCCGCGCGCCCAGCCTGCGACCGGCAGCATGCCGGCGATGCGCGCGGCCGCGCCGCCCGTCCACAGTGCGGCGAGCGGCAAGAACGGCGCGAGATAGTAGTCGACGCGCTCGACGGTAACGACCGCGAATGCGTACGCGAGCATCGCGGCGAGCCAGCCGAAAAGCAGCGCGCGCGAACGCGTCCGCACCGGGACGATGACGGCGCCCAGGAAGAGCGCGGCTCCGAACGGCCCGAGCATCGTCGCCGGCAGCATGCCGAGCGCGTCGCGAAAGAGGGTGAGTTTGTGCCGAAAAGCGGCGAGCGAACCCAACGATGCCGCCAGGTCGGGCAGAACGTGCTTCGCCGTAATCCCGCTCGCCCAGTGCCACTCGGCGATCGTGCGCAGATAGGCATCGTAAGCGAGATACGGGACGAGCGCAACCGTGAAAAACGCCCAGGTCTGCGGCGACAAGAACGCCCGTCTGCCGAGCCGCGCGACGAGCATCGCAGCGATCGGCACGAGCGCGACGATCGCGACCGGCTTCGCGAGAATCGCAGTCGCCGTCAACCCCGCCGCCGCCCAGAACCAGCGCCAACTTGTGAAGTTATCGAAAATCCACCGCGCACTCGCGTATAGCGCCGCGGTCAAGAAAAACACCATCGCGGCATCGGGCGTAAACGTCCGCCCGTAATACACGCTCCCCGGATAAACCGCGAATAACGCAGCGGCGGCGAGCCCGGCGATCGAACTCGACTCGGGGTGCCCCGTTCTCGGGACGTCGAGCGCTCCGCGTCCGGCTGCGCGCTCGACTTGGCCGCTCCTCGCTTCCGCCGTCCATGGCTCTCGCTCGTCGCGGACACCCTCGAACGGGGCACCCCGAGCCTCGTTTTGAGCGTACGCGAGCGAGATGCCGCCGTCGGCGTCACCCGAGCAAGAGAACAGCCACCGTCCGAAGTATGCGAGCAGCCCGACGGTGAGCAGACTGAAGAACAGCGTGATGAGGCGGCCGAAGATCTCGTGGATTCCGAAAACCTTGTAGAGGGTCGCTGCGAGGAACGGAACGATTTGCAGTTCGAGCTCGACGTAGTTCGGCGGCGGGCCGTCGTAGTCGGTCTGCGGGTGAAGCGGGTTGAAATCGAGCGTCGCGAAATTGCGCGCGATCGCCGCGGTGTCGCCTTGCCGCCACCCCGGATGGTCGAGCAGCGGCGAGTGGATGTGCTGCAAGCGCAACCCGAGCGCGAGGAGCAGGATGAGACCGAGCGCGCCGTGCCACCACGTCACGCGGCGTCCGGCGCTCACGACGTGGGTCGAAACGTCCAATACTTATTGACGAAGAAGTTGACGAAGATCCCGGCGAGGGTCGCCAAGAACCACGTGCGGTGACCGGGCCCGAACGCCGGCTCGACGACGCGCGACACGCCGAGCCCGACGAACAGTGCGATCGCCGAGACCGTCAAGAATTGCATCCCCTGCACGAGCGCGGGACCGGTCGCGCGGAACGTCCAGATTCGGTTGAGGAAGTAGTTCGAAACGCCGCCGCACAGGAACGCGATCGAGAAGTTCAACGTGTAGCGCGCGGCCTGCTCGACGACCGGCGTCGTGCGCTCGAGAATCGTGAAAACGATCAAATTGACGACGAAGCCTGAAGCGCCGACGATGCCGAACTTGACGAACTGCCGGACGCCGCGCCGGCGCGTGAAACGCCCAACGAAGTCGGGGGTCACGCGACCCAGTACCAGTTCGCGAACAGGACGGTGAACAGACCGAGCAGGGGGAGCGAGAAAGCGACGATCGCATTGTTCACCCAGGGGCGCCCGCCCCATACGGCCAGGATCGTGAACATCGGAAACAGGACGAGCGCGAACCGCGGCATGCTCATCAGGCTCGACGTCGACATCGGAATCAGGATCGAAAGCGCCATGTAGACGGAGAACGACGCGCGCAACCGGCGGTAACCGAACGCGAGCACCCCGAGCATCAGCGCCGTGAAGGCGAGCTCGAGCGCCTGAGTTGCGATCGTGGTCCCGGCGTGCGACGTGAACATCAACCGTAGGCTGTGCCAAACGCTGACCCACGGTGGAGCGAAGTGGCGGTCCCAGTGCGCCTGCACGTGCGTGAAGTAGAGCGGGTCACCGCGCAGGACCCACAGGACGGCCATGTACGCCAAGAGGCCAAACGGGATCAGCAGCCCGCCGGCGAGGACGCGCAGCGAGCGGGCCCGGTCGGCTAGCGCGTGGCGCCACGAGCCGACGCTGGTCGGCGCGAGCGCTTCCATCACGTACGGGACGAACAGGATAACGCCTTCGACGCGCGTGAGCGCCGCGAGTCCGCCGAGAATCCCGGCCGTCACCCACTTGTGCTCGCGGATGTAGTAAAACGAGGCGACCGTCAGCGCGAAGAAGAGCGCCTCGGTGTAGACCGCCGAGAAAAAGATCGCGGTCGGAAAAATCGAGACGTAGAAGATCGCGCGGTGCGCGAACGCGCGGTTGTACTGGTGCTCGACGAGCTTGTAGAAGAAGAGCAGCCCGAAGAAGAACGCGGCGTTCGAGATGATCAGGCCCGCGATCAAATCGTTTCCGATCCACGTGCCAACGATCCTGATCAAAAGCGGATAGAGCGGGAAGAAAGCCATGTCGGTCCCGTAGTAGCCGTGGCGCGCGATCTGAAGGTAGTGAACCGCATCCCAGCGGCCCCACACCGCTAACAACGGATTGGTCGACGCCGCGACGTGCGTCCCGGGGCGCTGCCCGATGATCGTCGATGCAAGTTCGGCGATCATGATGATCGGAATGCGCGTGACGACGAACGTGCTCAGGACGTCGCGAACCGTCGGTACGAAGCGCGCCGCGATCAGGAGCTTCGCGAGCGAAAACAGAGCGACGGCGCCGAACGCGGCCCGGGCCGGCGTGACGTGCGGGATCGGAAGCGCGAAGCCGACGATAAAAGTCGCAAGCAGCGCCCACGAGAGCGAGTCGGCGCGAAGCGCGGCGACCGGCATAATGAGCGCACGGCGCGCGAAATACTGGCTGTAGGTATACCAGCCGCTCCCGGCCAGGCCGAGTCCCGCAACCAGCGCCGCCGGGAAGACGAGCTCCCCAAGGGGCGCGAGGCCGAGGCGCGTCACCGCGACGTACCAGAGCAAGAATCCGAGGCTTAGGCCGCCGAGGGCGACCGCCACGAGGGAGAGCGCGCCGGCCGAGCCGAGCACCCGAAAGACGCTCAAGCGGCGTTCGGTCCGTCGTTCGTCGAGAGCGGCTTGGGCTGACATCGCGGACGGTGGCATTCTCTGGGGACGGGGTCGCACCCCGGTGGAACGAAGACGGTGTTGGAGGGAGTGTGAAGACAAACCGCTACGATCTGGTCGTCGTGGGCGCCGGGTCGGGCGGCTACGCCGCCGCGCGGACCGCGCGGAGCCTAGGCGCGCGGGTCGCGCTCGTGGATGGCGGGCCGCTCGGCGGGTTGTGCATTCTGCGCGGGTGCATGCCTTCAAAAACCTTGCTCGCGACGAGCGATCGCATCCAGGACGTGCGGGAGAGCGCATCGCTCGGGATCGACGTCGGGACGCCCGGAGTCGACGTCGCGCGAATCCAAGCGCGAAAACGCGAGATCATCGGCGGCTTCACCGACTACCGCGTCGAGGGGATCAAGTCGTTCCCGCTCTACCAGGGGAGCGCGCGGTTTCTCTCGCCGACGCAGCTTGCGGTCGGCGACGGTGACGTGCTCCACGCCGCCTCGTTCATCATCGCGACCGGGAGCAGCGTCGCGCCGGCCGCACTCCCGGGACTGCGCGAGGCCGGGTTCATCGACAGCGATGCAGCGCTCGAACTCGAGCGCCTCCCCAACTCGCTGATCGTGTTAGGCGGCGGGTACGTCGCCTGCGAACTCGGGCAGTACTTCGCGCGGGTCGGCGTCGCGACGACGATGTTGATTCGCGCTCGGCATCTCCTTTCGCGCGAAGATCGAGACGTCGGCGACGCGCTGACGATGTACTTTCGCGACGAGGGCATCGCCGTCGAAAGCGGCGTCGTGCTCTCGCACGTCGAGCGTCACGGCGCGAACAAGCGGGTCCACTTCACCCGGGACGGTACGGCAGGGATGGTCGAAGCCGAGGAAATCTTCTACGCGCTCGGACGGATCCCGACCACGGGCGGCCTCGATCTCGAGAAAGCCGGCGTCCGCTTTCACCCGATCGCCGGGATCGAGGTCGGGCCCGATCTGCGGACGAGCGCGCCAAACATCTTCGCGGTCGGCGATGTCACCGGCGACTATCCCCTGGTACACGTCGCGATCTATCAGGGGGAGCTCGCGGCGCGCAACGCGATCGGGGGGACGTCCGACGTCGCCGACTACCGCTTGCAGATGGTTCACACGATCTTCACCGACCCGCAGGTCGCGGTCGTCGGTTACACGGAGCGCGAACTGCAGCGCAGCGAGACCGCATACCTCGCGGGCTCGTACCCGTTTAGCGATCACGGGAAAGCGATCTCGACGAACCGCACGAAGGGTTTCGTAAAGATGCTCGCGGCGCCGGCTGACGGAAGGATCATCGGCGCGGCGATCGTCGGCGCCGAGGCGTCGGATCTGATCCACGAAGTCGTCGTGGCGATGTACTATCGCGGCACCATCTACGACTTCGTGAAGATCCCGCACCTTCACCCGACGCTCGCCGAAATCTTGACGTACCCGGCGGAAGACATCATCGCACAGATCGAGCAGGGCGCGCCGCCGGCCGTCGCGGCGGCGATGTGAAGCTCGCCGTCGTCGGCGTCAAGCCGCGCAAGGGCGACGTCGAGAAAAACCTCGCGGACCTCGGCGTCGTGTTCGCCGGGCTCGCGACCGAGGAGCGCCCGTACGACCTGATCGTGCTGCCGGAGGCGGCTTTGACCGGCTACTTTCTCGAGGGTGCGGTCTACGAGTTGGCGCTCCCCGCGGGGGAGCTCGCGCAGCGGCTCGCCGCGTTATGGCGCGCGCAACTCGGCGCGACGCGCCACCCGGTCGACATCGTCGTCGGCTTCTACGAAAACGTCGACGGAACGTTTTACAACTCCGCGCTCTACCTGCACGTAACGGCGGCGCACGAAAAAATCGTCCACATTCACCGCAAGTTGTTTCTGCCGACGTATGGGGTGTTCGACGAAGAGCGCTTTCTCTCACGCGGGCGACGGCTCGACGCCTTCGACACGCGGTTCGGAAAAATGGCGCTTGCCGTGTGCGAGGACGTGTGGCACGCGATCGTCCCGACGATAGCCGCGGTTAAAGGCGCGCGCGCCCTGATCGTGCCGAGCGCCTCACCCGGTCGCGGTCTGGGCGGCGACGGAGAACTCGAGAGCGTCCGGCGCTGGGAAGAGCTGCTGCGCGCTTACGCGGCCGAACACGGTTTCTTCATTTTTTACGCGGGGCTCGCCGGGTTCGAAGGCGGAAAGGGGATGACGGGTTCGTCGCGGATCGTCGGCCCCCGCGGTGAGACGCTCGCCGCCGCTCCGGCGCTCGGCCCGTGCGTCCTGCGCGCGGACATCGACTTTGGTGAGGTCGCGCTCGCCCGCGCAAGCCTCCCGCTGCTCGGGGATCTCGGGTCGGTGTTGCCGGACCTCTTGCGCGACCTCGATCTCGACGCGCTCCCCGCGCGCGAAGGGGCGCGGGCGTCGAGTCCATGAGCGCACTCCCCGTCATCGACGCCGCGCCCTACGTTCCGCGGCTCGACATCGACGCGGCCTTGACCGCGCGATGGCTCGAAGCGTTCCTTTGCGACGAATTGGTCGAACGGCGCGGGATCCACAACGCCGTTGTCGGCCTCTCCGGCGGCGTCGACTCGGCGGTGACCGCGTACTTGTGCGCGCGCGCGCTCGGTCCCGAGCACGTTTGGGCGATTCGCATGCCGTACCGCAGCTCGAGTCCGGCAAGTCTGAGCGACGCGCAGCGCGTCATCGACGCGCTCGGTTGCAACGCTCGGACGATCGACATCAGCGCGGCCGTCGATGGGTACTTGGAAAACGAACCCGAGGCGGACGCCCGCCGGCGCGGCAACGTCATGGCGCGCACGCGGATGCTCGCCTTGTTCGACCAGGCCTCGAAACTCGGTGCTCTTCCAATCGGAACAGGAAACAAGACGGAGCGGCTCATGGGCTACTTCACCTGGCACGCCGACGACTCGCCGCCGCTCAATCCGCTCGGCGATCTCTTCAAGACGCAAGTCTGGGCGCTCGCGCGGTTTCTCGGCGTGCCGCTCGAGATCGTCGACAAGGCGCCGAGCGCCGACCTCGAAGCGAATCAAACCGACGAGGGCGACCTTGGAATCACCTACGTGCTCGCCGATCGGATTCTCGCTTTGATCTTGCTCGGTTACGACGACGCGCGGATCGTCGCGCGAGGGTTCGAGCCGGCCGACGTGCGGTTGGTCCGCAAACGCGTCGCCGGGACGCATTGGAAGCGTCACTTGCCGACGACCGCGCTTTTGTCGGATACGGCGATCAACGAGTTCTATCTGCGGCCGGTCGACTACTGATCGAGCCCACCTTGAACGTCGAGATCGTCACGATCGGGACCGAGATCCTGCTCGGCCACTTGATCGATACAAACTCGGCGCACGTTGCACGCGTGCTCGCGGACCACGGCATCGACGTGTACCAAAAGCACTCGGTCGGCGACAACGTGACGCGGCTCGAAGCGGTCCTTCGCGGCGCGCTCGAGCGCGCCGACGGTGTGATTGCGACCGGCGGGCTTGGCCCGACGGTCGACGACGTGACGAAGGACGCGGTCGCGGCGGCGGTCGGTACGACGCTCGACCTGCACGCGCCGTCACTTGCCGCGATCGAAGCGCGCTTCGCCGCGCTCGGGCGCACCTCGCCGGTCGGCGACAACAATCGCCGGCAAGCGATCTTGCCCAAAGGGGCGGTCGTCATGCCGAATCCGCACGGGACGGCGCCGGGTTTCATCGCTATCCGCGGCGACGGGAAGTTCGTCGCGTGCATGCCGGGCGTGCCGCGCGAGATGGAAGCGATGCTGAGCGAGACGCTCGTGCCGTGGCTGGCCGAGCGTTACGGGCTGCACGCCGCGATCTGGACGCGCACGTTGCACACCGTTGGGATTGCGGAGTCCGACGTCGACGCGCGCATCGAGCCGCTCTTTCGCGCACTCGAGAACCCGAAAATCGCGGTGCTCGCCCACGAGTTCCGCGTCGACGTCAAAATCATGGCGAAGGCTTGCGACGCCGCATCGGCCGATGCGCTGATCGCGCCCGTCGAAGCGGCATTGCGCGAACGTATCGGGCGCGGCATCTTCGGCGTCGACGCTGAAACGCTCGAGGGCGCGGTCATCGGTCGCGCGCTCGGTCGCGGACTTACGCTAGGGACCGCCGAGTCGGTCACGGGCGGCGGCATCGCGGACGCGCTCGTTCGCGTTCCAGGCGCTTCGGGCGCCTTCCGTGGCGCAATCGTCGCGTATGACGATGCGGTCAAAATCGCGTTGCTCGGCGTAGATCCCGAAGTGCTCCACGCGCACGGCGCGGTAAGCGAGGAGGCGGCGATCGCGATGGCGCGCGGTGCGGTGCAGCGGCTCGGCTGCAGCCTGGCGCTCGCTACGACGGGGATCGCCGGGCCGACGGGCGCGACGGCGCAAAAACCAATTGGGCTCGTTTGGTTTGCGTTCGCCGACCAGTGGGGCGAGGTTAGTGCGCGGCGCATCACGTTCCCAGGATCGCGTCAGGACGTGCGCCGGCGATCCGTGACCGCAAGCTTGAACCTGCTTTGGCGTCATCTCGAGAAAGAGGAAAGTCGGCCCGAGTCTCCTACGTTGGCGTAGAGGCCCCGCGTTTCGTACCTGAGGAGACCATGTCGCTGAATCGAGTTCACATCGCGCAACCGGCGCTACTCTTGATGCTTGCAATCGGTGCGTTTTTTGCGGGCTGTACGAAGACCGGGCACGTGACGCCGACGCCGACCGGCGTGCCCTCGGGGCCGCAGACGACCTTCACGCCGCGGACGTCGCAGAGTCCCGGGATCCTGAGCCAATTCACCGTTTCGTCGATCCCGGCCGGTTTAGGCGTGCAGCTCAATGGCGCGAGCCAAGGGAACACGACGGTTACGCTGACCCCGAACTATAACAACGACGTGTACACGATCTCGATTCAGCCGACCAACGGGAACCCGCTCTACAACTATCTTTTCAACCAGACGGCGAATGGAAACAAGACGGTCCTCTACAACCAGCCGTTCGACACGACGAACGGTTCGATCGCTTCGGTAACGCAATCGATCTACGGGCGCGCCAAGCACAAACGGGCGAGCGTTGTAGGGCGGCCGCACTTTTCGGCGGCGACGTGGCTTGGGCGGCCGCAATTCAGCACGACGCGCCTGAGCGTGCGTTACGATATGACGGCGCTCCGCAGCGCGGTCCGGCGCCCGCAGGATCTCGAGCGCCTCGAGGGCGTCGAACGCGCGGTCGACATCGGCTTCGAGCGAGGCGGGCAGGCGACGCGGATTCTGAACGTACCCGCAGGCCATTCGATCGACGAGATGGTGAACAGGATGCGTGGGCACCGGGAAGTTCGCGACGCGCGGCCGCTCGGTTTGCGTTACGTTTCGAGCTCGACGGCGTTATTGCCGAACGATACCGATTTCAGCGATACGACGCAATGGGACATGTTCTCAACGCAGATGCCGAACGCGTGGGGTTACACGACGGGGAACGCTTCGGTCGCGATCGCCATGATCGACACTGGCGCCGACAATAACCAGACGGATTTGGCCGGCGGGAAGATGACGTTTGGTGAGAAGGTTCTCAACGGAACGATCACTTCCGGCCTCGCTGCGTCTCAAGACACGGACGGGCATGGGACGAACACCGCCGGGATCGCCGCGGCCGATACGAACAACGGCGCCGGGGTGGCCGGGACCGGCTGGAACACGAGCCTTCAGATCTACAAGATATTCGGCGATGGGCCGAACCAGCAAGCCGACACGGGCGACGAGGCGCAGGCGATCTACGACGCGATCGCGCAGCACGCGCGGGTCATCAACCTCAGCCTCGGCGGAAGTCAAGGCGGCGGCTTCGACCCGGTCGAGCGCGACGCGATCGAGTACGCGCTGTCGCAAGGGGTCGTCGTTGTCGCGGCCGCGGGCAACGAGCGGAGCGCGACGGATCCGAACCCGGGCGTCGATTTCCCGGCGGCCTACGACGGAGTGATTGCGGTCGGCGCGACCTCGTTGAACGATAACAATAGTGGGAACCCGGTCGGCGCGACCGAGTACGTCGCGAGTTACTCGAACGTCGGGCCGCAGCTCTCGGTCGTCGCACCCGGCGGCGATCCGAGCAGTTCGAACGATACCGATCCGCTGCATTGGATTGAAAATCTTTATACGACGACCCCGTTCGATCCGAGCCAGTCGTGTTCGGACAAGAACGACTGCTTGGCGCTGTACGCTGGGACCTCACAGGCGTCGCCGCACGTCTCGGGGATCGCAGCGCTGATGATCGCGGCGAACGGAGGCCTATCGCCGGCGCACATCAAGGAGATGATCCAGTCGACCGCCGACGACATCCACGACCCGAACCAGGGGTTCGGCCGAGTCGACGGCTATCGCGCGGTCGCAGCCGCAATCGGCGATACGCACGGCCTTCCGAAGCCGGGCTTCACGAACTTCGTGGCCTTCGCATACGACAACAGCGGCGGAACGACGCCGCACATCGTCAACGTGACGTATCCGAAGGGCATACCGGTCGCCGCCGACGGGACGTTCCGGATCGCCGACGTCCCGGCGAATCTCGGGCCGTTCCACGTCGCCGTCTGGGCCGACGTCAACGGTGACGGCGTCGTCGATGCGGGCGACTACTTTGCGGCGACTGCGACGACGTGCACGTCCAACGCGCCTTGCCCCGCGGCGCACGGGCTCGTGGCGCAGCAAGTCGCGTCAGGTTTCCACCTGCCTTAGGTCCCTAATCTACGCGCTATAGCCGACGGCCTCGAGGACGCGCTGCGTCGCGAGGCCGTCGGCGAAGCTCGGCAACGAGGCCGGCTCCCCGTCGATCGCGGCGGCGAACTCGTCGAGCAAGGTGACGAACGGCGGCAGGTTCGCGTGAACGGACTCCAGCTTCGCGTGGCGTTGCGGACGGAGTTCGAGTTCGGCCGTCTCTTCGGCGTCGATTGCGAACATCTCGAGCGCGAGCATGTTCGGTCCGCTCGCCGCGGCGGCGCGCGCCTCGCCGTGCACCGCAAGCGTCGAGGACTCGACGGCGAGCGTACCGTCGGCGAGGACGCGGCCGATCAAGCCTTCCCCGTAGTCGAGTAGCGCGAACGCGCCGTCGGCGACGTCGCTCGTAAAGGTCGTGTCCTTATAGCGCCGAGTCGGGTTCGCCGTTCGTGACAATCCCGCGACGCGCAGCGGCGCGCGGCCGGCGAGCCAGTTCGCCATGTCGATTAGGTGCGAGAGAATCGCACCGGCGATCCCGCCGCCGCGCCGGTGCTCGAACCACCACGACGGCGCGCGTTCGACGTCGGCGCGCAGGTTCGAAAGCAGCGTCGTAACTTCAATTTCCCGGAGCGCGCCGAGATGTGCGTTGTCGATCAACTCCTTCATCGCCTGGCGCACCGGCGTGTAGCGGAACTCGTGCGCGATCGCGCAGACGGTCCCGGCGCGCGCGGCGGCGGCGACCATTTCCTCACACTCGGCGACGTTCAAGCCGAACGGCTTCTCGCACAAGACGTGCTTGCCGCGTTCGAGGGCCGCCAACACCGAAACGTGGTGGTCGAACGGCGGCGAGGCGACCGCGACGACGTCGACGTCGACGGCGGCGAGCATCTCGGCGGCCGTTCGAAATGCGTGCGGAATCTTGCGCTCGCGGGCGACGTCGTCGGCTCGATTGGGCGAGGCGATCGCAACGACGTCGAAGCGGCCCTGCGCGCGAAACGCCGGGACGTGCACGAGCGCGCCGAACCCGGTTCCGACAATACCGACTCGCAATGCGTCCACGCCGGGGTAGTGCCGCACGCCGGGACGCCGCCCCTCTCGGTGTCGGCGCGAGCGAGCAAGCAGCGCCGACCGGGGGCGCAGTGGACGGGTCGCGAAGCGCGCATCATGACATTAAGAATGGCGTGGAGATCGCTCGGAACCATCGCGTGCGCGGCGCTCTTGTTCGGCGCGATGGCGTCGCGCGCCGAGGCGGCGGTCGACGTCACGATCGTGACGACGGCCGGCTCGATCGTCGTGCGCTTGGAGACCGCAAAGGCTCCGAACACGACCCGAAATTTCTTGCGCTACGTCGATGCGAAAACGTACGACGGCGGCGAGTTCTATCGCGTCCTCGGTGGGAGTTCAACCGGACCGAGCGCGCAACCCGGCGTCATCCAAGGCGGCCTCGGACCGCACAGCACGGGTGTCCATAAGCCGATCCCGCTCGAGGGCACGCGGAAGACGGGGCTGCACAACGACTCGGGGGCGATCTCGATGGCACGCACGAGCGATCCGAACTCGGCGACGACCGAATTCTTCATCTGCGTCGGCGACGACTCGTACCTCGATGCGGACAAAAGCGCCGACGGCCAAGGCTACGCTGCGTTCGGTCACGTCATCCGCGGCTTCGACGTCGTCCTCAAGATCCAGCACGCGAACGCGGTCGGCGAGTCGCTCGAGCCGCCGATCAAGATTATTCGGATTCGCCGGGTGCGCTAGGGTCGCTTGCGCCGAGCGCGCTTTCGAGCAGGTCGAGCGCGCGGGCGAGTTGCGCGTCGTCGATGACGAGCGGCGGCGAGAGCGACAACGTCTCCCCGCTCGGACCGGACTGTAGAACGATGAGGCCGCGCTGCAGCGCGCGCACGACGGTCGCGGCCGCGACGGCGGCGTCGGCGAACTCGATCCCCCACAACATGCCACGCCCCCGAACGTCGACGATTTCGGGCCGTGCATTGCGCATCCGCGAAAGGCGGTCGGCGATCGGTGCTTCGTGAGAGGCCGCGCGCGCGACGAGACCGAGCCGGTCGATCTCATCGAGATTGGCGAGGGCCGCGGCGCAGCCCATCGGATTGCCGAGATACGTCGAGGTGTGCAACGCCTCGCCGTGCGAGGGCGCCCAGGCGTCCGCGACGCGGCGGCTGACGATCGTAGCCGAGAGCGGGAACCCGCCCCCGAGCGCCTTTCCAACGCACAGAACGTCGGGGACGACGCTCTCGCGTTGGCATGCGAACATCGTGCCGGTACGGCCAAAGCCCGTGAAAATCTCGTCGAGAACCAAGAGCGCGCCATGCCTGTCGCAAAGCGCGCGCAACTCCGCGAGGAACCGATCGGGCGGGACGACGATGCCGGCTCGTCCCTGAATCGGCTCGACGAAGAGCGCGCCGATGCTCGGCGTCGCGCGCAGTGCTTGGTCGACCTTATCGAGCGCGCGCGCGAGGCCGCTCGGCTCGCGGCGGTCGGGGAACGGGACAAGACGCGTCGTGCCGCGGAGCTGCGCCGCCCACGGCGTGCGAAACTTCGCAAGACCGCTCAACTCGAGCGCGCCGTACGCGAGCCCGTGGTACGCGCCTTCGAAAGCGAGGGCGTCGGGTTTACCGGTTGCGAGCAGCGCCGACTTGCGCGCGAATTCGACAGCCTCCGAACCGCTCGAGCACAGGAAGATGCGGGGATCGTCGACGGGCGCGAGCGCCGCGAGCCGTTCGAGGACCGCGACTTTGACGTCGCTTGGGTGAACGTCGCCCATTCCGTGAGGCAGACGCGCCGCTTGCGCGGCGATCGCGCGCGCGACGGCCGGATTCGCGTGGCCGGTTACGGCGACGCCGAAGGCCGAACTGAGGTCGAGGTACCGGTTATCGTCGACGTCGCGCACCGTCGCGCCCTCGGCCGACTCCCAGAAGACCGGAAAGTCGCGCGCGAGGTAGGTGACGCCGCGCGTCTCGGTCGCGGCGAGCGCGCCGGCGAGTGCGCGCGAGCGCGGTCCGGGGATCTCCGTGACGATCGCCTCGAGGTGCGGCGTCACTCGAGCGTCACCGCGCGGACGAAGGGACGGATCGTACCGAACCCGCCGTGCTCGGCGCCGAACGGCGGCTTCTGCAGCGTGCCTAGGTATGCGATGCGCACCGCGCCGCTTTCACGCGCGAACGTGCAGACGTCGTCCCGCGGCGGCGCGCCGACCCCAACCGCTTCGAGCGGCAGCGCGTGGAACTCGACAAAGGCGCGCGCTTCGAGCGGGCCATCGACCGCATAGAACGCGAGCGTCCGCGGCAACAGGGGCGGCGGCTCGTCGCGCGGAGGATCCATGACGAGGACGTGCGGGACGCTCGCGCCGCCCCAAACTGCGCCGGCGCCTTGCGCCGCGCGGAAGCGCGCGCCGCTCGCATACCCGGCGACGCGGTCGTCGAGGCGCGCGCCACCGGCTGGGAACTCGACTGCGACCGCATCGAGCGCTTCGGCGAGGAGTTCGCCGAAGATTGAAGGCGTTATCGCCGCTCCGCGTTCGACGAACAATGCATGAATCGAGAGGCAACCTTCGCCGTCGTAGAGGAGCGCGTCGCGTGCCGCGCCGCGCGCGCAGGCGCGGGCGGTCGCCTCGCCGTCGAGCGCTTCGCGCGCAACGTAGCCGAGGCTCGTGCGGTGGCCGAACGGGACGAACGATGCGTCGGCGCTCATGTGCGCGCGGATGGCGCCGAGCGCGGGCGCGCCTCCGAACGCCACGACCACGTCGCTGCGCCCAAGCGCGGCGAGCATCGTTGGATCGTCGTACCCCGACCAATTCTCGATGCCGACGCTCGTCTCGAGTTCGGCGAGTTCCTCGACGAGCGTCGTGGTGAACGCTGCGATGAGGCGATCGCTCCGATCCTTGACGGTGACGCTCGACTTCGCGCAGAGCGCGAAGAGCATCGGCGGGATCGAGATGCCGATGGTCGTGTCGCTCGAGACGATCGTCACATGCTCGACGCCGCGATAGTGGACCGCGGGCAAGCCCGGACGCTCGATGAAACCGTCGAGCGCCTCGAACGCCCCGACGTCGGCGACGATTGCCGTGCGCAGCGAATCCGAATCGATCCCGGCGAAGAGTGCGTCGAGCGCGAAATCGACGACCGGCTCACTGTACCCGGTCCGTTCGATGACCGCCGCGGCCGCGCGCACGCGCGGCGGAAAGTCGGCGTTTCGCCAGCGTTCGGCGGCACGGGAGATTGCGTCGACGATGTCCCCGGCGGGGCACGCGCGGAGGCTCAAGCGCGGCGGCGCAGATCCTCGGCGTCGAGCGAGCAGCCGCGCAGTGCGGCATCCTCGTCGCGCCCGAGGAGAACGATGCCGCCCTCGACCGCGTAGCCGCGATCCTCGGTGTCGAGCGCAACGACGGACGACCGGTTGGCGAGATCGACGTGCCGCAAGAAACCAATCTCGCCGCGAAGGACCTCGCGCCCGCCTTCGTTGACGACGAGCGAACGCAGCCACGGCGGCGAACCTTTGGCCCGCGTCGCCTGCGTACGCGACTCGGGCGCATCGTAGTACTGCGAGAGCAACTCGGTCATCCCGTACTCCGCGACGATGTTCTCGGTCGCGAGGCCGAATGCGCTCGAGAGGCGGTCGTAGAGCACCGCACGCGCGACTGCCTTGGTTCGCCCCTTGAACCCACCGGTCTCCACGATCCGCGAGCCTGGTGGAAGCGCGAGCGTCCGCCCGCCCCCGCGCATCGCGCCGATCTCGTCGAGGAGCGCGACGAAGGCGAACGCGGTCCCGGCCATGCAAACGGCGGCGCCTTCATCCGCCGCGTTTCGTAGCGCCGCGATCAATCCCGCGGCGTCGACGGCGTCGTCGCGAACGAAGTGCTGCGTGCGGCCGTCGCCGCGCAGGCGCGCGACCAGCGCGAGCATGTAACCGAGCGAGGAGTGCGGGCGTTCGCGCGGCTCGGGGACCAAGAGCGCGAACCGCATGGGCTGCCGATCCGCGAGCACGAACCGGTCGAATCCCGCCAGCAGCGATGCGTCGTACAGCGCGGCGCGTTCGACGTAGTGCTTGCCGGCGCGCTCGGCGGTCGTGCCGCTCGTGTGAAATTCGAGTTCGGCGCGAGCGACGTCGAACGTGGCGAGCGTCGTGTCTTTGAATGCGGCCGACGGCGCCGCCGGGATCTCACGCCAATTCGCCGGCGGGCGCGCCGGCGAGAATCCGAGGCCCGCGGCAAAGCGGGCGTACGGTTCGTTCCGCGCGATCTGGTAGTCGAACAGCGCGCGTGCGTGCGCGTCGAAGGCCGCCTCGTCGCAGCCGATTCCGCCGGAGTGCCAATCGCCGGCGATGGCCAAAAAGGCTTCGTCGAGGTGGCGCGCCTCGCGGTCGTCGATCCGCGAAGCCGAGGCGAATGCAGGCCCGGTCATGCGGGCCGCGCGAGCGGGCGTTGACGTTTCGCCGTAATGAGCCCGCTATTGAGACCTCCCGTCGCGAGGCCGCCGTCGAAGCGCGCCGACTCGACCTTGATGCAGCGGTCGACGACGACGTCGAGCCCGGCTTCGTCGGCGAGCCGGATCGCCTCGGCGTTGACGACGCCGTATTGGAACCAGATCGCGCGTGCTCCGGCGGCGAGCGCCTCGCGCGCGACTTGCGGTGCGTCTTCGGCTTTCCGAAAGACGTCGACGATGTCGGGCGCGCCGCGCTCGGCGGCGTAGGCTGCGAGCGTCGGAAACGCGCGGATGCCGTCGATCTCGGTCAACGCCGGGTTGATCGGCGTGACGTCGAACAACCCGTGCGTGCGCAGGTACGAGAAGACGAAGTAACTCGGGCGCGTCTTGTTCGCCGACGCGCCGACCATCGCGACCGTTCGCGATCGTTCCAGCAGGGCGCGGCGCGCGCCGACGGTCGTGAGAATCACGCGCCGACGGCCGTCCGTTCGGCGACGGTGCGGGCCGCGCGCAAACCGTTCTCGAGATCCCAGATCAAATCGGCTGGGTCTTCCAAACCCACCGACAGGCGCACCATCTCGGGGCGCACGCCGGCCGCCTCGAGCTCGTCGTCGCCTAATTGTTGATGCGTCGTCGAGGCCGGATGGATCACCAAACTCTTACCGTCGCCGACGTTCGCGAGATGGCTCCACAATTCGAGCCCGTCGATGAACGCTCGCCCCGCCTCGCGGCCGCCGCGCAGGCCGAACGTAAAGATCGCGCCGGCGCCATCGGGGAGATACTTGTGCGCGAGCGCGCGGTACGGCGAATCGTCGAGGCCCGCATAGTTTAGCCACGCAACATCCGGGTGCTTCGAAAGAAACGCCGCAACGATTCGGGCGTTTTCGACGTGGGCTTTCATCCGGATCGGGAGCGTCTCGAGTCCCAGCAGGAGCAGCCACGCGTTCATCGGCGAAAGGCACGCGCCGACGTCGCGCAAGACTTCGACGCGCGCGCGCATGAGGAACGCGTATTCGCCGAACGTCTCGGCGAAGTTCATGTTGTGGTATCCGGGGCTCGGCTCGGCGAGCAGCGGATGCCGGTCGGCCTTCCATTGGAAGCGACCCGATTCGACGACGACGCCGGCGATGACGGTCCCGTTTCCGCCGATGAACTTCGTTGCGGAGTGGACGACGATGTCGGCGCCCCACTCGATCGGGCGGCACAGCGCGGGAGAGGCAAACGTATTGTCGACGATCAGCGGGACGCCGTGTTCGTGCGCCACCGCCGCCCACGCTTCGAGGTCGGCGACGTCGCCGGCCGGGTTGCCGATCGTCTCGATAAAGACGGCGCGCGTCTCGGGTCGTATCGCTGCCCGGAGACCGGCGAGGTCGTCGCTGGGGACGAGCGTGCACGCGATCCCCATCCGCTTCACGGTGACCGTCAACTGCGTGACCGTACCGCCGTAGAGGCTCGCGCTCGCGACGATGTGATCGCCGGTTTGCGCGAGCGCGAGAATCGCAATCAGTTGCGCGCTCAGCCCGCTCGAGGTCGCGACCGCACCGAGGCCGCCTTCGAGGCTCGCCATGCGCTCTTCGAACGCTGCGACGGTCGGATTGCCGATGCGGCTATAGATGTTGCCGTACGTGCGGAGTGAGAACAGTTCGGCTGCGTGTTCGGTCGAGTCGAACACAAAACTCGTCGAGAGATAGATCGGTGCGGCGCGGGCGCCGGTCGCCGGATCGGGCGGCGTCCCCGCGTGCAGCGCGCGCGTGCGAAACCCGAATTCGTGGTCGGTCATCAGCTTCGCTTCGCTCTGTCGGGGGGACACCCCCATAAGCTCGGACCGCAGGCCTCGCCGGAAGGCAGCCGCCGACTGGCGAGTCGCGGTTAGCTAGTAGCCGCCGCCGGTCCTTAAGAGCCCCTTCGGTGGTGGGCCGCGGTGCTCGGCGGTGAAAGCGACTTGGGTCTTCCCCCAATCGGCCTCGCCGACCATGTCGGATCCGTTCTCAACCCATCCCGAGAGCGTGATGTCGCCGCTCGCCGCCTTCGCAACGATCCGAATCAAGCGCCCGTCGTAGGTGCCCTCGACCGGCAATTGCTGCCTGCTGTCGAGACGCCACGTGCCGCTGAGCACTGCGTCTTTTTGGCGCAGAACGAGGTATGAATACGTCGTGTGATCGTTGTACTGCAATTGCAGTTCCCACGTCCCGTCGAGCGATGAGAACGCCGGCGACGTCGGGGTCGGAGTAGCGCCCGGCGCTTGACTCGGCGCTGCGCTTGCGGCCGGGCGGCCCTTGCGCCCACGCCCCCGAGTGACTGGGCTCGGAGTCGGAGTCGGGGTCGGCGGTGCGACAGTCGGCGGTGGCGCCGGCAGCGGGGTCAGGGCTGAGGCGCCGCTCGCGGCCGGATTAGGCGGCGGCGGCGGAGCCTGCGCACGCGCGATGGCCTGAACGGCAACGGCGAGCGCAAGGACGCTCGCTAAGCCGAGCGGGAGGAGCAGATGGCGCGAGCGGCGTTCGTTCAAGGGACCTCACTCGAAACGGTGCACGGAAAACCAACGCTGCGCGTTCGCGTCCGGTTCCGACGGGACCCCCACTCGCGGCTGGGCCCCTCTGGGTGCGGGCTAGAAATTGAAGTAAATGAACGGCGTCGCTTCGCCCGACCAGGAGAGGAGTTGCAACGCGAAAAGGCCGGCCGCGAGCGCTCCGCCGTACGCAAGTGGGCGGTGAACGATCGGCGCCGGGCTCCAGCCGCGTTCCTGCGCAAACGCCACCAACCCCGAGAGTGCGACCAGCCCGAGCGTCCAAGCGGGGATCGCCCACGGACCGGGGCCGCCAAACAGCGCGGCGTGCGCGACGACGAGCGCATCGGGGAAGCTCTGCGCGCGGAACAGGATCCAACCGAACGTGACGAGCGCGAACGTCAGTAGGACGCGGCCTAACCACGCGGCCCCGCGCGGCGTCGCATCGCGCCCCAAGCCGAACCAGCGCTCGGCGATCAGCAAAACGCCGTGATACGCGCCCCAAGCGACGAAGGTCCAGCTCGCGCCGTGCCACAGCCCGCCGACGAGCATCGTGAGCATCAGGTTGCGCGCCGTCGCCGCCGCGCTCCCGTGGCTGCCTCCGAGCGGGATGTAGACGTAGTCGCGCAGCCAGGTCGAGAGCGACATGTGCCACCGGTGCCAGAACTCGCGGATCGACGTCGCGAGATACGGGCGGTGGAAGTTCGGCGGGAAATCGAAGCCGAGCAGGCGGGCGCTGCCGAGCGCGATGTCGGTATAGCCCGAGAAATCGAAGTAGATCTGGAATGCGAACGCGACGATCCCACTCCACGCCCACGGCGCGCCGAGGTGTTCGGCCGGCGCTCGAAAGTATGCGTCGGCGACGGTTGCGAGTTGATCCGCGATCGCGGTCTTCTTGAAAAGACCGAGCGCGATCTCACCGACGCCGCGCATGACTGCGTCCGCGTCCGGAGCTTTCCATTGATAGAGTTCGCCGAAGAAGCGCTTGGCGCGGACGATCGGACCCGAGAGCAGCTGGGGGAAGAACGCGATGTAGAGCGCGTAGTCGAGCGGCTTATGGATCGCGCGCTGCTCGCCGCGGTAGACGTCGACTAGATACGAGATGCTCTGGAACGTATGAAAGCTGATGCCGACCGGGACGAGCCAGTCGACGAGCCACAGCGGATGCCCGGCGCCGAGAATCCCGCCGAGCGTCGCTCCTGTGAAGTTGGCGTACTTCATCGTGCCGAGAAACGCGACGTTCGCGGCGACTCCGGCGCCGAGGAGCAACTTGCGTCGAGGGGCGCGCGCGCGTTCGAGCGCGAGTGCGATCCAGAAGTCGCTCGCAGTCAGCGCCAGGAGAAAAACCAAGTACCATGCGTTCCAGCGCGCGTAGAAATACCAACTCGCGATCAACAGGAAAACCCATCCGGCGCGCCGCGGCAGCGCGTAGAAGATCGCGATCGCCAGCGCCAGGAAGATCGCATACTCGTACGATTGAAATTCGATCGGCGCGCGCGCGCCGGCGTAGTCCCAGAGCGAAGGACGCGCGACGGGGGCGGGCGGGGCGGACGGCGCCGGAGCCGCGACCGGGACGGCCGGCGGTCGCGCGAGCGCCGCAGCGACGTCCCGCCCGAGCATTCGGCTGAACTGCGTGGCGCCGGCGACGTTGAGATGATCGTGGTCGGCGAAGAGTTCGGGGCGCTCGAGCGCGACGTACGGGGCTTGTGGGACGAGGCGCGCGCCGGCGCGGGCGAACTCGATGAGTGTGCCGCTGGGGCCGCCGGCCGGCGTGCGGTGAAGCGGGCGCGTCGGGATGCGAACGAAGACGACCGACGTCCCGGCGGCGACGTAGCGGTCGACGATCGCGCCGAGCCATTCGCGCCGGTATGCGGCGTATTGCGGGCTCGGTTCGATGACGGGCAATACCTGGCGCTCGAGCGCGCGACGTTCGGCCGAATCGATTCCGGGCGGAAAATTCAGGACGCCGCGCGCAAAGTCCGCGCGCAGCCCGTGGAGCGTCCGCGCTTGGGCCGCGAGCGTCCCGAGTGGAGCGAGCCCCGCGCGCTCGCGCGCCAGCGCCGCAACGCGCGCCTGGGGGTCGGCGACGAGCGACTGCACGTCCTCGCGCAACAACGGCGCGCGTAACCACAAGTCGAGCGTCGCGCCGAGCTTCTCGCGCGGATCGCTAAAGGTCGCCGCGAGCGGCCACGCGTCGGCGAGACCGATTTGGTAGACGACGTAGTGAAGATCGAACGGCCGGTCGTTCATGTCAGCGGAGCCGATCGCCGAGTCGTCGTCCGCGTACGTGTCGACGGGGATGACGAGCGCCCGGAAGCGCCGCGCGTCCGGGTCGATCGCGCGGAGCAAGAACGGCCAACAGCGGGGCGTCGTCCCCGGGATCGCCGCGGATACGAACCGCAGCCCGCGCGCGTCTGCCGCGGCGACGGGCGGCATCAAGCCCTCGAAGATTCGAGAATCGCCGAGCACCACGACGTCGCGGGCCGGGTCGGCGGCATACGCGCGCAGGCGCGCCACCGTTGCCTCGAACGAGCCGGCGCTCGAGGCTGGGGCGAGAATTGCATGATAGGCAGGCGTCCGGAAGAGCGCGGCATCGCCGGCTGCGACGACGATCGCAGCGGCGGCGAGGGCGGCGGCGACGCGAAGCCATCCGTGCGGCACGCGGCGGGCGCTTTCACGGGGGGGCGTCGGGCTCCCCTTGCGGGCGGGTGATATGATGGGACGGCTGTGAAAAACAAGATCCATCCCACCTGGCATCCCGAGGCGCGCGTCCACTGCGCGTGCGGGAGCTACCTTTACGACCGGTTCGACCCTCAAAGAGATCAACGTCGAGATCTGCTCGGCGTGCCATCCGCTCTTTACCGGACAGCAGAAATTCGTCGACACCGCCGGCCGCGTCGACAAGTTCAACCAGCGCGTCGCGGCGGCCGCGCGGAAGAAGGACGAGGCCGAGGAGCGCAAGCGCCTTAAAGACGAGGCCGCCGCCGCCGAGGCCTAGCCGGGCGCCGTGCTCAACGTCGACCGCCTCGAGACGCTCGAAAAGCGCTTCGACGAAATCGACGCCGAGCTCGCCGAGCAAGGCGGCGCTTCGATCAAGCGCGACTTACCGCGCTCGGCAAAGAGCGCGCGGCGCTCGAGGAGACGGTCGGCGCGTACCGCGAGTACCGCGACCTGCTGAGCGAGATCGACGCGAACGACACGGCTCGCCGCCGACACGGCGATCCCGAGCTGCGCGAGCTCGCCGAGGAAGAACTGACTTCACTGCGCGAGCGGCGCAGCGCCCTCGAGGCGCAGCTCACCGAGCTGATGCTCGCCGCGCGACCCGAACGACGCCGAAGGACATCTTCGTCGAGATTCGCGCCGGCGCCGGCGGCGACGAGGCGAGCCTGTTCGCCGCCGAGTTGGCGCGGATGTACGCGCGCTACGCCGAGACGCTGAAGATGAAGGTCGACGTCGTCTCGCAGAGCGAGAGCGAGGCCGGCGGCTACAAAGAGATCGTGCTCGCGATCAAGAGGCGGCGAGCCGTACCGGTACTTCAAGTACGAAAGCGGCGTCCATCGCGTCCAGCGCGTCCCGGTGACCGAATCGCAGGGCCGCGTTCATACCTCGACCGCGACCGTCGCCGTCTCCCCGGAGGCCGAGGAGGTCGACGTCCAGATCAACCCGAACGACCTCGAGATCGACACGTACAAGGCGTCGGGCGCGGGCGGCCAGCACGTCAACAAGACCGAGTCGGCGATCCGCATCACGCACGTGCCGTCGGGCGTCGTCGTGTCGTGCAGCGAGGAGCGCTCGCAACTGCAGAACCGCGAGCGCGCGATGCAGATGCTGCGCAGCGTGCTCGTCGACCGCAAACGGCGCGAGGCGGAAGAGGCCGTCGGAGCTTGCGCCGCAGCCAAGTCGGGACCGGCGACCGCTCCGAGAAGATTCGCACGTATAATTTTCCGCAAGACCGCATCACCGACCACCGCATCAACGAGAACTTCGGAAACATCCGGGACGATCATGGACGGGAATCTAGGGAAGATCGTCGGCGGCTGCAGGCCGAGGAGAAGTCGCGCCTTCTGGCCGGCGCCACGTCGGCGGCCTAGCGGTGATCTCGCGCCCGGCGCCGCGCGTCACGATCGCCGGTTCGCTTCGGGAAGCGCGCAACCGCCTCGCCGGGACGAGCGCGACGGCATCGCTCGACGCGCATCGGCTCCTCGAGCACGTCACCGGCCACGACCGGGCGTGGATGCTCGCGCACGGCGACGCGCCGCTCGACGAGCCGGCTCTTGGCGCGTTCGAGGCGCTGGTCGTCGAGCGTGCGCGGGGGACGCCGATCCCCTATCTGACCGGCGAAGCGTGGTTTTACGGGCGAGCGTTCGAGGTTACGCCCGACGTCCTCGTCCCGCGCCCCGAGACCGAACTTCTCGTCGAGCGCGTACTCGCTTTTCTAAGGAGGTCGCTCGCGCGACGCGAACGGAGCCTGCGGGTCGACGTAGGCAGGTCCGGCATTATCGCCGTACGTCGCGCATTGCCCAACCTTGACATCACAGCAATCGAGACGTCGGAAGAAGCACTCGCGATCGCGAAACGCAACTGCACAGCTTCACGCCGTCGCGACTAAGATTTCATTCTTACGCCAAGACCTGTTCAATATGCGAGGGGCGCGAGTGATGGTCGAGCGGCGTCTGCGACGCAGCGAGCCACGACGGCGAGAGCGAGGACGCAGCCGAGCGCCGAATCGCGCCGGATCGGGATTCGGTGCGTCCGCAAGACCTAACTCGCGGCCCGAGCGTAACCTACGATTGCATCGTTGCGAATCTGCCGTACATTCGCGACAAGTGAAATTCCGGCGCCGCCGAGTCCGCTGTCATTCGAACCGCGTTCGGCGCTCGACGGGGGCGCCGACGGACTAGACGCATATCGGCGGCTCTTAATGCAACCGCAGGCGCTGGCGACCCCTGGGTCGCCTGCAATGGAATGCGGCTCCTGGAACGGCCCCTGCGGCGCTAGCCGCGCTCGCGAGGGCTGCCGTGCGGGCTCGCCGGCGCACGGTCGAGGTCGTGCGCGACCGCGCGGGCCTCGAGCGCATCGTCGACGTGCGAACGGTTTGACGGGACGCCCGGCCGAGCGACCGCCGAAGCGAAGCGTCCCATCGATGGCGAAGTATATCTTCTTCACCGGCGGCGTCGTGAGTTCGCTCGGCAAGGGCATAACCGCCGCCTCGCTCGGCCGGCTGCTCAAGAGCCGCGGCATCAGCGTCTCGATCCAGAAGCTCGACCCGTACATCAACGTCGACGCCGGCACGATGAACCCGTACCAGCACGGCGAGGTCTTCGTCACCGAAGACGGCGCCGAGACCGATCTCGACCTCGGCCACTACGAGCGCTTCATCGACGAGACCGCTGAGCCGCGATCAACAACGTGACGACCGGCCAGATCTACGCATCGGTCATCGACAAGGAGCGGCGCGGCGACTATCTCGGCGCGACGGTCCAAGTGATCCCGCACATCACCAACGAGATCAAGGCGCACATCACGCGCGTCGCCGAGACGAGCGGTGCCGACGTCTGCATCGTCGAGGTCGGCGGGACGGTCGGCGACATCGAGTCGCTGCCGTTCCTCGAGGCGATCCGGCAGGTGCGCCACGACGTCGGCGACGAGAACGTCATGTTCGTCCACCTGACGCTGATGCCGCACCTCGGCGCCGCCGGCGAACTGAAGACGAAGCCGACCCAGCACTCGGTGCGCGAGCTGCGCGCGATCGGGATCTCGCCCGACGCGATCGTCGTCCGGACCGAGCTCGGAAGACCCGATCCCGTTCGAGCTCAAGGAAAAGATCGCGCTTGTTCTGCGACGTCCCGGCGACGCAACGTCGTGCAGAACGGCGACGCGCCGACGATCTACAAAGTCCCGCTCAACCTCGAAGCCGAAGGCCTGGCCGAGGCCGTCATTCGCAAATTGCGGCTCGAACCTGCGGCCGCTCGATCTCGAAGAGTGGGCGGCGATCGTCGAGCGGATCGACGAGCCCAGCAGCGCCGAGTCCGGATCGCGCTGGTCGGCAAGTACGTCGAGCTCAAAGACGCCTACATCTCGATCAACGAGGCGCTCAACCACGCCGGGATCCACCACGACGCCCGCGTCGAGATCGTGCGGGTCGACTCCGAGACGGTCGAGGACGAAGGGACCGGCGTCGCTGCGCGGCGTCGACGGGATTCTGGTCGCGCCCGGCTTCGGTTCGCGCGGCGTCAAAGGCAAGCTGCTCGCGATCCAGCATTCGCGCGCGAGACATCGCATCCCGTTCCTCGGGATCTGCTTCGGGATGCAGCTCGCGTGCGTCGAGTTCGCGCGCAACGTCTGCGGCCTTGCCCGACGCGATGACGAGCGAGGTCGACGAGACGACGCCGGACCCCGTCATCGATTTCCTGCCCGAGCAGCGCAATCTCGAGTTGATGGGCGGGACGATGCGGCTCGGCGCCTACGACTGCCGCCTCGAGCCCGGGACGCTCGCCGCGCGGGCCTACGGGAAGCTCGACATCAGCGAACGGCACCGCCACCGGTACGAGTTCAACAATCGCTACAAGGCGCTCTTCGAAGAGCACGGCATGGTGTTCTCCGGCCATCACGCGTCGGGGCGCGCGACGCTCGTCGAGGTGCGTCGAACTGCCCCGATCGCTTCATCCGTGGTTCGTCGGGACGCAGGCCCATCCCGAGTTCAAATCGCGCCCGACGCGCCCGGCGCCGCTCTACCGCGATTTCATCGGCGCCGCGCTGTCCCATCGAGGGGAGCGCGAACGGCCCGAAGTCGCGGCCGCTCCGATCGCTTCACCCACCTGACCCCGGGCGACGTCAGCTTTGTCATCCTCACCAAGAACGAGGCGCGAATCTGCAGCGCGTCCTCGACAGCCTCCCCGCCGGGTCGCCGGTCGTCGTCATCGATTCGGAGTCGAGCGACGATACCGCCGCGCTCGCCCGCTCGCGCGGCGCCGATGTGATCGTGCGACCGTGGGCGGGCTTCGTCAAGACGCGGCGCTTCGCGCTCGGGCACGTCAAAACGAAGTGGACGTGCATGCTCGACGCCGACGAGCCGCTCGACGCGACGCTGCGCGACGCGATCCTGCGATGCGAGCCGGCTGCAACGACCGATGGTTTCGTCATGCGCCGGACGACGTTTTTCTCGGGACGCCCGATCGTCGGGTGTGGATGGGGCGACGAGGCGCCGCTGCGGCTGTTCCGCACGGATCGGGCGCATCTCGTCGCGCGGCCGGCCGCCGGCGGCCAGGCCGACGTGCATGAAGAGTGGCGAGTCGATGGCGACGTCGAGTTGCTCGATGGTGCGCTGCTGCACGACTCGTATCCAACCGTCCGTGCGTACTGGGCGAAGTTCGACCGCTATACGAGCCTCGAGGCGCGCAGTTTGCGCCCTTCCGGGATGCGGGCGGTCGTGACCTTGCTGCTCGCTCTCGTCCGGCTGCCGTGGCTTTTTTTCGTACGGCGAGGCTACGTTGACGGCTGGCGCGGCGCCGTGATTGCGACGGGTTCGGCGTTCTACCCGGTCGTCGTTCTTTGGAAGGCCGCGCGCCGCTGAACGATTCGCACCTACGACCCGATGTGGCGCTCGACGCGCCGCGGACGCGTCATCTCTCGGTGGGGATGCAGGCCTACGTCGACGAGCTCGCCGTCCGGCTGCCCCGCGTCGCCCCCGACTTGCGGTTTGCGCTGCTTTCGAGGACGCGCAGCCTCTCGTTTCGCGAACAAGTCGGTCTGCCGCTGGCGCTGCGCCGCTTGCATCCGCGCTTGACGCATTTCATGTCCGTCTACGCCCCGGTTTTGGCGCCGCGACCGTACGCGATCACAATTCACGACCTGATTCATTTGCATTTTCCGGCGCAATTCAAGCCGACCGTAGGCCCGTACTACGCAACCGCCGTTCGCGCGGTGGCCAAACGCGCCGCGCGGGTTATTACGGACGATCCTCGGACGGTCGGCGACCTCGAGCGCTTCTTGCACGTCTCCGCGGATCGGATCCGCGTGATACCGCTGGGCGTCGACGATCGGTTCCTGGGCGGCGAGATCGTGCCGTATGCGGCCGCGCGACCGTTCTTCCTTTACGTGGGGAATCATCGCGCGCACAAGGATCTGCCGACGCTGTTCGCGGCTTGGGCATCGCTCGGTCCCGAACTCGCAGCCGATCTCTACCTGACCGGTGCGGACGACTTGCCTCCGGCGGTCGCTCGGCCCACCCGGCCGAGCGGGTCGCTCCGGTTTCTCGGCGAGGTCGACGTTGAGACGCTTGCCACACTGTATGCCGGAGCAATTGCCCTGGTCTACCCGTCGCTGCGCGAAGGCTTCGGGTTGCCGCTGCTCGAGGCGGCGGCGGTCGGGACGCGCGTCATCGCGAGCGCCGACGCGGTTCCGGGTCCGCTACGCCCGTTCGCCGACATTTTCGCGGCGCGGGACGTCCGGGCCGTCGCCGGCCTCATGACCGCGGCGGTCGGAGCGCCGCACCCGCCCGAGGAGGCGCGTCGCTTCGCGCGGTCGCAAACGTGGGACCTGTGCGCGGAACGGACGGCCGAGGTATACCGGGAGATATTGCGAGAGCACGCCGCATGAAGCCGCTTTATGTCACGGCGCTCTTCGCGTTGCTTTGCGCATGCCCAACCGCAGGCTCGGCGGCCCCCCCGTCGCGGCCGGTCGAGCAGCCGACGCGGACGATCTCGATCTTCGTCAACGGCCAGCAAGTCGGCGAGGACACGCCGGCGGTCGTCCGCGATGGGCGCCTGCTGGTCCCGCTCCGGGCGATATTCGAAGCGCTCGCCGTCGCGGTCACGCGTTCGGGCGACACGCTTACGGCGCGCCTCCCGGTTGGGACGCTCAGTTTGACGGTCGGGAGCGAACGCGCCAGAATCGACGATCGCGTCGTAACGCTCGAGGCCCCCATCGTCGAAGTCGACGGGACCACGTACGGACCGCTCAGTCTCTTGAAGGCGGCGTTCGGCGCGAATGCGACCTATGACCAGCACGGGACGAAGGTGGAGATCGTCTCGGCCTTGATCGGCCGCACGACCGGCGGCGCGGAACAGCGCGCCGGCGGCGGGACGACCGTCAACGGAACGATCGCAGCGATCGACGCCCTCTCGGCGCCGCCGTCGATCACCGTGACATTGGGAGCCGAGTCGCGGACGATCTCATTGAATTCGGACGCGCGGATTACGATTCAAGACGTGACCGTCCATTCGCAGGTCAAGAGTACGCTCGATCAACTGCGCGTCGGGGACCGGGTCGCAGTCCTGCTCGCGGCCGATGGGCGGGTCGTCGAAGTCGATGGCTTTTATAGTTCGGACAGCGGAACGCTCTCGGCGGTCTCGCCGATCGCGGTCGTCATGGCCAACGGAAAGGTCGTGCAGCCCGGCCGAACGACCGACATTTCGCTGAACGGGTCGAGCGCGGTGCTCGCCGACTTGCACGTCGGCGACTACGTCACGGTTCGGCGCAACCCCGAGACGGGTGAGATTCGTCAGATCATCGCGTCGCGCACGGTAACCGGGCCGCCGACCGCCGCGCCCGTCGCCGCGGACGTCAAGATAACGGCATTCACGATTTCGGTATCGCGCCCGCTACGCGCCGGCGAGAGCTTCGACATTACGCTGCAAGGGACGCCGCACGGCCACGCGTCGTACGACATCGGCGATTACTTGAGCGCGCTCCCGATGCGCGAAGAGACGGCGGGCACTTACGTCGCGCAATTCACGATCCCCGACCGTTTCAACGTCGCGCAAGTCCCAATCTTCGGGCACCTCAGCGTCGGCTCGAGCGAAGCGCGCCGCGCCGAAGCCGCGACCACGCTCTCGGCCGCGACCGTGCCGCCGCAAATTCCGGAAGTCGCACCGCCTCCCGGTCAGGTCGTCGATAACCCGCGGCCGAGCATCTACGCGACGTTCGTCGCGCCGTCGCAGTTAGCGATCGTCCCCGCGAGCATCAACCTGTCGCTCAACGGCCACGACGTTACGTCGGCGGCGACGCGGACGGCGAGCTTCATCGCCTACACGCCGGGCGTCGATATCCCCGATGGCGACGTGCGGGTCGTCGTCAGAGTCACCGACGCGGCGGGCAACACCACGACGCGAAGCTGGACCTTCACGATCAAGACACGGTAAGGAGCCTGGGACCAAAGCGAATGCGCCTCAACACTGGAATTCTCGCACAACGGCGTCTCGCCGGAGTCGTTCTTTCGGCGCTCGCGCTTGCGGGGTGCGGCAGCGGCGCGGCGCCGAGCTCGGGCGGCCCGACGCTCGTCGTGGCGCGCGTCAAGGACGCCGTCGGGCTCGATCCGGCGATTCAAACCGACGGGCTCTCATTGAACATCACGTCGGAGATTTTCCGCAACCTCGTGCGTTTCAAGTCGGGGACGTTCGACGTGGTCCCCGACCTTGCGCAATCGTGGACGTCGAGCGCGGACGGCCGCGTCTGGACGTTCGTTCTGCAGCGGGCTCTCAAGTTCTCCGATGGTTCGGCGCTCGATGCCGCGGCCGTCAAGTTCAACTTCGACCGGTGGCGGCTTGCGGCGAATCCGAATCACGGGAACTTGCCGTACGGGTATTGGGCGAGCCAGTTCGGCGGGTTCGACAAGGCAAGCATGGTCACCGACGTCGCGGCGCCGGCGCGCGACCGGGTCGTGATCACGCTCAAGCGCGCGTTCGCCCCGTTTCTCCACAACCTCGCGATGCCGTCTTTCGCCATCGGAGCGCCCGACGCCATAACGGCCGATCTGCACGGCTTCGACCTCAAGCCGGTGAGCGCAGGCCCGTACGCGCTCGCCGAGTGGGTCAAAGACGACCACATCACCCTCGTCGCCAACCCGAATTACGCCGGGCCGAGGCCGGCGTACGCGACGGTGATCGTGCGCGACATCCCAGACCAATCGACGAGCGTCCTCTCGATGCAGAAGGGCGACATCGACGTCCTCGTCGACCCGCGGCCCGACGACGCGAAGATGCTCGCGGCACAGCCGGGCATTCGGCTGTACCGCCAGCCGAGTAACAACCTGATGTACTTAGCGCTCAACGTCGAGAAGAAGCCGTTCGAGAACCTCGCGGTCCGCCAAGCGATCGCGTACGCGATCGACAAGGCCGCGATCGCGCACAGCTTCTATGCGCTTGGCGCCGAGGTCGCCGACAACTGGACGCCTCCCGGGATGCTGGGCGGCAATCCTGCGGTCAAAGCGTATCCGTTCGACATCGCCGAAGCAAAGCGGCTACTCTCGCGCGCCGGTTTCGCCGGCGGATTTTCGACCGAGTTGTATTACCCGACGTCGCCGCGCCCGTACATGCCGGAGCCGCAGCGCGTCGCCGAAACGATTCAAGCCGACTTGCACAAGGTTGGAATCAACCTGACGCTCGAGCCGTTCGAGTTCGGCGTCTTCCTCACGAAGGTGCGCAACGGCGAGCACCCGATGTGCTTGATCGGATGGACCGGGGACAACGGCGACCCCGACAACTTCATGTACGACCTGCTCGATCAAGACAGCGCCGTGAAGGGGCAGGCGCAGAACTACGCGTTCTGGCGCGACCCGGCGTTTCACGCGCTGATGCTGGCCGGTCAGTCGACGATCGACGAGACGAAGCGGGGTGCGATCTACCAGCGCGCCAATGCGATGATCCGCGAGCAGGCTCCTGAAATTCCGATCGTCCATTCGGTCGTCTCGTTTGCCGCGAAGTCGTCGATCGGCGGGATCATCCCGCGCCCCGACTCGCTCATCGAGTTCAACCTGATGATTCCGCCGAGATCGTGATCGCAACGGATTGCGTGTTCTGCAAGATCGTGCGCCGCGAGATCGTCGCGGACGAGGTCGCGCGCACGAGCGAGTTGGTTGCGTTCCGCGACCTTAATCCCCAAGCCCCCACCCACATCCTCGTCGTCCCGGTCCGGCACGTCCGCGACCTCAGCGAGTTCGTCGCGGGCGCGGGAACAAGCGAGGTCGGCGATATGTTTGCGCTGGCCGCGCGGCTCGGGCGCGAAGCGTCGGCGGGCGGCTACCGCGTCGTCGTCAATGAAGGGAGCGACGGCGGCCAGACCGTCTTTCACCTGCACGCGCACGTACTGACCGGGCGGCACATGACCTGGCCGCCGGGTTAAGCCCCAGGAGGATTCGGGTTCGGCCGCCGAAGGCGGTCTTGCGATGCAGCGGTTGGGCTCATTTCGCTTCGACCCAGCGACGCTGACCTTGGTGCGGGACGGCGAGGTCGTCCGCGCCACGCGCAAGGCGATGGAACTGTTGGCGCTGCTCGCGGCCGCGCCGGGCGATGTCGTACCGCATAGCGTTCTGCGTGAGGCTCTTTGGCCCGAGGACGCCGTCGAGGAACGGAACCTTCCGCAACAAGTCTACGTGCTTCGGAGCGTCCTGGCAGTCGACCCAAGCGTGTGGATTGAGAATATCCCGCGCCGTGGTTACCGGCTCGCGGTCGCCGCGAAACCGAGCACTGGGCCGCGCATTGCCGTTGCGCGGCTGGGCCGCTGGTTCGCGGGGGCGGCGGCGCTCCTGATGCTCGCGAGCGGAGGGATTGTCGTCGAACGCTCGGGCGCGGCCCTCCCCGCCGCTGCGGCGCGCGCTTACGACCTGGGATGGATTCAATGGGAACGGCGCGATCCCGCAAGCCTGCGGACCGCAGAAAAGTACTTCCGGCAAACCGTCCGGCTCGCGCCTTCGAATGCGCGAGGCTACGCCGGTTTGGCGGCGGTCGAAGCGATTCGTGGAAATCTCATCGAAGGTCCGGCAGCGCGTACCGAATATGCGCGGGCGCGTACGCTTGCGCGGCGAGCACTCGCGCTCGATCCGCGCAATGCGGATGCGTTTGCGGTCCTCGGATTGCTTGCGCGGCTCGACGAGAACGATATGCCGGGATCCGAGTCGTTCTTCAGCCGTGCGCTTGCGTTCGACGACGAGAACGCATACGCCCATATCTGGCGAGGCATCACTCTCTACGACCAAGGCCGGATCGCGGACGCACTGCTCGAGTTCGAGGTCGGCGAGCGGCTCGATCCCGAGTCGAAGACGGCGGCGCATTGGCTCGGATTCACGAATTACGATCTCCATCGGTTTGATGCCGCGGCCGAACAGTTCCGTTCGGCGCTGGATCTCGATCCGCACGACGCCGAGTCGGTCCTCGGCTTGATTCAGATCGACGAAGCACGTCGCGACTACGCAAGCGCCCTCGAGCGCCTGCGGACCCCCGGGCTCGCGCTCCCCGACGACAAGCGCGTGACGGTCATCGCGCGGCTTGATGCTCTGCAGGGACGGCGCGCCGAGGCGAGGCGAACCTTCGCCAGGCTGCGGGCGCCGCGCGACGTCGATCCGGTGGAATTGGCCGCGACGCAACTGGCGGTCGGGGACAGACTTGCCGCGCTTGCCACGCTGCGGCGGCAACCCGCGGCCAAGCGCGTCGAGATCACACGCAAGCTTCAGTCGGACGTCCGCTTCACGGCGCTCCGAAGGCTCGCGCTTGGTCGCGGCAGCGTGCTTTCGTTTAATTGATTATTATTTGAACGAGGCTCATTCGAGCTTTTAGCGCGCGGGAGAAACTCTTGAACGACGGGCCTGGCCGGCCCGGGTACGCTGGCCGGCGTGGCCCCTCTTCGCGTACGCCTGCTCGCCGCGTTCACGGTCGCCGTAGCGGTTGCGGCGCACGCTCCGCTTCCGGCCGCCGCGCTCGGTGCGGCCGAAGCGTTCGCCCCGGTGCGCGCCGAGCGGCCGTTCGCGCTGGACGCGACGCTCAGCGACCCGCGCTGGGCGACGGCGAAGTTTGCGACCGGTTTCACCGATCTCGGGGCACGGATGCCGGCGACGGCGCGGACCGAGAGCGCGCTGTTTTACGACGACACGAACCTGTACGTTGCGTTTCGGGTCCAGCAACGCGTTGCGATCGTCGCAACGCAGAAGACGAACGACATCGGTTTCGGCGTCGACGACTTCGTTGGATTGGGTATCGACACGGGCGGCAACGGCGAAGAGGCCTACTTCTTTTCGAGACGACGCCGGCCGGAACGCGGTACCAGCAAGCGAACGAGACGGTCCGGTTCAAGCCGGTTTGGTCGGCGGCTGCGAGCATTACGCCGACGGGCTGGAACGCGATGATGATCATCCCGATCCGAGTGCTCAAGATTCGTGGGAACGGGCCGCAGCCGTGGCGGCTGAACTTCATCCGTGCGACCGTAGGCGCGGGCGAGCACGACTCCTGGGCGTTCAGGCCGCTGATGGGAGACGCCACCGTCCCGACCTGGCCGTCATTTTTCGACGTGCGTTACTGGCCGGACGTTCGCGGAGTCGTGTTGCGCAACGCGATCGAGAGGCCCAAGCCGCGAGCCGAAGTGTTCGCGCTCGGCACGGGCGGCGGCGATCGCCGAACCTTCGTCGATCCGGATGGAACGGTCGCCCAGCACAATCCGCGGACCGCCGGAATCGACTTTGCATATCCGATCACGCCGACGGTCTCGGCCGTCGGTGCGTTCGATCCCGACTTCTCGAACGTGGAAGTCGATCAGCAGACGATCGTGCCACAGCAACTGCAGCGCAATTTAACGGAGTATCGCCCATTCTTTGCCCAAGGCGCACCCTACATCAACTCGGCTCGCGAAGGCTACGAGTGGAATCTGCCGCGCGACGTCCTGTTCTACTCGCCGTCGATCCCTGCGTTCGACCGCGGCGTCAAGGTGGAGGGGACTGACGGGCCGCGATCGTTCGGATTCCTGGAAACGCAAGGCGGCGACCCGGCGGCCGGCACCGCCTTCGACGACACGGCGTTCGGGCTGCTCCATCGCCGCGCGAGCAACACGCTCGGCTTGTGGCTCGACGGCGTCTTAGCGCGCCATAGCGACGGCAACGACGAGAGCCTCGAAGTCGGCGGTTACGGGCGGAGCCTCGCCTCAGGCTTGGTGTACTCGGCACAATATGGTCGAGAGTTCGGCACGTTCGTCCCTAACCCGAGCGACGCGCAAGCGACACGCGCCTTCATCGACATTCAAAAGCCCGGGTTCGAGGGCGCCCTTTCGTACCAGGACATCGGCCCCGAATTCCATCCGCTCGACGGTTTCACGAACCTCGCCGACATCCGCGGGCCGAATGCGTTCTTCGATTGGGTTCGGACCGCGCCGGCCGGTTCGCCGCTAAAAAACGTCGAGCTGTATTTCAACGCGGACCGGTGGCTCGACCGCAGCGGCGCAACGCACGCCTCGGACGTCGATCTCTTCTTGCAAGTTCGCACGAAGCACGCGCAGCGATACGCATTCGGTGATTCTGCGGGGACGCTGCGCTCGTACGACGGAGACATCTATTCGGGCTATCCGAACGGCTACGGCGATGCGGTCGCGCAGCCGTTCGTGACCAAGGACGTCGAGGTCCATCTGGGTGAGGGGACGCCGCGCTCGCTCGACGCGAGCTACGTGTTTGGACCGTTCGGAGGATTCTACTTGGATCAGGTCGCGACGACCGTCTCGAGCCAGCTCGGCGGCGGGCGGTCCTTATCGTTCGACTATGCGGGGACGCGCGAACGACAGTTCGCCGGCGCCGCCGATGGGCAATGGCTGCGCCGCCTTTCGCTCGCGTTTCCGATTGGGGACGGCGGAAGCGCTTCGCTCGCCTACCGCGTGATCTCCGGCGCCGGCGGCTTCGCCTCGCCGGGGCGCAACCTGGCGGTCGGGTTCCAGCGAAGGTTCCGCAGCGGCAACGAACTGTTCGTCGACTATGGCACGCCGGGCGCGACGCGGACGCTCAACCGGTTGATCGTCAAGTACCTGATTCGATTGGGCGGCGGCTTGTAAACGCGCTTCGGCCCGCGGCCGGAAAGGCGGCGGGAAAATTGACCGGTCCGCCGGCCTGTGATAGTGTGTAGCGGTTGTCGTCCGCTCGGGCGGCACTCGAATTATGCTGCGTAGCCCGCAGGCCGAAGGGAGGGTTGTTTATGGAAGTTCGCGTTGCACCCGGTGAGACCATCGAAAGTGCTTTGCGTCGCTTCAAAAAAGCTACCCAGAAGGCCGGGGTTCTCGCCGAGGCTCGCAAGCACGAGCACTACGAGAAACCGAGCGTTCGGCGCAAGAAGAAGTCCGCCGCCGCCCGGAAGCGCCGCGCTTAGTCGTAAGGGACCGAGCCTGAGCCTCAAAGAGCGCATCGGCGCCGAACTGAAAACGGCGATGAAGGCGAGAGATCAAGTGCGGGTCGACACGCTGCGATCCGCGCTTTCGGCATTCTCGTACCGGAAGATCGAGTCCGGGCGCGAGCTCGAGGCGGCCGAGGAGATCGAGGTCGTCCGAAAGCTGGTCAAGCAGCGAACCGACTCGATTACTGAGTTCGCGAAGGGCAACCGCGCCGACTTGGTCGAGAAGGAGACCCGGGAGCGCGAGATCCTGGCGGCGTTACTGCCGGCGCAGAAGTCGGCCGACGATATCCGGCCGATCGTCCGCGCGGCGCTGGACGAGCTCCCGCCCGCCGAGCGCAAAGAAGGCTCGGCGATGAAACTTGTGATGCCGCGGCTCCGCGGCGAAGCCGACGGCAGCGTGATCCGCCAGGTCGTGCTGGAGGAACTGAAGCGCGCCGAGAGCCCCTGAGCGCCCCAGGCCGCAACATGGCGCCCTCGAACGAGTAGGCTACTCTATGAGACGTTCGGTTCGCCTGGCGCTATGGAGCCTGGCGGCGTTGTGTGGTGCCCTGGGTCTTCTCGGCGGTCTCGGTCACGCGAGCCCGTCGCGCGAGGTCGTCGTCGTCCCAATCGAGGGCATCGTCGACGAAGGGATGGCGCACCTCGTGGCCCGCGCGGTCGATCGCGCCAATAGCGACGGAGCCGGGGCGCTCGTCCTCGACATCAACACGCCGGGCGGCCTCGTCTCCGCGGGTTGGGAGATTCGCGACGCGCTCCTGCGATCCAAAGTCCCGACGCTCGCATTCATCGACCCGCGCGCCTATTCAGCCGGCGCGTTGATCACGCTCGCGGCGCAGAAAATCGTCATGGCCCCCGGCGCGACGATCGGCGCCGCCGAGCCTATTCCAAACGACCCGAAACACGTCTCCGCGCTGCGAGCCGATTTTAAAGCGATCGCCGAGCGCAATCATCGCGACCCGATCCTAGCCGAAGCGATGGTCGACAAACAAATCGACGTCCCGGCGTACAAGAAGGCGGGGGCGATCCTCTCGTTGACGGCCGACGAAGCGAAGAAAACGAAGATGGCCGATGCGATCGCGCCGACCCTGACCGACGCGCTGCATGCCGTCGGGCTGCAAGACGGCGAACGCGTTCACGTCGAGTACACGTGGGCCGAACAACTCGCGCGGTTTGCGACAAGCCCGGAGGTCAGCGGCCTGCTCCTGTCGCTCGGCGTGCTGGGCCTCCTGATCGAGATGCAGACCCTGCACGGGATCGCCGGCCTGATCGGCATCGCGTCGCTCGCCCTTTTCTTCGGGACGCACGTGTATGCCGGGTTCTCGAACGGGCTCGTGATCGGGCTCGCGCTGCTCGGAGTGATCGGAATCTTGTTCGAACTGCACGTCGTCCCGGGACACGGTGCGGCCGGCATACTAGGGACGATTGCGCTCGTCGCAGCGATCGTGCTCGCTTTTGGGATCGCATTTTTCTTCGTCGCTGTGCAGTCGATTTCGATTGCGATCGTGCTTTCCGTTTTGATGTTCTGGATCTCGAGCCGCATCTTCCCCGAGAATGCGTTCGTGAAGCGATTCACCTTGCAGGCGGCCCAAGGGCCCGAATACGTGGCCAGCGCTGATTTGAGCGGTCTGGTCGGGCTCGGCGGAGTTGCCAGCTCGTTTCTGCGGCCGGCCGGCGTCGCGACGGTCGACGGGAAACGAATCCCGGTCCTGACCGAAGGCGATTTCGTGTCGGCCGGAACCCCGATCGTGGTGACGCGCGTCGAAGGCGCGCGCATCTTCGTCAAACCCGCCAAGGAGGCGTAAGTGCCCGTAGCGTTTGGTTTCTCGCTGGTCGTCTTCGCCCTCATTATCGGCTTCTTTTTGTTCTTGTACTACTTCCCAGTCGGGATGTGGATTCGAACGCTCGCGGCCGGCGTGCCGCTGTCGATGGTCGCGCTGATTCGGATGCGCCTGATCGGGATTCAGCCGAGCGTCATCGTGACGAACTTGGTGCGCGCGCGGAAGGCCGGTCTGCCGCTGACCGTCGACCAGATGCAATCGCACTACCTCGCGGGCGGTAACGTCGAGAAAGTAACGCTGGCGCTGATCGCCGCGCAGCGCGCGCAAATCCCGCTCGAGTGGCAGCGCGCCGCCGCGATCGATTTGGCCGGGCGCGACGTCCTCGAGGCGCTCGTGACGTCGGTCAACCCGAAGGTAATCGAGACGCCGGTTTTCCAGGGCGTCGCGCAGAACGGAATTCAATTGAACGTCAAAGCGCGAATCACGGTTCGCGCGAATTTGGACCGGTACGTCGGCGGTGCGGGCGAGCCAACGATCGTCGCGCGCGTCGGCGAGGGCGTCGTCTCGGCGATCGGCGGCGCGGTCGACCACAAGGAAGTCCTCGAGTACCCGGACCGGATTTCGAAAGCAGTGCTCGCCAAGGGCCTCGACGCCGGGACGGCGTTCGAAATCGTCTCGATCGACATCGCCGACGTCGACGTCGGGAAAAACATCGGCGCCGAACTGCAGATGGCCCAGGCCGAGGCCGACCGCCGCATCGCGCAAGCGAAGGCCGCGGAGCGCCAGTACAGCGCCCAAGCCGCCGAACAAGAGCAGAAAGCGCAGACCCAAGCGATGCGCGCGAAGGTCGTCGAAGCCGAGGCGCAGATCCCGGAGGCGATCGCGGTCGCGTTCCGCGAGGGCAACCTCGGCGTGATGGATTACTACCGGCTGAACAACATCAAGTCGGATACCGATATGCGCGGAGCGATTTCGAGCGGCGTTTCGCCCGAGCAGTCGCCGAGCGTCGCGCAGCCGACTCAGCCGCCGCCGCCCGCGCAAGGGACGTAAGCGATGTCCGACGTCCCGGCACTGATCGTCGAGATGCTCGCGCGGCGGGCCGCCGAGGAGGCGAAGCGCCGCGGGGTCCCCGTCCGGCAAGTGGTCGTCAGGGCCGGTACGCCCGTCCGAGTGCGCCCGCAGCCGCAGTCGCCGCCCCGGCCCGCGCCCGCGCCGGCCAACCTTGCCGCCCCAGCCGCGCCGAGCTCGGCCCGAGCGGCGCTCGATCCCGCACTCCTCCCGGCGCACGACCCGACTCGGCACGCCGCCGGGCTCGTGCGCGCCTTCAGGCGGCCGGCCGACCTTCTGGCCGCTTTCGTGTTCGCCGAAGCCTTGGCGCCACCGATCGCGCTGCGTGAGCCGGGTTCGACCGGCCGGCGAGGGTGACAACTTTCGCGCGGCGCGAGCGTTTCTAGGGTTAGTTGTCTATACCGAAGGGATCCCTAGCCCTGGCTGAGACCGATACGGAGCGGGTTTTCGAACTGACGGGTCTGCGCGACCCGCTCGATTTCTGCGGCCATCTCGACCGCAATTTGACCGCGCTCGAGGGGCTGCTCCCGGTCTCACTTCAGCTCGAGGGCGACAAACTGCGCGTTCGCGGCGAGCGCGACGCGGTCGAGTCGGCGCATCGCGTCCTCGCACGGATGCGAACGGCTTCGACGAGGGTGCGCACCTCACGCCGGACGACGTCGCGCTCGCGGCGCGCGAAGCGGTCGCCGAAGCGGCGACGCGCCCGCCCAAGACCTTGATCGCGACGAATCGCGGTAAGGAGATCCGGCCGAAGACTTCCGGGCAAAGAGCTTTTGTCGACGCGATCGAGCGCAACACGCTCACGTTCGGAATCGGTCCGGCCGGGACGGGGAAGACGTTTCTTGCGATGGTGATGGCGGTCCGCGCGCTGCGCAAGCGCGAAGTCGCGCGCATCATTCTGTCGCGACCGGCGGTCGAGGCCGGCGAGAAGCTCGGCTTTCTGCCGGGCGACTTGAAGGAGAAGGTCGATCCGTATCTGCGGCCGCTTTACGATGCGCTCTTCGAGTTGTTGGATGATCCCATGGTGACCCGCTTCATCGAACGTGGCACCGTCGAGGTCGCGCCGCTCGCCTACATGCGGGGGCGCACGCTGCCCGATGCGTTCATCATTCTCGACGAGGCGCAAAACGCGACGCGCGAGCAGTTGAAGATGTTTTTGACGCGACTCGGCGACGGATCGAAGATGGTCGTCAACGGCGACATCACGCAAATCGATCTGCCGCGCGGCGCGCGGGCCGGGTTACTCGAAGTGCCGCGGCTGTTCGGAAAGCTCGACGACGTTGCGATCGTCGAATTGAACGAGAGCGACGTCGTTCGCCCGGCGCTGGTCGGGAAGATCGTCGCCGCCTATGCGCGCGAATCCGAGCAACGGTGATTTATGTTCGCAACGCGACGCGCAAGCACCGGCTGAACCTTCGCGCCCTCGAGCGGACCGCGCGCCGGCTCCTGGCCGAAGAACGGCTCGGCGGCGCAAGCCTCTCGCTGTCGTTTGTCGGCGACCGTGCGATGCGCCGGCTCAACCGCGTGCATCGCGGGCGCGACAGGACGACCGACGTCCTGGCGTTTCCGCTTTTCGAGCCGTTCCGCGTGCCGCGCCGCAAGCAAGGTCGAGCGCTGCCCGAGACGCTCTTGGGCGACGTCGTCATCAACCTGGATGCCGCAGGCCGTCAGGGGCGCGACTACGGCGCGCCGCTCGCGGCGGAGGTCACCCGTCTGCTGATCCATGGAGTTCTGCACCTCGTCGGGCACGATCACGAAATTGCCGCCGAGCGCGTGCGGATGGTCCGAGCCGAACGGCGTCTGGTGCGCGCGGTCGGCCTCGCTTGGCCGTACCCGAGGGGGGCGAAGTCGCACCCCGAAGCGGGGTAGAGTGCACCCTGCCCGCCTGCCGCCGAGCGTCAAACGCGTCGACGAGAATCGCTTCTGGTCGGCGTTCAACTATGCATTCCAAGGGATCGTCTACGCGACGCGGACTCAGCCGAACATGCGCGTGCATTTGGTCGCGGGAGCGCTCGCATTGTTCGCGACGCTCTACCTTCGGCTGGAGCGCGCGTACGTCGCGGTCATCGTCATCGCGATCGCGCTGGTCCTCGCCTGCGAGCTGGTCAACACGGCGGTCGAATCGATCGTCGATTTGATGACCGTCGCGCACCACCCACTTGCGAAGATCGCGAAGGACGCAGCGGCAGGCGCCGTCCTGGTCGTCTCGCTTGCGGCAATCGTCGTCGCCTACCTTGCGTTCTACGAGGGCATTACCCGAGCGGGCGCGAGCGTGGCGGTCGCGGTCGCGACGGTCCCGCGCAACCTCGTGTTCGTGTCGCTCGCCATCACCGCGATCGGAACGGTCTTTTGGAAGGCGGTCGGGGCACGACACGGGACGCCGCTCCAGGGAGGCGCGGTCTCGGGTCACGCCGCGCTGGCGTTCGCGGTCGCAACGTTGATCGCGCTGCTCGGGGGGAGCCTCTTGCTCGGCTTGCTCGCCTTCTTCTTGGCCTTCTTGGTGAGTCAGAGCCGGGTTGAGGGCGGAATCCACTCGCTCGGTGAGGTCTGCCTGGGCGGATTGATGGGCGCGGCGGTCGTTCTGACGATCTTCCTGCTCGTGCGCGGGTGAGCGCGCGGCGGGGACGGGACCCCCTCGTGTGCTATAATCTCGACGATTTGAGTACCGACCCTCCGCTACCGAGCGAGCGGCTGCCGGCGTGATCGGCGCACACGTTCCCGAGATCATCGCGCTTGCCGTGCTGATCTTCGGGTCGGCATTCTTCTCCGGCTCCGAGGCGGCCGTCGTCTCGATGTCGCGCCTGCACGCGCGGGCGATCGCCGAACGTGGCGTCAAGGGCGGCAGTGCGCTGATGCGGCTACTCGAGGACCGGAACCGCTTCCTGACGTCGATTCTGATCGGGAACACGGTCGTGTTGCTCGCCGCGGATTCGCTTGCGACCGCGCTATTTTTCAAGGTCGGGATCCCGCACGCGGCGCTCTGGTCGACCGCGGTGATGACCGTCCTCTTGCTGCTGTTCGGAGAGATCATCCCCAAAACGATCGCGGTCGCCAACAACGAACGCTGGGCGCTGCGCTTGGCGCCGGTGTTGCTGCGCGTCGCGTGGCTTCTGACGCCCGTCATTACCGCCTTTCTCGTCGCCACGAACGGGATCGTGCGGCTGTTCGGCATCTCGCCGCACGCGCGCGGACCGTTCGTGACCGAAGACGACATCCGCAACATCGTCAACGTCGGCGCCGAACAGAACGTCCTCGAAGAAGACGAGCGTGAGATGATCCATTCGATCATCCAGTTCGGCGACACGATCGTTCGCGAGGTGATGACGCCGCGGACGGATATGGTCTCGGTCGAAGTGAGCGCGTCGGCGCGGCGCGCGCTCGATCTCGTCATCGCCGAAGGGTATTCGAAACTGCCGGTCTACGAAGAGACGATCGACAACGTGATCGGCGTCGTTCACGACCGCGAACTTCTGATCGCACTCTCGAACGGGACGCTCGCGAACACGCCGCTGCGCGCGCTGATGCGCCCGATCACGCTCGTCCCGGAAAGCAAACGCGTCTCAGAGCTTTTGCGTGAAATGCAGCGCGGGAAGTTTTCGCTTGCGATCGTCGTCGACGAGTACGGCGGAACGGCCGGCCTCGTGACGATGGAAGACTTGCTCGAGGAGATCGTCGGAGAGATCCGCGACGAGCACGACGAGGGCGAGGAAGAATCGATTAGGACTCTCCCCAACGGCGATGCAATCGTCGACGCGGGAACCAACATCGAAGACGTCAACGCGCGCCTTGGGCTGCGGTTGCCGCACGAGGACTTCGAAACGATCGGAGGGCTCACGGTTGGGCTCTTCGGGCGCCTTCCGGTCGAAGGCGAAGAGATCGAGGCGGGCGAGCGGATGCGGCTGCGCATCGAGCGCACGCGCGGGCGGCGCATACTGTCGGTCCGGCTGCGGCGCAGCGCGGGCGCCGCCGAAGGCGGCGAAGCGCACGCCGCCCCAGCCGCGGCGCAGCATGGTTGAGCCCGCCGACGCAGAGTTGATCGCAGCCGCGCGCGCTGTCCGCGAGCACGCGTACGCGCCGTACTCGGCGTTCGCCGTTGGAGCGGCGCTCTTGTGCGACGATGGTTCCATCGTGGCCGCCTGCAACGTGGAGAACGCTTCGTACGGCTTATCGTTGTGCGCCGAGCGAGCGGCGGTCGCGGCGGCCGTTGCGGCGGGAAAGCGGCGCTTCGCGGCACTTGCGGTGGCCGGCCCGCCGGAAGGGACGAGTGCGCCGTGCGGCGGCTGCCGGCAATTTCTCGCCGAGTTTGCGCCGGCGCTGCGGATCGTGTATGCGCGCGGTGAGGACATCGAAACGACGACGCTGTCGGAACTGCTGCCGGCGGCGTTCGAGTTGCCGTGAGCGCGCCGTCGCGCGCGTACAAGACTCGAGCGATCGTGCTCCGCTCGCGAAACCTCGGGGAAGCCGACCGGATTCTCACTCTTTTTAGCGAGGCGCGCGGTAAACTCGATGCGGTTGCGAAGGGCGCGCGGCGAACGAAGAGTCACGTGATGGGCCGGCTCGAGTTCGCGAGCGAAGCGCTGTTCGGGATGCACCGTGGCCGGCATCTCGACATCATCACGAGTGCCGAATTGGTGCGGTCGCGCTGGTCGACGGTTGTCGATCCGGCATCGTACGCCGCGGCGCACTTGATGATCGAACTGGTGGACGCGTTCTGCGAGCCCGACCTCGCGCTCCCGGAGATCTACGCGTTGCTCGACGGGGCGCTCCAGGCGCTCGGGCGCGCGATCCAACCCGCGGAGCTCGTCCCACGCTTCGAACTACGGCTCCTCGCAGTTTTGGGGTTGGCTCCCGCCGCGGATGAGTGCGTGCGATGCGGCGGTGCGCTCGATGACCGCGCCGCATGGCTCGACCTGGAAGCCGGGGGGCTTGCGTGCGAAAGCTGCCGGCCGCACCACGCCCACGCCTACCCGCTCGAGCCGGGCGAAGTCGAGAACTTCCGCGCCCTTGCGACGGAGCGCGGCGCCCAGCGGCGCGCGGCGGTGCACGCCACGCCTGGGGTCGCGCGAGCGATCGAAGCGTTCGTGGCATACCAGCTTGGAAAAAGACCGAAGTCGAGCGCGCTGCTCCTCGAACTTGCGCATGGCGCGAGCGGAAAAGCCTCACCGGCCGCGTCGAGCTAAGGAAACTCATCGTGGCCATCATCGCGCTCGACGTCGGCGAACGGCGCATTGGCGTCGCAGTCAGCGACCCCGCGGAGTCCTATGCCCTCCCGTTGCAGACGATCGAGCGGACGGCGCTGCGCGCGGATCTCGATGCGATCGTGGCGCTCGCGCGCGAACGTGAGGCCGGGACGATCGTTCTCGGCTATCCGCTCAAACTATCCGGCGCGGTTGGGCCCGCCGCGGCCCGAATCGACGAATTTGCGGCAGTCCTGGGAAAAGCGTTCGACGGGATCATCGAGCGCGTCGACGAGCGCTTGACGACCGCTCTCGTGACGCGAACGCTGATCGACGCCGACGTCTCGCGCGCGAAGCGAAAGCGGGTCGTCGACCAACTCGCCGCAGCGTCGATCCTCGAAACGTACTTGGCGTTGCGCCGCAAGCGCTCGTGATCCGAACGTCGTTCCGGATTGCGGGGGCGCTCGTCGCCGTGGCCGCGGTCGCCGCGCTCGCCTGCGTGGGGTGGCTCTGGTACGCGATGTATTTCGACCGCTCGCGACCACACCAGGATACGACGGTCATCGTCCCGCGCGGCGCGACCGCCGCCGAGGTTGCGCGGCTGCTGACGGCGCAGGGCGTGATCGGTTCGCCGATCGCGTTTCGCGCTTTGGCGCGGATCGAGAACGCCGAGACGAAACTGCAGGCGGGCGAGTATCGCTTCTTCCCACAGAGCACGAGTCTCGAGGTTCTGCGAGCGGCTCATGACGAGCGGCGCGCAGGTCGCCGTTTGGGTGACGATCCCCGAGGGTTTCACGGCGCGCGAGATCGCCGGAGCGCTCGCGGCGCAGCGGATCGCCGAAGAGCCGGCCCTCGAGGACTACTTTCTTCATACGCGGCTCGATCTGGGTCCGGGCGAGCGGACGGTGAACCTGGAAGGCTACCTTTTCCCCGATACGTACTTGATGCCGCTCGACGCCTCGCCTTCGGCGCTGGCGAAGATAATGACCGACCAGTTTCGGACGGAGTTGCCGCGGGACGCTGCAGCGCGCGCAAGGCATCTCGGTTTCACGGTGCCCCAGGTCGTCACGATCGCCTCGCTGATCGAGCGGGAGGCCCAGGCCGCCGAGGAGCGCCGGCTGATGGCGGGCGTCTACTACAACCGGTTGAAGCTAGGGATGCCGCTCGAGGTCGACGCGACGCTCGAGTACACCTTCGCGCACCATAAAGAAGTGATCACCCGGGCCGATCTTGCGCGCGACACGCCCTACAACACGTATTTGCACGACGGGCTCCCGCCGACGCCTATCGCCAATCCGGGCGAGGCGTCGCTGCGCGCGGCCTTCGACCCCCAACCGTCGAGTTTTTTGTATTACGTGTATAAGGGGAATGGGCGCCACGCGTTTTCGCGAACGCTCGCCGAACAAAATGCGAACATTGCCCGGTACCTGCACTAGCGACTGAGAATGGAGATCGGCGTGAACAACGGCGAAAGCAAGGAAGAGGGAACGCTCGAGCTTCGCGACGTCCTGGTTATCGAGAGGACCACCGGCGAAAAGCACGACTACGAGATCGTTGGGCTGGTCGAAGACGAAGAGCACAACGAGTTCGCCGTCGGCTATAGCACGACCGCCGACGAATTCATCGTGACCGATGCGGCCGGAAAACTGCTCGAGGACGAAAACCTCGCACAAGAGATTTTGGACGACTTCCTCGTGCTTGCCGAAGAAGACCCGGCCCCCGAAGAGAATTAGGGTTCCCTAGTTGCCGCGACGCGTCTTGTTCCTATCGGCGAGCGTCGGCGTCGGGCACACGGCCGCGGCGCAAGCGGTCGCGGGTGCGCTTCTCGAGAGTGAGCCCGAGACAGAGATTCAAACCGTCGACTCCTATAAATATGCGGCGCGCGCTTTCTCCCGAGTCGTCGCCGACGGCTACATCGGGATGGTCAAGACGGTGCCGCAGCTCTACCGGTACATTTACGACCGCGCCGAGCGGGCGCGCGACATACCGGCGTTCCGCCGCTGGGTCAACCAATACACGGCGTCAAACCTGCGCGCGCTCGTCACCGAGCGCAAGCCGGACGTCGTCGTGTGCACGCACGCGTTTCCGTGCGGCGTCATGTCGGAGTACAAGCGCCAGTTCGATCCCGGCCTCCCGGTCGTTGGGATCGTCACCGATTTCGTGGTCCATCCGTTTTGGATCTACCCGAACATCGACGCGTACGCGGTGGCAACCCCCGAGATGCGAGCGACGCTCGTTGCGCGCGGGGTAGCGCGCGAGCGAATCGTCATTTCGGGGATTCCGGTCGACCCGCGTTTCGGCGCCGCGCGCCTGCCCGTCGCCGAATTACGCATGCAACTAGACCTGCCGGTCGACCGGCGCATTGTCCTGATGATGGGCGGTGGGCTCGGCATCGGGCCGCTCGAGTTGATGATACGCTCGCTCGGCGCCGTCGCGGCTCCCATCGCCGGGACGATCATCGTGGGGCGCAACAAGCGTTTAGAAAAGCGCGTCCTCGCGCTCGCCGAGCGCACGCAGTACCCGCTGCGCGTCGTCGGTTTCATCGACAACGTGTACGACTACATGCACGCGAGCGACGTATTGATCTCGAAGCCGGGAGGCTTGACGTCGTCGGAAGCCCTGAGCGCGCAACTTCCGATGGTTCTCGTCCAGCCGCTGCCCGGTCAGGAAGAGCGGAACACTCGGTTCCTCGTGTCGCGGGGCGCCGCGGTCCGCGCGCGCGGCGAACGGCAGCTCGCGCGGGCCGTCGGCGAGCTGCTCGAACCGGGCGACCGGCGCGGACGGCTATGCGAGCGGATCGATGCGCTGCGCAGGCCGGACGCGGCGCGGATGGTCGCGGCGCGGATCGGTGCGCTCCTAGACCCGAGCCAAAGCGCCGCAGCCGGCGACTAAGCGCGCGGGAGGCGCCAGATCAACGCGCCGCCCGCCAGAAACTCGAGGAGCGCGAGGACGATCGCTCCGCGGGGACCCGCACCGGGCGCTATCGCGTCGAGTCGACTGACGACGAGCAATCCCGTGAGCAGCGGCGCGATCACTTGCGGCACGGTCGTTGCGACGTTCCACAGGCCCATCGCTGTCGCCATCGCGCCCGGCGGAAGCAGTGCCGACGCGAGCGCCCAGTCGGCCGTAACGAAGGCGCCCCACGCGGCGCCGGCGAGCGCGGCCGCCGGCAACGCGACGGCGAGCGATCCGGCCGCCGCCAGCACCGCGAGCGCGAGCGCGATGACCGCGCACGCTAGCGAGACGACGCGCCGCTTGTCGGTCCGGTCGCTCGGCCGAGCGGCCGCGAGCGCTCCGACGACCCCGAAAAGCGTAAAGGTCAAGAAGAGGTAACCGGTTTGCGTGACCGTCGCGTCGCCCTTGATGCCGAGGCTCTCGCGGACGAAGAAAAGCAAGAACCCGAGGAGCGTAAAGAACCCGACGTTGATCAATCCTCGCGAGAGGAGCAGTACCACCAACACGCGCACCGCGGCCCGATCGACGAGCGCGCGCTGCGCCGGTTCGACGGGATTTCCGCTGCGGCCGCGCAGGTACGTTATGGTGACGAGCCACGCGATCGCAAGCGGCGCGGCGATCGCGACGATGATCGCGGGCGGCTTTACCAGCGCCGCGATCACGAGGCCGGCGGCGTTTCCAAGCGACTGATACGCACTCATCCAGGACGACGCGCGCCCGCGCTGCACGAGGGCGACGTAATCCGGGATGACGGCTTGATACGGGCCGATCGCAACGTTCATCCCCAGTTCGAGCGTGCAGAACGCGGCGAGCAGTTGCGCTACGTTCGGTGCGAGGTAGAACCACGCGAGCGCCGGCAGCGCGATCGCGATCCCGGCGACATAGAATGCTTGCCGGCGCCCGAGCCGAGCGTACTGGGCGATCCGAGAGGACGCCGACGAGCGGCTGCACGATCGTCGCGACCAGCGCCCCGGCGCCGGCGATCAGCGAATACGCAAGGACCCCGTTGTCGCCGTTCGACAGTGCGATGCTCCGCGACTGCAGCGACAATCCGAGGATCGCACCCCAAACCAACTGGATCCCCGCGTTGAACGCGCAGAGACGGGCCGCGCTAACGGTGCGCGAGGTGCTCGGTTGCGTAACGGTAGTCGTCATAGGTGTCGATGTCGAAACATAGGGAAGGATCCGAGTCGCGGACGGCGCGGGCGCTCACTCCCAGCGTCGATGCCGCGCGGGCTTCGATGTCGGCGATGCGCAGGCGCCGCAAGGCGAACTTCGCGAGCAATCCGGGACCGAGAAGCCGCGCCATCGCCCAAAGGCTCTTGCGCGCGTCGAACAGCCGCTGCGCGATCGGGAGAATACGCGCCGCGACGTCCGGGGCGAAGTAGACGGCGTTTCCGTTTGCGATGCGCTCGCCGCCGAGCGCGGTGACGTGCGACGGCGCACCGGGATATGCGGCCTCGTAGGCGTCGCCCGAGGCGACCGGGAGCGCGACGTCCGCGCCCGCGGCGGCGGCGAGGAACCGCGCAAGCGCGTCGCCGGTCACAAACGGCATGTCGCTCGATAGGAGCGCGAGCGGATAATCGTTCCCGGCGACCATCGCGCGCTTGACGTTCTCGCGTCCTTCGGACGATTCATCGAGAACGTCGTCGACGGATCCGGCACAGTGCGCGCGCACGGCCGCGCCGCCGACGACGAGGACGCGCCGGGCGCCCGCCGCGCGCGCGGCCTCGATCGCGACGTCGAGCAACGTACGCCCGCCGATCGTGCCGAGCGCCTTAACGTCGGTGCCGAACGCGTCGGCCAGCGGGCCTTCGACGCGACCGCCCGCGACGACAATTGCGATCATCGTGCGGCCTTCTCGAGAAGACAGAAGAGACACCGAGGCATGCGGCCAACGGTCACGCGAGCGCGTCCCAGATGCGTACTGTCTTGTCCTTGGAGGCGCTGACGACGTAGCGGCCGTCCGGCGAGAACGCCGCAGAAAACACGCTGTCTTCATGGCCACGGAGTACGGCGAGTTGCGCCGCAGTGCTCGCGTCCCAAATGCGCACCGTCCTGTCGTCGGAGGCGCTAACGATTTGGCGGCCATCGGGCGAGAACGCCGCGCACCGTACGGCGTCGTCGTGGCCGAGCAGCACCACGGCTTTTGCAGAGCCATCCGCATCCCATATGCGAATGGTCTTGTCGACGGAGGCACTGACGATGCGCCTTCCAACCGGCGAAAACATCGCGGAGCAGACAGTCGCTTCGTGGCCCCGGAGGACTTTCGCGCTTCCTTCACCGGACCGTGACAAATCCTCGACTATGCCGCTGAAGAAGAAGTTGCTTCCTGCGGTCCAGATGCGGACGGTCTGGTCGTTGGAGGCGCTGACGATCTGCCGGCCGTCCGGCGAGAATGCCGCGGAGAGGACGACGCCTTTATGGCCGCGGAGAAGCTTCGCTCCCCACAACCGCCGATGCATGTCTTGGATCCGGCTGGCGCTCGCGTCCCAGACGCAGACCAGCCAATTCTCCGAGCCACCGACAATGCGCCGGCCTTCTGGCGAAAACGCTGCGGAATAGAGGCGGCTTTGACGTATGCGCGAGCGCGCGCCGATCTGTGGTACGGCAGTCTTCGGGCCGCTCATTAACGCGATCTGCGCCCCGCTGCTCGCGTCCCACACGCGCACGGTCCCGTCGTCCGAAGCCGTAACGATTCGCAGGCCGTCCGCCGAGAACGCCGCCGAATTGATGGACGCTTCATGGCCGCGCAACAGCGCGACCCGCGCACCGCTGCCAGCCTCCCACAAACACAGAGTCCTGTCCCACGAGGCGCTGACGACACGCTGTCCGTCCGGCGAGAAGGCCGCACGGGCGACGGCTTCTTCATGGCCTCGCAGGACGACGACTCGCCTTTGCTCTTGTCCGGCGGTAACGGGCTGCTCTTCGCGCGGGGGCTCGTCGACTGGCCGCTGCTGTCCGGCCTGTCCGCCTCGTTCGATCACCTCGCCGTGACGGCGCTCCAATTCGGTGGCAGGCTCGCCCGAGACCGGTGGCACGAACGCTCGATCGTCGGCGAGCCGGCGTTGAACGAAGCCTACGAGTTCGTCGAGCCGGGACTCCATCGGCGGGGTGAGCGCGTCAATCCAGTGCATCCGCATTATGAAGAACTTAAGGTCGTCGTTGAGCGGAACATTCTCGAGCCGCAACGGGATAATGACCCTTTGTTCTTCGGACGCGATCTGAATCTCGCGCATCACGTTTTCGGACAGATTTGCCTTGTTCGAGAAGATGAGCAGCACGGCCGTCGCGCTCGCGATCGCGCGCGCAAGTTGTCCGGCGTACGCGCCGGCGACCACGTCGCGGGGCGCAATCCAGCAGCGCACGTGGGCTGCCTCGAGCTTGGCGCAGGCAGCCAGCGCGACGTTCCGATCCTCGTGGGCATAGGAAATGAAGACGTCGTGAGCCACTAGCGCACTTTGGCGAGAGCGCGGGCGAGACTCGCGATTGATATCGTCTTCGGGATCAAGGAGGTCCCGATGTTCGCCGCCATGTCATCGACTTCTTCGCGTACGCTGCGCGCCGATCGAGAACGCGGACGACAATCCGGCTCCGCAGTCTCCAGGTCGGCGCTTCCGGCGCCTTGGCTAAGGCGACGGTGCAGGGCGCGGGGCTACGTCAGCAAATGTTAGCATTTGCCTCCCTCGGTAACGTCCGAGCGAGGCGGCAAAGCCCCGGAAACTTTGAGGACAAAGGGTTTGTCGATACGGAGAGATGGCCGAGCGGCTGAAGGCGGCGGTTTGCTAAACCGTTATACGGGGACAACCTGTATCGAGGGTTCGAATCCCTCTCTCTCCGAAGTGCACCGGTCGCCGCGCGCAGGTACGTAAAGAAGCCGCCGGCAGGGAAGCGCGACGGCATGCGGTATCACGGAAGGTCGCGAGCCGCGACGTGCGGTCGTAGCTCAATTGGATAGAGCAACAGGCTACGAACTTGTAGGTTGGGGGTTCGAGTCCCTCCGACCGCGCGAAAGCCCTCGTGACTTAACTGTCCGAGGGTTTTTAGTACACCTTTTGGGGGGAGCTTAAGGTGCCTTCGCGAACGGCCTGCTCCAGACGGCGCGCTCTATGCGAAGGCCGTAAATTATTTCTTCCCGAGAGGCTCACTGCATGCGCAATACTTCGTTCGCTTTTTACGCGGCCGTGTCGTTGTTGGCGGCATCGTTCGCCGCGTGCAGCGACACCACCGGTTCGCTTTCCACCTTGCCCGTTGGAGGCGGTGCGTTGACGACGGAATCGACAGCTCGTTCGCCGATGCAGGCGATGAGCGCGATACATCCCCCGATCGCCCAATTGAAATTGCCGCCGAGCCATCGAAAGCGCATGGGGCCGGATCTTGTCGACCTGCAAGTGAAGGAAGTCGCGATCGCTGACGTCAGCCACCCTAACTCTCTCGAACTGGTCGACACGTACGGCCATACGCAGCAGAGGATCACCAACGACGTAAATAATGCGATCGGTATGTGGTTCGATTCACGAGGCAATCTGTATTCCGCGCAATACGCCACGTCGACGGTCGAGGAATACAATCCTGGGCAACTAGGCGCCGCCTGGACGTATTCGAGCGGTGTTTCGAACCCGGTCGACGTAACGACCGACTCACATCAGAACGTCTACATCACGAATTTCTTTAACAACACCGTTCAAGAGTTCGCTCACCGCACGAGCACGCCGCTCCACACGTGCTCGATCAACTTTCCCTATGGCGTGACGGTCGACTCGGCAGGCAATGTCTACGTTTTCCACGACGCGCGCCCGGGGTATCTCGTCAAGTTCGCCGGTGGACTCGGTAGCTGCAGCTACACGACATTGACGCCGTCCTTTAGTTACGCGGGCGGTCTTAAGATGGACAAGTCGGGGAACCTGATCGTAGCCGATCAGCTCAGAGGGATTGATATCCTAAGGCCACCTTACACGTCTGTTTACAAGACGATTACGGGATTCTGCGACCCGACCAACTTCGCACTGAATCCGCCCGGCTACATGTTGTTTGTCGTAGACAGTTGTTACGGCGTTGTCGACGTGCTGCACTACCCGAGTGGGATTTACTACACCACGCTCTACAACGCAGGGTATGCAAACGGCGTCGCCGCTCGCTAACTAAGATGCAAGACGCACTGATGACTTACGACGACGCGTCTTGGAAATCGGTTCGAGAGCCGAGCCGATGGTGATTACCGTGCAGGTGGTCAAATGCAGTTCCGACGCTTGCGACCGGACTGAGAGCCCACCCTGCACCGCACCCTACATGCCTGCGAATAACGGCGTCCATGTGCGTTCGTCGGCGGCCGACGTTCTACTCGCGAAGCCTCATGGCATGAGCATCTGCGTTCGGTAGCGAATAAATGCGAACGATTACCGAAAGGGCTTGTAGGTTGGGGGTTCGAGTCCCTCCGACCGCGCGAAAGCCCTCGACGTATAAGGAGCCGCAGCGAATGAAGCACGCTTTCTTTGGCCCTTGCTTGATACTCACTTCCGTTGTTGTCCTTTCCGGCTGCGGTGGAAACAGCGTCGGCCCTTCGGCACGGTCACAAGGGCTTACCACGCCTCAGCAGATGACGGCGCATCAAAACACGTTGCCGCCTTCGATACTCGTCGCCGCTTTCAGCGGCCACGCCGTCCTGAGCTACCCGTTGAGCTCGAATGGGAACCAGGCTCCGTCGAGTGTTATAAAGGGTAAAAAAACCGGGTTGGGTACGCCCGACAACATTGCCCTCGATTCATCCGATAATATCTACACGTCTATCAATGGTGCGACAATCGGTGTTTTCGCCGCGGCGGCGCACGGCAACGCGTCCCCGATACGCCAAATTGCAGGCTCCAATACGCAGCTTTCATTTCCCATCGGTGTTGCGGTCGATTCAAACGGCTATCTCTACGTCGCCGACTGCGGCGACGGCAACGTGAAGGTCTTCGCCCCCGGCGCAGGCGGTGACGTCGCTCCGGTTCGGGTAATCGGACTGTCCAGCGGCTGTACTATAGCGGAGGCCGTCGACGCGAACGACGACCTGTACGTAACCTCCGGCGACAATCAGATTTCCGAGTTTTCCCCGGAATCGCAAGGGAACAATCTCATCAAGGTGATCTACGAACCCCAGCCCAAGAGCGGCGACAGCATACGCCCAGTCGCGATCGACTCCCGGGGTAACATCTATGCCGGCAACCTCCTGGCGAAGAACATACAGGTGTTCGCGCCGAGCGCGTCGGGAAACTCGAAACCGATTCGCACGATCGCCGGCTCGAAAACGTATCTGGGTGCGCCGACTGGCCTTGCCCTCGATTCGTCAGACAACTTATACGTGACGATCTGCCAACACTGTAGCCATGGATCGGGAACCGACAGCGTCCTTATCTTTGCAGCGGGGGCGCACGGAAACGTAAAGCCGCAGGCCGTCGTCACCGGAACTAACACACAGCTCGATGCGCCAACTGATCTAGTCGTGCGAAATTGAGCGGCTTCGGACCCAGCGGATCAATCTGACCACGAACGCTAAGCCGGAACGAGAAGAATCAGAACCTAAAGTGCCGACGGATCTTCGCAAAGCCCTCGCGGCCGCCCCCTTGGCAAAGGCAGCGTGGAGCGATCTCACGCCGATCGCACGCAGGGACTTCATGAGTTGGATAGATTCAGCCAAACAAGCGGAGACACGTAGACGCCGGATCGAGAGAGCCTGCGAGATGCTTGTGGCCGGAAAGCGACGCCCCTGCTGTTTTTCAATAGTGCCGTTGAGTCTCCACAAAGCCCTCGCGGCTTCCCCGATGGCGAAGGCTCAGTGGAGGGGTCTCACGCCGACCGCGCGCAGGGACTTTATTGGTTGGATCGACTCGGCCAAACAACCGGGGACGCATAAACGCCGGATCGAGAAAGCCTGCGCGATGCTTGCGGCCGGAAAGCGAGCGTCCCTGATTCTGCCGACCTGGCGAACGAGCTTCAGGTTGTCCTGGTTACGCAGCATGCAGTTTGATCGTTTCATCGGGCGCAAAGGCGGGTAGTCACCCACATCATGAATACAAAACACTGGTCACTCGACTTCCTTCGCCCGTTGGCCATTGCGGTCGTCATTTTCGGTGCAAGCAGCGCGATGGGTGGCGCGCAGGCGTCCAATCCCTGCGATCCGACCTCGTACAACGCATTCGATCCGGAGTACAACACGGTCGATGGTTGGCTTTCCGCATGGGATACCGGCGCCTACGATCGGAACCACATCCTGATTGGGACCGTCGATAACTTCAAGCCGAATCGGCTGACCATGACGGTTTATCACGGCGATACGCTGACCGTCGACCTAAAAGAAGGCACCGTGATCCGCCCAACCGGCGGCACGCCGCAAGCCGGGCAGCGGGTCGCCGTGTTCGGTTACTGGAGCAACGGCACGTTCGTCGCCAACCGCGTCGTGCTTCATGGCTGACGTTTGATTCGATGACCGAGAAGAGCCTCGACCCTTACGGACCGGGGCTTTTCCTTGCCGGCGGCGCTTGCGGGTTGCGGCTGCGAGGGACCATGACGATCGCGGCGTCGGGATAATCGAACGTGACGTTGAGTTGGCGGAGGAACTCGTAACCGAGCAAAGCCTCCGAGCCTGGCGCCTGCGCAAAACACGCGGCCTGATCGTCGTAGCTGACGATCCCAATCTGAAAGTGCGTCAGGATGCCGCAGCGCGCGGAGTTTGCCGGCGTCGTGGCGCCGGGAGCTTGATTCAGTTCGATCCTGTCGGCGAGCGCCGGCGGTAGCGCGATCGCATCGCCCCCGGTCGTGTCGACGAGCGCATCGACCAAAATGCGCTTGTCGGCGGTCGCGCGGACGATCGGGATTCCCCGCGACAGATCGAGGGATGCAATCGAACTGCTCGGGTTGACGGCGAAAGTGGCCGGGTCGAAAAGCGTCATGCGCCCCCCGTCGAGATCCAAGTCGACGACCGCGCCGGCGAAGAAATCAAAGCCGAGGACGCCGTCGACGTCGTCGCGACCGAGCGGATCGGCGTAGGTCGTGGTCACCACCACGTTCGTCAACGTCGAGCCGCCGTCGAACGCCAGCGAATCGATCTTGGCCAGGTCGGGGCGCTTGGCGAGGGGCTGCACTTTCGCGCGCGCTGCGAACTCTTTGCCAAGCTCGATTGTGGTGGAGAGTGAGTCGAGCAAGAAGTGCCCGCGGACGCCGTTGACGGCCGCATTGACCACGACCCCGCCGTCGGTGTTTTTCAACCCGAACGGCAGGGCCGAGCCGAACGTCCAAGTCGCGGTGGCCGCCGGCGGGTGGAGCTGCGCGTCGGTCAGGTGAACGTTCGGCGTATAGGTCAGCGCGGTGCTGTCGCCCGACGCTTCATCGTGCCAGGCCGCGATCGCCCGCTGATTCGTGCCGATGCGGGCGTACCGGTCGATTGCAATCGCTTTGGGCGAGCCCTCGGGGTCGATGACGGCCCGCAGGTACGCGCCGGTCGCCGGATCTTCGTAGAGATCGACGGCGAATCCGTCGGGCATCGTTTCGCGCAATATGGTTGCGTGCCTCGAGTCTGCGTTGTGGGCTTGCACGGTCGCGCTCAGCGTCGTCGTTGCCTCGTTAAATATCGCAAGCTCGGCCAGCGTCGTCTTGCGCTCGTCGCCGGTGCGGGGTACGACAAATCCGTTTTCGTCCGCGTACCAGAAGACTTTTCCGGTAAAGCCAGACTCGAACTGAAACCCCGAATCGAGCGCGTCGTCGGTTCGATGGTCGACGAGCCCAGCCTGCAGATCGACGAAACGGCCGACGACGGAAGTTTTACCGTTAGAACTGGAGCGCGTGACGGTCCCCGTTACCTTGAACGACTTGAACGTTCCGTCGCCGAGTTGCCACCCGACGTACGCCTTGTGTTTCGCCTGGAGCGCTGCGGCTTCGTCGGGTGGGGCCAGTTGCGCCAGCGCCGCGCGCGGCGCGCGGCCGGCGTTGAGCGCGGCCAGCGCTACGAGCAGCACGCATATGCCGCGAGCGCGCATTACTTTCGCGGCACCATCACGATCTTGCCGTCGGGGTAGTCGAACGTGAGATTAAAGTGTTTGATGAAGTCGAAGCCAATCAGACCTTCGGAGCCGTATAAGCCGCTCGTGAAGCATGCGGGCGCCGAATCGTAGCTGATCGGCCCGATCGTGATATTCCGCATCGTCCCGCAGAGCGCGTCCGAGTACGCGCCGCCAACCGCCCCGCCGATTCCGACGACCGAGCCTAGCCGGTTATAGTCGAATTGCATTCCGACCTTCGTACTCAATTCGCCGGAAAGTAAAACGTAGAGCGGCTCGCCGGTGTCCATTGTCGCATTGATTCGCCTCGTGCCGTTCAGCTTGATGGGAATCGCAGGCGTGCCGTCGCTGAGATCCGGGACGACGACGAAACCTTGACCTCCGCTCGGCGCGGATACAGCGGGGTCGAACAGCGTCATCCGCGCCGCGTCGAGATCGACGTCGACGATTGCGGCCGCCAACAGATCGAAGCCGAGGAGGCCGTCGAACCGTTCCGAGCTGTCGTCTATTCCGGTATCGACGACGAGGTGCTCGAGCTTCGAGCCGTCCGGGAATTCTATCGTGTCGACGGCCATCGTTTTCGTGCGAACCGAGCCGCTCAATCCCGAAACCGTGGTTTCGCCGACCGGATGCAACTTGGCGCGGGCGGCGAATTTGTTGGTAACGGCCGTGCTCGATGCTCCGGTGTCAAAGATAAAATGTCCCTTGACGCCGTCAACAATTGCGTCGACGTAAATTCGGTCGTCCGTTATGTCGAGGTGGAAGGGCTGGCTCGTGCCGAACGTCCACCGCGCGCGCGCCGGGGGTGGGAGTAGATCGGCGTCCGCGACGGTCGGGTTCGGCGTCACCATCTCGACCCAACGGTACTTCGACCCATCGAAGTGCCACGCGGTGATCATCTTTTTTCCACTGACGTCGCCGTACGCGTCCACGTCGATTGTGGTCGAGTCGCCGTCGGGGTCAATGACGGCGCGGCGATAGGCGCCATTCGCCGGGTCCTCGTAGAGATCGAGCGGGACGCCGTTTGGAATCGCTTCGCGCAGGACGACGACGGGGACGCCGCTCAGCGTATCGTTGCGGCGAATCGTCGCGGCGAGCGAGGTGGTCGCTTCGTTGAAGAAGACGATTTCCGCAACTTCGGTCTTGGTGTCGTCGCCGAGTCGCTGCACGGTGAAGCCGTTCTCGTTCGAGTACCAAAACGTCTTACCCGTGAAGCCGAAGTCGTACGTCCCGGATTTGGACCGGTGCGTCACGCGATGGATAACGCCGCTGCGCAGGTCGACATAACTGTCATACGGCTCGTCTTGGGGCGCCGAGCCGGCCTTACGGACCGTGCCCTCGACCTTCAGCGTCCGAAACGCCCCGTCGCCGAACTCCCAACCGACGTAGGCTTTGTGTTTGGCGAGCAGGGCTGAGGCATCGTCGGCGACGGCCGGCGACGCGCCGGTCAGCGATAGGAGCAATGCGGCGAATGCCGCGCTCGACGTTAGTACGAGCGCCCAAGTGCCTATTGGAGGTCTCATTGACCGTTCGGCGTGAGGACGACTTTGCCGTCGGGGTAGTCGAAGATCCAATTAAAGTGTTTCAGAAAGTCGTAACCAACAAGGCCGCCGTCGTCACCAAAATAATCGGGTGAAGCAAAGCACGCGTGACTCGCTTCGAATCGATACGGGCCGACCGACATCTTGTTGAGCCTCACGCATGGGACCACGGTCTCACCGTCGGGGCCCCGGTAAGACATTGTGTCCGTCATGGTATATGCGCCCTTGTTGACCTCGTCGGCAACCGTCACGACCTTACCGCTCGTGCGGAGCGTGTCCGATATCAAGACGTCGAAGGAGTTGCCGGTGTCCAAGGTCGGTTCGAACGCGACGCCGTTGCCGACCGTCGCCGCAACGGCGGGAGAACGCTCGGTCAAATCAACCGGAAAAGCATAGGTACCCTTCGCGATTTCCGGGGCATACTGCTTGGGATCGAGGATCCTCAGCGTCTTGGCGCCCAGATCGACGTCCACGAGCGCCCCAGCGAGAAAGTCGTACCCCAAGACGCCATCGGTGCCGATTCCGCTGTCGCCGCGGGACCGGTGGACGACGACGTTTCTCAGTACATTCTTGCCGACGGTCAACTCCTTGACCAGCACTCTGGTCGCCTTTGTCTCGCCCGCCATCACTCCGACGTAACTCGAAGGCCCGAGCGCCGGCAAATCCAGTGTGGCTGCAAACGGATCGAACACGAGTATTCCGAATGAGCCCGAATCGAGTAGGAACGTACCTTCGTGCCCGTTGATCGATGCGCGAACCCGCACCGCGCCGCCGTACGCGGTGATCTGTCCGGTGTACGTGATAATGTCGATTGGCGTCGGGTCGACCGAAGCGAAGGTCCAGTGCGCGCGTGGTTGCGGCGGGCGGAGGTCGTCGTCCGAAATTGGGACGTTTACCTCGACCTTCGTTACCTCGATCGTGCGATCCGCACCATAGGAGTATGCGGCGACGAACTTCTTTCCCGGAACGGCGTCGACGTACTTCTGGACGTTTATCGTCTCTCTTCGGCCCGTTCGAGCATCCGGATTGATGACGACGCGACGATAAGCGCCGGTCGAATCGATGTAGAGGTCGACCGGAAAACTAAGGTTTGGTGTGACTCGTACGACGTCGACGCGGTCGTCGCCGATTTTTGAGGTCCCTCGCGAGGTCCCCGGCAGCGTGGCGAGCGTATCGGCGGAGAGCGCGTTTTCGGCAATATCGAATCGTGCGCGATCTCCGAGAACGGTTACGACGTATCCATTTTCATCGGCGTCCCAAAAGACGCGGCCGGTAAAACCCTGCTCGGATTCGACGAAGGCGTTCGATTCATGCACGGTGGTTTCGTGATACTGCAAGCCGCGCTGGAGGGTCGTTACGACCACCCGATCCGTGTCGGTTTCGCTCGTGCCGCTCGTTTGTGAGCGAAAGACTTCAGTCGTCCGCCAGCTGGTGACGGAACCGTCGCCGCCCGTCCAACCCATGAACGCCCGATGTCTTGCCAAGATCGCGGCCGCGTCGTCGGCGTTCGCGGCGGTCAGAGGCGCGAGGGAGACGGCACAAACGATGCCGATGGCGGCCGATATAGAGAGCGATAGGCGGTTCACGCGAACTCCCAACAGAGTTACCGATTCGATCCGGGCTCGTGAGACTTGCTTCGGAATCGCGTGGGGCCGGTCCCGGGGGCCGAGCCCAGCGCACCCGGCAAGGGGAAAGGCGGGTTTAGAGAAATGCACCAGGCCCGAAGGGCGAGCCGCACGGCTCGGTAGCTCAGTGGTAGAGCGGGGGACTCATAAGCCCTAGGTCGCTGGTTCAAATCCAGCCCGAGTCACGATTTTTTCCTGAGGTACAAACTTCGATGTCAACGATCCCGTGCGATTTCTGCCCTCACCCCGTCGACCGGGGACAGATGGAAGAGATCGAGATCTCCCACTACGTGCCCGATTCCTCGGGTGACGATCTGGCATACGCGCGAACGTACTTCTTCGGCCACCCCGACTGCGTGCGCAAGTTCTACCGCGGGCTCGTCGACCACAAGCTCGACCTCTTCAAACACATGCCAACCACCGCGCCGCTCACTCCGGAAGATCCGAAGTAGGCGGCCAGGCGCCCGTAGCGTAGCTGGATAACGCGCGGCCCTCCGAAGGCTGAGATCGGCGGTTCGAATCCGTCCGGGCGCACCACTCCCTTTTCGCGACGACGAGGCGCACATGCGCCGAGCGCTCGCATTGGCGAGCGACGCGGCCGCCGCGGGCGACGTTCCGATCGGCGCGGTCTTGGTCTGCGGCGAGCGCGTCTTTGAGGGCCGGAACGAAAAGGAAAGCCGGCCCGACCCGACCGCCCACGCCGAGATGCTCGCCATCCGCGCCGCCGCGCGCGAGTTGAACGCGTGGCGCCTCCCGGACGCAACGCTGTACGTTACGAAGGAGCCGTGCGCGATGTGCGCCGGAGCGATCGTCGCGGCGCGAGTCACGCGACTCGTCATCGGTTGCCGCGACCCCAAAGGCGGCGCGGCCGGGAGCGTGATCGACGTCTTTGGCTCGGCGGCCGTCAATCACCGAGTTGCGGTTGAAATCGGCCTCCTCGAACCGGAAGCCTCGGCGCAACTGCGCGCATTCTTTGCCGCGCGGCGCGCGGACGCGGGTGGGACAGGCAAGGGTTCGACCGAGGGGATATAATGCGGGTCGGCCAACGGACCGCGCGGAGAGGTGGTCGAGTGGTTGAAGGCACCCGCCTCGAAAGCGGGCGAACGTGATGAGCGTTCCGAGAGTTCGAATCTCTCCCTCTCCGCCAAGATTCAAGCGCGCACCGTCGAGAACGGTGCGTGTTCGTTTATTCGAGCGAAGGGTCGACGGCGAGGACGATCTTACCGAAGTTTTCGCTCGCTTCGGTCGCGCGGTGTGCTTCGGCGACTTCGGCGAGCGTGACGACGCGGTCGACGACCGCGCGCAGTTCGCCGCGGGCAAATGCCGGCATCAAACGCGCGAAATCGCGGGTCAGTGCGACCTTCTCGTCGAGCGGGCGCGTGCGCAACATGGTTCCCACGAGGGTCGCGCGCTTGACCATCAGCGTCGCGATCGAGAACGGCGCCTGCACGCCGCCGAGCGTCCCGATGTGCACGATCCGCCCCCCGGTCGCCAATACCGCGAGGTTCGCTTCAAATGCGGCGGCGCCGATGAAGTCGAGGATGCAATCGACCCCGCGACCCTGGGTTGCGGTCCGAACCGCAGCACTCCAGTGGTCGTCATACGCGATCGCGACATCGAGCCCGCATCCCTTGGCGCGCTCGAGCTTCGCCGGCGTGCGCGACGTACCGATAGTGAATCCGCCGGCGCGTTTGGCGAGCGCGACGGCGGCAAGGCCGACTGCGCCGCCGACCGCGTGGATCAAGACCGACTCGCCCATCGCGAATCGAGCGCGGGCGAAAAGCGCGTCGTACGCAGTTTGATAGGCCTCGGGGAGCGCGGCTGCGTCGCGCAGCGAGACGCCTTGCGGCACCCGAACCAGCGTCGCGACGTTGGCGCTGACGAACTCGGCCTGCGCGCCGCCCGTTACGAGGCCGCAGACGCGGTCGCCGACCGCGATCGGGCCGCCGGCACTCCCGAGCTCGCGGACGATACCCGAGAACTCGAGCCCGGGGATCGGCTTGTCGGCTCGCGCCGCCGGGTAACGGCCCATGCGCTCGAGGATGTCGGCGCGATTGATCCCGGCGAATGCGACGGCGACCAGCGCTTCATCGGTACCGGGGCGCGGCTCGCGGACTTCTTCGATCGCAATGACGTCCCGGCCGCCGCTGCCACGATAAACGACGGCTCGCACGCGACGCCCTAGCCGCCCAGGCGCGGGTCGGGGGCGCTTCCGGGGAACGTGAACTGATCGTAGACGGCGTCGGCGATGACGTGCAAGCGCCCGACGCGCAACGGTCCGTGCAAGGTTTCTTCGTAGTGCGCGTGCGTCACAAGCCAATGTCCATCGACCGACCCGTAGTCGACGCTGAAAACCATGTCGTTGGCTCCGGCGTAGCGCACGCTCAACGGGAGATCGCTCGCGTTGTCGATCCAGACGTCGCTGAAATAGAACGTCCGGTCGGGGTTGTTCTGATCGATCACGAACTTGAACGGCTCGAACGTCAGGTGGGTCTTGCCGTTCGGGGCGTCGCTCGAGTCGTCGGCGTAGGAGGCCTTGTACGCGCGCAGACGCGTGACGACGACGTCGACGTCGGGACCCGGCGACGGGTCCGAGTACGTCAGCGGAACGACGTCGTGCACGTACGACGACACCTCGGTGTGCGCGCCGACCCGCCACGTCAGCGTGAAGTAGGAGAGGGCGTCGAACGCCGGCGTCACCGGAAAACCGTGCGAGACTTGGTTCTTGCCGCGCGGAAGGTCCTGGACGACGGCCGTATCGTCGCTCGTGCGCACCATGACGGCGCGAATCACGTCGCGCTGCCGGTGCATCGACGGGGCGCTCACGTGGGTCGAGACGCGGTAGGTGACGAAAGGCGGGGCCTGCCGATACACGGCGGCCGCGGCGTTCGCGCAGTGTTCGAAGGCGATATCGGGCGTGAGCGTCGGAATACTCCTGTGAAGAGCGTGAGATGGGGGGCAGATGGAGAGGGAACGTTGCAAGCGGGTCGTTTCGGCGGCGTTGTTCGCCGCCATGACGCTGGGACTTGCCGCGTCGGGGGTCCGTGCGCAGCCGGCGGCCCAGCACCTGACTTTCGTCGCTCACGCGACGTTTTTCTCGCAGGAGACGAACCGGACGCCCCCCATCGACCCGCAGGTTTTCGTTCACGATGCGACTGTGCCCGCCGGCGCCGGCCCGCAGGACATCGACCACGTCGCGGGCGTTCGGCCGGCTCGGCTCGACGATTCACTCGACTTGGTCGCCTACAATGCCAACGGCGACTCGCTCGGGTTCACGCTCGGGAAGTGGTTCGGCGCAAGCGGAGCCGCGGATCTGGGCCCGGCGGCGAACGGGACTCGGGCCAGCTTAAACTTCAAAAAACTGATCCCATTCGGGGTGTATACCGCGTTTCGGATCACCTTCGCGTCGGGCGGGGCGACGTTCGATCCGCTTGACGGTGCGGGGACAGCGAACGGTTTTACCGCGGGCGCGGACGGCGGCGCCGAACTGACGATCGTTTCGCCCGACCCGCTCGAGAGCGGAAACGCCATCGTGCTCGTCTATCACAGCGACGCGAAGCAGCACGGCACGTTGCGCGGCCCGATCGGCATCACGGCGCACCATCAGTTGATCGTGCGGCTCCCCTAACGTCATGAACGACGCATTTATCCGGCGCGAGCGGCTCGCGCTGTCGTGTAAAGGAAGCCACGTCCTCGTCCACGCCGCCGAAAAGAAGGCTCTCGAGATCGGAGTCCCCGAGTGCATCGCGGTTGTCGACGCGGGCGGCGAGTTGCTCGCCTTCTCGCGCATGGACGATGCGCGGCCGGGTTCGATCGAGATCGCATTGACCAAAGCACGCTCCGCCGCGCGCCGGCGCCGCCCGACCGCCGACGAAGGCGGCGGCGACCAAATGGCCGGGCTGCGTCTCGCTCTTGCCTCGCATCTCAATGTAACGCAAATTGCCGGCGGCCTTCCGATCGTCGTGGAGGGCCAGGTCATCGGCGGGATCGGCGTGAGCTCGGGGACCGCAGATGAAGACATGATCGTAGCAAGCGCGGGGCTCGAGGCGTTCTTGACGGGATGAGTGTGCGACCCTATCCACTCCTGCTCGCGCCGAAGGTCGTCGAGCTGATTTGGGGCGGCCATGCCCTGGTTACTCGCTATGGAAAACCGGGCGACGCGAAAGCGAAAGTCGGTGAATCGTGGGAGTGTTGGGACGAGAACCGCGTCGTCAACGGCGCGTATGCGGGCCGAACGCTCGGCGAATTGCGCGCCGAACTCGGCCCCGAGTTGCTCGGGACCCTCGATCAGAGCCGAATCTTTCCGATCCTGACGAAGTTCATCGACGCGCGCCACGCGCTCTCGGTGCAAGTGCACCCGAACGACGCATACGCGCAGCGCGTCGAAGGCCAGCCGAACGGGAAGACCGAGTGCTGGTACGTGCTCGAAGCCCAAGCGCACGCGCACATCGTGCTCGGTTGGACGCGCGATACGTCGCGCGGCGAGTACCTCGAGCGCGTCAAGTTGGGCGATCTCGACGAGGTGTTGCGGCGCGTCCCGGTCCGTCCCGGCGATGCGTTTTACTTACCGGCCGGGACGCTGCACGCGATCGGCGCCGGGATCGTCTTGTACGAGACGCAGCAGGCGAGCGATCTGACGTACCGGATCTACGATTACAATCGGGTTGGTCCCGACGGGAAGCCGCGGCCGCTGCACGTCGAGAAAGCCGCGGACGTGCTCGACTATCACGCCGGCCACGGTGGGGCGCTCGGGTCGCTTGCGTACGCGCTCGACGGCCTGCGGCGGACTACGCTCGTCGCCGACCCGCGCTTCGTCGTCGAGCGCGTCGTCGCCGAGAGCGACGCGCATGGGCTCGATCTCGAGGGGATGCCGCTCGTTGCAACGGCGCTCGCGAGTCCCGTCGAACTCGAGGCGCGCGGTGAAACCGTTCGCCTCGAACCCTATCAGACCGCAATCGTTCCGGCGGCGCTCGACGTCGTCATGGTGCGCGCCGATGGGGAAGCGCCGTTGCTGACGGCGGCGCCGCCGGCCGATCGTGAAGCGCTGCCGCGGCGGTACGCGCGCGCCGCCGTCCCGGTCGGCGCGAGCACCGACTTCTTGGCGCAGTTTTGAGGTTCGCGTGACGTTCGAAGACAAGCCGTTCGAAGCATTCCGCGTTGGCGACCGCGCGACGTTCACGAAGACGATCACCGAAGCCGACATCCTTTTGTTCTCGGCGGTCAGCGGCGATAACTATCCGCTCCATGTCGACGAGGAGTATGCAAAGACGACGCGGTTCGGGCGCCGCGTTGCCCACGGCTTGTTGACGGCGAGCCTCATCTCCGCAGTGAACGGGCGGCTCTTGCAGCGCCCGGGAGGAGTCTCGCTGTCGCAAACCGTGCGCTTCCTGCGCCCGGTCTTTCCGGGTGACACGATTACCGCATGCAGTGAAGTCGTCGAGATCCTGCCCGAGCGGCGGCGCTTGCGCTGCCGCACGACGTGCACGAACCAGCGCGGCGAGCTCGTCATCGAGGGCGAAGCGCTCGAGCAGAAAGATCCGGCGTGAGGGCGACGCTCTTCGCCGACGGCGGCTCGCGCGGGAACCCCGGGCCGGCGGCGAGTGGCGCGGTCTTGGTCGGAGCCGATGGCGCGGTCTTGCGCGAGATCGGCGAGTATTTAGGCATCGCAACGAACAATGTGGCGGAATGGCGGGCGCTCCTGAGCGGACTCGAGGGCGCTCGCGCGCTCGGGATCGACGAACTCGACGTGCGCCTCGACAGCGAGTTGGTGGTCCGCCAACTCGAAGGCGTTTACAGGGTCAAGCATCCGGACCTGATCCCACTGCACGCGCTCGCGCGCCGCTTGATTCGCGAATTCGCTCACGTCGACGTCCGGCACGTGCCGCGAGCCGAGAACAAGCTGGCGGACGCGGTGGTCAATCGCTGCCTGGACGCCGCCGCAGGCCGCACCGGACGAGGCACGCCCGCCGAAGGCACGGAACCGTAGCGAGTCGTGCGCCGCAATCCCGTTCCGCCCCTGATTTTTCTGGCCATTGTCGCGGCGGTTGGGCTCGGCTGGTGGTTCTATGCCAAGACCGAAGCCGGGAGCCAGGCAAGGGTCGGCCGCGTCGCGCGCTCGTTCTCGGACATCAAGCTGGGACTGACGATCAGTCATAGCAAGGGAGCGATCTCCCAGGAAGACTACCGGATGGAAGATCGCAACGGCGAATCGTCGAGCCTCTATCGGGCCGCCGGGCGCAACGGCACTGTCATTACGATTGCGGACAAGCCGCACCAGACGACCGACGTTTCGTTTCTCTTCGACAAGGCCGTCGCCGACGGGATATGGGAACTTCCTAGCCGCCCCGCGCGCGGCGACACCGCGACGCAGTACGCCGTCAACATTTACCAGCTCACCAACGGGCAGCACGGCTCGCACGAGTTCACGTTCACCGACCCAAAGTACTGGGCGACGACCGGAGGGCACCAGTACACGATTCACCTCGACAAACACAAGCCGGTACCGGATCTCCTACAGATGAGCAGCACGACGCTGATCGAGCCGCGCTACGGCGCGCTCGTCGACGATTTCACGACGTTCGGCAGCGCCGAGTTTCAGAAACGAATCGCAGCCGCGAAGGCACGCCTCGCGGGGACGCGGAGTTGATCGTGCGCTTTCTCGCCGGCGCCGTGTTGGCGGCGCTGCTCGCGTACGCCGGATACAAAGTCGTCGAGGATCCGGGGAATCAGCTATTCGGCAAGACGGTCGTGGCGGGGCCGAGCGACGCGCGCGAAGTAGCGCTGACCTTCGACGACGGCCCTAACCCGCCATATACCGACCGGATCCTCGACGTTTTGCGCAGCGAGCACGTGCACGCGACGTTTTTCGTCGTTGGACGGGCCGTCAACGCGTATCCGGCGACGCTACGCCGGATCGCTCGCGAAGGGCACGCGATCGGTAACCACACGTGGGATCACTCACATCTGCTCGTGCAGTCTAGGACAACGATGCGCAGCGAGCTGCGCCGGACGGACGCGGCGATCTTTCGCGCATCGGGCGTTCACTCGCGGTTGATGCGGCCGCCGTTCGGCGCGCGCGATTTCGCCGTGATCGACGAAGCTCGAGCCGAGGGCTACACGGTCGTCATGTGGTCGGTCCCGCTGCCCAACGACTGGGATCGGCCCGGCGACGCCGCGATCGCCTCACGCGTCCTGGCGCACGTCGGCGACGGGAGCATCATCGTCTTGCACGACGGAAATCGCGGGATCGTGTGCGGCGGGACGACCGCCCCGGCGGTGTGCGACCGCGGGCAGGACGTTGCCGCGACGCGCCGCATCGTGGAAGCGCTGCGCGCGCGGGGTTATCGATTCGTAACGATACCGCAACTCCTGGCCGACGCGGCGCATGAAAAGGTCACGCATACCGTTGCCCATTCCACTCAATGAAACCGTCCGTATGCCGGCCGCGCGGATCGTGATGAGTCCAGTGCACGAGCGGGCCGTGGCGTGTGTCCGGTATCAATTCGCCCTGAACGACGATGCGATCGCCGAGTTGCACGGGGACCGCCTGCCCCAGTCGCACGTTGTCGACGACTTCGAGGGCGACGCCGTCGTCGCTGCGTACGTTGAACGCTTCGTGCTCGGCGTGCGTATTGGCGCCGTAGAAGAAGTGCGGCCGGCTCGTGACGGTTGCCGCAAAACGGACTTCACCCACGGCGTGCCGGGCCAGAACGGCCCCAACGGAATCCATCGCAGTGCACGATCACGCCGAGCCGGCAGAACCGCAAGGGCCCGGGGTTCCGAGCCGGGCTGATGGTTGCGCTCTTCGCGGTCGCGTTTCTCGCGCTCGGGCTGATCAACTTCCAGGGTGGGCCTACGTGGTTCGCCGGGCAAATGCGGCGGCTTGCGATCGGAATCCCGATTCTGATCGTCTACGTCTATCTCGAGATGCCGGCGCTCGTCTTCCCGCAGGCGATCACGCTATTGCTCCTAACGCTGATTCCAAATGCGGCCTACAGCCTGCTGATCGCGGCGCGAACCGCGATCGTATCGCGCCGAATCGTCTCGATCCGGCGCGCGCCGATCGTTCCGTACCTCATCCCGGTCGCGGCGGTCGGGCTGTTCGCGGGCGCGCTCGCTATCGCGCCGCTCGTCGATGCCGGCGGCCTCCGTGACGTCACCGACGCAACCGTTTCGAGCGCTCTCCCGCCGAGCGCCGACCTCGCCCACGTCCGCGTCGTGCCGCAAGAAGCCGCCGAATTCGCCGGCAACAAGGTCGTCGGCCAACTCGGCACCTACTACCGCGTCGGCGACTTCAACATTCAGGCCGTCGCCGGCAGCTTGGTGTGGGTTGCGCCGCTCGAGTTCCAAGGCTTCGTGCAGTGGTTCTCGCGCGGGACGAGTCCCGGCGTCATCGTCGTCAGCGCCGAGAACCCGGATGCGCCGGCCGAACTGCGGCAGCGCGCGCCGTTGCGCTACGTGCCGTCGGCATTGCTCAACGCCAATCTTTACCGCCACGTGTACCTCCAGTACGGGCTCGAACAAATTCTCGAGACCACCTTGCAATTGGACGACCACGGCGACCCGCAGTACCTCGCGACGCTGGGACGACCGACGGTCGGTTGGAGCGGTCAGCGCGTCACCGGCGTCGTCATCGTCGATCCGGCGACCGGCGCGATGCACCGCTACGCACGAGCCGAGTTCGACCGCCTCCCGCATTGGGTCAGCCGCGTCTACCCGTCGGATTTGGCGCTTTCGTACAACGAGTGGTTCGGCAGGTTCGTCCACGGCGTGTGGAACTATCTGCTCGCAAAGAAGGACGTCCACGTTCCGGCGCGGCCGGAGGTCTTCGGGTTGCTCGCGGGCGATCGCTTTGTCTGGTTCGTCGACCACACCTCACCCGCCGAGGACCAATCGATGACCGGTTTCACGTACATGGATACGGTCACGGGCAAGATCGTCTACTACACGTCGTCGGGGGGCGAGTTCAACTCGCGCGGCGCGGAGGCCGCCGTCGGATCGAACCCGATCGTGCGCCAGGGCCGCCTCATCCCGACGCAGCCGATTCTGTACAACGTGTACGCGCAAAATACGTGGGTCGTCCCGCTCGTCGCCGACACGGGAAAATACCAAACTCTCGCGCTCGTGCAGGCGAAGAACGGACACGTCGTGGTCGGTTCGGCGGCGAACCGGTCGCCGCAGGGCGACGCTTTTGCGCAGTACGCCGCGTTTCTCGGGATCGCCGGGGCGGCGCCGCCGGGGGCGGAGGCGGCGCAGATCCGCAGCGGCGCGATCGACCGCATCGCAACCAGCGGCACGACGGTCTACTTCACGTTACGCGGGTCGTCGCAGATCTACGTCCTCGACGCGGCCGACGATCCGCGCGCGCTCTTGGCGCGCAGCGGCGACAGCGTCCGCTTTTCGACGGCGCCATCACCTGGGTCGGCGTTGCGCCAAGCCTCGAATTTCAGCGACGGGTCGCTCGTTCCATGACGATCGTGCGCACCGCGCGGCTGACGCTCGAACCCGTGACGACGCGCAACGCAGGCGAACTGTGGCAGGTCATGCAGTGCCCGGACCTTCGCGAGTTTCAAGACGTGCCGCGATTGGCGCGCGAGGAGTTCGAGCGGCGGGTCGGCGCGCGACCGAAGCGGCTGCACGCGCGCGCGGCCGGTCGCTTCGAGTGGTTGATCTACGGCCTAAAGCCGCGGATTGCGCTCGGCTGGATCTCGTTGCGGCTCGGCGACCAGCCCCCCGGAGCCGCCGAGCTCGGGTACAGCTTGCTTTCGGCGCACCGCGGCCGCGGCTACGCGACGGAGGCGACTCGCGCGATCGTTGAAGCCGCATTTACGACGAGCGACATCGCGCGCGTCGATGCATGCTGCGTTCCGGACAACGCTCCGTCGCGTCGCCTCCTTGCCCGACTCGGTTTCGCGCATACGAAAGTCGAACGCAATGGGGCAGTCGTCCGCGGGACTGCGGTCGACGTGATGGTCTTCGAACTCAAGCGCGAAGAGTGGGCGGCTCAGGGCGGGTCGGCGAACTCGATCGTGATCCCCGCGTCTCGAAACCCTCGATAGCGGCGTTCGTCACCGCTTAGGAACGCGCATAGCGGGTCGCGCACGACGCCGACCCTGACGTACTGTGCGAGCGAAGCGCGCGCTACCCAGGCAAGGCCGACGACGTGCGCGTCGCGGGCCGCCAAGCGAGGTTCGCCTTCGGCGTTGACGACGAAACTGACATTGACCACGTGAGCGCAGGCGCTAGGATCGTACGACTCGCTGACGTACGCCAGGCGCGCGCTTGCGACCGTTAGTCCCACCTCTTCGACAAACTCGCGTGCAAGCGTCTCGTCGAGGAGCTCGCCGTCGCGTTGCCGCCCGCCGGGCAGATTCCAGAGGGGCTCCGCGTGGTTGGGGTAGCGCGAGGCGACGAGTAAGATCCGTCCGTCGCGCTCGAGGATCCCGGTCGCGAGCCTGATCTGGACGCTAGAAGGCGTATTCGGCGTCGGGCGCGAGCGCCGGCATCGCCATGCGGCGCCGCTTGAGAGGATTGAACTCCGGCGCCGGAGCCGGCGAGGGCTGCGCCTTGCGCGGGATCGCGTTGAGCTGCAGCGGACGGAAGGGCGTCTGCGAGCCGCCGGCTTGCCGACCGAGCTGGACGCGCAAAACCGGGCGGGGGGCGCCCGGACGAACGATCGGGCGAGCGTCCGCGGCCGCCGCGACGGCGAGCACGCCGATGAGCGCGAGTGTCAGACGCGCGAAGGGAACCATGCGCGGTTGGGCTTCGCGCGCCCCGGGGGCGCTCCTGTCAGCGCGCGCGGCTCGCGTCCCGGAAGGCGCCGGGATGTTCGAGCCAGCGGAGTTGGACGCGGGCGGTTTCGTTTGCTCCGCGCAGCGCCGCAGCGACGCGATCGAGCGCGTTCCGGCGCGCGCGAAAACCGGCGTCGATTGCGGCGAAGTCGCCGGCGTGCGCGCGGCGCATCGCGGCGATCGTTTCTTGCGCCGCAACGGGATGGTTGCCGCGGTAAGGGCGGACGGCGTGAGCCTTCGCGAGGTAGACTTCGAGCGTCGCGTCCTCGAGCGCGGGCGGTCGCGGAACCGGGTTGCCAAGGTCGTGGTACTGGAGGTGCTTGCGAACCAAATCTCGCGCCGGGCCGACGTTGCCGTAGTGGTGATAGACGTACGGGATGACGAACGGCTCGCCGGCGAGTCCAACGATTTTCTCGTGGATCGGGTTGACCCAGCGCAACCCGGGCGCGAAACGGTAGAAAGCGAAGCGCCGCGCAACGTCGGTGATCCAATCGAAGGTTCCAAAGAAGTGGTACGTGTAGGCGTCGACGTTGCCGTACCGGGAGCCAAGGCGTGGCAAGAGCGCGCGCCCGATCTGGTTGACTTGCGCGGCGTGAACCTCGTCGGCGTCGAGGAACAGAACCCAATCCGGAGGCGGGTCTTGGGCGGTGAGTTGCGCGAACGCACGGTTTCGCATGTCCGCGAAGTCGACGAACGAAGAGCGCTCGATGCGCAGCGCGCCGCGCGCCGCAAACGCGCTCGCTTCGAGCGTCTCGACGTTAGAACTGCGCGCGAGCCCAGAATTGTCATTGACCGCCAAAAGATCGACGACCCCGGCGACCGACGCGAGCGTCGCCGCTAGGTAGGGCTCGTGGGCAGCGCCGACGCAGAGAGCGCAGGCGATCGTGATCGTGGAGCTTTTCGACATAACGGATGCCGCGCGGCTCGCGGAGGCGCTGGCGATTCGCTTGCGCGTGTTCGTGGAGGAGCAAAACGTTCCGCTCGAACTCGAACTCGACGAACACGACCGGACGGACGCCCGCGCGCGGCACGCCCTGATTCGAGTGCGCGGCTTTCCCGTCGCGACGGGGCGCTTCTTCGAACTCGACGCTCGAACGGCGCAAATCGGGCGAATGGCCGTCCTGGAAGAGTGGCGTAAGCGAGGCCTCGGCGCGCGCTTGTTGGGGGCGCTCGTCGACGAGGCGCGCGCCAGGGGCTACGCGCTCGCCCGGCTCGACGCGCAAACCCACGCCGTTGAGTTCTACCGCAGGGCCGGATTCGCCGAAGCCGGCGAGCCGCTGTGGGACGCCGGGATCCTGCACCAGCCCATGAGTCGCGCCCTAATACCCGGCAAAACCTAGCGCTGCGCGAAAAGTATGGTATAGTGCTGGGGCTGGGGCGGTGCGTACGGCGTCTTTCCGTCCCCGGCTCGAAACCCGCGTGGCCAGGTTGGAAAACAGTTCAGCTCAGGTTCCCTGCGAGTCGAAAGAGTCACCCCTTAGACGCCGGGAGCCATTCCGTTTTGTATAACGACGAAACCCTGAACTGCATAGATTGCAGCCGACCCTTTACCTTTACCGCGGGCGAGCAACAGTTCTTCGCTGCTAAAGGATTCCAGAACAAACCCAACCGGTGCCCCGACTGCCGTAGCGCCCGCAAAGCGCAGCGAGCGGCCGGCGGTGGAACCGGTGGTGGTGGATACAGCGCCGGCAACGGCGGCGGATCGCGTAGCCGCGAGATGTTCCAAGCTGTATGTAGCCAGTGCGGCCAAGTTGCCGAGGTGCCGTTCCAGCCGCGCGGCGACAAGCCGGTGTATTGCCGCGACTGCTTCCAGTCGCGGTCAACGTACCGCTAGATCGGGGGGACACCCCCCGAGCCGCGACTTCGCGGCTTCTCCACGCTCCGGCCAGGGTCGCGCGCTACGGCGCTTGACCCCGCGCCGGCGCGCGGTGGGTTCGCGCACTCGTAAGGCAGACGGGGGGACGGCCCCCGCGAATGCGGCTCCGCGGCGGGAGCTTCGAACGGCAACCCGCGCAGGGTCGCCGCGGTCTTGACTGAGGGCTTGGTCCGTGATACCATCCCTGTCTGTGCCTGGGGGGCCCCTCCGGGCCGTTTGGCCTGCCCGCGCTTCGTGAGAGAATTAAAACAATAGTAATGGCGAAATCGATGCTTCCCAAGTCGTCTGCAGCCAAGGCGCCGGGGGGTAAGTCGACCCGCGCCAAGCGGTCGCCCAAAGCGGAGGGCGCAGCCTCGCCCATCACCGGCTTGCCGGCTGGATTCGGCGCGGAGACCGGCGCGTTCACGGTCGAGTCGTTCGAAGATCCCGGGCCGACGCGCCAGCGCTTCAGCTTTGCGAAGATCACCGACGTCCTCGAATTGCCGGATCTCATCGAGTTGCAGAAGGCGTCGTTCCATTGGTTCATCACCGACGGCCTCAAAGAAGCGTTCGAGTCGATCTCGCCGATCAAGGACTTCACGGGCAACCTCGTCCTCGAATTCGGCGAACATTCGCTCGGCGAAAAGAAGTACACCGTTGAGGAATGCCGCGAGCGCGACATGACCTACAGCGCGCCGCTGCGCGTTCGCGTCCGGTTGATTACTGCCGAGTCGGGCGAGATCAAAGGCATTCCGGACCAAGAGATCTTCATGGGCGATTTCCCGGTGATGACCGACAAGGGCACGTTCATGATCAACGGCGCCGAGCGCGTGATCGTGAGCCAACTCGTGCGTTCGCCGGGAGTTTACTACTCGCAAGACGTCGACACGAACAACCGCCCGACGTACAACGCGACGATCATCCCGAACCGCGGCGCGTGGATCGAGTTCGAGACCGACAACGGCACGAAGAACGACGAGACCGAGGGGACCCTCGGCGTCCGCATCGACAAGAACCGCAAGATTTACGTTACGACGTTCGTCCGCGCGCTCTCGCGACCGGATCTGGGTTTCGATTGGGAGGGCGACGAAGCGATCTTAAAGCTGTTCGACAACAGCCCGCTGGTCGTCAATTGCCTCGAGAAGGACAAAGACGTCAAAACGCGCGAGGACGCGCTCAAGGAGATTTACAAGAAGCTTCGGCCGGGCGAACCAGAGAACGCCGAAAACGCCGAGAAGCTGATCGAGTCGCTGTTTTTCGACGAGAAGCGCTACGACTTGGCCGGCGTCGGCCGCTATAAACTCTCCGGCAAGCTCGAGAAAGAGTACGTCGCCGCGGGCGTCCCGATTCCGTCGATCGACAAGCGGTGCCTGGTCCGCGAGGATATGATCGCCGTGATCCGGCGCTTGATCAAGGTCGCGACGAAGGGACCCGACGGGAAGTCGCTGGCCACAGTCGACGACATCGACCACTTGGGGAACCGCCGCATCCGTTCGGTCGGCGAGCTGCTGCAAAACCAGTTCCGCGTCGGCCTGCTCCGGCTCGAGCGGGTCGTCCGCGAGCGCATGACCGTTCAAGACATCGAGACGGTGACGCCGCAGGCGCTGATCAACATTCGGCCGGTCGTCGCCGCGATCAAAGAGTTCTTCGGGTCGTGCCAGCTCTCGCAATTCATGGACCAAACGAACTCGCTCGCCGAATTGACGCACAAACGCCGTCTCTCGGCGCTCGGGCCGGGTGGCCTTTCCCGCGAGCGCGCGGGCTTCGAGGTTCGCGACGTCCACCACTCGCACTACGGCCGGATCTGCCCGATCGAAACCCCGGAAGGCCCGAACATCGGTCTGATCGGGTCGCTCGCGACGTATGCGCGCGTGAACCGGTACGGATTCATCGAAACGCCGTATCGCGTCGTGCACAACGGCGTCGTCAGCAGCAAAGAGATCAAGTACTTTACGGCCGATCGCGAAGACGAGTACATCATCGCGCAGGCCAACACGCCGCTCGATGCCAACGGCAAGATCGATACCGATCAAGTGGTGGCGCGCTACGCCGAAGAGTACGTGACCGAGCCGCCGGACCGAGTCCAACTGATGGACGTGTCGCCGAAGCAGATCGTGTCGGTCGCGACCGCATTGATCCCGTTCCTCGAGCACGACGATGCAAACCGCGCGCTGATGGGCGCGAACATGCAACGCCAGGCGGTGCCGCTGCTCCGCCCGCAGGCTCCGATCATCGGGACCGGCATCGAGTACCGCGCGGCCAAGGATTCCGGCGGCTGCGTGCTGGCCGACGAGGCCGGCGAAGTCGCGTTCGCCGACGCGCGCGAAATCAAATCAATAGCACCGAGACGGGCGTCGAGCAGACGTACGACCTCTTGAAGTTCACGCGGTCGAACGCCGGCACGTGCATCAACCAGAGCCCGATCGTGCAGGTTGGGGAGAAGGTCGTTCGGGGCCAAATCCTCGCCGACGGACCGTCGTCGGACAACGGCGAGATGGCGCTCGGCCAGAACGTGCTCGTCGCGTTCATGCCGTGGGAAGGCTACAACTACGAAGACGCGATCCTGATCTCCGAACGGATGGTCAAGGACGATCGCTTCACTTCGATTCACATCGAAGAGTACGAGTGCGAGGCGCGCGACACGAAGCTCGGCCCCGAAGAGATCACGCGCGACATTCCAAACGTCGGCGAAGATTCGCTCAAAGACCTCGATGAGAACGGAATCATTCGGATCGGCGCCGAGGTGCGCCCCGAAGACATCCTGGTCGGGAAGGTCACGCCCAAGGGCGAGACCGAGCTGACCGCCGAGGAGCGGCTGCTGCGCGCGATTTTCGGCGAGAAGTCGCGCGAGGTGCGCGATACCTCGCTGAAAGTGCCGCACGGCGAAAAAGGCAAAATCATCGACGTCAAGATGTTCTCGCGCGACAACGGCGACGAACTCTCGCCCGGCGTGAACCATCTCGTCCGCGTCTACGTCGCGCAGAAGCGCAAGATTCTGCAAGGCGACAAGATGGCGGGGCGCCACGGCAACAAGGGCGTGATCGCGAAGGTCCTCCCAGAAGAAGACATGCCGTACCTCGAGGACGGCACGCCGGTCGACATCGTTTTGAACCCGCTCGGCGTCCCGTCGCGAATGAACCTCGGGCAGATCATGGAGACGCACCTCGGGTGGGCCGCCAAGATGCTCGGACAAAGAGATCGCGACGCCGGTCTTCGACGGCGCGCACGCCGAGGACATCGCCGAGTGGCTACAGGACGCCGGCCTTCCGGCCGACGGCAAGACGTGGCTGCGCGACGGTCGCACGGGCGAGCGTTTCAACCGGCCGATCACGGTCGGCTATATCTACATGCTCAAACTCGCGCATCTCGTCGACGACAAGATCCACGCGCGCTCGACCGGCCCGTACTCGATGATCACGCAACAGCCACTCGGCGGCAAGGCCCAATTCGGCGGCCAGCGCTTCGGCGAGATGGAAGTCTGGGCGCTCGAAGCGTACGGCGCGGCCTACACGCTGCAAGAACTCTTGACCGTCAAGTCCGACGACGTCGTCGGGCGCGTCAAGACTTATGAGGCGATCGTCAAGGGCGAGAACGTCATGGAGCCGGGCGTCCCGGAGTCGTTCAAGGTGCTCATCAAGGAGCTCCAATCGCTCGCGCTCGACGTCAAAGTCCTGACCGAGAACCGCGAAGAGATCGAGATCAAGATCCAAGACGACGACATGACCGAGACCGCGAAGGACATCGGGCTGCTCGTCGGTGACGACGACCCGCGTCTCGCGCAGACTGCGGTCGCGCAGCGTGAAGCAGAGCAGCAGCGGATCGCGGTTGCGGCGGCCGAGGCGGCCGTAGCGGCCGGCGTCGCCGGGATCGCGGGCGGCGAAGAAGAGATCGAAGAGGACGACGACTCCGAAGCGAGTGACGAAGAAGTCGCAGCGGCGACGCCGCGCGGCGCGATCGCGCCGGCGCCGGATCTCGAAGAGTCGGCGATCGGCCGCATCGGTGGGATCGGCGAAGAGATCATCGAGGGCGACATCCTCGACGAAGAGCCGGCCCACGAAGAGGAAGACCTCGACGAAGGCTACCAGCTCGAAGACGAAGAGGTCGAGCCCGAAGCGGACGAAGAGGAAGAAGAAGCGACGCCGCTCGGAACCGACGAAGAGTTCTAGCCCGAGTTTGCGCCTGGACCGGCTGAAAATTGAAGCAACCCGAGCGGGGCTTTCGCAAGGCCCCGCTTAGGCCCGGGCGGCATAGGTCGCTCGGCTCATCCACGCCGATGCTTTCGGGCAATCAAGGCGGTCAGACGCGCGCGACGCGCGAAAGCGAGCAACCATGAACGTTCGATTACGGATGATCTCGTCCACGCTTGCCCTGACGCTGATCGCGACCGTCGCGGCGACTGCACCCGGACTCGCGAAACGAACCGCGGCGGCGCCGGCCGCGCCCGTCCCATCGATGGCGCCGTGCCCTAGCCCACCCCCGCTCGTCGCGCCCGACGTCGCGAGCGCCGAAAACCCGACACTCCGCGTCCTCCAGGGACAGGTTTTCGTCTTGTCGCTCGGGGCTGCGCCGGGGACCGGCTATCACTGGATCGACACGAGGAATCCGGGCGACCGGCCGTTCGGCGTCATCGGGCAAACCTTCCGGCCGAATCAAACGGCCGGGCAGCCACCGGTCGTTGGCGGAGCGGGCGAACAGCTTTGGCTTTTTCGCGCGACCACGCCGGGGACGGGGCGCATCGAACTCCGCTACGTCCCACCGACGGAGAAGATCTACGCCGGCGAAGCGACCGTGGATTTGACGGTCACGGTCGACCCGTACACCGCGGTCTGCTGATCATTTAGCTTCGTTGTGCGCGTCCTCAGGTGGCATCGTGCCGCCCGAGCCGGGGCCTTCCCGGCGGTAACACGCTCATGCGCTCCAACTGCGCGCGCCGTCGAATCTCCAGCGCCGCCGCGACGTCCGCGTGACAGCTCCAGCCGCACGCGACGCACAAGAAGCGCCTTCTTCGACGGTTCTTCGCCGAAACGTACAGACACTGCCCGCACGTCTGCGACGAATATCTAGCATCAACGTCGATCACCTGACGAACAGCGTACACTGCTTTTTCGCCGATCAGACGCCGAAGCAATCCAAACCCCGCGTCTAGCACGACGCGGTTGAGCCCGGCCTTGGCCCGCACATTCTGGCCAGGTTTCTCGACTGTCCCCTTCCCGCTCTTGATCATCGCTCGCAGGTTCAGCAGCTCCAGTGCCGATGACGTCGTCTTGCGAACCAGTTCGAGCGCGACCTCGTGCGCGTGATGGAGCCTTGCGTTCTTCTCGCGCTCCTTAGCCCGCGCCAAACGACGCACTGCCTTGATGCGGCGCGGATCGCGCCGGTTGAGACACAGGCCCCGGCTGTCTTTCTCAGTCACTGCGTCGAGTTCGCGCGCCAGACCTGTGATGATCCGCCGGTGACGCGCGTTGGCGCGGGCATTGGGGATCAATCCGCCTTCGCTGGTCGCCGCCAAGACGTGCACGCCGCGATCAACCCCGATCATTTGGCCGGTCGTTACGGCAGCGGCTTGGGCTGTCGCTCGCACTCGAAGACCGCGTACCACCGAACGTTCTTCTCGACGACAAAGGCGCGCCCAAAGGCGGGGATCTCCCGGCCCTTGCGCAGCCGCGACCGTCCCGACATTGGGGATCTTGACCCGATCCTGACGCTCGTTGAACTTGAGCGCTCGGTCGCCGTGGGGAAACCCACTTGGCGCCAGCGGCTCGCCGGCTTGAAGCGCGGATAGCCTGGGGTCTTGCCGGACTTCAGGCGCCGGAAGAACGCGGCGAAAGCGAGGTCGAGCCGGTGCAGTACCGCGTCCTCACACTCTCGGTAAACCGCTGCGAAGCGCGCGTCTTCGGCACGCAGCGCGGTCATCTCAGCATACTGCATCTGCGAAGTCACGCGCACTCGACGCGCGGTCCAGGCGTAGCGCCGCTCGTCGAGTAGCGCGTTGTACAGGTCGCGCGTGACGCGCAGCATGAAGCCGAGCTGCGCGATCTGAGTGGCTGAAGGATAGAGCCGCACCTGATGCATCCACCGCATCCTCCTATAGGATAGTGCCCGCCTGTGCCACCGTGGCGGCACACCAAGCTGCGAAAGGTGCGCAAGGATTATATACCTCACAATATAAGCCCGGGGCGCGCCACGTTTTTCAAGTCGCCCTGTGCTTGCGACGTCCTCCGTCTGGCCTACGCACTGCTGCCCGTGCTGAGCGAGGCCGCGGGGCCGCCCGCCGAGGTCATCGGGGCCGGCGGGTCCCGCCCTGCGTCGCCCGTTTCCTTTTCGCTACCACGGTTTACCGGGGTAAGCGAGCGCTGGGCGCTCGCGCCGGGCACAATACAGGAAGCGCGGTCGCGCTCGTTTGATTGAAGCCAACGTGTACTTGGCGCGATCGATTCTTGCGTTCGTGGCGCTAGCGGGGACGATGCTTCTTGGCGGGTGTGCGGGAGCCGGGCCGAGCGCGCCCTTCGATCGCGCGGCGCAGTCGCTCTCCGCGAGCCGCCCGGCGCGACCTCGCTACGTGCTTCGGCCCTGCCCCTTGCTTTGGCGCCGTTCGTGGCGCGACCGGCCGCGCGATTCCCGCGCGGCTATCCCGGCGGCAAACCCGACGACGTACATCGTCGAGTGCGGCCCCTACGTCAACGCGTGCAACTTGTACAATTCCGCGGGGTCCGTCGTCGCGAGTCTCGGGTCGGGCAATGGCCTGAACGGCCCTCAGGGAGCGCGCGTCGGAACGATTTCGGGCGAGTGGTACATCGCGAACACCGGGTCGAGCAACGTCCCGGTGTATGCGATTGCAAACGGCACGCCGGCCCTGGTGACGACAATCGCCGACACCGGGCAGAACGACGCCGAGTCGCGGTCGAGAGGGCGGGACGCCCAAGCATCCCAAGATCATGCTCCTTGCGGTCGCGAACTACACGACGACTACGGGCGGCCCGGGAAGTCTTACGGTCGTGAAGCCGACGAAAACGTTGAACCTGACCGATCCAAACGCGGGTGAGGGAATCGGCGTCGCGATCGACATCAAAGGCAACTGTTATTGGAGTTTCAATAAAACGCCGAGCGGCACCGGAGGGATCGACGAGTTCAAGATTTGCGCGCAGGGAAGCCGCACAATCTCGGCATCGCGCTCGGGTTTGCGGGCGGCCTCGCGTTCGACGGGGGCGGGAACCTGTGGTACGTCGACCAAGGCTCGGCGTCGATCCAGCCGGCGATCTACGCATGCAAGGGTACCTCAAGCTGCACGGTCGCCTACTCGGGCTTCGGCGACCCCGTGTTCTTCCACTTTGCGGCCGACTATTCGGGGATTTACGTCGCCGATGCGGTCGACAACACGATCGACTTTTGCTCGAGCGGTTCGTGCGTAACGGTCGCAACGCGTTTGTCTAGCGACCCACCTTTCGGCGTCGACGCCTTCCCGGGGGCCAAAAACTAGCCGGCCAAACTAGGGTAGTGGTCCCTTTTAAATCCGGGGAAATGTAGGAGTTTGGCGCGTGATACGCCGGCGCTATGGCGCGGCTAACGAACGGCTTTAGCAAGAAGGCCGAGAACCTACGCGCGCTTGCGATTAACTTCATGTACTACAACTTTTGCCGACGACACCCGACGATCAAGACGACGCCCGCGATAAAAGCCGGACTGACCGACCGCGTTTGGACCCTTCACGATCTTGCCCGCCTGCCCGACCTCATGGAAGGCGGGGCCGCAGCGTAGCACAAAGCCGTCCGGCTCTCGATTCCGAACGGCTCTGCTTAGAATGACCTCGCCTGAAGAAGAGGAGTCCCCGGCACGGCCAAAGCGGTACTTTTAAGAGAGGTTGTTTGATGCGTTCGTTAGGCTATTATTGCTCTTGCTGCCGAGCACCTGAAGCGCGCCGATGGCGACAATGGCGACGAGCGCGATTATAAGCGCGTACTCGACAAGGCCCTGCCCGGCCTCGTCCGTATAGAATTGGGCGATCATTGGGTTCCTCCCGTGCTACACGGCGCTGGTACACCGTTACTATCCGTATCGACCTGGGATGGCAAGGGGTTTAGGGCGTCAACAGTCCGCTAACGAGGGCGGATTTAAAAGGGACCACTACCCCAAACTAGCCGGCCCGGTGACAGCCGGGGGGTTCCGTGATACAATACTCGTCTATGTCCCCCGGTCGCTAACGCGAAGCCCACCCCGCCAAGTGGTGAGGGCCCTGGCTTCGCCTTTTCCGCTTGGGCGGATTCCCGGCTGCTCGGCCCTCGCCGGCCCACTAGCCGGCCCGGCCATGCGAAGGACCCGGACATAGCGGCGCCGCCCCCCGGCTGCGCGTCCGCCTCACCGGCAAAGGAAGACTACCATTAGCGTGAACCTACTCGACGTCAACAACTTCGACGCGATGCGGATCGGGCTGGCCAGCCCGAGCAAATCCGCGCCTGGTCGTTCGGCGAAGTCAAGAAACCCGAGACGATCAACTATCGCACGCTCAAACCCGAGCGCGACGGCCTCTTCTGCGAGAAGATCTTCGGGCCGACCAAAGACTGGGAGTGCCACTGCGGCAAGTACAAGCGCATCCGCTTCAAGGGGATGATCTGCGACCGCTGCGGCGTCGAGATCACGCGCGCGAAAGTGCGCCGCGAGCGGATGGGCCACATCGAGCTGGCGACGCCGGTGACGCACATTTGGTATTTCAAGGGCGTCCCTCGCGCATCGGGATCCTGCTCGACATGTCGCCCCGGCAGCTCGAGAAGGTCATCTATTTTGCGGCGTACATCGTCATCGATCCCGGGACACGCCGCTCGCAAGCGCGAAATCCTCACCGAGCAGAAGTACCGCGAAGCGCGTGAAAAGTTCGGCAACGCGTTTCAAGGCTGGCATGGGCGCGGAAGCGATCCGCGAGTTGCTGCGCGATCTGAACCTGCGCAAACTGCAAGAAGACCTGCGCAGAGAATTCAAAGAGACGACCGGGCAGAAGCGCATCAAAGCGATCAAGCGGCTCGAAGTCGTCGAAGCCTTCATCAACTCAGGCAACAAGCCCGAGTGGATGATCCTCTCGGCGGTCCCGGTCATCGCGCCCGAGCTGCGACCGATGGTCCAGCTCGACGGCGGCCGCTTCGCCACGTCCGACCTCAACGATCTTTACCGGCGCGTCATCAACCGCAACAACCGCCTGAAGCGGCTGCTCGAGTTGTCGGCCCCCGAGATCATCATCAAGAACGAAAAGCGCATGCTGCAAGAAGCGGTCGACGCGCTGATCGACAACGGCCGCCGCGGGCGTCCCGTCACCGGGCCTAACAACCGGCCGCTGAAATCGCTTTCCGACATCCTCAAAGGCAAGCAGGGGCGCTTCCGCCAGAACCTGCTCGGGAAGCGCGTCGACTACTCGGGCCGCTCGGTCATCGTCGTCGGCCCGCACCTCAAACTCCACCAGTGCGGGCTTCCCAAAGAGATGGCGCTCGAGCTCTTCAAGCCGTTCGTCATGAAGAAGTTGGTCGACCGCGGCCAAGCCCACAACATCAAGAGCGCAAAGCGCATGGTCGAGCGCGTCCGCCCTGAAGTTTGGGACGTCCTCGACGAAGTGATTCGCGAGCACCCGGTGCTCCTCAACCGCGCACCGACGCTCCACCGCCTCGGAATTCAGGCGTTCGAACCGGTGCTGGTCGAGGGGAAGGCGATCCATCTCCATCCGCTCGTCTGCACGCCGTACAACGCCGACTTCGACGGCGACCAAATGGCCGTCCACCTCCCGTTGTCGGCCGGCGCACAGGCCGAGGCGCGCATCCTGATGCTCTCGTCCAACAACATCTTGCAGCCGAGTTTCGGGCAACCGGTCTCGATTCCGACGCAAGACATGGTTCTGGGGCTGTATTACCTCACGTTCCAAAAAGACGAGTATCAGGGTCCAGCCAAGGCCGCGATCCCGGACGACGGAATGCTGACGCACGGGTTGTTCGGCGAAGGTTCGTACGGCAACGGCAAACTCAAGTCCGGGAAACGCGCGCCGGTCTCGACTTCGAAGGAGCCGGCCGTGGAACGGCTGCGCACGTTCGAAGACGCGAACGCCTCGATCCTCGCGATACGAGCACCAAATCATCGGGCTTCAGGAGTGGATCAACGTCCGTTGGGGCGGCCAGATCGTCCGCACGACGGTCGGGCGCGTCGATCTTCAACGAAGCGTTTCCGCGTCACTGGAAAGAGCCGTTCCACAACTTCATCGTCGACAAGTCGACCCTGAAGAAGTTGATCACCGAGTGCTACCGCCGGCACGGCAACGCCGAGACCGCCGAGTTTCTCGACGCGATCAAGGTCCTCGGTTTCCGCTACGCGACGCAGTCCGGAACGACGGTCTCGATCAGCGACATCATCGTCCCCGACAACAAGTACAAAGTCCTCGAAACCGCCCAGCGCGAAGTCGACAAGCTCCAGGAGTACTTCGAGCAAGGCTTCATCTCCGAGGACGAGCAGTACAACAAGACGATCGAGATCTGGTCGAAGGCCTCGGAGGAAGTCACGACCGCGATGCAGGCCGCACAGAACCCGCTCAACCCGGTGTTCATGATGGCAACGTCGGGCGCGCGTGGCTCGATCTCGCAGGTCAAGCAACTCGGCGGGATGCGCGGGCTCATGTCCGACCCGTCGGGCCGGATCCTGGAGATCCCGGTCAAAGCGTCGCTCAAAGAAGGACTGACCGTCCTCGAGTACTTCATCTCGACGCACGGCGCCCGCAAGGGTCTGGCCGACACCGCGCTGCGGACGGCGGACTCGGGCTATCTGACGCGGCGTCTGGTCGACGTCGCACAGGACGTCATCGTGCGCGAGGAAGACTGCGGTACGACGCAAGGGATCGTCGTCGCCGACATCGCCGTCGGCAAAGAGATCATCGAGCCGCTGATCGACCGGATCATCGGCCGGCGCTCGGCCGAGGACGTCAAAGACCCTGCCAAGCCGAAGAGCAAGCTCGTCGAGCGCGACGACGAAATCGACGAGGAAAAGGCGCGAATCTCATCGCCGCCGGGATTCGCGAGGTGAAGATCCGCTCGGTGCTAACCTGTCAGGCGAAGTACGGCGTGTGCTCGATGTGCTACGGCCGCAATCTTGCCACGGGCAAGCCGGTCGACATCGGGGAAGCGGTCGGGATCATTGCCGCGCAGTCGATCGGCGAACCTGGGACGCAGCTGACGCTGCGCACCTTCCACACGGGCGGCGTCGCAACCGAAGACATCATCACCGGTCTGCCGCGCGTCGAGGAGATATTCGAGGCGCGTAAGCCCAAGGGGAAGGCGACGATAACGACCGCCGCCGGCATCGTGACGATCACCGAGGAGAAATCGAAGCGCCTCATCACCGTGACCGACGACAAGGGCGAGCTGCACGAGTACGACGTCCCGCACGGGACGCATCTCACGGTGCAGGAAGGCCAGCGCGTCGAGATCGGCGACCAGTTCAACGAAGGCTCGCTCGACCCGCACGACATCTTGGAGCACAAAGGCGAGAAGGCGCTGCAGCAATATCTCGTTCAAGAAGTGCAAAAAGTCTATCGCTCGCAAGGCGTGGACATCAACGACAAGCACATCGAGACGATCGTTCGTTCGATGCTGCGCAAGGTCAAGATCGTCGATGGCGGCGACACGCGCATGCTGCCGGGTCAGTTGATCGAATCGTCGGTCTTCGCCGAAGAGAACGAGCGGATGGCGGCCGATGGAAAGAAGAAAGCCGAAGGGCGCCCCGTGTTGCTCGGCGTCACGAAAGCGTCGCTTGCGACCGAGTCATTCTTGTCAGCCGCGAGCTTCCAAGAGACGACCCGCGTGCTCACGGACGCGGCGATCAAGGGGAAGCACGACCCGCTGCTTGGCCTCAAGGAGAACGTCATCATCGGGAAACTGATCCCGGCCGGGACGGGGATGTCGCGCTATCGCAACATCCAAATCGAACCGGAGGGTCAGGACCTCGACGAGGAGGGCCGGCCGCGCGGCGCCTTCCTCGACGGCGCCGAGTTTGCAGCCGAGCCCGAACCGCTGTTGTACGGCGGCTCGAAGCTCGTCAGCGGATTCCAAGATCGCCGCCCGCCGCTCGAACAGACGGTGCACTACGAGGGCGACTACGAGCAAGACGTGTCGGTCGTCGCGCAGCCGGCGCGCACGCAGTACGTCAAAAAGGGGATCAACCCCGAGGATCTCTAACGCCGCGACGGCGACTTCAAGTACGAACGGCCCGGTCATCGCGACCGGGCCGTTCGTTGCTACTGCGGGTTCGGCAGAGGCCGGATCGATTACGTGTGCAAGCCGAACCAGATGATGTCGCCGGCGTTGATTTGAACGGTGTTGTTCGTTGACGGGAAGGTGAGCGTCGAACCGTTGATCGTGGCTGGGCCGATGTCGGTCAGGTTCCAACCTGCGCCGCCGTTCTGCGAGTCGTACACTGCGAGGTAGTATGGCCCCGCAGTCGCCGTGGCCGGGAGTTGGATCGTGAAGGCCGGGGATGTCGCCCACTGCACGGTTGCAGCGACGTAGAGCCCGAAGAAATAGAGCCCCGTCGCTCCAAAGGTCGACGTGCCGCTCGGCTGGGTCGTCTCGGCCTGGATCGCCGCGCGTGCCCCTCCGCCTGCGACGGCCGGAGGCAACGTAATCGTGCCGCTGTAACCGCCGGCGGCGGGGATCGAGAGATTCCCGCCCTGGGTCGGGATGCTCAAATTATCTGAGGGCGGGACTTGCCCGCTGTCGGCGCCGCCGGAACAGCCGGCGAGCACCAGGATCGCGCCCAGGACGATGGGCGCCAAGCGCATCGAGCGCGCGCGTAGGAACATTTGCATTAGCCTCTCCCTGAATTAGGGCTTTCGCCCTGCCTTTTCTATCGGCGGGCCGGCCACCTGGGGTGCAACCTTGCCCGGCTGTTGTGAGCGCTGGCACGGCGGCTGGATAAAGCAAGCGTCGCAAAGAACGTTCGGCGATGACGATTTCGAACGCTGCCGGGCGGGGCATACCGCTCGCGATCCTTTCCGTGATGCTGGTCGCACCGGCGGGCGCCGCGCCGGGCGGCCCGTTCGCGAGCGCCGCGTACAAGAAAATGGTCGCGCAGAACGCGGGGCTACGCTCTTTCGAAGCGGACATCGAGGTGCACACGAAGCTGCGCAGCTTCCCGCCGGTCTCGCTGACGTTCAAAGGCAAGACCTACTTCCAGGCGCCCGACAAATCGGCGACGCGGTTCGAGAACGTCCCCGGCGCCCTCAAGGGCATGGTCAAGGATAGTCCCTCGATCGCGCCGGCCGCGACCTGGCGCAGGCACTATGCCGTCACGCTCGTCTCGGACGACGGTGACGTGACGATCTTCCATCTCGTCCCAAAGTCGAGCGACGATCCGCTCGCATCGGCCGACGTCACGGTCGACGACCGGAGTGGGCTCGTCCAGCAGTTCAGCTTCGAGAACAAGAACGGCTCGACCGTCACGTCCGCGCTGCAATACGCGCCGGTCGGACCCTACATGCTCGTGTCGAGCGAGAGCGGAGCCGCCAACGGCCGCGGCTACAAATCCGAGGTCACGACGACGTTCAGTAACTACCAGATCAACGTCACGATCCCGTCGTCGGTTTTCGACTCGTCGCAGTAGCCCAAAAGAGCAGAATCACGGCCGAATCGGCCCCGTGATGCAACTCTGACGCGCGTGCCGTGTTAAACCGGCAATTGCTGGAGGGAGCACACGTGGCCACAGGGATGATCGGGACCGCTTTGGATTGGACGGCCGTACAAAGCGGGCTGGCCGCGGGCGGGTTCGCGCGCATCCCGCGACTGCTCGACGGCGCGGCGTGCGACGAATTGATCGCCGGCTACGGCGACGATGCGCGCTATCGGAGCACGGTCACGATGGAACGCCATAACTTCGGACGCGGCGAGTACCGGTACTTCGCCTACCCGTTGCCCCGCGAGATCGCCGGCCTGCGCGCGATGCTCTACCGCGGGCTCGCGCCGATGGCGAACGAATGGAACGCGGCGACGCGCACCGCCGAGCGCTATCCGGCGGAGCTCGACGAATACGTAGCCGCGTGCGTGGCGGCCGGGCAGCGACGGCCGACGCCGCTTATCCTGCGCTACCGGGAGGGCGACTACAACGCGCTCCACCAGGACCTCTACGGCGAGCGCGCCTTTCCGCTGCAAGCGACCGTGTATCTTAGCGAGCGCAGCGCTTACGCCGGCGGCGAGACGATCCTCGCGTTCCAGCGACCCCGCGCGCAGACGGTTGCACGCGCGCTGACGTTCGAGCGCGGCGACGCGCTCGTTTTTCCGAATCGCTACCGGCCGGTTCGGGGGACGAACGGGACGTTCCATCGCGAAAACGTTCGTCACGGGATCAGCGTGCTCGAGCGGGGCGAGCGGTATGCGCTCGGCCTGATCTTTCACGACGCGCGCTGATGCGAAACGAAGATCGGCTCCAGCGCGAGATTGCGGCAGGATTGGCGCGCGACCTCGACGCGCACTTCGAGCGGTTCGTCGTCACGTATCGCGACCGGGTTTTCGCGTACACCCTCAACCTGACCGGAGACCGCGCGACCGCCGACGACCTGGCGCAGGACGTCTTCATCGCCGCCTACCGCGCGCTGCGCGGATATTCTCCGGAACGCCGGCGCGCGCTCGCGCTGCGCGCGTGGCTCTACAGGATCGCAACCAATCGCGTGCGCAATGCGGCGCGAGCCGGTCGCAAGACGCGTACCGCGCCGCTCGACGGGACCGCCGAGCGGGCGGGCGCCAATCCGCGCGACGAGCCGGCGGCGCAGGCCGAGCGACGCGAGAGCGCACGCGCGCTGCGCGCGGCACTGGCGCGTTTGGCGCCGCGGTATCGGGAGCCGCTCGTGCTGCGGCACATCGAGGAGCGGTCGTACGCGGAGATCGCAACGATCCTCAGTCAGCCGGTCGGCACCGTCAAAGCCAACGTCCATCGCGGCCTCGCGCAACTGCGGGCGGCGTACATAGAAGGAGACCATCATGGTGAAGGAACTGCGGCGCATGCGCGGTGAGCGCGCTCCGGCGGATTTCGTCCCGCGCGTCATGCGCGCGGTCGGCATCGCCGATGAGTTTGCGCGGCTAGAGAGCCCGCTCGGCCCGGTATACGTTGCGTGGAACCGCCGCGGCATCGCGGCGGTCATACGCGCCGGTAAGGACGCGGAGTTCGTGCAACGCTTCCGCGCGCGGTTCGAACGGACGCCGCTCGAGGCCGCGTCGGTTCCAAGCAACCTGCGGCGCGCGCTCGCCTCCGGAAAGGGAGCCGACGTTCGGCGGCTGACCTTCGATCTTCGCACGTGCAGCGAGTTCGAGTCGGCCGTCCTGCGGAAGGCGCTCGAAATCCCGCGCGGCCAGGTGCGGCCCTATGGTTGGATTGCGCGCGAGATCGGGCGCCCGCGCGCAACCCGCGCGGTGGGAAGCGCGCTTCGCAAGAATCCGGTTCCGCTGCTCGTTCCGTGCCATCGGGTCGTGCGTAGCGACGGGATGCTCGGTCAGTACGCGCTCGGTGCGCCGCAGAAGGTCCGTCTGCTCGCGAGCGAAGGCCTCGACCCGGTCGCGCTCGAGCGTGAGGCGCGGGCCGGGACGCGCTACGTGGGCACACCGACCACGCGGATCTTTTGCCTACCGACGTGCGCCGACGTGCGGCGGATCAAGCCGGCGTTCGCGCAGCGATTTAGTTCTGAGCGCGCGGCGCGCGCGGCGGGTTACCGCCCGTGCCGGCACTGCCGCCCCGCAGCGTTAGTTGCGCTTGCGCCGCCGGGCTGCGCGCAATAGGACGAGCGTCAGGAGGCGCATCGAGCGTTCGTCGTCGGCGGCGTTCGGCGCAGTCCCAAATGCGTGCCGGTTAAGGGTGGATGGCGACCGCCCGAACCGCTTCGGTCGCGTGGGCCTCGAACTTCTTGAAGTTCTCCGCGAATAGTTGGGTCAATTTCTTTGCCTGTGTATCGTATGCGTGCGGATTGTGCCAAGCGTTGCGCGGGTTGAGGACGTCGCTCGGAACGTCGGGGACGGTCGTCGGGATCATCAATCCGAAGAACGGCTCGGGCTCGAACCTCACGTGGCGCAGCGTTCCGTTCAGCGCCGCATTGAGCATCGCGCGCGTGTGCGCGATCGACATACGCTTCCCGATGCTGTACGGCCCGCCGGTCCAGCCGGTGTTGACGAGCCAGCACTCGACTTCGTGCGTGTCAATCCGTTCGCCGAGCAGGTGCGCGTACACGGTCGGGTGGTGCACCATGAACGGCGCGCCGAAGCAGGTGGAGAACGTCGCGAGCGGCTCGGTGATGCCACGCTCCGTCCCCGCAACCTTTGCGGTGTAGCCCGACAGGAAGTGGTACATCGCCTGTTCCTTGGAGATCTTTGCAATCGGCGGCAGGACACCGAAGGCGTCCGCAGTCAGCATCACGATCGTGCGCGGATGGCCGGCCATCAGGCCCGGGACGATATTTGGGTTGAACTCGACCGGATAGGCAGAGCGCGTGTTCTCGGTCTTTGCCTCCGAGTCGAGGTCGAGCCGGCGCGTCGCGGGATCCATCACGACGTTTTCGAGCACCGAGCCGAAGCGATGCGAGGCGGCCCAAATCTCAGGCTCAGCCTTCGGCGAAAGTCGGATCACCTTCGCATAACAGCCGCCTTCGATGTTGAAAACGCCGTCCGACGACCAACCGTGCTCGTCGTCGCCGATCAGCGGACGGCTCGAGTCGGCGGAAAGCGTTGTTTTGCCTGTTCCGGAAAGGCCGAAAAAAATCGCGGCATCGCCTTCTTTACCGACGTTCGCCGAGCAGTGCATCGAGAGCACGTCGCGCAGCGGCATCAAGTAGTTCATGATCGTGAACACGGATTTCTTGATCTCGCCGGCATAGCGCGTCCCGCCGATCAGGACCATGCGGCGCCCGAAGTGGACGAGAATGAAGGTTCCGCTGCGCGTGTGGTCGCGGGCTGGGTCGGCATTGAAGAGCGCGGCGTCGACGACCGTAAATTCGGGGACGAAGTCGTCGGGGATCCGCTCCGGCACGATGAACAAATCGCGCGCGAAAAGACTCTGCCAGGCGAGTTCGGTCACAACCCGAATCGGAAGACGGTAGCGCGGATCGGCTCCGACGTACGCGTCGAGCGCAAAGACCTCGCGTTCGGACAGATATGCCGCGACGCGGTCGAAGAGTGCGTCGAAGTGCGCGGGTTCGAACGGCTGGTTCGATTCGCCCCAGTCGATCGCTTCCTCGCTCCCCGGCTCGCGGACGAAGAACTTGTCCTTCGGGGACCGGCCGGTGTGTTGACCGGTCTCGACGACCAACTGGCCGTCGGCGGCGAGCTGTCCCTCGTCGCGGTTCAGCGCGTATTCGTAGAGGGCGGCCGTTGAGAGGTTCTGATGGAGGGCGGCCGGCTTGATCCCGAGCGACCGCAGGTGCTCGCGCAGTCCTTCGTCGACCTTTTCTTCAATCGTAAGAATATCCACAACCCTCCGTCGGTGATGAAAAGCGTTTTCACTCAGCCCGGGGGGCGAGCCTGCCCGGCTCGAAAGGCCTTAGGCCCTTCCCGCAGCGATAGGAGGCGCACTGGCCCGGCTAGGGGCCGATCGGAGAAGCCATATGCTCTCGTTGGCTCGGATGACCACCCCGAAAAGCCCCCGGTCGCCGCTCGCCGGTGCGGTGATCGCGTGGCTCGCAGCCGCGCTTCTCGCCGGGTGCGCGGGCGCTACTTCGCAAACGCCCGTCGCCGGCGTTGAGCCGATGGCCGGGCGGTCAGCGGTCGCGCAGCCGATCGACCTGCTTTTACCCGCGAAAACCCCTGGGGGGCTCTACGTCGGGCAATTCTCCGCGAACGTGATCAACGAATACACGCTTCCGGACAAGAATAACAGCGCGCCGCGATGCACGGTGGGCTTTGTCGGCGCGGTGAACGGCATCGGTGTGAATGCGAAGCACGTGCTCTACGTTCCGAACGATAGCCCTCGCGGGATCTACCTGTGGGCAGCCAATTGTGGGAAGTCGCTGCCGACGCTCAGCGACGGCAACGGTCAACCGGCGGACGTTGCCTTCGACGGTACGACCGTCTACGTTGATGACGCGACGACCGGTGGAATCGACGTCTTTGCGCACGGCGCGACCGCGCCGACGGGGACGCTGTCGAATGCCGCGATCGCCGGAAGTAATTTCGGTGTGGCCGTCGATGGAAAACACAACGTCTTCGAATCTAGTCAAACCGGCAGCGGCGTCGTCGTTGAATACGCGGGCGGGAAGGAACCGGGGAGCGTCCTCGCCATCACGGGTACGGCTACGCCTCAAGGTCTCGAGTTCGACAAGAAGGGCAACTTGCTCGTGATGGATACGACCAACGGCGTCCTGATCTACGCCCCTCCGTACGACGGCGCACCCAAGCACGTGATCACGCCGCAGAACTTCTCCGTCTACGCCAAGTTAGACGCCGCCAATAAGAATCTGTACCTCTCGGACATCGTCATGGGGACCGTCGACGCGTACACGTACCCTGCGGGCGCGTTTGAATATAGCATCTCGAACGGTCTGCTCCAAGGCAACTCGGTTGAAGGCATTGCCGTCGATCCTCCCGCGAAAGACTAGGATTTCGAGTTTTCCGGTCGGGAGTCGTCCACGCTGAACGAACTCTTCACCGTCTTACCGCCCGAAGCGGCATTTGAAGTCCTGGCGGCTGGGGTCGTCCCGCTCGAACGTGCCGAGACGATCGCGACCGCGGCAGCCTTAGGGCGGGTCGTCGCATCACGTGTGCTCGCACCAGAGACCTTGCCTGCGTTTTCGCGTTCGACGATGGACGGGTTCGCGGTTCGCGCGGCCGACACGTTCGGCGCGGCGGAATCTTCGCCGGCGTACTTGCGCCTCGCCGGCGAGGTCGCGATGGGGACGGTCCCGCGGGTCGCTGTGGCGCCAAGCACGGCGGTACGCGTTCATACCGGAGCGATGATGCCGGACGGCGCCGACGCCGTCGTCATCGTCGAAGACACGAACCTGCGCGGCGAGGAACTCGAAGTGCTGCGCGCGTGCGCGCCGGGCGATAGCACGATCGCGATCGGCGAGGACGTTCGCGGCGGTGAGGTGGTCGTCGAGACCGGTCGCGCGCTGCGCCCGCAGGACCTAGGGGCGCTCCATGCGCTCGGGATCACGCGCGTCGCGGTGCGGAGCCGGCCGGTTATCGGAATCCTTTCGAGCGGCGATGAGGTTGTCGCGGCCGACGTGCAACCGCCGCCGGCCGGCGTGCGCGACGTCAATGCGATCACGATTGCGGCGACGATCGAACGCGCGGGCGGGGTCGCGCGGGCTTTCGGGATCGTTCGCGATCACGAGGAAACGCTGACGGCGGGCCGCACTAGATGCGCTGGAGCGCTGCGATGCGCTGGTGCTCTCGGCGGGATCGTCGGTGTCGGCGCGTGACGTTACCGCGCGTGCCGTCGCGCGGCTCGGGTCACCGGGGATCCTCGTCCACGGGATCGCGATCAAACCAGGGAAGCCGACGATTCTCGCGATGTGCGGCGGGAAGCCCGTCGTCGGGCTACCCGGTAATCCCGTCAGTGCGCTCGTCGTCGCATGGCGCATCGTGCGTCCACTCGTGCGCAGGATGCTCGGCGTAGCACCTTCGGCGGACCAGCTCGGCGACGAACGGACGATCGAAGCGCGCCTAACGGCGAACGTCGCGTCGCGACCCGGACGCGAGGACTACGTCCCGGTTCGGCTCGAGCGCGACGGCGACGGAGCGTGGCAGGCGACGCCGGTCTTCGGGAAATCGACCTTGATCTTCACGCTCGTGCGGGCGGATGGGCTGCTCGTCATCCCGCTCGACCTCGCCGGGATCGCCGCCGGATCGCTTGGCCGGGTCATTCCAATGTCATGAGCGATATAACCCTCCACGACCCGAGCGGCACCCGAACCACGACCCGGGGCGAATTCGAGCGCGAGATCTTCCTTGAAGACGTTCCTCTCGAGGCGGCGCGCGAACGCTTTGCCGCGGCGCTCGAAGGCGCAGGGTTTCGTTACGATCGGCGCGAGGACGCTGCGCTCGACGATGCGCTCGGCCGCGTTACCGCGAGGCCGTCGTTCGCGCGGCTCTCTTCGCCGCACTATCACGCCTGCGCGATGGACGGGATCGCGGTCAGCGCGGCAGCGACCGCCGGCGCGCGCGAGACCGCGCCGCTCGAGTTGCGACTCGACCACGACGCGTTTTTGGTCGACACCGGCGACCCGTTGCCGCCCGAGACCGACGCCGTCGTCCCGATCGAAGAGGTCGAGATGCGCGGCGGCGGCGTCGTCGCGCTGCGCGCGGCGGTCGCGCCGTTCCATCACGTGCGCGCGCTCGGCGAGGACATCGTCGCAACCGAAGCCGTCGTCGCCGCCGGCCGAATGCTCGAACCGGCCGACCTGGCCGCGCTCGCGAGCGCGGGATTGACGACGGTCGAAGTCTTTACGCGCCCGCGCGTAGCGGTCATCACGACCGGGAACGAGTTGGTCCCGCCCGAGACGCCGGCACCCCCGCGCGGCGCGATCGTCGACTCGAACGCGGTCTTGCTGCGCGCCTGCGTGCGGCGTTACGGAGCGCTTCCGGTCGCGTCCGAGCGTCTCGCCGACGAGCCGGCGATCTTACGCGCCGCGATCGAACGCGCGCTCGACGAGTGCGACGTCGTCGTCCTGAACGCGGGAAGTTCGGCGGGATCAGAAGACTTCACGGCGGCGGCGTTCGCAGCGGTGGGGACGGTCGTCGTGCACGGGGTTGCGATCCGTCCCGGCCATCCGCTCGTCCTCGGCTGGGCGCGGCGCGGCGAGCGTGTCGTTCCACTGTTCGGGATTCCCGGTTACCCGGTGAGTGCGGCCCTCGCTGCCGACCTCTTTCTTCGGCCGCTTCTCGAGCAAATGGGGCGGCGCGACGCGCCCGACGTCCGTGAGTTCGACGCGGTGCTCGCGCGCAAGTTGTTCTCGCCGCTCGGCGAGGACGAGTACGTTCGCGCGGTCGCGGCGCGCGTCGGCGAGCGGCTCGTGGCGACGCCGCTACGCCGAGGGGCGGGCGTGATCACCTCGCTCTCGCGGGCGAACTGTTTGATCGTCGTTCCTCGATTTAGCGAAGGCGTCCGTGCAGGCGAGATCGTTCGGGTGCGGGCGCTGCGCCCGCTTGCAGCGATCGAACGGACGCTTCTCGCGGTGGGAAGTCATGACGTTGCGATCGACCTGCTCGCGGGAAAACTCGCGGCGCGCGGGCTCGAGCTCGTCTCGGCGAACGTCGGCAGCATCGCCGGGCTCGCGGCGCTCGCCGACGGCGCGACGCACGTCGCCGGGACGCACGCGATCGACTCGGCGAGCGGGACGTACAACGACGTCGCGGTGCGGCGTTACGTGCCGGGGAAACGTGTGGCGCTTGCGCTGTTCGCGCGGCGCTCGCAAGGGCTGATCGTCGCACCGGGTAATCCGCTCGGCTTACGCTCGCTCGTGGACGTTGCAGCGCGGGGCGCGCGGTTCGTCAATCGGCAGAAGGACGCCGGGACGCGGATGCTGCTTGACGTCTTGTTGGCCGGTGCGGGGCTCGCGCCAAGCGACATCGCCGGCTACGATCGGATCGAGTTCACGCATCTCGCCGTGGCGGCGCTGGTCGCCGACGGCTCGGCCGACTGCGGGCTCGGGATCCTCGCCGCGGCCCGTGCGCTCGGCTGCGACTTCGTCCAACTCGCCGACGAGCCGTACGAACTCGCGCTCGACGCGTCGCAGATGAACGAGCCGAGGATCGCGACATTGCTTGCGACGCTCGCGGAGCCGGGGTTGCGCGCCGAGGTCGAGGCGCTCGGCGGCTACGACGCCCGCGAGAGCGGGACGATTCGTTTCGTGGAGCCGGCATGACGCTCGAGTTGTTCGGCATGGCGCGGATGCTCGTCGGCGCGCCGGCGGTCGACCTCGACGTCGCGGACGGCTCGACGATACGCGACTTGCTCGCCGCGCTCGCGCGCGCCCATCCGCCGCTGGTCGGGACCGTGCTCGAAGCGACGACGTTCGCGCCGCTCGAGCCGAACGCGGTGCTTCTGGATGGCCGCCGCGCCCGCGGCCTCGACGAGCGGATCAACGCCGCGGATCGACCGGTGTTGTTGTTGATCCCGAGCGGTGGCTAGTGGCATCACGCGGCCCGTTCGATCGAACTCAGTTTCGAGAAACTGTGCGGCGTCGCGTGGTCTGCTCAGGAGCGCGACCGTTCCGCCGAATGCCTTCAGGGCTTCGAGCACGAGCGGGCGCTGCGTTGCGCGGTAGCGCAACGTGTACCACAGAAACTCGAGGTCGAGTTTTTCCGGGCATCCGGCGGGCATGTCCGGCCGGACGCGACCGAAGCTGCCGCCGATCCTGCGTAGGACGCGCGCGAAGCAGAAGCCACGTCGCGAAGTCTAGGAAAATCACTGCGTCGGCGCGGGCGAGCCGCATCGGGAGCGTCGAGGTGTAGGAGCCGTCGATGATCCAGCGCGGGCGCGCTACGATCTCGGCGAGGCGCGCGTGCCACGCATTCTTTTCCGGCTCGCGCCAACCGGGCTCCAGTACTCAGTGTCGAGATGAACGAGCGGTAGGCCAAGCAGCGGGGCCAAACGCCGTGCGAACGTCGATTTTCCCGCGCCGCAGCCGCCGACGACAAGGACACGCTCCATCGGACGCTCGGCGTCTTCCGGGCTGCTCGTCTCAGTCACGCCTGTTGTCTCAGTACGGATACGAATCCCAGACGCGGACGCGAACGCGAGCGCTTTCATGCTGCTGCCCGGTGATTCCACGACGCGTGCCGCGCATCCCAGGCGAGTCGCTCTGAAGGAAGCGGGGTCGTCCGTCGCCGAGGGAGCGAGTGTGCGTGATCCGGAGGACGTCCTCTACGTCGATCTGAGCCGGCGCCGCGCCGAGCGCATCGCTCCCGGCCGCGGCGAACTCGGCGGTGCGGGGCTTGCGGTTGCGCTCCTTGCGGAGGAGATCGGGGGCGCAATCGATCCGCTCGGGCCGGAGAACGCGCTCGTTTTTGCCGCCGGACCGTTCGCTGGGACAACCGTTCCGGCGGGGACGAAGCACGCGTTCGCGACGGTCTCGCCGCTGACCGGGCGCGTCAATGACGGGCTTTCGTCGAGCCACTGGTCGGCCTCGTTGCGAAAACTTGGCTTGGCCGCGCTCGTCGTGCGCGGCGCAGCCGCGGATTGGACGGTCCTCGCGATCGACGACGCCGGCGTCCGCTTCCTCGACGGATCGGCATTGATCGGTATGAGCGCCGCCGAGACCGCGCAACAGCTCCGCACCGTCCTCGGCGACCGCCGCTGGAGGAGCGCCGCGATCGGGCCCGCAGGCGAACGCGGCGTGAGCTTCGCAACGATCGACAACGACGGGCGGCAAGCCGGGCGCGGCGGCGGCGGCGCTGTGATGGGCGCAAAACGATTGAAAGCGATCGCGCTATTCGGAACGCGCGAGATCGCGGTCGCCGATCCGCAAGGCTTGCGCGAGCGGGTCGCGCCGTTACGCGAACGCGCGCTCGGCGCCGCGACCGCGAAGTACCGCATCCTTGGGACCGGCGCCAACCTGCGGGTGTTGCAGCGCATGGGGATGCTCCCGACGCGAAACTTCAGCGCCGCGACGTTTGACGGGACTGAAGGCGTCACGCCGGAGCGCGCGCGAGATTCGGCGACGACGTACGTGGCGCGGCGCACCGGCTGCGCGGGCTGTCCCGTGCAGTGCGAGCACATGTACGTGCGGCGGGAGCGAGACCCGCGCTTCGCTGCATCGAGCGATTACGAGTCGATCTGGGCGTTCGGCCCGAACTGCGGCGTCGGCGATCTCGACGCAGTCCTCGACGCGATCGAACGCTGCGACCGTTACGGCCTCGATACGATCTCGGCGGGCGGGACGATCGCCTTCGCGATGGAGTGCGCCGAGCGCGGTTGGATCGACTCCGACGCATTCGGCACGCCGCTTCGTTTCGGGAACGCCGCCGCGCTCGGGCCGGCGCTCGAGGCGATCGCGGCCGCCCAAGGCCTTGGAGCGATCCTCGGTCTCGGGGTACGCGGCGCGTCCGAACGAATCGGCGCGGGGAGCGCCGGATCTGCCCTTCACGTCAAAGGACTCGAGATGCCCGGATACGAGCCGCGCGCCCTCCCCACGTACGCGCTGGCGCTCGCCGTGTGCACGCGCGGCGCGTGCCACAATCGCGCGGCAGCGTACGACGCCGATCTTCGCGACCCGGGGAACGAGCGTGACGACGCGACGCGCGCGCGCGATGTCGTGGAAGCCGAAGACTTCGCGATCGCGTGGGATTCACTCGTCCTGTGCAAGTTTATCCGGGGTTGCTTCGACGATTTCTGGTCGGAGAGCGCGGCGCTCTACACGGCGGCGTCGGGCCGCACGCTCGACGCGCGCGAGCTTCAGGCGCTCGCGCGAAGGACGTGGCAGCGCAAGCGGGCGCTCAACGTAGCGTTGGGCTGGACGCCGGCGGAGGACGCGCTTCCGCCGCGGTTCGCGCAACCGCTGGAGGACGGACCCCACGCCGGCGCCGCGATCGACCCCGAGCGCTTGGAACGCCAGCGCGTCCTGTATGAAGCGCTGCGCGCTTCGATCGGCGACTTGCATCCGCTCGTGGGCGCGGCAGTCGCGTGAAGCGCGGCGAGTTCGTATCCTCGGTAGCGGCGCTCGCACTCGCATCGCAGCCGAACGCGTCGCGGGCGGCTTTGCAGGCGCCGGAGTCCGGGGCGACGGGAGCGTCGCGAATTCGCGTCGGCGTCCTTCCGAGCGGGACGCTCGACGCGATCACCGACATCGCGGGCGTACGCGTTGGGCACGTCACGAAGATCGAGGGTGCGGCTGGCCCACTCGTCGCGGGGACGGGGCCGGTCCGAACCGGGGTGACGGTCATTCTTCCGAACGACGACACATGGATGCAGCGCGTGGCCGCGGCGACGTTCGACTTGAACGGCAACGGCGAACTCTCGGGTGCGCACTGGGTCGACGAAGCGGGATTCCTCGAAGTTCCGATTGCCCTGACGAACACGCTCGACGTCGGCCGCGTCGACGACGGAGTGATCGACTGGATGATCGGGCGATGGCCGAAGATCGGCGTGAGCGACGACGTGCCGCTCCCGGTCGTCGCCGAATGCGACGATCAAGGGCTCAACGACATCCAAGGCCGCCACGTCCACGCGAGCGACGCGGTCCGCGCGCTCCAAGACGCAGCGCCCGGTCCTTTCGCGCGCGGATGCGTCGGCGCTGGGACCGGGATGCGCGCGTTTGGGTTCAAGGCGGGGATCGGGACGGCGTCGCGCCGGACCGCGGCGCAAGGCGACACGGTCGGCGTTCTCGCGAACGCGAACGGCGGATCGCGCGCCGAATTGCGCATCGATGGGGTCCCGGTGGGGCGGCTTCTCGCGCACGAATTGCTTCCAGTTTTCCCGGGGCGCAGCGCGGCGTTCGAGAGCCACGGTCGCGCCGCCGGCGGCAGCTTCGTCGTCGTCGTGGCGACCGACGCGCCACTCGACTCACGCCAACTTCGCGAGCTGTGCAAACGCGCCGCCCTCGGCATGGGGCGGACGGGGATGACGTCGCACGTCTCGAGCGGCGACCTGCTGATCGCCTTTAGCACGACCCGGCTTTACCCGCGCGGCGGCGCGACGCATGGGGACGTCGTTTACGACGACGACCGTCTCGACGCGTTGTTCGCGGCGACCGCCGAGGCCGCCGAAGCGGCGATCGCCGATGCGCTCCTCTCGGCGACGACGACCTCGGGCGCGCACGGGATCACGTTCTACGCGCTTCCCGAAGATCGCGTCCGCGCGTTCCTGCAAAAATATAGACCCTGATCGTCGCAAGAGCGGTTAATTTGCTTAACACTGCAGTGCGCGTGCCAGAACAACTAAGGAATTAAGACTCCGGCGCTCGAAGCCGCCGACGATGCGGCCATTGCGAACGTTAGCGTCTCTCGTCTTGTTGTGCTGGAGTGCGCTCCCGCGCGCCGCGTCGGCCGTGCCGGCGGACCAGCTCGACGGATGGCGTGGCGACCTCGCGTTCCTGAGCGCTTCGATTCACGCGATTCACCCCGCGCCGTTCGTGGGGGCGAGCGGGGCGGACTTCGATGCGGCCGTCACGCGCTTGAATGCCGATCTCCCGAAACTCGAACGGGACCGCGCGGTCCTGGAGTTTGCGCGCCTCGTCGCGCTCGTGGGCGACGGGCACACGATGGTGCAACTTTTCCACGTCTTGCACGGCGCGGCCGCAGTCGCGCCGTTTCGCTCCTCGCCCGTACGGCTCGAACGCTTCAGCGACGGATGGTTCGTGCGCGCGGCGACCGCGGACTACGCGGCGATTCTCGGCGGTCGCGTCGAGTCGATCGCGGGGATGGCGCCCGACGCGTTGTTCGGACTCGTCAGCCCCTACGTCTCGCGCGACAACGACATGACGCTCCTCGACCGGGCGCCGGGCCTGATGGAATCGCCGCAGGTGGCGCACGCCCTCGGTCTCACCACGGCCGGCGACGCCCTCCCGCTCGTCGTCACCAAGGAGCGGAAGCGAATCGCCGCGACGCTGCACGCCGTGGCCGTGCCGGGAGAGCCGTCGCTCGTCGACATGCGCGACCCGCGCGCGCCGCAACCGCTCTGGGCGCGGCGGCTCGACGAGCCCTACTGGTTCGATTACGACGTGCCGTCCCGAACGCTTTTCGTCGCGTACAACGAGGTGCGCAGCCTCCCGAACCATCCGCTCGACGCTTTCTGGCCGGAAGTGATGCAATTCGCCCAAACGCATGCAGCTGCGCGCTGCGTCATCGACCTGCGGCGCAACGGGGGCGGAAATGGGTTCCTCAACAAGCCGATGATTCTCGCGCTCGTGCGCTCGTCCGACTGCGACAAGAAGGGGGCGCTCTTCGCGTTCATCGGGCGGGCGACGTTCTCGGCCGCCGGGATGGCCGCGAGCGACCTGGAAAAATGGACCGACGTTACGTTCGTCGGCGAACCGAGCGGCTCGACGCCGAACGACTTCGGCGATCCGCGCGTCGTCGTGCTGCCGTACTCGAAGATCGCGGTCGGCGTCGCCACCGTTTTCTGGCAAACGACGAACGCCTTCGATCACCGCCGCAGCCTCAAACCCGCGATCGCGGCGCCGTCTTCATCGAGCGACTACCGCAACGGCATCGACCCGGCGCTCGTCGCGATCGCCGATTGGAAACCGCTCGGCGATCTTCTGGGACCGGCGCTCGCACGCGGCGATCGAACCGCGGTGCTGGCGGCGCTCGAACGGTTCAAGGCCGATCCGCGCAACGCGTACGGCCTCGAGAGCGACATCAATTCGATCGGATACGAAGCGATCCGAAGCGGCAGAGCGCCGATGGCGTTGGTGCTGTTTCGGGCCAACGCCGGTTTCTTTCCGGACTCGTGGAACGCGCACGACAGCCTCGGCGAAGCGCTCGCAATGCAGGGCGACCGCGCCGCAGCCATCGCCGAGTACGAGCGCGCCTTAGCGCTCGCGCCGCCCGATCAAGTCGCGCGCCTGCGCGCAACGGTCGCCGGGCTCAAAGGCCCTTAACCGGACTGAGGTTTAGCCGCCGGTCTTCGAACAGTGTCCGTGAAAGACGACTTTCTCCGTGCCGCTGACGCTCGCGTGATAGTCGACATCGTAGTTCGATCCGTCGATTCTCGTGATGACGTCCCGGCCGCTGAGAGCGTTGGCGACGTCCCGCCACGTCAGGGTGTTGCCTTTCCACCCGGTCGTCGTCTGCGCGCTCCATCGCCCCAGGCTGTCTAGGTCGACGGAAACGATGGCCTTTTTCTTCGAATCGTATGCGGCGTACGAACCCCGATAGATCGGCGCGCCCATGGCCTTGCTCTCCAGCGTCTCGCGAGTCGCGGTGTCGTGCAAGTCGAAGACGTACGAGACTTTGGTTGCCTGCGCGGTCTGGCCGACCGGTCCGCCATTGCAACTCCAGTTGCCGACGAAGTAGCCCATCGTATCCTTGAGCGGCCCGCCGGCTGCCGCGGCGCCGCGGGAGAGTCCGACCGGACCGGGCGCGGTCAGGAGCACGACGAGAACGGCGGCAGCGAAGCTCTTCACGGTAAGCCCCTTTCGAAGGGAAATCAAATTGGGCCGGCGCGATGGGCGCCCGCCAGGCTTCGCCTCCGAAGAACGCGCGCTCCTACGAGGCGGCGGCTCGGCGGCCCTCGTCGGCGCGGTTCAAGATCAACGGCTCGCAATGGAGCGCCGCATCGATCGAACGGTCTCCGACGGTCAAGTGGCAGATCGCCTGATTACGGTGCATGGCAAGAAGCGCGCGCGCGTCGAGCGGCTCGGCCGAACCACGGGTTACGCGCTCCAAAAGGTCGAGCGTGTCGCCGTCGGCAGTCTTGAAGAACATCTTCTGCGTGAAGTTCTGTAGGATCGCGTCGACCTGCTGGCCCGGCAGGGCCGAGCGGAGCGCCGAGACCGCATCCGCCGTCGCAAGCACCATGCAGCCCGCGGATCGGAGGAGTCCGAGCGCCTTGACGTCCGACGGGGAGATGCAATTGCGGAGTCCGTCGACCGCGAATACGATCGGGCGATTCTGGTCGAGGTCGGGATTCGCCCGCCGGGCTTCGAGCACGGCGAAGAAACGCAGTTTCGCGAGCGTATAAAGCGTTCGTGCCATGGAGCCGTAGCGAGCCTGAGGTACGTGAAGAACGATGACCGACCCCGAGAAAATCGAATCGAGAACGGGAAGCCCCTCTTGGCGTGAGAACGTTTTCAGGATCCGGGCATCGCGCAGCGGCTCGAGAATTCCCGCGACCGCAAGCTGGATGAAGGCTTGCACGTCAGGCCCAAAACGATGAAAGCGCGTGTCCTCGTACGCGATCGCGTCGCGAATCGTCCAAGCGGCGTCTGAATCCGGATCGAGCATCCGCAGACGGTTGCCGGCGTACATTCGAACCGAAAGCGCGAACTTCTCGTCGAAGCAGTATTCGGTCAGGTGCTCGAAATTGTAGTACTGCAGACCAGCGGCTTGCAGAATGCGGAACGCATTCTTGATTCGCGTGATGGCCGCATCGGCGTAGGCGCCGGCCTCGCCGGAGATGTCGACGATCTCTCGCAAGTGCGAGGCGTCGACGTGCGGTTGACCGGTCAGGACGTCCAGGCCTTGAGCGCTCCCCGGCTCGATCAGGAGCGCGTTACGGCCGGCGCGCCGCGCGAGCTCGATTGCGTCGAGTACGGACTCGGGCGTCGGTGCGATGATGAACGCCCCGGCGTCCAGGTCGGAGAGCATCATCCCCAGGAGCGGGTTGAACGCGCGCGTCGTCTTGCCCGACCCCGAAGAGCCAAAGGCAATCGTGTGGCGACATAAGTCGTCGGCAGCGAGGGAAATGCGAGCGTTGTCCCGGCCGAATACCACCGTCGGTTCGCCGGGTCGCGTCATCCTGACGAGACCATCCATCTTACTTGCTATCGGACGCCCGCGGTTGCGCCGTGAACCGGCACGCTCCGCCGTCGAGGGAAAGACCCGCGCCGGCAAAGGGACTAATTCCAGTGGCAGCGGGCTCTTCGCCGAGTCCGAACCGCGCCCGGCGTAAGCCGCGGGTTATCGGCACGCGTGTGCCTGCGCTTGCAGCCGCACGGCCTTTCCGTGCCCCGCGTCATCTTTTCTGGGATTTTTTGGAAGGTTCAGCGAGACCCCGCCGGGGCTTGGGTTCGCAGCGTCCGATAACCCAGGTGTGACGCAACCCACGCCGCCCGGGTGGGCCGGCAGAGCTTATCACGCTCTCGAATCCGCGATCGGCGCCGGCCGCTACGCCGGAAGAGTCGGCTATGCGGTCCATCAAGGCTTATGGCTCGGAATGCTCGATCGCGCCGATCTCCACCGGATCACGTCGGCGTGGTACGCGCGCGAAGGAGCTCGCTACAAGCGCGATGCGTACAATCGCGGCGGTCTCAAGCGGTGGGAAGAAGCAATGGTCGACCGCTATTTCGGGAAGTGCAAAGCGGTGATCGTCGGCGGAGTCGGCGGCGGACGCGAAGCCTATGCGCTTGCGGAGCGCGGGATCGCCGTCGCGGCGTTTGAATGCGTCCCCGAACTCGTCGAGACCGCGCGCGCCGTCCTCGCGAAAGCGCCGGCGCCGGCGAAGGTCGTATGGGCGCCGCCGGACGAGGTCCCCGAACTCGGCATGCACGACGGGGCTATCTGCGGTTGGGGCGCCTACATGCACATCGCAGGCCGCGCGCGTCGCATCGCGTTCTTACAAAAGCTGCGCCGTCAGCTCGAGATAGGGAGCCCACTGCTCGTCTCCTTTCATCCGCGCGCCGCAGGCTCGCGCGAACACCGCTTCATCGCGGCAATCGGCTCGCTCGTCCGTCGCATGCGTCGTAACGCGAGCCGAGTCGAAGTCGGCGACGAGATGCGCGGCTGGTACCTTCACCGGTTCACGGAGCCCGAAATCGAAGGGGAGTTCCGCGAAGCGGGATTTCGGCTCGAGCGTTACGCTGAGGAGTACACCGACGGCTACGCCGTCGGGATCGCGGTCTAGTCGCCCGCGGCGTCAGTAGTCGGCAAGAGTCCCGTCGGACTTCGCGCGGCGAACCGCGCGCGCGAACGCCAGGAGCGAGAGCGGTCCGAGCGCGACGGTCAGCACGGCGAGCCAGACCGCGTCACCCCACAGTTCTCCGATGCTCGCGCCGGCGACGGCGCCACGCATCCCGTTGAGCGCGTGGGTGATCGGAAGAAGCCACGACAACGCTTGGAGCGCGTGCGGTAACCGATCGATGGGGAAGAGGACTCCCGAGAGCAACGCCGCGATGCCGCCGAAGAGGATCCCGGTCGGCGCCGGCTGTTTGAACAGGATGATGCTCGCGGCGCTCAGGACGCCGAGCGGCGACATCGCGAGAACGGTGAGAATAAGGAAGATCGCGGCGGTCAGCAGGTTCGTGCGATCGAGGTGGAGGCCGAGCCCTTGCGCGATCGCCAGCATGAACACAACTTGCACGATCGTCAACGCAAAGGTGAACAAACCGGAGGCCAGGACGATCAGCGGGAGCGGAGTCGGCGTGACGATGACGGCCTCGAGCGTGCCGATCATTTGCGCCCCGCGCATCGCATCCTGAAAGCCGTGGACCGCGGCGTTTTGGAATCGGACGAATGCCAGATTTACCGCAACGTACTCGAAGTACGTCTCGGGGTGGCCGGTGAGCCCATAAATCGGCGCGGCTCCGACAAGCCGCGAGATGAAGTAAAACGTGAGAACTTGCCCCGCGATGCTGATCCACTGGCCCCAGAACCAGGCCGGGTACGTGAACGCGATGCGCATGTCGCGCATGAAGATCGCGCTCGCCTTGGCAAGCGTCTCAGGCATGCGAACCGGCCCCTGTCGCCGCCGCGAAGACTTCAAACGGCTCCTCGCCGAGTTGGCGGAAACCGCGGACGACGCCGTCTCCTCCCGCGAGGACGCCGAACAGCCGGCTGAGGTTGTCGCCCACCTCGTCGAGCGCGATGGTGATCTCGGGCTCGGATTCGCCGTCATGCACCTCGACGATTGCCACGCCGTCGAGCGCGCGTAAACGTTCGAACAGCGCGTCGTCCGGCCGGCGTAGCGCGATCGCGAAATGCTTGCGCGCCACGAAGCGGGCGGCGAGTTCACCGGGCGTGCCGTGCGCGACAAGGCGACCGTTCGCGAGGATCGCGACGTCGTCGCAAATCGACCACGCTTCCTCGAGCACGTTCGTGCTCACGATGACCGTCTTGCCGAGGGTGTGCGCGACGTGGTCGCGCAGCAGACGCCGGATTTCCCCCGCGTGGACCGGATCGACCGCGCGCGTCGGTTCGTCGAAGATGTAGACCTCGGGCTCGCCGAGCATCGCGCGCGCGATGGCGAGCCGTTGCCGCATCCCGCTCGAGAGCGTTCTGAACGGCCGATCGATCACGCTCGCCAGGTCGACCGTGTTCGCGACTTCGCCGATGCGCCGTGCAAGTTTGGCCCGCGAAAGGCCGAGCAGCGTGCCGAAGAATTCGAGGTTCCGGCGCGCGCTCAGCCGCAGGTAAAAACTGCGGTCTTCGTTGGGGCAGAGGCCGATCCGGCGCTTGACCTCGAGCGCTTGGGCGACGACGTCGAGTCCGTCGACGCGAATCGAGCCGCTGTCCGGAAGAAAGAGCGTCGCGATCAACTTGAGGAGCGTCGTCTTTCCGGCGCCGTTCGGCCCGACCAGTCCAAAGACGCCGCCACGCGCGATGTCGACCGTGACGTCGCTGAGCGCCATCCGGCGCTCGGCGCGGCGACCGAGTCTGCTCAACAGAGCGGCGCCGACGCGGTAGTCGCCCGGGAACGTCTTGACGACGTCTCGGACTTCGATAACCGCGCGGCTTGGCGTCATCCGGCCCGCATCGCCGCCGCGTACGCGAGCGCGAATGGCGCGACCAGTATTCGGCCGGCGAGTTGCAGCGGCGTCGGATCGTTCTCGAACAGAACGTGCCGCGCAAGCCGCCGCGTGCCTCCGGCTGCCAGCCACGCGTCGGCGCCGTAGGCCCGGCGCGCGAGGATCACCGGCATGTCGTTCCGCCGCTCGACCCACGCCAAGTACGCCGCCTCGGCCGGTTCGAGCGGCCATTCTAAGCCGGCGACGCGCGACGCGAGCGCGAAGCTGGCCATCAGGCGAATGCGATCGATCGTTTCGCTCTCCGCGAGCCGGCGCAATTCCGCAAATTCGTCCGCGCTGAGTTTTCGCAGAGCGCGCGCGCCGAGCGCAACGTCGCGCATCAACCGCAGATCGCGCTGGTGAATCGCCAGGTGGAGCGCCGTCGCAAAGGGATCGAAGACCTTGGCGGGGCCTTCAGGCCCGGCGACGTCGACGAAGTGTTTCTCGAGCGCGTCCCATTCAGTCGGAAGCGATAGGCTCGCCGCGGGGGCAAGCGCGACGTGCAACTCGACGAGAACCCCTGCACCGTCGGAGCGGTACAAAGGCGCCGCGTGGTGGTGACGCCGGCGGTAGTCGAACTGCCGGGCGCGCGGCGCGCGATACGTGTAACCGCGACGGCGCAGCGCGGCGACGGCGGGATCGAGCGCGTACCGCGGGAGGAGAACGTCGATGTCGCCGCTCGGGTGAGCCGCGGCGTCCGGATCGCCGCCGTACATCCGCGCCGCGCCTTTGAGCAACACGAAAGGGATGCCGTCGGCATTGAGGATCGTGACGAGTTCGCCGATTTGCGAGCGTATCGATAAAGCGCCGAGGCCGCCACTGCGGGCCTCGGGAGCGAGGGCCGCGCGAACCTCCGCGAGCAATGGGTCGTCGAATTCGCGGAGCGCGTCGGCCAGCATTCCGGCGCAGCGGTGGCGCGCCGCGCGCGCAGCGAACGGCTGAGGCGGGACGCTCGTCGCCGCGGACGCAAGCCGCTCGGGGTCGCGTTGGACGATTGCGCCCAAAGCCGCGAGGAGCGCCGGCTGAAGCCGCATGCGGCGCGCGGGGAACAGTGCATGGCCGAGCTGATGCGCGGTCTGCGCGATGCGTTCGGGCAACGCGCGAACCCAGCGGGTCGCCGCCGCGAGCAAGCCGAGTCGATGAAACGCGCGATCGTCGATGCGCGCGGCGCCGGACATGGCGCTTGCGTAGACAGCGACGAGCCGGCCGACGACCTCCTCGTGCGCAACGCGTTCGGTCGCCCAAGGTTGCGCGTCGCCACTCGTTATTGGGCCTTCCGCGCGACGCCGAACGACCCGGTGCGCGACGAGCCGTGGCCCGTACCGAAAGACGACGACCTCGCCCCACTTGGGATCGCGCCGATACGGGCCCAGTTCCAGCACCATCCCCTCGCAGAGAAGCGGCTCCATGCTGCGGCCCTGCATGACGAGTCGCGCACGGTCGTTCGTCGCAAGGAGCCGGACGATCTCGTCAAGTCGCACGAAAGCGGTGGGGTCGGTCATTCCGTTGATCGCGTTGGGTTCGAGCGCTATGGGGGCGAGTCCGTTCATTCTTAGTGCAAAATCCCTTTATAGCCGAGCGGCTCACGTTCCGCCGGCGTTCTAGCACCGAAGCGTCCCGAGAGCCGTTCACTCACTCACCGCAGCCTCCTCGAGGCTGCCGAAGTCTCACCCGCAGGTCTAGTATCGCGCATGCGGGCCGAACGCGCAGCGGCCGCACGTCCGAGGTGTCTATGGGTCGATATGCCCAAGGGAGGCGGACCTACGCCTCGTGCGGGACGCAGGCGAGCACCGGAAGGAACACAGGTGCGGCGGAGCGGCAGTCTAAAAGTGAAGCCGTCCGACCGCGAGCCGAGGTTTTACCCAACAGCGTGTCTTCCTTCGTTCACCTGCACGTCCACAGCGAGTACTCGCTGTTGGATGGAGCTTGTCGCGTCGACGCGCTCTGCCGCCGAACCGCGGACGAGGGCGCCCCCGGGATTGCCCTGACCGACCACGGCGTCATGTTTGGAGCGATGGAGTTCTATTACGGCGCGCGCGAGCATGGGATCGTCCCGATCGTCGGTTGCGAGGCGTATCTCGCCCCGCGCGGGCGCTTCGACCGCACCGCGCGCGAAGAGGCGCACGTGACGCTGCTGGCCGCGGATTTGGTCGGCTACCGCAATCTGGTCACGCTCATCTCGAAGGGCTTCCTCGAGGGCTATTACTACAAACCGCGCATCGATCTCGACCTGCTCGCCAAGCACAACGACGGCTTGATCGTCTTGTCGGGCTGCATGTCGAGCCTGCTCGCGCAGCCGTTGATGCGCAACGACTACGAGGGCGCCAAGAAGGCGGCGCTGACCTACCGCCAGATCTTCGGCGACCGTTTCTACGTCGAGGTGATGCGCCACGGAATCCCCGAGCAAGACGCAATCAACGCCGGCTTGATCAAGCTCGCGCGCGAACTCGACGTGCCGCTGGTGGCGACGAACGATTCGCACTATCTCGCGCGCGGCGACGCGCGCGCGCACGACGTGCTGCTGTGCATCGGAACCGGGAAGACCGTTCAAGATACGAGCCGGATGCGCTTTCTGACCGACGAGTTCTACTTGAAATCCGCCGAGGAGATGCGCCTGCTCTTCGCCGACGTCCCGGACGCCTGCGACAACACGCTCGAGATCGTAAAGCGGATCGACATCAAGATCCCCGAGAAGCAGATCAACATTCCGCTCTTTCCGGTCCCGCAAAACGCGCAACCGACGTTACTCGAGGCCGAGAAAACGCCCGAGCAGTACCTGCGCGAGCTGTGTGAGGCCGGCTTGGTGGAGCGCTACGGCGCCGAGCGCGCACGCGACGACGCTGCCCTGCGGGAGCGGCTCGACTACGAACTCGAGACGATCATTTCGATGGGTTTTGCGTCGTACTTTCTGATCGTGTGGGACTTCATCAAGTTCGCGCGCGACCGCGACATCCCGGTCGGGCCGGGACGGGGCTCGGCGGTCGGCTCGGTCGTCTCGTACGTCCTGCACATCACCGACATGGAGCCGCTCAAGTACAACTTGTTCTTCGAGCGTTTCCTCAATCCCGAGCGCGTCTCGATGCCCGATATCGACACGGACTTTTGCGTCGAGCGGCGGGACGAAGTGATCGCGTACGTGACCGAAAAATACGGTAAGGACCACGTCGCGCAAATCGTCACTTTCGGGACGATGGCCGCGCGCGCGGCGATTCGGGACGCGGGCCGGGCGCTCGGGGTTCCGCTCGGCGACGTCGACCGCGTCGCAAAGCTCATCCCCTCCGGCCCGGGCGGCCTCGGCATCGCGCAGGCGCTCGGCAGCATCCCCGAACTGCGGGCGCTTTATGAGGGCTCGCCGCCGATCCGCGCCCTGCTCGACACGGCGAAGTCGATCGAAGGGTTGGCCCGCCACGCATCGACGCACGCGGCCGGCGTGGTCATCTCGAAGGACGCGCTCGTCGACCATACGCCGCTGATCAGGTTAGGCGACGACGACGTTAACACGCAGTACGACATGGGTTGGGTCGAGCGGATCGGTCTCCTCAAGATGGATTTTCTGGGACTTCGGAATCTCACCGTCATGAAGAATGCCGTTGACGAGATTCGGCGGACCGACCGGCCGGACTTCGAACTCGCAACGATCCCCGACGACGACCGCAAGACCTTCGAGATGCTCGGTCGCGGCGAGACGACCGGCGTCTTTCAGTTGGAATCGGAGGGGATGCGGCGCGTCGTCGCGGAGCTGAAGCCAACGTCCTTCGACGACATCGTCGCGCTCGTCGCGCTGTACCGGCCGGGGCCGATGGAGTGGATTCCGCAATACATCAGCAACAAGCACGGCCGGACAAAACCGAAGTACATCCACCCCAAGCTCGAGGCTATCCTGGCCCCGACCCACGCGGTCGCGTGCTATCAGGAACAAGTCATGCAGATCGCGCGGGACATCGCCGGATTCTCGATGGCCGAAGCCGACGAATTGCGCCAGGTCATGGGCAAAAAGCAGAAGGAGAAGATCCCGCGCTATCGCGCGAAGTTCATCGAAGGCGCGGTCGCGAACGGGAACACGAAGAGCCTCGCCGAGGAGATCTTTCGGTTCGTCGAGCCGTTCGCCGGCTACGGTTTTCCCAAGGGGCACGCGGTCGCGTACGGTTGGATCTCGTACCAAACGGCGTACCTCAAAGCGAATCATCCGCGGGCGTACCTCGCGGCGCTGATGACGTCGGTCAAAGACAAGACGGACAAACTCGTCGAGTACATCGAAGAAGCGAAGCACGTCGGCGTCGAGGTCTTGCCGCCCGACGTCAACGAGTCGCGCACGGACTTCACCGTCGTCGGCGGAGCGATTCGCTTCGGGTTGGCCGCGGTCAAGGGCGTCGGCGAGGGCGCGGTCGCGGCGATCATTGCGGCGCGCGAGCAGGGCAGGTTCGTCGATCTCTTCGATTTCGTGCGGCGCCTCGATTTACGCTATCTCAACCGAAAAGTATTTGAAGCGCTGATCAAATGCGGCGCGCTCGATACGCTGCCGGGTAACCGCGCGCAGAAACTTGCCGCGCTCGATGGAGCGCTCGGCATGGCGAACCGGACGATGCGCGAACGCGAATCGGGGCAAGTCTCGCTCTTTGGTTCGGCCGAGTCGCAGCCCGAAGAGCTCGTCCCGCAACTCCCGCCCCGCCCCGCGCCGGCGCTGCTCGAGCGGCTCGGTTGGGAGAAAGAGACGCTCGGGATTTTCGTATCGGGTCACCCTTTGGCGGACGTGGCCGACGCGCTCGTGCGCGCCGGGGCAACGCCGATCAAGTCGCTGCGGGAGCGCCAAGAAGACGAGGCGGTGACGGTCGCCGGCCTTTTGACCTCGGTTCGCCGGACGATGACGCGGGCGCAGCAACAGATGTTGATTGCGACGCTCGAGGACACCGGTGGAAGCGTCGAGTGCATCGTCTTCCCCAAGAACTACGCCGCGCTGCAGGCGCCGTTCGTTGCCGACGCGATCGTGACGATCAAAGGGCGCGTTCGTTTTCGCGAGCGGCGCGGTACCGTACCGGGCGACGAGTCGCCGCTGGAGATGTCGGTGACGGTCAACGAGGTCAAACCCTTCGAACGGCGCGACTTGCCGCCCGCCCCGCGCGGCTGGCACGTGACGGCGATGTCGAGGGCCGAGATCGATGCGCTCGCGCGACTGATCGACGAATCGCCGGGAGCGATCCCGATCGTGTTGCACGTCGGCGAATCGATCGAGCGGATGGCACGCGGGATTACGAGCGAAGCCTACGTGAAACGCGAGCTGGAGTCGATCTTCGGCGCCAAGCGAGTCTGGGAAGGCGGGATCTAAGCGGGTGCGGCGCCGCCGACCGCGCGAACGCCCCAACCTGCTCGCAATCGATCTGGACGGCACGTTGGTCGAGCCGCTCGGTCGCGTGCGCCCGGCGGTCGTGGCCGCCATCGCTCGCGCGGCCGACGCCGGCGTAGTGACGACGCTCGTTACCGGCCGGATGTTTTGTGGGACCGCGCCGTTCGCGCGCTTGCTAAACCTTCGCGGCCGCGTGATCTGTTACCAAGGCGCCGTAGTCGCGGACGCCGTTACCGGCCGCTTCGAGCGAGAGGTCCCGCTGGCTCGGGCGATCGCGCTCCGCGTCTATACGGCCGCCAAAGCGAACGATTACCACGTCCAACTCTACCGGGACGATCGCTTCTACGTTGAGGAACTCAATCGCTATACGGAGCTTTATGGGCGGATCTCGGGGTGCGAGCCGATCGTCGTTCCGTCGCTGCCCGCCGCATTCGAAGGCCGGGACAGTACGAAGGTCAACATCGTTACGGACCCGGAACGCGCCGCCGAGTGCGCGGATTTGATGCGCGACGTGTGCGGCGACGACGCTTACGTGACGCGCTCAAATCCGGAATTCGTCGAGATCCTCGATCCGCACGTCGATAAGGGGCGCGCGCTGCGGTGGCTCGCAGAGCGCGAAGGGATCGCGCTCGAGCGCATCCTCGCGATCGGCGATTCTTACAACGACATTCCGCTGCTGCGGAGCGCCGGCTTCGCGGTCGCGATGGGCTCCGCGCCGCCGGAGCTACAGGCGGAGGCCGACGCGGTCGTCGGCGACGTGCGGGCTGACGGCGTCGCCGAAGCGATCGACCGCTTCGTGCTGGCGCCGGATTCCTCCGAGCGCGTCGCCGGATGAGCCGCCCGACAAGACTGAAACGCCGCTCCAGGCCGACACTGGGCGACCGCGTCCGGACGTACTGGGCGATTGGATTGTTTCTCGCGTTTGCCGCCGGTTATGGAGCGTGGCTGCTCTCGGAGTCGCCGGCGTTACGCCTCCATCGTCTGGTCGTGACCGGAAACGTTCGCGTTTCGCGCGAGGATATCGTCGCCCACGCTGCGGTTGACCCGCGCGCCAACGTGTGGCTGCTCGACGTGCGCGCGATCGCAAAGCGCGTCGAGGCAATCCCGTTCGTCGCCCACGCAAGCGTCAAACGCAGGCCGCCGGCAGACGTCACGATCGAGATTTCGGAACGTGCGCCCGAAGGTTGCGTACGAGGGGCGGATTTCGAATTTGAAGTCGACGCGCAGGAGCGCGTGCTTACCGAGGGTTGTCCCGATACGCGCCGCGTTTTTCTCGCGCGCAGCATAGGCCCGGCGCCGGCCGGGCGCTTCTTGAACAATCCGGAGCTCGCCCAACTCGAGCGCGATGCGCGGATCCTCAGTGCGGGATCGAGGCGACTGAACGACTTTCGCCTCGACGAATACGGCGATCTCGAAGCCAGGCTCGAGAGTGGGATTCGCGTCCGGTTCGGCGACGACGACGACCTGCCGCGCAAAGAGGACCTGATCGGCCCGATATTGGCGTCGCTCGGGCCCAAAGCGGCGGCGGTCACCGCTATCGATCTGCGCGCCCCCGAAGCCCCAGTCGTCGAACGGGGGCCGGTTATGCCCCGATCCAGCGGCTTATCCACAAGCAATTGACACCATATCGACACAATATATACAAGGAACCGGCCGGGGGTACCACAATATATTGTGTCATGCCTGACCGCAGGGCGGACGCGCCCACGGCCGTTGGGGCGCCGTCCCCTCGATGAGCAAGGCATCGTGGGGTACGACGATCGCCGGCCTCGACATCGGGACGACGAAAACGTGTGCCGTCGTCGCCAACAGTACGCCCGAGGGTCTTGAGATCCTGGGTGTCGGCGAAGCTCCCTCAACCGGGCTGCGCAAGGGCATCATCACGGATCTCGAGGAGACGGTGCGTTCGATCGAGGCTGCGACCGAAAAAGCCGAGCGGATGGCCGGCGTTCAGATCGCCCACGTCTACGTCGGAGTCACGGGCGAGCACGTGCACAGCACGAACAACCGTGGCGTCGTCGCGATCTCGGGCGAAGAACGCGAAGTGGGACGCTCCGACGTGCGGCGGGTCGTCGAGGCCTCGAAGCTGATCGAAGTCGGCGCCGACCGGCAAATCATCCATGCGCTGGCGCGCCAGTTTGCGATCGACGGGCACGACGGCGTCTCGGATCCCGTTGGAATGTCGGGGACGCGGCTCGAGGTCGATACCCACATCATCACCGGCGGGAATTCGTTCATCACAAACGTGCTCAAGTGCGTCCACCGCGCCGGACTCGAGCCGGCCGGCATCGTCTTCGAGCCGCTCGCTTCTTCGGCGGCGACCCTGCTGGCGGAAGAGAAGCACGCCGGCGTCGTCTTGCTCGACATCGGAGGCGGGACGACCGACGTCGCGGTTTACTCCGGCGGCGGCGTCGTCCACTCTTCGACGATCCCGGTCGGAGGGAACATCCTGACCAACGACATCGCTCTTGGACTCAAGACGACGTTTGCGGAAGCCGAGACGATCAAGCGCACGCACGGATCGGCGATCGCCGACTCGTACGCCGACGCGGAATTCAGCGTGAAGACGCTCGACGGAAAAACGACGCGCCGCGTCACGCGGGCCCAGCTTCGCGCGATCGTCGCGCCGCGCGTGATGGAGATCTTTCGTCTAGCTAAGACTCATATCGCCGAAAATCTGCCGCGAGACGTGATGCCGGTCGAGGTCGTTCTGACCGGTGGTGCGGCTCAACTCCACGGGATCGATCAAGCGGCGGCGGAGTTTTTCGGTTTGCCGACGCGGGTCGGCGTCCCAACCGGTATCGGTGGTCTAACGGACGCCGTGCGCAAGCCCGAGTATGCGACGGCGGTCGGGCTCATCATCTTCGGACCCAAGGGCGACGGCGCCGTTTGGAACGGGCGCAGCCGCACCGTCTTCGCTAAAATCGCCGGCTGGTTCGGCGAGATGTGGAATTAAATCCTATGGCAACACCTCGGGGCCGGCGGGGCCGCGCACCAAAACCAAATATCTCTCCGGTCAAGGAGGTATCGATGGCCGAAGCAAGGCGCTACAACCCAGAGCATTCCGCAACGATCAAGGTGCTCGGCATCGGCGGCGGTGGCTGCAACGCCATCAATCGCATGATCGAAGCGGGCCTCGAAAACGTCGAGTTCTTCGCGATAAATACCGACGTCCAAGCCCTGCGCAATTGCCGAACCGAGGCGACCGTGCAAATCGGAACAGGTCTGACGCGAGGACTCGGTGCCGGCGGCAACCCCGATGTGGGACGCGAAGCGGCCGACGAGTCGCGCGAAGATCTCGCGATGGTACTAGACGGTTCGGACCTCGTCTTCTTGACGGCGGGGATGGGCGGCGGTACCGGGACGGGCGCGGCGCCGATCATCGCCGAGCTCGCGCGCGAATCGGGCGCGCTGACGGTCGCGGTCGTGACGAAGCCGTTCTCGTTCGAGGGGCGTAAACGCATGCTGCTGGCCGAGCGCGGCATCGCCGATCTCGAGGCCAAGGTCGACACGCTGATCACGATCCCGAACGAGCGGATTCTGCAAATCATCGAAAAGCGGACGCCGCTCCAAGAGGCGTTCGCGTACGCCGACGACATTTTGCGCCAAGGGATCCAAGGCATCTCAGACTTGATCACGCAGCCCGGCTTGATCAACCTAGACTTCGCCGACGTCAAAACGATCATGACCGACGCCGGGAGCGCGATGATGGGCATCGGCGAGGGAACCGGCGAGCATCGGGCGGCCGATGCCGCGCAAAAGGCGATCGCTTCACCGCTCCTCGAAACGACGATCGAAGGCGCGCGCGGCGTGATCTTCAACATAACGGGAGGACCGGATCTCGCGATGTACGAGGTCAACGAAGCGGCGGAGATGATCGCACGCGCGGTCGACTCGGACGCGCAGATCATTTTCGGCGCATCGATCGATCCGTCGATGCAGTCGAAGGTTCGCATCACGGTTTTGGCCGCCGGTTTCGGAGCCAGACGAAACGGCTCGTCGCAGACTTCGGCGTTCAATTTCGGCAACGGTGACTTCGAGAAAGTCGCGCCGATCAACATGGACGATATCGAAGTCCCCGCGTTTCTCCGGTATCGGAGTTAGCGGGACCGGCGCGCCGGCATAAGCGTCCGCCGCGAGAAGGAGAGCGCCGTTGGCGACAGCGGCGCTCTCTTTTTCTTTGGCGACCTTCTTTGAAGGCGGCCAAAGAGTCTCGAGTAATCCTTAGGGGTGACCGAAGTAGATGAAGCAGTCGTCGCGCGTGCGATCGAGATTCGTCGCGACATTCACCGGCATCCCGAACTCGGGTTCGAGGAAGAGCAAACCGCAGCGCTCGTCGAGCGCGAACTCGACGCGCTCGGCATCGAGCACCGCCGCGTCGCAAAGACCGGCGTGGTCGGCGTCGTGCGCGGCGCACGGGGAGGGCCGGTCGCGGGTCTGCGGGCCGACATGGACGCGCTACCCGTCGGCGAGCGCAGCGGCGAGCCGTTCGCGTCGGAGGTCGCCGGGAAGATGCACGCGTGCGGGCACGACGCGCACACGGCGATGTTGCTCGGCGCGGCGCGCGTGCTGCAGGCCGAGCGCGCGACGCTTGGCGGCGACGTCGTGCTGCTGTTTCAACCGGCCGAGGAAGGCCCGGGCGGCGCGCTGCCGATGATCGAGGCGGGCGCGATGGAGAATCCCAAGATCGAAGCCGTCGCGATGCTGCACGTCGACAGCCGCCTTCCAACGGGCTCGCTCGGCTTGATTCCGGGCGTCTGCAACGCCGCCGCCGACGAGTTCTACGTCACGATCGAAGGGTTAGGCGGCCACGGCTCTTCGCCGCACACGGCGCTCGACGCGATCCCCTGCGCGGCCGCCGCAGTCCTCGCCTTGCAGAACATCGCCGCCCGCGAGACCGATCCGTTTTCGACCGTGGTCGTCACGGTCGGGACGATCGAAGGCGGCTACCGGAACAACATCATTGCCGACCGCGTTTCGATGAGCGGGACCTTCCGTTCGCAGGATCCGGCGCTCCGGGCGGCGCTCGAGCCAAAGGCCCGCCGGATCCTCGACGGCATCGCTGCCGCGTACGGGACGAAGGCGAAGCTCGACGTCATCTACGGTTACCCGCCGGTCTACAACGATCCCGAGCTCGTTGCAAGCCTGCGCGCGTTCCTGGCAACGAACGAGCCGGACATTGCGCTCGAGTCGCCGGCGCCGACGATGGGCGGCGAGGATTTTGCGTATTTCGCGCAACGCGCGCCGGGCGTGCTCGTGCGCCTGGGCGTACGCAATGAAGCGCTCGGGGCGATCCACCCGGGCCACAGCCCGCACTTCAAAATCGACGAGGGCGGTCTCGGATTTGGAATCCGCGCGCTCGTAGCGATTGCGCGTGGCGTGGGCTCCGGTGAGGTGCGCGGCGGGTCCGGGAGGCCCGCTCAATAGTGTCCGGCAGACCGGAGAGGCACTACCTGTAGTAGGAGCCCCCAAGGGACCGGCGCGCCTCCGGCGAAGGGGTCGATCGATGCTCGTGACGCATGGTCCGGTCGAACGGATCTCCGCGGCGGCGCTTCAGCGCAGCCAAGATGTCGCAGCGACGCCGGCCGACGCTTTCGGAATGATCTGCGCCGTCGAGAACTGGCCGGTGTGGCTGTCGTTTCTGCGTAGCGCGCGGCGACTCGAGGACGGCCCCATCGGGATCGGAAGTGAAGTCGCGATTCGCGGCGCGATCCCCGGTGACGAAGAAGAGCTCTACGAGGTCGACCGGTTCCTCGACGGATACGTCGTTTCGCTCGTGGGTGCTTACTCGATTAGGCGACGACTCGATTTTCGGGTAGAACAAAAGAACACGCGCTCGCGCGTGATCGTTCGTCTCGATTACCCGGCCTACGGTGGAGCGCTGGGCGCCCTGATCGACCGGGTGACCGCGCGCCGCAAGCTAGCGGCGGCACTGGGGGAATCGCTCATTCATTTCAAGGGCCTGGTCGAATTCAAGGCCAACAGCGAGCACGTTCTCGCCGATTTTTAGAATCTAGGAGCCAAGGTGCCCCTCTACGAGTATCAATGCCGACAGTGCGGCCGGACGATGGAGATCCGGCACGGCTTTCGCGAGAGCACGGCCGCGCGCTGCGACAGTTGCGGTGGCGAATTGCGCCGCGTCTTTTCTCCGGCCGGAATCGTGTTCAAGGGTTCGGGTTTCTACGTAACCGACTCGCGCGCGCGCAATAGTGGCGGCCAGTCGCCCTCCGCGGAGCGGCCCGACGCTTCCAAATCGGAGCCGGCGCCGGCCGCGAGCGCGTCCGCCGCCGAGTCGGCGCCGAAGAAGCCCGACGGCGACAAGCCTCAATCGAAGAAGAAACCCGATCCGCCCAAGAGCGACGCGGCGGCCTGATCATCGCGACCTGGACCGGACCGGCGATTGCGGGCGGAGCGCTGGTCGCAAGCCTTCTGAGCGCCGGGGCCGGCGTTGCGATTCTTTTCGCGCGCGTACGATATTTCAATCGCAAACTGACGCTCCTCATCGATAGTCCGCTGCGCGCGCGGTTCGAGACGACCTTCGCGCAGATCGCGCGTGCGAAGGCCAAGCTCGATGCGCTCCCCGAGTTGCTGGGCCGCGCGCGAACCGCCCTCGAGGCGGTCGAGGCCGCGCGCGTCCGCGTCGTGGATACCGCACTCGCAATCGGCGCCGCAGCGTCTTTCGTGCGCCGGCTTCTCACCGGGCCGGCGAAGCCGTAACTCGCTACTCGAGCGGCGGCGGCGTCGAGGTTCCCGGCTGGCGGCCGCTGAGCAGGAAGACCGAGAGAATCGACAGCGCGAACAGGATCGCGCAGAAGCGAAACGCGTAGTCGTACGCTAAGACGCTCGCGTTGATTTGCACTTGCTGCGAGAGTTGCGCCAGCGCCTGGCTGCGATTGTGCGCGTTCATGAGAAACTGCTGGACCGCGGGGTTCCCGAGGTTGATGTTGGCGGCGAGGTTCTGTTGAACGACGTCTTGACGGCGCTCGATCAGAAGCTCGAGGATCGCGATGCCGATGCTGCCGCCGAGTTGGCGAATCAACGTGTAAAGCCCGGTCGCGTTCGCCATCGCGCTGTTCGGAATTCCGCCGAGCGCAGCGGTCGTAAGCGGGACGAAGAGAAAACCGAGCGCGAAGCCCTGTGCGACGCGCGGCCAGAAGATATCCCAATATCCCGCGAACTGATCGAGGCCGCCCAGATACCACGAACCGACCGCGAACAGGCCCAAGCCGAACGCGATCGGCCAACGGGGACTCACCAAGCTCGTCAGGCGGCCGGCGAGAGGCATGCTGATCGCCGTCGCGAGCGCGCCCGGCAAGAGCGCAAGCCCGGTGTCCCAAGCGCCGAATCCCAAGACGTTCTGAAAAAAGAGCGGCAGGATCAGGTTCAGGCCAAAGAGCCCGAACCCGCTGACGACGCCGATGATGTTTCCGGCGACGAACGAACGCGAGCGAAAGACCTTCAGGTCGACAATCGGATACGGATCGCGTAATTCGCGTACGATGAAGAACGTCAGCGCGACGACTGCCGTCGCCGTGAGGACGGCGATCGAGGGCGAATCGAACCAGTCGTCGTGCTGGCCGCGCTCGAGGACGTACTGCAGCGAGGCGATTCCGGCGGTCATGACCGACAGGCCGATGACGTCGATCCCACGGTCCGGCTTGCGTATGTACGAAGGGTCGCGCACGAACGCCAGCGTCATGAAGAAGGCGAGGACGCCGATCGGGATGTTGATGTAGAAAATCAACGGCCAGTTGAAGTTGTCGACGATGTAACCGCCGAGCGTAGGGCCGATCGCGGGGCCGACCATGGCGCCGAGGCCGAAGATTGCCATCGCTTGACCGCGTTTTTCGGGCGGATACGATTCGAACAGGATCGCCTGCGCGGTCGGCTGGAGCGCGCCGCCGCCGATCCCTTGCACGATGCGCCAAATAATCAGCTCGGTGACGGTCCGAGAGGTTCCGCACAGGAGCGAGGAGATCGTGAAGACCGCAAGAGAGACCGCGTAGAATCTTTTGCGTCCGAAGTACGCGGTCAGCCAGCCGTTGAGCGGCATGACCACGACGTTAGCGAGGATGTAGCCGGTCGCGACCCAGGAGATTTCGTCGGTCGAAGCGCCGAGGTTTCCGGCCATCGTCGGAAGGGCCACGTTGACGATCGACGAGTCGATGATCGCCATGATCAAGCCGAGCATGACCGTCGCCGTTACGAGCAGGACGGGCGGGTCGCGGCGCGCTGCCGCGAGGGCTCCGGCGGCGCGGCTAGCGGGCGAACCCAGCGCTAAAGAAGCGATGACCGGCTTTCTCTCATCCTCGAAGTAGACCGACTCGGCCGTGCCCAAGGATGCGTCCGACGGCTCGTCGCCGCCGCGAGCAGCCGGGGATGCTGCGCGACGGCGCCTAAGGAGCCGCTTGCCTGGCAAGTGGCGTCCCGGCAAACCGAGGTGGCACGATGAGCAAAACGACGACGCACCAATCGCACCGATCGGCGGGGCGCGCGGGTTGGCGAACGACGATCGTCCTTCTCGTCGCGCTCGGCGCGACGGGCTGCTCGGCGACCCGTGGTGGCGACGTCGCGCAAGCGCAGGGCGACGGGGGGATTCACAAAATCGCCCACGTCGTCATCATCATGCAAGAGAATCGTTCGTTCGATTCTTACTTCGGAACGTATCCGGGCGCGGACGGAATCGCGTTTCAGGGCGGTCAAGCCGTTGCGTGCGTGCCGAATCCCAAGGGAGGTTGCGCGAGGCCAAAGCACGACACGAACGATCTCAATCGGGGCGGCCCGCACGGCCATCGCCAGGCGGTTGCCGACGTCGACGGCGGAAAGATGGACGGGTTTCTGACGACGGCCCAAAACAGCGCGACGAATTGCGAGCAGACGCACAACCCGAACTGCGGCGGCGACGACGTGATGGGCTATCACGATCAGAACGAGATACCCAATTATTGGCGTTACGCGCAAGACTTCGTGCTGCAAGACAGGCTGTTCGAGCCGAACTCGTCGTGGAGTCTGCCGCAACACTTGTTCTTGGTGTCGGAGTGGTCGGCGCGGTGCACGCCGCCGAGCGACCCGATGGGGTGCCAAAACGCGGTCCAGAACCCGATGCTCCCGCGTGATTTTGGCCCGAAGGGCGCGAGCCGTCGGGCGCCCGAGTACGCTTGGACCGACCTCACGTACCTGCTGCACAAGAACGGCGTCAGTTGGGCGTACTACATAATGGGCGGCGACGAACCGGATTGCCGCGACGATTCCTCGCCTTGCCCGCCGCGCCGGCAAAACGTCCACACCGCCGGCATCTGGAATCCGCTGCGCTCCTTCGACACGGTAAAGGCGGACGGCGAACTCGCCAACGTTCAGGACCTGCGCAATTTCTACGCCGCCGCGAAGAACGGCACGCTCCCGAGCGTCGCATGGCTCGCGCCGGCCCAGCGCTTCAGCGAGCACCCGCCCGCGCTCGTCAGTGAGGGGCAAGAGTACGTAACCGGCGCGATCAACGCGATCATGCAGGGACCCAATTGGAACAGCACCGCGATCTTTCTCTCGTGGGACGATTGGGGCGGCTTTTACGATCACGTGGTGCCCCCGGTCGTCGACGCAAACGGGTACGGCTTGCGCGTGCCGGGCTTGGTGATCAGCCCCTACGCTCGGCGCGGCTACATCGACCATCAGACGCTCAGCCACGACGCCTACGTCAAGTTCATCGAGGACGACTTTCTCGGTGGCGCGCGGATCGACCCGAAGACCGATGGCCGCCCCGACTCGCGCCCCCGCGTCCGCGAGGACGTCGCACGGCTAGGCGACCTGCGCAACGATTTCGACTTCTCGCAAGCCCCTCGCCCGCCCGAGGTCCTGACGGGCGGCATCGTCGTGACCGGGACTGAGGGCGAACTCCGCCGCGGGAGGTAGCCCGGGTCAAGCGCCGCAGCGCGCGGCTATGGCTTGAGCATGGAGAAGGCGCGGAGCCGCGCCTCGGGGGTTTTAGGGGGCGTCCCCCTATTGGTAGTGGTCCCATTTGAATCAGATTAGTTTGAAGCAGGCGTGGCCTCAGAAGCGGAAGGCGAACGCTACAATGCCCCGGCGGTGCAGGCCCCGATAATGCCGCAGATCCCGACGACCGTCGTCCATTGTGCCGCCGGTTGCAGATTCGATGGAAGTCTCACGCTCTTGGCTATTCGGCCCCGCCGTGCTAGGCTCTTATCATGCCTAAGCGATCAAGGAAAGCTGCAGCCGACCCAAACGTCAACGCCTACCAGATCGTAGCCCTCGCGACCGCCGAGAAGCCGGAGCCTGCTAAGAAGAACCGGGCCGCCGTCTCACTCGGGCGCAGAGGCGGAAAGAAGGGCGGTCCCGCGCGCGCTAAGGCGCTCACCGCCGAACAGCGCCGCGAGATCGCGATAAAGGCTGCCCGCGCCCGCTGGGGCCTTGATGAGTAAGACCGTCTATTGTGCGCCTGGCAAAACCGTCGAGATAGCAGTTAAGGTCCCGCAGAGCCTACCGGCTGGCCACATTATCTACGGTGACTGGGAGCTACTTGAATGGGCATTCGGCGAAGAAGAAGCGGGCAGCCCCGTGCCGGTGACGACAACGTGTTCGCGAGCGGCTGCGACGCTCTATAGCGTCGTCGTCTCCGTCCCGGTCGGAACGCGGCCTGGTTCTTACGGCAATCGCACCTCGGAAGTCCGCGATCAGGACAATAGAACCATCGGCACGTTAAGCGAAAAGCTCCCGCCGATTGAAGTGACTAGCGAACCTCCGCCGGAACGTCGCGTCTTTCAGAGCGAGATCGCATAGAGACAACCGGGTTAGGCGAGCGCAACTCGCCGGCGCTGATGAGGGCCGCTCCGATGTAACCACGCGCATTGACGGCGACGAGCGGCGCTCCGTCTGCGGAGCGAATTAGCAGGACTTCGGCGCATACGCCCCCGACGCTAACGTGTGGATTCGGCGCGAATACGAGCCATTGAACGAAGCGCCGTACCCAGCGTAACACGATAAGCGTACGGTATCATGGCGTAGGAAAAGCGCGGTCGAAAGTCTCCCATTTGTGCTTGACTATGCTTGAGCGGTTAGGTACAATTAGTGCATGAATCGTCTAGCACTTGGTGAACGCGCGCGCATCCTTTCGGCCTTAGTCGAAGGTAGCTCAGTGCGCGGCAGCGCTCGGATGACCAGCGTGGATAAAAAGACCGTGCTTCGGCTCTTGGCTGACGTCGGAGACGCTTGCGGGCAATTCCACTATCTCAACGTGCGGGGCCTCACGTGCAAGCGCATCCAGCTTGACGAGATATGGTCCTTCTGCGGAGCCAAGTCGCGCAACATTCCGATTGAGCGGCGCGGCGAGTACGGGCTCGGCGATATGTGGACGTGGGTCGCTATCGACCCGGATACGAAGTTCGTCGTCTCTTGGCTGCTCGGCGATCGGGATGACGTTCACGCGGAGTCGTTCGTCGGCGACTTACGCTCGCGGATCGTGGGCCGCACCCAAATCTCGACCGATGGTTTCCTTGCCTATCGCCCGGCCATTGAGCGTGTGTTTGGCGGAGACGCCGACTACGGAATGCAAATCAAAGAGTACGGGACGTTTGGCTCGCCGGACCGACCGGACACGCGCTACTCCCCGAGAACTTGCACCTCAATCCACAAGCGGGCGATCAGCGGGCAGCCCGACCCCGACCATATCTCCACGTCGCACGTCGAGCGGCAGAACCTCACGATGCGGATGAGTATGCGGCGCTTTACCAGGCTGACCAATGCCTTCTCCAAGAAGGCCGAGAACCATAACCGGGCGCTCGCGCTGCACTTTATGCACTATAACTACTGCCGCAAGCACGGGACGCTCAAGACGACGCCTGCGATTGAAGCAGGCATGACGGACCGCCTTTGGACGCTCCACGATCTCGCCAACCTCCCCGCGCTTATGGCGGGCGGCGCGGCGGCTTAGGGCGGCCTTTGTAGTCGTGCTAATATCCGCGCATGGACCGCGAGTCGATCTATCTTCCCCCAGGCGACTATTACTTCGCTCGTCCTTCAACCCCGGGGGAACAACCAGTCTATATCCGGCGCGACGGTAGCGGGCAGGACGTTGTTCTTGCCGCACTCTGGGCACACTACGACGAGTTGAAAGTCCACGTGGAAGTGTGCCATGTCTGTGTACCCCTCGCAGACGATGGCTCCGCATCCACCGCACACAAGGTCTGCGTCACGGCCACCGTCCATTTCCCAGGGGAGCGCGCCCGGGCGGTTCACGGCCGCGAAGGGATGAGGCTCGTCAGTGATCGGCAAGACGATTCGACGGTGCGCCACTAGCCCGCCGTTCGTCCACTCCGGCACTTTGGTCCCGCCCCATTCCAAAAGGGACCACTACCCCCCTATTCAAACGGTTGACGAGGGTAGGCCGGGTCACTTATACTCTCGTCGGCTGTCTCGGCAGCCGTCGCGCGTTTAGCGCGCCCGGACGTTCTCGCCGCTCGTCCGCGGAGCAAGATCGGGCCGCCGTAAGGGCGGGGCCGGTCGAGGCGACGACACCCCGGGCTCGCCGTGCGGGGAAAGATAAACGCACGGAGCATTCTTGGCAGCCAAGAAACAGACGAAGACGCGCAAGAAACGCGAGTTCAAGAACGTTGGCTCGGGCATCGCGCACATCCACTCGTCCTTCAACAATACGATCGTGACGATCTCCGACAACCAAGGCAGCGTCGATCGCTTGGGCGTCGGCCGGGAACCTCGGCTTCAAGGGCTCGAAGAAGTCGACGCCGTTCGCCGCGCAGATGGCTGCCGAAGCGGTCGCGCGCAAGGCGATGGACCACGGGATGAAGACGGCGGAGGTCTTCGTGAAGGGCCCGGGCGCCGGTCGCGAGGCCGCCATCCGCTCGCTGCAGGCCGCCGGCCTCGAGATCACGCTCATCAAGGACGTTACGCCGATCCCACACAACGGCTGCCGCCCGCCGAAACGGCGCCGGGTTTAAAGGGGTCTAGGAGAAGCATGTCACGCTACACCGGCCCGGTTTGCCGCCTGTGCCGCCGCGAAACCGCGGCGAGCAAGACCGGCGAAAAGATCAAGCTCTTCCTCAAGGGCGACCGCTGCCTCTCGCAAAAAGTGCGCGGTCGAGCGGCGCGGCACGGCGCCGGGTCAGAAGACCCAGGGCAACCGAGCCGCCAGAAGATCTCCGAGTACGGCCGCCAGCTGCGCGAGAAGCAGAAGATGCGGCGCTACTACGGCGTGCATCGAGACGCAGTTCGAGAACTACTTCCGCGAGGCGGCGCGCGTCCCGGGCCAGACCGGGAAGTCGTTCCTGCAGCTGCTCGAGCGCCGGCTCGACAACGTCGTCTATCGCCTGAACCTCGCCTCGAGCCGCGCGCAAGCGCGCCAACTCGTCACGCACCGCCACTTCCGCGTGAACGGCCGGATCGTCAACATTCCGTCGTATCATCGTCAAGGCCGGCGACGTGATCGACGATCGGCGAGCGCTGCAAGAAGTCGCCGCTGTTCCAGTCGAACCTCGAGTTCGGCAAGAACCGCCGCATCCCGAGTGGCTCGAGTTGAACGAGACCGGACCTCACCGCGAAGGTCACGGCGCTGCCGAGCCGCGAGCAGATCGATACCCCCGTCGACGAACAACTGATCGTCGAATACTACTCGCGCTAAGCGATCAACCTAACCCCACGCCGCTGCTAGGCGTACGATCGTGGGCATGCGGGCGAGCTGGCGGATAACGTAAGCGGCAACAAGGAACAACCAACACTATGAACGTCATCGAAGCGCCAGCAAGGCGCACACGATCGAAGTCCGCGAGCGGCGCGACAACTACGCGAAGTTCGTGGTCGAGCCGCTCGAGCGCGGCTTCGGTATCACGCTCGGAAACGCGCTGCGGCGCATCCTGCTTTCGTCGATCCCCGGCGCCGCCGTCACCTACGTCAAGATCGACAGCGTGCTGCACGAATTCTCGACGATCCCGGGCGTCGTCGAAGACACGACGAACCTGCTCCTCAACCTCAAGGGCCTGCCGATCAAGCTCAACAGCGACGAACCGAAGGTGCTCACGCTCTCGTGTCACGGCGCGAGCGAGGTGACGGCCGCGCGACATCGCCCCCGACGCCGACGTCGAGATTCTCCAGCCCGACTACCACATCGCGACGCTGACCGCGAAGAGCGCCAAGCTGTCGATGGAGATCGGCATCGAGAAGCGCCGCGGCTACGTGACGGCCGATCGGCAGCGGAACGTCGAGCACATGATCGGCCTGATCCCGATGGACTCGATCTTCTCGCCGATCCGCAAGGTCAACTTCAGCGTCGACGACACCCGCGTCGGCCAGTCGGTCGACTTCGACCGCCTCACGATCGAGATCGAGACCAACGGCTCGATCACGCCCGACGACGCGCTCTCGACGGCCGCGCAGATCCTGCAAGACCAGCTGAACCTGTTCATCGGACTTCACGCCGGAAGAGAAGCCGGTCGCCGCCGCGCCGGCGAGCGAGTGGGACGTCCCGGTCGAGACGCTGAACCTCTCGGTCCGTTCGTTCAACTGCCTCAAGCGCGCGGGCATCTCGAAGGTCTCGGAACTGCTCGACATGACCGAAGACGAGATCATCAAGATGCGCAACTTCGGCAAGAAGTCGCTCGACGAGATCAAGCAAGTGCTCGAGAGAGCGCGGACTCTCGCTGCGCCAGCCGTAGCGACGAGACCATGCCGCACCAGATCGCCAAGAAACGCCTCTCGCGCACCGACGGGCACCGCAAGGCGCTGCTGCGTAACCTGGCGACCTCGTTCTTCAAGCACGAGAAGATCGAGACGACCACCGCCAAGGCGAAAGAGATCTCCAAGGTCATCGAACGGCTGATCACGACCGCGCGGCGCGGCGACCTGCACTCGCGCCGGCTGGTCGCGGCCTACCTCACCGAGCCCCGCGTGTCGAAGAAGTTGTGCGATCAGATCGCGCCGGCGCTCAAGGACCGCACGGGCGGATACACGCGGCATCATCAAGACGCGGGTGCGTCCGCGGCGACGCCGCCGAGCTTTCGCTGCTCGAACTGGTCAAGTAGACCGATCGCCCGGCTCGCGTTCTACGCGAGCGCACGATTCTCACGGTCAACACGTAGGAACCGCTAACGTACTCGATACCGGTCAGCTCGCACCGGTCGTGCGCGAGTTCATCGCGGACGCGATCACGCCGATCTCGGCCTACCTCGCCCTGGCACGCCGGGGCGTTCGTGTCTTCTGGAGAGCGTCGAGGGCACCGATCGGATCGTCGCGCTTCTCGTTCATCGGGCTCGACTACCTCGAGACCGCCGCTATCGACGACGATCCGGCGATGCTCGACCGCATTCGCGCACTGATCGGGACGTTATCGCGTCGACGCGCAGCGTGCTCCCGTTCCCAGGCGGCGCCGTTTGCGTCTTCACCTACGATGCGGCGCGCGTGCTGTTGCCGCATCGGCGCCGAAGCCGCCGGCCGACGTTGCGTTCGCCGACGCGCTCGTCGTCGTCCCCGGGACGTGGGTCGTCTTCGATCACTTCACCCACCGCGTCACCCTGCATCGGCTTTGCGCGCGACGCCGGCGAACGCGCGACGTCGCGCGATCGCCTCGACGCATACGTCGCACGGCTGCTCGAAGTCGCGGCCGACGATTCCGGGTAGACGTGCGGGCGAAAGGCCCGGTCGACGCGTCGCTTGACCGAGCGCGACGTTCCTCGAGCGCGTCGCGCGTGCGCAAGCACACGATCTACGAAGGCGACGTCTACCAGCTGCAGCTCGGGATCCGCTACTCGTGCGAGACTCGACGGCTCGGCATTCGACTTCTACCGGCAATTGCGCGCGCGCAACCCGTCGCCGTACATGTTCTTCTTCGAGCACGGCGATCGCGCGGTCTTCGGCGCCTCGCCGGAATTTTTGGTTCGGCTCGACGGCGCGGCACGCGCGCATGCGGCCGCTCGCCGGGACGCGGCCGCGCGGCGACGAGCCGGCGCGCGATGCCGCGATCGCGGCCGAGCTGCTCGCCGAACCAGAAGGAGCGCGCCGAGCACGTGATGCTGGTCGATCTCGGGCCGAAACGATCTGGGCGCCGTCTGTCAGGTCGGCAGCGTTCGCGTCGACGAGTTGATGGTGATCGAGCGCTACAGCCACGTCATGCACATCGTCTCGAACGTCGTCGGCGAGCTGCGCGACGATCGCGACGCGCTCGACCTCTTCGCGGCGGCGTTTCCGGCCGGCACCGTGACCGGAACGCCCAAGATCCGCGCGATGCAGCTGATCGACGAGCTCGAACCGGTGCGCGCGCGGCTTTTACGCCGGGAGCGTCGCGCACATCGATTTCGACGGCGACATGGATTCGTGCATCATCCTGCGCAGCGTCGCGGTCGCGGACGGGCCGGGCGTACTGGCAGGCGTCGGCCGGGATCGTCGCCGACAGCGATCCGGCCGCCGAGTACGACGAAGTTCTCGCCAAGACGCGGATCGTCCGCGACGTTCTCGGGATTGCGTCGTGAGCTGATGCGCGTGCTGCTGGTCGACAACTACGACTCGTTCACGTACAACCTCGCGCACCTGTTCGGCATCGCTCGGCGCCGAGGTCGACGTGATGCGCAACGACGATTCGCGCCTCTATCGACGAAGCGGTGGCTGCCGCTACGACGCGCCGTGCGTCGGCCCCGGGCCGGGCCGTCCCGAAGATGCCGGCACGGCGCTCGAGGCGCATCGGCTGGGCGGTCGCGGGCGGCCCTCCCGTGTTCGGCGTTTGTCTCGGGCTGCCAGGCGATCGGAGAGTACTTCGGCGGCGCAGTCGACCACGCGCCGCGTCTGATGCACGGCAAGGCGTCCGCGATCGAGCACGACGGCGCCGGGCGTCTTCGAGGGCGTGCCGTCACCGCTTCGCGGCGACGCGCTACCACTCGCTGTGCGTCTCGCACGAGGGTTTCCCGGCGGAGCTGCGCGCCTACGCGGCGAGCGAGGACGGCGTGATCCAAGGCTTCGCTCACCGCACGCTTCCGATGTCAGGGCGTGCAATTCCATCCCGGAATCGATCCTCACCACCGAGGGCGACCGGATCTTCGCGAACTTTCTTGGCGATGCGCGCGGCGATGAGCGACTTCCCGCCAGCTGCTGCGCAGCGTGCTCGCCGGGACACGACCTGTCGGCCGAGGACGATGGCGCGGCGCGATCGGCGCGATCATGGACGGCGATCTGGACCGCGCGCGCAGGCGGGCGCTTCTTGGCGGCGCTTGCGACGAAAGGCGAGACCGCCGAGGAGGTGGTCGGCGCGGCGACGGCGATGCGCGACGCGCAGCGTGCACGTCGAACACGGTCTGCCGCTCGGTCGCTCGACATCGTGCGGGACCGGCGGCGACGGCGCGCACACGATCAACATTTCGACGGCGGTCGGCTTGTCGTCGCCGGCTGCGGGCGTCCCGGTCGCAAAGCACGGGAACCGCGCCGCGTCGAGCCAGCTGCGGGAGCGCCGACGTGCTGGAAGCCTGGGCGTTGCAGCTCGACGCGTCGCCGGAAGACGCGCGCGAGCTGCTTCGAGCGCGACGGTTTCGCGTTCCTGTTCGCGCAGCGGTACCACCCGGCGATGAAGGCCGTCGGGCCGGTCCGCCGCGAGCTCGGCGTTCGCACGGTCTTCAACCTCTCGGCCCGCTGACCAATCCGGCCGGGGCGACGCATCAGGTCATCGGCGTCGCCGACGAGGCGCACCTCGACCTTCTGGGTGAGGCGCTCGAGCGGCTCGGCGCGCGCGCCGGCGCGATCGTCCATGCCGCGAGCGGCATCGACGAAGTCGCGGGCGACTCCGCGACCGAGGTTCACCATTTTTCGGGAGGGCGCGCCCGGCGCTACCGCATCGACCCGAGCGAGTTTGGGATCGCGGCGACGGCGAGCGACATTGGCGGCGGCGAGCCGGCCGAGAACGCTCGCGCTTTGCACGATATTTTGCGCGGCGAGCGGTCGCCACGCGCCGACGTCGTCGCGCTCAATGCCGCGCTCGCCTTGGTCGTTGCCGACCTTGCGGAATCGCTGGATGCCGGGCTCGAGCGCGCGCGCGAGAGCCTACACGGCGGAAGCGCCCTCGCCGTCTTCGAATCCGTCCGCTCTCCCCGGGACCGCGCCCACTGGAGCCGGTATGATCGATATGCTCGAACGTCTTTACGCGGCCAAGGAGGTTGCGCTCCGTGAGGAAGAGGCGCTCGAACCGTATGCGGCCGTTGCGGCCGAGGCCGAACGCCGTCGCTCGGCGCGCGAG
>CAWHUV010000001.1:0-918018 GCA_963832625.1 Vulcanimicrobiota bacterium | reverse complement strand
GAGTACCTCCCCGACGCAGCCCTTCCCGTTGCGCCGCCGCCGCTTGTCCCGCAGCGGCTCTCGGCGGACGATGCCTGGGGACCCACCCCCGAGGACAGAGACGCCTGCCGTACCCAGATGGAGAAGCTGCGATCGGACGGGATTTTCACGCCGCCTAGTTTGAGGGGACGATCGCGTTCCCGAGCAATCTCGGCGGCATGAATTGGAGCAGCGGCGCATTCGATCCTGGACAGCAGGTCTTGTGGCCAACGTCAATATTTTCCCAATGGAAGTTCATCTGATCCCCCGCGATCAGTATCAGGAGTCCGAAAAGGCCGCCAAAGAAGGCCGATTCCGCGCCGAAGTTTCGCCGCAGCACGCAACTCCTATCGATGAGCCGCCAGCTGCTGATGTCGCCCAGCGGGGCGCCCTGCAATCCACCGCCGTGGGTTCGCTGGTCGCGGTCGATTTGGCGCGGGGGACTATCGCTGGAATACCCCGTTGGGGACGACTGCCGATATAGTCCCGAATTCGCCGCGCAACATGGCGGCACGCCAAATCTGGGTGGGCCGATCATCACCGCCGGAGGTCTCGTCTTCATTGCCGCGGCAATGGACAATTATTTGCGGGCATTCGACATCGACACCGGCGCCGAGCTGTGGAAGGGCCGCCTGCCGGCCGGCGGCCAGGCGACGCCGATGACCTATCGCCTGCGCCCCGACGGCAAGCAGTTCGTCGTGATCGCCGCCGGCGGCACGGCAATCGGCACCAAGCTTGGCGATCCGCTGGTCGCATTTGCGCTGCCCTAGCGGCTCAGAGTTTATTGCGCGGATGGCGCGAACAGGCTCACGACAAACCGCACCGATACGTCAACAGAAACATTCCGAGCCCGATCTCGAGCCGACGCCTGGGCAGAGCATGCGCGAGGCGGGCCCCAAGCGGCGCGACATAGCTTGAGACCGGCGCAATCAGGACGACGCCGATCACCGAGACGAAGCCGATCGAGAGCGGCGGCAGCGCGGCTTGGTGCGGCGAGCCGGCAAGCACATAACCGAGCGTCCCGGCAATCGTAATCGGGACCCCGAGGCCGGCCGAGGTCGCTACCGCGTTGTGTATCGGCTTCCCGTAGAGCATCAACACCATCGTGGCGAGCGAGCCGCCGCTGATCCCCATCAGCGAGGAGGCCAGCCCGACCAGAAAGCCCCAAGCAGACGTTGCGAGCCGGCCCGGCAATTGCTGGGCCAACACCCAATCCTCGCGGCCCACGAGCAGTTTCGCGGCGATGATCCCGGCGATCAGCACGAAGGCGAGTTTGAGGAAGCCGCCGGGGGCGAGCGCTGCGGTGACAGACCCGACCGCCACACCCGCGACGGCCGGCCCCGTCCAGGCCCGCAGTACTTGTGGGATCACCAACCCCTTGGCGCGATGCGCCTGATACGATCGCAATGCGGTCGGGACGATGATGGCCAACGATGTGCCGACGCAGAGCTGCATGCGCACCGCCTCCGGATGTCGAGAATCCGGAAGACTTCGAACAGCACCGGAACGACGACTGCGCCACCGCCAATACCGAACAGCCCCGCGAGAAGCCCGGTAGCGATGCCGGCGCCCAGATGGCGACCGCCAAGCCAAGCCAGCTCAGCGAGTGGCGCCCCCAGGTTTATTCGGCGGCTTCCTTGATCGGCGGCGTGGCGGCTTGGTTGCCTGCCGGCAGGTCGAACAAGCCGCCGGGAAGCCGATCGAAATAGGAGAGCACTTCGGCCGTTCCAACGACGTCGGCGTACTTGGCGTGCATGTCCTCGCTGATCGAGGAAGAGTTCGATCTGACGTGGAATTCGATCAAGGCCGAGATGGAATTGAGCGGCAAGACCTTTGCCGACGAGGACACCACGGAAGAGGGGGCCAAAGAGGAATACCACAGGATCGCCGACCGCCGGGTCCGGCTCGGGCTGGTGCTGTCGGAGATCGGCGAGAAGAACAAGATCACGGTCACCGACGACGAGGTCAGCCGCGCGGTGATCGAGCGCGCCCGCCAGATGCCCGGCCGCGAGAAGGAGGTCTGGGACTACTATCGCAACAATGCCAACGCGCTGGCCCAGCTTCGTGCGCCGATCTATGAGGACAAGGTGGTCGATTTCATCCTTGAACTCGCCAATGTGACCGAGAAGAAGGTCAGCCGCGAAGACCTCTACAAGGACGACGAGGACGAGAAGAGCGCGGCCTGACGGCATCCAGCCGGCGTTAAGGTTGAGGGGCGAAAGGCGCGTGGCGGCGGGACACCTCGCTATGCCCGGGCTGCGAATCAGCTTCAACTGGTTATTCCGCACGCTATCGCCCCGGTCTGTGGCCGGGTCGGTCCGGCCTTGTGGCCGGGAAATTGGCCTATATCTGTGAAGTCGTCTGTCACGTCCTGCATCACGGGACGTTCGTCCCTGCCCGGCAAATTCACAGGATTTGCCTTGCCGATGGATGTCCGTCTCCGCCGAGCTGTCTGCCAACCATTTGGGTGACTAATGCGCGATCCCGTCGAAACCTACATGCAACTCGTGCCGATGGTGGTCGAACAGACCAACCGCGGCGAACGCGCTTACGACATTTTTTCGCGCCTGCTGAAGGAACGCATCATCTTCGTCACCGGCCCGGTCGAGGACGGCATGTCGACGCTGGTCGTAGCCCAGTTGTTGTTTCTGGAGGCCGACAATCCGAAGAAGGAAATCTCGATGTACATCAACTCGCCAGGCGGCGTGGTGACCTCGGGCCTTGCGATCTACGACACCATGCAGTTCATCCGCCCGGCGGTGTCGACGCTCTGCACCGGGCAGGCGGCCTCGATGGGTTCGCTGCTGCTCGCCGCCGGCCAGAAGGACATGCGCTTCTCGCTGCCGAATTCGCGCATCATGGTGCACCAGCCCTCCGGCGGGTTCCAGGGCCAGGCCACCGACATCATGCTGCACGCCCAGGAAATCCTGAACCTCAAGAAGCGGCTCAACGAGATCTACGTCAAGCACACCGGCCAGACCTTCAAGGCGATCGAGGACGCGCTGGAACGCGACAAGTTCCTCACCGCCGAGATGGCCCGGGACTTCGGGATTGTCGACAAGGTGATCGACAAGCGCTCGGAAGAGCCGACCGCGAAGACCCCGTAAATCAGCGGATCGCAATCCTTGCGCGGACGTTAACGGTCCCTGAGTCCGGTATTTCCGGCCTCCGGAGGGCAGCTTATGCCCGCGCATGGGCAGAAAGTTCCGCTTTCGTGCCCGGTTGAGAGCGTGGCAATCGCGCAACGCTGGGCTGATTTCGGCAATTTCGGCTCGTGCGAACGCCGCAAATCACGGTATTGTCACGGGTATCGGATGTCCGCCCGATTAGCGAATTCTTGATAGTCGGGTGCGACCATGGTTGGCTAGGTGGATCGGCTATGGTCGCGGGAGATTTGAGTTTGCCGCGATTCGCGCGGCATCTGCAGGGTATAGGGTCTTTCTTGGTACGGATTTTGCTCTATCTAGAACTTATGTGCCGGTACGTGCCGGAATAGGGCGATCGAGCGGACGGGATCGAACGGCGGACGGAGACGAGAATGAGTAAGGTCGGCACGAGCGACTCCAAGAACACGCTGTATTGCTCGTTCTGCGGCAAGAGCCAGCACGAGGTCCGCAAACTGATCGCGGGCCCCACCGTATTCATCTGCGACGAATGCGTTGAACTGTGCATGGACATCATTCGCGAGGAGAACAAGTCCTCGCTGGTGAAGTCGCGCGACGGCATTCCGACCCCGAAGGAAATCTGCAAGGTCCTCGACGATTACGTGATCGGCCAGAGCCATGCCAAGAAGGTGCTCTCGGTCGCCGTCCACAATCACTACAAGCGGCTCAATCACCAGACCAAGCACAACGACGTCGAACTCGCGAAGTCGAACATCCTGCTGATCGGCCCGACCGGCTCGGGCAAGACGCTGCTGGCGCAGACGCTGGCGCGGATCCTCGACGTTCCCTTCACGATGGCGGACGCGACGACGCTGACCGAAGCCGGCTATGTCGGCGAGGACGTCGAGAACATCATCCTGAAGCTGCTGCAGTCGGCCGACTACAATGTCGAGCGGGCGCAGCGCGGCATCGTCTATATCGACGAAATCGACAAGATCAGCCGCAAGTCCGACAACCCCTCGATCACCCGCGACGTCTCGGGCGAGGGCGTGCAGCAGGCGCTGCTGAAGATCATGGAAGGCACGGTGGCCTCGGTTCCTCCGCAGGGCGGCCGCAAGCATCCGCAGCAGGAATTCCTGCAGGTCGACACGACCAACATTCTGTTCATCTGCGGCGGCGCGTTCTCGGGGCTCGAGAAGATCATCTCCGCGCGCGGACGCTCGACCTCGATCGGCTTCGCCGCCCAGGTGCTGGCGCCGGAAGACCGCCGCACCGGCGAAATCTTCCGCCACGTCGAGCCAGAGGATCTTCTGAAATACGGCCTGATCCCGGAATTCGTCGGCCGCCTGCCGGTGGTCGCGACGCTCGAAGACCTCGACGAGGTTTCGCTGAAGAAGATCCTGACCGAGCCGAAGAACGCGCTGGTCAAGCAATACCAGCGGCTGTTCGAGATGGAGAATATCGAGCTGACCTTCGCCGACGAGGCGCTCGGCGCGATCGCCCGCAAGGCGATCGAGCGCAAGACCGGCGCGCGCGGCCTGCGTTCGATCATGGAGAGCATCCTGCTCGAGACCATGTTCGATCTTCCGGGCCTGGAAGGCGTCGAAGAGGTCGTGATCTCGCGCGAAGTGGTCGAAGGAACCGCCCGACCGCTCTACATTTACGCCGATCGTTCCGACCGCGCGGTCGAGAGCAGCGCCAGCGCCTGATCGGTTCAGCCGCAGGCCGAGTTGAGTATGCAAATAAGGCGGCTGCCGAGCCCTTCTATGCGGCCGCCGATGCGTAGCCTAAACTCTGCGTCGGGCCCGGTTTGGCGGGCCTTTTTCAATGACTTGACACCCCCATGGTCGATAGCCACCTAATGCTGTCGGCGACGAAAAATCACCCTTGAGATTTGCTTCGTTGCTGTTCTTGCGCACCGCGGCCAGCATCTGCGTGAGGTTGTGCGCGAGGACGATCGGCAGCGGCATCAGTTCGGGCGTCTCGCGGCAGGCGTAGCCGAACATCATCCCTTGGTCGCCGGCGCCGATCAGCTCGAACTCGTCGTGATCGCCGTGCCTTCCTTGACTTCGAGCGAGCTGGTCGACGCCCAGCGCGATGTCGGGCGACTGCTCGTCGATCGAGACGATGACGCCGCAGGTGTCGGCGTCGAAGCCGATGCTCGAGCTGCGTGTAACCGATCTCCGCGATGGTCTCGCGAACGATGCTGCGGGATGTCGACGTAGGTCTCGGTCGTGATCTCGCCGCGATGTGGATCTGGCCGGTGATCGCGAACGTCTCGACGGCGACGCGCCCGTGCGGATCGTCCGCATGATGGCGTCGAGCACGGCGTCGGAGATCTGGTCGGCGATCTTGTCGGGATGGCCCTCGGTGACCGACTCGGTGGTGAAGAGCCTGCGATATGCCATCGTCTACGTCCCCTCCGACCACGAGGCCATGTACTTGCTCTTGCTCCGGCGTCAGCGTGTCGATCGTCGATGCCCATCGCCGCGAGCTTGAGCCGCGCGACCTCGTCGTCGATCTCGTCGCGGCACCGGATAGACCTTCTTCTCGAGCGTCTCGTGCTGCTGCGCCGAGATACTCGGCCGCGAGCGCCTGGTTCGCGAACGACATGTCCATCACGGCCGCCGGATGTCCTTCGGCCGCCGCGAGGTTGATCGAGCCGGCCCTCGGCCAGCACGCAGAGCGTGCGGCCGTCGTCGAGCGTGTACTCCTCGACGAACGGCGCGCGGCGCGCGTCTTCGGACGCCGAGCCGCTCGAGCGCGTCGATGTCGATCTCGTCGTTGAAGTGGCCGGAGTTGCAGACGATCGCGCCGTCCTTCATCGCGCTCGAAGTGCTCGTCGCGCGATCACGTGATTGTCGCCGGTGACGGTGACGAAGATGTCGCCGATCTTGCGCGGCCTCGCTCATCGGCATCACCTCGAAGCCGTCCATCGCCGCCTCGAGCGCCTTGCGCGGATCGATCTCGGTGACGATCGACGTGCGCGCCCAGCCCCTTGCGCGCGTCGCGACGCCGCGCCCGCACCAGCCGTAGCCGGCGACGACGACCGTCTGGCCGGCGAGCAGGACGTTGGTCGCGCGGATGATGCCGTCGATCGTCGACTGGCCGGTGCCGTAGCGGTTGTCGAAGATGTGCTTGGTCAGCGCGTCGTTGACGGCGATGACCGGGAACGGCAGCACGCCGTCCTCCTCCATCGCCTTGAGCCGGATCACGCCGGTCGTCGTCTCCTCGCATGCCGCCGATCATGTCGCCGAGCAGCTCGTGGTGCTTGGTGTAGAGCGTCGTCGACCAGGTCGCCGCCGTCGTCCATCGTCATGTGCGGCTTCGTCGCGACGACCGCCTCGATGTGCCGGTAGTAGGTCTCGTTGTCCTCGCCCTTGATCGCGAAGATCGGGATGCCGAACTCCGCCGACGAGCGCGGCCGCGACGTCGTCCTGCGTCGAGAGCGGATTGGAGGCGCACAGCACGACCTCGGCGCCGCCCGCCTGCAGCGCGAGCATCAGGTTCGCGGTCTCGGTCGTGACGTGCAGGCACGCGCCGATGCGCACGCCGGCGAGCGGCTGCTCCGCCGCGAACCGCTCGCGGATCTGCCCGAGCACGGGCATGAACGTCGCGGCCCACTCGATCCGCGAGCGGCCGGCGTCGGCGAGGCGGAGGTCCTTGACGTCGCCTCGGCCGGTCGATCACTTGCAAACGGTTCTCCTTAGTGACGGTGCTCGCTAGTCGGCGAAACGACCTCGCACGATGGGGCGATGTTCGCTACAAGGCCCTATCATACCCCACGCGGGCAAGCCTCGGCAGGAGGTGCAAGGAAGAGAGCGTTGTGGAGACGCTCGACGCCTATCTGGAAGCGCTCGCCTCGGAGCGACCGACGCCCGGCGGCGGGAGCGCTGCGACGATCGTCGCAGCGCTCGGTGCGGCTTTGGTCGAGATGGTCGCGCGCATCACCGCGCGCAATCCCAAGTTCGCGGCCCAGCACGAAAGAGCGCGAGCGATCGCCGGCGACGCCGAACGCCTTCGCGCCGCCGCCCTCGTTGCGCGCGCTGGGGACGAGGAAGCTTTCGGCGCCGTCGTCGCCGCGCAATCGCTCCCGCGCTCGAACGACGCCGAGCGAAACGCGCGCGATGCCGCGCTGCAAGCCGCGCTTGGCGAAGCCGCCGAGGCGCCGCTTCACTCGGCGGCGCTGGGGCTCGAGATCCTACGCCTCGCGGAAACCGTCGAAGGGTTGGGCAACCGCAACCTCCAAAGCGACGCCGGCTGCGCGGCCGAGTTCGCCGCAGCGGCAGTGGCCGCCGCGGCATACAACGTTCGCGCGAACCATCCTTATATGAAGGATATCGACCTGGTCGAGCGCCAGCGGGTGCGGCTCGGCGAACTCGAGCGCGAACGCGACGCGGCGCTCGCCCGCGTGCGCATCGCCGTCGAGGGCTAGCACGCCTCCGAGGCCCCGCCGCGCTGCGTTGGCGAATCCTTGGGAGGTGCGTCCGATCTATGCGACGTCGACCCGGCGGGCGATCGTCGACCTTCTCAAGGCGAAGCGCCGCTATCTGAGCGCCGGCGCAATCTTCGCCGATCTCAAAGATGCCCATCCGAAGCTGGCGCTCTCGACCGTCTACCGAACGCTCGAGCTGTTGACCCGGCTTGGGACCGTCTCGAGCCGCACCGAGGCATCCGGCGAGTCGGCGTACGTCTACTGCACCGACGAACACCATCACCACGCGGTTTGTACGCGCTGCGGACACGTCGATGAAGTTGACTGCGACGCGATGGAACAGTTCAAAGGCGCCCTCTTGGCCAACCAGGCCTTTGCCCTCGACGAACACTCGATCGAGTTCTACGGGCGCTGCGCGCGCTGCCGGTAAGGAGAACCATTTGTCCACGTTGACTAGAGCCAGGCTACTCGGCGCCTCGTGCGCGGCGGCTTTCGCCGGGACTGCGCTAGCGCGGATGAGCTTCGCCGCGGGACCGAAGATCGATCCGGCCGACGTCGCGCTTCTGAACAACGCCCTCGCGATGGAGCATGCGCTGATCAAAGCATATGGCGATGCCGTGGCGGGCAATGCCCTTACGCCTCCCGTCGCAGCGGTATTGCGGGAGTTCATGAACGACCACGCGGCGCACCGCGACGCGCTCGTTGCGGCAATTCAAAAAGGCGGCGCGGCGCCGACGGCCGACACCGCGCCGTTTCAATATCCGACGTTGACGAGCGAGGGGGCCGCCTTGAGCGTCGCCTATCAACTCGAGCGGATCGGCGCGAATGCCTACGCCGGCGCGATCCCGTCGTTCAAGAACCGCGACTACTCCGGAAACGCTGCGTCGATCCTTGGGGTCGAAACCACGCACGTCGCGCTTCTCGCCGAAGCTCTCAAGAAAGGGAGCCCGTATCCAGGCGGCTTCGTCGCCCCGTAAAGCGCAGAACCTCTAGAGGACGAGATCCAAGAACGGTTGGATGTCGTCCGCGTCGACCTCGATGCCAACGCCCGTAACGTTCCAGCGGATGTCGTGAAAGTCCGAACCGCCGGTCATGACGATACCATAGTGCTCGGCTAAACCGCGGAAATGTGCGACCTGGCCCGATGAATGCGTCGGGTAGAACACTTCGAGCCCGGCGATCCCAGCTTCGACTAGTTCGTCGATCAAGCGCCCGTCGCGAAGCCGCCCGGGATGCGCGAGGACCGCGACGCCCTCCGAGCGCGCGATCGCCGCGACCGCGTCGTGCGGGCGGATGTGATTCGACGGCACGTACCCCGGGCGGTCTGGTCCGAGCAGCGTGCGGAACGCGCTCTCGACATCGCGGACGAGACCGCGGCGGACGAGCGCTTTAGCGACGTGGGGCCGTCCCAAGGTCGCGCCGGCGCTCGTCTCGCCCAGGACGTCGTCGAGCGCGACGTCGTACCCGGCTCGCTTCAACTGTGCGACCATCCGCTCGACGCGTTCGCGCCGCGCCTCGCGGTTGCGCTCGAGCACCGCCCGCAGCGGTAGCTCGGAGCCGAGCGGGAAGCCGTAGCCCAGGATGTGGACTTCGTTCCCCTGGTACGTCGTGTTGATCTCGACGCCCGAGACGATGCGAGGCGAGCGCGAGGCATCCGACGTCTGGGCAGCATTCGTCTCGTAGGCTGAGAGCGCATCGTGATCGGTGATCGAAGCGAACGTCACGCCGCGCGCGCGAAAAGCCCCGAGGAGCGCTTCCGTCGAAAGCGTCCCGTCGCTATGATCCGTGTGCGAGTGAAAGTCGACGAGCACGGGCCGCGCTACGTGCGCGCCCGGGCCTTCGCCTTCTTCCGCGCGGTCACGAAGTAGACGTGAACGCGCTGCTCCTCGCGAATCCCGACCATGCTTTTCTGCTGTGATGGGTCGCGTAGGGCCTCGAGCGCGTACTCGACCAGTTCGTCCTGCGCCGCTAGGTCCTCGTCGATCCCGTCATCGTCGGCGGGCTTGTTCTCGATCAGCGCGTCGCCGAAGCGCTCCTTCAAGAGACCGGTCAGCATCAGTAGTTCCTCGCGGCTGACGCTGCGCGCGTCGCGCGTGACGCGGACGAAGGTCATCTTGTCGTCGGCTTCGCACGCGACGTCGAGCACCTCGTGCGGCTCGCCGGAGAACGGGGCGAACGCGCGCACGTGTTCGAGGACGACCTCGCGGATATCGCGCTGCGTCGCGCGGTCGAGCCGCTTCGCGATCGCGAACGAGAGCACGAGCGTCCCGCCGTTCGGATGCGAGATCAGCGTCGCGATCTGAGGGAAGCGGACGAGCAACGCGATGATGAGGCCGACGGCGTCGGCGCTCTCGCTCGGGGGTCGGCTTCGGGTCGATCGCATCGGAGGGGCCTCGGTCCAAAAAGGGGTTGGAAGGTCGGCGGGCTAGGTGGCAGGGCGAGGGCGGGCCGGGATGGTTCGGAGCCCCCCGGGCGGACCCTTGTGGAGGTCCGACCGCTCGCTCGCAGCGGCGGAGAAACTGGCGGCAACGGCTAAACGTAAGACTAACGATGCTCTTCCGGCGGTTGCTAGCGGCGAGCCCCCTCGCCCTTGTCGTTGCGGTCGCCGCTCACGCGGCCGGCTTCGGGTCTTCGCATCTCTTGGGTGGCGCCTACGGGCTGGACGTCCTTCGGCTCGCGCTCGCTTGGCTTGGTTTGGTTGCCGTCGGCGGCACGATCTGGGCGGGCCTCGCCGCGTCGCGCCAGTCGCTCAAGGCAAACGCCGCTCGCCTGCTCGACGCCCTCCCGGCCTCGGGCCGATTCGCCGGCTTGGCGCTGAGCCTCGCGCTCGGCGGGACTGCAATCTTCAGTGCCCTCGAAGCGACCGAAGGACACCTCGACGCTCCATCGTTGCCGTCGCTGGCCGCGCTCGGCCTAGGCGCGGCCGCGGTCGCCGCCTTTGTCCGTCTCGCCGCCTGGGCGATCGCGGCCATCGGCGCGTCCCTCGCGTCGCTAACGCGCGAAATCGTCGCGCGGCCACAGGCACAGGCTCGACTCACCCTCGCACCGGCAAGAGTCCGGCACGCCGATCCATCCGTCGCGCTTTGGCGCGGCCGGGCCCCTCCTTACACGGCGTAGGCTTTCCGCGCGCCGTGCGGCGCGCTTCCTACTCCGCTTGAGAAAAAGGGATCCAATGCGCCATTTCGTCGCGGCATCTTTCGCCGCAATTCTTCTGGGAACAGCTCTGCCGGCGCTCGCCGACACGACCGGTATCGTCCGCGGGACGGCAACCCTGGCCGGCCAGCCGCTCCCATCCTTGTCCGTCACGCTCAAAGGCGAGGGCAGCACGCTGACGGCTCCGACCGACGCCGCGGGGCGCTTCGCTTTCCCGCGCGTTCCATTCGGTCATTATTCAGTCAGTGCCCACACCGGCCTCAATGATGCGACGGTTCAGGTTGACGTCGAAACCAATTCGGTTGTGACGATAAGCCTCGAGTTGCGGCCGCTCAAGGAGATCGGGCGGACTCAAAACTCGTATATTCGAGGCGCCGGATCCTCGCCGATCTCGGTCAACTCACTCTCGGGCTCGCAGATCGCGGCGCTGCCGAACAATCGGAGTCTCGACACGCTGATCGAGACCATACCGGGGATCGTGCGTTTCTCGTACAACGAGCCGGTCGCGCATGGATTTCACGGCCTGACGTACGAGCTCGACGGCGTCCCGCTGCCCCTCGGGACGACATCGAACTTCAGCGAGGTCATCGACCCGCGAACGATCGACTCGCTCGAGGTGTTCACCGGTGCGTTCCCGGCCGAATTCGGCGGCTCGCGACAGGGCGCGGTCGTGAATATCATCAGCCATCGCGCGACCGACCTCGACGTCCCGGAAGACGGGCGCTTCACGCTCGGCGGCGGGACCTATGCCGACGCCGAAGGGTCGCTCTCGGAGGCGCTGCGGCTCGGCACGAGCACCAAACTCTTCTTGAGCGTCAACGAAGAACGCAACTCGCGCGGGATCGACTCGCCGACGTTCGACCCCATTCACGACGCGTCGAATCAAGCGAATCAGTTCCTTCGCACGATCACCAACCTCTCGTCGCGGGACTCGCTCGCCTTCGACTTCTCCAACAATTACGCGGGTTTCCAGATTCCGATCAACACGGATCCGAACAATCCGCAAGACCCAGTCGTCGTCCCGCCGGGGACCGATGACGTTCAGCGCGAGTACGACCGTTTCTTCAATCTGTCGTTCACGCACAACACGGCCGACGGTACGGGCTACTTTCAGGTCACGCCGTGGTACCGGTACGACCGTATCGTGTACGCCGGCGACCTCCCGAACGACCTGATGGGCTTCGTGAACAACGGACCCGGGAATCCGCCGACCCCGCTCGACGGCTTGCAACAAGACCGGCACTCGCAGTTTACCGGCCTGCGTCTGACGCAGTTCCGTACGTACGGCGCGAACTCGGTCAAGGCCGGTATCGACGGTTCGATCGAGAACTTCGCCGGCACGTCGCTGATCCAGTACCAGGATCCAACGATTCCTAACCAGATCGATACGTTCACGGACAACGCCGCACAGCGCGGGACGCAAGTCGGCGCGTACGTCGAAGACAAGTGGACGCCGACCCGTTACTTCTCGGTCTTTGGGGGACTGCGGTACGACAGTTCGAACGGCTACGTGTACGGCAGACCAGTTGAGCCCGCGAATCGAAGTCAACGGGCAGATCGACTCGCTGGATATCCTCCACTTCTACTATGGCCGCCTCTACGCCGCGCCGTTCATCGAGGACACGCGCCGCGAGGCGGTCATCATCGGGGGAGGCAACCCGAATCAAATCCCGGTTTACGATCTGCGGCCCGAGCGCGACCAATACTTCGAGTTCGGGCTCGCGCGGACGCTCGGACCGAACGTTCGCGGTTACGTCAACCTCTGGAAGCGTGACGTCAGCAACGTCCTCGACACGACGCAGATCTTCCCGACGCCGATCTTCGCGGTCTATAACAACACGATCGGAATCGCCAAGGGCGTCGAAGGGCGGATCGATGCACGCTTGGGCAACGGCGACTCGCTGTTCTTCACGGCGGGGCTTTCGCAGGCCCTAGCCGGTGGAATCTCGGGCGGAACGTTCCTCTTCCCACCGCAATCGACGAGCGACGTCACGCTCAATCCGGAGGACCACGATCAAACGTTCACCGCGACCTTCGACTACACGAAGCGTTTTGGGGCCGACCGGTCTTTCTTCGCATCGATCGAGCCGCAATACGGAACCGGTTATCCGGTCCAATTCCAGAATGGACCCGGCCGGCTGCCACCCCATCTGACCTTCGACGCGTCGTTCGGCCGACAGGCTCAGCACGGCAAGGTCGGGTTCGTCGCCGACTTCCAGAACTTCACCAACAAGCAGTATCTGCTAAAGATCAACAACGGCTTCAACACGACCCAGTACGGGCCGGGCGCGCAATTCACGTTCAGGGTGATTGCGCCGTTTTAAAAGCCGCCGCACGTTGCGCGGCGGCTAGGCGCTCCGAAACGCTCCCGGCGCTCGCGCGCCGGGAACTGTTTCTCCGCGCCCCCACGCGACTGCGCCGCGTGGGTCCCCAATTTCGCCTCTCAGCCTCGAGGCTCTCTACCCGCCTTTGCCCATGAGGGTCAGCGCGCCGTACCACAAGCCGAGGCTGATGCAGACCAGCGATAGTCCAACGGCGACGACGTTTCCGAGGAGCGAGTTGCGGCGCTCGCCGAGGATTTTCTTGTCGTTCGCCATCACGAGCAAAAAGCCAAGAACGATTGGAAGCACGAGCGCGTTGAAAGCCATTACGTAAAGCGTCACGCGAATCAGCGGGAGGCCGGGGATCATAACGACTCCCGCCGATGCCGCGATCAGCACCGCGTAAAAGCCATAAAACCGTTTGGCCTGAAGACACGAATGATCGAGCGAACACGGCCACCGGAACGCTTCACCGAACGCCCACGCGGTCGCGAGCGAGACGACGAATGCCCCGAGCATCGCCGCCCCGACGAGCCCCGCTCCGAACGCCAGGCCCGCAAACTTGCCGACCAGGGGCACGAGCGCGAGCGCGGCGTGCGCGGCGTCGTCGACTGGGATGTGGTGAACGAACAGCGTGGCGCCGGTCGTTACGACGACGGCGATCATGATCGCCTGCGTCGCGACCGAGCCGACCGCCGTATCGATGCGTGCGAACGGAAGATCGGGGAGGCGCAGTTTTTTGTCGACCGTGGCGCTCTGCTGGTAGAAGATCATCCAGGGCATGATGACCGCGCCGATGTTCCCAGCGACGAGCAGGAGGTATGCTTGATTTCCGAGCGGCTGCGAGCCGAACAACCCTTCGCGAATCAAGAGCGCCGGCGACGGATGCGCCGCGAACGCCGCCGGAATGAACAGCAATTCGAGCAAACACAGTCCGAGCGCGACCATCTCGGCACGGCGGTACGCGCCGGTCAGCGAAACGGCGATCAAGATCGCCGCAGCGGCTGGGACGAGCCAGCGCGGATCGACGCCGAAAATCAACGCCGCGCCGGCTACTCCGATGAACTCGGTCACCAGCGCCGCGAAGTTCGTTACCAGCATCGTCCCGAGCGACAGCCACGTCCACCCGAGCCCGTAGTTGTCGCGGATTAACTGGGCGTGTCCCTTGCCGGTTGCAGTCCCGAGACGAACCGTCATCTCTTGCACGACGAAGAGCGGGACGATCAGCAGCAGTTGAAGCAGCACGAGCTTCATCCCGAACTGCGCGCCCGAGCTCGCCGCCGTCGTGATGCTCCCGGCCTCGGTGTCGGCGAACATGACGATCAAGCCGGGACCCGCGATCAGCGCCAAGCGGCGCAAGAAGCGCCACATGCGGCTTGAGTCGACGGCTTCGCGGGCCGGCGTCGGATATGCCAAGGGCGTGGGGACGGGGCGCTCGGCCATCAGGGGTGCAAGGTGCTCCTATGTCGAGAATTAGGTTTGCCTAACAATGATACCCCGACTGCAGCGGCACGCGCAAGGCGCTAAGTCCCAGTAACGCCGGCAAGGTGGGCAGTGCTGGCTCTCCAGCCAGGCCTTGCGGTGCGCCGTTCGAGGGTGTCCGCGACGAGCGGAACCACGGACGGTGAGAGCGAGGAGCGGCCAAGTCGCGTGCGAGCCGGATGCGAAGCGCGCGACGTCCCGAGAACGGGCACCGCAGGCCGAGCCCCCTCGGGGGTGTCCCCCGATCTAGGGGATAATCCAGACAACGCTGATGGCCGCCTCCCGAACGCCGCTCGAGCCTCCGACGCCCGAACAGGCCGCCTTCCTCGAGCGGGCGATGACGCAGCACGGGAAGGCGACGTATAACTTCGCCTATCGCCTGACGGGGAACGAGGCCGACGCCCGCGACCTGACCCAGGACGCCTTCCTGCGGGTTTACCGGGCTTGGCGGTCGTTCCAACCAGGCACGAGCTTCCTTTCCTGGATCTACCGGATCGTGACAAACCTCCACCGGGACGAACTTCGCCGCCGGAAAGGACGTTATCAGGAAGAGCTCCCCGAGGACAACGCCCCGCAAGAGTTCGCCGGAGCGCGGCCGCTGGCCGTGACCCCAATCGACGACCTCGTGGAGCGGGAACTCTCGGAGCCGCTCTCCCGGGCCCTCGCGCAACTCTCTTCGGAGCAACGTCAAGTCGTGATTCTCGCTGACATCGAAGAGTATAGCTACCAGGAAATCGCCGAGATCATGGGTTGCTCGATCGGAACGGTACGCTCTCGACTCCACCGGGCTCGCGCCCTCCTCCGCCGGCTCGTCGAACGAGCGCAAAGATCATCATCATCATGACCGACCATCTCACCAACGCCTTCCTCATCGACTACCTCCGCGGCGAGCTGCCGCCGGAGGATGATGCGCTTGCCCACGCGCATCTCGATGCATGCGCTGCTTGCCGAAGCGAATACGAGGCCGAAGCCACGCTTGGCGAAATGCTGCGCGCCGCGGCGGCGCGCGAGGAACTCGAGTTCCCGTCGCAGATATCCGCCGCCATTTGGCAGGAGGTTCGCAACGCGCAACCGCGCCCGCTGGCGCGCTGGCTGGCGCTTTTCCGCCCTGCGATCGCGCTCCCGGTCGCAGCGGTTTTGGCCGCCGGGATCTTCTTCGCCTCGCCGCTCGTACACGTTGGGAATGCGCCGCCGAAGATCGCCGCGACGTACTATCTCGAGGTGCACGCCGCGCAAGAGGCTCAAAACCCGCTCGCCGAGCGCGGCCCCACGGCGTCGTCGGTCATCGAGTCATCGGCATTCGATTTCGGCAATGCCCCCGAACTCGCCGACAGCGTCGACATGACGCTAGCCGCACCAGCCGCGTTCGACGTCGTCCGCTAGCCCCGCCGTGCGAATAGCCGGCGCCTTCCTGCTCGGATGCCTGGCTGCGATCGCGACCGCGTTCGCCGCCGAGCCGCCGCCGCAGGACCGCGCCGTAACGCTCTTGCGCGAGAGCATGGCGGCGCCGCTGACCGTCTCATACGTCGGACAGCTGGAAACGATTCGGTTTGCTTCGAACCGCGCAAATGCGACGATCGTGAAGGTCGAACACCTCGCGCCCTCATCGACCCGGCGCTGGTACCTCGCGCCCGAGGCGCTGTACGGCGACTACATCATCACGCGCGGAAACGCGACGTACAACTTCGACACCAAGCGCTCGCGCGTAACCGTCAGCCATAACCCCTCTCTCGACAATCAAGTCGCCGCGGCCGGGGACACGTTCGACCGGGTCATGACGAACTATCGTCCGATCATGGCCGGGAGCGACATCATCGCGGGACGCCAGACAGTCGCGCTCGTTCTGATGAACAAAGCCTCCGGCGAGCGCGTGATCCGCGTCTGGCTCGACGCCCAGACGCACCTCGTCCTCAAGAAAGAAGAGTACCACGCCAACGGCTCGGTCGCGTCTCAAACGCGATTCGAGGAATTGCGCTACACGAAGACGATCCCCGACGGAATCTTTTCGACCGATGCGCCGAGCGGTTACGTGCAGGTCAAGGGCATCGACTACACGATGCCCGACTCCGACATCGAAAAAGTAATTCGCGAGGCCGGCTTCAAACCGATCACGCCGAAGGATCTTCCGCAGGGCTTCGATCTGGTGAGCGGCGACGCCACGGTTGTCGACGGTGTGCGAACCCTCCATCTGATCTACTCCGACGGGCTGCGTTCGATCTCGCTCTTCGAGAACGCAACCGGAGCGGCGGCCGACTTCGGGAGCCTTCGCCCGCGAACGATCCGCTTCGAGGGACACGACGCACAATACGTCGAGGACGGCCCGACGACGCTGCTCACCTGGCGCGAGAAGGGGCTTTACTTCGCGTTGGTCGGCGACTTACTCCGCAACGAGCTCGTACAGATCGCGAAGTCGGTCGTCCCTTAGCGCCGGGGCGCTACTGCTTTGTCTGTCCGAACGTCGGGTCGACTTTTTTGCCGGCGAGCGCATTTTGCAGCGCGGTTCGCATGTCGGCAGCCGGAATCTCGCCGCTTCCGATCGCTAGGATCTTGCGGTCGGATCCGATCAGCACGATTGTCGGAAAGCCGCCCTGCAGATACTGTCCGGCGACGCCGAGGCTCGGATCGTATGCGACCGGATAGTGGACGCCCAGCTTTTGCACGAACGTTCAGGACGTCGGCCTGCGACTCGGGCGTGCGCTGGTCCATCCCGTATCCGTTCGCCGAAACGCCGAGGAAGTTGACTCGGCCTCGGAAGCGGTCGTAGAGCCCGTTGAGGACTGCGACCTCGTTCTGGCAGTGCGGGCACCACGTCGCGAACAGCTCGAGGAGCGTCGGGCGGCCGCCGGCAGTCGCGAGGTCGAATGCCCCTAAGTCCGTCGTCACTTTGAATTCCGGCGCGGTTTGCCCGACCGAAATCTGTGCGACTGTCGGCGCCGTGGATGCGGTCTGCGGCGCGCGCGACGCGAACGCGACCGCGACGAGCACGACGATCGCGACGAGCGCGAGCGAGGCATACACGATGATCGTTCGCCGGCGCGCGAGGTTCGCGCGCTCGACCGGTCCCGTAGGAGCGGAGCGCCGTCGTTCAGCTCGGTTCATGCGCCGCCTCTTCGGCTTGGGCCGGCGCGGGCCCGCCACCCAGGCGCCAGTCGACCGCGAACATGCCCGGGCCAAAACACGCGATCGCGGCCGTCAAGAGCCCGAGCCCGAGATCCGAGGCCACGTGGCCCCACGTCGGCGGGGTGTTGACGCCCGACCCAAAGCAACCGCAGTTCGCGGGAATGTGCCTGATGACGAGCGACGCGACAGCGCCGGCGAATACGACGAACTGCAACGTGACGATAGTCGCGACGACTCGCGTGAAGAGGCCGACGACCAAATAGCCTCCGAGGAGTATTTCGAGATACGGCAGCGCGACGCCGAGCGGCGCGACCAATCCCGTCGGCAGGATCCGGTAACCCGCGACCGTCGCGATCGAGTTCGCGACTCCATCGTGCGCCTTGAGCACGCCGGCGACGAGGAGCAGTCCGCCGACGAGGAGCCGTAGCGCGAAAACTACTGCGGCCAAGCTTCCTCCAAAGCCCGGAGATGGGCGCGCTGCGGCGGTGGAATCGACGTGCGGTCCGCGACGTCGCCGCGTCCCGGTGGCGCGTCCCCGCCGCGGATCGTGGCCGCGACCGCGCGCCCCAGCGTCGCGACGTCGTAGCCGCCTTCGAGGCAATAGACGACGCGGCCGCGCGCGTACTCGTGCGCGATTTCCGCAATCGTCACCGCAAGCGCGTAGCCGGCGACCGGCGCATCGACGTCGAGGTCGCCGACCGGGTCGCCGCGCGCGATGTCGTATCCCGCGCTTACCACGAGGAGATCGGGGCGAACGCGGCGCGCAACCTCCGGGAGTATGCGCTGCCACGTCGCGACGAACGGTTCGGTTCCGTAGTCGTGCGGCGGAAGCGGGACATTGACGATTGCGGCATCGTCGCGCAGCGCCTGTTCGGTCGGGCCGCCGGTCCCAGGGTAGGCCGGGTACGCGTGGGTCGAAACGAACGATACGCCGTCGCGCGCCGCGCGTTGCGTCCCGTTTCCATGGTGATAGTCGAAGTCGACGATCAGCGCGCTGCCGCCGGTCGCGCGGACAAAGGCGTGCGCGGCGATCGCCGCGTTCGAGAAGACGCAAAACCCCATGCCGCGCGCGGGCTCGGCATGATGGCCGGGTGGCCGAACCAGCGCAAAGACCGGACCTTCGGTCTCGACCGCGCGCTCCATCCCCCGGATCGCGCCTCCGGCGGCGCGCCGCGCGACCTCGAACGAGGTCGCGTCGATGACCGTGTCGCCGGTTGAGAGATACCCGGCGCGTTCGCCGCCCGTAGCGGCGGCGTTGGCCAGGTCCGCGACATCGCGTTTCACGCGCTCGACGTACGCGCGCGGGTGAACGAACTCGAGTTCGCCGTCGCTTGCGTCGCGCGCGGGCTCGCGCCGGTCGAAAAGCCCCTCGGCTTCGAGGTGCGCCGCAACCGCCGCCACTCGCTCGGGAGACTCCGGATGGTCGACGCGCGCGAGATGTTGCGTGTACAACTCGTCGTAGACGACGATCATCCGGCTCGAGCCGCCGTCACGTTTACGTCGACTTCTTCGGTTTCGCGCTCGGCCTCGGTGAAGGAGAAAGGCCGGCGATCGCTTTCTGCACGTCCTTTGCGGTCTGCGAGCCCGGCTTCAAGTACGGGAGGAAACGCTGGTACGCCGAGCGGGCTTTGTCGCGCTGGCCGCCCGCTGCATAACACTTGCCCATCAGAAACAGAAGCTGCGGGTTCTGCTTGAGATAGGTGCTCGCGCTCTTGTCGAAGGCGTCGGCGATCGCGCCGCATTCCTTGTAGTTGTGGAGCTGATAGTCTGCGCCCATCATCCCACCGAGCGGTGCGGGCGCACGCGATAGCTCGAACGAGCGCCGAAACGAGTCGCGCGCTTTGTCGTAGTGACCGCCGAACGACTGCACTTGCCCGAGTTCGCCGAGGACGTTTGGATCGTTCGGTTCCAGCTCGGCGAGCCGTTGGAAATAATCCAGCGCTTGCGCGACCTTGTTCTGTGCGAGCGCCAGGTCGCCGAGCCGCTGCAACGCGTCGGGGCTGTCGCGATTCGGTCCGAGCGCGATCTTCCACTCGCGCTCGGCGCCGGCTTGGTCCTTGTTGCCCAAGAGCAAGTCGCCGTAGGCGAGGTGCACGGTGCCGACGTTCGGGTACGCGCTCAGCGCGCGCTTGACTACCGCGTCGGCTTCGGCGTTCATCTTCTCGTTCTGGTAGACGCGAAACTCCTCGATGAGCATCGCAGCCTTCCCGTCGTCGCTCGGGATCAACGGAATGATCGTCTCGTACGCCGCGACCGCATCCTTGACGTTATGTTCGGAGGCGAGCAACCGCGCCTTGCCGAGCAGCGCTTCGACATCCTTGGGATCGAGCGCGATCGCCCGGTCGAACTCCTGAAGCGCGAGCGCGATCGCGTTCTGATCGACGTACGAACGCGCCTCGAGCACGATCGGGTCGGGATCTTTGGGATCGAGCTTGACGGCCTGCTCGAATGCCTGCCGCGCTTCATCGAACTTCTTTTCGGCGGCCAGCGCGAGACCGTAGTTTTCGAAGACGTGCTTATCGGTCGGATTGAACGTCGTCGCACGCTTGGCTACTCGCTCCGCGTCGGCGAGACGGTTGGTCTGCAAATAGAGACTCGTCAGATTGGCGAGCAACTGCCCGTTGGTCGGCTCGAGGTTCGCAGCCGCTTCGAAGTCCGCGGTCGCTTCTTTTACCCGGCCGATTTCTTGGTTCGCGACGCCGTCGAGATAGAGCACCTGGGCGCTCTTGTCACCAATGGCGATCAAGTGCGCGGTAGCGGCGAGCGCCTTGTCGGGCCTGGCCGCCCGCCAGATAGTAGCCGGCGAGTTGCGTCAGCGAGTCGCGGTCGTTCGGATCCGCTTTTACTTTCGCCTCGAGCCGCGGGATCGCGGACGAGGGCGGTTCCGGCGTCGCGGTTGGAAGCGGCGCGGGGCTGGCGGTGACGGCCGGCGTGGGCGTCGCCTTCGGCGCGGCGCGGAGCCCCGCGGTGGAGACGAGGGTCGCGAGCGCGGCGAAGCCGGCGAAGGCGAGCATACGGTTGAGCGTGTTCAAGAAAACTTCCGATCAGGCGTGGACGGCTGCGTTGGCTTTGATGGCTTTGGTCAACTCGGGGACGATCTCGAAGAGGTCGCCGACGACGAGGAGGTCGGCGAACTCGCCGATCGGGACCGAGCCATCCTTATTGATGGCAACGATGGTACCGGCCGTCCGCATTCCAACTTTGTGTTGAATCGCGCCCGAAATTCCGACGGCGATGTAGAGCGAGGGGCTAATCGTCTTGCCGGTCTGGCCGACCTGGTGCCCGTGCGAGATCCAGCCGGCGTCGACCGCGGCGCGCGAGGCGCCCACCGCGCCTCCGAGCGCGTCGGCGAGATCCTTGAGGATCGTTTTGAACGGCTCGGGACCGCCGACCCCGCGACCGCCGCTCACGACGATCGACGACTTCCTCGACTCCCAACTCGCCGGCGGCTTCAACGACCTCGTCGTGGATGCGCATCGCATACGTCTTGCCGGCGGGCTTGGCCAGTTCCACGACCGCGCCCGCTCCGGCGCCGGGCGTCGCCTTGAACGCGTTCGGCCGGATGCTCGCGACGCCGTAGTCGCCTTTGAAGGCGCACGTCGTGATCGTAAGGCCGCCAAGTTTCGGCGAGACGCACGCGACCCGCCCGCCGTCGACGCTCAGGTCGACGATGTCGGAGGTGAGCCCCGCGCCGAGTCGCGCGGCGAGCCGGCTGCCGACGTCGCGCCCGATCATCGTGTTAGGGACGAGCACGAGTGCGGGGCCGGTCGACTTCGCGACCGCTTCGAGGTAATCGACCTGCGGGTCGACCAGGAACGCGTCGACGTCGGGATCTTCGGTGACGTGGAGCGTGTCGACCGGATAAGATTTGACGGCCGCGGACGCGGCCTTCGCGTCCTTTCCGAGGACGACTGCGTGAACGCTGCCGCCCAGCGCGGCGGCGAGTTCTCTCGCCTTCGTCGCGATCTCGAGGGAGACGCGGCGCGGTTTGCCGCCGGTGTGCTCGACGTAAACGATGACGTCTTTCATGCGCGGTCCACTAAATCAACTTCTTCTCGTGCAGAAACTCGACGATGACGCGCGCGCCTTCGGCGCCGTCGGCGACTGTAGCGACTTTGCCCTTGCCGCGCACCGGCGGGTCGGCGAGCGCGACGAGTTCGGTCTTCGCTCCGTCGCTCCCGACGGGGCGCTCGAGCGCCGAGATCCGCGAGACCGAGCAGCGCGATCGTCTTTTTCTTGGCGCCCATGATCCCTTTGAGTGAAGGATAGCGCGGTTCGGCGATCGACTTCGTCACGCTCACGAGCGCGGGCAGCGGCACGCTCACCTTCAAGTAGCCAGAATCGGTCTCGCGTTCGGCCTGCAGCGCGCTACCGTCGAAATCTAGTTTGCGGACATAGGTTAGCCCCGGGACGCCGAGATACTCGGCGAGCGCGCCGGGGACTTCGCCCGTAATTGCGTCGGTCGACTGCGTCCCGCAGATGACCACGTCGAACCCGTTCTTCTTGATCGCCTGCGCCAGCACGTACGCGGTCCCCCAGACGTCGGAACCTGCGGCGCCGGCGTCGCTGACGAGGACGGCGTCGTCGGCCCCCATCGCGAGCGCCTTTCGGACGACTTCCTTGCCGGTCTCCTGGGCCATCGTGACGACCGTGACCGTCGAATCGCCGCCGGCTTTTTCTTTTAGTTGCAGCGCCGCTTCGAGCGCGTACTCGTCGAACGGGTTGAGGACGGTCTCGACTCCGGTCCGAACGAGTCGCTTCGTCGCCGGATCGATCCGCTTATCGGCGTTCGTGTCCGGGACGAGTTTCACGGTGACGACGATCTTCAAAAAGGTTAAGCCTCCGGAGAACGAGTTGGGGACCGGGCAAACTCACTGAGGTTGTCCGTAACCGCACTCCACCCCTGCCTCACCAAGGTGCTTAACCTACCCTGCGCGCGTCAAGAGCGAGCAGCCGCCTTGGGCGGCCGCTTTTCAACAAAGGACGACGGTCAAAATGCGGAAGCGGCGCTTAACCCTCGTTGCAGAGTTTGTTCGCGTTCGAGAATCCGGTCGGATCGTAGCCGGCATAGTACGGCAGAGCGCCTTGGCCCGTCATGTCGGTCCCGGGGCCGAGCGCTTCGGCGATCGGATATGCCATGCCGTCGCCGGAGGTCGTGCCGTGGCCGCCGGCGCCCTTGATCGTGCACGAGAGCATTTCATCCAGAGTGGCCGGGAGGTACGCGGCGTACTGCGCGGTGACCGAAAACGAGTGCGGCAGCAGGTTCACCAGGTACGACGGCGCCGGCACCGTGCCGCTCAAATTGTTTTGCGTCTCGTTGATGAACGACATCGCGACGTTGTACATGTCCGGCACGTTCGAGACCGGTAAGAACGTGATTTTGCAGGTCACGCTCGGCGACGGCATCGACCAGTACGGCTGCGCGGAAGGCGCGGACGTCGGCACAGTCTCGGCGTTGTTCATGGCGAGTTGCGTCTGCGTGACGGCGCTCCCCGGGCACGGCGCGGGCGTGAGCGGCGGCAACGGGATGTTGTCGAGTACCGGATCGTAGCTCTGATACGCGGCGTACATCTGCTCGATCTTGAATTCGCCGGCCGGCAGGGTCACGATCCCGTAGCGGATCGCGTGCTGCGCGCGTTCCTGTTTCACGCCGACCTGGCCGAAGTACAGGATCGCGAAAAGCAACAAGAGGAAAAACGGGACGAAGATCATCGTCTCGACGACGGCTTGACCGCGGGACGCGTGTTTCAATCTAACCACCGTCACCCTTTTCCGCCCGGCGAGGCCGTCGGCACCGGACAAGGTGCGGGCGACGTCAGCGAAGACGGCACCGCAAACGAGAACGGGTTGAAGCTCGTATACGGCGCGATCGGCCCCGGCGCGTAGAAATTCACGGTGAACGTCAGCGTCGAGAAGTCGACCGTGTACGCGCTCGTCGTATCGTCGGTGCTGCCGTCCGCTTTCGGCGGGTCTTCGTTCGGCTGGTAGGGCGAGGCGCCCGGGCTCGGGACCAAGTTGCTGACCGTAAAGGTCTCGGGGGTCGGGATCAGTCCGAGTGCGGCCCGGCCGACGGCCCGGAACGTCGACTTGGTGAGGTGAAGGAACTTCGGTTGCACGAGCGGGATGTCCGCGCACGACGCGACGTCGACCGTATTCGTTGCCCCGATGCCGACGCTCGCACCGGTCACGCCGTTGAGGCCCGCGACTCCCGGAACGTCGAGCGCATAATAGGTGAAAGCCGGGTCGGTGTTGGCCGTGCAGACCTTGTAGTCGTCGTCACCGTCGCCGCAGTCGAGGTAGTCCGATCCCTGCGTGGTGCCGGGGACCGTCGCTTGCCACGCACCCAGCGCGGCCGCTTGGAACTGCGTCACGTTGTCTTCGTTCGTCGTCACGGTGTCGAGCAGGTTGATCTCCTCGACGTAGGCCGCCTGAGCGTTATTGTAGGCCACGACGAGGTAGTCGTAGTCGTGATCGCAATAGGTCGAGCAACCAACGCCTTTGAGGTTGTTGACGATCGCCTGGTCGAGATAGCGCAAGCGCATCTCATCGAGGTCGGCGGCGTAGAGGTCCATCGTCAATCCGTTGAAGTAGTCGGCCGTCGTCGAAAGCGGCGCCCCGCCGATCGCGTCGGCCGCGTTCTGCGCGCGGATCTGCCAGCGGATGATGTTCGCGTAGTTCACGAGGAAAAGCGAGAGCGTCAGAAAGGCGAGCGACCCCAGCACCCACAGCGGGAGCGTCTGACCCCTTTCGCCGGCATGCGGCGCGCGCTTGGCTAACACGTCGCGTTGCCCTTGCCGAGGATCGCCTTCGACTTGCCGGACGGGGATGCGTACGTGTGCGGGCTCGCGTCCCAGCCGTAAATCGTCGCGTTGTGCGAGCCTGACGTCCCCGGGTCCCAGTTCGATTGTTTCGTCGTCTTCTCGACGTTGCGCGCGTCTTTCGCGTCGTTTTCAGTCGGGTTGTTCGACTTGTCGGTGTACGTGAACTTGAGGTTCGCGTACGCCTCGCAGTGCGCGAGGAACTCGGAGTCGTCGTAACAGGTGCCGCCGGTCCCCTTGATGCCCGCGCACCCCGAGGAGATCATCGGAAGTTTCTGCGCGAGCCACACTTTGTACGCGCCTTGATAGTTGGCGAGCGTCGTCATCCCGTTCGAGTCGCCGACGGTGAACGCGATCGTCGACGCGGGCGCCGTGGTAGTGAACGACGCCTCGGCGGACCGCGCGAAGACATTGAAGCGCCCGGTATTGCCGCCGAGCAGCGTGAGGCCGGGAGAGGTCGACGAGTAAGTGGCCTGCACGAGCCCGTTGATCGGGGCCTGGACGGTGATCAGGCTCTTGTTGAAGTTCGGGAAAACGGCCGCGACCGCACTCGCCGCCGCGGACGGGGCCGACGTCGGATGGGCGGCCGCCGCGCGCGCGGCCACATAGGTCGCGCCATCGGCCTGCAGTTGGTTGTAGCCGAGCAGCGCCATGTTGATGCCGCCAAAAAGTAACAGGAACAGCAGCCCAATCGTGAGCGCCATCTCGGGCATCGCGTTCGCGCGCGCGAACGGCTTCTTACTCTGTTTCATCGCCGGTACTCAGGATACGTAGCTCATGTTCGTGAGATTGTTGCCCGTACGCGTGGTCTGCGTACCGGACTCCGTCATCAACAACTGGATGCCGCCGAGCAACAGGAGGACCAAACTGACGGTGATCATGGCATAGTCGACGAGCGCCGCGGCCGAGTCGTCGCTCGCGAAAGCAATCAGCACCGGCTTCAATGCCGTGCCTCGTTCCTTGAGATCCATCTATAGTGACCTTCGTCATGAGCGTCACGCCGGTTTAGCGTACGTCTATTGTACGGATGGAACTCAGATTCGCCGCACTTCCGCCGCAAGAGTGACGCGCCTCACGCCTGCGCCGACGCTGTGACGAAGATCACATGCGCGCTCTGGGATGACCGAGACTCGAACTCGGACGCTCTTTCGAGCCGCAGATTTTAAGTCTGCTGTGTCTGCCGATTCCACCATCATCCCGTAGCCGCGTCTTCGGCGCAGAGGGCCAGCGTACCGAGGAGGTAGCCCAAGAGAAGGTCGTCGGCCTCGAGCGTCGCCGCCTCCGAGCCAAGCAGGCGCAGCGCTTCCGAGAGGATCAAGCCGCCGCCGGCCAGGACGTCGGCGCGCTGCGCCAGCATCCCGGGGAGCGCTTTTCGGCCCGCCAGATCGAGGTCGAGGAGCCGTTCGATGGTCGCTTCGAGCTGCGGGCGTGAGAGCCGGCGTCCCGAGACGCACTCGACCGACGACGCGAAGGCGACCGCGCCGAGGGTCAGCGGGGTCCCCGCGACCGCGCGCACCTCGGCCAGCCCCGTCTGCCCAATACCCGCCAGCTCGCGCGCGGCCGCGTCGCGCGCCGCCGCCGCGGCGCGGTGCGCCGGCAGTCCCGGCGAGCCCGGCGAGATCGGGGAAGCGCTCCGTCACGCTGACCGAACCAATCTCGACCGACCTCGCGACCTCGAGGCGGCCGTCGCGTCCGACCGCGCACTCGGTGCTCCCGCCGCCGACGTCGAGGACCGCGCGGCGGGCGCCGTCGCGCGGCGCACGCGCGGTTGCGCCCCGAAAACTGCACGCCGCTTCCTCGTCGCCACTTAAGATGCGCAGCGGCGCGCCGGCGAGCGCCTCGACTTCCCGCGCGAACTCCGGCGCGTCGCTCGCGCGGCGCATCGCGCTCGTCGCGATCGCGTAGGGCTGCGCTCCAAACGCTCCGATCCGCTCCGCAAAGCGTGCGACCGCCGCGAGCGTCCGCGAACGCCCGGCCGCCGCGAGCCGTCCGCCCGGCCTCAACCCTTCCCCGAGCCGCGTGCCGACCGCACCGTGCTCGAGGTCGATCAAGCCGCCAACGCTGTCAGGCCGCGCGACCAGCAGCCGCGTCGTGTTCGTTCCGAGCGAGACGACGGCGCGCGGTTTGCGCTCGATCGGCTCCGGGTTCAGTAGCGCTTGCCGGCTGAAGCTTCGCGCGCCTTCTTGACGCGCGCGAGAGAAGTATCGTAGTCGCGGTTCGCGATCCCGGCATACAACGTGTCGATGATCGAGAGTTGTGCGATGCGGCTCGACGTCGCATCCGAGCCGAACACGGTCTCCTTCGCCGCCGTAAACAGCTTGACGTGTGAGACCTTGGTGATCGGGGAGGTCGCCTGGTGCGTGATGCAGATCGTCGTTGCGCCGGCTTTCTGCGCGTGTTCCATCGCGTCGCAGACGTCGCGCGACGCGCCGGTGTGACTGATCCCGAGGGCGACGTCGCCCGGCCCGAGGAGCGACGACGCCATCGCCATCAAGTCGCTGTCGTTGAGCCAGACCGCGGCGATGCCGAGCCGCATGAACTTGTGGTATGCATCCAGAGCGAGGGGCGCGCTCCCGCCGATCCCGTAGATTTCGACCTTCCGGGCGCTTGCGATAGCGTCGACGGCGCGCTGCAATTCGTCGTCGGAGAGGACTTCGATCGTGTCCTTGAGCGCTTGCGCGTTCGCCTGGAACACCTTGGCTTTCAAGGTCGCGAGCGAGTCCTTGGGATCGATCTGCTGATAGACGGTCTCGGTCGGGCCGACCAAATCGCGCGCCAGCATGATCTTGAACTCTTGATAGCCTTTGTAGCCGATCTTTTGGCACAGGCGCACGACCGTCGACTCGCTCGTCTGCGTTCGATCGGCGAGCTCGGTGACGGTCAGGTAAATCAACTCTTCGGCATGCTTCAGGATGAAATCCGCGACGCGCTGCTCGGCGGTGCGCAGTGCGGAATACGTCCCCGCAATGCGCACGAAACATCCCGGGACTTTGACCGGCTCGACGCGCGCGTCGGTTGGCGATTTCACGCTAATCCGTTCTACGGAACTTTCGTGCGCGCCTCGAACTGCGCGGCTCGGCGCTTCTTTCGAATGAAATGCCGCTCGGCCGGGTCCGGGCGGTCGGGAGGAGCCCACTCCTCGACCGACTTGAGGTACGCGCTGATCCGCCCCTCGAACGCGGGGTCGACCAGGCGCGGCGCGGCACGCTCACCGGCGGGTTCGGGGACCAAACGCGCGACGGTGCGCGAGCCGCTTCCGTCGAGATCGAGCGCGAGCGGTATACGACGCTGCAGACTGCGCACGACCGCAGGGCGGTTCGCCTTGACTTCTTGGGCGGGGATTGCCGCGAGCGTTCCGTCGTCGAGACGAACCGTCGCGCCCAGTCCGTGGACGTTGATGACGATGCCGCGCGCCGCCACGCTCAGGGCGCTTCCTCCCACCGCGGCGCCGGGCTCGGCCCGCCTTTGACGTAGATCAGGTCTTCGCGCGGGCCGACCATCCGCAAACGATCGTGGATCTCGGGGACCGTGCCGCGCGGATCCGAGAGCCGCCGGATGAGGCGCTCCTGCTTGTGGCGCTTAGCGCGCAGGGCCGCAATCAGCGTCCGGGTCGCCGAGAGTTCGCGCGAGAGCGCGACGTTGCGCGCGACGACGCGCTCGGATTGAATCGCGATGACGGCGGCGACGCCGAGCGCCAGCGTGACGATCGTCAGGCGTCCGAGAACGCGAAGGATCGTCCGCATCACGCGCGTCCCGCAGCGAGCCGCGCCGCCGCCTCCTCCTCCCACGAACCGATGCGGCGATATTTTCGATAACGCGCTTCGCGCAACGCGTCCGGCGCAAGAGCTTCCAACCGGCGCAAGGCGCCGTCGACCGCGTCGAACACGAGCGCAACGAACCCCACTCCGTCGCGGTGTGCGCCGCCGAGAGGTTCCTTGACGACTTCGTCGACGATCTCGAATGCGAGCAGATCGGTGCTCGTCAATTTCAGGCGTTCGGCGGCATCCGGCGCGCGCGACGCGTCGCCCCACAGAATCGCCGCGCAGCCCTCCGGCGACGCGACGGAATAGATCGCGTTCTCGGCCATGATGACGTAGTCGGCCAAACCGATGGCAAGCGCGCCGCCGGATCCCCCTTCGCCGACGATCGCCGCGACGAGCGGAACGCGCGCGCGCGTCATCGCGGTCAGGCATGCGGCGATCGCTTCGGACTGTGCGCGCTCCTCCGAACCGATCCCCGGATCGGCGCCCGAGCGTGTCGATGAAAGTTACGACCGGAAGCCCGAGTCGCGATGCAAGATCGATCAAGCGCTTCGCTTTCCGGTACCCCTCGGGCGAGACCATCCCGAAGTTGCGCCGGATGTTTTCCTTCGTGTCGCGGCCCTTCATCTGCGCCAGAACCATCACGCGGCGCCCGCGCAACTTTGCAAACCCGGCGGCGAGAGCCGGGTCGTCGCGGAAATGACGATCGCCGTGCAGTTCGTCGAACCGGTCGAGCGCGGCGAGATAGTCGCCGGCGAGCGGTCGTTTTGGGTGGCGCGCTATGTTGACGCGTTCCCACGGGGTCAGATGGCCGAAGATGTCCTGGCGGAGCTGTTCGACCTTCTGCTCGAGCTGGCGGACCTCGTCGCTACGCGGATCGCGCTCGCGCAGGACCGCGATGCGAGATTCGAGTTCGATCAGGCCCTTTTCGCGTTCGACGATCACGTTCACTGAAGCGCGAACTCCGGAACGGCTTTGAGCGCGGGCGCAAGCCGCTTGCGGTCGACCGTATAGTCGAGGACGCGAATCAGCATGTTGCGCATCTCGGCGCGCTCGACGACCATGTCGACGTGACCCTTTTCGAGCAAAAACTCCGCGGTCTGAAAGTTCTCCGGCAGTTTCTGGCGGATGGTCTGCTCGATGACGCGGCGCCCTGCGAATCCAATTGCGGCCCGTGCCTCGGCGATGACGACGTCGGCTTGGAACGCAAACGATGCCGACACTCCGCCCGTCGTCGGATCGGTCAGGACGGTCACGAACACGTTCCCGGCTTCACGAAAGCGCTCGACGGCCTGCGTCGTCTTGGCCATCTGCATCAGCGCGAGCATGCCCTCTTCCATCCGCGCCCCGCCGCTCGCGGTAAACACGATACACGGAAGGCGGCGCCGCTCCGCTTCCTCGAGCAGGTTCGTAATGCGCTCGCCGACGACCGTCCCCATCGTACCGCCGCGGAAGTTGAAGTCCATGACGCCGAGCGCGACTGCGAAGTCGTCGAGCGTTCCGAAGCCGGTGACGACCGCCTCCGAGAGCTTCGAGCGGTCGCGGTCCTGCGCGAGCTTTTGGGGATACGGACGGCGGTCGACCCACCCCAGTGGGTCGCCGGGGAGAAACTCGGTCCCAATCTCGACGAAGTCCCCGTCGACGAGTGCGTTTATGCGATCGTACGCGTGCATCCGGAAGTGGTAACCGCAGCGCGAGCACACCCATAGGTTAGCGCCGAGGTCCTTGCGGTACAACATCTCGCTGCAATGCGGGCATTTTACCCAAAGCGACTCGTCCTCGCTGGGTGTCTTGTTGTCGCGGCGCAAGCGCAACCACTCCGGAATCGGCATCAGGCGACCTTCTTCCCGGCCGGCCCGACGGTCCCGCCGCCGAGGCGGCGTAATCCGAATAATTTAGAGGCGTAGATCCGGCGAAGCTGACGCAAGTAGTTCGCGATCTCGCCCGTGTTGAGCTTCGACTCGCCGAGCGCTCGGTCGCGAAAAACGTACGGCACTTCGATCGCCTTCGCGTAGTGCGCTTTGGCGATCACCTCGAGGCCGATCTTGAAGCCGATCGGATCGAGCTGCACGCCATCGAGCGCGGCGCGTTTCACGAGGAAGAATCCGCTCGTGATGTCGTTGATCGCCGTCAACGGTTTGGCGAGCGCGATCGCGACGAGCGAAGTGATCCGGCGGCGCAGTGGCCAGTCCATGATGCCGCCGCCGCGCACGTACCGGCTCCCGATCGCCAGGTCGTAGCCGCCGGTTCCCAGCGCTTCCACCATTTTCGGCACGATCGAAGGGTCGTGGCTGAAGTCGGCGTCCATCGCGCCGAGCGCTTCGGACTCGGGGCGAGCCCAGTTCCAACCATCGATCACGCCCGACGAAAGCCCAAGCTTTCCAGGGCGATGGAGGCAGCGTACCGGATGCGAGCCGGCCAAGCGGTCGACGAGCGCTCCGGTGCCGTCGGGTGAATTATCGTCGACGACGACGATCTCACCATCGAGCCCGTTCGCGCGGAAAATGTCGTCGAGCGTCGCAACGAGCCGCTCGATACCGCCGGCCTCGTTGTACGTCGGGATGACGATACTGAACTTGAGAGGCGCGGTCTTGGCCTGCGTCGAGGGCTGCCCGGCGTCGGTCATCTCCTTAATATACGGCGCTCCCACGCTCGGCCCATCCTCTTCACAGATCGCCGCTCGCGTAGAAGATTGCGCTGCACGCGACTAGCCCCGCCGTCTCGGTGCGCAAAATGCGGCGCCCCAGCGAGATCGTGACTGCGCCGGCGGCGGACGCGCGCTCGATTTCGGCATGGCTGAGACCGCCCTCGGGGCCGATCGCCACGGCGATGCGCGCAGCGCCTTGGAGCAATGCCGGCAGCTGCGTCTTTAGCGAAACGGGATCCGCGAGTTCCCATGGGATGAGGACTCGATCGAACTCGCCCAAACGCGAACACAGCGCGTCCCAACCAGCCGGCGATTCGACCGGCGGCACGTCGCGGCGCCCCGATTGCTGCGCCGCACTTAGCGCGATTCGCCGCCAGCGTTCGATCTTGCCGCCGCGCAGCGCGGCCGCGCCGAACGTCCGCTCGGTTATCAGCGGCACGATGCGCGCGACGCCGATCTCGGTGGCCTTCTCGACGACCGCGTCCATTTTCATTCCCTTCGGCACCGCTTGCGCGAGAGTGATCTCGATCGATGGGCCGCTCGCATCGTCGAGTCGCTCGACGAGCCGCGCGTGCACTCGCGTGCCCTCGAAGCGCAGCGTCGCGAGGTACGCCCCGCCGCTCGAGTCGCACAATTCGATCGTGTCGCCGTCGCGCTTTCGAAGCACGAGCGCGAGCTTGCGCGCGTCTTCGCCGCGCAGTGTAACCTCTTCGTCTTCGGCGTGGACGCCCGCAACGAAGAATCGCGCGTACCTAATCGACTTTGAACGCGTCCTTGACGCGATCGAGGAACGACCTGTGATCGATTCGGTCGCCACCTACCGCCGCGAACTCCTCGAGCAGTTCGCGCTCGCGTTTGCTCAACTTCGCCGGAACGACGACGTGCACGGTGACCAGCAAGTCGCCGCGGCCGCCGCCGCGGACCGTCGGCATCCCGCGTCCGCGCAAGCGATACGTAGCGGCGCTCTGCGTCCCCGCGACGACCGAGAGCTCGAGCAACCCTTCGAGCGACTCGATCTCGATCTGGCCGCCGAGAGCCGCTTGCGTAAAGGCGATCGGGACGTCGAGAAAGAGGTCCGCGCCGTCGCGCCGCAGCCGCGGGTGCCGTGCGATCGAGAGATAGACGTACAGATCGCCGGGCGGCCCGCCGTGCGTTCCGGCCTCGCCGCTCCCGGCAAGCCGGATTCGGCTCCCTTCGTCGACGCCCGCCGGAACTTTGATCGTCAGCGTCCGCGGCCGGTCGAGGCGCCCGCGACCGCGGCACGCCTCGCATGGTGACGGCGTCGTCTGGCCTTCGCCGCCGCATTTCGGGCACGCCGACTGCGTAACGAACTGTCCGAGCGGCGTCTGCCGAACCGCGCGGGCCACGCCGCTGCCGCCGCAGCGGTCGCAGCGAACGGCGCTCGTCCCCGGCCTCGCTCCCGAGCCCGCGCACGTCTCGCAGGAGCCCAGGTAATGGAATGAGATCTCGCGTTCGGCCCCGCGGAAAGCGTCTTCGAGCGAGATCTGCAGGTCGTAGCGCAAGTCTGCGCCACGCTGCGGACCGCCCGAGCGCGCCGCTCCGGGCCGCGCGCCGAAGAACATGTCGAAGATGTCGCCGATGCCCTCGGCCGCTCCGAACGGGCCGAAGCCGCCGCTCGACGCTCCGGTCGGGACGCGCCCGAAGCGGTCGTACTGCTGGCGCTTGTGCGGATCCGAGAGAACCTCATACGCCTCGTTGATCTCTTTGAAGCGCGTCTCGGCTGAAGCTTTGTCCTGCGCGACGTCGGGATGATACTTCCGCGCGAGCCCGCGATAGGCGCGTTTGATCTCTGCGTCGTTGGCGCCGCGATCGACGCCGAGCAACGAATAGTAGTCGGTCGGCACGCTGCGGCTATCGGATCTCGGCGTCGGCTAAGTAGCGGCTCAGCGACTTCGCCGTCCCATCGGCGAGCGCCAAGAGACGCGCGTAAGGCATGCGGCGCGGGCCGAGGATGGCGAGGACGCCGACCATTTTTTCACCGAAGCGATAGGGAACCGTCACGAGGCTGCACTCGTTGATCTCCTCGGAGCCGAGTTCGTGGCCGATCTTCACCGCCGGCCCTTCCGACTGCATCGCATCGGCGACGAGTTCGTAGAGCGTCTTTTGCTCCTCGACGATCTGCAGCAACGCGCGCAGTTTGCGCAGGTCTTGAAATTCCGGCTGATCGAGCAGGTTTTGCGTGCCGCTCGACGCGACCGCCGGAAGCTCTTCGCTCCGCGCCGCCGATGTAAAGGCAACCTCGACTGCGTGCGCCAGTTCGGCCGAGAAACCCGCCTCGCGAACGTTCGCAGCGACCTCGGACGGCGCGATCTCGTGCAGCGCCTTTCCGGCAAAAGCCGCGTTTAGGCGATTCGAAAGGCGGTTCAAATCTTCGAGCGCCACACTCTCGGCGTGCTCGAACGGCGTCTGCGTCGTAACGCCGAGCGAACTCACGATGATCGCAAGCCCCGTCCGCTCGGAAAGCCAGATCAACTGAATGTGACGGAACGTCTGCGTCTCGCGGCGCGGTGCGACCATGAACGCGACGTTGTGCGAGAGACGGCCGACCATCCGCGTCGTCTGTTCGATGACTTCGTCGAGCTCGCGCCCCGCTTCGCGGAACTCGTCGGCGATTCGCCGCGTCTCTTCGGTTGGAAGCGCCTCGGGCCGCATCAACTGATCGACGTACGTGCGGTAGCCGCTGTCTGACGGGACCCGGCCGGCCGACGTGTGCGGCTGGACGAGGTATCCGCCGGCTTCGAGTTCGGCCATCTCGTTGCGGATCGTCGCCGAGCTAACGCCCAAATTGTACTTTTGCGTCAGCGCGTGCGAGCCGACCGGCTCGGCGGTCGCGACGTACTCGTACACGACGGTCGCCAAAATGAAGGCTTTGCGCTTATCCAGTTCGGGAGGGAGCGGCCTGGCGTCCGCACCCTTGAGTTTAGCAGTCACGTTCAAAGAGTGCCAACATTAGGTCTACCATAACAAGACCCGGGCCATAGGGTCAAGGCTGCGAGGCAATCTTATCAGGGCCAGATAGAGATGTCCCCATTTTGACCGGATAGAAATGTCCCCAGGCTGGTTGCGAAGGCCGCCTTATGAGGAGCGACCTGACGACCATGAGCCAGCGCGAAATCACCCGGCTGCAAGCGATGCAGCGGCTCGAGAACGGCGGCCTGAGGCAACGCGACGTGGCAGCCCAGCTTGGGCTAACGACCCGCCAGGTCAAGCGCCTGTGGCGAGCGTACCGGCTCGACGGTGCGGCGGGTCTCGTCTCCAAGAAGCGTGGCAAGCCCGGCAACCACCGCACCGATTCGGTGCTGCTCGCACGAGCGCTCGAGCTGATCGCAACACGATATCCGGACTTCGGGCCGACCTTGGCCAGCGAGAAGTTGGCCGAACGCGATGGGATCTCGATCCCCAAGGAAACGCTGCGCACAGCAATGATCGCCGCGAAGCTGTGGAAGCCGCGCGGCTCGAAGCGCAAACCGGCGCATCCCCCACGCGAGCGGCGCGCGTGCTTTGGCGAACTCGTCCAGATAGACGGCTCTCACCATCGCTGGTTCGAGGACCGCGCACCCAAGTGCACACTCTTAGTCTTCGTCGACGACGCAACGAGCAGGCTCATGGGTCTGCGCTTCACCCCCGCGGAGACAACGCAGAGCTACTTCGATCTCGTCGATGAATATCTGCGAACTTTCGGCAAGCCGATGACCTTTTATAGCGACCGCTTCGGCGTTTTTCGGGTCAATCAACCGACTACGGGCGAGGGAATCACTCAGTTCGGACGCGCGATGGAACAGCTTGGAATCGAAAGCATCTGCGCCAATTCACCGCAAGCCAAAGGCCGCGTCGAACGGGCCAACGGTGTTCTGCAAGACCGGCTCGTCAAGGAGCTGCGGCTTCAAGAGATCTCTACGATCGAGGCGGCCAACGCATTCGTTGCGACCTTCATGGCCGGCTACAACGCGCGCTTCGCGGTCGCCGCGCGCTCGGAGATCGACGTCCATCGACCCCTGGAACCTCATGAAGATCTCGACCGCATCCTCTGCATCTCCCACACACGGGTCGTTTCGCAGAACTTGACCGTTCAATACGGCTCGAGCATCTTACAGATCACCGAAAAGGCTATTCCCCAACGCCTTCGCTCAAGTCAGGTCGACATTCGAGAACATCGTAATGGCACCATCACGATCGAACGGCGTGGTCAAAGGCTCGCCTACCGACTTTCCGGAGAACTCAGCAAACAAACGCGCGTGGTTGGCGCAAAACAACTCAACGACGAAACGAAGCTCCCCCGCGATCGGCACGCGTCCTACCCGCAGAAGGCCCACCCATTCCCGCCGGGGCACCCTTGGACCAGAAAAGCACGGCGGTCTTCCAATCAGCTCGAAGGGGACACCGCTATCGGGCCCGATGGGGACATCATCGCCCTGAGCTGACAGGCTGCGAGGCAATCTTGGGGGACAGGTCATGCCGGCTCACCTTTGGATATACAGACCCCAGGAACCGAGCGCGAAACCCTCTGGGCGACCGCCCCCGGCACAAGCACTATGGCCCAGCCGTGCCGCTCGGCGCGGGCGAGGGGATGACCGGCTCGGCCGACAGCGGGGTCGATGCCGGCGACGGTGTCGGCATCGCAGTCTCCATGGGCGACGGGCCAGTCGTCGAGGACGCGATTCTGGTCGCGCGCTCTTTCTGATCGCCCTGCTCTAGCACGAACCCGGTGACCGCGCCGTCGGCCGCGACTTCAAAGGTGATTTGCAGTGGCGCGATTTTTGCGACGAACCTCGTCGCGCTCGCCGGGTACAACCCGAATTCGGGCGCGTCTTGCGTGTGCGCGAGCAGGATCGAACCGCGGGCTTCCAGCCGAATGGTCGAGCCGTCCGAAAACCGATAGTCGCCGGCATAGGCCGCGAGCCGCTCCGGTGCGATCCGCTGCGAAAGGTCGGGCGTCGCAAGGGGGAAAGACCGATCGAGCACGTGCAAGCCGACGTCGTCGATCGGTTGCGATTGGTTCGTCAAGAGCACGACGCCGCGCCCGGTTTGGCGGCGGAAGCCTATGAAAGCGTGATAGCCTGCCGTTCCGCCATTGTGCCAAGTTATCCCGCGAGCTACGAGCGTGACCCAAACCAATCCAATCGCCAACGGCTCGTTGAAACGCCCGATCCGAATCGGCGTGCGGGGTTGCTCGGCAACTTCCATCGCGGCGTGCAATTGGTCGCGTGAATCGGTCATCGCTGCCCGCAAGTAGGTCAGCATGTCGCGCATCGAGGCGTGCATCCCACCGGCGCCGGCGAGCGCGCCCAGGAAAAAACGCTGCGCCGGAAACCCGTCGGCGGTATAGCCGGGCGCAAAGTGCGCGAGCGCGCGTGGCGTAACGACGATCCCCGAGGCGTCCATGCCGAGCGGGACCAGGATTCGTTTCCGGACGAGTTCGGCGTACGGCACCCGCGCGCGACGCGCGAGCAGATCTCCCAACAGACCGACGCCGACGTTCGAGTACTCGAACGTTGTCCCGGGTTTGCGCGTCAGCCGAAAGCTGGAGAGAAATGTAAACAGTTGCGCTTCGGTGTAGCCGGCATGTGCATTGGTGAAGTTCGCGGCGTCGCGCGGAAGACCAGACCGTTGCTCGGCGAGGTCGAGCAGCGTGATCGAACGCCCCTCGAACGCCGGCGCGTGCACGTTATGGGGGAGATAGCCCTCGATCGGATCGCGCAACTTGACTTCACCGCGCGCGACCATCAGCGCGAGCAAACCGGCCGTGAAGGTCTTGGTTACCGAGCCGATCTCGAAAACGCTGTCGATGTCGGGCGGCGCGCCGCCTGGGCCCAGGCGACCGGCGGTGTAGATCGTGGTTTTCCCGCGATCGATCACGCCGAGGATGACGCCGAAGCCCCTCGCGCCGTCGGCCCGCGACGCGATCAGCGCGTCCGGATCGTCGGGTGCGGCGACGGCCGGCCCGGCGAGCACCGCGGACAACGCTAGCGCGAACGCAGCGCGCAGCGCTGCGTTCGTCAACGACTCGAAGGTGCGCTCGAGATCGGCGCCGGCGCGAGCACCGAATCGACAAAGGCGTGCAATTCGTCCCAGCTCAATTCACCGATGATGACTCGCCCGACGGTCCCGTCGCGCCCCAGAACGATCGTCACCGGGAGCGCCTGGACCGAATAGGCGTCGAAAACCTTGTGCTCCGGGTCCTCGACGACCGGTAGCGTGAGATGGTGGGCATCGAGAAAGGCGCGCGCGACGCCGGGCTGCTGCGACGACAGCGTAACGAGCGTGACGCCGTCACCGTACGTCGCATGTACCTTCGCAAACGCATCGAGCTCGGCCCGGCACGGTTCGCACCACGTCGCCCAAAAGTTCAGGATCGTCGGCTTCCCGGTAAGATCGCGGAGGTGCTCGGTGCCTTGGCCGAGATCGAAGGCGAAATCCGGCGGCGCCTTCGCATACGCGACCGTCTTCAAGCCGGTGCCGGGGTCGCGATGGCCGCGCGCCGATGCCGTCGCCGTCGCCGCGAGCGCCACCGCCAACCCGAGGAGCAGTGCCTTCCGCGCGCGCGCCCGATGCATGGCCCTCAACTTCGCGAGGCCGCGCCGCGCGCCCCGTCCGTGGCCCGCCTCCGGCGCAAGTAACGGGCATACGCCCCGTTGAACTTCGAGCCGCATGACGACGCCTGCACGAACCTCCGACACAATCGAGGCGCTGCTAAAGGAAGCGAGGCGCTTCCCGCCGCGGCCCGAGTTCGCCGCGCAAGCAAATGCGCGGCCCGGCATCTATCAGGAGGCGGAGCGCGACCATCTCGCCTTCTGGGCGTCCTGGGCGGACCGGCTCGAGTGGATCGCCCCCTACCACACCGTGCTCGAGTGGAACGAACCGTTCGCCAAGTGGTTCGTCGGCGGGAAGCTCAACGCGTCGGTCAACGCGCTCGACCGGCACGTCCGCGCCGGACGCGGCGCGCGAGTCGCCTATCTACTGGGAAGGCGAGCCCGGCGACCGGCGGACGATAACCTACGCGCAGTTGCTCGCCGACGTCTGCCGGTTCGCAAACGGATTGCGCAAACTCGGCGTCAAGAAGGGCGATCGCGTCGCGATCTACATGCCGATGATCCCGGAGCTGCCCGGTCGCGATGCTCGCCTGCGCGCGCATCGGCGCGGCGCACTCGGTCATCTTCGGCGGCTTCTCTCCCGATTCGATCGTCGACCGCGTCAACGATGCGGCAGTGCGTCGCGATGATCACGGCGGATCAAGGCTGGCGGCGCGGCAAGAAGGTCCCGCTCAAAGATGAACTGCGACGAGGCGATGGCGAACACGCCGTCGATCGGCACTGCATCGTCGCCAAGCGCGTCGGCGACCCGGTCGACATGGAAGCCGGCCGCGATCTTTGGTGGGACGAGGTCGTCGCGGGTCAGCCCGACAGTTGCGAGCCCGAACAGATGGACGCCGAAGACTTGCTCTACCTCCTCTACACGAGCGGCACGACGGCGAAACCGAAAGGGATCAAGCACACGACGGCGGGCTACCTGACCGGCGTGACCGCGACGCACAAACTCATCTTCGACATCAAAGAAAAGACGTGTTCTGGTGCGCGGCCGATATCGGCTGGGTCACCGGCCATTCGTACATCGTCTATGGACCGCTCTGCAACGGCGCGACCGGCGTCATCTACGAAGGCACGCCCGACTTCCCCGACAAGGACCGCCTCTGGGCGATCGCGAGCGCTAAAGTCACTATCCTCTACACTGCGCCGACGGCGATTCGCACGTTCATGAAGTGGGGCCCCCAGTACCCCGAGAAGTCACGATCTCTCGTCGCTGCGGCTGCTTGGAAGCGTCGGCGAACCGATCAATCCCGAAGCGTGGATGTGGTACTACGAACACATCGGCGGCGGCCGCTGTCCGGTCGTCGACACGTGGTGGCAGACCGAGACCGGGATGATCATGATCACGCCGCTGCCCGGGATCACGACGCTCAAGCCGGGGAGCGCGACGAACCCTTTCCCGGCGTCCTCGCCGACGTCGTCAACGAAAACGGCGAGAGCGTGCCGCTCGGCGGCGGCGGATATTGCGTGCTCAAACGCCCGTGGCCCGCGATGCTACGCGGAATCTGGGGCGACGACGAGCGCTACGTGCAGACGTATTGGTCGAGGTTCCCGCACATGTACCTTGCCGGCGATGGGTGCAAGCGCGACGAGGACGGCGACTACTGGTTCATGGGCCGGATCGACGACGTCATGAACGTCAGCGGCCATCGCATCTCGACGACCGAAGTCGAGAGCGCGCTCGTCGACCATCCCAGGTCGCCGAAGCCGCCGTCGTCGGGAAGCTCGACGACGTCACCGGCCAGGCGATCTGCGCGTTCGTCACGCTGAAAGGGCACGTGATCGGAAATCCGGAGTCGCCGACGAGTTACGCGCCCACGTGGGTCGATAAGCTCGGCAAGTTCACGACGCCGAAGTACCTGACGTTCACGCAGGAGCTGCCGAAGACGCGCAGCGGCAAGATCATGCGCCGCCTCCTGCGCGACATCGCCGAAGGGCGGATGCTCGGCGACACGACGACGCTCGCCGACTCGAGCGTCGTCGCCGAACTCCAAGAGCGCGCGAAGGTCGAAGACTCGAAGGAGGGTTAGAGCTCCCGGACGACCTCGAACATCGCCGAAACGATCTCTGGGTCGAATTGCTTCTTCTTGTTGGCGGCGAGCTGTTCGAGCGCTTGCGCCGGCAGCATCGGCGGCCGGTAGGGCCGCCGCCCGATCATCGCGTTGAACGAGTCGGCGATCGTAACGATCCGCGTCGGAAGGTCGATCTCGTTCGCGGTCAACTGGTCGGGGTAGCCGCGCCCGTCGAGGCGCTCGTGATGCGAGCGCACGGCGACCGTGAAGCGGTGTAGGCGGCGATCCTCGCGGACGATCCGTTCGCCGGCCGCCGTGTGGCTGCGCATGACGTTCCATTCGTCATCGGTCAGAGCGCGCGGCGCGAACAGAATCTCTTTCGGCGTCGTGATCTTTCCGATGTCGTGAATCATCCCACAGCGCGCGACGAATGTCGTGTCCTCGTCGGAAAGCGAAAGACGGCGCGCTAACCGCGTGCACCAGGCGGAGACCGCGCGCGAGTGTTCCGCCGTAAGCGGGTCCGAGCTGTCGAGCCGGACCAGCAACGCGTTGATCGCGGCGTCGGTCTCGTCGAGCCGCTCGGTCGAAATAACCGAGAGACGCCGCGCCTTCGCGGCAACGGCCCGTACCGGCGCGTTCAAGGTTCGTAGCGGTGCGCGGAAGCGCTCGTCCTGCGCGTTGCGCGCGAGATACCGTTCGAGCGTCGTGCACGCGCCCGAGAAGAGCGCGGCGACGCCGGGCGCGTCGGCATGCGCTTGACACGTTCGATCGATCCACGTGACGAGTTCGCCGAAGCGGCCCGTCCGGCAAGCGTTCGCATAGCCGTCGATGAAACCGGCGGCGACCAACTCGACCATCAAGGTCCGTTGCCCCGAAGGAAGGTCGGACATCAAGAGCGAGGCGAGTTCGTCGCGCGCTCGGTCAAAAGCGAAGTTCGAGCCGATCATGCGCTCGCCGCCATTTCGCGCATCGGCCGCCCTACGGCGCAGACGCGCTCGCTCGGCAAAGCTTCTACAATCCGCGCGACGCCGCCGAAGTCGAGGCTGTGCATCGTTTCGAGCGCAGCGGCGAGCGCTGTGTGGTTCCGCATGCCCGAACGGCGCGCGATCAATGCCTCGATCGCCTCGACGAACGCGGCGAGCCGAGGAAGGCCGGCGGGCAGGTCGCGGCGGACGCCGGCGACCAGCATTCGCGGCGCGCTCAGCCGGCCGAGCATGACGAGCGCGAGCGCGGCGAAGAGCCGCGTCCGCAGCGAGCGAATCGAGTGTGGCGGGACCTGCTTCGTTAGCCGCCATGCAGCGACCGCGGCGGCGCCGGCATCGACGAACTCGCCGGCGCCTGCGGCGTAGACGGCGATTTCCGCGAGGCGCTGCGCGCGGCGGTCGGCCGTCGGTTGCTGGTCGGCGCTCGCGTTGAGGATACGGTACGCGCGCGCGAACTCGCCGTGCCCGGCAAGCAACAGCGCTTTCGCGGGTAGAAGCCCTTCCATCGCGGTCCGCGCGCTGTACTGCACGTCGAACTGCTCGAGCTCGCGTTCGAGCGACGCCACGCCTTCGTCGTCGCCCCGTTCGACCGCAATCTCGAACGCGCCCGCAACGGCAAAGAGCTGCTTCTCGACGCTTCCGCACTTCGCACCGTAGGCCGCGACGCGCTCCAGATGGGCGGCCGCACTGCGCGGATCGTCATCGACGTCGAGCGCAAGTTGGTAACGAACCGTGTACGCGCCGCCGGCGACTTCGTATGCGCTGACGGCTTCGGCGAGCGAGGAGGCAGTTGCCGCCAGGCGCTTCGCGAGTTGCCCGTCGCCGGCGTACATCGCGACGAAAGCCGCTTGGTGGTGGACGCGCGCCGCGAGGACGCGATTGCGCGAATCGCCGACTGCATCGAGCGCCCGATCGACCCACTTGCGCGCCAGTTCGAGCTCGCCCGCGATCGCGTAGGTGGCGCCGAGAGCCGACATCACGGCGATCCGAAGGTCGACCGGGGCCTCGAAGAAGGTTTCGTCGGGCTGCAGCAGTTCGATCGCATCGAGCCGACCGCGGCGCATCAGATCGGAGGCGTAGTAGTACCGAATACGCAGTCGCTGCACCGGCTCGTCCGTCGCGGAGAGCGCGCGCTGAAAGAGGGATTCCGCAACGTCGTACCGCCCGCCGAGCGACGCGATCATCGCGCGCACTGCCATGATCGAGGGATGGCCCTGCCGCGCCTCGTCACCGACCGCCGCCAAGGCGTCGTGCAACACGTGAGCCTGCTCGCCCTCGATCCATGTGAAGCCGTGACGCTCGACCAGCCGAACGATCTCGGCCTCGTCGCCGCGCTCGACCAATATCTGTAGCGAACCGGCGACGTCGCCGACGCTTTCGAGCGCGCGGGCCGCGCCCAGGACGTATTCGGCGCGTTCGGCCTCGGGGAGCGCGTCGAGCCGCACTCGCGCAAATTCGCGAAAACCGCTGTGGTAGCGAATGCCGTCGTCCTCGAAGATCTGCGGCGCCGTTCGGCGGAGCTCTTTGAGAATTTCTCCGGAAGGCGGCCCGTCGAGCCGTTCGAGTAGCGCCAGGGCGAGCGCGGGGAGCAGCATGCTTCGAAATACGAACTCGCGTTCCATCGCATCGAAACTCGCGAACGTGCGCGCCGCAGCCCGCTCGAAGTTGGTCTCGTCCTCCGCGTGCGGCTGCCGAATCAGAAAGACGAAATCGCTCAGCACGCCGCCGGTCGCTGCATGGAGCCGCTCGACTTCGGCGGCCGTCCGCAAAGATGAGGCTCGCTGCGCGAGCTTTTTCGCTCCCGGCAGATCCAGCTGCAGTTCGTCGACCCCGATGGGGAGACTTGCGACGCCGTGCGCGAGCCACGATGAAATCGGAATGTTTTCGTCAATCGACTCGGTGCCGACGAGCCAACGCAGACTCGAGGGAGAGCGTTCGATCGCGGAGACGAGAAAGCGCGCGACCTTTTCGTCGGCGCCGTGATGGAGGTCGTCGATCGCGATCGTGCACGCGGCATCGCCGACGTGACCGACGAACCACTGCGCGAGCGTTTCGGCCGGGTCGGATCGCTGCAGCGCGCGTTCGTAGGCGCCCGCAAACGACAGACTGATCCCGGGCGCATGCCCGGCTACGACCCGTGCGAGGTCGCCGACGAAACGCGCGAACGAGGCGCGTTTCGGAAGCGCTAAGTATGCGGACGGAACGCGGCTTGCGTACTCGAGAAGCAGCGCCGTCTTACCGTACCCTTGCGGCGCGCACACGAACGTGGCGCGGCGCGCCGCCGCCGATTCGATCAGCGCGAGGATTCGGGGGCGGGCGACGAACGAGTGACGCATCGCCAGTTAAAAAGCGCCCAAACCGCTTGGCACGCCCAGGCCCGCGGGCCCGTTGTATCCCTGCCCGGCATTGCAGAGGTAGAAGAACGTACAAGTCCCGTTCGAACCGGTGATCGAGTTAAAGGCGCCCGGATTTCGGTACAGGTAGGATGCGTCTTGCATCCCTTGCGTGTTGCCCGCAAGCGCAAACATCGCGGCGACGACTGGCGTTGCGACGCTCGTCCCGCCAACGACGATCCAGCCGCCGGCGGGGGTCGACCATATTCCGGCGCCCGTATTGGGATCGGCGACCGCCGCCGTGTCATTGTCGGTGCGCATCGTGCAACCCGTGTCGGTTTGCCATTTCGGCTTCCCAAAATATGCGCTGCAGCCGCTGCCGGTTGAGGGCCATACGGCTTGCATCCACGACGCTCCGCCGCCCGTCAGCGTCGTGCCGCCGACCGCGGTGACGTGCGGCGAGCTAGCCGGAAACATCGCCGTCGTCGAGTATCCGCCGTCGCCCGCACCGGCGACGATTGCGACGTTCGAGTGGTGGTAGTGGCTCTCGTACGAAGCGTTTTGCTTCGACTCGGGCGCCGCGTAACTGTTGCTCACGACGTCGGCGTGCATTGAACCGGCGGCATAGTCGACGGCCGACGCGAGGTTCTTGAGGTGATCGTCCTTCGCTTCAACAACCGCGATCGAACACAGCGGGCAAATCGCCGACACCATCTCGACGTCGAGGTCGCCCTCGATCGCCCAATTCGGATTGGGGTTCGGGCGCTGACCTGGCGGAGAGATTATGCGCAAGCACCGGTTCGCGAGCGTGCAAGGCGGCAGACCGAAGGCGGCGCGGTATACCCACAGGTCGTCTTCCAGCGTCAGGTTGTGGAACGCGGTCACGATCCCGACGATTTGACCACCACCCTGAGTCTGGGAAGCCTGCGTCAGGCCGTACGCGCTCTGCAGGTCGCCGGGATGGTAGCCGGCGATCTGCGACGGCAAAGCCGTAGGGTTAGGGTTCGGCGTGAAGCTACCGTTGATGAGCCCGCCGCACTGTCCTTGAGTGCCGTCCTGGCCCGTACAGATCGGGAATGCGGTGATGCTCTGCGGGCGAATCGTCGATCCTCCCGCTATCCCGCGGCTCGCGGCCGGCGCCATGCTCGACATCGAAGAACATCCGGCTTCGATCATTCCAAAGAACAAGAAAACGCCGGCTAAGAGCGTGGCATAACGCATAGCATCCTCCGTGATCGTCTAGTCTCCATAGTAACTTAGGTCACCCCGACAGTCGTGTGACCCGGCTCATACTGAGGTCACTAAGGTGCAAAAAGAGGTCTATGGTCCTAGGACCCGAGTCACGCCGCCATAGGCCTCGCTTTGAACGGGAACGTGATCGGCGTCACGCGCTGCCCGCGATCGTCGTGTGACCGGCGTCACACTCAAGCGTTTAGACGGCGAAAAACTCGCGCAGTTCGCGGAGATCCTCGATCCGCCGCGCGGGCGGAAGCGCATCGAGAATCGTGCGCCCGTAACGCATCGAAGCGGCGCGGCCGTCCAACAAGACGAGCAGGCCGCGATCCGTCCGCGAGCGGATCAGCCGCCCAAATCCTTGCTTGAGTCGCACGATCGCCGAGGGGATCATGTACTCATCGAAACTCGAGCGGCCGCTTCCGTCTATCGCTGCGAGCCGCGCCGCGACGAGCGGGTCGGCCGGCGACGGGAACGGGAGCCGGTCGACGATGACGCACGAAAGGGCATCCCCGACGACGTCGATCCCTTCCCAAAACGTCGCGGTCGCAAACAAAACCGCATTCGGCGTGGCGCGGAACCATTCCAGGAGGTGGCTGCGCCCGAGTTCGCCCTGTAGGCGGACCGGGTACGCGATTCGTTCGCGGACGAAGGCGTGCACTTCACGCAACCGGGCATACGAAGTAAATAGGACGAACGCGCGCCCCCGCGAGAGCTCGAGACACTCTTCGACGAGCGGCGCGACCCGCGCGGCGAAATCGGCCGCCTTCGGGTTACAATCCGGCGGCGCGACGTAAAGGCGCGCTTGCCGCCTGAAGTCGAACGGAGACGGAGCGACGTACTCCTGCGCTAGCTCGACGCCGAGCGAATCGTGCAGAAATTTGAACGAGTCGCCGGTCGCGATCGTCGCGCTCGTCAGTACCACGCTTTGCGTTCGCGCGAAGAGCGCCGCGCGCAGATACTCGGCGACGTCGAACGGCGCGGAGTTGACTTGGTAGCGGCCCTCGCCTTCGACGCGCTCGACCCACGTAATCGCCTCGTCCGTCGCGAGCCGGGTTCGCTCGATCGTCGCGAGGTGGCCGACGATCCCACGCAGCGCGAGCTCGCGCCGGCGCTCGGCCTCCGCGACGTTGTCGGGCGGGCGCTTGAGCGCGGCTTGCCAATTCCCGTAAAGCCAGTTTTCGAGCCGATAGAAAGCCTGCTGCAACTCCGCGAGCGCGTCGTGTGCCTCTTCGTTTGCGGCGAGCGGGTAACGGTCGCCTGGGACGCGCGCGAGCGTGTGAGCCAAACGGCGCATCCCTTCGTCGAGCTCGGCGTCGCAACTCGCCGGGACGTGGTAGTGGCGATGCAGCCGGCGCATCAAACGCCCGACCGTCGCCGGTGAGAGCGTCGCGGTCAGAGCCGCCGTCGCCCAACGCTCGCATTGATGCGCCTCGTCGAGGATCGCGAGGTCGTATGGCGGCAGGAGCGAGCCACCCATCGCGAGGTCGAGGAAGAATAGCGCGTGGTTGACGACGACCAAGTCGGCGTACTTGGCCGCGTCGCGCCGCGCGAAGAACCAGCAGTCGCGGTAGTGCTCGCAAAACTCGCCGACGCAGTCGTCGGCATCGGCGTCGAGTAACTCCCACTCCGCCGGCGGCGGCGCGAACGAGAGCTCCGCGCGATCGCCGGTCGTCGTGCGATCGGCCCAGTCCCACATCCGTTCCATCGATGCGCTCTGGGCGATCAACCGGTCGGCGCGCAAGCGCTCGACTTTCGCGCGGCACAAGTAATGGCTGCGCCCCTTGAGCAACTCGACCCGCACCGGAATGCCGAGCGCGCTCGTGACCAATGGAATGTCTTTGTCCATCAGCTGTTCTTGGAGCGCGATCGTCGCCGTCGAAACGACGACCTTTTTGCCGCTGCGCAGCGCCGGAACGAGGTAGGCGAGCGACTTTCCGACGCCGGTCCCCGCTTCGACGAGCGTGTGGGCACTTTCAAGGAAGCCGCGCTCGATCAGCCGCGACATCTGCACCTGCCCCGGACGCGCTTCGAAACCGGCGAGCGCGCGCGCCAGCGGCCCGTCGCTGCCAAAGAGCACGTCGAGCGGCTCGAGCGGAAGCGTGCTCATCCTTCGGGGGCGGGTTCGCTCGCCTCGCCGGCGACGTCGTCGGCAAGCGGCTCGACTTCGGTAGACGCGGTACGCCGCGGCGGCACGAGATAGAGGAGCGCGGCGATCGCGAACCCGCTGATGAGGCCGCCGACGTGCCCCGCCGCCGAGATGTTCGGAACCGCGAACGTGAAGACGAGGTTGAGCCCGATAATCGGGACCGATTGGGCGATCAGCGAGCGTCCACGTTTCCCCAGTCGCAACCCGATGATGACGAGCGCCCCGAACAAGCCGAAGATCGCACCGCTCGCGCCGACGGTCACCTCGTCCGGACTGAAGAACGTCACCGCGAGACCCGAGCCGAGCATCGAGACGAAGTAAACGGCCAAGAAACGGGGCGTGCCGCCGACCGCTTCGACGAACGAACCGACTTGATAGAGCGCAAACATGTTGAGCGCGATATGCGGGACTCCACCGTGCATGAAGGCGCCGGTAACGATCCGCCACCACTGGCCCTGAAGGACCAAGGCGCCGACGAGCGCGCCGTGGTCGACAAGCGCTTGCGTGCTGAAGCCGCCCCCGAGCGTCATCCACGAGCCCGAGTTCGAGCCGATCGTTAGCACCATCCAAACGTAGACCGCCACGTTGATCAGGATGAGAATCGTCGTGGCCCTCATCGCGGCGCGTACTTCAGCGCACTGCCGGTGTTGAAGAGCACGATCGGGCCTTCGAACCTCATGCCGCGGTTCAGCACCGCCTCGAGTCCGCCGAGCGCCGCGCCGCCCTCCTCGGATGCATCGATCCCTTCGACTGGCGGAGGCTCGACCGCCGGCCGCAGCCCGTCTTCCGAGACCGCGACGGCGGTCCATCCGACGCGCGAATCGCGGCGAGATCAATCGGTCGCCGAGCGCCGACGGGACGCGTAGACCCCACGCCGCGTACGCGCATGCTCCACGGCTCGCCGCTTCGAACCCGCGTTCGAAGGCGCGCACGATCGGCGCGCAGCCGTCGGCCTGAACGCGATCATGCGCGGGTCGCTCGCGCCGATCCAGCCAAGACCTGCAACTCGTCGAACGCTTTCCACATCCCGACGAGCCCGGTCCCCCCGCCGGTCGGGTACATGATCGCTCGCCGGAACGTCGCCGAGCCGCTCGACCAACTCGTATGCCATCGTCTTCTTCCCTTCGATGCGGTATGGCTCGCGAAACGTCGCGACGTTGAACGCACCGCGTTCGCGGCGTACTCGGCGGCGCGCTTCCCGGCCGCGTCGATCAGGCCATCGACGAACTCAACTCCGCGGCGTAGCCTTGCACTCTTCGATCAACATCGGGGGCGTGTCGCGCGGTAACACGACGGCACCGGCAAACCGGCGCGCGCGCCGTACGCGGCGAGCGCTCCGCCGGCGTTCCCCGCACTCGGGGCGACGAACGCGGTCGCGCCCAAGCGTCCGCGACGTGACCGCCGCCGCCATTCCGCGCGCTTTGAACGAGCCGGTGGGTTCGCGATTCGTCCTTGACGTACAGGGACGTCTATACCGAGCTCGCCGCCAGTCGACGGCCGCAAGAGCGGAGTCCCGCCTTCACCCAGTGATATCGGTTCCTCTTCGGCGCTCGACCGGCAGCGCCTCGCGATAGCGCCACATCGAAAACGGCCGCGCCGCGGCGGTCGCTCGCTCGAGCACAAACGGCGCGTAACGGACCAAGAGCGGCGCACCGTCGCGCGTGCACGTAGACCACAGGCGATCCGTCTCGAAGCGATGCGTCGCGTCGAGCGAGCATTCGAGGTAAGCGGCGGCCATATGGCTCGATTCGCCTACGCCAAAACCGTGATCATTCGCGCGAGTTCGAGGGAGATCGCGTGTCGTTTCCCCGCGACCTCAATGGTCATCGGTCCGCCGAGCGGCGCCTTGTCGACGACGAGCACCCGCGTCTGCGGGCGCAGCCCAACCTCGCCGAGGTAACGCAATATCTCCGGGACCTCCTCGGTCACGCCGTAGATGGTTGCTTGCGCGCCCGCCGGGAGTTGGGCGAGCGGGACGTCGGGGTGGGGTGGATCGGTTCCGTCGGCCGGAGGGATCGGATGACCGTGTGGGCACGTCTGCGGATCGCCGAGGACCGCAACGAGCCGCTCTTCCACCTGCGCCGAGATTGCGTGCTCGAGCATGCACGCCTCGGAATGGACCTGGTCCCACGGCATGCCCAGCACGTCGGTCAGCAGGCGTTCGGCAAGGCGGTGGCGCCTAATCACGCGCACGCCGATCTCCAGCCCGCTCGCCGTCAACTTGGCCTCACCGCGCGCGCGATGCTCGATGTAGCCCTCGCTCGCCAACTTCTTCAGCATTCCGGAGACCGATGCCGGCGTGATGCCGAGTTCGGAGGCTAGGGCCGACGTCGACACGCCCGGCCCCTCGCGCTCGAGCCGGTAAATCGCTTCCAGATACTCTTCGGTCGACTCGTCGAAATGGGTGTGTCCGGGCATCGCCTTACGACGTTCGCCGGGGCTCGCGCGATTCCAGGCTGAACGTCGCAAGCTCGGCGTAGAGCGCCGCCTTGCGTTCCGGTGAGGCGAAACTCGCCTCGATCGCCGCGCGCGTGCAGCGCAAGACGCCGTCCCAGCCGAGCCACTCGGCGACGAGGCCGAGTTCGCTCGTAACGCACGTCCCAAACGGCGCAGGGTCGTCGGCGTCGATCGCGCAAGCGACGCCGCGCGCGTCGAGTTCGATCAAGGGGTGCGGTTCGCCGGCCGGGACGGCGCCGGTGAGACGGTTCGAAGTCGGGCAAATTTCGAGCGTTATGCTGCGCTCGGAAAGCATTGTGACGAGCGCCGGATCTTCGATCGCGCGTACGCCATGCCCGATACGCTCGGCGCCGAGAACCTCGATCGCTGCGCGCACGCTGCCGGGGCCGGCCGCCTCGCCGGCGTGCGCGACGCAGTGCAAGCCCCCCGCCCGCGCGCGTTCGAACGCGCCGGCGAACTGCCCCGGCGGATAGTTTGCCTCGTCGCCGCCGAGGCCGATTGCGATCACGCCGAGCCCCGCTTGAGCGAGGGCAATCGCCTCTGCGGCGCTCTGGAGCGCCTTTTCGACGCCGAAGTTGCGCGTCACGTCGACGATCAGCGCGACTTCGAGACCGCTCGCTCGGCCGGCACGGTCGAGCACGTCGCGGATCGCCGTGACGGTCGCGCGGACGTCGAGGTCACGGTGGAAGTACGTCCAGACCGACGGCGAGATGAATATCTCGGCGTAGCGCACGTTCTGCGCCGCGGCATCCGCGACGTAATCGTGGGCGACCCGCGCGAAATCGTCCGGCTCCCGCAAGACCTTGCACACCTCGGCGAACGTGAGCAAGAACTCGCCGAAGGTCGCAAAGGCGTACGTCGTCTCGAGGGGCCCATCGGCGCGCGGGCTCTTGACGCCATGGTGCGCGGCGAGCGCGCGGAAAGTCTCGGCGCGAACGGTCCCCTCGAGGTGGCAGTGGAGCTGGACTTTCGGAAGCGCGAGCAGTTCGGGCGAGACGGGTTCCATTATGAGAGGACTTCCGCATCCGGATGCTCGTCCCGGCTGTCCGGCGCGACGCCGGTAATTGACAGGCGTTCGGCGCGGCGCTATAGTTGGGTTCGCTCGCCGCGGGGTGGAGCAGTCCGGTAGCTCGTCGGGCTCATAACCCGAAGGTCCCTGGTTCAAATCCAGGCCCCGCAACCAAATTGAAGCCCGCTTCGGCGGGCTTCTTTCTTTGCTCTGCGGATGCTTGATGCAGTTTGGTTGCATTCGATCGATCGGTGTCATCAGGGTCGTTAATTCGAAATCCAACTCCGCACAATTTGCTGCGCCCAAGTGTCAACGTTGACGAACAACGTTCGCAACGCTACTGGCGAGCAGGCAACCCGTCAAATTCACAGGAGGGCGCGGGCGCCCCGAGAAAGGGGCAGGCAACCTCGCCTATAGATGTGGCGGGGCGCTCGCTTTCGGACACACGAGGTTTTATGCTCGTGAGCAACTTCAGCGTCCGCGTTGCGGCGATTGTTGCCGCCGGTGGCTTGGCGCTCGCCGTTTGTGGGGAGATCGCGCTCAGCAGCGTCCCGGATCAAAACGGAACCTTTCATGCGTGCTTCAGCTCCTACACTTACAACGGCCAAAACGAGCCGCGGGACAACGCATTCGTTCGCTTGATCGATCCGTCGATCGGCCAGCAATGCAGCGGCTGGGAAGCACCGATCACTTTTGCCGCTAGAGGGGCTACCGGCCCGACCGGACAGACTGGACCGCCCGGAAACCCGGGCCCGCCCGGCTTTCCCGGACCGACTGGCCCAACCGGTCCGACCGGCGCGACCGGCTTTCCCGGACCGGTCGGCCCAACCGGAGCCACGGGTTCGACAGGTGCAACCGGACCGTCCGGCCCCACCGGGGCGACCGGGGCAACCGGCGCGACTGGGACTGGCGCCACCGGGGCCACGGGACCGACCGGCGCCACGGGTGCGACCGGCGCCACCGGCGCCACCGGCGGTACTGGGGCTACCGGCGCAACCGGGAACACCGGCGCCACGGGGCAAACCGGCGCCACCGGTGCGACCGGGCCGACGGGCGGTACTGGAGCAACGGGTCCGCCGGGACCGACCGGTGCGACTGGGGCGACCGGCGGCGTCGGCGGCTGGGACTATGTCAACGCGAGCATGACTTTGGTCTCGGGTTTCTACGTCGGGACGGCGACCTGCCCGGCCGGTGAGATCGTGATCGCGGGCGGCGTCGAGAACACGCAAGCGAACCTCATTAGCAGCTACCCGGCCGACAGTACCTCGTGGTACGCCGAAGACTCGGTGAGTGATAACGTCTTTGCGGTTTGCATCAACGGCTCGGCTTCGTCGGCAAATACTCGGCGCAACGCCTCTGCCGGCAAGTCTGCGCCGAGGCGATAGCAGGCCGTGAGTCGGTGAGGGCTCAGAAATTCCGCCTCGCGGCGATGCTCGCCGTCGGGGGGTTAACCTTGGCGGTCTGCGCGGCGATCGCGCTCGGCAGCGTCCCCGATCAAAACGGAGGCTTCTGGGCATGCTTCCGCTCGGATTCTAAGCACGAGCCGCTGTCTAGCGCGTACGTTCGCTTGATCGATCCGTCCGTCGGCCAGGTGTGCAGCGGCCTTGAAACAGCGATTTACTTGAATTATCCCAGTCCCCCCCCTGGCCCGCCGGGCGCGACGGGCGCGACGGGGCCGACGGGGGCCACCGGAGCGACGGGATCGACCGGGTTTCCTGGTCCCTCGGGCTATCAAGGCCTGCATGGCGCGACCGGCGCGACGGGCGCGAACGGTGCGCGGGGCGCAACGGGCGCCACTGGGCCGAAGGGGTCGAGCGGCGCGACGGGTCCGACCGGGATAGTAGGCGGTACAGGTCCCACCGGTCCTCGAGGCTCACCTGGAGCGACCGGCGCGACCGGGAAGCTGGGCCGGACTGGATCGACGGGCGCAACCGGGGCGACCGGAGCGACGGGCGCGACCGGCTCAACCGGGGCGACGGGATCGATCGGCCCAACCGGCGTCACCGGTCCCGCCGGGACGACCGGCGCAACCGGGGCGACCGGCCCGGGCGGGAGTGCGAGCGGCTGGGTCGAGGTCGTTAATTTCGATGGCTACTTTATCAACCCGTACTTCGAATACGACACGACCTGTCCGGCGGGCGACGTTGTCACATTCGGCGGCGAGCTCGACGGGACGCAAGCGAACATCGTTCAAAGCGTTCCGTTCAACAACAACGTGTGGACGATAGTAACTTCTGACCCCGATATCGATGCTTTCGCGATTTGCGTCAGCGACCCGGGCGACACGCAGAGCCTGCGCCGGCCCAATCCTGTAAACGTTAGACGTACCCCTCGACCACCCGCGGTTAAGCCCTAATGAACCCGATTCCAATCCGGGCCTGGCACCACTTCAACGAAAAAGCGCCCCTCGCGGGGCGCTTTTCTTTTGCCGGCACGATTGCGGCCGTCATGTAGGGCCGCGCGCTATGCCCCCATTATGTAAGGGATGGAAAGACTCTTCACAAACGTGCACGTGCTCATCGAGTTGTCGATTGTGAAATTCACGACGTCGTTCGAGACCGACTCGCCTTTGAAGAAGTTCGTGTTCAGGATCGACGACGTGCAATCGCTCCAGTACCCGTTTTCCCAATTGGTTGCGGCGTCGCCCATGAGCCGAACCATTCCGGAGTTCGCGAAATAGAACCCCGTGCTGTAATAGTATCCGGCGCCGGTTACCGCCATGTGGCCGACCGTGAGTTTCGAGGTATCCCAATTGTCGATCCCATCGCCGCCGGCTATCGGCGCCGAATTGTTGACCGTCGTGTGATCGATCGTCACGTTACCGCCGCCGACGAGAATGGCTTGCCCGCTGATGTTCGAGATCGTCGTGTGGTCTTGAATGACGGTCGAATTGGTGTATCCGATGCCCGTCGGGATCCCGTAGCCGTTGCCGAAGCAGCCGAGGCCCGGTGGCGCGATCGTCGTGTGATCGATCATGACCGTTGTGTTCTCGGTGAGGATCATGTAATCGCACGGCGTCCCCGGGAAGTCCGCGTGATCGAGGTGTCCGCCCTTCGTCCCCGGGCCGAGGTAGAGCGCGACGTTGCAGCCCGTGCCGTCGATGGTAACGTGATTGCCCGGGGTGAACGAGGCGGCGGTGAAGTTGACGAAGATCGTCGACGGGTTGACGCTCGAAATGGGCGTGCAGCCCGGCGGCGGCGCGTGCTGTCGCCCGCTGCGGGTTGTGCTCGACGCAGGAGAGCCGGCGTGGATGTGCCGGCTCTTCTCGAGCGAGAGCGACTGCGATGCCGGCACGAGGCGCTGATCCCCGAGCGCGCCGAGGGTCGTCCCCGGGGAGGACGAGCACGCCGACACCAAGGCCGCGAAAGCGACCCCGCCGGCGATGCGCAAGAAAGGTTGGAACATTTAAAAACCTGATCTTCAGTAACGAGAGGCGCCCGCGGGCTCGCAGAGCGAGGCCCCGGCGTTTTTAAGTGCCGCGGCTCACTGTTTGCTTTGATTAACGGCAGCGCCGAACCTGGGCGGAGTCCAAAAATGGGCCTGCGCCAAGCCCGAAACAAGCTGCCGGTCGAATGGCGCCCGCCGGTCCGTCCAGGCCTCGCAGCCTCTTCAAAGAAGGGGTACCGGGCGCCCGCGGAAGCGGCTGCGCCTTTCAGGTTTGCTTCAGATTCAACCGGCATGCTCGCCGCAACCGAACTTGGAGGAAAAGCTACATGCGCGTTCTCTCATTCTTGCCGCTGGCCGGCATCCTGGCGCTCACGCTGGCCGGATGCGGCGGAACAAACTCGATGTCGAGCGCCGCGAGCCCGAGCGGCCAATCCGTTGCGCCGATGGTGATCGATTTCAACGGTGCGGGTCTCATAACTAAAGCAGTCGGCGTCCGACTCACGAACGAAAAGACGCTCAACAGCAAAGTTTACGGCAAGCTGCTCGGTTATTTCAATGGCTCGAAGTCGACGACGACGCAAGTCGTCGTGATCAAGGTTGGTTCGAAGGTCGTCTTTCATAGCGTCGACGGCGGCCACCAGCACACCGCCAGCTTTCTAGGCGACGCATCGAAGACGGGTGCGAATTTCCCGAAATCCTTCAACGGAAGCTCGACACAATCGCCGGCCGGGACCGACATCTCGACCGCCAACTTCAGCACCGGCACGTTGAACCCCAACACGAACTCGCTCGTGTACGCTGCGAACACGCCGGGTTACTACATGTTCGGATGCGCCTTCCACTACGGCCTCTTTGGAATGCGCGACATTATCGTCGTTCAATAGAGCAAGCGCGTACCCGATCTAGCGCCCAAAGGCGCCCGGGGTCTCCCGGGCGCCTTTCCTTTGACCGCCGGCCCAGAGGAGGTCCGGCGAGCGAACGCGCGAGATATCCGGCGATGTTCGATGGCTTCGCAGCGCAGCGCATAGCGAATAATGAAGCGGAGGTCTTCGTGCGCCTCGGCGGCGACGGGCCGCCGCTCGTCTGTCTCCATGGCTACCCCCAAACGCACGTCGCGTGGCGCAAGGTCGCTCCGATCCTGGCGCAACGTTTTCGCGTCATCGTCCCCGATTTGCGTGGTTACGGCGCGAGTTCGATCGTCCGGTCCGACGCGACGCACGAAGCGTACGGCAAGCGCGCGATGGCGCGCGACATTCTGAGTACGATGTCGGTGCTGGGGCACGAGCGGTTCTTCGTCGCCGGACACGATCGTGGCGGGCGCGTCGCCTACCGAATGGCGCTCGACGCTCCCCAGCGCGTCGCGGCGCTTGCGGTTCTCGACATCATGCCCACGCTAGATACGTATGAGGCAATGACGTATCTCGAGGCCTACCGAGCCTACCATTGGCTGTTCTTCGCTCAGCCCGAACCGCTGCCGGAGCGGCTGATCGGCGCCGACCCGGATTTTTTCTGCGAGTCGAAGATCGCCGGCTGGCTCGAACGCAAAGGCGCAATCGAGCCGGAAGCGATGGAGGCCTACAAGGCGTGGTTTCGCTCCGACGGCGCGGTCCACGCGACGTGCGAGGACTATCGCGCCGGCTACACCTGTGATCTCGAGAACGACCGGCGCGACCGCGAAGCGGGGCGGCGCATCGCGTGCCCCATCCTCGCATTGTGGGGCCGGGGCCCTACGCAATCGGAGCACGTCCCCTTCCTCGACGCTTGGAAGAGGTGGGCGGACGACGTGCGCGGCGAGGCGCTAGCGTGCGGACACTTCCTAATGGAAGAGGCCCCGGTCGAGACCGCCGCCGCGCTCGTCGCTTTTTTCGCCGAGCACTCCGCCGCCCTGCGATAGGGCACGGTCGCAAACGCGCGCCGAGAACGGAAGGAGCCGGCCCTCGCGGCCGGCTCCTCTTGTTCTGGATTCCGAAAAGCTTGCGGGCCACGCGTTAGCGCGCGCTAAAACCCGCGATCGTCCCGTGCGTGCGCAGATCCCCGATCGTCTCGCTCGTCAGGGCTTGCGTTCCATTGAAGGTTTCGCTTGCCAGAAGCGCACCGGTGCTCCGATTGTCGTACGTGTTGAGTAGCCGTTGGTGATCGACGCACACCAAGCCCATACCGAAGACAACGTACCGGTCGATCGTCTCGGCGTTGTACGTCCCCTTGACGGCGTCGATGAACGAGAGCTCCTCGCGCAACTCCTGCCCTTGCTGACCGGCCGTCGAACCGCACTTCGTAGGCACCTTGACCGTCCCAAGATCGGTCGACGCATCGGTCGCCATATTGTCGACCGGCCCGTTCCCCGGGAACCAGTCCGGGACGTCCGTCTTCGTCTGCGGGCCTTTCGGCGGCGTGTAGACGACGACGATGACATACTTTCCATTTTGGCGAGCCGGCGCACTAAAGGTGGTGGTTCCGGCATTCTTGCCGGTCCCGTTGTTCTGGTCCTGAGCGCTCCCCTTCGAGCTCTGGTACGCCGTGTCTTGATAGCCGTTGGTATTGCTCAACGAAAGGGCGTAAGAGCCGTTGGCACCGCGCGCGTAGGTGGAGGTCTCTGTCGTGGTTACGCCGCCGTTCGTCGTTGCAACTTGCGACTGAAGCGTGTACTTCGATCCCGGCACTACATGCCAGACATCCCCCTTTGTCTCGGGGAGCCGGTCGAGAAGAAACGGGCTCGAATACGTCAGTGTCTGACTGGACGTGCGCGTGAGGCCGTTGGTGTCGCTCTCGCTCCCCGAGAGCGTCGAACCGTAGAGATCGTAATCGAGAAGTCCGTTGGTCGGGACGAACGCTTCGTAGTCGTCGGTTGTCGTCGTCCCGGTTGCGGTAACTTGATTCCCGTTGTTGTAGTTGGTATACGACAGGACGTTGTTCACGTCGGTCGCTTGATGGCCGTTGAAGGTCGTCGTGGCGCCGATCGTCGTGACGATGGTCCCGGTCGTCGAGGACTTTACGAGCCCCTTGCCGGGCTGCTTGACCGAATGCGCGGCGTTGTACGTGTAGTTGAACGTGTCGCCTTGCGTGAACGGATACGGATTTGCGGGAGTGCTTTGCGGCGAGGCGTGTTGCGCCCCGTTTTGCACTTGATGTTCTGCGCTCTGCGTTTGTAAAACCGCCTGTTGCGCCGGCGCTTGCGGCGGCGCGATCGGCACGCCGGCCGATTGCATCCCGGAACAAGCGGCTAATGCCGACGCTCCAAACGCTAGCACGCCGAGCGAGACGGCCAATCCTTGAAATCGCATGGGCCGAAGAACTCCTAACGGCCGTGTGGCCTGAAAACGACACGACGGTCCGGGGCCAAAAAAACCTCGTGCCGATAGCCTCTCTACGAGAAACGGCGACGGGTCATCGCCGCCGCGCTCGGCCTCTCATCGGCATTTAATCCCGGGGTCGAAACCGCGGAGCGGCGCTTCAGCCCCCGAGAGCGCAGGTCGATGACTGGAACAGCCTGGAATCGTCAGGCTAACTAGCATTGGAGGCTCGCGATGCCATCCAGGCCGCTTGCGTTTGGGGTTTTCCCGTCGTTGCTCGGCGTTGCGGCGCTGGCGTCGGGCTGGAGCGGCGTGGCCGGCCCGTCCGGCGCGCAAGCCGCCCCTATAGCCGCTCGAAGCCGAATTCCGGCTCTGCCGAGCGCGCCGAAGGCGCCGGCGCTGAACGACTGGACGACGTACGGCTACGACAACGCGCGCGACGGTTTCAACCCGAATTCAGCCGCGTTCAGCGCAAGTTCGCTCGCGCAGCTTCATCTCGCATGGCAAAGTTCGCTGCAAGACTACAACACGCAGACTCAGCCAATCGTCGCGACCCACGTCGGCGGGCACGTCGCCGTGTTGATCGTCGGAGGGGGGTCGGGGAACGCTTACGGTTATGACGCTCTCTCCGGGCAGCCGATTTGGGACGCGTTTCTCGGGCAGCAGCGATTCTCGTGCGGGAGCGGGATTGGTTACTTCGGCGTCGGCGGGACGGCAGTGTACGATCCGCACAGGAAACTCGTCTACGTGCCCGACGATCAAAGCTCGCAGGTCAACGGACCGGCTGCGAACGTCGTGTACCAGTTGAACCCGGCAACCGGCGCGCCGCTGGGATCTGTGAACGTCGTCCCGTCCCCGCTCCCCGGCGAGATCGATTTCATGCACACCGCGCTCACGCTAGCGCCGAACGGCACGCTGTACGCGGGGACGAGCTCGACGTGCGACCTTTCGTCGTGGCGCGGCCGGGTCGCGGCGGTCGACACGAACACGATGTCGCTTGCGAACGTCTACTTCACGACCTGGGGGCACGGGGGGAACTACAGCGGCGGCGGCGTGTGGGGTTGGGGCGGCGTCTCGCTCGACGCCTCCGGCTTCGTGTATACCGGATCCGGAAACGCCGACAGAGGCACGAACGTGCAGCCGCCGTTCCAGCAAGCACCAAACGAGCATGTCGGTTTCGCGGAACACTTCATCAAGCTTTCTCCTAGTCTCGCGTCGCTGGCCGCCGCGAACTTCCCCGGGTTTCAATTCCATGGCAACTCGCAAGACCTCGACTTCAGCGGAACCCCGGTGCTGTTCCAGCCGCTCGGCTGTAACGTGGTCTCCGCATCGCAAGGAAAGTCGGGTCAGGTCATCCTCTACGACACGCAGCGAATCGGGAAGGGCCCGGTCGCGCGATTCAGGTTTTCGGAGAGCCACTACGCCGGCGTGTACATCGGAAACCCGGGCTACTCACCGTCGACCGGGTTCCTCTACGTCGCGGTCACGTCGCAGATGGGCGGCTCGCTCCGGCCGCCCGGGCTCGTTGCGATTCAACCGGCCGGGTGCGACTCGTTCAGCATCCTGTGGAGTTCGGCGTTCGGCCCGGACTCGTATTCCTATATGTCCGCGCCGCCGCGTGGCGCGCCGGCGGCGACGGCCGGTGGGCTCGTCTTTGCGATTGTCCCCGTGCACCGTCGAGCAAGACGGCTCGTGCGGTCAGCCCAACGACCCGCCAGGCGGCGCGTTATGGGTGCTCGATGCTACGACCGGCAACGTTCTCAACGGTGGCAAGCCGCTGTTGACGACTCCCGATGTCATCCGCATGCCGCCCGTCATCGATGGGGCCTGGATGTGGGTCCTCGACAACAGTGGGAACTTCTACGGCTTCACCCTCGACTCGCACTACGCGCCGATCCGCGCCGTGTATCGCCGGCCCTCGCCGCGAAGCCGGTACCGTTGGCGCAACTAGCATCCGTCGCCGTTTAAAAACCGCCGCGCTGAGCCGCGCGCTCGCCGCGTGCGCCGCGCTCGCCCTTTTCGGCGCGGCACAGGCTCCGCCGCTCCGCTTCTACTCCGCGCGCGACGCGCGCCTAGGCTATCGAACGTTCGGCGGCGGATCGCAAACGTGGATCGTTATCGCCGGCGGTCCGCTGCGCGAGCCCGCCTATGTCGTCCCGCTCGCGCGGCTGCTCGCCACAAAACGGCGGCGCATCGTCGTATGGGATCAGCGTGGAACAGGCGCATCGACCGCCGTACCGGCCGACCTTAGCCACTTCACGGTCGATGGCTGGATCGACGACCTCGATGCGCTGCGGCGGGCACTCGGACTTCGACGCCTTCGCTTGATCGGACACGCCCAAGGCGGTTACCTCGCGCTCGCGTATGCGGCACGGCACAACGACAGGGTCGCAGACGTCGCCCTCATCGATCCGTCCGCCGACGATCCGGCGTGGCTCCTTCCGCTCAATGCCGCGATTCGCCGGCGGTTGACTTCAAAAGCGCGCGCGACCGCAAACCGCGCGTGCTCCTCGGGGGACGACCGCGCATGCGCGCGCGCGACGTTACCTGCCTTCTTCTTCAGCCCGCGCGCGGCGGCGCGCTTCGGGGCGACGTTCGATCTCGTCCCACGGAACGCGGTTGCGTATCACGCGCTCCTCGCCGACATGGGTCGCCGCGCTCGGCTGCGCTCGCTCGCGCAGCGACCGCTCGACGCGCTCATCCTCTACGGCGCGGCCGACCCGATGCGAAACGACGCCACCTTGCTCGGCGCGCTCCTCCCGCGAGCAACCCGGCGAACGATTCCGAACGCCGGGAACTTCGTCTGGTACGAGCAGCCGAAGGCAACCGAGAGTGCCCTTCTCAGTTTCATGGAGCGCGCCGGCGTCTCAACCCCGCGGCGCGGGAACCGCTAACTGGTCGCGCTGCAGAAAGCCGTGATCGCCTTTTTCACGTCGTCGTCCATGTTCGTTCCCTGGGCGTGCGTGTAGGTGATCGTGACGATCCCGTTTCCGTCGGGGATGATCGTGCGGTTCCAGATCGTCTGGTGCTCGTCCGGACCTGAGGCGAATTCGACCACGTGCCCCTGGCGGCCCTGACACATTTCATCCTTGTCAATCGACGGCTTGAAGTGATTGACGCTGAAGTTGTTTCGGATCCGCTCGAGCGCATCGGCATACGTCGTCGTTGGATCCTGCATCACGGTCAGCGATTGCGTGTCGTCGCCCGACATCTTCCACTGATCGATTTTGCGCGTGCTGTCGGTCGACGGTTGGTCGACGTGGCGCCAGCCGGTCGGGCCGGTGAAGTTGACTGCTGCGGAGGCCGCGAGCGTCGCCATGCCGACGCCGGCGAGGATGGCAGCGGCAGAAATGATCGATCTCAAATGCATATGAAGCGTCGTTCTCCCGGAGCGGTTGACTTCAATGAATGCGCCTCTGGGGCGGAAGCGCCCGGGTTCGCCGCCCCTCGGGGTCGAGGCCTGCCAACGGAAGCCTAGACCCCGCGAACCGTTAAGCGCGGCTTGCTTGCGTTAGAATGCCGAGCTCGCGACCGACCTTCTCGAAGGCCGCGAGCGCCCGGTCGAGCTGCGGCCGGTCGAGTGCCGATGACATCTGGACCCGAATTCGCGCCGCGCCCTCGGGGACGACCGGGAATCCGAACCCGGTTACGAAGACGCCCTCGCGCAGGAGGCGGTCGCTCATCTTGATTGCAAACGCCGTCTCACCGACGATGATCGGAACGATCGCGCTCTCCCCAGGCAGCGGCCTGAAGCCGAGCCGTTCGAGTCCCGCGCGGAAGTAAGCGACGTTCTCTCGCTGTGCCTTAAGCAGCTCGGGCCGGGTCTCGAGCAGTTCGATCGCGCGCAGAGCGCTCGCCGCGACCGTCGGCGGAAGCGCGTTCGAGAACAACTGGGTCCGCGAGCGCTGGGTCAGCGTGTCGATCAAGGCGCGGCTTCCGGCGACGAACCCGCCGGCTGCTCCGCCGAGCGCCTTGCCGAGCGTCCCGGTGAGGATGTCGACGCGTCCTTCAACCCCCAAATGCTCGATCGTCCCGCGACCGCTCGCGCCCATCACGCCGGTCCCATGACTGTCGTCGACGATCGTGACCGCGCCATAACGCTCGGCGAGCACCACGATCTCCCGCAGACGCGCCAGGTCCCCTTCCATCGAAAATACCCCGTCGGTAACCACGAACGCCTGCCCCTCGGCCTCCCGCAAGCGCGCTTCGAGTTCGGTCATGTCGCCATGCTTGAAGCGGACTCGTTTGGCCGCCGCCAATCGGCACCCGTCGATGATCGAGGCGTGGTTGAGCTCATCCGAGACGAGCGTCGTCCCGGCGACGCCGACCGTCGGGAGGAGCCCTTCGTTCGCGGTCCAGCAAGAGACGTACGTCAGCGCCGCTTCGAATCCGAAGAACGATGCGATCTTCTCCTCTAGGCGCTGGTGGATGTCGAAAGTCCCACAGATGAACCGCACCGAAGCCGTCCCCGCGCCATAGCGCTCGAGCCCACGGACGCCGGCGGCGACGACTTCGGGATGGTCGGCCAGCCCGAGGTAATTGTTGCTCGACAGGATGATGACGTCGCCCGCTTCCGCCATGTGAGCCTCGGCGGCCATCGGCGTCGTCAGATGGCGAAGCTGCTTGTACGTCCCAGCCGCCCGTAGCGCGTCCAGGCCTTCTTGTAAGGTGCGATCGTAAGCTAGGTTCATGTCACCTGCGTCCCGTAGTGAAGAGGCCTCAGCCGTGCGAGGGCATCGTCTGATGAACGTCGTCTCGCTTTCTTCGCGCTCCCGCCAAGTCCACTCGCCCGCTGCGCCGGCGCACGCGGACGGCAGCATCCTGGGAACGAGGGTCGCTTTGCTCCCGCTCGACCCGGCGCACGCCGAGGGTCTCTTTGCGGCCGCCGCAGACCCGCGAGTCTGGCGGTGGATGCGGATGCCGGGGTTCGCGACCCTCGACGAAACTCGCGACTGGATCGATCGCGCGCTTGGGTCGGCCGAGCGCGGCTTTGAATTGCCGTACACGCTCGTCCGCACGGCCGACGGCCGGATCGTGGGCTCGACGCGTTTCCTCGAACTTCGCCCCGAAGAGCGCTCGGCCGAGATCGGCTGGACCTGGCTCGCCCCCGAGTTTCAGCGCACCGGCTTGAACCTCGAAGCGAAGTATCTCATGCTGCGGCTCGCGTTCGAGGAGTGGAAGTTGCTCCGCATCGCCTTCCTCACTCACGAAGAAAACGGTCCCAGCCGCGCTTCGCTCGTCCGCCTCGGTGCGGTCTACGAAGGGACGCTGCGCCTTCACCGCTGCGGCGAAACTCGGCGCAACAGCGCGCTCTACAGCATCATCGCGCCGGAGTGGCCGAAGATTCGCTCGCAAATCGAACTGCGATTGCGGCGGCGAAGCCGCCCGTAGCGCGGCCCGCGCTACAGACGCATCACGATCTTAGCGGCCTCGCCCGAGCGCATCAGCGCGAAGGCGCGTTCGTACTCGGCGATTGGAATGACGTGCGTGATGATCGGTCGCAAGTCGACGCGGCCGCTGCGCACGAGCGCCTCGGTTTGATACCACGTTTCGAACATCTTGCGGCCGTTGATCCCGAGCACCGTCAGCCCCTTGAAGATGATGCGTTCGGCCAAGTTGATTCTGACGTCGTCGGGCGGAATCCCGAGCAACGCGGCCCGGCCCCCGTTGCGCAGCATGTGCAGGCCCGCGTCGATCGCACTCCCGCTCCCCGACATCTCGAGGAGCACGTCCGCCCCGTCGCCGTTGGTCCGGCGGACGACTTCGTCGATCAAGTTCGGATCGTCGGCCAAGAACACCGCGTCGGCGCCGACGCGTTCGGCCAATTCCAATTTGCGCGGGTTGACGTCGATCGCGAAGACCGAGGCCGCGCCAGCCGCGCGCGCGACCGGGATCGCCATCAAGCCGATCGAGCCGACGCCGGTGATCACGACGCTCTTCACGCTCACCCCGGCGGCCATCACGGTATGAACCGCATTGCCGAGCGGGTCGAAGATCGCGGCCACCTCGTCGGAGATCGCGTCGTCGAGCTTCCATACGTTGTTGGCCGGCATCTTGACGTACGTCGCGAACGCGCCGTCCGTGTCGACCCCGATGATGCGAACGTGTTCGCAAATATGCGCCTCGCCGGTTCGGCATAAGAGGCAAACGCCGCACGAGATGTGTCCCTCGGCGGAGACCCGGTCGCCCGGGCGCACGCTCGTGACGGCCGCTCCGACCGCCGCGACGACGCCCATGAATTCATGACCGACGACGAGCGGCGGTTTGATCCGGCGCTGCGCCCACTGGTCCCACGCATAGATGTGCCCGTCGGTTCCGCAGATCCCGGCCATGCGAACCTCGATCAGCACGTCCGCCGCGCCGATGGACGGCGTCGGGACCGTTTCGAGCGTCAACCCGGGTGCGGTCGAAGTCTTGCGCAGCGCGAGCATTTCGCGCGCGATGGTCCCGCCGGCGTCGCGACGAGTCTCGGTCAGCATGCCGACCGCTTCGTCCCTGGGAACCCGAGACCTAGCCCGCGAGCCCCCTACCCGAAGCGGCCCGTAATATAGTCTTCGGTGCGCTTGTCTTTGGGCCGAGTGAAAATCTCAGAGGTCGTTCCGGTCTCGATCAACTCGCCGAGCAAGAAAAACGCAGTATCGTCGGAAACGCGCGCGGCCTGCTGCATCGAGTGCGTCACGATCACGACCGTAAACGATTTCTTCAACTCACCGATCAGATCTTCGATCTTTGCGGTCGCGAGCGGATCCAGCGCCGAGGCCGGCTCGTCCATCAGAATGACCTGCGGCGAGACCGCCACGACCCGGGAGATGCACAGCCGCTGCTGCTGCCCTCCGGACAAACTCAAGGCCGAGCGATGCAGGCGATCCCTCACTTCGTCCCAGAGCGCGGCTTGGCGCAGGCTCCACTCGCAAATTTCCCTTAGCCGAGCGGGGTTTCGTTCACCGTGCAGGCGCGGTCCGTAAACCACGTTATCGAAGATCGACTGTGGAAACGGATTCGGCCGCTGGAATACCATCCCGATGCGGTGCCGGATTTCGACGGCGTCGGCTTGCGGGTTATAGATATCGACCCCGTCGAGTTGCACCGTGCCGGTCACGCGCGCCCCGAGAGTCAGGTCGTGCATCCGGTTGAGGGCGCGCAAGAACGTCGACTTTCCGCAACCCGAGGGCCCGATCAAGGCCGTGACCTTGTTGGCCGGGACGCGTAACGAGGTTCCTTTGAGCGCGTGGAACTTGCCGTAGTAGACGTTGAGGTCCGAAACGGTCATCTTGTCCGCGACGACATTCTTGGTCTCGGTAATCATCGACCGGTCGCCCTACCCAAACCGTCCCGTGATGTAGTCTTCGGTCAGCTTGATTTGCGGCCTCGTGAAGATTTGTTGCGTCTCGCCGAACTCGACCAGCCGCCCGACGCGATCCTCGCCCGAGAGCATCAATGCGGTGAAATTGGAGACTCGTGCGGCCTGCTGCATGTTGTGCGTCACCGCTACGATCGTGAGTTGTTTCGAGAGCGCGAGCATCAATTCTTCGATCTGTGCCGTCGCGATAGGATCGAGCGCCGACGTCGCTTCGTCCATGAGGAGAACTTCCGGATCGCTGGCCAGGGCGCGTGCGATGCACAGGCGCTGCTGCTGGCCGCCCGACAACGACGCGCCAGGTTGTTGCAATTTGTCCTTGACTTCATCCCAAAGGACCGCCATTCGGAGCACGCGCTCGGCGGCCGCCTGGAGAGCCTCTTTCGATCGCACGCCTCCGGCGTACCGCAAACCCGAGACGACGTCGTCGAAGATCGACATCGTCGGGAACGGGTTTGCCCGCTGGAACACCATGCCGATTCGGCGTCGGATCGCAACCGGGTGAATGTCTGGGTCGTAGATGTCTCTACCGTCAAGAAACACGTGGCCGGTCACGGTCCCGTTGCTCGCCGCTTCGTGGATTCGGTTGAGGCTTCGCAACAACGTCGTTTTCCCGCACCCCGAAGGGCCGATGAGCGCGGTGATGCGTCTCGCCGGAAAACTCATCGTGATGTCCGCAACCGCGAGCTTCTTGCCGTAATAGGCGGACAGATCGCGGACGACCAATTGCGCGGCGGGGGCTTCGGTCGGTGTGGCTCGCTCCAACGTTTCCATCATCCTCGGTCAGCGAGCGCGGCGCAAGGCGATGCGGGCGCCGAGATTGAGCACGAACACGACGAAGATGAGCACGAGGGCCCCGGCCCACGCTTGGCGATGCCAATCGTCATACGGTGAGATTGCATAGGTGAACACTTGCAGCGACAACTCCGCCATCGGATTCGTCGGGTTCACTTCCCAGAATTGGCTTCCAAAAGCGGTGAAGAGCAGGGGCGCGGTCTCCCCCGTGATGCGCGCTATGCCGAGCAGGAGGCCGGTGACAATCGCCGGCCGAGCGGCCGGCACGACGACGCGCATCGTTGCGCTGTAGACCGACATTCCGAGCGCAAGCGCGCCCTCGCGAATCGTCGGAGATACGCTGCGAACTGCTTCCTCGGACGTCCTGATGAGAATCGGCAGCATCAGAATCGCGAAGGCAACCGACGCTGAGAACGCCGAGAAATGCCTGAACGGAGCGACGAGCAAGGTGTAGGCGAACAGTCCAATCGCAATGCTCGGTACGCCGGAGAGCACGTCTGCGAGAAACCGTATTCCTTCGGCGACGGCCCCGCGCCCAAAGAGCGCGAGATAGATGCCGACCATCACGCCGACCGGCGTCGCGAGCGCGGCGGCAATCCCGACCATGATCGCACTCCCGACGATTCCGTTGGCGACGCCGCCGCCGGTCATGCCGACCGGTCGAGGCAACTCGAGGAAAAACGGGACGTTGATTGCCGCGATCCCCTGCTGCACGACATATCCGAAAATGATCAGAAGCGTCGCGGCGGCGATCCCCGAACACGCCGCGGCGAAGAACACGCCGGCGAAGCTGCCCAAGCGGCGCCACGCCAAGTTCGAGCGGCCGCCCCTCTTCATGGGGTGCGAATACGCGGTCGAAGTGGTGACGGCCATCTCAACGTGCCCCGGCCGGCCGCATGACCGTCAGCATCAGCGCCCGGGCGCAACCGTTGACGATCATGCTCACGATGAACAGGACGAGGCCCAATTCGATCAACGAACTGAGGTAAAGCGGCGTGGTCGCCTCGGTGAACTCGTTGGCGATAACGCTCGGGAGCGTGTATCCCGGCGCGAACAGCGAGGTCGCGATCGCCGGCCGGTTGCCGACGACCATCGTGACCGCAATCGTCTCGCCCAAAGCGCGACCGAGGGCCAGGATCAGCGCCCCGAATATCCCGCTGCGCGCGGCCGGCAACACGACCTTCCACATCGTCTCCCAGCGAGTGGCGCCGAGCGAGGCCGACGCTTCGCGCAAGTCGTTCGGGATCGCTTTGATGACGTCCCGGGAGATGGCGGTGACGGTCGGGACGATCATGATCGCGAGGATGACCCCGGCCGTAAAGAGCGACGTCCCGTAGATCGCCCCCCCGAAGATTGGAAGAAACCCTAAGTGCGCTTGCAAGAACGGGTCGACGTAGTTCCGCATGAGCGGCGCGAGCACGAAAAGGCCCCACAGGCCGAAGACGACGCTCGGCACCGCGGCCAACAGTTCGATCATGAACGTAAGCGGTTGGGCAACGAACCGGTTTGCGAAATCGGCCAGGTATGCCGCGGCGAAAATTCCGAGTATCCCGGCCAGCAAGATCCCGATGAACGAGCTAATGACCGTCCCGTAGATAAGCGGCAAGGCGCCATACTTGTCGGTGACGGGGTTCCATTCGCTCGTCCACAAGAACGACAAGCCGAAGGTCCGGATCGACAGCCACGAGCCCGAGAGTAATTCGATGAAGAGGCCCGCCACGAGCACGACGAACAGGACGCTCGCGCCGTAGAGCAGACTCATGAACAAACGATCGGCTCGGCGCGCGCTCCGCAGGCGCGTGTCGTTCGGTTCCGTCAGAAACTGCGCCGCGTCTCGCATGAGATCAACCTTCAAGCGCGAGCGCCGGGAGAATCGCCGAACGACTCCCCCGGCACGTCGCGGGATGAGAAGTTAGGACCTTAGACCTTCATCCGTTCCAGCTGGTGCTTCGAGTATTCCTCGATGTTTGGCGGCAACGCGACGTAATTGAGCGACGCCGCGATCGGCTGTCCCTCGGTCACCAGCCAAAGGAGCGCCGACTGCACGAGCTTGGCGCGTCCCTTGTCTTGGGGGTTCTCGAAGACCATCCCCCACGAAAACCCGGAGATCGGCCAAACGTTCTCGCCCGCCGCGTCGACGATCGAAAACTCGGTCGGCGAAATCGACGACCGGCTGGCCGCGGCGGCCTTGGAACCGTTCGCCGTGCAAAACAGCCACTTGCCGGCGCGGTTCTCGAGCATCGCTTGGTTCATATGATTTTCGATCGCATACGCTAACTCGACGTACCCGATTGCTCCCGGCGTCTGACGCACTTGACCCGCAACGCCCTCGTTACCCTTACCGCCGACGCTGCTCGGCGCCGGCCACTCGACGCTCTTACCCGTCCCGACCTTAGACTTCCACTCGCCCGAGACGTGACTGAGGAAGTCGGTGAAGATGTACGTCGTCCCCGAACCGTCCGAACGGTGGACGACCACGATCGGAGTATCAGGCAGCGATGCGCCTTTGTTGATCTTTTCCAGCGCCGCGTCGTTCCACTTCGTGATTTTCCCAAGGTAGATGTCGACCAACGCCTCGCGCGTCAAGTGTAAACCGCCCTTGACGACGGTCGGAAGGTTATACGTGATCGCCTCGCCGCCGAGCGTGGTTGGAAACTGGATCACCGGGCCGCCCGCGGCCTCGGCACGCTTGACTTCGTCGGCGTTCATCGGCACGTCGGACGCGCCGAAGTCGACCGTCCGTGCGGTGAACTGTTGAATGCCGCCGCCGCTCCCAATCGACTGATAGTTGACGGTGACGTCGGTGTGCGTCTTGCTATATTGATAAAAAGCCGCCGAGAAAAACGGGTACGGGAACGTCGCGCCGGCACCGGTAATTTGCGTCGACGCGTATGCTGCGGTACACAGGGCGCCGCTTAGCACGGCCCCAATCGCGATCGGAATTTGGAGCTTGACGTGTCGCGGTTTCATGCTTAATCTGCGTCCCTTCGAAACGGTTGGTACTGAGGAGGATGACGTCTGCGCAGTTTGGTTTGGCTGCATCAATACCTCCAATAAGAAGCGATTAAGAAGCGCACCGCGCGCGCTTCGCGGGACGTTCTTCCCGCGCAATCTTAAGGTCAGTTTAAGAACCTTAAGAACGACGAGTGCTAGGCGCCGCCGCCGTTGTTCATTTCGCGAATCGGGATGTAGCCAAAGCTTCGAAGCAGCGCCCGGTCGCTTGCAACGAACGCGAGGAATCGCGAGACCGCGCGCGCCGGCGGGCCGTTCGTATAAATGTGCTCGTACGCCCACATCGGGTACGTCCCGGCCGCGACGTTCTCTTCGGTCGGCGCGACGCCGTCGATCGCGAGTTCGACGATACCGTCGAGACTCACGAGCGCGTCCTCGCTCGCGCGCTTCGTTCCAGTGAAGGCCGCGTACGAAATCGCACCGGGGGTCGTACGCACGGTTGCGATCGTGGCGTCGGTCGTCTCCTCGACGATCCCACTCTCGGCTATCGCAGTCGTGCCCATGACCGTTCGGAGAAGAATCGCGCGGTTGCCCGACGTGCGCGGCCGGTTGACCGCGACGATCCGCAGATCGCGCCCTCCGACTTGGCTCCAGTTCGTTACGTTGCCGGCGAAAATGTCGCGAATCTGCGCGCGCGATAGATTCGTGACGCCGTTTGCGGGATTGGCGATCAGGGAGAATCCCAGCACGCACAGACGGTGGTCCACGAGGCTCGGGAAGCCGTCGGCGACGACGTCGGAGAGCGCGAAGTCGATCGTGTTGCCGGCGACCTGCGCGAGCGCTCCGCGCGAGCCGTTTTCGTTTTCGCTCACGGCGACCGTCACGTCGGGGACGCGCTCGTGGTAGGCCGCGCCCGCGGCGCGGATCAACGGCAGGAGGGCGTACGAACCGCTGGCCGTCAGGGTCGTCGCTGCGCCGGCGGGCGCAGCGGCGAGCGACGCGACGAGCAGCGCGGCGAGCGCTGCGGTCCTCGTAAACGCGGCGTGCGATTGGGTCCGCATCCGCCCTCCCTTCCCAGAAAACGTCGTCAGAACCCCCAAGAAACCCGCGCCCGCGCCGCGAATGCAGCAGCCCCCTTGAGCCGTCACGAGCGCGCCGGAACCGAAACCCTCGATGGGCTGCGCGGCCTGGCAATCGTCCTGGTCTTCGGCTACCACACTTGGCTCTTTTCGTGGTATACGCCGCGGTGGCCGTTCGACGTCATCGCCCGAACCGGCTACTTAGGGGTCGAACTGTTCTTCCTGATCAGCGGCTTCTGCCTGTTTTATCCCTATGCGCGCCACGCGCTCGGCGACGGCCCGCGGCAGAGCCTCGGAGACTTCGCCTTCCGGCGTTTCATCAAGATCGTTCCCTCGTACTTCGTGGCCCTTGCGGTGACCGCCATCGTCGCGCTGCCGATCCTGCGCGGTCCGGGCGCGCTCGCCGTTCCGCTCGCACAACACGCCCTGTTCGTCAACAATTGGTTTGACGACGACTTTGGCACGATCAACTCCGTCTTTTGGAGCCTCGGAATCGAGGTCCAGTTCTACCTCGTCTTTCCGCTGCTCGCCATCGCATTCGCGCTGCGTCCCGTAGCGGCGGCCGCCGCGATGGTCGGCATGGCGCTGGCATACCGTTTCGGACTCGCCGGATGCTGCATCGATCACGAGACGCTGGTGCGCCAGGTCCCCGCCTATCTCGACCTCTTCGGACTAGGGATGCTCGCCGCGTACGCAGTCGTTTTCGCGCGGCGGGTGCCGTGGGTCGAGCGCGGCCGGCCCGTTTTCACCGCACTCGCGCTGGTCGCGGCCGTTGCGCTGTTCGCTCTTCTGTCGTCGGCGAACGCCGTGCAGTACGAGCCGTTGGGTCGCGAGCGCTGGGAGCTTGCCGGACGCACGCTCTTGGGGGTCGCCGGCGCAACCTTGATCGTCGCCTCGTGTCTGGGTGCGCGCTGGTGGCGCGCGCTGCTCGCCAACCCGATTCTCGTCTTCCTCTCGCTCCTCTCCTACAATCTCTACCTCTGGCATGCGTTGATCGAGATCTGGCTCGTTCGTCACAACCTTCCACACAGCGCCAACACGACCGCGCACGACGACGCCGCGTGGCGGCCTTGGTTCATCGCCATCTCAATCATTGCGAGCCTCGCGATCTCAGCGGGGCTGACCTACTTCGTCGAGCGCCCGTTGCTCGGGAGCGTGCGGCGACAGTCGTTCGCGTTCGATTGGGCGGCGGTGTGGCGGCGCGTTCTCAGTCGCCGGACGACGCGCCCCGAGGCGGCGGGGTCATCGCTCGCAGCGCCGGAAACACGCACGTGAACTTCGCACCGTAGCCGAGCTCCGAGTCGGCGCTGACCGTCCCGCCGTGTGCTTCGACGACCTGCTTGACGATTGAGAGCCCGAGTCCCGTTCCGGCCGATTCGCGCGCCCGCGACCGGTCGACGACGTAGAACCGCTCGAATACGTGCGGGAGGTCGCCGAACGGAATCCCGACGCCGGTATCGCTGACCGACAACGTCGTCGCACCCTCGTCCGTCGCGCTCGCCACGGTGACGGAGCCGCCGGCGGGCGTGTGCCGCAGCGCGTTGTCGATCAGGTTGACGAGCACTTGAGCGAGCCGGTCAGCGTCGCCCTCCATCCGCGCCGGCCGCCCCTCGAAAACCAAGGCGACGCCGAGTTGCGCCGCGCGCGGCTCGAACGTTCGCAAGATGTTCGCGGCGACGTTCGTCAGGTCGAGTTCTTCCGTGCGCAGACGCAACCGGCCGGTCTCCGAGCGCGCCAGATCGAGGAGGTCCTCGACGAGCTGCACCATTCGGTCGACCTCTTCTTTGACTCGCGGCAGAAACATGCCGAGCGCTTCGGGATCCATGTCGGTCGACAGGATCGTTTCGATCATCAGGTTGATCGCCGAGAGCGGCGTGCGCAGTTCGTGCGAGACGCTCGAAACGAAGTCGCGGCGGGTCTGTTCGAGCTCGTGAAGCCGGGTCTCGTCGTTCGCGAGTAATACCGCGCCTTCGCCGCCGACTGCGGGAAGCGCCTTGACGCTCAGCATGCGCCGCCCGTGGCGGACGTTGATTGGGATCGCGCCGCGTGAGGTTCGGCCGCCGAGCGCTTCACGCGCGCGCCGGTCGAGCTCGAACGACGGGACCACTTCGATGAGCGACTTGCCGACCGCGGCTTTTCCCCCGATCTCGAAAATGGCAGCGGCGACGGGATTGAGCGACGAGATTCGGCCGCGCGCGTCGAGCGTGATGACGCCGACGCCGACCTCGCGCAAAAGCTGCTCGAAGCGCGCGTCGTCGGGGAGCGCGACCGGCTCGCCCGTTGCATCGGGCTCGTGCAGGCGCGCATTTTGCCGCCGTCCGAGGAGGTACCCAACGGCGACCGCGGCGGCCCCGACGATTGCGATCAGGAGTTCGCCGGAGAGGGTCAATCCTTGAACATGTACCCCCGGCTGCGGACGGTGATGATGTGGCGCGGCTTGTTCGGGTCGACTTCGATTTTCTCGCGCAGCCATCGCACGTGGACGCTGATCGTCTGGTGCTCGCCTTCGAAGTCATACCCCCAGACCTTGTCGAGCAGGGTCAGCCGGGTCACGACGCGCCCGCGGTTTTCCATGAGGATCTGAAGGAGACTGAACTCTTTGGGGGCGAGCGCGACCGGCTGCCCTCGCACGGAAAGCGCCTGACGCGAAGGGTCGAGGACGATCTCGCCGGCTTCGATCGCCTCGCTGCGGCCAATCTCGCCGGCACCCGGGCTGCGGCGCAGCCGCGCTTTGACGCGCGCCATGAACTCGTGCAGCGAGAACGGCTTGGTTACGTAGTCGTCGGCCCCGAGCTCGAGCGCCAGCACTTTATCGATCTCCTGATCTTTCGCCGTCAGCATGATGATCGGCGCCGCGGTGAGCTTGCGAATCTCGCGGCAAGCTTCGATCCCGTCGAGGATCGGCAGCATGATGTCCAGGACGATCAAGTCCGGCCGTTCGCTTGCGACGAGCGCGACGCCCGAGCGCCCGTCGCCCGCGGTCGTCACGATGTAACCGTTTCGCTCGAGATTGAACCGCAGCGTCTGAAGAATCGCCGACTCGTCATCGACGATCAGGATCTTCTTCGCTCCCGGCGGGGCCTGGGTAACCATCGCTTCCCTTTCCGGCTGCATGAGCGCGCCGGGTCCGCCGACAACATACCGCACGTCCGGTCGTTCAGGCAAGGAGGACCGTTGGCCAAGGCACCCCTTTTCGAGGGACTGCACCCCGAGATGCGACTCGCCGACGCCGCCAAGATCGTCCTGGTGACGCTCTTCGACGCGGCGTTTGCCGAAGCGCCGGCGGTCCTGCACGCGCACGACACCGAAGCGACGCACGACATGCGCGTCGCATTGCGGCGCTTGCGCTCGGGACTCGAAAGTTTCGCCCGCGCGTATCGCCCCAAGGCGGTCCGCGAGCGGCTTGGGGCGATGCGCCGTCTCGGCCGGCGTTTGGGGGACGTACGCGACACCGACGTTCATTTGGCGGCTCTCCGGGCGGCGCTCACCGGCGCGACGACTCCCGAGATGCCGGGGATCGGCCACGCGATCGAAAGTGCCGTCGCGCGCCGGCGCCGTTCGCTCGCGGCCTTCGCCGTCGAACTTTCGCAGTTCGACCGTGAAGGCTTCCGCGAATTTCTGGCCGATGCCGGCGCTCGCTAAAGCCGTCCCGCGCCTCGTGAGCCGGCGGCTGCGGGAAGTCGTCGCTACCGCCGGGCCGGCTCTCGAAAGCGGCGATCGGCGCGATTTGCACGCGCTGCGCGTCGCCGTCAAGCGCCTGCGCTACAATCTCGAGTTTTTCCGTGCGATCCTCGACCCGGAGGCCGGCGACGCAATCGCCCTGTTGTCGCGAATCCAGGAGAACCTGGGGACGATCTCGGACGCCGATCGCTTCAGCCTGACCTACGCGGCGCTTCGCAAAACGCTGCCGCGCGGCGATCCGCGGCGAACCGGCATTCGCGCTTTAAAGGCTGCAGCCGCTGCCGAACGCGCACGTGCGCTCGCGGAGCTTCGAACCGCGTGGGCGCGCGGCGCCCGTAACTACCCCGAAAGGCTGGCGACGTCGATCTCGGCGGCGCTCGGCTCGCTCTCGCCGAAATCCGAGCCGAAGTAGTCGCGCGCGACCTCGAATTCAATTCGGAGACCGAACGCGCGCTCGAAGAAATCCGCTTTGAAGCGCGCGCCTTCGAGCTCGGGGGCGACGTCTTGCTGCGCGTGGACGACCAACCGCACGACCGCGGGCTCGATCCGCGGCGCAACCGCGCTCACGACGCCGAGCCGCCGCCGGTCGAGCCCGTCGGCGATGCGCAGCAAGGCGCCAAGCCCCATGATCCGCCGGCGCGTTTCCAAGTCGGCACCGCTCCATTCCGGATGGGTCGGCTTTGGGAGCGACTTACGGTGGTAACGAACCAGGGCCGCGATCAATTCAATCTGTTCCGGTCGCCAGCCGGCGAGCGAGGCATTGCGGACGATGTACGCACCATGCTTGTGATGCGCGCTCGCGGCGATCGCGCGACCGGCGTCGTGGAGCAGCGCCGCGGCGAACAGGACGTCGCGATCGGCCGGCTCGAGCCGGTGGAGCTCGGCGAGTGAGTCGAAAAGTTGCAGCGCGAGCGCCGCGACGTGGTTCTCGTGGACGCCGCCGCCGCCGAAACGTTCGGCGAGCGCGTGAGCGGCGTCGAAACGGCGCGTCCGCTCGTCACCGATTCGCCGCGCGAGCGCCAAGTTGCGCTCGAGATAGTCGACGACGACGCCTTCGCGAAGCGCCCGCTCGGAGACGATCAACTCGTCGCGCTCGAGCATCTCCATGATCGCCATCAGAATCGCGTTACCCGCGACGATGATGTCGCTACGCCGCGGATTCATTCCGGGCATCTTGCGCCGCTCGGCGGGCGTCATGCGGAGCATCTCGCTCTGGAGCGCGCGGAGCCGCTCGAGACGCAAAGGATAGCCGTGGGCGCGCTGCGATGCGAACCCTTCCGCGGCGGCGTCGAGCGCGGCGAGCCCCATCACCGTCCCCGACGTTCCAATCAACATATCGAAACGATAGTCGCGCAAACGGCCGGCCGTCGAGGACAACACTTCGTTGATGTGCTTTTGGAGCGTTCTGTACCCGAGTGCGCTCTCACCGTTCGCCAGAAACTCGTCGAAGAGCCGCAAGCTTCCGAGCCTGACGCTGTGGAGGAAGAACGGGCGGTGCCCGTCGCCGACGATGAATTCCGTCGAACCGCCGCCGATGTCGACGATGCACGCGACGCGGTCGCCGATCGGATACCCGCGGCTGACTCCGAGGTGGATGAGCCGGGCTTCTTCGTCCTCGGGGAGGATCTCAACGGTGAGGCCGGACGAGGCTTTGACCGCCGCCAGAAATTCGTCGCGGTTCGAGGCCTCACGCACGGCCGACGTCGCGACGGCCCGTACGTCGGCTGCCCCGGCGGCGTGGGCGGCCGCCGCAAATTTTGCGATTGCGGCGACGCCGCGCTGTACCGCTTTCTTGCTCAAGTGCCCACGAATGAGCGCCGCGCCGCCACCGAGGCGCACCATCTCGCGCGCCTTGAGGATCGTCCGCGACGTACCAAAACGCGGATCCAATTCGACGACAATCAGGTGGATCGAGTTGGTCCCTACGTCGATCGCGCCGAGGAGCATCTCACCCGCGCCCTACGCGAGCGGTCGCACCAAGACCTTTGCCGAAAACGCTCGGATGCTGTGTTGCCAGGGGTATCCATTCGTCGACGGAGGCGAGACGGCGTTCGAAGTCGATGCGGCCCGCGTCATCTACGGCAGTGGCGCTTTGCACGACCTCGGAGCGCTGGCGCGGGAACTAGGCCTGGTGCGCGTCGCGCTCTTTACCGACGCGACGCTCGCGCGGCTCGAGCCGATCGCGATTGCGGAGCGTGCCCTGCGCGATGCGGGAGTCGACGTGGCCCGTTACGATCACACGCAGATCGAGCCGACGGATGCGTCGTTTTGCGAGGCCGCGGCATTTGCGCGCGAAGGTTCGTTCGACGGTTTCGTCTCCGTCGGCGGCGGCTCGGTGATCGATACGTGCAAGGCGGCGAATCTGTACAGCACCTACGCCGACGACTTTCGTGCGTACGTCAACGCGCCGCTCGGTCAAGGGAAGGCGATCCCGGGGCCGTTGCGACCGCACGTCGCTTGTCCCACGACGGCCGGTACCGGATCGGAGGTCACCGGAATCGCGATCTTCGATTATCTCGAGCACCACGCAAAAACCGGAATCGCATCGAGGCGACTGCGCCCGACCGTCGCGGTCGTCGATCCCGAGTGCACGCGAACGCTGCCGGCGAACGTCGTCGCGTGTGCGGGCTTCGACGTCCTCTCGCACGCGCTCGAGAGTTACACCGCGCTCCCTTTCACGCGCCGCCCCAAATCCGCGAGCCCGAGCGCTCGCCCGATGTCGCAAGGCGCCAATCCGTTCAGCGACCTCGCCGTCCTCGAGGCGCTGCGCATCCTCGGCGAGCACATCGTGCGGGCCGTGACCGACTCGAACGACGCCGAGGCGCGCGAGCGGATGATGTTCGCGGCGACGCTCGCCGGCATCGGCTTCGGAAACGCCGGCGTTCACGTCCCACACGCGATGGCATACGCCGTCGGCGGCTTGGTTCGCGACTATCGCCCCGCCGGCTATCCTTCACAACATCCGATCGTGCCTCACGGGATGGCCGTGATCGTCAATACGCCGGCGGTCGTGCGCTTTACAGGGGAGTCCGATCCGCGCCGTCATCTCCACGCGGCCGAACTGCTCGGCGCCGACGTCCGAGACGCCGGCCCGAGCGACGCGGGCGAAGTACTGGCGCGGCAGCTCGAGGCGCTGATGCGGGCGACCGGGATGCCGAACGGCGTCGGCGGCGTCGGTTTCGCCGAGCCGGACGTACCGGCGCTGCGCGACGGCGCGGCGCCGCAGAAACGCTTGCTCGCGAACGCGCCGCGCGCGACCGGCGAAGCCGACCTCGAGCGCTTGTTCGCGCGCGCGTTGCGCTATTGGTGATGCAGACGAGGGCGCGAGTCGCAGCGTTCGTCCGCCTTTCGCGGCTCCGCTTTCTGATCGGCGGCTTCCTTGGAGTCGGTCTTGGCACCGCGGTCGCCGCGTTCGAGCGCGGCAGCGTCGACTGGGGCCTTTGGGCGCTCGCCCAAGTGACGGTCACCGCGTTTCAGTTGATGACGCATTACGCCAACGATTTTTTCGACCGCGAAGGCGACGCGCGTGCCTCACGAACGCCGTTCTCGGGCGGCAGCGGCATGCTTGTCGACGGTTCGCTCCCGGCGCGTGCAGGGCTCGTCGCGGCGCTCGTGTGTCTCGTGGTGGGATTGTTCGCAGCGACGCTGTTTTGGGCGCTCGGTCTGCGATCCGCCGCGTTGCTTGCAGGCACGATCGCGTTGCTCGCGTGGGCCTATTCTGCTCCGCCGGTACGGCTGCTCGCCGCAGGAGCCGGCGAACTCGACGCGGCGCTCGTCGTGGGCATCCTCGTTCCATTGTTGGGATACGCCGCGCAAGCGAACGCCTTCGATCTACGCATGCTTGCGACCGCTCTTCCGGGGGCGGCGGCGCTTTTTGCGATGATGCTCGGCGTCGAAGCGCCCGACGAAGCCGCCGACGCGGCGAGCGGAAAACGAAACCTGCTCGTGCGTTTCGGGCGCCGGACGCTGCCATCGCTCGGGTGGACTGCGATCGTCGCCGTTTACGCGGCCATCGCCGCCGGGCTCGCGGCCGGCGCGCCACCGGCGTGGGGGATTCTCGGCGCGCTGACGTTCGTGCCTGCAGCCGGGCTGGTACGCGCATTCGGAGCGAGCGCGCGCGCGGGAGCGCGGCGGGACGCCGCGCTCGCGGCGCGCGGAGTCGCGTTTTTCGTTCTCGTCGAACTCTACGGTCTGCTCGGCTACGTAGCCGCGCTTCGCTGGCAAACGTGACCGCCGTTACGTCGCGATTATTGTCGCGTGCATGTACGGATGGTAGTCGCAGTGGAGACGATACCGCCCCGGACTTGCAAACGCGTGGCGCCACGTTGCGCGCGGATCGATCGCGCCGGATGCGAACGACTTATCGTCGGCGACGATCGCGTGCGCCTCTTGATCGTCGTTCGCAAAGGTCACCGTCTGACCCGCCTTCACGTGAAGTTCGGCGGGCTCAAACGCGAAGTCTTTGAGGATGACGGTCGCGGCGCGCGCCGGCGGAGCCGCGGCCTGCGCGTGGATCGGTTGCGTCTCCAGAGCGAGCGTGCGTTCGTCCATGAACAGCGGCGCTTCGGCGGCCTTCCCGCCGTCGACGCGCGTTAGGTCGGCGGTTCGCGCGAACGTGTAGGACAAGGTTTCGCTCGTGCCGTTGAGCATCGAGAACTCGTACGACGTGTCGGCCGACAGCCCCGGAATATCGATCTCGGCCTTGACGACTTTAGGCGCCGGGCCGGCGTCGGCTGAAAACTTCAGTTCTAACGGAATGCGAATGTCGAGAAGCGGGAGCCGCCCGAAGTTCTTGACCTCGCAGCGCGCAAACGGATCGGGCGCAACGGGCGCGGCGCCGCCCGCGGTTGCCGGTAGTCTCCCGCCGACGTGGATCCATTGGCCGCCGCTCTCGGTCAAGAGCAACACCTCGTCGGGCGGCTTGATGCTTTGCGCGAGTTCGGCGAGCCGGTACTCGGGCTGACACGCCAAGTGGATCGCGGGGATCTTCTCGAGATCGCTGCGTTGCATCTCGAGGAACGCGGCGACGAAACCGCTGACGGCCGCAAGGGTCCCGCCGATCGCTGCGATCGACGAGAACGAAATCTCCAACGCCTCGCGCTTTGCCATCAAGCCCGAACCTCCGTTCGCAAGGGTCTGCCCGCGCTCGCCTTCAACGCCGCTTGCTTGCTGCACTGCCGCCCCCCTCGGCTTGCGCGGCGCACCTCGTCCTACGAGGACGTCCTCGCGCTTTTCCGGTAGCAGTCGGAATGAACGTCCGCCACCAGAGCAAGCGCTGGCTGCGCATCGCACTCGTCGCGCTCGGCACGGTCCTGACGACGCAAGTCTCGAGCGCCGCGTCGAGCGGAACCGACGTCCTGCGGGCGACGCTGCGCAACGGATTGCGCGTCGTCATCGTCCCCAATGCCCTGGCTCCGGTCGCTTCGGTCGATCTCACGTACCTCGCCGGCTCGCGTGACGACCCGCCGAGCTTCCCCGGAATGGCGCACGCGCAAGAGCACATGATGTTCCGCGGGACCAAGAACTTGTCGACCAGCGAACTTGGGACGCTTGCGACCGCGCTCGGCGGCGACTTCAACGCGTCGACGTCGGAGACGACGACGCAGTTCCAGTTCACTGTCCCCGCGTCCGACCTCGACGCCGTCTTTCGCATCGAGTCGGACCGTATGCGCGACGTGCTCGACGCGCAGGCGCAATGGGAAAACGAACGCGGGGCGATCGAACAGGAAGTCTTACGCGATGAGTCAGCTCCCGGGGCCGATTTCTTTCGCGACGCGCAAGCGATCGCGTACGCCGGCACGCCGTACGCCCACGATGGAGTTGGGACGCGCGCGGCCTTCGACCGCTTGACGGGGCCGGAGATCAAGGACTTCTATCGGCGCTGGTACGGGCCGAACAACGCGGTCCTCGTCGTCGCCGGAGCGGTCGATCCTGCGGCGACGCTCGCGCAGATTCGCGCGCGATTCGAGTCGCTCCCCGAACGCACGATCCCGGCGCACGCCGCCGCACGAGTCCCTGTGCTCCGCCGCGCGGTCATCCAGCGCTTCACGACGCTGGTGTATCCGCTCGCGCTCGTCGGTTTTCGTCTGCCCGGCATCGACAGCCCGGACTTTCTGCCGTCGTTCGTGTTGCAAGGCATCCTCGACTCGCCGCGCGGCCCGCTCCACGCCTTGGAGGATACGGGTGAAGCGCTCGACGGCGAGTTCGTTTCGTTTCCGTATCTTCCCGAAGGACAACTCGCCTTCGCAACGGCGGCGCTGCGACCGGGCGCCGATCCGAATGCAATGACGGCGCGGCTCGAAGGGCTGATGCGCGGCTACGCCCAACGCGGGGTGCCGCGCGAGCTGTTCGAGTCGACGCGACGGCGCTTGATCGCCGATCAAGAATTGAGCCGCAACTCGATCGAGGCGCTCGCATCGGATTGGGCGACGACGATCGCGCTCGATCGTGAGCCATCGATCGCGCACGAGCAAGACCTCATCGCGGCCGTCACGCTCGCGCAAGTCGACGAGGTCGCAAAGCGTTACCTCGACCCCGCGCACGCGATCGTCGGCGCGCTGACGCCGTCGGCATCGGCCTCGCAGAACGCCCCGCCCGTCCCGCCGCAGGGTGGTCCCGAAAAACCGCTTGCCGAACAGCCGCCGGTCACCGAGCTCCCGGCGTGGGCCGATCGGCTCGTGAAAAACATTGCGGTCCCCGCGCCGAGCGCGACGCCGGCGCGCATGCGGCTTCCGAACGGGATCACCTTGATCGTCGTCCCCGAGACGATCTCCGATTCCGTCTATCTGCGCGGCCGAGTTCGCACGAGTCCCGCGCTGCAGGAACCGGCCCGACAAGAGGGTGTCTCGGCGGTGCTCAACACGACGTTCGAGTACGGGACGCGGACGCGCGACCGGACGGCCTTCCAACGGGCCGCGGACGACCTCGAGGCCTTCCTCTCGGGTGGCCCTGAATTCGGGCTGCAATCGTCGGCGCGCTCGTTCGAGCGCGCGGTAACGCTGCTCGCCGAGAACGAACTCGAACCGAGGTTCGACGAAGCTACCTTCGAAACGGCACGCCGCCGCGCGACCGAGGAACTGGCGACCGCGCTCAACAGCGCGAGCACGGAATCGGCGCGGCGCGCGTCGGTTAAACTCTATCCCGCGAGCGATCCCGACCTGCGGCAGTCGACCGTCCGCACGATGGAGGGGTTGACGCTCGACGACGTGCGGGCGTATTACGCGAAGACGATGCGACCCGACCTGACGACGATCGTCGTCGTCGGCAGCATCACGCCGGCGGCGGCGCGTACCGCGGTCGAGCATGCCTTCGGCGCGTGGCACGCCGCAGGCGAACCGCCGGCGCTCGATTTGCCCGTCGTCCCGCTCAACGCGCCGGGCGAGGTGCGGGTCACGATCCCTTCAAGTCAGGATTACGTGACGTTGGAACATATCGTGGCGGTGTCGGCGGCTGCGCCGCAGATTTACGCGCTGGAAGTCGGCAACGCGATCCTCGGCGGCGGATCGCTTGGGCCCGAGCAAAGCCGGCTGTTTCGCGACTTACGGCAGAACGCGGGGCTCGTGTACAGCGTCGACTCGCGGCTCTCAACGCAACGCTCGCGGCCGCGCTTCTCGATCGAGTTCGCAAGCCTCCCCGCGAACGAGAATCGGATCGTCTCGTTGATCGAGGCCGAAATCACTCGCATGAAGACCGAACCCGTCGGCGACTTCGAACTTTCGCTCGTCAAGGCGTCGCTCGTGCGCCGCACGGTCATCGGCGATTCGTCGGTCGCCTCGATCGCAAGCGGGTTGCTCGACGCTGCATCAAACGGATGGCCGATCGATCAAGGGCAGATCGACGCCAAGCAATTCCTGGCGACCGACGCCAAGGCCGTGCAGCAAGCCTTCGCGGCGTACATTCACCCCGAAAATTTCGTCCGCGTCATCGAAGGGCCGTGACTGCACGGAACCGTTATTGAGCCGGCACGAACAGTGCGACCACGGCGATAAGCGCCAAGAACGGCGCCCACCACTGCATCGGTATCCAAAACAGCGTGTGCCGCCTGCGTAACGCGACGCTCTCACCGGTTTGCGGGTCGACGAGAATACGGTCGCGTCGCGGGTCGTTCAAGCGGCGTCCGATGAACCAGATCGCCGCCGCGCCTAACAGGAGCCCAGCGGCGCCGCCGATACTCCCGCCGGCCCCCGTGCCTCCGGAGAGGCCGCTCCCGACGGCGAATCCCATGCCGTAGCCCACGAGCGCGAGAACGACGACCAGACCTCCGAATCCGCTCCAGATAATCACAACGGTCGATCCCTTCGTCCATCACCGTTACGTTGCCCCATTATCCGGCGGCGATCTGGCGACGGTCGAGGTACCGACCTAGGCGAAGGGCGCCCTCGAAAAAGTTCCGGCTCGGGCGCGACCTGAGTGCCATACAGGTGGCACTCGGGTGCGGCATCCTAGGTCCATAGGAGGACCGCCGCGATGCTGACACTCTACCACTGCCCCGACTGCGACCGCGTTCACAACGACCCGTTCGAAGCCGCCTTCTCCCTCTTGGCCCGCTGCGTCGACTGCGCGCTCGCCACGGAACGCCACGCGGCGGCCGTGGCGCGTCCGTTCGAAATCCCGCGCGCGGCTTAGGCCCGCGGGCGCACGGCGGAGGACGCGCGATTTCGCGCGAACTCATCGGCCGACCATGACGAATCCCCGATGACCGATGCGCAGCGACTCGCCGCCGCGCTGAATCCGCTGGCCAAAATGGCGCAATTCTCGTACAAGAAAGCGCGCGCCGCGGCGCGCCAGGACGAGCGCGTCGACTGGGTCGCGACCAAATCGCTCAACGCCGACTTCAACCCGGACGTTGACGGCTGCGAGTCGTTCGCCATGCGTGACGGAAGCGTGTGCGAGTGGGTTCCGGGTCGATTCGCCTACGCCGCGCGGCCTGGCTCCGCGTAACGCCGGCGCTAGCTTCCCTCGATGTTGAAGACCAAACCGAAGGGGTCGCGTAGGTAGCACCGCGGGAGCGCCGGGTCTTCCTCGACGAGCGAACACCCCCGCGCTAAGAGCGCGCGCTTTGCATCCTCGAGATCGTCGACGATGACGTCGAACACGGGCTCGGACGAAGCGCCGGGCTCGACATACAACGTAAACGAGCCCGTGTCGAAGCCGACGAGCCGCTCGGAGTCCGCCACGATCGCGAATCCCATGACGCCGTTATAGAATGCCTTCGCAGCACTGAGGTCGTTGGATCGAATGATCACGTCTCGCGTCGAAGTCATCCCGAGCCCATTCGCCACAGGTCTCTCGATAACTGCGGCCCATTGCCAAATCAAGCCGCCTCGTATGTAGCTCGTGCTCGAGCGTTGCGCCCGTCAGCGCTCCGCAGCGCGGAGCACGAGCGCGGCGTTGATCCCGCCGAACCCGGTCGAATTCGAGAGCGCGATGCGCGGCGACTCGGCGCGCGTCGTTCGAACGAGTGCGAGTTCGCATTCGGGATCGACGTGCTCGAGGTTCGCAAGCGCGGGCAGCGTCTCGCGCTCCATCGCAAGCAACGTTAGCGCCGCTTCCCAAACGCCGGTTGCGCCGAGCGCATGACCGTGGTGGCCCTTCGTTGCAATTACCGCGATCCGATCGGCGCGCGCCCCAAAGACGCGGCGGATGGCGAGCGTCTCGGTCGAGTCGTTGAGCCGGCTCGACGAGCCATGCGCGTCGATCAGCTCGATCTCTTCCGCCGCGACCCCGGCCTCGCGAAGCGCATCCACCATCGCGCGCGCCGCACTCGTTCCGTCGGGGAGCGGCGCGGTCATGTGATGTGCGTCGCCGGTGAGACCGAGCCCGGCGATCTCACCGTAGACGTGCGCGCCACGCGCGACCGCGTCGTCGTATCGCTCGAGAACGAAAACTCCGGCGCCTTCGGCCATCACAAACCCATCGCGGTCGCGATCGAAGGGCCGGCTCGCACGCTCGGGCTCGGCGTTGCGCGTCGACATCGCGCGAATCAACGCGAAGGATCCGAAAATCAAAGGCGACAGCGGCGCCTCGACGCCGCCCGCGAGCGCGACCCGTACGTCGCCGCGCGCGACCGCGCGAAATGCCTCGCCGAGCGCGACCGTCCCGGCCGCGCACGAATTCGCATTCGCAACGTTCGGCCCGCGCAGGCCGAACTCGAGCGCCACCTGCGTCGTCGCCGAGCCGCCGAAGACGGCGATTGCGAGGAGCGGACGCACCGAGCGGAGTCCGTGGTCGCGGTACCGATCGTGCTGCTCTTCGGCATATGCCAAGCCGCTGAGCGCCGACCCGATCCAAACGCCGGTCTCGTCGCCGCGCCCATCGACCGCGAGCGCGGCGTCGTCGAGGGCGAGCCGTGCCGCCGCGAGGGAGAACTGCGCGAACCGATCCGTCCGGCGCACGCGCCGCGCCGATAGGAATTCCGCCGGGTCGAAGTCATCGACTTGTGCGGCGATGTGCGAGCCGAATTCGCTCGGATCGAAGCGCGTCAGCGCGGCGGTCCCGATTCTTCCCGCCACGACCGCGTCCCAGAATCGTCCGACCCCGATGCCGAGCGGCGTGATCAGCCCAATCCCGGTGACCGCGACCCGGTGCGCGTAGCGCGCGGCGCCGTTCGCCGCGGCGCTCACCCGGCTGCCTCGGCGAGTTCCTTCATCCGCGCAAGCGTCTTGCCCGCGACGTAATCGACGAAGAAACCGGCGACGACGTGCCGTCCGAGCCACTCGGCCGCGATCGGGAAACGAAACTGCAACGTGTGGGCGATCGTTACGCGCGTCCCGCCGGCGACCGGCTCGAAGCGCCACTCGACGTCCATCCCGCGCGTCCAACCGCGGACGTGATGGAAAAAGATTGCGGGACGCTCGGGATCGTCGGTCTGCTCGGCGACCCATGCGATCGGAACGAACCCACGCCACGCCGCCATCGCGATCGTCTTCGCGATACCGTTTCTCGACAAGACGCGGACGGTGCGATAGTGCGGCAGATACTCGGGCCAACGTTCGGTCGACGCCGCCAACCGGAAGATCGTCTGCGGCGGCGCTGCAATCACGATCGACCTGCTCGTCTCGGTCACAGCACGAGCCGTCCTAGCAGGAGGGGCGAGAGGCCGCGGTCACCCGGCGTGGCGCCGCCGAGGGCGTCGAGCAAAGTTCGACCGAGTTCGGGCAGGCGGTGCAAGCGGCGCGCCGCGCGGCGCGCGAGAAACGGGACGTCGACAAGCCCCTCGACGAGCCGCGCCATGCGACGGCGCGCCATCAGGCGTTGCGCGACCGCCGATTCATACGCTGCGAGCAGGCTCGGTTCGCGCTCCGGATGCGCGAGCGCGTCTGCAATCGTCGAGCCGGCCTCGGCGCCGCCGCGCAACGCGAGAAAGACGCCTTGACCCGTGAACGGATTGAGGAAGCCGCTCGCGTCGCCGGCGAGGAGCGCGCCGGGGAGCGCCGCGCCGCGCACGTCGAAGGCGAGCGGACCCGTCGATACGCGCGGACCGACGCGTTCGGCGGCCCCGAACGAGCGCAAGCCGCGCCCGAGCACCGCCGCGCGCCCCTGCATTCCGCGGTCGACTGCGGCTGCCCAGCCGGCGAGCTCGCTTTCGCGGACGACGACCATCACGTTGGTCAGTCCTTCGCCGAGTGGATTCAAAGCGAAGTACGCGCCTTCGCCAACGTACATCTCGATCCGGTCGCCGAGCCCTTCGAAGCCCCGGTAGTGGCCACCGAGCGCGAAGCGGCGACGGCTCCGCGAGGCGCGCACGAGTCCGAGCTTGCGCGCGACGAGCGAGCCACTTCCGTCGGCGCCGACGACGAATCGCGCCCGCAGAGTCTTCACGGCTCCGGCCACATCGCGCGCGACGATTCCGGCGACGCGGCCTTCCGCGAAAACGAGATCCTCGACTCGCGCGGTCGCGACCGTCGCGCCGGCGACCTGCGCCGCGTCCAGAACGAGCGCATCGAACGTCGCACGCGCAAGCGCGCGCGCCGGCGCAGCGAACTCCAAATCGACCGGCTCGACGCCGGCCGGGACGAGCCTGATCCCGCCGATCGGCGCGCTCTGCGCGCGCACGCACGCGCCGAGTCCGAGCTCGTCGAGGACCGCAAGCGCCCCCGCGTTCAAGTACTCGCCGCATACCTTGCGTCGCGGGAAGCGCGCGCGCTCGACGACCGTCACGGCGACCCCGCGGCGCGCGAGCGCCAGCGCGCACGACGCGCCGGCCGGGCCGCCGCCCACGACGACGACGTCAGCCGCCATCGCTCAGCATCATGCGCGCGAACGCAAGCGGCGCCACCTGAGGATCGTTCCAACCAGCCGTCCGAGCCATGTCCGACGCCTCGCTCGGCGTGTAGGCTCGCCGCGCTGAGAGCGGAGCGTCGTGACGGGTCAACCGGCTCGTCGCCATGAGGTTTGCGAAGGCGAGGGCGCCCGCGTATCCGGCAAAGGAACGGCGTAAATCGCAAACGAGCGGCGTCAGCCGAGCGACGCGCCGCATCTCGCGCAGCGCTCCGACCGCTTCCTGCGGCGCGAGGTGGTGCAGCATCAGGTTGCAGGTCACGACGTCGAAACTGGCGTCGGGAAAGGGTAACGCGGTCGCTTCTGCGCGCGCAAACCGCAGCCTCGAGCCCGGGGCGCGGGACCGCGCGATGCCCAAGACTGCTTCGCTGCGATCGAGAGCGACGATCTCGAGACGACGACCGCGCCGCTGCGCTTCGCGCAACAGCGCCCGCGGAATGTCCGCGCTGCCGCATCCGACGTCGAGCACCCACTCGACATCGCGTGCGAAGATCTCGCGGACGACCGGCGCGGTCCCGCCCAGCCAACGGTTCGCCCGCTCGATGTCGTCGAAGTTCCGCGCAAGCTGCGCGGGATCGACGTGCGGGTCGTCCATCAATTCGGAAGCGACGGCGCGCCTGATCACGTCACGTCGCCCGGCGCGCACCTCGCCGGACGCAGCGCTCGACTGCCTCTAGCTTTTCTTGAAATAGTCGGCGTTGATCTCGATGTAACCCACCCACTTCTCGGGCACATCGGAATCCGCAAAGATTGCTTCGACCGGACACGCCGAGACGCAGGCGCCGCAGTCGATGCAGACCTCCGGGTCGATGAACAGCATCGTGTCCTCATCCTTGCCGTGAATGCAGTCGACTGGGCAAACGTCGACGCACGATTTGTCCTTGGTTCCGATGCAAGGTTCGGTGATGATGTAGGCCATGGGGTTGGGTATCTTGGGGGCTCCCGGCGGCCGGTCCTGTGCGCGCGCCGTACGCCTCGGTCCGACTTTTGACGAAGACTACGGTAAGGATGCCGCCGGAGGCCGATGCGCGAACCGTTGAACGATGCGAACCTATCCCATGCGTCCCCCCGAAACAGCCGGTCCAGCGCCGCGGTACGAGAAGGGGCGATGACGACTCTTTGCGAGACCTGCGGGTTGCGGCCCGCGACCGTCCGCGACCTCACGCTGCGCGGCGGAAGCTGGGTGGAGGCTGAGGTCTGCCAGAACTGCGCGCGGCGCCGCCGCGCGTCGGCACTCCCCCTGCTCGGCTCGGCTCTGGCTGCGGTCGCGCTCGCAGTTGGGACGACGTTTGCAATCGACCGCTTGCAACGCGGCAGCGGGGAACGCGATCTGCCGCCCGGCGACCCGCGCGAGTGGGCGAAACGGTTGCGCGGCGGCACTCCGACGCTTGCCTCGTTTTCACGCGATCTGACCGCGGCGGCGCGCGCCGACGAGCTCGACCCGGTGATCGGACGCGAAGCCGAGATCGAACGCGTCATTTCAATTCTCGCGCGGCGCAGCAAGAACAACCCCGTGCTCGTCGGCGAGCCCGGCGTCGGGAAAACGGCCGTCGTCGAGGGCTTGGCGCAGCGCATCGTTCGTGGCGAGGTTCCGGCGACGTTGCGCGACAAGCGCGTCCTCGCACTTTCGCTTGGCCCGCTCGTCGCCGGCACGAAGTACCGCGGCGAGTTTGAGGCGCGCGTCAAGCGCATTCTCGATGAGATCCGGCGCTCCGCCCGCGAGATCGTCTTGTTCATCGACGAATTGCACACGCTGGTCGGCGCCGGCGCGGCTGAAGGTTCGCTCGACCTCTCCTCCATGATCAAGCCCGAGTTGGCGCGCGGAGAACTGCAGTGCATCGGCGCGACGACGTTCGACGAATATCGCAAGCACATCGAATCAGACTCGGCGCTCGAGCGCCGGTTCCAACCCGTCATGATCGCCGAACCGACGATCGAGCAGACCGCCGCCATCCTGCGCGGCCTCTCGAGCCGTTACGCGCAGCACCACGGCGTCACGATCGACGATGAAGCGCTCGAGGCGGCCGCTTCGCTCGCGGCGCGCTATATCGCCGACCGTTTCCTTCCCGACAAGGCGATCGATCTCGTCGACGAAGCAGCGGCTTCGGTCGCTCTGCGCGGCAGCTACACGGTCGGCATCGCCGACGTCGCCGCGATCGTCTCGAAGTGGACCGGAATCCCTCAGGGCGCGCTCGACGACGAGCAGACCCGCGGGCTTCTGTCGCTAGAGCGGTCGCTCGCGGCACGCGTCGTCGGTCAGAGTGAAGCGATTACAACGGTCGCGCAAGCCGTGCGCCGCGGTCGCGCCGGCCTGAAGGACCCGCGCAAACCGGTCGGCGGTTTTCTTTTCATCGGTTCGTCGGGCGTCGGCAAGACCGAACTCGCCCGCGCGCTCGCGGCCGAACTGTTCGGAACCGAGGACGCTTTGATTCGGATCGACCTGAGCGAATACACCGAATCCCATACCGTCTCTCGGCTCCTCGGCGCGCCGCCCGGTTACGCCGGCCACGACGAGGCCGGCCAACTGACCGAGCCGGTCCGCCGTCGTCCGTATTGCGTGGTTCTCTTCGACGAGTTCGAAAAGGCGCACGCCGACGTCGCCGCGATTCTGCTGCAAATTCTCGACGACGGCCGGGTCACCGACGCGAAGGGCCGCGCGGTCGACTTCCGCCACGCGATCGTCATTCTGACGACGAACGCCGACAAATCCGAATTGGACATGTACGTCCGCCCCGAACTGCTCAATCGGATCGACGACGTCGTGCATTTCAACGAGCTCGGCCTCGCCGAAATCGAAGCGATCATCGAACTTCAGATGGGCGACGTCGCCAAGCGCCTCGGTTCGCTCCACGTCACCCTGGGGCTTGGCGATTCGGCGCGGAAATTTCTCGCTCAGGAGAGCCTCGCCGCCGGAAGCGGTGGGCGTTATGTCGCGCGGACGATCGCGCGCTTCGTCACGAACCCCCTCTCGAGCGCGATCCTGCGTGGCGACATCAAAGAAGGCGGCCGTGCCAGGATCGAGCTGCGCGGCGAGATGATCGACGTCATCGCGGCCTGAGGGCGGTCCGCGTCGCACTTTGGCCCCGGCTCCGACGAGGGGGTGAGGTCGAGGCGCGCGCGGGCCGAAACATACGGGTATGAGTTCGTTTGCTGGTATTATCCCCGCGCCGGCGTCACGCCGCCGCGGCGCGTTGGTCTTCGTCTCGCTGCTGGCCGCGCTCGGCCTCATCGGCCCTAGCTCGCCCGCCCGCGCCGCAAACGCGGAGCACACCTTGGCGGGGCCGATCGCGCGCGACCTTGCGATCGGCTTTGGCATGTTGGGTGGCGGGATTCCGGTCACCGTGACGATCACGGAGCTTCCAAGTTGCTGGCGCTTCGAGTTCATCGGATCGGCGGGCCAGCCGCCGACCACCCTTCGCTTCGGTAAGTTGCAGAGCCAGAGCGCCGGCGGCCCGTGCACGGATAAGAACGCCTCAGTCGCCGACCTAGTGTTGCCGGGCGCGGAGGCGGCGGGAATCGTGAAGACGCTGCAAGGCTGGAGTAGCGGCGACCTCGACGGCGCGCCGCCGCTCGAGACGCTTTCCGCCAGCGCGTTTTCGATCGTGGAGATCGCCCAAGAGGGCTCCGTTCTCGTCACGATCGTGACGCCCGGCCACGCCGCGGCGAGTTGCCTTACGCCGCAATATTCTTATAGCCCCGAGAGAGGTCAGCTAGCGCGCGTCAGGCGCTCCTGCTAGCGTCAGATAATCTTCTTGATCGCGGATTCGATCTCATCCGGCCTCATCTCGCCGATGCGGATCGTGCTGATCGTTCCGCGGCGGTCGATGAAAACGTGCACCGGTAGGCCGATCGCGCCGTAATCCTTCCCCATCGTGCCATCGTTGTCGAGAACGATCGTATACGGGGCGCCGAACTTGTGCGCGAAATCTAGCGCTTTTTGCTTTGCTTCCAACTCGTCGATGCCGATCGTGACGAGCCCGCGACCGCGGTACTTCTTAAAGAACCCGACGATCGACGGCGCTTCTTCGTTACACGGTGCGCACCACGACGCGAAGAAGTTCAAGTAGACGGGTTTCCCGTGTAGGGCTGCCAACGTTTGAGTCTTGCCGTCGACGCGCGGAACCGTAAAGGCGGGAGCGGGCTCGCCGGCCTTCGGCGGCCCGTAGGCCACCGCGGCGAGCGGCGCGGCCAGTGCTGCGGCCATGACGGCCAGGACGAGCGGGCGGAGCAAAACGTTCCTCACGCTATCGTGAACGATGGAAAGCGAACGTGGGTTGCGTCCTCGTGCATCTGCGCGACGAGCTCGTCCGCGGAAGCGAACGCGCGTTGGTCGCGGATGAACGCAAAGTCGCGCAAGAGCAAGTCCTCGCCGTAGATCGTCCGGTTGAAATCCTGGAGCCAGGCTTCGACGGTCTTCGCGCCGGCGCCGAAGGTCGGGTTGTCGCCGACCGAGACCAGAGCCCGGTGATCCCGGCCGTCATGCCGTGCGACGGCCGCGTAGACGCCGTCGCGCGGGAGCATCTTCCCGGGCGGCGTCTCCAAGTTCGCCGTCGGGAAGCCAAGCCCGTGGCCGCGACCGCGACCCAAGACGACCCGCCCGCGCAACGTCCAAGGCGTATCGAGCAGCCGGTTGGCGGTCCCAAAGTCTCCGCCCGCAATCGCCACGCGCACGCGCGTGCTCGAGACGGGCTCGCCCTCGTCGAGGACCGGCGGGATCGCGTGCAGCCCAATCCCGTTCGCGCGCAGCACCTCCGCGGCGAGCGCCGCGTCGCCCTCGCGGCCGGTCCCGAAGCGAAAGTTTTCGCCGACGACCAGCGCATGGACGCGCATCTGCCGGACGATGACCTCTTCGAGAAAGCGCCGCGCTTCCAACGATGCGATCGTCGCGTCGAACGGTACCATGTAGAGCTCGTCGATCCCGGTTGCAGCGAGCAGGTCGACGCGCTCTTCGGGCGTCGTAATCAACGGCGGGACGCGCTCCGGCCGCAGATGCGTCGCGGGATGATTGAGAAAGGTCAGAATCGCCGCGCGGTATCCGGGCCGCCGCAAACGCAGTAGGCCTTTGACGATCGCGCGGTGGCCGCGATGCAGGCCGTCAAAGAAACCGATCCCCAACACGAGCGGACGTTCGGCGTCGTGCGTACGCTCGAGCGCGTAGTAGACGGTCAAACGAAGACCTTGCGGGGCGCGAGCAACGCGCCAAGAGCTTCGCCGACGCCGACCAGGACGCGCGACGAATCGCGCACGAAGACGTGCTTGGCGACCGCGCCATGCGGGAGCGGGACGATGCGCCCCGCGCAGAAATCGGCGGCGCCGCGCCCGTCGAGGACGATCGTCGGCAGCGGGATCACGCGCTCCGGCGAGATGATCGAACCGAGCGGATCGGCTGCGATTTCTTCGAGCAGCAGGCTTTCATACAAAACGAACGGACCCGAGGCCTCACGCAACAGCGCCCCGACGTGGGCGGCGCACCCGATCGCCGCACCGAGATCTTCGGCGAGCGTGCGGACGTACGTCCCCTCGGAGCACGCGCACTCGAGCCGCGCCACGCCATCGCGGTAGCCGAGCAGCGTCAGCCCGTAGATCGTGACGCCGCGCGGCGCGCGTTCGACCGTCGTCCCTTCGCGCGCGAGTTCGTGCAAGCGCCGCCCGTTGTGGTGGAGCGCCGAAACCATCGGCGGGATCTGTTCGATCCGCCCGATGAAGCGCGGAATCGCGGCCTGCAGCAACTTACGGGCGTCGGCCGGGACCGCGGTTTCGCGCACCACCTCGCCGGAGGCGTCGCCGGTTGACGGTCGCCCGCCCGAGCGCAAGCGTAAACGCGTACGACTTCCGCCGGTCTTCGAAGAGCGGGATCAACCGCGTCGCCTTCCCGATCGCAAGCGGCAGGACGCCCGCAGCAGACGGGTCGAGCGTGCCCAGATGCCCGACCGCGAGACGCGTCTCCAAGTTGCGCTCGAGAATGCGGCGCACGCGCGCTCCCACTTGCGTCGACGTCGGGCCGGAAGGCTTGAAGAGGTTCAGAAAACCGAGCACGACTGCGGCGTTTCCCGAAGAGCCGAACTACAACCCTTCGGCGGCGAGCGCCGCGTGGACCGCGCCGATCGCTTCGGCGAGCGAACCGGTGTAAGTAAGACCCGAAGCGCGGAAGTGCCCGCCGCCACCGAGCCGGCCGGCCGCCGACTGCACGTTGACCCGCCCGTTGCTTCGCAAACTGACGCGAACCTCACCGCCGAACCCTTTGAAGAGCGCCGCGACTTCGACGCCTTCGATCGAGCGCAGGTGCTGGACGATCTCCTCGGTGTCCTCGCTGTCGGCCCCATTTTCGGCGAGCATTGCGTCGTCCACGACCGACCACGCATAGCGGCCGTTGTCTTCCAGCCGAGCGCTCGCGAGCGCTGCGCCAAGAAGCTTCGTTGCAGCATAGCGCTTGTTGGCGAAGATCTGTTTGTGATCTGTTCGGGTCGGCGCCAAGCTCGATCAACTCCGCCGACAACCGCAGGACCTCTGCGGTCGTGTTGGCGTGCATGAACCCGCCGGTGTCGGTCATGATCGTCGTCAGAAGGCACGTTGCGATCTCGGGCGTGAGCGGCGCACCGAGCGCCCGCAAAATGCGCAAGACGACCGTCCCAGTCGAGCACTCCTTTTCCAGGACGTAGTTCAAGGCACCGAAGCGCGCGTTGGCGAGATGATGATCGAGGTCGAGCACGTTGCGCCGCTCGATCGACGGCAACAACTCGCCCGCCCGCGACGTGTCGCTCATGTCGCAGAATACCCACAAAGCGTCGGCGGGGAGATCGGCTGGGACCACGGGCGAGACCCGATCGGTGTCGGGCAGGAAGCGCAAGTTGCGCGGAACCGGATCCTGCTTGAAAATAGTGGACGCGCTTGCCGAGCGCCCGCAAAGCCAAGCCGAGCGCAAGCCCGGCGCCGAGCGTGTCGCCGTCGGGCTTGACGTGGCTGACCATGACGAACGCCGAGCGCGCGCGAAGTTCGCGCACGACTTCTTCGGTCGTCGCGTTCGCGGCCTTGGGATCCGCCGCGCCGGCTACGTCGCTACGCATCGTCGACCGGGTCGTCGCTCGGCTCCGGCGCGACGCGGCCGGCCGCGCCGGCCTTGGCCAAGAATTGGCTGAGTTCGATCGCGCGTTCGGTCGAGCGGTCCTCGACGAACGTCAGCTCCGGCGTATGCCGGAGGTGCACCGCGTGTCCCAGTTCGCCGCGCAGAAACCCACGCGCGGATTCGAGCGCGTCCATGCTCTGGCGCGCGACGTGCCGGTCGCCGATGATCGAGACGAATACCTTGCACTCTTGAGATCTTGCGTGATCTCTACCCGCGTAACGGTCACGAACCCCAGCCGCGGATCGGTCAATTCGCGCGAAATCAACCTCGCCAACTCACGCTGCAACTCGTGATCGATTCGGGTTTGGCGCTCTTTTTTCACCCTTTGAACTCGATGCGGCATGCTCGGCTAAGCGAGCGCGGGTCGCGGCATAGCGCCTCGGGCCGCGCCGCGCCGCCCTCCGGGTCGGCCGCGGCGCTTGGTCGCTCGCCGCGCTCGGCTCGCGCGCGTTCGAACGAAGGCACAGCGCGGCGTGCGAGACATCCCTCGGCGCAACGCCTCGACCCGCGCTCGTGAGCTCTACCTAGTCGCTGAGCCGGCTCGGTTCGCGGCGTTCCGTGCGAGGGTGTCTGCGACGAGCGGAACCACGGACGGCGAGAGCGAGGAGCAGCCAAGTCGCGCGCGAGCCGGATGCGAAGCGCGCGACGTTCCGAGGACGGGATGCCGCGAACCGAGCGAATCAAGCGGGGACCGGTTCGGGCGCGACGAGCTCCGAGGCGAACGCTTCGATCACGTCGCCCGCCTTGAGATCGGAGAACCTCGCGATCTGGACGCCGCACTCGAAGTTCTCGTCGAACTTCGCGGACGTCGTCCTTGAAGCGCCGGAGCGACTCGAGTTCGCTCTCGAAGATGACCGCGCTGTCGCGGAGGATCCGAACCTTTGCGTTACGCGTGAGCTTGCCGCTCTGAACGTAGCAGCCCGCGATCGTTCCGACCTTCGAGACCTTGAAGACCTCGCGCACTTCGGCGCGACCGAGGACGATCTCGCGGAACTTCGGCGCGAGCATTCCGACCATCGCCTTCTTGAGGTCGTTCTCGACGTCGTAGATGACCTTGTAGAAGCGAATGTCGACTTGCTCGTTTTCGGCGAGCCGTTTGACCGTTTCGTCGGGCCGAATGTTGAAGCCGATCAGCACCGCATTCGATGCGCTCGCGAGGTTGACGTCGTTCGGCGTGATCCCGCCGACGCCGGCATAGATGACGCGAATGTCGACTTCCGCGTTTGAGAGCCCCTCGACGCGGCTCCGCAGCGCCTCGACCGCCCCTTGGCCGTCGGCCTTGAGGATCAGGTTGAGGGTCTTGTTCCCGCCGTCGGTCGGCATCAACATGAAGCTTTCGAGCGAGACGCGCGGCCCCGCCGCGGCGGCGATCCGAACCTCTTGCCGGCGCGTGCTCCGCTTGGCCGCAGCTTCGCGCGCGACGCGCTCGTCCGAGACGACCATCAGCGTGTCGCCGGCGCTCGGCACCTCCGAGAGCCCCATGATCTCGACCGGGATCGACGGTCCGGCCTTCTTGACTTGCTTGCCTTTGTCGTCGACGAGCGCGCGGATCTTTCCGTACGAGCTGCCGGCGACCACGATGTCGCCGACCCGCAAGCGTCCCGTTCTGAATGAGCACGGTCGCGACCGCGCCGCGCCCCTTGTCGAGTGCGGATTCGATCACGACGCCTTGCGCGCGCCGGTTCTTGTTCGCTTTGAGGTCGCGGATGTCGGCCTCGAGCAAGCACCGTTTCGAGAAGCTGATCGATCCCGTCGCCGGTCCGCGCCGAGACGGGGACCATTTCGGTCTTCCCGCCCCAATCAACGGGCTGCAGGCCCTGCTCGGAGAGTTGCGACTTCACGCGGTCGGGCTGCGCGTCTTCCTTGTCCATCTTGTTGATCGCAACGACGATCGGCACGTTAGCCGCGCGAATGTGCGAGATCGCTTCGAGCGTCTGCGGCATCACGCCGTCGTCGGCCGCGACGACGAGAATCGCAACGTCCGTAACCTTTGCACCGCGCGCGCGCATCGCCGTAAACGCTTCGTGGCCGGGCGTATCGATGAACGTGATCTTGTGGTCGCCTCCTCGACCGTGTACGCACCGATCCGCTGCGTGATCCCGCCGGCTTCGCCGCCGGCGACGTTGGCTCGCGCGAATCTTGTCGAGCAGCGAGGTCTTGCCGTGGTCGACGTGACCCAGCACGGTAACGACCGGCGGCCGCGTCGCGAGGAGCTCGGGCGATCTTCTTCTTGCTCGACGACGACTTCTTCGCCGGCCTCCTTGATGACCGCGTTGAATCCGAACTTGCGCGCGACGTTCTGCGCCGTCTGTCGCTCGGAATGTTCTGATTGATCGTCGCCATCGTGCCCATCTTGATGAGCTCCTTGATGACGTCTTTGGCCGGAATGATCATCGAGGTCGCGAGTTCTTGCACGGTCAGAACGTCGGGAATCTCGATCGTCTCGAGCACCGTCGGCGCGATCGCGGGCGCGGCGTCGAGCGAGCCGCGCTTCTTGCGCTGACGCTCCTTGTCGAGCAGCAGTTCTTTCTCGCGGTCCTTTTTGGCGGCGGCGTCTTCGCGGTCGCGCCCACGCGGCTGCGGACCGCCGCCCGCCGGAGCTCGGCGTCGGGGCCTGGGATCCCGGCGTACCGGGGCCGCGGGCGGCCGCGGCGTGAATGGGCGCGGGCCCGTCGGCGGGGTCAGGGGACGAAACGGGCCGTTTCCGACCGGGCGGCGACCGGGGCGCTTTGACCGGGGCGCGGCGGCGCCGTGGTCGGCTGGCCGCGGCCGGTACCGCCTTGCCGGGGCACGCCGGGCTGGCCCGGGCGCGGCGCGACTCCGGGGCGGCCGGGGATACCCGATGCCGGGCCTGGGGCGGCGGAGGCTGCGACGCCATTGGCGGCCTTGTTGCGGTTGCGCGGGCGGACGCGGCCGGGGAGCCGGCGCCCGCGGTGCGACCGGCCGAAGCTGAGGGATCGGGGAATCGTCAACGGCGCTGCAGGCGGGCGCGGCCGCGGCGGCGGCGGGGCGGTCGAACCCGCGGCGGGAGCCGCGGCGGCTTGACGCGGCGGGCGCAAGACGCGGTGCGGGCGACCCCGTCGCCGGGCGGGGCGGACGCTGGGGTGCAAGCTTCGGCGCAGGCGTTTCGGTCGTCTGGGCCGCAGCGGCAGCGGCGTCATCAGCGGGAGCCTCCGGCGCTGCAGCGGCCGGCGCGGCCTGCCGGGCGCGGGCGCCGCTGGTTTGGCGACGGTGCGCCGGGCGCGCCGGGGCACGGGTTTGAGGGTCGGCACCGGCTCTTCGGCGACCGGAGCGGCCGGTTTGGCGCGCTTTGCGGGTGGGAGCCTTTGGCGGTTCGACCGGCGCCGCGCCGGTTTTTGCGACCGTGCCGGCGGCGGGGCTTTGGCTGGTTTGCCTCCGCCGAGCAGGACGCCGCGGACGAGGTCCGCGATCGGCGGCTCGACGACGCTGAGCTGGTTCTTCGCCTCCAAGCCAAGGCGCTCGAAAAGCCCGACCAAGTCCTTCGAGGACATGCCAAGCTCTTTCGCCAGCTCGAAAATGCGCACTTTACCGGTTGCCATATTGTCCTTTTTATGACCCGAACGCGCCACGCAGGGCTGCATTGGGGTCGCTCCTCTTACTTCATGGTTGCTGTCGCTCCGGCCGCACTGGTGGAACTCGACTATCATACACGGCGCAAGCGGCCTCGGAAAGCGCCGCGACCGCCAAGCCCCGGATACCGGCGGTTCTTGGCGACGCGCTCGGCGCATCGCTGCGAGCAAAGGTATGCTCCCCGTCCCGGCCCGCGGCGCAGCCCGGACGTCGACCATCCACGAGCCGTCGGCGCGCCGCGTACGAAGCGAGCGAGCGCCGCTGCGCGAACTGCTTCCGGCACCCGACGCAGGTACGTACCGGCTCCGCGACGGCGTCTACCCTTCGTCGTCGCTGGGATGCGACGGCGCGAACATCGTCCGCTTGAACTCCTCGAGTTTGCGGATCAGCTCGGGATCGACCGCGGTTGCCTCGGCGCCTTCTTCGACCTCGGCGAGCGCCTCTTCATCACCCTGCTCCGGCGTAACGGACACGGCCCGCTCCTCGCGTTCGGCGAAGTAGCGCGCCCGCGCGTCTTCGGCTTCCGACTCGCTCGTGATGTCCAGCCGCCAACCCGGTCAAACGCGCCGCGAGCCGAACGTTCTGCCCTTCGCGCCCGATTGCGAGCGAGAGCTGGTAGTCGGGGACGGTGACCAGACCGACGCCTTCGTCCTCGAAAAGCTCGACCGCGATGACCTTGGCCGGCGCGAGCGCGTTGTTGATGAACGTGACCGTGTCCGGCGACCAACGGATGATGTCGATTTTTTCACCGCGCAGTTCGTCTGAGACGGCCGCGATCCGGCTCGACTTCGGACCGAGGCACGCGCCCACGGCGTCGACTTCGGGCGGTGCGAATGAACCGCAACCTTCGAACGGCTCCCCGGTTCGCGCGCGATCGCCATGATTTCGACGATGTTGTCGTTGATCTCGGGGACCTCACGCTCGAGGAGCCGCTGCACCAAGCCTTCCGCCGCGCGTGAGAGAATGATTTGCGGTCCCTTGTTCGTCTTGCGAACGTCCAGGACGAAGGCGTTGATCCGGTCGTTGATCCGGTAGTTTTCGCGCGGGACTTGCTCGGAAAGTGGAAGCAGCGCCTCGGTCCGGCCGAGATCGACGTACATGTTGCGCTGTTCGTAGCGCTGGACGGTCCCGTTGACGATGTCGTGCAGTTTCTGGCTGTATTCGTTGAAAATCGTGTCGCGTTCGGCCTCACGAATGCGCTGCACGATCACCTGTTTCGCCGTCTGGGCGGCGATTCGGCCGAAGTTCTTCGGGCGCCACCTCTTCGTCGAGATAGTCGCCCGGCTCGTACTTCGAGCCCGCCTCTTTGCGCGAGACCTCGAGCTTCGGGTCGGTGACTTCGTCGACGACCGTGCGGCGGTGGTAAATCCTTGTACTCGCCGGTATCGCGGTCATCTCGACGATCGACGTTCGCGTCGCCGCCGTAATTGCGCTTGTACGCTGAAATCAAAGCGGCTTCGAGGGCTTCGAGCAGCATCTCGCGCGGAATCGAGCGCTCGCCTTCGAGCAAGCGAAGCGATTCGCGGAGGGTCGGTTCGTCCGGCTGAGCTTTGGCGGTTTTCATTGGCGGTCTTTTCTTTCTCGTTTTTCTCGACGGAGGTCGTCGCGGGGATCGAACTCGAGGTTCGCGTGCTTGATCATCTCGAGCGGAATCGGTAACTCGTCGCGCGTGCGCCGCAAGATGAGCACGTGGCCGCGAACGCCGGCGAGCGTGCCGCGGTGCGTCTTCGCGCCTTCAACGGGCAACGTCGTGACGATGCGCACGGCACGGTCGCGGAATCGTTCGTAATCGGCGGGGCGGAGCAGGGGGCGATCGAGTCCGGGCGACTCAACTTCTAGTGTGTACGGTTCGTCCGACGTGGCGAGTGCGTGATTGATCCGAGCGGCGATGCGTTCGCATAGCGCGAGGTCGACCCCCGACGGGCGATCGACGATCAACGTCAGCGCGCTGGATCGGCCGGTGCGCCGCGCGCGACGTTCGACGATCTCGACGTCGCGAAAGTCTGCTTCGCGAATGATCTCCTCCACCGCACGTTCGAACGAATCGATCACAGCCAACGGTTCCCTTTTTGGTCCCCTTAACAACAACGAAGCGCGGGACGCAACCCACGCTTTTTCTCGATACCGCGCGTATCATACCACGCTCGCGGCGCCGCGCGCAACGGACCTCAGGGGCGCGGACGTCGCGAGCGCGTGCGGCGGGATGGTTGGCAGGGCTCCCGCCCAGGCGGGGACGGACTCGTCGTTCGGGCACGGGCCGACTGTATAACTGCCATACGGCGGACCGCCGCCGAGCGGGTGCAATTCGACGAGCCAACCCGTGCAAATGTCGGCGATCAACACGTGGCGGCGGCTCAAGAGATAGAAAACCGCATCGGCCTGCGCCACCGTCCGCCGCCGGTACATCATCCGCACGGCTCGGGCGAGGATGTTCTTCGGCGGGACGATCTTTGCCAGCACGTCCGAGGCAATGTCGTCGACGAGTAAGCTCCCGGTCCGATGGCGCTGCGAATAGACGACCTGCCCCCCTTGCGGCAGCAAATTCCCGAGCCGCGCATTCAAACGGTTAACCTCGCCCTCCGGGAGGGGGCTCGCCGCGGGGTGCGGCGCCGGCGCAGCGGGATGCGGCTGGGCGGCGCCCGGCCCCGGTACCGCTGCCGGAGTACCGCCCGGGCCGGGCGACCGGCCGGCCTTGGGGCCCGCGCCTAGTCCCGGTTTCTCGGCCGGGCGAGTCGCGCCGGGCGCGGTCGCATGTCCGGCGGGTGCGGCGGGGTGGGGCGCGGCGGTTGCGGGGGCGCCGGTCGCGACGGCCGCCGGCGGAGCGGTCGCCGGGTGCTCGGCCGGCGACGATATGGGAGCCGCCGGCGCGGCTGACTTCACCGGCGCGGCGGGTGCGGGACTCGCAGGCCGCGCGCTCGCAACCACGGGCGCCACGGGGCGTTGCGTCGCCGGCGCGGCCGTAACGACGGCGACCGGGACGGCCGTCGCTCTCGCGGTCGGGGCGGCAGTGGCGACCGGCTGCGGGCGCGCCGTCGGCGGCGCGGGCTGAAGGGTCGGCGGCGCCGTCGGCGCGAGGGTTGGGGGCGGCGCCGTTGGGGCCAGGGTCGGCGAAGCCGTCGGCGGCACGGTCGGGCTCAGCGTCGGTTCGATGCTCGGCGGCGCGGTCGGAATTGGTTTGGGCGCGCTCGTCTTGATCGGCGCCAGGCTCGGCGGCGCGGTCGGTTGCGGACTCGGTTCGTACGTCGGCTCGGCCTTGGTGACCGGCGCGAGGACCGCTATTCGCGGTTCCTGCGGCGGCGCCGAGGGCGATTGTTTCGAAAGCTCGGGACGGTGCGGTGCGGAGCGCGCAACGTGCGGCCGGGCGGGCTTTGGGGGCCGTCGCACGGGTGGGAGCGGCGCCGGCGGAACGATCGTCTTTGCCGCGACTCGAACGGGGACCGGCGATGCCGGCGCGGCGGTCGCGGGCGCCGCGGTCGCAGGTGCGGGGCTCGGAAGCGCTCGCGGGCCGGTCGCGGTCTCGGTCGTCACGGTGAGTTCTTCGGTCGTCCCGGGATTCGCGCCGATCTGTGAACTCGAGACGATGACGTTCACGCCGAAGAACAGGATGAGCAGCGCGTGCACCGCGATCGAAATCGCGTAAGCGAGCGCGTAGCGCCGGTGCGGACGCGGGTCGATGTCGCTCCGGCTTGCCACGGACATGCTTGCTTATTCGCCAGGAGAGCCAGGGCCCATCGTGCTAACGCGCACGAATGCTCGAGTTCGCGCGAAAGCGGACGAAAATCGTTGCGACGATCGGCCCGGCCTCACGCGACCCGAAGATTCTACGGACCCTCGTTTGCGCCGGTGCAAACGTCATGCGTCTCAACTTCTCGCACGGGACCCACGCCGAGCACGGCGCGACGATCGAGGCGATTCGCGCCGTCGCCGAAGAGCTCGCCGCGCCCATCGCGATCCTGCAAGATCTGCCCGGCCCAAAAGTGCGCACCGGAACCCTCGCCGGCGACGTCGCAAGCGTTCACCTCGATACGGGGGCGCCTTTCGCACTTGTCGCGACGCCGATCGAAGGCACCAAAGATGCCGTTTCGGTCAACTATTCGGGACTGCCGCACGACGTCGCTGTCGGGAATCGAATCTATCTTGCCGACGGCGCGATCGCGCTGCGAATCGTCGCCACGTCGGACGACCGTATCGAGACGCGGGTCGAGGTCGGCGGCGACTTGCGCGCGACGCAAGGGATCAACTATCCCGACGGGACGCTCGGAATCGACGCAGTCACCGATCGCGACTTCGAACACCTCGCTTTTGGCCTCGCGAACGGCGTCGATTGGGTCGCGGTCTCGTTCGTTCGCGGCCCCGACGACATCGCCCGCGTCAAGAGCTTCATCGCGGCACGCGGCGCCGACGTCCCGGTCGTCGCCAAGATCGAAAAACACGAAGCCCTCGACCGAATCGACGCGATCGTCGACGCCGCCGACGGAATCATGGTCGCGCGCGGCGACCTCGGAATCGAAATCCCGCTCGAGCAGGTCCCGCTGGTGCAAAAGGACTTAATCGCGCGCGCCAACCGGGTATCGAAGCCCGTCATTACCGCGACCCAAATGCTCGAGTCGATGATCTCACACGCGCGCCCGACGCGCGCCGAAGCCGCCGACGTCGCCAACGCGATCATCGACGGGACCGACGCGGTCATGCTCTCGGGCGAAACGGCGATCGGCGCCTATCCGGTCGAGGCCGTCCGCGTCATGGCGACGATCGCGCAACAAGTCGAGCGGACATATCCGCACGACGAGCTTGCGGCGCGCCGGATCGGCGCGGCGCCGCTCGTGGCCGAGACCGCAATCGCCGCCGCGGCGGCGCGCGTCACCGACGAGCTTGCGCTCAACGTCATCGTCACCGGCTCGACGACCGGCGCGACCGCCCGTTACATCGCGTCCTTTCGGCCGCGCGCTCGGATCGTCGCGATGACCCCCGTCGTCGAAGTCGCGCGCCGCATGAGCCTGACGTGGGGCGTCGAGGTGCAGATCGTGGAGCCCTACAAAAACTTCGAGACGCTGATCGAGATCGTCGAAGCGCGCGTCCTTCGCGAGCACCTCGCCGAACCCGGCGAGACGATTGCGATCACTTCGGGTATGCCGGTCGGCGCCGGCGGCACGAACGTCCTCAAGATCCACACGCTTCCTTAGCTATGCTCGGCGCGGCGGTGCGGTGCTGCGCCTCCGGACCGCTGGCGGTTTTGCCATCCGTGGCAAAACCGCCGCTTGCGCGCTCGCCGCTCTCGCCATCCGTGGCTTCGCGGCTCGTCGCGACATCCGTCAGCGCAACACCGCACCGCCGCACCTCGTCTGCAACCAACACAGGCGCTTGGGGGCACTTGCGGAGCGAAAACTCGGACCGCCGAGCGAGACCACCGATTTGGAAAGCAGCGCGACGCCCGGCGAGAGCGAGGCGGCCGGTAGCAGGAGCGAGCCGGGACGGCGAGCGACGAGCGGTTTCGCGAGCAAGTGCCCCAAGCGCCCTACCGCGACGTCCCGAGAATGGAGCGCCCCGCGCCGAGCCCTAAGCGGTGAGTTTGCGCAAGGCTTTGCGGCGTTGCACGTCGCGGAGCAGCGCGCCGGCGTGGTCGACGGCGACGCCCGCGACGGTACCGGCGAGCATGCGCGCTAACTCCTCGACGACGTCGGCGCGCTCGGTAAGCTCGATCAGTTCGATCGTCGTCGTCCCGGCTTTCTCGCGCTTGCGCAACGCATAGTGGCAATCGCCCCACGACGCGATCTGCGCGAGGTGCGTCACGACGACGACCTGAGCCGTGCGCGCGAGCGCGCCGAGCCTAATGCCGACCGCGTTCCCGGTCGCTCCGGCGACCCCGGCGTCGATCTCGTCGAAGACGAGCGCCGTTCGGTCGCGGCGGTCGGCGAGCACGACGACGAGCGCCAGGAAAACGCGCGAAAGCTCGCCACCGGAAGCGGCCCGCACGAGCGCGCGCGGCGGTTCGCCGGCGTTTGGGGCCAGCGCGAATTCGGCCCGCTCGCGCCCGGCCGGGCCTACCTCGGCCTGCGCTTCGAGCGCGACGACGAACCGCGCCGCCGGCATCGCCAGACCTTCCAATTCGCGCGCGACGCGCCGTTCGAGTTCGGCCGCGGCGGCGCGCCGCAACGCGCCGAGTTCGATAGCGAGCACGTCGAGGGTCGCGCGCGCGCCGGCAAGATCCGCCTCGAGCGCCGCACCGCGCACGTCGCGCGTCTCGTCTTGCTCGACGGTCGACGCGAAGCGCTCGCGCGCGGAGCGAACCTCCTCGATCGTGCTGCCGTACTTCTTCTTCAGCCGCTCGATGGCGTCGAGACGCGCGCCGAGCATCTCGATTTCGTGCGGATCGAATTCCGAACGGTCGAGTTCCCGGCCGAGAGCGACCGCAGTCTCGGTCGCGTCGCTTTGCAGCGCGGCGACGGCGTCGGCGAACCGCGGGAGTTCGCCGCCATAACGCGCGACGGATGCGAGGGCACTCGCCGCGGCGCCCAGCGCCTCGACGGCGCTGCCTTCGCGCCCCGCGAGTGCGTCGTGAGCTTGCGCGATGCCGGCGGCTATCCGCTCAACGTTGGCAAGATAGTCGCGCCGCTCGCGCAAGCGCACGTCTTCACCGGGCTCCGGCGCGATCGCGTCGATCTCGGCGATGGCGAAGCGGGCGAATTCGAGTTCGCCTCGCCCACGCTCCAAGCCGGCGTTCAGCGTCGCAAGTTCTCGCTCGAGCGCGGTTGCGCGGGCGTATGCCGCCGCAAGCTGCTCGCGCACGCTCGCCGCCCGGGAGCCGGCGAAACGGTCGAGCGCGGCGAGTTGATAGTCGGGCGCGAGCAAACGCTGCGCTTCGTGCTGCCCGATTTGGTCGACGAACGTTTGACCGAACTCGCGCAGCTGCGCCGCCGTCGCCGCGCGACCGTTGATTCGAGCCGCCGACTTGCCGGCGCTCCCAAGCTCGCGCACAAACAGCGCGGGCTCGCCCGGATCGAGTTCGAACCCTTCGGCATCGAACTTCGCGCGCAGCTCCGGGTCGGGCTCGAACGCTAGCGTGACGCGCGCCCGTTGCGCGCCGCGCCGTACGAGATCGGGCGACGTCCGTTCGCCTAAGACGAACGCGAGCGCCCCTAGGAGCATCGTCTTCCCCGAGCCCGTCTCACCCGTGCACACGGTCAGCCCGCCTGCGAACTCGAGTTCGGCCCGGGCAATCAAGCCGAAATCTTCGATCTCGAGCCGGCGCAGCATCACGACGCCTTCCTTACGGCTCGCGGTCCTTGAGCGGCGCGTTCCAGCGAAGTTTCTCCTCGAGGAGCGAGAAGAAATCGAGCGGCGCGCGGCGCGCGAACCGCACCGGCGTCGGATAGCGCGTAACCTCGACGCGCTCGCCTGGATCGAGACGCGCGACTTGCCGCCCGTCTGCTTCGAGCGCGACGCATTCGATCTCGGCGTCGCAAACGAGTTCGATCTTCGACGAGTCGGGGACTATCAGCGGGCGCGTGAAGAGCGTGTGCGGGAGGAGCGCGATGATCCCGAATGCAGCAACGTCCGGCGCCATAATCGGGCCGCCCGCGGACAGGAAGTAGGCGGTCGATCCCGTCGGCGTCGCGACGACGACGCCGTCGGCAGGGACGCGTGCCGCCTCTTTTCCGTCAATCAGGATTCCGAACGGCGTCATGTGGGAATCCTCGGTGCGCCTGACGACGATGTCGTTGAGTGCGAGGTGCGTACGCCCGTGCTCGCGCGCTTCCAACGCGACGCGTTCGTCGATCGTAAAGCCCTCGCGTAGAATCTCGGGGAGGCCGCCGAGCCCGGCGCGGCCGCCGTCGATCTCGGTCAAGAAACCCATCCGCCCGGTATTGATCCCAAAGAGCGGGATCCCGCACGGGGCTGCAATCTGCGCGGCGCGCAGCAGCGTGCCGTCGCCTCCGACCGTCACGAGCAGAACCGCGTCTGCGACAATCGCGCCGTCGTCGGCGATTGCGAGCGCAGCGCCTTGGTCCTCGCACACGGCAATGCGGAAGCCGGCTTCGTGGATGATCTGCGCGACTTTCTGCGCCACGCGACGGGCGGGCTCGCGCGCGAGGTCGACGTAAAGCCCGATCGCGCCCGTCATCGGTCTGACCGTCGCGCCGCTCACTCCGGATCGGCCGCCGCAGCAGTGAGCGCGGCGTCGCCGGTCGGCGCGCCGTCCGCTCGAATCAAGAAAAAACCTTCAACGTTGCCGGCGGGCCCGCGCAGCGGCGAGCGCACGGCCGCGACCACGACGACCCCGAGGGCCTCGACCGCATCGCGCACCTCGCGCAAAATCGCGGCGCGAACGGTCGGATCGCGGACGACGCCGCCGCCGCCGAGCCGCTTCGGACCGGCTTCGAACTGCGGCTTGACGAGTGCGACGATCGCGCCCCCGGGCGCGAGGAACGAACGGGCCCGCGCGACGAGCGTAACGACTGAGATGAACGACGCATCGATCACGACGGCGCCGAACGGCGTAGCAAACGCATCGTCGGGGAGGAGCCGAAAGTTCGTTCGCTCGACGACCGTAACGCGCGGGTCGTCGCGCAGCGTCGTCGCCAACTGGCCATAGCCGACGTCGAGCGCCGTGACGTGCGCCGCGCCGTGCGCGAGCAGACAATCGGTGAATCCGCCGGTCGATGCGCCGACGTCGAGGACGCGCGCACCGCGCACGTCCAGGCCGAACTCCCTTAACGCGGCTTCGAGCTTCTCACCACCGCGGCTAACGTACGGACGCGGGCGTTCGACCTCGACGAGCGCGCGCGCGCCGACGGGCGCACCCGGTTTCGTCGTCGGACGGCCGTCGACGCGGACGCGCCCCGCCATGATAAGGGAGCGTGCTCGCGAGCGCGTCACGCCCGCGCGTTCGGCGACGGCTTCATCGAGACGCCGCGCGCGAGCGTTCAGAGGGGAAGCTGTCCGGGCGCCGCGTTACCCGTCGAAGGGGCGCTCGGCCGGGCCCCTTCGGCTGCGGATTGCACGGCCTCTTGGGCGGCTTTTAGGAGCTCGTCGCAGCGCCGCGCAATCTCGCGACCTTCTTTGAAGAGCGCGACCGAGGCTTCGAGCCCGACCGCGCCCCCCTCGAGCTGCGTGACGATCTCGTCGAGGCGTGCCAGCTTCGCCTCGAATTCACCCGCTTCGTTCGTTGCCATCCGTCTTCTCCGCTTCGACGCGCGCTTCGAGCGTTCCGCGAGCTAGCCGCGCCTCGATGCGCGCTCCTACCGGGACGTCGCGCGCGTCGCGCACGATCCGCCCCTCATGCGAGACGATGGCATAGCCTTTTTGCAGAATCCCTTCCGGATTGTTTCCTTCGAGACGCGCCCGCCGCAGCTCGAGGCGCTGGCCCGACCGCTCGCCGACCGCACGCGCGGCCGGCGCAAGGCGCGCCTGGCGCTCGCCCAGGACTCGCCGCCAAGACTCGAAACGCTCGGCGCCGATGCGCTCGAGGCGCGACTGCGCGAGTCGAAGCGCTTCACCCCGTTGCAGCAGTCGGAGCCGTGGGTCGTGGCGCCGGAGGCGCTCCTCGAGCGAGGCGAGCCGGTCCCGCTTCGCCCGAAGCGATTCGCGCGTACCGCGCTCGAGCGACTCGACGAGGTCGTCCAAGTGTTGACGCGCCGGCGACAAGAAACGGCTTGGATCCGCAAGACGCGTCCGCGCAACAACGCCGAGCAGTTGCTCCTTGCGCCGGCGAACGTCGCGCGTCACGGTCTCTCGCGCGCGCTTGACGCGGTCGGCCAGCCCTTCCCGCAGCACACGCGTCTCGAGACCAATTTTGTCGACCGCGAACGACGGAGTGTCCGCGAGCACGTCGGCCGCAAAGTCGCTCAGCTGCTGGTCGACGGTGTGCCCGACGGCCGAGACGACCGGATGGCGCGCGCGGACGACCGCACGGACGACGGTCTCGTCGCTGAACGCGAACAGGTCCTCGAAAGAGCCTCCGCCGCGCGCGATGACGATGGCGTCGACGTCGAGTTGCGAAGCGCGGTCGAGCGCTCCCGCAATTTCATTGGCGGCATTCGGCCCCTGAACGGAAGTCTCGCAAAGCGCGATGCCGACGTGCGGCCGCGAACGCCGCAAACCGTCGACGAAATCGCGAGCGCCTTGGGCGCGGCGCGAAGAGACCAGTGCAATGCGGAACGGATAGCGCGGAAGCGGCCGCTTTCGGGCCGGGTCGAACAGCCCCTCGGCGGCGAGCTTGCGCTTGCGCTTCTCGAAAAGCGCGTGAACGTCGCCGATGCCCTCGAGCCGAACGGCGCGAACGATCAGTTGATACGTTCCGCGCGGCGGGTAGATGCCGATATAACCGCTCGCGATGACTTTGGCGCCGTTCCCAAACTCGGGAAACCCGTACGCCTCCTGCTCGCCGGCGTAGCACCGCAACAGCGTGCCGTCCTCGCCCAGATCGAAGTTGACGTTCCCCCAACCCGAACGCTTGAAGTTCGAAACCTCTCCGCGAATCGATATGTCGCGCAGCTTCGCGTCGTCCTCGATGCGCCGCAGAAGGTACGACGTCAGCCATTTGACGCCGTACACGTCGCGCGGCGCCTTCGCCGCGAGCGGGTTCACTGCGGGGCGATGCTCGGCGCAGCCGCAGGCGGCGCGGTCTCGAGCGATCCGTTCGTGCGTCCTTCGGTCATTGCGTCGTCCGGCGTCGGGCTCGGCGCGGGGAGGGCGACCGCCGCCGGCGTCGCAACGCTTGCCGCCACCGCGGCGTTGAGGTTCGCGCTCGCCGCCGGCGATGGCCGCGGCGGCGCGGTTGCGCGGCCCGCGGTAGCCGAAGGCGAGGCCGCGGCGAGCCGCGCCGTACTCGGCGGTGCGCCCGGAATCGCGGCGCCGCCCGGTTCGACTTGCGCGCGTCTGGGATAATAGTAAGTTCCGCTCGCGCAACCGCCCGGAGCCGTCCCCGGCAAGAAATATTCGAAGCGGTGAGGCGCCCCGCAGTATGCGACCTTCAGCAATTCGCCCGCGGGATACGTGAAGTCATGTTTCGGGACGTGCGCGAGCGCGCCGCGCATGAACCGCGCCCAGATTCGCGCCGGGATGTTCCCGCCATACGACTCGTTCATCTGCGTATAGTCGTCGTTGCCGAGCCATACGGCGACTGCGAGGTCCGGCGTAAAACCAACGAACCAGGCATCGCGGTAGCTCGACGTCGTCCCGGTCTTTCCGGCGGCGGGCCGCCCGATGTCCGCATTCGTGCCGGTCCCTTCGGAGATCACGCCTTCGAGCATCGACGTCATGATGTATGCGGTCCCGGCGCTGAACACTTCGTTCTCGACCGGGAAACGCCGGTCGAGGATCGGCGAGCCAAGCGAGTCCTTGACCAAACGAATCGGCGTCGCTTCGATGTGAATCCCCTGGTCGGCGATCGTCGCGAACCCCGACGCCATGTCGAGCGGCGAGACGACCGAGCTTCCGAGCGCGAGCGACAGATTCGGCTCGAGCGTCGCGTGGACGCCCATGCGATGCGCGTATTCGATCACACGGTCGACGCCGACCATCTGCGCCAGCTTGACGGCGACGATGTTGCGCGACTGCGCGAGCGCGTAGCGCAGCGTCACGGGGCCCAAATAGCGGAAGTCGTCGTCCATCGGCGCCCACCAGGACCCATCACCCATCGGGTATCGCACCGGCGCGTCATCGACGAGCGTGGTCGGCGGCATCCCGCTGTCGATCGCAGCGGAGTAGACGAAGGCTTTGAACGACGAGCCCGGTTGGCGCAACGCCTGCCACGCGCGGTTGAACTGATGCTTCAGCGTGAATCCCCCGGCGCCGCCGACCATCGCGAGAATCTCGCCCGTCGAGGGGCGAATCGCGACGAGCGCGGCCTCGTGGGCGCCGATGCCTTCACCGATCGCCGACCGCACGCCCCAGTTGACCGACTCCTCGGCGAGCTGCTGCAACTTGGGATCGAGCGTCGTATCGACTTCGAGCCCGCCTTCGTACGTCGCCTGGATCCCGAACTGCTGCTCGAGGACGTACTGCACGTACGTTGTGAAGTATGGGTACGCGAACGAAAGCAATCCGGTCTGGCGCTCGCCGACGAGCTTGAGCGGTTCGTCCTCGGCGGCCCGTTCTTCGGCGAGCGTCACGTAGTGGCTCGCCAGCATGCGCCCGAGCACGTGGTGCTGGCGCTCGCGCGCGCGGGTCAGACTGACGTACGGTGAGTAAGCCGACGGCGCCGCAGGCAGACCCGCGAGCAGCGCCGCTTGCGCCACGTCGAGCCGATCGACGTCGCGACCGAAGTACGTGTGCGCCGCCGCTTGAATCCCGTACGCGCCCGAACCGAAGTAGATCAGGTTTAGGTAGCGCTCGAGAATTTCGTCCTTGGTGTAGTAGCGCTCGATCTCGATCGCGAGCAGCGCCTCTTGAACCTTGCGCGAGATCGATACCTCGCCCGAGAGGAACAGCGCGCGCGCGAGTTGCTGCGTTATCGTGGACGCGCCTTGGAATTCCTCGTGGCGGTAATCGGCATATGCGGCGCGGAGGATTCCGAAGAAGTCGACGCCGTGATGCACGTAGAAGTTGCGGTCTTCCGTCGCCACGAACGCATTGCGGACGCGTTGCGGCACTTTTGAAATCGGAATCCAGATGCGGTTCTGCCGGAACAGCGAAGCGAGCGGCGTCCCGTCCCTGGCGTAGACGCGCGTGGCGCGCGATGGTTGAAAGTCGGCCATCTTATTGATGTCGGGAAGGTTGCGCGAGTACGCGTAGACGAGCCCCGCCACGGTTCCGGCAAAGAATAAGACCAGCAAGAATACCGCGCTCGCCAGGACGAAAACGATTCGGCGGACGAGCGCCCAGCCGCGGGGCCGGCGCCGTTTTGGAAAAGCGCCCATCCTAAGGAGCCCCGGCCTTGCTCGCGTTCGCAAGGACGCCGTTGACGAAGCGGCCGGAGTCTTCGGTCGAGAATCGTTTCGCCAGCTCGACCGCTTCGTTGATCACGACTGCGGTCGGCGTCTCGGGATGGTTGCGCATTTCGTAAACGCTCATGCGAAGGATGAGCCGGTCGAGCGTGGGGAGCCGGTCGAGCGTCCAATCCAACAGAAGCGGCGCGATCACGGCGTCGCCGGTCGCGGACTGTTCGATCGTTCCGAGGACGAAGTCGCGGATGAAGCCGCGTTGCTCGCCCGCGTCGACGCGTTCGAACAAGTCGTCGAGCGCCTGCTCAGGCTCGTGCTTCCCGATCTCGATTCCGTAGAGCGTTTGCAAGACGACCTCACGAGCCATCCGCCGCGTCACGAACCGACCGGCGCCGGGGCGGTCAGCTCCGACAGCAGCTCCACGGCGGCGCCGCCGGCCCGAAAACGCGGATCCCGAATGACCTTCAGGCAAATCTCGACGGTCGTGCTGACGCCGGACAGACGCGTGTCGCGGAGCGCGCACTCCATCCGCTTCAGCGCCTCGTCGCGGGTCGCGCCACGCGTTACGATCTTTGCCAGCAACGAGTCGTAGTACGGCGGGATCGCGAGACCCGCGTAGGCGTGCGTATCGACGCGCACGCCGAAGCCGCCCGGAAACGACGCTTCCACGAGGGTCCCCGCGGCCGGCGCAAAGTTATTCCCAGAATCCTCGGCATTGATGCGGCACTCGACGACGTGGCCGCGTGCGACGAGGTCGCTTTGCTGCCAGGCGAGCCGTTCGCCCGCGGCGACACGGATTTGCTCGCGCACGAGGTCGACCCCGTACAACTCTTCGGTGACGGGGTGCTCCACCTGGATGCGCGTGTTCATCTCCATGAAATATACGTCGTCGTCACCGACCAAGAATTCAAGCGTCCCGGCGTTCGTATAGCGCACCGCCCGAGCCGCCGCGAGGGCCACGTCGTGCAGCCGCTGCCTCGTCTTGGGCGCCAGGGCCGGCGCCGGCGCCTCCTCGATCAGCTTCTGATGCGAGGGTTTTTGGACCGAGCAGTCGCGCTCGCCCACGTGGACGACGTTCCCAAAGGCGTCGCCGACGACCTGAACCTCGATGTGGCGCGGTCGCGCGATCAGCTTTTCGAGGTACAGCCGGCCGTCTTTGAAGTTGGCCTCGGCCTCGGCTTGAGCCGTCGCAAAAGCATGCTCGAGGTCCTCGGGTCCGCGAACCGCGCGCATCCCCTTGCCGCCGCCGCCGGCGGTCGCTTTGAGCATCACCGGATAGCCGAGCTTGCGCGCCGCGCGCAACGCCTCCGCCGCCGAATTGACGATTCCGGTCCCCGGCGTCGTAGGGACCCGCGCGTCGTGCATCAGCGCCTTCGCGGTCGCCTTGTCACCCATCTTGGCGATCACGTCCGGCGACGGACCGATGAACACGAGTCCGTGGTCGCGGCAGATCTCGGCGAAGCGCGCGCTCTCGGCGAGAAAACCGTAACCCGGATGGATTGCGTCGGCGCCCGAGATCAAAGCCGCCGAGACGATGTTCGGAATGTTCAGGTACGAGCGCGCGACCGGCCCGGGTCCGACGCAAAACGCTTCGTCGGCGTTGCGCACGTGCAGCGCCGCCCGATCGGCCTCCGAGAAGATCGCGACCGTCTCGATATCGAGCTCGTGCGCCGCGCGATTGACGCGCAGCGCGATCTCGCCTCGATTCGCGATCAGTATCTTCTTAAACAAGCGCGCGACGTCCCGAGGACGGAGTGCCGCGCGCCGAGTCTACTGTCGCGAGCAAGTGCCCCAAGCGCCTCATGCAGGCTCGATGGCGAAGAGCGGTTGGCCGTATTCGACCGGCTGTCCGTCGCTGACGAAGACGGATGCGACGCGTCCGGGCGCGCCGCATCGAATCGGATTGCGGACGCCGAGCGACTCGACGTAAGCGAGTTCGCGGTCTTCGTGCAGCGTCGTTCCTTCGTAGACGGGCGGCCGCGCAAAGCGCACGACGCCGACGAACTCGGCGCGCAGTATGGTTGCCGGTCGCTCGAGGGGCGCGACCGCACCGTTGGGGACGGCTAACTCGCTTGCCGTCTCGGCCAATGGTTCGCGCACCGCGTGCGCGGCCGGCACGAAACCGCCGGACCGGCGCACCTCGATCGACAACGCTTCATCCTCGACGCGAAAGCATTCCAGGCCCGACGCAACGCAGAACTCCGCAGCCTGACGGACCCGCTCGAGCATTTCGTCCCAATTCACGACCCTCGCCCTTCGAGCCGGGCCGTTATCTATCCCCGCCCGAGCAAGCGCACCGCGCCACGCGCCGCCTCGGACAGGCGCTCCCATGCCGGCCGAAACGACGGGTCGATCTCGGCGAGCGGCGCGAGCGCGAAACCGCGCTCCAAGAGGTGCGCGTGCGGGATCGTCAGGCCGGGTTCGTTCAGCGTGAGATCGTCGTACGCTAGGATATCGAGATCGATCGACCGCGGACCCCAGCGAAACGTCGTACTCCGGCCGAGTTCCGACTCGAGCCCCTGCAACGCCACGAGAAGCTCGCGTGGTTCGAGTGCCGTGTCGAGCAAGGCGGCCGCGTTGACGAAATCGGGCTGCGCCTCGACGCCCCACGCCTTCGTGACGTACAGCGACGAACGCGCCAAGACAACGCCGAGCCGCGCGAGGGAAGCGATAGCCCGCTCGACGTTGGCGGCCGCGTCACCCAGATTCGAGCCGATGCCGATGCGCGCGATGGCCACGCGTTGCGCCGCTAGCCGCGCGATTGGCGCGCGCCGTGAATGATCACGCGCGGCGTCGCGCCGTCGAGAATGCCGGGCTTTGCGAGCGTCACGGCGACGGCGACGATCCGTTGGTCAGCGAGGAGCGCCTCGACGATCTCGTCCCCAAGCCGCTCGAGAAGCGCGTACGAACGCTCGCCGACGAGCGCGACGACGCGCGCGTGGATCGCAGCATAGTCGAGCGTGTCGGTGAGACGATCGGAGCGCCGGGCCGTCGCGACATCGAGCTCGAGGACGACGTCGATGTCGAGCGGCTGCTCGTTTTCGCGCTCGCTCGGCGTGATGCCGTGCCGGCCAAAGGCGCGTATCCCTCGCACTTCGATGCGATCGCTTCGCGCGTTCACCGGACTTCTTCCCAATTCGCGGGACGCCACTCGCGTACGATCGCGTCCGTGACCGCGACGACGTCGCGCATCGGCCCGACGTCGTGCACGCGGACGACGTCGATCCCGGCAAACGCGGCGAGCGCGACCGTCGCGGCAGTTGCATACGAACGTTCCTTGACCGTCTTCATGGTCAATTTCCCGAGCGTCGACTTGCGCGACGCGCCAAGTAGCGCCGGGTAGCCGAGCGCAACGAATCGGCCAAGCGCCCGCAGCAGAGCCAAGTTGTGCTCGGGGGTCTTTCCGAAGCCGATCCCGGGATCGACGATCACCCGCTCCGGTGCGATCCCCGCCGCAACCGCGCGCGCACCTTGGGCCGCGAGATAAGCGGCGACTTCCTCAACGACATCGCGTTCGTAGGTCGCAACGCGCTTGTTGTGCATGATCACGACCGGGACGCGGCACGCAAGCGCGCACTCGAGCAACGCGTCGTCGAGCCCCCAGACCGAGTTGAGGACGTCTGCCCCCGCCTCGTGCGCTGCCGCGAACACTTCGGGCTTGAACGTGTCGATCGAGATCACCGCGTCGGAGAGGCGTGCGCGCACGCCCTGCACGACCGGGATCAGCCGGCGCAATTCCTCGTCGCTCGAGATCGGCACGTGCCCGGGACGCGTCGACTCGGCGCCGATATCGAGGATGTCCGCGCCGGCTTGCGCCTGCGCGAGGGCGTGAGCGATTGCCTCCTGCGGATCGGAGTGACCGTCGCCGGAGAACGAATCGGGGCTCGCATTGACGATCCCCATGACGAACGTTTGGGTCCCCCACTCGAACCGTTTGCCGCGGATCTCGAGCGCGGGCAGCCTAATTGCGCGAGCGCTCGGCGACATTGACCAACCACCATTCGCGCAAGATGCCGACGAGAAAGGTCGAGCCGGTGACGACGACGATATCCGACGCGTCGGCGTTGCGCCGCGCGACCGCAAGCGCTTCGACCGGCGAGGCGATCGCGCGCGCCGAGCGGCCCTCGCTTTGCGCGATGTTCGCTAGGCGGAGCGGGCGCGCCGAGGTTCGTCCGGGGACGTCGAACGAAGTGAAGATAAAGGACGCGGGGAGCCCGAGCAGCGGGCGAAGGACCGAGACGACGTCTTTCGATTCGGCGACTGCGACGACGAAAGTGAAGCGACGGCCCCCAAATGTCTCGAGGAGCGCAGCTGCGAGACTAGCCGCCTTGTCGCCGTTGTGCGCGACGTCGAAGACGATGCTCGGATGCGCCGGGAAGAACTCCATTCGACCGGGGATCATCAGGCTCGCCAGACCCCGCTCGACGTCTCGCGGCGCCGGCTTCAGGTCGTCGCGCAACGCTTCGAGCGCGGTGATCGCCGTCGCGGTGTTGTCGCGCTGGAAACCGCCCAGCACCGGCAACTCGAGCGCGTACGCCGCTGCGGGGGTCACGACGTCGAACGACTGGCCGTAGCGTTGTCCCGCGCGAACCCGCACTTGGGCGTAGCCGGCGACGGCTCGGAAGGGGGCGCCGGCTTGCGCGCAAGCCGCCTCGATGATGCGGCGAGCCGACCCGGTCGCAGCGCTGATGAGCGGGACGCCGGCTTTTGCGATCCCGGCTTTGTCGCGCGCGATCTCTTCGACGGTTTCGCCCAAGACGTCGGTATGATCGAGCCCGACGTTCGTGATCACCGCGACTTCGGGATGGATCAAATTGGTGCCGTCGAGCCGGCCGCCGATTCCGACCTCGATGACCGCGACGCCGACTCGCTCTCGCGCGAAGTATACGAAAGCGAGCGCGAGGAGCGTCTCGTAATACGACGGTCTTCCGTACTCGCGCGTCGTCGCGTCGATCGCGGGCAGCATTTCGCTGAAGACCTCGGCAAAGGTCTCCTCGGAGATCGGAACGCCATCGAGGCGCGCGCGCTCGGTCATCGAGTTGAGGTGCGGCTTTGTGTGTAACCCGACGCGCCGGCCGCTCGCGCCGAGCGCCGCCGCGATCATCGTCGCGGTCGACCCTTTGCCGCTCGTCCCGCCAACGTGAATCGTCGGATAGCGAAGATGAGGATCGTCGAGGTGGCGCAAGAACGCCGCCATCCGTTCGAGCCGGTACGGCTCGCGCCGCGAAACGTTTTCGTTGATCGTGCTGAGAAGATAATCTCCGGCTTCTCGGTACGTCATCCGTCCCGAACCGCATCCGCGAGCAGGTCGAGTGCGTGCGGAAGCGCGGGTCGCACGACGGCGAGCGTCTCGCGAACGGCCTTTGGGCTCCCCGGCAGGTTCACGATTAGCGTCGAGCCGCGCACTCCGGCGACCGCGCGCGAGAGCATTGCGGTCGCAACCACGCGTTGCGAGGCCGCGCGCATCGCCTCGCCGATTCCGGGGACGGAATAGTCGAGGACCGCCGCCGTCGCCTGCGGGGTACGGTCGCGCGGCGACAGTCCGGTCCCGCCGCTCGTCAGGACGAGTTGCATCCGCGCCGCGTCGGACAAGTCGATCAACTCGGCTTGCAGCGCGGCCGGGTCGTCCGGCAAGACGCAGACGCGCTCGACCGCAAAGTCGGCTCCGAGCAGTTCTTCGATGACGGGGGCGCAGGCATCGGGTCGCGACCCCGCGGCCGCACGATCCGAAAGGATCACGACCGCGGTTCGATAGGGACTTAGTCGCTCTTCCACGTTCCGCTCTTGCCGCCGCGCTTCTCGATGAGGCGAACCGACTCGATGGCGATCCCGCGTTCGAGCGATTTCGTCATGTCGTAGATCGTCAGCGCGGCGATCGCCGCCGCTACGAGCGCCTCCATCTCGACGCCGGTCGATCCGACCGTCTTTGCGGTGGCCTCGATTTGCAAGGCGCCCGGCTCGGTCCAAGTAAACTCAACATCGACGTGCGTCAGCGGCAGTGGATGCGACAGCGGGATCAGTTGTGCGGTCTGCTTCGCCGCCAGAATCCCGGCGACTTGCGCGGCGACAAAGGCGTCGCCTTTGCCCAGCGTCGCTTCTTTCATCGCGTTCGCGCTCGACTCCGACATCCGAACGACGGCCCGCGCACGCGCGAATCGTTCGGTCGCCGCCTTCGCGCCGACGTCGACCATCGCGAGGCCCCCGTCGGGGCGGAGATGCGAAGGCCGCGGCGTTAGCGGGTACTCCGCGAGGCGCCGCTCGCAAAGCGCAGCCACAGCAGCGCGAGGATCGCGAGCACGAAAAAGACGATCGCGTGCGTCGGGTGCGGACCGGGATGGCTCGTGCCGAGCTGCAGCCAGCCGAGCAAGTACAGGATGCCGAGGACCATGCAGGCTAGGGCGACGAGGGCGGCGAGCGGCTTCATACGATCGCTTTCTTGAGGCAGAGGACGAGGCAAATCGATCCGAAGATCAAGCAATACCATCCGAACGGCCGCAAATCATTCGTGCGGAAGTAGCGAGTCAAGAACGCGACCGAGCCGTACGCGGTTACACCCGCCACGAGGCCTCCGACGAGCGATTCGACGAGCATGTCCTGCGCCCCGGGGAGAAACAACCTTGGAACCTCGAGCAGCGCGGCCGCACCGATCGCCGGCGTCGCGAGCAGAAAGGAAAAGCGCGCTGCATCTTCGTGGCTCAGATCCGCAAGCAGACCTGCGACGATCGATGCGCCCGAGCGCGATATTCCGGGGAGCAGCGCGAGCGTCTGCGACAATCCCACGAGCGCGCCCGTGCGCAGCGAAAGCGTCGCCAGCGGCCGCTCGGGGCGGACCCGCGCCTCCCGCCGCCGGAGCGCCTCACCGCCAAACATCACGAAGCCGTTCAGGATCAAGAACGCTGACACGAGCGTCGCCGAACCGAACAGCCGCCGAACCGGCTCTTCGAGGAAGACCCCGGCGAGCGCCAGCGGGGCCGTCCCGGCGACGAGCAGCCATCCGATCCGCTCGTCCGGCGCGTCGCTCAAGCGCCCGCGCGCGACGCTCGCAGCGAGTGCGACGACTATGCGCAGCCAATCGCGCCGGTAAAAGACGACGAGCGCGAGCGCCGTTCCGAGATGAAGCGCGACGACGAACGCGAGAAAACCCGGCGTGCTGCGATCGAACGTCCAGTGAAGGAGCGCCGGCAGAAGCACCGTGTGGCCCAAACTCGAGACCGGAAACAGTTCGCTGACGCCCTGCAAGACGGCGAGCAGCATCGCTTGCAGGAAGGTCACGCGACGCTAACGCCCTGCGTTACTGGCCCGTGAAGTCGGCGCGGAAGATGTAGTTGCCGGCAATCGGCACGCAGTTCTCGGTCTCGGGTGCGTACGAACTCGCGCGCGCCGCTGAAAGCGCGGCCTGATCGAGTGACGAGTTTCCAGAAGACTTGTAGACCGACGTACTGAGCACCGAACCCGTCGCCGACAGCGAGACCTTGACCTGAACGGTCCCGACGGCGCCTTGCTGGCGGGCCATGTCCGGATAGTCGGGCTCGACCGCACGCGTCGTCGATGCGTCCTTGTTCGGGACGGCGCACGCGGGCCGCGGCGTCGGCGTCGGGGCGGGTGGGTTCGTCGCTGGACCCGCGGTCGGTGCCGGCGGACCGGTCGCAACCGTCCCCTGCGGAACGCCGTTCTCCGAACCTTGGACCGGCTTCACGTACGTATGTTCCGACGAACTCCCGTGCGTGTCGTTCGTCGTCTGGTGGACGACGTTCAATTTCAGCTTGGGCTGCGGCGGGTTCGACTGCTGCACCGGCGGCGGCGTTGACTTCGGAGGCGGCGTCGGCGGCGGGGGAGTCGGGGTCGGCGGCGGCGTCGGCACGACGACCTTGATCTTTTTGGTGACCGAGACTTTCTCGACTTCCTGCGTGTTTTCGCGGTACGCATTGTACCGGACCAAACCGCCGATCCCGAGGTGCGCGGCGATCGAAATCGCAAACGCCCACAGAAGGAAATTCCGCGTCCGGTCGGTCGGCTTCGGCGGAATCGGGGCCGGCAATTGGACCGGGGGCGTGCTCACCTAGCTCTTTTGCCCCTCGATGTGGTTCGCCAAGCCGAAGTTCGTCAGATCGACGTGCTTCGCCGCGTCCATCACCTGAAGCACGGTCCCGTAGCTGGCCATCGGGTCGGCCTTGATGATCACGCTCCGGAAGTTGTGGTTCGTCTGATCTTGCAAATCTTTGAAGGCGCCCGCCGCCTCTTGGATCGTGACCGTGTGCGAGCCGATCTGGATGTGGTTGTCCTTGTCGATGATGACGACGATCTGCGAATCCTTGACCTTCTCGGTATTCTTTGCGTCGGGGAGCTTCGGCTCTTTGGTAACCGCCGCCAAGATGATGAAGATGATCAGGAGGACCAGCAGCACGTCGGTGAACGGCGTGATGTTGATCGTCGACATCACGTCCTCTTCGCCTTGACTCGTCGCGACGGCCATTATGAGGTCACGAAGCCGACGTCGTCTTCGCCGGCGATCTTAGCGGCATCGAGGATGCGAATGATGACCCCGTACGGCGCCTTCGCGTCGGCCGTGATCGAGACGTGCAGGTGCCCGCGCTTGGCCGCCGTTCGAAGCATCGTGTCGTAGATTCCGGTGACGCTCGTCTTGGCGCCGTCGACGAAGATGACGCCCTTGTCGTTGACTTCGATGTCGATCTCTTTCTTGGGGTCGTTCTTCGACGACGCCGGATTGTTGTTTGAGTTGGGCAACTCTTTTTGGAACCCGGGCGGCGTGATCAGCGCGGCGAGGATCATGAAGATGATCAAGAGGACCAACAACACGTCCGTGAACGGCGTGATGTTGATCTCCGCCATGACCTCGCCTTCTTGCTGCGCTGAAAGGAGCGACATCGAACGCTACTTGGCCGGAGGCGGTGGCGCAGGCGGCGCGTTGCGCGGTGGCTGGTAGAGATCGGTCGGAATCGGTTCGCCGACGTTGTGGAAGTGCAGCATCTCGGCGAGCTGGTTTGCCGCGACGATCATCTCTTGGTTGTATGCCTTGATCCGCGTCTTGAAGTAGTTGAAGAAAATAACCGCGATGACGGCGACGAACAGGCCGGCCGCGGTCGTGATCAGCGCTTCGCTGACGCCCGCCGCGACGACCGCCGGGGTCGAGTTCCCCTTGAGGGCGATGTCCTGGAAGGCCTTGATGATGCCGAGGACGGTTCCGAAGAGGCCGACGAACGGCGCGATGACCGCGATGGTCCCGATGACGCCCAAATTCCGCTCCAAAGAGTTCAGATGTTCCATTAACGCTATGGAGAGGGCATCTGTGATGTCGGCCCGGTTCTTGTTGCCCCGAAGCAGACCGAACTCGAGGATCTTGGGGAGCATCCCCTTGTTCGCCCGGCAGACCTTGATCGCGCCGGGGATGTCGTCGACGGCGATCCGAGCCCCGATTTGGCGGAGCAGTTCCTTGCTGTCGCCGTGCTGGGCCGCAAAGAAGAAAAGCCGCTCGATGACAATCGCAACGGCCACGATCGAGCAGGCCAGCAGGCCGAACATCGCCGGTCCGCCCTGCCTGATGAAGCCGATGAATCCGTTAAAGTAGTCCACGCTCTGCGCCGCCTCCCAAAAGCCTACTGAGCCTCGAAGATACGAAAGCGACGCCGAGGCCCGTCGCGAGGTCAGCCTCTTTCCCCCGTTTGGAGCCCATTCCTCGCGAGGGTCGGGCTTAGGTCACTTCGTCCCGTTTAACTGTTTGATCGCGTTCTCGATCGACGCCGTCAGCCCGGGGTCGGTCCCCTTCTTGGCGGAGTCGTCGGCCCGTTTCAGATAGTCCAGGGCGTCCTTAGTCTTACCCCCGTGGGCGAGGACTATACCCTCGGCATACAACGCTAACGCCCCGTTTGGATCGATTGCGAGCGATTTGTCCGCGTCGGCCTTGCCTTTGACGTCGTCGGGCTTGGGCGCAATTTGCAGATAAGCGACCGCTGCCCGCGCGTACAAAACGGCGGCCAACCCTGGGACCGCAGCCGCGCCTTGCTCGAACAGCGCGGCTGCGTCCGCATACTTGCCGGCGGTTTGTTTTGCCGACGCCTGCTTCAGATAGTAACTGGCCAGCACGTTGTCGAGGTTCATCGTCGGATCGAGCCCTTTGGCCTCGGCCGCGATCGCCTTCGCTTCATCGACCTTGCCGAGCGCGACGTCGGCGGCGGCGAGGTTCGCATCGAGCAACGCGCGCTGCTTGTCGGCGAGCTTCTCGGTGACGGCGAGCGATCGCGCTTTGCTCAGATCGGGGACGGCGGCTTCGTATTCGCCGGCTAGAAACTCGCTGTAGCCGAGCGAGCCGTACGTGCTTGCGGTCGGATTGAGCGCGACGGCCTTTTTGGCGAGCGCGGTTGCGGCGGCGTAATCCTTGTCGTTGGCCTTCGCGACGGCGGCTTGCGCGTACGCTCCCGCGGCGACGAGACGATAGTCGGCCGAGATCGTCGTCACCTTATCGAATTGGGCGACGGCATCGGCGTACTGGCTTAGGTACGTGTCCGCTAGACCCAGGTCGAGCAACGCGCGTTGATCGGCCGGATGTGAGGCAACGTACGTCTTGAGGTCGGCTTGCGCGCCGCTGTAGTTGCTGGCGCGAATCATTCGCTCGTCCGTCGCCAGCTCCGATGTGTCGACGCCGGCTTCGGCGGTCCCGCCGCCGGTGAACTTTAGCGAGAAGTCATAGAACGCCGCCATTTTGCTCGTGCCCTTGGTCGCCGGACGGTACGTCGAACTCCCGGCAATCTCGAGCGCCGCTTTGTCGTCGCCGTGATTCGTCGATCTGATGACGCCTTGCACTTTGAACGTCCCGTCCTTGTTGACAAAGACCTTGACGATCACCGTCCCCGCGCCGGCTATCGGCGACGTGTTCTTCCCCTTCTTCAAGAGTTTCGGCGCGGTATAGTAATTGAAAGCCTGCGCCCGCGCGGCGACCGGGGCGATGATGGCGACGGCGCAGAGCGCGGCGACCAGCGGGATTTTGTTCATTGGCTCCTCTCGTCGGGGCGGGTTTGACTCTCCCTATCAACGCGCCGCCGCGCGGCTGCGTTCTCGTTCAAGCGCGCGACTGCAGCGGCCGCTGCGGCGAAGCGCGGCTCGAGCGCCTCGACCGGTCCGTTTTCGAGCGTATCCGCGGCGTCACAGAGTATGGTGATGAATGCTCGGACTTCCTGCGCAACGTGCGGGCCGTTGGCGGCCAGCACGTCGCGCCACATCGACCACGCCGATACCCCGAGGCGCGTCATCGAACGGATGCCCGGTCCGCACAAATCAAGCGCCGCCGTGCTCTGCGTGCCGAGAGCGAGCCGCTCGGCGAGCGCGACGGCGACAATTTGCGGCAGGTGCGACGTCAGAGCGACGATTCGATCGTGGTCGTCCGGCGAGACGGCAAGCGGGCTCCCGCCGAGCGACGCGATGAACTCGCGAGCGCTTCGAACCGCCGTGGCCGGCTTGCCGGCCGGTGCGTAGGCCCACGTCGCTCCCGCGAACAGGTCGGCGCGAGCCGCTGAAGGACCGCTCTTCTCCGATCCGGCGAGCGGGTGCGACGGTATGAACGCCGGGATGCGCGCTCCGGCGCGGGCGACCGGGGCCATCACCGAAGCGACGTCGAGGATCAGCGTAGCAGCCGGAGGGCGGTGGGCAAGCCGTTCGACGAGTGCGACCGTCGTCGCGAGCGGGGTCGCGATGACGAGCGTCTCGGCCTCGGCCAGCAGCGCGTCCAATCCGGTCGCGACCGTGTCGACTGCCAGACTCTCGCGCGCCCCTTTGCTGTGGTCCGGCGCAACGTCCCAGCCGATGACGTACCGGCCCGCAGCGCGCGCGGCGAGCCCTACGGATGCGCCGATCAAGCCCGTCCCGACGATCCCCAGGCGCGGCGCGCGGATCAGGCGGCGACGACCCCGGTGGGAAGCGTGCGGCCGACCGCGGCGGCGACCGGCTCGAGGCGCTTCATCAATTCCTCGAAGCTTGGAATCGTCAGAGACTGCGGCCCGTCCGAAAACGCGGCCGCCGGGTTGGGGTGGACCTCGATCATGAGCCCGTCGGCGCCGGCCGCGATCGCCGCAAAGCTCATCGGGGCGACGAGGCTGCGCACGCCCGTCCCGTGCGACGGGTCGACGACGATCGGCAGGTGCGTCAGCGCGCGCAGAACCGGGACCGCCGCGAGATCGAGCAGGTTCCGCGTGTGCGCGTCGTACGAACGGATCCCGCGCTCGCACAGCACGATGTCGTGACTCCCCGCAGCGTAAACGTACTCGGCCGCCATCAGCCACTCTTCGATCGTCGCCGCCGGTCCGCGTTTGAGAAGGACCGGTTTGCGGATCGCGCCGACTTCGCGCAGCAAACCGAAGTTTTGCATGTTGCGCGCGCCGATCTGAAGCATGTCGGCGCGCCGCGCGACCGCCTCGGCGTCGCGTACGTCGACGACCTCGGTAACGACCGCGAGGCCATGCGCGTCGGCGGCTTCGCGCAAGAGCTTGAGCCCCTCGATTCCAAGACCTTGAAACGCATACGGCGACGTGCGCGGCTTGAAGGCTCCGCCGCGCAGCAAATTCGCGCCGGCGGCGGCGACCGCCGCCGCGGTCGACTCGATCTGCTCGCGCGACTCGACGCTGCAGGGCCCGGCCGCGATCGCGAGCGTCCTGCCGCCGATCGTCGCGCCGTTGGGTAACCGCACGATCGTCGGATCGGGCCGCGCTTCGCGGCTGACCAACTTGTACGAGCGCGAGATCGGGACGACCGACTCGACGCCTTCGAGTTGCGCGAACTGCGCGAGCAGCGTCTCTTTGTCGTCCGTAACGCCGACAACGCCGACGATCGTGCGCTCGGTTCCGCGGCTCACGTGCGACGCCAAGTGCAAGGACGCGATCAAATCGACGATCGCTTGCAGCTCGGTTTCGGAAGCGGAAGCGCGCAGGACGATGATCACTGCGGGGTCGTGCTCCGCGAGACGAGGTCGGGCCGCAGCGAAACCGCCTCGCGCAAGTAAACGTGGACGATCTCGTCTTGCGCGCGTTCGGTGTTCACGTGAACGAGCGTGCGAATGCACCGCTCGAGACGCCCGGGGACGCCGATCTCGGTGAAGTTCAGCAACGGTACCATCGTCCATCCCATGCGGCGTGCCGCGGCGGCGGGGAATTCGGCGTGCAGGTCCGGCGTCACGGTAAACAGCGCCGAGGCGACGTCCGCCGTTTTGATGTCGTTGGCCGCGACCAGTTCGCGGATCAATTCCTCGGTCGCCTCGAGTATCGCCTCGGATGTGTCCCGCTCGACCGTCGTCGCTCCGCGGATGCCGCGCAGGATCATTCCGCGTCGCCCCCGTCCTCTCGAGCAGCGCGTTCGATGCGGCGCAGGGCTGCGACCTCCCGCGCCGATGCAGCGCGCCACTCTCCCACTTTGAGCTCGCCGAGCGCGATCGGCCCGAAGCGCAGCCGCACGAGCGAGACGACCGGATGCCCGGCCGCTTCCAACATCCGGCGCACCTGCCGGTATTTGCCCTCATGAATCGTAATGTCGAGTTCCGAGGCGCGCGATCCGACTTTTACGACACGCACTTTAGCCGGACCGGTGCGACCTTCGTCGAGCCGGATGCCGGCGAGCAATGCCGCGACCTCGTTCGGCTGCATGCGCCCGCCGACGATGGCTCGATACGTTTTTTCGACGCCAAAGCGCGGGTGCGCCAAGACGTGCGCGAGATCGCCGTCGTCGGTCATCAGCAAGACGCCCGCCGTATCATAATCGAGCCGCCCGACCGGGACGACGCGGCCCGCATCGCGCGGTAAAAGCGAGGCGACCGTGCGCCGGCGTTCCGGGTCGCGCATCGTCGTCATCACCTTGACCGGCTTGTGGAGCACGACGTAGCGATGCTCGGCGGGCGGCGCGACGACCCTTCCGTCAACGGCGACGCGGTCGCCGGCATCGACCGTCGTCCCGAGCGCCCGCATGATGCGGCCGTTGACGCTCACGTGCCCGTCCACGATCAACTCCTCGGCCTTTCGCCGCGCCGCGACGCCGGCATGCGCAAGGTATTTCTGCAATCGCACGCCTTGCTGTTTCTCCGCTCGGCGCTCGCGCCACTTGCTCTAAAGCGCGCTGCCCGCACCGTGCCTCGGGAACGCCGCAGTTCTGCCGGCCATGGCAAAACCGCGGCTTGCGCGCTCGTCGCTCTCGCCGTCCGTGGCTCCGCTCCTCGCGCGACATCCCTCAGCACTAGTGCGGGTCAGCGCGCTAGCGTCTTGCGCATCAGCAGTTGAGACGCTTTGGGCCCGAGACGAAGGGTGAGTCTTTCATATAGAAGCGCAAAACCCGGGTTGCGGCGCGATTGACGCCGATGCGCGCGCTCTTGGCGATCCTCGGCGGCGGCTGGGCGGCAGCGAGCCAGAGTTCGGACCCACGTGCGCACAAGTCGAGGGCGTCGTGCGTGCGGTCGAGCCCGAAGGCTTGGGCGAGGCGGCCGGGCCCGCGCGCCAGATTGCGTGCGCGTTGTGTCCCGCGACGGCGCGCCATCAATGCGAGACCTTCGAGCGGCTCGGCCGCCCGGATCAAAACCGCGGCGCCGACGCCGGCGCGCTCGCTCGTGACGTTGAGACAGTGCGCAGTCCCATAAATAAGGTAGACGTACGCGTGGCCGTGGCGTAGGAACATCGCGCGGTTTCGCGGCGAGGGGCCTTTGAATGCGTGCGACGCGGGATCGCGTGACGGAAGGTAGGCTTCCGTCTCGACGATGCGCGCCGCGATGCGGCCCTCGCTCGAGTCGCGCACGAGAATCGTACCGAGGAGAAAGCGCGCGAGTTCGACCGTCTCGAGCGGCAAGTCGCTGCGGCGCAACCGGCGTGAGCCGGAGCGCCTGCGAACCTCAGGCGGCGACGTTCAACCAGACTTCGGCGCGCGCGCGAGCCGTCAGATCCCGAGCCTCGTCTCCTGCGCGTTCGATTCGGGCTTCGCGGAACCGGTTCAGTTTGCAGCGCAACGAGACGTACGCGAGAACGAGGGCATTCGGTAGCGTCCGGCGCTCGACGAGATCGTCGGCGAGTTGCGCATCGTCGATCCGAAGCGTTACCCGCTCGAAGCCACGCCGGTGCATTTCAACTGCGACCGCGTCCGCGGCGGCATAAGCGACGTCGCGACCGCGCAGCGTGGCGAGCGGCCGGCACTTGAACCCGACCCTGACCGCGGATTCGCGCCGGCCGCCCCCGACGGAGGCATAGGCGACACCCCGGCCCTCGGACTCCGCAAAGCCGACGGTTACGGTTTTCATCGCTCGGTCGCGCCGGGGGGTTTTCATGGTCATTAGCCTCTTACCCCGATTGTAAACCGAACGTATGTTCGATGTCAACCGCTATAAAGCACTTGACGCACCGAACGTTTGTTCGAGAAATCTGGTAGACTGAGACCCCATGTCAACCCTCCGGATCGCGATCTACCTAAGAGGCCCCTCGGACACCACCACAAACCTTCGCGAAGTGAAGTCGGCCCGGTTGGTACGTTGGACGCAGGTCACGGACTTGGCGTTTAAAGGCATGCGCTTTTTGCACCACTCGGTCTTACTCGAAGTTGGGCAGGAACTCGCTACGTTCCAACGCCTGGTGACGGAGGTTGCCGGGGACCTTTGGCGATCTGAGAACCCCGAGCGCGAACGCCTCCCGGCACACTTTGACGAGATGACCAAACTCCGGTTCGTGCGCGTCGCGGATGGCTCGACGGTGCTGCCCTTAGAGGCACCCGTCGAATCAGACGCAGACTCGCTCTTTGGCGAGCGACCGTCGCCGCATCTTGAATACGCGCTTCAGTTGATTGTGGACGCAATGCGAAGTCAAGAGCAGCGTAACGAACTGCCGCCAAAGTTTCCGCGCCAGCGCATCGGGCGCGTTATCGAACTAGGCGAGACCCTGCAAGATGACGAGAGCCTTACCGTTGGCAACGGCCGAATCAAAAAGACCGGCACACTTAACAAAGCCACAAGGCAACGGTTTCGGCACTATCTGACGTCCTACTACGACGACGTTGTGAAACTCTACGGCGACCTCCGAGCCGTCGATATGGATGGCCCCGTAGCTGAAGTCAAACTTCCGGACCACACGCGCATTCCCGTTGCCTTTACCAAAGATCAAGGAGCAACGTTTAAGCGGTTCCTCGACCAGCCCGTAGCGTTGGAAGGGGTTGCCGAGATTAGTAAGATTGACGGCTTTATACGGCGGATTCGGTCTGTGACCGACGTTTCACCTATCGAACCCCTTGAGGGCGAAGATGCGCTCTTGTCATGGCTTCAAGACCCGGCCGTCATTGAGGCATGGTCGATTTTGCCCAGCGATGCCTCTATAAATCTTGACAAGTACTTGTACGGCGAGCAAACGGACAAGAAAGAATGACACCGATGCGAGTCGTATTCGCTGATACTTGCTTCTTCATCGGCTTGTGCAATCCGCATGATGATCTGCACGAAAAGGCCACGGAATGGTATGCCCGTGTCGGAAGTAGCGGTCAAATCGTAACGACTGAACTTGTGCTCTTGGAACTTCTAAACTACGTTGCCGAGAGAGGACAGCATCTTCGGCAAAAGGCGCTAGAGTTAATCGAGAGACTGAGGAATAAATCAAACGTTGACATTATCGGGCACTCCAGCCAACGCTTTCACCAAGCGCAGACCTTCTACGCAGACATGTCGGATAAGGAATGGTCTCTGACGGACTGCGACTCAATGTTAGCAATGCGGGCCAGGCGCATCAACGAATGCCTAACTCACGATCATCATTTTGAGCAAAACGGATGCGTCGCGTTGTTACGCGATCCTATTTAGGCGAGGTCCTTTTTCGCGCCTTCGATCCGCGCCGCTTGGCGCGCTTGGCCTCTGCTTCTGTAATCGCGTCCTTCGGGACAGCGAACAACCGCGTACCGAATGCAACCATGCGTTCGAGTAAGTCGGCCGGTGACGGTTCGGCTTTCGCCATGTGGCCGTTACTGCGACGCTTTCCCGGTCAGCGCCTTGTAGGTCAGTCGCTTCCCATCGGTCGCCTTAAGTGCCTTGGCGAACCGTGGACCGTCTTTTATCTCGCGGTTATTGAACCGGAAGATTTGCTCGTCCAGGTACCGCTCCAGGTGCTTGGGACGCGGCGCAATATAGGTGCCGCCGATGGTGCGCTTCAGGACCGACCAGAAGGCTTCCAGGTTGTTCGTGTGCGCTTCACCACGAACGTACTCGTAGGCGTGGTTTACGACTTCGTGAACATAGTCGTCTTTGAGATCGGTATAGGCGTTAGCAGAATCCGTGAACAGGCGCGAGCCGTGCGCGACCGATTCGCGAACCTTCGGCAGGAGCGTTTTCTTGCGCACGTCGGGGACGACCCAGCCACGAATCTCTCCGCCCCGCTTCATAATGCCGAGGATGGGCGTCTTGTTGCCCATCGGTCCGGACTTGAAGCCTTGTGCGAGTTTGTGGTGCGTCCGACGCATATGCCGCGCCTTCGCGCCGACAAACGTCTCGTCGGCTTCAATGTCGCCGGAGAAAGGCGTTGTGTCCGTGCTGCGCATTGCCAGGCGAATCCGGTGCAACATGAACCACGCCGTGCGCTGCGTGACCTTCAGCGCCCGCGCAAGTTCGTAGGACGAGATACCGTTTCGGTCGCTCGCGAGGAGCCAAATCGCCGGCATCCACTTGGTGAACGGTATGTGCGAATCTTCAAAAATCGTGCCAACCTTGGCCGTAAACTGCCGGTCGCATTCCTTGCAGCGCCATACGCGGCGCGTCTTGATATACTGCACGGACGCCGAGCCGCACCCCATCCGAGGGCATGCAACACCGTTCGGCCAGCGCATCTTGGTCGCGTACTCGTTGGCGCGATCGGCGTCGGCGAAGAAGGTTACCGCTTCAAGGAGGGTGCCTGGGGCTTCCATGCCTCTAAGATAGCACACACACCAAGGTGTGTCAAGTGATTTATAGCCATGTCAACGACCTATCCGGCGGCCGCGACCTCCGGCGTCAAGAGATCCGCGTAGACCGCCAGGACGCGCTCTGCGGTCGCGCCTTCGGCAAACCGCTCGATGACGTGCGGCGGGACCTCGCCGGCGCCCGCGGGGCGCCCCAAGGCCGCGCGGAGGGCTTCGGCGAGGGCGACCGGATCGGCCGGAGCGACGATCCCCGCACCGCCGAGGACGTCGCGCGTCTGCGGCGCGTCGACCGCGACGATCGGCAGCCCGGACGCGAGTGCCTCGACCAGGACGAGACCCTGCGTCTCGCTGCGGCTCGTAAAGATGAGCGCGTCCGCCGAGCGATAGGCGTCCGGGAGCGATTCGCGCGCGAACTCGCGCGCAAACGTCGTTCTGCCCGCAATCCCGAGCCGCATCGCCAGCCGCTCTAGGGACTCGCGCTCGGGGCCGTCCCCGACGACGACGAGCCTGGCCGAGAAGTCCCCGAGCCGGGCGAAGGCTGCGAGCGCCAGTTCCAAGTTTTTCTCGCGCGCGAGGCGGCCGACCGAGAGGATCATTCGCTCGTGCGGAGCGACCCCGAGGCGAGCGCGGAGGTCGTCCCGGCGCCGCCCCGCCGCGAACTGCGCGAGGTCGATCCCGGAGGGGACGACCGCGATCCGCGTCGTGACCCCAAGTTCGCGCAAACGCCCTTCCATCGCGGCTGTCGGCACGATGACCGCGTCCGCCGTATTCGCATATCCTCGCGTCAAACGGGCCGCTGCGTTACGCGTTGCGTGCGGTTCGAACGGAATGTAGTGCGCGTATTCCTCAAGCTGCGTGTGGTACGTGAACACGAGCGGAACGCGCAGGCGCTTTGCCAAACGCGCGCCCATCCAGCCCGTAACGAACGCAGAGTGCGTGTGCACGATCGAGAGGCGCGCGAGTGCGCGCGAAATCCGCTCGTTCGGCACGAACGGAATCGTAAGCCGGTAAGCGGTGCGCGTCGGCAACGGCAGCGACGGCATCCGAACGACGAACTCTTGCGCTTCGCGATAACCGGGCATCCGCGGCGTGACGCAAAGCACTTCGTGCCCGTGCGCGTGCAGCGTTCGCGCGAGCGCGTCAACGGACGAAACGACGCCGTTTTGGATCGGCCGGTAGCACTCGGTGAAGATGCCGACGCGTAGCGCGTTCACGATTTAATGATAATCCCTCTCAAGACCCTTTCGACGCGTGAGTACGGTAACATGCCATTTGTCAAGTTGACGCACGGGGACCCCCTGTGATAAGGTGCCCGGGAACCAATGGCCATGCGCAAAACCCGCATGGACTCGCGCTGCCCGTGCTTCCGTCGTGTGGAAGTCGCACGCGTCACCTTCACAAAGCGGCACCTCGCTCCGCTGCATGCGTAGAGAGAGATGCAACAGCATGTGATCTGCCGCTCCCAGACAAGGAATCGTGTTGATCGCTTACGATCAAAAACCCGCGACTTTGGTCGCAACGGTCGCTCTAGCTCTCGGTCTTCTCTTTATCGCCCCCACTGCCGCTCGCGCTGCTGACAACCAAGCCCCCGCCTCCGAACAATCGGCCTCCGCGCCGGCTTCCGTCTTCTTCGTCATGGGGAACTCGGAAGCGCCCTGCGTAACGCGCGCGCGCACGATCGGAGCGTTTCTTGCGGAGAGAAAAGTCAACCTCGGCGCCGACGATTACATTTCGGCATCGCCCGACACCGCAGTCGTCGACGGCATGCGCGTGGTCTATCGGCCTGCGGTCTCCGTACAATTGGTCGTCGATAAACTCCAGCGCGCGGTCCGAAGCGCCGCGACGACCGTCGGTGCGTTCCTTACCGCGCAGCACGTTGCGCTCGGGCACAACGACGTCGTGACGCCGTCGCTCGCCGCGCCGCTTCGCGCGGGCGACACGATTCGCGTCCTGCGCGTCACCGCCTGGGACGTCAAGCAACTGCGTCCGATCGATCCGCCGATCGTCAAGCACCCGGATCCGGAACTGATGCGTGGCACGTCGAGCACGATCGAAGCCGGCTCGGCCGGCCTGCGCGAGGTCACCTTGCGCGTCATGCGGCCGTACGGAGAACGGTTGCAACGAGTCGTGCTGGGATCGCGTATCGTCCGCGCGCCGCACCCAACGATCATCGCGATCGGAACCGCTCAGTCGATGTTTGCCGACTTTGCGTACGACAATCTCTCACAAGCCGTCCATCTCGCCGGAACGGCGCTGCACATGATCGCGACCGCATATACCGCCGGCTGCTACGGCTGCAGCGGGATCACCGCGCTCGGCTTGCACGCCGGCCACGGGATCGTCGCCGTCGATCCGAGCGTCATCCCGCTCGGCACGCGGCTCTACGTTCCCGGCTACGGCAAAGCGGTTGCGGGCGACACCGGCGGCGCGATCAGAGGACGGCGCATCGACCTCGGCTTTAACAGCCTGGCCGACGCGCTGCGCTTCGGGCGCCGCGAAATCACCGTGTACGTGTTGCGATAGCCGAAGAACGCACGCATCCCCGCGCGCTGCTTGCAGCGCGCGGGCTTCGTCCCAAGAAACGCTGGGGACAGCACTTCTTGATGGACCGGGGCGCGGCGAAGCGCATCGCCGCGCTCGCGTGCGACGCGGCCGGCGAATCGGTCGTCGAGATCGGAGCCGGGACCGGGACGTTAACGGCGGCGCTCCTCGAACGCGGCGCGCGCGTCACCGCGCTCGAAATCGATCCGGATCTGGTCGCGTTACTGCAGGCGCGTCACGAACTGACCGCAGCCAAGATCGTCGGCGCCGATGCGCTCGACTTCGATTACGACGCGGCCTTCGGCGGCGCGCCGTGGAACGCCGCCGGCAACTTGCCGTACAATATCGCCACGCCGCTGATCCTGCGCTGGCTCGAACTGCGCTCGCCGCCGCAACGCATCGTCGCGATGGTCCAACGCGACGTCGCCGACCGTTTGGTCGCGCGCCCCGCGACCGCGGCATATGGAAGCCTCACCGTCGCGGTAGGCTACGCGCTGAAAGTGCATCGCGCGCTGACGCTAAAAGCGAGCTCCTTCTACCCCAAACCCAAGGTCGACGGCAGCGTCGTCGTTATGGAGCGACGCGAACGGCCCGCGGTCGACGTGCGCGACGTCGCGTTTTTCATGCAGGTCGTTCGCGCCGCGTTCGCGTACCGGCGCAAGACGTTGGCTAATAGCCTCGCGCTCGCCCTCGGCGTCGCGCGATCAAGCGTTCAGGCCGCCTTGGTTCGGCTCGACCTCGATTCGGAGATTCGTGGAGAACAACTCGACCTGGACGCCTTCGGTGCCCTCGCCAACGAATTGGGCGCGTAACTCTTTCGCCCCGATTCCAACCGTCTTATTCGCCGTCGGCGTGGCGGTCTTCTACTTAGTTCCACAGATCGTTTACTTGATCGCGGTGGCGCGCGGCCCGATCATGGCGGGCCGGGTCGACGCAATTCCGGTCATGGTCCAAATCGTCGCAGGGCTGATCGGGTACGCGTTCGTTCTCCCCTTCATCGTCCCGCTTCTGCCGCTCGTTGCTGGGCGCTCTTGGCGCGAACTCGGCGTTCGCGAACTCGGGCCGCGCGACGTCGCGATCGCCCTTGCCGGCACCATCGCGATGCTCTTGGCCGTCGACCTCGTATCGGCGGTCATGACGCAGTTGACGCATCGGCACGACACCGAAGCGGCGATCGCCCTCCTCAAACAGATTAAAACGGCCCCCGAGAAGTGGCTCTTCATCTCGACCGCCGTCGTCTTCGCGCCGGTCGTCGAGGAACTGATTTTTCGCGCCTTTCTCTTCAACGCATTCGCGCGTTACTTGCCGATTTGGGTCGCGGCGGCCGCCAGCGGCGTCGTCTTCGGATTGCCGCACATGAATTCCGGAGCGCAATTCCTCACGATCGCCCTACCGCTGGCGTGCGGCGGCATCATTTTGGCCGCGGTGTACTCGGTCACGCGCTGCTTTTGGTCGAACGTCTTGACGCACGCTACGTTCAATGCTATTCCGATGATCTTGTACTTCGTCTTCCACGTGACGGCGTAGCGGCGCGCATTGCGGCTGGGCGTCGACGCGGGCAACTTTCCGCGCGACCGGCGCGGGCTGGGGCGTTACGCGCGCTCGGTCCTGCGCGTAGCGCGCGAGGACCCCGCGATAGAAATCGAACTGCTTTCACTGCGGCAACGCGACGACGCGGCGCTACGCGCCGAATTCGATCCACTCCCGGTCGTCCCCGCGCGGACCGCGCTGCAGCCCGGACGTTACGACGTCGTGTGGTGCCCCTGGAACGGAATACGTTTCGGGACGGCCGCGCCCGCGTTTGTCATGATCGCCGACGCATTCGCGTTCGACGAACCGCATCGCGACCCGTTCGCGCGGCGTCGCGAGCAAGCGCCGATTCGGCGCGCCGGGCGCGAGGCGGCCGCCCTCGTTACGATCTCGCAGTGGAGCCGCGCGCGGGTCGCGGGCGCGCTGCGCATCGATCCGCGGCGGCTAACGATCATCCCGCTCGCCCCCGATCCGTTCTTCGTCCCCGGCGACGCTCTCGCGCTCCCGTCGGAGCTTGTCGGCGCGCGCTTCGTCCTGCTCGTCGGAGCGCGCGAGCGCCGAAAAAACGCACGCACGGCCATCGAAGCGTGCGCGCGGGCCTTTAGCGGCGCGGGCGAGCGGCTCGTCGTCGCCGGCACGCTCGCCGACGACGATCTCCGGCTAGCCGAGCACCTCGGCGTCGAGCTCGACGAGTTCGAGGCCGACGATGCAACGTTGCGCGCGCTCTATCGAAGCGCGGCCGTGGTCGTCGTCCCCTCGAGCGCCGAAGGCTTTGGCCTCGTCGCAGTCGAGGCGCTCGCGTGCGGCGCCCGAGTACTCGCGGCGGATGCAGCCGCGCTTCCCGAGGCGACCCAAGGACTCGCGACGCTCATCGATGCGTTCGACGTCGGAGCTTGGGCGGGCGCGATCCGCGGGCTGCTCGATCACCCGGCGCTCGCTATGACGCAGCGCGCGCGCGCCGTTGCGCACTTTGCCGCGGCGGATCGCGCGCTACCCGCGCGTCGAACGCTCGCGCTCTTGCGCCGGCTCGCCGAGACCGGCTCGACCGGCGAACTCGCCGACGATCGTACGCAATCCGGCGATGAAGCGAGCCGGTGAGAAAGTCTCCGCATGCGCGCGCAGCGCGGCCGGCGGGTACCGCGCCGGATCGAACGAGCGCAAGACTCCCGCAAGCGATTCGGGCGTCTGCGCCGCAAAAAATTCGCCGCTGCGGCCCGGGCTAATCGTCTCGAGTGCGCCCCCGGCCGCATACGCGATCGCCGGCCGGCCCGAAGCGTTGGCCTCGAGTGGAACCAACCCGTAGTCTTCCTCGCCGGGCACGATCGCCGCGCGCGCTCGGCGCAGAACCTCGCGAAGCGCCGCATCGTCGATCGCTCCGAGGAATTCGGTCCGCGTCCCACGCGCCGCGGCGCGCAACGTGCGTTCGGCCGGACCCGCGCCGACGATCTTCAACGGCACGTTCGCGAGGGCGCAGCCCGCGATCGCGACGTCGATCCGCTTGTACGGCAAGAGCCGGGAGACGACGATGAAGTAATCTCCGCCTCCGGGGCCGGCTTGGAATCGGTCGAGGTCGACCGGACAATGCAACACGCGGGCTTCGCGGCCGTAGTAGGCGCGAACGCGCGCTGCGACGTTTTGGGAATTTGCGACGAGCACGGTTGGGCGCAGCGCCGCGCGACGGTCCCACGCCGTCAATCTCGCAACGACGGGCCGTGCCAGAGCGCCGACCCCCAAACCGCCGACGTAGCTGTCGTACGCGAACGCGAAACGACTAACCGTGTTGATGTAACAGACGTGGACCGCCCCCGGACGAACCCGCACGCCTTTCGCCCACGCGGTCGTCGATGAAATGACGACGTCGTAGCCGCGCAGGTCGAAACCCTCGAAGACGCTCGGGTAGAGCGGCGCAAGATAGCGAAACCCTCGATTCGCAAAGGGAACGAGTTGCAGCCACGACGTTCGCACGCGGCTCGAATCGACGAGGTCGCCGGTCGCGCGCCGGTCGAAGAGCGCGGTGTAGATCGGCGCGTCCGGGAACCCTCGCGCGATGTGGGCGAAGACGCGTTCCGCGCCGCCACGCTGGTTCAAATAGTCGTGAATGAGCGCGATTTTCAGCGTGCGCTCAACCGCCGCTTGGAGTCTCGCGCGGCAGCACGAGCGCAACGATGTAACGCTGCAGGTAACGCTTAGCTGCCCGTTGCACGTCGCTCGCGCTGGCGCGCTCGACCGCAGCGAGCGTCGCATTGAGCGGATCGGCGCCCGGCCCCATTGACCCGAAGGCGCCAAGTTCGTAAGCCCGATCCGAAAGCGAGACCGCATCGGTGACGAACGAGCCTTCGGCCGCAGTCTTGAAACGCCGCAACGTCGCGGCGCCGAGCGGTTGCGCGGCGAGCGAGCGCGCGACGACGATGACTTCGCGCAGCGCCGTCGACGGGTCGGCGAGCGTTCCGTTCACGTAGACGACGAGGCTCGCCGGGGCGCCGTCGAACAAATACATGGCGCCGACCGAGCGCTCGCGGAGGCCGAGCGACGTCGCGCTCGTGCGCTCGAACGCGCGCGACAGCAGCGACTCGAGGATCAGCATCGACCCGAAATCGGCCGCGCCGGGGTTGGGTGCGGCGAAGCCGACGACGACGTACGGCGCGCCGACGTCGCGGCGCGCGACGATGCGCGGCGTCTTCTCCGAGATCGAGTTTGCCTTGGGGACGACCGGGACGACGCTCCCCGCGGGGAGCGCGGCGACGAGCGCGCGCAGTGCATCGGCCAGGGCCGGCCCCCCTTCTCCGGCGGCGCTTGCGACGAGCCCCCCGCGCCGATAGGTGGCGGCGTAGAAGCGGCTCAACTCCTCCTGATCGAGGCCGGCGAGCGGCGTCGGCGTTCCAAGCGCCGGGAGCCCCGCTCCGGTCGCATAGTACGCGTGGCGAAACATTTGAATCGCCGTCGAGAGGGCGCTCGCATCCGTATCGCCGGCGCGCGCGCTGACGGCGACGCGCGCCGCGTTCACCGTCACGGCCGAGAAGTCAGGCGCACCTAGCGCCCGCCCCAAGAGTGCGGTGATTGCCGGCATCTGCGCGGCGCGGCCCTCGAGATAATAACGCGTCGCGCGCCCGTCGATCGCGTATTCGACCGAGCCGCCCGCATCGCTCACCGCATCGCGAAGCGCGATCCCGTCGACCGGCGTACGCAAAACGCACTCGGCGACCAAAGCCGCAACGCCGTTCTGGCTCGCCGTCTCGTGGTCCGTCCCCGCCGGGACGAAAACCTCGAGACCCCCGAGCGCGGCGCCGTCGTCAGTCTCGACGTAGAGCGTCGCGCCGTCGACGCTGGTACGGCTCGCCACCGGAAAGTGCGGCAGAACGGGCGGCGCGCTCGCTACGCGAGGCGCCGCGCCCAGCGCGGCGAGGACGAGCGCGACGCCGAAACCGAGCGCGCGCAGCCCGCTCATTTGGCGTCCTTCGATTCGGGGCGGAGGGTGACGCTTGCCGCCGGCCGCGTAAGATACTTGGCGACGACCGACGCGACGAAGTCCGGCGTCAGCGAGTCGGCCGCGGCAAAATACGCGCCCCGGTCGCCCCCGGCTCCCGGCGCGTACTGCGGCTTCCCTTCGACCGCATACCAGCCGAAATTGTCGGCGATCTGCGTCGGCGTCTGCAAGTCGCTCAACAAGTGATATTCGAATGCCTGGCGCGCCGTCGCGAAGGTCGGCGCCGGCAGTGGCTTGCGAACGAGCATCAAGCCGTCGTCGACGACCGCTCGCACCGAATCGACGTCCTTCCCGACGTACGCGACGAACATCACGCCGGGATCGTGCAACGTGATGAATTGCCCGAGTGACGAACGCGTCGGGATAGCGCTCGGCCGACTGGCGCGCGCACGACGCCGCTGTCGGGGCGAAACAGGTAATCCGCGACGAAGTCGAGCGCCGTCGCCTCGCGTTCGCCCGCGATCGGCGGCCCAACCCATGCGTAGCCGCCCGAAGCGAGCGCGAAATTCTTTTGAACGGGCTCGAGACTCGCCGCCGGCCGCGGCGTCGCGTGGTCCTCGGGGGCTTCGCCGCTCGGCTCGCCGCTCGACGGCCGGCCGCTCACCGCGCCGATGTCGACCGCCGGGTCGACCGCGCCCGCTGATGACGAGGTACGCGTTCTGCGACCGAAACGCGCGCGTCGCAAAACTTCGAATGTCTCCGAGCCCAATTGTCAGCACCGCTTTAGGGTCGCCGACCGGAGGGTAGTGCTGCGGGCCGCCCTCGAAGAGCTCGGCGAAAAGAGCGTCCCGGATCAGCGTCTCGGGATCGAAACTTTCAATCGCAGCCTCACGCGCGACTTCACGCTGCGCAGCCTTGTATCCATCGTCGGTGACGACCGGCGCGAAGTATGCGGTCGTCATCGCGCGCACGACGCTTCGCGTCGCGTTCGCCGGAACGAGTGCCGCAATCGACACCGAATCGTTGTAGACGGTAATCGAGAGGCGTCCGCCCAGACCGTCGACGAGCGTCCCGAGCGACGGGCCGAGAAGCGGCTTCGAGGCCGCGACGACCTGCGCCGAAAGGCGCGCGAGCGTCGGAACGGGCACGTCGCCGAAACCGGTCGACGGCGCGCGATACCACAACTCGACGGCGGCGGCCGGCGCCCCCACGACCGGACCGACGATATAGGTGCCGCCGGCCGCGAGCTTTCCGACCTTGACGTTCTGCCCAAGGCTCGGGAGATCGCCGGTTGCGGCGGACGCACCGCACGGCGCGAGCAGCAGCGACGCGCCGAGCGCGACCGCACGGGCGCCGACCCAGCGCCTGCGAACGGGCATCACCTTGCCTAAGCCGGTTCGGGCGAGATTTTGGGTGGGAGCCGTTTCGGCCGTTCCGCGCGCGGAACTTCCGGTTCCGCCGCAGGCGCCGCCTTGGGCGGCGATGCGATCGCTTCGTCGGGCCGTGTGGGATACGGCTTATCGTTGAGGATCGCCAGCGACTTCGTCCGCTTCGACGGTCTCGTGATCGAGCAACGAGGCCACCATCCGCTCGACTTTCTCCCAGTTATCGCTTCAGCATTTGCTTGGCGCGCCCGTAGCAGTCGTCGATGATCCGCCGCACCTCGGAATCGATCTTCGAGGCGATCTCTTCGGAATAGTTGCGGTCCTCTCCAATATCGCGGCCGAGGAAGATTTGGTGGTTTCCGCGCCCGTACTGAATCGGTCCCAGGTTGTCCGACATCCCGTACTGGGTTACCATCCGGCGCGCCAATTGCGTCGCCTTCTCGAAGTCGTTCGACGCGCCGGTCGTGACGTCGCCGAACTTGATCTCTTCCGAGATCCGCCCCGCGAGCGCCATCGTGATGTCGGCGAGCAATTCGTTCTTGGTGACCGAATGGCGGTCTTCTTGCGGGAGCGACCACGTGATGCCGAGCGCCATCCCGCGCGGGATGATCGTCACCTTGTGAACGGGGTCGCCGTGAGGCAGCAATCCGCCGACGATCGCGTGCCCCGACTCGTGGTACGCGGTGTTTTCTTTTTCTTTCTGCGACATCACGAGCGACTTGCGCTCGGGCCCGGCGACGACGCGGTCGATCGCTTCCTCGCAGTCGACCATCTCGATGATCGACTTGTTTCGGCGCGCTGCGAGCAGCGCCGCCTCGTTGAGCAGATTCTCGAGGTCGGCGCCCGAGAAGCCGGGCGTGCGCTTGGCGAGCGTCTCGAGTGAGATCTCTTTGGAGAGCGGCTTGTTCTTGGCGTGGACGGCCAAGATCGCTGCGCGCCCGCGCACGTCGGCGCGGTCGACGACGATTTGCCGGTCGAAGCGGCCCGGCCGCAACAGCGCCGGGTCGAGCACGTCGGGCCGGTTGGTCGCGGCGATCAAGATGACGCCCGTGTTTTGGTCGAAGCCGTCCATCTCGACGAGCAGTTGGTTGAGCGTCTGCTCGCGTTCGTCGTGCCCGCCGCCGAGCCCGGCGCCGCGCTGACGGCCGACCGCGTCGATCTCGTCGATGAAGACGATGCACGGCGCGCTCTTCTTCGCCTGCTCGAACAGGTCGCGGACGCGCGAGGCGCCGACGCCGACGAACATCTCGACGAAGTCGGAGCCCGAGATCGAGAAGAACGGCACGCCCGCCTCGCCGGCGATCGCGCGCGCGAGGAGCGTCTTGCCGGAGCCCGGCGGGCCGAGCAGCAGGACGCCCTTGGGGATCCGCGCGCCGAGCGCTTGGAACTTCTTGGGGATACTTCAGGAACTCGACGACCTCGCCCAGCTCTTGTTTCGCTTCCTCGATTCCGGCGACGTCGGCGAAGGTCACCTTCGGACGGTTCTCGCTCAGCAGCTTCGCGCGCGAGCGGCCGAACGAGAGCGCCTGGCTGCCGCCGCTCTGCGCTTGGCGCAAAATGAAGACGAGCAGCAATGCCATCAACGCGAACGGAATGAGTTGTACGACCATGCCGAGCAGCGGCGTCGTCGACTGATTCTCGAAGGTGATCTGGACGTTGTGCTTGCGCAGTTCCGGGAGCAACTGCTGATCGGCGTCCGAAATGGTCGTCTTGAAGTGCGAATCGGAGTTCTGCGGCTTGCGGTAGTCGCCGGTGACGTCGTGACCCGCGATCACGACCTTGCTGACGTTGCCGGTCTCGACTTGCGCGTAAAAGTCGGAATACGAGAGCGTCTGCGTCGGAGATTGCTGGAGAACCAGCTTCTCGACGATGAAGATCACCGCAATGAAAATAAGGAGGACGACGACGATCGATCTGAGGTGCTTGCCCAACTAGGATTTCCTGCTCTCTCTCGGTGCCGCGGTCAAGTTCGCGGCGCGAGCGTCGCGAGGTAGGGAAGATTGCGATATTTTTCTTGGTAGTCCAAGCCGTAACCTACGATAAAGGCGTCGGGCGCGGCTAGGCCCACATAATCGACCTTCACGTCGACGCGCCGCCGATGTGGTTTGTCGAGCAAAACGCACGCGCGCAGCGAGGCCGGATTCCGGCTTCCGAGCAGGCGCCGCACGTACGCGAGCGTGAGCCCGTTCTCGACGATGTCCTCCACGATGACCACATGCTTACCCTCGACATTCTCGGCTGTGTCCTTGAGCAAGCGAACCTCGCCACTCGACTGCGTCTCGCCTTGGTAGCTCGAGACTCCCAGAAAGTCTATCCGGGCCTCCCTCGCGGGTCCGAGTGCTCGGGCGAGATCGGCAGTCAGGAACAGCGCTCCCTTCAACACTCCAACTAGGAGCAGGGGTTCGCCCGTGGGGCCGTCGCGCGCGATCTGCGCGGCAAGGCGGGCGACCGCTCCGGCGATTTCGGCCGGGCCAAACAGAATCGCGCTCAGGTCCGAGGGGAGCCCTCGCGCCTTGCCGCTCACCCGGGGCGCCGGACGACCAACTCGACGTCGGGGCGGACGAAGTGCCGGCCGGGGCGCTTCGCTTCGAGGGCGCGCGCGACTGCGTCGATCCGCTCGAAGGTCACGTCGCGCGTGTCGCCGAGCGCGTCGGCCAGCTCGTCGCGGACCCGGCGCCGAAGGAGCGCACGCTCGCTCGAGGCCCGTTCCTCGCGGACGATCGCGGAGCACCGGGCGACGGCGGCGTCGAGCTCCGGGAAGTGCCGGCGCAAGTCCGCCAGGGCCGAACGCAGCGCGTTGCGGCGGTAACCGACGTCGGCGTTGGTCGGGTCGAGGGCGTAGGGCAAATGGTTGAGCGCGCAATACGCGACCAGTTCCGCCCGCGCGACCCCAAGGAGCGGACGGCACAATTCGAGCCCCGCGCCGAGATGCCGCTCGGAAGGCATCCCGGCCAAGCCGTCGGGTCCCGCACCCCGGAAGAGCGCGAGCAGAACGGTCTCGGTTTGGTCCTCGGCGTGGTGCGCGGTGAACAAGCGGTTTGCCCCTACCCGCCGCGCGAGCGCGGCGAGCGCCGCGTAGCGGGCGTTCCGTAGCGGCCCTTCGGCCGCCGGGCCGCGCTCGAGTTTGTGGGTCACGACGCGAGCCCCAAGCGCCGCCCCCAGCGCCAAGACGACCGCCTCGTCTTGGTCGGCCGATGGACGGAGGGCGTGGTTGACGTGGCCGAGGACCAGATTGGCTCCGCGGTCCTGCGCGTGCCGCGCCAGAAGCGCCGCCAGACCAACGGAATCCGGCCCGCCGGAGGTCGCCGCCAGGAGCGTCTCGCCGGCCTCTGCGTCGACCGCCTCGGCAACGATCAGCTCGAGGGCCCGTTCCGGTTTAGAGCCCCTCAATGTCGCCTGACTTCGCGAGCCATCTCGCGCACCGCTTCGCGTTCCTTCGTCACCCGGCGCTTGTCCCACAGCTTCTTTCCGCGCGCCAGCGCCAAATCGAGCTTCACGCGCCCTCGTTTGAAGTAGAGCCGCGTTGGGACGATCGTATAGCCCTTCTCGCCGCTGCGCCCCGCGAGCCGCTCGATTTCGCGGCGATGCAGCAACAGTTTGCGCGGGCGGTTCGGCTCGTGATTCGAGAAGCTTCCCTCCTTGTATGGTGGGATGTGCATCCCAAGTAACCACAATTCGCCGTCGCGGATCCGGGCGTACGCTTCGTTGATGCTGCTGTGACCGGTCCGGATGCTCTTGATCTCCGTCCCGGTTAGGGCGATCCCCGCTTCGAATCGCTCGAGAAACTCGTACTCGAAGCGCGCGCGCCGGTTGAGCAGCGTCGGCTCGGCAGCCGGCTTGCGTTCGCTATTCGCCGCCATCGAATTGGCCGAGCCGCTTTCCGGGCTCGAGTCTTCCCCTTACGACAAATCTGCCCTCGGCATTCGCAAGGACCGCTCCATCCTCGTTCGCAACGCTCGCGCTCACGCCGAGGACCTGGCGCCGCTGCCATTCGACCTTGCCGCGGACGACGAGCGGTTGGGCGAGCGGGACTGGGGCGCGGAAGCGCAGCCGCAATTCGGCCGTGACGCCAAGATAGTCGCGCGCAGCGGCCGCGTGGGCCATCGCCTCGTCGAGCAAAGTCGCGACGATGCCGCCGTGCGCGACGCCGCGCCAGCCTTGGAAAGCTTCCTCCAGCACGACGCGGCTTTCGACCGAGTCGTCAGTCCGCACGTCGAAGCGCATCTTCAAACCGTGCGCCGAGTACGGGCCGCAAGCGAAGCAGCGGCCGTCGTCGATCGGACGATCGAGCGACGCCGGTTCGCTCACCGGCTCGGATGTGCCGGCGCGGGTGACGGGGTGCTGTAGTCGCCGTCTTTGATCTTCGCGAGCAGCGTCCGGGCGTAAATCGCGTCGACGTCCTCGGCGACCGCTTGATCGAGGATCTTTTGCGCCTCTTTGAGCTTGTGCTGCTCGATATAGATCCGCGCGATTAGCGTGTAGCCGTGCTGCCCCGCTTCGCCGACGTGTTGCGAATCGAGTTCGATCCCGCGCTTCAGGTAGCCGATTGCGGCATCGGGCTGCCGTAGATCGTGGAGCAATGAGCCGATGTGGAATTGGATGTCCGCGTATCCCGGGACGAGATTCGGGACGTCGATCACGTACGATAAGCCGCGCTGCGGGTCGCGCAAGTCGGTTTGGTACAACTCTCCGAGGTATTCGCGCGCGAGCACGTTGTTCGGATCGCTCTTGAGCGCCGCGAGCAACTCGATCTTGGCGCGATTCGCGGAGCGCTCGTTGTAGCGGAGTATCCCGAGCCCGATGTGCGCGGCCGCGCCCTCGGGGTTCAAAGCGATTGCGGCCTGCAGCTCTTCGCGGGCGTCGGCAGTCCTATCGCGACCGGTCTCCGACTGGAACATGTACGTAAACCCGAGCCGCACGTGGTTGACGTAATTCTTGGGCGCGCCGGTCGCCGCGTCTTCCTCGAGGTTCGTCAACACGTCGAGGTCGCCCGCGCGCTGCACCGATGCCGCGTTGAGAAACGAGATTGCGAACGTGTTGTCGGGGACGACCGCAAGCGCGCTCTCGAAGTCGGTCTCGGCGAGCTTGAAGCTGCGACCGTAAAAGTGCTTCAGGCCTTGCGCGAGCGGCGCCGTGAACCGCGGGTTTGCGTAGTCGTTGCGATCTTTGGCCGCCGCGACGCTCGGGTTCGGCGTCGGCGGCGCCGCGGCGCGCGCAGGGGGCGGCGCCGCGGACGCAACGCTCGCGAGCGCGCACAGGAAAGCAAGCCGCCGGGACGTTCGAATCCTCATGAGAGGCGGTATATGCGACCCGCGAGCCGCCGATTCATCTCCCGACGGTCAGACGTTCCGCGAGCCCTGCGGGCAGATGCGCGCTTTCGATCTTCGCTTGCACCGACTCGATCGCGTACGCAACCCGTTCCCAAGCGATCGTGCCGGCATCGGGGTCGTACCAAACGAACGAGGCTTCCGGATTGAGGTCGCGCGGCTGACCGACGCTACCGACGTCGATCACGTACCGGAACCCCGGTTCCAAGGTGAGGCTCCCGCCGTGTTGGAGGTGGCGGTGCTCGATCTCGCCGCCGGGATCGAGCCCGTAATATTCGGCGATGTGCGTGTGCCCGACGAAGATCAACCGCGCGTCGCTCGCCGCGAAGGCGCGCGCCGCCGCGCGTTTGTCCATGATATACGCGAAGTAATCGACCGGAGCGCCGTGGACGAGCAAGTACTCAGGCATCCGCTGTTCGTAGGGGAGCGTATCGAGCCACGCAGCGTTCTCGGGGGTAAGGACGCGCTGGGTGAACGCGATCGCCTCGCGCGCCATCGGGTTGAAATACTCGATCCCGTAGTTGTCGAGCGCGGCGACGTCGTGATTGCCGAGCACGCAGGCGCTCGCGCGCGAACGGATTGCGGCGACGCACTCGTTCGGGTCGGGTCCGTAACCGACGATGTCGCCGAGGCAGAGCAGCCCGTCGGCGGCGTCGACGCGCGCGAGAACGGCGTTTAACGCTTCGAGATTGCTGTGAATGTCGGAGAGGACGGCATATCTCACGGACGCGCGAGCTTCGCGTCGAGCTCGGCAAGCGCCTCGCCGAAGCTCGTCGCGAAACGCGCGCGCTCGTCGGAGGTCCCGACCGTTACGCGGACGCACCGATCGATCGGCGCGGCGCCCGGTTTGCGGACGAAGACGGCGCGCGCCATCAGCAGTTCGACCATCCGTTCGGCTCGCGCGCGCGTGCCCAAATCGAAACATACGAAATTGGCCCGGGACGCAAGCGTCCCTAGCCCCAAGCGCTTCGCCAGCGCGACGTACTCGTCGCGGCCACGTGCGATCTCGGCGACGACGCCGCCGACGAACGCCTCTTCGCCGAGTGCCGCGAGTGCGCCGATTTGCGCCGTTCGGTTGACGCCGTACTGCAAGCGGATTTTTGCAAACGTCTCGATCGTTTCGCGCGACCCGAGCGCGTAACCGATTCGCGTGCCGGCCATCCCGAAAGCCTTCGAGAACGTTCGCGTGCGAACGATCCGAGGATCGATCGACTCGGCCAGCAATTCGCTCGAGTCGACGAAGTCGGCATACGCTTCGTCGAGCACCAGCAACGTTTGCGGCGGGAGCGCGTCGAGCGCGGCCTCGATCGCCGCGCGCGGGATGAAGCTCCCACTCGGGTTGTCGGGGTTTGCGAGATAAACGATTTTCGCTTCGGTTTCGCGCGCGCGCTCGAGCAGCGCGCCGAGTTGCACGCTCCCGTCGTTCGTGTACGAGACCGTCTCGAGCCGGCCACCGTAACCGTTGACGTGGTAGGCGAACGTCGGATACGACCCGAGCGTCGTCACCGCGATCTCGCCCGGCGCCAAGTACGCGCGCACGCAAAGCCCGAGCAGATCGTCGATCCCGGCCGCGACGACGATCTCTTCGGCGGCGCAGCGGTGGCGCGCGGCAAGCGCGGCACGCAAGTCGCTCGACTCGGGATCGCCGTACCAGGCCGTCCGTGGGAGCGCCGCGCGCATCGCCTCGAGCGCCGCCGGCGGCGGACCGAACGCGCTCTCGTTGGCGCCGAGCCGCAAAAGCTCGGCATGCCCGGCGGCGCGCGCCAACTCTTCGGGCGCGATGAACGGGCGCGAGAGTGGAAGCGACGCAATCGACGGCGCGGGGGCGAGGACCGGCCGGATCATCGCATGACTTCGAAAGGTGCGCCGCCGCACGAATACAGCGCGACCCGTACCGGTTCGCCTTCCTCGATCCGCGGGCAATCTTCGCCGAGCGTGGCGTATCCGGCCGCGCGCGCCGGTAGGCTGACGTGCGACGACCGCAAGACGAGCGGCGTCGCGAACAGATTCGTCGGTCCAACCGCAACGCGGACTGGGACGTACCACGTCCAGCCGGTTCGCGCGACGAACGGCTTGCTCGCAATCGCGTCGACGACGATCGGCCTCGCGTTGCGCTCGCCGGTGCAGGCGGCGACGATCGGACGCGCGACCGCTTCGAGAATCAAGAGCGACGACGTTGGATTTCCGGGGAGCCCGAGAATCGGTTTCGAACCAACCGCCGCAAAAACGGTCGGCTTCCCCGGCTTGACGCGGATCCCGTGGACGATCGGGCCTGGTTCGCCAAGCCGGCGCACGACGCCGACGGTAAAGTCGCGCTCGCCGACCGACGAGCCGCCGGTCAAGACGAGTCCGTCGCACTCCTCGAGCCCGGCCGCGAGCGCGGCGCGCATCAGTTCGGCATCGTCGGTGACGTGCGGCAGGTGAACTGCGTCGACGCCCATCGCGCGGAGCGCCGCGGCGAGTGCGTAGCGATTCGAGTCGCGCACTTGGCCGACACCCGGCGCGGTGCCGGGATCGACCAGTTCGTCGCCGGTCGAGACGATTCCGAAGCGCGGCCGCCGATAGACCGTGACGGTTGTCGCGCCGAACGTCGCGAGAAGTCCGAGTTCGGGTGCACCGAGCCGCCGTCCGGACAAGAGCGCCGGCTCGCCGGCACGCATGTCTTCGCCGCGCGGAGTGAACGCGTCGCCGGGCTTCACCGAGGTCCGCAGGAAGATCTCGCCATCGCGTTCGTCGACGTCTTCGAGTGGGATGACCGCGTCGGCGCCCTCGGGGAGCGCGCCGCCGGTCGGGATCCGCAACGCTTCGTCGTCGCCGATTGCGCGCGGCGGGGGATGACCCATCGCGACCTCACCCACGATCCGGCGCCGCGCGCTTCCCCCGCTCCGCAGCGCAAAGCCATCCATCGTCGAGCGTGCGTGTGACGGATGATCGCCCTCGGCGACGGCGTCGCGCGCGAGGATCCGCCCGCCGGCGGCGTCGAGCGGGACGTCTTCGGTCCCGGGCGGCGCAAGCCTAACCCGCGCGAAGTACGCGACGACCGCCTGCTGCGGCGCGAGCATGCGCTCCGTAACGAAGCCCCGCGCGCCGTCGCGCGTGTCGACGGGCCGGGCCGCGCCTGAATCGACCATAGTGGCGGCGTGCCTTCTCCCTCGGAAACGCGGCGCCCCTCGGGGCGCTTTTGCGATACGTGGCGAACGGCGCCACGCATGCTCGATTTGATGCTGTTGCGCCGCGACCCCGAGTTCGTCCGTCGCGCGGCGGCCCGCCGCCCCGCGGGCGCCGGCTTCGTCGACGACGTTCTCGCCCTCGACGCCGAGTTGCGCGCCGCGCGTACCACGTCGGAAGCGCTCAAGGCCGAGAAGAACGCGCTCACCGGCCGCATATCGAAAGCCGCAGACCGGGCCGCCGAGGCGCAACTCCTACGCCCACAGATCGCGGATCTCGATGCTCGGATCGAGCGTGCGAGCGAATCGATCCCGGATCTCGAGACGCGGATCGCCGAGATCCTCGGCGACGTTCCAAACTTGCTCGACGACTCGGTCCCCGACGGCGCGGGCGAAGACGATAACGTGCTCGTCCGCGACTCAGGGGCCCCGCCCGCGTTCGACTTCGCGCCAAAGGAGCACTGGGAGATCGGCGAGACGCTCGGGATCCTCGACTTCGAGCGCGCCGCGAAACTCTCGGGAAGCCGCTTCACCGTCTTGCGGGGTGCGGGAGCGAGACTCTCGCGCGCGCTCGCCGATTTCTTCTTGCGGCGAGCGATCGACCGTGGCTATGTTGAAATCGCGCCGCCGGTGTTGGTCACGCGCGAAACGATGTGGTCGACCGGGCAATTGAGCAAGTTTGCTGACGCAATGTTCCGCGATTCGGATGCGGACTTGTTCATGATTCCGACATCGGAGGTTCCCTTAACCGCGCTGCACCGCGACGAGATCCTCAACGGCGAAGACTTGCCGTTGCGTTATACGGCTTACTCGCCATGCTTTCGCAAGGAGGCGGGCGCCGCCGGAAAGGACACGCGCGGATTGATCCGCCAGCACCAGTTCGAGAAAGTCGAACTCGTGTGGCTGACGGCGCCCGAGCATTCCTTCGAGGCCCTGGAACGGTTGACGAGCGACGCGGAAGCGCTGCTCGTCGAGCTCGGTTTGCCGTACCGCGTGATGGCGCTGTCGGCCGGCGACGTCGGCTTCAATGCGGCGAAGACGTACGACCTCGAGGTCTGGCTTCCGGGTCAGCACCGCTATCGCGAGATCGGGTCGTCGTCGAACTGCACCGACTTTCAGGCGCGCCGCGCGCGGATTCGTTTCAGACGCGACGCGAAGTCGAAGCCCGAACTCGTCCACTCGCTCAACGGCTCGGGGCTCGCGGTCGGCCGAACGCTCGTCGCCATCCTTGAAAACTACCAAGAGCGCGACGGAACCGTGCGCGTCCCCGCGGCGCTGGTCCCGTTCATGGGCTGCGAACGGATCGTGCGAGAGAACGCCTAGCTCGGCGTGCTCTCCGTCAGGTCGATTCGCCGGATCCCCGGGAGCGCGGCACATTCAAGCGCGATGGCGCGCAATTGACCGGTATTCTTCGCCGAGAGCACCAAGGACCACGTCGCGATGCGCTCGGCGCCGTCGTGCTCGATGCTCAAACGCTCGGTGCGTAGAAGAGTCAGCGTCGCGCGCCCGAGCAATTCGAGAACGGCCTCGGGCGAAATCCGCTCCGGTTCGAAAACGACCGTGGCGCCTATCTCCAGCCACTGCTGAAAGAGGCCCTCGACCCACTTGTCCGTGACGGACAACGCCCCGAAGGTCAACACCGTCTCCACCGCGGCAAGCGCGTACGCGGGCGCCGTCCCGAAGCCGAGCGTCAATCCGATGGCGGCGACCGCCCAAATGGATGCGGCGGTCGTCAAGCCGCGCGACGTCAAACCGTCGCGGACGATCGAGCCGGCGCCGAGGAACCCGATCCCAGTCACGATCCCCGCGGCGATGCGGCTGTCGCCGGAGAGCCGCGACGCCTCCATGAAAGCGCACGACCCGAGCGCGACGAGCATGTGCGTGCGAAAGCCGGCCGGTTTGTGCGCGGCTTGTCGCTGCGCCCCGATGATCCCGCCCATCACCGCGGAACCGAGCAAACTCCCAAGCACCGAGAGGACCTGCGCCCACATCGACTCGCTCACCACCGAGCCTTCTTCGCCCGCACCCAGAGTCCGGTTCGCGCCCGCAAGCGGGGTTAGGGCTTCTTGAGCCCGCGCAGAATCTTGCCCTCGGTATTGAGATAGTAGTTCGCCCCGTCGAAACGCGGCGAGTCGGCGAACATCAAGTACAAATACTTGAAGTTCTCCGAGAACGAGTATGCCGGGAAATAATCGTCGAGCGTCATCGGCGTCGTGCGAATGTCCTTGAGCGCGGTGTAGCCGTTCGGGACGCGGCAGTTCTTGCGCAGCCCCTCGAAATACGCGTAGCCGGTCGTTCGGTAGACGTCGTTGTGGGTCAAGAACCAAAGGTCGAAGGACGAGTTCGGATATTCCGGGAGCAGCGGGTAGGCGGCGCTCACGATCGAGAGGTCCCGATAGTCGACCGTCTCGGGGATCAATCCATATCGCTCGAGGATGCGCGTCCACGACTGGTAGTACGCCTCGCCGGCGTCGCGGTCGCCGCCCTTCGCGATCAACTCGGCGTAGAACGCAGCCAACTCCGAGGTGTGCGTGTTCCCAGTTGGTTTGCCGGTCGTATAGTCGACGCGTTGGAACCAAAGGTTGCCGTCGACGCGAACGGCTTGATATTTCAACATCGCGTCGGTCAACATGCGGTACCAGTCGCGCGTCTGCGCGTTGCCGAGCATCTGCCAGCCGCCCCAGAGGTATTCGTAGAACGAGTCGGCCGGCGGGTTCGGCGCGGCGTCGTCGGTTCCGACGAACTCGCCGCGCTCGACGTCGAAGTGCGTCCCGAGCAAGTTGAGCGCGGAGCGTTTGCCGATGACCGCCCGGTACGCCTTCATCGAAGCGTCCAGGTACTTCGAGTCGCCCGTCAGGCGCGAGAGGTCGCCGAATTCGAGGATGTTCGACCCGATCTCGGCGAGGTTGCTCGTCGCATCGCGCACGGCGCCCGTCCGCAGGTTGACGAACCGATACGGCGCGCCGGTCGGAGACTTCGTGAAGGCCGGGAGGAGCCGGTCGGCGAGGTCGCGCGCGCCGTTCAAGAAAAACCGCTCGCCGGTGATCTCGTAGCCGGTGAGCAGGCCCGCGACCATCCGGATGTTCGCCTCGAACATCTCCATGTCGCCGTCGACGTTGAAGTCGAGGCTTCCACGCAGCCACTCGACGGACGTAACCAGTTCGTCGTCAAGCTCCATGACGTACAGCGTGTCCAGCGCTTCGATGATCGAAAGGCCGAACGAGTGGCCGTCGATGAAAAAATCGGCCGGCTTCCCGCTGACCGGGAGCACCTCGTCAAAGCCCCATGCGAACCTTTTGTAGCCTTCCCACGCGTGGACGAACTCGGTACGGACTTCGCGGGCGATGCGGGCCGGGTGCTGGAGAATCGGGTCGCGCGGGCCGGCATCCAGCAAAAGGGGCGCCGCCGCTACCGCGGCGAGCGCCCGCACGAAGCTTCGGCGGCTTCCCCTCACAGGCGCGCGAGGCAGTAGAACATCCAACAAAAGACTCCGACCCAACCGAGCAAGATCGCGATCATCGTGCGGTCGATCTCGGGCGGCTCGAGGCTCTCGCGCGCCGCCATCTCGTGCAGGGTCAAGCCGGGTATTCCGGGCAGCCGGGACTCGGCGAACGCGAAGGGCTCGCGCTCGCGGCGCGCGGCGCTCGCAGACTCGTCGAAGTGTTCGTTCGACATCACAAGAATCCACGAGCCGCGGCGTCGATCGCGGACCAGGGCCTCGGGGACCGCATGTGGTCGGATCACGGCGCTCTCCTTGGAGTCAGGTGACGGCGCTCGGGTTCATCGCTCCTATTGGTTCGGGGGCCGGTAGGGTTCGTCCGTCTGGCGGCATGGAATCGAGCGACGAGCGGGGCAGAGTCCGCGGGGCAAACCACATATACGCGATCGGGACGAGCAGCAGCGTCAAGACGAGCGAGCTGAGCGCACCGCCGATGACGACGATCCCGAGGCTCGCGCGCGAACTCGAGCCGGGCTCGATCGCAAGCGCCAGCGGCAAGTTGCCGGCCATGACGGCGATGCTCGTCATCACGATCGGGCGGAACCGCGTCATGGCGCTCTCTTTGATCGCCGCAAGCTCGTCGCGCCCGCGCGTGCGCAGCGTATTGGCGTAATCGACGAGCAGGATCCCGTTCTTGGTCGCGATCCCGATGAGCAAGATCGTCCCGATCAGCGAGAACAAGTTCAGCGTCTTGTGCGTGAGGACGAGCGCGCCGATCGCGCCGACCGCCGCGACCGGGACCGAGAATAAGATGATGAAGGGCGACCGGTAGCTGTTGTAGAGCGCGACCATCAACAGAAAGATGAGGACGACCGACAAAATCATCGATTGCCCGAGGCCGGTGAGCGTCTGCGCCATGAAATCTTGCTGGCCGAGCGGCGCGGGGCGCACGAGGATGTTGCGCGGCAGGTTCGCTGACCGCAGGCGCTTCGTGAAAGCGTTCTGCACGTTCGAGAGCGACGCGCCGGGCGCGACGTTTGCGTCGACGTGAATGACGGTGTTGCGGTCCGTGCGCGTGACCAGTGGGGCGGTCGGCGTCGATTCGAACGTTGCGAAGTCGCCGAGATGCACGATCGCGCCGTTGGCGGCGCGGAGCGGGACCGCGGCCAGCATCGGGAGGCCCTGCTGGTCGTCGAGCGGGTAGATCACTTGCACCTGCTCGAGCCCCTGCGGCGTCTCAAAACTGGTCACGATCGAACCGCCGAAGGCCGCTCCGGCGGCGGTCGCCGCGGTTCCGAGATCGACGTCGAGCGCTTGCGCTTTGAGCCGGTCGAACTGAATCGAGATCTGCGGCGCTAGCGCCGTCCCCGAGCTGTTCGCGCTGATCGCGCCGGGCGTGGCGGCCAGAATCGCGAGGACCTGGCCGGCGGCCGCGGTCGGGTCGGCGCCGGTCACGTCGGTGACGAGAAAGTCGATCGGCTGTTTGTTGCCGCCGCCCTGCCCGGTCGAGGGGACGACGACCGCTTGCGCGTTGGGGACCGTCTTGCGGGCGATCTGCCGGAAGCGCTGCACCCACCAATCGGTGGAGTTCTTGCGCCCGTCCTTGAGGTAGATCGATTCCTGCGAGACGTTTCCTTGGACGACGAAGCCGCCGAACGAGGCCGAGTACGCGCCCGCGACGGTCGACTCGTGGAAGACGTCCTTCTGCTTGTCGACCTCGGCCTCGAGCCGGAAGGCGCCGGCGCGAACGTGACTGAGCGGCGTCCCGAGCGGATAGGTCAGTTGAATGAATATCTGGCCGCGGTCGGTCGTCGGGATGAACTCTTCGCCGACGACGCCGAGCGGGATCAGCGCGATCGAGCCGAGGAACGAGCCGAAGCACACGATCGCGACGAGCGCGCGGTGTTCGAGCGCCCACGGGAAGCGCACGGTGTGCGTACCAACTGCGCACGGCGTCGAAGCCCCGCGTGAAGGCGTCGACGACTTTCGGCGGTTTCCAGTGCGAGCGCAGCGCCCACAGCCCGGCGAGCGCCGGCGTCACCGTGAAGGAGATGAACAGCGACGTCAACGTCGAGATCACGACGACGATCGCGAACTCTTGCAGTTGACGGCCGATCTGCCCCTGAATGAACACGATCGGTAAGAAAACGACGACGTCGACCAGGGTAATGACGACGGCCGCCGCGCCGATCTCGGCGCGACCCTCGATCGCCGCATCGGCGGGCGGCTGATGAAGCTCGCGATGGTGGCGCTCGATGTTTTCGAGGACGACCGTCGAGTCGTCGACCAATATCCCGATGACGAGCGTCATCCCGAGCAGCGAGATCGTGTCTATCGTGAGACCCATGATCTTCATCGCCGAGAGCGCGATTGCAAGCGACGTCGGGATCGCGATGCAAACGACGATCGCACTGCGCCACGAGCGCAAGAAGAACAGCATCGCCATCGCCGTGAGGAATATCCCCTCGAGGATCGTGCGAGTGACGTTGCCGATCTGCTGCTGCGTGTAGGTCGATTGCGTGTTGATCACGACGAACGTGATGTCCGGGAACTGTCGCCGCAGGAGCGGGAGCTGGCTCAGGACGTTCTGTGACGACGTTACCTCGCTTGCATCCGAAGATTTTTGAATCTGCAGGAACAAGCCGGGCTTCCCATCGATCTGCGCGTACTGCCGCCGCGGCTCGTTCCCCGCAAGGACGCTCGCCACGTCGCCGATCCGAAAGATCGCTTTGGTGGCGGTCCACGGGTCGACTTGGCCGGGCTGCGCGGCGAGCCCGGTCACCGAGCCCGGGGACGTGCCGCCGGTGACGATCGGTAGGCGCGAGACCGATTGCAGGTCTTGGATGTCGCCGCGCACGTCGATCGTCGTCTCGCGGTTCGGCGCGTACGAGATGCCTCCGGGGACGCGCTGGTTCTGGCTTTGGAGCGACGTGATGACGTCGTTGAGCGTCAGGTTGTCGGCGGCTAATTTGTATGGATCGACCTGGACCTCGTAAGCCGGCGTCACGTCACCGCCGACGCTGGCGTACGAGATGCCCGGGATTTGCTCGACGCGCGGGACGACGACGTTGTCGACGTAGAGCGAAAGCTGCCCGGGCGTCAAGCGCTTCGACGTCACCGAGAACGTGACGACCGTCGACTCGGACGGATCGCGAATCCCGACGGTCGGCGGCGAGATGTTGGTCGGGAGCTGGCGCTGTGAGGCCTGCACGGCCTTTTCGGTGAGCGCCAAGTCGGTCGCGATGTCCGATCCGAGGACGTAGACCGCCGTAATCGAGGCCTGCCCTTGCTGAACGGTTGCGTTGATCGTTTGCAGGTCGGTCGTTCCGGCCAACTGTTGCTCGATCGGCGCGACGATGTTATCGCGCATCTCGGTCGTCGAGGCGCCGTTGTAGCCGACGTTGATCGAAATCGTCGGCTGCGAGACGTTCGGGAAGAGTTGCTCGACGAGCGTGAGGATCGACATGATCCCCGCGAACAGCATCAACGCGACGAGGACGAAGACGAGCGTCGGCCGTGTGATGAAGAGGCGGGTGAGGCCGGTCAACGGACGGCGACCTTGTCGCCGTTACCGACGCTCGTCTGGCCGTTCGCGATCACGCGCGTGCCGGGAGCCAAGCCGTTCACGACGGCGCTCTTCCCGTCGTCGGCGATCTCGGAGACGGTGGCGGTGGCGACCGTATCGTCGGCGCCGACCGTGAGCACGGCCGAATGCGTGTCGTCGGTGAAGGCCGTCACCGGGACGCGAATCCCGCTCGCCGACGGAAGCGACACGATCCCCTCGACGGCCATGCCCGGGCGCAAGCGACCGCTGCGGTTGGGCAAGACGACCTTTACTTGAAAATCGGTCGAACCCGGCGTAATCGCGTTGAGGACGCCGATAACGCGGCCGCTCACTTTGTCGTTGTGGCCGAGGTCGCTCGCCATGATCGTCGCGTGCGCGGTCGCGGCGACGTGCGCCACCTGCGAACCCGAGCCGTGCAGCACCGCGTAGAGCGGATCGATCTGCTGGAGCGTGAAGATCTGCCGCGTCCCCGGATACTCGCCCGGATTGAGGTTGCGATTGACCACGACGCCGTCGATCGGCGAGACGATCGTCGCCTTCGCGATCGAGACGCGCACTTGTTGTGCTTGCGCGAGCGCAACTTGCTCCGTCGCCTGCGCTTGCTGGACCGACGAGGACTGCAACCCGCCGGAGTTCAGCGACCCGTTGAGCTGCACGTTCGACTGCGCGCTCGCTACCTGGGCTTGCGCCGAGCGCAACGCCTCTTGATCGTTGCGTACGGTCGTCTGCTGCGTCTGGTACTGCTGCTGAGAAATGTAGCCCTGGGAGTAGAGCTGCGTGTAGCGACTGAGATCGGTCGAATCGCGCTGAAGGTTCGCCTGGGCTTGCTGGACGGCGGATTGCGCGGTGCGCAGCGCGTCGACTCCCTGCGCGATCGAGAGCGAGCCTTGGTAGACGTTGTGCGAAACGCCCGCGCGATCGCTCTGCGCCGTCGCCAAGTCGGCCTGGAGGTTGGCCTCGAGGTCGGCTGTGTCGAGGCGCGCCAGGAGCTGCCCCTTCGAAACGTGGTCGCCTTCCTGGACGTCGACCTCGTCGGCGGGCTCGGCGAGCGACGATTGGATCGCGACGTTTTGGAACGGCGCGATGATTCCGGCGAGCGTCTCCGCCGGAAAGATCGTCCCTCGCGACGCGAGGACCGTCGCGACCGTCGGCACCGCCGCCGTCTGTGCCGCACGCTGCCCCCCGCACGCGGCGAGCGTCGCGGCGGCGAGCGTCGCGACGAGCCGGCGGGCAAAGCGGTAGCTAGCGAGAGTCGGGCGGTCCATCGCCCAAATGGTACCCCCGTCGCCAGCCGACAATCCTTATAGTCGGCTGGGAGAGCGAACCGGGCAGGCGCCCGCGCTTACAGGGAGCCCTGGCTGGTCTGCGGCCAAGCTTTCGTTTACGGTGTCACTTTGAATGCGGTCCCGTAACCGATAGAACCGCCCTGCCACGTCGTGCCGTACAGGGCGCCCGTGCCGTCGCGAGTCACTCCCCCGTACGGCTTCGAGCCGTCGTTGCCGCTTCCGAACGTGTACACGATGCTCTCGGAGTAGCCGCCCCCCGACGGCGTGAGTTTGAAGACGATCCCACTTCCGCGACCGCCGGCGAGCGTCGTACCGTAAAATGCGCCGGTACCGTCCGGAGTCAGGCCCGCGTACGGCTGCGCGCCGTCGCCGCTCACGCTCCCAAAGCTGTAGATCACGCTCTCGGCGTAGGTTTTGCCGGACGGAACTAACTTGAAGACGGTCCCGAGGTCGTTCGAACCGCCTGCGTTCGTCGTACCGTAAAGCGCCCCGCTCGCATCTTCGACGAGCGTCGACGTCGGCTGAGAACCGTCGCTGCCACCTTTGAAGCTATAAAGGAAACTCTCGGTATACGCTTTGCCGGACGGCGTCAGCTTGAAGACGGTCCCGTCACCGGCGCTTCCGCCCGCGTACGTCGTCCCGTAGAGCGCGCCGCTCTTGTCGACAAGGAGCCCACCGACGGGCGTCGCCCCGTCGCCCGTCGCGCCGAACGAGTGAAGGACCGTCGCGATATAGACTTTGCCCGAGCGCACGAGCCGGAAGGCGGTGCCATAACCGCTGCCGCCGGCCATCGACGTCGTTCCGTAGAGCGCGCCCTTCTTGTCCGCGGTCAAGCCTGCGGTCGGCCAAAAGCCGTCGCTCCCCCCTGCGAACGTGTGTATGACGCTCTCCGTATAGGTCTTACCGGACGGCGTTAGTTTAAAAACCGTCCCGAAATTTTGCTCCCCGCCGCCAATACGCGTCGTCCCGTACAACGCGCCTGCCTTGTCGGCGATGAGACCCGCCACGGGTTCGGCGCCGTCCGGAGTGCCGCTGAAATTCCAGAGCGTCGTTTCGTTGTACGTGGTCCCCGACGGGACGAGCTTGAAGACCGCTCCCTCGCCCTTGCCGCCGCCGTGTTGCGTCGTACCGTAGAGCGCGCCGTTCTTATCGGCGATCGGGGGCGCAAAGGGATTTCTGCCCCCGTCGCCGCCAAAGTCGAACATCACCTGCTCCTGCGCGGCGCTCATCTCCGTTCGGGGGACGCTCGAAGATCGCTGCAGCGCGGCGCCCGACGTCGTGACGAGCGATCCGAAAGGCCCGCTACAACCGGCCAAGGCAAACACGACAAGAACCAAAGGGCGGAGACGCCAACGCGAGCGCATCGTAACCTCTCCTTTGCTCATGAGAACGGCTATGCTAGAAGAGATTTCGGCGAGCACTACTGCCGGCCCCGGCATCCTTCCTGCGTGCCGCGACGCCGATCTCGTTGACGAGCTCCGCGCGATCGCGAACCGGTTCGGGCCTGAGTGGCGCAGTCGGAAATCTGCGCTGATCGATCGTTGCGCCGCAGCCCAGCTCGACGACGCTCGGTGTTTGGTTCGGTACCACGACACGTTACTATTCCTGCTCGCATATCCGGAGGACCGCGGTCTCGCGAAGAAGGCCGCGCGCGAACTGAAACGCGTCGCCGTGTGCGCTCGCGCAATCGGCCAGCGGCGCACGCGCGCCGGCAACTCGCGGCTCTTCGGGACCGGCATCGCCTGGTCCGAGACGTCGCACGCCTTCAGCTATCTCGTCGCGCGGTGGCTCGCGCGCGAGCACCCCGCCGACGCCGAGCTCGACGGCGGCGAAGACGCGGGGCGGTTGAAGAACGCCCTTCGATTGTCGCTGCCGCCGATCGAGTACGAAGTCGTGGGCGACCACAGGCAGACGCTCGATGAGTTTTTCAAAGAAGCGAAAGGCCACACCTCGGCGACGCATCTCGCCTGGACGATCGCCGAGTTCGAACGCTTACCGTGCGACGAGCGCGTTCGGGAGCACGTCTTCGACGCGCTCGAGCTGTTCGTCACGCTAAGCCCGAAGGACGGCCCACTTTCGCGGACCTTCGCGCGCGGGTTACCGGTTCCGATATTCCTGCATTCCGGCGGACTCTTGCGCGACTTCGAACTCAAGCGTCTCATCGCGAAACCGCTCCCGCCGGCGCGGCGACTCTCACGCGCGGACCGCGCCGGCTTGATCGACACGGCGCGCGGCGTCCTAGCGACGCTCGGCCGCGAAACCGACGTCATCGCGCTCGCGACCGAGGCGGGGGTCGAATCGTTCGACCTGGAACGCGGCGTCAGCGTTACGCTCTACTCGATGCCGCCCGAGCGGCGCTTCCCACTCGACACGCACGTCGGCTTCATGCTCTTCAAGAACAGCATCCCCGTCGCGTACGGCGGCGGGTGGCCGTTTGTGGGCACGTGCAAGATCGGCGTCAATGTCTTTGAGCCGTTCCGCGGCGGTGAATCGGCCTATCTATTCGGGCAAGTTCTGCGCGTCTACGCGCAACGGTTCGTGGCCGAACGATTCCTCGTCGAGCCGTATCAAATCGGGGAAGGGAACCCCGAGGGCGTGCGCTCGGGTGCGTTCTGGTTCTACTACCGCCTTGGGTTCCGGCCGTCGTCGTCGCGACATGCGGCGCTCGCGCGCGACGAGTTCGGACGCATCCTTGCTGAGCGCGGTTATCGTTCGCCCCAGACCATCATGCGCCGGCTCAGCCACGCGGACTTAGCGCTGCTAGTCGGAAGCGTTGCGGGCACGACGGGGGCCTGGCCGGACGCCGCCAATCTCAGCGCGGCAGTGTCGGCTTGGATTGCGCGCGACTTTGCCGGCGACCGACCCATCGCGGCGCAAGCCGCCCGCGAGCGCGTCGCCCGGGCTCTGGAGATCCGCGACCTGGGCGGATGGAGCGCTGCTGCGCGCGCCGCGTTCGAGTCGATGTCGCTGCTGCTGGCGATGATCCCCGATCTTTCCGAGTGGTCCGCGAAGGATCGGCGCGATTGCGTCGCCGTTATCCGCGCCAAAGGTGCGCGAGACGAGCACGAATACGCGCGTCGTTCAACCGCGCATCGGAGGCTCAGAAGCGCTTTCCTCGCTATCGCCTCCGAGTACGAGGCTGCGCGCTAAATGGAACTCAGCGAGCACGCGGTGCGCAATCGCGCGCATTGGAACGCGCAAAGCGACGACTACCAGGCGCAACATGGCGACCAACTGCGGCGCGCGCCGATGGCATGGGGCGTCTGGTCGATCCCGGAGTCCGAGTTGGGCGTCCTCGGCGACGTCGGCGGAAAAGACGTCCTGGAGTTAGGCTGCGGTGGCGCCTTGTGGTCGATCGCCTTAAGCGAGCGCGGCGCGCGCTGCGTCGGCATCGACCTTTCGGAGCGCCAACTGGAACATGCGCGCGCGGCGACGAGCGCCAGGGGCGTCAGTTTTCCACTGCTTCACGCGAGCGCCGAAACCGTTCCGTTACCTGACCGTTCGTTCGATGTCGTGTTTTGCGATCACGGGGCGATGTCATTTGCCGATCCGTACCGGACGGTCCCCGAAGCGGCGCGGCTGCTGCGGCCGGGCGGGCTCTTGGCCTTTTCCGCCGAGTCGCCGCTGCACTTCATCTGTTGGGACGACGAAGAGGACCGCGTGACTCCAACCCTCCGCGGCGCGTACTTCGAAGCGCGCAGCGCCGACGACGGCGAGAGCGTCGTGTTCTCGCTGCCGTACGGCGAATGGATCCGCCTGTTCCGGAAGAACGGCTTCGTCATCGAAGATCTGATCGAACTGCGGGCGCCGCTCGAGGGCTCGAGCACATACCGGGACTTCGTCGACTACGAGTGGGCGCGCCGCTGGCCCGCCGAGCAGATTTGGCGCGTCCGGCGAGCGATGTGATGTGAAAATGCCGCAGTCCGAAGACCGCGGCATTCCCCTAACTTTCCGTCCGCTTGGATGAACGCTACGGTTTGGTTATCGTGTTGCTTTCCATCGTAACCGCGGCGATTCGGGCAAGCATGCGTCCGGTGACGACGCTGCCGGTCGCCATGCTGATCGCTTGATGCGAAAGAATGTTACCGTAGAAAGTACAGCCGGTTCCGAGCGTCGCCGAGCTGCCGACCGCCCAGAAAATGTGCTTGGCACTCGCGCCGTTGGTCAAGATGATCGCGCGTCCGGTCGTCATCGTGAACGTGGACGCCGTCTGGAAGATCCACACCGCGCGGGAATCCCCGCGGGCGTCGAGCGTGAGATCGCCCGACGATACGGCAAGCGAGGACGTCGACTTGTAGAGGCCCGGCGTGAGCGTCTGGCCACCGAGATTGCCGGCGACTGCGATCGGGTTGTGATCGCGGCCCATCGCGTCGTTATATGCCGTGGTCAAATCCGCCTCGGCTTGCGCCGATGTAGGATCGCCCTTGTGCATGTTTCCGTTCACGATGCCGGGCGGAAATCCGGTGACTGCGGTCCCGGGAGAGACGCCAAGACCTCCGTTGATTTTGGTAGGCCCGGTGCTGGTTACGGTCGAGCCGGCGAGGACCGCGAAGTTAGCGGCGCTCCGAAGGTTTACCGTTTGTAGCCGCACGATTATGTCTGACCCTGTCGTTTGGCTAGGAGAGAGTGCGAGACCCAGTGACTCGGAGTGGCTAAGTGCCGAACCGGGGCTGGGCACCGCCGGGGTCGAGTTGCCCGCACTACACGCGGGCGCCCAAGCGGCAATGAGCGTGGCCAGAAGAATGGGCTTCAATAGACCCTTCTTCATAAGTGAACTATTTATGGTTACCATACGGAGGCCTATACCCCCACGCAGTTGATTGAAGCGAGATTGACGCGTTTAACGGAAACCTTTACATATGTCGCGCATCAAAATGGCCTCGATTGTCCACAATCGCCTCGAAACGTTACATGGCCTAATAAAGTCCGAGGTTCTGACCGATAAGCGTTCTCGCAATGACGCGCTGAGCGCGGTCGCCTATTGTGCCGCGAGCCGCTTTTCCATGAAGACGCTCGTCGCGATCGCCCTAGGCGCCATCGACGCATACCGGCCGAACGCGTCACAGCGACGGAACCCGGCCCGCTCGTAAAACCGGAGTGCGTCGAGCAGACAGTCGCCCGTCTCCAGGCGAAGCACGTCGAGCCCGTTATCTCTCGCCTCAGATTCAATTCGCGAGAGCAACGCTCGCGCGAGCCCTCGCCCGCGCGCGCTTTCGCGCACGAACATGCGCTTGACTTCGGCGAACCCTTCGAGGAGCGCGACGCCGCCGCAGCCCATCGCGATGCCGTCGAGCCGTGCGAGAAAGAACCGAACGTGCGGCGCAAAGATCTCGTCGAGCGTCAGCCCGTGCTGCTGCTCCGGAAGATACTCGCCGGCAAGCGTTCGGTCGAGCTCGTCGATCAAGGCTCGCACTTCGTCCGTCGCGGTGGTCACCGCTTCAACGGTGATGCCGCGTATTTCGATCGACTCCATCAGTTGTCTCGAACATTTGGCCAAAGCTCCGAGAGCGCCAAGCGTTCGATGCCTTTCGGAAACCTGCCCGCCGGATGACTAGCCAAACTGCATTTCGCCAGCGCCGCGAGATATTCGAAGTTCGTCCAAATCCCAGGCGATGCAACGCGGCGATTGGCGACGATCGGCCTCAACGCGTCCCAGTTGCTTTGCACGACCCCGTCCCACAGATCGCACGCAATCTTCGGGTCGATGAGTCCGTGTTTGACGAGCGCGCCGAACGATTCGAAGAAATTCGCAACGATCCGCACGGACTCGTACTCGTGAGGGATAGGTCGCGCCACGAGGGCCGCGCGAACCGCCGGATCGTCCAGCCGCTGTGGTAATTCGCGGAGGACGAAGTTCTCCGCGGCCTGGAACGCGGGCGCTTCCATGGTTTCGCGCACCTCGTTCAGCGCGATGATTTGGTTGCTGCCGCGCATGTGGCGCAACTGAATCAGCGCGGCGATCGCCGACGCGGTGATGACGACAAACGTTCCAAGCGTGCCGATTGCAGTGACCCACTCAGCGGACATCGAGGCCCTCCGACCATATCACCTATGCTGAAACGATGGAGGAGAGAGTGGGATTCGAACCCACGGAACGCTCATCACGTTCAGCGGTTTTCAAGACCGCCGCATTCAACCGCTCTGCCATCTCTCCGTGTGTTGTTAAACCTTGCCCTGTAAGGGTTTCGCCGCGTCGGCCCGTCGTGGCTTCTGAGCCGCGGTGCAATTTCGGTGCAGTCGGTGCAAGAAGCCCCCTCAGAAGCGGCGTCACTTCCCGCCAGCCGCACGCGTAGCCTGGAGCCGCCGAAGGGTATCGCCTGAGGCAGCGACGGCCTTCTCCCGACCCCCGGCAACGACATGCGAATACAGATTCAAGGTCGTGCTCGGTACGGAGTGGCCGAGGCATCGTTGGACTGCAACGATATCGCCGCCGTTGGCAAGGGACCAACTCGCAAACGAGTGACGCAAACTGTGCAACGAGACATCGGCTGGCAGGTTGGCCGCGTCAGCGATCTCGCGGAAGGCCTTGGTAGGTGCGTCGAGCTTGAACGGTCGCCCATGTGCGTCGGAAAAGACGAAGCCTTCGTCGATGTACGTCCCCGGTTTCGCCTCAAGTTTCTCGGCGGCTTGTTCAGCCTTCACCCGGCGAAGGACGGCAATGGCGTCGCGGTCGAGCGGCACCTCCCGAGCCATTCCCGACTTCGTGCCCTTCAGCACGGCTGCCGGGGCACCGGCTGCGCGTTCGGCCTTCTTGGCTCGCGTCGATGCGAGCGACGTGCGGACGGTCAAAACGCCCGTGTCCAAATCGACGGCCGGCCACTTCAGACCGACAAGCTCCCCGCGCCGCGCACCGGTCAGCACAGCAAGCCGATAGAACGCCTCGAACTTCGTACCGCGGGCTGCGTCAAAGAATACACCCGCCTCGTCGAGCGAGAGCGCTCGCGTATCGGCGCCCTTTACCTTCGGGGGCTTCACGCGGCGGAAAATGTTGGCGGCAATTAGATCAATCTCGACCGCCCACTCGAAGGCGCGGTGTAACACGCGATGCAAGTGCAATATCGTGCGCGGATCGAGCGGCTTGCGCTTTCCTCGCGGTTCACGCTGCAGCGCTGCATAGAGTTTGGCGATATGCGGCTTCCGAAGGTCCGCGATCGCGTATTTCCCTAGCGCCGCGAACCCGTGGATGGTCCAAAGCTCGCGATACCGATGCCGCGTCGTCACGGATAACTCAGCCGCGCCGTCTTTGAAGTACCGTTCGATGAGGTCGCTTACGGTTAGGTCGGTCGGCAGCAGGTCGATCCCACGCCTATGATTTACGAGCGCCTCTTGCAACTTCGCCTCCGCTTCTTCCCTCGTCGAAAAGACGCCAAGCGTTTTGCGCCCGAGCTTCGGCGGCGTTACGGCGCGCCACTTGCATTCTCGGCAGCCTTTGCGACCCCGCCGGTCTTTCCGATCGCCGCGCTCCTTGGACGCGCACTTTTGACACGGTCTGACGAAGATGCTCATTTGCTTTTCCCTTTCACGAGATGCGGTTTGCTTTGTCGTGGCATGGCCATGCCTGCCGTGAGACAAGGGCGCTCGCGGTGAAGCACCTCAAACTCTGGACCAAACGCGGACGCCTCCCTACCGGGCGCGATGTAGCAGTCGGCGAATCCAACCCGCGCCAGCTCTTCGACAAAATCGAACGCCTGCGGAGTCTTGCGCGCGACCCTCGTTCTCAGGACGAAGTCGCACCACGAACGGGCCATCTGGGGAGCAAGATCGTGTAAGCTCTGGCTCAGCTTATCTGCCAAAGTATCGCGCTTTGTCTCGCTTGAACGCAAGCCACGCTGGACAGCCGCGGCCACAAGCCGTTTTGCGAGCTTGTCGGCTACATCGAGTGGGACGAACACTGGAAGCTCCGTGCGCGGGTCGGCCCAGGCGCCAGAGGCGTAGAGAAGCTCGGCTAGCGTGTTGAACGCACCCTTCTCGCGCGCGAATAGCGTCGCGGCGCGCACTCGATCCCGCTCGATCTCCGAACGCCGCCCTGGCTTCGAGAGGAAAAGGCCAACGACCGCGATTCGCGCCTGCCTGTAGGTGAGCTTACGGGACGGCGAGAGGGCGTTCTGCACGATCGTCAACCCGTCAACATCGCCGGCAAGCGGGTAAGCATCGATTCCTGCGCCGATGGCTACGTTTGATGCTCCGAGCAAGACGCGCTGGCTACGAAACAAAGACTGGAACCGAGCGCGCTGAGTGTCCGTCAATCCAGAGCTGAGTGGCCTTCCCATCAAAAATTGACCATTTGTGATAGTACGAGAATGCGGGCGCTTACCCCTGCTCGGCTATGCTAAGCCTTGATGGACACCTCACCACGGATCGAAGGGCGTACGCGTCTCCTCAGTAGAGCGGACGCGTGCGACGCCCTGAACATATCGCTTTCCCACCTCAAGGCGCTGCTGGGACGCCGAGCCCTTCACGAGGTGCGTCTCGGGCGAAGGGCCTTGATTCCCGAGTATGAACTGGCGCGCTTCATCGCCGAGCGTCTCGCTGAGGCGGAGGTGCGATGATGCCGCGAGATCGCGCGGTCATCCGCTGCCTCGTCGCGCTGCTCGATGACCCGCGAGCCAGCGAGGCGGCAAGAGAGGCGCTGCTGCGGCGGCTCGTCGAGGTCGTGCTCAGTGATGACGTGCGATGACGCAAGCAATTACCGATCGTGTGAACTGCGCCGATGTGCTGAGGCTCGCCGGATTCACTCCACCATCTGATGTGCGAAAACGCATGTGCTGTCCGCTACACAACGACCGAAGCCCCTCGTTCAAGCTCGTCGGTCCGAATCGAGGCGGGTTCGTCTGCTACGGTTGTAACAGCCGAGGCGGCATCCTCGACCTAACCGTGCGCCTTGGCCTCGCAGCCGACCGCGCAACGGCGCTGCGCTTTCTCCAGGACCGTTTCCCGTGACCGCGCAGCAGACGCCCGCGACCGTCGAGGGATTTGCGACCGCGAAGAGACTCGATGCGCGCAAACTGACGCAGGTCGGACTGCGCGACGATAAGCAGGGCGTCGTCTTTACCTACCCGCCGTGGAACGGCGTGCAACCTCGCTCGCGGATGCGCTACACCGTCGAGAGTCCGCAGGGACATTGGATCGGCGACGGCCCCACGACGCCATACACGAGCCTAAAAACGCTCGAAGCGGCGAGGAAGCGCGGCGAGCTCGTAGTCGTCGAGGGTGAGAGCGACGTTCTTACCCTTTGCGTCCAGTATCAGATACCCGCTGTGGGAATCCCGGGAGCTTCACGCACCGCGATTCTGGAGACAGCGCACGTCAAGGGAATCGGCCGGCTCTTCATCGTTCGCGAGCCTGGGAAGGGCGGAGAGCAATTCGCCATCGGGCTCGACAGTCGGCTCCGCGAGATCGGGTACGCGGGCGAAGCCTGGATCGTTGACTTGCACGGGGCCACGGGAGCGAAAGACCCGAGCGAGTTGCACGTTCAAGACCCGGCGCGGTTTCGTGAGCGTTGGGCAGAGGCCGTCGCGCGCGCAGAGCCACTAGCGGACGTTGTTCGCACTTTAACCGCCAACGATAACACGCGCGAGTCCAAGGTGCCTCTCGCGTCCGCGCGTTTGGTTATGCGGTCCTTGTCGTCCATCGAGCCGCGCGCGGTGAAGTGGCTGTGGGATAAACGCATTGCGGTTGGGGAGCCTTGCGCTATGGCCGGGTTACCCGGCATCGGGAAAGGCTATGTTGCCGCAGCAATTGGGACAGCCGTTTCCCTTGGGATGCCACCGCCGGGCGATGGAGACATGGACACGCCGGGTGACGTGTTGGTTCTCGCGCTCGAAGATGACCCCGCGAGCGTGTTACGTCCTCGTTACGAAGCCTTGGGAGCCAACCTCGCGCGCATCCATATCATCGATGGCGTGCAACGCGGAGAGGAGCGGGTACAACCCTTCTCCCTGGGCCACATCGATCTGCTCGACGCTGCGCTCGCGTCATATCCAGAGACGCGACTTATCGTCATCGACCCGATTATGAGTATGCTGGGCGGGACTGATACGTGGCGCAGCAACGAAGTCCGCGAACGCCTTGATCCGTTTTTCGATTCCATGTCCGCGCGCGGGATCGCCGTGTTGATGAATATGCACACGAATAAGAGCACGACACAGAGCGGCTTTTTCCGAGTCGAGGGTTCCCTCGGCGGATTCGTCGGAAGGGCGCGCACGGTGTTGGCCGTGGGGACCGACCCCGAAACCGGCATCCGTGGCGTTGGGCTCCTGAAAACGAACCTTGGCCGCATGGACATTCCGGTCATCGAGTTCGACATCGACGACGCCGGGGTGTTCCTCTGGAAAGGCGAGACTCACGCGACGACCGCAAGCGCCCTTTTTGAGAATCCAAAGAGCGACGACGACAAGGGTCGCGGCGAGGAGGCGCGGGAGGCGATCCTGGCCCTGCTGCGCGCCGGCGAAAAGTCTCCCGAAGAGATGACCAAAGCGCTTCGCGCACAAGGCCACGCCGACCGAACCGTAAGCCGCGAACGAGCCCGCTTGAAGCAAGATGGCGAGATCGACCGCAGCGGAGGCGGCCGGTTTGGGAGTCCGCTGAAGTGGTTCATCACGGGTCATAAAACGCCAACGTCGCCATTAAACGCCACACAAGTAAATGGCGTTTTATGCGACCTGCGGCGTTCTATGGACGACGGGGAGCCTGCCACAAAGCCTGAAGCGGAGGCGGTAGAGTGGTGACGGCCCGCGCTATCATCGCCGACGTCGAGCGCCGCGGTGTCCGCTTCGAGGTCATCGGCGACCGACTGCGGGCGATGCCAAAGACTGCGATCACGCCGGAGCTCTCGGAAACGATAGGTGCGCTCAAACCGCAGATCATCGACGAGCTACGCAAAAGGCAGGCGTTGATGGTGGCGGCCGCGCTATTGCGTCAGGGTCGTTGGCCTCCGACGTCGGCGGTCTGCGATTTTCATTGTGGTAAGCCGGAGACGATATGCCGCCGCTGTGGCGCAAGTTGGCTTGAGCATTACCCCTCGGCTGCCGAGTGAGAAACGGCGAATCCTTAGGGGGAAAACACACCTCACGCGGCGGGTAGACGTTGATCGACCGTGAACTCCTGGCGGGCGCAAGAGCGTACAGCCTTTTAGGGTTGCTCGCCGCCTCAGCGGAGCCCTGAGCTACTACATGGGCTCGGAGGAGACGTTTATGAAGGTACCTGACGAGATTCTCAAGTGCGTCGCGTTTATTGGCGCTGAGAACAAGTTCGGAATGCCCGAGACGGTAGGTACCTGTTTCTTCGTGAATCGACAATCTGAAAAAATAGCGGATCGCGGCTTCTACTACACACTAACAGCAAAGCATATCGTTAGTGGCATAGCGCATCGGGGCCAAGATAAGGTTTACGTCAAGGTGAACTTTGCGGATCGCGCTGAGTGGATTGCCACAGACGTAAAGGAATGGTTCGATCATCCAACCGACGGAAGCGTTGATGCCGTAGTTAATCCTTTCTTCGAGCTACCAGACGGGACCAACCAGCGCCCGCATCCGCTCCACAATGCCATGACGGGCGAAATTGCTTACGAACCAAAGCTTGGCCCTGGCGACGAGATACTGATTCCCGGGCTATTTCTGGAACACCACGGCCGACAACGCAATATACCGATCGTGCGCGATGGGGCGATTGCAGCGATGCGCGATGAAAAAGTTGCAATCGATATTGAAGGTACCATCGTAGAGTCCGACGTTTACTTAGTTGACACTCGCTCCATCGGCGGTCTTAGCGGCTCGCCAGTTTTTGTTTACATAGGCGGGGGGGTTAGGGACTTTGCATTTTCTGGCGGTGCTATGCCGAGATTCTGGCTGCTCGGGATGATGCAAGGCCACTATTATGACCTATTGGCAAGGAAGTTAGATGGAGCAGAAAACGACGACCGAGTGGGGCGACAGATCAACGAAGGTATCGGTTTTGTTGTCCCCGCTGACAGGCTCCTGGAGTTGATCAAGCAGGAGAAAGTGGCAGCGCTTGATGAGCGGCTCGATTTAGAGTATCTTCAAAGTCGCGGGGAAGTCGCAGAAGATGACACCGAGCGCAAAATTTGATGCCGAGCGTTTTCCCGATTTGATCGCCGCCTCGTCGGCCGCGTGTGGGCTCCCGGATAACAGCGCGAATGTTCATTCCCATGGGGCTGGAGCGTAACCTACCGAAGTAGGCTGGTGGAGTCCTATGGGTTACGCGCATCGAAGTCTTGCCTATTTCCGTTGACCGTTCTCTAGCTCCGGCTCGGGTGTAAGTGGGTCCTGCACCTCGAAGAAGTCATCGAGCGCTTCTCTACTCTCTCGAAGAAGATTCCTCGCTGGGAGAAGCGTATAGCCGCAGCTCCTGGAGCAAGGCGTGATAGCGATCAGTACCTGTACTGTGATAATCACCTCCTTGAACCGCACTATTTAAGTCGCGAAGTTTCTCGGTTGTCTCGACGACGCGGCTGATCAGGCGCTGAATCTCCGTGACAGCTACAAATATACTGTTGCTCCCAACTTTCCGACCCGCTAGCGCGCCAGTGCCTTTGGTGGAAAACACGCGACCTGTCAGTAAATCCGCAATGTCCCAGCCGCCGCCGCTAAACCATTTTTCGTGATTGATCGTAGCAATCATCCGCGCTTCGAGCATGCGCATGAGCGATGTCACTTGTTCTCGTAGAGCCTTGTCCATTGCGGCTTTATTCATCCGATTTAGGCCCCACCCCGAGAAAAAGCCGATTAACCCGCCGACGATCACGCCGGAAAGGCTTATTAGTGCCTCGTTCACATTTGCCGGCCTCCGTTACGCTCTTTAACCGCTCTGCTCAGACAAAGCCATAACTGGTCCGTGACTGACTGTTTAGCTAGGTCAAGGACTCAATCTGAACAGCGTGCCGTTCCTGAATCCGTTCCCGTTGCCGCTGGCAGTCGTTCCATATAACGCACCGTTCTTTTCGGCAGTCAGTACGGAAGAAGGTGCTGCGCCATCCATCTTCGGCTGAAAACGATAAAGGACATCTTCAGTGTAACTTGACCCCGAGGGGGTCAGTTTGTACACAGTCCCGCAACCGTTACCTTTTCCGCACTTTGTGCTGCCGCCATATACGGTCGCGCCATATAACGCGCCGGTGTCATCGATGATCAGTCCTCCCACGGGATGCGCGCCGTCGCTCCGCCCCTGAAAGCTATAGAGAACACTTTCAGTAAAAGTCGATCCCGAAGGCGTGAGCTTGAAAACGGTGCCATAATTACTTGCGCCTCCGTAGTATGTCGTTCCGTACAGGGCTCCCGTATTGTCCTGTTTCAGGCCTGCGTAAGGGTTAGCACCATCGTTTCCACCCGAAAAGTCCCAAAGAACGCTTTCGATGTAGCCGCTTCCCGAAGGCGTGAGCTTGAAAACGGTCCCGTCGTCCTTCCCAATGCCGCCCTTGTAAGTCGTACCGTAGAGCGTGCCAGCGTTGTCGATCAAACCCGCATACGGGTATGCTCCGTCACTCTGGGCATTGCCGCGAAAACTGTACAGAACGCTCTCACTGTATCCTGAGCCTGATGGTGTCAGCTTAAACGCGGTCCCGTAGTTGTTCGCTCCGCCGGCGTACGTCGTGCCGTACAGTGCGCCCGAACTGTCGAGAATCACACCGGCGTACGGCGTCCTTCCATCGGATCCACCCGTTCCGAAACTCCAGCGAAAACTCTCGGTGTATCCGGACCCCGATGGCGTCAATTTGAAAGCCGTTCCAACGCTGTGTGCGCCGCCAGCTTCGGTCGTGCCGTAAAGCTTACCAGCATTGTCAGAGATCACACCGCCAATTGGGTTCGCGCCGTCGCTTCCGTATCCAAAGCTCCACAGCACGCTGCTTGTGTAGCCCGAGCCCGCTGGCGTCAATTTCATCACCGTGCCTGGGCCGTACGCGCCACCGCGATAAGTTGTAACATAAAACGCCCCCGTCCCATCCGAAAGCAAACCTGAGGGATCGGGGTAACCTTGGAAGCGGAAGACAACCTTTTCCGAGTACGTGTCCGTGAGATTTCTAGTCGCGGCGCCCTGAGGCGCAAAATGTCGAGAAAGGGTCGATGGCGATGAGGTCCCGGTACTCGCATCGCAGCCTGCAAGGACCGTCGCTGTCAGGAGTCCCGCGACGAAAGTAGGCGACACTGCTCGAAAGGACATGAAGAAGCTCCTCCCTCGGGGTCCGGCGGTCGCTTTTTGGTGAACTTACGCAGAAACGAACGTCATTTTCGGAGTCCGGTTCGCCTCAGCCTACGGTGTCCAGTCCGGTAAAATAGTCCGGGGAGATCGGCAGCCCTTGAGGATACGCTTTTCCCGATTCGATTGAGGCGCGCTCGTGCACCTTGTGGACAGCTCGTGTGAGGAGCAGTTTCTGTCGTCTCTGCTGTCGGGGGTAGTTTTTCGAGCGGCGCATCTTTCGCGTCGGTTGGGTCCGCCAAGTCAACGGTAGTTTCCCGACCCACTCGAAGCCAGCGTTTGTAACAAACCAGTAGCTTTCGTTGGAGCGTTTGACCAAGCGGACGGGTGCGCCGCCGTCAACGTCGCGCATCCTGCCGAGTATCCGCAGCACTGTCGCTACCGATCCAAGGCGTCGCCGGTTCCGTTTCGTTCCGACCAACTCGCGAGCGGATGGCCACGCGCGATGCTCATCGCGGTAGCGGATGATAGCGCGGACGATCATCTTTCGTAGCGTGATCGGAGAGTGAAGCCGTCGTTTCGTAGGCAGGAGGTTTCGTCGTGGTCCAAGTTTTCTTTTTTCGATTTTGGGCGCTACGCAAGTCGAGGAGCGACTGCGCGTGGCCACTCGTTAGCGGCGCTCCCCGGCGCGGGGGTTGCCACCGGTGCGGCACAGATGGCCGCCACGCGCTTTCTTAGGCCGTGGGACGCGCAAAAACGGCGCCTCGGGTGTCCAACATCTCTTAACCGCGTTTCCGGCGCTCCTGCGCCAAGCAAGTGCGATTCGCCGCGGCACTCGCCGCGACGTATCGCACCAGCGGATCGTGGTGCAGTTTCGGTGCAGTCGGTGAAAACCAAGGGCGACTATCGACAACCACGGATAACCCAAAGCCCTTTGTTCTCCGACGTTCGTGACCGCATGTAACCATCGGTAACTACCGCGGACGGCATTTCAAGACCGCCGCATTCAACCGCTCTGCCATCTCTCCGAGATCGATGCCTAAGCTGCACGGGAAATCGGTTTGATTCTTCTGAGCGCTGCCGACTTCAAGGATCGTTGCGCTTCGTAAAGGTCCGTGGCCATCTGTGCATTCAGCCAAAACTGAACAGACGTTCCAAGTGCGAGGCTCAAGCGCATCGCCGTATCTGGCGTAATCCGACGCCGGCCGTGAATAACCTCGCTCAAACGATCGCGTCCGACTCCGATATGCTTAGCGAAGGCGGTTACCGTCAAACCCAGCGGTTCTATAAACTCCTGGGCGAGAAGAATTCCAGGCGAAGTTGGGGGGCGATGCTTCGGTAGCCTAATCTCATGCGCCATACAGTTGATCTCCTAGTGGTAGTCCACGATTTCGACGTCTACCGCCTCGGCGTTCACCCATCGGAAGCAGATGCGATACCGATCGTTTACACGAATTGAATACTGTCCGCGCCGGTCACCGCGAAGCTTTTCCAAGTGATTGCTCGGCGGAGCGCGCAGGTCTTCAGTAGATTCGGCAAACGACATGATCGAAAGCTTGTTCTGGGCCTTCTTGTGGAGATTCCGCGGGAGTGCCTTGCGCGCACGCTCCGAATCGAGCCCGTCGTATATGTCCTGCGTGCCCGGGTCCGCGAACTCCATCCCCCGCTAGTGTAGCGCGTAGCACTACAAGCGTCAACCTCCAGCAAAGATCGCGGCGATCCCTGCGGCAACCACGCGCATGAGATGCGTCATCGCGGCGTGCGGACACATTCGTTGTAACATCCCTCTTGCGAGCGCGCGGTGGGCCTTTGGCCCCCTGAACGATCGATAAGATGGCCGGATCCCATCTCCGGCCAAAACCGGGGACGGTTGCCATTTGGTCGCCACAAGGCTCGAGATGGCCGCTTTTCTCCGACGGTTCGACGTGCCCTAGCGAACGCAAGCGTGCCCCCTGATCCCCTCGGCCGCGCACGGGAGGTGATCTAAGCGACCTTCCCAACACACCCTCACCCTTCATAGTGAAAGGAGGCTTTCTGATGAATTTCGGGCGGAGGGCAGGCGTCGTGGTTACGGCGCTCGCAGCGGCGTTTTCGCTCGGTGCCTCGACGCAGGCGACGCAGCCCGCGGCCGCGGCAGCGACAACGATGCCGTCAGCCTTGCTGGCTGTGGTCGCGCGCGATGATGCGGTTGTGCGTTGCGCCAAGGACCTCGAGCAAAGCTCTGCTGAGTACGCCGCACACGCGTTCACGGTCAGCGAGTTCGTGATGCGCGGCGGCGAACCGATGACCTTGCTAGAAGCGAACACGGGGTGCATGTGTAACGGTACGACATGTCGCGCCCTCGTGTACGAGCGGCGCGCCGACGGATACCGGCGCGTGCTTGATGAGTACGAACTATTTCCGCATCATCAGGTGCGCCCCGGCGGCAGCGCGATCACACTGTCCACGTACGAGTCGGATTGGACGATGTTTGAAGCCACCTACGTTTGGAACGGGGCAGAATACGCATTCGATCCGTTTCAGACGCACGAGTACGACACTGTGACTAAGACGCGCCGCATCTACGAGACGCTAATTCGTTTCGAGCCAGGGACGGATTCGGCGACGCTCGCGAGTTACACCACACGCGAGCTCAACAAACATTACGTCGCTCGGGCGCGTGCCGGTCAAACGATGTCGGTTGAGATGCTCTCTCATACCGGGCGCGCGCCGACGATCGGCGTCTATTTCGCGGGGCAAAAGCCAAACCTGGTCGGCGGCGACGCCACTCGGTGGTCAGGCCGGGTGCCCAGCACCGGTGTATACGACGTTTACGTCTTAAGCACCGAACAAGACTATCACGCGCCGACGAGGTTCCAATTACGGATTACGATTCGGTGAGGACGCGAAGCAGTAGCTAGGCTTAGGCGTGGGCCTAGCGACGAGTCCTCCGCGTCCCACCCTGCGGGAAAGCAATGCGTGACAAAAAAGGGAAGGTTCCGTCTATGCGACTCTCTAGGCATATGCTCCAGGTCGCTGCAGCCTTCGTACTGGCAGCCTGCAGCACCGCAGATATTCACTCAGCGCAGGATTACGCGGCGGCGTCGGCCGTCGGCGACCCCAACGGAAGCCTCACAACCATGGTCGGCCCGGGTACGGCCGTCGTCCGAATGACGTTGACGCTACGTTTTCCGCAGGGCGACGCTGCGTCGGACGTGCACAGCCTGTTGATGTACGATGGCCCCGCGAGCACGCCCCGTACGTGCCTCTTTCAGATCGGTTACGCGGCGCACGTTTCGTCTACCATCGTCAAGGAAGACGTCGTGAAACAGCCGTGTGACGGCAAGCAGTGGGCGCGCTTTCGCATCGCTGGGGTAGACATCGCGTTCATTGGGCACCTCGTGAAAACGAATTACAAGGGAACGCCCGTCACGCTGTTCGAGATCTCCGACCAAAAAGTTCCCGAATCGATACACCTCGTCTACTAGCCATGTTCGCGGAGTGAAGCCTCGCCATCCAGTCGCATTTTCAAGGCTGCCTAAGGATCCTTTGAGCCGTCCGACCAACGGTGCACCGGGATGAAGATCGTGATTGGCTCGTACGCGCGCATCGTGTGGGGCGGCGGCGCGATAATCGGCGATCCGTCGAAGCCCGCGGCCCACGTGTCCATCTGATCCATTGCAACGAACAGCATCACGTGCGGATGCCACGGTCCCTTCACGTCATCGTTCAGATAGGCTTGCTTTGAGAGCATGAACGAGACTGATCCCGGCAATGGGTCGGTAAATTGATGGCTCGCGTACCCAGCTTGCGCCTTCTTCGCAAGCTCATCGCGTGTGGCACCGGCGAACGCCCACTTTGTGCGCGCCTCGTAGTATGGCAATACGCTTTTTACAGCCGGCGGGTTTAAGCAGACTGGCGAGCGATTTCGCCAATTCCAAAACTCGGGATCATCTAAGCCCCCTTGGAAGGATCGCCCGACTAAGCAGGTCCAGCCGTTGGTCCCTGTCACGGCAGTGACGTAGCCCGTTTTGGTGAGCACGAGGATCGAGGCCTTAGCAGTAATCGATTTCGGCGCCGCCGTGCGAGCGAGCGCGATTTCGGCGGCAGCACTGGGCATCAGGTATCGTTCGACTGGCCCCATCGTCAGGTAATTCGGGTTTGGCGAGGGGACCTGTGCGAAAGCGGTGGCGGAGCAAGCGAGCGCGAGAGCAATGGTCATGCAAGTTTTCAATCGAGCACCTCCTATTGGAGACGTGACTTTGCAGGCACGGGTATCAATGCAAGTCCCGCCAAGATAGCGGGCATCATGTGGCTTCGGTTCATCGGCGCCTCGCGATTTTGAGGTTTCAATATAAGCATTATCGATTGTTTTCACAACCGACACGTAGCGTTTGTTCCTTAACAAATCGCGACGGCGATGAGGTTGACGGCCCAGCTACTGAAAGTACATCGTCGTTGTGACCGATTGCGAGCCCGATCCCGTGCAAGCGACCTTTCCGGTCAGCACGGCTGCCCCCGAGTAGCTCGGGCGATTGCGATTGAAGGCGATAACGTAACTGCTCCCGCCCGCCGGCGACTTGAGTAGGTACGAGAACGCGTCGATCTTGGTTTTGCCGCTCGCAATCGCCCACGAAAGCGTGCAGTTGCCCGTGTTCGTGATGTCCGTGAACGAAATGGTGTACTGAGCGATCTCATTAGAGAGGACGTAGTTGTAAGGCGCAGTCAACCCGATGTTGTTCTTCGTCTGCGCGCCCGAGACGCAGCTGAAACACGGGACGCCGGTCTGCCCGGGGCCGACCGTCACGAAGTTCGTTATGAACGCCGGAGCGCCGGCGTTCGGGTGAATCGGCAAGCGCACCATCCCACCGAGTGGGGCCGTCAGCGCACGCGGCGCCGAGTCGAGCGCCGCAAGCGCGGTCTGCGTCGAGACATCCTCCCACGAGCGAACCGTCGACGCGCCGGCCGGGAGAACTGCGGTGAACGCGGCAAGCGCGGCGACGGTCGAGAGCAGACGGCGCATGTGAAACCTCCGGGTTTGCGGTACGAGCAGCCCGTTCGGTTGGACGACAATCGCCGAATACCCCCGAGGTCGGGCAGCCGCCGATGTGAGCGGATCACCGCGACTTGGGATTGCGCTTCGGCTTCGTCCTACGCGAGCGCGATCGGGAGCACCGCCGAGATCCGATTGCCCCGGTCGGTCTGTTCGACCGTCAGTTCGCGCGCAATTTCGCGCACGATGAACAACCCGCGCCCGGTCTCTTGCATCGGCTCCGGCCGCGCAATGCGGGCGGCGTCGAACGGCTTGCCGCGGTCGCACACGTGCAACACCGCCGACTCGACGTCGCATTCGAGCGTTACCTCGGCCGGGCCGGGAGTGTGGCGGGCGACGTTGCTGACCAATTCCCCGAGGATCAACTCGACCGCTCCGAGATCCGACTCCTTCGCCGTGATCTCACCGAGGTGCCACATCAGCGCTCGCTTGACGCCGTGCATCGATGCTTCCGTCTTGGCGTCCAGAACCCACGTCCGAATTTTCTCCGGCGGAGCGATGCGCTCGAGGCTCGTGATTCCGATGAACAGAACCGCTGAATCGTCGCGCGGCTCGGTCCGAGCTAAGGCCCGGCGCATGATCGCTTGCGCGATGTTGTCGCTCGCATTCCGGTACTCGGCTTCGATCGCCGCGGTCAGGCCGTCGATACCCTTGAAATAATCGCGTTCGTTCTCGACGACGCCGTCGGTGTAGAGAACGAATCCGGCGCCGACCTCCAGTCGCATTCTGAATTCTTCGTATTTCGCATCGGGGTCGACGCCGAGGACGAAACCGCCCCCGATCAACTGCTCGACCGTCCCGTTCGGGCGGACGACCATCGGAGGCGGGTGTCCGGCGATCGCGTATCGCAAGATGCCGTCGCTCATGTCGAGCAAGCCGAAGAATGCAGTTACGACGACGTCGTCTTCGTCCGCACACAAGACCGCGTTGACGTGCTGCAGGACGAGCGCCGGGTCGCGGTCGATCCGGGCGGCCGTGCGAATCGCCTGACGCACCTCGCCCATGACCGCCGCGGCGCGCAGCCCGTGCCCGGCGACGTCCCCCACCCCGATGCCGATGCAACGGTCCGAGAGCGCAAACACATCGTACCAGTCGCCGCCGATGATGGTGCCGCGCGCGGCGGAGACGTAGGCGGCGTCGATCCGAAGTCCGGGCACTTTCGGCAATTCCTGCGGCAAGAGCGCGTGCTGGAGCGTCGAGGCCACGTGGTGCTCGCGCTTGATGCGCTCCATCATCTCTTGGTAGACTCCGTCGAGCGCGGCGATCTCGTCGCTTCCGCCGATCGGCGTTACCTCCTCGCCGCGCCACAGCCGCCGCGCGTTGTCAGCTAAACGCTCCAACCGGTGCGTGATCCGCAGCCCGAATTGTGCTGCGATGAACAACGTCAGCAGGATCCCGATGAAGGCGACCAGGACCATCGCGAACCCGAACGTCGACAAGCGGTTCCGAACGCCGTTGAAGCGCGCGATCGTCATCGCGCGCTCGGCCGCGTTGATCGCGGCATCGGTCGATTCTAGGCCCGTGCTTATCGCGCGCGTGTGCGCCGATTCGCCGAGCGCCTTGGCCTTGGCGGCTTGGCCGCTGCGCAGGTCGCGGACGTACTCGTCAAGCACGCCGATCCCGGCCGTCATCAGCGTGGTCAAACGCGCGACCCGCACTTCTTGATCGGGCTCCCCCCGCACGAGGTCGGCGAAGGTCTTCAATTGCCCCGGGAGCACCTTGACCGACTTGTAGTAACCGCTCAAAAGTGAAGGGTTGTGCTTGGACGCATAGTCGACGACGCTGCGACTCGCCACGCCCAGCGTGAGGAACACGCGGTCGGACTGATTCAGAACGCCGGCCGAGTGTTGTGCGTCGGACGCGGCCTGTCCGATTCCCGAGTAAAGGCCGAGCGCGAGCGCCAGGAGCACGACCAAGAACAAGAGCGGAATGACGCTCAAGAGGATCGTCTGGATCCGGATCCTCGACAGCATTACGCGGCCGGCACTACGCGCCACCACACTCGTGTTCGGCATTCGAACCCCAGGTATCGAGCGCGTTGGCGGTAATCCCAGACTCGGTACGAGCGTCCGCGGATGTCCTTGTCGGGGTCGCAGTATTCGGTCGGCGCCGGACCGCCGAGGAAGCAGACTTGCACGCGGTCGCCGCGCCGTTCGGCAGCCATGATGTTGTTCCCGATCGTCCCCTGATAGTGCGTGACCGACGCCAACACGTGCGGCGCGACGCGTTGCATTCCGAGGTGTGTGTCGAACGTCACGTGGACGCCGCTTTCCTTGAAGTCGGCTGCGGTAAACGTCGTTTGATCTCCGCCGACAAGGCGCGGCTCGACCGAACGAACCGTCGTATCAACGCACGAGATGGAGAGGTAGTGCCACGGTCCGGTGACGTAACCGGGGTCGTCTTGGCCGCCCAAAGCCCCGGCGTTGCCGGCGAGGACTGCACTTGCGATGGCCAGAGTGCCAAGACTCCTCCGCATGCGGCTTGCTCCTAAAGACCGCGTCGCGGGCCGAACCGCGAGACGAGGACGTGGTCGATCGAGTACGTGCCGGACCCCATCAGCAGCAGCGCGACCATCACCGCGAAATAGACGCCCTCGATTTCAAACGAGCCTCGGCAGCCGACAAAGCATGACCCGTTCGGAAGCTTGACGCGCAGGATGACCGTCGCCATCTCGCACGCAATCAGGAAGGCGACGAGCGGCGTAAGGAAACCGGAGATAAGGAAAATGCCACCGACGTACTCGGCGTAGGCGACCAGAAGCTGCAGCGCCGCCGGAACGCCGAGGAGCGGCCCCTGGTCGAGCCAATGCAACGGGTCCGCAATCTTGCCCGACCCGTGAATGATGAACGCGATCCCGACCACGACCCGCAGTATGAGGATCGCGCTCGCTAGGCGCCGTCCGGTCTCTGGCATCAACAGCATCGCGCGCTCCTGTTCGTTGCTCCGAAGCTCCCACTCCGGTTTTCAGGGCTCGGCCGCACCAACGGCGTATCTGGTGACGGTCCTTCATGCCAACGGTTCAATGCGAGCTCTGCGAGCGGCCCGCCGCTTTGCGGTTTGAGATCTCCGGCTACTCGATCTACCTGGTGCAAGCCTTGCCGCCATGCCTTCGTTTGGCCGCTGCCGGCCAACGAGACGATCGCGGAAACCTATGCCGACGACTACTTCCGAGGGGCGCATGCCGGCGCTTATTCCGATTATATCGCCGACGCCACGCTCCTGCGCGCGCGGGGCCGGCGCTACGGCGAGTTGTTGCGGCGCTTCGCCGAACCCGGCCTCGTCTTGGAGTGCGGGGCTGCCGCCGGACTCATGCTGGCCGGATTCCACGATGCCGGCTGGAACGCTACGGGCCTCGAGCCGAACGAATCGATGGCCGCGCTCGCGCGCGCGAACGGAGTCGACGTTCGTTCGGGCGAGATGGAGCGCTTCGAGACGGACGAGCGCTTCGATGCGGTCGCGATGATTCAAGTCGCCGCTCACTTCCACGATTTGCATGCGGCGCTCGCGCGCGCCGCCACCGTCACACGCCCCAGCGGCCTTTGGCTGTTTGAGACGTGGAACGGTGCAAGCCCGACCGCGCGCATCCTCGGCCGAGGCTGGCACGGATTTGCGCCGCCGAGTACGTTGCGCGCTTTCTCGCCATTGGGGCTGGAACGCGCCGTCGCGCGCTACGGCTTTGCGCCCGTGGCACGCGGCCGGCCGTGGAAACCGATCGGCGCCCGGCACGCGAAAGCGATCCTCGCGCGCATGGTGGAGACCTCGCTCCTCGCGCGCGGCGCCGCTCTGGTCGCGCGCGCCATCCCGGACCGAGCGACGCTCACGTACCCGTTCGGCGATGCGTTCTGGAGCATTTTCCGCAAGAACTAACGGCTTCAGCGGCGCGCGCACGCCGGCGCGCGCTTGCCGACGCTTATCCGAATCCACATCGTCGCCGGTGGTCCGAGCCGGTCGGGGCTCGACAAGTATCTCACGCCGGCGGCGTTCGAAGCGCCGACCGACAACGCCGCGCCGGGCAACGGCACGACCAGCGCCACGTCGAGCAGCGTCGCCGTCCCGAGCGGCTGCGTGTTGCGATCGTCGGCGTACGTCTGTCCCGCATACGACAACCGCACGTCCACCTCGGGCGACGCGAGACGCGTCCACGCCAGCGACGCCTCGTAGTCGGGGACGTACGCTAAGCGCTTCCCGACGAGTGTCGGGTCGACGTCTGCGGTAACGCGCGCGTAGCGCTCGGCGACGCTCGCGTCGAAGCGGTCGCAGCCGGCGCCGTGCGAGAGCATCAGGAGAGCGCCGTCACTGCGCGTGCTCCCGGCGTTCGAGCGAACCTGCATCGTCGGCGAGATCGTTCGGAAGAAAATCGCGTCGTCGACGACCGTCGACTGCACGTCGAGGGCGATTCGATTGGGCCCGCTCGCTATGTCCAAACCAAGACCACCCGCCGACGAGCGCTCGGGGACGAGCCCGATATTCGGCTCATACGTTATGCTCGCGATCCTATAACTGCGGACGAGTTCGTTTAAGTAGGGGACGCGAAGCCCGCCTCCGCCGTACGCGCGCAGCGTAAGATCGCCGATCGCGTACGCGAGCGCAGCACGCGGACTGAGCGCGGCGTCGGACCGGTCGGCACGGGCGCTCGCCGCCTCGGCCCCAGTGTGGATCTGATCGAGCCGCAACCCGGCGACTGCATCGAACTTCGAGCTTCGCACGCTCTGCTGGATCGTCAGAGCGTTGTCGCGCTGTGCGCCGTCGCCCGCATCCTGAATCGAACCGTCGGCGCCGGTCTGCGTCGTCGAGCCCTGCCCGAGCCGCGTCTCGGCGCGCGCGAGGAAGTCCGAGTGCGGCGCCACGTGTGTCAGATCGAGCGACAGCCCGTTGTCGCTGTCGGGCACGAATTGCACGTACGAAAGTTGCCCGGGATGTTTTGGAAACGTGTCGTTCGCGCTGACGACGGCGCTCGCCCGATCGTAGGCGCGCAGCAGTACGGTGTCGTCGCCCAAACGTTCGGCCGCACTAAGATCGAATTGTTGCAGCGAGCGCGAGAACGTGTAGTTCGGCCGGCCTTCGGCCTGCGCGTCGGTCGCATCGAGTGCGCCCAACTCGACCGCGAACGGGCCACCATCGTAGCGCAGCGTCGCGCGCAGGACACCCGTTACGGTCGTCGCCGCGGTCGAGTCCGGTGCGCGATAAGCCGGCGGAAGCGCGTCGAACGTGGTGCGCGTCGTCTCGCTCCACATCGCGCTCCGCCAGCCGCCGCCGAGCGGGACCCCAATCCTCGCGCCGGCGCTCTGCCCGAGTCCACCGGCAGTGATCTCAGCCGAACTCGAGCCGTTATCGCGGATGTCCGCCGCATCGAACGTGCGCAGCGAGAGCACGCCACCTATAGCGCCCGAACCGTAAAGCGCCGAGCCCGGACCGTTCAGGATCTCGGCGCGGGTCAGCGCGCTCGCGGCAATCGCGGCCCAATCGACCTGGCCGCCGAAAGGATCTTGCGCCGGGATGCCGTCGACGAAAAGCGCGCCGCGGTCGTTGCCCGCTCCGGCGATCGAAACGCGGTCCAGACCGTAGTTCGAGAATGTGGCGTTGCCGCGGTTACGATCGAGTCCCGGCAACGTGCGCAGGAGCGCATCGGTCGACGAGCCCGCGGCCGCGAATGCGAGCGCCGGGTCGAACGCAGCCGCCGGAAGCGGTAATCGATGCAGCGCGCGGTCGGACTGCGTCGCGACGGTCACGTGCCCGATCGGCGCGAGCGTCGGTGTCGGCGACGGCGCCGGCGTTGCAACGGCCACGACCAACGAAGCGAGGGTGGCGGCGAACATGCGCCGACGCCCTTCGCCCCGCCGCTTTCACGGGGCCTTCAAAAAAGCGGCGGGGCGACGTGGCTAGGCGGGGTTAGCGACCGCCTTGATTATTGCGGTCGTGGCTCGTGCGATCGGGCGCGACGCGCACGAACGTGTTGTTACCGCGGTCGTGCGGGGCACTGACCGGGCTCGGTCGCGCCTGATGGTTATTCCCGCGGTCGTCGCGATCGCGGTCTTGGTTCTGCGCGGGGTAGACGTAGCGGTTCACTACGCGAGTCGTCTGCTGAGTGTACCCGTAGCCGTTCGGGTAGTAACCGCCGTTGTTGTAACCGTTGTTGTAACCGTATCCGTTGTTGTAACCGGTGTTGTAACCGGACGGATAGCCGTTGCCGTATCCGTAACCGTTGTTGCCGTATCCGTTGGGGTAGCCGTTGTAGCCGTACTGCCCGTTGCCGCCGATGATCTGGCACTGCTGGTTGCTGCACGCGATCTGCTGCCCGTAGTTACTCGGGTAGTACGACTGACCGTTGGGAAGCACGACGCGGCCGTCGCCGTAAACGATGCCGCCGTTCGGCAGATAGCCTTGGATCGAGTTGGCGAGTTGCGCCTTGTGCGCGACGTTCTCGCCGATCAGTACGCCCGCGACTCCCGCCGCGCCGAGTAAAATCTCGTTGCGCGTAGCGGCGGCATCGTCCGCCTTCGCGGGCTGGATGGTTCCGAGACCAAACGAAGCTGCCGCCGCTGCGGCGAGCGCGATCGTCCAAATCTTGTGTTTCATGTGGGAAGACCCCCTATGAACCAATCGTAGCGAACTATCCTTATGCCCGGCTGGGGAATCGAAAAGCCTCGACGCTTGCGTCGAGGCTCTTGTCAACCTCATGCGTGAGGCGTTGCGACTTAAACCGTAGTCCTCTTTCTTCCGAAAGCGCGCAAGATCAAAAGCAGCACGACTGCGCCGACAAATGCGACGAAGATGCTCCACAGATTGAGCCCGGTGGCTCCGGCCGAACCGAACGCGTTGAAAAGCCAGCCGCCGATAATCGCGCCGACGACGCCGATGACCAGGTCGCCAATGACGCCGCCCGGTCCCTCGCCCGGAACCGCGTACTTGGCTAGAAAGCCGGCGACGACGCCCACGACGATCCACGCTAAGATGCTCACATGCCCCTCCTCTCGAGAAAACCTGGCTAGGTCGTTGCGGTTATTCCCGAAGCGTGCCGGTTTAATCCACCGCAGGAGGGGATTTACGTAGGGCGAGACTGCCGCAAACGTTCGGGTTGCGATCGTTCGGCGCCGTTACGCTCCGCTCGATGTTCGCGCAAGGCCTCGTTTGCTTCGACGAGGCGGTCGAGGAGTTTGGCAATTCTGTTGCGAGTCGAAAAAATCGGGACGATCATCCCGGCCGCGAATCCGGCGGCGAGGGCGCCCGCGACAAACGAAAGCGGATGTTCGCGAACGGCTTCGACGATGCGGTCGCCGCCGGTCGCCAGTTCGTCGAGCCCGCCGGCGAAGATCGATGAGATCGGCGACGGGCCATCGTCGTCGGCCACGCGCGGCGGGGGTATGTCAAAGCGCGGTTCGCCGGCGCCGCGGCCGGCCGGAAAGACGATCGTATCGTCGGCCAGCCACGAGCCGCCACTGCCGTCCGCGGCCGCGAATGCGCGCCGACGCAGGAGCGCGCGGACACCCCAGCCGATCAGCGCGGTCGCCAGCGTGACGATGCCGATCGTCGCCAGCGCGACCTCCATCGGCGTCGCGGTGTCGAAGAAATGGGAAAAGAGTCCGAGCAGCCTATGCACGGGGGCCGTACCGAACCAGGTGCGTCGCGTGGTGGATCAAGGGACCGAACCGTCTCCCGCCGCCGGCTTGGCGTGACGCCGGCTACATTCTGTACTCGGCAGAACGCGCGCGGAAGTTGCGTCCGGCGCCGGAAGGCCTCGCCGAGGGCGGGGCCTACCGGCCGGCCGCTACCAGCTCTTTCTCCGTCTCCATCGAGGGCGAGTACCGGCCCAAGGACGCCAGGCCGTTCATCTTCGCCCGGTGGGCGAGCGCGGCTTGGGCCGCGGGGACGTTCTCGTCGCGGCCGTGCCACGCGGCGAGCGCGGGCTGCTGAAGGGCACGTCCATAGGAGAAGGTCAGCGGCCACGGCGCTCGGCGCGCCGCGCCGGCGACGTTGATCTCGTTGAGGTTTTGGGTCGCCTCTTCGTTGCCCTGACCGCCGGAAAGGAACGCGATCCCGGCGACCGCGGCCGGGACCCAGCGCATCAACACCGTGACCGTCGCTTCGGCGATTTCGTGCGCGGAGGCCTTTTGCGCCGACTTCTGGCCGGGGATCACCATGCTCGGCTTGAGGACCATCTCTTCGAAGCGCACCCCGGCGACCGTCAATTCGGAAAAGACCGTTGCGAGCACGTGTTCGTGCACCGCGAAGCTGCGCTCGAGCGTGTGCTTCGAATGTTCGCCGTCCATCAGCACTTCGGGCTCGACGATCGGGACGAGCCCGCCCGCTTGACAGATGGCGGCGTACCGCGCGAGCGCGTGTGCGTTCGCAATGATGCAGCGGTGCGTGGGGATCCCCTCGTCGATTGCGATGACCGCGCGCCACTTGGCGAACTTCGCACCGAGCTTCACGTACTCGTCGACGCGTTGCGCCAAGCCGTCGAGCCCTTCGGTGACTTTTTCATCGGGGCCGCCCAGCGCAAGCGGATGCGCGCCCGTGTCGAGTTTGATCCCGGGGAGGGCGCCCGCGTCCGCGATGACCTGCGCGAGCGGTTTGCCGTTCGACGCGTTCTGGCGAATCGTTTCGTCGTACAAGATGACGCCGCTGATGTGCGCGCCGAAGTTCGGCGTCTCAAAGAGCATCTCGCGATATTTGCGCCGCATCTCCGGCGTCTGCGCGATGTCGAGCGGCGCGAATCGCTTGTTCGCGGTCCCGGTGCTTTCGTCGGCGGCGAGGAGCCCTTTGCCGGGGGCGACCATCGCCTTCGCGACTTCTGCTAAGGGGCTGTTCATGAAACGGACTGCTCCTCGAGGAGTTGTGAGGTTGAGATCCCGTTGACTGCCGAGCCGTTGAGGAACGCCTGCAGATCGTGCTTGCCGTCGACCATCCGCATCGTGTGAGTCAACGACGAGATGATTATGGATTGCGTGTAGGCGCTCCCGCGCAGGTAGCTCACTCCTTGTAGGAATTCACCGTCGGTCACGCCGGTCGCCGCGAGCATCGCCAAGTCGGACTTGCACAAGTCGTCGAGGGTCAAGACGCGCGCGGGATCGATACCTTCGCGCCGCGCGATCTCTTCTTCACCTTCGCGCAGCCACAGGCGTCCCTGCATGTCGCCGCCCAGGCACTTGACGGCGCAGGCGGTGACGACGCCTTCGGTCGCGCCGCCAATCCCCATGAGCATGTCGATCCGGCTCCGCTCTTCGAGCGCCGCGATGATTCCGTTGGCGACGTCGCCGTCGCCAAAGAGCCGCACGCGAGCGCCCGTCTGGCGCAGTTCGTGGACTTTTTCGTCGTTGCGCGGGCGCTCCAAGAGCGCGACCGTGATCTCGGCGACCGGACGCCGCATCGCCTTGGCAAGCGCGCGCACGTTCTCTTCGACCGACGCTTCGATCGAGATGACGCCGCGGCCCGCGGGGCCGACGATGATCTTGTCCATGTACGCGATGTGCGTGTGAAAGAGCGAACCGCGCTCGGCCGCCGCGACGACGCTGATCGCGCCGTGGCCGCCCTTCGAAGCGAGCGTCGTACCGTCGATCGGATCGACCGCGACGTCCATCGCCGGACCGTCGCCGGTCCCGACGTGCTCGCCGATGTACAGCATCGGCGCTTCGTCCTTCTCGCCTTCTCCGATGACGACGACGCCGTCGATGTCGACTTCGCCGAGGACGCGGCGCATCGCGTCGACCGCGGCTTGGTCGACCGCGTTTTTGTCGCCGCGACCGACCAACTTGCCGGAGAAAATCGCGGCCGCCTCGGTCGCCCGCAGGAATTCCAATTCGACCCGGGCGTCTACGCGGCGTCCCTTCATTGACGCACCCTTCGGGCTAAGCCCGTGAAAATCCATTCCGTCGAGCCCGGCGCCGGATGAAAATAGTGACCAGGACCTTCGGCGCTAAAACCCGCCTCGAGCCCTCAGGCCGGATGGCGCTCGTCGCGAACCCGCCGCGACTTGAGGTCGGTGCGGCGCAGCGTCGCCGGGGCACAGATTTCCACGACCGGCCGGACCCCGATCGTTTGGCGGAGCGCCGCGCCGAGCCGCGCGTCGAGGCCGTCCGGGGCGCCTCCCTGCTGCGCCTCGACGCGCACGGTCATTTCGTCCATGTGGTTGACGCGCGTCAGGACGATCTCAAACTCGGTCCCGACCTCGGCGAATCCGCGCAAGACGTCTTCGACCGCGCTTGGATACACGTTCTCGCCGCGGACGACGATCATGTCGTCGATGCGGCCGATGATTCCGCGCGGGAAACGCGGATACGTCCGGCCGCACGGGCACGGCGCATCGGTCCACTCCGCCAAGTCGCCTGAGACGAGCCGGATCATCGGCTGGCAGTGCCGCTCGAGCTGCGTGTAGACCGGCGTCCCGCTTGAACCGAAGGGAACCCGCTGCCACGTTTTCGGATCGAGCAGTTCTGTGTACACGACGTCCTGCCACAGATGCATCCCGGTTCGGTGCGCGCACTCCGCGATGTTCATCCACGGCGTCACTTCGCCCATGCTTCCGCTGTCGATGCACGCGACGCCGAACGTCGACTCGATCAAGTGCTTCGTCGCTGGGATTCCGGCGCCGGGCTCGCCCGAAAAGAACATGATCCGCAAGCCAAAGCTCGCGGGATCTGTCCCTTCCGCACGCGCCGCCTCGGCGAGGCGCAGCGCGTACGACGGCGTCCCGTAGAAAACCGTCGGCCGCATTTGTTTGATCCAACTGACGGCCTGCAGCGTCTGTCCCGGCACGCCGGCGCCGAACGGGAACGCCGCGGCGCCGAGCCGTTCGGTTCCGAGCAATGCGCCCCACGAGCCAACGTACAGCGAAAGGATCGAGCCAATGAAAACCATGTCGTTTGGCCGGACGCCCATCGACCACATGATCCGCGCGTGCGCTTCGGCAATCCGCGCCGTGTCGCCGGCCGTCCACGCGAACGCAGTCGGGCGGCCGCTCGTCCCCGACGTTCCGTGAACGCGCGCAACTTCGGACGGATCGACGCATAGATACGATCCGAACGGCGGATGCGCGGCTTGATCGACGCGCAGGTCGGCTTTCGTAATCGTGGGGACGCGCTCGAAATCGTCGAGCGAGCGAACGTCGCCGGGCTCGAGCCCCGCCGCGCTCCAATGTTCGCGGTAGAACGGGGCGCGCTCCCAGCACCACGCCATCGCCGCCCGGATCTTCGCGAGAATGACGGCGGCCCGCTCGTCTTCCGACATCGTCTCGCGCGGCCGGTCCCAGTATAGCTCGCCGGCGTCCGGGCGGTACGCCGAGTCGTACGCGGGCGGCCAGAGTGCCGGCGAAACGATCACCTGACCGGTTGCAGCAGCTTGGCGCGCGCCGCCGCGCGGCCGTGCTCGCGGACGATTCGTTCGATCCCGTCGATGAGGTCCTGAGTCGTCGCGTCGGCATCGAAACATTCGCGGACGCCGAGCGATTTGAGTTTTGGAATATCGGCGGCTTGAATCACGCCCCCGCCGACGACGACGATGTCCGAGGCGCCGCGCTCGGCGAGCAGGTTGAGCACTTTGGGAAAGACGGTGTTGTGGGCGCCGGAGAGGATGCTGATCCCGATGACGTCGACGTCTTCTTGAATCGCCGCGCCGACGATCATCTCGGGCGTTTGGTGAAGCCCAGTGTAGACGACCTCCATCCCGGCGTCGCGCAGGGCGCGGGCCACGATTTTCGCACCGCGGTCGTGACCGTCGAGCCCGGGTTTAGCGACGAGAATCTTGATCGGCATCGTTTACCTCATTTTGGCGCAGGAGTGCGAGTAACAGTTCGACGGCTTCCCGGCGCGTCGTTTCGCCGAGGGCGAGGTTCGCCAGAATCGCTCGCGCGCCGGGTTCGTCGAGCAGCGCGAGCGCCCGGCGGACCGCCGCATCGCGCGCGATGCGGACGACCTCGAAACGAACCGCGCGGCTCGCGCTCGCGCCTTCGCCGGCGCGCGATGCACCGAGCGCATCGACGAGTTCGTCGAGCCCGCGATCTTCGCTCGCGACGGTTTGCAGCACTGGAACGTGCCGCGCGCTTTCGCGCAGCATTGCCTTGAGGTCCATCGTCGTACGGTTCGCGCCCGGGCGATCGGCCATGTTGACGACGAAGATGTCGGCGATCTCGGTGAGCCCGGCCTTGATCGTCTGCACGCTGTCGCCGAGTGCCGGGACGGTCACGACGACCACGACGTCGGCCAATGCGACGATCTCGAGTTCGACTTGGCCGACCCCAACCGTCTCGACCATGACCACGTCGAACCCGGCACGCTCGACGAGGCGCAGCGCATCGTGCGTACTCGGCGCGAGGCCGCCGCCGGCTTCGCGCGACGCCATGCTGCGAATGAAGACGCCGAGGTCGCCCGCGTGGCGCTGCATGCGCACCCGGTCGCCGAGGACCGCGCCTTTGGTAAACGGTGACGACGGATCGACTGCGATCACCGCGACCGTCTCGCCGGCTGCGCGGAAGCGCTCGATCAAACGGTCGACGATCGTCGACTTTCCGGCGCCCGGCGGCCCGGTGATTCCGATGACGTACGCCGGTCGAGCGCGCGACGGCGCGGCGAGGCTCGCCTCGGCGCGATCCAAACTCGCCTGACCGTTTTCGACCGCGCTGATCGCCCGCGCGAGGTCGCGGTGGACCAGCGCCGGGATCACGCGCGAACCCGCTTGCGTCTGCGTCATGTCGCGCTAGAAGACCGGCTTCTCGACGTAGACGCCGAAGATCGGGCTCAAGCGCATTGACGATCTCGCCGCCGGTCGCGCGCACGCGCACCGCTTCGATCGTCGCCGGCATCAAGTTCTCGTCGGTCTTCGCGACGCGCACGAGTTCGGCCAGCGCCGCGTCGACGTCGGCTGGTCGCGGCGCGCGCGCGTCGCGGCTCAGGCGCTGCGAGCTGGCGCTGCCGAGGCCGCTTCGTCGACGTGGTGCAGCTCGAGCGCGGGTTCGGCGACTGTCGTCGCGGTACTTCGTGACTCCGACGATTTCGCATTCGTGGCGCTCCTTGCGCACGTGAGGTCGTACGCGGCATTGCGCGATCTCCGATCTGGAAGTAGTTATCCTCGATGCAGCGCGACGACGCCGCCGCGCTTGTCGATCTCGGTGAAGTACTCGCCACAAGCCGGCTCGATCTCGTGCGGTCAGAGCTCTCGATCGCGTACGATCCGGCGAGCGGATCGATCGTCCCGGCGACTCCCGTCTCCTCGGCGATGATCTGTTGCGTGCGCAGTGCGATCTTCATCGCAGGTTCGCTCGGGATGGAGAGCGCTTCGTCGTAGCCGTTGGTGTGCAGCGACTGCGCGCCGCCCAGCACGGCGGCGAGCGCCTCGATCGCGGTGCGCGCGATGTTGTTGAGCGGCTCGCGCGCGGTGCACGACGCGCCGGCGGTCTGGCAGTGGAAGCGCAAGCGCATCGACTCTGACTTCTTCGCGCCGAACCGCTCCTTCATGACGCGCGCCCAGACGCGCCGCGCCGCGCGGAATTTCGCGACCTCCTCCAAGAAGTCGATCTGCGATACGAAATAGAACGAGAGGCGCGGCGCGAAACTCGTCGACCGTCGATCCCGAGCTTGCGCGACCTCTTCGACGTACGCGATGCCGGCGGCCAGCGTGAACGCGACTTCCTGGACGCGGTGCTTCCCGCTTCGCGCGTGTGGTAGCCGCTGACGTTGACCGGGTTGTAGTGCGGCAGATGCTGCGCGCCGTACACGATCGTGTCGCGCACGATTCGCATCGCGGGGCGCGGCGGGTACATCCACTCTTTTTGCGAGATGTACTCTTTGATGATGTCGTTCTGCATCGTCCCGGAGAGTTTGTTGCCAGTCGAATCCGCGCTCTTCGGCGACGACCAGATACATCGCGAGCAGAATCCACGCGGTCGGGTTGATCGTCATCGAGACGGAGATCTTCTCGAGGTCGATGTCGCGATAGAGGTCGAGCATGTCGTCGACCGTGTCGACGGCGACGCCCTCGCGGCCGACCTCGCCTTCGCTGCGCGGGTCGTCGCTGTCGTATCCCATCAGGGTCGGCATGTCGAAGTCGGTCGAGATGCCGGTCTGGCCCTGCGCGATCAAGATATCGGAAGCGGGCGTTCGTGTCTTCGGCGGTTCCGAAACCCGCGATCTGGCGCATCGTCCACGGCTGCGCGCGATACATCGTCGGATACGGCCCGCGCGTGAACGGATACTCGCCGGGGAAGCCCGTGTCGGCACGTAGTCGTGATCGGATTGGCTCTGCGGCGTGTACAACCGTTCGAGTGCGGTCCCTCCGAGCGTGCGAAAAACCTCGCGCCGTTCGGGACGGCGCTCCATGAAGGGCCGGAGCGTCAACTCCTCCCAGCGTTCCGCCGCCTCGTCGATTGCACTCGGCGCGCCGGCGTCCACCTGCAAACTGCTCACTCGTGGGCCTCCCCAAGTCCGCGTAGGATTGCTTTACGGCTGTCGATGATGTGCCGCTCGAGCACGGCCGCCGCCCCGGGGGTGTCCCCGAACGCGACCGCGTGCGCGATCTCGGCATGCTGCCGCCACACTTCTTCGGTGACGGCGTCGTGGCTCAAGAAAAAATACATCGCGCGCGAGATCTGCGACCAGCAGCCTTCGAGCGAGTGTTCCAAGTGCTCGTTCCCCGACGCATGCGCGAGCGCTGCGTGAAATTCGACGTCGAGCCGGATCAACGTCGGGAAATCGCGCGCGGCGCTCGCCGGGATCGCACGCCGGCGCCGGTCGTCGGTCGCCTCGCGCAGGTCGGCGAAGCGCGAAGCGGCGCCGCGAACCGCGAGCTGCTCGAGGGCGAGCCGAACCGTGTAGAGGTCCGCTACGTCCTTGGGCTCGAGCGGGCGGCACACGGCGCCGCGGTTTGGTTCGATCGAAATCAGCCCCTCGGCGTGAAGGGTCCGCAGCGCCTCGCGCAGCGGGATCCGGCTGACCCCAAGGCGCTCGGCCAGCTCCACCTGGAAAAGCCGCTCGCCGGGCGCGATGGCCCCCGTGACGATCGCGCCGCGGAGCTCTTCGAGCACCGAATCGTGCCTGGTGGCGGTCCCGTTGCCGTTCATCTGGCCAACAATGTATACATTGTCTGTTCGCCGATTCTAAAACGGCTGTCTAGGAAAAGCAAGCGATATTGGCCCTCGGAAGATTAAAATGTATACATTCGCTGTGGCGGGCGGCCTACAGGTCGCCTTCTCGCCGGGCGAGCAATCCTTGCGACGTTCTCTTTCGCGAGTTCTGAAGGGACGGTTTTACCGATGCGCGCTTCCGTGCTCTACCTCGCCGCCGCCGTCGCCGTCGTCGGTGCGGTCGCGCTCGCCGGTCCGGGCGCCGCCGCGACGGGCACCTCCCACGAAGACAAGGCGAGCGCGGAGGTCGCGCGCATGCACTGGAGCACCGGGACGGTCAAGCTTGGCGGGTCGCACGGAACGTTCGCAGTCCCCGATGGCGGCCGGATCGTCGCCGACGCGGATGCCCATCGCATCGACGAAATGATCAACGGGACGACGGCGTCGGACGTCGATGCGTACGCGACGATCCGGCACCGTTCGCTCTACCTTCAGTATTCGGACTCAGGCTACGTGACGGCGGACGACTGGAAGGACGTCGACTCCGCCAAACTTCTGCAAAGCATGACCGAAGCAACCGCCGCGGAGAACGAGGAGCGCGCGAAGAGCGGCGTCCCCGCGATGTACGTCGACGGTTGGGTGCAGAAGCCGACCTTCGATCAAGCGCGCAAGATCGTGGGTTGGGTCGTAAAACTCCATCAGTCGTCGCATCCGTTCGTCAATGCCGTCGCGCTCGAACTCGGCCGCCACGGCTACGAACGCTTCACCCTCGCAAGCGACGGGTCCGATCCCGCCGGTGACGCGGCGATCCTCGCCGACGCGGCCCGCGGTTACCGTTTCGATCCCGGTTTTCGGTTCTCCGACTACGTGCAGGGCGACAAGCTCGCCGGCTTCGGCATTGCGGCGCTCGTCGGGACCGCCGCCGGCGCCACGATTGCGAAAACCGTCGGCTTCGGCGCGATCCTCTTGCTGATCAAGAAATTCTTCATCCTCATTTTGGCCGCGGGCGCGGGGGTGATCGGTTGGTTCCGCAAGATCTTCACCGGAAACCGAATGCAAGTCGGCCCTCCCCAGGCCCCGCCTCCCGCAGCCTAAAACGTGGGGCTATGGCGACGCCGACGATCACCGCCCCGCGCCTCCGCGAACGCTTCCCGACGCTCGAGACCGCGACGTACCTCGTAAGCCACTCGATGGGCGCGGCGCCGCTCGCGGCGCGCGACGCGCTCGTCGCGTATTGGGAGGCGTGGAAGAAAGACGGACCCGAGGCGTGGGAGGCGTGGCTGCCCGAGATCGTCGCAATCGCCGACGGCATCGCAACGCTGATCGGCGCGTCGCGCGGGAGCGTCTCGCTCGCACCCAACGTCTCGCTGCTGCAAGCCGCGCTTGCGTCGTCACTCGATTGGCGCGGCGAGCGTAACGAAGTCGTTTTCGAGGATCTGCAGTTTCCGTCGGTAACGTACGTGTGGACGGCGTGGGAGCGGTTCGGCGCGCGCGTCGTACGGGTCCCCTCCGACGACGGGCGTACGATGTCGACCGAACGGATCGTCGCGGCGATCACCGAGAAAACCGCGGTAGTCGTCCTTTCGCACGCTGCGTACATCTCTGCCGCGCTGATCGACGTCCCCCGATCGTCGCGCGCTGCCGCGAAGTCGGCGCGCTCTTCGTCCTCGACGTCTACCAAACGACCGGCGTCTATCCGTACGACGTCACGGCGCTCGATCTCGATCTCGCGGTGGGCGGCAGCCACAAGTGGCTGTGCGGCGGGCCTGGCTGCGGTTTCATCTATATAAAGCCGGCCTTGCGCGCGCGGCTCGAGCCCGCGACGACCGGCTGGATGGCGCACGAATCGCCGTTTACCTTCGAGCCGGCGCCGATTCGTCTGGCGTGGAACCAGCACCGCTGGAACACGGGGACGCCGACGATCCCCGGTTACCTCGTCGCGCGCGCCGGGCACGACACGATCCGCGAAATCGGCCTCGGCGACGTGCGCGCGCACAACGTTCGCCTGACGACGAAGATCGCCGGGCTCGCGCTCGAGCGCGGTTTCACGGTCCCGACGCCGCTCGAGCCGGAACGGCGAACCGGCTGGATCGGGCTCGACTTTCCGGGCGCTCAGACCGTCGCCCAGCGGTTGATCGAACGCCGCATCTTCGTCGACTACCGCCCGGGTTGCGGGATCCGGGTCAGTCCGCATTTCTACACGCTCGACGAGGAGATCGACACCCTGTTCGGCGCGATAGACGAATTGCGCCCTTCGGGGTAAGAGGTCGTCGTGACGCTCGCACTTCTGACGCTAACGGCCGCAGTGGTTGCGGCGCCGGCGCGCCCGTCCCCCGTCGCCGTCCCGCCGGTCGCGCCGTGCTTCGAGACCGAAGTCCGGCTCGATACGCCGCTCGACAGCGTGCACGCAAAACCCGGCGACCCGTTCGCGTTTACCGTCCCGGCCCGGATCGCGCCGCACGGCGAGATTCCGGCGATCCCGGCCGGCGCAAAAGGGCACGGCATCGTCGCGATGGTCAGCCACGCCGCTTCCCAAGGACAAGGCGGTTACATCGAACTCGAACCGCGCTACATCGTGCTCCCCGACGGCCGGCACGTGCAAGTCATGTCCAATCCGGAGGCGCCGCTGATCGCGAGCGGCCCCGGTCGCAGCGCACCGTCCGCGCTCGAGTGGCTCCCGGTCGCCGGCTTAGCCTTCACCGGATACAATACGTTCCACCACGGGAAAGAAGCGTACATCGGCGCGGGCTCGCAGATGACGATCCTCATCGGGGACGCGCTCGCGCGGTCGGCCTGTTACATCGTCCCGCGCCCGAAATAAGTCAGCCGGCGAGCAGCCCGGCAAAAAGATCGGCGCTTTGGGCGGCTTTGCCGAAACGGTGGTTGTTGAAGAACGCGAAGGTCTCTTGCGTTTCGACCGCCATCTCGGCGACGCGCGCGGCCCACGGCGCGAGCTCCTCGGACGTGTACGCGTAATCGTAGCGCTCGGCCGCGTCTTGATGATTCCACCACTGCTTGTAATTGCGGCCGTGAAACCGCACGTAGCCGACCTTGCCGACGACGTCGTTCGAAGGGTGCAGCAACCGTTCGAATTGCGGCTCGTCGACGTTGCACCAGCCCGCGCCGAGCTCGCCGAGAAGCGCGAGCGTCGACGGGCGCTGCCATTCCCGGTTTCGGAATTCGCACACGAACGGTAGTTCGGCGAGCGCCTCGCGCAGCGCGCGAAGATAGGCCTCGGTGCGCGCGGCCGGTTCGAACGAATACGGAAACTGCGCGAGCACGGCCGCGAGCTTCTTTTGCTCGCGGAGCGGCTCGAGATTTTCGCGAAAATAGCGCGCATCGTCCGAGACGCCGCCGGCGACGTCGTCGACCGGCAGATGGGTCAGCGTGCCGGGCACTTTGACCGTGAACCGAAAGTGCTCGGGCGTCCGCTCCGCCATCGACGCGAAAGTGGCCGCGGGCGGGATTCGGTAGTAGGTCGCGTCGATCTCCACCGCCGGGAAGTGTTCGGCATAGAACGCGAGCATTGCGTTCGGTTTGATCCGGTCCGGATAGAACCGGCCGACCCAATCCTTGTACGAGTAACCGCATGTCCCGACCAAGACGCGGCCCGCCCCAAGCGCGATCGGCGCGATTTGCCGCGGCTCTTCGCGCTGCTCGGTGAACCCAAACGATTGCTGTGTGACGGCTTCTCCTAGTCCGGCCTGCGTGGCGAACCCGGCGGCGGCGTGCTCTCGGGCGCGACTAAGGGGCGCCGCGGATGCACGACGCCGCGCAGCATGTCGCTCCACGCGTCGTCGAGCGCCGGCCCGAGCGTGCGCAGAAAATGGTTTCCGTGCAGTTGCTGGTAGAAACCGGCGCGCAGCCCGGCGGCGACGAGCGCTTGCGCCGTGTCGTCGCCGTATTTCGGGGGAATCTCCGCATCGTCGCTGCCGTTGACGACGTAGATCGGGACGTTGCGGAGGTTCTTCGTGACCGACGGCATCTCGCTGTTGAGGACCGCGCCCGCGATCGACATCACGCCCGCCCAGCGCTCGCCGTGTAGCGGCGCGACTTTGAATACCGAAAACCCGCCCATCGAGTAACCGACGAGATAGACGCGGTGCGCGTCGATCGAAAGGCCGGCCTCGGCCGCATCGAGCGCTTCGTAGACTTCGCCTCCCGCCGGGTCGGCGAAGTCGTAGAGACCGCGGCCCCACGGCGCGATGACGATCGCGCCGCTCTTCTCGGCGAACTTGCGCAGCCACGGCGGCCCGAGCAATTCGCTCTCCGTCTGCGGCCGGCCGTGCAGCGCGACGATCGCCGGCACGTTGCGCCCGGGGACGTACGTCGTCGGGACGTACACGGCGACCGGCTGATACGTGTCGTCGGAGCGCACGCGAACGAGCGTCTCGCCGAGGCCGCGGATCTCGCCAAAGGGCCGGGGCTTCGCGCTCAAGGCCTGGTCGACGAGACTGAGATCGAGCCGTTCGATGTCGGCGACCGCTTCGTCCCAAGCGTCGCGCGGAAAGTCGGCCGGGCGGTCGGCATCCCGAGTTTCGAGATCGCTATTGACGCGCAGCACGACGTCGTTTGCCGTATCCGGACCCAAGAACCGCTTCGCGTCGTCGATGTGCGCGTACAGGCTCTCGCGAGCGGTTTCGAGCGCGGCTTGCGGAGCGAGCGCGCTCGATGCTTGGCCGTTTGCCGGGACGGCGGCCGCCTGGCAGAGTACCGTCAAGGCGATCGAAATACCGGCCGCGCGCAGCATCACAACGTAGACGTACGGGGCGTTTGGTGCGAGCCCATCTACGAATTATACATTTCACCGGCCGCCGCCGCACAGGCGAGCCTTCCGCGAGCCGGGAACGTTCGCGGACACCCGTGGCTGAAATCCTTTCATCGGACGGCCTTACTACTCGCGAAGCCGCGTTCGCGAGCGACCTTCTACGCACGATGATCCGCATTCGCGTCCTCGAGGAAGGGATCGAAAAGCACTTCCTCGCGGGTGAGATCCCGGGCTTCGCGCACCTCTCGATCGGCCAAGAGGCGGTCGCGGCCGGGACGTGCGCGGCGCTACGGCGCGACGACTTCATCGCGTCGACGCACCGCGGCCACGGTCACACGCTCGCCAAGGGCGCGCCGATGCGGACGATGGTCGCCGAGCTCTTCGCGCGCGCGACGGGCTTGTGCCGCGGCAAGGGCGGCTCGATGCACATCGCGGATTTTTCGGTCGGGATGCTCGGCGCAAACGGCGTCGTCGCCGGCGGGTTCGGGCTCGTCGCGGGCGCGGCGCTCTCGGCAAAATTGCGCGGCACCGACCAAGTCGCGGTCTGCTTCTTCGGCGACGGGGCGACGAATCGCGGACCGTTCCACGAGAATCTCAACCTCGCGGCGGTCTGGGATCTGCCCGCGCTCTTCGTGCTCGAGAACAATCACTACGCATCGACGACGGCGACGGCCGAAACGATGAAGATCGACGACGTCGCGATCCGCGCCGCCGGCTACGGGATGCCCTCGGCGATCGTCGACGGCTTCGACGCGCTCGCGGTCAACGCGGCGGTTGCGGCCGCGGTCGAACGCGCGCGTGGCGGCGGTGGCCCGACGTTCATCGAATGCAAGACGTATCGCGTCCGCGGGCACTACATCGGCGACCCCGAGCGCTATCGGACGAAAGACGAGGTTGCGGCGCGCAAGAGCGACGACCCGATCGTGCGCCTCCAAGCGCGCCTTGGCCCGAGTTTGAGCGCCGCCGACTTCGAAGCGATTTGGGAAGCGGCGCGCGCCGAGTTCGCGGACGCCGTCGAGTTTGCGCGCTCGTCGCCTTCACCCGAAACGGGCGAAGCGTTCCACGGCCTGTACGCGGGCGACCGCGACCCGCACAGCCCGCACGGCGCGTACGCCGACCGCATGGCCGCAAGCGCTGAGGGGGCCTGAGCGTGGCGCGCACGATAAGTTTTTCCGAGGCGACCTTGGAGGCGATGCGCGAGGAGATGCGCCGCGACCCGACCGTCTTTCTGCTCGGCGAAGACATCGCCAAGCAAGGCGGGATCTTCGGACAGTTCAAGGGCCTGCCCGAGGAGTTTGGGTTCGAACGCGTCCGCGACACGCCGATCTCGGAGGCCGCGCTGATGGGCGCGGGCGTCGGCGCGGCGTTGACCGGGATGCGCCCGGTCGTCGACATGCACTTCGCCGACTTCATCACGTGCGCGATGGACGAGGTCGTCAACCAAGCCGCAAAGCTGCGTTTCATGTTCGGCGAGCAGGCGACCGTCCCGATGACGGTGCGCGCCCCCGACGGGATCAGCAAGTCGGCGGGCGCGCAGCACTCGCAATCACTCGAGGCGTGGTTCGTCCACACGCCGGGGCTCGAGGTCGTCATCCCCGCGAACCCGCGCGACGCGAAAGGGCTGCTCAAGAGCGCAATCCGCAGCGACAACCCGACGCTCTACTTCGAGCACAAGGTGCTGTTCGCGCGAAAAGGCGAGGTCCCCGACGACGCGGACTACACAATCCCGCTCGGTAAGGCCGAGGTGATTCGGGACGGCAAAGACGTCGTCGTCATCGCATACGGAATCGCAGTCGGGCGCGCGCTCGAAGCCGCCGCGGCGCTCGAGCGCGACGAGCGCATCTCCGCTCGAGTTTTGAACCTCCGCACGGTCTGGCCGCTCGACTACGGCGCGATCGCCGATGCCGTCGCGGCGACGCATCGCGTCGTCATCGTGCACGAGGCGGTCAAGGTTGGTGGGCTCGGCGGCGAGATCGCCGCGTTCATTGCCGAGGAGTGTTTCGACGACCTCGACGCGCCGGTCGTGCGCCTCGGCGCCGCGCACGTCCCCACGCCCTTCGCGCCCGTCCTCCAAGAGGCGGTCTATCCAAAGGCGCCCGCGATCGCGGCGGCGGCGCGCGCGCTCGTTCGCAAGGAACGCTAGCGCCGGCCGAGATCACCATGCCCCAGCTCGGGCTGACGATGACGACCGGGACGATCGTGCGGTGGCTGAAGAACGAGGGCGAGAAGATCGCGCGAGGCGAGCCGCTCCTCGAAGTTTCGACCGAGAAGATCAACTACGAAGTCGAATCGCCGGTCGGCGGGACGCTCGCGCATGCGCTCGGCCGCGAGGGCGACGAGTTTGCGTGCGGCGCGGTCATCGGCGTCGTTGCAACCGATGGCGAGACGATTCGGAGTGAGGCGCACGCTTCGCCGAGCGAGGTCAGGGTCGAGGAGCCCGCCGCGCACGCGGCGAGCACCGCCTCGAAACCGGCCGCAGCCGCTCAACCCGTCGCCGCGCCGTCACCCATCCCCGCGAACGGCGAGCGACGCATCGCCTCGCCGGCCGCGCGCCGGCTCGCACGCGAGCGTGCGATCGATCTGGCGATGGTCAGCGGGAGCGGGCCGCGCGGCCGGATCACGCTCGACGACGTCGCGGCCGCCCGCGCAGGCGCGCCGCCGGCGAGCGCGGCCGCGACTACAGCGCTCCCTCCGCAATTGCCGGCCGCGCGTCGAACGATTTTCCGCCGGATGACGGAGATCGGCGTGCTTCCGCTCGCACAAGTCGAAACCCAGGCGCGCGTCGACGTGCTGCAGTCGCTGATCGAGCGCCGCCAAGATTTCGGGTGGACGGCGTTCGTCGTCTTTGCGGTCGCGCGGCTCTTACGCGATCACGCCGCGCTGCGAACCGACGCGCGCACGGGCGTCCCGCATCCGCGGATCGATATCGGCGTCGCGGCCGATACGCCGTTCGGCCTGCTCGTGCCGGTCGTCCGCGATGCCTGGCAGCGCACGCTGCGCGAGACGCAGGACGAGATATCGCGCCTCGCCGGCGCGGCGCGCGAAGGCCGTTTGACGGCGGCCGAGATGGGTGAGGCCGCGTTCACCGTTTCGAACGTGGGGCCGCAAGGGGTCGAACGCGTCGCGCCACTGGTCGATCTTCCGCAAACGGCGATCCTCGGGATGGGCGCGGCGACGCGCCGTCCGGCGGTCATCCGCGACCCGCGCACCGGCGCCGAGACCGTCGCGCCGGCATGGATGCTCACGTTCGTCCTCAGCTTCGACCATCGCTTCATCGACGGCGCGCCGGCGGCGCGGTTCCTTGCCGCGCTATCTGCCGCGCTGTCCGATCCGGGCGTGCTCCTCTGATGCTCGCCGACGACCGGGCCGACAGCCGCAACGCGCCGCGCACGGCGATCGTCACGGGCGGCGCGAGCGGCATCGGAAAGGCGACCTGTGAAGTGCTGGCGCGCGACGGCTATCGAGTCGCGGTCCTCGACCGCGACGAACTCGGCGCGCACGCGGTCGCCGACGTCATCGGCGGCTTCCCGTTCGCGGTCGACGTCAGCGACGAGCCGTCCGTCACCGCGACCTTCGAGCGCGCCGTCGAAGCCCTCGGCGGGAAGCTCGACGCGCTCGCCACGCCGGCCGGCCTCGTCGACACGACGCCGTTCATGGACATCGACGTCGCAAAGTTTCGCCTCCTCAACGAAGTCAACGTCATCGGGACGTACCTTTGCATTCGCGAAGCCGCGAAACGCATGCAGGCCGGCGCGCGAATCTGCACCGTCGCGAGCGTCGCCGGAAAACGCGGTGGCGGCTTGACCGGGACCGCCGCGTACGCTGCGAGCAAAGGCGCCGTCCTGGCGCTGACGCGCAACGCCGCGCGGTCGCTCGCGCCGCGCGGGATCGCCGTCAACAGCATCGCGCCGGGACCGGTCCTCACCCCGCTCCTGACCCCGCACTTTGCGGACCCGGATCAGCGCGAACGCGTCGAATCGCTGACCCTCCTCGGCCGCTCGGCCGAACCGATCGAGATCGCCGAGGCGATCGCGTGGCTGCTCTCACCCGCCGCGTCCTACGTCAACGGCGAGACGCTCACCGTTGACGGCGGAATGCTGCTCGACTGACTGAAGGAGACCGACATGGTGCGCCCCAGCAAAATTTCACGCGCCCGTTTCGCCGGCGGCGCGGCCGCCGCGCTCGCGAGCGTCGCCGTCATCAAGAGCCCGGCGCGGGCCGCCCACTTCCAGTACAAGTACGGCAGCAACGTCTCGATCGACCATCCGCTCAACGTGCGCATGATCCAGATGTGGAAGGCCGTCGAAGACGAGACCAGGGGCCGGCTTAAAGTCGGCGTCTTCCCGAACAACCAACTCGGCGGCGACCCCGCCATGCTCAGCCAACTCCGCAGCGGCGCGCTCCAGTTCTTCACGCTCGACGGCGGGATCTTGCAGTCGATCGTCCCGGTCGCGGCGATCCAAGGCGTCGGCTTCGCGTTCAAGAACTCGGGCGAAGCTTTCGCCGCGATGGACGGCGCGCTCGGCGCCTACGTGCGCAAAGAGATTGCGGCCAAGGGTTTGGTCGTCTTCGATAAGATGTGGGAGAACGGGATGCGGCAGATCACCGCGAGCCCGCACCCGATCAGGACGGCCGACGATCTCTCCGGCTTCAAGATCCGGACCCCCCCCGGCAGACTATGGGTCGACCTGTTCAAGTCGCTCGGCGCGGCGCCGAGCCCGATTTCGTTCTCGGAAGTCTACACGGCGCTGCAGAATCACACGGTCGACGGTCAGGAAAACCCGTTCGCGATCATCAACCTGGCGCGGCTCTATGAAGTCCAGCGGTATCTGAGCATCACGAACCACATGTGGTCGGCGTACTGGCTGCTCGGTAACCAAGACGCCTGGAACGCGTTGCCGCGCGACGTCCAGGGCGTCGTCTCGCGCAACGCCGCGAAGTATGCGCTCTTGCAGCGCCGCGATACTGCGCTCCTCAACGCGTCGCTCGCCGACAAATTACAGCGTCGCGGGATGACGCTCAACAACGCCAACACGGCCGGCTTCCGCGCGCACTTGCGCGACAGCAAGTTCTACGAACGCTGGAAGACGGAGTTCGGCGCGGCGGCGTGGAGCCTGCTCGAAGCGAGTTCCGGGAAACTGACCTGAGCGCGTAAGTCTTTAGGGGTCGGCCGCGAGCGCGCGCGCCATCTCGGCGTGGATCGCACCGTTGCTGGCGAGGATCGATCCGGCGGCGACCTCGAACCGCGCGCCGTCGATCGCGCTGACGTGGCCGCCGGCCTCGCGGACGATCAAGGCGCCGGCGGCGACGTCCCACGCGCCCAAGTCGTACTCCCAAAACGCGTCGAACCGGCCGCAGGCGACGAAGCAAAGGTCGAGTGCGGCGGCGCCGTCGCGGCGAACCGCTTGCGCGAGCTTCGAGAGGCGCGCGAAGTTCGCGCCGTTGCGCTCATACTTCGCCGGAATGAAGCCGGTGCAGACGAGGCCCGCTCCAACCTCAGCGGTCGTCGAGACCGCGATCGGCTTGCCGTTACAAAACGCCCCGCCGTCGCGCGACGCGGCGTACAACTCGTCGAGGACCGGCGCGTAGACGGCGCCGGCGACGACCTCGCCCGCGACTTCATACGCGATCGAGACGCAATACAATGGATAGCCGTGCGCGTAGTTCGTCGTCCCATCGAGCGGGTCGACAACCCAGCGCCCTTCGCCGCTCCCCGCGCGCAGCGTCCCTTCCTCGGCGAGCACCGAACTCTCGGGAAAAGCGTCGAGCAGCCGTGCGACGATGAAGCGTTCGCTCTCGCGGTCGGCGGCAGTCACGAGATCGCCGCGCGCGCTCTTTTCGCTGATCTGGAGCGCGCCCAAACGCGCACGCAAGCGGCGCCCCGCTTCGGTCGCCGTCTCGATCGCACAATGCAGTGGGCTCATCGTCTCAGGCACGTTCGTGACGACGACTTCGTTGCAGTCGCGCCCGCGTACTCTTTGCCAAGCGTTCCACAGCGCGGTGCATGAAATGAAACGGCCTCCGCATTGGCGGAGGCCGTTCTCGTTTTGGTTGCGCTTGGAACTCTAGGGGTGACCGATTGGGAACGTCGCTACGCCGACAGCCTGATTGTACCCAGGCTTGGTGATCGTGTCGATGACGGCGCCCGTCCCCGGGTTCAATTCCAAGATGACGTTCTTCCCGCCGTCGGCGACGTAGAGGTGGGTGTAGCCGTTGCTGTACGAGATATCGTACGGGACCGACGTTCCCAGGGTGAACATCTTCTTCAAAACCTTGTACGCAGTCTTGCTCGTTAGGTGGTAGAACCGGATCGTCGGGCCGCCAGAATTCTGGTCGGTGGCAACGATGTCGCCGGTCTTCGTCAACGCCATGTCAAAGATTTGAACGAGGTCCTGCGCCGGAAGCGTCGTGGGGTTCCCCGTCCCGCCCGGAGCGTACTTGTCGATTCCGCTCGGACCGGTATAGGCGTAGAGGTAGCCGACGTAGAGGTTCGACGTCTTGTCGCAAGCGACTGTCGTGACCGCTTGGTAGTTGGCGTTTGTAATCGTGCTCGTCGGAACGTGCGAACCACCGGCGTAAACCGTAACCGAGCCGGGAGCCGAGTTCGCAATATACACCGTCCCGTCAGGGCAGACCGTAACGTTGTTCGGCGTCTCCCCGTTGTCATGGTACGTCGCCGACACGGTCGTCTGGCCGTAAAGGTACTCATAGACGCTGTGTGAAGCGACGTCTGCCACGTATAGGTTTCCGCTCTTGTCGATAAAGTTACCGTACGGCGTCGTAAGGCCGTTCGTGATTGTGACGGTCGGCGCTTGGTTGGTCCCGCTCTGCAGGTACCCATAGACTTTGCCGGTCTTCGACGCTGTGCCGGCGTCGGTGATCCAGACCATCGGCGTCTTCGTTACCTTTTTGAGCCGCAAGGCAAGGTCTTCACCCGGGCTGAGCACGACGGACTGGCTCGCGCTTTGCTGCGACTGCGGGGCGTTCTGACCGCCGACCGTCGGGGCGAGTTGCGACGTACCGGAGCAGCCCGCCATCAGCGCAATTGTCGCCGTTGCTAAGAGCGTGCGGGTCGAGCGGGGAATCGGCATGTGAAGCTCCCTTAGAGAATCCTTAGAGGACTGTGAAAGGCGTACCGCCGAGGGGCGGAAGGACGGCCTCGTCCAACGGCGCCGTCCCATGTGGGAAAGTACGCGAAGCGGGCCGCAACGCCCTTGAGGCGGCGGAGGAGTAAGCCAAGCATGCGCGTCGGGTCGCTATTCGGAATCGAAATCAAAGTCAATGTAAGTTGGATCTTTGTTTTCGCTTTAGTTACGTGGGGCTTAGCGAACCCGCTCGGCCCGCTGCACCTCGAAGGCGTCGGCGTCGCGGAGCGCGTTGTGCTCGGCGCGACCGGCGCGTTGCTATTCTTCGCGAGCGTCTTGCTGCACGAGTTGGCGCACTCGCTGCTCGCGCGCCGGCGCGGCATCAAAGTACGCGGGATCACGCTGTTCATCTTCGGCGGCGTCTCGCAGTTTGAAGGCGAAGCCGGCGACGCGCCGGCCGAAGCGTGGATCTCGGTCGTTGGCCCGCTGATGAGCCTCGCGCTCGGCGCAATCTTCTGGCTGTTGTACGCGTTCGTCGCCGCCGCCGATCCGGCGAGCCATTTCGGGATGATGTTCGCGTACCTGAGCGGCATCAACGTGCTGCTCGCGATCTTCAACTTGATCCCGGCCTACCCGCTCGACGGCGGCCGCGTGCTCCACGCGCTGATTTGGAAGGCGAGCGGCGACCGGCGGCGCGCGACGCGCGTGACGGTCGCGATCGGCCGCGTCCTCGCCGGCGTGATGATCGCGCTTGGGATCGGCATCGCGCTCGGCAAAGACTCCTTTGGCGGGCTCTGGCTGACGTTCATCGGATGGTTCTTGTTACAGGCCGGCGCCGCCGAGCAAACCGGCGCCGCGATCGCCGAGGCCCTTGGAAGTCACGTCGCGGCCGAACTTGCCGCGCCGCCCGAACTGCAGGTCGCGGCGGATGCGACCGCGGCGCGCGCGCTCGAGTTGATGCGGCAAACCCAAGTGCGCGCGTTGCCGGTGCGGCTCGGCGACTCGATCATCGGCGTCGTCTCACTCGACGAACTCGCCGGCTTATCCGACGAAGAACTCGCCCGGACCTACGTCACCGCGCTGATGGCACGCCCCGAAAACGTCACGTCCGCGCCCGCGACGACGCCGGCGCGCAAACTCGTCGAGACGCTCGCACAGAGCGGCGTCGCCGCGATCGCGCTGACCGCCGCGAACGGTTCGATCTCCGGGCTCTTCACGCGCGAGTCGGTCATGCGCTGGCTCGCCCGCCCGCGCACCTAGAGTTCTGCCGAGTCACTGATCATCGGGTGCGCCCGCATGGGCGGCGCGGATGACCTCCTGCGGACGGAGCGGCGTCACCACTTTCTTGTACCCGAGCGGCGCCTGGCCGAAGTTGAACAGGTCGTCGAGCCCCGCGGCGCGGCTGTCGGCCGCCGCCAGCGGCGAGAGGCCGAACTGGTTTTCGATGAAGCGCAGAATGCTCGCGGTCTCGTACTGAGCGTGCGAGACGTACTTCGGGCGCGCGTACGGCGAGATCGCGATGAGCGGGACGCGGAAGCCGAGCCCTTCGTAGTCGAGCTGCGGCGGCGCGACGTGGTCGTACCAGCCGCCCCAATCGTCCCACACGACGAAGACCGCCGAGTCGCCCCAGTACCTGGCTCGTGCCGAGCGCGTTCGTAACCGAGCCGACCCACGACGGGCCGTTGTCGATCCCGTTCCCCGGATGGTCGGAGTTGTCGAGGCTCGGCACGACCCAACTGACGCTCGCCAAGTGGCCGGATGAGATATCGCTGAGGACTTGCGTCTCGGGATTGACGACCTTCGCCCAGTCGGGCCCGTACCGAATCTGCGAGACCGCGTCGAACGCGGACCAATTCACTCCGTAATCGTCGGTCGGCGCGTAGTAGCGCCACGAGATCCCCTTCGCGTCGAGTTCGTCGGCGATTGTCGTCATCTTGACGCACGGGAACATTCCGCTCTGGTGTTCTTGGCCTTGCGTATCGATCGTCGTCACCGTCGTCCCAGGCGGCGCGTCGCAGCCCCACGGGTTGCCGGTCGGATTCTCGGCCATCGAATCGGCCTGACCCGCCACCATGAAGAGGTGGCTGACGAAGCTCGGCCCCTGATACGACTCGAACGTCTCGTCCGAAAACGTAAACTGCGACGCGAGGTTCCAATACGGCTGGACTTGGCTCGGCGCGATCATCGCGTATGCCTTGGCGCCCGCCGGCTTGTTCTTGTTTTGGCTACCGAACGGGGCGCCGTCGACGTCTCCGAATCCGTCCATGAGCCCGCCGTCATACCCAATCTTGTACGCGCCGTGCGTGTGGTCGATGCTGTAGTTCGACTCGAGCGGCCAAACTTGCAGTTGGACGACCTTGCCGTCCATGTTCCCGCTCGTCACCGTGTCGGCGCCCGGGAAACCGTTGAAGAGGTTGTCGACCGAACGGTTCTCCTGGATGATGACGATGACGTGCTTGATCTTCCCCGCGGGCAGCTGCGTCGGCTGAGGCGTCGGAGTGCCACCGCCGCTCGGCGACGCGCCGCCGCCACTGCAGCCCGCGGCGAACGCGAGCGCGGCTAGCGGCGACCATTTCAACGAATGCGGCAGCGACAAGCGATTCCGTCCTTTGGCTGTGGCTCGCGGGGCGGCAAAGGCCCCGGACTCCAGCCGTCCCTCGAAGTCTTCGACGAAGAACGGCCTACGAAAGCGTCCTTCAAGCCGAATGTGACAAATCGCCCCGCCTCGGGCGATTTCTAATCGCGGGTTTAGAATCTCGCCCGGAACCTCGCCCCCGAGCAAGTCTAGGGCGAGGCGCGCCGAAGGCTGGCCGCAAGTCGAACGGTAAAGCGCGTTTCGGCCCCGCCCTGGCGTGGGGACGCAGCGCGGGCGCTTCGCTGCGGCATCGGCACAGAGAGGGGGTGATCGGGCACATGGCTTTTCGCGACGGCTACCTCTCCGAAATCGTCGGGCGCCAGGCGGTCCTCGCCGGCGACGAGCGGCGCGCCCTCGGGAAAGTCGTCGACTTCCTGGTCGACAAGCCCGACGACGCATTCCCGAAGATCGACGCGCTGATCGTCCAGACGCGCGATGGGTTGATGATGTCGCCGGTCGGTGACGTCGTCGCGTTCGAGCCGAAGGGATCGCTCGTGCTGCGCGTCGCCCCGCACGCCGCGGCGACCCCCGAAAGCGAAGCGCTCTATCTGATTCGCGACTTGTTCGATAAGCAAATCGTCGACGTCGACGGCCGCAAGGTCGTGCGGATCAACGACCTCGAGATCGCGAACACGGGCGGGACGTTGCGCGTCGTCGCGGCCGACATCGGCGTATCGGGACTGCTGCGCCGGCTCGGCGCCGACCGGATCGCACCGCAACTGGTCGATCGCATCCCACGCTCGCTCATCGCTTGGGACAACGTCGCACCGATCTCCGACGTCAACCCTTCGCACGTCCGCCTGTCGGTTTCGGGCGCGCGGCTCTCGCGTCTTCACCCGTCAGAGCTGGCCGAGATCATCAGCGAGTTGTCGGCGCAGGACGCCTCGCGCGTCGTGCGCGCGCTCGACGACGAGACCGCGGCCGACGCTTTCGAACACCTCGACTCGGACAAGCAGTTGTCGCTGATCGACGATCTCGGCGACGAGCGCGCCGCGGAGATTCTGGAGGAGATGGACTCCGACGACGCGGCCGACCTCCTCGGGGAACTCGACGAAGACCGGCGCGCGCAATTGCTGGCCCAGATGGACGATCGCGAGTACGCAGGCGAACTGAACGAACTCGTCCAGTACGAGCCGGACACGGCCGGCGGCCTGATGACGACCGATTTTGTGTGGATCTACCCGCACCGGACGACCGCTGCAACGATCGCCAAACTCCGCGAGATCGCGCCGGAATCCGAGTTCATCTACTACCTCTACGTCACGGATCAAGGCCGCAAACTCCTCGGGGTCCTGTCGCTGCGCACGCTGTTGCTCGCGCTCCCGACCGCATTCATCCACAAGTTGATGGATCCCGAGACGGTCTCGATCGTCCCCGAGGCCAGCTCGGAAGAGGTCGCCTCGACGATTGCGCGCTACGATTTGCTCGCGCTCCCGGTCCTCGACCCCGCCCGGCGGATGCTCGGGATCGTGACGGTCGACGACGCGATCGACGCGATCATCCCCGAGAAGCTCGCGAAATCGATCCCGCGAATCGTGCGGCACCGCACGCACCCGCAAAATGCCGGCGGATAACGTCGCGGCGGTCGCGGCGCCCGCTCCGCTCACCGGCGCCGCCCGGCGGCCGGCGCGGTGGTGGCGCCGCGCGCTCTTGATCTTCGCCGTGCTCGGCCCGGGGTTCATCACCGCGTCTGCGGGCAACGACGTCGGCGGCATCGCGACCTATTCGCTCGCGGGCGCGCAGTTCGGATACATGATTCTTTGGACGATGGTGCCGATCACGATCGCGCTGATCGTCGTCCAGGAGATGGCCGCGCGAATGGGCGTGGTCACCGGCAAGGGGCTGTCGGCGCTGATCCGCGAGGAGTTTGGCGTCAAGATCGCGCTGGTGGCGATGCTCGGCCTGTACTTGATGAACACGTTTACGACGTCGGCCGAATTCGCCGGGATCGCGTCGGCCGGCGAGATCTTCGGCCTCTCGCGATACATTATCGTGCCGGTGGCGCTCGTCGTCGTTTTCTTGGGCGTGCTGCGGCTCAACAGCAAGGCCGTCGAGCGGACGTTCATCGTGCTCTCGCTCGTGTACGTCACCTACATCATATCGGGGATCCAGGCCCACCCGAACTGGGGCGAAGTCGCGGTCGGCGCGCTCGTACCGACGCTCGACTTCAAGAACGCCGCCTATCTCGGAATGATCGTCGGCTTGGTCGGAACGACGATCTCGCCCTACATGCAATTCTATCTCCAGTCGGCCGTTGTCGAAAAGGGGTCGCGCAAGCGTGAACTGACGCACGTCCGCCTGGACGTCATTAATGGCTCGATCCTTGGAATCGTCGTCGCCGCGTTCATGATCATCGCGAATGCGGCGACGATCTACGTGTTCAATCAAGCGCACCCCAAGAGCCCGATCGTGATCAACGCGGCGGTCGATGTGGCGCGCGCGCTCGAACCGCTCGCCGGAAAGTTCGCAAAGACGCTGTTCGCGTTCGGGATTCTCAACGCCGGACTTTTCACGGCCGCCGTCCTGCCGCTCTCGACCGCCTACTTGGTCTGCGAAGCGCTCGGGTTCGAAGCCGCGATCGATCGCAAGTTCCAGGAGGCCCCGGTCTTCTTCAGCCTGTTCGCGAGCGGGCTGCTGATCGGGGCGGCGACGGTCCTGATCCCCGGCGTCCCGCTCCTGTGGCTCGCATTTTACTCGCAGGTTCTGCAGGGATTACTGCTCCCGCTCGAACTCGTCCTGATGCTCGCGATCATCAATCGGGTGCGCGTGATGGGACGCTACCGCAACAACCGCGCGGCCAATGCGATCGCGTGGACGACCGTGGTCGTCGTTGGAGCGCTCGCGCTCTTCTACACGTTCCAGCAAATTCGTGGCGGAGGATAGGCGCGTGCGCGCGGGGGCGGTCATCTCAGGCGAAGGGCTCGTGGAGTTTGCCGAGGCGCTCGCCCGCATCGCGAGCACCGGTGGCGGGCCCAAGGCGCTCGCCGCGCACCTGGCGACGACGCTCGACGCCGCGGTCCTGGTCGAAGATGCCGACTGGCGGCACATCGCCCTCGCCGGGGCGGGGGCGCGCGCGATTCCACCGTCGGGGCGCGAAGCGATCGCAGCGGCGCACGCCGGTTCGAATGGATTCGCGCGCCTGTCGCGCCCGGGCGCGGCGCCGGAGGGCCTGGCGGTGCGAATTCGCGGCGGCGATGCACCCCTCGGCTGGCTCTCCGTCTTCCCAAACGCGGCGCCGGCCGAAGGCGGGCTCGGCGCCATCCGCCTGACCGCGGCCGCGATCGGCGTCGAGATCTCGCGCGATCAGAGCGGCGGAAAGAACCGGCGCAAATCGTTCTGGGATCGCCTGCTTGCGCGCGCCTACGACGATCCGCTCGAAGCGAAGGACGACGCCGCTTCGCGCGGGATAACGCTCGCCGCCGGTTACGTCGCGGTCGCGATCGAAGCCGAAGGGCTCGACGAGAGCAGCGCGGCTGCAAAGCTGACCGAACTCCGGCGGATCTGCCTCGAGACGCTGCGCTCGGGGAGCGGCGAGATCGCCGTTCTCGAACGCGGCGGCGGCTTTGTTTTCCTGTGTCCCGCGCCGCTCGAGGTCGACGCGCAGAACGTCCGTACGGCGGCGACGTTGATTCCGCGCGCGGCCGCCAAGGCCCACTTCGGCGCGAAGGTCGTCGGCGGAATCGGGCGCGCCAAGGAAGCGATCGAAGCACAGCGGAGCGTCGACGAAGCGCGCGAGTCGTTGTTCGTCACGCGGCGCATCTTTGCGGGCGCGCGCGTGATACCGTACGAAGGGCTCGGCGTGTACCCATTGCTCTTACGCGGCGGCACGAGCGCGACCGACTTGCGCGCCTTCGCGGCGCGCGTCCTCGCGCCGCTGCGCGCCTACGACGAAAAGCACCAAACCGAACTCGTCCGCACGCTACGGCTGTATTTCGAAGTCGGCCAGAACGTCAAGACGGCCGCGGCCGAACTCTCCGTCCACCGCCATACCGTCTTCTACCGGTTGCGCCAGATCGCCGAGATCAGCGGTCACGCGCTCGACAACGCACACGACCAGCTGACCCTGAGGACGGCGATCGCGATCGACGCGCTCGATCCGCACGAGCGATGAGCACCATGACCAAGCGCGACGTCCTGCGCATCGCGAAGGAGCGCGAGGTTCGCTTCATCCGGCTTGCGTTCGTCGACATCATGGGAATCGCCAAGAGCGTAACGATCCCGGTCGCCGAAATCGAGCGCGCGCTCGACGGAAAAGTATCGTTCGACGGCGGCTCGATCGACGGTTTCGTCCGCGGCGAAGAAGTCGACATGATGCTCGTCCCCGACCCGGCGACGTTCGCAGTCTTGCCGCCGACCCCGAGCGGCGCGCTCGAAGCGCGCATGATCTGCGACATCGCGACCCCGGACGGCGAACCCTTCGAAGGGTGCCCGCGCACCGTGCTGCGGATGGCGAACGACGCCGCGCGCGACGCCGTCCCGGCGCTGCGCGCCGGACTCGAAATCGAGTTCTACCTGTTCCGGCGCGACGCCGACGGCTCGCCGACGACCGCGACTGCCGACGCCGGCTCGTACTTCGACGTGACCGAATCCGACAGCGGCGAGACGGCGCGGACGGAGATCGCGGCGGCGCTCGAAGCACTCGGCCTCCCGATTGCAAGCGCGCACCACGAGCACGGCGCGGGGCAACACGAGATCGACCTCGGCGACATGCCGATCCTTGCGGCCGCCGACGCGCTCGTCACGACGCGAACGATCGCCAAAGGAATCGCGGCGCGGCGCGGGCTCCACGCGACCTTCATGCCGAAACCGCTCGAGACGCTCGCCGGGAGCGGGTTGCACGTCTACCTCACGCTCGATGCTCCCAACCACGCCGCATCGGACAGCCTCGCCGAGGAGACGCTCTTCGCGATCGGCGGACTGCTCGAGCACGCGCCGGCCTTCACTGCGGTCTGCAACCCCACGATCAACTCGTACAAGCGTCTTGTCGCAGCGTGGGACGCGCCGATCTACACCGTCTGGTCGCACCGCAGCGCAAACGCGCTCGTGCGCGTTCCGGCGCCCGACGGCGCGCAGCGCATCGAGGTCCGCAGCCCGGACCCCGCCTGCAATCCGTACCTCGCGTTCGCGGCGCTCTTAGCGAGCGCCGCCGACGGAATTCGAACCCACGCGCTCCCCGGGGACCCGCTGGTCGGCTCGACATACGACCTCGACGAGTCCCAGCGCGAGCGGCGCCGTATCCGCACCCTCCCCAAGTCGCTGCGCCAGGCACTCGTCGAGCTCGACCGCGATGCGATCGTCCGCAGCGCACTCGGCGATCACGTCTATCACGCCTTTCGCGACGCGAAACGAGCCGAGTACGAGCGCTACCGCCGGGCCGTCCATCCCTGGGAGCGCGACGCGTACCTGCGGGTTTACTAGCCTCCGTCGCCGGCCGTCGCCCGCGCCGGGTGCGATAAAAGGCGGGTCTCTGCGTACCGAGTGTGAGCAAGGGCACATGGGAGCCCTGGCTTGAGGGGCCGATTCCTTTTATATGTCGTCAGTCGCCGGCGCGCTCGAGCGGGCCAGTTCGGCCGGTATTCCAAAGGTTGAACGCGTCGTAGCCTTGATCGTCGCTGGGCTCGGCGTCGTCTTGGCTATCGGGCTGATCCCGTGGAGCACGTTCCGTGCCGGAAGCGTCCCCGCGCTTGCGCCTTCACTCATCACGGGCGGAATCATCGCGATGGTCGTGACCGCAGTGGTCTTGCGTACGCAATACCAAGCGACGAACTTTCCGCCGTATGCCTTCCTCGGCACGACGTACCTCTGTACGGCCGGTTTGATGGTCCCTTACGCGCTCGTGCTGCTCACCGTCCCGCACAACGCTGCGGCCGCCGAGCGCATCACACAAATGGCCGGTTGGCTGTGGGTCGGGTTCCATTCGATCTTCATCTTGACGACCGGTTTCTACCTGTGGTCCGATAGCTTCTTCAACCGCAAAGCGTTCCCGACCGAAGTCGAGCGAGACATCGTTCGCGGCTACGTCGCGTTCGCGGCACTCTTGAGCGGCGCGGTCGGCATCGCGATCCTGGCCGGCGCGCAAACCCTCCCGTCGCTGCTCGTCGCCGCTAAACTCCCGATCCTCTACATGATCCTCAACAACGCGATGCTCGCATCGTGCGTCGCGGCTACGATCGGCCTCATTCTGCTGACGCGCTTGCGCCAGCCCGCCCAGCTGTGGCTCGCCATCGTCTTGATGCTCTTCGTCTGCGAGGTCTTCCTCGACACGACGATCGTGCGCCGGCCGTTTAGCCTCGCCTGGTACGCCGGCCTCGCCGAGGGGTTCGCTTGGCAGATGATGCTGCTCTTCGTCCTGCTGCGCCGCGCTAACGAACAGATCGAAACGTTCGCGCGAAACAATCAAAGCCTCATCGAAGAGACGCTGCGCGACGCCTTGACCGGCTTGCACAACCGGCGCGGGTTCGACGAACGGCTGCATGCGGCGCTCGCCGAAAGCCGGCGCTCGGGCGGAACGGTCGCGCTGCTCGCGATGGACCTCGATCACTTCAAGCAATATAACGATCACTTCGGCCACCTGGCCGGCGACGAGGCGTTGCGCGCGATCTCGCGCGCCTTGCGAACCGTCGTCACGCGATCGCGCGACGTCGCGTGCCGCATCGGCGGCGAGGAATTCGCGATCGTCCTGCCCTTTACCGACGAAGCCGGCGCGATGACGATCGCCGAGCGCGTCCGCGCCGCGGTCCTGCACATGCGACTCCCCCACGCCCCTTCGTCCCCCTTTGGAATGGTGACGATCAGCGTTGGCGTTGCGGTCGGGAGCGGCACCAGTAACTCGAACAGCCTGTACGAGGCCGCCGACCAAGCCCTCTACCGCGCCAAGCGGATGGGGCGCAACAGAATCGCGCGTTTTGCGCCCGGACCCGAAGAGGTCACGCCGGCGACGTTACGCGTCGTCTAACGCACCTGCGCTGACACGCCCGAGCACCTTCCACGCCGCGGCGACGTCGTCGCGGGTCGTTCGTTCGTTGCCGATCGCGAGGCGAATCGCAACCCGGCCGTGCAGCCGCGTCGCCGAAATGAAAATCTCGCCGGTCGCGTTCGCGTCGTCGACGAGTTTTAGATTCAGTGCGTCGAGCCGCTCCGGCGCGACGCCGGCTGGGGCGTACCGGAAGCAGACGACCGACAGCGGGTGCGGGGCGAGGATCTCCCAGCCGGGCTCGGCTGCAACCCAGCCCGCAAACTCTTGCGCGAGAGCGATGTGCGCGCGCAGTCGCATGCGAATCCCCTCGGCTCCGTAGTGGCGCAGCACGAACCAGAGTTTGAGCGCCCGAAAGCGCCGGCCGAGCTGCAGGCCGTAGTCCATGTAGTTGCGGACGTCGCCGTCGCTCGTCGTCAAATAGTCGGCGACCAGGCTGAAGGCGCGCCGCACTACCTCCGGTTCGCGGACGTAGAGCACCGAGAGGTCGATCGGAACGAAGAGCCATTTGTGCGGGTTGACGACGAGCGAATCGGCGTGCTCGCAGCCGGCGAGTAAGGAGCGCATCTCCGGGAGGATGGCGGCCGAGCCGGCGTAGGCGGCGTCGACGTGCAGCCACACGCCGCGGCGCCGCGCGACCGCGGCGATGGCCGGGACCGGATCCGACGACGTCGTCGAGGTCGTGCCGACCGTCGCCACCACGCACATCGGGCTCCGGCCCAAAACGCAGTCTTCTTCGATCGTGCGATCGAGCGCGTCCGGCTGCATCGCAAACGCATCGTCGACGGGGACGCGGACGACGTTGTCGCGCCCGACGCCGAGCGCGATCGCGGCCTTTTCAATGTGCGAGTGCGTGTGCTCGGTAACGTAGACGCGTAACACCGCAAGGTCCGCCCGCCCGGCCATTCCCCGCTCGCGGATCCCGAGGTCGAGCGCTTCGCGCGCCGCCGCAAGCGCCGTGAAGCCGCCGATCGATGCGGTGTCGTAGACGATCCCGCGAAACGCGTCGTCGAGACCGAGCAGCCGGCGCAGCCATTCGAGGGTAACCTCTTCGAGTTCGGTCGCCGCGGGCGAGGTTCGCCATAACATCGCGTTGACGTCGAGGGTCGCCGCCAGCGCATCCGCTATCACGGCGATCGGCGCCGCGCTGATCGCGAAGTACGCGAAGAAGCGCGGATGGTTCCAGTGCGTGATGCCCGGAACGACGATGTCTTCGAAGTCCGCGAATATCCGTTCGAACGGCTCGCCGCTCTCGGGAGCGTGCGCGGGCAGCGCGCGGTGCAGGTCGCCCGGCCGGGCGCGCGACAGGACCGGGTAACGGCGCGGATCCGCGTAGTAGTCGTCGATCCAGCGCGCGGCGCGCTCGAGCCAGAGGGCGAGGTCGCTCAAAACGCAGACCTCTCCGCGATGCGGTGCGCCGCACCCTCTCGCGCCGCGAACCGGGGCGTTGCGAGGCCGCTCGGGCGCAACGCCCGAAGAGGGCGGCGTGGAGAAAGTCATTCTAACCGAAAACGCGCCCGCGCCGATCGGGCCGTATAACCAAGCGATCTGCGCCGGCGACTACCTCTTTTGCAGCGGGCAAATCGCAATCGACCCGGCGACGGGAACGCTCGCCGGCGAAGACGCCGGAGCGCAAACGCTCCAAGTCATGAAGAACATCGGCGCGATTCTCGAGGCTGCGGGCGCGCGCTTCGAGGACGTCGTCAAGACGACGATTTTCTTGATCGACATGAACGATTTTTCGAGCGTGAACGCCGCGTACGGCCGCTCGTTCGGGGCGACGCCGCCGGCACGCTCGACGGTCGCGGTCGCCGCGCTCCCGCGCGGCGCGCGCGTCGAAATCGAAGCGACCGCCTTCGTCGGTTAGTTTCTGAGCTGCCCCAGGTCGCGCTCGGCGGCGCGCGCCACTTCGGGCTCGTCCGACGAAGTCGCGCGGGAGTACTCGCTGCGCGCGAGGGCGCTCTTGCCTTGCTCCGCATAGGTGACGCCGAGCATGTAGTGCAGCCGCCCGTCGTTGGGCGAGAAACTCAGGCCCTTTAGAAAGGCGGCTTCGGCGAGCGGGTAGAGCCCGTGTTCGTCATAGTCGTAGCCGAGGTTGACGTATGCGTCGCGCGAGAGCGGGTCGACGCCGATCGCTCGCAGGTAGTACTGCACCGCGGCCTGCCAGTGCTGCGCTACGTCCTCGAGATAGCCGATGTCGACGATCGCCTCCGGACGGTCGGGGCGAACCTTGTTCGCGCGCTGGAAATAATCGCGCGCCCGTCCAAAATCCGCTTCGGCGATGAAGGCGTCGCCGAGGTTGACGAGCGACGGATAGTCGTTCGGATTGTACAGCAAGCATTGCTGCATTGTCGCGATCGCCTGGGGCACGTGGTCGATATCGAGGTAAGCGCTCCCGAGTTCGCTGAGCGCCCAGCACGAATTCGGCTGGTCGTCGAGCGAGCGTTGCAGGTAGACGACCGCTTCGGCCGACTTGTGCTCGGCGCGCAACACCGACCCGAACTGGTACTGCGCCTCGGCGTCGGTCGGCCGTTGATCGGCCTCGCGCCGCGTCTCGCTCTCGTAGGCGGCCAGATCGCCTTTGCGCCGGTGCAACTCGACGAGGCTGAAGAACGCGCCCGCGCTCGGCAAGCTTCGCTGGAACTGATCGATCGCGTCTTGGACCCGGTCCTCGGCGGCGTAGATGCCGCCCAACCGGTTATGCGTCTCATGGTCGTCGGGCGAAATTCGCAGGATCTTGAGGTAGATACGTTCCGCGGACGCAAGGTCGGACTTGCGATAGTACAGGTCGCCGAGATACCGCGCCGGCTCGATGTCGCGCGGGTGCGCCGCGACGTACGTCTCGAGCCCCTTGATCGCCGAATCGATGTCTCCGGTGGCGACCAGTTTTCGGGCCGTGTCGATCGCGAGGCCGGGATCCGACGGAAGAACGTCCTGCATGCGCGCGTCGCTCGAGTTGGCATGCGTCGTCTGCGCGCGGACCTGCGGGCCGCAAAGAGCGAAGGCGATCGCCGCGGCGATCGCGGCGAGAGCAGAAGGTCGCACGCTCGCGCGAATCACGGTATCGGAATCATTCGTGGGGCCGCCCGCGGATGCCTCGCGCGCCCCGCCGGCCGCCGCGGTTAAGCCCCCAACTCAGAGGATCTGAAAACGGGGTCCCCTAGCTATGCGTCATGTCCTTCGGGACGACGAGCCGGTCGAAATCCTCAGCAGTCAAGTAGTCGAGCGCCAGCGCGGCTTCCCGCAGCGTCGTCCCCTCTTTGTGAGCCTTCTTCGCGATCTCGGCCGACTTGTCGTAGCCGATGTGAGGTGCGAGCGCCGTCACGGTCATCAGCGAGTTGCCCAAGTGCCTCGCGATCGTCGCTTCGTTGGCGACCAGTCCCTCGATCGCGTGTATGCGGAACATCGTGCACGCGTCGCGCAAGAGCGTCGTCGAATGCAGGAAATTGTAGATCATCACCGGGTTGAAGACGTTGAGCTCGAAGTTTCCCTGCGACGCCCCAAACGAAATCGCCAGGTCGTTTCCGTAAACCTGGACGCAGACCATCGTGACCGCCTCGCTCTGCGTCGGGTTCACCTTGCCGGGCATGATCGAACTTCCCGGCTCGTTTTCCGGCAGCGAGAGTTCGCCGAGCCCGGCTCGCGGGCCCGAGCCGAGCCAGCGAATGTCGTTCGCGATCTTCATCAAAGCGGCGGCGAGTTGCTTGAGCGCGCCCGAGGCGAAAACGAACTCGTCGTGCGAGGCCAGCGCCGTGAACTTGTTGGGATGCGAGCGAAACGGGAGACCGGTCAACTCGGCGATCTTCTTTGCGGCGCGCTCGGCGAACTCGGGATGCGCGTTGAGGCCGGTGCCGACCGCAGTCCCGCCGATCGCGAGGTCGAAGAGGTGAGCGAGGGCTTCGCGGCAGGCCACGATCGCGCGGTCGAGCTGGGTGACGTAGCCCGAGAATTCTTGGCCGAGCGTCAACGGCGTCGCGTCCTGCAAATGCGTTCGCCCGACCTTCACGATTCCGGACCACTCTTTCGCTTTGACGTCGAGCGCGTCGCGCAGCTGCTCGACCGCCGGGAGCATGCCGATCATCGCTTCCGCCGCCGCCATGTGCATCGCCGTCGGGAACGTGTCGTTTGACGATTGCGACATGTTGACGTGATCGTTCGGGTGGACCGGTTTCTTCGAGCCCATTTCGCCGCCCGCCAGTTCGATCGCGCGGTTCGAGATGACCTCGTTGACGTTCATGTTCGTCTGCGTCCCCGATCCCGTCTGCCAAACGCGCAACGGAAAGTGCGCGGCGAGTTGGCCGCTGATGACCTCGTCGGCGGCGCGGACGATCAAGTCGGTTTTTTCGGCGTCGAGTTTCCCGAGGTCGTGGTTGACCAAGGCGGCCGCTTTCTTCAACGTACCCATCGCTTTGATGACTTGGCGCGGCATCACGTCGCGCGGCGTCACCCCGTCGCCGATGTCGAAGTTGATCAGCGAGCGCGCCGCCTGGGCACCGTAGTACTTGTCGGCCGGGACGTCGATTTTGCCCATCGAGTCGCTCTCGACGCGCGTCTTTGCACCATCCCCTGTCATCGTCTTCATGCGCGACGAGTTCGCCGTCCGCCGGGCGCGATGCTCCCGCGACGCGAGGGCGACAGAAGTCGCACGGCGCATTACGCCCGCATGCCCGCGGTCAACCTCCGCCGCCTGAGCCCGATCGATTTCCTGGAGCGCTCGGCGGCGATTTATCGTGAAAAGGTCGCCGTCGTCGACGGCTCGATCCGCCGAACGTATCCAGAATTGCTCGAGCGGGCGTACCGCTTCGCCCACGTGCTGCTGGCCGCAGGCGTGCGCGACGGAGCGCGCGTCGCGGTCTTGGCGAAGAACGAGTCGGCGCTCCTCGAAGCGCACTTCGCGGTCCCGCTCGCGGGCGGCATCCTTTGCGCGCTGAACGTGCGCCTGGTCGCAAGCGAGATCGCGTACATCGTCGGGCACTGCGGCGCGTCGGTCGTCGTCTACGACGCCGAGTTCGCGCCGCTTCTTGCCGGGATCGCACCGTCGGTCGGGCGGCTCCGCATCGGCGGCGACGGCGCCGAACCCGAGTTCGAAGCGTCGCTTGCGGCAGCGTCCGCCGACCCGCTGCCCAACCCGGTCGCGCGCGAAGACGACACGATCTCGATCAACTACACGAGCGGCACGACCGGTCAGCCGAAGGGCGTGATGTACACGCATCGCGGCGCGTACTTGAACGCGCTCGCCGAGATCTTCCATGCCGGCTTGCGTTCGGAGAGCGTCTACCTGTGGACGCTGCCGATGTTCCACTGCAACGGATGGTGCTTCCCGTGGGCCGTGACGGCCGCCGGCGCGACGCACGTGTGCCTCCCGCGAGTCGACCCGGTCAGGATCTTCGAGTTGATCGAACGCGAGGACGTAACCCATTTCTGCGCCGCGCCGACGGTGCTCATCGGGCTCGCCAACCATCCGCAGGCGCGACCGTTCCCGCGCCCGGTCCACGTGACGACCGCCGGCGCGCCGCCCGCGCCGACGACGATCGCGCAAATTGAAGCGCTCGGCGCGACGATCACGCACGTCTACGGTTTGACGGAGACGTACGGCCCGATCACGGTCTGCGCGTGGCAATCCGAGTGGGACGGTTTGCCGGCGCCCGAACGCGTGCGCTTCAAGGCGCGTCAGGGCGTCGGAATGATCACCGTAGGCTCGAGCGACATCCGCGTCGTTGGGACCGGCGGCGACGAACCCGCGGAGCTCGTCGACGCCGTGGGACGGAAAGACTCCGGGCGAGATCGTGATGCGCGGCAACAATGTGATGAAGGGTTATTACAACGACCCCGCCGCAACGGCGAAAGCGTTCGCGGGCGGCTACTTCCACTCCGGCGACATCGCGGTGCGGCACGCCGACGGATATCTCGAAATTTCGGATCGCGCGAAGGACGTTATCATCAGCGGCGGCGAGAACATCTCAACGGTGCAGGTGGAGAAAGCGATCCTCGAGCACGCCGCGGTCCTCGAATGCGCGGTCGTCGCGAAGCCCGACGAGCGCTGGGGCGAAGTCCCCAAAGCGTTCGTGACCCTGAAACCCGGCCAGACCGCGACCGCCGATGAGATCATCGCGCACTGTCGCGAGCGTCTGCCCGGCTTCAAGACGCCGAAGGCTGTCGAGTTTTGTGACCTTCCGAAAACCTCGACGGGCAAGATTCAGAAATTCGTCCTGCGCGAACGCGAGTGGCGCGGCCTCGAGCGGAGGGTGCACTAGGCAGGCGACCGCACGGCCGTTGTGCTACCTAATCGGAAGCGCCACGGTCGCACTTAGAGGGCCGGCGGCGACGCCATTCTCCCAGAGGAAAGCAGTATGACAAAAATTCGTCTAGCGCTGCTCTTAGCAGCAGCCCTTTTCGCCTCGGCCTCGGCAGGACGAGTCTTCGCCGCGCCGACCCCGGTCCCGGACACGAAGCCCGACCTGAGCCCGATGATGTTTCTGATCGGAACCTGGAACTGTCACGCGATGGTCCGCGGCGCCGACCGCCCCGACACGACAAAGTACACGCTTGGGATGAACGGGCGTTGGATCGTGAGCCATGACGTTGCGCCGCCGTTCGACAAAGCCCGGACGCGCGCGATCAACAGCGACGGCTGGACGACGTACAACACGATCACCAAGCAGTGGGTTGGAATCAACGCCGACGACTTCGGCGGCTACGGCATGGCGACGTCGCCGGGATGGAAAGGCAACACGATGACCTGGACGTCGACCGTCAGCAACGACGGCTCGACCGGTACCGACGTACAGACGAAGGTCAGCGACACCGAGACGCGCGACGTGGCGACCGGGAAAGACAAGAGCGGCAAGATGCAGCCGGCGACGACGACGACCTGCAAGAAGCAAACTGGAACGATGTAACCGTCTCGGACTAACGGGATGAGCGACGGAACCGTCGTCTACGGCTCGTATTCGCAGAGCGAACTCGACGCTCAGTACAATGCGGCTGCGACGGTCCCGTCGCTCGATCCCTACTTCGCAGCCTGGACCGAGGCGAGCGAACGGACGCGCGCCACCCTCGCGCACGAACGCGATGTCGCCTACGGCGAGCACGCGCGCGAGCGGATGGACCTCTTTCCCGCGCCGCGGGCAGGCGCGCCGCTCTTCGTCTTCATGCACGGCGGCTACTGGCGCAGGCTCGATGCGTCGTCGTTCTCGTTCGTCGCGGGTCCAGTCGTCCGCGCCGGCGGCGCGTGCGCAGTCCTGACCTATCCGCTCGCGCCGGCCGATTCGCTCGACCGCATCGTCGCGGCGACAAGAACCGCGATTTCTTGGCTTCTGCAGAACGCCGCGTCGCGTCTGAACGCGCGCGCACGCGGGATCGTCGTGGGCGGGCACTCCGCGGGCGGGCAACTTGCCGGGATGCTGGCCGCAACCGATTGGAGCGTGCGAGGCGGACCGAGCGACGCGATCGGCGCGGTCTTTGGGCTCAGCGGCCTGTATGACCTCGAGCCGGTGCGGCGCTCGAACGTCAACGATTGGCTTTTGCTCCCCGACGAGAACGCGGCGCTGCGCAACAGCCCGCTCGCGCATCTACCGCGCGCACCGGTCGAGCTAATGGTCGCCGCGGGCGCGCGCGAGACGGACGAATTCAAGCGCCAAACGCGCGCCTACGCCGCAGCGTGCCGGGCGGCCGGCCTCGTGGCGCGCGACGAGATCGTCGCCGGCCACAATCACTACTCGATCGTCTCTGAGCTCGCCGGCGACGCGAGCGCGGTGACGCGCTCCCTCCTGGACTTGCTGGCTCGGTCCAGCTCAGCGTAAGAACTGGATGGTCAGCGGATAGCGAAAGGCTTCGCCTTTGCTGGCCTTGATGGATGCGACGACGACGAGGACGAGATTGGAGAGCATCCACAGCATCACGATGCCGATCGCTGCGAGCGGGAGGAAGGTCAACATCCCCTTGTCTTTCGCCAAGAACGACAGCGCGACCGCAAGGACGAACGCGAATACGCCGGCGCTGAAATAGATCGACATCGAGAGTTGGAAGTTCAGCGACTCCTTGCCGTCGCGATCTACCGCGGGTGAATCGTTCCTCTTGATCAGCCATACGACGAGCGGTCCGATCACGTTGCCGAACGGCGTGTGGATCCCGGCGAGCGCGGCAAGGTGGCACAGCATCGCCCAGCCGGTTTGATCGCCGGCTCTGGTCGTTGCCGTTCCGACTGCCGGTGCGGCGGCTGGTACGGCGGCGCCGCACCGCGCGCAAAATCTCGCATCTTCGCCGAGCGGCGCGCCGCATGAAGTGCAGGCCACGATCGTTTAGGCCGTTGCCGCCGCCGGAGCGTAGGCCGCGTCGATCAAATCCTTGAACCGCGCCTCGACGACGCGGCGCTTCACCTTGAGGGTCGGCGAAAGTTCGCCGTCTTCAATCGTCAGATCGCGCGGGAGAAGCGCGATGCGGCGAATTCGCTCGAAACCCGCGAGATCGGCCGTGTTCGTCGCGACTTCTTTTTCGATGAACGCGCACACGTCGGCGCGCTCGGCGATCGCCGCGGTACTTACGTCGTCCGGGATCCCAAACTGCCGGCGCACGAGCGCCCAATTCGGCGCGACGAGCGCAACGGGGAACGGCCGCCCGTCGCCGAGCACGAAAACCTGCGCGACGTAGACCGAGCGTTTGACCGCGGCCTCGACCCGGCTCGGAGCGACGTACTTGCCGGTCGACGTCTTGAACAGTTCTTTCTTACGGTCGGTGATGAAGAGGTAACCGTCGGCGTCGAGCCGGCCGATGTCGCCGGTCTGGAACCACCCGTCTTCCGTGAACGGACGCTCCTCGGGCAGATGGTAGTAACCTTGCATCACGTTCGGACCTTTGACCAGGATCTCGCCGTCGGCGGCGATCTTCACCGCAACGCCGGGGATCGGCTTCCCGACGCTCCCGTAGCGAAGCGCGTCGACCCGGCTCGCGGTGACGACGGGGGACGTCTCGGTCAGCCCGTAGCCCTCGCAGACCGGGACGCCGATCGCTGCGAACGTCAGCAACACGTCGCGGTGCAGCGGTGCGCTCCCGCTGACCAAGAACTCGGCCCGGTCGAGCCCGAGCGCCGGCCTGATCTTCGAGAGCACCAAAAGACGCGCGACCGTAAAGGCGATTCGCTGGCCGATCGGGGTTGAACGGCCATCGGCGAGTGCCGCCATGTACTCGCGCCCGACGCGCAGCGCCCATGGGACGAGCCGCGCCTTCATTCCGCCCTCCGCGTGCGCCTTCGCGACGACGCCGGCGAGGACGCGTTCGAAGATGCGCGGGACGAGCGCGATCGTGCGCGGCCGGATCGACTGGAGGTCTGCGAGGAGAAAGTCGGGCTGCGTGACGTGAAGGCTCGTGTCGAACTGAATGAATCCGAGCAAGTCGGTGTGCTCGTAGATGTGCGCGAACGGAAGCACGGAGAGAATCGGGTCGTTGGCGTGGATGTCTTGCAAGCCGTAGTGGAACGCTTCGTACGCGTTCGTCGTGAGATTGGCGTGGCTCAGCATCACGCCCTTCGGAATCCCGGTTGTCCCCGACGTGTAGATCAGCACGGCAAGTTCGTTTGGATCGAGCGCGGCGCTAAACGAATCGGCCCGCCCCGGATCGGCGGCGCCCGCTGCGGCGCCCGCCGCCTCAAAGGCAGCGAGCCCTCCCGGACCGGCGTCGTCAAAGGCGATCGAGCGCGGCACGTTCGTACACGCGGCGCGAAGCCGCTCGGCGTCGGCGAGCGTTTCGACGAATGCGATCTTCGCTTCAGAATCCTTGAAGATGTAGTCGACCTGGTCGAGCGCGGACGTCGCAAAAACCGGGACGACGACGCAGCCCGCGAGCAAAATTCCAAAGTCGGCGGCGATCCAGTCGAGCCGGTTGTTCGAAATCAGCGCGACGCGGTCGCCATGCTCTAGACCCGCATCGCGCAAAGCGCAGGCGATTGCGCGCGCCCGCGCGAGCATTTCGGTCGACGAAAGATAGCGCCATTCGGGCGCACCGAGGCGCTCGCCGAACGCGCGGGGGCGCTCGAGGCACAACGACTGGGTGATCAACTCCGGCAACGTCAGCACTCGCGCCCTCCCCGGTGTCCGCTGGCGTACTGAGCGGGCAAGTTATTTCCTACTCGCCCGCCGCGCCGGGAAAGAAGATTGACGTTCGCTCCCTAACGTTGAGGTGGAGCGCCCGCCTGGCGGGGCAACGGCTTCGAAGATTGGACCACCCATGAACGTCAAGCTTGCAGTTATAGCGGCTGGCCTCGCGGCTGCGCTCGCCATCGCTATCCCTTCGGTGGGATTCGCTCAAGCCGCCGATCCCGGCGTGACCACCGCCTCGGGGAACGCCGAGTCGCTCCTGCGCGACGCGCGCAGCGCCCGCAAGACCGCGCAGGCCGTCGCCTCACCAGAGCCGGCGATCGTTCCGTTCGGCTCCTTCTCTACTCCGCGACCGGGGATCCAGCATCCGCGCGTCCCGGGGATCCACTACATACTCGATCTTTCGAGCGCGTTCCCGGCCGGCAACTATGGTTTCAACCGAAACAGTTTGGCGGGCGGCCTCGACGCCGTTATTTTCGCCGGGCCCGACCGCTACACGCGGCTACAAGCCGGCTTCTACACGCTTTCGGAATACCCGATCGGCTTCGATACCGGGACCGTCCCGTCGTACGTGCTCAACTCGGCGATCCCGGTCATCGGGCAGGTGCTCGGCCCCGGGCGTACGAGCTGCGTTTTGCTGGCGCCGCTTCTGGGGCATCCGCTCCCGAATTGCCCGGCCGACCTCCACGGGCTTCAACAAGACGCGACCGTCAGAAACCAGATCTTCACGGTTGGTTTGTCGCGGATGGTCTACCTCGGCGGCTTGTACCCAATCGTCATCACGCCGCAGTACGTCGCGCGAACAGCCTCGATCGGCGGCAACAACGACGTCTTCCAAGTGTACAACTACGACACGCAGACCGCATCGCCGGTTTACTTGCGCACGACGCAGACGCAGTCGCTCTTCGTGACGTTTCCGCTCGCGAACTCCCCTAAACTCTTCGCGGCTTTCACGATCGGTCCGCAGTGGCTCGTGCATACGGCCGGGCTCAATGCGGACAACCATCCGCAAATCTTCCAGCTCTTGGATATTCGCTATTTCGCGACCGACCGCGCGACGCTGTTCTTGCAGCCGTCGCGACTGCAGAACTACTTGCCGAGCGATCCGTACCCGCAGCGAATTCCGACGCTCTTGACCGGTTTCAGTTACAAGTTCGCGAAGCCGTTCTTCGTCCAAGCCTTCTACGCGGGCGGCACGCCGGTCAACCCGCCGCACGGCGAAACCGGGCGGATCGGCATCATCGACGTCACGTGCATCGACATTACGACGTGCGGGACCAATCCGAATCCGCGTACGAACACGGCGCTCGGGCTCGGAGGTCTCAAGGCGGGGACGTTCGTCCTCCAGCTCGGGATCGGAACCCCGTCGGTCGTGCCGCTCTAGGGTCCTAGACGCTTTCAAAGGTGCCCCGGGCGCGCGTCGAATAGCGTTTCCCCCCTCCCCGGAGAACCGAATGGTACAAACGGAAGCTCGGCCGGCGACGGTCGCAGCCGAGACGCGCCGCGGCGTGCGCGTCTTGACCCTCAACAACCCGCCGGTCAACGCGCTTTCGTTCGCGACGTCCGCCGCGCTCCTCGAGGCGATCGAGGCCGCCGACCGCGACGATGCGGTCAGCGCCATCGTCATCACCGGAGCGAACGGGATGCTCAGCGGCGGCGCCGACATCAACGAGTTCTTGGCCCCGCCGCCGCCCGACGCAAAGAACGTCCGCGATGCGATCGCGGCGATCGAGAAAAGCCCGAAAACGCTCGTCGCGGCGATCGACGGGAACGCGCTCGGTGGCGGGTGCGAACTGGCGCTCGCGTGCGACTACCGCATCGCAACCGCAACCTCGCGGCTCGGCTTACCGGAGATCAAGTTGGGTTTGCTCCCCGGCGCCGGCGGGACGCAACGGCTGCCGCGGCTGCTCGCGACCAAAAATCCGGCGAATCACGGGATCGCGGGCGTGCAAATAGCGCTCGACTTCATGCTCAAGGGTGAGCTGAAGCCCGCGAAAGCGGCGAAGGCGATGGGGTTGCTCGACGAGATCGTCGAGGGCGACGTCGTCGCGCGCGCGGTCGACCTCGCCGAAGCGAACGCCGGCACGAAGAACCGCGTCAGCGCCTTGAAGTTCATCGTGCCGCCACCGCTGGTCGCCGTCGCGCATGGCATGGTCCCGCCCGAAGACAAGGGGGGTTACGCCGCCCACAAGTTGATCGACGCTGTCGAGGCCGCCTCGGAGTTGGACTTCGAGTTTGGGTTGGCGCGCGAGTTCCGGCTTTTTCTCGAACTGGTCCAAGGTTCGCAGGCCCAATCGGCGATCCACATCTTCTTCGCCGAACGCGAGCTCGGCAAGATTCCCGGGCTCCCCGAGAACGTCGCGCCGCGGCGCATCGAGAAAGCCGCAGTCGTCGGCGCCGGGACGATGGGGACCGGGATCGCAATGGTCTTCGCAAACGCGAAGATCCCGGTCGCCGTGATCGACGTCAATGCCGAGCAAGTCGAACGCGGCCGGAAGGCCGTCGCCGATACCTACGCCGGCCAAGCGAAGAAAGGCCGCATGACGGCCGACGAGGCCGCGGAACGAACCGGCGCGGTGCAATTCGTGAGCGACTACGCCGCGATTGCCGAGTCAGACGTCGTCGTCGAGGCCGTCTTCGAAAGTATGGAGGTCAAGAAGCAAGTCTTCGCCGAGCTCGACAAGGCCCTGGGACCCGGCGCGATCTTGGCGTCGAACACCTCGACGCTCGACATCGACGCGATCGCGGCGGTGACCGCGCGGCCCGACAAAGTCGTCGGGATGCACTTCTTCGCGCCGGCGAACATCATGCAACTCCTCGAGGTCGTGCGCGGCAAGGCGAGTTCGCCCGAGACGCTCGTTACCGCGATGAGCCTCGCCAAGACGCTCCGTAAGAAAGGTGTCCTCTCCGGCAACGCGTTCGGCTTCATCGGGAACCGGATGCTCTTCGACTACGCGCGCGAGGCAATGTATCTCGTCGAGGAGGGGGCCCTCCCAAAGCAAGTCGACGCGGCGATCCGCGATTTCGGATTCCCGATGGGTCCGTTCCAAATGTTCGACCTCTCGGGGCTCGACGTGTTCTACAAAATCGGGCTCGAGGCGCCCAAGACGCCGTACCGGGATTCGAAGATCGTCACGAAACTGTACGAGCAAAAGCGATACGGTCAAAAAACCGGCGCCGGTTTCTACCGTTACGAAGCCGGCTCGCGCGAGGCCCTCGTCGACCCCGCGGTCGAAGAGTTGATCGTCGCCGAAGCGGCGGCGCTCGGGCTCGTGCGGCGCCCAATCACCGACGACGAGATCGTCAAACGCTGCCTGTACGCACTGATCAACCAGGGGGCGCAACTCTTGGGTGACGGGATCGCGTTAAGACCTGGGGATGTCGACATCGTTTGGATCTTCGGCTACGGCTTTCCATGGTGGCACGGCGGCCCGATGTGGTATGCCGACACCGTTGGCGTCCGCGCGGTCTACGACGCGATCGTTGGGTACCAGCGCACGATCGGGCCGCAGTGGAAACCCGCGCCGCTCCTCCAGTCGCTCGCCGAGCGCGGCGGCGCGTTCGCCCCTCGCCCAACGGCAGTGCTAGGACAAGCATCATGAAAGAAGCGGTAATTGTCGCCGGCGCCCGGACGCCGATCGGAAAAGCGTTTCGCGGCGCGTTCAATCAAACGCACGGCGCGACGATGACCGGCCACGCGATCGAGCACGCGGTCGCGCGCGCCAAGGTTCGCCCCGAAGACATCGAGGACGTCGTCGTCGGCGTCGGGCTTCCGGAGGGCGCGACCGGGAACAATTTGGCGCGCACCGCCGCGGTCCGCGCGGGGCTTCCGGTCGAGGTATCCGGGACGACGATCAATCGTTTTTGCGCGTCGGGCTTGCAGGCGATCAGCGTGGCGGCGCAGCGCATCGTCGTCGACGGCGCACCGGTGATGGTCGCGGGCGGCGCCGAGTCGATCAGCCTCGTGCAGAACAACTTGAACATCAAGTTCTTCACCGAGGAGTGGCTGCTGCGGCACGAGGCCGACCTCTTCATGCCGATGATCGAGACCGCGGACGTGGTCGCAAAGCGCTACGGCATCTCGCGCGAACGGCAGGACGAGTACGCGCTGCAGAGCCAACAGCGGACCGCCGCGGCGCAGGCCGCCGGCCGTTTCGACGCCGAGATCGTCCCGCTCCCGGCGTGGAAGGTCGAGCAGAACAAGGAGAGCGGCGAGATCCGCGAGACCTTCGAGACGCTGGCCCGCGATGAAGGCAACCGCCCCGACACGACGCTCGAGGGGCTCGCCAAACTCAAGAGCGCGAGTTTCATGAATCCGAAGTCGTCGATTACGGCCGGGAACTCGAGCCAACTCTCCGACGGCGCGGCGGCCTTGGTCCTAACGAGTTACGAGTACGCCGAGAAACACGACCTGGCGCCGCTCGCATATTACCGCGGAATGGCCCTTGCGGGCGTGCGGCCCGACGAGATGGGGATCGGGCCGGTGTACGCGGTCCCGAAACTCCTCGAGCGCCACAATCTGAAGATCGACGACATCGGCCTGTGGGAGCTCAACGAAGCGTTCGCGGTCCAGACGATCTATTGCCGCGACACGCTCGGCATCCCGAACGAGCGGCTCAACGTCGACGGCGGCGCGATCTCGGTCGGCCATCCGTACGGGATGAGCGGCGCGCGGCTCGCGCTCCACGGCATCATCGAGGGACGCCGCCGCAAGGCGAAATATCTCGTCGTAACGATGTGCATCGGCGGCGGGATGGGCGCCGCCGGGCTCTTCGAGTTGATCGGCACGAACTAGCCTTCCGCCGTCAGGCGGCGGCCTTCTTTCGTGGCCGGCCACCTTTTTGGCCATTCTTCCGCGACGCCGCTGCCTTCGCATCGCTTCGCTTCGCGCCGCCTTTTTTGCCGATCGCGCTCATCCAACGCCGGTTTCCGAAGACGCCTTCAATCAAACTCGGCACGTAGTGATCAACGTCGAGGCGTGGCCAGTGCACCCCCGAACCGTGCCCCCAAATCTCGATCTTGCGTACGTCCGCCGCCTTCGCCGACTCCAAGCCTTGGAGAAGCTTGCGCGGGATTATGATCTCGACGCCTGAGTGCAGTTTGATCGCGACCGTGTCCGAAGACGCGCGGTATTCCGCCTTCACGGCCTTTGGCCGGTATTGCTCGTATAGTTTCGCCTCGGCGATCGCCGCATCGATGTCCGCATTCGTCGTCGTGACGCGCGCCTTGACCCTTCGCTTCATGGGTGCATTTTTTTCCACGCAACAATAAGTACGTAGAAATGGTCGGCAGCGCCATCCAGGATTTTTCTCACGTCACTTCGTTTCGCGTTTGCTGGAATCAGGGACCCGCGACGTCTCGATAGCGACACGCTTCCATCTCGATTTAGATCGACGAATCGCGACGGTCTCGGCGTACTCGCCGTGAGCATGTCGCGGTTCGTGATCCTCCGGACAGATGTGAAAGCGGACTCCGCCTAGCCGCAGGGTGCTCACGCCATCATAACCTAACCGCCGTTCGGTTTTCAAGCGCCCTTCTCACAACCTTTGTAGTGCCCGACCCGAGGGGCAAACGGCGCGCGACGTGAAGCGCGGCTTGTGTTCCAATCGGGTCGCAAACTCTGGGCGATTCTTAGAGTCGCCGCCACTTGTGGGTTCGCCGCTACGCTCGCGCTCAGTGGGTGTGCGCCGGTGACGACCGCGGCGGGGCGGCATCTGCCGCCAAGCCAGCTCGTGATGCGCTTTACCGAAGGTCAGGACATCGACAACCTCAACCCGATTCTAACGACTCAAATTCTGGTCAGCGACCTCTCGACGCTCACCGCAGGCTACTTCTTCCTCTACGACCAGCGCGACGAACTGGTCCCGTGGCTATGCGTCGAGGTACCGACGCAAGCGAATCACCTGATCTCGGCCGACGGAAAAACCCTCGTCTACAAGTTGCGCCGCAACGTCGTGTGGCAAGATGGCGTGCCGTTCACCGCGAACGACGTCGCCTTCTCGGTGCGCACGATCCTTGATCCGAAAGTCAACACGGCGAGCACCGTCGGCTTCGACCACATCGCGCGGCTCGAAACGCCCGACCCGTACACGGTCGTCGTACACTTGAAGATGCCGGATGCATCGTTCGTCAGCCGGTTCTTGACGCCGGGTGTCGGATCGGCGGTTCTGCCGAAGCATCTGCTCGAAGGCCGCGACGTCAACCACGCGGCGTACAACGGGCTACCGGTTGGCATCGGCCCGTTCAAGTACGTCCGCTGGACGCGCGGCAGCAGCGTCGAACTCGAAGCGTTCGACCGCTGGTGGGGCGGCCCGCCGAAACTGCGCAAGATCGTCTACGAGATCATCCCCGACTTTAACGCCGCTTTCAACCAACTGCACGCGCACGACCTCGACGTCGTCGGCCGTTTCCCGAACAATCTGATCCCGCCGGCCAAGACGATCGCACAAACCAATACGCTCGACTTTGACGAGACGGCCTACGAGCACATCGACTTCAACCTGACGCACCCGCCCCTCGACGACGTCCGCGTGCGCCGCGCGCTCGCGCACGCGATCGACCCGGCTGCGATCGTGGCGAAGGTCGACCACGGGTCCGGTTACTTGTCGTGCACGATGATCCCGCACTTCAGTTGGGCCTACGACGACCACGCACCGTGCTACTCGTTCGACCTCGCGATGGCGAGCCGACTGCTCGACGAGGCGGGCTGGCCGCGCGGCCCGGACGGCGTGCGCCGGCACGGCGGCCGCCCGCTGCGTTTGACGCTCGTCTCGACTATCGGGAACTTATCACGCGATCAGAGCGCAATCCTGATCCAGTCGTGGTTCAAGGCGATCGGTGTCGACCTCTCATACCGCCGCTATCAAGCGAACCAGCTGTTCGCAAAGCGCACCGGGATCCTTGATAGCGGCAACTTCGACCTCGGGCTCTTCGCGTGGTACTGGAGCCCGGACCCGAACATTCGAGACCTGTATGCGTGTGACCAGGCGCCGCCGCACGGGCAGAACGAATCGCGCTACTGCAACCACGCGGTCGACGGGCTCCTCGACGACGCCCTGACGCATTACGACCGCACGCGGCGCCGCGCCGACTATGTCCGCGCTCAGGACTTGATCGCCACGGACATGCCGTCGTTCGTCCTCTACCAGAGCGTCGGCCACACGCTCGCGCGCGACGACTTCCACCACCTCGATCCCGGTCCGATTCAGTTGTTCAGCCACCCCGCCGCACTTTCGCGCGGCCGCTCGTAACGCCGGAGTTACTTCACGAGCGGCAAAACGTCGCTCGGTGCGAGCGGATAGAGCCCGAGGACGAGCGTCGCGAGCGCACACACCCCGACGCCGAACCACGGGAGCAGGCTCGGCGCCGCGACCGCGCGCTGCACGGGCGCTCCGGTCGTGCGAGCGTACATCGCGCGCACGATCTTGATGTACGACGTAGACCGAGATCGCGGTCCCGATCACTAACAGCACCGCGAGCCACGCGTATCCGGCGTTGACGGCGGCGGCCAAGATCAGCACCTTCCCGGTGAAGCCCGCGGTCGGCGGCAGACCGGCAAGCGCGAGGAGAAAGAACGTCATCATCGCGGCGAGGACGGGCTGACGGTAACCGAGCCCGTCGTAGGCGCTCAGACGCGAGCCTTCCTCATGCTCGCGCGAAAGTAGCGCGACGACCGCGAACGCGCCGAGGTTCATGAACGTGTACGCGCCGAGGTAGAAGATCGCGTAGCGCAGCCCGAAAGCGGTCGTCCCCGCGAGGGCCGCGACGATGTACCCGAGCTGCGCGATCCCCGAATACGCGAGCAGCCGCTTCAGGTCGGTTTGCGCGAGCGCGGCGAGGTTTCCCACGATCATCGACAGCGCCGCAACGGCCCAGAGCGGTATCAGCAGGTCGCTCGCAGCGGACGGCGCGAGCGCCGCGTACGCGAACGCGCGCAACGACCGCGAGGGCGCCGGCCTTGGTGACGATGCTCATGAACGCCGTGATCGGGAGCGGCGCGCCCTCGTATACGTCGGGCGTCCAGACGTGGAACGGAACGAGGCTCAACTTGAACGCGAACCCGACCAAGAACAGCCCGGCGCCGATCGCGTAGAGCGGGCCGACCGTCGCAGTCGCCAGCGCCGAGAGTTGCACGCTCCCGGTCGCGCCGAAGAGCAGTGCCATCCCGTAGAGCAAGAACCCCGACGCGGTCGACGAGAGGATCAAGTACTTGAGAGCGGCTTCGCGCGCGGTCGGGCGCGCCGCGAGCGCACACAGGCAATAGAGCGCAAGTGAGAGCAACTCGAGCCCGAGGAAGATCGTCATGAGGTTCGCCGCGCCGGCCATCAGCATCGCGCCGCTCGCGCTCCACAAAACGAGCGCAAGGCCGCCCCCCGACTGATCGTCGCGTCCGAGCCGGTACGCCATGATCAGCGACAACACCGTCCCAACGACGATGATCTCTTCGAAGACGATCGTGAAGCCGCCGACGATGAAGCCTCCGCCGAACGCGGCGTACGGATTCCCCCATTGAGTCGAAGCAGCGAGCCCGGCGAACGCCGCCCCGGCGACGGCGATCGCGAGTCCGACCGATCGCCGCGCCGCGGCGCGGCAACGTCAGGTCGGCGAGCAGCACGAGCAGCGGAGTCAGTCCCATGATTGCGACTGGTGCGATCGCCGACCAATCGGCGTTCCCCGACGGAATCGTCAAGGCAGGCGTCACTTGCGCGTCTCCATGTACGAGACGGTCGTCACCCGCGTCGCAACCGACCGCGCGACGGGACCCGGATCGATGCCGAGCCATACGATCGCGATGACGAGCGGCGCGAGCGCGAGCAGTTCGAGCGGCGACGCATCGTCGCGGACGGGGACGTCGGGGCGCTCGGGGCCGTTCATCATCCCCTGGAAAAGACGCAGCATGTACGCCGCCGCGACGACGATCGGGACGAGCGCGATCGCGGCCGGCCACACGTCGCCGGCTTGATACAAACCGGCCAAAATCAGAATCTCGCCGGCGAAGCCGCACAGCCCGGGGAGTCCGAGTGCGGCGAGCGCGACGATCGTGAGACTTCCGGCGAGCTTCGGATTGACCGTGCCCAACCCGCCGAGCCGCGCGAGCGAGCGCGTCCCTTCACGCATCTCGATCTGACCGAGGACGAGAAACAAGCCTGCGCTGAACAGGCCGTGCGCGACGATGTACACGGCGGCGCCCGCCGCCGCGACCGCATTCCCGCTGAAGATGGCGAGCAAGATCAAGCCGAGGTGCGAGAGCGACGAGTACGCGACGACTCGCTTCGCGTCGTCTTGCACGAGCGCGACGAGCGCTCCGTAGACCAATCCCGACGAGTCCGAGAACGAACATCAGCGGTCGCGGCGCCGCGCATCTGATCGGGCATCAGCGGCGCCGATCGACGACAAGAACCCGTACAAGCCCGCCCTTCGACTGGACGCCGCTAACGAGCGCGACGGCCGGCGCCGGCAAGTCGGCATACGTATCGGGCATCCACGTGTGAAACGGCCAAACCGGCGTCTTGATCAAGAACGCAAAGGCGTAGCCAGCGAAGATCCACCAGCCCCATGCCGGCCCGATCGCGGTCGCGCCGTGCCCGAGCGTCGCGCCGATCACGTCGGTCGAGCCTTCAACGATGCCGTAGGCCGCGGTCCCGAGCAACAGCGCGAGTCCACCCGTCAGGTTGTAGATCAGGTAGCGCCACGCGCGTCGCGGTCGACTTCTCCGGCGCCCACGCGACCAGCATCAGGAAGACCGGGATCAGCATCAAGTCCCAGAAGAGCGCGAAGACGAGCAGATCGCGGGCGACGAACACGCCGGTCATCGCGCCGAGCAAGACGAGCATCTGCGCGACGAAGTCCCGCGCGGCGCGCGATTCGCGTCGCCGCGAGCGCGCACGCCGTCGCGAGCGCCAGCAGCAGAACGATCCACAATGACAGGCCACCGAGCCCGAGGTGGAAGTTCGCGGTAAACGGGCGCTGCAGCCAGCGGAGCGACTCGTCCGGCGCGCCCGCGCCGAGCAGCGTCACGACGAACGCCGCAAGCGCAACCGCGACGCCGAGCCATTTCGCGACCGCATCGGCGCTGCGCGGCAGCGCGAAGAGGAGCAGCCCGGCGACGATCGGACCGATCGCAAGCGCCCAGATCATCGCGCGACTCCGGCGAACGCATAGTACGCGAGAAACGCAAGCCGCGCCGACGACGATGACGAGCGCGTACGCGCGCACGAGCCCGGTCTGGATCCCGCGCGCATCGCGGCCGAGCCAGCCCGCAAGCCACGCGACGTCGCGCACGATCGCCGTCGATCAGACGCGGGTCGACGAAGCGCATGAACGCGGCGCCGATCGCGCGCGCGGGTCGAACGAACAGCACCTCGATCGCATCGTCGAAGTAGAACGCGTGGACGAGGATCTGCGGCATCGCGAGCGACTCGGCGCGCAGCCGCGCGACCGCGTCCGCCTTCGCCGCGCTCGTCCCGTAGCGGTAGTATGCGAGCGCGAAGCCGAAACCGACGACCGCCAAGACGAGCATCGTCGAGAGCCATTCGGGGATCGCACCCGCGACCGGGACCGCAACCGAAGGCGCGAAGTCGACCGCGAAAAATCTCGGCCAGCCGAAGAGCCAAACGTAGCCCGCAAATATACTTGGGACCATAAGGATGACGACCGGCAGTTCCATCACCCAGCGCGGTGCCTCCGGGCCGTGATGCGACTCAGTTTGCGCGCGCTCGGGGATGCCGAGCTGGGCGTCGGGGATTTCGCCGCGGTACGCGCCGGTGAACGCGACGAAGAGCATGCGGAACATGTAGTACGCCGTGATCCCGGCGGTCAGGACGCCGATCGCGTAGAGCGCCGGGTAGCCGTGCTCGAGCGCGCCGTAGATGACCGCGTCCTTGCTGAAAAAACCGCTGAGGCCGGGGAAGCCGATGATCGCGAGCGTCCCGACCAGGATCGCGACCCACGCGACCGGGATGCGCCCGCGAAGCCCGCCCATCTTCCGCACGTCCTGTTCGTCGTGAAGTTGATGGATCGCAAGCCCCGCGCCGAGGAACAGGAGCGCCTTGAAGAAGGCGTGCGTGAAGAAGTGCAATATCCCGGCCGTCGTAGGCGCCGACTCCGACGCCCATGATCATGTAACCGATCTGCGACATCGTCGAGTAGGCCAAGATTCGCTTGATGTCCCATTGGGCGATCCCGAGGATCGCCGCGAGTAGCGCGGTGACCGCGCCGATCGTCCCCGCGAGCGCGCGCGCGTCCGGCGAGGCGTCCCAGAGCGGTGCGCAGCGCGCGATCAAATAGACGCCGGCGGTGACCATCGTCGCGGCGTGAATCAGCGCCGAGACGGGCGTCGGGCCTTCCATCGCGTCGGGGAGCCACGTGTGGAGTGGAATCTGCGCCGACTTCGCGGCGCATGCGATGAACATCGTCACGCATGCGAGCAGCAGCGCCCACGGCGGTAAGCTTCCAACCTTGGCGAACACGTCGGCGTACGCAATCGATCCGGTGAACGCGAAGAGCACGAACACCGCGAACATCAAGCCGACGTCGCCGACGACGTTGATGACGAACGCCTTGATCGCAGCTGCGACCGCGCTCGGTTCGTAGAACCAGAAGCCGATCAAGAAATACGAGGCGAGCCCGACCAGCCCCCAGCCGACCAGCAACCCGACGAAGTTATCGGACAGGACGAGCGTGAGCATCGCGAACACGAAGAAGTTCATGTAGGCGAAGAATCGCGCGATTGCGCGGTCGGCGTACATGTAACCGATCGAGTACAGGTGGATCAGGACCGCCGACGCCGGTGATCACGAGCACCCAGAGCAGGGCGAGCGGGTCCCACAAGAGGCCGAATTGCCAACCCGGGATCCACGCGCCGAACGGAACGTCCTCGCCGGCGCCGGCGCCGGGGACGATCGCTGACGCGGCGCCCGCATCGACGAGCGTCAAAACGAATGCGAGCAGGACGAGCGCCGTCCCGACGATCCCGGCCGTTCGCCCGAGCGCGGCCCGAACGTCCACAAGACGATCGCGCCCAAGAGCGGCAAGAGCCAAATCGCAATCAGGATCGGATCGAATTGCGTCAGGTGGTGCAGCGCCGAGAATCCGGCCGCATGTGCATCGGAGGTCAACCGCGCATTCCCGCCACTTCGTCGACGTCGACGTTCTTAGCGCGCCGGAAGACGACGACGACGATCGCCAGACCGATCGCGGCTTCGGCGGCGGCGACCGTGATGACGAGGAAGGCGAAGATGTGACCCGCATTGTTCAGCCACACGCGCGAGAACGCGACCAGCGCGAGGTTCGCCGCGTTGAACATCAGTTCGATCGACATCAGCATGATCAGCGGGTTGCGGCGCGACGATCACGCCGAGCACGCCGATGAAAAACACGACCGCCGACAGGCAACGTAATTCGTCACGGCGACGGGCATCGGAACGGCGATCATCGGCTCGCCTCGGTGATCGGCTCGCGCGCGCGCGCCGCGCGCCGGGGCGCGTGATGGCCGCGGGCGGTTGCGGCGCAGCATCGCCGGCAAGCAGCGACGACGCCGATGACCGCGACCATCAGCATCGAACGCCGTGACTTCAAACGGCAGCAGATGCTGTCGAGAACAGCGCGGCGCCGAAGTCTGCAACGCTGCCGAAGACGTCCGCTTTGACCGACCTCGCCGGCGTCGTGCCGGCCGCGGAGCGCGACCGGTCCGAACGACGCGCGTTCGAGATCGCGTAGCCGAGCAGCCGCATGCCGCGAGCGCGAGCGACGAGCGCCGGCACGAGCGCGCGCGGCATGCGGTTGGGCCCGACGCTGAAGGTACCGATGCCGCTACGACAAGCAGCGCGATCACGAACACGAACAAGATCAGAATCGCGCCGCTGTAAACGATCAATTGAATGACGACCAGGAACTCGGCGTTCAGCGTCAGGTACATGACGGCGAGCGCGGCAAAGTTCGCGAGCAAGCCCGACGACGCTATAGACCGGGCTCTTCGGCGTGATCGTCAAGACGGCGCTCGCGACCAGCAGCAGCGCGCAGGACCCAGAATACGATCATCCGGCCAGCCCCTTGCGCTCGGTCTTTAGTATCGTCGCCGCGCCAGGTCGCGTCGTAGCCGGTCGGCGATGTCGACCGTGCTCTTGCGCTCGACGACCGCGCCGAGATCGGCCGGGATCCCGCCCGGGCGCTCGTCGGGCGCCGCTCCGACGCCGGCCTCGGGCGGGACGAGCAGCCGGTCCTTCGAGTAAATGAACGAGCCGCGCCGGTAGTCGGCCATCTCGAAGCGCGGCGTCAGCACGATCGCATCGGTCGGGCACGCTTCCTCGCACAGGCCGCAGAAGATGCAGCGCAGCTCGTCGATCTCGTAGCGCGCGGCGTAGCGCTCGCCCGGCGAACGGCGGTCGTCGGGCGTGTTCTCGGCGCCGATGACGGTTATCGCGTTCGCAGGGCAAGCGATCGCACACAGCTCGCAGCCGATGCACCGCTCTTTCCCGTCGGCGTAGCGGCGCAACTCGTGCAGCCCGTGAAAGCGCGGCGCGTGCTGCTTCTTTATCGACGGGTACTCGATCGTCGGCTTGCGTTTGAAAAAGAACTGAACGTCGTCGCAAAGCCGCTCAGGAGCGCAGCGATCGCATCGAAGAAGGCGCGGATCACGTCTTCACCATGATCGCGACGATCGCGGCCGTCACCATCAGGTTCAGCGTCGCGACCGGCAACAGCAACTTCCAGCCGAAATCCATCAGCCGGTCGTAGCGCAAGCGCGGCAGCGTCGCGCGCAGCCAGATGTACGCGAAAATGAAGAGCCCGACTTTCACGAGGAACCAAACGATCCCGGGGATGCAGCCCAGGCCGAACAGCGGGTTCCAGCCGCCGAGGAAAAGCAGCGTCGCCGATGCACGAGACCGTGATCATGTTCAGATACTCGGCGATGAAGAACAATCCAAACCGCAACCCGGAGTACTCGGTGTGGAAGCCGCCGACGAGTTCGGTCTCGGCTTCGACCAAATCGAACGGCGCGCGGTTCGTCTCGGCGACCGCCGTGATCAGGTAGACGGCGAAGCCGACGAACTGCGGCAGGATGAACCAGAGCCGGCCTGCGCGTGTACGATCCCGGCGAGCGACGTCGTCCCGGCGAGGATCAGCACCCCGACGACCGACATCGTCATCGCGAGCTCGTACGAGATCATCTGCGCGGTCGAGCGAACGCTGCCGAGGAGCGGGTACTTCGAACCGGACGACCAGCCGGCGAGCGAGATCCCGTACACGCCGATCGACGTCAGCGCGAAGATGAAGAGAATCCCGGCGTTGACGTTTCCGATCGCCCCACAACGTTCCGTCCGTCTCGGAGAACGGGATCACGGCGAAGGCGCCCATCGCGCACGCAAGCGAGATCAACGGCGCGAGCCAATAGATCAGCGGATCGGCCGTGTCCGGCCGTCAAGTCTTCCTTGAAGAGCATCTTGGCGGCGTCGGCCGCCGGTTGCAACATGCCCCACGGGCCGACGCGATTCGGACCCGGGCGCAACTGCATCCACCCCAAGACCTTGCGTTCGAACAGCATCGAGTATGCGAACGTGGTCACGACGACGAACAGCACGAATCACCGACTTGAGCAGCACGATCGCCCAGAGCGTCATGCCGACGCTCCGACCGGCGCGCGCGCGGCGCGGCGGTTGATCGCGACGACGGTCTCACCCCCCGCGAGATCCGCGGCCGGCGCATCCCACAGACCGTCGACGATCGAAAGCACTCCGGCGGGGACGCCCGCGGCGATGCGTACGCGCAGGTCGTGGAGCGTGCGCGCGCCTGCGGCGAGGTCGATGAGGTCGCCGGCGGCGACGCCGGCGGAGGCCGCGGTCGCCTCGCTCATCGCGACGTGCGGGCGCACCCATAACTCGTGCAAACGGTCGTCGTGGCGCAGGGTCCCGGCGCCGGCGAACGGATCGCTTGCAATCGACAGGTGCAGTCCGTCGTTCTTCTTCTTGCCGGCCGGCTTCGGCGGCGCGCCGCAGATCGCCGGATCGGCGAAGCCGGTCGCGGGCTCGACCGGCGCCGTCGCACGCGCTTCGAGTTCGCTCGGCGACGGAAGGGCGATGCCGAGTTCCGCGGCGAGCGCGATCAGCATGTCGCCGTCGGCGAGCGTCTCGGGTGGCGCGGCGGTCGCGCTGCGGACCGGCCGCACGCCGCCCGTGACGTCGAAAACGTGGCCGGCCTTTTCGAACGGACCGCGTGCGGGGAGAACGAGCGTCGCTAGGCTCGCCGTCTCGGTCAAAAACAGTTCGCTGACGACGACGAACGGAATATTCGCGAGCGTGGCGCGGGTGTCGTCGGGGCCGGCGGGCGAATGCACGACCGGGTTCGCACCGAAAATCGACAGCACGCCGATCTTCCCGCGCTGCGCGGCCTCGAATATTCCGGCGGCATCGAGCCCGGCGGCGCGCGGGAGCAAGCCCATCGCCTCGACGCCCCGCGCGTTCATCGAATCGCCCGCGATGAAAGCGGCAACGTGCTTGCCCGCGCCGGCCAAGCGTTTCATCGCTGCGTTCGCGCTCGCTCCGGCCACGACGTCGATCCCGTCCCACACGAACGCATAACGTTCGGCTGCGAGCGCGCCGCCTTTACTCAGTTCGTCGACCTTCGCGATCCGCGTGTAGGGGATGGCCGAGTCGCACCGTTGCTCGCCGACGACGAAGAGTCGCGCACCGTGTTGCGCGACGGCCTTGCGAATCCGAAGGTCCATCACCGGCGCGGTCTGACCCGGCGGGCGACCGATCACGACGATCGTCTGAGCGTTCTCGAGGTCGGCATACGTGCCGCCGAACGGCCCCGGCGATGCTTGGCGCTGGCGCCGCACCCGCCAATCGAGGTTTTCGCTGCCGAGCGCGCGCGTAATCAGTTGCAGAAGGTACGCTTCCTCGTTCGTCAGGCGCCCGCTTCCGAGCGCGGCGATCGAGGCGCCTCCACCGGCCAGCGCCGCGCCGCGCAGACGAGTCGCCCACAGCGCGATCGCGTCGTCCCAAGAGATTTGCGCCCACGAATCGCCGTCGCGCAGAAGCGGCGTCGTCAGGCGCCGCCCGTCCGAGTAGAAGCCGACGTTGTAGCGCCCGCGGTCGCACAGCCAACCGTCGGAGAGCGTCGTCCTCGGGGACCGACATCGTACGCAGCACTTCGCCATGGCGGACGTCGACGTTGATCGCGCAGCCAACCGGGCATTGCGTGCACGTCGTCTCCGTTCGCCGCAAGTCCCACGGCCGCGACTTGAAGCGATACGTCTTTGAAGTCAGCGCGCCGACCGGGCAGAGTTCGGTGACGTTCCCGCTGTAGTGGGAACGGTACGGCGCGCCGGTCGCAGTCGCAATCACGTCGCGCTGCCCGCGATCCTTGACGACGAGCGAGCGCTCTTGCGTGATGATCTCATCGAAGCGCGAGCAGCGCTGGCACACAATGCACCGTTCGTCGTCGAGGACGATCGTCGGCCCGAGCTCGAGCGCCTTCGGCTTCTTCTCCTTGGGATCGGCGAGGCGCGAAGCGCCTTGGCCGTACGCCATCGAGAAATCTTGGAGGTCGCACTCGCCGCCCTTGTCGCAAATCGGGCAGTCGAGCGGGTGGTTGAGGAGCAAGAACTCGAGAACCGCGCGGCGCCCATCTTCGACTTTTGGCCCGTACGTGTGAACGACCATCCCATCGGCGACGACGGTGTTGCACGCGATCTGCAACTTCGGCGTCTTCTCGATCTCGACCAGGCAAATGCGGCAGAGCCCGGCCGGCCCGAGCTTCGGATGGTAGCAGTACACGGGGATGTCGGTCCGCACGACCTTAGCCGCCTCGACGAGCAGCGTCCCCTCGGGGACGGTTACCGCGAGCCCGTCGATCGACAGCGTGACGTCCTTCGGCACGCGCTACGGTCCCGGGCCGGGGCCTGGGGTGAAGAACCGCCGGCCGTAGTACGCGACGAAGAACACGAGCACGACCGCCGGGAGGAGCAGCCACGTGCGATGCTGCGTGAAAGCCTGCACGGCGTCGTACGCGGCGAGCGCCGCCGCGAGGATCATGAAAACGAGATCCGCCACCCGCCGCCCGGTCATACCGCGACCGCCGGTTCGCGATGTTTCACGTAGGCGCGGAATTGCGATTCGAAACGCTTCACGACGCTCGCTAAGAACGGTTCGATCGAATCGCCGAGTGGGCACAGGTTGATCCCGGTCAGTTGCTTGGCGACGGCGACCAGCATGTCGATGTCGGAGTCGAGCCCGCCGCCATGAAGGATTCGTTCGAGCGTCAACTCGAGCCAATGGCCGCCCTCGCGGCACGGCGTGCACTGCCCGCACGACTCGTGTGCGAAGAAACGAACGAGCGTATGCGCGGCGCGCACGAAGTCGGTCGTCTCGTCGAAGAACACGACCGCGCCCGAACCGAGCATCGTCCCGTTGGCGGCCATCGTGTCGAAGTCGTACGAAAGATCCAGATGCTCCTCGAACAAGCACGCCGACGAGCCACCGCCGGGCTGCACCGCGATGATTTTTCGGCCGTCGCGCGGGCCGCCGGCGAGTTCGAGGAGTTCGCGCAGCGTCGTCCCGAGCGGAACCTCGAAGTTGCCGGCCGCCTTGACGTGACCCGAGACCGAGACGACTTTGAACCCGGGCGACTTCGGCGGACCGACACTTGCGAACCACTCCGGCCCGTTCTTGAGGATATGCGGGATGTACCCGAGGGTCTCGACGTTGTTGACGACGGTCGGCTCGCCGTACAATCCTTTGACTGCCGGGAACGGCGGCTTGAGCCGCGGCTCGCCGCGCTTCCCTTCGAGCGAATTCAAGAGCGCCGTCTCTTCGCCGCAAATGTACGCGCCGGCGCCGCGGTGGACGGTCACCTCGATCGAATACCCGCTTCCCAGAACGTTCTCACCGAGCAAGCCGGCGGCGCGCGCGTCGGCGAGCGCCTGCATGAAGATCTCGTAGCCGCGCTTGAACTCACCGCGAATGTAGATGAATGCGTGGTTCGAGCCGATCGCGTAGGAACCGAGCAGCATCCCTTCGAGAATCTGATGCGGCGTCTCTTCGAGGAGCATGTGATCTTTGAACGTCCCGGGCTCGGCTTCGTCGCAGTTGCACACCATGTAACGGGGCCGGTCGTTCTTCGGGAGGAAACTCCATTTGCGCCCGGTCGGGAAACCCGCGCCGCCGCGCCCGCGCAAGTTCGATTTCGAGACCGCATCGGCGACGCTCGGCCGGCTTCATCTCCGTCAAGGCGCGCTTCCACTGCTCGTATCCGCCCCGCGCGCGGTAGACGTCGAGGCTGCGCAAATCGGCCTCGCCGATGCCGTTGGTCAGAACTTTAGTAACCGGCATCGCGTCAGCCCGGCCCGGCCTGGGAGTTGAGGTCGACGAAGAGTTCCTTACGATCGCGAACGAGCCGCTCGCTCGTCGGTCGCACTTCGATCGGACGCGGATCGTCTGCAAGCCGCTCGAGCATGCGCAGCCCCGAAGGATCGCCGATCCCGCCCGGGTCGTTCGGATCCGAGACGTTGCGGGCGCCGGGGGACTTGTTCCCCGTCTCGGGCCCGATCTGCCAATCGCCGGCGGGAGGCGCGGTTTGCGGAAGCGGCGCGACCTCGAAGTTCCCCGCGCGCATCGCGGCGAGCATTGCGTCGATCTTCTCGCGCGTCAGATCGTAGACGAACTCGAGGTTGACTTGCATGCATGGGGCCCGGTCGCACGCGGCAAGACACTCGACTTCTTCATACGAGAACGTCCCGTCCGCGGTCGTCTGGAGGTGACCGACGCCGAGCCGCTCGCGAAAGTACGCCATGACGTCGCCCGCGCCGTTGAGTTGACACGACAAGTTGCGGCAGACGTGCAGCATGTACTTGCCGACCGGGCGCCGGAAGAACAGCGTATAGAATGATGCGGTCGACTCGACGACCGAGAGCGGGAGGTCGAGCATCGCGCCGGCCGCGGCCATCGCGTCGGGCGAAACCCAGCCTTCGTCGTTTTGAAACGCGTGCAGGATCGCAAGCAGCGCGCTGCGCGGATTCGGGTACTGCGCGATGAGGCGCTCGGCCTCGGGCTTGACGCGCGCCAGAACTCCGGAAAAGTCGCTCACCGGTCGACCTCGCCGAAGACGGGATCGAGCGAGCCGATCATCACCACGATGTCGGCGATCAAGTTTCCGATCGCCATCTTTTTCAGCGCTTGAAGATTGTACATCGACGGCGGCCGCGTCCGCACGCGGTACGGGCGATTGTTTCCGTTCGAGACGAGGTAGTAACCGAGTTCGCCGCGCGGGCCCTCGATCGGCTGGTAAACGTCGCCCGGCGGTACGCGGAAGCCTTCGCTCACGATCTTGAAGTGGTGGATCAGCGCCTCCATCGAGAGGGCGATCGTCTCCTTCGGCGGCGCTGCGATCTTCGGATCGTCGACCATCACCGGCCCCGGGACGTCGAGCCGTTTGCGCACTTGCCCGACGATCCGTATCGCCTCGTCCATCTCGTCGAGCCGCACGAGGAAGCGCGCGTACGAGTCACCTTCGGTGCGCGTCGGGACGTCGAACTCGTATCCCTCGTAGCCGCAGTACGGGAACGCCTTGCGCACGTCGTAAGCGATTCCGCTTCCGCGCAGCGCCGGCCCCGTCAGGCCCCACTGTACGGCTTCTTCCGCCGTCACGGTCCCGACGTCGATCGTCCGGTCGCGCCAGATCGGGTTGTTCTGAAGGAGCCGGCGCAGCTCGCGCATTCGCAGCGGAAACTTCTCGAGCAACTCGTCGAGTTTCGGTAAGAATCCGTCGGGGAGGTCGCCGTTGACGCCGCCGATGCGCAAGTAGTTCGGATGCATCCGCGCGCCGCCGAACGACTCGATCAGGTCGAGAATGTTCTCGCGGATATCGAACACGTACCAGAATGCCGAGATCGCGCCGAGGTCGATCCCGTGCGTCCCGAGCCACACGCAGTGTGACGAGATGCGGGTCAACTCCGCGTTGAGGACGCGGATCGCTTGCGCGCGCGGTGGGATCTTGTCGGTGACGCCGAGCAGCTTTTCGACCGCCAGCGCGTAACAGAGCGCGTTCCCAACGGGATCGAGATAGTCCATCCGCTCGATGACCGTGTTCGCCTGCGTCCAAAAAAGGTTTTCGGCGCTCTTCTCGATCCCCGTGTGGAGGTAACCGATCTCCATATCCGCGCGCTCGATCGTTTCGCCCGATACTTCGACGAGGACTTGGAGGACGCCGTGAGTCGACGGATGCTGCGGCCCCATCGAGAGCGTCATCGTGTTTCCGCTGCGCTCGACGACGTCGAGCGACCGTGGCAACGGTACGGGCGGCGCGCTCACTTGTCGCCCTTCTCGTCGCGCGCGGCGTGCGCTTGGAGTGCCGCCGCCACGCGGCCGTCCGGCGGCGTCCCGGCCGGGACGTTGCTCTTGAGCGCGAATGCGGGGCGCGGCGTCGCTTCACGGGCGGGGCCGCGCAGCGGATAGTCCTTGCGCAGCGGATGCCCTTCCCACTCGTAGGGCATTTGGATGCGGCGCATATCCGGGTGGCCATCGAAAGCGATTCCGAAGAGGTCGAACACCTCGCGCTCGGCCCAATCGGCGTTCGGCCAAAGGTCGGTCAGCGTCGGCAAGCGCGGCGATTCGCCCCCGATGCCGGCGAGGACGCGCACGCGGCGCGGCGTCCCAACCTCGGCGACGCTCGCCGCGTGTACCGGCAAGGCGAGTAAATGGTAGACGACGTCGAAGCGCGGCTCGCGCTCCAAGTAGTCGACCGCGCCGATGTCGAGCAGCATCGCACACCCCTCGGCGCGCAGGCGCTGCACGGTCGCGCGTAATTCCTGCGGCTCGACCCGCAGAATCTCGGCGTCGTCGATCGGCGGGCGAACGGCGGTCGGATCGAGCGCGGTGCCGGCGATCGAAGGCGTTTGCGAACTAGGCATGCTGCACGCGACCGGCTACGCCCGAGCGAGAATCCCGCCGCGCCCGCCCTGGCGAATCTGCTGCTGGATCAAATTGACCGCGTACAACAAACCGTCGGGTGTCGGCGGGCAGCCGGGGACGTAAACGTCGACCGGGATGATCGTATCGACGCCTTGGACGATCGCGTAGTTGTCGAAGACGCCGCCCGACGACGCACAGGCCCCCATCGAAATCACCCACTTGGGGTCGGCCATCTGGTCGTACAGACGCTTGATGATCGGGCCCATCTTCTGCGCAACGCGACCCGAGACGATCATTAAGTCCGCTTGGCGCGGCGACGCCCGAAAAACTTCCGAGCCGAGCCGCGCGATATCGTATTGCGGCGCCTGAACGCGTCATCATCTCGATCGCACAGCAGGCGAGACCCATCGTCAGCGGCCAGACGCTCGACGATTGCGCCCAGCGTGCGACGTCGTCGAGCTTCCCCAGGAGGAATTCGCCGGGCATTACCTCCACTCGAAGCCCCCCTTCCGCCACACGTACGCGTACCCGATCGCGAGCACGACCACGAACGCGACCATCTCGAAGAGGCCGTAGACCCGCAACGCGTGCATCTGCACCGCCCACGGATAAAAGGAAGCCGCCTCAACGTCGAAGACGACGAACAGCATCGCAACCAAATAGAAGCGCACTGGGAAGCGGCCGCCGACGTCGGACGTCGGCTCGACGCCGCACTCGTACGCTTCCGACTTCGCCGGGTTCGGCTTGCGCCGCGCGAGCAGCCCCGGGACCCCGGTAAATGCGGTCGCTGCGACCAGCGCAACCCCGAGAAATATGGCGACGGGAATATAGGGGTTCATTCCGCCTTCCAGGTTTCGCAAGGGGCACAACGGTCCTCCGCCGAGAAACGACGGGCATGCTTCGTGCGACTTTCGTAGCTCTAGCCCTCGCGGCCGGCCTGTGCGGCTGCGTCAACCCAAACGCGATCGGCCTGCAAGACTACAACTCGATCGTCGGCCGGGTGATCGACGCGAAGACGAACGGACCGATCTCGGGCGCGCTCGTCAGCGCAACGGGCTCCAACAACCCCGTCTATACGAGTTCGGACGGCAGCTTCATGATTAACATGGTGGCCATCGGCCCGCAGTCGGTCACGGCCTCCGCGGCCGGCTACGTAACGCAGTCGGTTACGGTGAACGTGCTCAAGGGGGGCCCTGCTAGCCAAGCCGGCCTGATCGCGCTGCCGCCGGCGACGTAGGCTCGGTTTCGGTGGCGCTCGCTTTCCGCATCGCCGAGGTGGCGGTCGGTTCGGCGCTCGTCATTTTGATCATGACCGACGTCTTCCAATCGGTGATCTTGCCGCGGGCCGCGACGCTTCGCTGGCGGCCGAGCGGCCGGGTCAACCGCGCCGCGTGGCCATTGTGGCGCGGCGTCGCGTGGCGAATCGCCGACGCCGACCGGCGCGAGGATTTCTTCGCGTCGTTCGCGCCGCTAGCGCTCGTCGTATCGCTCGTCCTGTGGGTAACGAGTCTGATCGTGGGGTACGGGCTCATCTTTCTGGGTCTGCGCGAACAAGTCAAAGGCTTAGCGGATTTTCCTGACGCCCTCTACTTCGCCGGAACATCGTTGATCACGATCGGCTTCGGCGATCTCTATGCGACCGCGGGCCCGGCGCGGTTCATCGCGATCGTCGCCGGCGCCTCGGGACTCGGAGTCGTCGCCGTCACGACGACGTTTCTTTTCTCGATCTTCGGCGCATTTGCGTCGCGCGAAGTTTTCGTCGTGACGTTCGGGACGCGCGCGGGCTCGCCGCCGTCCGGCGTCACGTTGCTCGAAACGTACGGGCGATACGACATCGTGCGCAGACTCAACGCGCTTTTCGATGCGGGCCACACCTGGATGGCCGCCGTCCTCGAGAGTCATCGCGCGTACCCGACGCTCGCGTATTTTCGATCTTCGCACGACTATGAGTCGTGGGTCGGGACGCTCGGCGCGCTACTCGACGCGGCCGCCTTGACGGTCACGGTGCTCGATGAGCCGGAAGTGTCCGGGGAGGCGCGGCTGTGCCTCGAGATGGGCCGCCACGCAACCGACGACCTCGCGCGTTTTTTCCGAGCCGTCGACGAGGGCGATCCCGGGATCGAGCCGGAAGAATTTCGCACGGCTCACGCGCGGCTCGCCGCGGCGCGCCTGAAGGTTCGGCCGGCCGCCGAAGCGTGGACGGACTTCGCCGCGGTCCGCGCGCGCTACGCGGGCTCGCTCAATGCGATGGCACGATACTGGAGCATCCCGCCGGCGCAATGGATCGGCGACCGCTCCGTGCTCCCGCATGGCAAGCGACCGGTCGTCGAGGCAGCCCCGAACGAGGTCGAGCCGCGCTAGGACGCGGAAGCACCCTGTCCCCCAAAGGAGTCCACGATGTCCGGGACCCGATCGTTCCAATTGTTCGCGGTCGCGGCCGCACTTATCGCGCTCGGCGGATGCGCCGGCGCGGGGTCGGTCTCGGCCGTCGCGCCGCAACGCGCGCCGCAGCGTGAAGCGGTGCGCACGCTCTCCGACATCGGCGACAAGAAGAAAGTGACGCCCGTCGTCTTCTTCGCCGACGCGACGGCGAACGCGATCTACGGCTACCTGCAGGCGGGGAAGAACCAGACGGCGTTCGAGACGCTCTCGGGCAACGGTCTCGCGCAGCCGGAGGGACTCGCCGGCGACGCTGCCGGTGACCTCTACGTCGCGAACAGCCACGGAAACAACATCTTGATGTTTTCGCCGGGCGGCACGACTGTCAGCAAGACGTTTACGGACAGCGGGCAGTATCCGTATACCGTCGCGGCCTGCCCGAACGGCACGATCCTCGCTGGAAACGAAGCGGCGGTCAGCGGCTCGAACGGCTCGGTGACGCTGTACGCCAACGGTTCGACCTCGCCGACCGGCACGATCGCCGAGTCCTACTTCAACGAAGTGTGGGGAGTCGCGTGCGACGCGCAGAGCAACATCTACGTCTCGTACTACAACGTGTCGCAGTCAAACTCGGGGGGCGTCAACGAGTACGACTCGGCCGGCAAGCACGGCAAGGTCCTGCCGATGACGACGCAAGTCCCGGGCGAAATCAAGATCGACAAAGCCGGCGACGTGGTCCTGTCAGACCTTGGGACCGGTCAGATTCTCTACTTCCATAAGACCAGCGGCATACCGTTTCGCGCGTTCGGCGCGATCGCGTTCTATTTTTCATTCGACGCAAAAGATGCGAATATCTGGACCTCGGACAGCGACCTCTACCGGATTACTGCGAAGGCCGGACACGTCACCGACGACATCCCCGGCGCCGCGTCACGCTCGGGCGTCGGCACGATCCCGCCCGACTGAGCCGCTAACGCTCGCCTAGGGCGACGGCGACGCGGGCACGTGCAACTTTCCTTTGAGGAAACGCACCGCGTCGTCGATCGGAATAGCAAAGCCGATCGCGCGCTCTTCTTCGAAGCGCGACTCGGCGACGCCGATCACGTCGCCGGTCCGCGCATCGAACACGGGCCCGCCGCTTTCACCCGGGATGATCGGTAGATCGAGTTCGAGCGCGTCGTTACGGACGCTCGAAACGCGCCCCGCGTACACCGAGGTGCGCAGGCCGAGCCCTTCGTCGTGAAATGCGTCGGGGATCGGAAATCCCGCGACGCCGACTTCGGTCCCGGCCTCGACTCCGCGCGCGCTCCCAAGCCGAGCCGGCGCGACGTCGGGGACGCTCGCCTCGATCAGCGCCAAATCGGCGTGCGCGTCGCGCGCGACGACTCGCACCGGGACGTCTTTGCTTTCACCGAAGGTTGCGTGGAGTTGACGCGCATCGTGGACGACGTGCTCGACGGTCAGGATTTGGCTCCCCCACGCGCCGCTTGCGACGACGATCCCGGTCCCGTAGGCGTCGTCCCACTCGCCCTTCTTCTTCGGGTCGTCGCTTGGAATCTTCATCGTAAACAGGACGACGCTCGGCTTGATCGCTCGAAACGCGCGGACGAACGAGTCGCCGTCGAGCGACTTTGCGCTCGAACTGCATGCGACGCACGCGCCGAGGGCCGCGAGCGCGAGCCGCTTCATGCCGGCGCCGCGACCGGCGCGAGCCGCTCGATGATCCGCTCGCGCAACCCGTCGATCCCTTCGCCCGTTTTCGCGCTGAAACGGACGGCGCCATTCGGAATTTCGGGCTCGGCATCCGGTGCGCGGAGGTCGATCTTGTTGAACGCCGGGATCGTCGGCTTGCCGTCGACGCCGAGTTCGTGCAGAATCGTCTCGACGCTGCGCTTCTGGCGCGGCCAGGTCGGGGTTGGAGGCATCCATGACGTGGACGAGGACGTCGGCGCCTTGCAGCTCTTCGAGGGTCGCGCGAAACGCCGCGATCAATTCCTCCGGAAGTTCGGTGATGAATCCGACCGTGTCGGCGACGCGCGCGAACCGGTTAGGCCCAAGATAGACGCGGCGCAGCGTCGGATCGAGCGTCGCGAACGGCTGATCGGCGACGAACGCGCGATCGTGCGGCGTCGCGTGCGCCAGGCGGTTGAGCAACGACGACTTCCCGACGTTGGTGTAACCGACGAGCGCGACGAGCGGGGTTGCGCCGCTCGGAGCCCGGCGGGTCGCGCGCGACCGGCGCACGACCTCGAGCTGGGCGCGCAGGAACGAAATTCGTTCCCCGATGCGGCGCCGGTCGACTTCGAGTTTCGTTTCGCCCGGGCCGCGCGTGCCGACGCCGCCGCCCAGCCGCGAGAGCGCTGTCGACGAGCCGATCAGATTCGCCTGGCGATGGCGCAACTGCGCCAACTCGACCTGCAGCTTCCCTTCCCGACTGCGCGCGCGCTGCGCGAACAAGTCGAGGATCACCATCGTTCGGTCTACGATCGGCAACGGGACGATTTTCTCGAGATTCGTCCGCTGGCGCGGACGGAGATCGTTGAACACGAACACTTTCGTCGCGCCGATCTCTTCCGCGCGCGCCGCGAGCTCGCGCGCCTTCCCGCTCCCGACGAGGGTCGCCGGATCGACCGCAGCGAGCCGCTGGACGATTCGCTCGACCACGACCGCCCCGGCGGCCTCGATCAATGCCTCGAACTCGAGCAGCTCCGGCTCGAGCGGGCGACCGGGTTCGCGGCGGTCGACGGCGACGACGAGCGCGCGCTCGACGGGCGCCGCCGTGCGCGACGGCGCGCGGCGCTCAGCGCGCGGCATGCGGATGGAGGCGGTCGATCAGCCATGCGAGACCGTCGACATACCGTGGCCCGGGGCGTTCGAGGATGTCTGGGTTGTCGAGCACGTAGACCGCCTTCGCCTTGACGGCCCGCAAAGCGTTCCAGGGCGGCCGGTCGAGGACGGCGCCCAGCCCGATCGTATTGTCGGTGATCAGGACGTCGGGTTGTGACGCGACCAGCGCTTCGGCGCTAAAGCGGCCGTACGCGTCGTGCAGGGCGCTCGCGGCATTGCGCGCCCCGGCAAGCCCGAGGAGATGAGCGATGTACGAGCGGTCACCGACCGTAAAGATCGGCGCGACGCCCAAAACGACGAAGACGCGCGGGCGAGCGCCGGCTGGGACGGCGCGCACGAGCTGGGCCGTCCGCGCGCGCAATCGCGCCCCGAGGCGCGCGGCCTCGCGTTCGTGGCCGGTCAGGCGACCGAGCGCGGCGAGGTCGTTGAAAACGTCGGCGTACGAGTCGTCCGTGAGCAAGACGACGTGCAGCCCCACCCGGCGCAAGTCCGCCGTCAGCGACTTCTGAGCCGTTATGCCGACGACGGCGTCCGGGTGGAGCTTCACGATCTTTTCCGCGTCGAGCGAAGCAAAGGAGCCAACCGCCGGGAGCCGCGCGGCCTGCGGGGGATAGTCGGTGTACTCTGAGACGCCGACGACTTGCGCGCCGGCCCCAATAGCAAACAGGTCCTCGGTCAGCGACGGAATCAGCGAGACGATTCGGGGCCGGTTGCCGGCGCTCGCTCGCGATGCGGGCGAGGGAGCGAGTCCCAGCAACAGCGCGAGCGCCAGGGCGCCGAAGGGAAGGCAGCGAGGCATGAACGCAAGCGTTCGGCGGAGACGCGGCGCATGCCGCGTTTTCCACCTTCCTTGACAAGGACGCGCCCGCCTTATACCGAAGCGCCTCGCTCCGCCGCGGACCGTTGTTCCGCCAGCCGGAACAGCCTTCCGCGGGGTCGCATCCCAGAGTTCTTGCGAGCCGCGTCGTTGCGGCAGACCTTCAACTACACGCACAGTTTTCTTTAGGGAGGGACCCTTCGTGCGTATTTCCTCACTAGCACTCACCGCAGCCGTCGCAGCCGGCGCGGTCGCGCTCTTGGCCGCATGTTCCGGCGGCGGTGCACCGGGTTCGTCCTCGGCGCTCCCCGCAGGCAACGGCCTCACGTCGCAGTCGACGGTTCACTCTATGGTTCGTCAGGATCCGTCCGGTCGCGCACCGTCGCTCGCGTACCGCGGTCCCCAAATGCCGACACCGGTAGGACCCGACATTGCGAGCGGCGTGAAGGACCTTGCGGTCTCCGACTTCGGTTCGGGCGCAGTCGAGGTCTTGGACGTCGACTACGAAGTCACGACGACGATCACAAACGGCCTCAGCGGCCCTGATGGTGACTGGTACGACACCAAAGGCAGTCTGTACGTCGCCAACTACGCCGGCATTGACGTTCAGCAGTACAAGAAGGGCGGGACCTCGCCAACCTTCACGTACAACGCGGGTGTAGGCGACCCGGTCGGCGTGACGACCGATTCGAAGGGCAACGTCTACGTCGCCGACTACAACTTCGGTTCGGGCGGCTTCGTCGTCGAGTACAAGCAGAAGTCGAATACCGTATTGCACACGTGCAACCCGGGCCTTGGCGGAGGCGAAGGCGTCGCCGTTGACAAGAAGGGCGATGTCTTCTTTTACGTCAACGCGAGCGGGAGCGGCTCCGGCGAGTTCGTCGAATACAAAGGCGGCCTGACCGGCTGCAGCGGGACCGTCCTAACGCCGGGTGCGATCGGGTTCGCCGGCGGCGTGGTGATGGATACCAAGGGCGATCTCGTCGCCTGCGACCAAAACGGCAGCGGCACCGGCCTGCTCGACATCATCAAGCCTCCGTACACGTCGATCTCGTCGACCATCCCCGCCAGCCTGCCGTTCCACGATGCGCTGAACAAGAAGAACAACGTGGTCTTCGCGGCCAGCGTCAACAACGCGAACGTTCAGGTCTTCACTTACCCGGCAGGCGCGTCGGTAACGACGCTCGGGTCTGGTAACGGCCTCTCGGATCCGGCCGGCGTCGCGGCCTACTAGCACAACCGAACGAATCGGTCCCAGAGGAGGCGCGTCGCGGTGCGGCGCGCCTCCTTTCGTTCTCTGCGGAAGTGATCAGTGCGTCGCGAGTTCGACTTCGAACGTCCGGCCCTGCGCGGGGTACCCGAGGACCGGCGTGTATCGCTCGTCGCCGAGGTTGCGGCCGCGCACCGAGAGGACGACGTCGCGCGCGAGCTTCACGCGAAGATACGCGTCGAGCGTCGTATAGGCGTCGTAGACGTTCCCGCCCGCGCCGAATGCCGTGTCGCCGTCCGACCCGACGACCTTGGCGCGAATGCCGAACGCGACGTCACCAGCACCGAACGGCCTGGTGAGGCCGAGCGTCGCCTGCATCACCGGATTGCGCGGTAGCCGAGCCCCGGTGACGAGATTGAGCGCCCGGTAGACGTCGGTCACGCTTGCGTCGGCGATCAAACCTGCGAACGGGCGCGACGCGACCGTCAGCATGAGCCCCGAGATGCCGGCGCGCTCGGCGTTTTGTGGGACGAAGTTCTCGTCGAGGACGATGAAGTTCGATCCGTAGCGGTCGAACCACCCGAGCGAGACGTCGCCGCCGCGCGACGCGAAGCCGACGGTGACGTCGGCGTTCCGCGCCTTCTCGGCGACGAGGTTCGGGTTCGAGAAGTTCGGATAGTAGAGATCGATCAGCGTCGGGACCCGGAACGATTCGCCGACGTTCCCCGCGATTCGAAACGCGCCCGTGCGCGCGAGCGCGCCGAACGTCGGCGCGAGGACCGCGCCGCGCGGCGCGTCGTTCTCGGCGCGCAATCCAAAGGTCGTTTGCACGGCCGGCGTGATGCTCCACTGATCTTGCACGTACGTCGCAGTCTGCGACTCGCTCGCATTGAAACTCGGCGGCGGGCCGCTCGCACCGAGCGAAAGGAGCGCGCTTTCGCGCGCGACGTCGACTCCCGCAACGAGCGTCGAGTCGCCGGCGGAGAGTATCTCCTTCAACGAAAGCTGCGCGCGCCCGTCGTAGGTGTCGCTCTCGCCGCCATTGTCGGGATCGGCGTACGCGAGCGCCGACCGCGCGCCCGATGCGGTGATCGTAAACGACGAGTGCGCCCAGTCGTGCGTCAACTCGAGCATCGCTTCGGTGCGCGCCGTGCTCTGCACGGCGTTCGGCGTGAGGAAGTCGAGCCGTCCCGGAACGCCAGCGTGTATCCCGTCGACTCCGAGATCCGCGCGCAGCCGAAAGTATCCGCCGAGCGGCTCGTCCGCGGTCAAGCGCGCGCTGCTTTGCTCGGCCCAATCGTTCGCGCGGATCCCCGGCGCGAAGTTTTGCATCGCGTAGTCGAAGGCGGGATACGCGAACGCATCGGCGGCGACGTGCCGCTCGACGCTGATCCCGATGCGCCCGTCGCCCGCGCCGAACCGGACGTCGGCCTCGCCGTACGAACCCGCGGCGACGACCGCTTCCGCATGGTGCGTGGCCGCGGTAATGATGTTAATGACGCCGCCGGAGGCGCTCGTTCCATAGAGCGTCGAGGCGCCGCTCTCGACGATCTCGATCCGTTCGACGCCGGTCAGCGGGAAGGTGCCGAGGTCGACGTCGCCCGACGAAACGTCGGCGATCGGGGCGCCGTCGAGCAGGACGAGCGTCTGCTCGCTGCTCGAGCCGCGGATGCCGTAGTCGACGAGCCCGCCAAACGGCCCGTAACGAAAGAGTTTGACGCCCGGGACGGCCCCGAGCGCGTCGGCGAGCGTCCGCGCGCCGAGCGCGTCGAGTTGCGCCCGCGTGATGACGAACGTCGGCCGCGAGGTCCGGTCGATCGGTTCGGACCGGCGGTCGCTCGTGACGACGCGCCCGATCTCTGCGAGCCCCGTCGGTGACGGCGACGGTTGCGGCGCGCTTCCGGCGCGCGCGAGGGTGAGGTTGGAAACGATGCAGGCCGCGCCGAGCGCGCAGCCCGCAAAAAAGAGACGAAGCATGTCCCGCCTACCTTTTCGCGAGGTGGAGTGGTGACCAAAGCATCCGCCGCAGTATCCTGACTCGCGGCTCGTCGCCGTTGCCGGCGCCTTCCCACCCCGAAGGGCAGTGACGTCCGGCGGCTCCCCGCTCACAGTGGCGCGACCGTCCCGGCTTTGCACCGGGTTCCTGCGGACGCACGCAGAGCGTCACTGCGCCGCGCTCGATGGGCCGCCCTTCCCCGGAAAGGCCCGGCCGCGCGGCAAAGACCGCGCGGTGCGCACTCGCGTTCTGCAATACCTGGGACTCGTCGTCGCGGCGCTCGCCGCACTGTGCCTCGGCCTCTTCGTCGGGGGGACGCCGCTCGCGCCGGGCGACGTCCTGCGCGCCCTCTTCCATCCGCACGCCGCGGGCGACGCGAACGCGATCGTGTGGTCGCTCCGCGCGCCGCGCGTCGCCATCGCCGCGACGGTCGGCTGCGAACTCGCCGTCGCCGGCTTTCTCTTGCAGGGGATGCTGCGCAACCCGCTCGTCGATCCGTTCTTGACCGGGATCAGCGGCGGGGCCGCCGCCGCGATCGCGATCGCCGTCGGCTTCGGGCTCGCCGCGCCCGCGCTGCCGAGTCTCGGCCTCGTCGCAGGGCTTGCGACCGCGGTCCTTGTGGCCTTGCTCGCGCGGCGCGGTACTGGGCTCGACGCCGAGCGGTTGATCCTTGCCGGAATCTCGCTCTCGGCGCTGTTCTCCGCGATCGTCGCGCTCGCGCTGACCAAACTCGCGCGCGGCGGCGCCGAGCAGATCTTGGCCTGGCTCGCCGGGTCGCTCGCCGGACGCGGCTGGTACGAACTCGCCTGGACGCTCCCCTATGCGCTGCCCGGGTTACTGCTCGCCGCCATCGCCGTCCCATCGCTCAACGCGCTGCGCTTGGGGACCGCGCTCGCGCGCGCGGTCGGCGTCGACGTCGTGCGCGCGCATTGGCTGATCTTGCTCGCCGCCACGCTCCTAACGGCCTCGGCCGTCGCGCTCTCGGGCGTGGTCGGGTTCGTCGGCTTGATCGTCCCGCACATGGCCCGCCGCCTGGTCGGGACCGACGGGCGCCACGCGCTCGTCGCGAGCGCCTTGCTCGGCGTCACGTTCGTCCCGCTCGCCGACGCGCTCGGCCGATCGCTGTGGCCGCCGGTCGAGATTCCGCTCGGAGTCTTGCTCGCATTCGTCGGCGTCCCGACGTTCTTGTACCTGTACCTGCGGCCGGCGGGAGCGGCGCGCTTGTGGGGCACCTAGCGGTCCGCGGCCTACGCCTGCGCGCCGGCGCGCGGGTCCTTCTCGATGACGTCACCTTCGCGGTCGCCCCCGGCGAATTGCTCGCCGTCGTCGGAGCAAACGGCGTCGGAAAGACGACCCTGCTGCGGACGCTTGCGGGCTTCATTCGCCCCGAGGCCGGCGACGTGGCCTTGGACGGCGCTCCGGTTGGTAAGCTCGCGCGACCGGCGCGTGCGCGCGCCGTCACGCTGATCGGCGACAACATCGAGACGCCGCACGGGATGAGCGTCCGCGAGGTCGTCCTGACCGGGCGCTTTGCGCGGCGCGACTGGTGGGACTGGACGGTCGGTGACGCCGATCTGTTCGCGGCCGACGCCGCACTCGAGCGCGTCGGCCTCTCCGCGTTGCGCGAGCGGCCGTTCGACACGCTCAGTTCCGGCGAGCGGCAGCGCGCGTGGCTCGCGCTGGCGCTCGCGCAGGACGTGCGCGTCGTCCTGCTCGACGAGCCGACGAGCCATCTCGACATCCGCCACGCCGCCGAGATCGCGGCCCTTCTGCGCAACCTGGTCGACGGCGGCCGCTGCATCGTCGCGGTTCTACACGACCTCAACGAAGCCGCCGCAATCGCTGACCGGATCGCCGTCCTCGGCGACGGAACCCTGCTCGCCTGCGACGCGCCACGCCGTGCACTCGATCCGGCGACGCTCGAGCGCGCGTTCGGCATCCCGTTCCGCCGGCTCGATATCGACGGCGAGACGCGCGTCCTTCCCGGTAATCCGAGGGTTGCGACGGCGCCCGCTTAGGACGGGTCGAGCGCGCTAGCCGAGTGTCGCACCCAGCCGTCCAACGGCTGGACAATTGGCAAACGAGCGCCATCGCAAATCGGCGAAGCCACCTCTACAGCGCGCATGCGAAGCGACGCTGTTCTTTTTTGGCGATGAGGAGGTCGGATGGCAAAGCGGGCGGGTGAAGTTCTGGATCTGATCAAGAAGCAAGGCATCAAGATCGTCGACTTTCGCTTCGTCGACGTCCCCGGGACGTGGCAACACACGAGCGTCCCGGCCGACATGGTCGATGAAGAGGCGCTCGTCGCCGGGATCGGATTCGACGGCTCGAGCATTCGAGGTTTTCAGTCGATCCACGAGTCCGACATGATCTTGAAGCCGGACCTCGACACGGGTCACATCGACGCGTTTCGCACGTACCCGACACTTTCACTCATCTGCGACGTCTTCGATCCGATCAAGCGCGCCGCGTACGAGCGCGACCCGCGGCACATCGCCCGCCGAGCCGAAGAATACTTACGCTCGACCGGGATCGGCGACGTCGCGTACTTCGGACCAGAGGCGGAGTTCTACATCTTCGATTCGGTCGCGTACGAAAACCATCCGCATTCGACCGGCTATGCACTCGACTCGGTCGAGGGGCACTGGAACTCGGGGGAGTCGCATCAGGGCTACACGATCCGGCCAAAAGAAGGCTACTATCCGGTGCCGCCGGCCGACCATTTCATGGACGTCCGGTCGGAGATGGCGCTCGAGCTCAACGCGTGGGGGATGGAAGTCGAAATGCATCACCACGAGGTCGCGACCGCCGGCCAAGCCGAGATCGACTTCAAGTACGCGCCGCTCGTCCAAACCGCCGACAACCTGATGACGTTCAAGTACGTCGTCAAGAACGTCGCCGCGCGTCATGGAAAAACCGTGACGTTCATGCCGAAACCGCTGTTTATGGACAACGGGAGCGGGATGCACGTCCACCAGTCGATTTGGAAGGACGGCAAGCCGCTCTTCTACGACGCGAACGGTTATGGCGAAGCTTCCCAACTGATGCTCTTCTACATCGGCGGGTTGCTGACGCACATCGACTCGTTGCTTGCGTTCTGCGCCCCGACGACCAACTCGTACAAGCGGCTCGTTCCGCACTACGAAGCGCCGGTCAACGTTGCGTTCAGCGCGCGGAACCGGTCGGCCGCGATTCGCATCCCGATGTTCTTTTCGGGAAGCCCGAAGAGCAAACGGCTCGAGTTCCGCCCGCCCGATCCGTCGTGCAACCCGTACCTCGCGTTCGCCGCGCTCCTGTGCGCCGGACTCGACGGGATCAAACGTCAGATCGATCCGGTCAAGGCCGGCTTCGGTCCGCTCGACGCCAACATCTACGACCTTCCGCCGGAGGAAGCCGCGAAGGTGCGCGCCGTCCCAGGTTCGCTAAGCGAAACGCTCGACGCCCTCGGCCGCGACCACGCTTACCTGACGGAGAGCGGCGTGTTCTCGCACGACTTCATCGAGCAATGGATCGCGTACAAGCACGAAAAAGAACTGAAACCCGTCGAGATCCGCCCGCACCCGTACGAGTTCTACCTCTACTTCGACTGCTGATGTAGGGCGCTTGGGGTACTTGCTCGCGCAACCGCTCGTCGCTCGCCGTCCCGGCTCGCTCCTGCTACCGGCCGCCTCGCTCTCGCGAGGTGCAACAGCGCTTTCCAAACCGGTGGTCTCGCTCGGCGGTCCGAGTTTGCGCTCCGCAAGTACCCACGCGCGCCCGTAGGTTAGTGAGCTAGCGCGCCGTCCGCACCGGACGGTGCGCTAGCGCTTTTACCTTCCTACTATTGCTCGGTCGCCGGCGCGGTGAACGTCCTCGGAGATGACCCAGCCGTAGCGGCCGCGGTATGGGCCGCTCGCGATGCGTATGCCGATCGCGTCCTGCGGCGTCGCGTCGGAGCGCGAGCGCGCGACGCCCGGATAGCAGGCGACAACGACCGCATGGGTCCCCGGATGCGCCATGATCGTGTGCGCGAAAATCGTGCGCGTGCTTTCCCAGCGACCTGCCTCATAGTCGATCAGCCGCTCGCGGGAGTCCCAAACGAAGACGTTCGGGTCGGTCGCGTCCGAGGCAAGAACGGCTCGGCCGCCGACGGCAAGGCCGCATTCGGCGGCCGTCACGAGCTGGAAGCAACCGAGCACTAACAGCGCGACGAGGAAATGCCTTAGCCTGCGCGGGGTCACGCGTCAGGACCCTGCGAGGATCTACGCTCCCGCAGCCAGTTCCCGAATACAATTGCGGTCATAGGATGTGCTATCTGAAACCCTTGTACCCCATCGACGCCCAGCGTAACGAGTAGTTCCTGCTGGCGCTGGGTCTCGACCCCCTTGGCGACGACCAGCCAGCCCAGCGACCGGGCGACGATGACGGTGCCTTCGATCAGCGCCCGCGCCGCCGTCCCTTGTTCTAATGCTTCGACCAAGCTGCGGTCGAGTTTAATCGCCCGGACCGGCAGGTGGGCGAGCGATTGGAGCGTCGCCAAACCGCCGTCGAATCGATCGAGGACGAACCCGATTCTGCTCGTGACGCAGCGCTCGACGAAGGCTAAGAATTCATCCGAAGGCTGGACGAACTGCGACGCGGCAATCTCGATGCGGATTCGTTCGAGATCCGGCTCCAGCACTGCGTCCGAGAAGAGCGCTTCGATCTCGCGCGGGTCGTATGCGGCGAGGTTGACGTCGATTCGAAGATCCGGCGTTATGTCGCCGAACGCGCGGGCCTGCGAAACGGCTTCGTGCAGGACCCAGCGATCGATTGCGCGGCGCGTCTCTTCGTCGCGCATGATCGACCATCCGTGCTCGGGAGCGAGCAAGCCGTGGCGCGGATCGACGCGCCGGATCAGCGCCTCGGCCGCGAGCACCGCGCCAGCCGTGTCAACGACCGGCTGATACGTCAACAGGTAGCTCGTGCTCTTGGGCGAGTCGGCGTCGCCGTCAGTCGCGATAAACGGAGTGGACCCCGCGTCGCCGATCGACGTGTCGCCGCCGGAGTGGAAGCGGATCCGCGAGCCGCCCTCCGCCTTGGCCTGATACATCGCCGCGTCGGCGGCCGCGAGCAGCTCATCGCGAGTCGTCGCGTCGTCGGGATAGATCGCGACGCCGATGCTCGCCGACAGCGCGAACCGGTGCCCGTCGAGAGTGAACGGGTTGGTCAAGACCGACGCGAAGCGTTGCGCGATCGACTCGATCTGCGTGCGGCCGGCGGCGTGCGACATGATGATCGCGAACTCATCGCCGCCGAGCCGGCCGATGAACTCTTCGCGGCGAAGCGTGCTGCGCAACCGCCCCGCGATTTCGGCGAGGACGTGATCGCCGCCACGGTGACCGACCGAGTCGTTGACGGCCTTAAAGCCGTCGATGTCGACAAACAGCACGGCCGCACGCGCCGAAAGCGCCTGCGCTTCGGCGATCGTCTCGTCGAGACGCCCCAGCAGCGCGGCGCGGTTGGGCAGATTCGTCAGCGTATCCGAGTAGGCCAACTGCTCGATCCGCGCTTCGCTCTCGCGCCGTTCGATCGCCCAGGACAGCGCCTCGTTCAAGTGATCGATGTAGTCCCAGTCGTCCTCGTCGAACGGCGTCGCTCGCGGCCGGACGGAGCCGAAGACGACCGCCCACTGTTCTTCGCCGACGCGAAACGCGGACGCCAAGAACGAGCGCATTCCGAGGTAGAGGTCCCCGCGCTGTGGGCTTCCGGCCTCGGCATCGAGGACTGCGAACGTGCCGGCGCGGCGAATTGCTTCGCGCGCCGGCGACCGCGCGAGCGGGATCGGCTCGCCCGGGACCACGTCGGGCATTTCGATCGTGAAGGCGACGTGAAATTGGTCGCCGTCGATCCGGCCCAGCAGAGCCTGCTCGAGCCCGACCCCGGCGACGCCCTCGTTTAAGATCGCGCGGACCTGCTCGGCTCCGCCGAAGCCGCGCCGGACGGCCAGGTCCCAAAGTGATTGAAGACGTTCGACTCGCTTCGAACCGTGGCCGATGGCGGAGGCGTCGGTGCGACGGATTGTGACGCCGATTGCACCTCCAGTATTGTAGGGGCCGGGCAGCAACGGCTCGATGCGAACGGCTACCTCGACCGTCCACTCCGCGCGGTTCAGGTGCGTGATAAACTCGCGCGGCGTCAGGTCGGCTAGCTCTGCGATTAGTCGTTCCGGACCACCGGCCGCGGACACGTCCGTAATTCCGAACAGCTGGCGCGCCGTCGGATTGAGGAAGAGCAGCGCGCCTGAAAGCGGATCGACGACGAGAAGCGCATCGCCGATCTCGTTCGTGCCGTTCCGTTCGGCGTGCGACGCCAACCGTCCGAACATTCTCGTGGCTTTTCGTTCCCTCGCTCGAGAGGCCCGCTCGCGTAGGTCGACCGGCGCGGTCGCGCGGACTGGGAAGGCTTTCGGGGAATATCCCACACCGTGGGTTCGAAAGAGACGCTGCGAAGAGCACTTCGCCCGTTGGGTGCGCTCGCCGGACTAACCGGCGCCGTCGCATTAGTAAATCGCCGTCTTCGTGTACGGAGTGCACTTCCGCTAGATCACGTCGGCGGCGTTCGGCGGCGTTGGAGGTGGCGCGGTTACGACATCTTCGCAACCGAAATGGGGAGCGGCCCCCCGATCTTACTAGTGCACGGCGTCTATGCCGGCTCTTCTTCTTTCGAGTTTCGACGGCTAGCACCGCTGCTCGCGCGCACCAATCGTGTGGTGGCCTTCGACCTGGTCGGATGCGGACTTTCGGAACTTCCCGACATCGATTATTCGGCCGATCTCTTCGTCGAACAGGTCGTTGACGCGCTCCGAGAGTTCGCTGACGGCCCGGCCGTCCTCGTCGGAAGCGGACTCGGAGCGGCGTTCGCGATCCGGGCGGCGACTCGCTCGCCGCAGCGGGTCGCGCGGCTCGTTGCCATTTGCCCGAGCGGTGTCGGAACCCTCGGTCGCGAGCCAAGCTCCCGCCGCCGCGCGCTGACGTTCTTGATGCGGTCGCCGATCGCCGGCGAAAGCGCCTTCAACGGGCTCGTCTCCCGCGCGTCGCTCGGTCGCTTCCTGCGCCAGCAGTACGCCGAGCCGGACTCGGTCAAACCGGAAGTCGTCGATCACTATCATGCGGTGACGCACCAGGCGGGCGCGCGCTTCGTCCCCGCGCACCTCATCGGCGGCACGCTCTTCTGCGATGTCGCCACCGACTTGCCGTTCGTCGAGGCGCCGGTCCTCGTGCTATGGGGCGAACGCGCGTCGCATACCAATCCGGTCGGCAACGCTCACGAGTACGTGCGGCTGGCAAAAAAAGCGACGCTCGTCACGCTCGCGCACTCTGGATTGCTCCCGCAAGAAGAAGAACCCGAAGCGACGGCGGCCGCTATCGGGGCATTTGCGGAGCCGAGCGAGGAGAGCCCGCCGGACGAACGAAACGGCGCGCTCATGTCCCCGGGCGCCCTCGCGACGATCTTCAAAAGTTACGACGTTCGGGGGATCTACCCGACGCAGCTCGACGACCACATAGCTTACGGCATCGGACGCGCTTTCGTCGCCGAACTCGGCGCGCGGTCGATCGCCGTGGGACGCGACATGCGCCCCTCGGGCGAAGATTTGTTCGCGTCGCTTGCGCGGGGAGCAACCGAAGCGGGCGCCGACGTGACCGATATCGGGCTCGTCTCGACCGACGCGCTGTATTTTGCGGTCGGTAAATTCGGCTTCGACGGCGGCGTGATGATTACGGCCTCGCACAACCCCGCGGACTACAACGGCATGAAATTCACCCGCGCCGAGGCGCAAGCGATCTCGCTCGACACCGGGCTCGGCGCGGTCCGCGACCGGATCGAGAACGGCGACCTCGGGCCGCGGGCCGCCCAGCCCGGCAAGGTAGACCGGCGCGCGATCCTCGACGAGTTCGCCGCGCATTGCCTGACGTTCGTCGACCCTGGCCCGATCAAGCCTTTCAAAATCGCGATCGATGCCGGAAACGGGATGGCCGGGTTGACCGTCCCGCACGTTTTCAAGCACTTAGGGTGTCACGTCGTCCCGCTCTTCTTCGACCTCGACGGGACGTTTCCAAACCACCCGGCGAGCCCGATCGAGCCGGAGAACATGGTCGACTTGCAGCGCGCCGTGCTCGAGAACGGTTGCGATCTCGGTGCGGCGTTCGACGGCGACGCCGACCGCATGTTCATCGTCAACGAGAAAGGCGGACTTGTCGGCGGCGACATGGTGACCGCGCTCGTCGGTATCAACACGCTCAAGCGCAACCCGGGCGCGAAGATCCTTTATAATCTCATTTGCAGTCGCAGCGTCCCGGAGGCGATCGAGCGCGCCGGGGGCATCCCCGTGCGTTCGCAAGTCGGACACTCGATCATCAAGAAGGTCATGCGCGAACAGAACATCGTCTTCGGAGGAGAGCATTCCGGGCACTTTTACTTCCGCGACAACTGGTTCGCCGACTCGGGAATGATCGCGCTGTTGCAATGCCTGGAGGTTTTCAGCGACGCGAACAAACCGGTGAGCGAGGTCGTCGCTCCGATCGATACGCGCTTCCGCTCGGGCGAGATCAACAGTCACGTCCAGGACATCCCGGCAAAGCTGCGCCAGCTCGAGGAACATTACCGCGACGCGCAGATCGACCATCTCGACGGCGACACGTTCCAGTATCCCGCACTGGTGGATGAACGTCCGGCCGTCGAACACCGAGCCGCTCTTGCGGTTGAACGTCGAAGGCGATACGCGCGAATTGATGGAGCGGCATCGCGACGAAGCGCTCGCGCTGATCCGCGGTTAAGGCGCCGGCGAAGGCGAAAAAGACCCCTCGTTCGCGTTGCCGAAGCGTCTAGGGTGCCACGGTCCTACATCCTGGGTCCGGCCCGGCTCGCGCTTGGGACCGAAGAAGTCCGCTACGGCAGACTCAAAATCGAAAACGGACTGATAGCCGAGATCCTCGAGGGCGAGGGCCCCAGCGACTTAAGCGTACCGGCGCAGGCGACCGTCGCTCCTGGGATGATCGACGTGCATACGAACGGCGCCGAGGATCTTTCGTTCAATCGCGATCAGGGGAACGCGGTCGAAGTCGCAGCACGCAATTACGCGGCGCACGGCGCGACCGGCTTCGTCGCGACGATCATGACGGCGCCGTGGGAGTCGATGCTGCATGTCTCGGGCGAAGTCGCCGAGGCGGCGCACTCGCTCCTCGAAGCGTCGAGCCCAAACGGCGCGCGCTGTCTTGGGATCCACTTCGAAGGCCCGTTTCTCAATCCGAAGTTTCGCCGCGTCCACCGCCACGACTGGCTGCTCTCGGCGAATCCCAAGCGAACGAAGGCCCTGGTCGAAGCGTGCCGCGGCACGCTCGTCATGGTCACGATGGCGCCGGAAGTCGACGGCGTCGGCGAGGCGGCGCGCTTCTTCTTCGACCAGGGAATCGTCTGCTCGGCCGGGCACACCTCGGCGCGCTACCGTGACGGGATTCTCGCGATCGGCCTCGGCTTTCGAACCCTGACGCATGCGTTCAACGCGATGCCGCCGCTCGATCATCGCGAACCGTCGATCTTAGCGGCGTTCATGCAAGAGGCGCGCACGACCGTTCAAGTGATCGGCGACGGCTTCCACGTCGCGCCCGTCATGATCGACGTCTTGTACCGGATGCTCGGCCGCCGCTTGGTGCTCGCGACCGACTACATGCCGCCCGCCGACCCCGGATACCGCATCGACGGCGGCGTCGTGCGCGCCAAAGACGGGACGATCGCCGGGAGCGCGTTGCACTGCGACACGGCAGTGCGCAACCTGATGGCGTACGCCGGGATTGGGTTCGAGTCGGCGATCGTCGCCGCCACCGCGGCGCCGGCGACGCTCCTAGGGATCGAACGCGACTGCGGGACGCTCGCGCCCGAGAAGCGCGCCGACTTCGCGGTCTGGGACGAGCGCTTTGCGGTGATCGCGACCGTCGTCGGGGGCGAGCCGGTCTTTGGCGCCGAGCATTTGCGCGCGACGCCCGCGCCACACGCCAAGCGCGCCGGCTAAGACCGAACTAGTCGCCGTGGCTCGGGTCGAAGGGACCGTTCGGCGCGCCCTTGGTCGCCGCGCGCAGAACCTGCGCCTTGTTCTTGACGTTGAATTTCGTGAACGTCAGCGGCGCCTGCGAGAAGTTGAACATGTCGGAGAGGTCGTCGGCGCGCGCGTCTTCCGTCCCGAGGCTCGGCAGGTTCAGCACCTCCTCGGCAAAATGCAGGATGCTCCCGGACGTGTGAACCGTGTGCGAGACGTATCCCGCCTTCACATACGGCGAGATCGCGACGAACGGGACCCGGATGCCGAGCCCGACCGGTCCGACGACCGGCGGCGGGACGTGGTCGTACCAGCCGCCCCAGTCGTCCCAGATGATGAAGACAGCGCTGCTGTCCCAAAAGCTACTGGTCCCAACCGCGTTGACGACCGACGTGATCCACGCCGGTCCTGTGTTCGAATGGAATTCGGGGTGATCAGAAGTGCTCTGCGTCGGCGTGATCCAAGTCATCGATGCGAGCTTTCCGTTCCCCACGTCGGTGACGAACTGCCCCGGCGGGGTAACGACGTCGCCGCCCGTCCAGTCGGGCCCGTTCCGGATCTGGTTGATCGCATCGTACGCGTTCCAGTTGTAACCAAAGTCGCTCGTGCCGGTTGCGTACCAGCGCCACGCAACGCTCCGCGAATCGAGGATGTCGGCGAGCGTCGTCATGTTAAAACACGTGAAGACACCCGGATATTCGCCGCCGTTCGCATTATAGACGTCGACGATTGAGGCCGCGCCGCCATCGCACCCCCAGTGCTTGCCGCCGCCCGGGTTGTCGATCGTAAGATCGGACTGTCCCGCGACGGCGTATAAGTGCGGACCGAAACTCGCCGATGAGAATGGCTCGAACATCCGGTCGCCGACCGCGTACGCCTCACCCATTTGCCAGTACGGCGTCACTTCGGAATACTCGATCGTACGATAGACGTAATTGGGCGAAGGGGTGACGCCGTTCGCGCACGGTTCAGTCACGACGGGTTCCTGACCGAACCCGTCCATCTTCCCGCCGTCAACGTCCTGAACGGAATTCGGATGATCGTGGTACGGGTCGTAACACTCTTCGAGTTTCCCGACCTGCATCGCGCCGGGAGGCGGCGTTGGCTCGCCCGGTTTCGGGTTGCTGACCGTGTCCGCGCCGGGGAAGGGCTTCCCGTTGTTGTCGAGGCCGCCGAAGATGTTGTCGAACGAGCGGTTCTCCTGAATCACGAAGACGACGTGTTTGATCTTCGACGGCCCGACGCCGAATTGCCATTTCACGTGCACGAAGCGCGAGACGATTCCATTCGCGGTCGACACGCCTTGGACGTCGTTCGCGATCGTTGCTTGGCACGAACCAACGTTCGCCGCCGTCACGCTAAACGTGACCGTCGCTCCGGGGCTCGTTGCGCTCGCGCTCGCCGGCGCGATGGCGCAACCCGCACCCGAGACCGAAGCGCTGAAGGGTCCGCTCGAACCCGCCATCGACGCCGAGATCTGCCCCGCCGCAGCGACGTCGACTTCGAGCGACGACGGCGAGACGACGAGCGGCGTGAAGTCGGCGCTCGCCGCGTGCAAGTTCGGCGCGTTGGCGACGAGCTTGACGTCGCCGGCGGGACTCCCGTTGTAGTGCGCGACGAACGCGGTCGGATCGGCGCCTTGCGGCCCGACCTCGAGCGCGTGGAGCGGGTCGCCGCTGACGCTCACGTGCGCCGCCGGCGCGCTTGCGCCCAGCACGTAGAACCCGTGCGCGTCGACTGGAATCACCGCGAACGGGATGTCGTGCGTTGCCCCGTCGGCCGACGAGATCAGCACGCCCGGCGAGATCCGCAGCCCGACGCTCGGTCCTTGGGCCGCAACGCCGAGCGCGTCGCGCCCCGGACCGATGCTCTGGCGCAGAATCGTCCCGCTCAACACGACGTGCCCGGCGGGACGTCCTTTCTCCGGGGCGCGATCGTAGAGCGTGACGGTGAGATCGTCCAACCCGACCGGTGCGACGAGCGTCACCGTGCACGTGCGGGAACCATCAGAATTTGCCGTACATCCCGCGCCGCCCGAAACGTCGGCGATTGCGTTGGGCACGGCCGGCGCCGCTTGACCATCGAGATGCGCTACGATCGCAACGCCGCGGCTCGCCCCCGACGCGACCTTGACTGCGACGTCGAGCGTGGCGAATTGCTGCGCTTTGGGTGCCGCGGGCGCGAGCGAGCGCGGCCCTCCGCAGGCGACGACGACAGCGAGCGCAAGGAGCGCGCCGGCCGCGCGCGCGAGCGCCGGGTCGATTCGCCTGCGGAGTCTCATCAATCGCCTTCCTTTGGATCGAACGTGGGCGGGCGGCGCCCGGCCCTCAGGTTGCGAACTTGCGCGCGCCCGTGGCGAACCGGCGCGAACGTTTGGAACGGCGTCGGCGCCTGATTGAAATTGAAGACGTCCATCAGGTCGTCGTCGCTTGCGTCTTCTTGGCCGAGGCTCGGCAAGTTCAGTACTTCTTCGGTAAAGTGCAGCATGCTCCCGAACGAGTGGACGGTGTGCGAGACGTATCCAACCTTCGCGTACGGCGAGACGATGATGAACGGTACGCGCAAGCCGAGCCCAACCGGGCCCGTCGTCGGGGGCGGGACGTGGTCGTACCAGCCGCCCCAGTCGTCCCACACGATGAAGATCGCCGTGCTGTCCCAGAATTGACTCGTGCCGACGGCGTTGACGATCGATGCGACCCAGGCCGGCCCCATGTTGTTAAAGGATTGCGGGTGGTCCGACGTGGCGTTCAGCGGCGTTATCCACGTCATGGGCTCGAGGGTTCCGTTGCCGACGTCGGTGATGAACTGCCCCGGCGGGTTGATCACGTCGGTCGTCCAGTCCGGGCCGTTGCGGATTTGGTCGATCGCGTCGTACATCGACCAACTGTATCCAAAGTCGGTGTCTTTCGCCGCCGCGTATTGGCGCCAAGGGACGCCGCGCTGGTCGAGAACGTCGGCGAGCGTCGGCATGTCGAAGCATGGAAAGACCCCCGGGTACTCTCCGCCGGTCTTGTCGCGGTAGACGTCCACGATCGAACCCGGGGGACCGTCGCAGCCCCAGCCGCCGTTCGGGTTGTCGATCGTGTGATCGCTCTGCGCCGCAACGAAGTATAAGTGCGCCGCGAAACTCCCCGAGGTGATCGACTCGAACATTCGGTCGCTGATCGCGTACTGCTCGCCCATCTGCCAGTACGGCGCGACCTCGGAATACTCGATAAAGCGGTAGACGAAATCGGTCGGCGCCGGACTTGGCGTTGGCAGACAAGTATCCCGCGACACGACCTCGAGATCGAAGCCGTTCATCTGGCCGCCGTTGATCTCACGGACGGCGTTCGGTCGCGAATGGTTGGGATCGTAGCACTCTTCGAGCGCGCCGGTTTGCATCGTGACCGGATTCCCAAGGTGGTCGTGCGGGGTCGGCTCGCCGGGATTCGGGTTGCTGACCGTATCGGCGCCCGGAAAAGGCTTGCCGTTATTGTCGAGCCCGCCGAAGATGTTGTCGAACGAGCGGTTCTCCTGAATGACGAAAACGACGTGCTTGATCTTCGATGGTCCGATCCCGATGCCGAGATTTCCGCGGCCATACACGATCGGGATCGGGACGTTGGTCGGCGGGTAGTAGGCGTCGGTCGTCGCGATGGTGACCGAACACGTTCCGTTCGATCCCCCGGCGACGGCGAACGTCACGGGCGCCCCCGCCTGCGACGCCGACGCGCTCGAGGGCGACACGGTGCACGCCCCGCCGCTCGCGACCGCGCTGAACGGTCCGGTCGCCAGCGCCTGCGCAACGGAGATGCGGCCGCCCCGGAAGACGCGAGCGCCAGCGACGACGGCGAGACGACGAGCGGTGTGAAGTCGGCGCTCGCGCCGTGCAAACTCCGCGCGCCGGCGACGAGTTTCACGTCGACGAGCGGCGCACCGTCGTAGGAAAGCGCGTACGCGGTTGGATCGCCGCCCTGCGCCGCGACCGAGGTCAGTCCTTGCGGATCGCCCGTCGTCGTCAGGTGCGGCAGCGGCGGTGTGCCGTTCAAGATGTAGAAACCATCTGCGTCGGTCGGAATCACGGCGAACGGAACCTGATGCGGCTTGCCGTCGGCCGGCGCCGCAAGGACCGCGGGGCTAATCGTGAATCCTGCGACGCTTCCGCCGACGGTCACCCCGAACGACGCCGCGCGCGCCGAGCCGACGCTCTGCCGCAAGACCGCGCCGCTCGCAACGACGCGCCCAACGACGCGGTCCTTCACGGGCGCGCGATCGTAGATCGTGAAAACAAAGTCGTCGAGCCCGACCGGCGCGCGCACGATCGCGGTGCAGGTCCGCGCGCCGCCGGCGCCCGCTTGGCACGCCGACCCCGCGCCGCTCGACACATCGGCGACCGCATTCGGCACGGCGCCGATCGCCATCCCATCGGGCGCGACCGCGATCCCAAGCCCGCCGAACGTTTGCGCCGCGTTGACTTTGAAATTGACGCGAACCGACTGAACTTTCGGCCCAGGCCCGGCCGGCGCAACCGCGCGCGCACACCCCACCGCCGCAAAGATAAATCCAATTAAGATGATGCGGCCTATTTTCCTCGAGTTCGAGGAGCGAGGAGCGCGGAATGACAGAGTCATTTGAGCGACGAGCGACGATGAAATCGAGGAAAAGAGCCGCATTCGTTAATCGTCATCGGGTGGGGGGCCGTTGCGCACGCTCGCTCCGGCGCGGACGGCCGACGGCGGCTGCCCGACGACGATCGGCGAAAACTTCCTCGGCGACTGCGAGAAATTGAACATGTCCATCAAGTCGTCATCGAGCGCGTCCTCGACGCCGAGGCTCGGCATGTCGAGCACCTCTTCGGAAAAATGCGCTAGGCTTCCGAACGAATGCTCGAAGTGCGATACGTATGCTCGCTTCGCGTAGGGCGAGACGACGATCAACGGGACGCGCAGGCCGAGCGAGAAACGAAACTTCTCGCGCGCGTGGGGCGGAACGTGGTCGTACCAGCCGCCCCAATCGTCCCAGGTGATCAAGACCGCGGTCGAGTCCCAGAACGAACTCGTGCCGACGGCGTTGACGACCGATGCGACCCAGGCCGGGCCGAGATTGCTCATCGAGACCGGATGGTCCGACGTTTTTTCCGTCGGCGTGACCCACGTCAGCGATGCGAGCTTGCCGTTTTGCACGTCGTTCAGGAATTGCGCCGGCGGCGTGACGACGTCGTTCGTCCAGTCGGAGCCTTCTCGGATGCTCGAAAACGCGTCGAGCACCGACCAAAGGTACCCGTAGTCGCCGACCGCGGCGGCGTAGTAGCGCCACGGGACGCCGCGCTGATCGGCGAGATCGGCCAGCGTCGGGAACGTGAAGCACGGAAACGGGCCTTGAAAAACGCCGCCGGTTTGAAAGTCGAAGATGCCGACCGTCGTCCCCTTCGGCGCGTCGCAGCCCCACGGCGTGTTGGTCGGAATGTCGATCGCGCCGCCCGACTGCGCCGCCACTAAGTAGAGGTGCGCCGCAAAGCTAGACGACGTGATCGACTCGAACATCCGGTCGCTAATCGCATACTGCTCGCCGATGTCCCAATAGGGTTTCACTTCCGAGTACTCGATGAAGCGGTAGACGTAATCGGGGCCGGGCGAGCGTTTCGCGCACGCCAACCGATCGACGAACTCCAAGTCGAACCCGTCCATCTTCCCGTGGTCGATCTCGCCGATCGCTTGCGGATGGTCGTGCGCCGGGCCGTAGCACGCTTCGAGCTTGCCGCGCTGCATTTTGACTGGCCGGCCTTTGTGGTTGTGCGGCGTCGGCTCGCCCGGCAGCGGGTTGCTGACGGTATCGGCCCCAGGAAACGGGTTTCCGTTAGCGTCGAGGCCGCCGAATATGTTGTCGAACGAGCGGTTCTCTTGCACGACGATGACGACGTGCTTGATCTTCGAAGGCCCGACGCCGAACGAAAGGGTCGCGTTCGGCGTGCCGTCGGGGAGCGCGCGCAAGTACGCCGAGCCCGGCAGCTGCCCCGGTTCGACGCTGCCCCGCCCGCACGACGCCACCATGATGGCTGCACCGACGAGGCAGGCCCGGGCCAAAGCCAGGGTCGCCGGGGCAGCCTTCATGGTAACTCCCGTTGCCGGTCGGTTAGTGGGTTATCGTGATATTGACGGTTTGATCGGCGTAGAGCGGGCCGGGCGAGATCACGTCGACGGCGCAGTTGTTCCCCTGGACCGAGGCCGGGACCGAGACCGTCCACGTCACCGAGGCGCCATTCGACGACGGCGCTTGTGAGAGCGGCATGATCGAACAGTTGTTGGTCGGCGCATTGCCCGTGTAATTGCCTTGCGCCGGCGCGTTCGGCGGCGTCGCGAGCGACGTCGTGAACGTCCCGCTGTTTCCGGCTTTGATCGACAGCGTCTGCGGCGTCGTGATCATCGGCGTGAGGTACAGCGTGACGGTGCCGCTGACACCGGTCGTGCTGGCATTGATTTGGCCGGCCGTCAGGTTTCCGCCGTTGTAGCTGACCGTGTAGAGCCGCGGGTCGGTCCCCTGCGCGGGCGGCGTGACCGTCAAGGTCGAGTTCGGGTCGTTCGTCACGCCGATCAACAACGGATTGTTGAACGGGGTCACGTCGATGATCGTGTAACCGTCCGCGTCGAGCGCGTTGACCGCGAACGGGAACCCGTGCGTGATCCCGTCGTCTTGCGAGACGATCAGCGCCGGGCTCATCGCGAGCGAAGCGATCTGACCGTCGAAGGTCAAGGCGATCTGATTCCCCTGGCCGGCGACGATCGTCTGGTCGAGGATCGTCCCGGACTCCATCAAATTGCCGGCCGGCTTGCCGCCCGACGGTACCTGGTCGTAGCCGTTGGCTTGGAAATCGTCTGCGCCGACCGGTGCGTTGACCGGAATCGCGCACAGGCGGTCGCCGCTACCGTCCGTCGCAACCGTGCAGTACGGGGACGCGGCCGAGACGTCGGCGACGAGCGTCGGGTTCTGCGGTTCCGATTGACCGAACGGCCACACCCACAGTGCGAGCCCGTTGGTCGCCTGCGAAATGTATTTCGGATTGACCGTCTTCGACATCTTCTGGCGATGCTGCAACGCACTGTGGCCGTTGCCGGAGACTTTGAAGTTCAGCGTCGTGAGCACGCCGCTCGAGGGATGGGTCCCCGCGCCGCTGCACGCGGCGAGGACGAGCGACGCGAGCAGCGCCGCGGCGGAACGGGTGGAGCGTTGATTGATCACGGCAGGAACCCTCATGTGAAGATCGGTCGTTCGGAATGAGCGGGCGCGCATGGCTGGATCAGTACTCGTCCGGCGGCGGCCCTGGCATCGTCGCCAAGTGCTTGAGTTTGCTGAGCGGGACGCTTAAGGTGAAGCCGCTGCCGAATGGTAACGGCGCTTGGTTGAAGTTGAACATATCTGACAGGTCGTCCGAGCTCGCGTCGTATTGGCCGAGGCTTGGAATGTCCATCGTCTCTTCGGCGAAATGCAGCACGCTCGCGTCCGTGTGAAAGACGTGCGAGACGAATTTGGGTTTCACGTACGGCGAGATGACCATCATCCCGGTCCGCAGGCCATATCCCGGCGTCCCGGGGATGCCCGGCGGCGGCGGCATGTGGTCGTAGAAGCCGCCCCAGTCGTCCCAGATAATGATGATCGCGCTCGAGTTCCAGAACTTGCTCCGGCCAACCGCGTTGACCAAGGCCGCGACGTACGACGGCCCGCTGTTTGCCCCGGAGCGCGGATGATCCGAGACCGAGAGCGTCGGGACGATCCACGTCATCTGCGCCAGGATCCCATTTTGGACGTCCGTGACGAACTGGATCGGCGGCGAGATCACGTGCGTCGCCCAATCGGGCCCGTTGTAGATCTGGTTGAAGGCCTGGTACGCCGACCATTCCTGGCCGAAGTCGGGAAGCGACGGCGCGTAGTACAGCCACTTCTTCCCGTACTGGTCCATCAGGTCGGCGAACGTCGGCCACGAGAAGCACGGGAACGGGCCGGCTCCGATATCGTCGCCGTAGTTCGGCGGGACGGCTGCTTGCGACGGGACGAAAAGGTTCGTTCGGTTCGTGGACGCTGAGTCGCAGCCCCACGGACGCAGCGTCGGGTTGTCGATCGACCCACCGTTCTGACCCGAAACTGCTATGAGATGGGTGGAGAAGCTCCCCGAACTGATCGTTTCGAAGTGGTTGTCGGCGAGCGCGAACTGCTCGCCCATCGTCCAATACGTCTTGACGCTGTCGTAGGTGAGCGTCTGGTAGTTGAAGTCGCTCGGGGCCGGTGACGGCAGCGCCGACGGGCAGGGGATCGGCGGGTCGGGGTTGAGGTCGAAACCGTCCATCTTCCCGCCGTCGATCGCGGGGACTTGCCAGTAGTGCTCGTGGCCCGGGTTGTAGCACGCCCCACCGAGCGGGTATTTCTGGAGCGTAATCACGTTGCCGAGGTGGTCGTGCGGGACCGGCTGCCCGGCCGTCACGTGCGACGCGGTGTTGGCGCCGGGGAACGGGTTGCCGCTGTCGTCGAGTCCGCCGAAGATGTTGTCGAACGAGCGGTTCTCTTGAATGATCCAGATGACGTGCTGGATCTTCGAAGGCCCGACCCCGAAGGTCTGCCCCGTCCCGGTCACGTTGACCGGTATCGGATCGACTTCGGGCGTGTTCTGAAGCGCCAGGTTGACGGTGCACGTCCCGGCGTCGGTCCCGGAGACGGTGAAGTTGACCGCCATCCCCGGCGTCGAGATGACTTGCTGCGACGGCGTCACCGCGCAGTTGTTGTCCGACGTCGTGGCATACACGATGCCGATGAACAGCGCAACCTCGGCCGAGAGGTTGGCCGTTTGGTTCGGATTCGTGAAGGCGAGCGTCAGCGACGTCGGCGACGCGTTGAGCGGCGTGACGTTTGCGACGCCTGCGGTCGCGCCGGACGCGGTCGCGGTGATGATCCCGTCCTGCAGCGTCGCGCCGTTGTAGACGACCGTGAAGGCCGTCGGTTGGCCCTGCGTCGGGATCAACATCAGCGTCTTCCCCGGGTCGTTGCTAATCGCGACGTTGAAGGGTTGGGTGTACGGTCCTTGCAGAATCATGTAGCCGTCGGGATCGAGCGGGATCACGCCGAGCGGAATGTTGTGCGTCTGCCCGTCGTTCTGCGAGTAGATGACGCTCGGGCTCATCGTGAAGCTCGCGATCACGCCGGCGAGCGTCAGTTTGACGACGTTGTTCGCGCCGCCCGAGATCGCGATGTTGCTGACGGCTCCGGTCGAGAGCAGTTTCCCTTGCGGCTGCCCGTTGCTCGGCGCCTGATCGTACGCCGAGACGGTGAAATTGTCGGCGCCGACCGGCGCAACGAGGTTGATGGTGCAGATCAGCCCACCCTGACCCTGCGAGCACGACTTGACGTCGACCGTCGCCGTCGGCTGTTGCGGTTGCTGTTGACCGTTCGGATAGACCCAGATCGCGAGCCCTTGCGTTCCAGGCGAAACGTAGTCGATTTTGCGCGAGTGCGAACTGCCCGCTTGACCGCTCGGGATCTTGAGTTGGATCGTGACGGCAGCGGTCTGCCCCTGATGGAGCGTCGACGGCGCGACCGAACGCGACCCGCCGCACGCTGCGAGCGTAACCGCGGTGAAAGCGACGGCGACGGTCGCGGCGATAGTTTTCCAAAAGCGGCGGGGGTGACTCACGGTGATGCTCCTACCGAAGAAACAGGGCGCAGGGCGGCTGGAAAAGCGGCGCTTGGCTCGAATGAAAGATGCGCAAAAGACACGGCATTTTGCCGCCGTTCCTAGCGTTCGCGACGTTCTACGAGCCCGGTTCCGACCCTGCGCGGACGCGCCGGTCAGCCCCCGAGATATGCGGTCCTGACCGCCTCGCTCGCTAAGAGCGCCGCCGCCGAATCCGCGAAGACGATCCGGCCGACCTCGAGGACGTAGCCCCGCGCGGCGACCGCGAGTGCCTGGCGCGCGTTCTGCTCGATGAGCAGTACGGTCGTCCCGCGGGCGTTGATTTGACGGATAATCCCGAAGATTGCCTCGACCAGTAGAGGGGACAACCCAAGCGACGGCTCGTCTAACATGAGCAGGCGCGGCCGCGCCATCAGCGCGCGCCCGATTGCGAGCATCTGCTGCTCGCCGCCCGATAGCGTCCCGGCCCGCTGGGTGAGACGCTCCTCCAATCGCGGGAACGTCGCAAGAACCGCTTCGAGATCGGCGGCGATCTCGGCCCGCACGGTGCGCGTGTACGCGCCCAACTCCAAATTTTCGCGCACGGTCATCCGCGCGAAGACGCGGCGCCCTTCGGGCGAGTGCCCGATCCCCAAACGAACGATCTCGTCCGGCGTCATGCGGCCAAGCGCGCGTCCCGCGAAGCGAACGCTCCCGCGTGCCGGACGAACGAGTCCGCTGACGACGCGCAGCGTCGTCGTCTTCCCTGCGCCGTTCGCGCCGATCAAGGTGACGATCTCGCCTTCATCAACCGTCAGACTGACGCCGTCGAGCGCGCGAATGCGTCCGTACTGCGCTTCGATCGAATCGACTTCGAGCAAAGCCACTTTATGCGGCGCCGGTTTCTCTGCCTAAGTACGCTTCGATGACGCGCTCGTTGCGGCGCACGGCCTCCGGCAACCCTTCGGCGATCTTCTCGCCTTGATCGAGGACCGTAATCCGCTCGCTGATGTTCATGACGAGCGCCATGTCGTGCTCGATCAAGAATATCGTCACGCCGCGCGCGCGAATTTGCCGGATCAACTCGATCAGGTCGTCCTTCTCGCGCGGGTTCATCCCGGCGGCCGGCTCGTCGAGGAGGAGCAGTTTCGGCTCGGCGGCGAGCGCGCGCGCGATCTCGAGCCGGCGCTGGTGGCCGTACGGCAAGTTCCGCGCGTAGCTGCTCGCTTGCCGTTCCAGTCCGACGAAGTGCAACAGTTCGCGCGCGTACTCGCGCACGCGCTTCTCCTCGCGCCGCTGCGCGGGCGTGTGCAGGAGCGAGTCGTACAAGTGCGCGTGCATCCGGCTGTGACGGCCCGTCATCACGTTGTCGAGCGCCGACATGAAGGCGAACAGGCGAATGTTCTGAAACGTCCGCGCGATCCCGAGCGCGACGATCTTGTCGGTCCCGAGGCCGCACAAATCGCGCCCTTCGAAATCGATCGAGCCGTGACTTGACTGGTAGATGCCGGTGATCAGATTGAAGACCGTCGACTTCCCCGCGCCGTTCGGGCCGATCATCGCGACGATGCCCCCGGCCTCGATCTCGAAGGAAAGGTCGTTGACCGCGACGAGGCCGCCGAAGGTCTTGCGAACGTTGGTAAGCCGGAGCAATTCGATCACGCGCCGGCCCCTTCGTACTCCTCTTGCTCCTGCGCCAAGAGCGCCGGGTCGCGCTCCGCTTCGTGAAGCTCGGCCTTGCGCTGGCGGCTTGGAATCAGCCCTTCGGGCCGGAACAGCATCATCGTCACCAAGATGACGCCGTACAACATGAAGCGGTAGTTGGTGAAGTCGAGCCCGCCGAGCCCGATCGCGTGCGCCAAGTTCGTCGACTGCGGCAGCAAGAAGCTGTTGATGAACGAGAGCGTGAAGCTTCCGATGATGACGCCGGCGATGTTGCCCATGCCGCCGAGGACGAGCATCGACAGCACGAGGACGCTGACGTTGAATTGAAACTGGTCGGGCGAGACGAGCCCGAGTTTCGCGCCGTACGCGACGCCCGCAAGCCCGCTGAACGACGCGCCGAGCGCGAACGCGGCAAGCTTGGTCGTCGTCGTGTTGATCCCCATGTGGCGCGCGGCCAACTCGTCTTCACGGATCGCCATCCACGCCCGCCCGAGCCGGCTGTTCTGCAAGTTGTTTGCGACGAGGATCGCGATCACGATCAAGACGAGCATCAACTCGTAGTACGGCGTGGCGTTGAAACCGAAGGGATGACCGAAGAGCGACGGCTGGTCGATCGCGGTTATTCCGTTGGGGCCGTTGGTGAACTGCGTCAAGTTGAGGAACGTCTGGGGGACGATCTCGCCGAAACCGAGCGTCACGATCGCGAGGTAGTCGCCGCGCAGGCGCAAGGTCGGCGCGCCGAGCAGGATCCCGAAAATCGCCGCGATGCACGACGCCACGAACAGCATCACCCAAAACGGGACGTGGATGCCGAACTGTTGGCTCGCAAGCATCGCGTAGCTGTACGAGCCGATCGCAAAGAAGGCGGCGTAGCCGAGATCCAGCAGCCCCGCGAAGCCGACGACGATGTTCAGGCCGAGCGCGAGCAGGATGAACGCGCCCGCGTTGGCCAGGAAGTCGACGTGCGCGTTGTTCCGGTCGAGCAGCGGGAAGAACGGCAAGAAGAGGAGCGGCGCGAACCAGAGCGCGCGGCGCACGGTGGGGCTACACTTTCTCCGGGAGCGACTCGCCGAGCAGACCCGACGGCCGGAAGATCAGGACGAGGACGAGGACCGAGAACACGACGACGTTCGTCCACTGCGCGCCCTGCGGCACGTACTGCGTCGCAAACGCCTCGATCAGTCCGATCAAGAAGCCGCCGAGCATCGCGCCCGCGATGTTCCCTATGCCGCCGAGGACGGCCGCGGTAAACGCCTTGAGCCCGGCCTCGAAGCCGTTGAAAAACCACGTGGTCCCGTAATAGACGCCCGAGACGAAGCCGGCCGCGCCGGCGAGCGCGCTCCCGATCAGGAACGTCAGGGCGATCGTCGTGTTGATGTTGATCCCCATCAGTTGCGCGGCTTCGCGGTCTTGGGCCGTCGCGCGCATCGCCTTGCCGAGGCGCGTTCTATAGATGAAGAGTTGCAGCGCGACCATCATCACGACGGCCGTCGCTACGACGAGGCCTTGCTTCGCCCCGATGACGACCCCGCCGAGCTGGACGGTCGGATTGGGAATGACGTCGGGGAACGCGACCGGCGACGGACCGCGCCACAACTGCATGACGTTTTCCAGGATGAAGGAGATTCCGATCGCGGTGATCAGCGGCGCGAGGCGCGGCGCGTTGCGCAGGCGCCGGTAGGCGAGCCGCTCGATCAAGACGCCGGTCGTCCCGCACAAGAGCATCGCCGCGACGACCGTCACCAGGACGATCGGGATCAGCGCCGGCCCGCTCACGACGCCGGTCACCCCGAGCGCGGTCAGAATCGCAAGCGAAAAGAACGTCCCGAGCGTGTACACGTCGCCGTGCGCGAAGTTGATCAACTCGATGATCCCGTAGACCATCGTGTACCCGAGCGCGACGAGCGCGTATATCCCGCCGAGCGACAGCCCGTTGACGAGCTGTTGCAGGAAGATGTCCAAAAACTATTTCGGGTTGAGCAGGCTGACGAACTGCGCTTTCCCGTTGACGATCTTGTACGCGCTCAAGATGGGAGCGGTCGTGTCTCCGGCGGCGTCGAACCCGATGACGCCGATCGGCGAGGCGAAGCCTTTGGTCTTCGCGACGGCGGCAAGGACGTCGGCGCGCGCCGGCGCCTTGTTACCGCCGGCTTTGATCCCGGCCTCGATTGCGGCGATCTCGATTTTCGCGGCCGTGTACCCGTTCGCGCTGTACGGCCCGACCGGCGAGTTCCAGCGCGCTTGGTACGCCGCCAGGAACGTCTTCGCGCTCGGCAGCTTCGAAAGTTCGGGGGCGGCGACCGTGTAGTACGAGTTGTTCGCCATCGTCCCGGCGTTCTTGAGGAACGTATCGTCGCTGATGCCATCGCCGCCGATGTACGGCAGCGCGGCCATCCCCGTGTCGCCCATCTGCCGGCGCAGCAGGCCGCCGCCGGTCACCGACGTCCCGCCGTAAAAGATGCCGTCCGGGCCGAGGTTGTGCGCTTTGGTCAGCAACGCTTTGAAGTCGGTCTGACCCTTGTTGAGATGCTCGTGTCCGAGAACGGCCCCGCCGCCGGCTTTGAACTGCGCTTCGAACACGTCGGCGAGCCCCTTGCCGTACGTCTCGTTGTCGTCGACGACAAAGACTTTCTTCAGCCCGAGACTCCGCGCGAACTGCGCGTCGGCGCTGCCCTGACGGTCGTCGTCGGCGCAGACGCGGAAGAACGTGTTGACGTCGGGATGCGAGGGGCGCAACTTCTTGGCGGCGGCGCCTCGCGTCAGTCCGGGGTTCGTCGTCGAGGGTGCGATCTGCACGAGCCCCGCGTCGTTGGTGATCGGGATCTCGGCTTGCGCGACGCTCGAATTGAATGGGCCGACCATCGCCAACACCGCTGAGTCCGAGACGAAGTTCTTGACGTTTTGCGCGCCTTGCGCGGGGTCGTGCGCGCCCGCAACCGCGTCGTCGAGATCGTCGACCGCGAACGTGAAGCCGCCGGGGACGCCTGCCTTGTTCGCTTCTTCCACCGCAAGCACGACGCCGTTCCGCGTCGGGATGCCGTTTGAAGCGTCTCCGCCCGAAAGCGGAAGATCGACCCCGATCTTGATGACCGCGCCGCCGGCGGCCCCGCCGGCGCTCGCCGCGGGGCTCGCCCCGGAAGACGACGACTGCGACGTCGTCGACGACGAGCAACTCGCGCCGAGTGTCATGACGACCAAAGCGGCGCAAAGCCGCAGAAAAGCGGTCTTAAATCGCATCTGACGCCTCCCCGAACAAGGTCGAACGAGTGTACCGCTGGGGCTGGTCACATCCCTCTAGCGCAAATGCCGGCGCCGAGGCGCCCAGGTCGCCCCCGTCGTAGACAGACCGAGCGATGATCGTCACGCGCACGCCTTTCCGCATTACGCTCGGAGGGGGCGGAACCGACCTGCCAAGTTTCTACGAGAAGCACGGCGGCTACATTCTTGCGGTCGGGATCGACAAGTACATGTACGTTGCGCTCAATGTTCCGTACGCCGATCGCAAAGTTCGCCTGCACTACACGCAGAGCGAGGTCGTCGACCGCGCCGCGGACCTGCAGCACGAGCTCGCGCGCGAGGCGCTGCTCGCCCACGACATCAACGACGGAATCGAGATAGCTTCGCTCGCCGATCTCCCAGCCGGCACCGGCCTCGGCTCGTCGAGCTCGTATCTCGTCGGTTTGCTGAGCGCGCTGCGCGCATACTGCCACCGCCCCGCGTCGTTCGAAGAAGTCGCCGAGGAGGCGTGCCGGATCGAACTTGAGATCCTCAAGAAACCGATCGGCAAACAAGATCAATACATGGCGGCGGCCGGCGGGTTGACCGAACTGCACATCGAGCGCTCCGGAAAAGTGCGTGTCGAGCGCATCACGCTGCCCGAGTACTCGATCGACGAGTTCACCGCGAACACGCACATGTATTACACGAACGTCCAGCACACGACGACCGACATTCTCGGCGAACAGACGAAAGCGCTGAAGGCCGGACCGGGCGCGGTCGAAGACAGCCTCTTGAAGATCCAAGAGATCGGCCACCGCATCGGCACGGCGATGCGCGCCGGCGACTTCGACGAGTTCGGCCGGCTGACGCACGCGCACTGGCTCGCCAAGAAAGCGCTCTCGCCGAGCGTCACCGTCTCGGCCGCCGAGCATTTGTACGATCACGTCCGCGAGGCGTACGGCGTCCTCGGCGGCAAGATCGCCGGCGCCGGCGGCGGTGGGTTCCTGATGTTATACTGCCCGCCGAAGCACAGCCATCGTTTGACCGCGTTCATGGAGGAACAAGGGATGGCGCGCCTCTCGTACCGTGCTGAATTCGAGGGCAGCCGCGTCATCACGAACGTCCTCAACTCGCGCGCGGTCCCGTTGCATCTTCCGCAACCGATCTCGGTTTAGGTTGCACGTGATGTCGACCGGCGGCTCGTTCTTGCGGCGGCTAAGCGACGACCGGCAGACGCAACTGCTGTTCGCGCGCTATCTGCTGATCGGCGGGTTCGTCTTCTGCCTCGACATCGGCTCGTTCCAAGTCTTCTTGAAAAGCGGCGCCTTCCGCGCGTTCGGGCCCTACTCGCTCGCGGTCGTCACCGCGGCGTCGTACTTGCTCGCCGTCGCGACGCACTTCACGTTGAACCGGTTCCTGAACTTCCGAAACTTCGAACGGACGATCGTGCAGCAGGCTCGGACGTACGTCGTCGTTGCGGCGCTTTGCGGTGCGATCCAGCTCGCGGTCGTCGAGGGGGGCGTCCACATCCTCGGGTTGCCGCCGCTCGTCGCGAAGATTCTGGCGGTCGCAATCAACGTCCCCATCGGTTTTCTCGGGCACCGCTATCTGACGTTCGGGCATGGGATCGCGGGCGCCATCCGCCGGCTTCGCGTATGAGCTCGAACGGACCCGACATTTCGATCGTCATCCCGGCGTACCGGGAATCGGCGAAGATCGAAAGCGACATTCGCGCCGCCGCGGCCTTCCTGACCAGCGTCGAGCGCACCGGCGAGATCGTCGTCGTCGACGACGGCTCGCCCGACGACACGGCCGATCGCGCGGTGGAATTGCGCGGCGAGTTTCCCAATCTCACCGTACTCAGCTACCAGCCGAACCGCGGCAAAGGGCACGCCGTCCGCTACGGGATCCTGCGCTCGCGCGGTCGCATCGTCATGTTCGCCGACTCCGGACTGTGCGTCCCGTACGAGATCGCGAAGATCGGGATCGCAATGCTCGAGATGGACATGTGCGACATCGCGCACGGCTCGCGCCGGATGCGCGGGAGCGTCGTCGTCGCGCAGCCGCTGTACCGCCGTCTTGGCTCGCGCGCGTACAAGTTTTTCGTTCACGCCTTCATGGGTATCCCGCTGTACGTCTCCGACACGCAGTGCGGCTTCAAACTGTATCGCGGCGACGTCGCACGCGCGCTCTACGAGCCGGCCTTCACCGACGGTTTCATGTTCGACTCCGAGATCATCATGCGCGCGCTCCGCGCAAATTACCGGCTCCTCGAGTTCCCCGTCCTCTGGAGCAACGACGCCGACACGCGCTACGACCCGATTCGCGGGACGATGCGTAATCTGAGCGAGCTGCTCAAGTTGCGCTACCGCCTCAGCCCCCTCGGGCGGGCGACGATCCCCGAGCGCAGCCCGGTCACCGAGCGGCGGTTCGAGACGCCGGCGCAAGACGGGGCCGGACCGTGAGCGCAACGGTCGTCGTCACCGGCGTCGCCGGCTTCATCGGGAGCAACCTGGCTGACCGGCTCATCGCCGAAGGCTACCACGTCGTCGGGATCGACAACCTGGCGTACGGCGTCCTCGAACAGGTCCCGGCCGCCGTCGACTTCCGCGACGTCGACATCCGCTCGCCGGAACTCGCCGAACACCTGCGCGGCGCGAGCGCCATCTTCCACCTCGCCGCCAAGAACTGCATCGCCGATTGCCAAGACGACCCGGTCGAAACGAGCGACATCAACGTCACCGGGACCGTGCGGCTCCTCGACGCCGCGCGGCGCGCCGGCGTCAAGCGCGTGATCTACGCCGAGTCGTCGGCGGTCTACGAGGGCTCGCAAACGCTGCCGACGCCGGAGAGCGACGTGCACCCCGAGAGCTTTTACGCAACGAGCAAGATCGCGGGGATGCTCTTCGCCGAGGCGTACCGGCGCTTCTTCGGGATGGAGACGACGGCGCTGCGCTACTTCAACGTCTACGGCCCGCGGCAAGACTACCGCCGGACGATTCCGCCGGTCATGAGCGCGTTCATCATCAAGTTGCTGCGCGGCGAGCGGCCGACGATCTACGGCGACGGGAGCAAGCGCCGCGACTTCATCTACGTCGACGACGTCAACGACTTCCATCTATTGTGCCTGCGCGACGAACGCACGATCGCAAACGTCTACAACCTCGGGAGCGGGACGAGCACGTCGGTCCGCGAGTTGTACGACCGGATCGCGGCGCTCGTCCATTCGACGATCGAACCCGAGCAAAAGCCCGACCTCGAAGGCGAGGCGCGCGAGAACCGCGCCGACATCGGCGCCGCGCGCGCGCTCGGCTGGGCGCCGCGAATCGGCCTCGACGAAGGGCTGCGCCGCTCGATCGACTACATCCGCCGCGAGGTCCTCGAACCCGCCTAGTCCTGCGCCGCCTCGGAAGCGGACGCTTTATCTTCGGTTACCGTCGCGGCCGCGGCCAACGCGTACACGTCGCGGAGCAGTTCCATGACGGTAAGACCGTCGTGCGGCGTCCCCTGATAGGGCGTGCCGTCGAGAATCGCGGCGACGAAATCGGCCCACTCGAGCGCCCACGAGCGATCGGGGCCGTCGAACGCCTCGGTTTCGATCTGCGGCGCGCCGCCTTCCATCGCGCGCGCGTGGTGGGCGAGCGTCTCGACGCCGTAACTGCCGCCGAGCCCGTCGACGACGAGCGCGCCACGTTCGCCGAAGATCTCGAGCGAGAACAGGTTTTTCCACTGCGTCCAACTCGTATGAATCTGCGCGACGGCGCCATCGGGGAAGCGCAGCAACGCGAAGCCGTTGTCCTCGAGCGGGGCGATCGGCCACACTGCGGTCTGGGTCAGCCCGAGCACTAACGACGGATGCCCGGCGAACCAGTGAACGAGATCGAGCGCGTGGACGCCTTGGTCGGTCAACTCGCCGCCGCCCGCAAGGACCGCGTCGCCGCGCCACTCGTGCTCGTAGCCTGGCCGCCCGCCGTGACCGTAGCGGACCCGCAGGTTGATCAAGCGCCCGATCGCGCCGGCGGCGACCATCTCGTGCGCGCGCGCGATCGCCGGATGATAGCGATGGTTGAAGCCGACTTTGACGAGGCGATCCGCCGCGCGGGCCGCGTCCGCGATGGCGGTCGCCTCCGCATACGTGCGGCCCATCGGCTTCTCGATGAGGACGTGCTTGCCGCCGCGCAGCGCGGCGCACGCGATCTCGGCAAGGAACGCATTCGGCGTCGCGACGACGACGACGTCGATCTCGGGATCGTCGGCGAGCGTCGCCCAATCGTCGGCGATCCGGCCGCCGAACTCGGCGGCGAGCAGTTCGGCCGCTTCGCGGCGGACGTCGCTGACCGCAGCGAGCGACGAGCGCTCGGAGTTCGCGGCCTCGCGCGCGCGCCGCGAACCGATAAGACCGCATCCGATCACCGCCGTGCGCAGCTTCACTGCCACGTCAAGCCCCGATCCTTTGGAACGAGCCGCCGTAACGCGAACAAGTCCGCATCGGCGAGCGCGGCGAGACGTTCCGGCCAGTGCGCCCAGTCGTCGTGAACCGCCGAGACGAACCGCCCGGTGATCCCGTGCGCACGGTCGGAGACGAGGAAGGCTGCGGCGCGCGCCGGCACCTCGGGCGCGACGCCACCCGACTCGAGCTCCGCTTTCGTCCGCGCGAGATACGCGGCGCCGGCCGCCTCGCCGGCGCGCAGCGTCTCCTCATGCATCCGCGTCGCGACGAAGCCCGGAGCGAGCGCATTTATTTCGATCCCTTTCGGATGAAGTTCGATCGCGGCCGTCTCGACGAAGCGGACGATTGCGACCTTCGCGCAGGCGTACGCCGTGTAGTTGGGGAGCGGGCCGGAGGCGCCGCCCCCCGAGAGCGCGACGATGCGGCCCCCTTCCTTCATGCGGCGCGCGGCCGTGCGCGTGACGAGAAACGTGCCGAACAAGTTCAAGCGCACGCCCTCGAACCACTCGACCGGGTCGACCTCGACGATCGCACCGATCGGCGCGAGGACGCCAGCGGCATGGATGACGCCGTCGAGTGCACCAAAGCGGGCCGCGTGCGTCGCGAAGACCTGCTCGACGCCGACCTCGCTGCAAATGTCGGCGTTGACCGATGCGACGCGCTCCTCGCCGAAGTCTTTCGCAAGTTGATCTTCGGCCAGCGCGAGTTCGCCCGCTCCGCGCGCGCAGATCGTCACGGAGGCGCCTTGTGCGAGCATCTGGGCAGCGCAGGCGAGCCCGATCCCCCGGCTCCCGCCCGTCACGACGATCTTCTTCCCGGTCAGCACGAAGGCGAGGCTTCTCAGAGGCGCTCTCAGATACCGTCACCGCCGAGCGATTCGCTCTTCTGCCAGGGTTGCGACGGGTCGGCGCGTACCGGGAGCCTGGATGCTCCCTCGATCGTTCGTCGCGACCGCCCTCGCCCTCGCATTCGTCCCCGGACCGGTCTTGGCGGCGGCCGTCATGCCGAGCGTCGTCGCGGGCGCCGACGTCCGCACGCTCGCCGGCGACGGCACCGCCGGCGACATCGACGGTCCGGCGGCGCGCGCGCGGTTCGTACGACCGACTGGCCTCGCATACGACCGTCGATCCCACATGCTTTTCATCGCCGACGCAGGCGGCCAGCGAATCCGGCGTTTGTCTTCAGACGGGACGGTTGCGACGGTCGCGGGCGGCGGCGGAGACGAAGGCGGTTACCGCGACGGTCCCGGTGCGAGTGCGCGCTTCAATACGCCGAGCGGGATCGCGGTTGCGCCCGACGGGACGCTCTACGTCGCCGACACGGGGAACCGGTGCATCCGCAAGATCCAGGACGGCGTCGTCACGACCTTGGCCGCGCGTTTCACCGAACCGGTCGCCGTATCGCTTGCATCGGATGGGACGCTGTACGTCGCCGACCACGGCGTCGGCATCCGCGCGATCTCATCGCGCGGCGACGTCAGCGAGGTCCCCGTCCCGGCGCAGTACGCGCAGAGCGTGACCGGCTTGAGCGTGTGGGACCAGGGCGAGCACATGCTCTTCATCACCGGCGACTTCGGCGTCGTGCGCTACAACCTGATCTACTCGCGCCTTGACGGCGTGATGCCGGCTTCCATTCAAGAGCGACTCGGCGCGCACGGCGTCGTCGCAATCTCGAACCAACTCGCGATCCTCTCGAGCGTCCGCTGGGCCGACATCGCATTCTTCCACCAGCAAGGGACGTGGCGCCGCATCGCCGGCGACGGGACGCAGGACGCGACGCAGGCCGGCGGTTTCGCCGACGGTCCGCCGGCGCAAGCGCGTTTCTTCGAACCGGAGGGACTCGCGCTCGACGACGCGGGCAACATCTTCGTCGCCGACGCGGGGAACCGGCGGATCCGGCTCGTCCCGGCGGTGAACCCGCGTTGGATCGGCGACTTCGGCGTCGCGCCCCCGCCGCCCGACCCGAGCGTCTATCGAATCGTCTTCTTGAGCAACTCGTTCGCGTACACGAACGCCGTCTGGGACGATTCGATCGAGGGGCTCATCGAGCGCCGCCTCAATGCCGACCGCGGGCGCGTCGGTCCGGCGAAGCCCGTGCGGCTCGAAGTCGTCTACTACTCCGCTTCTCCGCTCGGGCCGCAGGCCGACTATCTCGAGAAAACGCTCTCCGACGGGACGGTCGACGCGGTCATCTGGTCGCTGAACACGCAGTTTTTCATCACCGACCTCACGCAGTGGTCGTTCGCACTCCCGGATTTCTCACCACAGAACGAAGCCGGATGGAAGGCGACGATCTTGAGTGCCGCAACGCATCTGCGCGCGGCCGGGACGCAGTTGATCCTGGTCGACCAGCCGATGGGCACGCAGATCGGCCCAACCGAGTCCACAGACTTTCAGGAAAGCATCTCGTTTGGCGAATCGATCTCGAGCGGTTACGAGCGGTTCGGTCAATTGCTGCGCCAGCCCGACTACGGTCACGGCGCCAACGTCGCACTCGAAGACTTCCTGGGATCGCTCGGGCTCGCGTACCTTCCCACGTACCGGCAGTTCGTGGCGTACGAACGCGGGTCGCACGTGCCGCTCTACGCGCCCGACGACTTCCACTTCTCGCCGGCCGGGAGCGCGTTCTACGCCGACTTGATCGTCAAGTACCTCGAAGAATCGCGTCCGTGGAACAAGCCGGCGAAGTGACTATACAAATGAAGAAGCGCGCGCACGTCTTGTGCGCGGTGCTCGCCGCCGTCGCGCTCGAAACCGGCGTCGCGTCACCGGCAAACGTCTTCCCGAGCCGGACGCCGGGCGCGAAAGTAACGACGCTCGCCGGAAACGGCGTCGCGGGCAACGCCGACGGCGCAGGCGCGGCCGTCGAGTTCATGTTCCCAATGGGGATCGCGTTCGAGCCGCGCACTGGCGCCGTCTACGTCGCCGACGCCGCCGGACAGCGGATTCGCCGAATCGACCCGCAAGGGAACGTCACGACGGTCGCAGGCTCCGGACCGCTGACCGACTCCGGGCTGCAAGCGGCCGCCGGATTCGCCGACGGGCCGGCGCTCGAAGCGCGCTTCAACCGGCCGAGCGGAATTGCGGTGGCGCCGGATGGCACGCTCTACGTCGCCGACTCCTTCAACCATTGCATCCGCCGCGTTGCGGGCGGCGTCGTGACGACGTATGCCGGCGACCCGAAGCACGCCGGGAAGAGCGACGGGACCGTTCGGAACGCGACCTTCACCGAGCCGCGCGCACTCGCGCTCGCGGCGGACGGGACGCTCTACGTCGGCGACTTCACGATCGGCGTCCGCTCGATCTCACCCGGCGGCGCGGTCGCGACGCTTCTGACCTTCAACGACGTCACCGGTCTCGCCGTGTGGGACGGGCCGCCGCGCGAACTCTTCGTCGCGTATCGCGCAGGCTTGCTGCGCTACGACTTGGCGACGGGCGAGAAAGCCGACGCCTCCGGGACGCCGCAACAGAACGCGCCGTTCGACCCGAGCGGGATCGTCGCGCTCGGCCCCGACCGCGTTGCGATCGCGAGCACGGTGCATGCGAGCCTGCAATTCGTCCGCTTTCCGGCAAAGCTCGGCGATAAGACCGGCTTCTCGCGCCTGATCGGCGGCGCCGACGAGCGCGACGAGACGCAAGTCGCCGGGTTCGCCGACGGGCCGCCGCGCGACGCGCGGTTCTACGCGCCGTTCGGGCTCGCGCGCAACGCGCACGACGACATCCTCGTCGCCGACGCCGGGAACCGCCGGATCCGCATCGTCCCCGCGCTCGACGAGCGCTGGGCCGCGAACGTCGCCGCGCGGCCGCCGCCGAAGCGCGCCGGGTCGTATCAGATCGTGATCGTCGGGGGGCTGACGACGTTTTCGAACGCAGTGTGGGACGACTCAATCGGCGGGACGCTCGAGCGCCGTCTCGAACGCGACCGCGCGCAGTTCGGTTTGTCGCGCCCGGTTCAGGTCGACACCGTGCGGCTCGACGGCGCGGACTTCGGGCTGCAGGCGGACTATCTCGACGACGTCCTCGCCCTCGGCGCTGCGGACGTTGTCGTTTGGGCGCTCGGCACCGACGCCTTCGACGTGCCGTTCGCGCCGACGAGCGCCGATTCGCTGCACGTCGCCGACCCCGAATGGACGAAGGCGCGCGTCGCGCACACGCGCGCCCGTCTGGCGCGCGCCGGCGCGCGGCTTCTTTTGGTTGCGGCGCCGAGCGCAGGGGACCGCGCGTTCGGCCGCAAGTATGCCGACCTCGAGCGGCTTCTCGGAACGCTTGCAGCGAGTGCGATTCCGACGCTCCCGCACATCCGTGCGGTCGAAGCAGGCGCCCACGCGCCGCTGTTCACGGAAGTCGAACCGGCCGAAGGGCTCGCACCGGGCGGAAATGAGCTCGTCGGTTCGATCCTCGCCGGCTACCTCGAAGCGACGCGGCCCTGGAGTCACCCGGCGCGCTAGCGCGCCACTTGTTTAGCCGAGGGCACGGACGGCCGGATCGGCATTCGTTCGGCGGTAGTCCTCGAGCGAGTCGATCCACCACAGCCGTTCGCGCATCCGGTAGCCGTGAACGTGCGCGCCGGCTGCGAGTGCGGCGGGGAGGACGTCGCGCCCAATGTCGCTCGGTCCACGCGGCGGGATGAATTCGAAGATCGACGGTTCGAACAGCATGATCCCGGCGCTGACCCAGTGACTCGGCGCTTGCCCGGGTTGCGGTTTTTCGATGAACGACGCGATGCGGTCGGGCTCGTCGCCGCCGGCAAACGCAACGACCCCGGACTGCGAGACGTCGTCGCGCTCGAAGAGCGCGACCGTCGCAAGCGCGCCTTCCGGGTGCGCGGCGCGCATGCGGTCGAGATCGCACGTCGTCAAATTGTCACCGTAGAGTAAGAGGAAGCGCTCGCGCAGCGCGTCTCTCACCGGGACGAGGGCGCCCGCCGTCCCGAGGAGTTCGGGTTCGTACGAGTACGTCATCCGCACGCCGAACGCCGAGCCGTCGCCGAAGTAGTCGCGCACGACCTCGGCTCGATGGTGAAGGTTCACGAAGATTTCGGTGATCCCGAACCGCGCGAGCATGCGCACGTTGTATTCCAAGAGCGGGCGCCCCGCGATCTCGATCATGGGCTTCGGGACCGCATCGGTCAACGGACGCAAGCGCCGGCCTTCGCCGGCAGCGAGAACGAACGCTCGCACGCCACCCCTTTCCGGCGAGCGCGATTCGCGGCCTGTAACCCCGCGCTCACGAACGTGTAAGGGAGCCGTCGAGCGCTCTCGCCAAGGACGACGCATGAAGTTGGGAATTCCGCTGCTCCGCTCGGTCGCCGTCGTCGCGGTCGCGACGCTCGCGTTCGTCCCGTTCGTCCAGTCGTGCGCCGGCGATCGCAATGCAACGTCGGATGCAACCTCGGCTGCAACGCAGCCCGCGGCTGCCGACGGCACGGTCAGCGTGCGAACGATCGCCGGGACGGGCGCGCCCGGCTTCGCCGACGGGCCGGCCGCCTCAGCGACGTTCCTCCTGCCCAGCGGCCTCGCGCTCGCGCGCGACGGGACGCTCTTCATCGCCGACGCGGCCGCGCAGCGGATCCGTACGCTCGGCCCCGACGGAACCGTCCGTACGGTCGCGGGATCCGGCGACGTGGCGCAGCCCGGGCTTTCGGTCACAGGCGGTTACCAAGATGGTCAAGCGCGTTCGGCGCGCTTCGATCAGCCGTACGGAATCGCGTTCGCGCCGAACGGCGACCTGTACATCGCCGACTCGCGCAATGCGTGCATTCGCAAGCTCGCCGGCGGCACTGTGTCGACCGTCGTCGGAAAAGCCGGTGACCGCAAGTTGGTCGACGGCGACGCGCAGTCGGCGCGCTTGCTCGACCCGCGCGCGCTCGGCTTCGACCGTCGCGGCAACCTCTACATCGCCGACTTCGGCGGCGGGATTCGCCGCTTCGGAACCGACGGGCGTTTAACGACGGTTCATCTCAAGTCGACCGGCGAATCGCAGATCGTTGGGCTCGCCGTCTATAGCGACGCGAATTCAACGGTCGTCGTCGCGAGCTCGCCTTCGCTCTTCATGGAATACCACCCCGACACCGGGATGGACGCCGTCACCAACATGCGCAACTATGCCGAGGGAAACCGGCCGTTCGGCGATCCATTTCAACTCGCCGCCCTCGGCCCGCGCGAGTTCGTGTTCAGCGACGTGCGCTCGGGGACTCTCCGCTATCTGCGGCTTCCCGCGCCGCCCTTCGTCAGCACGGTTTTCACGCGCACGGTCGCCGGCGGCACGCTCGAGCGCGGGCTCGAAAACGTCGGCTATCGCGACGGTTCCGGCACGAGCGCGCGGTTCTACGCACCGTTCGGGGTCGCGGTGCGCGGTCGAACGGTGTACGTCGCCGACGGTGGAAACCGGCGCATTCGCGAGTTTACCATGCCGCCGACCCGGCTCTCGGAGGCCGGGCTTGGGACGGGAATCCCACCCGACTCGAAACACTACGAGATCGCTTACGTCGGCGCGTCGTGGGCCTTCTGGGACAGCCTCGGCGACGACTCGCTCTGCGCGCGCCTCGAGCACTACCTCGATGCGTCGCATCGCTTCAACAAGCCGGTTCGCTGTCACGCGATCCGGATCGACGCCGCCGGTTTTCCGCAAATGGAAGACTACATCAAGAACGTCCTCTCGCTCGAACGCTTCGACGCCGTCGTCGTCAACGCGACGCCGTCGGCGGTCTACGCGATCTTCCCGAACAACGCAGCGCCTTCGGACTCGGCGGCGGCCGATGCCCTGCGCACGAACGTGACGTCGGTCCTCGCCTCTCTGAAACCGCACGGGACGGCCCTTACGATCGCATGGACGTTCGAGCCCGACGACGTCTCCGATACCGAGAACTTGTACGAGCGCGAGCTAAACGGGGCGCGCCGCAACTTGCCCGACGGGCTCGTCGGATTTCGAACCGGCTTCGAGCTGTTCGTCGCGGCGCTGCGGCCGCTCGGCATCCGCCAGTACGACTCGTTCGCCGACTTCCTCGCGTACGAGCGCGGCAGCGACCCGGCGCCGCTCTTCGGAACCGACGACAGTCACCTCGCTCCGCGTGGGAACGACTTCCTCGCGCGCCGGCTCGCGGCAGCCATGACCGGCGCGACGCCCTAGTTGGCGCAAGCGTAGCCGTGGCCGTCCTTCTGCAGTTCGCGATCTTCGCGGTTTTCGCGTGCGTCGGCTTCGGCGTGCTCGCAGCGCTCGGCGCGCGGCGGATCGCGCTGCGCGACGTGCTACTCGCACCGACGTTCGGCGCCGCGCTTTTGACGATCGCGGCAGTCCTCCTCAACCACCTCGGGCTTCCGGTGCGCGCCTTCGCGCTGCCGCTCGTCGTCGCGGCGCTCGCCGGTGCGATCGCAGCGCTCGCGTGGCGGAGGCCGTCCGTCCCGTGGCGGACGGTCGGGCCGTTCGCCGCGCTTCTCGTTCTAGGGCTCGCGCTCAGCGCGCGCCCTTCGTTCGAGTTCGGGTTCGACTGGCTCAGTTACGTCAACGAAGACATGACGAACTACGCGTCGACGGCGCAACGGCTGGTCGATTACCCGTTCTACGCGCTCCCGCCTCAAGCGGCGATCGACGCCGGCCGTCAACTCTCGGCCGAAGGCTATTGGTTTCATGACATCCTCGGGAACGAACGCGTCGGCGTCGAGACGCTGCTCGCGATGGTCGTCGTGCTCGCGAAAACCGATGCTTTCCGCGCCTTCATGCCGTTGTGCATCGCGGGCTACTTCCTGCTCATCTGGGCGACCGCGGGGCTTGCGATCGCGCGTACCTACCGCCCGTGGCTCGCGTTCGGGGCGGGCCTCGCGCTCGCGCTCTCGTCGCTGACGACGCTCGGCCTGCTCTACCAGTTGCTCGGTCAGATCTTCGGGCTCGCGGCGCTCGCCGCGGCGGTCGCGCTCTCGGGTGACGACCCGGCGCCCGCATCGCGCCGGGCGCTCGTCGCACGCTGGGCTGTGCGCGCGATCGCATACGCGTTCGTCGTCGCGGTGTATCCCGAACTGTTCCCGTTCGTCGCGCTGCTGGTCGCGCTGCTCTTCGTTCTTCGCGCCTTGCGGCGACCTGCCGCGTTGCGCGACGGCAGCGCGTTCGTCGAGCCGGCGGCGCTGGTCGCGGCTTTCGCGATCCTCGGCAACTACGGCCTCGCGATGGCGCGGCTGATCGCGCTGCGCCTCCATTCGGCGACGGCCCCGCACGGCGAGGTCATCTTCCCGTATTTTCTGCTGCCGAGCGGCCTCGGCAACTTGTGGGGCCTCGTCCCGCTCGCGAGTTATCCGGCCGATCCGTGGATGTCGATTGCGATCGCGACCGGCGCGGCGCTCCTCGTTTTTGCCGCGGTCGCGTCGCTCTTCGCGTTGCGGCGCGGCCACCCCGCGGCGATCATCGCACTCACGATGGTCGCGCTCGGCGGGTTCTTCTTCGTTCGCCGCGACGACTTCGCGCTCTTCAAACTGGCGATGTACGCGCAGCCGTTCCTTTTGGTCGGCATCGCGGCCGGCGTCGCGGAGATGCTCGGCGGGTTGCGCTTGCGCCTGCGCCAAACGTTCGCGGCGGCGACGGTCGTCGTCGTGGGAGCGCTCGGGCTCTACGCGCAGCAACAGTACGTGCAGCTCAGCCGCGGCACGCCCGATCTCCCCGACTACGAGTTCGTCGAGATTCCGCAAGTCTCGAACAAGCATTTGCTCGGCGTGCTCGAGGCGGCCGAACAGCGCGCGCGCGGCGGGCTCGTCGTTACGGACACGCTCTCGCCCATCTACGGGAAGATCGAGAGCGCGCTCTTCGCGGGGGAGCCGTTTGCGTTTCTCTCCGACGATTATTTGGAAAGGTTCCGGATCAGCGCGCCCGTCTTCGCCGCGCCGGATCCGAAGCGGATCGAACGCGACGCGCGATTGCAGCGCGCCGAGTTCAAGACCCGCGAGCCGCTCAAGCCGTTCGCACTCCCCGGCGTGCGGCGACTTGGGGACAACGCGCTGACCTCGACGTGGATACCGCCGCAACCGAGCCCCGAGCGCTGGATGCTGGCGCTTGGAAGCGATGGCTCGATTCTCAACCGCTCGACCGACGCCGCGCCGGATGCGCTCGTGACGCTGCGCCCGTGGTCCAGCGTCCGCAACCACTTGACGTTCGTCCAAACGACGCACGCGGGTCGCGCCGGTTGGGTCGTCACGACGAGCGAGGCGACGCTCTTTCGCTCCGAGCGAGACTTCTTTTACCCCGAATCGACGATGGAAGGGCTCGGCCGCGATCTCGTCTTCGAGGTGACCAACCCGACGCCGCCGCTGCGCCTCGTGCTGTGGACGACCGCTTCGCTCAAAGACGACGGCCGAAAACTCGTGCCACGCGCGTCGGTGTTCGGAGCGACGACCGTTCCGATTCCGAGCACCGGACGGGGCTCGTCGCGCCTCGTCTCCGCGCCGTTCTCGCCGCGCAGCATCGACGGGCGCGAATACTTCGGAATCGATTTCGGCGAGGACGGCCAGTTCTTTCGCAAGACGTTCGGCGGGTTGATGCGCCTCTACGGAAAGGATCTCCGGATCGACCCGCGCCGGCTCGTCGTCTTCGGGCGCGACATCAGCGTCGTCTCGGATGCCGACTACCAGCGGTGGCAAGTCCCCGACTGGATCGTCGACGTCCCGGCCCTGCTCAAGGACCCGCATCTCGTCTACTCCGGCATCTACGAAGACAACGGCTGGTGCTCCGACAACGTCGTGATGACGTTACGCAGCGACGCGCAAGCGCTGCGCTTTCGCGTCGACGGGCTCGTCCCGCAGGTTGGGCCGCAAAGCGGCTTCACGACGCGCCTCAACGTGACGATCGACGGAACTCCGCTCGCCGACTCGCTGCTCCACGTCGGCCCGTTCACGCTCGAACGCGCAATCGCGCTGCGCCCGGGCAAGCACGAAGTCCGCCTCACCTTCACCGCAACCCAGCGCTTCCCGCCGCCCGACAACCGCCTCGTCGCCGCGCGCCTCGACTCGATCGGCTTCCCCCCTTAACGGCGCTTGGGGCACGTGCGCCTCAACTGCAAGCAGCGAACGGAAGCACCCCACGCCTCGTTCGTAGAGCATGAGCAATCCGAGTAGGGCTGAGTTCGTGCGGACGGTCGCCGGCGCGTCGATCGGCGGTGCCGCGATTTTGAGCGGCGGCGCGCTGCGTCCGGCGCTTGCGACGACGGGCCGCGAAGCGTATCCGACTTTCAGTTGGGACCGCGTCCCGTATGCGGCGCAGACCGGAAAGTTTCGCGGCGATTATACCGCATCCGAGATCGAGTTCATCGCAAACCATTTCGCGTTCATCGCGGTCGGGCCGGGGACGGGTCTCGGCGACAAGCCGGCGGCCGAACGGATTCAGGAAGTCGGCTTCTACCGCGCGGCGCGCGCGCTCAAAGCCGTCAACGCTGCGTGTAAGGTGCTGCTCTATTGGGGCGGCCCGGGCGGTCAGCAGAACTACGCGGCCGATAAAACGTTCGATCCGAGCTGGCGGATCGGGAACACGAACCATTACGACGTCGCCAATCCCGGGCTTCGGGAATGGTGGGCGCGCAGCGCCGCCGAGATCGTCGCTCACGCCGACGTCGACGGCGTCTTCATCGACGGCCTGAACCCCGAAGGCGATCATCCGCACCACACCGAGATGCTGACGCTGCTCCGTCAGCGCCTGACCGCACTTCCGAAGCCGGCGCTGCTTCTGATCAACGGCGTCCCCGCACCCGGGCGCAACGGCCTACCGTCGATGCTCGACCTTTGCGACGGCATGATGATCGAGCATTTCGGAATCCTCGGGCACAAGCCGGCGCGCGAGCTCAAAGAGTACATGCTCGACGTCCTTCGCTTTGGCAAGATGGGCAAGATCGTTCTCGTAAAGACGTGGCCTAGTTTCAATTTCATGGAACCGCAGGCGGCCACGATGTCGTACGCCGACAAAGCGGCGGCCGCGCGCCGCGACATCCCGTACGCACTGTCGCTCTTCTTGGCCGTCGCGCAACCGTATAGTTACATGCAGTACGGTTGGGGATACGAAAACATCGGCGGCGCATACGTTCTCGACGCCGATGGAAAGACGGCCGACCCCACGTGGTATCCCGAGCTCCTTCATCCGCTGGGCGAACCGCTCGGCGATCCATCGATCGACGGTTACGTGTTCGCCCGCGAATTTCGCCACGCGTCGGTGCGCGTCGATCTCGCCGCCGCGCGTGGCGAGGTGAACTGGCGCTAGGGCCCCGGCCGAGCGAAACTCGCGCAGGCAAGCGAGCGCGCCTGGCGCAATGGAGCGCCGATGCCAACCGTCGGCGCCCCGGCCGGGGCGCTCTTTGTGGTCGTCGCGCTGGCCGTTGGCGCGCTGACTTGGATTCGACCGATCTACGGGCTCGCGGCGCTCGTCCTTCTCGACCCATTCGACCTTTCGCGGGCCATAGGGCCGACCACACTCAGCCTTCCCAAGGCCGCGCTGATCGGATTTCTGGTTGCTTTGGCCGTGCGGCGAACGCCGCTGCGGCCACTCTGGGGTGAAGCGGTTCGGCCGATCCTAATCGGCGCCGCGGCGACCGTCGCGGCGACGGCGCTCGCCGCCACGCAGGCTGACCACCTCGCACCCGCGCTCCGTGAAGCCGGAAAGGCCGTCGAGTACCTTGCCGCGTTCGCCGGGGCGGCGGTCGCATTCGCCGCGGACCCCGACGAGCGGCTCGCGGGCGCTGCGATCGCCTTCGCTGCGGTCGTCGTCGCAGCGCTCGCGCTCGTCCAGGAAGTGACGGGCGCGCCTTCGAGTCTGATCCTTCACGGGCGAACCTTTCCTCGGATCGCCGGCCCGCTCGAGGGGCCAAATCAACTCGCCGGCTACTTTGACGTCGCGATCCCGGTGCTGCTGGCGCTGGCGGTCCGCGGCCGGTTTCGACTGATCGCAGTCGCGCTCGCGGTGTGCATCTGCGCCGACGTGCTGACGTTGTCGCGGGCCGGGATCCTGGCCGGCCTCGTCGCCTCTGCGGTCGTTCTTCTGCTCGGGAGCGCCGGCGCGCGGTCCCGCCGCTACGCGGTTATCTTTGCGGTCGTCGCGGTTCTGGTCTTTGCCGGGCTCGGAGCGTTCGGCCAGCTTTCGCGCTTCACGAGCGTCGGCGGCGAAGAGCGGGGGACCGGGCTCGGCAGCCGCGCCGAGCTGTGGGGGGCGGCAATCGTCATGTGGCGCGCGCACCCTTGGCTCGGCGTCGGGGGCGGAAACTACGAGCTGGAACTCCCGCGCGCCGGCGTGACGGACGCGCAGACCCACGCGAACAGCCTCTATCTGCAAAGCCTGGCCGAGGGTGGGATCGTCCTCTTCCTGGCCACGGTCGGGACGCTCTTGGCCGCGCTCGCCGTGCTCGGGCGCCGCGCGGGTGAGGGGGGCCTCGTCTTGGGGGCGTTTGGCGCGACCCTCGCCCTGATGCTCCACCAGGTCTTCGACCTGCTCGTCTACTTCCCGAAAGTCGGCCTCTTTTGGTGGCTGATCTTGGGGGCCGGGGCGGCAGCGGCGGCCGGGACGCTGCGTCCGACCGGCCCGAAAGCCGGGGCGGCCGGCACGTCGAACCCAGCGGCATGAAGCGCAAAGCGGATCCGCCGGAACCTGCGGCGGGCGCGTCCGAGCCCGAGCGCGCGACGCGCACGGATGCGGAACTGATCGAGCATCTCACGAGCGAGGTCGCGATCCTGGAAGCGGCCTGTGCCGCGCGACTTGCATTGATCGAGTCGAACTCGAAAGTGCAAGCCGAGCGCCAGAAGGTCATCGACGAGTTGGTCGAGTCCAACGCGCGGCTGCTGTCTATCTGCGAGGAACGCGGACAGTTGCTCGAGACGCAAGAGCGCACGATCGCCGAACTCGCCGCCGAGATCGATACGCTGCGTCGCACGGCTGAAGAGCGGCTCGCCGTGATCGATGCCTTGAACAATGCATTCGAACGGCTCCCGACGTGATGGAGGGAGCGGTCGCGGTCTGGGGTAACCATCGGGGGTTTGCGAAGTGGGCGTCCGCTAAGAGCGACAGGATCGATAGATGAACGACATCGTCACGGGTAACGGGATCGCGCTCGGACCCGGATGGGGCCGCTTGGAGACCCATCGCGGGGAGAGTTTCCGCTGGGTCTCAAACGACGCGGTCTTCTACATCGCGGCGCTGCGCAAAGTCGATCACCAGGTGCAGTTGCAAATCGAGCCGGGTCCGGGCGTCGGATTGCGTCCGTTCAAATTGAAGATCATCGGCGACCCGGGTGGTGAGTTGGTCGCCGAAGTCCCGGTCAAGGGCCGGCACACGGTCACCTTCACCCTCCCCGCAAGCGAAAAGCCGAGCATCCACTCGCTCAAGATGCACACCGACGACGGTGGGAACCCGTCGCCGGGCGACGCGCGCGTACTGAACTTCCGGTTGTTCAAAATGTCGGTCAATCAAATGCCGGGTGACGTCCTTCCGCCCGGGCGGGGTTACCGTCTGGGCATCGGTTGGTATCCCCTCGAAACGTTCGGCGGCGAGTCGTTTCGCTGGGTGAACAACGACGCGCTGATCGAAGCGATGCCGGCGGTCAGCGGGCCGCTCGATCTCGAAATCGAGTCGGGTCCCGGGTTCGAACTGGGACCCTTCCGTTTGCAGGTCTACGACAGCGCCAACTCCCCGATCGCAACGTTCGATGTCAAGAAGCGCCAGTCGATCACGATCTCAATTCCCTCGGGCGTAAAGTTGCCGACGTTCATCCGGCTCCACGTCGAGGGCGGCGGGAAGACGACCTCGCAAGACAAGCGCGTGATGAACTTCCGCGTCTTCGAACATCCGTTGATCGTCGAAGCGCCGCCGCCCCCACCGACCGCGGCAGTTGCGGCGCCTGCACCGAAAGCCGCGGCGGCAACCGGAGCCCCGGCCTCGTGAACTCGATCACGACGACGTTTAGCGCCCAATTTTTGGCCGAGGCGCAGCGCGTCATTACCGGACTCGACACCGGCGCGATCGAACGCGCCGTCGCAATCCTCGCCGAGACGCGCGCGCGCGGCGGCCGCCTCTTCGTCCTCGGCGTTGGCGGAAGCGCCGGAAACGCGTCTCATGCGGTCAACGACTTTCGTAAGATCGTCGGACTCGAAGCGTACGCTCCGACCGACAACGTCTCGGAATTGACCGCGCGGACGAACGACGAAGGGTGGGCGAGCGTCTTCTCCGAGTGGTTGAAAGTCAGCCACCTGCGCGCCGACGATACGGTCCTCGTCTTCTCGGTCGGCGGTGGAAACGTCGAGAAGAACGTCAGCCCGAACCTCGTGTTGGCATTGCAGTTGGCCAAGTCGGTCGGCGCCAAGATTATCGGCATCGTCGGCCGCGACGGCGGTTACACCGCGCAAGTCGCCGACGCCGCGGTGTTGATCCCCGTCGTGAACCCCGCGAACGTGACGCCGCACTCCGAAGCGTTTCAGGCCGTCGTCTGGCACTTGATGGTCTCGCACCCGGCGCTCAAGGCGGCCGAGACCAAGTGGGAGTCGGTCGCCAAATAAAGGGGCTACGGCGCGCCGTCTTCCTCGATCGCGACGGCGTGATCAACCGCGCGATCGTTCGTGACGGAAAACCTTTCCCGCCCGTCGCCGTCGCGGAACTCGAGATCCCGCCCGAAGTAGCGCCCGCGCTCGCACGGCTGCGGGAGCGCGGCTTCCTGCTGTTGGTTGCGACCAATCAACCCGACGTCGCGCGCGGCGAACTCGACCGCGCAACCGTCGATGCGATCAACTCGGAGTTGGCGCGCGCGCTACCGCTCGACGACGTCCTGGTCTGCTTCCACGACGACGCCGATCGGTGCGAATGCCGCAAACCGCTGCCGGGTTTGCTCCTGCGCGCGGCGGAACGCTATGCCATCGACTTGCGCGCGAGTTTCCTGATCGGCGACCGCTGGCGCGACATCGCCGCCGGTCAGCGAGCGGGAGTTCGAACCGTCTTCATCGACTATCATTACGACGAACGCCGGCCCGAGCCGGCGGCCGACGCGACCGTCGACGATCTCGCCGCCGCGGTCGATTGGATCGAATCTGTTGCAGGATGACAAGGAGAGCGTCGTGCTCGAGAGTTTGCCCGAGACGGAACGGCCCTCACTCGAGGGGCTCAAAGTCAAAATCTTCGCCGACGGCGCCGACAAGGCCGGGATCGTCGAGCTTGCCAAGCATCCGGCGATCAAAGGCTTCACGACCAATCCGACGCTGATGCGCAAGGCCGGGATCGCCGACTACGAAGCGTTCGCGCGCGACCTCCTCGAGGCGATTCCGACCTATCCGATCTCGTTCGAAGTCTTCGCCGATGAGAACGGCGAGATGCTGCGCCAGGGCGAGCGAATCGCAACCTGGGGTGAGAACGTCTACGTGAAGATTCCAGTCACGAACACGCGCGGCGAGACGACCGCTCCGGTCATCCGCAAATTGACGCTTGCGGGGATCAAGGTCAACGTGACCGCGATGATGACCGTCGATCAGGTGCGCGACGTTTGCGCCGCGCTCGCCGGCGGCGCCCCGGCATGCGTCTCACTCTTCGCCGGCCGCATCGCCGACACTGGACGCGACCCGCTGCCGCTGATGACACGCGCGCTCGCGATCATCGCCGACCATCCCGGCGTCGAACTCATCTGGGCGAGCCCTCGCGAACTGCTGAACATCTTTCACGCCGACTCGATCGGGACGCACATCATCACCGTGACGCACGACATCCTCGCCAAAATGGGCCTCGTCGGCAAAAGCCTCGACGAGTACTCGCTCGACACGGTCAAAATGTTCCACTCCGACGCGAGCAAAGCGGGCTTCACGCTTTAGGCTTCGCCGGCGCAACGTTGCGCCTCGGGCCGCGCCGCGCCGCCCTCCGGGTCGGTCGCGGCGCTTGGTAGCTCGCCGCCGTCGAGTCTTCCATGCTCGCAACCGCACCACGGCGGCGTGCTAAACATCCCTCAGCGCAACGTTGCGCCGGCTCGCCAGTGGAGCATTTGCATACGAGAAGCGCTCGGCTCGCAGGCGCGGCGCATCGGGCGACTGCGAGATTCTTACTTTACGCGGTGTTCTTTCGACTGAATAATCACGATGGTCGAGTCGATCTCGATTTGGTATTGGGCCGAGTTCTTGCCGTCCGAGATGATGAACGAACAGTAGCCTGCCTGTACCACGTTATTCAAGACGCCCGGCGTGACGCTGAAGACTTGGCCGGATGGCCCGGAGTTCGGCGAGATCGACGCCAGCCCTAAGGGCGGCTGGTTCGGCGGGTTTGTAAGGCAAGTCGACTTAGCGCCGACTGAGATCGTCCCGTTGAAGCCGCTCTCACTCGCAGTGAATGTCTGAGCCGCCGTCGTCGATTGGAACGAGAGGCACTTCGGGGCGAACGTGAACGGGCTCGACGGGCTGGGCGTGCAAGCCGGGGCGACGGTCGGCGTCGGCGTCGGAACGGGTGTCGGCGTCGAAGGCGCCGGGGTACCCGGCGCAAACAGCTGCTGCGTACTCGAACTGCAGCCGGCCGCCAGCGCGGCGATCGCAACGAAGGCAGCGACAAAAACAAGGATTGGCGTACGCATGACGGCTCGCATGGCGGGCGGCTTCGCCGCCCGACTAGGAATTACTGCCGGCGGCGAGCCGGGCGCGCGCGCGGGCGAGCCGCTCGTTCGCCGAGACGTCGACCGACTGCAGGTATGCGTCGACCGTCTCGTTCGCCGGGCCGTCGTGAAGGATCGCCCCACCTTCCATCCAGATCGCCCGGTTGCATGCGTCGCGGATGAACTGCAAGTCGTGCGAGACAACCAGGACCGTTACGTGGTCGTGCCACAGGCTCTCGATACGACGCCGGCTCTTGTTGCGAAACGCTTCGTCGCCGACCGACAACACTTCGTCGAGCATCAAAATGTCGGGGTGCGTGTCGGTTGCGATCGCAAAGCCGAGTCGCGCGACCATCCCCGACGAGAGGGCGCGCACCGGAACCGCCGCGTACTCTTCGAGCTCGGCGAACTCGAGAATCCCTTTCGTCTTGGCGCGCATCTCTGCTGAGGAACGGCCGAGGAGGACGCCATAGAGCCACACGTTTTCCGCGACCGGAAGCTCGGGGTCGAACCCCGCGCCGAGCTCGATCAGCGGCGCGATCGATCCTTCGGTTGCAACGCTCCCGGCCGTCGGGACGAGGATCCCGCAGATTACCTTGAGCAGCGTCGACTTTCCGGAACCGTTCGGACCGATGATGCCCAGTTTTTCGCCGCGCGGTAGATCGAGCGAGACGTCGGCGAGGACGCGCCGGCGAACCTGGCGCCGTGCGCTCCCGCGCAACAGCGTGAGGATGCGCCGCTTCAAATCGAACGAATTCTCCTCTTGCGTTCGCCGCCACAGCGTCACGCCTTCGAGCCGGACGACGCTCAAATCAGGTCCATGAATTCCGGCCGGCGCCATTCGAAGACGAGCAAACCGAGCGCCGCCGCAACGATCCCCGTCCCCAGGCTCGCAGCGATCGCTGTGAAGTTCGGCAATCCGCTGCCGATCGCGAGATCTTGCAAACTCGTAATCGTTGGAAAGAGCGGGTTGAAATACAAGAGGTGGCGCACGTGCTCCGGGACGATCGCGGCGGGGTAGAACACCGGGACGGTGACCCATGCGACGAACGTCACGAGTTCGTAGACGTGCGGGATGTCGCGAAAGTAAACGTAGGCCGTGCTTACGAGATATGCGACGCCTCCGCTGAGCAGCACGAGGCCGATCAACGGGAACGGGAGGAGCAGCACGCGCAGCGGATCGTGGGTGACGGCGAGCGTCATGACGACCAGCAACGGAAAAACGCCGATCGCGAGCTGCACCGAGTGCGCGGCGACCGTCGAGCTTGGGAGGATTTCCATCGGGATCTTGATCTTGTTCAGCAGCGCGCTGTTGACCACGACGCTCGGAAGCGCTTGGGTCGTCGCCCCGGCGAAGAACTGGATGACCGCTAAACCGATGAAGACCGAAAGGGCATAGCGCACGATCGAGTTGTCGTAGTATTTCGCAAACGCCGATCCGAAGACGGAGGTGTACACGATCGTCATCAACAGCGGGTTCAACAGCGACCAATAAACGCCCAAGATCGAACCGCGATAACGGGCCTTTAAAGTGCGCTCGGTCAATACCGCGAGCAAGTCCCACCGGCGTCTCATTACGCAAGTCTGCGGAGCGCTCGGGTTGCTTCCCTGCCGCGGGCCAAGGGCGGCTGCGCGCGAGCGACGAACGGGCGGCGCGGAGGTTTAGGAATGCGAAGCACCGTCTTCTTCCTCGGCGCGTTGGTCTTGGCGGTGTTACCGTTCGGCCTTGCCTGTGCCGGCGTTTCCGGCGACATCGTCCAGCCCAACAGCGGAATTGTCCTCGGCCGCGGCTGGTACGCCCGCGAATCGTACCAGGGATCGAGTTTTCGATGGGTCTCAAACGATGCCGAATTCCTCATTCGGCGCCCGCCCAGGACGATCGAGAAGCTCGCACTCGTCGTCGAAGCCGGCCCGGGTCTGGGCGTGGTCGAGTTCCCGCTCCAAGTGCGCGACGCATCGGGACACGTCCTCGCCACCGCCGACGTCAACGGAAAGGCGCGCGTGCGGTTCGACTTGCCCGTCAAACCCGGGCGCGACGCGGTCTTCGCCCTCCACGTCGAAGGCGGCGGCAAAAAGATTCCAAGCGATCCCCGCACGCTGAATTTCCGCGTGTTCGCCATCGCCGACGCCTCGGCCGACCGCGATCTCGGCGCGGGTCATCCCGATATTACCGCCGGTGCGCCGAACGTAACCCTCGGCAACAACTGGTACCCGCTCGAACAGTTCAAAGGCGAGACGTTCCGCTGGATCAACAATGATGCGACGTTCACCGTAACCTCGGCGCAAGCGCAAGAGCAGCGCCTGCGGCTCGTCGTTGCGCCCGGTCCGGGACTAGCGCATCCCGCGAACTTCTTCGTCCATCTGCGATCGCCGTCGGGTCGCGAAATGCAAAAGGCGAACCTCCACGGCCGCGACTTCGTCTACTTCGACCTGCCGCTCAAATCGGGCGCCAACACCTTCGAATTGCACGTCGACGACGGCGGTCGCCACGCGACGAACGGCGACACGCGGATCCTCAATTTCCGCGTATTTTCGCTAACCGTCGTCTAGGCGACCCGATGGCGCGCGACCGGATGGCCCTTCAAAGGCTCGCGCGCGCGGCGGGGATGCGCGGTGAACGCAAAGCGCCCCGAGTAACCGATCCGGCGAACTTGATAGCATAGCCTGCGGCGATCGCGACTCTCTTCGGTCGGTACGGCCCGGTGCGCGCGCTTGGCCCGGACCGTGAACTCGAGCGTCTTCTCCCAAAGTTCTTCGGGCAGCTTGATCGCGAGGCGGTACTCGCCGGGCGCAAAGGTTTCGCGCGCGATTCGCTTGCCCTCGACGATCACATCGAGCGTCTGCCGATCGAACATTCCTTCGGGAAGCGATATGTCGAGTTCGAGAAAGCGACCGTGCCCCGGGGGGAGCATGTAGCGCAAGCGCGTCGTCGCCCAACCGTCGGCGTAGAGCCCTTGGCATTCGCGGATGACCCGATGCATGAGACGGTCGCACCAAAACGCCACGACCGCCTGCGCCTTACGGCCCAAGCGTGCGAACGGCCCGCCGAAAAAACGTTCGATCCAGCCGTTGAGGACGCGCTGGTACGTCTCGAGGCCGTACACGAAGAATCCCGGCGGAAACGTTCTGTGTCCGTGACGCCGCATGATCTCGACTAGTTCCCAGAAGCGCCGCGGTCCGCCGGTAGCCGTCTTGGCGGCGACGTGCTCGCGAATCGAACCCATATAGTAGGGCAAGTAGCGAAGCATGTACCGCTTGCCGATCCGCATCAAGATTTCCCAATCCATGCCGTAGTGGAGTTCCGGATCGAGCAGGCCGAGCTCGGTGAGCACGTCCCTCCGAAAGAACGTCGTTTGCTGGAGAATGTAGTCGGAGACGTAGACGAGCTTCCAGAGGTTGAACGGCTCGGTGACCGTGAAACGCTGTTTGACGTTCCCCTCGATGTCGATTTGATATCCTTCACCGTACACCGCTCCGAGGTCGGGTTCTCGCGTGAAGGCTTCGACGACGCGCCCGACCGCGCCGGGCAAGAAGAGGTCGTCGGAGTTGAGCCAAGCGACGATCTCCCCTTGGGCCATTCGAAAGCCTTTGTTGATCGCGTCGGACTGCCCGCGATCGTCTTCGCACACGAAGGTGAGCCGTTCGGCGTACTCGGCGCAAATCGCCGCGGTGTCGTCGTCCGATCCGCCGTCGACGACGATGTACTCGATGTTCGGATAATCTTGCGAGAGGACGCTCTCGATCGTAGCCCGGATGAAGCGGCCTTGGTTGTACGACGGCGTGACGATCGAAACGAGCGGAAGATCCGGCCGCCGCAGCGTTACCGGACTAACGACCGCTGGTTGCAAAGCCACGATGTGCGACCCAGTCACGGAAATAACGAACCGCGTGCCGCCGGTTGACCGCGAGCCCGACGGCGAGGCTCCATAGCACGCCGAGGCGCGTCGGGCGCGACGTCTCAAAGAAATGATCGCGCCGGTCAATGAGATGGCTCGCGTATGCGAAGACCCACTCGTACGGGACGTAACCGTACTGGCGACCCAGAACGCGCATCGCTTCTCCGTATGCGGCGCGCCGCCGCCCGAGCGTCTTATTTCCGGCGTGCATCCGCGAGTGGGCGACCTTCGCGTCGAATTTGACGAGCGGCGCGACGCGACTCAAGCGGATCCACAGGTCGTAGTCGAGTGCGAAATCGAGCGACGTGTCGAATCCGCCAATGGAGTGAAAGGCCGCGGCACGGAAGAAAGCCGCCGGCTGACAGACGATGCAGCGCCGGGCAAGCGCGTCGGGGTCGAACGGCTCGACGGGATACGGACCGAGCGTCCGATCGAGATCGTCGACGTGATCGGCTTCGCCATACGCCGCGCTCGCGCGTTGGTTTAGGTTCAAAGCTGCGACCGCGGCCGCGACGGCATCGGGCAAATACGCGTCGTCCGAGTTGAGAAAGCCGAAAATCTCGCCGCGCGCGCGCTCGAAACCGAGGTTCAGCGCCTCGGCTTGATTTGCGCCGGAACGCTCGAGCAACGTCAAGCGCGACCCATATCCGCGGAGGATTTCAAGCGTCCCATCGGTCGAGCCGCCATCGACGACGATGTACTCGACGTTCGGATAGCGTTGCGCGAGCACGCTATCGACCGCGCGCGCGACGAACCTGCATCCGTCGAGCACGGGAGTGACGATCGAGACCAGCGGCAGCGCCGCGCGCTCATTGCCGGCCGTGTAGCCGTTCAATCTCGCGATCCTGGCGCTCCATCACTTCCGACATCTCCGCGATGACGACCGCGCGCTTCTCGGCCTCCTCGCGCATGCGTTGCAACGCCTCTTTCATCGACTCTAACTCGGCAAGCCGCTCGTCAGTGATCTCCCGCAGCTCCTTGATGACGGCGGCGCGCTCGCCTAACTCGATCTCTTTCGCTTCCAGCGCCGCCTCTTTTTCGGCGATCGCCGCATCCTTTTCGCGGAGCATTTCGTCGTTGCTCCGAAGCGCCGCATCTTTATCTAATAAGGCTGCATCCTTTTCCCGCAGCGACTCTTCTTTCTTTCGAAGCGCAGCGTCGTTCGCGCGGAGGGCCAAGTCCTTCTCATGAAGCGCCGCGTCCTTCTCGAGCAGTGAGGTGTCGCGCTTCGCGAGTTCCGCTCGCAACTCGTCGATCTCGACCTCATAGCGCTGGATCGAGGCTAGCCGTTCCTCCGCGGTCGACTGGAGCTCGTCGATCAGCACCTTGCGGCGCTCGGCCTCTGTGGACATGCGGGTGAGCGCGGAGCTCGTGATCTCGAGGAACCGGGCACGCTCCTCGGCGACTGCCCGAAGCTCGGTCAGTTCCGATTCGATCGAGTCTTCCAACATTTCGCTTTGTAGAGGCTCCCTAACGGCTCGACGATTTTCGCGCGAGCGCGAGGAGCGCCTCTAGGCGCGCAGCGCGGTCGCGCTGCGCCTCGCGATAGGTCGCAGAGGCGTCGGCGATCAACGCGAGGGTCGGACCGTCGAGCCGAGCCAGGGAGAAGGTCGCCGGCGCGGCGGTCGGTCCGGCGACCGCGAGTTCGAGCGCGGCGAGGACGGGCGCGGCTGGAATCTCCTCGTGGCAGACCGCCCGGCCGAATGCGCAGTCCCAAAAGCAGCCAAAGCACGGAAGGGGGTGGACGACGCCGACCGTCCCGGGCGACCAGGGCGCGTACATCGGCCACGTCCCGCCGCCGTACACGACCACTCCCGGGACGCCGTGAACCGCGGCAAGGTGGGCCGGCCCGGTGTCGTTACCGAGATAGCCCCAGGCGTTGGCGACGAGCGCGCGGAGCGTCCCCAGGCTCCGCGGTCCGCCCGCAAACACGTGCGGCTCGAGTCCGGCGGCGGCGCAGCGCCGGGCGAAAGCCCGAAGTTCGGCGCCCTCCGACGCGGCGCCGGCGATCAGAACGCGCCCCCCAAACCGTTCGCGCACCCCGGCGAGGGCTGCGACGAAGCGCTCGGATCGCCACCGCTTGAGCGGCGTGCTCGCCGTCCCGCAGGGGAAACAGGCGATGTACGAGTGGCGCGTCAGGCCCCGCGCCCGCAGTGCTCCGGTCGCGGGCAGCGGCCAGTGCGGCGCAGCGACCTCGTCCGCCCCAAGCGCTCGCGCCAGACGCTCGTATCGCGCAAGCTCGTGCACTTGGGACCGCGCGTCCGCGTAGCGCCGGAACGCAGGGACTCGCAACCCAAAGCGGGCGCACACCGCCGCGACCAGCGCACGCGAATGCTTTGCGTTGCGCAGCGTGAGCGCAACCCTCGGACGCAATTTTGCCGCGAGCACCCAACTCAACCACGTCGGCGCAAGTTCGGCGCTGACGAAAACGTCGCAACGCCGCCCGCCGACTGCCGCGAACACACGCTCGACTGCGGCAAACAACGATTTCGACGGCGCCGCCCAACGGTATGGATCGAGCGGCAGGGCGACGACCGAATCGACCGCGCTGCGCAGCGGCGAGCTCCCGACCAGCGGCGCAATCGCGCGGCGCGTGACGAGCGTGATTCGCGCCTTCGGATTCGCCGCGCGGATCGCCGCGAGCGCGCCCGAAAACAAAACGAGATCGCCGATCCCGCCTGCGTGCAGCACGACGAGCCCCAAGCGCCGTTTCATCGAGCCGCCTGCGGGCGGCCGCCGGCTATGAAACCGGGACGGCCTCCGGCATCGCATCGAGGTACCACGCGATCGTCCTGCGCAGCCCCTCGCGCAGATTCGTCTTCGCTTTGAATCCGAACGAGCGTTCCGCGCGCGACGTATCGAGCTTCCGCCGCGGCTGCCCGTTCGGGCGCGAGACGTCCCACACGATGCGGCCTTTGTAGCCGACCATCTCGGTCACCAGCTCGACGAGCTCGCGGATCGAGATCTCTTGCCCGCTTCCCAGGTTGACCGGATCCCCGCCGTTGTAGCGCTCGGCCGCGCGGAGCAGTCCTTCCGCGCAGTCGGCGACATATAGGAACTCTCGCGTCGGCGATCCGTCGCCCCAGCATACGATCTCGGGTAGACCGGTGTGCTTCGCAAGGATCGCCTTGCGGATCAACGCCGGGATCACGTGCGACGACTCCAAGTCGAAGTTGTCGCCCGGGCCGTACAAGTTGACCGGCAGCAAATAGACCGCGTTCATCCCATACTGCTGGCGATATGCCTGACACTGCACGAGGAGTGCCTTCTTTGCGATTCCGTACGGCGCGTTTGTCTCTTCCGGATACCCGTCCCAGAGCGTCTCCTCGCGAAAGGGCACGGGCGCGTATTTTGGATACGCGCAGATCGTCCCGACGACGATCGTCTTCTCGATGCCGTAGCGGCGCGCGTACTCGATCAGCTGGATCCCCATGATCGCGTTCTGATAGAAAAACGAGCCCGGATTCTTTTGGTTGGCGCCGATCCCCCCGACGACCGCAGCGAGGTGAAAGAGCACCTCGGGGCGGGATTGCTCGAACAGCCTCTCGATGGCATCCGTCTGAGTCAAATCGAAATCGCGCTGGCGAGGAAGGATGAGGTCGGTTGCTCCCCGCGCTCTCAAGGAGTCGACGAGGAATGACCCGAGAAAGCCACCGCTTCCCGTGACACAAACGCGCTTACGCTTCAGGTCCAAAGTATTGGAAAGACCGTTCATGGTCGAACGCCCCGTTGGGTGACGCAGATAATGGAACTGCGTCAAGAATTTCGCGGTATGCTGGGACGACTTCGGACCAGTTATATGTCTCGCGGACATGCTCCTGTCCTTGTCGGCCCAGCCGCTCGCGCAGGTCTCGGTCCAATAGGTCCAGAGCGACTTCAAATTCCTCGTGGGACTCGTACCAAATCCCGCCTTGCGACCGCCGACACTGGCCGACGAGGACGCTTGACTGAGCGTTGACCAGGACCGGTTTGCCGCAGGCCCAGGCCTCTAGCAGCACGAGCGAGAGGCTCTCGTATTGGGACGGCATCACCAGCAGATTGCAGGCCGCCAAGGCGTCCCATCGGGTCTGATCGTCGACTTGACCGACCGCGATCACATCGGGATGATTCGGAATCGAGGTGTGTTTGCGCCCGACCAAGACGAGCTTCAAAGGTGCCTCGCGCGCCTGCCGGTAGCGGATGAAGTCTTCGAAGAGGATGTCGACGCCCTTCGATTTCTCGACGCGCCCGAGGTAGAGCAAGAACGGATCGTCGATTTCGAAGAGGCTGCGGAAGCGTTCGGGATTCCGATTCTCGGGAGCCTCGATGCCGATTCCGATCGTCGCGCTGGGTCGAGGCAGCAGCTCGAAGCGGCGGCGCAAGAACTCCCGCTCTTCAGCGGTGCTAAAGACGATCGCTCGCGGGAGCGTGAAGATGCGATCCCACATCGACATCCGAATCGGCCACTCGTCGTGCGCGAAGGGGACGAGCACCGCCTTCTTCGCGACGCGCGGCAACCCGAAGTACGTCGTCGCGTACAAGTAGCCGAAGAACACGAACGCGTCGTACCATGGTTCGAAATCGCGCAAGTAGTTCATCAAGGGAGTCGAGATCGGCCCTTGCGCGCGCATCCACTCTTCTTGCTCGGCGAGGCCTAGCGAACTCAAGTCGAAGGAGATGCGGCGAGACAGCCGATCGAACGCCGCCATGTCGCGTGGGTGGTCGACCGGAAAGCGCCGAACGTGGACGTCGCGAACGATCGAATGCCCCTCGGGATACTCGTTACGCCAGCTCTGATAGTCGAGCGCGCACGTCGTCAGTATCTCGACCTCGTATAGAAAGTTCAGCCGTTCCGCCACTTGAAGTGCGAGCGATTCCGCGCCGCCGATTACTTCTTCGCCGCAGCGTTGCACGACGAAGCCGAGCCGTCTGCGAGCCTTCAACTGGTGTGCGCGAGCGCGCCTCGGGCAAGCATCTCGACGACGAGTTGCGCTCCCTCGGGGGGCTCGCGCGTCAAGCCTCGACGCTGCCCTTCTTGCGCGTCTAGGACCGCCCCGCGCAGCGTGCTGTCGCGAATCAGCTGCTTGGCGAGTGCGGCGACGAGCACGAGCTCTTCCTTCCGGTTGAACAGGAGGCCGCCGCGCCCGAGGATTTCGCGCGTGGTTGGAGTTGAGAACGCGAGGATCGGGACGTCGAACCACATCGCATCCACGAGCGGAACGCGGGGTTCGAACCCTTCGCTCATCGTCCAGAAGATCGACGCTTCGGAGTACGCCGCAGCGAGTGCGGGCGAATCCGCCGGGTCGACGAACCACACGCGGTCCGCGAGGTTGTGTTCGACGATCAACTTGCGCAACGTCGCCGCGTACTTCTCATCCTCGGGGACCCCGGCCAACAATAAACGGGCATCGACTTCGATCGCGACCAGAAACGCGAACGCTGCGATCAATTGCTCGCAGCAGCTTTGCGAAACGAACGGACCGGCGAACAGACAGTTCGTCGTCCCGTCGCCGAGCCGGCGGGACAGTTTCGGATCGGGGACAACATCCCAGCAGCGCAAGCTGAACTCGAATGGCCACTGCTCGATTGCGACGGCCCCGGCGCGGTGCAGATCGTCGGCCTCGTCTCGCGAGCGTGCCAGCGTCAACCGGCAGCGCGGCACGAGCCGAACGAGCTGGTCCTCGGCGGCGCTGTAACGTTGCGCGTCGTATGCGAGCGTCACATCGCCGGGCCACGCCAGGGCTCTTGCCAGGTCTTGGGGGAGGGGCGAGTGCACGAAGAGGGACGCCCCGGACGGCGCCTCGTCCGTCTTCGATCCGTCAACCCACAGACGGGCCGTGCAGCCGGCGTCGCGGGCCCAGTCGGCGAGGGTCAAACCGCGCCGAACGAGTTCGTCGTTGAGGTTGAGCGAGGGGACCGAGATCGCGAGCGGCGCGCTCCCCTCCGCGCGAAACGCCGCGTTCCCCCACAACACGTCCTCGTACCGGTCGAGGACCGCGGCGGGGGTCGCGTTGGCCCGGTAGTAGGCGTGGCCTCGCGCGCCCGCGGCGGCCAGCACGGCCGGCTCCGCGCGGTCGATCGTCCGCATAAGGGTCGCCCACTCGGCCTTGCTCGCCGCGGTCCAGCCCCCTTCGGAACGCTCGACGGCGAGCGCAGTCGAGATGCACTGCGAGTTAACGGCGACCGGGCGCTTGACCGACCACGCTTCCATCACGACGCGCGAGAAGCTCTCGTTGTAACTCGGCTGAAAAAGCGCGAGCGTCGCTCCAAGGAGCGCGTCGCGCTGCCCGTCGGTGACTTGGCCGAGGTCAAAGATGCCGTGTGCCGGATCGTGATAGTTGGTCGTCCCCGGCCCGACCAGCACGAGCTTCAGACTGGTCGAGTAGTCTTGCCGGCGGTACAGCCGGAACGACTCGATCAGGAGCCCGACGTTTTTCGTCTCGTCGCGCCGCCCGACGTAAAGGATGTAGCGCTCTTGCGCCGGCGCAAACGACCCGATCCGGCTCGCCCCATTTGAGGCGCCGACTGAAACGTCGACCCACTGCCCCACGACGCGGCTCTTGCCGTGGAGTCCCGGACCGTAGAGGCGTAACGCCAATGCGCGCTCGCCGTCGCTGTTGAAGAGCACGCCCTTCGCGTCGTGGAAAATCGTCGACACCTGCGGGACGAGCGCGTAACACTCGTGATGCAAGCAGGGCTGCAACCACGCGCGGTCGGCGACGAGCGGGACGCCGCGCAGCGTCGGGCCGTAGAGATACGGCAGAAACACGATCGCGTCGTAATCGGCGCCGCGATCGCTCAAGTGGGCGAGCAGCTCGTGCGAGTTGATGTTGTCGTTGACGAAAGCCGACGTGTGTTCTTCGGGCAGCATCGTGCGGCGCGACGTGACCGGCTGACTAAGGAAGTACGTATTCGCGCGATCGAATGCATCGCGGTCGCGCCGGTCGACGCGGAAGCGCCGAACCGTGACGCCGTCCTCCTCGATCGCTCCAGCGTCGAAGTGATTCGTTCCCCAATCGTCGGCGGGCGAGCGCGCGGTCGTCGTCAAGACGTCGATCGCGTGGCCACGCCCCGCCAATCCTTCGGCGATCTGTCGAGCTTGGATCTCCGCTCCGCCGGTCAAGTGGCGACCGTACCACGGCGTGACGACGGCGGCCCGGCGCGCCGAAGAGCTTATGGCTCCAGCTCCGGTTCGTAATCGCCCGCGCGCAACCGCTTCACTTCGGCCTCGAGGAGCGCGACGCGTTGCAGCAGTCCGCGGATTGCGACGAGCGACTCGCGCTGCGCTTGAGTCAACGACAGGTTGACGTGCCGTTGGTCTTTGAAGACGTAGGCCAGTATGCGCAAGACGATCTGTTGCAGCCGTACGCTGCGATTGAACGGGAAGACGTTCAATTGGCCCGACCACTTCGTGCGAACCTCGGCCTTGGCTTGGGCCGTATTGAGCAACGCCTCGATCGACGCGAGCGGGTGCGCCTGCGAGCCGTCGCCGTCGAGCACGAGCGGTTCGTAACCGACGCCGCGCTTTGAGACCTCTTGTTGGATACGCGACATCAAGTCGTCGACGTCGATCGCCGGATTGTTGTACTCGAGCATAACCTGGACGGACCTCGTTCGCGCCGGGGGAAACCGCCTCCCTGTCCCGCAATCCAGGGTGCCTTTGAAGCACAACGTATGGACCGGGACCGCACTCGTCGCCGGCGCCGCGCTCTACGTCGTGGCGCTCAGCAACGAGGTCTACGCCTTGACCTCGCCGCCCGCGTTCTCGTGGCACGTCCTGCTTCGGAAGGTCTATAGCGTCGCCGCCTTCGCGCTGCTCGGTTACCTCGCCGGCCGCGCGGTCCGAGAGCACGGCGGCCGCGCCTCGTTCGCGGTCTTAGCCGCGACCGTCGCCGCCTACAGCCTCGCAATCGAGATCGGCCAGGCGGTCGCCGGATCCCACGAAGGGCTCGTCTGGCAAAGCGTTGACGTCCTGTGCGGGGCGCTCGGCGGGCTCTTAGGGGGCGTGGCGCTGCGCGGCGTTAGGCCACGACCAGTTCGCGGACCGCGGCGGCATTAAAGTACGTCGCTTCCGGGTGATGGATCACGAGCGCAGCGGTCGATTGTTCGGGGACGATCACAAACGCATCGGTCAATTCGACGCCGATCGCCGCGCGCGCATCGAGTAGACGCCAAACGGTTTCGTGTTGCGCGAGGTCCGGACACGCGCCGTAACCCCATGAGTAACGCTTGCCCCGCTTGGCGGGAAGTTCGAGTTCCGCCCGAATGCGGCGATGCGACCACTCGGCCAGCGCCTCCGCCGCTTGCACCGAAAACCCATGAAGGAAATACGCCGCGCTGTACTCGCCCGCGCGTTGCAGCGCTTCGATCTCGCCCGAGGCGTCGCCGCCGACCGTGACCACTTGCAGTGCTATCACGTCGCTTGCACGGCCGCCGTCCGGTTCGCGCAGATAGTCGGCGAGACAAAGATGCTCGCCGCCGGCCTGCCGCGCAAACCGAAAGCGCGCGATTTCGCGGGTCGCATCGGCTGGGTCGAACACGATCACGTCGTCGTCCAGCCCGGCCGCCGGAAAATATCCGTACACGACGCGCGGCTTTAAAAGCCGGCCGCCTTCGGCGTCCGCGCGAAGCTGCGCGAGGCGAGGTTCGAACTCGTCGCGGACGAGCGCCTCCCACGCGGAGCCCTTGGCTTTCGCGCCGCCCCACGAAAGCCGGTAGAGACTCTTCAAATCGAAACACGGCCATAGTTCGCGCACGTCGATTCGATCGAGCGTCCGCGGGCCGAGGAACGGGGCGTGCGGCACGCCGGCGAGTTTGAGCCGTTCGCGCGCACGAAAGTTTTGCGATGCGGGGGCCGCGGCCGGCCGCACCGCATCGCGCGCGGTTTCGGCTTCGGCCCGCTGCCGTGCGACGAAGGCGGCGCGGCGCTCGGGGTCGCCGGTCAGCGCGTCGACGATCCCCAGGCCCTCGAACGCATCCTTCGCGTAGTAGACGCCCGGCTCGAAGTAGCGCGTGCCGTCGTCGAGAAACGCTATCCGCCGGCCGAAGTCGCGATTGATCGCCGCGCCGCCGATGACGACCGGAAATTCCAAACCGCGCAAGTCTTGCTCGCGGACGCAGACGGGCATCTGCTTCGAGGTCGAGACGAGTAGCGCCGAGAGGCCGATCGCGTCCGCCTCGAGTTCGATGGCCTTGTCGAGGATCGTGTTCATCGGCACTTGCTTGCCGAGATCGAAGACGGTGTAGCCGTTGTTGGCGAGGATCGTGTGAACGAGATTCTTGCCGATGTCGTGAACGTCGCCGAAAACCGTCGCGATCACGACCTTCCCCTTGGTCGCGCCATCTTTCTTCTCGAGGAAGTTGTTCGAGATGAGCGACCGCCTTCTTCATGACTTCCGCCGACTGCAAAACGAACGGCAGGATCAACTCGCCCGAGCCGAAGCGATCGCCGACCTCTTTCATCGCGGGCAGCAACACTTCGTTGAGAACCGACACCGGATCGCGCGTCAGCAGGGCCTCGTCGATCTTCGCCTCGATCCCGTCCTTGCGCCGGCGCAGAATCGCCTGGTGAATTCGAACCTCGACCGGGGCGCCCGCGTCCTCTTCCGCCGCCGCCGTCGCGGGCGACGCCGGACCGCGGGCCTCGAAGTGCTCGATCAGGCGCGCTAGCGCGTCGGGGCGCCGGTCGAAGACTAGGTCGTCGCAGAGCTCGCGATCGAGCGCGTCGAGCTCGCCGTACGGCGTAATCTCTTTGGCGTTGACGATCGCCATGTCCAACCCGGCCTCGACCGCGTGATGAAGCATGACCGAATTCAGGGCCGACCGCGCCGCCGGCGCCAAGCCGAACGAGACGTTCGAAACGCCGAGCGACGTCAGCACGCCGGGAAGGCCGCGCCTTTATCAGACGGATCCCTTCGATCGTCTCGACCGCCGAGCGCGCGAACTCCGGGTCGCCGGTCGCAAGCGTGAACGTGAGGGCGTCGAAGATCAATGCGCCGGCGGGAACGCCGTACTCGCCTACTACGATCGCGCGGATGCGCTCGGCGACTTCGAGTTTGCGCGCCGCCGTTTTGGCCATCCCCTGCTCGTCGATCGTCAAGGCGACGACCGCCGCGCCGCTCTCGACGACGAGCGGCATGACGGCGTCGAGTTTGACGCGCCCGCTTTCGAGATTGACCGAGTTGACGATTGGGCGGCCCGCATAGATTTTCAGCGCCGCCTCGATGACTTTTGGCTCGGTCGAGTCGATCATCAACGGCGTTTCGACCGATTGCGCGAGCCGCTTTACGACGGTCGCCATCTGCTGTTCTTCGTCGCTGCGTTCGGTCAAAGCCGTGCAGATGTCGAGCACGTGCGCTCCGCCCTCAACTTGCTCGCGCGCGACGAGCACGATCTCGTCGTACTGATCGGCCAACAAAAGCCGTTTGATCCTACGCGAGCCTTGCGCGTTGATCCGCTCGCCGATCAAAAGCGGGCTGCCGTCCTGCACGAGCGCGGTGGCCGTCATCGCCGACGCGACAAGTTGAAGCGGCTTCGGCGCCGGCGGGCGCCCCGTGCGGCCGCGAGCGACTTCGACGAAAGCGCGGACGTGCGCGGGCGTCGTGCCGCAGCATCCACCGATCGCATTGACGCCGTACTCGCGAACGAACTCACCGAGCGCGTTCGCCATCTCTTCGGGTCTCTCGGGGTAGATCGTCTCCCCCTTGGGACCCATCAGCGGCAATCCGGCGTTCGGGATCACGGCAACGAAGCAGCGCGAATTCTCGACCAGATAGCGCACGGCGTCGCGCATGTGCGCGGGACCGGTCGAGCAGTTCAATCCGATCACGTCGATCGGCAACGCATCGAGCGTCGCGGTGACGGCGCGCACGTCGGTCCCGAGCAACATGCGGCCCGTGACGTCGAGCGTCGCCTGCGCCTGGATCGGCACGCGTCGCAGCCCGCGCGCGAACTCACGCGCGATCCCGGCGATCGCGGCCTTCATCTCGAGCAGGTCTTGACTCGTCTCGATGACGAGCAAGTCGACGCCACCGCCGACGAGCGCGCGCGCCTGTTCGCCATAAATGTCGGCAAGTTGGTCGAAGGTAATCTGCGAGAGCGCCGGATCGGACGAGGAGATCAGCATGCCCGTCGGACCGAGCGAGCCCGCAACGAAACGCGGCCGCTCGGCCGTAGCGAACCGGTCGGCTTCGATCCGCGCGAGTTCGGCTGCACGCCGGTTGACCTCGATCGTTCGCGCGCCGAGCCCATATTCGTCGAGCTTGAGCCGCGACGCGGTGAAGGAGTCGGTCTCGAGGACGTCCGCTCCGGCTTCGAGGTAGCGCGCGTGAATCGCGGATACGACGTCCGGCCGAAAAAGGACGAGCGCCTCGTTGCAGCCGCGATGTCCCGGGCCGCCGAAGTCCGCGTCGTCGAGCTCGAGGGCCATGACCTCGGTCCCCATGGCCCCGTCGAACACGAGCACCCGCCGGCCGAGCGCTTCCAGGTAGCGGTCCGTCTCCATCGACAGGATTATACGCGCCGCTCGGGGTCCCAGCGCCGCCTGAGTGTCCACTTGGACGATATTTTGGTACCATGGACACCATGGCGGCCACATTTGCGTCGCTCGCGGCCGCAGTGGCGGCCGAGCGGGCTCGCCTCCTCGCGATGCCGGCGGATGCGGGGCGTGAGCGCGAGGGACGCGCGCTCGTCCTCGACGAGATCCTCGGATCGTGCGCGCTCGCGGGGGCGCGGCTCGAGAGGCATGCCCTGGTCGCGCTGGTCGATCGCGGCCTCGCCGTTGGGGATCTTCCACTTCGAACCTACGCGGTCGCGGCCGGCTATGCAGACGCGGCGTCGCGGGTCGCCCAAGCTCGGGCGCCGCGCTTAGGCGAGGCCTACCTGCGCGTGGAAGAGGTCGTCGAGCTTCACGGCCGCGCCACTCGCTTTCAGCCCGAGGCGCGACCCGGGGCGTGGCGGACCCAGACGCTTCCCCCGCTTGGAAGCGGGATGGTTCCGCCGCCTTTCTGGCTCGTCCCACGCGAGACGGCCGCGTTCGTCGACCGCTATGCTGCTGGGCCGGCGGCGACCGGTTCGCCGCTCCTCTGGGTCGCCGAGGCGCACGAACGCTTCGAGCGCCTTCGCCCGTTCGCCGCCGGCAACGGCCGCGTCGGGCGGCTCGTCGCGAACCTCCTCTTGCGCCGGCTCGGCCTGCCCCCGTTCATCGTGGCCCCGCCCCAAGGCCGGCACTACGTCGCGGCGCTTTCGCGCGCCGACGCCGGCGACCCATGGCCGCTCGCGACGATGCTCGCGCGCTCGGTCCTCGCCGCCCTGCAGCGACTGACCGGAACGCGGGCCGACGATCGCGACGCGAATTCGCCGCTCGTCGGCGTCGCCGAAATCGCGAGCGGCGCCGAACGGCAAGCGCTTTACAAGGCCATTCAGCGCGGGCGCCTCCGCGCGGTCCGGCAGTCGGGGCGGCTCTTCACTCGCGCGTCGTGGCTCGCCGAGTACCGCGCCGCGGCGCGCTAAGCGGGCATCGCGCGGACGTTTTCGCGCCCCGCGAATTCATAACGGTTGCGCCCGCGTCGCTTCGCACGGTAGACCGCCTGATCGGCCTCGCGAATGAGGCTGTCGGCATCGGTGCCGTCGTCGGGATACAGCGCGATCCCGTCGCTCGCGCTCAAGACTTGAATCGCGCCTTCGACGGCGTAAGGCTCGTTCAGCGCGCACAGCAGGCGCTCTGCGAATCGAACCGCGTCGCCCTCGTCGTTTGCGAACTCCTGGAGGATGACGAACTCGTCGCCGCCGAGGCGGGCCACCGTATCCTCGACGCGGATTTCCTTTGCCATCCGCCGCGCGACGATGCGCAAAACCTCGTCGCCGGCGGCGTGCCCACCTGCGTCGTTCACGGCTTTGAAGCCGTCGAGGTCGAGATAGTGGAGCGCGAAGCGATGGCCGTGACGGCGCGCGGTCGCGATCGACTGGTCCAACCGCTGCGCGAATAGGGCGCGGTTGGCGACACCGGTCAAACCATCGAAAAACGCCAGATTGTCGAGCTTTTTCTCCTGCCGTCCACGTTCGATCGCCGACGTGACGAGGGCTCCGATGAGCCGTACGAAGTTGCGGTCTCCGTCTTCGAGCGGCGACGTGCGCGGCTCGGATCCGGCGAAACCAAGAGCGCCGTACAGCGATCCTTCGACCATGATCCGGAGCGCGACGAAGGATCCGCAAAAACGCTGCAAACGCGCCGGGTCATCACACCACGGCGGCTGGGACAGATCGTCGGCTTCGAAAAGATCGCTTCCTTCGAGTGCGTGACGTGTCATCGCCCGCGCGAGTGGGAAGCGGCGGCCGACTTGATACACGTTCGTGTCCCCGACGCGCGCGACGATTTCGACCTCTCCATCGCTAACCTCGGCGACGAAAGCGCCTTGGCATCCGAGCGCGCGCTGTCCGAGGTCGAGCGCGTCGTCGATCCGCTGCCGCCAGGCCGGCGAGGCGGCGACGTGATAGAGCGATTCGATGCGTGCCGCATGCTCGGCGGCCGCGGCTCGCGCGGCTTTGAGTTCGCTAATGTCCTTGGCGACGACGTAAACCCCTACCACCCGTTCGCCTTCGGTTTGTGAGAACATATTCACGTCGACGTCGAGGTACGAACCGTCGTGGCGCAACACGGCGGTTTCAAACGTCGTCGCCTCGCCCTGCGCCGCACGCTCGAAATGTTCGCTCGTAGTCGCCAACGCGTCGGGTGCGATATGGGCGCGAAAGTGGGCGCCGACCAGCCGCGTCGGGTCGTCGCCGCCGACCATTCGTGCCCCGGCGGCGTTACTGCGGTTCAGCCGGCCGTCGAGTCCGTACGAGACGATCGCCTCGGGATTGTCGCGGAAGAGCGAGCGCAATCTCTTACGGACGTCTTCGAGGTGAGCCATAGCGGCGGCGACGCGGTGGTCCTGGGGCCTTATGACGAGCAGTAGAGTGCCGAGGATGGAAGCGCTCAGGAGCGCGAGTGCGAGCGCGAGCCAATAGAGCAAACGATTGCGCCGTTCATCGGCGACGGCCGCGCGGCGGTCTTCGATGTCGCCGGCGATGCGCTGCGTGGCGCGCAATTCGACCCCGATGCGCCTCACGATGCCATCCTGGCTCGGTCCGCGGCCGGCCTGCAGTAATGCTCGCGTCATCGCTTCGGCGCGCGCGAGGTCTGCGCGCTGGGCGACGGCCAGATCCACGAGTTGCTTGTCGTCGCGCCGGCTGACGATCAGCAGGGCGAGTGAGGCGAACACGAGGATTGCAACCAGCGCTATCGCGAGCGAGACTTTTGCGTAAGGCAGGCGAACCGCCGTGCGCTTCATGCTCACCGGGTCCTCCTACATAAGTTGTCGGTCCCACGCCGAGGCGGCCCGGGAATGCAGTCGCTAGATCGTAAAGGTTTCGTAAAGCAAGCAAGGAACCGCCGGCCAATGGCGGTCATCCTCGAGACGCGGGAGCTCAGCAAGTCGTTCGCCGGTTACCGCGCGGTCGACGGCGTCTCGATCGCGATCGAGGCCGGCACGATCCACGCGATCATCGGCCCCAACGGGGCGGGCAAGACGACTTTTTTCAACTTGCTCTCGGGATTCGTAACGCCGACGAGCGGGACGATCGTTTTGAAGGGCCGCGACATCACGGGCATGAGCGCGCCGAAGATCGCGCGCTTAGGGATGGTCCGCAGCTTTCAGATCAACAGCATCTTCACGCATCTGACCGTCCTCGACAACGTCAAGGTGTCGCTCGCTTCAAAGGCCGACCTCGGAAAAAGGTTTTGGCTCTCCAGCGAGTCGACGCGACGTTTCGAGCCGCGGTCGCGGGAACTGCTCGCCGAAGTCGGTCTCGACAAGCATCGCGACTTGCTCGCCGTGCAGCTATCGTATGGGCGCAAACGCGCCCTCGAACTCGCGATTTCGCTCGCTCCGGAACCCGAGATCTTGTTGCTCGACGAACCGACTGCCGGGATGAGCACCGCCGACGTCGGGCGCGTCTCGTCGCTGATCGGCCGCGCCGCTTCCGGACGAACCGTGGTCCTCGTCGAGCACAACTTGAGCGTCGTCGCCGATCTCTCGCAGCGGATCACGGTCCTTCAACGGGGGAAGGTCCTCGTTGAAGGGACGTACGACGCGGTGCGCGGCGACCAGCGCGTGATCGACGCGTACCTCGGCGGCGGGACCGCTCGTGCTTGAAACGCGCGGGCTCAACGCGTACTACGACGAGAGCCACGTGCTACGCGGCGTCGACATCGCGGTCAAACGCGGCGAAGTCGTCACGCTCGTCGGCCGCAACGGTGCGGGCAAGACGACGACGCTCAAGTCGATCATGGGGATCGTCCGCCACCGTTCCGGCGAGATCTACTTCGAAGGCCGGCCGATCATTGCGTTGACCTCCGACCGCATTGCGCGGTGCGGCATCGGGTTCGTCCCTGAGGAGCGCGGCATCTACGCGACGTTGACGGTCGCTGAAAATTTGGCGCTCCCGCCCGTCGTTGGCGCCGACGCGTGGCCCCTCGAGCGGATCTACTCGCTCTTTCCGATCCTGGGGGAACGCGCCAAAGCGCCCGGCACGACGCTCTCGGGCGGCGAGCAGCAAATGCTCGCGATCGCACGCGTCCTGCGCAGCGGCGCGCGCCTGATCCTACTGGACGAGCCAACCGAAGGGCTCGCGCCCGTGATCGTCAACGCAATCGCCGACTTGATCGCCGAAATCAAGCGCTCGGGCGTGACGATTCTTCTCGTCGAGCAGAATCTGCGCTTCGCAACCCGCGTTGCCGACCGTCACTACTTGATGGTCCACGGCAAAATCGTCGAGTCGATGACCAACGCCGACGTCATCGCCCGCGAATCGGATTTACTCGCGCACCTCGGCGTCTAGGGCTCGGGTCGCCCGAGCTCTAGGATGAACTCGACCGGGGTCAGGGGCGGCCCCGGGAAGACGCGCGATACGATCAGTTCGCCTGGACCGAATGTCTGCAGTGAGCGATAAATCCCGTCGAGTGGATCCGAATAAACCTCGAGTTCGCGCCGCGGAAGGTTGACGATCCAGTACTCCGACATCGCGTGGCGCGCGTAGAGCGGCGCCTTGATCAGACGGTCCTTACGGAGCGACGATTCCGAGACCTCGATCAGCAAGACGACCTCGTCGGGGTCGGCGAACGGCTGGTTGGCGTCGTCTCTGCGATAGACGACGAAGTCCGGTTGGGGCACGTTGTGCTTCCCGAGCCGGAGCGTCTGCTGCGGCTGGATGATGTAGGGCACGGGAAAGCGCGTCGTCAGCAGTCTGTTCAAGCGATTGATCGAGCGCCGGTGCCCCTCGCTCTCGGGCGGCGAGAGCGAGTAGATCCGGCCGTCGAGGAGTTCGACTCGCTCCCGTTCATCGTAGAAGACCCCGGCGGCGAGCATCGCCTCGAACTCATCCGCAGTGATCAGCCGCTGTTCAACCTCGTACGTCCCCGTCATACCTCCATCATAAGCCGCTCGCGCCCGCTAGGCAATCACGCCGGAGCGGCATTATGCCTAGGGACGCGCGAGCCGGAGCGGCGTTGCGCCGCTCCGGCTCGCGCCTAAACCGGTTCGGGCTCGGCGTCCACGATCAACCGGTCCGGGTTGTCCTCGTCTTCGACGAGCCGAGTGCGCGGCGTGAACAGACGGTGAAGTATCTCGCCGACGATTCCGCGGCGCGCGACGAGGATGGTGATCGCGAATATGAAGCCCATGACGAGGTTGGTCCGGTCGCCGAGCGACGTCTTCGAAACGTAGTACTCGAGCGATTCGAACAAACCGGCGCCGACGACCGGACCGAAAATCGTCCCGATGCCGCCGAGGATCGTCATCATGACGATCTTGCCCGAGGTGTGCCAATCGACGCCGTCGAGCCCCGAGAGCCGATTGCCGATCGAATAGATCGCGCCGGCCAGTCCGGCGAGCGTCCCCGACATCACGAACGCCGCCAGTTTGTAGCGGTTCGTGTCGTACCCGATGCTGCGCGCTCGCTGCTCGTTCTCGCGCATTGCGGCCAGCACGGCGCCGAACGGCGAACTAACGACGCGAATTGCAAACGCGACGCCCAGCGCCGCGATCGCGAGCGCGAGATAGTAAAAGACCCGATCGTTTTCGAGTGAGAGCCCGAAGAACGTGCCGCGCGTCACCGCTTGCACGCCGTTCTCGCCCCCGGTCCAATCCGAGAGCTGATACGCCATGAAGTACTGGATCTCCGCGATGGCGAGCGTTACCATCGCAAAGTATATTCCGCTACGGCGAACCGCGACGAAGCCGACCGCGAGCGCGAGCACTAGGGCGTATGCGGTACCTGCCAAGACGACGGCCGGGAACGACGTCCAGCCGGCTCGCGCGATCAAGATCGTCGCGACGTAACCCGCGCCGCCCCAGAACATCGCGTGCCCGAAAGAGAGCAAGCCCGTGAACCCCAGCAGCAAGTCGAACGCGACCGCGACCAGCGCGAAGCAGACGAGTTGGATGGCAAACACCGGATAGACGACGTAGGGGAGCACGACGCCCGCGCCGAGCAGGATCAAGCCGACGAGCAGGCCGCGCCGGCCCGCGATCAGGGCGAGCGTCATGCGGCTCGGTCCACCGTGCCGAAAAGACCTGCCGGCCGGAAAAGAATGACGAGCACCATCACGATAAAGACGAGCGTGTTAGCGATCGGCGGATAGAACACCGCCCCGATCACTTGGATTATTCCGAGCGCGAAGCCCGCGACGATCGAGCCGCGCAGCGAGCCGAGCCCGCCGATCACGACGATCGCGAACGTGTTGATGATGATCGCATCGCCCATCGACGGGCTGACGTTCGTATTCGGTGCGTTCAGCACGCCCGCAAACGCCGCGAGCCCGACGCCGAAGGCGAACGTCAGGCTGACGAGACGGCTCGTGTTGATCCCTAGCGCGCGCGTCAACTCGGGCTTTTCGGTCGCGGCGCGGATGCGCGCTCCGAGCGCGGAGCGTTCGATAACGAAGTAAACGGTCAGACATACCGCGATCGAGACGACGATCACGAACAGCTGATACGTCGGGTAGGAAAACAGGCCAAGGTTGACGAGCCCCGTCAAGAGCCCGGGCATCTCGTACGGCGAACCGAGCGCGCCGTAGCGCAGTCGCACCGCGTCTTCGATGATCAAGACGAGCGCAAACGTGAAGAGCAGGTTGTAGAGCGGATCGAGGTCGTAGAGGCGGCGCAGCAACGTCGTTTCGATCAGCAGACCAAACAGCCCGACCACGACCGGCGCGACGATCAGAGCGGCGAAAAACGGCAGCCCGAACGCCTGCGCGGTGAAGTAGGCGACAAACGCGCCGAGCATGTACATCGCGCCGTGCGCGAAGTTCACGATGCGCAGCATCCCGAAGATGATGCTCAAGCCCAAGGCCAAGAGTGCGTAGAAGCCGCCCCGGACGAACCCGTTGAAGAGCTGTTCCAATACGAAGCTCGGGCTCAGCGTCACCGGCTACTGGCCTCCAACGCGAGGGGCCGGCGCCTATGGCGCCGTCCCCCCGCGACTATGCCGAGAGCAGACTCGGCTCCTACCAATCCTTCTTACACACCGACTGCGACTCGGGCCGAAACGCACGCCCCGGCGGGATCACTTGGACGATCTTGAACCACCCGTGCGGTTCCTTGATCTTGTCCTTCGGTATAACGTCGACGACGAGCATCTCGTGAACGACGCGGTGGTCGCGTGCGCGCCACTCGGCGCCGTGCGCGTAGAAGTCGTTGAACTGCCGTCCGTCCAGGTACTGCTGCACCTTGTCGGCATCGACCGAGTTGACCGCCTTGACCGCGTTGAGCCATTGAATCGTCGCGGAGTAGTCGGCCGCTTGAATGTCGGTCGGGCGGATCCCGCTGCCGCGCCGCGCGGTATAACGATCGGCCCAAGCGCGCGCCGCCCGGTCCTGGTTCCAATACCACGACGTCGTGATGCGCGAACCCGCGAACACGTCGGGCAGAGCGTCGACGTCCGTCAAGAACAACAGCCCCACGGCGACCTTCATCGTCTTGTCGATGCCGAACTGCTTCACTTGCTTCATCGTGTTGACCGTGTCGAGCCCGGCGTTGAGCACGCCGAGCACCTGCGCGCCCGAGTTCTTGGCGCTCAGGAGATACGAGGAGAAATCGGTGTTTCCGGTCGGGATCAGGTCGGATTTGATGAAGCGGGCGCCTTCCGGCTTAATCGCCGCCGTGAAGTCGGCAAGCATCTGCTGACCGAACGCATAGTTCGGGACTATGCCGTACCACGTCTTACCGTCGGATTGGCGGGCGACGTTGCGGCCGGTCGACGATGCGAGCGCGTAGGTATCGTAGGCGTAGTGATACGTGTACCTGCTGCACGCCGCGCCGGTTAGCGCCGAACTCGCGCCGCCGGTCACGATCTCAAGTTTGTGTTTCTCTTTTGCCACGGCGTCGACGGCGAGCGCGACCGCGGAGTTGGTCTCGTCGAGCGCTAACTCGGCGCCGTTGTCGAAAGCCTCGCGCGCCTTCGCCGCGCCTTCGGGGCCGTTGTTGCGATGGTCGATCGTGAGAACCTCGATCGGGCGACCGAGCACCTTGCCGCCGAAGTCCGCAACCGCCATCTTGGTAGCGAGGACTGCGCCTTCGCCGGCGAGCGCGGCGTAGATGCCGGACATGTCGGTGATAACCGCGATCTTGATCGGGCCGTTGTCGGCCCCGGTGCGCGCCGGGGCGCTGAGGGAGAGAAGTATGGCGGCCATGACGGCTAACGCCGCCGGACGACGTAACAACTTCACGAGCTTCCCCTTCAAATAAATGCGAGGTACGCCGGCGTTGTGGGTGCCGGGTCGCTTCACGGTTCATCGATCCGCCGCCGATTCCCGCAACCCGGTGCGGTCGCTACACCCCTACGGGCTGACGCTCGGTCTCACTCTCGATGTGCGCTTCCCCATCGCCGCCCGGTTGCCCGGTCCTGCGGCGGCGATCGGTCAAGTTGGCCACGATCACGTAGAAGATCGGGACGATGAAAAGGTTGAGGACGGACGACAGGATCATCCCACCGAAGACCGGCGTCCCGAGCGAGTGCCGGCTCGAACTTCCGGCCCCCGTCGCGAGCACGAGCGGCACCACGCCGAGGATGAAGGCCAGCGATGTCATGACGATCGGGCGGAATCGCGTTTCGGCGGCTTGGCGCGCGGCGTCGACCGCCGACAAACCCTGCTCGCGCAGTTGGTTGGCGAACTGCACGATCAGAATCCCGTTCTTGGTGGCGAGCCCAACCAACATGACGTAACCGACCTGGGCGTACACGTCCGAAAGGACGAACCCCACCCCTGGGAACAGCGCCGCGATCCAGTCGCGCGCGATCATCGCGCCGAGCGCCCCGAGCATGGCCAGCGGCACGCAGAGCAGGATCACGAACGGCTCGGCCCAGCTCTCGTACAACGCCGCCAATACCAAGAACACGACGATGATGCCGAGCGTGAAGATCAACGCCGACTGACTCCCCGACTCGATCTGATCGCGCGAGATCCCCGACCATTCGTGGCTGACGCCCGGCGGATCGACTTTCTTTGCGATGCGCTCCATCGCCGCGATCGCATCGCCGGAGCCGTGACCGGGGCTCGGCTGGCCGTTGATCTCGATCGACCTGAACAAGTCGTAGTGCGTGATGACCGGCGCACTGCGATCTTGGTGCGTCGTGACCAAAGTCGAGAGAGGCACGATCGCACCGGAAGGCGCACGGACGTAGATGCTCTGAAGATCCTCGATGCGCGACCGGTACGGTGCGTCGGCTTGAACGTAGACCCGGTAGGAGCGGTTCAAATAATCGAAGTCGTTCACGTAGAGCGAACCGAGCTCGATCTGCATCGTGTCGAAGACGCTTTGCAGCGGAATTCCGAGCGACTGAGCCTTGAGGCGGTCGAAGTCGACGACGAGTTGCGGACTGTCGTTGCGGAACGTCGTGAACACGGCGCGCAAGTTCGGGTCGCGATTCCCGAGGCCGACGTACCCGTAGGCCGCCTTGTTCAGCGCCGCCAGCCCGATGTTCCCCGTGTCCTGCAACTCATACTGAAAGCCGCCGAAATTCCCGACGCCTTGGATCGCAGGCGGCGTGAAGGCAAAGACTTGGGCCTCGGTGATCTGCGCGAAGTCCGGGTAGAGGCCGTACGTGATCGCCGCGAGTGAGTGCTGGTAGCCCGGCCGGTCGCGCCAGGGCTTGATAAGGACGAACATCGTCGCGTGATTCGAGCCGTTCCCGGTGAAGCCGAAACCGATAACGTCGAACACGTTGACGACGTCGGGGCGTTGTTGGATGATCTTCTCAATTCGGTTCGTGATCGCACGCATTTTGTCGATCGACGTCCCCTCGGGCGCCTGAGCGGTGACGATCAGATAGCCCTGGTCTTCGTCGGGCGTGAAGCCGGTCGGGGTCGAGCTCAAGAGGAAGAACGTGAACCCGAGTGCCGCTAAGAACAGGACGACTACGGCGGTCTTGAAATGGAAGAGCCCGCTCAAGCGCTCGTGGTACGTGTGGCGCGACCACGCGATCAATCGGTTGATCTGCGCGAAGAAACGGTTTTTCGGCCGTTCCGAGCGCCCAAGCAGCAAGTACGACAACGTCGGCGTCAGCGTCAGCGCGTTAAACAGCGAGATCGTCACGGAACACGCGATCGTCAGCGCAAACTGTTTGTAGAGCTGGCCGGTCGTCCCCGGGAAGAATGCGACCGGGACGAAGACCGCGAGCAGCACGAGCGAACTCGCGACGACGGCGCCGCTGATCTCTTTCATGGCCGCCGCGGCGCCCGCGAACGGGCTCATCTTCTTTTCCTGGATGAAGCGCGCGATATTCTCGATGACGACGATCGCGTCGTCCACCACCAATCCCGTCGCCAGCGTGAGCCCGAATAGGGTCAGCGTGTTGATGGAGAAATGCAAGGCCTGCATCAACGCGAACGTGCCGATCAGCGAGACCGGGATCGTGACCGCCGGGATGAGCGTCGTCCGCCACTCCTGCAAGAACAGGTAGATGACGAGGATGACCAAGATTATCGCGATCACGAGCGTCTTGACGACTTCCTTGATCGACTCGTTCACGAAGGACGTCGCATCGAACGCGATGTCGTAGTAGGCGCCGCGCGGGAACTTCAACGAGAGTTGGTCGAGCTCGGCACGCACGCCCTTTGAGACGTCGAGTGCATTCGACGTCGGCAGCGACAGAATTCCAAACCCGACTGCCGAGCGGCCGTTGAAGCGCAGATCCGCGGAGTAGTCCTCGGCGCCGAGTTCGACGCGCCCAACGTCGCTCAAACGGACGTAGCCGCCGTCGGGGGTCGCGCGTAATATGAGGTTCTCGAACTGCGCCAGCGAGCTGAGGCGACCGATCGCGCGCACGCTCATCTCATACGGCTGGTTCCCGGTCGTCGGCGGGCGCCCGATCGCACCGGCGGCGACCTGGACGTTCTGGCCCTGCAGCGCCGCGATGACGTCGTCGGCGGTCAACCCGTTGTCGGCGAGACGCTTCGGATTGAGCCACAAGCGCATCGCGTACTTGCGCTCGCCAAAGATGATGACGTCGCTGACGCCCTTGACCCGCTTGAGGTAATTCTTGACGTAGAGGTCGGCGTAGTTCGAAAGTGTCAAGGCCGTCGTATTTGGGTCGTGCGACGAGAAGCCGATCCCCATGACGAAGTTGCCGGCGTTCTTGCTCACCGTGACGCCGGTCAGCGTCACCTCCGCCGGGAGGCGCGCAACCGCCGTCTGGACGGCGTTTTGTACGTCGTTGGCCGCCGCGTCGAGATCGCGTTCGAGATCGAAAGTGCACGTGATCGTGCTCGAGCCGTCGTTGCTCGACTGCGACGACATGTAGCGCAGCCCTTGGACGCCGTTGATCGCTTCCTCGAGCGGGATCGTCACGGAGTCCTCGACCGCTTGCGCGCTGGCGCCGATGAAGGACGCCCTCACGGTGACGACGGGAGGCGCCACCTTGGGAAACTGCGCCACCGGTAGGATCGGAATGCACACCAGACCCGCGAGGAGGACGATCAGCGAGCAGACTGCTGCGAAGATTGGACGGCGAAGGAAGAAATCGACCAAGTTAGTCCCCGTAACCCAACTTAACGCTCACGTTCTTACGACGCCGCGCCGCGGCGCCTTGTGTCAGTCCTTTCGCGCGATCAGATAGCCGACGGTGCGACCCGCCACGTTTCGCACGTCCGGTCGTGCGAACGACGCAAGCGCGTCGCGTTCGCCGGGCTCCAAGGCGTGCAATTCCTCCAAGAACGCGACCGCGGCGGGCGGGGTTGCACGCCCGTTGCCGTCGCGGACCTTCACGGCGAGCCCGACGCCCTCGCGGCGCAGGGCGGCTCCGTGCACGCCTTCCGCGCCGGCTTTGCAGGCGATCCGGCCGCCCGTCGCCGTCATCAGTGCGGTGTCGAAGCGCGCGGTCCCGGCGACGTAGGCGGGCTCGGCGCACATCGCCTCGCGGACGATGTGCAGCGCGGCGGCGTCGGCCGGAGACAAGCCGTCGAGGGTAGCCAACCGAGCATAGGCGAGCGCAAAGCGGCGTAGCGCGGTCGCGAAGACGGGGATCCCGCAGCCGTCGACAGCCACCGGGAGCGCCGCCGGATCTTCGTCCACGAGGCGAGCGCAGAACGCTAGAATTCGGCGCTGCACTGGATGATCGCGCGACAAATAGGTCGCGGGGTCGAAGCCGAGGTGTACGCACATCGCCAGGATCCCCGCATGCTTCCCCGAGCAGTTGTTGTGAATCGCGCTCGGGAGCCCGCCCGCGGCGGCGAGCGCGGCCGCGGCCGGCTCGTAGAGCGGCGCGTGGATCCCGCACTGCAAGGCGCGTTCGTCGAGGCCTATCTTAGCGAGTATTCCGCGTACCGCCGCGACGTGGAACGGCTCGCCGTTGTGGGAAGCGGCGATGACCGCGATCTCGCGCGGCTCGAATCCGTAACGATCGGCGGCGCCCGACTCGACGATCGCGCCGGCGATGAGCGGCTTCGCGGACGAGCGCAGAAAGACGGGCGCGTCGACATCGCCCTCGGCGAGAACGATCTCGCGGCGCGCGTCGACCGCGCACGCCGAGAGGCGGTGCGTCGACTCGACGAGCGGACCGCGGACGACGTCGACGACTATCGCGGAGCCGGACCTTCGCTGATTTGCACGAAGCGCGTGGGATCGACGAACTTGGCGAAGGCGTCGGTTACGCTCTGGGCGGTCATCGTCAGAATCGCGCGAGCGCGACGTTGCGGGTCGTCGATCGGCACGTGCGCGACCGAGCGGCCGGCTAGACCCCCCGCGATCGCCGAGACGCTCGCCTCCGAGAGTGAAAGGTCTCGCATCAACTGCGTCTTGGCCTGCGCCATTTCGGCCGGGGAAGGCGGTTTGGTCGCTAAGTCGTGGAGGTCGCGGTCGATGATCGTCCGCGCGCGCCCGACGTTCTGCGGGTCGCTGCCGAATTCAACCGAGTACGACGCGCGCGTGCGGGTCGCCGAAACGCCGACGGAGATCGCGTAGACTAAGCCGTTCTGCTGGCGCAGGTCGCGCGAGAAGCGCGTCGAGTAGAAGCCGCCGCCGAGGATCGCATCGCCGAGTTGGAGCGCGTAGTATTGCGGATCGTCGCGGCGTACCCCGACGATCTCCTCGAGCGTCACCGAAGCCTGCGTGCGGCCCGGCGCCGAGACCGTCTTCTTCGCCGGCGCGTTCGGGGCGAGCGGAGGGAGGTCGGTTTGGGGCTTCGGCCCACTCGCAGTCCACCCGCCGAACCAGCGGGCGACGCTCGCGCGCGCTTGCTCGACGGTTACGTTGCCGGCGACGACGATCGTCGTCATGTCGGGCCGAAAGACGGCCGCGTGGTAGGCTTTCACGTCGTCCAGCGAGAGCGCCGAAACGGTCTGCGGCGTCGCATGCCGCAGCGCCGCATCGCCTGGCGGAAGCAAGGCGCCCAGCAATGCGCGTTGCGCTAAGTAATCCGGCGACGTCATCTCGCCCTGGAGGCTCTGCGCGGTCTGTTCGGCGACGATCTTGAAGTCGTCCGCCGGGAGCGCGGGATGCAGGACGTCGTCGGCGAGCAGTTGCACGCCGCGGTCGAAGCTCGCCGCTGGGACGTTGAGCGAAAACGAGCCGCCGGCATTGACGTCGGCCGCAATCTGGTCCAGTTGGGTTTGGTACGCGATGCGGTCGTACGTTGTCGTGCCGTAGCCGAACAAGCCGCCCAGCACGTCGTCGACGCCTTCCTTCCCCGGCGGCTCCTGGATGTGCGCGTTACGGTCGATCTCGCCGCGCACGATCACGGTCGGGCTGACCGATTCGGGCTGCACGATGAGGCGGATCCCGTTGGGGAGCAACTCGTCGGTGGGATGCTCGATCGACGGAGGGACCGAGGGGGGCGCGTTCAAACGCGCGGCCCAAGCCGGCAGCGGCTCGGCCTTTGTCTGCTTAGGGTTGAAGACGTCCTTGACGCCGAGCCCGCCTTCACCCGACGGAACGGCGCCCGGTTTCGGCGTCAGGATCCCCGCGACGGCCTTGTTGCGGACGAGGTACGTCCGCACGACGCGGTTGACCGCATCGACGGTCACGCTGCGGTATCGCGCGGCAATGTCGTCCGGCGAAGCGAGGTTTTGCACCGCGATCGCCTGCGACCACTGATCGGCGAGGCCCTCAATCGAGTTACGCGCGTAGTCGAGCTGCGCGATCTCGCGGCGCTTCGCCGCTTCGACCAGATCGGCCGGGACGCCATCCTTTTGATATTTCGCGATAACGCCCGCGACGAGGTTCAGAGCCGCATCGGTGTCGCTCCCCTGCGGCGTCGCAATGTATGCAAACGCGAGCCCGGCGGCCGGAAACGGCACGTACTCGACGCCGGTGCTCAGCGCCTTGCCGTCGGCCGTCAGCGCATAGAGGTCGCCGCGCTGGCTCGAGAGGACGTCGATTGCGACGTCGGCCGCCGCGAAATCGGGGCTGGAATATCCGGGCATGCGGTAGGTCAGGAGCGCGAACGGAACCGGAAAATCGCTCGTGTCGCGAATGACGCCGTTCGTCTTCATCGGGCTCATTTTAATGGTAGGTTGCGGCGGGACCGGGCGCGCCGCAATCGGGCCGAAGATCGCACGCACGTGCGCGAGCGTCGGCGCCGGGTCGATGTCGCCCGCGATCACGAGGATTGCGTTGTTCGGTGCGTACCACTTGTCGAAAAATGCCCGCAGCATCGCGCCGGTGGTGCGTTCGAACGACGCGCGCGTGCCGAGCGGCTCGTGGTCGTACGGCGTCCCTGCAAAGACGCGCGCCAGCGCCTTCTCGTAGTAGCGGGTGAAAGCGTTGGAGAGGTCGCTCGAAACCTCTTGCTCGATCGCGCCGCGCTCTTGCACCCACTGTGACTGGAGGTCGAGTGCGCCGCTCATCCGCGCGGCTTCGACGCGTAGCGCGACGTCGAGGTAGTCGGCGGGCGTCGAGATGTAATATTGAGTGATCGTCGCCTGCGTATCCGCATTGAAGTCGCCGCCAAGCAGCGTCGTGATCGTCGCGAGCTGGTTCTCGGTGAGGCCCTTGTTGGCGCGCGCGGCGATCATGTGTTCTTCGGCATGCGCCATTCCGGGGAAGCCGGGCGGAGTGTCTTGCGAACCGACCAGGTAGTTCACTTCTTCGGTGACGACCGGCGCGAGCGGATCGCGCACGATGACGACGCGCAGCCCGTTTGCGAGCGTAGCGCGCGTGACGTTGCTTTCCGGCGCGGGCGCCGCCGGGACGGCCGCCGGGGCAAGCGCGAGCATTGCGCCGGCGAGCGCGAGCGCTCCGGCGCGGTTCATCGAGCGCGGCGCGACGAGTTTCATGCGAGCGCGGGCTCCACGACCTGAGCCTCGAGTTCGGAGAAGACCGGATTGGAGAGGTAGCGCTCACCCGTATCGCATCCGACGGTCACGATCGTTTTCCCGGCGAACTCCGGCCGGCTCGCGACCTGCAACGCGGCCACGATGTTCGCCCCCGCGGAGATTCCGACGAGCATCCCTTCCTCTCGGGCCGCGCGCCGCGCCATCGCGATCGCGTCGTCGTTCGTGATCCGGATGACCTCATCGTATATCTTGGTGTTGAGGATCGCCGGGACGAATCCGGCGCCGGTCCCCTGGATTTTGTGCGGACCGGGTTTCCCGCCGGAGAGGACGGGCGAAGCGTCGGGCTCGACGGCGACGACGTAGAAGCTCGCCTTCCGCGACTTGATGACCTCGCCGACGCCGGTGATCGTCCCGCCGGTCCCGACCGCGGCGACGAAGGCATCGACGTTGCCATCGGTGTCGCGCCAGATCTCTTCGGCGGTCGTGCGGCGGTGGATCTCCGGGTTCGCGGGGTTCTCGAACTGTTGCGGCATGAAGTACTTGCTCGGGTCGCTGTCGCGAATCTCGAGCGCCTTGCGAATCGCGCCGGGCATCCCCTCGGCGCCCGGCGTCAGCACGAGTTGCGCCCCGTACGCCTTGAGCAGGTTGCGCCGCTCGACCGTCATCGTGTCCGGCATCGTCAAGACGATCGGATAGCCTTTGGCGGCCGCGACGAACGCGAGCGCGATCCCCGTGTTGCCGCTCGTCGGCTCTATGATGACCGTGTCGGGGCGCAAGCGGCCCTCGCGCTCGGCGGCCTCAATCATTGAGACGCCGATCCGGTCCTTGACGCTCCCAGCCGGGTTAAACGACTCCATCTTGACGAGAACCGTCCCGCCGACGCCGGCGTTCAAGCGCGGAATCTTGACCAGTGGAGTGTTGCCGAACGTGTCGGCGAGATTATCGTAGATGCGAGCCATGATGGTGCAGCCTTCCTACCCGGAGCGGTTCCCGCCGCAAGACCCATCTGCTCGCGCCAAGGATGCCGCCCCGCCGCCCGAACGCACGTTCGGCACTCGGCCCGGGAACTTCCGTTCTCGGGACGTCGCGCGCTCCGCATCCAGCTGCGCGCGCGACTTGGCTGCTCCTCGCTCCCGCCATCCGTGGCTTTCGCTCGTCGCAGACACCCTCGAACGAAAGTTCCACGGGCCTTGTTTCCCAAGGACCGCGCAGGTCAGTCTGTGCCGATGTCCCACATCAGGCCGAGGTCGCGTTTCGAGTAGGTGCGGAATGCGGTTAGCGTCTCGGTGCGGATGACGCCTTCGAGGTGCGCGATGTGGTCGGTCACTAAGTCGGCGAGGTCGTCGTGGCGTTTGACGCGCGCGATCGCGACGAGGTCGAAGGGCCCGGCGACGCTGTAGACCTCGGTGATTCCCGGAATCTCGAGGAGGCGCTCCGCGAGCGGCTTGACCATCCCGGGGGCAATCGTAACCATTACGAACGCGGTGATCACGGTCTGCTCGCGCTAGCCGAAGTCGTCGAGTTTGAAGCCATTGTTCAACTTGACGTTCTTGAACGTCTCGGTCTTGACGAGCCGTGTGCCGACGTACTGCTCGCGGCGGACCGGCAGGTGCGTCGCGTTCGAGAGATTGAGAACGTCCTTTGAAACGTTCCCGTTCGCCTTAGGGTCGGCGACCGTAAGGGTGACCGCAGTAGTTGCCTCACCCTCGATCGAGGGGCCGGCGGTCTCGCTCAGCGTCCCGGGAGTTTTTTGAAAGTGCTTGAGCTGCCAGTCGAACGATGCGACTTCAATCGTGTCGCCGCGCAACGAAACGGCGCGCGGATCGTGGATGTCGACGACCATTTTGATCCCCGAGAGAATCCCGCCTTGATGCCCCAGCACCTTGTCGCCGCTGCGCCAGGCCGCGCCGCTGCCCTTCCCCGGACCCTCGAGGACGTCGATCTTGGCCAAGGTCGGCCGCTTCCACATGTACCCGTAGGTGCGGTCTTCGGTCTTCGCTCCGTCGTCGCTGGTTTCGTGAACGACGATCGTGTCTTGGTAGTCCTTGACCGCGGCGAACGCCGTGGCAAACGCCTCGAGCGCCGGCGTCGGCTTGTTTTCCGCCAATGCAGGTCGAAGCGCGAATGATAGACTCAATCCTAGGAGCCCCAGGAACGCGAGCGCGCGCGGCCATGACAACGACTTCATCATCTTTCCTCGGTTCTCGCGGCTTGCCGCGACTCCCCGCAATCGCGCGCAACTCGAGCACGTGAGCTCGATGATCGAGTTTGCGCGAGCCTGCGACGACGTCGCCGCCACGCCGGCGAGATTGTTGAAAGTGGCGCGTTTGGCCGCCTACTTCGCCGAGCTGGACGACGCCGACCTGACCGCGGCGGCGCGATTTTTAAGCGGGTCGCCGCTCGCCGCCGGTGACAACCGCCGCCTGGCGACCGGTGGGCGCACGATCCTTACCGCGGCGCGAGCGGTTTGGGGGCTCGACGACGCGGCGCTTTCCGCGGCATTCGGCGAGACCGGCGACCTCGGCGAAGCCGTCGGAAGTCAACTCCGCGCGCCGGCGGTTCCATCGCTCTTCGAAGAGACGCTGACGCCCGCGACGCTCGCGCGAATCCTCGACGACGTCGCGGCGACCAAGGGTTCGGCCGCGGGGAAAAAACGCGAGCTCGCGTGCGAGCGGATCCTGCGCGCGTGCCGCACCGAGCGTGAGGCGGTCTACGCGATCAAAGTCGTCGCGGGCGAGCTTCGGATCGGGTTGCGCGAAGGACTCGTCCTCGACGCGCTGGCGGCCGCGTTCGACCGCGATCCGGCGTCGGTTCGGCGCGCCGCTATGGCTGCGGGCGACGTCGGTGCGGTCGCGGTCGCGTGCCGCTCCGGGACGCTCGGCCAAATCGAAGTGCGCTACGGCGCTCCGATTGGATTCATGCTCGCTTCGCCGCTTGCGTTCGGCTCGTCGTATCGCGAGTTGCTCGCGGGCGCGTGGCTCGTCGAAGACAAATACGACGGAATTCGCGCGCAGATCCACAAGCGCGGTGCGAGCGTGCGGCTCTTCTCACGAACGTTCAGCGAGATCTCGCGCGCCTTCCCCGAGGTCGTCGCGGCGGCGCGCGCGCAGCCCGGCGACTTCATCGTCGACGGCGAGATCGTCGCGCGGCTTGCGGCGCGCAGCCTCCCCTTCCGCTACCTCCAACCGCGTCTCCAGCGGATCGATCCTTCGTCCGAACTGCAGGCCGAAGTGCCGGTCGCCTTCGTCGCTTTCGACCTGTTGGCGCTCGGCAGCACCTTCACGATCGACACGCCGCTGCTCGAGCGCCGCGCCGCGCTCGGCGCCGCCTTTACGCCGGCGCTTGCGTTCGAACTAGCGCCGTGGGCGCGGCTCGCGGCGGGCGCCGGCGAGGAAACGATCCACGAGCGATTCGGCGAGGCGCGCGGTCGCGGAAATGAGGGGCTCGTTTTCAAGCGGATCGACGCCCCCTACGTCCCGGGCCGGCGCGGCCGATGGTGGTTCAAACTGAAGCGCGAGCTGTCGACGCTCGATTGCGTCGTCGTCGGCGTCGAGTGGGGACACGGCAAGCGCGCGAAGGTTCTCTCCGACTACACGTTCGCGGTCCGGAAAAGCTCCACCGACGACGAGTTGCTCGCGATCGGAAAAGCGTACACGGGCTTAACCGACGCGGAGATCGCCCACATGACGGAATGGTTCTTGGCGCACCGAACCGGCCCCGCGGGCCGCCGCGTCATCGCCGTCGAGCCGTCGGTCGTCGTCGAAATCGCATTCGACATCATCGCGCAAAGCACGCTGCATCCCAGCGGCTACGCGCTGCGCTTTCCGCGGATCGTCAGGCTTCGCCCCGACAAGCCGGCGAAAGAGGCCGACACGCTCGCCGACGTCGAGCGTATCTACCGCGAGATGCTCGAGCGCGAGGGCGTCGCGCGATGAACGTGCGCGCCGGGACGATCGACGTCGGCGCTGGGCTCGCGCTCGTTCCGCGGCATCCCGGCGACGCCGTCGAGATGTTCGCGCTCGTCGATCGTCACCGCGCCGAACTGCGGGAGTGGATCACGTGGAGCGACGCGATGCGCACCGTCGCCGACATGCGGCGCTTCGCTCAGTTTTCGCAGACGCAGTTCGAGGAAGCCGCCGGCTTCGATTACAGCGTCCGCATCGACGGGACGATCGCCGGCGGGATCGGGCTCTACCACCTCGACTGGGCAAGCCACAACGCCCAGATCGGGTACTGGCTCGCGCCGAACTTTCGCGGACGCGGCACGATGACGGCGGCGGTCCGCGGCCTGAACGTCGCACGCCTATGACGCCTTGCAGCTTCACCGGCTCGAGATCCGGTGCGTCGTCGAGAACCTCAAGAGCCGCGCGGTCGCCGAGCGGCTCGACTACGCCGGCGAAGGCATCTTGCGCGATGCGTACTTGCTCCACGGCAACTACCGCGATCTCGCATTGTACGCGATGCTCGCGCAGCATTGGAAAGCGCGCGGCTAGTCGGTTCGAAACCGGGGGTTCGAGACGGCGAGCTTGCGCGCGGCCATCGCGCGCGCGTAATCGAGCGCATCGGCGAACGATTCTGCGGCGTCATAGCCGCCGCGGCGGATATCGGCGCACAGACGGCGCCGCCGCTCGTCGGCGCTCCCTTCGCCGTATCCGAGCGCGCGCAGGGCGGCATCCTCAGCCGCCGCGTCGCCGGGCGCGTGTGTGAGTTCGCGCTCGGCGATCGCCAACACGTTCGCGGCGACGAGCGCGCGGAAGCGGGCGCGCCGATCGTCGGTGACCGAAGCGACCTCGTCGACGATGTATCCGCGCACCGCAGCGAGCAGTTCGGCCGGACTCGGGCGGTCGTGGAGGCTCATGCGCTCGTTCCACGACGCGCATCGAACCGCTCGATCGCGCGTAGCGCTTCGAACTCCATCTCGCCGCAGAGCCGGCCGATGCTCGCGAGTTCGATGCTCGGCTCGACGCCCGAGAGGTGGCGGCGCGCCTGCATCAGCGCGCCGACGGCCCACTTGACGTTCCCGAGAATTTCGAGGTACGCGATCCGCTCGCGATCGAGGCTTCGCCCGGCGGCGCGCTCGTAGGCCGCCAGCCACGTCTCGCGCGGCGCGATCCCGCCCGCCTCGAGGTCGTCGTTGCCGAAACGCCACGCGCGGACGCAAAACCAAGCGACGTCTTCGTCGGGATCGCCGATGTGGGCGAACTCCCAGTCGAGGATCGCGGCGAGCCCCGTCGCGGCGACCAGGAAGTTCCCGATGCGAAAGTCGCCGTGCACGAGCGTCGTCGCCGCCTCGCGGCCCGGCTCGTTGCGAACGAGCCAGCGCAAGGCGAGTTCGAGGGCGGGATGCGCCTCCTCGACCGAATCGAGTTCGCGATAAAGCCGCTCTAGCTCGACCCCGGCCGCACTCTGCCCGGCGGACGGGTGCTGCAGCGTCGCATCGAGTCCGGCGGCGCGATAGTCGATCCGGTGTATCGCTGCGAGCGCGCTTGCGAGTTGCTCGGGGAGCCGAGTTCGCGCGCCGGCGAGCGACGGATCGGCGACCAACCGCCGCCCGACGCTTTCGCCCGCGACGCGCTGCACGAAGAATGCAGGTCTGCCGGCGATCGTCGCCGGTTCGAAAAATGGTTGCGGCACGGGGACGCCCGCCGCGTACGCGGCTTTTAGGACGGCGAACTCCGTCGCGCGCGGCAGCGTCGCGAGCGTCAGAACGCCGCCCATGTCGCGGCGCATCACGAGCCCTAGGCGAGCGCCGTCTTCGAACGCGATGTCGAGCGCCCAAGATTCCTGGGACGCGCCGCCGGCGAGCCGGTGACCGTCTTCGATGCGTGCCGTTTTCCCGGTCGCAGACGTGACGAAGCGCTCGACGTCGTTACGCACGTCGTCGAGCGCTTGCATCTTTCGGTTGGCTTTAGTGGCTGTAATGACCGTTCTGGCGCAGACCAGGCGACAGCGTTTGGTCGAGCTGAACGGTGACCGTCGCGCCCTTGGGGATCGTGACGTTCGATTTCAGGTTGTTCGCGTACACGAAGCCGCCCGCCGCGCCGACGAGGCCGCCGAGATTCGTGCCGAGATGCTTACCGATGTAGTTGCCGACAAGCATCCCGATCCCGGCGCCGGCCGCTTTGGCCAATGTCGAATCGGCCGACTTCGTCTGGCTCACTTGGACCGCGTGTCCGGAGACCGTTGCCGTTTGGCCGTTCGTAAGGAAGATCCGGTCGAACGCAAGACCGATCTCCGCCTTGCGCCCTTGACCGGCACGCACGACGTTGACCACGTGTCCGTGTATGACTGCGCCTGCGTACGACGCGTCGCCGTTCGGGTACGGCGGCACGACCGTCAGCGAAAAGCCGTCGCCGACGTTGACGTCCTTCGAATTCAAGTCGGTCGAGAGCGTCCCAAAAACGTTCGTCCCGGCCGGAACAGGCGCCGCCGTTGCTATGCCGCTCGCGCTCGCGAAAGCGACTGCGGCGACGACCGTCGCGAGGACCGTACGCAGAGGGCTCATCGATGCAAATCGGGTCATGGAGTCTACTCGCCTCTTTTCAGCCAAGCAAGGGGTTCTCGTCTTTGTTTTCCCCTGTGGCCGTTAATCGTAACGTCGCGTTAGGGCGCCGGGGTTCCGGCGTGCTTGCGCAGTTCGGCCTTAGCGATCGCGGTCCGGTGCACTTCATCGGGCCCGTCGGCGATCCGCAGCGTACGCGCCCCCGCATAGAGGTAGGCCAGCCCGAAGTCCTCGCCGACGCCGGCGCCCCCATGGGCCTGGATTGCCCGATCGATGACGCGTCCTGCGACGTTCGGCGCGACGACCTTCGCCATCGCGATCGCGCCCCGGGCAGCCTTGTTTCCCAAGCGGTCCATCGCCTCGGCAGCATGGAGAACGAGCAGGCGCGCTTGGTCGATCTCGATCCGCGAGTCGGCGATCCATTCAGCGATCACGCCCTGCTCCGCGAGCGGCTTTCCGAACGCGACGCGACCGAGAACGCGGACGCACATCACCTCGAGCGCGCGCTCCGCCGCCCCGATCAACCGCATGCAGTGATGGATGCGGCCGGGACCGAGACGGCCCTGCGCGATCTCGAAGCCGCGCCCTTCGCCTAAGAGGACGTTTTCGACCGGGACGCGCGCCTGCTCGAAGACGATCTCGGCGTGACCGTGCGGGGCGTCATCGTAACCGAAGACTGTGAGCGCTCGCACGACGCGCACGCCGGGCGTCTCGAGCGGGACGAGGACCATCGATTGCTGCAAGTGCCGCGGCGCCGCCGGATCGGTCTTGCCCATCACGATCAGAATCTTGCAGCGCGGGTCGAGCGCGCCCGTCGCCCACCATTTGCGCCCGTCGATCACGTACGCCTCGCCGTCCCTCGCGATGCGCGTTTCGACGTTCGTCGCGTCGGACGACGCAACCGCGGGCTCCGTCATCGCGAACGCCGAGCGAATCTCGCCCGCGAGCAGCGGCCGAAGCCAGCGTTCCTTCTGCGGCCGCGTCCCGTAGCGGACGAGCACTTCCATGTTTCCCGTATCCGGCGCGTTGCAGTTGAAGACTTCGGGCGCGACGTGGGATCGTCCCATAGTCTCGCACAGCGGCGCGTACTCGAGGTTCGTCAAACCGGCGCCGTCGTCGCTCTCGGGGAGCCAAAGGTTCCACAGCCCCGCCGCCCGCGCCGCCGCCTTCATCTCTTCCATGACCGGCGGGATCGTCCAACGGTCGGCGGCGGCCGCGAGGTACTCGTAGTATCCGCGTTCGCCCGGCTCGACCACATCGCGCATGAAACGCCGGAGGCGCGCGTGCAACGCCGCGACCGCAGGCCGGACTTCCGTCGTCATCGACCGTACCTTTCGCAAATGGGACCGGCTGACTTGCACGAGACCGGCGGCTCTCCTATCGCGTACGCCGCCGTCGTCGGGGCGGGGACGATGGGGACGGGGATCGCGACGGTCTTTGCCGACGCGGGGATCTCGGTGCAGCTCGTCGACGCCGAGCCCGCAGCGCTCGAGCGAGCGCGCGCGGCGATTCGGCGGATATACGACGCGCGCCTCGCGAAAGGCCGGCTCGCACCGCACGCGCGCGACGAGCGGGTTGCGGCGATCGACGTGACCGACACGTACGACGGGATCGAACGCGCCGACGTCGTCGTCGAGGCGGTGTTCGAGTCGCTCGCGCTCAAGCGCGACGTTTTCGCCGCGCTCGGCGCCCGCGTCCGCGCCGGCGCGATCCTCGCCACGAACACGTCGACCCTCGACGTCGACGCGATCGCCGCCGCCGCACCGCATCCCGAGCGATCGCTCGGACTCCACTTCTTCAGCCCAGCGCACGTTATGCGCCTCCTCGAAGTCGTTCGTGGCGCGCGGACGTCCGACCGAACGCTCGAGCGCGCCGTCGCGCTCGGAATACGACTCGGGAAGATCCCGGTCGTCGTCGGAAATTGTGACGGCTTCGTCGGAAACCGGATGCTGGTGCCGTACCGGCGCGAAGCCGAGTTCCTCGTCCTCGAGGGGGCGACGCCGGCGCAGGTCGACGGCGCGCTCGAACGCTTTGGCTTTGCGATGGGGCCCTTTGCGGTCGCCGACCTCGCGGGGATCGACGTCGGCTGGCGCGCAAAGCGCGAACGAATCGAGCGTGGCGCCGCCCCGCCGTATGCGCTGACCGGCCTTGCGGACGCGCTCGTGGCGGCCGAGCGACTCGGAACGAAGACCCAAAAGGGCTGGTACCGTTACGAACCCGGCTCGCGCGAGCGCTTCGGGGATCCGGCGGTCGACGCGATGATTGCAGCCGAGCGCGACGCGCGAGCGATCGCGCCGCGGGCGATCGACGACGACGAAATCGTCGCGCGATGCGTCTACGCGCTCGTGAACGAAGGCGCCAAGATTCTCGGTGATGGCATCGCCTCGTCAGCGAGCGACGTCGATGCGATTTGGGTCAACGGCTACGGCTTCCCGGCTGCGCGCGGCGGCCCGATGGAGTATGCCGACGATGTCGGCCTACGCAACGTGCTGGCCGCGATCGAACGGTTCGCCGAGGGGGACCCGGACTTTTGGCGACCCGCGCCGCTCGTGATCGAGTTGGCCGAGCAGGGCGGGCGGTTTCGATCCTCGCTCTGACTGGGGCGCCCTCAACCCGGCATCGAGAGCGCGAGCGGGAATAGCGCCGGGACGATGTAGTACGGATCGAGTCCCGAACCGTCGTTCGTCAGGATCACGATGTCGATGCCGTCATCCGGGAACGTGGCGTTCATCGTTTGGTAGCCGGTGACGTCGCCGTCATGCCAGATGTATCGATGACCGTCCAGCGTTGCGATAAACCACCCGTCGGCGTACGTGCCGTACGATTGCGGGAATTTGCCCGGCGTAAACATTTGTGCGAGCGAAGCTTGCGTGAAAATGCCCGGCTGCCGGACGGCCCGATCCCATTTTTCGAGATCGCCGACCGCCGATATCAGGCCGCCCGGACCGGCCAGCCAGCGCAGGTTCGGCTGCCACGTGCGCCGTGGACCCGCTCCATAGTCGGCGTAACCGAGGGCGAGATCCGTCAGTGGGGGCGCGGGGAAACCCTGATGGGTCTGGGTCATGCCGAGGGGACCGAAGATGCGCCGCTGCAAGAAGCCGTCTAAGGGCGTGCCGCTCACTTGCGCCACAATCATTCCGAGCAAGAGATAGTTGGAATTGCTGTATTCGTACTGCGTGCCGGGCGCAAACTGGAGCGGAAAGGTTCCAAGCCGATCGACGATCGGCTGGTAGTTGGTTTGGCCATCCGACATGAACTGTGGTAGGCGCCGCTGAAGTCCGGGTACTGGCCGAAAGTGTTGTAATTGACGAGCCCGCTTTGGTGATGCAGGAGATCGACGAGTGAGAGCTGCGCGCCGTTCGGGAAACTCGGAAAATACTTCGACAACGGATCGTTGACGGAGAGCTTGCCGTCTTGCTGCAAGAGCAAGACCGCGCCCGCAGTGAACTCCTTGCTCACCGACGCCAAATCGAAAACCGTATTTGCGTCGGGCGCGAGTTGCCCGCGCGTCAAGTCGAACAGTTTGTCGGGCTGCGTAACGCCCCAGAAGTCGTAGCCGCCAAAAGAGTCGGGCAAGCCGCGATCGCGTAGTCCGTAACCGTGAACGTAGACTGGGTTGCCGTGTTTGTAAATCGCGAGTTCGACGCCCCACCCGCCGGGATAATTCGCGGCGACAACTTGGTCGATCGGCGAGCCGCCGCCCGATTGCGTTGGCCGAGGGCCCGGCAGCGTGGCGCCGCCTCCGCACGCGGTAAGCGCGCACGCCAGGGAAATCGCGAGCACGTTCGCAGGCGTCTTCACTCTCATCGCACGCTCAATGCAAGCTGACGTTCGTAATCAAGCAGTCGAATTCGAACTTTGGTCCGTGATCCTCTTCGACGACGCCGTAGCCGAGCGCGTAGCCGTAGTTGTGCGTGCCGCCGTTCTCGAAGTATGGAGCGACTTCGAACGTACCCAGCTTCGTCGGGTTGCTGCTTTCAAAGCCGACGAACGTTCGCATGACGGTCCCCCCGCCCTGCGCGGGATAATCGTACGATGCGCCCATCGCCGGAGCGGCCGCCACGACGATCGTTGGCGCGAAGCCTTGGACCTGGCCGTTCACGAGATATCCGTAGATCAGCGTGCTGCCCGCCGAGTCGTTCGCCAAGCTGCACCACCGTCGTCGACTGCGTCGGCGAACTTGGGATCTGCAGCGAAAACTCGAAGACCGTTTGGCCGCCGGCCGCCATCGTACCGATGACGGAGTTGGCGATCGTGAAGCTGTTGTTGCAGCTGTAGGTCCAGGCGTCGCCGACCGCGAGCGGCTGGTAGACCTGGCTTGGGGCCGAGGGGTAGGCTTCGGCCCGGGGCCGGGGCCCGCGCCCCCGCCTCCGCCGCTGCAGGCGGCCAGGGCGATAATCGAGGCGCAGGCGAACGAGCGGGAGAGCATCGGCTTCACCTGTGGGAGACGACTCTAAGGAGCGCGCTCATGCACGTACGCAACAGCATGACAAAAGACGACGCGGTCGTTATTCAAAGAAGCCTGAGCGGCGCTCAAAATCGCTACTTCGTCGTCGGACGCCTGCGCGTCGATCCGGCGACGCTCACGGCCGATGGCTCGGCGTCGCAGCCGCTGGGGAAACCTGCGGTCGCCACGCTTTGCCTACTGTGCGAGCGCGTCGGCAGCGTCGTCTCAAAGGACGAGCTGTTCGCGGCCGCTTGGCCGGGCCGGTGCGTCGACGACACGAGTTTGTGGCAAACGATTTACACGCTCCGGCGCGTCCTGCTCGACGCCGGCTATCCGGGTGCGCTCGAGAACGCCCGCGGCCGCGGATACCGTCTGCGCGGCAGGCTGGAATCCGCGGGCGGCATGCGACCGGCCGGTCGTTGGACCGCAGCACTGCGGCGCACGGCGATGGCGGGAGTGGCCGCACTGCTTGCGGTGTTCGTCGCCGGAAGTGCCGGGAAAGCGCCGGCCAACACGTGGAGCGACGCCGACGCGCGCGCGTTCCGGCTGGCGCAATTCTACCGCAGCCTACCCGACGATCAAGGCGTCTTTCGCAGCGAGCGTTTACTCAAGCAACTTCACGCCCGGCATTCGTCGGACCCGAGCGTGCTTGCGGCCCTTAGCGACACCGAGTTGCTGATCTCGGCGATCTTTGCAGACGTGCCGAGCGGTACGCGCGCGAGGCGCGCCGCCTTCGCCTACGCTGCGGCCGCCGTCCGCGCCGATCCGCACTCCGCCGACGCCCTCGCCGCATACGGGTCGGCGCGCACGGTCGAAGCGAACCGGCTCGGCGCCGGCGATGCATTTCTGCGCGAATCGATTGCAATCGATCCGGCGAATACGAACGCGCACCTGTGGTACGGCGAATCGCTCTTGTTGCAGCACGACATCGCCGGGGGTACGCGCGAGATCGAACGCGCCGCGTCGCTCGCGCCCGGCTCGGTCGAAGTCAACCTATGGCTTTGGCGCGCGTACTTTGTCGCGCGCCGGCCCGACGTTGCGGCGCGCTACGTCGGGCTCGCGCAAGACGCCGGCGTCGATCCGGCCGAGGTCTGGGCACGGTTGGGTCTGGTCGACCTGCAAAGAGGACGCTACGCTGCGGCGGCGCAGACGTTTGCGCGCCTGAACCAGTGCCGCCCCCGCATGTCGGCCGCTTTGCAAGCGCAAGCGTACGCCTTAGCCGGTCGACGGCAACGTGCGCGCCTGGCGCTCGAGCGCGCGCTGCCCGCCGAGACCGGCGGCCTGACGCTCCGCCGAAACATCGGCTTCGCCTTCCTCTCGCTCGGCGAACGCCGCGCGGCGTATCGCGCGTTCGCGGCGATCGAGACGAAAGATGCCGAGGAGCGCGCCCTGCTGGCGATCGATCCCAGGCTCGACAGCGTTCGCCGCGACCCGTTGTTTGAAGCCATTGTGAGGACGTAGACGGCGCAGCGGGGAGACCGCGCCGCTCCCGCTAACTCTGAAGGCCCGGAGGTCGTCGCAATGTTTGTTCGTTTGCTGCCCGCTGCCGCAGTTCTGGCTTTCTTCCTTGGTGTGAATCCGGCGGTCGCCGCGACGACCCCGATCGAAGCCGGGACCCTCATGGGGGTGCGCGATCTCGGTCCTGCGCCCGCTTCGGTCCGCGTGCGCGTCGCGGTGGTTCTGAACTACCATCACGACGCCGACCTCGAAACGCTGATCGAGGCGCAAGCCGATCCGGACTCGCCGCTGTACCATCACTTCCTTTCGTCCGACGAGTTCCGCGACTACTTCTCGCCGACGGCCGCGGAATACGCGCGCGTCGCGGGCGCATTGCGCCGCGGCGGCTTTGAGATCACCCACACGTTCGGCAATCGCACGGTCGTCGACGCCGTCGCTCCGGCGCCGGTCGCGGCAAGGTTCTTCAACACCGACATCCACCGCGTTCGCTCGCCCGAAGCCGGTTTGACCTACACGAACGTGCGCGCCGGCAACGTCCCGGCGGAGATCGGCAATCTCGTGCTCACGGTGGTCGGACTCGACGCCGTCTCGCGCCCGCACGCGTTGCACGTTTTCGGTAAGTCCGGCGCGCGGAGCCCGGCTCCCGTCGCCTTCGGGCCGAACACCAATCCGATTTTCGGGCCGGACGGCGGATACGGTCCGCAAGTCTTCATCAACTCCTATCTGCTCCCGGCGGGAAACGGCAAGACCGGGATGGGCCGGGCTTCCGGCGTGGCGACCGACGCCGATTTCGTCGATAGCGATCTCGTCGCGTACCTGTCGTACTTCGGCGTCACGCGGACCGGGCCGGCCACGAAGCGCGTGCCGGTCGACGGCGGAACGGGCATCAACGGGGACTCGGTCGAGACGACGCTCGACGTTGAAACGATCGTCTCGCTTGCGCCTGGGACCGCACTCTACGTGTACGAAGCGCCGCTCGACGAGCCGACGAACTCGAACTTCATCGACATCTACAACACCGTCGCCGACGACAACAAGGTCGACACGCTCAACTCGAGCTACGGCTACTGCGAGACCGCAATCAACGGCGTCGTCCACGGGTATACGAAAGCTGCGGATGCGGTCGAACGGCAAGGCAGCGCTAAGGGGATCACCTTTCACGCGGCGACCGGTGATTTAGGTTCGCAGGGGTACGACTGCTCCGGAGTCAGCGTCAACGAGCCGGCCTCGACCGTGCACAACATCGCCGTCGGCGGCACGACGCTTAGCGTCGATCAGAACGGCAACGAGACGGGCGAAGTAGGCTGGGGCGGGACGGGCGGCGGCGTCTCGGTGATCTTCAAAGTGCCGTCCTATCAAAAGGGCGTCAAGAACGTCATCAAGACCGGCCGCAACCTCCCCGACCTCGCCGAGGACGCCGATCCCGGGACGGGCGAGTCGTTCTATGAAGGCGGCTGGGGCGGCCCGATCGGCGGGACGTCGCTCGCGTCGCCGATCTTCGGCGCGGCCCTGACCGAACTCAACCAGCTCCAGAACTCGCGCTCCGGCTACTTCAATGTAACCCTCTACAAAACGTGGCTCAAACACGGCTACGGAGCCACGAAACTCTACTTCCGCGACATCACGCAAGGCAGCATCCCCCCATATTACGCCGGGCCCGGTTACGACCAAATGTCCGGAATCGGCGCGATGCTGGTCGACAACTTCGCCACCTTACTGAAGCATTAAATCAAAGCGAGACGTAAAACCCCGCCTCGCTGTAGGATTCCGGGCATTCGGCATTCTGATCGAAGACGCCGCGCGCGACGCACGCCTTCGCGCGCGTCTCGTCGAAATAGAGCCCGCCGAGTTTGTTCGCGAGCACTTTGACCCGCACTCCGGCGTTAAGAATCTTCGTGTACGCGATCGAGTGGGAGACGTAGAGCATGTCAAAACGCTTGGGCGGGATGATATAGAGGAGCTCGCGGTCGACCTTTTCGCCGGGCTCTAAGTAGGCGAACGAGCCACCCTTCACCCGCTCGGGCGTGTAGACGACCTCGCCGGTATAGACGAGACGCCCGCCGTCGCTCGTCGCAAACGCACTCCAGTCGCCGAGGTTTGCGGCCGGGTTGAGAGGCGGCGTCCGCTGGCGGACGTGGACGATGCGGAAGCCGTACGCGTCGACCAAATCGCCCAAGAGCTCCACGCGGCTCTTCCCGTTGTTCTGCAACGAAAACCGTTCGAGCACCGGGATGAAACCCGAAGCCGTCTTTTTCTGCACCTCGAACTGCTGAGTGATTGCGACCGTCGGCCGGCCCTCGCGCTGCTCCATCGATCGTTGGTACACGAGAATGTAGAAGGCGACGGCCGCCGCAGCGGCGATGGCCACCGCCTCAGCGAGCGTCAGCAGCGTGCGCGCGAAGCGCAGGCTGCGCGCTGCGCGGGTCCGCGAACCCTCGCCCGTCGTTCGTCGCAACGCTAAAACCCTGCTAACGGCGCTACGCCAGAGCCAAGCTCTTGCGGTCGGCGTCGAACTGGTCGTCGCTCAAGGCCATCGTGCTGCGCCCGCCGGCCGTCACCTCGTGCTTGTAGGCGAGCGCCCGCGGGAGAACGTGATCGGCATAGAACCGCGCGGTCGCAAGTTTCGCGCCGTAGAAATCGTCGGCGCGTTTCTTCTCGGCGATCAAGGCGGCGCGCCCCATTTGCCAGCCGCCCGCGACCGTCCCCCACATCATCAGATATGGGACCGCGCCCGCAAACGTCCCCTTGAGGTCCTTCATCGCATTCCCGCCGAGCCACATCGAAGTCTCGGCGAGTGCGCCGACCGCTTTACCGAGTTCGGCGCCGATCGCCTTGACGTCGTCGTCCGAACTCGCTTCGAGCTCTTTGACCGTCGCTTGGATCAAGCCGATCGCGCGGGTCGCCGTCTTCCCCATGTCTTTGAGGAACTTTCGCCCGAGCAAGTCGTTGGACTGGATCCCCGTCGTGCCTTCGTAAATCTGCGCGATGCGCACGTCGCGGTAGTACTGCGCGACCCCGGTCTCCTCGATGTAACCCATGCCGCCAAACACCTGAAGCGCCTCGGAGACGAGCGCCGTCGAAGCCTCGGTCGACCACGCCTTGACGATCGGCGTGAAGAACTCGACGAGCGTTTGGGCTTCTTCCTTGACTTTCGCATCGGGATTGGCGTGGGCGTTGTCGAGTTGAGAAGCCGTGTAGAACGCGACCGCGCGCATCGCCTCGACTTGCGCCTTGACGTCCGTCAGCATGCGGCGCACGTCGGGGTGCTCGATGATGTGAACCGGCGTCCACTCTTTGGCGGCGATGTCTTTGGACTGCACGCGCTCGCGGGCGTACCCGAGCGCCGCTTGGAACGCGCGGTCCGCTTGGGCGTACCCCTGCACGCCGACCGAGAAGCGGGCCAAGTTCATCATGATGAACATGTACTTGAGCCCCTCGTTCTCTTTTCCGACGAGGTAGCCGATCGCGCCCTTCCCCTTGTCGCCGTAGTTCATCGTGCAGGTCGGCGACGCGTGGATGCCGAGCTTGTGCTCGATCCCGGCGCAGTAGATGTCGTTGCGCTCGCCGAGCGAGCCGTCCGCGTTGACGACGAACTTCGGCGTAATGAAGAGCGAGATGCCCTTGACGCCTTCGGGTGCGTTCGGCGTCCGCGCTAAGGTCAGGTGGATGATGTTCTCGGCGTAGTCGTGCTCGCCGTACGTAATGAAGATCTTCTGTCCGGTCAAGCGGAAGTGGTCGCCCTCGGGGATCGCCTTGGTGCGAACCTGCGCGAGGTCCGAGCCGGCCTGCGGCTCGGTGAGGTCCATCGTGCCGGTCCATTTTCCCGAGACCAGATTGGGAACGTACGTCTTCTTCTGCTCGTCGGTGCCGACCAACAAAATCGCCTCGATCGCGCCCTGATTGAGGAGCGGACCGTTCGCGAAAGCCATGTTTGCCGCTTGGAAGATCTCGAGCGCCGCGGTCGACAGCACTTGCGGAAGCCCCTGACCGCCGTAGTCGGGCGGAAGCGGCAGCCCGATCCATCCCGCGTCGGCGAACTGCTTGAAAGCGGCTTTGAAACCTTTCGGCGTCGTAACCTCGCCGTCGGCGAAGCGCGCGCCCTCACGGTCGCCGGTCGCGTTGAGCGGGTCGAGGACGTTGGTCGCGAAGTTGGCGGCCTCTTCGATGATCGCGTCGGCGACGTCGGGCGCTTCCTCGTACCCCGGCAGCTTGGCGACGGCGTCGAAGTCGACCATCTCCTTCAGGTTGAAGAGAAGGTCGCGAAGCGGTGCGCGATATGGCGTCATGGTTTTTCCAGCAACTCCGTTCTTGAAAGGGCGCCGCTACGCGCCGCTGGGCTCCGTACGCGGGCCCTTTTCCTTCGCTTGCGGGCGAGGGGGTTCCGTCAAAGGCGCGCGCTAGTCGAAACCGCCGATCGTCGTCCCGCCGTCGATCACAATCGTCTGACCGGTGATGAACGCGCCCGCACGAGAAGCAAGGAAGACCGCCGCCCCGGCAACGTCGTCGACCTCGCCGAGCCGGCCCAGCGGGTATTGCGCAACGACGTGGGCGTGAATCTTCGGGTCGTCGTAGAGCGCCTTCGCAAAGTCGGTGCGGATGACGCCGGGCGCGAGCGCGTTCACGCGCACGTTCCGCCCGCCCCACTCGACCGCGAGGTTGCGCGCGAGTTGCGCCTCGGCGGCTTTCGCCATCCCGTAAGCGCCGAGCAGGCGCGTCCCTTTGAGTCCCGCGATGCTCGAAAGCATGATCACCGCGCCGCCGCCGCGTTCGGCCATCTGGGGAAGGACCATGTTGCACAGCCACACGTTCGAGCGGACGTTGGTCCCCATGATTTTGTCGAACGCTTCGTCGCTGATCCCCGCGAGCGGACCGAAGTACGGATTGACCGCGGCGTTGCAAACCAGAACGTCGATCCCTCCGTAGTGCGCGAGCGTCGCGTCGACGAGCGCGCGCAGTTGTTCCTTCGCACCGACGTTGCATGGAAAGGCGAACGAGTCGCCGCCGGCATCTGCGATCGTTTTGCGCGCGGCTTCGCATGCGTCGGGTTTGCGGCTCGAGACGACGACCCGCGCACCGTGCTCGGCGAGTCGTTGCGCGATCGCGAAGCCGATGCCGCGCGTCGAGCCGGTGACGAGCGCGACCTTCCCGGTGAGATCGAACAGGCTCACCGCGCGGCGAAAGCCGGCTTGCGCTTTTCCATGAAGGCGCGGACGCCTTCCATCAAATCGGGGCCTTGCGCCGCCTCGTCTTGAAGCTCGGCTTCCTCATCGAGCCACTGAACGAAATCCGGAAGGATCGACCGGTTGAAGGCGCGCTTCGTCAGCGCCAGCGCGACCGGCGAGACCTCGGCGAGCCGCGCTGCAAACGCTTGCGTCTCGGACTCGAGGTCCTCGCGCGCAACGACCTTGTTGACCAATCCAATTCGGTACGCCTCGGCAGCATCGATCTTCTCGCTCGTCCACGCGAGTTCGAGCGCGCGCCCGAGCCCGGCCAGGAGCGGGAGCATGAAGCTTCCACCGCCGTCGGGGATCAAGCCGATCTTCGAAAACCCGAGCGTGACTTGAACGTCGTCGGCGGCGATCCGAACGTCGCAGGCAAGCGCGAGCGAAAGCCCGACGCCCGCCGCGATTCCGTTGAGCGAAGCGATGACCGGCTTCTCGAGCGTCCGCAGTCCCGTCGCGACGACGTTGTAGCCGCGGCGCAGGTGTTCGGCGACCGAGATCGGCGTCGCGCTCTGTTGCCGCCGAACGAACGCTTCGAGGTCTTGGCCCGCCGAAAAGCCGCGCCCGGAGCCGCGCAGGACGACGACGCGAACGGACCGCTCGCCGGCCGCGTCGCGGAGCGCGGCGATCAACTCGTCGGTCATCCCTTCGTTGAGTGCGTTCAGTTTGTCGGGGCGGTTGAACGTCAATGTCAAGACGCCGTCGCGCTCGGTCCGCAGCAAAAGTCCTTCGCTCATGCCCGCGCGTTTCGGCGCCCCGAACCTGGGGACCCGGGCGCGTTTAGTGCACGACCGCCGGCCGCCGCGGTTTGCCGTTTCCGGACGCGGTCGTGGCGAACTGAGCCTCCTCGGTCGAGCCGTCGAGCGCGGTCGTCGACGACTTGCCCTCGGCGACGACCTGCGCGATCTGGTCGAAGTAGCCGGTCCCGACCTCGCGCTGGTGGCGCGTCGCGGTGTAGCCCGCCGCTTCGGAGGCGAACTCGGCCTGCTGCAGCTCGGAATACGCCGCCATCCCGCGCGCCTTGTAGCCGCGCGCGAGTTCGAACATCGAGTGGTTCAGCACGTGGAATCCCGCCAGCGTGACGAACTGGAAACGGTAGCCCATCGACGCGAGCTGCTGCTGGAACGTCTCGATGTCGCATTGCGGGAGCTTGAGTTTCCAATTGAACGACGGCGAGCAGTTGTAGGCGAGTAACTTGCCCGGGAAACGCGCGTGAATTGTATCGGCGAAGCGCCGCGCTTCTTCGATGTTCGGCTCCGACGTTTCGCACCACACGAGATCCGCGTACGGCGCGTACGCGAGCCCGCGCGCGATCGCGGCGTCGAGTCCGCCCCGCATCCGGAAGAATCCCTCTTCGGTCCGCTCGCCGGTCAAGAACGGCTGGTCGTACGGATCGACGTCACTTTGGATCAGATGTGCGCCGTTCGCATCGGTTCGCGCGACGATCAGCGTCGGCACGCCCATCAAGTCGGCCGCAAGCCGGGCGGCAACGAGATTGCGCACCGCGTTCTTCGTGGCGACGAGCACTTTGCCGCCCATGTGGCCGCACTTTTTCTCACTCGCCAATTGATCTTCGAAGTGCACGCCGGCCGCGCCGGCTTCGACGAACGCCTTCATGATTTCGTGCGCGTTGAGCGCGCCGCCGAAACCGGCTTCGGCGTCGGCGACGATCGGCGCGAAAAAGTTCGTCTCGCCGGAGCCTTCCATCGTTTGAATCTGGTCCGCGCGCTGGAACGCGGCGTTGATCCGCCGGACGAGCGCTGGGGCGGAGTTTGCCGGATAGAGGCTCTGATCGGGGTAGGTCTGCCCGGCCAGATTCGCGTCGGCCGCGACCTGCCAGCCCGAGAGGTAGATCGCGTTCAAGCCCGCCTTGACGGCTTGGACGGCTTGGCCGCCGGTCATCGCCCCGAGCGCCGGCACGTAGCCTTCAGAGGAAAGAAGTTTCCAAAGCCGCTCGGCGCCGAGCCTCGCCAACGTGTAGTCGATGGGGATCGAGCCCCGCAAGCGGACCACATCGTCCCCGGAGTACGGTCGCCGAATCCCCGCCCACCGCGAGTCCGACTCCCACATCAGTTCGAGCTGCCTGGCCCCGGAAAGTCCTGACACGTCAACCTCCCCATCAGCGCGGAAAGTTCTTCCGCCGGTACCCAAATTGGAGGGCCGTTAAACGACCGATGGCCCAGGGCGTTCTCCACCTATAGGCCAAGCCCTGCTACTTTTGTCTGAATTTCTGCCCTCCCACCGAAGAGCGCGAACGAATCGACGCTGAACGCGGTCTGCGAGCGGCATGCTTGGCATCTGGGTGCTCAGGCGCGGCCATCGCTCGAGGCGCGCGTGGGCACGTGCGGAGCGCAACTCGGACCGCCGAGCGAGACCGCCGATTCCGAAACCGAGCGGTGCCCTGGGGAGAGCGAGGCGGCCGGTAGCAGGAGCGAGCCGGGACGGCGAGCGACGAGCGGTGCGCGAGCACGTGCCCCGCGCGCCGACCCGGATGTCGCCGCTGCCGCGCCCAGAGCCGACTATCCTGAAAGCAGATCCTTGTACTGCGCGCGGAGTTCGCGCTTGAGGAATTTTCCGACGCCCGTGCGCGGGATCGCGTCGACGAAAACGATTCGATCGGGGATCTGCCACTTGGCAACGCGTTCGCCGATCCATGCGCGCAACGACTCCTCATCGGCCTGCATCCCCTCGCGCAACGCGACGACCGCAATCGGCCGCTCGATCCATTTGTCGTGCGGCACCCCGACGACGGCCGCTTCCCGAACCGCCGGGTGCCCCATGATCGTGTTCTCGAGATCGACGCTGGAGATCAACTCGCCGCCCGATTTCACTAAGTCCTTCGAGCGGTCGACGATGTGCATGTAGCCGTGGGCATCGATCGTGCACATGTCGCCGGTGTGGAACCACCCGTCTTTGAACACCGGCAGTTCTTCGGCGACGCGGTAATACGACTGCGTGACCGCGGGGCCCCGCACCCATAGCGCACCTGCCGTCTTACCATCGTGGGGGACGGGGCGGAACTCATCGTCGAGGACCTTCCAAGCGACAAGCGGCGTGAAGCGGCCCTGTTTGAGTAACAGCGCACGCTGCTCGTCCCAGGGCGCGTCGGCGAGATCGGCATGCACGCGCGACGTCGTCCCGATCGGCGACATCTCGGTCATCCCCCACGCATGCACCGTGCGGATCCCACGCCGCTCGAGATCGTCGAACAGCGACGGCGGAACCGCCGAGCCGCCGATCACCAACGACCGAAGCGACGGCAACCGGGCGTCGCGCCGCTCGAGTTCGTCGCGCACGGCGAGCCACACCGTCGGGACGCCGAGCGCGAGCGTGACCGACTCGCTGTTGACCAGGTCCATCAGACTCGCGGGATCCAGCTTTGCGCCCGGCAGCACGAGCTTCGCGCCGACGAACGGCGCCAGGAATGGAACCCCCCACGCGTTGACGTGAAACATCGGGACGACCGGCATCACGGCGTCGGCTTGCCGTATGCCGAGGGCGTCCGCAAGTCCGGCGGCAAAGGCGTGTAACACCGTCGAGCGATGCGTGAAAACGACGCCCTTCGGGTCGCCGGTCGTCGCCGACGTGTAGCAGAGAATCGCGCCGCTGAGCTCGTCGAGGTCGGGCCAATCGAACGAATCGGGCTGCGCCGCGAGCAGCGTCTCATAGTCCTGCGCGCCGCGCAGTTCAGCGCTGCTCTGGCCCATGAGAACAAACGGCCGATTGAATTCGGGCTCGAGGGCGATCGCTCGGGCGACTCCCGGTGCGAGCGATCCGTCGATGAAGATCAGCCGGTCGTTAGCGTGCTCGAAGACCCAACAGACTTGCTCCGGGAAGAGCCTGATGTTCACCGTGTGCAGTACCGCCCCGATCATCGGGACGGCGAAGTACAGCTCGAGGTGGCGGTGCGTGTTCCAGCCGAAACTCGCGACTCGATCGCCCGGTCGGATCCCAAGAGCTACGAGCGCGTTCGCGAGCTGCGCCACACGCCGTCCAAAATCGGCGTACGCATACCGGTGCAACGACCCGTCGTCCTCGCGCGAGACGACCTCGCGGGACGGGTGGTTGCGCAGGGCGTGCTCGTAGATCCACGTGATCGTCAGAGGCACGTCCATCATCGTGCCGGGGATGACCGACGTTACGTCGAGATGCGAGCGCGTCGTCTGCATCGGAGCCCCCTTACGTGCAGCTACAGCAGTTTTCCATCGTCGTCCGCCCCGAGCATGATCTTACGCACGATCGCGATCGGCGGGTCGCCGTGCGACAGAAGCTCGTCGTGGAACGACCCCAGGTTGAAGCGCGCGCCGCGTTGGGCGCGAACGTCGTCGCGGAGTTTGAGGATCTCGAGCTTCCCGAGCGTGTAGTAACCGTAGAGCGGGTCTTGGGTCCCGCGCAGCGCTTCCCGGTATGACGGCCCTTCACCCATGAAAGCGTTCTCGCGGAAAAAGCGCGTCGCCTCGGCGACTGTCATCCCTTGCGTGTGTTCGCGCAAACCGACGAGCAACCGGCATTCGCGTTGCAGCGCGAGCTGGAGCTGGGCGAGGCGGACGTGCGGGTCGCCGTTTCCCCAACCCTCATCGACCATCATCTGCTCGACGTAGTGCGCCCAGCCTTCGGCGAACGAACTGCTGGCGAGGAGCCGCCGTATCAGGGTGAGCGACTCGTGCTTGTCGAGCGCGAAGTTGACATAGTGCCCGGGCATGACTTCGTGCGCGCCGACCAGCGGGAACGCATAGTCGTTAAAGAAAGCGAGATGTTCCTCTTGTCGCCCGGCCGGCCACGCCGGCTCGACCGGCGTCACGTTGAAGTACGCCTCCGTCGCCTTCTTCTCGAGCGGCCCGGGAGCGTTCATCGACGCAAACGTCGTTTGCCGCGCGAACTCGGGCGTGGGGACGACCTTGACGTCGTCGTCGGGCGGCAACGTCAAGAGTTTCTTGGCGACGACGAACTTTCGTAATGCGACCAGGTCGGCGGCCGCCTTGCGCAGCAGGTCGTTCGCCGCCGGATGCTGCGCGCCGAGCGCGGCCGCGACCGCTTCCGGGCTCTTGCTCGCGTCGATCCGGTGCGCCGTCTCGACGTATTCGGCTTTCGTCGCAGCGAGTGCCGACTCGCCGGCGCGCTCGTAATCCTGGAGCGCGATCGGATCGAGTTCTTGCAGCTCGAGGAGGCGCGCAAACAGCTTCGGGCCGATTGCGAAGGTCCCGCTGGGATGAGCCAGCGGCCCGCTTTGCATGTTCGCGAGGTACGTCTGTAGCGCGGCGACCGCAGCCTCGTTCGCAGTTTTGAATTGGGCCACCAGCGCCGCATCTTTGACGGGCGCGACGGCCGGCGGGACGACCGCGGTAAAGAACGTGATCGCCCCCTTGATGTTCTCGGCGACGATCGAGGCGGTCGTCGCGTCGACCGCGCCGACGTTTGCGGCGCCTTGCTCGAGCAGATGAGGGATCTCGCGCTCGCGCGCGACGACATTGCGCGCGCGCTCGTGAAGCGGTGCGAAATCGCGGGAGAGCAGCGCGAGTATCCCGCTTGCGGCTTGGTTCGTGTAGTAACTGGGGTCGTGCCGCCACGCCTCGCGGGTGCCGAAGGTAATCAGCGATGTCTCGAGGCTGCTCTCGAGGATTCGAGCGTCGTAGGAGCCTTCCGCGCCGAAGGTCGCCGGATCGATGTCGCGCAGTTGCGTCAACGTTCGTCGCGCTAGGGCGATGCGCTGGGCAAACGCGTCGGCCGAGAGATCGGGGAGCCGATCGTCGTAGTCGTGGACGCCGGCGCGGGTCGCGCGCACCGGGTCTTGGCGCCAGACCTCTGCGAAGTAGCGCGTCGCGATCGCCGCGAGGCGCCCGTCCCCGATCGGGCGCTCCGGCGGCTGCGCGAGCGCCGGCCCGAACGCCAAGGCGGCGAACGCGGCCATCGTGGTGAGCGCGACCGCGCGCCGCGGAAGCGCCGCCCGCATGCTAGTCCTCGGTCTCGTGAAGGTGGAGGTGCGTCCCGTCCTCGGCGTCGTCGAGGACCTCGCGCGCCTCGGCGAGGACCGCGGCCGACAACTCGACCGCGCCGTCGACGCTGCCTTCTTCAGCGATGAAGTCGGCCTCGCTCCAATCCTCCCACGTTTCGAGCGGCTCGCCATCGACCTCGGCGGGAAACCGGACGCAAAAACCCTGTTCGAGATGGAGGCCCGCGACCATCACGCGCGTCCCGCGCGGGAAATACGTCCCGTCTTTCCAGAGCGTCCCGTAGGTCGTCTGGTAGTGAGTTCCGATCTTCAACGTGTCGATCGTCGTCGGCTCCTTCGCCGGGCCGCCGCTCTCGAGCGCCCGCGTTCGCGGTCTCTTATCCGTCGCCGCCCTTGAGTCTTTGCGCGCCCCCGTCGTATAGTTGCCGGATGGGACACGGGACAGGTGGCTGAAGAGCGAAGCGGCGCCGGCTGGCGGATCGTCGAGTCGGCGATCGTGATCGAGACGCCCCACCTGCGCTTGCGGCGCGACGACATCCTCTTGCCGAGCGGCCGCCGCATCGAGAACTACTACGTGCGCGAGTCGCGCGGCTTCAGCGTCGTGTTTGCGATGACTGAAGATCAAAGGGTCGTGCTCGTGCGTCAATACAAGCACGGGATCGGACGCGCCGTTCTCGAGCTGCCGGCCGGCGCGATCGACCTCGACGAGTCGCCGCTCGAGTGCGCCCGGCGCGAATTCTACGAGGAGACCGGTTACGGCGGACCGGGCGAACCCGAGTTTCTCGCGACCTTCGTTACCGATCCGACCAATTCGGACGCGCGCTTCCATCTCTTTATGGTCCGTGACGCCCGTCCGACGGGGAAGCAACGCCTCGACCCGACCGAAGAGATCGACGTTCAACTCGCAACCCTCGACGAATTGCGCCGCTTCGTCCGCGACGGAACGATCGAAGTCAGTTCGCACGTCGCCGCCATCTATTACGTCTTGGATCGCCTCGGGCGCTTGTAACGCCGCCCGGCCCAGGCCGGCGCTTCCGAAACTTCGCCCCGCCTGCGAGGTACATGCGGGCGGAGGACCCATGCAGCTGTTCGTTCGATTGACCCTGACCGTCGCCGCCGCGATCGTCGCGTTCTTCATCCTCTTGATCTTGCTCAAGGTCGTCGTCTTCGCCGCGGTCGTCGCCGGGCTGATCTTGGCCGGCCTGTTCGTCACGAACTTCGTCCGCTCGTTCCTGAGGCTTCGGCGCTCGCAGCTTACCGTCGGCAACTATCCCAGCGGCAATCTACCGGTTCGCTAGCCAAGCTCGAGCGCGCCGCGCCTACTTGACGAACGAATCTTCGAGACGGGAAACGTCGATCTCGTAGCGGAGGATTTGCCCCTCGGAGCCCTGTCGTATCGTGATCGTTGCGTCGATTCTTGCGCTGCGCGGGACGGTTCTGGTCGGATCGTAGACGACCGTTGCGTGCGTCTTGCCGGTGAACGGCAGCGCCCCGGAGTCGACATCGTCTTCGTCGATCGCGACGACGATTTCATCGGGGGCGCGAACGGCAGTCACCCGGTACGTCGCCGTCGTCGTGTCGCTGCCGGCGGTGTTTTGCAATACCCAGCTGTCGGATGGCTTGCGCGTGGCGGAGCCGATCGTGCCCCGCGCGAGTAGCCGCAGCAGCGCCGCTTCTTCTTGGTTGAGCGCCTTCGCCGATGCCGCGTATGCCGCGCTTCCATCCGGATGCAGGACGACGCGCCGCACCGGAGTGACGCGGTCCGGTGCGTCCTCCGAAACGTCGACGACGAGGTCGCCCGACGCATCGAAAGCGACGACGTTGCACGTTATCGTACCCTTGCTCGTCAGCGCCGACTGCATGATCGGCGTACTACCGCCGCGATCTTCGAGTGCGGTCGGCACGCCCGAGCGCGTCACGGCGACTTTCACCGAGAAAACGAGATGGCGCAACGGGGCCGGGCTTGGCGACGGCGACGCGGCGGCATCGACTCGGCCTTGGCCCAGAGCGAACGTCAATCCCAACAGCGCGGTCGACGCCCCGACCGTGCGCATCGTCGTCATGTTGCGCGCAACGGGGCCGCGCCCGAAACGCGATCGAGAAGCCGCCCGAGCGCGACGCCGAGCGCGTCGGGAACCTCGCATGACGGAAGGTGGCCGCAGTCCAGAACGTCGAGCGTGGCGTTCACAACGGCGGCGGCGAGCGCCCGCGCGGCGTCGGGCGGGATCAGCGCATCCCGCGCGCCGGCGACGATGCCGACCGGCAAGCGCATCTCGTCGTACAGGTCGTCGGAGGCGACGCGCGCCGCCATGCCGCGGAGCATCGCAGCGGCGCCGCGCGGATCGGTTCGCTCGACGGTCGCAGTGATCTGGGCCACGAGTTGCGGATGCGCGGCATACGCGTCGGGCGCGAGCAGCTTCGGGACGAACGTTTCGACGACCGGGCCGATCCCGTCGCGTTCGACGCGGTCGGCGAGCGCCAGTCGTGCCGCCGCGGCTTCGGGCGTGTCGGCCGAGGTTCGGCTGCAGACGAGCCCGAGACCGGCGCAACGCTCGGCGAACATTCTGAAGAATGCGAGCGCGACGTAACCGCCGAGCGAGTGGCCGACGACGACCGCGCGCTCGACCCCAAGCGCGTCGAGGATCTCGACCAAGTCGCCGGCGAGCCGCTCCATCAGGTACGGACCGGGCGTCGCCGGCGATTCGCCAAGCCCGCGCAGATCGTAGCGGATCACCCGAGCCCGCCCGGCGAGCGCGGCGGCTTGCGCGTCCCAAATCTTGTGATCGAGCGGGAATCCATGCAGCAGCGCGAGTGCCTGACCCTCGCCTTCGTCGCGAACTTCGAAGGGCGCACCATCGACGGAAACCCGCATGCGGCACGCTTCCGCGCAACGCATCGCCGCTCCCCGCGCGACGCGTCGACGCGTCTTCGATCGGCGAAATCGGCGCCGTTGTCGGGGTCATCGCGTCGTCGCGCACGCGTCACGCCGGCCCCGCGCAGGTCAAAAAGTTGCCAAATGCGTCCGAAATGTTGTATAACAGCAACAACACCCTGACGAGTCGAACCGACCATCGTCAGACGGTCGGTTCGCGGAAAGGCAACCACGAACTAGATGGCAGCTAAGAGAAAACGGAAGAAAGCGACCGCCGCGAAAAAAGCGGCGCCCCGCAAGAAAGCCGCTAAGAAGCGCCGCAAGAAGGCAACGACGCGGAAGGCAACCCGCAAGACGGCGACCCGGAAGCGTAAGACGACGCGTCGGCGCAAAGCCGCCAAAAAGGCCTAACCCAGACCAAAACGCAGGAGCGGGCCGCGCAGGGAGCGCGGCTCGCTCCTTGTCTATGCCCGCTTCTTGCGCGGTCTCTTAGGGTGTCGCCAGCGCCCCGAACGTGGCGAGACTGTCGTCGCGATGAATTCGGCGCCGCGGCAACTCGTAGCGCCGCGATAGGTCGTAGACGAGCCCGGGGCGCTCGGTAAACGCTGCGCCGACGTGCAGCGCGTTGAGTACGGCGAACGTTGTCGCGTTATATTTTCCCGCTGGGTAGGCGTACGTCGCTCCCGCAAATCCGCCGAGATATCGCGCCATCGTCGCGATGCAGTGTTGCGCCTCGTGCTTCTGGCCGGCGTGGTCGAGCGCCGACAGATCGAGATGAAAGGTCCCGTGACACGCGACCTCGAGTCCCGCGCGGCGCATCGCACGCAATTGTCGCCACGCGACGTGACGCGGCGTCCCGACGAAACCGCTCGAGACGAAAAATGTCGCGGTCGACCGCGCGTCGCGCAAGCGCGGAAAAACCTCAGTCGCGGCGTCGGCGTATCCGTCGTCGAACGTCAGCACAACCGCGCGGGTCGGGCGTTCGCCGCGCGTCAGCGCCGCGACGAGCTGCGCGGCGGTCATCGTTCGAATCCCGTGCGCGCGTAACCAGCGCAACTGCGCCGTAAACGTCGCAGGCGCGACGGTCAGATCTCGGCCGACCGGATCGGATGGAACGACCGCGTCGACGCGGTGATACATCAAGACTGGGACGCCCGGCCACGCGCGTTGCTCGCCGCGCGCCGAGGCGCTACAGGCGAGCAGCAGCGCCGCGCACGCGACGACGAACGTTCTCATCGCACACCCGGCACAACGACGGCCGAGGCGCGAAACCCGATCGTTCCAACGGGATGCGTCGATGCGCCGCCGAGCGTCGGGACGACGTAGAGCGCGCGCAGCCGCACCGGTGGAGTCAGGTCGGGCAGTAGGGCGACGACGACGCGTTGCCAGCCGCGCCAATCGAGCGTTTTCACGAGCGTGAGCGCGCGCCGCTCGCCAAAGCGATTGACGAACGCCGCGCGGACGCCGACTTCGCTTCCGTCGCCGCGCACGTCGAGCGCGAACGCCGACGGCTCGCCCGGCAGCGGAAAATCGCCTTCGGCGTACGCGGCGCGGCCGCCGGCGCTGAAGTCGTACGTCAGGTCGAGTTCGCCCTCCGGCGCGAAGGCGACCCCGCCACGCCCGCCGTTTGGGAGCGAAGCGAAGTGCCAACCCGCACTTTGCGCGGGACCGAAGAGGTCGAGCGGCGCAAGATGGCTGCCGACGCGAACCCCGACGCGCGCTTCGATCCCGGCGACGTCGGCGACGACGGTTGCATCGGAAGTCGAAGCCCGGTACGTTCCGCCGGCATCAATCGTCCCGCGGTCGGCGCGCCAGCGCGCCGCGTCGCCGAGCTCGACCGGCGCTCCGGCGACGGTGAAGCCCCGCACGGTGAAGTGCACGGTGCGCCCCGGATCGGGATTCGCTGACGCCGGCTCGATCGCGATTCGAGCGGGCCGCGTGACCGTCTCGTAGGTCACGTTGGCGGAATTCGCGCCGCCGGTTTCGCGAACCGTCGTCACGTGGGAGCCGGCTGCGGGATCGGCGCGAATCGAGTCCACCGCCGCCGCCCCCATCCGGTTTCCGGAGCTGTCGACGATCGCTCCGCGCAGCGCGATGCGCGCGCCCGCGAGCGCGACGAAGCGATCCGGGCTGACGACGAGGTGCTCGCCCTGACCGCGCGGCGCATCGCTGTACACGAACAAGCCGTCCGCGACGGGACGCTCGACCCCGTCGCTCGGCGCATTCAAGACGCTCGCGCGGGCATCGCCGAGGACGCGCGCGACGAGCGTCGCCGAGCCGCCCGAGTCGAAGGCCATCCCATCACGCGCGCCGAGGCCGAGCATCAGCGCGCCGAACTCGGGCCGCGTCAGCCCGACTGAAAGAGCGGCCGAACCACCATCGACCGCGATCATCAACAGCGTGCCCTCGGCGTCGAGCGCGGCGCCCGAGACGGGGAACCGGCGATTGCGCTCCTCGGGTGCGGGCTCGTTGGTATCGACGGCGACAGCGCCGCCGGCGAGCAAGAGCGGCCCACCGCCGAGCGCGCTCGCGATGCCCGCAAGCGGAGGATCGAGATCGGCCTCGAGTGCGACCGTCTCGCCGACGGACGGCGGCGGCGCCATCGCAAGCGCGGCCGGACCGAACGCGAGCGTCGGCCCCGCGACTGGCGCCGAGCGCGCGGCATCGTCTTCGCGCGCGACGCGGTACGTCATGCGCCCGGCCTCGTCGTTTCCTATCGGGTCGAGGGCGAAGAGCTTGACGCCGGATGCGCCTCGGCGGTCGCCGTACGCGGGGAGGAGCAGCGACGCGCCGCCTTGCGGCGGCCATTCGTCGACGGCTGTGAGCGGAATTCGGCTCGCCCCGTACCGGACGCCCCCGGCGAACGAAAAGTTGACGAAGCGGATAGCCCGGTCGCGCGTCACCTCGAGGGCGACGCGCCGCGACGGCGTCCGCAACAGGGAGCCGTCCACAACGACGACGTTCAACGGTTGGTTCGTCTGCCCGATGTCGAAATAGTCACCGTTGATGCCGGCGATCGCCCCAGTTCGTGCCGCCATCGACGAGACGGTCTCGCCCGGCGAGACGAGACGCTCGCGCGCGAGCACGACGCGCAAGCGCAGGTCGGAGCGGTGCGGATCGAGCGCGAGGACGTGGATGACGAGCGGCCCGGCGGCCGTCACGACGTGATAGGTCGCGCGCTCGACGCCCGGCGCGACGAACGCGCTCGTCTCGTCGGCCTCTATAACGGAGGGGAAGGGCGGCGGCGGCGCGAGGAGCGGTGGAAAGATCAGGGCGACGGCCGCGCCTCGGGCTGTGGCGTCGACGCGATGCGCGGTGAAAAGAGCGTGGGCGCCGACGCCGAGCTATAAAGGAAAAGCGCGTCCGAGACCCACCGCTCGGCGCTGTCGTCGGAGGGGTGGTTGCGAACGGTGACGCCCGCATCGCCGGCAGCGCGCGCGACGAGCGTCACCGACCCTCCGGAGTCGAGCGCCATCGCGTCCGTCGCCCCGAGCGCCTGCAGCAGTGCGGCGAACTCGGGGCGCGTCATACCGACCGAGCGTTCCGGGTGGCGCCCATCGACTGCGACCAAAAGCAGCGCGCCGTCGAGCTGCCGCCCGAGCGCGATGACCGGCCAGCGCACGTCGCGTTCGTCGGGGGCGGGCGCGTGCGGATCTTCGAACCACGCCCCGTCCTTGAGCAGCATCGGGCCGCCGCCGATCCCAGCGACCGCGCCCGCGGCCGGCGGGTCGAGGGCGTACGAGAGCGTCACGCGCTCGCCGCGGCGCGGGAGCGGACCGTGGATCAACTTTCCGAATGCGAGCCCAAACGAGACTGGGATCGGCGCATCGGCTTTCACCACACGGTCGACGACGTATGTCCCGGCGTCCGCCTCGATTGCCCGTAATCCGACGAACGTGACGCCGTCGGCGGGCGGCAGCACCTTTCCGAACGCCGGCGTGATGACGGTAACGTGGCCCGCCGGCCAGTTGTTGAGTTGCGTGACCGGGAACGTCGCGCGCGCGGTGACAGCGCGCCCGCGTAATCGGTACTCGGCAAATGAAACGTGACGCCCGCCGTCGATCACGAGAGCGTAGCGATCGGTCGGGCCGCGGACGAGCTCTCCCGAGCGAATCAGCATCCCCTGCGGCTGATACGTGCGCCCGATGTCGAAGTAGTCGCCGTTCACGCCGGCGATCGCGTGCGTTCGCGTCCCCATCGCGGAAGTGCGCTCGCCCCCGGAGACGACGTGGTCCTCGGCGATCGCCGTATCGAAGCGGAGCGTCGGCTCGTTGGCATCGATCGAAAGCGCGCTGACCGCGACGGGCCCGTTTTCCGACGAGGCGGCGAACTCCGCGTAAGCGAGACCGGGCGCGAGCGCTTCGAGATGCATCGACTGTAATTTGGGAGTCGTCGCAATCGCGCCGGCCAACCGTTCCAAAGCGCGCAGCTGACTCGAGCCGTCCCACGGCCAACGCGCGTCGAGGTCGTGCGTCTCGCCCGCGAAGTCGAACGGGAGACCGTCGAACGCGCCTCTGATCCCCGGCGTTCCGAGTGCGTCTCCGGTTAACGCGATCGGCCCGTGCAGCCCCGATATTTCGTGCCCGTCGAGGTCGATGCGCGCACCTTCGAGCCGGCCGTCGAGCCGAAACGCGCGAGGAGCGTCGCCGTAGCTCAGCGTCAAGTTTCGCAGGACGCCCGCGCGCACGCGCGCGCTCGCGCCATCGGCGAGCCCCGCGAGCGGCAACAGCGGCACGACCGGGGCCATCCACTGCGCCGAAAGCGCCCCGTCGACGACCTGCGCGATCCCTTTGATCGGATATCGCGCCGCCCCGTCCGCGAGGTTCGCGGCAAGGTCGTACGTCAACAGTCCCGCCGTCATGCGCGCGGTCCCCGCGACGTCGACCAAGCGCACCGCCGCTGCCGGGACGGCGCCGCCCGCGAGCGTCGCAATCCCATCTTCGACGCTGACGTCGACGACGGACCGCTCGAGATGAAGGCGCCGCAGGACGTCGTCGATCGGACGCGCCACGCCGGATTGCCAGCGGTCGGGGAGAAGCGCAAAGCGGGGATGCAGGAGCGCGACCGTCACGCGCCCCGCAGCACTTTGTACCTCGACGCGCGGGATCTCGGCGACGAGCGCCCCTGGCCGCGTCCCGATCCGTAAGTCGTCGATGACCAAATTCGATCCCAAGTGCCGAACGCCGCCGAGCTCGACGTGATAGCCGGTCGCGCCGCGCAACGTCGCGGTCAGCATCGCGCCCTCGATCGGCGCGCGCAACGCGAGCCCCGCGACGAGCACGATCACCAGGGCCGCGCCGATCGTGCCCAGGGTGCGAACGCGCCGCCGAAGATACGGCAGCGCGCGAGGGGCGTCGATGATCATTTGCACCGGGAAACTGCGGAAAGGCCGTCGGACAACCCTCTCGCAATGCGACTCCTCGGCTCGCTCTTTACGTTCGCCCTCGCATGGCTGGTGGTCGCCCCATCGGTCCGCGCGGCCGCGCCGCTTCCGCAGGTCGCCCTGGGCGGTCGGACGCCCTACTTGGCGGTCATCGTTTGGCACGACGTCGTCACACCGCAAGAAGTCTGGTTCGACACCGCGGTCGGGACATTTCGGGCGCAACTCGACGCGATCGCCGCCGGCGGCTTCCACGTCATCACCCTCGCCGCACTCCGCGACCACCTCGAGCGCGGAACCCCCGTCCCATCGAAGGCGCTTGTCCTGACCTTCGACGATAACGGGCACGGGATCTACGAGAACGCCTTCCCGCTCCTGCGCGCGCACCGCTTCCCGGCGACCCTGTTCGTCCACACGAATTTCGTCGGCAAAACGACGACCAAACGCCACTCGACCTGGGCGCAGCTTCGCACGATGGAGCGCAGCGGGCTGATCGACGTCCAAAGCCTGACGGCCAACCACCCGCCCGACCTGCGCCCGCTCAGCGATGCGCGCGTCGTTCACGAGTTGCGGCTCTCGAAACTATCGCTCGAGCGCCGCCTCGGCCGTCCCGTCTACGCGCTCGTCTACCCCGAAGACAACTACGACGAGCGCCTCGCGCGGCTAGCGGCGGCGAACGGCTACGAACTCGCTTTCACGGAAGACTGGGGCGCCGCCGGCGCATCTTCAGATCTCTTGGAGATTCACCGCTATTCGGCGCTGACGCGCTTCGACCAAGCCCTCGCCGACGTCGCCGCGAGTCACTGAACGCTTTGCAGCGAGGCCCGGGGGGCACCGTTCGAGGGTGTCTGCGACGAGCGGAGCCATGGACGGCGAGAGCGAGGAGCAGCCAAGTCGCGCGCGAGCCGGACGCGAAGCGCGCGACGTCCCGAGAACGGGCACTCAGGGCCGAGCCTACTTCCAGCAGTCGGAGATCGGCGCGACGCCGGCGCTTTTTCCGGCGTGCGGCAGGCCGTACATGTCCTCGAGCGTGCGCAGCACGCGGTAATGATTGACGGACTCGGCGTAGCGCCCCGCGCGGACCATCGGCCCGACGAACGTCAGCGGAATCGTGTTGTGAAAATCAACGCCTTCGTCCCACGTCAGAATCAGCAGCGCGTCGTGCGCCTGCGCCCACGTGACGAACGGACCGATGTTTTGCGAGAGCCACGCGTCGCCGGTCGCAATCGAGCCGTCGTGCATGTCGTCGACGATGTCCGGGATCACGAACGCGACCGTCGGAAGCGATTCGTAACGGAGCGGAAAGTCCGAAAACGGCCGCTGGATCGGCGCCGGGACGTTGTCGAATTCGGTCCAGGGCGCGTGCTTGCGAGCGTAGCGCGCGGTCGAGCAACCCGTCCAGCCCGCCTGCGGTAATGCTTCGCTATACGCGCCGAACGTGCGATGCGCCGCTAGTAATTCGCTCGCGAGGTTCGCCGCGTCGTGCGCGATGCCGGTCGCGGGACACCCGTCGCGGTTGTCGTTCGTCACGCCGGCGAAGAGCGCGAGGTAGTTCGGCAGGCTCGGATGCGTGACGCCGTGGGCGTTCGCGAAGAGCGCTCCCCGCGCGAACAACCCGTCGATGAACTGCGCCGACGGGTTATCGATCAGTTGGCCGAACGAACGATTCTCTTCGACGACGACCACGACGTGCGCCGGGCGCGGCAACCGCGTCCCGGCCTGCGCCGGACTGGGGAGCGCGAGCGCGATGCAGGCAACGAGCGCGCGCGCGAAGCGAGGAGGCAAAAGCATCGTCGCACCGTTCGGGTCTTTTCTCGTCAAACCTCGGGCGGCGCTAGACGGCGCGTAACGCCGCGTTGCTTGCGTAGATCCAGACGGCGAGCGCGAGCGAGACCAGCCCGCCGATCAGGATCGCGTTCGAAAGGCCGATGAGCGAACCGAGCGCACCGAGCAGCAGCGACCCGGCCGGGACGAGACCGAGAATGATCATGGAAAAGACCGAGATCGCGCGGCCGCGCATGTCGTCGGGTGAGAGCATCTGGAGCATCACGTTCGAGCTTCCCGCGAAACTGAGAACCGCAAGGCCGATCACGACGAGCACCCCAAGCGCGACGGCGTAGACGTGCACGAGCCCGAGCACCGCCGACCCGGCCGACATCGCGAGGGCGCTGATGAACCAAACGACTCCGCGGCGCCGGCTCCCGACGCTCGCCGTGATCAGCGATCCGAAAATCGCCCCGACGCCGCTAGCGGCGAGCAACGCGCCGAGCCCACGTGCGTCGACGTGAACGATGTGGGCGGCGTATGCGGGCATCAACTGCGAGTATGGCCGCACAAGAAGACAGGTTACCGCTAGAAGCAACACGACCGAGCGCAGCACCGGATCGTGTGCGATGAAACGGATGCCCGCCAAGATCGAGGCGAACACCCCTTCGCGGACGGTCGAACTCGGCGGCGCCGGCGCCATGAAGATGAGCGCGACGATGACCGCGAGCGTCGCGACCGCATTGACGTAAAACGAGGCCGAGACCCCGACCCAGAGGATCAGCACACCGGCAATCGGCGGACCGATCACGCTCGGGCCATTGAATGCGACCGAGTTCAAACCGATCGCGTTCCCGACGTACTCGCGCGGGACGAGGAGCGGAACCCAGCTCTGGCGCGCGGGCGCGTCGAACGCCTGAGTCGTCGAACGCAGGCCCGCGAGGACGAAGATCTCCCAGAGCGCGAGGACGTGGAACGTCGAAAGGAGCGCGAGCGCCGCCGCAATCGCGACGGTCAGCGAGTTCGTGATGAACAGAACGCGCCTTCGCGGAAAGCGGTCGGCGACGACGCCGGCGAGCGGCGACAGAAGGATCGCCGGGATCGCCGACGAGGCGCCCAAGATTCCAACGTAGAGTGAGGCGACGCGCCCAGAAGGCGCGAGCGAAACGACGAGATAGCCGAGCGTCGTAAACTGCATCCACGTCCCGAGGTTCGAGATGATCAAGCCGAACCACAAAAGCCGAAAGTCGCGGTACGCAAATGGTTCGAGGATCGTCGAGCGCCGGCGCGGGACCGGCGACTCGACGGGGACGCTGCGCCCCAGGTTCACGCGCCGCCGACCGCATTGACCGCGGCGACGATGACCGCGACCGTCCCGTCGATCCCAAAACGCTCGGTGTCGGCGATCAGGTCGTAGTGCCGCGGATCGCCCCACGCGATCTTGTAACGGTCGCGCGAGAACTTGCGCCGCTGCACGTCAACGCGCTCCAGTTCCTTTTCCGCCTGTTGGCGCGTGAAATGGAAGGTTTCCATCAACCGTTCGATCCGCCACGCGCGGCTCGCCGTCAGAAAGACCCGCAAGAGGCCGGGCATCCCTGCCAACACCTCGCTCGCCACGCGCCCCAAGACGACGACGTCGCCTTGCGCGGCGCGCTCGCGGATCGTCCGTTCGATCTCGCGGCGTACGTCATCCTCGAACGGATCGATCGACCGCACCGGCTGCGCGACCGCCTCCGGCGTGGCGGCGCCCATGTCGCCGAGCATCCGCTCGGCAAGCGGCGCCTGCGCGGTCGCCCGTGACGCGACCTCGTCCGCCGAGGTCCCGAGCCGCGCGGCGACGGCGGCCGGAACGTCGTCCGTCATGAGCGCGTAGCCGAGCGCGCGCGCGACGCCGTCGGCGACGGCGAGCCCGGCCGCGCCGTATTCGCGCGAAATCGTGACGACCACGCGCGCGCCTTCCCCGCGCGAGCCTACGACTCCGGTTGCGCTCGATGAAACTGCGCCCGGTCGCGCGAAGGCGAGGCCTACGAGGAGGACGAGATGCAGACTGAAGGACCGCGCGCGACCGACACGCTCGCCAACGAGCGGACGTTCCTCGCATATCTTCGAACCGCGCTCGCGCTCGTCGGCTTCGGCTTCGTGATCGCGCGCTTCTCGCTGTTCGCGCGCGAATTTGCGGCGATGTCGAAGCTGCCGCCCGCGACGACCGGCGGGATGTCGATTCTGCTCGGCGCTTCGATGGCGCTGGCTGGGATCGTGACCGCCGTCTACGGCGGCTGGCGCTATATTGAAACCGCGCGCGGACTGCGGGCCGGGCGCGTCGTCGCGCTCTCCGACGGGGTCGCGGCGTTCAGCGCGCTCGCGGTCGGTGCGGTCTGCCTCGTCGTTGCAATCGACCTATTCGCAGTCCACTAGCCGCCGGTAGCCAAGGCACTCTCCCGGGAGGCGCACGCAACCCGTCGAAGGCGCTCGCGGCATGCCGATCATCGAGACCCGCGACCTGCGCAAAGTCTTTCGCACGCTCGAGCGCACGCCGGGGCTCGCCGGGACGCTCAAGACGCTGTTCTCGCGCCGTTACGTCGACGTGACTGCCGTCGAAGGCGTAACGATGTCGGTCGAGGCCGGCGAGTTGATCGGGTACATTGGGCCGAACGGCGCCGGCAAATCGACGACGATCAAGATGCTGACCGGGATTCTCGTTCCGACCTCAGGTGAGATCGTCGTTGCGGGACTCGTCCCGTACCGCGAGCGCAAGCGCAACGCGCGCAACATCGGCGTCGTCTTCGGCCAGCGCAGCCAACTCTACTGGGACCTTCCGCTCGTCGAGTCGTTCGAATTGCTCCGCGCGATCTACGGCATCCCGCGCGACCGGTACCGCCAGAACCTTGCGCACTTCACCGAGTTGCTCGAGATGGGGAGTTTCTTGAATACGCCGGTCCGCCAGCTTTCGCTCGGACAGCGGATGCGCGGCGATTTCGCCGGCGCGATGCTGCACGATCCCCCGGTCGTGTACTTGGACGAGCCGACGATCGGTCTCGACGTCGTCGCCAAGGAGGCGATCCGGACGTTCATCGCGCGGGTCAACGTCGAGCGCGGGACGACGTTCATTCTGACGACGCACGACCTCGCCGACGTCGAACGGCTGTGCCGCCGGATCGTCCTGATCGACCACGGCCGGCTCGTCTACGATGGCGAGATCGAGCAACTCAAGGAGCAGTACGGGACTCACCGCACGCTGGTCGTCGAGTTGTGCGACTCGCAGGCCGAGGTCGAGATCGCCGATGCCGAAGTCGTCATGCGCGAGGGGCCGATCGTGCGACTGCGCTTCGACCGCCGCGTCATCAGCGCCGATCAATTGATCCGGCGCGTCGCGGACCGCTTCGCACTCAACGACGTGACGCTCGAAGAACCCGACCTCGAATCGATCATTCGGCGGATTTACCTCGAGGGCTACGTTGCGCCCGGCGCGACGCCGCCGCTGGCGGCGCAAGCGCCCCGATGAATGCGCTGGGCCTCGCCGCCGCGCCGTACGTCGAATTCGCGCGCAAGGCGTTTTCGCGTGAGGCGACCTACCGCGTCGAGGTCTTCACGGGAATCGGCTCGCTCGTGCTGCGCGTTTATCTCTTGCGCTCGGTCTGGATCGCGCTGTACGCCCAAAACGCCGCGCCGGCGAACATCCCGCTGCACGCGATCATCACGTATTCGACGATCGCGCTGCTGATGTCGCTCGTCCTGGAAGTCGACGGGACGCGCATCATCCGCGACAAACTCCGCGAGGGGACGATTGCGACCGACCTCATGAAGCCGATCGACTTGCCGCTCTACTTCTTCAGCGATGGGTTCGGGCAAACGTGCTTCCACGCGCTCACGATTCTTCCGTCGCTTCTCCTCTCGCTGCTGCTCGTCCACATCGACCTGCCGTCGGCCGGCGCATTGCTGACCTTCGGATTAGCGTTCGTGCTCGGTTACTTCGTCAACTTTTTCCTCAACCTGTTGATGAACTCGGTCGCGTTCTGGACGCTCGAGACGTTTGCGATCCAGTTGATGGTTCGCTGGGCTTCGGACTTGCTCAGCGGGCAGATTCTCCCGCTCAGCTTTTTCCCGGGGACGCTCGGGTGGATCGTCGAGCGGCTCCCCTTCGCCGCGATCTACTCGACGCCGCTGCGCATCTACATCGGCGAACTTCCGGCGACGGCATGGGCGGGCGCGCTTGAAGCACAGCTTCTGTGGATCGCGCTCTTCGGCGCGCTCTCCTACGTCGTGTGGCGCGCCGCGGCGCGCCGCGTCGTGTTGCAAGGCGGGTAAGAGCGTGGCAGTGGAAGACGTCGATCTCATCGTCATCGGCAGCGGGCAAGGAGGCGTCCCGCTCGCAATCGATTTCGGAAAGGCCGGCAAGCGCGTCGTGCTGTTCGAGCGCGACGAACTCGGCGGAAGCTGCGTCAACTTCGGCTGCACGCCGTCGAAGGCGTTCCTCGCCGCCGCCCACAACGCCGGGCGAGCCCGGCTCGCGAAGAATCTCGGCGTACACGCCGACGTCCGCGTCGACCAGCGCGCGGTCCTCGAGCGCGTTCGCAGCGTGCGCCGCGATTGGAACGTCGGGATCGCCCCGAAACTCGAGCGAGCCGGGGTCGAAATAGTCCGCGCAAGCGCCGCGTTCACCGCCGAGCGGACCGTCCGCGGCGGCGACCGCGAGCTCCGCGCCGAGACCGTCGTCATCGACACCGGGACGACTTCTGCGATCCCGCCGATCGAGGGCCTGGACCGCGTCCCGTACCGAACCAACCACGACTTCTTCGATCAAACGGTCCTGCCGCCGCGCACGATCGTCGTCGGCGGCGGCTACATCGGGCTCGAACTCGGGCAAGGTTCGCAGCGCCTCGGAAGCGCGGTGACGATCGTCCACGCCCATCCTCATATCATGGAGCGGGAAGAAGTCGACGCGACGGACGTGGTCCGCACGGGCCTCGAGCGCGACGGCGTGGCGTTCGCGTTGAACGCGCACGCGAGTTCGGTCGCGCACGCCGGCGGCGTCTTCCGCGTCACCCTATCGAACGGCGAGACGCTTGAAGGCGAGGGCTTGCTGATTGCAACCGGCCGGACGCCGAACACCGGCGATCTCGCGGTGGAAGCGGCGGGCATCGCCCTAACGAAAGCGGGCTTTGTTCAAGTCGACGACTATCTTCGCACGACGTGCCCGGGCGTGTACGCGCTCGGCGACGTCGCGGGTCAGCCGGCCTTTACCCACGTGTCGTGGGAAGATTTCCGGCGCTTGAAGTCGACGCTCGCCGGGAAGCCGCGGCGCCGCGACGATCGGGTCCTGTCGTACACGACGTTCACCGAGCCGCAGCTCGCCCGCACCGGCCTGACCGAAAGCGAGGCGAAGGCCAAGGGGCTCGATGCGCGCGCGAAGACGCTGCAACTCGCCGACACCGCACGGGGCGCGGAGTGGGACCTCGAGTCGGGTTTCTACAGGCTCGTCGTCGACGATGCAACCGGGAAGATCGTCGGCGCGACGCTGGTCGGCTACGAGGCCGGCGAACTCGTCCACGTCATCGGCTTCGCGATCGAACTCGGCGCGACGTGGCGCGATCTCGACGATTTCGTCGGCATCCATCCGACCTTTGGCGAGGCACTTCCGAGCCTCGCGCGCTTGTTCGAGTAAGGAGCCTACGCCGGCGGCGTCAGCAACACCCAGGCGGTCTTGCCGCCCGCTTTCGACCCCGCGCAAAGGACGCGTCCGTTCGGATCGACCGATACCGGAGCGAGCGCGTACGGAGTGCGCGGGACGAGCGCGCTCAAGTTCACGATCCCTTTCGCGGACGTCCACGTCCACATGACGCCCGAATCGGTCGATCCGACGACCTCGCCCGCGTCGTTCTCCGCAACCGGCGTGTAGAACGGCGCCTGCATGCCCGGCAGATAGCCCATGTCCAAGAGCTTGCCATTCGCGTTCTCGTAGGCGTACGCGTCGTGCAACTGGCGCGGCGACGACTGGTCCCACATGAGAACCTGGCCCGCAGCGTTGACGGAACTCGTGCCGAGCTGCTGCGGAAAGTTGAAACCGAAGAACTCGTAGATGCCTTTATAGGGGTTCGCCAGCGCCCAATTGTCGCAATCGGTCCCGCCGACGGCGAGGTTTCGATTGCTCATCCCGGTCGGGAACAGCCCGCAACTGCCGCCGAAGTTCGTCCACGCGTTCTTGTGGTAGATCCCCCACGCTCCGTCGAGTTCCTTACCGAAAATATAGCCCGCGTCGGTGATGACGAGGAACGACGACGACACGCCGACGATCTGCAGCCGGCCCTTGGTGAATTCGAAGCCGTTCTGCGTCTGCACGGAATTCTGAAGGTACGTGATCGTGCCGACGACCGCGCCGCTCGCATTGACCGAACCTCCTTGACACGCGAGCGCTTGCGGTGTGATGTCGACGAACGCCGCCCCGGAATAGACGAGGCAGTGCGTCGCTCCGCCGGCGATCGTCCCTTGCCCGACCGCTACGCCCGCGGCGTTGAGTGCGACCGGCGCCGCGGCCCCAATCGATTTCGACGGGAACGCGCCGAGGATCGAGAGCGAATAGGCGGCGCCGAAAACGATCGTGGAAAGGAACATCGCGCCCTCGTTTGCTTCGTTCGCGGACCCGTCCTGCGAACGCGTCTAAGCGCGCCGCGCCTTTGCGTCGAACAGCTTTTTCAGGAACGCGTCGTGCTTGTACGACGGTGAGGCCCCGAACTTCACGACGACGAGCCCGCTCGATGGTTGGACGTACAGCGCTTGGCCGCCCGCGCCGCTCGCATAGACGAGATCGGGTTGCGCGGGGAGCGCGCTCAGCCAAAAGCCGAGTCCGTAACGCGGGTTTGGAATCGAACCTTGGTAGCATTGCGCGAGCGAGCCGGCGCGCACGACGGTCTTACCGTCCCACGTCCCACTCGACGCGAGCAGCATACCGTACTTCGCCCATTCGTTGGCGGCGATGAAGGCGCCGGTCGGGAGCGGTTGCGTCCCGTCCGGCAATTTGCGCCACGAACCGATCTTTAAACCGATCGGATCGAGGATTCGCTCGCGCAAGTAGCCTTGGGGCGAAAGCTGACGCCTGTGCAGCTTGCGCTGCAGGACGGCTCCGAACACTTGCAGCGGTATCCCGCCGTACGTGAACGTCGTCCCGGGTTCGTTCTTCAGCGTAACGGCGAGCGCGTGGTCGAAACTTGGGACCGCATTCCCGAGGCCCCCGAATCCGATTCCGCTCGTCAACTGCAAGAGGTGCCGCAGCGTGACGTGCGACTTGCGCCGGTCCTTTTGCCATTCGGGGATGGTGTGGGAGACGAGTTCGTCGAGGTCGAGCAGGCCGTCGTCGTGCGCCGCGACTGCGAGCACTCCCCAAAAACTCTTCGTCCCGCTGTACAGCGCGTGCGGTTTCGTGCGGTCGAAGCCCGCAGCGTAGCGCTCGAACACGAGCCGGCCGTGCTCGCGGACGAGCAACGCGGCTAGTTTGTGGCGCGTTGCATACTCGGCCGCGGCTTCGAAGTTCACGGCGTCGCCACCAGCGGCTCGCGCGCGATCCACGCCGCGATGCCGACCAGCACCGCGCCGCCGGCGCGCTCGATCCACAATGACGCTCGCTCGGCGACCGGCGCGCGGCGCAGAAACGACGCCGCGAACGTGTAGCCGCCGAGCACGGCCAACTCGACGATGATCGAGGCGGCGCACAGAATTGCGATCTGTGGGACGAGCGGGGCGCGCGGGTCGACGAACTGCGGCAGGATCGCCGCGAAGAAGACGATCGCTTTCGGATTCGACACCTGCGTAATGAAGCCGGCGAGAAGCGCGCGGCGCCGCTCGCCGCCGCCGAGCATGGCTTCACTCGGCGCGACGCCCTTCCGCGCGAAGAGCGCGCGCAGCCCAAGGTACGCGAGGTAGAGCACCCCGGCCCATTTGACGAACGTGAAGACGCGGTACGACGCGAGGACGAGCGCGACGACGCCGAGCCCGGAGAGGACGAAGTACAGCGCGTTGCCCGCCAAGATTCCGCACGCCGCGCTCAGCCCGCCGCGGACGCCGCGGCGCAGCGCCTGCGAAATCGTCAGCAGCACCGCCGGACCTGGGATCAGGCACAGCGTCAGTTCCAGAAGGACGAAGGCGACAAGCGTTCCGGTTCGCACGAGCCGACCAGTTCGCTTAGGTGCGCGCTACTCCCACATGACGCCGTCGACGAAGCACCACTTCCAATCCTCGCCGGGTTCGAGCGAGGTGACGATCGGGTGATGGGTCGCGTGGAAGTGTTTGGTCGCGTGCTTGTTCTTCGAAGAGTCGCAGCAGCCGGCGTGCCCGCATTCCAAGCACATTCGGAGGTGGACCCAGCTGTCGCCGATTTTCAGGCAGTCCTCGCACCCGTCGGCGCTCGGCTCGACGTCGCGGATCGTATCGAGATGCGCGCAGGTCGCCATCGCCTTAACGCTCCTCGAGCGGCGGGACGTCCCATAAGACGACCTCGGCCTCGCCCGACAACCGCAACTCGAGCGGTCCGGTGATGCGCAGCGCATCGCCTGCCGACAGTTCGTCGCCGTTCGCGTCGAGTTTGCCCTGCCCGACGAACAAGAAGCCGAGCCGGCCGGCGCCGAGGGCATACGTTAGCGGCGCCTTCTCGATGCGCGCGACATACGCGGTCGCGTTCGCATTGATTGCGATCCGCGAATCGACCCCGGGCTGGCCGGAGGCGATCGGAAGCCAGCGGTCGAGCCGCTCGTCCCGCGTGTAGTCGACTTGGCCGTAGTTCGGGCGCAGACCGCGCGCGTTCGGCAACACCCACATCTGCACGAGATGCACCGGGTGCTCCGCGGAATGGTTGAACTCGGAGTGGCTGATCCCAGTCCCGGCGCTGACGTACTGCACGCCGCCGGGGCGAACGACGCCGGCGTTCCCGAGACTGTCCCGGTGCTCGAGTTCGCCTTCGAGGACGTAGGTCAGTATCTCCATGTCGCGGTGGGGGTGCGTCCCAAAACCACGCCCCGGCGCGATCACGTCGTCGTTGAAAACGCGGAGCGTCCCCCAGTTCAGGTTTTGGGGATCGACGTAATCGGCGAAACTGAACGAATGATACGTCTGCAGCCAGCCGTGATCGAAGAACGCGCGCTCGCCGGCGCGCTGGATCGCGGTGGTTGGAACGGCTTGTGTGCTCATCTCACTACCTACAACCTCGTGTGGGTTGCGCCGGCCTGACGCGCGGGCGCGAGCGCGCTACTTGCCGTTCGCTTGCCGGCCCCGTTGCCAGTACCAGGTAGACGGCAGCGCCGATTGCAATCACGATCGCCCATGAAACAAGTCCCATGCCGCTGGGTTGCCCTCAGGGCGGACGCCCCCTCTATGTAACGAGGACTAGACTCGTCCCTGAGTGGGGGGCGGCGCGAGGTCGCCGCGCGCCTCGAGCCGGGCCAGCAGCAAATGGTAGTAGAGCATCCCGCGCCACGGTCCGAGCGTCTCGAGCGCGAGCGGCACGTCGATTGGGCCGCCCTCACCGAGCGAGGCCAAACTTCGTGCCGCACCCGAGTCCTTCTCGGGGAAGAGATCGAGCCGGCCGAGACCCCGCAACAAAACGATCGCGGCCGTCCACTTGCCGATCCCTTTGACCGCGCACAGGCGTGCGGCCGCGTCGGGCGTCGCGCGCTCCTCGAGCATGGCCTCATCGAGCCGTCCGGATAAGAGCTCTTCGGCGATCCGGCGCAACGCCGCGATCTTGTTGACGCTCAGTCCGGCCGAACGCAAGACGCCGTCGTCGGTCGCGAGCAACGTCGCCGGTGAGGGGAAAGCGTACAACATGTCTCCGCGGTGCTCGCGGCAAACGGCGAGAGCCTCGATCGTTCGCTTCAGAATCGCGCTCGCCGCGAACAGACTGATCTGCTGGAAGACGATCGCATTGACGCACGCCTCCCACAACGTCGGATAGCGTGGAGGCTTCGTGCCGCGCATCCGCCGCGCGATCCCGCGAAGCCACGGAACTTTGGCGGCGCGGCGATAGAACGGCAAGAGGCTGCGGTCGACGCCGAGCGTGCGGCGCACGATCGCGAGCGCGCGCGGCAGTTCATCCGGCGGGCCGGCGACGGCGAGATCGAGCCTTCCGGGCGCCGTCTGCCCGACCGAGACGAGGACCGGACCGGCGGCGCCGTCGAGGAGTCTGACGTACCGGCCGGCGTCGTCGAGCCGGTCGACGACGTTGGTCGAGAACCGGCGCAGGACCGCCACGGTAAGGTCGAGCCGAAACGGCTCGACCACGTCGAGGGACACGCGCTGGTCGAAGGGCGTCACGCCGGACGAGCATAGCACGAGCCGGCCAACGCGCGGCAAGGGGAGGATGGACGCTCAGAGAACCGGAGCGCGGTGACGAAAGTTGGCATTCTCTTATTGATGCTTGGCGCCATCGGTTTCTCGGTCGTCGCGACCGGGCGGCCCGCCGGCGCCGACACGTCGCTCCTGACGACGAGAAAAGCGACGTTCTACGTGATCGCGCAGGGCGACAAGGATCTTCTATCGCTCGTCACCGTCAACGTCGCGGACGAACTCAACAAGCATTTTACTCGTTCTTTCGGCACCGACGGTTCGAACGCGGCGCCCAACCCCAATTCGCCCGTCAGCGGCGACATCTGGGCGATCCCGCAGCCCGGCTGGGACCAGAGCGACCTGATGAAGCAGTGCGCCGACCCGAGCGCGATCGGCGGGCTCATGGTGATCAGCTACAGCGGTTATGCGACGCACTTTTGGCTTCTTTGGCAGACCGAGACGACGACGTTTGACGTCTTCGCTGAAGTAATCTCGTGCAACCATCCGCCCTCGCCGGGCGCGGCCCCCGCTCCGCAGATCGTCAGCATCATCGCGCATCTGCCCGGCGCGGGGAATTCGCCGTGGGTCGTGCGCCGAACGCAGACGAGCATTCCGCTGCTGACCGTCGCCGCGATCGGAACGGGGCTTTCGAAGAACGTCAGCGCGAACTCGAAAGCCAGCAATCTCACGTTGGCCGCGATCGCGGGGACCGTTTTGGGCGGCGCCGGAAGTAAGGACGTCCCTGGATACAGCGATCCGGTCCGCCTGCGCCTCGTCTCGCAACACGTCGGCGTCGACGTCGTCGATTCGCTGGGCTGGCTCTGCGGACACACCGACGCCGAGGGTGGGATCAAGGACGCGACGCCGGGGCGCGAGTTGTGCTCGGCGCTTCGCTTCGCGAACTAGGCGCTTAACGTGGGCGCCACGGAGCTCGCGCCCGCCAGGTACGCGGCTGCGAGCCGGCTCGAACTCGACCGGATTCCGCTCGTCGTCGGCGTGACCGGTCACCGCAACATCGCGCTCACCGACGAAGGCCCGCTGCGCGGCGCGTTCGCCGCGGTGCTCGGGGAGCTCGCCGCCAAGTGCCCGGCGACGCAGCTCGTCGTTCTTTCCGGACTAGCCGCCGGCACCGACATCCTTGCCGCCGAGGAAGCGATCGCCCAGGGCGTGCCCGTGATCGCCGCTCTCCCGATGCCGGTCGAGATGTACGAACACGATTTCTCCGAGCCCGAAAAGGTTCGCTTTCGCGCGGTGCTCGCGGCGTGCGCGCGCGTCACCGTCGTCGCGAAGCCGGAAGAGCGGCGCGACGGATACGTGGCAACCGGGCTTTTCCTCGCGCACTACAGCCACGTGCTCGTCTCGTTTTGGGACGGTCTTCCCGGCAACGGCGACGGCGGCACGGCCGATGTCGTCCGTATCCGTACGACCGGAGACACGGCGCATCTCGACGACATCGCGAGCATCCCGTACTTGCCCGACATCGGCCCGGTGTATCATATCGTAACGCCGCGCGAAGACGCCCCGCGCCCGGCCGACGCCTACGCGCTGATTCGCATCTACCCCAAGCGTTTCCGCGACGACTCGTTTGTCGAGCGCGACCTCGCCGCGGCCGTCAAGCACTTCGACTGCTATAACGCCGATCTCCGCAGATACGCTCCTCCGAGCACGGCGGTCGAACCATCGATGCGCACCCTGCGCGATCGTACCGACGCCGTCGCGGGCAAGCTTCAGGCGACGACGAACCGCTTCCAACTGCTTCTCTACGTCTTCGGGTTCTTTGCGGCGTCCGTCCAAGTCATTCACTTTCCGGCGTACTTGAAAGTCATCGGCATCGCCCTTACGTTCGTATTCTATTGGTTGGCGCGGCGCTTCGACTACGAGAACCGGTATCAGGACTATCGCGCGTTAGCCGAGGGGCTTCGCGTCCAAGAGGCTTGGGCGTGCGCTGGCCTCGGCCGCGAATGGGTCGACGCGTCGTATCTGAGCATGCAGCAAAGCGAGTTGCAATGGATCCGCATGGCGCTGCGCTGCGCTTACTTGATGTTCTGCGAGGACACCGACAGCGAGCCTTGCCCGACCCACGCCGTCTGCCAAGACTGGATCGACGGACAGTGGCAGTACTACAAAGTGAAGACGGCCGATCAGACAAAACGCCTCAAGAACATAAACTTCGCCGGCTCCGCCGCATTCGCGGTTGCGATCGCAGTTGCCGCAATCGCAGCGGCGATCGCCGACCCGTCGCTCATCGGATCGTTCCTGCACGCCCACGGATTGTGGCCGGCGCAACTTCCGCTGCCAAGCAAACCGGTCTGGTCCCGCAATCTCGTCGGCCTCCTGATCGAGCTCCAGACCGTCCCGATCGCGCTCGCCGCCGTCGGCGGCTCGCTCTTGTGGCAATGGGGCGAGCAACGCAACTATGCCGCCAACTCTCGCCGCTATCAGCGCATGTTCGTCGTATTCGACCGCGCCAAGTCTCGGCTCAAGGAGCTCGGCAACGAACGGACGGCCGACGCGCTCGCCGTCATCCGCGGTCTCGGCCGCGAAGCGCTCATCGAGCACGCGGACTGGCTCCTGACGCGGCGCGATCGCCCTATTAGCGTCGCCCACGTGTGAGGGAGCGAGCGTGACATTTCGCGACAAGATTCCGGTAAGCGGCCCGAAGAAGCTCCTCGCGCTCGACGGCGGGGGTCTGCGCGGCGTGATCGCGATCGAGTTTCTGGCGCGGATCGAATACGAGCTGCGCAAGAAGCTCGGGCGTGGGGACTTGGTGCTCGCCGATTATTTCGATTATATCGGCGGCACGAGCACGGGCGCGATTATCAGCACCTTGCTCGCCCTTGGAATGTCGGTCGGCCAGATTCGAGACTTCTACGCGACGCGCGGCAAGGCAATGTTCGCTCCGGCCGGCATCCTGCAACTGTTTCGCAACAAATACATCTCGGCTCGCCTCGCCGAGTCGCTTCGGGAGATCGTCGGGGAAAAAACGCTCGGGAGCGACCAACTTCGCACGCTGCTTTTGCTCGTCATGCGCAACGCAACGACCGATTCGCCCTGGCCGATCTCGAACAATCCGAAAGGCGCATTCAACGACCCCTCGCGGCCGGACTGCAACCTGAACCTGCCGCTTTGGCAGCTGGTTCGCGCGAGCGCGGCAGCCCCGGTATATTTTCCGCCCGAGGTGATCGACGCCGGCGCGCAGCGTTTCATCTTCGTCGACGGCGCGGTGACGATGTACAACAATCCCGCATTCCTGCTGTTCATGATGGCGACGCTCGAGCCGTACAACCTGGGCTGGCCGGTCGGCGAGGACAAGCTGTTGCTAATCTCGGTCGGGACCGGGCCCCCGCGCAAGAGCGACGCGAACCTAAAGGCCGCCCAAATGAACTTGCTCTATAATGTCGGCTCGATTCCCTCGGCGCTCATCTACTCGGCCCTGGTCGAACAGGACAAGTTGTGCCGAGTCTTCGGGCGGCTTCGAGCCGGCCGGGAGATCGACTCCGAGATCGGCGACATGTCGGCGGTGGCCGGTTTCCTCTCGCCCAAACTGTTCTCGTACATGCGTTACAACGTCGCGCTGTCGCGAACCGAGCTCGACGGCCTCGGCTTGCACGACATCTCGGAGAAGGATATGCAGGCGCTCGACCGGGTCGACCGGATCGCGGAGCTACAGCGTTTTGGGGCCGCCGCCGCCCAACGATTCGTCGACATCGATCATTTCGCCGGCTTCGTGTAGCGGCCGCTAGCCGCACTGATCCAGGTTGACGGCGTGGTCCTCGTGGCTCTGGCTCTTCTGCGCGCCGGCCGCGTCGCGGACGACGACGTCGACGCCCTCGGTGCAGCCGGCGGCGGCTTTCTTAAAAACGTATGTGTACGTCGTAACCGATTTGTCGCGGTCTTTGATTTTTTCAACATAAATGAAGTTGTTCAACAAACCGTACGTGATCTCGGTCGACGTGCTGTCCGCAAAACGGATCGCGGTGAGATTTTCGTTCGTCGGGTCGTTGTACTCGTACTCACGCACCGCGCCCGATGAGTCCACCGAACGTACGAGCTCGGTTCCGCTATACTCGTAAAACGACGTGCGCCCTTGCGAGTCGGTGATTCGCTGAACCAATCCATAAGGGCTCAGCTCGAACGTGTAGAGATTGCGGCCGTTGTCGTCCATCTCCGCAAGGCGGCCGCGCGCGTCGTAACGCAACGCGATGTAGTTATGATCGAGGTCCCAAAGCCGTTGCAGCCGGCCGGACAAATCGAAGGCTTCGAAGGTAGCGCCGGTACGGTACGTCGTCCCCCCGATCGTCTCGCGCTGATAGCCCTCGGGGACGCGCGTGATCAGTTGCGTTCCGAACCGGCTGCTCGCGAAGGTCGCTCCAACCGGTATCTCGGGCGGTTTCACCAAACCGAGATCGCGAAATCGCGTCCACTCGGCGTCGGCGTGATCGGCCAACCACGCTCGATACGCGCTACGCTCGGCGTCGCTGCCGAATTCGCCGGACTGTTCGGCAGCCGCCATCACTTCGGCGACGATCGCATCCCGCGAGCGCGTCGATGCTGGTCCCGTCGGGGTAAAAACGTTCGCGGCCCCGCTTCCCCACTCGTGCACGACGATCGCGCCGTCGTCGCGCACCTCTAAGTGTTCCTCGAACCAACAGCCCCAGCCGTACCCGAAAATGCCGCTCACCGACGTGACGGAGTTATAGATCCGCTCGACCTTCATTTCGAGCCCGCCCGAGGTCACCGGCATATCGATGTAATCGAGGAAGAAGTCTCCGTACTGAGGGTAGACGATATATTGTGCGGCGGCGGCCGCACGCGACGGCGCCGCCAAGCACACCGCGAGCGCCGCAACCGCCACGATGTGCAGGCGCCACAGGCTCACCGCCTTACGCTCGCAATCGTATCGGAGTGCGACGCCTCGACGTGCAAGCGGCGCACGAGCACTCGGGCGTCTTCCGTCGTCGGCGCGAGACCGACGTCGTAGAGCATGACGCCGCTTTCGTCGGCGGCGAACATCTTCAGGCTCCCCAGAGATTGTGAGAGGACCGGCAACTCGGAGCGCGTCGGGAACGTGACGAGTTCCGCTCCGTGCTCGTCCCAGACGCTCAGTTCGCCATTGTCCGCGACGGCGACGACGAAGCGGCCGTCCGCGCTGAACCGCCCGCTGGTCAAGTGCGTCGCGCCGCCGAGCACCGCGAGCGGCGCCCCACGCGCAGACCATACGCGCAGCGTGCCGTCGACGGCAGTCGTCAAAATGCGAGTGCCGTCGGCGCTGAATTCGGCGCTCGATACGTCGCCGCCGATCAGGATCGCGAGCGACGCCGGCTGCGGACCTGCGAGATCCCAAAGCGTTGTGTCGATACCGGGTCCAAACGTCAGCAGCCGCCGGCCGTCGAGCGTCTGAGCCGTGCCGACCGTCCCTTTAGCGCCCGAAATAGACATCACTCGACCGCCGTCGCGGCGCCAAACCGTCGTGAGCCCAGCCAAATCCGCTGTGACGAGCACGTTGTCGCTCGAACCAAACGTCGCGCGCCCGGTGCCGGCCGCCGCCCAACCCGTACGGCGCCCGGTCAGCGCGTCGAGCACGCTAATTTGAGCGCCGTTGCGCCACGCGACGTAGCGCCCCGTCGGGCTCGTATCGACGTCGCCCGCGATGTCGTAGTGGCGTGCCTCGCGCGCATCGGCCGCATCGAGGACGGCGACGCGGAAGGTCGGCGGCCCGGTCGCCGGGGGAAGGCGCATCAGCACGACGACGCGCGCACCGTCGGCGGTAATGTGGACCTGCGGCGCGCCGGCGCTCGACACGAACGTGCGCGTCCAGAGGACCCGCCCCGATGCGACGTCCCACAGCCGCGTCCCGCCGTCGGCGGCGCGCGTGACGAGGCGTCGCCCGGCCGCATCGATTTGAAGGCCGGCGACGGGGGCGCCCGCTTCGAAGCGCACTCCGGCCGGCGCGCCGGCCCTCGTCTGCCACACGTGCGTGAGGCCGTCGTTCCCGGCGGTCGCCAGGAGCGCGCCGTCGCCGCTCACGTCGGCATCCACATAGTCGCTGTCGGCTCCGGGGAACTCGGCGAGCAGCCGGCCGCCTTGCGCGTCCCACATCGCGACGCTGCGACCGCTGCCGACGCTGAAAAACTTGCGGTCGCCGTCGGCAAAGACGCCGAACCGGTCGCCCTCCGACAACCCGGTCCGAACGAGCGTCGTGCCGCGTTCGCCGCGCCACAGAATCGGGCCCGCGGTCCCGGTCGCTGCGACGATGTCCGACTGACGCCCGAAGCCGGCCCAATTCATCGCTTTCGGATACTGCAGCGTCCGAACCAGGCGACCGTTGCGCGTCCATATCCGAACGACGTTCTTCTGCGTCGTCAGGACGAGCGGCAGCGTTGGATGGAGTTGGACGAGCGAGATCGAGGTGTGGTCACCCGTCGACGAGACGTCGATCGTTGCGAGTCGTTTTCCGGAATGGACCTGGTCGAGCAAAACGTGCAAGTCCGTGCCGGCGACGGCGACGACATCGCCGTCGGTCGATGGGCTGATTCCGACGACCGCCGGGCCGCTGAAGGTCCGAATTTGCTCGCAGTCGGCCGTCCGCCAGATCCGTACGATGCCGTCTTGGCCGTAACCGACGATGTGCGCGCCGTCGCCGCTGAAGGCGACTTTCCGAACCGCGGAGTGCATCGGAAGGTAGCGAACTTGGCCGGTGTCGACGTTCCAGACGCGCGCCGACTGATCGCCGAGCGCGGCAACGGCGACGAGATTGCCGTGCGGCTGCGGCGCCAAGAACGCGACGATCGAGTCGAACCCGGAGAGCGTTCGCAAGAGCCGGCCGGACTTCGGATCCCAGACGCGCGCCGTCTTGTCGAACGACGTCGTGACGAGTCTCGTCCCGTTGGCTGCGAAGGCGACGTGCTCGATGCGTTCGGAGTTTGCCGAAAGCGTAGCGCGCAACGCGGCAAAGCGCGAGGAAAGTGCGGCGACGGCGAAGCGCAGCGACGGATCGCTCGGCGTGGCGATGAATGCCGGGAGCAAGTCGTCCGCGGCGCGGGTCGGTTCGTTGGTCGTGGCGGCACGCAGCGCGACGCGTTCGCGATCGGCATCGGCGCGCCGCGCCATCTCGGTCGTCGCGCCGGCGACCAGCGTCACCTCGTCTTCAGCTTGGTGAAGCAGCGGATTGGTCGAGTTCGCTCCGCCGCGTTCGACAGTTGCGAGCGCATCCTTCGCGGCTTTCGCCGGCGTCGGAAGGGCGCGACCGAGATGCCACACTTGCACGTCGCCGTCGGCCGCGCCCAACACGACGTCGGCGCCATCGGGCGTGAACGACGCCGCGCTGACCTTCGAGCCGGGGACGCTGTTCGACGCCAAGAGGTCGCCGGTATCGCGATCCCAGAGCTTCGCCGTGCCGTCCGCCGACGTGGTTAGCACCAGCGCCCCGCCCTTCGGCGAAAACGCGATCGAGCCGATCTCGGCGGTGTGCCCGACGAGCGTCGCGTGGAGCCTCCCGGTCGTCATGTCCCAAACCTTGCCGACGAGATCTCCGCTCCCAGCCGACCCGAGCCAACGGTCGTCGGCGGAGAAGGACAAGGCCGAGACGCGCCCTTGGTGCGCCTCGAACTGCTTCAATTTCACGCCGGTCAACGACTCGATGTCGATCGTCCCGTCGGCGAGGCCGAGCGCGTAGAAGAAATGCTGGTTCGCGAGCATGGCGTGCGTCACCGAGCCCCACGAATCGTAGGTGTAACGCGCGTCGATCCACGAGAACGTCGTGTAGCCGGTCGAACTGACGGCCAGCGCGAAGTGCCCGTTACGGCTCAACTGTAGTTGGCTGATGTCGCGTTGCCAACTCGGCTCGTCGACGAGCCGCTGTTTCCCGTCGGCCGACCACTCGATCCACTTGTCGTAATCGTAGTAGCTTCGCGCTTCGTTGATCCCGCGCTGCGCGACCATGACGTTATCGCCGTCGCCGACGAAAAGCGCGTCGCTAAAGCGTTTCTGCGGGGCAGTCGGCACAATGATCGCGAGCGGCGGCGTTCCGCTCGGGGAGCCGGCGTTCCAAATCTTCACCTGCGCGCCGCCGGCCGTCACGATGCGTTTCCCGTCGGCGCTAAAGTTAGCGGCGGTCACCCACGCCGTCTCCGGCGTGTGCGCGAAGGTTCGTTCGCGCGTCAGTTGGTCGCCGAGTCGCCACAATGCAGCCGTTCCGTCGCGGCTCGCGGTCAGCATCCGTTTCCCGTCGCCGGCGAAGACGATCGACTCGATCGCATCTTTGTGCGGAGAATCGGCGCGTTCGAGCGCGTTGGCGCGCCACAAGAAAACCTTCCCGTCGCTTCCTCCGCTGGCGAGAATGTCGCCGCCTGGCGCGAATGCGGCCGCGACCGTCTCGCCTTTCGGGCCGCCCAACCGCGCGAGCACCGCCCCGTCCGAGGTCCACAGCGCGACCGTGCCGTCCTTATATGTCGTCGCGATGATGCCGCCCGACGGGCTGAAGACGGCGTTCATGACGGCGGAGGTCAGCGCGGTCGTCCCGCCCGCGCCGGTTTTCACGGCAAGCGTCGCGATCTGTTCGCCCGACTGCGCGTCGAGGACGCGCGCCGTGCCGTCGTCGCTCGCGGTCACGATGCGGCGCCCCGCCGGATCGAAGGCAAGCGCGTTGACGCCGCCGGCGTGATCGTGGCGCTCCTTGATCAGACGATTCGCATCGATGTCGTAGATAAGGACGCCGCCGTCCGCCGCACCGGCGGCGGCGAGCACGTGCGTGCCGTCCGACGCGACCGCCAGGCGCACGAGCGGGCTCTTCGTCGACGACTGGATCGGCGCGAGCGAAAGCTTCCCGGTCGCCGCGTCGAGGACGCGCAAGGAGCCGTCGCTCGAGACGGTGACGATCGTGCGATCGCCGGGCGCGAACACCGCAGCATTGATCGGATCGTTACCTTTCGGCCAATCCAGGGGGACCTCTTGACCCGTTGCGGTCGTCCACACTTTGACCGTGCCGTCGCCGCTCGCCGTCACCACGCGCGTCCCGTCGTGACTGAACGCGATCGAGTTGATGCGCCGGAGGTGGCCGGTCAAGGCGATCGGCGGCGCTGCGAAGTTGCGCTTGAGCCCCCTGAGGTCGCGGATCTTCGCCGTCCCGTCGCGCGCCGCCGTCGCGAGGTACCGGCCCGACGGATCGAACGCGAGCGACGTGATCAAGTCGCTCTGATCGTTGAACACGTGGAGCAGACGCCCCGATGGATCCCAAAGCTTCACGCCGTCGGCGCCGGCGGTCGCGATCTGGCTTGGATTCTTGGGATTGAACTGCATCACCGTAATCAAGCCATCGTGCGCCTGGAAAGAACCGGCGCGAAGGCCGACTTTTTGAAGCGCTTGCGCGAGCGTCAGCCGGGTCGCCGGGCTCTGCGCGTCGTCGCCGTACGCCGCAGCCAAGAGCACCGCCGCGTTGTCGTCGTCGCCGTTGAGTAACGCCTCGCGGCCGGCCTGCGAGAAGAGCGCGGCGCGCCGCTTGATCGCATCGGTCGTTGCGGCGACTGCGACTTGCGTTTGGTGCTCGGCGATGTGCCGCTGACGCGTCGCCTCTTGCAGCGCGGCGTTGGCCTGCTGCAAGGCAATCTCGGTTTCGCGCTTGGCGGCTTGCGCTTGTTCCAGCGCGGCGGCCGTCTGGTGCTGCAGCGCCTGGGTCTCTTTGAGGCGCTCCGTCTCCGCGAGCCGCCGGGACCGCTCGGCCTTCAGTTGAAGTTGGATCGCGTCGCGGCGCCCGGCCTCCGCAACCTGCATGTTGCGCTGGGCTACCTGCAGTGCGTCCAGGGTCGATTGAAGCCGTTGCGCCGTCGAAACGGCGTAGGTTCGCTGCTGCCACGCGTATGCGCCCAACCCGAGCGCGAGAATCGCGACGCCCAACATCGCGAGCGCGGCGACGCGCGTCCGATGCGTCAGGCGTTGGGCCGCCTCCGCGCGCATCCGGTCGACGGCGGCTTGATGCTCGAGGCGCGTGCGTTTCTCGGCCTCGGCGGCTTCGATCTTGCGCCGTTCTTCCTCGCGCTCGTGCTGTTTTGCCAACGCTTCCCGCGCTTTTTCCGCTGCGAGCGCGGCGAGACTGTCGGCGAAGAGTTGATTGACGCGCGCGAGTTTGCCGCCGTAGCGTTCGGCCCACGCGTCCGTGCGGGGCCGCGCAGTCCACCACTTGGAGCGCTCGTCGACTTGCGCGAGCGGAAGCGTAAGCTTTTCGGCGACCGGCTCGCCTTCGAGCAATGTGAGCAGCGCCCGGTAATACCGGCCGTCGCGGTCTTCGGACGCGAGCCATCCCTCACGTGCCTTTCCGCCGACTCCCTCGCTTGCAGGTGCGCTGATGCGATCCCAGCGCCGGAGCAACGCCTCGTGAACGACGTCGATGCGCGTGTCGTCGCGAAGGACCGGGTCTGCCGCAATTGACGGAACGATGAACGAGCAGTCGTCGGCACGAAAACGATCGAGGACTTGCCGCAATTGGTCGTCGCTGACCCCGGTCTCGGCCAAGAGCTGAGCGTACGGCAGAGCCCGGCGGGTTGCCCGTCCTTCCTTGTCCGTTGCACTGAGCGCTCTGAAAACTTGCTCGACGACGAGCTCGAGCCCCGGGAGCTGGTGCAAGATCTCGTTGGCGTGCTGCGAGAGCGCGCCGGCGATTCCGCCGATTTTCTTATAGTGCGCGAGCGTTAGGTGACGCGGTTCGCCCGGCTTTGCGTCCTTGCCGGCGCGATCCCACAAACGCAACAATGCGTGTTGCAGCACCGGAAGCTGGTCGAGTTCGCTGCCCGCATCGTTGAGCAGGCGCTCGACGAGCGCGGGCTCGATCGACGCGCCGGCTTTTTCGACCGGTTTCTTGATGACGTCTTCGCGCTGGTCGCGCGTCAGCGATGGGACGAGGAACTGCGCCGCGCTGACCGCTTCGGGGAGCCCTTGAAAAATCGCGCAGTCCCCGATGAAGTCCGAGCGCATCGTGAGCAGCACCGTCACCGCGCGCGCTCGATCGCGGCTGACCTCGAGCAAGAGTTGCACGAAGTTCGCCGCCTCGTCGCGCCACAGGCTGTCGCTGACGCGCTCCTCCATCGAACTCGCCGTCGCGGCGTAGCGGAACAGTTCTTCGAATTGGTCGACGACGATCAGGAGCGGCTTGTCGTCGAGACTCGGGATCTCGGCGAGGGCCTCGGAGAGGCCGAAGCTCGAGCGGCGCAACGCAAACTCGATTCGCGATCGGCGGATGGCGCGATCGGCCGGGCCCTCAGTCTCGCTCTCGGGGATAAGCGCGGTGAGCGCATCGGTCAGCCGGCCGAGCGGCGAGTCTCCGGGCCGAAAGGTCGTCGAGCGCCAGTCGCGGCCACCCGATCCGGCGGCCTCGTCCTCGGTGAGTGGGAGCAGCCCGGCGCGGACGAGCGATGATTTCCCGCTTCCCGAACTGCCGATGACCGCGATGAACCGGCTGAGGTCGAGCAGCCGATAGAGCGAATAGACTTGATCCTCGCGCCCGAAAAAATACTCGCGGTCGGCGGATCCGAACGGGCGAAGACCTGGAAACGGCCGTTCGGCCGTCAGATGAGGTTCGGCAGCCACCTTACGTCATGCGCTTGCCGTACGCGCGGCCTTGACGATCGGGTCGAGCGACTCGGGCGTCGGCTTCTCCGTCGCGGTCAGATCGAGCACGACGTCGATCTCGTTTTTCGGCGGAAGCTCGACCAAGACCAACTTGCGCTGCCCGGGCGGCGGTCCGGCGACCAAGGCGCGGCACGCAAACTTCTTCTCACGGCCGAGTTCGTGCCAATCTCTGAATTCGGGGAATCTCGAGCGCGCCCAGACTTCGGCGGCATTCGCCCAGCAGACGACGACCGCGTCGCATTCCCGCAACTTCTCGCGATGCCACGCAGTCAGCTCGACCGGATCGCCGTCGAAGGCCGGGAAGACCGGTTCGAGTTGACGCGCTTGCAGCGCCTTGGCGAATTCGACCGCGTACTCCGTGTCTTCGGGCCGATGGTACACGTAGACTTGCGCGTCCGACTCGAGTGCGTCGAGGGTTCCGGTGGACGGCGCCGTTCCGATCAAATGTTGCGTGATGAAGTCGACGAACTTGCTGATCTCGCTCCCGTCGACTTTGTCACCCGGGAGCTGTGCGCTCGTCTTGAGGAGGACCGCCAGCGGATCGCGTTCCGCGTCGGTTTGCGGCTGACCGTCGGCGCCGACGAGCACCTTCGGCGCCCAGATGATGCGGCGGAACGCACGCTCGGGAGGCTTGTCGGCATCCGCCTCGGTGCGCTTCGCGGCGCGCGCGAGCTGGAGCTTGACGATCGGGTCGCTATCTTCGGGCGCGTAGCCGGCCTTCTCGCCGAGCAAATGGATCGAGACCTCGGCTTGCGCGAGCGCGGCGTCGATGAAGTCGTTTGCAGTCGCGTCGTACGGAATCTCCGCGTCCCGGTCCGGGACGACGTTATACCCGCGGCCCTGCAACTCGTCGATCAAGCGCAGATACGCGGCGCGCATGTCGGCCGCAGGTTTGGCGAGGTAGATCGTCCGGCCGCCCTTCGAGGCGGCGGTTACGGCGGTGGCGGTGGCGCCGGAGGGCGCCTGGTGGCCGCCTGTTTTATTCTCATCCTCCAACGCGCGCATCCGCAGGCTGCTCGCAAGGCGCTTGACTTCGTCGTAATACTCGCGGCCGGTCAACTCTTCTTCACGGCCCGGCTTTTCTTCGCCGTCGCGGACGTAGAAAATGTGACCCTCTTGACCTTGAAGATAGGCCGGCCGGTCTTTCGGATCGATGATATGTTTGCCGACTACGACGATCCGCTTGCGGACCGCGGCTTCGCCCTCGTGGCGCCACACTTTGACGAACTGCTCGAGTTCGAGCATGCAGTACGGGCGATTCGGCCACGTCCGCGAGAGCACGACCAACAGAAGTTGGGAACCCTTGATGCCGTTCTCGATGACCGGGTCGAACTGGTCGCTCGGCTCGATTTGGCGCTTGTCGCGCCAAAGTTCGGGCGCGGGCGGGCCGAGCAGGCGAAACTCGTGCTTGAGATTCGTGTAGAGCGCCGTCACAAAGCCGGTCGTCTCGCCTAGCGGCGGGAGATCATCATCGCGCGCGTACGAAATGAAAACTTGAAATGGCATAATGGCCCAGAGCGGGTCGACCGCCCCCTTGACTCATGGGTTTGTATGTGAGCCGGTCGATTCCATGCCTAAGGCGGCCGGGGAGCGCCCGCCCTGCCATCCAACTAAGGCAGGCCCGGCCTCTTCTAACGAGCGTTCCCCGGCGACGCGCTTGCGCGCGCCGCCGGGCGCAGTGGCTTGCCTCTAGCTGTGCTTCATCGCGTTCGCTTTGGAGGAGGGCTTGGCCGGAGCGACCCAGCCGTGCGCCTTGTCCTTGCGCGAACCAACCTTGCTGCTAGCAAGGAAATTGTGCTTCTTGGCCATCAGCGCGGTGTGCGTGCCGCCCCCCGCGGCGCCGCTGCCGGCATCCATGGCTTTTGGTTGCGCCGCGCTCTGCGACATGAGCGACGGCTGCTTGACCGCAGCGCCGGCGATCCCCGTCATTGCGACGAGCAGCGCGGCTGCGATCGTTGTAGCACGAAGTGATTTCATCGAGTGTTCCTTCCTCGGGATTTGAATGAATTGCGGACGAGGTCTAGGGTATCTGAACAACGCCTACCGCGGTTTGTTTCCATTGGTTTCAACGAAGGTCGGGGCTTAGAAAATCCCAGGGACCCGACCATACGCCCGCTTCGGCATCGCGGTCCGCTACTTCGGATTTGAGGGTGGGGGCTTGAACGAGGCCCGTCCATAGCGGCGTCGCGGTCATTTCGTCGCTGCTAAACGACGAAAAGACCGACGGGTTCTGCTTGAAGTGCTGCTTTAGGGCGGTGATCCGCTTCTTGGTGTTCGGGTGATCCGAAAACCACGAGAGTCCCCCCGATCCCGTGATCCGCTCCAACTTTTGGAACATCCAGACCAGTCCCCACGGATTGAGCCCGGCCTTGGCACAGAGGTCGGCGCCTGCCAGATCCGCTCGCTCTTCTTGACTTCGCGAATGGTGTAGCCACACGAAGTTTTCACCGAATTGAGCGAACGAACTGATCGCGCCGCCGAGATGGCCGTGGGTGAGCTTTTCCGCCTTGGCGACCAGCGCTTTCGTACGGTTGTCGTACGCCTGCGACTTTGCGTCGTCGTTGGTGCCGTCTCGATGCAAGGCGTGACTCATTTCATGACAGAGAACGCCCGCGAGTTCTTCGCGAGAATCCGCCATCCGAATCAGTCCTCGATCGACGTAGACGCGCGGGCCGTACACCACGAAAGCGTTCGGCACGAGCGATCGGTGCACGTAGAACGTGAACGGGGCACCGTAGGCCGGATCCCCGACTGCTTTGAGCTGCTTCGCCACGGGCGCGAGCAATCGCGCTTCAGGGGAATTCGGCAGGAGATAGTTATGGCTAACCATCTCCGCGTAGACTTGATTCCCCAACGCGATTTCTTGCGGATTGGGACTCGAGGCGGCCGGCCCGCAGATCAGGGAAAGCAGCGCCACGACGAGTACGCACCGCGCTGCAACGCCCTTGGCCATTTGGGTCCTAATGGTAGAACGTCAGGTTCTGGGTGCAGACGTTGATCCCCCAGGTAATACTGGACGACGTTGTCTGAGTAGACCGCCCGGACGTCTTGGACGCATGACGGGATCGTGTAGCCGACGAGCGGGCGCACGTAGTAGCCCGGATCGAGTTCGTTATTCCCGAGTAAGTCGGGACCCCACGAGTTATAGCCGCTGGGTTCGACGTTGAGGACCATGATGGTCGTCGAGCCGGCGTTGTACACTCGGAAATCGGCCGAAGAGGCCTTGGTTATCGCCGTGGCTGCAACCGCGATGCCGACGGTCAATACCGCGCAGCGCACGACAGCCGAGAATGAAGGTCGAGTCATGAAGAAGTTGCCTCCCTTCAGGTGGACACCGTCGCCGCCTTTCGGCGGTCGCTCGTCACCCCCTCCGCCCGACCGGCACTCGCCCGCCCTCCCGGGACGGGCGACGCTAGCAAGCGAAGCCCGCTGCGATGCCTGCCGCGTACGCGCAGTATTGGCGCATCAATCTCTTGACGATGCTCGAGTACCGAGCCAATTTCTTCATGTGGTTCGGCTTCACGATCGTCTACCACGCGACGGCCATCGGGGCGCTGTGGGTGACGCTTCACCAGTTCCCCTCGATGAACGGCTGGGACTTCCGGCAGATGGCGATCCTCTACGGGTTGTGGATGCTCGGCCATGCCTTTCACAACACGTTCTTTTTCACGGTCGGCGACGTGCCGACGATGATCCGCGAAGGCCGGTTCGACCGGTTTCTCGTGCGCCCGCTCGATCCGCTCTTTCAGGCGATGACCGTCCCGCAGCAGATCTGGCCCGACGAACTGATCCTGGCGATCGTCTTTTTCGCGTTCGCAACGATCTACGCGGGCGTGCGCGTCGATGCGACGTACCTGCTCTTCGTCCCGCTCGTCATGGTCGGCGGCGCGCTGATCGACTTCGGGATCCAACTGACGATCGCGACGCTTTCGTTCTGGGTGATCCGCATCGACGCGCTCCGCTGGTACGTGATGTCGCTCGAGCAAGACTTCACGCGCTACCCGATCAGCATCTACTCGCGCGGCGTTCGGGTGATCTTGGCCTTCGTACTCCCGTTCGCGTTCATGAACTACTTCCCGGCGACGTTCTTGCTTCACAAAACCGAAGGCGCCTTATCGTTGTCGCCGTCGGTCGGGCTGTTGACGCCCGTCGTCGGCCTGGCTTGGTTTGCGCTCGCTTACGCATTTTGGCGTGTCGGGATCGATCACTATCAGGGCACCGGCAGCTAGCGGCGCGCGCCAGCGAGAAAGAAAGAGGCCGAAGCGAACGCTTCGGCCTCGCGCGGCGCTCGCCAAGAAAGAGGCCGAAGCGAACGCTTCGGCCTCCCCACAGATACCCGCTTGGGAGCGAGCCGTTATGCGGCTAGCCGCAAACGTACTCGTACGAGCACAGGTAGTTGCCGTAGTAGTCGTACCAGCAATAGTACTCGTAGTAGCAGCCGTACTTCCCGTTCAAGCCCTTGGAACCGGGCTTCTTGGTGGTGACGACCTTGATCGCCTTGTCAGCGACGAGCCCGTGCGCGCCCGGCGCAGCTTTGGCTTTGACGCTTACGAGCTTGTTGTTCTTGACCGTGACCAAGTAGGTGACGTCGCGGTCCGAGATGGTGTTGACGCCGTCGTGGAGCTTCGTAGCCTTCTTCATCGCCGTGTCGGTGCCGGCAGCGTAGGCCGACATACCGAAGACCCAAACGGTCAGTAAGAATGCTACCGAGAGGAAACGTTTCAAGTAACCCTCCTTAACAGAGAGAATTGCAGATGCAGCGGCTTAGGTCGGCGCGACCTAGTATTCCTGCTTTGCCCGACCTAGCGCCGCACTTATCTATCAGCCGCCGAGTGTAAAGTTACGCCCGCGCTTCACTCGGCAGCGGTTCGAAGAGCGCGCCTGCCTCGTCGGGCACGGCCGGCTGCCCCGCGGGCCGAAGATGACGGATGAACCAATGGCCGATCGCGCGCAAGCGCAAGACCCGGTTGCGCGGCTTGCCGGTCCGCGAGAGGTTGTGGCCGTCGCCGGTGAAGCGCACGAACTCGGTTTGCGTGCGGCCGAGGCGCCGCAACAAGGTGAACAACTGCTCGCCTTGGTCGATCGGGCAGCGGTAGTCGCGCTCGGAGTGCTCGACCAAGAGCGGAGCCGCGATCTTGTGCGCCGTTCGCATCGGCGAGCGGGCGAAGAGTCCCACCCCGGCGTCCGTCCAAGGCGCGCCGACCTCGCCTTCGAGGAACCAGCCGAGGTCGGCCGCGCCGACCTCGCTGACGAAGTCGTTGACCGCGCGCATCGAAACGCCGGCCGCGAAGCGCTCCGAATGCCCGAGCAGCCACGTCGTCATGAAGCCCCCGTACGACCCGCCGGCGAGCCCGATGCGGTTCGAATCGGCCGGCGCGTTCGCCTCGGTCGCGTCACACAGCGCCAGAACGTCGGAGGCGTCGAGTTGGCCCCAGCCCCCCGTAATCGCGTCGGCGAACGCGTGCCCGTAGCTTTGGCTGCCGCGCGGGTTCCCGTACGCGACGCCGATGCCGTGACCGGCCAGCATCTGGAATTCGAAATAGAACGCATACCCGTATGCGGTGTGCGGCCCGCCGTGGACTTCGAGCACGTATGGCGACGGCCCGGACGCGTCCGGATCGAGGATGAAAAGGTCCAGTACCGTGCCGTCCGCAGCCCGTGGCCGCAGCCGGCGCGGCGCGCGCAGCGTCCGCTCGGCGAGCCACGGGTTGCAATCGGTCAGCCGCTCCTCGCTCCCGTACGGATCGACGACCGCGATCTCGCTCGGGACGAGCGGCGCCGTGTACACGAAACCGAGCGTCCCGTCGGGTGCGCGCGAAAACGCGTAGATGTCGCGCTCGCCGCCGACCGCGACGCGGCGGTGCGAGCCGTCGCGCGCGAACGCGCCGATGCCGCACGTCCCTTCACTGCAGAGCGGGACGAAAATCTCTTGATCGCCGGCGCCCCAGATCGGCGCCTGCTGACCGCCGACGCCGCGAATGTCGCAAATGACGTAGTCGACGACCGGACGATCGAGGTCGGCGCTGAGCGAGCGCACCGCGCCGCCGGTCGCAGGGACGATCAATAACTCGGTATTGAAACGTCCGCCGACGTCGTCGCCGTGCATGTGCCCGAGGAAAGCGATCTCGCGCCCGTCGTGCGAAAACGCGGGGAGGCTCATCGGTCCGTTCGAGGCGGTCAAGCGCTGCGGCTCGCCGCCGTCGCGTCCGATGACGAAGATGTCGCTCGTGAACCCGTCTTCGCGCGCGCCGACCTGCGCGCCGAACGCGATGCGAGCGCCGTCGGGCGACCACGCGGGGCCGAGTGCGTCGTAATCGCCCTGTGTGAGCTGGCGCGCGGCGGTGCCGGCATCGGGCTCGCAGACGAAAAGATGCTTGCGGCGGCCGTCGAGGAGCCCTTCGTCGTCACTCTTGAACGGGAGCCGGCGGATGTGGCGCGCGCCGCTGCGCTCGTCGAGCGCGCTGCGCGCGCTTTTTGGATCGTGCGGCGCGACCGCGACGAACGCGAGCGCGCGCCCGTCGGGCGACCATGCCAGCCCCACGATCGCATCGTATGCGTCCGTGACCGCCCGGGCCTCGCCCCCGTCGAGCCGCACGACGAAGACGCGGTTCCCGTCGCCACGATCGGCGACGAACGCGAGCCGGTCGCCAGCCGGTCCCAGGCGCGGCATCTTGTCTTTCATCCCGCCGGTGAACGCATACGCTTCGGTGCCTTGGCGCGCACACCAGATCGAGGTGCGGACCTCGTCGGACTCTTCGTCCGGGGACGACATCACGAAGAAAACGCGGTCGTCGGGGCCGCACTGAGGATCGCTCGGGAGGCGTAAACGGAAGAGGTCGCTCGGTTGCAGCGGGCTCATAGGCGCGGCTTGCGCGCGAGGATTCGATGAATCCTCGTCCGTAGTTTGGTGCCCACTGTGAAGCGCAGCGCGTTCCTTGGAGGCGCCCTTGCAAGCGCGTTGCCGCGGGGCGCGCGGGCGAGTGATCTGCGCGCGCAGATCGCCGAGGCCGAAGCTCATTCCTCAGGGATCGTCGGCGCGGTGGCGCACCGCCTGGGAGGCACGATCGCGCTCGCCTACAACGCCGACGAACAATTCCCGTCGGCCTCGGTCATCAAGGTCCTGATCTTGGTCTGCCTCGTTCAGGCCGCCGAGCGCGACCGCACGCTGATGGGCCAAACCGTGCGCCTGCGTGCGGCCGATATGGTCGGCGGCTCGGAGTTCCTACAGTACGCGGGACCGGGCGACGCGTACACGGTCGCATCGCTGGCCCGTGCGATGATCGTTCAAAGCGATAACGCCGCGTCGAACACGCTGATCACCCTGCTCGGATTCGATCGCATCAACGCGACCGCGCAGGCGGCCGGCCTCCATCGCACGCAGCTCAAGCGACACTTCCTCGACTACACCGCGATCGTCAAGCATTCCGAGAACCTAACGACGCCGCGCGACATGGCTCGCTTGCTCTACGCGATCGAGCGCGGCGCGCACGAAGCGATTCGGACGGTCGCGTCGCCGATGTCGTGCCGGCACATGATCGACATCCTGCTTCACCAAGAGGACCGCGACAAGATCGTCCGCGCCCTGCCCCGCGGGACGCCCGTCGCCAACAAGACTGGCGAGATCGACGGCGTGCGCAACGACGTTGCGATCGTCGATCCCTACGGCGACGCGCCCTACGTCTTGACCGTCCTGACCAAAGACCTCGCCGACTTCTCCGAAGGCAACCTCGCGATCCGCCGCATCGCCAAAGCCGTCAACACGGCCTTTTCTTCGTAGTATTTATAGAACCGAAAGGGGCGCGGGGCGTCTCGGACGCCCGCTTCAGTTACGTAGCCGGGAGGACGCGGGGGCGGCGAGGCGTTGCAGCTTTTTCGCGAAGCCACGGATGGCGACAGCGAAAAAGTGCACGAGCAGCGAGCGAGCCGGATGCGAGCGAGCGAGCGTCCGAGACGCCCCGTGTCCTCCCGGCTTAGACCTACGCCGAGGGCTCGATCGTCACTTTCTCCATGACGTCGCCGCGGCGAATCGCGTCGACCACGTCTTGGCCTTCGGTCGTTTGGCCGAAGACCGTGTATTGCTTGTCGAGGAAACGCGCGTCGTCGATACAGACGTAGAATTGCGAGCCCGCCGAGTTCGGGCTTTGCGCGCGCGCCATCGCGACGGTCCCCTTGACGTGCGGGAGCGCGCTGAACTCGGCGTCGAGGTTGTAGCCGGGCCCGCCCGTCCCAGTCCCTTGCGGGCAGCCGCCTTGAATGACGAAGCCGGGCTCGACGCGATGAAACTTCAATCCGTCGTAGAAGCCGGCGCGAGCCAATTTAATGAACGCAGCGCTGTGCTGGCGCGCTTCGTGCGGATAAAAGCGAAAGACGATGTCGCCCTTAGCGGTGTGGATCCGCGCCTGGACTCGTTCGGCTTCAGCCGCGAGATCGTCGAGTTCCTGACCGGTCGGGGGCGTGTTGGCAGGCATCGGTACTCCATCGTTCGGTGCGAGGTGCGGTGCGTTGCGCAGCGGCCGGCCAAAGACCTGTCCGTCCGCAAACGCCGCGAGTTTTGCGGCGCGTGAAAGCGCCTTGAAGCGCGCTTCTTCGCGCTGCGCGGCGCTGCGGTCGGGGACCTCCCACCACGCGCGCAGCACGAACGGAAGACGCGAGCGCACGTAGCGCGAGCCTTCGCCGCGGCCGTGCGCGGCAAGCCGCGCGCCGAGATCGTTCGTCCAGCCGGTATACAGCGAACCGTCGCGACAGACGAGTGCGTACACGACGGGGAGGGGAAGTTGCGAGCGCGGCGATGCGGCGATGCCGTTTGAGTTGTGCCCCGGCGGCGCAGCCCCCCTCTCGCCGAGGCGCGCGCGAGAGGGAGACGGCGTGCCGGGTGCAAGCAAGCTCCGGATGCTGCTTCGCTCGCTTGCCGCGGTCACGCTCGCCGCGACCTTCCTGTACGCGCCGGCGCCGGGCCCCCGCGCGGTCGACCCGCAGATCGCCGCGGCGGTCGCCGCCGTCTCAGCGGCGCGGCTGCGGACGACCGACACGCGGCTCGTCGCCTTTGGCACCCGCAATCTATTCTCGGAACAGTCGAGCGATCCGCATCGCGGCGTCTTCGCCGCGCGCGACTGGCTCGTCGGGCAGTACCGCGCGATCGGGCGCGCGAACGGCGGCCGCTTGACGGTCGCACTCGACACGTACGAGCAGGCGAAGACCGACCGCACGCCGCGCGCCGTGCAAGTCTCGAGCGTGATCGCGACGCTGCCCGGTGACGACCCCAAGCGCGGCGTCATCGTCATCTCGAGCCACTACGACTCGCGCAACTCCGACGGCAACGACGCGACGCTCGACGCGCCCGGCGCCGACGACAACGGCTCGGGAACGTCGGCGGTTGTCGAAGCGGCGCGCGTCCTTGCGCCGCTGCACTTTCCGGCGACGATCGTCTTCGCGTGCTTCGACGGCGAGGAGCAGGGGCTGTTCGGCTCGGCGCACTACGCCCACGTGTTGCACGAAGCGGGGACCGTCGTCGAAGCCAACCTGAACAACGACATCATCGGCTCGTCGGTCGCGCAGAACGGGACGCCGCGCTCCGCCGACGCGCGCGGGCCATACGACGTCCGGTTGTTCAGCGAGTCGCTCCCGGCGGGCGCAAAGCCAGCGCGCGTCAATGCGCTCGGCAGCGAGAACGACTCGCCCGCGCGCGAACTCGCGCGCGCCGTCCGCGAGGTCGACGCCGTCTACGTCCCCTCAGTGCGCATTAATTTGATCTACCGCTCCGATCGCTTCTTACGCGGCGGCGATCAGGAGTCGTTCGCGGCCGAAGGTTTCCCGGCGGTTCGCTTCGTCGAGGCCTTCGAGAACTGGGATCACCAACACCAAACGATCCGGACCGAAGGCGGCGTCGTCTACGGCGACCTGCTCGGATTCATGGATTTCGACTACTTGGCGCTCGTCACACAATCGAACGTGGCGGCGCTTGCCTCGCTCGCTCGCGCTCCCGCGGCGCCAAAGCCGCTCATGCTCAACCGCGACCTGGGACACGACACGACGCTGCGCTGGGACGCGGTTCCGAGCGCCGCAAGCTACGAAGTGCTCTGGCGCGCGACGAACGAATCGCTTTGGACGCATGCGAAGGCGGTGACGAGCCCGGGAGACCAACGCGTGATCACGGACACGCTCACAGGCATCTCGAAGGACGACTGGATCTTCGGCGTACGCGCTCTCGATTCGGCCGGCCACACAAGCGTCGCCGCGTACCCCGAACCAATTCGCTAATCGAAACAGGCAGGTTCACTCTTATCCTGGGCACAAACTAGAATACGATTATGCACGACAGACAACGTTTTCTTGGAATGGAACGCGTCTCGATCTTCATTGATGGTTGGAATTTCGCAAAAGCGACCTATGAAGGGCTCGGGATTCGCGTCGACTTCAAACGACTGCTTGCGACCCTTACGGGTGGTCGCACCCTTCTACGCGCGCTGTACTATATTGGCGAATGGACCGAAGAGAATTACGCACTCCTGCAGGACCTCAAGCGCGCCCGTATGGGGACGATCGACGGCGGAACCCCTCCGCCGTTGGACCCGGGCGAAAGCGAGCGCAAACGCGCCCAGCAGCAGGGTTTCATCCGGATGTTGAATCGCAACGGCTACCAGGTCGTTAAAAAGCCCGTTCGCGTTTTCGCCGACGGTAACACGAAGGCCGACCTCGACATCGAGCTCGCGATCGACATGATGACCTTGTCGGATCGCTGCGAGCGGATGGTCCTGGTCTCGGGCGACTCGGACTTCGTCCCGGTCGTCCGCGCCGTCGGGATGCGCGGCGTGCGGGTCGAGGTCGTTGCATCGCAGCAGCCGCTCGCGTACACTTCGACGCCGGAGCACCCGCGCGCGTTTCCGGCGCGGGCCTCCGACGAACTGCTCGACGCCGCCGACGAGTTTACGGAACTCAAAGACTTGATCCCGGCGATCGAGCTTCAAGAGCCGCGCCGGACGCGGACGCTGCAAAGCGTCGGCGCGTTCGAGCCCAACGGCGGCGCCACCGGCTCGTAGTACGCACGCCCGGCGTCCGGGTGCATCGGCTTAAACTAAGCCGCGCGCGCGCAACACTTCCAGCGTCGCGTCGAACGCGGCGAGCGTCAGCGCGATCTCGGCCGGGCCGTGCTCGGTCGAGAGAAACATCAACTCGTTTTGCGACGGCGCGAACAGAATGCCGCGTTCGCGCATGGCGTGGTAGTACGCGGCGAATAGCCCGCGGTCGGCGCGGGCGACCGCATCGTAGTCCTGCGGCGGTTCGGGCAGAAACTTTAGGTCGACCATGCTCGCATACTGGCTGACTGCATAGCGCAGCCCGCGTCGCGCGAGGATCGCGCGCATCCCGCCGGCTAAATCGCGCGCGCGTGCGTCGATCCGCCCGAGCAATTCCGGATCGCCTTCGAGCAGATCAAGGACGCGGTGGCCGAGCGCGACGGCGAACGGATTCCCGGCGAAGGTTCCGCCGGTGAAGATCGGGCCGTCCGGCGCGAGGACCGCCATCACGTCGGCGCGCCCGCCGAACGCCGCGAGCGGGAAGCCGCCGCCGAGAACCTTGCCGAGCGCGGTCAGGTCGGGTTTGTAACCAAGTGCGCCTTGCGCGCCGCCGAGGCCGAGCCGCGGCCAGGTGATCACTTCGTCGAAGATGACGAGCGCACCGCAGGCGCGCGCGCGCTCGAACAAACCTTGGAGGAAGCCCTCGCGCGGAAGCACGAGCCCCATGTTCCCGACGACCGGTTCGACCGCGATCGCGGCGAGTTCGCTCGTGCGATTCGCAAGTTTGGCATCGACGTCGGCGAGGTCGTTGTAGCGCGCGACGATGACGTCGTTGCGGACGCCACTGGGAATCCCGTCGTTACCGGAGCCATTGCTCGCCGCCGACGCACCGGCGCCTTCGAGCGCGGCGTCGAAGTGGCCGTGATAATTCCCGGCAAAGCGCAAGACGAGCGAGCGTCGCGTGAACGCGCGCGCGACGCGAAACGCGCTCATCATCGCCTCGGTCCCGGTTACGACGAAGCGCAGCCGCTCGATCGCGGGAAGATACGCGGCTAGGCGCTCGGCTAGTCGAACTTCCTCGTCGTGGGTCGACCCGAAGACGGTCCCACGCGCGGCGATCACATCGAGCTCGGTGCACAACGCCGGATGCGCGTGACCGAACAAGAGCGGTCCGTACGCCATCACGTAGTCGACGTACGCGCGGCCGGCCCGATCGTAAGCGTACGCGCCGCGCCCGTACGCCTGTACGAAAGGCTCGCCGCCGACGGCCGCTCCGGCGCGCACCGGCGAACTCGCGCCCCCGGCTAGCACTTGGGTGTCGCGCATTTCAGAGATCACTGGGCGGCCTTTCGTCCAGTGTGCGACGCCAACCCGGCGCGGGAGGCGATGAGGCGTGCGGCCTCCTCGGCTTCCCAAGGCAGCTCGGTTGCGCCGTCGGCGATGGCGCGGGCGTTGCCGGCGTAGCGCGCGCCGACGCGCGGCGCGCGCGCGAAGCGCGGGCGCTCGAGTTCGCGCGCGAAGCGCATCGTATGCATCGCGCCGCCGCCCAGTTCACTTTGGATCAAGACGACCGCGGATGCGTGCGCGGCCTGCAAGCGGTCACGCTTGACGAGCGCCCATGCAGCGGCGGGAAGATCCGGGAGCCGCTCGGAGGCGACCGTTCCGCCGGCTGCGACGATCCGCTCTTCGAGTGCAGTTAGCTCTGATGGATTGTCCGCGCCCAGTCCGTAGCCGACGTACGCGATCGTTCGCAAGCCGGCATCGAGGGCGCCGGTGTGCGCCGCGAAATCGATGCCGCGCGCTAGCCCGCTTACGACAGGCGGCGCGACGCGTTGCGCCAGTGCCGTCGCGAACGCGGCCGCCTGCGCGTCAGGTTCGCGCGTCCCGACGATCGCGGTCCCCTCCGGGCCTGACGCGCGCAGCGAACCTCCGCGCACGATGAGAAACGGCGGTGGATCGCGCAGACTCAACAAGCCGCCCGGGTACTCGTCATCCCCAAGCGCAATCAAACGCGCGCCGAGAGCGTGCAATCGTACGAGCGCAAGCCGCGCGTCACGTCGCGCTTCGGCCAAGCGCGTCGCGGACTCGTTTGCTAGCCACTCACGAAGCGCGCCGTCGTCGCCGCACGCGAGCGCCCGCAAGCGCCGCGCCGGGATCGCAAGCAGCGCTCCCGCAAGCAGCACGAGCGTACGCTGGTCGGGCGACGGGGCGCTCACTTCGGCCCGAGTGTAAAATGCACGATCGCGGCCACGATCAAGCCAAGGACGGCATAGAACCCAACATGACGATAAAAGTCGAACTCGCGCCTCGGTTGCACGACCTTCGTAATCTCTTGGCGGCAGTGGCAGAACCTGCTCGTGGGGCGCGACGTCCCGAGGGCGGGCGCGCCGCGCCGAGTGCTAACGGGGGGTGCCCCCCCGATTGGACCGAACCCGAGATGTGATGCAAACGCTCGAGATCACGCCCAAGACCAATATCAGCGAACTCGTCGCGGCGCTGCCGATCGCAAACGAAGTGCTGGCCGCGTTCGGGCTCGGCTGCTCGGGCTGTGCGGTCAATACGACCGAGACGATCGAGCAGGGTGCGGCGGCCCACGGTCTCCGAGTCGAACCGATCCTCTCGGCGTTGTCGCAAGCGCGCGCGTCGGGTCGCATGCCGGCGATCAAGGACGACGACCGCCGGCCGCAGCGCCGCGCGCCGGGCGCGTTCGCGCGCCGCGCGACGATCGACCGCGTCGTCGCGGTCATGTCGGGGAAGGGCGGCGTCGGCAAGTCGACCGTGACCGGGATGCTCGCCGTCGGCCTGCGCCGCGCGAATCTGCGCGTCGGCATTCTCGACGCCGACATCACCGGACCATCGATCCCGCGCCTCTTCGGGCTCCGCAAGCCGCTCGACATGGAACGCGACCCGCACGACACGAGCGACAAGCCGCGCCCGCTCTTCGTCCCCGCGACGACGCGTTCGGCGATCGAAGTCGTCAGTTCGAACTTGCTCTCGCCCGACGAGGATACGGCGATGATCTGGCGCGGCCCGATTCTCTCGGGCGTCATCCGCCAGTTCTACGAGCAAACCTTGTGGAGCGAACTCGACGTCTTGCTCGTCGACTTGCCGCCCGGGACGTCCGATGCGCCGCTGACGGTCCTGCAATCGCTCTCGATCGACGGCGTCGTCCTGGTCACGATGCCGCAGGCGCTCGCAACGATGATCGTGCGCAAGGCCGCGAACCTCGTCCACCAGTTGAAGCGCGAGATTTTGGGCGTCGTCGAGAACATGTCGTTCTTCGTCGCGCCCGACACCGGGAAGCGCTACGACATCTTCGGGCCGTCGTACGCCTCGCAGGTCGCCGAGTTAGCGCGAGCGCCGGTCTTCGCGCGGATCCCGCTCAAGCCGGAGTTGATGGCGATCGCCGATGCCGGGCGGCTCGACGAACTCGACGATCCGCTCGTCGACGTGTTGGCTGCGAACCTGCGCACGGCGCTTGCGGCCCGACCCAAACCGCAAGAGACGATCTCGATAATCTAGCTCTTTCGTCATGCTCAATAGCCTGTGGGCGTTCGTCCATTCCAATTTCGGAATCCTTACGACGAGCGTGTCGCTGCTGGTCGCGGCATTCGTCGCGTACCGGACGCGGTCGGAGTGGCACGCCAAGCAATTCACCTCGCAGGTCAACTTCTCGCTGAACGCCGTGCGCAACGGACGCCTCGAGATGCGGACGCTGCTCGAGACGCCGACGCGCGCCGTTTGGATCAACGACTTCGGGCGCGCCGCCGTCATGCGCGCCGCCCAAGCGACGACCGCGAGCCAACCTTTCGTCAAACTCAAGAATCCGGAAGACATGGCTTCGGTCAAGCGCGCGGCGCTGAACATCCTCTCCCAGATGTTCGCGCAAGCGTATCTCGCCGAGGCGCTCGGGCTCCCGGTCGCGACGCGGACGTTCTATTTCGCGGTCACGTTCGAGCGCCACGCGACGATGCGAACGCGTAAGTTTCGCGTCCTGATCGTCGAACGGCAAGAACTGCTCGACTCGTTTGCCCCGGACGCCCCGGCGATCACCGTCGTCGAGCGTCATCACGCAGATCGCATCCCCGTCCTGTGCGCGATGCGCGAGATGGCGCTCGAGCCCGACGCCGATGCAAGCCCACTCGCGCGGATCGAGTTGGGTCATCCGAGCGGCCCGGCGTTCGAGGCGCCGGATCGAACCGCGGCCGGCTAGTGGCGCGGAGGGACTACGAAGCCGTTCGCGCGCAACATCGCGTCGACAAACTCGTTGTCCGCCGATAGATCGCCGCTTGGAACGTAAGCGACGTGCGGGCCGGCATCGAAGCGCGCGCATGCCGTGACGAGCGCGGCGGCGAGCTTCGCTGCGGCCGCATCGCGCGCGACGAGCGTATACGCCGCGTCGACTTTCGGCGACTCGCCGCTGAACATGCAGAGCAACTGCCCCGAGGGACTGGCCGAAGCCGTCGTAGCGCCCGTCAGGGTAGGCGCCGATCCACGAGTACGCGCCATCGGCGTATCGTATCTCGAAGGAACGGTGCGGCGTCGCGAAACGCGGCCCGGCGACGCCGAGTTGCACGGTCCGCACGAAGACCGCGGCGACGCGACGCGGGCTCGCCGTACGCGCGGGTTGGGGCGTCGCCACCCAATACATCGCCGGCTTCGCCGGTTGTGCGCCGCGCGCCGAGATTGGGCCGAGGGCGAGCCCCGCGACCGCGAGCGCGACTAGGGATAAACCCGCGCCCCGTCTAGCCACGTTTCGAGGACCCGCGTTTGCGCAAACGAGCCGTCGACGAACGGGTCGCCCTCGAGGACGGTGAAATCGGCATCGTAGCCCGCGGCGAGCAGGCCGGTCGAGCGCTCCGCGTGGCCGAGACGAGCAGCATCATACGTATACATCGTCAAGGCCTCGAGCGGACTCAAGCGTTCTCCGGCAGTGTGATGGTTGCAGGCGGCCGCCATCCCGGCGAGTGGCGCGAGCGGGCAAACCGGGCTGTCGTCGCCGCCGCACACGACCGCGCCGGCGGCCAGCGCCGAGCGCAGGGCGTTCATTCCATGCGCGCGCTCGGTCCCCAGCCGCCTTTCGTACATCCCGCCCGGCGCACCCCACGTCGCATCGAACTGCGGCTGCATCGAAAGGTAGAGGCCGAGCCGGCCAGCGCGCGCGACCTGTTCTGCCGTCGCGACCTCGAAGTGCTCGATGAAATGCCGGTTGCGCGGACTCGGCTCGCCGCCGAGAACCTCCTCCCAGGCGGCGATGCATTGTTCGATCGCGGCATCGCCGATCGCGTGCACGCCGGCCGAGATGCCGAGCGCTTCGGCTTCCGCAAAGTACGCGAAGACCTCGTCGTCCCCGAACGCGAGGCGGCCGGTGCCCGCCCGGTCGCAATAAGGCGCGCGCAGCGCCGCCGTCCCGCTTCCGAGCGACCCGTCGAGAAAAACGTCGCCGCCGACATACGGCAGGCCCAACTCGCGCGCGAGCGCGGGCGCGCGCTCGCAGATTTTCGGATGCCACTTCGCCGGCCCGAGCCGCCGCAGCCCCGCGATTTCGGTCGCATAACCGTCGCGCCCGTCGAGCCGCTCGAGTTGCACGTGCAGGTGAACGACGCCGCGTTCGAGCGCGAGCGCGTGCGCCGCGCGATCGGCCGTGCGTCGTTGCGCCGCCGGGATTCTTTCGAAGAAACGGCCCTGTGCGAGCGAATTGGCGGTTGCGAACAGACGCCCGGTCGGCGCGGCGCCGGGATCGCGCTCGACCCCGTCGAGATCTTCGTCAAGCCCGAGTTCCGCGAACGTGTGCCGGTTGACGAGCGACGAGTGCCCGTCGACGCGCGTCACGAGCGCGAGGCGATCCGGGAAGGCGCGCTCGAGCGGCTCGGCGTTTGCCGCGCCATCGGGCCATCCGCTGTCGTCGTACCTGGCGGCGTAGACGCACGGGCCATCCGGCAGCGCGTGAACGCGCGCGACGAACGTCGCGCGATCCCAAACGTCACTGAGGTCGCGCGCGCCGAGCGACAATCCAGTCGCGGTCAGGTGAAGGTGGCAGTCGGCGAATGCGGCGACGACCGTTGCGCCGGCGAGATCGACGGTCTCGACGCCGGCGCCCGCGTCTTCCCCGAATGCCGCAAACGCGGTCCCGTCGACGACGAAGCCGTCGAACACGTGATACCGGCGGCGTGGCGGATCGAACGCGTACGCGCGGCAGTTGATGAAGCGCTTCACGGCGTACGACTTCGGGGATGCGTCGACTTCTCATCGGAACCGCGGCCGGATTCGCTGCGGGGTACGTCCTCCTGCGCTCGGCGCAAGCGATCGGCGATCTGCGCGTCCCCAATGGTGCGCTTCCCCACGACCCAAAAACCTACGGCCGGCTGCGCCGTAGCCTGCTCCTCTCCGGGATCGCTCGTTCGCTCGCCGAACTTGCCGCGGCGGCGTACGGTCCGGCCACGGCCCTCGCGCCGCGCGACGGCGGCCCCGAGCCGCGAGGACGCCGGCTCGCACTATTGACCGGCGCGCTGACGCTCTCCGCGCTGCTCGATCTGCCGGCGGCGTACGTCGAGGGGCACGCGCTCGAGCGCCGCTACGGCCTCACCCATCAGAGCGCGCGCGACTGGCTCCTCGAACAGGCGAAGGGCTTCGGCGTCACGCTCGCGCTCGCGCTCCCGCTCCTCGAAGCGCTTGCGACGACGATCGAGCGCGCTCCGGGGGCGTGGCCGGCGCTTGCGACCGTCGCAACCTTCCCATTGCTCGTCCTCGCGAACGTCGTCGTACCGAACGCGATCGCGCCGCTCTTCAACCGCTTCGAGCCCCTCGACGGACCGCTGGAAAAACGCCTCCGCGCGCTCGCCAAACGCTATGGCGCGGGCGACGCGGCGATCTTACGCGTCGACATGAGCCGCCAGACCGAGAAGGCGAACGCTTACGTCACCGGACTGTTCGGCTCGAAGCGGATCGTCGTGGGCGATACGCTTCTGCGCGACTTCAAGGAGCCCGAGATCGTCTTCGTCGTCGCACACGAGTTGGGGCACTACGTCAGCCGCGACGTCTGGCGCTCGGTCGCGGCCGGGACCGCGGCGGCCGCGCTCGTGTTCTTCGGCGCGCGCGGGATCGCCGAGCGCGGCCGGGTCCCGCTCGGCTCGGCGATCGGCCTCGGTCGCACGTTTTTTGCAGCCTCGCTCGTGGCGCTCGTCGTCGGGCCGGTCCTCGCCGCGTTCTCGCGCTGGCGCGAGCGCGCCGCCGACCAATTTGCCCTCGCCGCGACGCGCGATCCCAAATCGGGCGTCGCGGCGTTTGTCCGCCTGCGCGAGTGCAACCTGGCCGAAGACGAGCCTCCGCGCTGGATGCAGGTTCTGTTCTCTTCGCACCCGTCGCTGCGCAGCCGAATCGAGGCGCTCGAAAAGAACGTGGGCTGACCGCTACGCGACGACCGGCGAGGGGCGCGTCCCGAGCCACGTCGCAAGGTCCGTCTTCTGATCGGCGGCCGTGCCGCTACTCAACTCGCGGCGCAGTTCGCCGAACGTACCGAACGCCTCGGCGAACGCGTCGTGCTTGTGGATCGACTCGTAATTCACGTGCGAGGCCGCAACGAACGTGTCGTCCGGGAAGTCCGCATACACCTCGAGCGCGCGCGCTAGTATCCCGCGCACGACGTCCTCGACGAACTTCGGGTTATGGTGAGCCTTGTTGACGACGAAAAACTCGTCCGGGCGCTTGAGCAGGTCGTAAGTCTCGCTCGACATCGAGCTTTCGACGATCTCGACAAGGTCCTCGGCGCGCACTTCGGTCTCGCGGCCGGGACGAACGCCGAGCGTGATCGCGCCGCGCCCGCGCTGGTTGTGCGTCGCAACGGGGAGCGCGTCGAGCGCCCGGTGCGCGTCGCTCTCGCTGAAACCCGCCTCGCGCAACTCGCGGAGTGAATGCTCGCGGACCATCGCTTGCGCGCAAGGGCACGCCGTCATCCCCTCGGCCTCGACCCCGACGACCCGGCGCACGCCCCCGCGGTCGGCGTGCGCGATGCCGATCAGCGTGTACGTCTCCTCGCCGCGTTTACCGCTGACCGGCGTCCAGCGCTCGAGCCCGAAATCGGCGCGCAAGCGAACGTCGGCGCGTAACGCCTTCTGCGAATCGACGATCTCGCGGGCGATCGTCGCGACGACGTCTTCGATGCGGCCGGGCGGGCCGCTTCGTCCCAGAACTTCGAGCGTCGCTTCTTCCAACAGTTCGGCGAAGCGCGACATATGGACGCCGGCTTTGTCGGGCGCGAGGTCGGCGACCATCGAGAACTCACCGTCGAAGAGCGCGTCCTGACCGTCGCGCGACAAGCGGATGATCCGTTTCACGCGCGCGACGCCGACGCGATCGATCGAGAGCTTGACGTCGGGTTCGCCCTCTTGCCGGTTTGCGACGAACTGCAGCGCGCGCGCTTTGCGCACGATGCCGCGCGTGTCGACGGCCTGCGCGAGCGCCGCGATCGTCTTCCCCGAGAGCGGCTCGACCACATCCGGCGCGATCTCGGCAAGCGGGATCAAATTGAAGGGACGCGCGGCGAGGTACGGATGCGGCACCTCGAAGCGGCCGAAGTTTTGGGTGACGTCGTCGATTAGAAGGATGTCGACGTCGATCGGTCGCGCCGCGAGGTGCCCGGTCCGCAGCCGCCCGACGGCCGACTCGACATCGCGTACGAAGCGTTCGAACTCGGCCGGCTCGAGCGCGGTTCGCACGCGCGCCGCGACGTTGAGAAAGGCCGGTCCGGCGACGCCGGCGGCGGGCGGCGTTTCGTAGTACGCCGAGACCGCCTCGACCTCGCCGCGCGCGCGCAGCCGCTGCAGCGCCTGCAAGATGTTCGCTTGGCGGTCGCCTAGGTTCGAACCGAGGCCGAGATAGACGGTGCTATGCGCCGCGGGACGACTCCGGTTCGAGCGCGTGGCGGACGCGGCTTTCGACGTCTTCGAAGTGGGCGCGCGTCGCGAGGTCGAGGTGCGGCGAACGCAACTGCGCGGTCAGCCGCGTCTCGAGGCGGCGCAGCTCGAAGCGCGCGAGCGGCGGCGAATCTCCCGGAAAACCGAGCGCCTCGATTAGGAAACTCGGCGCGAGCGAAAGCGCGATCAAGTAGTTTGTGTAACGGCGCTGGAGCCCACGATGGATCGGGTCGACCCGCGTGACGCCGGGCTGCAAATCGTCCCACACCGAGGCCTGCATCCACCCGAACAAATCGGCCAGCGACATCGCGTCGCGCGCGTGACCGACCTTCAACTCCTCATCGGCGATGCGGCTCATCGTCTCGGGCGCGAACAACTCGTACATCACCGAATCTTGCAGCGCCGCGACGTATTCGGCGACCGGGAAGTCCGGGCGCTGATTGATCCCTTCGGCGCCTCGGTGCGAGTAGTTGTTAGGGCCGAGGTCGTTGAGCAGTTGCGGCGAGAGCGGGAGCGCATGGCTCGAGAACACGTGCTCGGCGAGCGTTGCAAAAGCGCGTCGCTGGTCGTCCCGCGCGACGGGTCGGAACGGCGCGACGCCGCCGGGCTGACCGCGGTGCGATCGCGACGTCTGCAAGCCGCCGATGTAGCGCGTCGCGAGCAGCGCGGCGCGCCCGTACTGGCGCATCATCGAGAGAAACGCGGATTGCTCCTCGGAGTACGGCCGGTCGTCGCGCGGGTAGACCTTATCGAGCCGGCTGACGAGGTCGTCGACGACGTCGAACTGGTTGCGGTAGAACTCGAAGCGGTCGCTCGAGAGCAAGAACGTCGCGACGCGCGGGTCGACCGCGCGCGGGCCGCCCGCGTCCTCGTCGGTCGCGTACGCGTATTCGGGCCGCGTGCTCTCGTCGGCGAGCGCCCGCAGTTGCGCCCGCTCGTCGCTCGGTTTCGTCACGCCTGCGAAACGCGCGTAGCCGTAGCGGATCGCCCAGTCGTCGTACGGCCCGAGCCGCATTTGGAAGTAGTCGCCCTGCGGCCGGCCGGGCGGCGAGAGGTTGACCGGCGTGTAGTTCATCACTGAGTTGACGAGACCGTGGGCCGCCGTGAAGGCGCGATCGTGTAATTTGTCGAGCGGGTAAATCGCCGCCGCAAAGTTGTGCCGCAGCCCAAAGTTGTGCCCGGCCTCGTGTAAGACGACCGAATGCAGCCACGCCTCGGCGTATCTCTCGGTCGAGGCCGGTGATGCGCCGCCGGCTTGCAGCGCGAGCGTCCCGACGGCCGCGAACTCGGCCGAGTCGCGCATGAAATGGTCGCACGCCTCGGTGTCGGCGCAATCGGCCGCGTCGGAGTCGACTTGGACCGGCCCGAGGAGTTCCGCGGCAAACGCGGCCGAGCCGCTCGGCAGGTTCGTCGTGCGCGCTTGCCGGGTCGGCGAGACTTGTTCGACGTAACCGCGCTTGACGCCGCGCATCGCCTCGCCGTCGATGACGATCTCGACGCGAATGATCTGTCCCGTCCGCGGGTCGGAGATGTGCGGGCCGTACGCGCTAAAGGCGGGGCGGTCGCTCGTCAGCCAGCGGACCGTCGAGTAACGGATGTCGTCGGGGTCCCATGCCGGATCGTCGGGCTGGTCGCGGACCTCGATCGCATTGGGGATCCCGGCTTTGGCAAACGCCTCGTTCCACTCGAGCAGGGCGGCGCGGATCGGAGGCTTGTACTGCGGCGGAATTTCGTTGGTCAAGTAATAGACGATCGGCCCGTTGTTGAAGTTCCAACGATCGATGTAGCGCGCGAACGGCGTCATGGCCGAATCGTCGTCGAAGTGCTTTTGCGCTTCGATGAAATAGCCGACGCGATCGTCCGCAAGCCGCGGGACATACGCGCCGAGCGCCGGCGCATCGACGATCGAATAGTGCATCCGGATGCGGACGCCACGGCCGTCGGGCGCCGTCCCCGGCCCGTTCGGCGGTCCGCTGAAAACGAGGCTCGCAAGGATCTCGTCGTTCTTGGGCAGCGCCTTCGTGCGTTCGACGTACGAGCGCGACTGATCGAGCGAGTATCCCGGGCGCGAGGCTCCGAACAAAATGAGCGGCTCGTCGGCGCCTCGGCCGCCGAGGTCGCGCGCGACGCTCTCGAAGTCGGTCAGGAAGAAGCTCGCCGAGATGACGAAGTGCTTCTTCTCGTCGTCCTGCGCGACGATCGGTGAAGCGGCGATGACCGAGTCGGTCGTCGAGATCGCGAGCGCATTTGCAGCGGCGGTACCGGGCGGGGCGGTGAACGCGGTGTTTCGGCTGACCCAGAAGATTCGCTTGCCGACGCGCTGGAACTCGAGGACGAACGTCGGGTAGATGCGCCCCGCGAAGACATCGCTTCCGATTCCCGACGCGAGGACCGGCGCGATGATGAATTGGTGATTGAGCTGCGCTTCGGTGAGATCGAGATAGACTTCGTCGTCCTTGTGCAGAATGTCGATCAGACCGCTTTGGCGGTCGGCGTTTTTCACAAACGTCGCGTACGCTTGAGGCGCGCCGGCGGTCGCGCCGCCCCCGAGCAGCGAAGCAGGCAGCGCCAGCCCTTGCAAGCCCCCGGCCGGGTTCGCCGACGGGCTTGGGAGCGGCGATGCCGGGGGCGACGGGACGGGGATCGGCGACGCGACGGCGGCGGTCGGAGCGGGAGCCGGTTGGGCGGCAGACACGCCGCCGAGCGCGGCGACGAACCCCAGAGTCAGAAAAAAGCGCGCAAGAATCACGGACCCCGATACGCCGCGCCCGCGACCTTCACCCGCTAGCCTTGCTTGTAAGGCGCCGAACGTCCGCGCCTCGACGATCGGTGATACAATGCGCCCATGCAAGATGCACGGAACGGAAAGACCGACGCGCTCGCGACTTTCGGCGCGGGCTGTTTTTGGGGCGTCGAAGCGGAGTTTCGCGCGATCCCCGGCGTCCTCGAGGTAACCTCCGGCTACGCGGGCGGTACGGTCGAGAACCCCACGTATCACGACGTGTGCACCGGTCGGACGGGGCACGCCGAAGTCGTCCAAGTTCGCTTCGATCCCGCGGTCGTCAGTTACGAGCAACTTCTGCAAACGTTTTGGTCGATCCACGATCCGACGCAATCGAATCGCCAAGGTCCCGACGTCGGGACGCAATATCGTTCGGTCATCTTCTACCATTCGCCCAAGCAGCGCGAGGTCGCCGAGGTTTCGAAAGCGGCGCTTGAGGCGTCCGGCCGATACCGCCGTGCGGTTGCGACCGCGATCGAGCCGGCGCCGGCGTTCTATCCGGCCGAAGATTATCACCAGCGGTACTTCGAGAAGCAGGGCATAGCGCAACACTAGCGGACAAACGAGGTACCCCTCTCGGGAGGCGCCGTTTGTCTGTTCCGCCGACGAACCCGATCGAAGGGCGTCTTGCCGCGCTCGAGCTTCGCGTCGCGTGGATGTGCCGGCGACTCGGGCTCACGGAAGACGAAGCGGTGTCGCCGGCCGCTAGCGCGGATCAACCGCTGCCGCCGAGCGCGGCACCGGATCGCGCCGCCGCCGCTGAACCCACTCCCGCACCATCGATTACTCCTAAGCCGGCGAGTGCGCCCGCGCCAAGTGCCGCCTCCGCGCCGGTCGACGCTGAGGGGTTTTTCGGTGGCCGGGTGTTGCTGGTCGTCGGCGCGTTCGTCTTGCTCCTCGGCGTCGGCTTTTTCATCAAGTACGCGTTTGACAACGGTTGGATCGGGCCGGCGGGCCGCGTCGCGATCGGGCTTCTCGCGGGGATCGCGCTCGTCGCGCTGGGCGAACGGTTTGGCCGCACTGGCAAGACGGTGTACGGCGGCGCACTCACCGGGCTCGGCGGCGGCGTGCTCTACTTGTCGCTGTGGGGCGCGGGCAACGGTTTCCACCTCGTCCCGATCGGCGTAAGTTTCGTCGCGATGGCCGTCGTGACGGCGTCTTTGATAGCAATTTCGGTGCGCAACAATTCAGAGGCGACGGCGGGGTTTGCGCTGCTCGGCGGTTTCATCACGCCGCTGCTCAACGTAACCCCTACTCCACAACCGTTCAACCTGCTGACGTACGTCGCGATGCTGGACGTCGCGCTCGCGCTATTGCCGATCAACCGGCGCTGGCCGCGCATCCAAGCCTTCGCGTTCGTCGCGACGCAGCTTTACCTGTGCACGACCTTCATGCTCGACCGGCCGGCGCCGCTCGGTACGGTGCTAGCGTTCGCGACGATTTATTTGGCGCTGTTCGTCGCGCAACCCCTGCGAAAAGCCGTCGCCGGCATCGAGATGAGCGCCTGGGATTCGTGGCTGGTCGTCGTTGCGACGGGCGCATTCTACTTTACGCTGCACGTCGAGCTCTTCGCCGCGCACCGTCACTGGCTCACCGCCGCCGTCGTCGCCCTGGCCGCGACCTTCTTGGGACTCGCGCAAGTTGCGCGGTCGCGCGATCGTGCCGTGCTCGCCGCGGTCGCGCTCGCCCTGATAACCGGCGGCGTCGCCGTGACGTTCGAGGGGAACGTCGTCGCGGTGCTGTGGGCGGTCGAGGGCGCGCTGCTCACGTGGGTCGGGCTACTCCAAGACCGGCGCGTGATCCGCGCGTTCGGGTACCTGTCGCTCGTGTTGGGCGGATTCGATCTCCTTGCGTTTCCCCCAAGCGGAGGCGCCGCGTTCGTCAACGAGCGGTTCATCACGTTCGGCGTTTTGGCCCTTGCGCTGTTTTCGGTACGCGCAGCCTCCGCGTACTTCCGGAGCAAACCGGTCACCGAACTCGAGCGGCTGCTCCTCGTCGCAAGCGAGCCCGCCGGACACATCTGCGCGCTGTACGCCCTTTCGCAGGAGCTCTACACGCTCACCGGCCACCACGAATTGTCGCTGACGCTTTTGTGGCTCGGGTATGCCGCCGTCCTTTTCGCCGTTGGCATCGCGAGGGGCCTCAAGTTCGCGCGCTGGGAGGGGCTCATTCTGCTGTCGGTTGCGATTCTCAAGGCCTTCGCGGTCGACATGAGCGCGCTGAATCCCGGGATCCGCATCGTCTCGTTCATCGCGCTCGGCAGCGTGACGATGGCGATCTCCTACGGCTACCAACGGTACGCCGCCAAGAAACCGGAGAACGCGCCGTGATCGGCGCCGTCGTTTTGGCCGGACTGATCGCAAACGCTCCCGGCCCGCTGCCGTCGCCGTGGTCGAATTGGAAGTACGTCCGCTCGATCGATACGCGGCGCGCCAACGGGACCGTGACGATCGCGGTTCCGCCATCGATTTATGCAAACGCGCGGCCCTCGCTCGACGACGTTCGCATCCTCGGAAGCGACGGCGCCGCCGTCCCGTTCGCAATCGAGACCCCAGCGCCGGTCGCCCCGGAGCGCTGGACCGATGCGACGCTGACCGACCGGGGATTCGTTGCCGGGCGGTACTCGCAAGCGGTCGCCGATCTCGGGGCCGTGCGGCATACGTATAGCACGCTCGACATCGCTACGCCGGCCGGCGGATTTGCCGCCCACGTCGACGTCGATGCGAGCGACGACGGCGTTACGTGGCGCACAATCCGCACCGGCGCACCGATCTACGACTACCGCCAAGACGGCTTGGCGACGAACACGCGGGTCAGTTTTCCGACCAGCACGGCGCGGTATCTACGCGTCCGCGTCCTCGACGGCTCGACAGCGTTCCCGATCTCAGGCATCCAAGTCGCCCTCGCGAACGGCGCGCCCGAGATCACGCGGTATAGCCTGCGCCTCGGGCCGCCGACGCATAACGCGACCGAAAAGACGACGAGCTACGTTCTTACCGGAATCGATGAGGTTCCGACCGAGCGCATTCGAGTCGACTCGGCATCGCCGCGCTTTGTGCGAACGGTCGACGTCGAAGTGAGCCAGGACGGCGCGTCGTGGCAGACGGTTGCGAGCGCGCCGATCAGCCGCGTCGAACCCGGAAGGGACGCTCTCTCGATCGCGTTCGACGAAACGCAAGCGGCGCGCTGGCGAGTCGTCGTCCACGACGGCGACAACGCCGCGCTGCGCGACGTCCGCATCGACGCATACGGAACGCCGCGCCGAATCTATTTCGACGCGCAACCCGGCACGAGTTACCGCCTCATTTACGGGAACCCGAGCGCGGCCGCGCCGGTTTTCGACTATTCGAAAACTCACGGCGCCGCGACTCTGGGGCGCGCCACGGCGGTCGCCCTCGGGATCCCGATGCTCAACCCAAGTTTCGTGAGTTCGACGCCTGCGAAGCCATGGAGCGATCGCTATCCGTGGATTTTGTGGAGCGCGCTCGCTGTCGCGGTCCTCGGCATCGGTACGCTAGCGGTTCGCACGATGGCGCCCGAACCTCCAGCCCCCTAAGGTCAGCCCGCCTTACGACTCGCGTGCGACGGCGCTGCACGCCGGCGTTTCCCGCGGAAGCGCCGCGCCGGCGCGTGCCCTTTGGCGCGTCCGGGCGGAGCGGTCCACGTCAGCGCGCCAGCCTGGAGCCGCGTTTGCGCTTGCGCGATCGCTTCCGCGAGCGAAGGCGCGGCCAGCAAGTCGCGGACCGGCCCTTTCCCGTTGCGCCACGTCGCGAGCCACCCTTCGCCGCGCCGGTTTATGTCGATTTGCAGGGCCTCTTCACGGACCGCGTGCCGGTCGACGTTGAGCAGACGCAGCGCGAAGCCGCCGGCGTCCTCGTGCGGCGCGATCTTTGCGGCCATCGCAACGAGGCGCGCGTACTGCTCGGCGAAGTGCGGGACGAGACGCCCCTTGCGGTCGCGCGCAATGCGATGCGGCGGGCGGACGAGTCGCCAGTGCTCGAGCCCGACTTGCTGCCAGGCTGCGGCCTGCGCCGATTGCGGCTTCGCGGCCTCGTCGAGTTCGATCAGCGCGGTCTCGATCTGCTCGGCGGTCCGCACGCGCGCAGCTTCGCGCGGCGACCGCCGGAAGAGTTCCTCGTAGCGCTCGGCGACTTCCGAGATCGGCCGGCCCTCGGCATTGATTTGCGCCGGAAGGTCCCACAGGGTCGGCAAGGTGACGAGTTGATGGCGGCGCGCCTGATCGACGATGTCGATGATGATCCCGTACGGCTTGTTACTCATCGAGATCATGTTACGCCGCGCTTCGGGAGTCGGCAGTTCCGAGAGGACGTAGGCGTATTCGTCGAGCGGGCGCAAGCCGCGGCCGGTCACCTGGGTGTACAGCGTCGTCGATTTCGTCGGACGAGCGTTGATGATCGTCTCAACGGACGGCACGTCGAAGCCTTCGAGATAGAGTCCGCAGTTGACGAGGACGTCGATCTTACGGCCACGGAACCCGGCGACGATCGCTTCGCGCTCGCGCTCCGGAGTGTCGCCGCTCGCGAACGCCGCTTTGATCCCCGCATCTTTGAAGAGCTTAGCGACGTTGCGCGCGTGCTCGACCGACGCCGTGAAGACGAGCGCCTTCTTCCCGGGCGTGTACTGCTGGTAGGCTTCGAGTACGCGTTTGTTGCGCTCGTCGGTGTCGACCGCGGCGGCCAACTGGCCGAGGACGAAGTCGCCACCCCGCGTCGACACCTCGTCGAGGTTCGTCTCGGTTGCAATCGCGTAAGAGCGGACCGGGACGAGGTAGCCGGCGTCGATCCCGGCGCGCGCGTCCATCGCGTAGACGATGTCGGGGAAAATGTCGACGAGGCGCGCGCCGTCGCCGCGCGTCGGCGTGGCGGTGAACCCGATCACGAGGGCGTCCGGCCGCTTGAACAGGATCTTGTCGAGGATCGCGCGATAGGTCGGCGCCGCGGCGTGGTGCGCCTCGTCGATGACGAACAGCGCGATCCGCCGGCCGAACTTCGTCGCGAACCGGTTCAAGCGCGGCCCGGTCAGCGTTTGGACGGTCGCGACGACGATCGTGCATTCCTCGGACGCGTAATCCTCAGCCTTCTCAATGCCGACGATCGCGTCCGGGTTCTGCGCCTTCATCTTCTCGACGAGCTGTTGGATCAGTTCGTCGCGATGCGCGATGATCAACGTCACATCGTTCGGGCGCAGCTCGAGCAACTCGGGCAGCGTCGCGATGATGACGCTCTTGCCGAGCCCCGTCGCAAGGGAAACTAGTTGCGCGTGGAAGCCGCGCTTGCGCTCTTCGACGATCGCCCGCTGCGCCGCAACTTGATACGGACGCAGGCGGAGTGTGCTGAAGTTCAAGGGTTGACCTTGTCGATCACTCGCAGTGATATGCCGGCGCGCTCGCGCACGTCGGCGCGCTCGGGCGCGCGGTTATCGCGCCCTCGCGTGCGGGACTCGGTCGGCGCGCTTCACCAAACGGTGAGGCGCCGGGTCACGAAGCCGCCTTTCTTCCTTTGCCGACGGCGGCGAAAATCCCCTATGCCCCGGCCTATGGCTCGACCGGGTCGACGGTATCGCTCTGGAGCGACTGGCGATAGGCCCGTTCGGTCTCGAGCCACTCGGCGAAGCGCCGCTCGAAAACGTCGGGGCGCAGGAGCATCAAGTCGCGAAACGCGCCAAAGCTCCGCTCGTGGGCCTCGTGGTATTTCGTCAGTAACTCGGGGCCGGTGACGAGCCCGCGCTCGATGCAGACGTCAGCGAGCGCCCGCAGGCGGACGCGCAGGAACGCGATCGTGTCGAGCATGTTGCCGAACAGTTCGAGACCGACGGTGTCCGGCTCGGGCTCGACGACATCGGGCGGATGCTCTGCCGCGACTTTTCGCAACTCACCCAAGGTGCGGAACGAGGTTCCGAAGGCGCCCCACGTGACGGGCTTGCCGTTCTCCTTGAACGAGTAACTGAAGTTCTGGCCATTCAAAAGGTGGGCCACGAGATCGGCGTCGCTCTTTTGCAAGGCGTAATCGTCGGGAAGCAGCGCGGCGCGGCGGATTGTCTCCGGCGTCACGCCTTTGGGAATCGGCTGGTGCACTAATCTCTCCTGGGGCGGCCGTCCAAGTCGAGCGTGGCCGCGTCTGGTTGTTCCATCGGCTCGACCTGGGCCGGCCACGATGTGACGACGCGCATCAAGGGCCTAATCGGGACCAAAGCACCAGCCGCGTTACACCGGTGGTCCTACCTCCCGGACTCGAGAGCGACCGGTTACTCGCCGTCGGCCGGCCGGAGGTCTGGGGACTCGAAGGTGCTGCGGGGCTGCGCGTTCGCGTCAAAGGGCTGGAATTTGCGCGGCTTCTGCGTGTAATTGAACGCGTCGGCGCCTGGGTCGTTCGCGCGTTTGTCGCTCGTGGCGAGTTGCGGCAATCCCCACAAGTTCTCGATGTAGCGCAGCAGGCTGCCGTGCTCGTACACGACGTGCGAGACGTACCCCGCCTTCGCATAGGGCGAGACGATCAGAAGCGGGACGCGAATCCCGAGCCCGTCGTAATCGACTTGCGGCGGCGGGACGTGGTCGTACCATCCACCCCATTCGTCCCACATGACGAAGACCGTCGTCGAATTCCAGAACTTGCTCTCGCCGACCGCATCGATTAGCCCCGCCACCCACGCCGGCCCGGTGTTCGATAGGCACCCGCCGTGATCCGAGTTTGCGCACGTCGGCGTGATCCACGTGACCGCCGCGAGCGTTCCATTTTTCACGTCGCTTGCGAACTGCGCCGACGAGAGCACGTTGTGCCAGTCCGACCCATACCGGATGTGCGAGATCGCTTGATAAGCCTCCCAATAGTCGAGCGGCGCTGCCGCGTAGTAGCGCCAAGTAAGGCCGGCTGCGTCGAGTTCGTCGCCGAGCGTTTTCGACTGAAAACAGACGACCTCGTTGCTCCCGAACTCACGCTTCGCCGTCAACGTCGAGACCGTGTCTTGGCTGCCCCCGTCGCAACCCCAATCGCCCGAAGGCAGATCCACCGCGTGCTGCGCCTGCGCCGCAATCAGATACTGGTGCGAGACGAAGCTCGCGTCGATGTGCGAGGTGAACATCCGGTCGGCAACCACGTACTGCTTGCCGATGTTGAAATACGTCTTCGTCTCGGATGCGGGAACGTACGCGTACTGCGGATTCTCCGGATATCGCCCGACGACGCCTTCGCGGTCGAAGCCGTCCATTTTCCCGTTGTCATATGCTTCGGTAAACGCTCGGAAGAGGTGGTTGATGTCGTAGTCGGCTTCGAGCGGAACCGGTTGCAACTGGATCGTGTCGCCGTACGAGTCTTTCCCCCACGACTGCGTGTCGGCGCCGGGAAACCCTTGGAACAGATTATCGAAGCTGCGGTTCTCTTGCACGATGATGACGACGTGCCCGATCGGCGGTTTCGCGCCGGCGACTGCAGGGCCGGCGCGCGCGGTCAGCGACGGCGGCGCCGGCGGCAGGTCGCCGTACGTGCCGGTCGCTCCGTGCGTGGCGCAGCCCGCCGTCAGCGCAAAAGCCGCGAGCCCCACTTCAATCGGCCGCAACACGCTTACGCCTATCTACTCGGGGTCGACCGGCCGGACGTCGGCCGGTTGGGCGAACGCTCCGCCGGGTTGCCGGCTCGTATCGATTGGCCGGAATGCGCGTGGTTTGAGCGTGTAATCGAAGGCGTCGGCGGCCGGATCGTTCGCTCGTTTGTCGCTTTGGGCGAGCTGTGGCAAGCCCCAGATGTCCTCGACGTAGCGCAGCAGGCTGCCGTGCTCGTACAGGACGTGCGAGACGTACCCGTGCTTGGCGTACGGGGAGACGATCAGGAGCGGGACGCGGAGCCCAAGCCCGTCGTAGTCGAGTTTTGGCGGCGGCACGTGGTCGTACCATCCGCCCCATTCGTCCCACATGACGAAGATCGTCGTCGAGTCCCAAAAGTTGCTGCGCCCGACCGCATTGATTAGGCGCGCGACGTACGCCGGGCCTTGGTTCGAAACGCAACCGCCGTGATCAGAATACGTGCAGTTTGGCGTAATCCACGTCACCGCGGCCAGCGTCCCGCCCGCGACGTCGGTCTCGAATTGCTCCGATGGCGAGTAGATGTTCTTCCAATCGGCGCCGTATCGTATGTGCCGGACCGCCTGATACGCTTGCCAGCCGTCGAGGGGCGACGCGGCGTAATAGCGCCACGAGAGGCCGGCGGCGTCGAGTTCGTCGCCGAGCGTTTGCGACGGAAAGCACACGGTCTCGTTGCGGCCGTACGTGCGATCGTCTTTCAACGTCTGCACGTCGTCCTGCTTACCGCCATCGCAGCCCCAAACGCCCGAAGGGAGATTGACCGAACGCTCGGCTTGCGCCGCGATGACGTACTGATGCGAAACGAAACTTCCGTCGACGTGCGACGTGAACATGTGGTCGGCCAGAACGTACTGCTTGGCCAGATTAAAATATGTCTTGCTCTCGGAAGCGGGGACGAACCCGTACTGCGGATTCGATGGAAGGTTGTGTCCATACACCGGTTCCAAATCAAAGCCGTCCATTTTCCCGCCGTCGTACGCCGAGGTAAACGAGTTGAAGAGATGGTCGATGTCGTAGGGCGCTTCGAGCGGGATCGACTGCAGCTCGATCTTCTGCCCTTTCGAGTTCAAACCCCACGACTGCGTATCCGCTCCCGGGTATCCTTGGAACAAGTTGTCGAAGCTGCGATTCTCCTGCACGATGATGACGACGTGCTGGATCGGCGGATTCGTGCGGCCGAAGCCAAGACTCCGCGGCGCAACCCGCGTCGCGGGCAGGACGGTCGGCAGGTCGCCGTACGTCGCAATCGCGGCGTGGCTCGCGCAGCCGGCGGCCGGGGAGGCGAGAACGAGCGTGAGCCACACGGCAGCCCGGCGCGTCATTTTCAGTGCGGCTCGATGCGAGTCGGATGGTTTGCGAATAACGGATCGCCGAGTTGCCACAGCAGAAAACTGAACTGGTCGGTGAGCAGGTCCTCGCCCTGCGCGCGCGACGACGCGAGGAAGCCGTGCCCGGCATCGTAGTCGACGCGCAGCAGCACCGGCCGGCCGCTCGTGCTCGCCTCTTGAAGCCGTGCGGTCAACTTCGCAAGTTCCCACGGCGCGACGCGAGGATCGTTGATCCCGGTGATCAGCATGACCGCTGGGTATGCGGTCCCGTCGCGGACGTTGAGATACGTATCCATGTTGATCAACGGCTTGACGTCGGCGGCGACGCGCACCGACCCGAATTCCGGGACGTTCGGAGGGCCGTTCGGCGAGAACTCCGAGCGAACCGCGTCGCTCACGCCGACGACGTCGAGCGCCGCGGCGAACAGCGACGGGGCTTCGGTGATCGATCGCCCGATCGTAATCCCGCCGGCGCTCGTCCCTTCGCCCGCCAAGTGCTTGGGTGACGTGAATTTCTCCGCGACCAAGTACTTTCCGCACGCGATGAAATCGTCGATCGTGTGCTGCTTGGTTGCGATCATCCCGGCGCGGTGCCAATCTTCGCCGAACCAGCCGCCGCCGCGCGTATGACAAACCGCCCAAACGCCGCCGCGTTCGAGCCACGCGAAATCGTCGCCGAGGAAGCCCGGTTCGAGCGTGACTCCATAGGCGCCGTAGCCTTCGAGGTACGCGGGGTGCGAGCCGTCGCGCACGATGTTCTTAGGATACACGATCGAAATCGGAACCTTGGTTCCATCGGCGCTCGTCGCAAAACTCTCTTCGGAGGTGTACGGCGTCGTGTCGATCGATGAGGCGCGCTTGACGCCGGTGTCCCGGACGACGCCAGCCGAGTCGATCGCAAAGTAGCGAAGCGACTTCGTCCACGACGTCAGCGGGAACGTGACGCCGGCGACGCGCGGGTCGGTGTAGATGCCGGAGATCGCGCCCGGATAGGGCGGCAGGGGGCGCGTGACGGTCGACGCGGGCGTTCCGTCCGGGTTGAGCGTGACGCGCTCCAACTGGCCGAAACCGCCGTCGCGGGCGAGCACGTAGAGCCCGTCCTGCGCGACCTGTACCTGCTCGACGATCGCGCGCGATGCCGGGACGACCGCCGGTGCGCGCGCGAAGTCGGGTGCGTTCAGATCGATCGCGACGACTTTGAACGTCGACGCGTCCTTGTGCGTCACGGCGTACAGCGTCGACCCGCTGACGTCAAAAGCCGTCACGTCGTCGCCGACGTCCACGACCTTCTTCCAAGGCACCGCGTGCGCGCCGGTGACGCTTGCGGCAGGCGCGGCGTACACCGTCTCCTCGTTTTGCACGCCGTGCGCGACGACGCCGAGCGCGATCGACGAAGCCGGACTCGTCACGACGAGCGCAAAGTCGGTCGGTTGAAACGTCAGCGCCGGATCGACGCCGTACCCGAAAACCGGCGGATCCTTCTCGGGGTCGGCCCCGATGACGTGCAGGTACGAGACGGGCTTCAGTTCCGCGTCGTTGGACGATTCGCCCGGCGCAAGCTTAGGAAAGCGTAGATAGTAGAATGCGCGGCTATCGGAACGCCAACCGCTGGCTCCGACGTACTTCGCGCGCGAGATCGTGTCGGGGAGGACCGTCCCGGTCTGCGTCTCGATGACGTGCAGGTCGGCATTCTCCGAGCCGCCTTCCGAGATGCCGTAAGCGACATACGCGCCGTCCCACGACGGCAGAAAGTAGTCGATGTTGAAATGCTGACCGGCCTTGGTGACGAGCTTCTGCGGGTCAACCAAAACGCGTTCGTCGCTTTGCCCGGCATGGCGAACGTAGAGCTTGTCGGCGTTGTCTTCAGGGTTTCGCTTCTGATAGAAGTAGAGATCGCCATCGCGCACGATTGGCCCGACCGACGGCCCGGCGTTATCGAGCGCGACGATCCGCGCGCGAAGGCGTGCGCGCCCCGGCTCGAGCTTCGCCAGCACCGCGCGAGCGTACGCGTTCTCGGATCGAAAGAAGGCCAGCACCTTCGGATCCTTCATGTTCTCGAAGTACCGGTATGGATCGACGACTTTGACGCCGGCGTAGGTGTCGGTGACGGGCCGCTTCGGCGGGAGCGCCGGCGGCGCCGGCCAGCCCGCGAGCGCAAGCCGAACGGTCGCCGCGGCGTCGACCTTCACGTGCGTTAAAAGAGAAATCGCCAGCATGGACGCCGCCACGCCGACCCCGAGGACGAGACGCAAATATTTCATCACGCCAAGGATTGCGCGGCGGGGCCGCCGCGTCCTCGGCCGCTTACCGCAGTTGGCTGTCGAAGAAAGTCAGGATGTCGGCGTAGTCGTCGATGCGCTGGCGGAACGAATTCCCAATCCCGTGACCTTCGCCCGTGCGCTGCAGGAGCAACACGGGATAGGGTGACGACGAGTCGGCCTGCAAGCGAGCAACCATCTTGCGCGAGTTGTAGGGGTCGACGCGCGGATCGTTCTCGCCGGTGGTCATTAAAACCGCGGGATACGCGCGGCCTCGCACGACGTTATGGTACGGTGACTGCCGGAGCATCCAGGCGAACTGTGCGGGATTGGTGACCGTCCCGAACTCGGGCGTGTTGAACGCTCCGTTCGGCGTCAACTCGACCCGCAACAGATCGTAGATGCCGACCTGTGCAACGACCGCTCGGTAGAGTTCCGGATTGCGCGTCAGGGCGAGACCCATCAAGAACCCGCCGGCGCTTCCGCCATTGATGCCAAGGTGGCGCGCGTTACCGTAGCCGTGCGACTCTAGCCACCGGGCGCAGGCCGCTAGGTCGTCGCTCGAGACGGTCTTGGTCGCAAGGCGCGCGGCCAAGTGCCACGAGTCGCCGTACTCGCCGCCTCCCCGGATCATCGCTTGCGCGAAGACGCCGCCGCGCTCGAGCCACGCGAGCGTCGTGCCGACGAAGCGCGGCTGCGTTACGAGTCCATATGCGCCGTACGCGTAGAGAATCGTCGGCGCCGTGCCGTCGCGCGCGATTCCGCGGAGGTGCACGATCTCGAGCGGGATGCGCACCTTCCCGTCCAGCGACGGGACGAAGACGCGCTCGACGGCAACCCGGCTCGTGTCGCCGGGAGCGGTGTTGACGGTGCGCGTCGGCTCGAGCGAGTTGTTCTGTGGGTTGTAATACAGCCAGCGGCTCGATGACGTGTAACTCTGATAGCCGATGACGGCCGGCCCCGACAGCCCGTCGCCGGAAAACTCGGTGATGCTCGCGACGGCCGGTACGGCGAGGCGGCCGCGCAAGCGTCCGGTTGGGGAGAACGCTCGGACTGCACCGTCGCCGCCGTCGACGTCGTTGGTCAGGAACCCGTTCGGCGCCGGAGTGATCCCGTCGATGACGAGATTGCTCGGCGCGACGACACGCCGCGCTGTTGCGAATGTCTGGTCCGCGCCGATCGCAACGACCTCACCGCGGGGGTCGCGGCCCTTGGCGACAACGTAGAGCGCGTCGTCGACGAACACTCCCCCCGCGCCGTTGCTCGCGCCGATGCCGTCGCTCGGCGCCGCTACTTGGCGAAACGTTCCGCCGTTGCGCCGCAAGTAGACTGAGGCGTGCACGCCGTCGCCGGCCGTCACGAAGATCGCCTGCGCCCTCCCGTCACGCGAGTCGACGAGTTGATACTCCGCGCGAGGCGAGAGCCCTCGGCCGAACACGTACGTATCGGAGGCGGGGTCGGCGCCGAGCGCGTGGTGATAGAGTGCGATCGAAGACTTGGCGTACGACCCGTCGGCATTCTGTGGCCAGCGCGTTCGAACGAAGCCCTTGCCGTCGCCGTCCCAGCCGACCGCGGTCGGGCTCGTCCCGCCGCCGACGTGCGCGAGCGTGTCGGGGAGCATCTTCTCCGAGACCGCATCCATCACGTGCAGCGTCTCTTCTTCGGATCCGCCGAGTTGCGTCGTGAAAGCGACCATCGAACCGTCAGGCGAAGGGAAGACCGATTCGATCGCGGCGACTTGGCCGCCATTCGCGGCGGCTTGTGGATCGTAGAGGACGTGCTCGTCTCCCGGCAAGCCGTCGCGGACGATCAGCTCCGCCTGCGCCTGCGGCGGCGTTTGGCGCAGATAGAACAGGCGCCCGCCGGCGACTTGCAGCCCAAAGCGCCGCGTCGACGTTCGACTCAAAGCGGCAACCCGTTCGTGGAACCACGCGTAGTTGGGTCGCGCGCCGATGTACGCTCGCGCAAACTCGGTCTGCGCCGCAGCCCACGCGCGGACGGCGCCGTCACTCGGATCTTCCAGCCAGCGATACGGGTCGACGACCTTCGTGCCGAAGTACGAGTCGGTGACCGGTCGAACGGGCGTCGCGGGATAGGCAAAGGCCGCACCGAGCGCCGCGGCCAGCGCGACGAGCGAGGTTACGCGCAAAATCTTCATCGCTCTAAAAGAGCGACGAGCCCTTCGAGGTGTCCTGCCGTGCCGGCCGGCGGGTCCATGAGGCGACCACCTCCATGCACCCACCGGCCGATTTACGATCCCTAAACGATCAGAACAGACTCCACATCGGCATCACGGCGGAGTCGCCGGAATGGCCTAGATAAGGTAAGCCTAAGCCTTCCTCGATCGTACGCAGCATCGAGTAGTGGTTGAAAGGCGTCACCGCGGTCTTGCCGCCCGAGGTGCTGCTGAACACCATAGCCAGCGTGTGGCCGCCGCCGTCACCGGCCTTCGACGAACAGCACCACAGACGCGAACTGTAGTCGTCCTCATCCCAGGCAACGAACACGACCGAGCTGGCGGTAAACGACGGCGCGCTCACGATCTGGCTCACGAGCGATTTCAGATACTCGTCGCCCCGACGCAAGAGCGGATCGAGGCTCGAACACGTCGTCGTCCCGTGCATGTCGTCGCACTGGTTCGGCACGAGCATCGTGTACGTCGGCGGATTGGCGAGCAGCGCGGAGAGATTCGTTTGGTTCAGCGGAAGGATGCGCGCCAAGCGATTCTGGTTGCTCGCGATGTCGGCGAAATAAACGTACGGGTTGTGCTTCTGCGCGTAGAGCCGCGGCGCCGAGCCGGGCCACTGCACGCCGAGCCAACCCGCTTTGGGCATGGACTCCTCGAGCACGTTCCACGTGAGGCTCTTGGATTCGAGATTGTCGATGAGATTGGTTGCGTTAATGGAATCGCACGGCGGGCCCGGCGGAGGCTGCGCAAAACAACTCGGGTTGTCGTCTTGTATCCCGTAGTACTCGCCCGAGATCATCGCGACGTAGTTGGGCAGGCTCGGGTGGGTGACGCCGAGGTAGTCGAGAGCCCAGCCGGAGGCCGCCGGCGCGGTGAACGTGATGAACGGCGTGTCGAAGGGCCCAGTTGGATTCCCGTTTGAATCGACCACATTGCGGCCGTACAGGTTGTCGAACGACTGGTTCTCCATCATGATCACGAACACGTGATCGAATGATTTTTGCGCGAGCGCCGGGGAGGCCGTGCTCAGCAACGCGAGTGCCACGGCGCCGGTCAGCGCCGCAGCAGTGAGGTGACGCAACATCGAGATCACTCCTTTGGGGTGCGATGCGTACGCCTACTCTTTACGCGCTCTACCTTATCGTTTGGTGATGTTTCTCTTAAGAACGTGGGTTAGGGCGAGTGGTTGGTCCCGAAGGTCCGGTCATAGGCGGCGCGCTCGGCGTCGGCCTCTTGTTGCGGCGTTAGCGGCGCGGGGCGAAGATCGGCGCCGAGCGATGCCGGTTTGGGCGACGCGGTCGACAAGGTTGAGGCGATTGTGCGAAGGCGGAGCTCGCCGGGCTTGATGCTAACGAGCGTCGCGATCGTACGGCCGTCCATGTCGACGATGAACAAGCGCGCGTTCGGGCCGGCCAGCGAATCGACGCTCGCCGGTTCGGCCGACGCGAGTGCGGGCGCGCCGAGGATGGCGCCGAGGGTCAGGGCTGCGATAAGGGCTTTCACGTTGGGCTCCTTGTGATATCCCGTCCGTCGAGAGGCCGGCGAGTTTCTTTGAGTGAGGTTTCACCGCGGTGAGGTTTCGTTGCCGCGAGCGGTGAACTGACCTGAGAACGTCGCAGCCGCGGCCACCGGATGGGCGCAACGGCTGCCTTCATGAAAGCTTCAGGCCTAGTTCTTGAGCGAGCTCAACGTCACCGAACGCTTCCGGTCGCCGGCCGATTTCACGGCCTCGTTCATCGACCAATATTTTCGCGATGCCTCCGGAAGCGACGGGAAGATTCGGCTGAGCCTTCGGACGCCGAGCGATGCGGCCGGCATGCCGGGACTTCTCAATCTCGAGCGTGACGTCGTGGTCACGATCACTAGGGATGTGGTACGAGGCGCGTCGATCATGCGCATCGGATGGGAACCGCAAGACGGCGGGCCGTTTCCGAAGTTCGCCGGGACGCTCGGCATTCGCGCCGACGGAATCGAATCCAGCGTTGCACTCGAAGGGACGTACGTGCCCCCAGGCGGCGCGGTGGGCTGGCTATTCGACGAAGCGGTCGGCTTGCGCATCGCGCAAGCAACCGCACGCGACCTGCTCGGGCGCTTACGCGATGCTTGCGAAGCCGACTACGCGACGCGTTCGAACGACGGTTCGCGTTGGGAGTAGGACGTTAGCGCGATAGGTGGCGGCGCGGCGCCGAGCGTCGATCGGCCCTTCACGGCGATCTTCGTCGGCGCGCTCGTCGCCGGGTCGACGCTCGAAGCATACTTCATCGTCGCGTTGCGCGTGTTCGTGCACTACACGCCGCTCCAAGCGCTACAGTGGGACGCCGCCAACCTACTCGGCCTCGGCTCCTTTTCACAGGGCTACGGCGCGGCCTTCGCCGGGCTGGTCATGCACTACCTAACCAGCATCGTGTGGGCGAGCGTTTACGTGTTCGGTTTTTCGCGGATGCGCGCGGCCGAGTTGCATCCGGTCGTCGCCGGGACGCTGTTCGGCATCATAGTGTGGTTCGTCATGACGTTCGTCGTGTTGCCGTTGGGCGTCGCACCGCATCTCGAAGTCGGGCCGGCGACGATCCTGAGCGGCATCGTCGCACACGTCGTGTTCTTTGGGATGCCGCTGGCGCTAATCGTGCGGCGGTTCGAGTACGGCTCAGCCAGTGAAATAGCCCGGTGAGCCGCGCCTCCGCAAGCGTGCAATCGCGCATCATGAAGCGAAGCTTTGCGCCGGTCGTGAACTCGTTGAGTCCTTCGAGCTTTTTACCGAGCGCGTAGAGTGTGAAATTGTAATGGTGCGCCGGTCCGGGCGGCGGACATGGTCCACCGTAGCCGACTTCGCCGTAATCGGTGAAGCCGGCGACGGCGCCGCGCGGGAGGCCGCCCGAAGCCGTTCCCCCGGCGCCGGCCGGCAGGCGCGTCGTCTCGGCGGGGATGTTGAACAGCACCCAATGGTAGAAACCCGTCCCGGTCGGCGCGTCGGGATCGTGGCAGAGCAGCGCGTAACTCTGCGTCCCGCTCGGGGCGTCGCTCCACTGTAGATCCGGCGAAAGGTTAGTCCCTCCGCACGCCGAGTAAGCACACTTCTCGGGGATCGTCGCCCCGTCGTCGAACGTCGAACTGGTCAGTTTCATAGCGCCCCTCATACCACTTTTCGTTGTGCGCGTCCTCATGCGGCATCCTGCCGCTTGAGCCGGGGTCTTCCCGGCGATAACACGCTCATGCGCTCCAACTGCGCGCGCCGCTTGATCTCCAGCGCCGCCGCAACGTCCGCGTGGCAGCTCCAGCCGCTCGCAACGCACGAAAAACGCCTTCTCAAACGGCTCTTCGCCGAAACATGCAAGCACCACCCGCACGTCTGCGACGAATATCTGGCATCGACGTCGATTATCTGACGAACAGCGTATCCTGCTTTTTCGCCGATCAGACGCCGAAGTAATCCGAAACCCGTATCCAAAACGACGCGGTTCAGCCCGGCCTTGGGCCAACGGTGTGGCACTCGCCCGGGAAGGACGCGCACATTCTTCGAAAAGGACGCCCCGTACAGCGACCGTTCCGGCTTTACCTACGCGCTGCTGGCCCACCGCGATTGTCGAAACCGGCGGGTCCGGGCGTGCGTCGCTCACATCCCTGTTCGCTACCTAGGAGCTTCGCCTCCCGTAGGCTACGATGACCGTCAAAGCACAGTTTCCGAACGAACAATCGGCCGATGGGCGTTTCGTTCGCCAAGACGATGCGTTCCGCGGCTGGGTCTCGGCCGATGGCCACTCCGGGTTTCCCGCCGAGGCGGGACGCTACCATCTCTACGTCTCGCTCGCGTGCCCGTGGGCGCACCGGACGATCATCGTTCGCAAGCTCAAAGGGCTAGACGACGCGATCGGGATGATGGTCGTCGACCCGGTCCGCGATGAGCGCGGCTGGGCGTTCCGCGACGGCCCCGGCTTCTCAAGCGATCCGGTCAACGGATTTACATTTCTCAGCGAAGCGTACCTCGCCACCGATGCCGTCCTATCGAGGGCGCGTCACCGTCCCCGTGCTGTGGGACACGCGAGACGAAGCGCATCGTCAGCAACTCCGACGACGACATCATGCGGATGTTCGAAACCGAGTTCGAGGCGTTCGCCGAGAACGCAATCGACCTCTACCCCGCGCCGCATCGCGCCGAGATCGATCGGCTCAACGCGTGGATCTATGAGACGCTCAACGACGGCGTCTACCGCGCCGGATTCGCGACGTCGCAAGCGGCGTACGAGACGGCGGCCTACCGCGTCTTCGAGACGCTCGACGCACTCGAAGGCGCGCTTGGCGACGAGCCGCTACCTGTTCGGTGCGACGCCGCTCGAGACCGACTGGCGCCCGTTCGTGACGCTCGTCCGCTTCGATCCGGTCTACTACGGCCACTTCAAGTGCAACCTGTGGCGGATCAAAGACTACCCGAACCTATACGGGTATCTTCGCGACTTTACCAGTACCGACGGCGTCGCGTCGACCGTCAACTTCGATCACATCAAACGGCACTATTACTTCACGCACGACGACATCAACCCGACCCGCATCGTGCCGATCGGGCCCGCGCAGGACCTGAACGCACCGCATGGCCGCGAAAGGCTGTGCTGACGGCAACCGCGAGCGCCGCACGCTTGGTTCCACTCCAAGTTTACCGAAGCGCGCGATAGTACTCGGGGATTCGGGGGTACCTATAGAGGTACTCAAGTCAAAGGAAGCTGCTAATGTTCGCCTTTTTCAAGCGCCTCGGAATCGTCGCTGCGGCGGCCGGTCTCTTCACCGCATGCTCGGGCAACGGGTCGAGCGTCCCTTCCGACCGCATGCAGGCTCCCGGTTCCTCACAGGCTGCGCACACGTTAGGATCGCGTGCCTCGCTACCGACGCTGAGCCTCCGTCCCCACGCCCCGCGACCGTTCGGCATACCCACCACCGGCTTCATCTCGCCCGACAAGAAGGGCAAAGCCCAGGTTTTGTACATCGCCGATTACCTCGACAACGCGGTGTGGCTCTATCCGCAAAAAGGTTCGAACCAGACGCCGTTCGGTGAAATAACCGACCACGCGCAGGGCGTGGCGGGTCTGCTGTCGACCCAAATGGCGACCTCTATATCGCAAGCGACCAAGGCTGGGTCGCCGTCTTCCACCCGGGCAAACTTAAGCCGTACCGGATTCTCAACGCGCCGAGCGCCGTCGCCGGAGACTCGAGCGTCGCGCTCGACGGGAAGCATCGCGCTTACGTCGCGCTCTTCGACACGAGCACGATCGACGTGTTCGCGAACGGCGCCGCCAACCCGACGAGCACGCTCGCGGACGCGAACTTGCCGTACATCTTCTGGCTCGCGACCGACTCGAAGGACGATCTGTTCGTCGACGGTCTCAATTCCGGCAACCTCGCCGAAGTCGACGAGTTCAAAGCCGGCTCGACGTCGCCGACGGTCCTCCCGATCACCGGGACGTATCCGGGCGGGCTCGCCTTCGACGCCCACGACAACCTGATCTTCGACGATCAAGGCAGCGGCTCGAGCGGAACGATCTCGACCTACGCTCCGCCGTATACGGGAGCGCCGGCGAGCAGCTTTGGATACAGCGGCGACATCGTGAACATCGCCTTGACGAATGCCAAGACCCCCACGCTGTGGGGGAGCAACTCAAACGCCGGACAGGAATACAGTCTGGCCGGGAGCCTGCTCGACAGCACGTCGTCGGAGTATCTCAATCTGCCGGTTGGGATCGCCGTCAGCCCAGCCGCCAAGAACTGAGCCGCGCGCGGGGCGAGACTTCAACGGAGCAAAGCGTCGCAAAGCCATGCTCTTGGCCGTCATCTGAAAGCCCGCTCTACCGGCGGGCGAACGCGCGCAGGCGTACGCGCGACTTGCGCGTCCGGTTCCAAGCCTCGTCAAAGACAGGCAGCGCGGCACTTTGGGACGCCGGCATTTCGATCGCGTCGGCCGGACGCGTGCCGTTCGAGGCGGCCGCGCGGAAACGAGCGAACGTTTGCGCGCCGCGCGGGCGCGCGGGAACAATAATGGTCACGGGACTTCTCCTATCAAGCGAGCGCCGTACGAGGACGACGCCGGTAAAAACGCCCGTCGCCGGGCGGAGGCATGTCGCTACAACTACTGCCGTCGTCCATCGCTTTTCATCACCCCCTTTCCGCATCAGCAAAGAATGAAAATCGCCGTCGGACCATCGTTCCGGCGGCGAGAGAAGCCACGAGCCTGTGGTTTGCCTCAACGTCGGGGGTTTGGCACCGCACGCCGTAGAGCCGGGAGGCTCAGCCGCATTAGATCCCGCCTTGTTGTCGACGGGGCCTGGTCACCCATTGGGGTCTCTCGACCTTTCCGGGTAGCGGCGTGTTTGTCGTACGGACGCCTCGCTTAACGAAGGTCCCTCTTAGAATACTCCTGCTCGCGACTTAGTCAACCCTAAAGGCGGAAGGTGTCTTCCTGCTCTCCGCGCGGAGCCGGCGATTGCTAAACCTTCAGTTCGATCTTCTCGAGCGCGCCGCGCGTCGGGACGACGTGGTGGTCGAGGCGCAGCTCTTCGGGCGAGTAGCCGAACGCGAGCCCGAGGAGTTGCGGCAAGTGGAAGATCGGGACGTCGATCGGCTTATTGATGACGCGCGCGGCGTCGGGCTGCTGGCCGTCGAGGTTCAGATGGCAGAGGGGACACGGCGTCACGAGTAGAGTCGGCGCCCTTCTCCTTTGCCTCGAGGATGTGGTTGCCGGCCATCGCGAGCGACTTCTCGCGGTTGAACGTCAGCATCGGGAAGCCGCAGCACTTCGTTGCACCGCGGTACTCGACGGCTTCCGCGCCGAAGAGCGCGATCAACTGCTCGAGGTACGTCTTGCGCTCGGGGCGCTCTTTTAAGCCCAGCGAATCTTCCGGGCCGCAGGATGTAGCAGCCGTAAAACGGCGCGATCTTGAGACCGGTGAGCTTGCGCTTGATCGCCGGCTGATGCGGTCGATGCCGATGTCCTCGAACAGCATCCACAGCAGGTGCTTGACCTTCGTCGTGCCACCGTACTGATAACCTTGGTCGGCGATCGTCGCGTTCACCTTGTCGAGGCGCGGCTTTCTTTACCGAGATGGTAGTTCGTGCTCGAAAGCACGCCCTGGCACGTGCTGCAGATCGTCATGAGATCGGCGCCCGACGCCTCGGCCATCGCGAGAGTCAGCCCGTTGAGCGAATCGGCGAGGTCGGGGTTCTGCTCGCTCAGCACGCCGGCGCCGGTGCATGGCGCTTCGGTCAGCTCCTGCAGCTCGAGCCCGAGCGGATCGGCAATCGCCTGCGCCGACGACGTAGAGCTCGGGGCAGGCGCCCTTTGAGACGCAACCCGGATAAAACGCGACCTTCACTTGAACCTTCCTCCGACTCGTTCGAAGATGGCTCGGATCCGCTCGACGCCCGGAATCGTCTTGTGGATGATCGGCGGCAGTTTCCCGGCGCGAATCATGTTGAACGCGCTCGGAAGCGTCTTGCAGCTGACCGACGATATTGAAGAAGCCGACCGACTTCGGCAGCAGAGTCAGCTCGTTGAGCCGGCCGCTGTGCTTGACCGATTCGGCGAACGCGTCGGCGTGGCGCGTCCCCGCGTTGTTCGTGACACCCGGCGTCGACGGCGCAGCTTGCGAATCTTCAGGATCTGCTCGAGCGGCGCGACGCCCTTCGGGCACTGCGTGACGCACTCGTAGCAGTGCGTGCAATCCCATATGCCGCCCGGCTTGCTGAGCTCCTCGAGCCGCTCCTGCGTCGTCGCATCGCGCGGGTCGCCGACGTAACGATACGCCTTGGCAAGCGCTTGCGGACCGAGAAAGTCGGGGTTCACCGCGAACGATTCGCAATCCATCAGACACGCGCTGCAACTGATGCAGCTGACTTCCTGAATCAATTCCTCCATCGCCGCGTTGGGGACGCGGTACTCTTCCATGGGTCCGGGAATCGGTTGCTTCCCTTCGAGCCAGGGTTTGACGGCGCGGTGCTTCTCCCAGAACGGCGTCATGTCGCAGACGAGATCCCGAATGATCGGCATCGACGGCGGCGACTCGACGCGCGTCTTTCCGTCTTTGGTGAACGCTCTCAACTTGCTCTTGCAGGCGAGGTGCGCGTGGCCGTTGACCCACATCGCGCAGGACCCGCAAATCGCGCTGCGGCAGGCGCAGCGGACCGCGAGCGATTCGTCTTGGTACTCGCGGATCGCAATCAGCGCGTCGAGGACGACCGCGTGTTCGGGGAGGTCGACGGTGTACGTCTGATAGCGCTTCGGGGGCGCCTTGTCCCACGGCGGCGGAAACGGGGCGCCCGGCAACGCCCGATCGGCGTAGCGTCCTTCGGGGTTGTAGCGCCCGACCTCGATCGTGAACTCCATCAGTAGGTGCGCGCCTCCGGCTTCCATTGAGTGATCGTGACCGGTTTGTACGAAATCTCGGGTGCGGCGCCGGCCCGGTAGGTCAGCAGGATGTGCTTGAGCCACTCGGCGTCGTTCCGCTCGGGATAGTCGGTGCGCGCTTGCGCGCCGCGACTCTCTTTGCGCGTCAGCGCGCCGAGAATCACGGTTTCGGCGCAATCGAGCAAGAAGCCGAGCTCCAGCGCGAACGTTAGCGCCTGATTGAAGATGCCGCCCTTGTCGCCTACCGCGATCCGCCCGTAGCGCGCCTTCAACTCGCCGAGCGTCACCAGAGCTTCTTGCAAGCCCGCCTCGTCCCGGTAGACGCCGACTTTCTTGTCCATCGTCGTCGCGAGTTCGAGCCGCAGGCGCGCGTGCGTCTCGCCCGTGTACGGGCGCGCGAGCAGTTCGCTGATGCGCGATTGTTCGGCGGCCAGCAGGTCCTCGCCGCCGCTCGAGTCCGCGACGGTTTTCACGTACTCGGCCGACGCCTTCCCCGAACGGCGCCCGAAAACGATCGTATCCAACAGTGAGTTCGCGCCCAAGCGGTTCCCGCCGTGAACGCTCACGCACGCGACCTCGCCGGCCGCGTACAGCCCGGGGACGCGCGTCGCTCCGTCGATATCGGTCTTGACGCCGCCCATCTGATAGTGCATGCCGGGGCGGACGGGGACCGGGTCTTTGATCATGTCGATGTCGAGATAGTCGAGCGCCATCTCGTGGATCTGTGGAAGCTTTCTTAGAATGACGTCCGGCCCAAGATGGCGCAGGTCGAGCAAAACGTTGCCGTCGATGCCGCGCCCCTCGGCGATTTCGACCGTCTCCGCGCGCGAGATCACGTCGCGCGCCGCAAGCTCCATCTTGTTCGGCGCGTACCTCTTGAGGAAGCGCTCGTTGTCTTTGTTGAGCAGGTACGCGCCCTCGCCGCGCGCCGCCTCGGTCATCAGGAAGCCGCTCCCCGCGAGCGTCGTCGGATGGTACTGGACCATCTCCATGTCCATCAAGGGCGCGCCCGCGCGGTACGCGAGCGCATATCCGTCGCCGGTGCAAATCAGCGCGTTCGTGCTCGGCTCGTACAGGCGGCCTAGACCGCCGGCCGCATCGATGACGGCCTTCGCGCGCACCAAATGGAGTTCGCCGCTGACCATTTCGAGCGCAACGAGCCCGCGGCACACCCCGTCCTCGAGGTACAGCGTCGTCGCAAACCACTCTTCGTAAACCTTGACGCCGGCTTTGAGGATTTGGTCGTAGAGCGTATAGAGGAGCGCCTGTCCCGTGATGTCGCCGACGAAGTATGTCCGCGCCTGCGACGCGCCGCCGAAGGCGCGCGTGCCAAGCGTTCCGTCGGGATTCCGGTAGAAAATGACGCCCATGTGCTCGAACTCGATGATGTCGCCGGGCGCCTCGCGGCACATGACTTCGACCGCGTCCTGGTCGGCGAGGTAGTCGCTCCCCTTGATCGTGTCGAACGCGTGCGATTCCCACGAGTCATCCTTGCCGAGGGCCGCGTTGATGCCGCCTTGCGCCGCGTTCGAATGACTGCGGATCGGATGAACTTTCGTTACGACCGCGACGTCTGCGCCATGGCGCGCCGCCTCCAGAGCCGCGCGCATGCCGGCGAGGCCCGCGCCGAGGACGACCACGTCGTGCTCGATCACCACAATCGCAACTTTACCCCATTATCAGCGGGTCCTTCACGACTTTTGGCGGACCCCGGAGCCGACGATCGGACTCGAACCGATGACCTGCTATTTACGAAACAGCTGCTCTACCAACTGAGCTACGTCGGCCTTTTCGGGCCTGCCGGGGATTCGGCCGCCGCGCCTGCGGCCCTCCCCGCGCGCGGCTTCGCGCCTCCCGCGCCTCGGCGACGCCGCGTGGTTTGTGCGCAGCGCCGCAAGGGCATATGACGCACGTGCCGGAGCAACCGCCGTTCCAAGACGGCGCCGTCGTCATCGTCAACACCGGCGCGCGGCGTGGCCGAAACGCCGCCGAGTCGATCGCAAGATCGCTCGCCGAACGAGGGATCGGCGTCGTCGCCACGCATCCCGTGCGCAAACCAAAACTGATCCCCGGTCTCGTCGCGCAACTCATCGCGGCCGGCCGGCGGCTGATCGTCATCGGCGGCGGAGACGGCACCGTGACGAGCGTCGTGCCGTCGTTCATCGGGTCGGAGGCCGTGATGGCTCTCGTCCCGCTCGGGACGGGGAATAGTTTTGCGCGCGGCCTCGGGATTCCACTCGACGTGCCGGGAGCGATCGCCGCAATCGCGGGCGGAAAAGTCGTTCGCGTCGACGCCGGCATCGTCAACGGAGAGTATTTCGCCAATCTTGCGGCCGTCGGCCTTTCGACGCTCGTCGCGCGCCGGACGAGTTCGCTCGCCAAGCGCATCCTAGGCCCAGTCGCATATCTCCTTACGGGGATGGGGATTGCGCCGCAGCACCGGTACTTCGACTGTACGATCGACGCCGACGGCGCGATCCATCGCTTTCGTTGCCATCAAGTCGTCGTCGCAAACGGCCCGTTCTTCGGTGCAACGCCGATTCATCCGGACGCGCGGCTCGACGACGGCCGGCTAAGGGTGTTCGCACTCCCAGGAGCCCACCGCCGCCAAATCCGGCGCATGTGGATTGCGCTCCTCGCCGGGCGGCAAGCGAACCTCAGCGACGCGCTCTTCCTCACCGCGAAGCGGATCGTCGTCACGACGAGGCCGAGTCACTCGGTCGACGTCGACGGCGAAGTCGTGACGCGAACGCCGGCGAACTTCACGGTCGAACCCGCGGCCTTACGCGTGATCGCGCCCCAAACGTTCGTCGAGTCGACGCATTCGAAACAACTAGGCGAGATCGAGCCGGCCGATCCGCGAAACCCCGCTGAGCGCAAGCCATAGCGCGTGCCGCTTGTCGTCGCGCGCGATGTTCCGCACCATCGAGCCCTTTGTCGGGATCTGGACGACGACGGCCTTTTCGGTCTTCGGATCGAAGCCGACCATCGCGTTCGCGTTCGACTCGTTGTACCAAATCCGTCCGTCGGCGCCGAGCGCGATCCCATAAGGCGCAGAGTCGCGCGACGGCGAGTCCCACGCGCGCTGCCGGCCGCTGGCAGTGTCGAAGGCGCCGAGTTTTCCCTGCACGTAGTCGGTGTACCACACGGTCCCTTCGGGGTCGACGATCAAACGCCGCGGCCTGGCGCCCGCGTCGTGCAGGTCGAACTCGCGCATCTCGCCGCTCGCCGGATCGATGCGCCCGAGCTTGTGCGTCCCGAACAGCGCGACCCACAGCGACCCGTCGGGCGCCGCGACGATCGCGTACGGTTTGGCGCGCGGCGTCGGCACGGGATGGACGACCGCATGGCCGCCGCTGGGGTCGAGCTTTCCGTAGACGTCGGAGAGTTGCGCGGTAAACCAAATGCTGCCGCGGTGCACGATGAGCGTGTGCGGATCGCGCACCTCGGCCGGCAAATCGAACTCCTTGATCGACATCGTCGCGGGGTCGAGTCGCCCGATCTTCCCGACGCTATTTTCGGTGAACCAAACGTCGCCGCCGGGGGCGACGGTAATTCCGTGAGGGCCCGAGTGCGGCGTGGGCGTCGCGACGTCGACGACGTTCCCGTTGGCGGGGTCGAGACGCCCGACGTGGCTCGTCGCCTGATCGCTGTACCAGACCATCCCGTCCGGCGCGAGCGCCGGGTCGTGCGGGAACGCGTTGGGTCGCGGCAAGAGGAATTCCGTAATCGACCCGGCCGCGTACGCCTTCCGAAGACCGAACGGCACTCCGACCGCAGTCGCGCTCAAAGCTCCCAAGAACGTGCGGCGTTTCTGCATGCGCGCATATTCTTGAGAGCCAACCGTCATCATGCAGCCACGAACGGTTGAGCGCTCGGTTTCTCGCTCCGCCGAAGCGGGGATATCTACGGCGTGACACGAGATTTGGTTCCGGCGCTACTCCTGTGCGCCGTCGCGTGCGCGGGGCTGACGCTGCTGCTCGGGCTCGTGACGCGCGCGCCGCGGACGCTCGGATTCGACGTGTGGATCGAACGGCTGCTCTACGGGCGCGGCGTCGGGGCAGCGTGGCTCTTCACGATTGCGGGCTACGCGCGATCGCTGACCGCCCTATTCGTCGTCACCTTCGGCATCGAGATGATCCTGCGCCTGACGCCGATCGCGACGGCGTCGCTCCTTGCGACGCAGGTCGCCTCGCAGGGAGCGGTGAGTCTCGTCAAGTCGTTCTTCGATCGCATCCGCCCGGCGAACTGGCTCGTTCGACGCGAACGCGACTCGTCGTTTCCGAGCGGGCACGCCGCGACGGCGATCGTCACGTACGCCGGGCTGCTGATCCTGTTGTGGCGTTCGCCGGCGCCGGCCGCGGTGCATCTCGCGATCTCCGTCCCGCTTGCGATCTTCGCCGTCGGGATCGGATGGTCGCGGATCGCCTTAGGCGCGCACTACCTCTCCGACGTCGTCGGCGGGTATGCATTCGGGGCAGCGTGGTTATGCTTGTGGTACGCCCTGCTGCGCGCTTACGGCGTGTAGTTCCAACCCTGCACGAAGTGACCGGCCGGTTCGCCCCAAACGATCCACGCCCGCGCCGCTTGAGGATCGGTGCCGACCGTGTGGACGCCGCGCGCGACGTCCGCACGAGCGACGAGCGAGAGCGCTCCGCCCGCCCCGATTCGAACGAGCGTCACGGCCCCGCTCCCGGCGCAGGCCATCACGTGGTTGACCCGATCGAGATCGCACTGGTCGACGCTCTGTTGAATCTGTAGCGACCCCAGAAGTTTGCCTTGAGGATCGTAGCTCGAGAGCAAACCCTTGTTCCCGCCGACCACAATCGTGTGAAACTGCGGATCGTACTGCAACGGATGGTTCGACCCGACCTCGGGCGTCGCAACGGTCTGCTTCACCCGTAGCGACGTGCCGTCGACGATGACGAATTCGCTCAAGTTCGCGATGTTCTGATAGATGTCGTGCGTCGCCGGGTCGACGGCGAGATACTCGGGTTTGTGTCCCGGCAGGTTCACGACGCCGATCTGTTTGAACGTCTTCGCGTCGATGACGAAGATGCGCGTCCCGTCGTCTTCGTCGGCGAAGATCCGCCCGGTCGCCGGATCGTAGACGACCGCATCGATAATCCCGTCGACGCTCGTGCTGCGCACGACCTTGAGCGCGGCCGGATCGACCTCGGAGACCGACTTAGAGTCCCCATCGCCGGTGTAGACGTGGCCGGTGTCGGGATCGACCGCAACCCCGTGAAGCGGGCCGACGTGGACTTGGTTGATGACCTTGCCCGTGTCGGCATCGACGATCAGCAGCGCTTCGCTCGACGAGTGCGCGGCATAGACGCGGCGCCGCACCGAGTCGACGGTGACGTAATCAAACCCGCCGGCGACGGGAACCGGTTGGGGCGGCGCCATTGGAACAAAAGGCATAGCCTAAATTAAATCGGCGCGCGCCGACGCGTGTCCTTGTGAGCAAAACCGGCGCGCGAACGTTCATCGGCTCTTAAACAAGGCTTAAGACCGTCTTTACGTACGGCCGCTAGCCTGCAGTCAGTCCGGGTCTACCGGACGCACTGCTGCGCGCGCCGCGCGCCACTCGACATCGTGAGGATGCGTTGAATCAACTTCGATGCAAGGTCATCTCGGCGTTGCTTACGTTCGTTTTCCTAGCCGTTTCCAGCGTGCTGGCCGCTGCGCCGGCCGCCGCCGCCGACGTCGCCACGATCTCGGGGACGCTCGTAACCCAAGACAACGGGCTCCCGGTCAGCAACGCGACCGTCACCTTGTACCAAGGAACGACGGTCGCCGGTACGACCACCTCGGACACCGGCGGTCAGTACACGTTCTCCAAGGAACCGGCCGGCGTTTACAGCATCGTCATCCGCGCGACCGGCTACCAGACGACGCGCGTCGACGACATCTTCGCCACCGCAGGCACGGTCTCGGCGATTCGAACGCCGCTGCTGCGCGCGGAGACGAACTCGGGCAGCCTTCGCGAAATCGGCGCAGTCTCGGCGACCGCGCGCGGGACGACGCTTGCGTCCTCGTCGACGATCCAACACGACCTCAGCCCGCTCCAGCTCCAGTCGCAGGGCTTCTTCAAGGCGGCCGACGCGCTCGGCCAAGTCCCCGGCGTCAACCTCTCCGGCGGGCCGCACACCGTCGGCGACGACACGATCATCGACATTCGCGGGATGGGCTCGGGCGAAGTCCGGCCGCTGCTCGACGGGCACCCGCTCGGCCCGATCGGCGTCTTCAGCCCGGACTTCTTTAACTATGCGAACTCGGGCTACTTTCTGATGAGCAACATTCAGATAACGGTCGGCTCGGGCGCGTCCGGGCTCTACGGCGTCGACGTCATCGGCGGGACGATCGACTTTCAAACGCTGAACCCCACGCGGACGCCGCATGCGGAACTCTACCAAGGCTTCGGCAGCGCGAACACGCTGATCTCGCAAGTGAAATCGACCGGATCCGTCGGGCGCTTCGGATACGCGATCGGTCACACCGTCTCCGGAACGACCGGCGACTTCTCGCCGGGTCTGGTTTTCCAAGGTGCGCGGCCCAACAACAACCTCAACCTGCCGAACAACGGCGCGTGCACGGCGAGCAACGATCTCACGAGTTGCAATACGGCGCTGAACACGTACTCGGTCAGCGGGAATTACCGCGTGCAGAACGACCTTCTCAAGCTCCAGTACAGCCTCGGCGACAAGAGCGCGGTGTCGTTTACCGCGTACGGCGGAAACCAGCTTTCGGACTCGACCGGGAACGGCGACAACGACAACATCCCGTACGACACGCGTCTCGCCGAGATCCAAGCGCAGCCACAGAACTGCCCCGTCGGCTACACCGTCATCACCAACAGCAACCCGAACGCATGCTACACGGCCCAGCAGTGGGCGGCGGCCTCGTACGGTCCGTACGGCGGCGGCGCCGACCGGAACCGCGGGACGTCGATCCAGGACTACCACGCGCGCTTCACGACGCTGATCGGAACGAGCAACAACGTGACGATCGACGCCTTCGACAGTTTCTACGACTACCGGAAGAACTCGAATCAAGCCGCCGGCTTTGATCCGACCGGAACCTACTACGTCGGCGGCGGCACGTTTGACGACAACTACCTCAGCAACGGTCTACTCGTCAGCGACGACATCGCGCTCGCGAACAACGATTTCGGCATCGGGTACTTCGTCGAGCATCAGCGCGAGTGGGGGAACAATTTCACCCAAGGCCCTCCGCCGGCGTACGTCCCGCAGTCGGAGCGTGGAGCCGGCGACTACAGCTTCTTCGTCCGCGACCAGTTCATTGCAGACCAGCACTTCTCGCTCTACGCGAACGCGTGGCTTCGACGCTCGATCGTCACCGCGCAGACGACGTTCGATCCTCGGTTGTCGCTCGTCTTCCGGCCCACGCGCAACGACGTTGTCCGGCTGACCGGCGGCCGCGCCGACGGCGATCCGGCGGCCGCGATCAAGAGCACCGGATCGTTCAGCAGTTACAACAACCCATCGAGCCTCAACCCCAGTTCGTTCGCTGCTCAACAACGTCGCCAACGGCGGCAACCCGAGCCTAAAGCCGGAGTCGTCGAACGACTATGAGTTTGCCGTCGGGCACCGATTCTGGAACGATACGACCGTCAACCTCGTCGGTTACGTGTCGAGCGTCAAGAACCAACTCTTCAACGGCATCGAGCCGATCACCCAATACGGCTCGCTCGCGCTCAACGACCCGGTCATCGTCGCCAACCTGCCGGGGTTCGCGCAGAAGATCAGCAGCGTCTGCGGGCTCAACCTCAACTCGCAAACGGTGCTCCCATACCTTGGAATCAGCACCGCCTACAACGCGACCAACGCGCTCTACCGCGGACTCGAGCTGAGCGGCCGCGTCCGGGCCACACGCCAGTTTTACGTCGACTACAGCTACGACGTGCAGTCGTCGCAGCAGACGGGGATCCCGATCACGATTTTGGTCAACAATCCGTTCGTGATCGACGGCGGACAGATCTACGGAATCCCGGTGCACAAAGGTTCGCTCACCGCCGACTTCAACGACCTTCACGGCCTCGAGACGCAGATACAGGGCTATTACGTCGGCGACAACAACACGCTGAACCGGCCGGCCTTCACGTTTTTCAACGGGTTCGTCTCGCACTCGGTCGGACGCGGCTTGCGCGCGACGCTAAGCGCTACGAACCTGTTCAATCAGAACTGGCAGCTGTACGGATACTTCGGCCACCAGCTCTTCGTCCCGGAGAACGGGTTCCAGCCGCAGGCGAAGACCTCGATTCAGCAGGCGGTGACGCTCGGCAACGGCACGCAAGAAGAGGAGATGGGGCTCTCGCCGCGCGTCATCCTCTTCTCGCTCAGCGCGCAGATCTAACCGGTAAGCCTCCCTGGGCTAGGCGGAGGCGCAGGTTTCGCGGCCTGCGCTTCCGCTATTGCTTGTCGTGGAAGGTTCCGCGCTCCGCGCTCTCTTCGAGCTCCAAATCGTCGAGCAAATAATAGACGATCTTGCGGTCGTCGAAGCCGACCTTCGCAAGGCGGCGGCCGTCGATCGTGACGACTTCGTGGATGTGACCGGTTCGGCCGGCGTACTCGTAGTTGACTGCCGTATACGCGGGGTCGCTTTCACGCGGGCGAGGGATCGCTTTGACCCCGCGCAGGGGCGTCTGGTGCCGGTGCGTGCTCACGAGGGTCTGCGGAGTCGGCTTGGAAATGCCATCGGCCACGACTTCGGCGAGGAGCGCGCATGTTCATCGAGTACAACGGGAAGACCCCAAAAGTCCATCCGACGGCGTTCATCGCGCCGACGGCGGTGTTGATCGGCGACGTCGAGGTCGGCGAGGGGGCGAGCATTTGGTTCGGGACCGTCGTCCGCGGCGACAACGGCCCGATTCGAATCGGCGCGCGCGCGAACGTTCAAGACAACGCGGTCGTGCACGTCAGTGAGAACAGCCGGACGGTCATCGGCAACGACGTCACGATCGGGCACTGCGCGACGCTCGAAGACTGCATCATCGAAGACGGCGCGCTGATCGGAACGAACGCCGTGATCCTCAACGGCGCAACCGTCGGGCGCCGCGCGCTGATCGCCGCGGGAAGCGTCGTCGGGGTCGACGCGAACATCGCGGCGGCGACCGTCGCCGCCGGCGCGCCGGCGCGGGTCCGCAAGCCGCTCGAAGGGGCCGCCGTGCAGTGGGTCGACCACGCCGGGCCTGAGTACGTCCACTTGTCGCGCTCGTACTTGAAGCACGGGATCGACAAGCTTAAGGCGTAGCGGCGCGGGACGCTTCCCGCGACAATGAGATTTCGCGGACGAGCGCGATCGTCTGCGCCGGTTCGCCGGCGCGAACGTCCGCTTCGCTCGAGTCGCGCGTGAAGCCGAGTTTTTCGAGGTGTTCCAACCGCGCGTCGTCGGCGTACAGTGTCGTAACCAGGACTGCCGCGAAACGCGCGCGCGCAAGAGCGTCAGCGGCGGCGAGCAGCGCGGCGAAGTCGATCGTCGCGCCGGCCCAGTCGTAAAGGTGGAGCGAACCGCCGTCGAGCGCCCACGAAACCGTCGCGCTGGGCGCGAGCAAAGTGCCGCCGTCGCCGTCCGCGATTCGCGAGAGGAGCGATTTTTCCGAGACGACGATGCCGCGCGCGGCGAGCAATGCGGCGACGCGCGCCACGTCGGCCTCGCTTGCGGAGCGCGCGGCTTCCAACGAACGCTCGTCCGCCGTGGGGGCGCCCCTCTCAGGGTGCGCTATAGTGCGAACTCTGTCCGTAAGGCACGAAGAGCGTGTACTCTTTGAGGAAGCGGAGCCGGACCATTCCGGTCGGACCGTTGCGCTGCTTCGCGATGATGAACTCGGTCAGATCGGGCTCGGGCGCGCTCTCGGGGTTGTAATACGCGTCGCGGTACAAGAACGACACCATATCGGCTTCCTGTTCGATCGAGCCCGAGTTGTGCGTCACGAAGTCGTCGACGCAGAAGTTGTGAAGATCGCCGACGGTGATGTCGTAGACAGGCTCGGTGTCCAGCCGCTCGATCGTCTCAATCGTATCCCAGAGGACGTCAGAGTAAGCGAGCTTCTCGAGGACATCGTCCTCGAGTCGTTCTGCGACCATCGCGCACGTCTTTCGGGACATCGCCTTACCCTGATCGCGCCAGCCGAGAGCCGCATGCGAGAGCGCGTGTTGACTTCTCAGTATGCGTACGCGGCTGTTGATCTCCGCCGGAATACGATCGAAGTGCCCGGCATCGTTCTCCTTTTCGCGAACGACTTTGGCAACGCTCCTGGCGTGCTTTTCGCCGAGGAAGCCGACGCAATCGAGAAATGCGCAAACGGCGCTCCGCTCATTGATTACTACCGTCCAGATGCACGAGGTTTGAGTGCGGTATCCGCCTATGTTGCGTCGATCCGCCTTGACAAAGGCGTTGATGCCAAATCGGAGCAAAAGATGTTGTACGCCGCGAGCCAATGACTCGCTGATTGTCGATAGCCGCACTGTTGCGTGGGAATTGTCGGGCTGCCGTGTGAGACTACCGTCCGCGTGAAAGAGTCCGCGCAAGAAGGCGGCGACACCGGCATCCGCTTCTTCATATATGACCGCGGGGACATCCTTATCGGCGCCGGTTTTCCCCCAGATACCGATTCGACGTAACCAGCTCGTCAGAGCGTTCTTACCCGCTCCGGACATCCTACCTGTCGTAAACACGACGCGCAGCGCCGTCGTCCAGGAACCTTCAGGTTTCACAACCGGCTGAAGGCCGAACTCTAGGGCGCCGAGGCGGACGGCGGACTCGGCTTCGGCCGCGGTCGCAACAGTCAGCGTGGGCGTTCCCCCGAGATGCCCATCCCCAACGAGCCAGCCAAGAAGCAGGGCTTTTCTGGGCGTAACATCGCGCCGGAAATTGCGCGGCATCGGGTAGCGTCGCGGCACCGCTATGTGATCGCCGGCTGAGAGATCGCGGAGTTCTTTCCAACCGGAGACGGTCAAAAAGCGATGCCCGTCCGTGCAGCGAATCGTGCGGCCGCTCTTCGTCGTAACCCGCATTAGTGGGCGTTCGCCGACGCACCAAGCGTCGACGATCGGGCGGCGGACGAGGGTCAAATGATTGTCAACTGCCCATACGTTGAACCGCAGGTTCTTTTCGGCGATATCGACGACGCGGACTCTCTCGCCAGTATCGGCGTTCGTCACCAAAGCGTCACCCGCCAGGCAATCGCGCAAATCTGAAAGCATCGGGTGTTTGTCTTGGCGGGCTTCGACGGCGCGATTGAGCTGCGCGAGTGCGATGATCGGGACTTGCAGGTCTTTCGCTGTCGCTTTGAGCACGCGGCAGATGTCGGACAGTTCGTCGTTGCGGTTCGCGTTGCGCGAAAGCGTCCCCGGGCGCAGCATCTGCAAGTAGTCGATGATGACGGCGGCGAGCCCGTCGCCCGACTGCAGCCGGCGGCAGCGGCTGCGGATCTCGGTCACCGAGAGCGAACCGGTATCGTCGATGAAGAGCGGGATCTTGGCGAGCTCGCTCATCGCCCTCGGAGATCTTCTCCCACTCGTGATCTTGAATTTTCTTCGCGCGGCGCAGGCTCTGCGAGTCGATCCGCGCTTCGGCCGCGAGCAAGCGCGTGACGAGTTCCTCGCTCGTCATCTCGAGCGAGAAGATTGCGACCGGGCGCTGCTCCTCGCGCGCCATGGCGACCGCCATCGTCAGCGCCATCGAGGTCTTCCCCATCGCCGGGCGGGCCGCCAAGATGATGAAGTTTCCGGGTTGGAAACCGGCCGTGTACTCGTCGATGTCGCGGAAACCCGACGTCACGCCGGTGCGGTCGCCGTGGCTGTGATAGAGCCGGTCGATCTGCTCGAACGTCCCCTTGAGGAGCTTGTAAATCGGGACGAACTCGCCATGGCTTTGGTGGCGCCCGACGTCGTAGACGATCTGCTCGGAGCGGTCGACCGCGCCGTCGACGTCCTCTTCGTTCTCGAAGCCGATCTGGGTGATCATCGTCCCGGCGTGGATCAGCCCGCGCAGGGTCGCCTTCTCGCGAACGATCTTGGCGTAGTACTCGGCCGAGGCGGCGGTCGGCACCGTCTCCATCAGGGAGCTGAGATACGCGAGGCCGCCGACTCGCTCGAGGGCGTTGCGGTTACGAAGCTCTTCGGCGACCGTGATCTTGTCGAGCGGCTCGCCGCGTTCGTAGAGTTGAAGGAGCCCGGTGTAGATCGTCTCGTGGACGTGCGCGTAGAAATCCGACGGCCGCACGATCTCGCTGACGGTTGCCATCATCTCGCGGTCGACGAGGATCGAGCCGAGGACCGCCATTTCGGCTTCGAGGTTGTTCGGAGGGATCCGATCGGCGCCGCCGGCGACCGCAGTCGGCGCGATAGTCGCCATCAGCGCCGGCTCGCCGCGCGGCGCGGCACGAACTCGAGCGCGTCGAGCGCCTCGCGAACGTCCTTGACCGCGACGACTTCGATTCCGCTGTGGCGGGCCCGCACGTCTCGCTCGTTCTCCTTGGGAATCAACACCAGCCGCATCCCCGCTTGGCGCGCTGCGTAAATCTTCTCGATCGTCCCGCCGACTCCGCGCACTTTCCCGGCGATCGACAACTCGCCTGTGACCGCGACGTCCTGCGGGAGGCGCGTCTTGGTCAACGCCGAGTACAGCGCGAGAAAGACCGCCAAGCCGGCCGACGGGCCGTCGATGTTCCCGCCGCCGACGACGTTGACGTGCAGGTCGAAGTCGGCCGGATCGATGCCGGCGAGCGCGCGCACGACCGACGACGCGTTGAACACGCTGTCCTTGGCCATCGAGCCGGCGGTCTCGTTGAAGCGCATCGTCCCCTTCCGCGGCTCCGCGGCGGGGAATGCCACCGCTTCGATCTCGATCAAGCTCCCGACGTGGTGCGCGACGCCCAATCCCAGCGTCTTTCCGAGTCTCGCGCCGGCGGCGCGCGCGGACGGGCGTGTGCTGTTCCATGCGGCCGGCCTGGACGACGAGCGTCACGTCGGCTTCGGTGATCGAGACGACCGGCGCCTTGCCTTTGGGGCCGGCCGGGCGCTGGCGCTAGAGCGCGTGGCCGAAGGCGTCGGCGAGGATCTGCACCGCCTTGCGGCCTTCGATCGTGTACGATGCGATTGACGCCGCCACGCCGCGCCCGAGCCGCGCGCCCAGGCGTTTCGCCGCACCCAGCACGATTTGGCGGACTCTGCGGCTCGGAGAGCGGCTCGAAGTAAACCTCGGCGCAACGCGAGCGCAGCGGCGGGTTCGATCTCATCGGGCTCGCGCGTCGTCGCTCCGATCAGAACGAAATCCGCCGGCGCGCCGTCGCGGAAGAGTTTCTTCACGTACGCCGGTACGCTCGGATCGTTCTCGTCGAAGTACGACGACTCGAACGACGAAGCGCTTGTCCTCGAGTACTTTGAGCAGCTTCGTCTGCAGGAATCGGTCCATCTCGCCGATCTCGTCGATGAACAAGCACGCCGCCGTGGGCTTTTGTGACGAGCCCGAGCTTGGGCTCGGGGATCCCGCCCTCGGCGAACTCGCGCCGGCTTCCCTGGTAAATCGGATCGTGGACGCTGCCGAGCAGCGGGTTCGTCGTCTCGCGCGGATCCCAGCGCAGCGTCGCGCCGCTCGCCTCGACGAACGGCGCGTCTGCCGCAAACGGCGTGTACGCGCGCGTCTTGCAACCTCGAGCGCAAGCCGCGCGACCGTCGTCTTCCCGACGCCGGGCGGACCGTACAGTATCACGTGCTGCGGATACGGCGACGAGATTTTTGCGAGAACCGAGCGGATCGCCGACTCCTGGCCGACGACCTCGGCGAGGGCGCTCGGGCGCAGCAACTGCAACGCCGACGCCGGCCAGCCTGCGCCGGTCGAGCGCTTCGAGATCCTCGAGTTTCTTCTGCGTCGCAGGCGTCTCCGGGCCGCCTACCTCGCGGAGCGCTTCGAGCTTGAGGTCTTTGAGATAGTCTTGATGGCGCTCGGCCATCTTGACGTTGACGCGCGTTTCGATCTTCTCCTCGACGCTGCGCTGCGCGACGAGATCCGCGAGCCCGTCCTCGATCTCGGCGATCGCGGCGCGGTACTTGCCGGGTTGCGGGAGCCGCTCGAGGGTTGGGTCTTCGAAGACGAGCCGCTGCAACGCCAAGATGCGCTCGGGGAGGAGCGGCGAGCGCATCAACTTGAGCGCGTTGAGCTTTCCGGCGCGCAGGACGACTTTGTCGGGGCCCAGCGCATCGGCGAGGACCTCGTACAGTGCTGCGACGTAACGCCGCACGCCGTCGTCACCGCCGGATTTCCGGCGGAAGCGCGCGACGTACGCCGGATCGGCTCCCTGGGGCATCGCGTCAGGTCGCTTCGGCGACGACTTTCACGGTAGTCTTCGCGACGATGTTTTTTCCGAGGCGCACCTCGACCTGATACGTTCCGAGCGACTTGATCCCGTCGGGGACCTCGATCTTGTGGCGGTCGATCTCGATGCCCAGTTCGCGCCCGATCGCTTCGGCGATATTGGCGTTGGTCACCGCACCGAAGAGCCGGCCATTCCCGCCGCTCTTGGCCGGGACGCTGACCTGCGCGACCTCGAGTTTGGCGGCGATCTCTTTGGCGCCGGCGAGCGCCTCGGCGTCGCGCCGGGCCCGCGCGCGCCGCTGCTGCTCGAGGAGCGCGAGCGACCCCGCCGACGCTTCGGCGGCGAGCCCGCGCGGCAAGAGATAATTGCGAGCGTAGCCGTCGGCCACATCGACGACGTTGCCGGTGGCCCCGAGCGCTTTTACGTCGCCGAGTAAAATGACTTTCATCGCGCTAGTCCGCCACGAACGGAAGGAAGGCGATGATGCGCGCGCGTTTGACGGCGACGGTCAAATGGCGCTGGTGTTTGGCACAGTTGCCCGAGATCCGGCGCGGCAGGATCTTGCCGCGCTCGGAGACGTATTTGCGCAGCCGCGTCACGTCTTTGTAGTTGATATCAGGTATCTTGTCAGCGCAGAAGGTGCATACTTTGCGTTTGGGGCGCCGCTCTTTTTTCGCGGCGGCGCGCCTCTTTGAAGTGCTGGCCATCGATGACTTCCTATCCCCCAGGCGGAGGAGCATGTAGGTGGGTGCGGTTACGTGGAGCTCGCGACGCGGGCGCCCGCAACCCTACACACGTGGCCTCGCCACGACCGGAACGGGTCCGGATTTGTCAGTGCCCCGAAAAGGCGGCTAGGGTACGATAGCAAGAACGCGCTCCCGGCGCCACCCTCTTACGCGAGTTTGCTCGAAGAGGACTGCCCTCCAGACCGGGAGACCGACCGCCTGGTCAGAGGTTCTTGTGGCTCGCGGCGATCCCGTATTCGAAACTGTACGTGAAATACGGGGAGGTTTGGTCGAGGAAGCCCCCGCCGAGCGTGTACTCTTGAGCCGACTCGAACCAGCAACAACTCCCGTTGGTCTCGTTGTTGAGTGCCCAAATGGCGTCGTTGTCGAACCGCAGGGCGATGCCGCTGACGAAACCGCAGATCGTGAAGCCACCCAGCGCCGGCTGGTTGTACGGCGGCGCGTAGATCGAAATCGTGCTGTTGCTGCACCCGCCGCCGCTGCCGGTCGGCTGCGGAATCGGCGGTTGGAGCTGCGTGCGCGCTAACAGGCCGCTGGGTGCCTGAGCGAAGACCAATTCGTCCTTGGCGTCGACGCCCATCCCCTCCGGGGCCGTGCAGTCCGTCCGTAAGACGTTCGGAATCTGCTTTCCGCCGGGGAACAAGTCGATCTCGCAGGGCGAAGGACTCGACGTCGACTGCGGCTTCGGCACCCCCCCGCACCCGTCGCTCGAATTGCAGCCGTTACTGTTCGTTCCGTTGACGATCAAGTCGTCGTGCGAGTTCGTCGTCATGTAGGCGAGGTTCTGGATGTTCGGATCGTGGAGCGTCCCGGTCGGCTTCGTCGCGCCCGGCGCGAACCAGTTGATCAGACTATTGGTCCCTTCGAGCGACGCATAGACGCGCTTTGCAGTCAACGCCAAACTGAACACTGGTCCCGCGGGCTTCAACTTCTTGAACGGATGAAGTGCGCCCTCATGGAAGACCGGGATTTCGCAAAATGAAGCGACGTACAGATCGCCCGTCGAGCTGACGGCGACGCCGGTCGGCTCGCTGATGCCGTCGGTGATCGAACCGATCGGCGATTGATTCGAACCGATCTGCGTGTAGACGTCGACGGAATCGTTGTAAAAGTTCGCGATGTAGATCAGTTGGGCGATCTTAGAATGCGGCTTCATGTATCCCGTCCGAACGCCTGCCCGCCGAACGCGTGAGAGATCGCCGCATCGCGACGAAGGGGGTAGCGGTGCGCGGCCTTGCGCAAGTTGATGCGACGCCCCGAGCGCCGAGCCGAGCGGGCCGGCCGGGTTCATCTGCATGCCGCTGCTATTACAGCCGGCAACCAAAAGCGATAGAGCCGCAGCGCTAAGGACGTGCTGCGCCGAGCGCGAGAATAGCATGAACGACGACCTCCAGAGGGGGAACGGGCATCGGCCTCTTTCGCCCGCCGGCCGCCTTTCCTTGCACAAAACCCGCTTCGAATCGCCTACACCCCGGCGGCAGCCGGCAGCCCACCGCGGTCCCTCATCGCAAACGCGAAGGCGAGCGCCTGCGGCGCCCGCCTTCTTAATGAATGCCCCTAGGGGAACGGGGTCTTACGGCCCGATGCGGTTGTGCGGACTCGCTCCGACTCCGAACGTGTAGCCGTAGGTGAAGTCGATTATCGACAGCGTATCGACGAGACTGCCGCCGGTCGTGAACTCTTGCCCCGCGGCTTCGTAGTAGTAACCGAACAGGTTGTCGTTCGCGACCCACATGTTCTGCTGGTTCTGCGTCAGCGCGAGGTTGGTAACCAAGCCAGCGATTGTCGCAGTGGAGGTCTTCGAACCGGTATACGGTGGCGCGAACGTGTAGATGAACGTGGTGTAGAAGCCCTCGTTGTCGACGAGCAGGTTACCCTGACCGTCGACCGCGAGTCCGCCTGGGAAGTTGCCGGAGAAGTAACTGCCGATGTTTTGCACCGTATTCGCAGTCTGCGAGCCGGAGGGAAACTCGTCGACCAAGACATTGTAGTTGCTGTCGATGCCATCGACGAACAGATCGCCCTTCGAGTTGGTCGCGACGGAATAGACGAGCATCAAGTGGCCGTCGTGCAGCGTCCCGATCGGCGAACATGCGATGAAACACCCCGTCTGGGTCGTGGACCACTCGCTGATAAGGTTCGTGCCGAACTGGGACGCATAGATCTTGTCGGCGTGGGTCGCAAGGCTGAACGTCGGCGAGCCGCTCCCGTCGTACGCAGTAAAGTACGGGAACAGGTTCGCCTCGTGGTAGGCCATGACGTAACCAAATGCGCTCGTGACGAAGAGATCGTTGACTGGGCTGACGTAAATCGCGAACGGGTCGAGAACGTCGTTCGCACCCGTCAGCTTCCCGATCGGGTTCTGGTTGGAGCCTACCTGCGCGTAGACGTCGACGACGTTGTAAAGCTGGTCGGCGATGTAGACGATCTGAGCGCTCTTGGAGTGCGGCTGCATGTAGCCCGGCCCGGCGACGCGGTGGTGCTTCATGCCCGCGATCGTGTCGCCGCGAGCGTCGATCGGCGGCATGACGGGCCGGCCGCCGGCGAAGGGGTGGGCGCTCGATTTGAGCGTGGGAGCAGCGGCGCCCCGGGAAGTGACCGGCGAGCCCCAGGCGGCGGAGCCCGCGAACAAGACTGAAAGGGCGGCAGCACTAACCGCGTACTGCATCGGCCGCGAGAATGGCATAAAAACGACCTCCTGAAGGGGGAGCGGGCCAGCGAGCGACATTCGCTCGGAGGCCGCCATTCCTTGCTTCGAGCGTCGAAACCGGCGCGATTTGGCCCCATAAGTAAGAAAGGCGGGCGCGATGCGCCCGCCTTTTTCCATTCCCGGCCCTTAGGGTCCGATGCGGTTGTGCGGGCTCGTCGCGGCGCCGAACAGCGAATCCGAGCAGCCGTCCATGTAGTACGTGTACTTGAGCGCCGAACCGCCGAGACTCGCCTGTTCGCCGAACCACTCGCAGTAGTAGTAGCCGAAGTAGCCGTCGGCGTTGTTCTGGGTCACCCATAGGGACTGCCCGTCCTGCGACAGGGCAAACTGGGGAAGCCAACCGGACAAGGTCGCGGTAGCGACCGGCGAGCCGTTCCACGGCGGCGCGTACGTGTAGATCGCGTTCGAATCCCCGTAGTAAAGATAATCGTATTCCAGGTTTCCGACCAGGAGATCACCCTTGATGTCAACCGCCAAGCCGCCCGGATAGGCGCCTGAGTTGCCAAGGTTTTGGAGGATCTTCGGGGTCTGCGAACCGGCGGGGAACTCGTCGACCAAAAAGTTTGAGCTTGCGTCGAGTCCATCGACGAACAGGTCGCCCTTCGAATCGCTCGCGATCGAGAACAGTTTCGTAATGTTCGTCTCGTGCAGGGTCCCGATCGGGTTGACCGTGCCCGGCACGTATTCGTTGATGACGCTCGTTGCGCGCTGCGTCGCGTAGACGCGTTTCCCGACGGTCGTCACGCCGTACGTGCTCGCCCCGGTTCCGTCGTACCACGTCATGTACGGCTGCAACGTCGCCTCGTGGTACGCCATAAGGTAACCGTAGTAGCTCGTGACGTACAGATCGCCCGTGGGGCTGACGTAGATATTATTCGGATACAGTAGGCCGTTCGAACCCGTGAGTTTGCCGATCGGCGGGGAGTTGCCGGCAGCGGCCTGGGCGTACACGTTGATGAAGTTGCCGTCAAACGAGGCTATGTAGACGATCTGGGCGCCCTTGGCGAACTTCATGAACCCCCGACCGGCTGCGGGCGCAGATCCAGGGCCGCCCCGGAGCATGGGGCCGAGCGGGCCCCGGGAGCTGACCGGCGAGCCCCAAGCGGCAGAGCCCGCGAAGAAGATGGAAAGGGCGGCAGCACTTACCGCGTACTGCATCGGCCGCGAGAGTCGCATACGTACGTCCCCTCAAGAGAGTAGTATCAAGTCACGGGCGTTTCGCGCGACGGGCCCCAACCTCTTGCGGAGAAAGGTGCCGTTGCCGAACTCGATTTAGCGGCGCCGAACCAAGCCAGGCGAGCGGCGTCGGGCCGCCCCAGCCAAGCCAGGCCTCGAGCGCATCGCCGAAAACCGGGCAAGCAGTGCGGACGCGCCGGGTTCGCCTGCGAATGCAAGCGCGTGCAGGTAAACAAGAAGGCGGGTCTCGCGACGCCCGCCTTCCACTGGATTTAGGGCCGTTGGACCGTTAGTGGGCGACCGGGTCGACCGCGATGCCGGCCGGCAAGTAGGGGTAGCCGTACGCGGTGTAATCGACGACACTGCCGCTCAGGCTGTACTCCACCGCCTGCGAGTAGAAGTACGCGGAGGCAACCCAGATATTCTGCGGATGGTCGTTCGTCATGACCATCGCATTATTCGGCCCGGGGCTGATGCTCGCGATCGCGGGATGCGTCCAGGGCGGCGCATACGTCTTGATCGTACCGGCGAGGAAATCGCCGACGAGCAGATTGTCGTAGCGATCGATGGCGAGCGTGAACTCGCCGTACTCGGGCTCGCTGAACTGCTGCAAGCGCTTCGGTTTCGACGAGCCGGCCGGGAAAACGTCGATCTCCCAGTTGCCGGCGTGGTTGATCCCAGCGGTGACCAAGTCGTCCTTTGAGTCGAAGGCAATGTACAACGGCGCTATCATGTTAGGGTCATAGATTGTCTGAACGTAGTTCAACGTGCCGTGCGCGAACTCGTAGATCGTGTCGTTCGTACCGCCGAAGAACAGTCCGTCGAGGTGCGAGATGTAGACGTTCCCTTTGTGGTCGATCTTCGTGTCGAAGGCATAGCAGAAGCAACCCAGCAGGCCGATGTTGTTCAAGTTGCCGCGCGGCACGATGACGTCGCCGCCGGACTCGTCGGCCGCGTAGAGCGTGTGGTTCTCGTCGACCGCGTCGCCGAGGAACGGGCCGCCGTTCAATTGGATCCACGGCTTCACGCTGACCCCGCCATTGAGGTTGTAGAACTCGACGCTGAAGCCGAAGTCGGTGCTCAGAAAGAGCGCGTTATACGGATCCTTCGCCTTCGGCTTCGGCCCCGACCCGAGCTGTTGTGTGGGGAGTTGAAACTGTCCCTGCGGTAGCGAGGACGGTATGGCCGTTTGCGGCCCGCTCTGATTGTGTTTGAGAAGGAGCCGCTGAACGAGCGATGGGCCCAGCGGGTTGGCAGAGAGCGGCTGCGTGGGACGCGCGGAGGCGGCCGCCGGGACGGCGAGCACAGCGGCGAAGACCACCGCACCGAGCGCGAGGACTGAGCGCGAAATACGCATGGGCTGCGACTCCTGTGGAGACGGCGAGAGGCGCCCGGGCTTACCCGGGTCGGTAATGACGTTTGCAGTCTCGGGCGCGCCGCTTCCTCCTGCCCGACCCGCACCTAAGAACGAGAGGCGGGCGCCTCGCGGCCCCCGCCTCTCGTTTTGACTGGGAACGTTCGACTTTACGTCGGTGCAGGTGGATCGACTGCTACGCCGCCCGCGCTGTAGCCCCAGCACGGGTACGTCGAGTCCAACACGGTGCCGCTTTGCGTGAACTCGTAGGCCGCGGCACAGCCGTAGTACGGGGCGCTGTAGTCGTAGCCTGAGACCCAAACGTTTTGCGCTTTGTCGTTCGACATCACGAGGTAGTTCGTGTAGCCGTCGAACGGGAAGCCGCCGCTCGGCCCCTTGGTGTAGGGGGGCGCCCACTTCTGGACGCCGCCATGCTCGAACGCATAGAATCCGGCTTCCCACAGGTTGTCGTACTTGTCGAGGGCGATGTTCGCCTCGACGTCGCCGGGCGTCGTGAAGAGCATCTTCGGCTTCGACGAGCCTGCAAAAAACTCGTCGACCTCGGGGACGCCCGTGTAACGCTGCGGCCCCGAGATGAAGACGTCACCTTTCCCATCCACGGCCATATTGGTCGTCTCAGTCAGGTTCGCATCGTACAGCGTGTTGGTCGGAGTCACGGCCCCGTTCGCGTACTCGTAAATCACGTCTCCGGAGAGCGTCGAGACGTAGACCGTTCCGTCACGCCCGACCTTGACGTCGAACGCCTCGCATCCGCAGTAGATGTAGTTGAAGACCCCCTGACCGCGCTTCAGGGTGTAAACTCCGTCGGCAAATAAATCGGCGAAGTACAGCGTGTGCTGCGCGTCGACGGTGTCGCCGATGGCGTACGCGCCAAAGATCGTAATCCACGGCTTGTGCGACGGAGTATCGGCCTGGTTGTAATCGTAGATTTCTTCGAACTCGAAATCCGTATGGTAGATGAGGCGTAGCGGCTCTTTGTGGTTCGGTGGACTCCCTGGGCCGAGTTGCTGCTGTGGGGGCCCGTGCAACGAGCCTTGCGGCAACTGCCACGCCATGGGCGGGGCCGGGACGTTTCGATGCATCAGCCCTTGAGCGACTGGCCGTTGCGTCATCGACGGAACGCGGGGTAATGGTCCGAATTGGGCGGCGGCCGCGGGGGCGACAAGCAGACCTGCAAAGGCAACCGCTCCGAGCGCGAAGACTGAGTGCGAAATACGCATGGGCGGCGACTCCTGTGGAGACGGCGAGACGCACCCCAGGCTAACCCGGGGTTGGTATCGGCGCTTTGCCGTCTAGAAGGCGCGCTTTCCTTCTGCTACTCCCGTTTCAGAACGGAATCTCGTCCTCGTGTCCGGCCTCTTCGCCGGCGTCGCCCGCGGGTGCCGATGCCGCTCGCCCGGGACCAGCGAACGAGCCCTCGCCGTTCCCGCCACCGCTCCGCTTGTCGAGCATCTGCATATCGGAAGCGACGACCTCGACCGCGGTCCGTTTTTCGCCTTCTTTGGTTTCGTACTTGCGGATCGCGAGCCGGCCTTCAACGAGCGCCGACATCCCTTTCTTCAGGTACTGGTTGCAGATCTCGCCGAGGCGGTCCCACGCGACGACGTCGATGAACATCGTCTCGTCGCCTTGCTTCGTGCGGCGGTTGACGGCGAGCGCGAACTTGGTGACCGCCTTGCCGCTATCGACGTAGCGGATCTCCGGGTCGCGGGTCAAGTTGCCGATGAGGACGATCCGGTTGTAACTCCCGGCCATGATGGTCCCTCCCGGGTCAGTCGTTCAGGTTGATGACGAGCGCGCGCATCACGTCTTCGTTCAAGCGCAACTGCCGCTCGAGTTCCTTGGCGGTCGCCGCCTCGCTCTTGAACTTCATCACGACGTAGTAGCCCTCGCGGACGTCGTCGATTTCGTACGCAAGACGCCGCTTGCCCATCTTTTCGATCTCGCCGATCTCCCCGCCGTTGCCCTTGAGGGCTTCGGCCAGGTGGTCGACGCGTGCGTCGATCTCAGCCTCTTCCAAGCTGGGACGCATAATGTAAGTGACTTCGTAGTCGGTCAAAACGTCGATCCCCCTACGGACGTCGCCCCAGGCGGGGCGAACGGCCCCCTTGGCGGGGGCAGCGGGTCGGAAAACTCACCTACTCTATCACGCGCTCTCGCCGAATAGCAAGGTTGGACTTGGGACGATTTTCAGCGGGCCGCGCCGAACACGCCCTCTCGCACACCTCTTAAGGAACCTCAGTGCTGCGCAAAAGCGAACCCGCCGCGTGTCGATAGCCCAATTCGCGGTCTCACGCCGCGTGACGGTCACGATGATGGCCGCGGCGATCGTCGTCCTCGGGATCTTCGCCCTGCCGCGGCTTCCGGTCGACCTGCTTCCGTCGTTCCAACCCCCGATCGTCTCGGTCACCGTGAACTACGGGAACGTCGCTCCCGAGACGATGGAGTCGACGGTCACCCGGCCGATCGAGAATGCCGTCGCCCGCGTCTCGGGGATCGACTACCTCCAATCGAACTCGTTCCAGGGCCAGACGGTCGTGCGCGCAGTTTTCAAATACGGCACCGACATCAACGTCGCGGCGACCGACATTCAGCAGCAGATCGCGCGGATCAGCAACCAGCTCCCGAACGACCCGAACCTGCAGCCGCCGCAGATTCTCAAAGCCGACCCGAACGCGCTGCCGGTGTCCTTCTTCTACGTTACCGACACCACGCGCACGCAGCGCGACCTCAACGACCTCTTCAACAACGCTCTGGCGGACGAGTTTTCCGCGGTCCCCGGCGTCGGGAGCACCTCGACCAGCGGCGGCCAAACTCGTGCACTGATGGTCGAGCCGAATCAAAACCTCCTGGCCGGATACGGGCTGACCAACGACGACATCATTCGCAAACTCGCGAACGAAAACGTCGACCTTCCGGCCGGCATCATCACGATGGGGCCCAACGAGTTCGGCATCCGCACGAGTGCGCTCTACAAATCGGCCGGCGAAATCGCGAACACAGTCGTGACCGTCAAGAACGGCGCGCCGGTCTATCTCGGAAACATCGCGCGCGTCAGCGACTCGATCGAAGAACAGCGCGTCTTCGCGCGCATGGACGGCACTCCGGCGATCCGGCTCGGCATCAACGCCCAACCCGACGCCAACATCGTCGCCGTCGCGAAAGGCGTCGATGCGAAGGTCGCCGAGATGGAGCGCCGGTATCCGACGATGCATTTCGAGGCGGTGTTCGAGCAGCGCGGGTTCATTGAGGCGGCGATCACGGCGCTCGGCCACACCGCGCTATATGGGGCGGTCCTCGCGGTTCTCATCATCTTGCTCTTCTTGCACACGTGGCGCTCGACGCTGATCGTCGCGGTCTCGTTGCCGGTCTCCGTGATGGGCACGCTGTTTGCCGCCTACATCACGCATCAGACGCTAAATACGATGACCTTGGGCGGGTTGGCGCTGGCGGTCGGTCTGATCGTCGACGATGCGGTCGTCGTCATCGAGAACATTTTCCGGCATCTCGATGAAGGCGATTCGCCGCTCGACGCGGCACGCAACGCGACCACCCAGATCTTCTCGGCGGTCGCGGCGTCGTCGATCACCGTCATCACGGTCTTCGTTCCCCTCCTCCTGATACCGGGCTTGCAGGGGCTGATCTTCGGGCCGTTCGCGCTAACCGTCATGACTGCGGTCGCGATATCGCTGTTCGTTGCGGTGACGACGGTGCCGATGATGTCGAGCACCTTCTTGCGGCCGAAGGATGCGCACGCCGGCGGCCGGTTCGCCGCGCGGTTCGACGCGTACTACGAACGATTCGAGAGCGCGTACCGCCGGGCGCTCGGGTGGGCGATCGAACGGCCGGCGCTCATTGTCGGGGCGGGTCTCGTCCTGCTGACCCTGACGCTGCTGTCGCTTCGGCTCGGCATCGTTCAAACCGAGGTATTTCCAGCGTCGGACTCGCGCTACGCCCGCTTCGACATCCGCGCCGCGAACGGCACGTCGCTCGCCGAGACCGATCGCCTCTCGCAGATCGTCGAAGCGGCCTTCCGAACCGATCCGCGCGTCGTCGCGGTCGGCGCGACGGTCGGGAGCGCCTTCGGCGGCGGAACCTCGCGACCGATTAGCAACCAAACGTCCCTCTCGGTCATGCTGCGGCCCGAGGTCCAAGGGCCGAGGGCGACCGCCTTCGTGAGCGAGTGGCAACGGCGGCTCGGCGGCATCGCGCGCGGCGACAGCGCGACCGCCGCGCTCAACGGGCAGGCGGCGGCACCCGTGCGGCAAGCATTGATCGGGACGACGGTCCGCGGCCGCACGATCGACATCTTGCAGCAGCAGATCACGCAAGGGTCCGACGATTTGACCATTCAGATTTACGGACCCGACATCAACCGGCTCTACGCTTTGGCGCGAGGTGCGATGGAGCAGATCGCGCAGATCCCCGGCGTCATTCGGCCCGACACGAACATCACGCCCTCTCAACCAGAGATCGACGTCAAAATCGACCGGCGTAAAGCCGCCGAGTACGGATTCTCGACCGGCGACATTGCGACGGAGATCGCGACGGTCACGAGCGGTACGATTGCGTCGTACTATCAAGTCAACGGCGTCCAATATCCGATCCTCGTCGAAGCGCCGCCCGATCAGCGCCGCTCGTACGCCTCGATCGCGACGCTCCAACTGACGCCGCCGACCGCGCTTGCGGCCGCAGCCGCATCGGGCGGCGCGACCGCAACGCTCTCGAGCATCCCGCTCGGCGCCTTGGCCACGATCCAAAGCGGCGTCGGGCCATCGCAGATCCCCCGACAGAACAAGCAACGCCGCATCGACATCGATGCGACGGTCATCGGTCAGCCGACCGGTAAGGTCGTTGCCGCCGCCGGCGCGATCATGGATCGCTATCCGTTGCCGGCCGGTTACCGTTGGGATTTCGGTCCGTCGATCAAACAGAACTCGGACACGTTCGGGGCGCTCGGGCTCGTCGTGCTGTTGGCGATCGTCTTGATCTACATGCTGCTTGCCTCGCAGTTCGAGTCGTTCATCGATCCGCTCGTGATCATGGCGGCCGTCCCGCTCGCATCGATCGGCATCGTCGCTTCACTTTTGGTCACCCACCGTTCGTTCGGGTTGACCGCATTCATCGGCTCGCTGATGCTCGTGGGAATCGCGGTCAAGAACGCGATCCTGGTCATCGAATTCACGAAACAAATGCGGCGCAGCGGCATGGAGCCGCGCGAAGCGCTCTTGCACGCGGGGCCGCGCCGGCTGCGTCCGATCTTGATGACCACCTTCGCGACCGTCGGCGGGATGTTGCCCTTGGCGACCGGGATCGAGGTCGGAAGCTCGACCCAAGCCCCGCTCGGGACGGTCGTGATCGGCGGGCTGATCACGTCAACGCTCCTCTCCCTGATCGTCGTTCCGACGCTCTACCTCTGGACGGTGCGGCACATCGAGTCGCGCTTCAGCGCGAAGCCGCCCACCTGGCACCGGCCCGTCCCACCACCGCCGCTCCCCGAGCGCGAGCCGGCCGCCGTCTAGAATCGAGGACACATGCCGCCGTCCTCGGAAGCCATCGCCCTCCGTTCGCCTTGAGGTAAGCCGATGAAGCGCATCCTCGTTCCGTTGAGCGCCCTCGCCGTCTTGGTCGCGTCCTTTTCTTCTCCGCCGGTCGTCGCCGCCGGCGGTGGGCAAGCGTACGACGAGGTCATCAAATTCGCGATGAACACGGCCCCGGCCGACGTCGTCCCCGGCGACTTTGCCACCGACTACGCCACTGCGGCAAAGCCGGCGGCGCAGCACGGCGGCCTATTCGGCGGCATCCAAAACGCAATGGGCGGCGTGGCTGCGATGATGAAAAACGGGATGGCGGAGCGCCACTACATCGTCGCGGGGCTCAAAGAACGCACGGACTCTCCGGCGCAGCAGACCGCGACGATCGTCGACTGCCGCGCCAGAACGCGCACGACGCTCGACCTTGCAAAGAAGACGTATAAAGTCGAGTCGCTCGACGCGTCCCCGGCGCCGGCCGAGCCGGCGCACCGCGGCGGGCCGAACCCGACGTGGACCGACGACGGCTCCAAGCTCGCAATCACGGTCGTCAACCGCGCGCTCGGTTCGAAAGAAGTATCCGGCGAGACGGCGAGCGGTTACGCGTCGGACATCACGATGGTGGCAACGAAGGCGAACGGCGACTCCAGCACGACCAAGATGTTGCTCGACGAGTACCTTTCGAGTACGCCTGAAGTAACGCAGGGATGTGCCGTGCTGACGACCTCCGGTTCGCCCGGCGCAGGAGCCCAGGCGCAGCTCGCCTTCGTCATGGGGGCCCTAAACTCAAAGAGCTCACGCTTCACGATCTCGAGTTCGGGGCCGAAACTGCCGTCGAACCTTCTTGCGCTCTTTGCGGCGATGTCGTTTTCCGGCGGCGGGCGCGGTGGTTCGTCGGGGGCGTTCACGGTCGTCATCGAACGCGGAGGGGTCCGGTCGATCGGCGCCGACGATCCGGTCTTCTCAGTCCCGGCGGACTTTACGAAGATTACGTAAGCGTCAGTTCTGAACCAACTGCACGACGCCGGTGATGCTGCCGGGGAGCGTGCCGCCGCCAAACGTTGCGCCGAACGAAATGATCCCGTCCTTCTTCGGACTGCCCGCCTGGATCATGAGCGCTTGTTGCCCTGCGACGTAGCAGTACACGCTGTAGGTCTTCGACCGAAGCAGTTGCGATGAAACGATCTTCCCTTTCACCGTCCCAGCGTCGAACGTTATCGCGTTCTGGCCGCCGACTTGGACTTGTAAGTAGTAGATCGCGGTGCCGACCGGCGGCGCCGGCGTCCCGAACGAGTTCGTGGTGCTGTCGGTCAGCGTCGCCGTCGTCCCGGCCGGCGCGTTGCTCGACGGATACATTATCGAACCTTTGAACCCCGAAACGGCCGGCAAGTAGAGTGTCCCGCCGGCAGCATTCAACTTCTCGATCTTCATCCCGGAGTCGTCGCCGACGACGACGTCGGACTGCGGTGCGGGCGCGACGGCGGTGCGCACGACGCTCGACTGCTGGTAGGGAGCGGCAGGCGCGAGCGGACTCGCGGCGTTCATTGCGCCGGCGCACCCCGCAAAGCCGATGCCGACGGCGAGCGCGGCGAGCGTCGTGAAGGTTGAGGCGCGAAGGGACATTCTTGACTCTCCAGTCGATGCGGTGGCGACGCCGTGCGTCACTTATCTTCTAAGGAGAGCATCGATGAACGGCGCGGCGCCCGCGAGGGTAAACCCGGTGCAACGGGTCACAACCCTCATCGAGCGCGTGCAGTCGTGCGAGCGCGCACACTCGGAGCGTCTTCCCCAAGAAAGCAGCGGTCAGTCTCGCGACAACCGCGCGAGCAGCGGTTCGATCGCGTCCGCCCACGCGCGATACCCCGCCGTCGACAAGTGAAGCCCGTCGCCGTCGAACATCTCGGCGCGCAAGTTCCCGTGCGCGTCGATGAAGGCCGAACCGGCGTCGAAGTACACGACGTGGCGGCCGTCGACGCGTTCCTCCATGTGCGCGTTGACCGCCGCGACGTCCCGGCGCATCGGCGCGTCGGGGCCGTCGCCCGGACCGCGCGGCAGAATCCCCATCACGACGATGATCGCGCGCTCGAACTTCGCGCGCAACGCGTGCACGCAAACCGTAATCCCGGCGACCGTCGCGGCGACCCCCATCTTTCTCCCCAAGTCGTTCGTCCCGATGAGCAAAACGACGACGCGCGGCGCGTAGCCGTCGAGCACGCCATTGCGCAGGAACCCTCGCAAGCCACGCGTGCCGATGCCGCTGACGCCCCACGCGACATCGCCGCGGGGCGCAAATTCCTTGTCCCACACGGAGCGCCCGAGCCCGGCCCAGCCGAAGGTGAGCGAGTCGCCCACGAAGAGCACCGGAACCGTCACGGGGTCGCTCACGCGCGCGCACGCCTGCGCAGCCGGCGCCACGCACAGCGCCGCCAAGCTCCCAAGCACCGAGCGCCGCGTCGGGCGATCCGTCAACCGCTCGCGCGCGCTTCGCGTTTGGTGACGCGATAGACGTTGCGCACGTCTTTGAGGGTCCGCAGTTTCTCGAGGACCTTGTGCAGATGGTCGAGGTTCGTGATCTGCAGCGTTAGGCTGATCAACGCCATCTTGTCGCGTTTGACGCGCGCCGTCACCGACGAGGCCGACGTCTTGAACTCCGAGCACACTCCCATGACGTCTTGCAGCAGACCAGCCCGGTCGATCGCCTCCACTTCGACGTCGACGGCGTGCGTGTGCGCCTGCTGGGAGCCCGCCCACGAAGCCTGCAATATCCGCTCCGGCGACGCCGACATGTAGGCGACGTTGGGGCAGTCGGCGCGGTGGACCGAGACGCCCTTGCCGATCGTCACGTAACCCATGATCGGGTCGCCGGGGACGGGGCTGCAGCATTTCGAGACGCGGACCAGGACGTCGTCGACCCCGGCGATCACGATGCCGCTCGCGTTGCGGCTCGGCCGCCGCGCTGGGGATGGGGCGCGATGAAGCGTCGTAATGTCGACTAGATTCGAGGAAACCTTGACCTCATCGCGCACGCGTTGCGCGACCGAAGCGGCCGAGGCGTCGCCGAATCCGACCGCCGCGAACAAGTCGGTCGCGGTCGAATAGTTCATTCGCTTGGCGATCTTCTCGATCACGTCGCCTCGGGCGAGATCGGGCGAAACGTGCTCGCGCGCCAACTCGCGCTCGACCGCCTCCTGGCCGAGCACGACGTTTTCGTGCTTTCGTTCTTTGCGGAACCACTGCTTGATCTTATGCTTGGCGCTCGACGTGCGTACGACCGCGAGCCAGTCGAGCGACGGGCGCGAGCTCTTGTTCGTCAGTATCTCGCAGATGTCGCCGTTCTTGAGCTGATAGTCGAGCGGGACGATTTTGCCGTTGACTTTCGCGCCGACGCAGTGGTTTCCGATGTCGGTGTGAACCTGGTACCCGAAGTCGAGCGGCGTCGCCGCCGCCGACAGGGAGTACACGTCGCCCTTCGGCGAAAAAATGAAGACCTGATTTTCGAAGAGGTCGAGCTTCAGATTCTCCATGTATGCGCGCGAGTCGCGCATGTCGTTCTGCCACTCGAGCAGCGAACGCAGCCAGGTTAGTTTGTTCTCGAACGCGTCGCTCTTGCCGCCCTCTTTGTACCGCCAGTGCGCGGCGATACCGTACTCGCTCGTGCGATGCATGTCGACCGTGCGGATCTGAATCTCGAGCGGTTCGCCGCTAGGGCCGACGACTGTGGTGTGAAGCGATTGGTACATGTTCGGCTTGGGCATCGCAATGTAGTCTTTGAAGCGGCCGGGGAGCGGCTTCCAGATCGAATGGACGACGCCGAGCGAGCCGTAACAGTCCTTGACCGTTTCGACGATGATGCGAACCGCCGTCAGATCGTAGATCGTCGAGAAGTCGCGGCCCTTTTTCATCTTGGTATAGATCGAATAGAAGTGCTTGGGCCGGCCGGTGACCTCGGCGACGAGCGCGACGCGCTCGAACTGCTTGCGCAGGAGTTTGATGACGTTATTGACCGCCGCTTCGCGCTCGGCGCGCTTTTTGGCGACGCGCTCGGAGATGTCGCGGTAAGCCTCAGGATCGAGGTAGCGGAGCCCGAGGTCCTCGAGGTCCCACTTGATCTTCCAGATCCCGAGGCGGTGGGCGATCGGCGCGTAGATGTCGAGCGTCTCACGCCCGATCGACTCTTGCTTGTCGGGTGAGAGGCTCGAAAGGGTCCGCATGTTGTGCAGGCGGTCCGCCAGCTTGATGATGATGACCCGGATGTCCTTGGCCATCGCCATGAACATCTTGCGCAGGTTCTCGACCTGCGCATCTTCTTTCGTCTGGTACGGGATCCGCGTCAGTTTGGTGACGCCCTCGACGAGTTGGGCGATCTCGGGGCCGAAGCGCTTGGCCACCTCTTCGCCCGTGATGACCGTGTCTTCGACGACGTCGTGGAGGAGCGCCGCCGCGATGGTCGGCGCGTCCATCTCCATGTCGACGAGAATCCGGGCGACCGCCAGCGGGTGCTCGATGTACGACTCACCGGAGGCGCGCTGCTGCCCCCGGTGCGCGGCGTCGGCGACCTCGTAGGCCTCGCGCAGGCGCGCCGAATCGGCCGTCGGGTCGTATGACCGGACTCTCTCGATCAGCTCGTCGATGGGTAGCACGTGCGTCGGCATAGGTGTGATTTGCCTATTGTGCCATACGCCGCGGGGGAGTGTCCAATTTGAAGGACGAGGCCCGCGGGCCTCGTCAACGTCAAGCTGAGGGCTGTGCGGTCAGCCGAAGCGCGGGTTAGCCGAATCGGCATTGCGCCTCGGACCGCGCTGAACGCTCGGTTTCGCGACATTGCGCCTCGGGCCGCGCCGCGCCGCCCTCCGGGTCGGCCGCGGCGCTTAGTCGCTCGCCGCACTCTCGTTTCCAGTTAGCGATTCCTACGCAGCGCGGCGTGCGAGATATCCCTCGGTGCAACGTCGCGAACCCTCGCTGGGGAAGGAACTAGAACCTCGCGTTGACGAGGCCCACCCGCGCTAATACTTGATGAAAGCGGTGACTTCGTGGCCGCTTTCCTCGAGGACTCGGCGGCCGTCGAGGAACGTCAGCTCGATCAGAAACGCGAAGCCGGCAACCTTTGCACCGAGCCGTTCGAGGAGCCGGCCCGTCGCCGCGGCTGTCCCGCCGGTCGCGAGCAGGTCGTCGACGACGAGTACCGTCGCGCCCGGCCCGACTGCGTCGTCGTGAATTTCGAGCGAATTCGTCCCATACTCGAGCGCGTATTCTTCGGTGAACTTCGTCCCCGGGAGTTTCCCCGGCTTTCGGACCGGCACGAAGCCTACACCGAGCTGGTAGGCGAGCGGGGCGCCGAGCATGTGCCCGCGCGCCTCGATCGCCACGATGTAGTCGAGCTTGGCGTCCTTGAAATGCTCGACGAAGCGATCGATCGTCGCCTTGAACCCCGCCGGATCGCGGAGCAGCGGCGTGATGTCGCGGAATAGGATCCCGGGAATCGGAAAGTCCGGGATCGCGCGGACCAGAGACTCGATCTCCATCGTGCCCTCACTCACAAACGTGCCAGCGCTTCGGGTTTCGGGCCGGGGCACCTGGCGGTGGGCTTCGGAAAGAAGGAACCGCCTGCAAGGTGAGAACGTTTACGGCAATGTGAGCTCACGGCCCGGCGCGAGACGTTAGAGGACGAGCGCGGCGGGCAGAAAGGAAGAGCTATGACGAAGCGGATCGCTACCGTGGCGTTCGCGGCCGCGATGGCCGTGGGACCTTGCGCGAGCCCGGCGCTGGCGGACGGCGCGGCGAGCACGCGCAACATCGCAACGGGTCTGGCCGCCGTCGGCGCAGCAGTCGGCATCCCAGCGCTCAACCATCGCAAGCGCGCGAAACGCCAAGAAGCCGAGGAATCGGCGCGGCGCCAAGCGTCGTACAAGGCGTGGTTCTACCAGCAATACGGCTACTATCCGACTCCCGAGCAGGTTCACGACTGGTACGTGAAGAGCTACGGAGTCGCACCGTCGTGACGATCGGATAACCGCGGGCGCTCGGCGCCAATCATGAGAAGCACCGCAGAGCCGTCCGCCGACCGCGGCCGGCTCTATTCATCGGCGATCGCCGCCGACTCCGACCCAAAATACGTGCGCCGCCTCGCCGTCGCGTTCGCACTTGCCGTTGGATTGCACGAAGTGCTCGCCGGATTGTGGCCGCGTTCGGCCCCACCAAAGCCCGAGCCGACCGGGTTCACGGAGATCATCACGCTCGCGACCCGGCCTCCTACACCACAGCCGCCGCCCCCGCCGACCCCGCGACCAACGCCGCAGCCGGTCGTCACGTACTCCAAGGTCGCGTCGGTCGCGCAAGCCGCGCCGCGCGCGGCCGCGCCGGTCCGGCGCCACATGGGCGGCCGCGCGAGCCTTCACGTCGTGAAGATCAAACCGCCGCACGCCGTGAATGCGACGCCTGAGCCGCGTTCGATCGTCGCCAACAACGGCGTCGGCGTCGCGAACGGTGGGAGCGGGAGCGGCGGAGGACCGGGCGCGGGTGACGGCGGCGCCGGCGGGAACGGCAGCGGCCTCGGCGGCGTCGGTAACGGCAGCGGCGCGGGCGTCGCGCCCTGCGGCGTCGTCATCTTGAACCCAACGAGCCTGCAACAGAATTCGGACGGGAGCCGGACGGTGACGATCCGCCTCGAGGTCCACGTCAGCGACGGCTCGATCGTCGTCGACGATCTCGGCTGGAAGTTTTACTACCGGCGTGAAGCCGACGACCCGTTTTCGAAGGCCGGCGAATTAGCCAGGACGCCGACGCTCCTCCAGCTTCCGCCGCCCGGCTACGACCTCGAAGGGCGACAAAAGCCGGCGACCGTCTTCGCAGTCAAACACACCGATCGCGCGGGCTTCACCGACTTACAGGATTGCCCCACGCAGTAGCCGCGTTCGCGATCCCGTTCGCCCTACAAGCGCCACGACCACGCGTTCCAGAACGTCGACCCTGCAGGTGACGGCGCGACGCCTTTGAGCGTGTTGCGATATGCGTCGGGCATCCGCACTTGCCAGAGCGCGAGCTCGGGGAGATCGCGAACCAGCGCGCGCTGCACGACCGCATAGTCGCGGACGCGGCGCGTTCGGTCGAAGGTGGCGAGCGCATCGTGCATCGCTGCGTCGGCCGAACGGTCGCACCAAAAGTAGTTGTTTTGCCCGGCCGGCGGAAATTCTTCGCACGCGAAGTTCCACGTGTCGTCGGGGTCGGGGCCGAGCACCCACCAGGCGTTGTACGCGAGTTGGTAGCGCCCGCTCGCCAAGATGCCGCCGGCAGCCTTCGGTCCCCACACGAGCGCGGGCGGATATTGCTTGATCGTTACCGCGATCCCGACGTCGGCGAGATAATGCTGCACGACCGTCGCGACGAGCGCCGAGCCGTTGATCCCTTGCGGCGCGATTGCCAGCGTCACGTCGAGCGGCTTCCCATCCTTCATTCGCACGCCGCGCGATCCGACGCGCCACCCGGCTTCGTCCAAGAGGCGCCGCGCGGCGCTCGGGTCGTACGGAGTCGCCGGCAGACGGGCGTCGTACGCCCAACCGTTGCGCGGCTGATCGCCGTCGACGACGATCCCCGCGCCGTGCGTCGCGGCCGCGATGAGTCTCGGCCGGTCGATTGCGCGTGCGATCGCTTGGCGGACGCCGGCGTCGCCGGCGACTGAGTCTCTAAGGTTGAATTGCAAGACGTGGATGTCGTCGAGCGGCGTCATCGTGATGCGGGCGCCGGGCACCGTCCGCAGTTGCGGCAGCAGTTGCGGGTCGACGTCGAAGTACGCGTCGACCTCGCCCGTCTGCAACTGCTCGAGGCGCGTGTTCGGATCCGGGACGATGCGATAGACCATCCGGTCGATGCCGGGCCTGCCCCGCCAGTACAGCGGGTTCGCCGCGAACTCGATCGCGTCGCCGTGTTTCCATTTCACGACGCGAAACGGTCCGGAGCCGATCGGCGCTTGATTGTACGCGACGCGATTCAGGTTTGCGTAGCGCGCGAGCAGATGCTCGGGCAGGATCGCCGCGATCCCTTGCGGCCCGAGAAAGTATGCGACGATCGGCGAGAAGCAGCGCCGGAGGTGGACGACGACTGTCCGCGCGTCGGGCGCGCGGATGCCGTCAACCTCCGCATATCCGACGCGCGTCGGGACATTGTTCGCCGGATTCATGACGGCCCGGTACGTGAACACGACGTCGCGCGCGCCGAGCGGCGCGCCGTCCTGCCAGCGCAGACTTGGCCGTAGGTGGTACACGATCGTGCGGCAGTCGGCGGAGATGCCGCCGTTTTGCACGGTCGGAACCTGCTCGGCGAGCTCCGGGATCAAGTTGCCGTGGTCGTCACTTTCGACCAGCAGCGACATGTACAAGTGGCTGAGGTTCCTCAGGTCGTCTGACGGATTGACGAGCGGGTTCAGCGTATCCGGCTCGCCGGCGAGCCCCGTGAAAACCAGCGTCCGCTCGCGCGCGGCCGAATTCGATGGCGCGCAGCCGGTCGACAATAGAAACGCTAGGCCGAGTCCGACCGCTAACCCTGCGACGAACGTACGCCCCACGATTCTGGAGGCCGCGTCGAATCCTCGGCAGTTTTGGGCGGGGCGCATCGCTTCGACGTGTGCGGTGCGCGCGGCGCGCTTCCCTTGGGCCTTGACGTTGAGGCCTTTCGTCGCAATAAGGACGGCGAGATCGTTTCTCCGGAGGCATCATGGTCGGACCGCTCATCGCCGAGCGTAAACCGCGCGCGCTCGAGTTTGGAATCTACCGCGACGGCGACAACAACCTCGACGTGATTCAGGCGAACGTCGTGACGCAGGCGCTATCGGTCAGCGCCGGCAATCCGGCGATCGAGTTCGCAGTCCAAGATACGACCGCGCGCCGCGGGTTCGCCCCGGCGCACGTCCTGCGCACCGAATCCTACACGATCGCCGACGGAAAGCCGTCGCCGCGCATCGCGCTCGGGGCCCCGCACGACATGTCGGCGCGCGAGAACCTCGCCGGCTTCGTCGCGCAGACGCTCGACCACGCCGAGGAGAATGGTGCCAAAGCGACCTGGATCGAGCTCGTCGACCACGGCGCGGGCGATGGGGGCGGCCTCGAGGCCGATCACGGCTCGGGGATCATGCGCGAAGACGACATCGCGGGCGCGATCGCCGATGGCGTCGCGCTTCACGCGCGCGCGCACCCCGAAGATGCCGGCCGCCGCATCGACGGCGTGATCGCGAACGAGTGCTTGATGGCGACGCTCGGCTTCGCGTCGGCGCTGTCCCACGCGGGCGTTCGGTTTCTCGGCGCGAGCCCCGAGACGATGCTCGCTCCTGGCGTCCCGACCGGCGTCGCCGACGCCATCGCGCGGCATCTCGACGATCCGGCGGCGATGGCGGGTGCGGTCGTCGACCGCGTGATGTCAACCGAGTACGATCTCGGCGACGGGACCCGCTTCGGACCGGCCGCCGCATTCGACGTCCTCGACCTCGCGCCGGCGAAGATCGGCGCGGTCGAGGCAAACGTGCGCGACCTCAACGCGTCGCTCGCCGGCGTTGCGCGCAATCGCGCGACGCGTGCCGCGATCCGCGAGGACGCGACGGCCATCGACGGGATGGTCCGCTTCCACGCAAGCCGCGGGATGCCGTGGCATGCCGATCGTCCCGCACTCGCCTTGTACGACACCCTCGCAAGCGACGGGCGCCTCCCAACCGATCTTCGCGACGCCGCGCGCGCCGCGTCCCGCGCGGTCGACGCGACGGTCCTCGCGCATCGCGAGAACGACGATTTCGTTCCGTTCGGCGATGCCGACTATAGCGACGCGGCCGGACCGACGGTCCACTTTCCGGTGACGCCGCGCCAGATCGACGCGTGGGCGCCGCAAGTCTCCGAGACCGACAACGCGTTCTACAAAAGCGTCGGGGCAGGCCCGGTCGCGAACGTCATTGCCTGACGCGTTACGGCGTTTTCGAAGCCTCGGGTTTCGGGGTCTCCGGTTCTTTTGGACCCCACGTCCAGTACAGCCCGACATACCCGACCGCATGCGACTCGCCCGAGATCGTGTGGCCGACGTCGAACAGAATGTTGAACGAATCGGATGGCTTCAAATAGCCGCCGGCAGTATAGAACGTCGAGTGCCGTCCGCCGGCTGCGCTCGGGCCTTGCGTGAACATCTCGCCGCCCAGCGTAAGCGCGCTGCCGATGTCGCGTTGGACGAGCCAACCCGCGAAGCCGTAGTGCCGGGCGCCGGGCGCCGGGTTCACCGCGTATCCGCCGCCGCCGTAGGTCGTCCACGGACCGGAGCTCTTTTGAATCCACAGCGGGAACTTATACCACGTGCGGCCGTTCCCCAAGCCTTGGTCACCGTTGCCCGTCGCGACCTCCGCCATTGGAAACACGCCGATCTGGGGCCGCCCCGCGGTCTCTTGGACGAACCGGAATTTCACGCCGAGTTCGGTATCGCCGAGCCCCGACGTGCTTGGCCCGCCCGCCGGCGAATTCCACTGGTAGGGGACGACGACGTGAAGGTGCACGTTCGGCACCGGGCTGCAGTTGTATTCGATCGCTGGGCCGACGGTGCTCGCCGTACTCGACGCTTTGTCCCACGTCGAGAACACGTAGAACTCACAGTGCTTGTAGTCGATCGGCTGAGGATCGTCGGTCAGGAAGGGAGGACCGGCGTTGGCGGCGCTCGCCGACAACAGGAACAGCATCGCGACCAGCGGTGACGCGATCGAAACGAACGAGGCTGCAGCCAAACTGGACTTTCTCATCGCGGCGGCTTTCTATCAATCGTGAACGGCAACGAATGAAGGAAGGAAGGGGCGGCGGTTGCCCGCCGCCCCGAGGTTGCGCGCGTCAGAGCACGATGATCCGGCCCGCCATAAAGCCCTCTTTGTCGGGGCCGCCGTAGCCCGCCGTCATCGCCCACATCTTGGCGCCCATATCGCATGGGAACCGGCAATACCAGCGATAGACGCCGGGCGTGCTGAAGGTGAGGGTGAACGTCGTCGAAACCGGCTCGACGTTCTCGCCGACTTGCTTTCCGGCCTTGAACACTTGGTCCAACTTGAGTTCCGGGCAGGTCATCGAGTGCTCGGACTCATCGTAGTTGATCCCGGTGACGGTCACGGGCGCGTTGGCCTTGGTGACGATATCCGACGGGACGATCGCGTCGTGCGACTTTCCGTCCGGGCCCATGACCTTCTCTTTGCCCCGGAAGATATACATGGTGACCTTTTGTCCCTCGGCGGCTCGGCTCTCCGTGCCGGTGAGAGCGACCGCACCAAGGACCAGGGCCGCGCTTGTCAGCGCTTGCGCCCTAGAAACCCGTTTCAGATCCATTATTGCTCCTTCGCGCGTACCTGCGCACGCCCGAATCGTAAGGTACGCCTAAGAAGCCCCCGCGAAAGCGCACGAAGGCCGTTGGAAGAAAGCAAGAAGACTCCGAGGCCGACGCCCTCAGGCTGCGCTCAGCGCTCGAGGGCGATCCGGTCGGGATAAATCGGCCGGCTGACGATCGCTTCGAGCGCGGCGGCATCGGCGCCGAGTGCGAGCGCGCAGAAGCGTTCGAAGATGTCGCGCTCGGCTTCGCCTTCGGCATAACGCGTCGTCTTCGTCAGATCGACCTTCTCTTTGGCGTCCAAGAAGCGGACGAAGCGCCCGTCGTCGTCGCGACCGCTTTCGACGATGTGCGCCTCCTCCCAGATTCGCACGGCGGCGGAGATGGTCTCGCCGTCGATGACGTCGAGGTCGAGCGTGCGAGCGACGTCTTCGTACGTCATCCGAATCGTATTTTCCGAACTCAGCGCGCGCATTCCGCGATAGAGCGTGCGTAGCGTCCCGAGCGTCGGGGCGCCGCTTCGCGATGATGAAGTCGTTGATCCGGCGGTCCGCGTCGCCGTAGAGCAGATGGATTCGCGAGGGCGCGCCGTCACGTCCGGCGCGTCCCGCTTGCTGATTGAACTCGGTCAAGGCGAAATTGAGATGGTACAGAAACGACGTCACGCACGTCGGGCAGGTCGATCCCCTCGCCGAACGCCGAGGTCGCGATGACGACGCGCAGCACGTCGCGCCGGAAAAGGTTCTCGACCATCCCGCGCTCGGCCGAGGGCATCCCCGCGTGGTAGAAGGCGACGACGTCGCCGAACGAGCGGCGCAACCGCTCCGCCACTTGTCGCCGAGTCCGGGCGAGAGTTACAGTAGACGATCGCCTTTCCGCGCCCGCCTAGCTCGCGTTCGAGATAGGCGAATTTGTCCTTCGTACCGCGCGCGTCGACGACGCGACAAGTTCTCGCGAACGGTCGGATCGATCACCCACGCGTCGACGCCGAGCGCGCGCCGGATCTCGTGCGAAAGCGGCCGTCGTTCGCCGTCGCCGTCAGCGCCAAGCACCTGCGGGCGGCCGAGTGCGTCGAGCAATTCGCCGAACGTGCCGTACGCGGGCCGGTGACGCGACTCGAACGAGTGGTGCGCCTCGTCGATGACGACGAGTGACGGCCGGTTGCATTCGCGCGCGAACGCAGCGCGGTGGTAGTGCTGCGAATTCGGGCGTCGCCAAAACGATGTCCCACGCCGCCGTTCTCGAGCGCGAGGTCGAGCGCGGCGCGTTCGTCGCCTTCGATCTGCGCCGTTCGCGCGTAAGATGCGCACGCCGAGCGGGCCGAGCCGGCGCACGAGCGCGTCGTGCTGGTCGTTGGCAAGTGCGCGCAGCGGGTAGAATACGAGCGTCTTGCGCGCCCGAGCGCAGCGCGCGCTCCGCCGCCGGGAATTGAAAGCAAAACGACTTCCCGCGTCCGGTTCCAAAGACCGCGAGCGTGTTATGGCCGACGTCGACGCGTTCGAGCACTTCGCGCTGCGCTTCGCGGACCGGGCTGTCGCCGATCAACGCCTGCCGAATCGCATCGCCGGCGGAGCCCGCGACCTCCCCGGCCCGCTCGCCGGGCAGCGCGGCCTGCGCCCGGTTTTGCAGCGCGCCGCCGGCAGAGGGTCGGGGATCGATGCGGCGGTGACGGCGAACGTAGATGTTGACGCCGACGCTCTTGTTGGGACCGCCGCCGGTGACGTCGCAACGGCCGCCGTGTACCGTTCGCCGGCGTCGATGTTCGGCGCGATCTTGCTGTGCGATCTCGCGCGCGGATAAACCCGATGTGAAACGTCCCGTAACGAACTGCATCGCGTTCGGGTCGTTCGGGTTTTCCGGATCGCGCACGAGTTCGAGCGTCGCACCCGGGCTCAACCCGACGATGAGTCCTGCCGGCCCTCGAACGTTACGCCGACGATCTTGGTGTAAAAATCCGACGCGTCGCCGATCGAACCGAAGCGGTCGCGTTCCAAGAACTCCTTGCGCCGCGCGAACAGGTCGTCGACGAAGGCACGCGCATCGACGTCGAGGGCTTCGGCGGCAGTTACGGGCACGTTCGAGATGGTCACGCTCGTCTCGAGCGGGTGAGTGCGCGGCGGAACGCGGGCAGTTACCTCGCCGCTCCCAAACTGCGCCAAGCAGCGCCTCGAACGCCGCCTCGGACGCAGTCGGAGGCGGAAGGCGGTCGCGGCGCCGTGCGGCTACTGTTTCGGCGGGGTCGTGCCGTGCTGGTCCGCACCGTCGGGCGGGTGCGCGGTGGTCTCTTCCGTCGTCCGAGGTTCGAGCTTGATCTCTTCGTGACCGAGCTCGAGCTGCGCGTCGTGCACGCCGGCGTTTTGCGCGTCGAGCGGATCCATCTCCTCGAATTCGCCCTCGGTCTCGTTCTCGTATTCGTAGTCGTCGGCGACTGCGGTGACGCCGGGCTCGGTCCCGGTCCGAGCTTGCGGCGGTAGCGCGCCGGCCCAGCCGAGCGTGGCGCACCGCGTCTTCTTGCGGTCGCGGCGCTCGCGCCTCGCTTGCGAGGATCGCTTCGCGCGACGCGGCCGCGCTCGCTTGCGCGCGCGCCTCGGCGACGGTCCGCGGGCGCTCGGCGCTATGCGCCCCTTGTCGCGGCGCCGCTTCGCATCGCGCAGTTGGCGCTCGCGCATGACCGCGACGAGCGGCGCCGAGTAGAAGATCGAGTGGTAGCCGCCCGAGCAGATGCCGACCAGCAGCGCGAAGGCGAAGTTCTGCAGCGATGCGCCGCCGAAGGCGAGCAGCGCGACGAGCATGATCACGACGGTCGCCAGCGTGTTGAACGAACGCGTCATCGTCTGCAGGATCGACGTGTTGACGATCCTGTCGAACGGCTCGCCCGGCATCAGCCTCAGCGTTCTCGCGGATCCGGTCGAGGATGACGATCGTGTCCATGACCGAGTAGCCGATGACGGTCAGCACTGCGGCCAGGAACGCGTCGTCCGCGCGCTTGCTGCGCGAGCGCGTAAATCCCGATCATCATCGCCGAGTCGCGCAGCGAGCGCGACGACCGTGACGAGCCCGAAGATGTAGTTCCAGCCGAAGCGGAAGGCGATGTAGACGAACTGGATCGATGATCGCGATGACCAGCGCCTCAATGCGCTTTGATCAAGTACTCGCGCGAGAGCGACGGCCCGACCGACGCGATCTCGCGACTGCGCGCGGTCGACCGGCGCGACCGTTCCGAGCGCGCTCCACAGCTTGCTCGGTTGTCGCCGAAGTCGCCTTCTGCGTCGAGATCGTGTAGCGCTCGTTCGGCGCGCTGTCGCCGGCCTTCGCCGAGCGTGTTGATCTGCGCGTCGGTCACGCCGACGGTCGCGAGCGCCTTCTTGATCCGCCTCGACCGTCGTCGGGCTGCGCGAACTTGACCGTCACGTCGGTGCCGCCCGTGAACGAGAGGCCGAGCTTGATGCGGTAGCCGGTCGTCGACGCAGTTGAACCCGATCATCGCAGGCCGGCGAGGATGATCGCGTACGAGATCGCCGAGACGATCTTGAACCAGCCGACGACGTTCCAGTTCAGGCGGCGGAAGAACACGGCCTAGACTCCGTACGCCTTGGGGTCGGTGACGAGGTCGTTGTCGACGACCACGTCGATGAAGTAGCGCGTGATGAAGACGGCCGTGACCAGCGAGAACGACCGTCCCCCAGAAGAGCGTGTAGGCGAAGCCCTTCACGGTCCCGGTCCCGAGCATGAACAACACGCCGGCGCCGACGATCGTCGTGACGTGGCTGTCGAAGACCGCGGTGAACGCGCGCCGGAACCCGGTCTGCACCGCGGCGCGCAGCGTCTTCCCGGCCCACAGCTCTTCCTTGAGACGCTCGAAGATCAGGACGTTGGCGTCGACCGCCATCCCGATCGAGAGCACGAAGCCGGCGATGCCGGGCAGCGTCAGCACGGCTTTCGCGCCGGCGAGCAGCCCGAGCAGCATCAAGACGTAGACGACGAGCGCGACGTCGGCCAGCACGCCCGGCAAGCGGTACACGCACGCCATGAAGATCAACACGAGCCCGAGGCCGACCATCGAGGCGTACGAGCGACTTCTCGAGGTCGATCTTGCCGAGCATCGGGCCGACGTGTCGTTCTCGATGATCGTCATCGGCACCGGGCAGCGCGCCGGCGTTGAGCTCGTTGGAGATGCGTGACGACTTCGTCTTCGGTGAACTTGCCCGGTGATCTCGCCCGTCGATCGGTGATCACGCCTTGGATCGTCGCGCGCCGAGACGAACTTCTTGTCGAGGAAGATCCCGAGCAGCTTGCCCATGTTCTCCTGCGTCAGCTTGCCGAACTTGGCCGGGTCCTTCGTTTGAAAGACGATCTGCGGCGGCTCTGGACTGGTCGAACGCCGGCTGCGCGCCCTTCAGCTCGGCGCCGGAGTAAACGATCGGTCCGCGAATCCTTGTACGCGCCGTTCGGATCGTTGGCGTACTTCTTGTCGGCGTGCGCGCGCTGCGCTGACCGCCGGCGGGATGATCTTGAAATCGAGCGTCGCGACCTCTTTGAGGGTCTTGCACCGCCTCGTCGGGGTTCTTGACGTTCGGCAGCTCGACCAGGAGCCGGTCGTCGCCGACCGGCGAGATCACCGGCTCCGAGACGCCGAGGCCGTTGATGCGGTTCTGGACGACCAGCTCGACCTGGCTCTGGACCTGCGGGCGTGATCTTCGGGACCTCGGGCGAGGGGTTCAGCTGGAGCAGAACGCGGACGCCGCCCTGCAGGTCGAGACCGAGCTTGATCTTCTGCTGGATCGGGAGGACCAAATACAGACAAAGCGCCCACGACGGCCAGGACGACGGCCCCTTTCAACCAGGTTCTTGAGACTGTAACCACATATTATGATAAGCGCCCGGGGAGGGGAGAACCCGCGGATTGTAGCAGGCGTCCCACCCCGTCAAACGGAATCGTGCGTCTTTCCCCGGGTCCTCTTCCGCTTCAGGAGCGTCCTGCATGGATCTGAAGGCCGTCGATGCCGGGCTCCTGCAGTCGCGTTATCGGCTGACCAAGCAACGCGCTGCCGTCCTGCGCGCGCTCGGCGACGGCCGGCACCTTACTGCGGAGACGATCCTCGAGCGGGTCCGCACCGAGTTGCCGGGCGTCAGCCTCGGGACGATCTATCGCACCCTCGACATCCTGCGCGGAATCGGACTCGTTCAGGTTTTCTCATTCGGCGGGCGATGCGGCGCGCTACGAAGCGGCGCTCGAGAAACATCACCATCTGCTGTGCACGCAGTGTCGCCGGCTCGACAACGTTCAAGCCGAATCGATCGCGCGGATCGCCGACGAAATCGCGGCGCACAACGGGTTCAGCGACGTCGACTACGCACTGACGATCGTCGGGCGTTGCAGCGATTGCGCGCGGGCCGCGGCGGGATCGCCGGGATCGAACGGTTCGAGTACGAGCGCCGGCCGCAGCTCCAGTTCGGAGGGAAGCTCCGCGTAGGCAAAGACGCCAAATGAAGGCCGAGGCGAGCGACGAGCTCGGCGAGCGGCGCGCGCAGCGCGGAACCGCATAGGAGGGCGGCGCGCTCCCTCGGGACCCGCGCGGCGTAAGCGAGGGCCCGGTCTCGCAAGTGGACGGCGTGCGCCGGCTGAGGCGCGAGCGTCCCGTCGGCGAGCCACGACCGGAGCTGCGCTTCGCACGCCGGCGTCAGGACGAGCGGCTCGAGCGCCTCGAGGCCGCGCCTTCGGAGCTGCGCCGGGACGAGGCGCCTGCGCACCGCTTCGGCGAGTTCGCGCGGCTCGCGCGTCGTCGCGGCCGCATCGACGAGCATCTCTAAGGTCGCCGTTATGTCGCGCGGCCAGATGCGCTCGCGCAAGAGCAGCTCGAACGTACGCTGCACGAGCGCGAGCGGAATCCCGTCGCTTCCGATCTCCTTGACTAGCGTCGGAACGGCGGCGCGCAGGTGTTCGAGGAGCGTTTGCAGTTCTTGGCGGCCTAGGAGCGCGGCCGCGTTCGCGCGCGCCGCCTCCGCGAGATGCGACCCGATGACCGATATCGGATCAAAGACGAGCGCCCCCGACGCCATGGCCGCGTCGCGCCGCTCGGGGGCTAGCCAACATGCGGGAAGTCCGTAAACCGGCTCGACGACCGGCGCGCCGCCGAGCCCCGCGATGACCGCCGCGTCGGCGACCGCGAGGAGACCGTCGAGCCGCAAGCGCCCTTCCGCGGCGACCGCGTCGCGAACGCGGATCGCGTAACTGCTCGGTTCGCGCGCGAGATCGTCGCGCAAGCGCACGCCCGGGAGAATCAGGCCGATCTCGACCGCAAGGCCGCGCCGCACGTCGCCGATCCGGTCGAGCAGCCGTTCCGCGAGCGGCGGCGCGAGCAGTGCGCCCAACTCCGCGCCGAAATCGATCCCCACAACGTCGACGCCGATCAACCCGAGTGCCGTCTCCGGCCGCCTAATCGCCGCGCGGCGCGCGGCCTCGACGGCGCGACGCTCCTCGTCCGTTCGCCGGCGGCGACCCGCGTCGCCGAACGCGGCGAGCCCGAAAAGGCCAGCGCCGAACAACGCGAACAACGGCCCCGGAAGCGCGGGGACGAGCGCCAACCCGAACGCGAAGGCGCCGGCGGCGCGCAAGACCGCGGGGCGCTCGAGTATCTGCGCCGCGATGTCGGCGCCGAGCGACCCTTCGGCGGCGACGCGCGTCACCATCAAACCCATCGCGATCGAGAGCAGGAACGCCGGCAGCGTCGTGACGAGCGCGTTCCCGATCGAGAGCAGCGCGAAGGTGCCGAGCGCCTCGACCGGGCGACATCGCGTGGTACGCAACGCCGACGACGAGGCCGCCGACGACGTTGAGTACGACTATGAGAAGCGCTGCGACCGCGTCGCCCTTGACGAATTTCCCCGCGCCGTCCATCGCGCCGTAGAAGTCGGCTTCCTTTTGAACGAGCGCGCGCTTGCGCCGCGCCCCGAGCGAATCGAGGACGCCGGCGTGAACGTCGGCATCGATCGCCATCTGCTTACCGGGCATCGCGTCGAGCGTAAAACGCGCGGCGACCTCGGCGACGCGCTGCGAACCGGCCGCAATGACGACGAATTGGATGACGACGAGCATCGCGAACGTGATCGCGCCGACGACGAGGTTCCCGCGCACGACGAACTGCCCGAAGGCTGGGACGATCGCGCCGACGCCCCCTTCGAGGTGGCCTTGCGTCAAGATAAGGCGCGTCGCTGAGACGTCGAGCGCGAGGCGAAACAACGTCGCAATCAAAAGCGTCGGAGCGAACGCGGAGAATTCGAGCGGATCCGCAACGGTGATGCTGACTAGTAGGACGACTCCGGAGCCGAGAATGTCGAAGGCGAGCAGGGCGTCGAGAACCGGCGGAGGGAGCGGGACGAGCAATATTCCTACGATCCCCAGGACCGCACCCGCGAGCCCGTAGGTCGCCGCGCTGCGGTTCACCGCCGCAGCGCGCCTCGATGCAGCAGCGCCGCGACGATTCGCGCAACCGCGTCGTACGCCGAGCGCGGGATGTACGCACCGCTCTGCGTGCAGCCGAACAGCAGGCGCGCCAGCACCGGATCCTCGACCACCGGAATCCCGAGCGCACGCGCTCGCCGTTTGAGCAGGCGCGCGCCGGCGTCGACGGCGCGGACCAGAACGCGCGGGACCGGGACCGCGGGCGGCGCGTATTCGAGCGCGACGGCGACGTGCGTTGGGTTTGCGATGACGAACGCCGCATCGCCGAGCCGTCCGAGCGATCCGCGAATCAATGCGTGATGCGTGCGGCGCCGTCGCCCACGCACGTGTGGATCGCCTTCAGTCTGACGGAGCTCGCGCCGCAACTCGTCGTGATCCATCCGCAGCCGGCGGCGCCATCTCGCGCCTTCCCAAATCGTCTCGGCGAGCGCGACGAGGAGCGCGGCGGCGACCGCCGCGGGGACGATTCGCGCGAGCGCACCGAGTGCGCCGGCGGCGAGCGACGGCGCATCGCCCGTGCGGGGAGCGAGGCCCTCGCGCACGACCGGCAGGAAGGCGAGCATGACGCATCCGCCGGCGATGACGGCGCGCGCGATCGCGGCGCGGTTTCGCGCGAGAGGATGCGCGTCAAGCCTGCGACGGGGTTCAGATGCTCGAACCGCGCGCTCGGGAAGCGCAGCGCGATTGTCCGCCCGACGGCAAGCGAACCCACGAGCGCCGCGAACGCGGCGCTCGCGCAAGGGGCGAGCGCGAGCGCACCGATCTCCACGTACGTGCCGGCCGCCGTCGAGCCCGCCGCGGCATCGACCAGAGTCGTTCGCACGAGCGTTGCGAGGGGCCCCGCGACGAGCGCCGCGACGAGCACGGCCGCCGCGAACGCGAGCGCCGCCGCGAGCTCGTGGGCGCGCGGCAAATCGCCTTCGCGGCGGGCGCGCGCGAGGCGATGCGGCGTCGGCTCGAACGGTTTGTCGCTCACGTCACCGGGCGTAGAGCGCCGTCGCCGGAGTGAGCCACGGCACGCCCGACCCAGAGAAAATCGCGGGAAAGCCGATCAGCGTCGCGCCCAGCGCGAGCGCGAAAACGATTCCGAAGGAAAGCGAAAACGATGCGAAGCGCGGGACGACGCGCGCGAGCGCGGCGAGCGCCACTTGCGCGACGAGCGCGCACGCAAGGGCAGGCCCGCCGACGAACAGCGCCGCCCGGACGAGCGTCGCCGGCAGCGCGTACGCGAACAGCGCAAGCGCGGGGGCCGTAACGAGCGCACCCGACGGGATCGCGCGGAAGGAATCCGCGAACGCGCCGAGCGCAAGCCGATCGCCGCCCAGCACGAAAAAGCCGGCCGCGAACGCGAGCGACCACAGCCGGCCGAAGCCGGCGCCGACGGCGACGTTCGCGGCCGGCAGACTGCCGCGAACTCCGACGTAGTCGTCCAGCGCCCGTCCGCCGGCGTAGGCGCCATCGTACAACAGCGACGCCGCGGTCCCGAGCGCCGCGCCCAGCAACAATTCGGCGACGACCGCGCCGGCGAAGGCCGCGGGCGGAACGCGCGCGGCGCGCGACGCGGCGAACGGGCTCAGGAGACTCGCGAATGCGTAGGCGAAGACCGCGCGCAGCGGCGGCGGGACCGAGGGATGCGAAAAGCCCGGCGCGCGAAACGCGAAGCCGGCACAGCGCGCCAGGACCAGCAGGCCGGGATCGGTCACGGGCCGCGAACGATTTGCGGAAGGGCGACGACGGTGTCGCGCAACAGCGCCGCGCACGCCTCGAAAGCGAAGCCGCCGGCCGTAACGACCGCGACGCCGACGGCGAGCAGTTTGGGTAGAAGCGTTAAAGTCTGCTCTTGGATTTGCGTTGCGGCTTGAAGGATCGCGACGGCCGTCCCGACTGCGGTCGCAAGCGCCAAGACGGGGAAGCACAGCACCGCGGTAACGATGAGCGCTTCGCGTACGATCGCCGAAAGGGCATCCACGGGCCCGAGTTTACGTCGCTGCGATTACCTGCGTGCTATCGGCCGATTGCCGCAAGCGTTCGTCCCATGCAGCCCGCGCCGCGAGGAGCGCCGAAACGACCGCGCGCGTCGCCGGCGAACGATTCAGCGTATAGAAGTGAATCCCGGGCGCGCCGCGCCGGAGTAGGTCGGCGCACTGGAGCGAGCAGAACGCGACGCCTAATTCGGCGACGGCTTCGGGTTCGCCGGCGCGGAGTTCGAGTTCGGCGAGCAGGCGTGGAGGAATCGTCGCACCGCACATCTTCGTCATCCGCGCGATCTGCTCGTAGCTCGTGATCGGCATGATGCCGGGGACGATCGGGGCATCGATTCCGGCCGCGCGTGCGCGCGCGACGAACGCGAAGTACGAGTCGTTGTCGAAGAATAACTGCGTGACGAGAAACTTCGCGCCGGCGCGGACTTTGCGAAGCGCGTTCGCGAGGTCGGCCTCGCTGCTCTCAGCCTCCGGATGCTTCTCGGGGTAGGCCGCCGCGCCGATATCGAACGTAAACTCGCGCCGCAACAAATCGATCAACTCCGACGCATAGCGAAAGCCGCCGGCGACCGGGGTGAAGGAGCTCTGGCCGCGCGGTGGGTCGCCGCGCAGCGCCATGATGTTCTCGATGCCTTCGGCGCCCAGGTCGTCGAAAAGCGAGCGAAGCTCGTCGCGCGTGTGCCCGACGCACGTCACGTGAGCCATGACCTCGAGATCGAGTTCGCGCTTGATGCGCTTGGCGACGCCGACCGTCCGCGCCCGCGTCGAGCCGCCGGCGCCGTACGTCACCGAGACGAAGGCCGGGTCGAGGACGCGCAGGGCCCGTGCCGCGCGCAGCAGGTTTTCGACGCCCTCGTCGGTCTGCGGCGGGAAGAACTCGAACGAGAAACACGGCTGCATGGCGGCCAGCACCTGGCTGATCTTCATTTGACGCGGGACGTTCGCCACGCGCCGGCTTGCGGCCCTTACCGAAAACTCGCGACGAGCCCGCCGCAAACGAGCGCCCAGCCATCGACCATGACGAACAAGAAGAGCTTGCACGGCAGCGAGACGATCGGCGGGCTCAACATGAACATCCCGAGGCCCATCAGAATCGACGCGACCGCTAAGTCGATCGCGACGAATGGAAGATACAGTGCGAACCCGATCGCGAAGGCGCTGCGCAGCTCTCCGACCAGGAAGGCCGGCACGACGACCGCCGGCGGTTCGTCGCGCGGCGCACGCCGCGGTCCGTGCGCGAGTCGCTCGAACAGGGTCAGATCTCTAGCATGCGTTTGGCGCAGCATGAACCCGCGCAGCGGGACGAATGCGCGCGCGACGAGTTGCGACTGGCTCAACCGGCCGCGCGCGTACGGCTCGAGCGCCTCGCGCTCGACGCGCGCAAACGTCGGCCACATGACGACGACCGTCAAGATCAGAGCGAGGCCGGTCAGCGCGGCGTTCGGAGGAAGCGACGGCGCGCCGATCGCCGAGCGGACGAGCGAGAGCACGACGACGATTCGCACAAAAGACGTCGTCGTGATCAGCAGAAAGGGCGCCGCCCCGAGGAGCGCTAGTGCGGCGACGACGTCGAGCGGCAGCGATGGCCCCGTCACGGGCGCGGCCCCTTCCGCACGACGATCTCGGTCAGCCGCACGCCGAAGCGCTCGTCTACCGCTACGATCTCGCCGCGCGCGATCAGGCGGCCATTGACGTAAAGGTCGATCGGCGCGTCGGCGCGCCGGTCGAGATCGATCACCGCGCCTGCGCCTAAGCGCAGCAAGTCGCCGAGCCGCATCGTTCGCCGCCCGAGTTCTGCGGTCAAACCGAGAGCGACGTTCATCAGTAGATCGAGGTTGCGTCCGTCCCCGCTCACGCCACGTCGCGCCAGCCGTCGTCGGCGAGAGCGAAGCTCGCGCGCCCTTCGCGCGCGCCGCACGTTCCGAGCGCGAGCGGGACGCCTGCGACACGCAAGATCCCGGGCGCGCCGAGCCGTGTGTCGAGGTGCAAGACCGCTCCCGGTTCGAGCCGCGCAAATGCCGCGGCGCCGACCGAGCCGCGTGCAAACTCAACGCTGCATTCGATCTCTATCGCGGCAACGTCGTCGATTCCAAGCGGCTCGCCGATCGATGGCGCAGGATCGGTCGCAAGTGCAAAACCGAGCGCGGCCTCAACGCCCGAGACGACGCGGACTTCGAAATACGTCCGCGCCGCATCCGCAAGCCGCGCTCGCGATTCGGGTTCCCAGGCGCGCACGGTTCCACACAACGTCGCGCACAACGGGACGAGCGCGCCGATCAAGCGTTCGAGGGTCGTGCGCTCGATCGCCGAGAGCGCGACGCCGTCCGGCCGTTCGCGCTCGCCGAACGCCGCGGCCACGAGGCGCCGCGCGTCGCGCGCGCGTACCATCACGAACGCGTCGCCTCGTTGCCCGCTGACGCGGTAGGCGATTGCATCCGCGAGCAGGACCGCGCGCGCCGCGGCATCGGGGAGCGCCGGCTCGGTCACCTCGGTTTCGAGTTCGATGGCGAGCAGCCGCGCGAGTTCTTGGCGGACGCCGTTACCGATGAGGCAGGCGGCCGACAGCGGGAGCTCCGACCGCGCGTGGAATGCAGCGCGGCGCAGACTTCGTCCGTCGGGCAATATTTCCGGTTGCCCGAAGGCGAGCGCGACGATCACTTTACGAGGTCGAGCGCGACGTGCGCGAAATCGTTGCGCGCGCTGCCGGCGGCACGAAGCGCCTCGAACGACAAGTACGCTTCCCCCAGTCGCTGCGCGTTGCCGATCGGATCGACTCGACCGAGATCGCGTGCGAACGGCTGGAGCAATCCGAAGCCTCCTTCACCGGGACGCCCGAATGCCGGCGGCACGCCGCTCGGCGCCTCGACGTGAGTCGCGTCGCCTCGCACGGGCGCAGTACCGGCGGGGAAGCGCGCGAGCGCGAGCCGTCCGGCGACGACCCGTTCGCTCCGGCGCGCGCCGCTGCGCGGGTCGACACCGGCGCGCTGATACGCAAACGTCCCGTCGGGCTCGATGCGCGCGCCGGAGACGCGCCCGAGCGCGACGTCGATCGGGTCGAGGCGGAGCGGCGCCGGCGCGTTCGCTCCATCGACGAACCCGAGGACTGCGGCGCCGTCGCGCGTGCGAAGTTGCCCGTCTGCCACCGCGAAACCACCGTCGCGCGAGAACCTTGCGCCGTTTGGCCCCGCGCTGACGAAAAATGTGTCCGCCGGCGCGACCACGCTCAGCGGGTTGAGGTCGCGCGTCAGCTGCAAGGCGCGCGTCGCGCCGCTCGACTCGCGCGGCTCGAAGCCCGGCACGAAAGCGCCTCGCAAGTCGTCGGCACGCTCGGCGATCCGTTCGAGCGCCGCAGCGGTCACGTTAGAGATCATGCCACGCCCTCCGGGCCGACCGCGCGGACGTCGGCGCGCAGCGACTCGCCGCGCTCGCGCAGGTGGAGCGCCGCCGCATCGAGCGCGCGGCGAACGAGCTCGACGTGCCGCCGGCTGCACAACGCGATCACGTGCAAGACGAGCCCTTCGCGCCGTACGAGGATCTGCACTCGCCCGCCGTCGAGCGCGAGCCCGAACGACGCGCGGACCGGCGCGTAGCGAACCGCGGCCGCAACGGGAAGCCCGCGTCCGCCGGTGCGAGCGCCGCCGCGCGGCACGACGGACTCGAGGCCGCCGCCCTCTCCTCCGAAACGACGGCGCGCGCGCGGATCGACGCGAGGCGAAACGAAGGAGTCTCGCTCCGCGCCGCGCTGCGCCGAACGCGCGGCGGTCCGCGGCGGCGATGCGCCGTGCGCCGCCGGGCCGCGGCGAAGCAGCGTCGCGGCTCGACCGTCGCCGGCCAAGCGCAACGCCGAAAACCAAGCTTGCGAGAGCGCGCGGCGATCGACGTATGGCAGCCGCGCTCTAATGACGGCAATGTCCCCAGCCGGTGTTCCGTTCACGGCGACCCTCCCTCGTGCAGGCTAGGGTACCGCCGCGATATGCCGCCGCCGTGACCGCAATATTGCCGTTCGGCGCTTAGGGGGCACTTGCTCGCGAAATCGCAAGCTTCTCAAGCGAGGCGTTGCGCACCGGTGCAGAGGGATGTCGCGACGAGCCGCGGAGCCACGATGGCGAGAGCGGCGAGCGCGCAAGCGGCGAACCCGCCACGGACGGCGGGTTCGCCAGCGGTCCCGCTGCACCGGTGCGCGACGCCGAGCTAGTTTCGGTGGCGGCCGTCGTTGAACGCGGCGTTCGACTGAACGTACATCGCGTCGTTGTCGTAGTCGAAAGAGATCGAGAAGTTCTTGAGCACGCCGATTCCGACGTTGCCGGCGTCGAAGCGGTCCGCAAACGCGCCGCGCGTCGCGAGCATCACGTCGGCGTCGGCGTGAAAGAGTTCGAACCCGCCCAACTCGAGCACGTCGAGCGAGGTGTGATACGAAGGGGCGGCGCCGCCGATTCCGTAGCTGCGCCGGCTCGAGAGCGTTGCCGGCACGAGCCCCGCATGCGCGTCGACGAACGGGCGATAGAGCAAGACCTCCGCCGCGCTGCCGGTGTCGACGATGAACGGCGCGGTCACTTGCCGGTTGACGCGGAACGACGCCTCCGGGAACTCGCGATCGATTTCGATCGCGATTTTGTTCCCGGCCGGCTTGAACGAACCCGGCGGCCCGAACGTCATCGCCGGCTTGAGCGTATCGAGCGTCACGGTCGCTTCGGCGAAGAACGGATAACCGAGAAGCCCGTCGATAGGAAACGCGCCTTCGGTCGAGCGGCCCAAGTCGAGCGTCGTAACGACGAGGTCGTGAAGCTTGCCGTTGCCGATTCCAAGCGTTGCGAGCCGCGCAACCCCGAGACCACCCGTTCGCTGCGCGCCGCTCGCTTCGAGCGCGCCTTCGGACGTCAAGCCGGCTTCGCGCGCGACCCGCGAGTCGATCAGAATGCTTTGCGCACCGGTGTCGACCAAGAACGTATAGTGCTTGCCGGCGATCTCGACGGGCGCGAAGAGGTGGCCGTCGCGCAAGGTCAACGCGATCGTCTGGGGCGCGGCCATGTCGATCGTGTGGCCCTTGGGAACCTCGAAGAGGTTTTGATCGATCGCGCGATCGGCCGCGACCCACGCCGTTTTCTGAGTGACGTCGAAAGCCCGGTCGCCGTCGGACGAGACGGTCAGGAAAGGATAACGCCGGCCCTCGACCGTGCGCCAGTCGGAGAGATCGACCGTTCGCCGGCCGTCGTCTTCGTCGTAAGCGATGCGGAGCGGCAGCCACGTCGACGCATCGAGGTAGAGCGTCTGCGTCTCGCCCCCAGGCGCGGTCACGTCGAGCGCGTACGCCTCCCGTCCGCCGACGACCGCACGGCCGCGCGCGACGCAGTGTTCGGGCGCGCGCGCAAAGTCGCCGGAGTCGATGAACACCTCGGTTCGCGTGCGGCGCAGCATGATTCCGCTGAAACGGCGCACGTTGCCGTCAGAGTTCTCATCGTAGACGCGGTCGCCGACGCGCACCGTCGTGTCGGTACGCGGCCCAAGCGACTGCTCGTCGCGCTCGCGGTCGCCGTCAACCCACGTGTGGAATATCCCGGCAAGCCCGGCGCCCTCGATCGTCCCGGCGGTTTCGAGCTTGGTCGCCGCGCGTACGCCGGGGTCGGCGATCGCGCGCAAGTAATTCGCGAGGATCGCCGTGACGCTCGGGTCGTCGGCCGAGTCGACCGCGGCCGGGCCGAGCGCGAACACGGTCGCGAGCGCAGCGACGCCAAGAAGCACCCTCGACCGGGTTACCGCGAGCCGAGTGCCGATGAAGGTGACGAACGCGCGCATGTTCAGATCGTCATTCGACGCCGCGACCACTCGCCGCTTCCGCGAGCGTCGCCGCGACCGAACGGAGAGCCGCTCGCGCCCGTTGTGGTGCGACCGGCTCGCGCGAACGGACTAAGGCCTCCAGCGCCGGCTCGGCCGAAAGCGCCCGCACGAGCCGGGGCTCGTCGCGATCGGCGAGCCCAGCATTGCGAAGGTCGCGCGTCTCGTCGAGCAGCGCGTATGCTTCGCGCGCCAGGTCGGCATCGGCGCGATGGGCGGGATCGACCACATCGGCCATCGTGCGGCTAACGCTTGCCACGACGTCGATCGCCGGGAATCGGCCGGCGCGTGCGGCCGCCGGCGAAAGAACGATGTGGCCGTCGAGGAGCGAGCGCGCCGCGACCGCGAGCGGGTCGCGTTCGTCGTCGCCGTCGGTAAGGACGGTCGCAAAGAGCGAAACCGAACCGCTCGTCCCGGCCCCGGCGCGCTCGAGATAGTTCGCAAGCTCCGGCCACACGCTCGGCGGGAAACCGCCGCGCCCGAGCGGTTCGCCGCTCGCCGAACGCTGCTCGCGCAGCGCCGCCGCGAACCGCGCCAGGCTGTCGAGGATCATGACGACGTGAAGGCCTCGCTCGCGCAGGATCGTCGCGTGCGCCATCGCGAGCGCCGCCGCGCGCAACCGTTCGGCGGCGCTGCGGTCGCTCGTCGCGCAAAACAGCGTCGTCCGCCGATCGATCCGCCCGAGCCACGCCCGCGCCTCGCGACCGCGTTCGCCGATCAGCGCGACGACGACGGCGTCGGCTACGACGCGGGCCGCGAGCGCTTCGAGCAGGGTCGATTTCCCGGTACCCGGCGTCCCGAAGATTCCGAGGCGTGCGCCGCGACCGATGACGAGCAAGGCGTCGAGCGCGGCAACGCGCGTCCACAACGGCTCGGTGACGGCGACGCGCTCGAAGGGCGACGGAGCCAAGCGCGCGACCATCGCTGCGTTGCCGCGCAACTCGGCGCCGCCGTCGAGCGCGCGGCCGCGCGCATCGAGCGCGCGCCCGAGTGCCCCGAAGCCAAGGACGCAGGCCAGCGCCTCCGGCGCCGATTCGACGCGATCGCCGACCGCAACGCCTCGTAACGACGCGAACGGCGCGATGACGACGCGGCCACGTTCGGCGGCGACGACCTCGCCCTCGATCGGTCCGCCGAGCGCCGCAATTCGCACTCCGTCGCCGATGCGTCCGCGCGGAAGCGCCGCGATCAGCGCGTCGCCGAGAGCGCGCACGACGCAGCCCGCAGTCCGCCTCGTCACCGATTCCCCGGCGCATGCGCGGTCGCGATCGCATCGTGCAAGCGAAGGCTGAAACGCGCGTCGACCTCGCCGTCACGGACTTCCACGACGAGGTCGCCGGGAGCGAGCCGAGCGTCGGCGCGAAGCGGAAGCCCTCCGCCCAAACTGTCGATGTCGCTCGGCGCGACGACGAGCGCGACGGGTTCTTGCGCTGCGAAGTCCGCCAGGACGTCGCGCGCGAGCGCCGCCAGGTCGGGCCCTGCGACCGTTAATTCGCGCGCGAGCACGTCTCTTGCCAAATTTTCGAGCAAGCGCGGGACCGCGCGCTCGAACGCCTCGAGCGCGGCGAGGCGCGCGAAGAGCAACTCGCTCGCGAAGTCCTCGATTATGTCGTCGAAACCAGGCGTGCGCGGCGCCTCGCCCGACCCTGCGGCGTTCGGCGCCGGCGATGCTACCGCCGGCCCATGCGACCCGCCGCCGACCAGCACGTCGAGCGGAACGAAACCTTCAGGCACGGCGGAGCACGGTCTCACAATCGGGGACGGCTGGGCTCGCGGCGCGTTGCATCCGGCGCACGATCGCCGCGCGCTCTTCCGGCGGATAGAGCTCGAGCACGGCAGTCGCGGTCGCGGCGGGAAGGGCGCTAATGATCGCGGCCGCGGTGTGCGGCGGCTCGTCACGTAGCACGCCGCGCACTTGGGTTGGGGCAAACCCGGGGATATCGCGCGCACGCGACAGGGCGCTGCGCCGCTCGAAGGCCTCAACGAGCCCTTCGAGCGGACGCGCGCCCAAACGAACGAGTACGATCGCGCTCCCAACAAAGATCGCCGCCGGGACGAGCGTCCCCAAAAAACCCAAGACGGCAAACCATCCGGCGGCCGGCGCCGGCGGCGCGCGCGCAAACGAAACTGCTTCGACGCTCAGCCGATCGCGGCCATCGAGCAGCCCGAGCGTTGCGCTCGCGAGGGCACGAATCTTAGCGAGCTCCAGTCCCCGTTCGGCGTCGACTGCAACCGCCGCCGAGATCCGGCCGACGCCGCCGGCGGGGATCTCGGTTCGCTCCTCGCGCAGATCGCTGCCGCGGTCCTCAGCCGCATTGCGGCGCGTGTAACGCTTCTTATCGTTTGCGTAGCGCTCTTCGCTCGTGCCGCTCGCAATCGCGCGACCGCCGAGCGGCGCGCGGCGCGTGCTTCGAACCTCGCGCGCTCGCGGATCGCGATCGACGCGGACCCGCACGATCGTTGCGCCCGCGCCGAAGGCCTCGTCGAGCGCGCTTTGCAGCGAGCTCTGCAATTCGGAGGACTCGTCGCCGTCCGCGGTCGCGCCGAGCGCGGCGCCGCGGTCGTCGAGAATCGCGACGTGCGCGACGTCGAGCCCGGCCACGCTGCGCGCGACGAACTGGCGGATGCCATCGAGCCGCCCGCGGTCCAATCGCATCCCCGGCCGCAGACTGAGCCGGACGCCGGCGCCGACCGGATCGGCGGGTTCGTCGGCAAACGCTGCGGGGCGCGGCGCCGCGATGAGCACTTGCGCGTCTTCGATCCCGTCGAGGCCGCGCAGTGCGGCCGCAAGGTCGCCCGATAAACCTTCGCGCTGCTGCGCGTCGAGGATCGATTGAGGGACGAGCGGGCTCGCCCGTTCCAGCGTTTCGTTCGACGTCGGCCGGTGCGGATGCGGAATCCCGGCGAGCGACAGGCGCAGGAGCAATTCGTTGCGACGGCGCGCATCGACGCGCACGTTGTCGGGCGCGGCGACAAACGCAACGTTCCATTCCGCCAACCGCTCGGCGACCTCCCCGATCTGCTCGCTGCGAAGCGGCGTCGCAAAAAGCGGGATGCGCGCGTCACGGCGCACGGCGAACCCGATTCCGGCTGCGACGAACGCCACCGTGACGAGCGCCGCAGCGAACGCGCGCCGGCGGGCGTCCAGACGTCGCCAGCGCTCGAAGGCCGCTCTCAGATCTGCATCCCGAGGATCGTACCGAGCGCGGTCGTCACCCGAGACGCGGTTGCGACGGCGAGCGCGAGCGCCACGTCGGCTTGCGCGCGCTCGACGACCATCTCTTGAAGGCCGCCGCGGCCGCGAGCGAACGCCGTTTCGGCGCGGTCCGCGCGCACCAGCGCCGCCCCGGCAGCGTCGAGTGCGCGGCCGAGCGCGCCGGAAAATCCGGCGGCATCCGGCGCGCCGCGCGCGATGTCCGGTTCGGTCGCGATCGGCGGTCCGAGCGGCGTAACGGTCATGGCCGCCCTAGGTCGATCGTGCGCTCCGCCAAACGCTTCCCGAGATCGAACACGGTCGCGTTCGCTTCATAGGCGCGCTGGGCGTCGAGGACCGCAACCATCTCGGTGATGGCGTCGACGTCGACGCCACGCTCCGCCGTCGTGCCGGCATAACGAACCGGGATCGCGGCTTCGTCGAAGTCGATCGGGCTCGAAAAGGACGCACCGATATCCCCGTCCGCGCTCGAATCGTCAGGCATCGCGTACGCGAACTGCGGAACGAGCCGCGCGAAGGCGTGGCTCGGGACCGTTTCGGCGGCGGCGACGTTGCGTGCCGCGACGTCGAGTGCGGCCCGCTGCGCTTCCATGCCCGCGGCCGCCGAGCCGAGGATGTCGAACTCACTCATCGTTCCAGACTAGTCGCTCGGTATGAACGCGCCGCTACCGGGAGTTTGCCGATTCGCGTGCAACCTCGACTCCCCCAACTCTGTGAATCGAAAGGGAACGAGCGACGACGATGATGACCCAAACCGAGACCGAAAACATAGCGCTTATCAAACGCGGCTTCGACGCATTCGCCGCGGGTGACATGACGGCGCTCGCCGAGCTATTCGATCCGGGCGTGCAGTGGCACGCGGAAAGAGTCGGCGTTCTCACCGGAGAGTACGACGGCCGCGATGCACTCTTCGCGTCATTTGCTCAGCTCGGCCAGGAGACCGACGGCACGTTCAAGTCAAAGCCCGTCGCCTTCGCGGCGACCGGCGACGACGTGTTCGTCAACGCCTCCGCGAGCGGAAAGCGAAAAGGCCGCACCTTGGAGCAAGACGAGGCCCTGATCTTCAGCGTGAAGGACGGCCGCGTCCGCGCGGTGCGCCTGTTCACCCGCGACTACAAGGCCGCCGAAGCGTTCTGGTCCTAGCGGGCGGCGGCACGAAGCTCCTCGAGGCGCGCCTTTAGCGCCCCGAGGAGCGCGTCGGCGAAGATCGCGGCTTGAGCCGCGGCGGCCATCGCGGTCCCCATGCCCCCCTTTGCGCCCGCGGGCGGGGGGACTGCGGTCCGGCGCGCGGCCTCGTCGAGCCGGTCGCGGGCTCGAAGCGACGCGGAGGTGAGGTCGTTCGGGAGGAGGTCCATCGGTCTAGCCTAGCGCCCTGCCGAGGCCACGGCGTTACCGGCAGGTTGCCGCCTGAAGGCGCCGCACCATAAACCCCCCTTCCGAGGCTGCCGACCATGAAAATAGTGATGCATCCCCTCGCTCGCACCGCCCTTGCGGTGCTCGCGCTTGTCCTCGCGTCGCCCGCTCTGGCCGACGACGCTTCCGCCGTTGCCACCGTCGTCCCGGTCAAGGTCCAACTTCCGGACGGCGTGCACGCGGCTTCGATCGAGACGACGCGCGCCGACTCCGAGTCGAAATACGTCTCGATCGACTCGTTGACGGTCCACAACCCGTCACGTTATTTCGCGCAAGGATACAAGCCCGAACAGTTTCGCTTGATCGCCGGGGCGCGCACGTACACGCCGGTGGTCCGCCCCAAACTCGACGCGCTCGACCTCTCGCAAGCCGGCGTTCTGCCGGCCGGAGAGACGCTGCACGTTACGGTCACCTTCAAGGTCCCAAACGCCGCGACCGCGGCGAAGTTCGAATTCATTCCGCACTGGCAGTCGGATGGGGGCGGGATGGTCGACTACTGCTGCTCGTCCCCATGAAACTCGAGCGTCGCGACGACCAACCGGAAACGCAGGGCATCCGCGACGCTCTTGCCGCACTCGCCGCACATCCCGGCGTAACCGACGATCCCGCCGCGGCCCGCGCGTTCGCGGAGTTGCGCGCGCGCCTTCAACCGAGTGCCCCAACGAAGGCGCAGCAATTGGCGCACGCCGCCGAACTCGTCGCCGCGTCGCTCGACCGCGTCGAGATCTTACGCACGACGCTCGCGCTCGCACTCGAGATCATGCACGCCGAGCGCGGGTTCCTGATGCTTCGCGAAGGTCGCGAGCTCGCCGCCGTCGACGACGCGCGCGAGGACGATGGCGACGTGGTCAAGGACTCGCCCGCCCCGTCGATCGTCGAGCGCGTCCTCGAAACCGGCGAACCGGTCTTCACGTCCGACACTCAAGCCGACCGTACCCGGCATGCGAGCGAGTCGCTCGTCGCACTGTACGTTCGCTCGATCGCCTGCGTCCCGCTGCGCGTCCGCGACGTCGTGTTGGGTGCGATCTACCTCGAGTCGCGGACGATACCCGGGCTCCTTCAAACGGCCGACCCGGAATTGTTGAGCGCTTTCGCTCACCAAGCCGCACTCGCGCTCGAAAACGCCCGGCTGTTCGGCGAGGAGCGCGAACGAACCAAACGGCTTACCGCGCTGCAAGAGTTTCAAGCCCGGCTGCTCGAGGCGATCGCCAACGGCGTCATCACCCTCTCCGGTTCGCGGCAGATTACGAGTTTCAATCGGGCCGCCGAGACGACGTTCGGCGTCGACGCGAGCGAGATGCTCGGCGGCGAAGCGTCGGCGCTTGCGGCATTCGTCCCCAAGCTCCCCGAGATGCTCGGACTCTTCTTTGACAACGGCGCGGTGCTGTTACGCGCCGAGGTCGAGGCGCGGCGGCGCGATGGGGCGCGCGTGACCATCGAACTCCGGTTGACGCCGCTCGAAACCCCCGAAGGGACGGGCGTCGTGCTCGTCGTCACCGACATTACGCAGCAACGCCGCCTCGCCGAGGAACGCATCGCCGAGCGCGCGCGCGCCGAGGCGATTCAACAGTCGTTTTCACGGTATCTCGCCCCACACGTCGTGCAGTCGCTCGTCCGGAATCCCGCTTCGGTGCAACTCGGCGGCGAACGGATCCGGGCGACGATGTTGTTCGCCGACATTCGGGGGTTCACGAAGATTGCGGCGAGCCTAGCGCCTGAGCGAGTCGTCGAGATCCTCAACGCTTACTTTGAAGAGGCGGTCAAAATCATTTTCGAGTTTGACGGGCTCCTCGACAAGTTTTACGGCGACGGCTTGATGGCGGTCTTCGGAGCGCCGCGGGCCCGCGAGGACGACGCGCAACGGGCCGTCGCGGCGGCGCTGCGCCTCACCGACGTCGTGCGCAACGAACTCGCCGAGCGGCTCGCCTACCCGCTCGCGATTTCGACCGGGCTTGCGACCGGCGACGTAGTCGCGGGGCACTTCGGAAGCCAGCGGCGGATGGACTACACCGTCATCGGCGATGCCGTCAACCTCGCGCAAGGGCTACAGAACGCCGCTCCGCCCGGCGGGATCTACCTCGACGAGGAGACCTTCCGTCTGAGCAAGCCGCTTCCGCGCGCGTTCCACCGGGTCGGCGCGCGCCTCAAAGGGCGCGGCGACATCGTCACGGTGTACGCGATTCTCCCCGAGAGCGCGCTCGAGACTCGGCTCTAGCTGAGCTCGAAGACTCCTAGCGCTTCGAGAATTGGAAGCGTTTGCGAGCGCGCTTGCGCCCGTACTTCTTCGACTCTTTTTCGCGCGGGTCGCGCGTCAGGAGCCCTTCGCGGCGCAGGTCGGCGCGCAGCGATTCGTCCATCTCGAGCAGCGCGCGCGCGATCCCGTGACGCACGGCGCCGGCTTGACCCGCGATCCCACCACCTTGCGTCTTCACGATGACGTCGAAGCGCGACGTCGTCTTGGTCGCCTCGAGCGGCTGGCGCACGATCTGTTGCAGCGACTGCCGCGGGAAGTACTCGTCGATCGACTTGCGGTTTATCGTCACGACGCCTTGACCGAGTTGGATTTTGACGCGTGCGACGGCGCGCTTGCGGCGCCCCGTACCGGCAAACTCTTCGACGGATTCCATAGGCTAGAATAGCTCCTTCGGCTGTTGGGCGACGTGCGGGTGCTCGGCGCCGGCGTAAACTCTCAGACGGCCCAACATGACGTCGCGAAGCCGGTTCGTCGCGAGCATCCCGCGCACGGCGCGCTCGATCAGCCGCTCGGGATGCTTGGCGTGGATCTCGCCCGCCGTTTGCGTGTGCAGCCCGCCCGGGAAGCCGCTGTGGCGGCGGTAGAGCTTATCGGTCCACTTCTTTCCGCTGAGTTCGACCTGCGCGGCGTTCAACACGACGACGTGGTCGCCGTCGTCGATGTGCGGCGTCCAGGTCGGCTTGTGCCGCCCCGAAAGGGCTCGCGCGATCCTGACGGCGAGCGTCCCCAAGCGTTGGCCGGCGGCATCTACGATGTACCAGTCGTGTTGGGTCTCGGCGGTCTTCTGTTGGTAGGTTCGCAATCCTGAGCCTTATCTGGGGCAAGCGTGCAAAACGTCGACCACGGCGGACCGGGCCGACAACCTTGGGATAATATCACGGGGCCCCAAGCGCGTCCAGCACTGGGCACCCGAGATCGTGAAGCCCGCCGCCGGCTTCGCCCCCGTGGCGATCTCCTCGTGACGCGGGCAGAGAGGCCACAAGGCCTTGGTTGGTCATTCAACTAAGTATTCGCGCGTGCCGGCAAGGACAGAAGCGGCGGAACGGGGCGGTACCCGGGCGCGGATTGTCGCCGCGGCGATGGAGCTGTTCTGGGAGCGCGGCTACGAGCGCAGCGGGATTGCCGATCTCGCCGCGCGCGCAGGCGCCCGAAGCGGGAGCGTCTACCACTTCTTCGCGAGCAAGGAAGCGGTGCTGGTCGCGGTTTTGGAGGCGTATCAAAACGCGCTGATCCCGCACGTCATGGAGCCGCCCTTCCGGCGCGAGGCCGATCCCCTCGAACGGGTCTTCGCCGTCCTCGCCGACTATCGCGCCCGGCTGCTGACGACCGACTTTTGTTACCGTTGCCCGATCGGCAGCCTCGCACTCGAGGTCGGCCCCGTCTCCGAAGACGCGCGCAAACTGATCGAGGCAAATTTCGCGGCCTGGCGCGACGCGATCGCGGGCGCCCTGTCGCAGGCGCGACTGCGCCGCGGCACGGATCCCGCGTCGCTTGCGGGGTTCGTTTTGACCGTCATGGAGGGCGGCGTCATGCAAGCCGCGGCGCAGCGTTCGGCCGCACCGTTCGACGAGTCGGTCGCGCACCTGCGCGCTTATCTGAGTTCACTGGTCGTTTCGTCATGAGGAGAGTCATGCGCACGTTGACTGTCGCCGCGTTCGCGGCATTGGGATTCCTCGCACCGATACCGGCGCTCGCGACGGCGTTCGAAATCGGCTCGGTGCACGTCGTCACGAGCGACGCGCCGAAACGCATCGACTGGGACGTCGTCGTCCCGGCGTCGCTCGACGCGGTCTGGGATGCGTTCACGACGCAAAGCGGGATGACGGCTTGGCTCGCGCCGTCGGCGACGGTCGACTTGCGTGAGGGCGGCGATTGGCTGGTGAACTTCCCGGGTGCGGCGCCGGGCGGCGGGACGATCGTCCTCTACCAGCCGAAGACGCTGCTGGCGATCCGCGCGATGGCGCCCGAGCGCTTTCCAACCGTTCGCCGGGAGCGGACGCTCGCGGTCTTCACCTTCAGTGCTCGCGGCAAAGACGCGACCGAGGTTCACCTGGCGCAGACCGGATGGAAGGACGGTCCGGAATGGACCGGCGCGTACGACTACTTGACGCGCGGCAACGCGCAGCTCCTCGGCGCGCTCGACGATCGCTTCACAAAAGGCCCGACCGACTGGTCGAAGATGTAATGAGTCTCGAAATGAAAGCGGTCTGCGAACGATGCGGCACGGCGCTCGAGGCGGACGGCGAGGCGTTCGTCTGCAGTTACGAGTGCACGTTTTGCGCGGCGTGCGCGCTTGCGGTCGGACGCGTCTGCCCGAACTGTGACGGCGAACTCGTTACCCGTCCGCGCCGCCGAACGCAGGCACCTGGCGCGAATCGGGCGGCCGCGAACTGAACCCGGCGTAGCGCACCTCCACGAGGCACAAGCCTTGCGCAGGCGCCGTGGCGCCGGCGCGGTCGCGGTTGCCTGCACTCAAAATAGACCCCGCATCGGCGGCGTCGCGCCGGCCGCTCCCGATCTCGAGCAACGTCCCGGTCATCACGCGGACCATGCGGTGGAGAAACCCGTTTGCGCGGAAGTGCAGGCGTATCAAAGCCCCGTCACGCTCGATCTCGAGCGCGTGGAGTGTCCGCACCGTCCCGCCGTGCTCGGGCGCGACGCCGCAGAAACTGACGAAGTCGTGCGTTCCAACGAGCTCGGCGGCCGCGCGCCGCATCGCGTCGAGATCGAGCGCGCGGTGCTCGAAGTGCGTCCAACGCCGCACGAGCGCCGATGGTTGGGGCCGGTTCCAAATCGTGTACGTGTAGGTTCGATCCAGCGCCGAAAGACGCGCCGAGAAGCCGTCCGCGACGCGCGCCGCATCGCGAACTGAGATGTCGCGCGGGAGCGCGCTATTCAGCGCGAGCGCGAGCCTTTCGATCGGGAAAGCGTCGTGCGCGGCAAACGAGATCACCTGCCCGACGGCGTGGACGCCCGCGTCGGTCCGACCGGCGGCCGTGACCTTTAGGGGGCGATCGAACAGTCGCGAGAGCGCCCGTTCGAGCGCTCCGGCGACCGTTGGGATCTCCGGCTGGAATTGAAAGCCGGCAAAGTCCGTGCCGTCGTACTCGACGACGACCCGGTACGTCGCGTCAGACGGCGACGCGCTGCGGGACCTCGCGTTTTTCGTCGAGGTCGAGCAAGTCGGCCCAGACGGTTACGTCGGTGCGGTCGGGCGCGACCGTGTTGCGCAGGTCGAGGAAGTACGCTTCGCCTTCGGAGCCCGGCGCCGGAGCGCGTTCGAGAAACGTGGCATTGAATTCGTTGAGCTCGTCTTGGCTTTTCTTTGCGATGAATTCGCGCGCGAACGCCTCGATCTCACCGTCGCCCTTCGCGCCGCGAACCTTCTCGAGATAGGCGGCGCCGTCGATGCCGAGAAATTCGAAGACGCCCTGATCCATCGGGCAATCGTAGCGGTACTCGCCGATCGTGCCCGCGGCTTGCGCTTTCGCCTTGTCGGTCGTGCGTCCGAGCATGACGACGCCGGCGAACTTTTCGCGGACGCTGCGGGGAAATTGCTTGGTCAGATCCATTTCGTTCCTCTCGAGAGGTGGTATAGGGAGGCACGGGCTTCGACCCTCGCACCCGAGGGCGGGTTTCAGCCCGCGTCGAGCGGCCGCTGCAGCGGAAACAGGATGACTTCCCGTACCGAGGGGTTATCCGTCAGGAGCATGACCAACCGGTCGACGCCGATCCCGATGCCGGCGGTCGGCGGCATGCCGTACTCGAGCGCGCTCACGAAGTCCCAGTCCGGCGCCGGGACCTCTTCGTCACCCTGGCGCCGCTCGAGGATCTGCGCCTCGAATCGAGCGCGCTGGTCGTCGGGATCGTTGAGCTCGGTGAAGGCGTTGGCCAGCTCGAAGTTCGCGCCGAACAGTTCGTAGCGGTCGACGACGTCCGGGTCGTCCGGCTTGCGCTTCGCGAGCGGCGAGATCAAGACCGGATAGTCCACGACGAACGTCGGGTCGATCAGCGCGGGCTCGACGGTCTTCTCGAAGATTTTGTCGAGCGCGTGACCGTGCGACGGCGACGGCGGTAGCCCGAGGCTCCCAAGGATGCGCGCTGCGCCGGACGGGTCGAGGAGCTCGGCGCGCGAGACGCCGCCATAGCGCTCGAGTGCATCGAAGTAGGCGATCCGCTTGAAAGGCCGCTTGAAGCTGAGCGTCATCTCGCCGAACCGGACTTCGTCGCTTCCGTTGATCTCACGGACGAGATGGGCGAAGAGTTCTTCGTTGAACTCCATCATCTCGTAGACCGACCAGTACGCGGCGTACAGTTCGAGCATCGTGAACTCGGGGTTGTGCGTTCGGTCGATCCCTTCGTTGCGGAAGATTCGCCCGATCTCGTAGACGCGCTCGAGCCCGCCGACGATCAAGCGCTTGAGGTTCAACTCGGTTGCGATGCGCAGGTCGAGGTCGATGTCGAGCGCGTTGTGGTGGGTATGGAACGGTCGCGCCGCCGCGCCACCGGCGACGGTCAGGAGCGTCGGCGTCTCGCATTCGAGGAAACCCTTCGCGTCGCAGAAGCGGCGCATCTTGGCGAGGATGCGGCTACGCGTGATGAAGATCTCGCGCACGCGCTCGTTGACGACCAAGTCGACGTAACGCTGCCGATAACGCTTCTCGACGTCGGCGAGGCCGTGCCACTTCTCGGGCATCGGCGTCAGGACTTTGCCGAGGACGGAAAACGCGCAACGCGGAGCGTCAAATCGCCTTTCTTGGATCTGAAAACTGTCCCGGTGACACCGATCAGGTCGCCGCGGTCGAGCAAGTCGAAGACCGCGAACTCTTCAGGACCCAGAGCGTCTTCGCGCGCGTAGAGCTGCATTCGGCCGGAGCGGTCCCACAAGTCGGCCCAAATCGCACCTTTCCCCATCTTGCGGACGCTCATCAAGCGGCCGGCGAGGGCGTACGGCACGTCCCCTGCCGGAGCGTCGGCGCCGAGTTCGCCGTAACGCTGGTGCAGTTCGGCCGCGTGCGCGGTGACGTCGTAGCGCGTCGCTTTGAACGGATCGATCCCGCGGGCGCGCAACGCGTCGAGGTTGGCGCGCAACTGCTCGGCGAGATGCCGGCCGCGGCTCTCCTCCATCGACCTCGTCAGCGCCGCAGCGGGCGCGACTGCTTCACGACGCTTTCTTGGCCGGCTTCTTCTGTTTGTTGATCGACTCGATCTTGTAGTCGCTCGCGCCGCGTGGAGTCACGACCTCGACGACTTCGCCCTTCTTCTTGCCGATCAGCGCGCGGCCGAGCGGCGACTCGTTCGAGAGACGATGGTTGGCCGGATCGGCCTCGGTCGAGCCGACGATGGTGAATTCGTGCACGAGACCGGACTTGGTCTCTTTGACCTTGACGTTCGCGCCGAGGTGAACTTCGTCGGCCGAATAGTCCGACTCGTCGATGATGCGCGCGTTGCGGATCGTCGACTCGATCTTCATGATGCGGCCCTCGACGAAGGCCTGCTCTTGCTTGGCGTTTTCGTACTCCGCGTTTTCGGAGATGTCGCCGAACTCTTTGGCCTGGCGGATGCGTTCGTTGACCTCACGCCGATGGACGGTCTTGAGGTCGTCGAGCTCGGTCTCGAGCTTCACCAACCCTTCCTGGGTCAACACTAACTCTTTGTCGTTCACGGATCTCCCCGTCTTGCCTGTACGAAAACGACGCGGAGGTCGTCCACGTCAGCACCGCTTGTTCGGTCAGGTTGGCCTTTGTTACCTCTTCGGCGGTTCGACCTGCCCCGGCGAGTACGCACGGTCATATACCCATCCTCGCTTGAGAAAATCGGCCCCAGCGCCTGGTTCGAGGCCCTCGTCCTAGGACTCGGGGCCCGTCGCCACATACGACAGCAAATCGTGAAGCCGCCGCAAGCCTGGCTCGGTCGCGCTCGACTCGCCGCCCTACTCGCAGCGCTGTTGCCGTGCGTCGCCCCGGCGCCGGCGCCGGCCGGGACGACGGGCGGCCTGCGGGGCCGCGTCCTCGACGAAGCGACCGGCGCCGCGATCGCGCACGCAAGAGTCGACGCGGTCGCTCCTTCACAGAATGCAACGGCAGAGACCGACTCGAGCGGCGCCTTTAGTTTCATCGCGCTCGCGCCTGACACGTACCTCGTCTCGGTCGAACGGCCCGGCTACGAACCGCAAACCGCGAGCGGCGTCACCGTCTTGGCCGATCAAGTTCAAACGCTCGCGACCTTTACGCTCCGCAAACCGCTGCGCACCGTGGCGCACGTGCGCGCGCGCAGCCCGTCCGACCTCGTACGGTCCGGCACGACGAGCGACGTATACTCGATCGACGCCGCCGGGCAAGCCGCCGCGCAAACGGCCGGCGGGCCGGGCGGACTCAACCAAGCATACAGCGCGATCGCGGCGGTCCCCGGCGTCAATCTCCCGCAAGGCCAACAAGGATGGTACCAGCTCGCCTACATCCGCGGCGGCGACTACAGCGACGTCGCAAACGAACTCGACGGCATCCCTGTCCAACGCGCCTCCGACTTCGCGCCGACGACGATGCTCTCGAACCTAGGCCAGCAAGAGGTCCAAGTCTACACCGGCGGGACTCCGCCGTCGGCCGAGGCGTCGGGGCTTTCGGGATTCGTAAACCAGGTGATCAAAACCGGAACGTATCCCGGATACCGCGATGCTTCGCTCGGGATCGGGGCGCCGACGTTCTATCACAAGTTGACGGTCGAGGCGGGCGGCGTGGTCGGCAACAACACCATGTCGTACTACGTCGGGCTCTCGGGCGCCGATCAAGGTTATCGCTACGCCGATCAATTCAACGGCGGTGGTCCCTCGCAATTCTTCGCGCCGCTGAACGTCGCGACCGGCCTCAACGGGACCGTTTTCGATGGAAGCGGGCCGGCCTATTTCTCCGCCGGGCCGAGCTACGCAATCGCGCACACGCAAGACCGCGAAACCGTCGTCAACCTCCGGTTCAAACTCGGGGACGGAGCCGCGCGGCTGCCGGATCATCTCCAAGTCCTTTTCGTTACGAGCGAGATTTACGGCCAGTTCTACAGCTCGCTGAACGACCTCGGCGGGCCGGCATACGTCGCCCAGGCATTCGGCGCGCCCGCGACGTTCGTCGACGAGAACGTCTACAACGGCGCGCTGTTCGCGCCGCCCGAGGCGGGCAAAATCGGGGTCGCGTTCTCGCCTTCGACGCCGGCGCACGCCGCGTTCGACGGACCGATTCCACCGAACCTTCGCGACGCGGACGACCACGGGGTTTCGATCCTTAAACTGCAGTACGAGAAAAATTTCAGCAGCTCGTCGTTGTTGCGCGTCTTTGGCTACAGCGAATACAACAACTGGTTCCTGAACGGACCGGTCAGCGCGTTTCTTACGTACGGCGGCGAGTTACAAGACTACGAGGTTCACGGCAACACGTTCGGGGCGACCGCGATGTACCTGAACCAGCTGAGTTTCAAGCACTTGTTCACCGCGACGGCGTCGTACCAGACGCAACGCCTCGAGACGATCAGTAACGACACGTTCGGCGTCATCACGACGAACTTGGTCGATCCGCGCGGCAACTGTTACTCGCCCGCAACCGGCTTCTACGCCAGCTGTTTCGTGCCCATCTACTCGGCGGCCGGGCTCAATCCGCTCGGCGGGCTCAATCAATACGGGCAGTACGGTGCGGCGCTGCCCGGCTATCCCACGGAGTCGCTGGTCCCGGCGCTGACCCCGCCGCCGGGGACGCCGGCCGCGAACAACGGAGCGCGCTGGCTCGTCACCGAGGACGGCCGGGAGGCGCAGGTCGACCGGATAACGCCGTACTTCAGCGCCTTCTCGCTCGCCGACGAGTGGCATCCAAACGACCGGCTCACCCTCAACGCCGGCCTTCGAGTCGAAAACTACGACTATCGCCTTGACGACACGGCCGGCGGATTCCCGGCGCGCGAATTTTGGTTTGGCGCTTACGACCGCGAGTTCTGTTTCGGCGCCGGCGCGACGGCCGTGCAGCACGCCGGCGTCGATCCGGCGACCGGCTCGTCGCTGTGCCCGGCCGGCACGAACGCGAACCTCGTGAACGCAAGCCCTCCGACGATCGCCTTCACGGCCTACCAGCCGCGGCTGAGCTTCAGCTACGCGGCCGGGCGCGACACGGTCGTCCGCGGCTCGTACGGGCGCTATGCGGCGCCTGCGCCCACGTCCTACCAACAGTTCGACGTCGTTCAGCAGAACTTGCCCTCGTTCATCGGGCAATTCTTGCCGTACGGCTTCAACGAGCCGTTCCACCAGTCGCGTCCGTCGTACTCGAGCAATTTCGATCTCTCGCTCGAGCAGCGCTTTGGGGGAAGCGACGTCTCGCTCAAGCTGACGCCTTTCTACCGCTCGACGCAAGACCAACTGGCGAACTTTCCAATCGGCGCCCAAGGGATTCTCGATGGGCTCAACGTCGGGCGGCAGCGTAACTACGGCTTCGAGTTCGAGATTCGCAAGGGATCGTTCGACCGCGACGGCGTCGCGGCCCAGCTCAGTTACACGTACACGCGCAGCCGCGTCCGCTACAGCGACTTCGGGACGGGCGGCCGCAACGAAATCGACAACCTCAACGATTACATCCGGGCCTTCAACGCGTATACGTCGGCGTGTACGAAGACCTCGAACGCCGCGCTCTGCGGTGCGACGAGCAACGGCGTGCCGGCCGCCGCGTGTTACACGACCGGCGGACTCCCCGATCCATCGTGCGCCGCCGGCGGCGTCGCCAACCCTTACTTTGCGTCGGCGCCGCAGCCGCTCATGGACCGCAACGGCGAATTCGTCCCGTACGACATCCTTCCGGTCCCGTTCTACGGCGCGAACTCATACGAGACGCCGCACGTGGCGACGCTCCTGCTGAACTACAAGCGGGGCCGATTCGCGCTGACGCCGACGTTCACGTACAGCTCGGGCGCGTCGTACGGATCGCCGCTGGTGTGGCCGGGTTACGACCCGCTGAGTTGCACCGGGACGCTCGCCGGCTCCAACCAAGCCGACCCCAAGACGTGCTCGAATTACCTGTTCATCCCGGACGCGTACACCGGGCGGTTCGACTCGTTCGGGACGCTGCGCGAGCCGGCGCGCTTAACCGCCAACCTGCAACTCGGATACGCCGTGAGCCGGCATCTGACGCTCAAACTCGCGATGACCGGCCTTGGCGATTGGTGCTTTCAGCGCGGGTACGCGTGGGACAATCCGTCGACGTGCGTCTACTCGCAGCTCGCCTCGAACAAACTCGCGCCGGCCGGCAATTTCGTTTCGAACCCACCACCCCAGCTCGCCTATCCATACGGAAGCTGGTACAACAACGAAGAGACCGGCTTCGTCGGCCAGCGGCTTCCGTTCTCCGCGTTCCTAACTCTCGACGTTCGCCTGTAACGTCACGCGGCGAGAGAACGCGAGCGGCACTCCCAAGAGGAGGCCGCCGACTTCGAGCGCGCGGGTCACCGGCTCCGATTGCCAGACGTCGAGGCCGATGATCGCAAAGAGCGCGACCGCGCCTATCCCCGGAACGATCGCCGACGACAGCGGCGTCTCGTCCGAGCGGCCGCCCAGGAGTTTGATCGCCGCCAGCGCCGACATGAAGAACAGCGCGCCCAAGAAAACCGACGTTGCGTTGAGCACGAGGTTCAAGACGCTCGCCGCGCTCGGCCAGAAGCCGGTCAGGAGCGTGAACGCGGCGACTCCGGCAAAGATTGCGACGAGCGCATTCGCCGGGACGCCGCGCCGGTCGAGCGTCCCCATGGCGGCCGGCAACACACCCTCGCGTCCCATCGCGTAGACGCTGCGCGATAAATAGAGGAGCGTCGTCCACATGGTCGCCGCCGTCGAGACGAGGACCGTCGCGACGAGCGCCACCGTCCAAGCCCCGCCGCCCAACCGCGTCGCGACGTAAGCCATCGCGTCGGTTTGATGCGCGGTAAAGCCGGCGACGCTCCCGACACGGAGGTACGCGCCCATCGCGATCAAGAGGATCGCGGTCGTCGCAACGAGACCGAAGACGCCACCGCGCCCCGGCGTGTCGGCCGTACCGGTCGTCTCCTCGGAGGCCGAGGCAGAGACTTCCCAGCCGTCGGTCATCCAAATCGCAAGGACCATCGCGGCGACGACGCCGCCGATGCCCGCACTCGGCAGGGCGACGCCGCGCGCGACCGGTTCGGCCGCGGGATGCACGACCAGCGCGGCGACCGCACTTGCGGCGACCACAACCAACTCGGCGACCAAGAAAATCGCGGTGACGAGCGCGGTCGGGCGCAATCCAAAGTAGAGCAAGACTGTGCTCGCACACATCCACAGGATGCCGACGACGGCGTCCCACGCCGGAGACGTCGCGTGACTCGGAGCGAGCAGCGCGAGCGTGTAGGTCGCCGCCGGCAGCGCCGTCGCCAACGTCGCGAAGTAGTTCGAGAGCAGGAGCAGCCACGCTGCGTACGCACCGGCGCCCGGCCCGAAAGCGCGCTCGCTCCAGCTGAACGACGACCCGGCGCTCGGGAACGCTCGGGCGAGACGCGCGAATGCAAACGCAATGCACAGCATGATGCCGCCGAGCAGCGCGAGCGCGAGCGTCGCCCCTTCACCCGCAGCGGCAACCATCGGCCCCATCGTCGCCGCGAGACTGTACGCCGGCCCCATCGAGGCCGCAGCGAGCACCGTCACGTCGAACAGCCCCAGGACGCGCGGGAGGCGGCGCGCTGACGCGTTCACGGCCGATTCACCGTGTTTCGCGCAACAGCGAATGTCGATACCCGTACGCAGCGTAGAGGATCGCGCCGATCGCGAACCACACGACGAAGCGCAGCCACGTCGCACCGTTGAGCCCCTCGATCATCAGATAGAGGCACAGTATCACGCCGATGACCGCAACCAGGGGACCGAGCGGTGCGCGGAACGGCCGGCGGGCCTGCGGCGCGGTGTAGCGCAAGACGAGTACCCCCGCGCAGACGATCGCAAACGCGGAAAGCGTCCCGATGTTGACGAGCGCGATCAGGACGTCGATCGGGATCACGCCGGCGATCACGGCGACCAGCGCCCCGACAACGAGCGTTGTGAGCGCGGGCGTCCGCGTGCGCGCATTGATCTTGGCAACGAACGGCGGGAGCAGCCGATCGCGCGCCATCACGTAGAAAATTCGCACCTGGCCCAGGAGCGACGTCAACATCGTTGCGGTCAGGCCGGCGATCGCGCCGACCGTCACCACGAGCGCAAGGACCGGATTGTTCCCGGCGCGCTTGACCGCGTCGAGCATGCCGGCGTCCTTGTCGATATGCGCCCAGGGGACGACCCCGACCGTCACCCAAGCGATCGCGATATAGAGGACGGCGCCGATCAGGAGCGACCCGACGACCGCCCACGGGACGTCGCGCTCGGGCCGTCGTGCTTCCTCCGATGCGACCGTCACCGTGTCGAACCCGATGTACGCGAAAAATGCGAGCGCCGCGCCCGTGACGACACCGTGGAGGCCGGTAGGAAACGCCGGATGGAAGTTCCCGGGATGCAGCGCGCCGGCCAAGCCGGCGACGAAGGCCACCATCGCGACGATCTGAACGACGACCATGGCCGTGTTGGCGGATGCCGACTCGCGAATCCCAATTGCGAGCAGCACCGTTATTGCCATAACGACAGCGATTGCGCCGACGTCGATCTGCGAATGTGACGCATCGATTCCGGCCTGCGTCACGACGACGTGCGCGGTCGTCGCCCAAGCCGGAAACTTCAACCCGGCGCCTTCGAGTAGGCCTTGAAAGTAGCCCGACCATGACGACGCGAGCGGCGCAACGCTAATCCCGTACTCGAGCAACAGATCCCAACCGATGATCCACGCGACGAATTCGCCGAGCGTTGCGTACGCGTACGTATACGCGCTCCCGGCGATCGGAACCATCGATGCGAGCTCGGCGTAGCACAGCGCGACGAAGAAACATGCAGCGCCCGAAAGGGCGAACGAGGCGATGACGCCGGGCCCGGCAGCCTGGACGCTGCTCCCAAGCGTCGCGAAGATCCCGCCGAGCATCGTCCCGAGGCCGACGGCGATAAGGCTCGGAATGCCGAGGACGCGGCGCAGCCGGGGACCCGCGCTCGCGCGCTCGCTGTCGTACGGCTGGCGCGCGAGGAGTCGCCGGATGAGGGGACTTCGGCTCACGTCGAGTTCGCTAGTTCGCTAGGCGCTCGCGGCCGCGAAATCGATCACGCGCGGGCGCAGATCGAGCGCGCGGAGCAGGCGATCGTAATCGCCCGGCGTCACCTCTTCCCAGCGTTTTCCGAGGAGCGCCAAAAGCGCGGCTTCGACGACGTTCGTCCCGAACGACCGTCCCCCGAAGTCGGGCGTCGTCGTCACTAGCCGCGCGATCCCGCGCGTGCGCAACTCGTCGACGTCACGTGCGGTGACGGTATTGGTCAGCACGAGCTTTCCGTCGAGCCGGTCGGGCATGAACTGGCGCATGAAGTGAAAATCGCCGGCGACGATCTCGGCCTCGGCGTAATACTCCGAATATTTTGGCTCGGGCGGCCGGTCTTGCTTCTTGCCGGTCGGATAGAAAAATTGAAACGGAAGTTTGCACGCGTCGGGGAGATACTTTTCGGCGAGCTTCTCGAACTCGTCCAAGCCGCGTACCGGCTTGTCGAGATCGAGTGCGAAGATGAAGTCGCCGAACAATACGTCGGCGCCGGCTTCGACCAGCGCCTGGGCCATCCCGAAGCGGTCGAGCGCGCTCACCATCAAGACTTTTCGGCCGCGGAGCGGGACGTGCAGTTCGTCGCGCAGGAAGCGGACCGCCTCGCGCTCGAGCGTGTTCTTCAACCCGCTCCCATCGACGACCGGCGTTTGCGTCGCCGCGGCGAGCAGCCGCAGGCCGTCGCGCAGCGCATAGCGCTTGCTCCCCGCGTAGAGGTAGACGTCGATCCCGCCGAGCCCGATCGCATCGACGGTCCCGTCGAGTTCCTTGATCTTGGCGAGCGCGCGGTCGAGCGAACCGTCGGTCCCAATCCGCGCGATGTCGAACGGTTCGCCGAGCAGGACGACTTCGGCGCGATGATCGCGCGACGCCGAACCGAGCGAGACCGAGACGATCTTCTTCACTCGGCCGTCTCTTGGTTCACGCGCCGCCCGACGAGGCGCCGGCGTGCGAGCGTTCGCCGCGGCGCACGACCGGCTCGTGTTCGACCGGGAAGTTGACCGAGTTCGCGATGAAGCACGCCGCGCGGGCGACGTCGTGCAGCGCGTGCGCCCGCGCTAGCTGAGCGTCGTTGCTTTCGGAGTCGAGCGTCACTTCGGGACGCAAGAGGGCGCTCGAGAAGCGGCCCGAGCCCTGCTCCTCGATCATCGTCCCCGTCGCGTTGTCGCTATAGGCGACGACGGGAAGCCCTTCGAGCGCGCAGAGCGCGAGATAACTGAGCATGTGGCACGTCACGAGCGCCGCGACGATGAGGTCCTCGGGATTGTGCAACCCGCCGTCGCCGCGAAAAACCGGATCGGCCGAACCGAGCAACGACGGCTTCCCTTCGAAGTCGACGCGGTACTCGCGCGAGTATGCGGCGTAGGTTCGGGTCGGGCCTCGCGCCGCACCGGTCCACTCGAGCCGAGCGCCGTAGTGATGTTCGCGCATATTTGGTCAGCCTTCCTGATGATGCACTGCTGCTAAACTGCCATGGCCGTGCGGCGCGCCCGCGCCGCAGCCTTGATCTCGGTGATTCGCTCCGGCGTTATCGCGCGATCGAACGCGCGCATGTCGGCGAGTGCGAAACCCGCTTCCCCGGCCAACTTATCGATCTCACGCACTTTTGCGAGTTCGATCCCGCGTCCGAGCGTGAAGTTCTCGCGCCGTTCGGACAGCGCGAGAATCATCGTCTCGGACATGCACGCGAGCGCCGTCCCTGGGGGCAAACCGAGGTCGAAGTCCCGGCCGGGCTCGCGGATGCGCTCGAAGCGAGGCGTACCCGGCACGCGCATGTTCCCGCCTTCGGTGACCAGCACGTCCGGCCGCTCGAGCGCGACCCTGCGTCCGACGTCGTGCGGAAGCGAAAGCTCGCACACGACCGCCCCGGTCTGCAAATCGGCCGGCTCGATCAGTTCCTGAGTCGAGGTGGTCGCGGTCAAGATCACCGCGCCGCGGCGCACGGCCGCACGCACGTCGGTCTCGATCGACACGCGGCACGCGACCCGTCCGGCGAGCGCGGCCTGTAGCCGCTGCAAGCGAGTCCGGCTGCGCGCGACGAGGATCACGTGCGCGACGTGCGGGGCGATCAGCTCCGCGCAGGCCGAGCCGATCGATCCGGTCGCCCCGATGACGACCGCGGTCGCCGTCCCGAGATCGATTTCCATCTCGCGCGCGCCGCGCATGAGGCTTTTGACGCCGGCCGCGATCGTCAACGAGTTTCCGGTCGTCACCGCGATCGGCGACCGTTCGGCGAGCGTCATGCCCGCGTCGCCGACGACGCCCGTGAACGCGCCCAGCCCCACGACCTCCGCGCCAAGGTCGGCGCCGATTCGGATCGCCGCCAAAATCTTCTCATAGACGCGCTCGCGCGGAAGTGCGAGCATCCGCTCGGGCATGAACGTCGCGGCGACGAACCAGCCCTCGGTTTCGCGCCCGTCGGGCGTCCGCACGCCCGTGACGTGCGCCGCGGCGTACGCCGGCATCCATTCCAAGATCTTGTCGATCAGCGCGACGCCCTTCCCGGCGGCGCCGGGCTCGTACCGGACGACGTCCTCGAGCGACGTTGGATGGATCACAAAGGCGAACTTCACGCCCGCTCCCCCTACGCCGCTCTGGTGCAGAGGTCCCCGTCGCACCAGGCGCCCGACGCACGTTTGTGGGGGGGCGCGCAGCCGGAGGCGAAGCGCCTTTCAAACCGAAGGCGGAGCGCCTTTCAAACTTCGGGGGTCCCCAAAGTGCAAAAGCACTTTGGGGTAGGTTGTCCACAGACCCCGGCGCGAAGGGCCCGAAATGACGACTTCTTCTGCGGAGCTCTCCGACCTCGACGAGATCGTCAGGATCCCGTCGCCCGCACCGTCGCCTCAGTCGCTCGCGCACGACGGGGAACATCTCTGGCTCGGTTCTTGGGAGACGTCGCGGGTCTACGGGATCGTCCCGAGTCAGGGCCGCGTTTTCGAGGAGGCACAGGCGCCGGGGCGGCCGGTCGGTTCGACCGTCGTCGGCGACGAATTGCGTTTTGTGTGCTCCGAGAAGGGCGATGCCGACGAACGCGTCATCCGGCGCTTCGTCCCCGGCCACGGTTTCAAATCGCGCGAGGTCGGCGCGTGCCCCGACGACACCGGCTCGTTCCTTGCCTACGACGGCGAGCACCTCTGGCTGAGCCAGCGTTACAACAAACGCGTCCTCGAGCTCGACCCGCTGTGCCGCGTCGTGCGCACGATAGAAATCGGCGAGGAGATCATCGGCCTCGCGTGGGTCGGCGACCGCCTTTACATGTCGACGTGGCTCGGGCGCGAGCGCGGCGGTTGCCGTATCGCGTACGTCGAGCCGCGGGCGGCAGCGCCCACGATCGCGTTCGTCGCTCAGTCGCCCTTCGCCGCCGTCTCGCTCGCTCGGGACGGCGAACGTTTTTGGACGAACGATTTCAAGAGCGCGCAGATCGTAGGATTCCAAATCCCCCGCTAACGTTTCTCGGCTTCGCGTTTGAGCGCGGCCAGCATCATCTCCGCGTTCTCCCGGACTTTCTTGTGCAACGTCGGGCCGATCAACTCGGCGAGCGTCGGTACGCCGAAGTCGTAGTCGACGATGAGGGTTACGCGCGTCGAGCCGTTGCCGTCCTCGAAGCGCCACGAACCCTCGAACCGGTCGAGGTCTCCCTCGATCAGCCGGTAGTCGACGCATAGCGCGTCGTCGTCGAACAGGTCGACCTCGGTCCACTCGATCGGCGCTTCTTCGACGAGCGTCTTCCAGCGCGACACGATGCGCGCTCCGTCGCGCTCGAGAATGGTCACCGATTCGACGTCGGGCATGAACTCGGGAAAACGATCTTGCTCCTTGGCAAGTTCGTAGACGTCACGAGCGGGCGCATCGATGACGATCTCCGTTTCGACAACCGGCATCGTTAGGTTGCGGCTGCCGCCGGCGCGAGTACGCCCAACCGTTCCGCGGCGAGTCGAACTCCGGCGCGCAGCGCTTCGAGCGCGCGGTCGATCTCGGTCGCGGTGACGATGAGCGGCGGTTCGAGCCGAATGACGCGCTGTTGATTGAGCGTCCAAGCCGCGGTGACGCCGCGCTTGAGCATCTCGGGGATGATCGTCCCGCCGTAGCCCTCACTCGTCAATTCGACGCCGACCAAAAGCCCGAGGCCGCGCGCCGCGCGGATGACCGAAGGGTATTCGCGCGCGATCCGAGCCGCGCCGGCGAGCAACTGTTCGCCGCGCAGTCGCGCATTTTCCACCAGATTTTCATCGCGGAGCACGTCGAGCGCGGCGAGCGCGGCCGCGCACGCTAGCGGGCTCCCGCCAAACGTCGAAGTGTGCAGCAGGGGAGATTGACCATAGGCGGCATTCCACACGGATGGCCGCGCGATGAACGCACCGATCGGAACGACTCCCCCCGAGAGCCCTTTCGCCAGCGCCATCACATCCGGGACAACGCCGTCGCGCTGGGATGCGAACAGTAACCCGCAGCGCCCGAAGCCGGTCTGGATCTCGTCGGCGATCAAGAGCGCGCCGCTACGGTCGCAGGCCTCGCGCGCGCGCGACATGTAGCCGGCGGGAGGAACGTTCACGCCGCCCTCGCCTTGGACCGGCTCGACGATGAAGGCGGCCGCTCCGGCCAGCGCATCGTCGAGCGCTTCCGCGTCGCCGTACGGTACGTGCACGACGTTGGGAAGCAGCGGCTCGTACGGCGACTTGAATGCGGCGCGACCGCTGACCGAGAGCGCGCCGAGCGTCTTGCCGTGGAACGCATCGTGCGTCGCAACCAGTTTGGTTCGGCCGGTCGCCGCCCGCGCAAGTTTGAGCGCTCCCTCGACCGCTTCAGTCCCGCTGTTTGCGAAAAACGAGTACGTTAGATCGCCTGGAGCGAGTTCGGCGAGCGCGCGCGCCAAGCGCCCGACGAGCGGGTCGAACATCGTCTTCCCCGAGAGCGACATCAAATCGAGCTGCGCGCGGACGGCGGCCACGACGCGCGGGTGTGAATGACCCAGCGTAAAGACGCCGTAGCCGCCGGCGAAGTCGAGATACGCCTTACCGGCGTGGTCCCAAATCGTCGTCCCCGCCGCGCGCACTTCGACCGGCGAACCCGAAAGCTTCATGACGCGCGCAAGGGGCGGGTTCACGTATCGCCGGTAATTCTCGTAGGTTTCGTCGTAGAGCGCGTCGGGTGACGCCGCGCCGTAGAGTTCGGCCGGCGGCATCGCGGAAGACTTCGGGATCACGCCGCGACCATCGCGCCGTTCTCCGTGACCTCGCCTTCCTCGGCCTCGCGCTCCAGACGCGCGATCGTCGCTTCGACGATCTCTAGCGTCGCGGCGGCCGTTTCGGTCCGCATCAACCGTTCGCGCAATTCGCCGGCACCGCGAAACCCTCGCAGATAGTAGCCGAGATGCTTGCGCATCTGGGGGACGGCACGGGCCTCGCCCCACTCGTCAACCATCGTCCGGTAGTGCACGACCGCGAACGCGAGCCGCCCCGCCGGCGGCGGCGTTGGGCGAACATCCCGCCCTTCGAGCAGCGCACGAATCTGCCCGACGAGCCACGGGTTTCCTAAGGTCGCCCGGCCGAGCATGATCGCATCGACGCCGCTCTGGCGCATGCGCTCCACCGCCGCGTGCGGGTCGCTGAGATCGCCGTTCCCGATCACCGGGATCGAGACGGCTTCCTTCAGCGCCGCGATATGGGTCCAATCGGCCGCGCCTTTGTAAAACTGCTTCGCGGTCCGGGCGTGCAACGTCAGCGCCTTGACGCCGACGGCCTCCGCGCGCCGCGCGACATCCAAGTACACGAGCTCGCGCTCGGTCCACCCGAGCCTCATCTTCATCGTGACCGGGCAGTCGACCGCCTCGACGACGGCTCGCATGATCGCCTCGCAGCGCGCGGCATCGCGCAGGCACGCGCTCCCGCCTTCGGTCTTGGTCACTTTCGGCGCGGGGCACCCAAAGTTGATGTCGACGATGTCGGCGCCGCACTCCCGAACGACTTTTGCAGCGTATGCCATCAGCTTCGGATCGTTCCCCCAGAGCTGCGTCGAGACGGGTTTCTCGACGCCGTGCTGGTCGATCATCTCCATCGTCCGCTGCGAGCCGTACTGCAGCGCGTTCGACGAAACGAACTCGGTCACGGTCAACCCAAACCCGAACGGCTTGTAGAGCGCGCGAAGGGTACGATTGGTCACGCCCGACATCGGCGCCAGAATCACGGGCGGCCAGATCTCGAGCGCTCCGATCCGAAGTGGTGGAACGGGGGCGGGCATGCCGCCTACTATACCATTCCCCTGCAAAAATACCGTCCGGGCGCTCCGCCGGAACGCCTGTAGCGGCGTCCGAGCGTCAGTTTGGCCCGATTGCCTGCTCGTAGACGAGCCGAAGCCCCTCGAGGACGAGGTGCGGCTCGACCGCTTCGAGGACGCTCGTGTGGCGCGCGACGATCTCGGCCAACCCGCCGGTCGCGACGACGTGCGCGTCCTCTCCGATTTCGCGTTTCATTCGAGCGACGAGCGCCTCAGTCTGACCGACGAAGCCGTAGACGATCCCCGATTGTAAAGCGGCGACGGTGTCGCGGCCGATGACGCTGCTGGGAGCAACGAGTGCGACCTGGGGAAGTTTCGCCGTCCGTTCGACGAGCGCGTCGATCGAGATCCCGATCCCCGGCGCGATCGCCGCTCCGAGATAACGGCCGTCGCGCGAGACCGCGCCGAACGTCGTCGCCGTCCCGAAGCCGACGACGATCGCGGGCGACCCGTAGCGGGCACGCGCCGCGATCGCAGCGGTGAGCAAGTCCGAACCGAGTTCCTTCGGCCGGTCGGTCGCGACCTCGATCAAACTCTGCGACGCCGCCGAAAAGAACGCCGGCGCACAGCCGAACGAGCTGCGGCACGCCTCCTCGAGCGCGCCGTCGTGTTGCGGCACGACGCTCGAGACGATGATCGCCGCGACCTCGGTTTGCGGAATTTCGGCGCGACGAAAGAGCGCCGCGAGCACGAGTCCGTACTCGTCGGCCGTGCGGCGCCGGGCCGTCGTTATCCGCCACGTCTTGCGCAGCGAAAAGCCCCGCGCACCGTCGCGGCCGAAGACGCCGAGCTTCGTGTCGGTATTGCCCAGGTCTATCGCAAGCAGCATCGCCTCGGGCGCGACTCTCTTAACTAACGCTGCGAACGGACGCGCAACAGCTCGTCCCACATCGCTCGGGCGAGTTCGCGCTTCGAGCCGCGGCCGAGCGCGGTCCGTCCGTCCTCACCCCACAGCAGGACGAGCTCGTTGTCACCGGTCCCGAAGCCGGCGCCGTTGCCCGAGACGTCGTTGACCGCGATTGCATCGAGATGTTTCGCCTTCAGTTTCGAGCGCGCGTTTTCTTCGTGCGCCTCGGTCTCCGCGGCGAAGCCGACGAGGAACGCGTTCCCCTGCCGTTCGCCGATCGCCCCAAGGACGTCGGGGGTACGCCGCAGCACGACGACGGCCGGCGCTTCGTCTTTTTTCACTTTGTGCGCGAAGCGTTCGGCCGGCCGCCAGTCGACCACGGCCGCTGCGGCGATGATGATGTCGGCCGAATTCACGCGAGCGAGCGCTTCATCGTACATCTCCTGTGCGGTCGTCACGCGGACGACGTCGACGCCTTCCGGCGGCGCGACGACCGTGGGACCCAACACCAAATCGACGCGTGCCCCGCGCGCAAGCGCCTCACGCGCGAGTTCGATCCCCATCGTCCCGGTGGAAGCGTTCGACATGAACCGCACCGGATCGATCGCCTCGCGCGTCGGGCCGGCGGTCACGAGCACGCGCTCGCCGTCGAGGTCGCGCGGCCGCGCGAGCGCCGCGTCGAGCGCGGCGACGATCGTATCCTCCGACGCGAGCCGCCCGATCCCCATCTCGCGCTCGGCCAAGAAACCGAACTCCGGTTCGACGATCGCGACGCCGCGCCCGCGCAGCGCCGCGAGGTTAGCCTGCGTCGCCGCGTGCGAGTACATCGCGTCGTTCATCGCCGGCGCCACGACGATCGGAATCCGCGCCGCGAGCGCCGCATTCGTCAACAGGTCGTCGGCGATCCCGTGCGCGACCTTTGCGAGCACGTTGGCCGTCGCGGGCGCGATGACCAACACGTCCGCCGCGCGAACGAGGGCGATGTGTGGGGTCGTCTCGGGCGCTTCCCACAACGAACTATGAACCGGATTGCGCGTCAGCGCGGCAAAGGTCAAAGGCGCGATGAAGCGCTCGCCTTCGGCAGTCAGGATCACGTCGACGCGGTCGCCGCGCTGCACGAGCGCGCTCGCGAGCGCCGCCGCTTTATAGGCGGCGATTCCGCCGCAAACGCCGAGCAGAATCCGCGCCATCAACCAACCTCCGGAATCGGGATGTTGTCGATCAATCGTGTTGCCCCGGCGCGCACCGCGCCGATCGCGAGCGCCGGCGGACCGAGCGCCGGCAGCGGTTCGAACCCCAGCGGGTCGACGACGTCGAGGTAGTCCCACTCGAGCGGCGACCCAAGGAGGCGGCGCGCCCGCGTCTTTGCCTCCGCGGGATCGCCCCTGCCGACGCGCACGTCGCCGGCGACGGCGCGAATCTCGTCCGCGAGCGCGCGGAGCGCGCGAAACAACGACGGCGCGGCCTTCCGCTGGTCGGGCGTAAGGTAGACGTTTCGGCTCGACAGCGCCAGACCGTCGGATTCGCGAATGGTCGGACAGACGGTGACGCCGACCGGCAGATCGAGATCCGCAATCATGCGCCGCACGACCGCGACTTGCTGCGCGTCTTTCTGCCCAAGGTACAGCGTCGCGGGCTCGACCGTGTGGAGCAGCTTGGCGACAACCGTCGCAACCCCGCTGAAGTGCCCCGGTCGCTGCGCACCTTCGAACCTGCGTGCGAGCTCGCCGACGTCGATCGTGCTCGCAAAACCAGCCGGATACATCTGCGCAACATTCGGCGCGTAAAGCAGGGCAGTCCCTGCGGCGGCGAAAACGGCCGCGTCGCTTTCAAACAAACGCGGATATCGCTCGAAGTCCTCGCTTTGGCCGAACTGCAGCGGGTTGATGAAGATCGAGCCGACGACGCTCGCGTTCTCGGCGCTCGCGCGCTCGAGCAGGCTGCGATGACCGGCGTGCAACGCACCCATCGTCGCAACGAAACCGATCGGCTGTGCGAGCGTGCGCGCGAGCGCGCGGGCTGCGCTAGGGGTCGTGACGATCTGCACCCGTCAGGCTCGCTATCCTTCGCGACGCGTCACCCGTAGGGACGTGCGCCCGATGATGAACCGGTTCCCAAGCGCAATCGGCGTCTCGGCCGTGACGTTCTGCCCGTCGACCTTCGTCCCGTTGCGGCTGGCAAGGTCCACGAGTACTAAACCCGATTCTCCCTCGCGGAGTTGGGCGTGCCGGCGCGAAATGTAACGGTCGAGCGTGATGCAGGCGGCGGCGACCGCATCGTCGCGGCCGATCGTGATCTCCCCGTCGAATTCCCATGTCTTCCCATCGAGGGGACCGCCGACCACTTCCAAGATATACATTTCTTGCGAGACTTTTCTGATGGAACGGCGAACTCCCGCGGCATGGGAGCGCAGCCAAGGAGGTTAGGACCGTGAGCACTGGACCCCAGCCCGGGCACGGGACGATCGACGACCTCCTCAAGTTGGTCGAGGCCGACCTCGAGCGGCTCGTCGATATCGACCCGGAGGCGCTTCGCGAAGAGTCGGCGGCGCAGACGCAGGCGTTCCTCGACACGCTCGCCGGGAAGACCATCCGCAGCGCCAAAATCGAATTGACCCGCATCGTCATCGAGACGACCGACGGAAACAGGTACTTCTTCTACGGATTCATGGGCGCCGGCCCGTAGCCGCTAGTCGGCCGCAGACTCACCCTCGAGCGCCAGGCGCTGCACTTCGGCTGCGACGTACCGGATGATCTCGTCCTGATCGCGCGGATCGATCTGCGTAAACGCGATCCCGTGGAAGAATTGCTTCGCGTCGGCGTTGTAAAACGAAAGGACGATGCGCCCGCGGGCGACCATCTCGCGCTCGTCGCCCGGAATCTTGAAGCGCACCAGCAGAAGCGACCCGAGCGGCAAATCCTCGGCCGTCGACAAACGGATGCCGCCGCCGCCGAGGTCGCTCGAGCGGCCTTCTCGCGGCTCCTCAACCCCCTCTCGAACGTACGAAACGGGCGAGTCGACTGCGACTCTTACGTGTCGCCGGCGGTACGGGGTCGCTCCCTCTTCGGTGGCGACCGGGTCGGATTGGTCTTTCAACGCTGATCCCTCAATGGTAGAGGCTCCTTCTCCGGTCCTCACGCTTTGCTTTCTTCTAGCAGCGCCCGAGCGGCAAAAAGAGCACCAAGCGCTACCTGCTCGCGTACGACGCCGCCTTGCAGATAGACCTCGTACGGCGGGCGGACGGGCGCGTCGCAGGAAAGCTCGAGCGTGGAGCCCGCGAGGAACGCGCCCGAGGACATGACGACGGGCTCGGGATAGCCCGGGACTGCGCCGGGCTCAGGCGCGAACCGGGCGTTGACCGGCATCGCCCGCTGCAGCCCGCGCGCAAAGCGCGTGAGGCCCTCCGGAGTGCCGAGGCGGATCGCCTGAACGATGTCGTAGCGCGTCTCTCCGGGGAACGGATCGACCGGGTAGCCGAGCGCTGCGAAAAGCGCGGCCGCGAAGTCGAGGCCGGCTAGCGATTCGGAGACGGCGAGCGGAGCCAGGAAGAGTCCCTGGAGGAAGGCGCGGCCGAAACCGAGCGATGGGCCGAGCGCGTCGCCGAGTCCGGGCGCGTAGTGGTACGCCGCTATACGCTCGACGACGTCGCTGCGGCCGACCACGTACCCGCCGCCGGGCGCGAGCCCGCCGCCGAGGTTTTTGATCAGCGACCCGGCGCAAGCGTCGGCTCCGTGATGCGTCGGTTCGGTCGCCTCCACCAGCTCGCCGTAGCAATTGTCGACGATGACGAGCGACTGCGGCGCTTGCGCGTGCGCCGTCGCGGCGACGATGCCGCACTCGACGGCGGAGAGCGAGCGACGCGGCGCGTATCCGCGCGAGCGTTGCACGAACACGACGTCGACGCCGCCGGCGCAGCATCGCTCGAGCGCTTCGAGGTCGGCGCCCGCGCCGGCCGGTCCGCCGTCGCGGAGCGCGACTTCGTCGTAGCGCACTCCCCGCTCGACGAGCGAATGCGGCGCGTCGACGAGCGCGTTGCGCAGGGTATCGTACGGCCGTCCCGTCGCGCAGATGAGGCGGCCGCCGGGCGGAACGAGCGCCGCGAGCGTCGCGACGATCGCATGCGTCCCGCTGACGAGCGAGAGTCGCGCAAGCGCGCGTTCGGCGCCGAAGATCCGCGCGAGCAAACTTTCGTATCGCGCGCGCGCGGGGTCGTCGTAGCCGTAGCCGTACGCGCCCGCAAAGTCGCTCTCGCTCAGGCCTTCGTCGGCGAAGGCGCGCAGGACGTTTGCTTTGACGTGCGCTTGGGCAGGTCGTTCGATCCGTGCCACGCGCGCCGCCGCCTCGCGCGCGACGGACGCGAGCGAGGGCTCGAAATCGAACCGCGCGAGCAGCGCGTCGAGGGCTTCGGTCATGCGTCTTCTTCCCGCGCCGCCTCGGCGCGGCGATGGCGCTCGAACAGCGCAACGAAAGGAAGATAAATGGCAGTCGCGAGCGCCACGTTCAGTGCGATCAGCACGATCGCGCGCCAATCCTTGGTGGCCAGGAAAACGCTGATGGGCAGCGGGATCGACGAGGGGATGTAGAGCGACGGCGGCGCGACGAGGCCGAGGTGCATCGCGGTCCACGTCACGAGCGCCAAGACGAGCGGCGCGACGACGAACGGGACGCCGAGGTACGGGTTGAGGACGACCGGAAGCCCAAACATCAGCGGCTCGTTCGCGTTGAAGATCGCGGGCCCGAGGGCCGCGAACGCGACCGTTCGCTCGCGCCGCAGCTTCGCGCGAAGCAGCAGCAGGACGAGCGGGAGCGTAGCGCCCGCGCCGCCGGGGAACACGAACAAGAACGTCGAGACGGTCACGATGTGCGGGAGCGGATGCCCGTGCGCGAAGGCTTCGGTATTCTGTGCCTGCAGCCCGATGTAGACGGGAAGGACGACCGCGGCGAGCAACGCCGGGCCGTGAATTCCGACCGTCCACAATAAGGTCTCGACGAGCGTGATCAGCAGCAGCGCGGTGAGGCTGTCGCCGAGTCTCCCGAGCGGCGCAATCGCCGTGTCGAGGACGTCGGTCAGCGAGACGCCGAGCGCGCGCAGTGCCGCGGCAACGCCGATGACGAAGACCGCCGCGCCGATCCCGCCTACCATTGCACCAAAGCGGCGCTGCAGCAGCGCGAGGACGTCGACCGTGACGAGCGCGACGCCGATCGCGAGAAACAGTCCGCTGCTTCCGAGCGCTTTGGCGAGCGTGCCGGCGGACGTCGCGTGCGCGTACGGAAGCGCCAACGCGAACGTGGCGCCCGCGAGCGCGAGCGCGGCGGTGACGCTCGTACGCCGCCGTCGCGCGAGGTCGACTGCCAGCAAGAAGACGAGCGCAACCGACATCACTCCGAACGCGGCCGCGAACGAGCGGTAGAAGCGCTCGAGGAACGTTCCGCTCGGCTCGAGCGACATGAAGACGACGAGCCCAACGGCTAAGCCGCCGAAACTATACGGGAGCGCCCAGCGGATCGCGAGCATCTCGGGCGACTCGGCGAAAGCCCGCAAAGCGGCGACGAGCGTGGCCTCAATCCGTCGCAGGCGCGGGGCTAGCTCGGTATGCGGCATTCCATCCGTCCTTGGCGCTCGCTCGTCGCGAACACTCTCGGACGGAACACCGCGTGTCTCGCGGCGGAGCGCTTACAACTTGCGGTAGACGGCCTCGACGCGCCCCAGAATCGTGACGTCGTCGGCGTAGATCGGTTGCATCGTCCGGTTTTCAGGTTGCAGTCGAACGCGTCCCGACTCCCGGAAGAAGCGCTTGACGGTCGCATCGCCGTCGAGCATCGCGACGACGATCTCGCCGTTGCGCGCGTCGGGCTGGGGGACGACGACGATCAGGTCGCCGTCGAGGATCGCCGCGTCGATCATCGAGTCGCCGCTGACGCGCAGGATGAACGTCCCGTGCTTGCGTGCGAGCTCGGCCGGCACCGGAAAGTCACCTTCGACGTTCTCGCGGGCCGTGATTGGGACGCCGGCCGCAACCTTCCCGACGATCGGCAAATATGCGTGCTCGGCGTCGCGCCGCTCGGAGCTCGGATGGTGCGGTCCGCGCGGGCCACCGGTCACGAGGGCCCGCGGCTTGGTCGGATCGCGATGGATCAGGCCGCGCCGCTCGAGCGATTTCAGGTGCGATTGGACCGTCGACGACGACGAGAGGCCGACTCGCTCGCCGATTTCGCGGACCGACGGCGGGTAGCCGCACTGGTCGGTGAAATCGCGGATAACCTCGAGGATGCGCCGCTGGCGCTCCGTCGGGCCTCGTTCTGCCACACAGACCTCCTCTAAAACCCGGCGCGACCACAGCGAAGCGCCGCAAATCGGGAAAAAGGTACCATAGTCCGGCCCAAAAAGCAAACACACGTTCGACCAGAGCCTTGACGGGGCCGGGCCGGCTTGCTAGAATCTAGTGGACGAACAAGCGTTTGGCCCAATATGGTGGGCCTGAGGAGGCAGGTAGAATGCACCGGCGGGCAAAGCGAATCACGTTGATGCCGGCCATCGCCCTGGCGGTCCTGGGCGGATTGGTTGCCATCCCGGCCTTGTCGTCTTCCCGGCTTTACGCGGCTGCCCCGGCGCGGTTCTCGACGGTCGTCGTCCAGCGCGGCGAGACTCTGTGGGGGATAGCGTCCGACCACACCGGCAGCGGCGCGAGCGTCCAGGATACGGTCGACACGATCGTCGCGGTCAATCACCTCGGCGACGCGGTGATCGTACCGGGCGAACACCTCAAGATACCGCGCTAGCGGCAACGCTGGCTTAACGAGACTTCGAGCGGCCCGAAAGGGCCGCTCTTCTTATTTGGGGCGCACCGTTACGTCGGCGCGCGGCGCGTCAGCACGATGCTGTGCCCGCCGTGCCGTTCGAGGAATGCAAGCCCTTCGACGATCCACGTGTCGAGCCCCGACTGGACGTGGCGCGCGACCTCTCGGACGACGTGCTCGCGATCCTTGAGCCACTGCAGTTCGGCGCGCGTCGTCGCCGGCCACACCGCCTCCTCACACTCTTCGCAGTGATACCCATGTTGCATCCGCCGACTGTACGCGAAAAAAGAGAAGGCCCCCGCCGAAGCGGGGGCCTTTGATCTCTTCGCTTCCGGAGAACTCTTAGATCTTGATCTTCGCGTTGACGAAGAACCCGAACGGGAGTCCTTGGAAGGTTGGTTCGTACGGGGTGTTCACGTAGGGCTGGATGACGGCGCCGGGGTTGTAGAGGTTCCCGACGTCGCCCGTGCTCCCGCCGGCGACTACGGTGTAACCGCAGACGTTCGACGGCGCCCACTTGACCTTGGTTCCGCCGAAGCAGGTGCTCACGATGTTCGTGAAGTTCGCAACGAACGTGACGTTCTTGCTGGCTTCATACGACATCTGGAAGTGCAGCTGCAATTGCGTCGGAGCGACGAACGCCCCGATCCCATCGAACGCCCCGGTGTACGGGTTCGGGATGGGAAGACCGTTTCCGTATGCGCCGCCTGCGGCGCCACCCGGTGCGTTCGAGCACTGCGTTGCATCGAACGGGCTCCCGCCGACCGCGCCGTACGGATACCGCGGGTCGCCGGTGAGCGACGATCCGAGGATTCCGCTGCACGTGTCGGGCGCGATCCCTTCAGTCGTCTCGGGTGCGCCGTAGCGCTGGCCCGCGAACATCTGAACGATCGGTGCGAACGACCACTGCTTCACTCGCTCGTTGAGGACGAGTGAGGCCACGTACGGTGCGCCGTATCCGTTGACGGCGCTCCCGACGCCTTGCGTCAGGATGTCGTAGGTCGGATAGTTGGCGTTGGGATTGAGCAGCCCTTGCGCGGGTGCGTTCCAATACGGGTTCGCGACGCTGCCCGCAGAGCAGGAGTTGTCGGCGGCCCCGGTTACCGTGTAACACGGCGCCGCGATCGACCCGGTGATCGTCGCGCCGCAATTTGGCGAGCCTGCCAAATGTCCACCCGGCGCGCATGCGCTCGTGTAGGCGTTGTAGTTGGCGATCGCGCCGTTGATCGGCGTGAGGACCGACGTGCCGTTGAGTAACGGCGTGTAGTTGATGTAACTGTTCGTGTACGTGAACGTCAGTCTACCCGAGAGACCCTGCCGGTCGAAGTCGCCCTTGTCGAGTTCGAACTCGAAGCCTTGCGAAGTCTGACGGCCGACGTTGAGCCCCGAGACGAAGCTCGTTTGCTGATTCAGGAAGAACTGCTGCACCTGGTCCTGCGTCTTGCGCAGGAACGGGGTCAGCTTCACCGAGACGTCTCCCTTGAACTGGTGCTCGATCGAGAAGTCGTAGTTGTTCGAGATCGACGGGCGGATCGGGTGATCCGGCGTCGTGAACCCGAACTTCTGGAACGAGTACGTGTTGTACAAGAGCGCCGGAGCGTTCTGCTGCAACGCGTTGTACTGAACGAACGCGCTGTTCGGGCCTTGTGCGTACCGGCCGTAGCTGGCGCGCACGACCGTGAACGGGTCGAGTTCGTACGTGAAGCCCAAGCGCGGCTGCCACTCCGGGAACGTGAACGTCTGGTTGCCACCCGGATTGGTCACCGTGATCGAACTCATCCCGGGTACCGACGAACACGGCGTGGTTATTGAAACACCGAGACTCTTCACCTTGTCGTAGAGGTTGCCGAGCGAGTCTTGGCACGTGTCCATGTTGAACGCGTTGTAGAACAGGGTACGCGCCGGGCTCCCCGACGTGTCCGCCGTCTGGTACTGGAAGTCGTCGAAACGGAGTCCCATGTTGATCGTCAACTTGTTGGTCGGACGGAACACGTCGGTCAGCGAGCCCGCGAAGAACGTCGGCTTGACCTGGTTGTAGGTCGCGTAAAGGCCGTTCCCCGTGATGAAATACTCGCATGGTCCGCCGCCGCACTGTAAGCCGGCGGGGATAGGCTTGATCGTCCCGTTGTAGGCTTGCTTCAGCGTCGCCCACTGGGCGCCGTGCGACCCTTCGCTACACGTCGTCGGCGCGCCGGTGATCGTGTAGCAAATGCCGTCGGTTGGGTTGGTTGAGTCGACCAAGACGGCGAGACCAGTACGAGTATTGATCGTCCCCGACCCGTAGAACCCGTTGACCATCTCGGTGTTGTTGTCGCGGGTCGTGTTCGAATTCGTCCACGAACCCGTGAAGTTGATCAAGTTCTGCGAGTTGATCTGATCGATCAGCGAGCCGCTCACTCCGCGCGTGTGGCTCGACAACTCGTAGTCGTACGGGCAGCATCCGAAGAAGTCCGCGTACAGGCTCTGGGTGCTGGTGTTCAGCCAGTCAGAGTAGTACGAGTACCCGTACACTTTGAAGAGCGCGTTCGTCCCCATCGTGTGCGTGTACTGGACTTTGTAGATCGCCTGATCGTTCTCGAAACCGCCGCGCTGCGCGGGCGGGATCGGCGCGTCGAACGAGTGCTGGCCGACGTTCGGGAACGTGTAGACCGAGGCGAGCCCCTGATAGTTCGAGGGCAGCGGCACGCCGGTCGGACTGTTGAACTGGTAGCCGTCGACGATGAACGGAACGCCGAGCGTCGTGTTCCCGAGGAACGCGGCTCCGCCTTGATCGTTCGTCGAGTCGTAGAAGGAGTTCTGGATGTAGTTAACCATCCCGAGCACCTGAATGTCGTCCTTCGTCCCGTCCTTGTGCGGAAGGCCGAAGTGGAGATTCACGACGTTGTCGCGGTCGGCGACCGTTGCCAGGCTGAACAGGTTGGCCCCGCCGAGCAAGAACGATCCCGCGGGCAAGCCCGCGACTCCGCCGATCCCGAGGAACGTATTGAAGGTGTTCTGCACCGTGTTCCCGTTGTACTGACCGTTCGTATAGCAAGACGGCGAGTTCGCCGGGGTCATCGTCGGAACGATGCTGGTCGGCAGACAGAACGTCAGCGGAATCCCGTAGAGATTGCTGATGCCTGCGCCGTTGGACTGATCGATGACACGGAAGTCCTGATTGTATCCGCCGATGCCGATGTAGTACGAGAAGTTGCGGTTCGGAGTCGAGCCGCCGATCTCGAACGAGGCTTTGTGGTAGTACGACGGACCGCCGATCCCGATGTCGGCGTTGCCGAAGCCGGGGTAGGTGCCCGTGCGAATGACCTGGTTGATGAACCCGGCCAACCCGTTGGCCTCGGCGTTCGCCGGCGGGACGCCGGTGTACACCTGAAGCTCTTGCTGACCGAGCGACGAGGCCGGCCCCGACGGGTAATTGTCGAAGGCGCGATTGACGGGGACGCCGTCGATCTCGTAGCCGATCTGGTCGTAGTCGCCGCCGCGGATCGAGAGCGACGGGCCGGCGCCGATGTAGCCGGCTAGGTTGGGCGCAACGAACACGCCCGGGACCGTCGCAATCGCGGACCACGCGGAGTTGAGATTGCCACCGCCGCCGACGCCTTGGATCTTATCCTGTTGCGTCTGCGTGATCGAGTAAACGTCGGTGACCGTACCCGGTTTGACCAACGACGAAGCCGCCCGCGAAGTGACGCGCGCGATTTGCCGCAGTGCGTGCTTCTGGGTGACGTTGAGCGATGGTGTTTGGTCGGCGACGATCGTAACGCCGGCGACTGAGATGGGTTCGTACCCCGGCTTCTCGACGGACAGCACGTATGTGTCCGGGATCAGCGAGAGGAACGTAAACTTGCCGGCCGCGTCGGTCGTGGCATGATTGACCGCCGACGGACTTGCAATGGTGACGGAAGCCGCCGTTACCGGCGCTCCGTTTTCGTCGAGTACCGTACCGCTCAAGCCGCCGGTCGTACCTGCCAGAACCCTTGTTCCCTGGCAAAACATCCCGACGATGAGAAGAACGGCGACGAGCCAATGCATGAAACGCTGTTTCAGCATGCTGTCTCCTGTGTTGAGAAGGTGCTCTTGGAGTAGTTTTGGGTGCCGCAACGCACGCCTAAGGAGGCGGTCGGCGCGACATTAGGCCGTTCTTTTGGACCCCCCTTAATCCTTTGTTTACCTTTTAACGCCGCTTAACGGCGCCCGGGAGGGTCTTCAGGCCGGGACCCCGAGGCGCTCCTTGAGGAGGACCGGGATCTGCGAGGGGCGGTCGGCGACCGGGACCCCCGCGGCGGCGAAGGCCGCGAGTTTGCTCTCCGGCGTCCCGACGTTCCCGGAGATGATGGCCCCCGCGTGGCCGAGGCGTTTCCCCTTCGGGGCCGAGCGCCCGCCGATGAAGGCGACGCACGGCTTGTCCGGGATGTGCTCGGCGATGAACGCGGCGGCATCTTCCTCGTCGGACCCGCCGATCTCGCCGCAGACGACGATCGCCTCGGTCCCCGGATCGCTCGCGAAGGCCTTCAGGCAATCGACGAAGGTCGTCCCGATGATCGGGTCGCCCCCGATCCCAACGCAGGTCGACTGGCCGAGTCCGGCCTTGGTCAGCCCATCGACGATCTCGTACGTGAGGGTCCCCGAGCGCGAAATCACACCAACCCTGCCTTCCTTGAAGACGTGGCTCGGCATGATGCCGACCAGGGACTGGCCCGGTGAGACGAGCCCCGGGCAGTTCGGCCCGATGATCCGCATCCCGCCGGTCGTCGCGACGACCTTGAGCATCTCGTGAGCCGGGATGCCTTCGGTGATACAGACTGCGAGGCCGATCCCCGCGTCGAAGGCTTCGTAGAGCGCGTCGCTTGCGAAAGCCGGCGGAACGAAGATAATCGAGTGGGTCGCGCCGGTGGCCGCAACGGCGCTGCGGACCGTGTCGAAGACCGGCCGGCCGTCCTCGACGGTCGTCCCACCCTTCCCGGGGGTGACCCCGCCGACGATCTGCGTCCCGTACGCGATCATCCGCTGCGTGTGAAAGAGCCCCTCGCGACCGGTGATCCCCTGAACGATGACCTTCGAATTCTTGTCGAGGAAAATCGACACGTTTGAAATCCTGCTCTCTTTTAAAAAACGGAACTGTCGCCCACGGCGCACGTTCGAGCCCGCGCTCGCCAGGCGTTCGGCTGGGAGGTTCGCAGCACCCAGCGCGAAGCCATCGCGTCGTGGAATGGCTGCGGTTCGAAGGGATTGCGTGCTCGTACGGCGCGCGGCAGATTTTTTCGAACGCCTCCGGCGTGCTGCGCGACGGCGGCAAAATCGGCTTGGTCGGGCCGAACGGTGCGGGAAAATCGTCGCTCGTACGCATCGTCGCCGGGATCGACGAGCCCGAAGCGGGCGAAGTCGCGCGCGCGAGAGAGGCCCGCCTCGGCTATCTGAGCCAGAATAGCGGGAGCGACCCGCGCGCGACGCTCCGGTCGCTGTTGGCGAGCGCCTTCGAACGAATCCACGCCGAAGAACGGCGCGTCCGCGAACTCGAGTCCGAACTCGGCGCCGCAGCCGAATCCGGCGACGCCGAGCGTCAAGCGAACGCTTCACGGCGCTACGGCGAAGCCCGCGAAGCTTTCGACCGGCACGGCGGCCTGGGCCTCGAGCGGCGCATGCGAGCCATGCTCGTCGCGTTCGGTTTCGATCGCGCCGATCTCGAACGCCCGCTCGCCGAGTTCTCCGGCGGCCAGCGAACGCGCGCCGCGCTCGCGCGAGTGTTGCTCGAAGAGCCCGACTATCTGGTCCTCGACGAGCCGACGAATCATCTCGATCTCGAGACCGTCCGCTGGCTCGAGGAATTCTTGATCGACGATTCGCGCGCGACGCTCGTCGTGTCCCACGACCGCTATTTCCTCGATCGCGTCGCCGACGAAATCTGGGAGCTTGAAGACGGCGCGCTCGAACGCTACGCCGTCGGACGCGGGCGCGCATACTCGGCGTACGTCGCGGAAAAGGCGCTGCGCGCCGAGATCGCGCAGCGCGAATACGACAAGTATTTGGTCGAGGAGCGACGGCGCAAAGCCGTCATCGCCGAGTTGCGCACGCACGGTTCGCACAACTACGCGCAAGTGCGCAGCCGCGAAAAGCAGTTGGCGAAACTCGAGCGAGTCGATGCGCCGGCAAGCGCGCGGCGCGCGATCGCGGTCAAGCTCGAGGCGGCGCGGCGCGCGACGAGCGGCCTCGCGCTCGAGGCCGCAAAGCTCTCGAAGGCCTACGAGCGGCCGCTTTTCACGAACCTGACGTTCGAGCTAGCCCGCGGAGCGCGCCTCGCGATCGTCGGGCCGAACGGGTCGGGCAAATCGACGCTCTTGTCGATCCTGGCGGGCCGGCTCGCCCCGGATGCCGGACGCGTGAAAGTCTCGAGCGGCGTTCGCTGCGCGTATTTTGCGCAGGACGCGGTCGACGACTTGCCGGCCGGGCGCACCGCCGTCGAAGCCGTCCTCGACGACGGATCGATCGGCAACGAGGAGGCGCGCGCGTTGCTCGGACGCCTAGGTCTCGGCGGCGATGCGGGTGACAAGCCGGTCGAAGCGTTCTCCGGCGGCGAGCGGCGGCGGATCATGCTCGCGCGCTTGATGGCGCGCGCCGCCGACTGTCTCTTCCTCGACGAGCCGACCAACGATCTCGACATTCCGAGCCGCGAAGCGCTCGAGTCCGTCCTCGCCGCGTACGAAGGCGCGCTCGTCGTCGTCTCGCACGACCGCTACCTCTTACAACGCCTGGCGGATCGCGTCTTGTGGCTGCACGACGGGGCCGCCGACCTCATCGGCAACGGCTACGACGCATTCGAAGCGGCGCAACGCGGACCCCGACCGGCGCCGCCGCCCAAAGCAGCGCCGAAGCCGCCCAGCGACGCGCAGCGCGATCGCGCGAGCAAACTCGAACGCGAACGCGCCGCGCGCGAACTCGCGGCGTGCGAGCGCGAGGTCGCGCGGCTCGACGCCGAACGCGCGCGGCTCGAGCTTGCGTTCGCCGACCCCGGACTCTACGAAAGCCAAGCGCAGGTGGAGTCGCTCGGCGACGAACTCGCTTCGGTCGAACGCGAACTTGCGGCCGCGTACGCGCGCTGGGAGGCGCTGCTCGCGCACGTCTGATCGCACGAATCCCCCTCGAAGCTATCTTCGCGCAAACTCCACGACGCGGCGCGCGCCCTCGTCCATCGTCTCGACCGGGTTCATCCCGGCATCGGCAAGGATCGCGCGGCCTTCGGCCTCGTTCGTCCCCGTAAGCCGCACGACGAGCGGCACTTTGCGGATGTCATCGCCGGCGAGCGCCTCGACGATCCCGCGCGCGACCTGATCGCCGCGCGTGATCCCGCCGAAAATGTTGATGAACAGCGCGCGCACCTTGGGGTCGGAGACGACCAACTCGTAGGATTTTCTCACCAAGTCGGCTTGCGCGCCGCCGCCGATGTCCAAGAAATTCGCCGCCGCCCCGCCGGCGTTACGGATCGCATCCATCGTCCCCATTCCGAGACCCGCGCCGTTGGCGATCACGCCGATGTCGCCGTCGAGCTTCGCATAGTTGGAGAGACCGAGCCCGATCGAAACCGCCGCCGCTTGGTCCTCGTCGACCGGCGCCTCGTTCTTCCAGTCCTTCAGTTCGGGATGCTTGAAGAGCCCGTTGTCGTCGAGCTCGACCTTCGCGTCGGAGGCGATGACGCGCCCGTCTTTCGTCAGCACGAGCGGGTTGATCTCGACGAGATTCGCTCCGTACTCCATGAAGAGTCCATACAATCCGCCGACGACCGCCGGGAACGCGCGGTGATACCCGACCGGAAGACTTGCGGCGTAGGCGAGCCGGCGGGCGATGAACGGCGCGAACCCGATTGCGGGATCGATCCAGAACTTCGCGATCGCATCGGGATCGCGCGCCGCTACTTCTTCGACGTCCATCCCGCCCTGCGCGGATGCGAGCACGACCGGCTTCTTCGCGGCGCGGTCGATTGCGATCGAGACGTAAGCCTCGCTTTCGATCGCGACCTTTTCCTCGACCAAGAGCGCACCGACGCGCTCGCCATCGGGGTTCTGCGCGTTGCGCAGCGTCTTTCCCAACAACTCGCGCGCGAGCGCGCGCGCCTCCTGGGGAGTCGCGGCGAACTTGATCCCGCCGGCCTTGCCGCGCCCGCCCATGAGGACTTGGCTCTTCAGGACCCATTCGCCGGGGTTGGCGGCGACGAACGCGGCGACGTCGTCCGCATCGCGGCTCACGTGCCCGCGCGGCGTCGGAATCCCGGCGCGGCGGAACAGTTCTTTGCCCTGAAACTCCATCAACTTCATGCGCGTGCAGTACGCGCCGAGGCCGTTAAAACCTGGAGTGCGCCGGCGCCGCTCGGTTATTTCGCGAAGCTGTCGCTGGCTAACTTGGCAACGAGGTGCGACTTGTCGTTCTCGTCGATGTCGGCGCTGACTTGCCGTCTTACTCGGACCGAGAGGTCGTAATCGATCGGGTCGGACTTCGCGGTATCGTACGTCATCGTGGCGTCACTCTGTTGCGAGAAGCCATTGGCGCCGGTCGTCGTCAGCGTCGAGGCGATCGAAAACTTCGCGAGCGTTCCCGTCATATCGAGCACTTTGAACGTCGCGTCGCCCGTCGCGGGCGCCGTGGCCGGGACGCTCCAACTCCCGCCGACCGAAAGGTCGCGGTTGGCGATCAAGAGGCGAGCGAGCATCGGAAGCAGCGCAGTCGCCTCTGGGCTCAGCTTCTTGCTCGGATCGAACGAAAGCCGCCCATCGGGAAAAATTGCGACGCGTAGGACCGACTGTGGGTTCTTGTGACCGGCGAACGCGGCGTCGACGACGAGGCCGTAGTCGGGGGTCGCAGCGATGACGTCGACCGTCAGCTTCCCGTTATCGGAGTCTTGCATGTCGGTCTTCGCCTGGCCGGAACCTTCGGAGATCGCGTTGCCGTTCGCGCTAAAACCGGACGTCCGCTCGACGCGCGTCGTCCACCAGTCGTACTGAACGTCGTACACGAGGGTGCGCAACGGCTTCGGCGCGTCCGCCGCAAACGCGAGCGCGCTCGAACCGACAAAGAACGCCAAGATCAAGGCAAGCGTGCGATATCTCATGGTGGTCCGAATTTCGCCGGAGCGCCGACGCGACGCCTGCCGCACGTTAAGCTAAGGGTGCGCCGCTGTGAGTTTTGCCAGGTTCCTGAGCGAGTCGCGCGTCGCTTGCCCGAGCGCGCGCCACGTCGAATACTCGTCGGGTGACGGCCGGCTGTCGGCGCTCTCGACTTGATCCTCGAGTCCGCGCAGGAGCCGCACTCGCGCGCGCAGCGTCGTTGGGTTCAAATCGACGGCGCCAACCGAGTTTGCCGGGTCCCGGACTGGGGGCAGCCCGACGACGGCATCGAGACGAGCTCGCGCCGGCGCGTCGAGCGACGCCCGCAAAGCGGTCGCCGCGCCGACCGCTGTGGCGGCGCGGATGCGGAGCGCGTGGACTTGCGCCGCAAGACGGTACTGCGCAACTAGGTCTTCGTCGCTTGCAGCGATTCGCGGATCGCGCCGCACGCCGAGCGTTGCGCGGAAGGTCCGGCCGCCCATATCGACACGAACGGCGTAACGCCCGGGGGGCGCAAGCGGTCCGCTTTCGTCGCCGGCATGAAAGCCCCAAATGAATCGTATCGCTCGCACCGCGCGGCCGGGCGGCCCGAGGACCGCGCGGACGATCCCAACGGGGCGCGAATTGTTTGCCCAGTACGCAACGACGACGCCGGCGCGGTCGCGAATCTCCAAGCGCGTCGCCCCCGGGAGCCCTCCATCGACGAAATCGATATAGGCGCCGTTCCACGGATTCGCGCCGCCGGGCGTCTCCGGCGGCGACGTCTCGGCTTCGTCGTCGCCGTCGCGCGTACGGATCGCCGTGCGCGGCGCAAACAGGCGCGCGCCGGACGAACGATCGGCCGCGAGCTCGCGCAGCGGCTCGATGTCATCGAGAATCCAGAAACCCCGGCCGTGCGTCGCGATCGCCAGATCGCCGTCGCGCACGACTAAGTCGCGCACCGAGACGACGGGCATGTCGAGCCGCAGGCTCTGCCACGACGTACCGTCGTCGAAGGAGACGAAGACGCCCGTCTCGGTCGCGGCGTACAATAGCCCGCGGCGCATCGGATCCTCGCGGACGGCGTTGACGAAACTCCCGTCGGGGATACCGTCGTGCCGCTCGTGCCACGTCTTTCCAGCGTCGTTCGTAGTGTAGACGTAAGGCCGGTCGTCGTCGAGCCGGTGCCGGTCGACTGCGACGTAGGCGACGCGCCAGTCGACATGCGACGCTTCGATGCAGGTAACGTGACTCCACGCACCGAGATGCGGCGGCGTTACGTTGCGCCACGTGCGCCCGCCATCCAACGTCAGGTGGATCAGTCCGTCGTCGGTTCCGGCCCACAACGCATTCGACCGCACGGGCGACGGCCCCAGTGCATAGACGACCCCGTGCGGTTCGGGCTCGGAGACGTTGACTGCGCTCGCTGCGTCGAGCGTGTCCGGAACCCCGGCGCGCCGCCGCGCGAGGTCGTCGCTGATCCGCTCCCAGTGCGCGCCGCGATCTCGCGTCCGCCACACGAATTGATCGCCGAAATACAGTTCGGCGTCGCGTCCGAACACGAGCGGAAGCGTCCACTCCTCACGCCACGGACCAGGTTTCCCAGCCGTTGGCGAAACGGAGCGCGTCTGATTCGACCGGAGGTCTTCACGGTCGACTGCTCCGCCGAAAACGAGGTTCGAATCGCGCGGATCGGGCGCGACGTAGCCACTCTCGCCGCCGGCCGAAATCGGGCGCCAATCGCGCGCCCAAATCTTGGCGTGATCGCTCCGCGATAGGATCATCGCCGCGCCGCTGTCCTGTTGCGCGCCGTACAGCCGGTAGGGAAACGCCGCGTCGGCCGCAACGTGGTAGAACTGTCCGGTCGGCTGGTTGAACCACGAGCTCCAAGTCGCCGCGCCGTCGACGCTAACGCTTGCGCCTTGATCGCTGCCGAGCACCATGCGCCGCGAATCGCTCGGATCGATCCACAGTTTATGAAAATCGTCGCCGTCCTTCGAACCTTTTATCGCGCCGAAGCTGGCGCCACCGTCGCGCGAGCGGTAAAGCCAGGTATCGGAGACGTAGAGCGTATCGGGATCCTTCGGATCGACCGTCACGTGGCAAAAGTACCAGCCGCGTTCCCAGAGATGCACGTCGCCGTTCTGCAGCCGCCACGTTGCGCCGTCGTCATCGCTGCGATAGAGGCCGCCCGCCTTCGCTTGCACGATCGCGTAGACGCGCCGCGGATCGCTCGGCGCGACCGCGATCCCAATCTTCCCGAGCCCTTCGCTCGGAAGACCACCGTGCACCGGCGTCCACGTGATGCCGCCGTCGCTCGAGCGGTACAAACCGCTGCCGGGTCCACTCGACGGCGGATAGACGCTCCACGGAGGCCGCCGCGTTTGCCAGAGCGATGCGAACACGACGCGCATCGACGGGTCGGCGGCGAGATCGATTGCGCCGGTATCCCGATTCAAGAAAAGCGTCCGCGTCCAGGTTTCGCCGCCGTCGCTCGAGCGGTAGACGCCGCGCATGTCGCTCGGGCCGTACGCGTGACCGAGCACCGCGACGAGCAACATCTTCGGATCGTTCGGGTCGACGAGGATGCGCCCGATCTGCCGCGAGTCGTCGAAGCCGATGTGCGTCCAGTTCGCGCCGCCGTCGGTCGAGCGGTACATTCCGTTACCATGGATGATGTCCGAGCGCATGTCGGCTTCACCGCTCCCGGCGTAAATCGTCCGTGGGTCGCTCGGCGCGACGGCCAGCGCGCCGATCGACGCGACCGGCATCGCGTCCATGATCGGCGACCACGTGCGACCGGCATTCTTCGTCGCCCACACGCCGCCGCCGACTGCGCCGAAGTAAAATACATTCGGGTCGCCCGCGACGCCGGCGACGGCGACCGCCCGTCCGCCGCGATACGGTCCGATCGAGCGCCAGTGGAGCGCGCCGAACAGCGCCGGGTCGACACCGTTCTCCGGTGCCGCGCGCGCGCTCGATGCGGGCGGATGCGCGGCAGCCGACAAGATCAGGACGCTCGCGAGGAGCGCGATCGTCGCGCGCGCGGCCGGCCTCAGTCGAGGCGCCCGAGTAAGGAGCGCGCGATGATCACCTGCTGGATCTCGCTCGTCCCTTCGTAGATCTCCGTAATCTTTGCGTCGCGGTAATAACGTTCGACCGGGAACTCCGTCGTATAGCCGTAGCCGCCGTGAATCTGCAGCGCCTCGGCGGCATGCTTGCGCGCCGCCGTCGACGCGAACAGCTTCGCCTTGCTCGCCTCGACCGCGAACGGTTCGCCGCGATCGCAGCGCGCCGCGGCCCGGTACGTCAGCGCCCGCGCAGCGTCGAGGTCGGTCGCCATCTGCGCGATCTTGAACGAGATCCCTTCATACGCCCCGATCGGTTTGCCGAACGCTTCGCGCTCCTTGGCGAATTTGACGCTCGCCTCGAGACACGCCGCGAGAATCCCGATGGCCTGCGCGGCGATCCCGATCCGGCCGGCGGTCAGCGCTTTCATCGCGCTCGAGAAGCCTTCGCCTTCGGTGCCGAGGAGCGCATCGGCCGGGAGGCGCACGTCGTCGAATGCCAAGTCAACCGTGTTGCTCGTGTGGATTCCAAGCTTCTCGGTCACCTTCTCGACGACGATCCCGGGGAGCGCATTGTCGATCAGAAACGCCGATAGGCCTTTGGGGCCCGGGCCGCCCGTCCGAAACATCCCCATCGTGACGGCGGCGTAGCCGCCGTTCGTGCACCACTGCTTGCGCCCGCGCAAGACCCATCCGTCGCCGTTGCGTCGTGCCGTGCTGCGCAGGGCGCCCGCATCCGAACCGGCGTCGGGCTCGGTCAACGCGAAGGCCGCGATCGCATCGCCGCCCGCGAGCACCGGCAGCCAGCGCGACTTTTGCGCGTCGTCTCCCAACGTTAAGATCGCGGCCGCGATCATCAGGTGAACCGAGAGCGTGACGGCCGCACCCGCGTCGACGCGGGCCAGCTCTTCGAGTGCCAGCGCGTACGCGACCCGGTCGGCGCCGCCGCCCCCGTATCGCTCGGGGATCGTAAGTCCCATCAGACCGGCCGCGGTGAGCTTCGTGTACAGCTCGCGCGGGAAGACGCCCTCGCGATCCCAGCGCGCGACGTGCGGCGCGATCTCGCGCTCCGCGACCTCGCGCGCGAGCATGCCGATCTCGCGCTGATCCGGCGTCAACTCAAACTGTGCCGGCGTTTGAAGTTCGATCGCCATCGCAGCCGCCGGTGTTTAGCGCGCAGCGACGGCGGCTGGCGGACCGTTGCGCACGATCGCGCCGCCCGGCGCCGCGTAGTGGTAGAATCCGCGCCCGCTCTTACGCCCGAGCCAGCCGGCGTCGACGTATTCGCGCAACAGCGGGCACGGCCGGTACTTCGGGTCGCCAAAGCCGTCGTACAGGACTTCGAGGATCGAGAGCAACGTGTCGAGACCGACGAAATCGGCGAGCTCGAAGGGCCCCATCGGGTGGTTCATTCCGAGCTTCATCACCGTGTCGATCGATTCGACCGAACCGACGCCTTCGTACAGCGCGAAGATCGCCTCGTTGAGCATCGGGCAGAGGACTCGATTCGAAACAAAACCGGGGAAGTTTCGAACCTCGACCGGCGTCTTGCCATGCGCGACCGCGAGATCCCGCACGAACTCGTAGGTCGCATCCGAGGTTGCGATCCCGCGGATAATCTCGACGAGTCGCATAACCGGGACTGGGTTGAAGTAGTGCATCCCGATGACGGCCTCGGGGCGGCTCGTCGCCGCGCCGAGCTTTGTGATCGAGATCGACGAGGTGTTGCTCGCCAAGATCGCACGCTTCGGCGTCAGCGCGTCGAGCTTACGGAAGATTTCGAGCTTGATCTCGAGGTTCTCGGTCGCAGCCTCAATCGCGAGATCGACGTCGACCGGTTCCCAATCGGGCTGCGGCGTGATGCGGCGCAGTGCGGCATCGCGCTCCTCCGCGGTCATTTTCCCCTTCTCGACCGCGCGGTCGAGGTTGCGCACGATCGCCCCGAGGCCGCGGTCGATCAACTCTTGCGAGCGGTCGTTGAGGTAGACGGCGTTGCCGGCTTGGGCCGCGACCTGCGCGATCCCGCCGCCCATTTGCCCCGCGCCGACGACGAGAACCCGAGTTTCGTTTGCCAACCTAATCGACTCGCACGAGGATCGCGTCGCCCTGACCACCGCCGCTGCAAATCGAGGCGATCCCGAGGCCGCCGCCGCGCCGCCGGAGCTGATGGATCACCGAAGCGGTGATGCGCGCGCCCGACGCGCCGATCGGGTGGCCGAAGGCGACCGCGCCGCCGAGCCGGTTCAACAGTTCGGGATCGAGCCCGAGCAGATTCGCCGTGCTCCATGCGACCGCCGCGAAGGCTTCGTTCACTTCCCACACGGCGATGTCGGAGGTCTTCAGGTTCTGCTTATCGAGCAGTTTCTGCGCCGCCATCGCCGGCGTCAGCGCGAGATACGCCGGGTCCCACGCCGCGGCGGCGTGATCGACGATCCGCCCGAGCGGCGCGTAGCCGTGACTCTTCGCATAGGCGTCGCTGCTGAGCACGAGCGCGGCCGCACCGTCGTTGACGCCCGGCGCATTGCCGGCGGTCACCGTTCCGTCGCGGTCGAGCGGCTGCAGCTTCGCCATCGATTCCAGCGACGCGTCGCCGCGGATCGGCTCGTCTTTGTCGACAAGCGCGAACGGAACGTCGCCGGCGACGTACGGCGAGAAGCGCTTGGGATCGGGGACCAGCGCCTCGGCGGACTCGTGCTCCCATATCTTCGAAGCCGCGCCATTCCCGCCGGCGTGAACCGGGACGCGCGATCGCGCGGGTACCGGTAGTTTATCGACGACCAATTTGCCTTTCGCTTTCGTCGCGACCTTGAGCGGGACGATCTCGCCGCCGAGCGTCCCATCGGCGGTCGCCGCGGTCGCGCGCGCGTGGCTGCGGTACGCGAATGCATCCTGCACGTCGCGCGTGATCCCGAGGTCGGCGTTGACTTTCGATTGCGCTTGCGCCATCGTCATCTTCGACCACGGGTCGATGAGGCCGTCGTAGTTCATCAAGTCGACGAGCGCGCCGTCGCCGAAGCGATAACCGAACCGCGCACTCAGCGCAGCGTACGGCGCGTTCGACATCGACTCCATCCCGCCCGCGACCACAACCGCCGCGTCGTCGTCGCCGATCAAGCGCGCGCCGTGGACGATCGCGATCATCCCCGACGCGCAAACTTTGTTGATCGTCTCGAACGTAATCGTCCGGGCGAGTCCGGCGTTGTATGCGGCTTGCCGCGCCGGCGCTTGTCCCGCGCCGCCCTGCAAGACCATCCCCATGATCACGTGCTCGACCTCGGCTGGGTCGAGCGTCGAGCGCTCGAGCGCGGCGCGGATCGCTTCGCCCCCAAGCGTCGTCGCGGCGAGCGACGCGAGCGCTCCTCCGAGCTTTCCAAAGGGAGTGCGGGCGGTGGCAAGGACGACGGCGTTGGATTGCATGGATTCCTCTCGTTCGCGGGCGGGTGCGGATTCTTCAAGACTCGGGCACGTCTATCCTCAAGTGGCGCCCGGAACTCCGGCGCAAGCGCCCGTCGCGGCTAGACGCTCGCCTGGGGGCTTCCCGAGCAGGATGACCTACGAATTGATTTGGGTGCAGACGACCCGCTCGTCGTCGGCGCACGACTCGCACTCGAACTGCAGGGTCACGTGCGTGATCCCGAACTCGTCGCGGAGCAACGCCTCGATCCGTCGTAGCAACGTCGAAGCCTCGCTGATCCGCGCGTCGGCGAGCAAGACGTGGGCGGCCAGCGCGTGCGAGCCGCCGCCGAGCGTCCATACGTGCAGGTCGTGAACGTCGACGACCCCAGGGAGCGTTCGGATGCGCGTCCGGACGAGCGGCGTCGCCGCGTGCGCGGGCGCGCTCTCGAGCAGTACGTCGAAGGCCTCGCGGACGATCCGCACGACGCCGATCACGATGATCGCCGCAACCAAAATCGAGAGCGCCGGATCGATCCACGCGGCGCGAGTTAGGAGGACCAGAATTCCGCCGATGGCGACCGCGAGCGCGCCGAGCACGTCGCTACCCACGTGGAAAAGCGCGGCTTTCACGTTGAGATCGTCGTGAGCGCGGCGCGCCAGCACGATCGCGATCGCGCCGTTCGTGACGAGCCCGATGCCCGCGATTCCGGCCATCAAGCCGCCCTGCGGAATCTCGGGCGCGGCGAACCGGCGAACCGCTTCGATGACGATCAGGATCGTGATCGCGAACAACAGCCCGGCATTGCCGAGCGCCGCCAACACCTCGAGCCGCGCGTAGCCGAAGGTATGGCGCGCCGTCGCGGGACGCGTCGCCCCGATGCTCGCGAGGAGCGCGATCCCGAGCGCAAACGCGTCCATGAAGACGTGCGCCGAGTCGGCGAGCAGCGACAGGCTGTGTGCGAACACTCCGCCACCGAGCTCGAGCAGCGCGACCGCAAGCGTGAGGATTATCGCGGCGCCGAGCGGCGCGCGCCGCGTCGCAGGCGGCGACCCTGCGGCGGTCACGAGCCTCGCAGCGCCCGCCACCCGAGCACGGCGAGCATCGCTCCGAACGTCAGAAACGTGCGCGATTCGGCCTGCGCGAGCGCGGTCGCATCGAACGTCCCGTGTTCCGGCGCGGACGGTTCGCTCAGAGGGATCAGCGGCGGCACGCGCGCGGCGTACTCGTCGAACGCCGGGCCGAACGTTTGCCGAAGATACGCTTCCTCGAGCGGGACGATGCTCGCGTACACCGCCGCCATCGTCCCCAATCCAAATGCCGTTAGCGCGGCGCCGCGCCGGACGTCGAGTCTACCGGTGAACGCGATCGAAAATCCGAGCGCCGTGAGAAAGTTCCCGAGATAGAGCGGGTTGCGCACGTACGCGTACGGGCCCGCCGTCACGAGCTCGGGCGCGGTGACGACGTCGCCACGAGTCGTTACGCCCGAGTACCCGACCGCCCAACAGCGCAGCGCTTCGCCGGCGAGCGCAAGCGGCAAGCCGACGGCGGCTGAGAATTTCGACGGCCGTCCGAACGCGCCGAGCGCGACCGCCGGCGCCGCCAGCAGCGCGCCGCGATTCTTGAAGACGAAGGCGCGCCATCCGGATTCGTGCGCGGCACGATCCGCCGCGCGCTCTCGCGCGCCGTCATCCATCGCGTTTAGGATTCAAGTTGCCGGATACGTAGCCGCCGAGATCGAGCGCGACGTAACGGTAGCCGGCCGCACGGACGCCGGCGACGACTCGGTCGCGGACGCCGGAGGCGGCGAGCCGCGCGACATCCTCGAGCGGAACTTCGATTCGCGCGACGTCGCCGTGATGCCGGACGCGGCACGCCCGAAAACCCGCTTCATGGACGGCACGCTCGGCGCGCTCGACTTGCCGAAGGAGCTCGAGCGTGATCGGCGTCCCGTGCGGGAAGCGCGACGAGAGGCACGCTAGCGCCGGCTTATCCCACACGTCGAGTCCGAGCTTGCGCGCGAGCGCGCGCACGTCGGCCTTCGTGAACCCCGCTTCCGCAAGCGGGCTGCGGACGCCGAATTCCCGCGCTGCGGCGCGCCCCGGGCGGACGTCGCCGAGATCGTCGAGGTTGAACCCGTCGACGATCCACTTTGCGCCGCGTTCTTGCGCGAGCGCGCTCAGTTTTCCGTAGAGTTCTTTCTTGCAAAAATAACAGCGATTCGCGGGGTTCGCACGGTACTCGGGATTATCGAGCTCGCGCGTCTCGAGGACGCCGTGCCGCGCACCAATCGCGGCGGCGAACCCTTCGGCGCCTTCGAGCTCGGCCTCGGCGAGGCTCTCGGAGCGGCCGGTCACGCCGAACGCGCGCGGACCGAGTTCGTCGGTCGCAACTTTGAGGACGAGCGCTGAATCGACGCCGCCGGAGAACGCGACGATCGCGCTCTCGAGCGAGCGCAGCACTCCGCGCAGCGTTTGTTCCTTGAGATCGAGTTCGGCGAGCGCCGTCATAGCGGGGGCAGCAGTCCTTCCAGATACGCGGCGACCTCGGCGATCGGGCGGCCGTTTTCCCGCGCGATGCGAACGACGTCGTCGTATTCGAGCGTTCGGCGCGCGCTTCCGTCGACGTACGCTGTCTTAACGCGGACCGGCCCGAGTTCCGTTGCAACCTCGTCGACCCGGCGCTCCAAGGCATAGCGGCGCTCGCGCCGCACCCGTACGCCGAGCGTCGTCGTCTCGCCGAGGATCGCGTGGGCGACCGCCGCCTCGCGCTCGGGCGGGGCAAGCGCTCCCAGGAGGATCGCCGGGCGCGACTTCTTCATCGTGACCGGCGCGAGCCACACGTCGTACGCTCCGGCGGCGAGCACCCGCTCGAGCGCCAGTTCGAAGTGCTGCGGAGACATGTCGTCGATGTTCGCCTCGAGGACGACGACCTCGCTCGACCCGAGTTCCCCGCCCACATCGGCGAGCGTGCCGAGCGAGACGCGCAAAACGTTCGGGATCGTGAAGTCCGAGCGTCCCGCGCCGTACCCGATCCGAGTGGCGCGGAGCGCGGGTCGCGAACCCGGTGAATCGACGAGTGCGGTGAGAATCGCCGCTCCGGTCGTCGTCACCATCTCGCCTTCGACGCCGGCATCGAACGTCGGAAAGCCGCGCATCAACTCGGCGGTCGCCGGGGGCGGATTCGGGTAGCGCCCGTGGTGCATCGCGATCTCGCCGCGCCCGACTGGAAAGGGCGCGCAAAAAACGCGCTCGATGCCGAGCAAGTCGAGCGCGACGCACGCGCCCGCCACGTCGAGGATCGCGTCAACCTGACCGACCTCGTGAAAATGGATCCGGTCGACCGACGTCCCGTGCACCTTCGCCTCGGCCTCGGCGAGCCGCACGTAAATCGCGCGGGCGCGCGCCTTTTGCGCCACGCTTAAGCCGCTCTTCTCGAGGATCTCGAGCACGCCGTCGAGACGTCGCGCGCCGTTCTCGCCGTGCGCGCCGACGGGCAACTCGCCCGGTTCGTGCGCCTCGGACGGGATCACGAAATCGAAGTAGGTCGCTGCGATCCCGCACTTCTGGACTCGCCGGCGTTCCGGCTCCCAGCCCGCAACCGGGAGCGTGCGCAGCGCGGCTTCGAGCGGCGCCTGATCGAGCCCAGCGTCGAGCAAGGCTCCCAGCAGCATGTTGCCGCTCGCGCCGCCGATCGGCTCGAAATACGCGATCACGTGACGGCGTGTAGCCGGTCGCGCGCCTCAGCGTAAACGTCACGAAGGGACTGTGCGAGCGAGAAGCGCGGCAGCCAGGCCGTCGCCGTGCGCAGTTTCGTATTGTCGCCGACCGAGAGCGGGTTGTCGCTCGGCCGCATCAGGACCGGATCTTCGCGCACCTCGACCGCGACGTGCGCGACCGAGATCAATTGACGCAGAATCTCCGCGATGCTGACCGCGCGGCCGCTGCACACGTTGTACACTTCGCCGTCGACGCCGTCGTCGCCGAGCGCGATGTACGCCGCGACGACGTCGCGCACGTCGAGGAAATCGCGTTTGGTTTCGAGGTTGCCGACCAGCAGAACCGGCGCCTCGCCGCTGGAAATCTCGGCGAGCCCCTTCGCAAACGACGGGACCGCGAAGCGCTCGTCCTGGCCCGGGCCGATGTGGTTGAAAGCGCGCGTGACGACCGTTGGGATTCCGTACGTGTTGGAAGCCGCAAGCGCCACCGCTTCACCGGCCAGTTTGCTTGCGGCATACGGGGTCGCGGGACGCGGCGCGAGCGTTTCGCGCAGCGGGTATTCGCCGTAACCCCGCTCGCCGTACACCTCCGCCGAGCTGACGTAGACGCAACGCGGTTTCTGGCCGGTGCAGACGGTTCGCACCGCTTCGAAAAGGCGCGCGGTCCCGAGCACGTTTATGTCGTAAGCGCCGATCGGGTCGTGCGTCGCGTCGGGGACGAAGGCGACCGCCGCGAGGTGAAAGATCAGTTGGGGCCGCGCCAGTTCGACGACCGTCCGGACGTTGTCGGGGTCGTGCAGCGCGAGCGGGAAGTCGACGTCCGAGCCGTCGCGCGTACGGCTCGCCACAATCACCTGGTCGCCGCGCGCGCGGAGAGCGGCGACTAAATGTCGCCCCGCGAACCCGTTACCGCCGGTGACCAGGACGCGCACGTCACACCAGCGCGAACGGGCGCAGTCGTTCCAAGTCGGCGGTCACCATCATTTCGACGAGATCCTCGAAGCTCGTCTCGGGATTCCACCCCAATTTGAGGCGCGCTTTGGACGGATCGCCGACCAGTAAATCGACCTCGGCGGGCCGATAGAATTTTGAATCTTGAACGACGTAGTCTTCCCAGTTCAAGCCAACCGTTCCAAACGCGAGCCGGCAGAAGTCGCGGACTTTGTGCGTGCGCCCCGTCGCGATCACGAAGTCTTCGGGCTCCGGCTGCTGGAGCATCAGCCACATCGCGCGCACGTAGTCGCCGGCGAAGCCCCAGTCGCGCGCCGCATCGATGTTCCCGAGACGCAGCTTGTCCATCAGGCCGAGTTTGATGCGGGCGACGCCGTCGGAGATCTTGCGCGTCACGAAGTCGCGCCCGCGCCGCTCGCTTTCGTGGTTGAAGAGAATTCCGCTGACCGCGTAGAGATCGTACGACTCGCGGTAGTTGACGGTGATCCAGTGGCCGTAGACTTTCGCGACGCCGTACGGGCTGCGCGGATAGAACGGCGTGTCCTCGTTCTGCGGGACTTGCACGACCTTGCCGAACATCTCGGAGCTCGAGGCCTGGTAGAATTTGATCCCGGGGTTCACGTGGCGAATCGCTTCGAGAATGCGCGTAACGCCGAGCCCGGTAAATTCGCCGGTGAGCACCGGCTGCGCCCAGGACGTCGGTACGAACGACTGCGCCGCGAGATTGTACACCTCGTCGGGTTGCGTCTCGGCGATGATGCTCGTCATCGAACTTTGGTCGAGCAGGTCGCCCGAAACGATCTCGATGCGATCGAGGACGGTCAAGCCCCGTTCGTAGACGTCGACGCTCGAGCGGCGGGTCATTCCGACGACGCGATAGCCCTTCGAGAGCAGGAATTCGGCCAGGTAGGAGCCGTCCTGCCCCGTGATCCCCGTGATGAGGGCGGTCTTCCCGGTCAATGTGGTCTCCGAGCGCGGCACGCGGGGGTTGCTTCCGTTCCTTGTGTGCATGGTCGGGGTCGGCCTTCGACGTGCAGGGCCGCCCCGCCGCTCGACGCCGACCTTAAGGACCTACCCGGCCCGAAACCGGGACGGAGCGCACCCGTTACGGGTCGGTGACGATCCGCGCGAGGACGGCGGCGCGCAGTGCGGCGAGCGCCGGGTAGTCGCCGTTCCAATCGTCGACGTTGAACGCGAACGTGATCGCGCCGTGGTTCACCGGCGCGAGATAGCCGGCGAGGCCGCGGACGTGCATCATGCTCCCGGTCTTGGCGAACACGCGCCCCGCCGCGGGCGTCCCGGCGATCCCTTCGATCGTGCCGCGTGCGCCGCCGACGGGGAGCGAGCGCAGGACCAGATCGCGATTGGGCCCGTTCCAGTCGTGCTGGAGGATCGTGACCAAATCGCGCGGCGTGATGCGGTCGTACTGCGACATCCCGCTCCCGTCGGCGAGCGTCGTCGTCGCCGGGTCGATCCCAAGCGAGCGCAGCCACGTCTTCTCGAAGGACGTGCCCTTGGCGGTCGTCCCGGGTTTGCCGCCGGTCGCGTAACCGAGCTCTTTTAATAGAAGCTCGGCGACGAGATTGTCGCTCGGAATCCAGAAGCGCGGCCCGAGCCATTCCTCGAGCGGCGCCGAGTTGTGGGTCCACGCAACGTCGTGAACGGGCCGGAACGGCGCCGCGATACGCCGCAAAGTCGTCCGAAGCGCGTCGCCGGCGCGCACCAGCGTAACTCCGTGTGCGGCCAGGCGGTTCTCCAAGATGCGACTGCCATACTCGTTTGCATCTTGCACCGCAACGTCGAGCGACGACGGCCCGTAGCCGACTGGAATCTCCCCGGTCAACTCGTTACAGCCGGCCGTGTCGCGCTCAACGTCGAGCGTATTCTTGCCTCCAGACGCGACGGTCGTCGCCGTTCCTCCCCCAAATGGGAACCCGAAAGGGAACGGGCAACCGACCCCGGGGGCGATCCCAACGACTCGCGATGTCGGAGTGGAGCTGGGCGTCGTCACGTCCGGCGAGAGCGTCAAGGTCGGCGCCGCACCGACGCGCGGACCGGGGTGAACGGTGACGTGAACGACGTTCTCTTCGATCGTCATCGCCGAGATCGGCGCCGCGTAGTCTTGTGCGAAGTCGTCCCACGTCCACCCGGCGGCGTACGGTTGGTCGTCGTAGCGAGTTGCGTCGACTTGTAACGTGACGGGCGAATGCGAAGAGTTCGCGACGCTTTCGGCCGCCAAACCAATGTCGTGCACGGTCAGAAACGGATCGCCGCCGGCGGTCAAGATGACCAATCGGTGTGCGTTTGCCAGGGCGCGATCGATCTCAACGCTCGTACGAAACCGGTACTGCGGTCCGAGGCGATCGAGCGCGGCGCTTCCGACGACTAACTTGAGCGTCGAGGCCGGTTGGAATTCATCGTCGGCGTTCCGCGAGTAGAGCGTCGCGCCCGTCGCCGTGTCGACGACGAGGACGCCGGCGTGCGCGCCGCGCAGCGCGGGCGCGCCGTCCAGGAGCGCGTCAAGGTCGCGCTGCAACGCGGCGAGCCCGTCGGCGCTCCACGGCGCGCCGGCGGGCGCGGGCATCACGATCGCGGCGGGAGTAGCGGCAGGGGCGACCGGCATCCTTACCGCGCCGTCGTTGCGGCGGCGCGTTCCGAAATGCGCTGCGCAATGAACGTCGCGACTTCACTCGGCATCGTCCCGCGCCCGAAGCCGGCGTCGTAACCCAGCTCGGTCGCGAGCAGGTTCGTCATGCGCGGGCCGCCCGCGATCAGCAGCACTTTCTCACGCAGGTTCTCGGCTTCGAGCAGTTCGACGAGGGCCGTGAAGTTCGCGACGTCGCTCCCCTTTTGCGTGACGACCTGCGAGACGAGGACCGCGTCGATCGACTCGTCGCGGACGAACCGCGCCAAGCGCTCGACCGAGATTTGGCTGCCGAGATTCGTGACGTCGAACTCGTGGTACCGCTCGAGCCCGTAGTCGCCGCGATAGCCCTTCATGTTCAAGATCGCGTCGATCCCGACGGTGTGCGCGTCGGTCCCGATGCAAGCGCCGGCGACGCGAACTTTGCGGCCGATCCGCTCACGGACGAAGGCGTCGGTCGCCTCGAGCGACATCACCGCGCTCTTCACCGACGGCACGACGATCGCGTCCGCATCGACGGCGGCCGGCGTGCTCGCGTACACGACGAAAAACGAAAACCCGTCGGCGATCCGCCGCCCTTCGGCGACGGCGACGTCGGTGAAGCCCATCTTGGCGACGAGTTGGCGCGCGGCTTCGTCGGCCGCTTCGCTCCAGTCGAGCGGCAGCGTAAACGAAAGTTGCACTTTTCCGTCGTCGAGCGTGTCGCCGTACGGCTTGACGTAGCGGCTCATCGGGACGACGAGGCCAGAGCCGCCGGCGCCGGCACGAGCGCGTCCTCGAACGGATTCCAGTAACCTTGCGCGCGCGCGAACACGCCGTCGAAGCCGCGTCCGCCTTCGGGCGCGCGGCGGACGTCGGCGAAGACCCCAGCCTCGATCGCGCGCATCAAACCCATCGCGGCGACGCGCGCCAAGAGGGCGCGCGCTTCGTTCAGGACCGCCTGCGCGCGGCGTTCGACGATTCCGTCGCGCACGAACTCGATCTCGTCGCCGAGATGGCGCGCGGTCGTCATGATGTAGTGCGCGTTGTCGAGCGCGAGCGCGCGGTCGCCGAGGAAGGGCGTGTGGATCGCTTCGGTCAGCATCCCGCAGAGGTGGATCGTCTGCTTGGTCGTCACCGAGGTCAGATTGAAGATCGCGTCGATCACGTGGCCTTTGAAGATGTCGCCGGTCTTGTGCTTGGTCGGCGGCATCTACTTGATCGGTGCGTCGGGGAAGATCTGGCGCACGAGCTGCGCCTGCGCGACTTCGAACAGGAAGCCGTCCTCGAGGTCGCGGGTCGATCTCGTACGCGTGGCCGAGGCCGATCTGCTCGTCGGGCAGCCCGGCGCGATGCGCGAACTCCTCGTTGATGAACTGGGTCGCGAGGACCGTGGGCGCTTTCTCGACCGCGTCGGCCGTCGTCAGGTAGTTGTCCTCGCCCGTGTTGATGACGATGCCCGCGCGCGCGTTGAGCATCCGGCGAAAAGTACTGGTCGACGAACGTCCGCCACATGTTGATGTCGCGGAAGAGGATCCCGTACATCGCGTCGTTGAGCAGCATGTCGAGGCGCTCGACCGCGGCCATGCACGCGATCTCCGGCATGCACAGCCCGCTCGAGTAGTTCGTCAGCATGACGTAGCGGCCCGAGCCGCTCGGAGACCTCGTCGAGCGCCTCGCGCATCAGTCGGAAGTTCTCCTGCGTCGCGAACGTGCCGCCGAACCCCTCGGTCGTCGCGCCGTGGGGGACGTAGTCGAGCAGCGACTGGCCGGTCGAGCGGATGACCGCGATGATTTCCGCGCCCGCCGTCGGCGGCCGCGACCGCGGCTGCACGGTCGTCGTAGATGTTGCCGCTAGCGACGATCACGTAGAGCAGCGGCGGCGGCGCCTGCGGGAGCCGCCCGAGCAGCGTCTCCCGCTCGGCGCGGCGCGCGTCGACGCGCCCGAGCGCCCGGGTGACGAAGGGGGTGAGCGCCGCACGGGCGGCCTGCTCCGGGACCTCGGCGAACACCTCGATTCCACGCTCGAGTACGGCCCGGGCGGCCTCGGCCGGTCCGGCGCCGAGCTCCGCGACCGCGGCCCCCAGCGCAAGCGAAGCGCCCCGCCCGAGCGCCTCGGCCGGGAGCCGCTCGACGAAAAGGTTGACCAGCGGGACGTCGCCGGCCCGGTCCCGGTAACGCCGAGCAAGCGCAGCGCGGCGCGTTCGACGGCGACCGTCGAGTGGCTCGCGATGAACGACTCGACGGGCTCGACGATCGCCGCGGCCAGCCGCCGCGCCTCGGCGACGACGCCGTCATCGATGCGCAAACGCATATGCGGCAATGCTTTCCCGGGTGCGCGGGGGCGCCCTGTAACCTTTGGACGGGTGCCCGGTAACAGCGCCATAAGGAACGAAGAAAAGGAGGATGGCGATCGCAGAGCAGACCGACGAGGAGTTGGTCAAGCTCGTCCTCGGCGGGGACCGCGAGCGGTTCTGTGCGTTGGTCGATCGCTACAAGCGGGGAATCACAAACTTCATCGGCGCCGGCGTGCGCAGCCCATCCGACGTCGCCGACCTCTCGCAGGAGACGTTTATGCGGGCCTACGCGCATCTCGGGACGTTCAATCCGAGCCTAGGCCGCTTCTCGACCTGGATTTATCACATCGCGCGCAACGTCGTGCGGACGCACCTCGGGAAGTCGCTGCGCCGGCCGCAGACGCAAGAACTCGGCGAGGATCGCACGCTCGAGGAGACGCTCTCCGAGACCTCCCGCGATGTCGACCCGAGCGGCGGCGTCCTGCGCGCCGAAGCCGAGGCCGAAGTCCGGGCGGCGCTCGCTGCGCTCCCCGAGCGGACGCGCACGGTCCTGGCATTGCGCTACTACGACAACATGGAGTACCAAACGATCGCTGAGACGATGGGGCTGTCGCTCGGCAACGTCAAGACGCTGATTCACCGTGGCAAACTTGCGCTCGCCCACAAGATGCGCGAGCGCGAGGCGCACGCACTCGAATCCCCCCCCAGACGCTCCGACCGCTCACGGGTGCCGCATGGCTTGTTCGTCGTCGTTTGAGCCGCTGCTCGACGAGTACGTCGACGGCGCGCTAGCGCCGCGCGAGCGCGCGCTCGTCGCCGCGCACCTCTCGGGATGCGAAGCCTGCGCCGCATTGCTCGAAGAAGTCCGCGTCATCGACGCGCTGCTGCTCGGCCCGCGCACGCTCGAACCCGCGCCGAACTTCTCGTTCAAGGTCATGGCCGAGGTTCGCGCGCTCCCCGTGCCGCATCGCACGCACGTCCCGCACCTCCGCGTCCTCGTCGCGTACCTCGCATTCGCGTGGAGCGCGATCGGCCTATTCGTGTGGCTCGGCGACGGGGCAGCCCGCGCCGCGCTCGTGGCTCTGGGCAGCATCGGCCTGCGTTTCGAAGATGCGTACTCGGGGCTCGCGACCGCAACGGAACGGCTCTTCGGCCCGCACACGCTCGGCATCACCGCCGCGATGAGCGCGCTCCTCGTCTTCGATCTCGGGCTCGCCCTGGTCGCATTCGCCGTTTTCTATTTCGCGCGCCACCGCGCGGCAGCACGCGCCGAGTCGCGCGAGGCCGCCTGATGGTGCGCTCGCTTCGCGTCCCGGCCGCCCTCGCAGCGGTGCTCATCGTCTTGACCTTAACCGTTCACGCTGCGGCGGCAAAAACGTACAACCACGACAAAGTCGTCTTCTTCAGCGACCAAAAACTCGGCGCGGGTGACGAAGTGAAGGGCGACCTCGAAGTCGTGTTCGGGAACGTCATCTGCGAAGACGGCGCCATCATCGACGGCAACGTTCGAACCGTCTTCGGAAACTTCGACCAACTCGATGGATGCACGGTCAACGGTCGCATCGTCGACGCGTTCGACGGCGACCAGACTTCGTTCGTCCCGTTCGTTCCGACGTTTTCGCCGCCCGACGTGCTCAGCGAGAACCGCAAAGTCTTCGAGAAGCTCGCCTGGGACGTCGTCGTCCTCTTCGCGTTCTTACTCTTTCCCCTGCGCGTGCGCGTCGCGCTCGACCGCGTCGAACACCATCCGGGCCTGTCGGCTGCGGCCGGGACGGTTGCCGCAATCGCGGTCCTTCCAATCGCGGTCATGCTGCTACTCAGCATAATCGGGATTCCGTTGATCGTCGTCGAGATCGCGGCGCTGTTCGCCGGGCTCTGGATCGGGCAAGCGGCGGTCGCGCTGCTGCTCGGAAGGCGGCTGTACGAGATGGTGCGGCCGCACACGACCCCGTCGCCGCTCGCGGCACTGGTCGTCGGTTTGATCGTCGTCAGCGCGGCACAGAGTCTCCCGGTCGTCGGTTGGGCCGTCTCGGCGCTCGTCTGGCTCGTCGGTCTCGGAGCGACGATCCTCGGCTTCTTCCGCGAGGCCAATTTCGCCGCGCCGGCGCCGAGCAGCGGACCCCCGATGCGGCCCGCGTAGGGCAGCCGACCGGGAGCGCGAACACAGGACGCCTTACGCCGCCTTCACCGGAGGAGTCATGGCACTGGTCGTCCTGGGACTGTCGCACGACGGCGGCGCCGACGCGGTACGCGCGGGGCTCACTGCGGCGGGTCTCCCCCTCGACCCACTACAGGTTATCGAATCCGACGACTCCGACCAACCGATGGCGCGCGGAATCGCCGGCGCCGACATTTTGACGAGCGACCGCGGGATGTCGGTCCCGGGCATAAACACCGGTCCGACGACTCAGCAGTTCTTCCGCAACGAGTCGCTCAGCGACCGCCTCGGCGACCTCGGCATCCCGGAGAGCGAACTCGATAACTACGTCGAGGCGCTCGAGCGCGGAAAGTGCGTCGTCGCGTATTTTACCAAGCCCGAAACGGCCGATCGGGTCGCCGAGATCTTCCGCGGCGCAAATCTTGCGAACGTCCGCGAGTACTGACCTTCCGCTAATAACTAGGTCGCCCGCAGCGGGTGGTCCGCCGCGAGTTCGCCGCACCCCCGACAACCGGGGCGCCTCTCATCGAGCGGCGCGCCGCAGCGGCAAATCCAGCTCACCCGGCGCGCCGGGACGCCGGCGACGAGCGTGTAGGGCGCCGCGTCGCGCGTCACGACGGCGCCCGCGGCGACCATCGCCCACGCGCCGATGCGGACGCCCGGCAAGATCGTGCAGTGCGCGCCGAGCGACGCGCCGTCCTCGACGACGGTCGCGCCGACCTCCCAGTCCCCGTCGCGGAGTGGGGTGAAGTCGGGCGCGGTCGCGCGCGGGTAACGGTCGTTGGTCAAGATGGCGTGCGGCCCGACGAATACGCCGCGACCCAACCGCGCCCCGTGATAGACGCACGCGTAATTCTGCAGCTTGGAGTCGGCGCCTACGACGACGCCGGCGTCGATGAAGACGCCCTTGCCGACGATGCAGCGCGCGCCGACGCGCGCGCCCGTGCGAATCTGCGCTTCGTGCCAAACCTTCGCGCCCGGCTCGACGATCGCGCCGTCTTCGACGTGCGCGGTCGCGTGAACGAAGGCCGCTTCCGCCGTGGGCTTCATGCCGAACGCTCCGCGTCGAGCGAGCGCATGATCGCCGCCGAAGCCTCCTCGGCGAGGCGTAACGAAGCGAGCGCGATGCGCGGGTCGGGGAGCGGACCGCCGCGGACGCCGGAAAGGAAAACTTCGAGTTGTCGCGCGAGCGGCTCGCGCTTGTGCACCGGGAGCGCGACGAGCGTCCCCTCGGAATATTGCGCGACCAAAGCCTCGTACGTTGCGGCGGGCTCGAACGTGCGGCCCGGCGCAAACCATGCGTCCTGGGTGATGTAGTCGACGCGGCAATAGCCGCGGGTCCCCGTAATAGAGAGCTCGCGTATTTTGACCGGCGTGATCCAGTTCGTTTCGATCGTTACGATGCAGCCGGCGTCGAGTAAGAGGGTCGCGTGATCGAGCCGGTCGCGCAGAAGCGCCATCCCGCCGCGCGCGGCAATCAAGTGGACGCGCCGAACGCCCGTGATGAATGCGACGATGTCGATGTCGTGAACGCCGATGTCGATCAGCACGTTCGCGTCGCCGACCCGCGGCGGAAGGACGCCGACGCGGCGAGCCGTGATATTGACGAGCGTACCCAAGTTTCCGCCGGCGATGAAATCGCGGACGGCTTCGATCGCCGGGTTGTACCGCTCGACGTATCCGATCATCAGCGATACGCCGGCGCCCTCGGCGCGGTCGACCAGCCGTTTCGCCGAACTCAAGCTGTGCGCGAGCGGTTTCTCGATCAAAAGCGGGATGCGCCGCTCGATCAGCGGCGCGGCGACGGTTTCATGCAGGGCGGTCGGGACGGCGATGATGGCGGCGTCGAGGCCGCTTTGCGCGAGCCGCTCGGCCGATGCAAACGCGCGGTATCCAAGCGCGCGCGCCGCGGCTTGCGCGGCAGGATCGGGATCGGCGACGCCGGTGAGGCGCACGTCGGAGCGCGCCGTCAAGTTGCGCGCGTGATGCCGGCCGATCGCCCCAAACCCGATCACACCGATGTGCAAGGTAGCGTCGCGCCCCATTTACGGAGATCCCCCGGCGACGCGGCGGGCCACGCGCACGACGTGCTCGAGCTGCCCCCGGTCGAGTCGCGGATGGACCGGGAGCGCGACGATCTGTCCCGCGACGCGCTCGGCAACCGGAAAATCGCCGCGCGCGTAACCGAGCTTCGCGAACACCGGCTGCAGGTGGAGCGGCTTGGCGTAGTAGAGCCCCGTTTCGATTCCGGCTTCGCGCAGCGCCGCGCGGAACGCGTCGCGGTCGCACCCGCTGGGCGTGCGTTCGGGATCGACGAGCACGCAAAATTGATGGTACGCGTGGCGCGTATCCGGGGGAACGTACGGCAGCGTCAGCCCCGGAACGTCGCCGAGTTCCTCGGCGTAGAAAGCGGCGTTGGAGCGGCGCGCCGTTTGCAGCGCGTCGAGGCGCTGCAACCCGGCGCGGCCGAGCGCGGCCGCAATCTCAGTCATGCGGAAGTTGTAACCGAGCGATTCGTGCTCGTAGCGCGCACTCTCGCCGTGCGACCGAAACCGCCGGGCAAAGTCGGCGACCGCCACATCTTCGGTGACGAGCATGCCGCCTTCGCCGGTGGTCAGATTCTTGGTCGCGTAAAACGAAAACGCGGCGGTGCCGGCGAGCCGGCCCGCGGGCACCCCTGCGCGCGCGCCGCCGACCGCTTGCGCGGCGTCTTCGAGCACGCGCACGCCCCGCGCGCGCAATGCCGGCGCGAGCGCCGGCTCGATCGGAAGACCGAACAGATCGACGACGACTGCGGCGGTCGTCGCCGGACTGCAGACCTCTAGAAGCGCGGCCGAGTCGAGAAGAAACGTGCGCGGATCGATGTCGGCGAAACGCGGACGCGCCCCGAGCATTGCGATCGGCGTGGCGGTCGCCGCAAAAGTGAACGGGGTCGTAACCACGTCTTGGCCGGGCCCGACGCCGAAGGCCGCCAAGCCCGCATGCACCGCCGCTGTCCCGGAGTTCATCGCAACCGCGTGCGCGCCCCCGAGCGCCGATGCGAACTCGCCTTCGAATGCTGCGACCTCAGGCCCCTGGGCGAGGCGCCCCGAACGCAGCACGCGCTCGACCGCGGCGAACTCTTCGTCGCCGATCGCCGGAGCGATCAGAGCGACGTCGACGTTCACCCCCGTCGGTGGCATGGCCGATAGCGAGACTGGGGCACCCCCCTGGTATCGGCTTGGGGCTTGAGGAAACGTAGGGGAAGAGGTATCGATGAGAATCGTCCAGATCGTCGGCGCGCGCCCCGAGTTCGTGCAAGTTGCGTCCCTCTCGCGCGCGCTGCGCCGGCGCCACGACGAGATTCTCATTCACACCGGCCAGCACCACGACGCCGCAATGTCGACGCGCTTTTTCGACGAGCTGCGCATCCCGCGGCCCGACGTCGATCTCGGCGTCGCCGCGGGTGGAGGGGCCGGCGGCTTCGGCGAGATCGCACAGCGGCTCGCCGCGAGCCTCGCGACGCTTGGCGCCGATATCGCGATCGTTCGCGGCGATACGCACAGCACGGCCGCGGGCGCGCTCGCCGCAAAACATCTCTTGCTTCCGCTCGTCCACGTCGAGGCCGGGATGCGCTCCTACGACCGAACGGCCCCCGAAGAAATAAACCGGATCGTCGCCGATCACTTGAGCGACGTCTGCCTGACAACCGGCGAAGACGCCGTCGCGCGGCTCGCAAGCGAGGGCATCGCGCGCAACGTACACGTCGTCGGCGACGTCATGTACGACTCGTATCTGCATGCGCGCGACCTCGCCGACGCGAGTCTCGAAGGCGACTTGCGCCGTCGCGCCGGCGAGCCGTTCGATCTGCTCACCTTGCACCGCGCCGAAAACGTCGACGACCGCGCGCGGCTCGGCGCGATCCTCGACGGGTTCCGCGACGCCCCGCTGCGCGTGCTCTTTCCCGTCCACCCTCGAACCGCAAACCGAATTCGAGAGTTCGGCCTCGAAGTTCCGGAGCGCGTCGAGCCGATCGAGCCGCTCGGCTATCTCCCGATGCTCGCCCTCGAGGCCCGCGCGCGCACGATCTTCACCGACTCGGGGGGCGTGCAGCGCGAGGCGTACTTCGCCGCCGTGCCGTGCGTCACGCTGCGCGACGCGACCGAATGGACGAACACGGTCGAAGCCGGCTGGAACCGGCTCGCGGGCGCGTCGCGCGATGCGATCGCGCGCTGGCTACGCGACCCGCCGCACCGTCCCCAAGCGCGTCCGCCGCTGTTCGGTGAAGGCAATGCGGCCGAACGGATCGTCGCCGTCCTCGAGAGCGCGGCCGTCACCGAGCTCGTCACGCATTACCGCGCCGCGCGCGCGGCGCGCGGCCCAAGGTGAACGAGCGATGCGACGATCGCAAGCCCGTCGCCGGCGATTAGGACGAGGATGATACCACGCGCGGTCGGATGGTAAAGAACGATCGTCACGAGTTCGGCTAGCGCGATCGCCGCGATCGGGAGCACGAAGTCGAACCGGTGAATCCCAACCTTGAAGAAGACGATCGTACCTAGCGCCGCGAGCAGCGTCGCTGCGATACCGTACGGGAAGACGAGCGGCGCGGCCGCGGCGAAGGCGCTCCCGGCCAAGGTTGTGACGATCGCGCGGGGCGCGAGCGCGTACGCGACGAGGCCGGCGCCGGCGATCAGCGCAACGAGCCCGAGCGCGACGAACAGAACCGGCGTCGCGGCCCGGCCTTGCGCCGCTTCGTGGGCCGCGCGTGGGAGCACGACGAGCGGGGCGAATCCGACCAGATAGAACAGCATCTTCCCGGCGAGCGCGGCCGCGCCGTACAAGCCGGCCGTCTCGGAATCGAAGTAGTGTTTCACGATCAGGACGTCGCCGAAACCCATCGCGGTAAAGACGATCGTGGCGAACGCGACGTTCGCGCTCGTGCGCCCGAGCTTCGCGTAATCGATCGAGAGCGACGCCACGGGGACGCGCCGATAGCGCCACGCGAGCGTCCCGTACGTGTACGCGAGCGCGGCGAGCGACGCGAGCGCCCAAGCGGCCAGCGCCCCGTTGACGCCCCAGCCGAGCGACGTCAACACAATCGCCAAGACCAGTTTCAAGCCGGCTTCGAGGCCGGTCGAGATACCGTACGCGACGAAATCTTCGACGCCTTGCAGCACGCCGCGCAGCGCGGGAAGTAAAACGTTCAGCGCGAGGATCGCAAGCGTAATCGTCACCGCGCCGTTTGAGCCGGCGTGCAGGTACGCCGCGATCGGCGCCGCCGCGAACGCGCCGAGCGGGACGAGCAACAGCGCGACGGCTCCGAGCGCCACCGTAACGCGGCGTACCAAAGCCCGCAGGCGAGCGACGTCGCCGAGCGCGCGAAACTCGGCTGCATATTTGGCGGCGACCGTCGCGAGAATAGCCGACGGGACCGCCAAAATCGTAAACCCGGCCAAGAGCGCGTTTAGTTCGCCGTAGTCGACCACTCCTAAACGCCGGCTGACCGCGACGTGAAAGACAAAATTGACCAGGTTGACCGCATTTTGCGCGATGAAGACGACGGCACCGTAACGGATCATGTCGGTGCGGCCGAGCCGCCGAAGCGCTCCTACGATGTCAAGCGATCGGCGCGTCGCGTGCCTCTTGCGGGCTCGGAACCCGCGCTTCGAACTTTTGTAGAATCATCCGAACCGCCATCCCAAGCTCCTCGACGCCGAGCAACCGAGCCGCGCCGAGGAAGACGAGCGACGCGATCGCGAGCTGCCCGAGCAGGTACCACGCGCGGTCAAAAAAGCCCGGACCGACGCTGACGCCTAGCGAGGCGATCCAAGTCAGCGCGCCGACCATCGCAAGCGAACACAACCCGACGCGCGCGGCCGACGCGACGATCGCCTTCCAATCGAAACCGTGTACCGTCCGCCACACGAGGACGAACAAGAGGGCGGCTTGGGCCCACTGGCTGAGCGAGTTCGCGAGCAGCAAGCCGCGCGCGCCGAGCGTCGGGAGCCACGTGACCGACAGCACGACGTTCAGGACGACTGCGAACACCGAGATCGCAACGGTCCAACGAGTCTGGTTGCAGGCAAAACAACAGCGCGTCAGGACGATGCCGGCCGCGACGCCGACGAGGCCGAAGGCGCCATACGGGAGGAGCCCGGCGCACAGGTCGGTCGCGCTGGGCCCGAACGCGCCGCGCTGAAAGAGCGTCCCGACGATGGGGTGAGCCAACGTGATCAGTCCGAACACCGACGGGATCATGACGAGGTTGACGACGCGCAGCCCCATCACGAGGCTGCGCTTGACTCCAACCCGGTTCGCGCTCGCGAACTGCGAGGCCAACAGCGGGAAGATGACCGTCGCAATCGCGGCGGCGAAGATCTGCTGCGGAAAGCCGACGAGTTTGGTCGCGTAGTTCATTCCGGCGATGTAGCCGGCCGATAGCGTCGACGCGAAGTGCCGGTCGAAGAAAATCGCGAGTTGTCCCGCGGCGGATCCTACCACGATCGGGCCGAGCATCGTCCAGAACCGCGCTAGCCCCGGATGCGTCGTGTCGATGATCGGGCGATACATGCGCAGTCGCACGATTGCGGGGAGTTGAACGAGCAGTTGGGCGATCAGCCCGAGGCCCGTCCCTAAGACGAGCGCGAATATCCCAAAACGCGACGCAAACGCCAGAACGATGGCGATCGTGACGAGGTTGATGGCCATCCCCTGAACCGCCGACGCCGAGAAACGCCCGTGCGCGTTGAGCAGCGCGCTCGCAACGCCGGCGAGACTCGTGAAAATGACGCTCGGCAAGAGCCAGCGCGTCATCTCGATCGTCACGGCGAGTTGGTGCGGCGGGAAGCCCTGCGCGACGACCGGGACGTACGCCGGCGCGAAAACCCAGCCGACGAGTCCGAGCAGCGTCAAGCCGATCAGTAAGATGTTCGAGATCGTGCTCGCGAGCCGGCACGCACCGTCTTCATCGTCGCGCGCAACGTACTCCGAAAAGACTGGGACCAGCGCGCTGACGAGCGCGCCGTTGAATACGCCGAACAGGATCGTCGGAATCGTCGCCGCCGCGAGGAACGCGTCCATCTCCCACGAGGTGCCGTAGAAGCGCGCGTTGATTACCTCGCGTACAAAACCAAAGACGCTCGAGGCGAGCGTCATGACCATGACCAGAATCGTCGAGCGCGCTAGCGAGACGTGGCTCGGAGGGAGCCCGGGGAGCGCGCGAAGCTGAGCCTTAATGGGCGCCTTCGCCCCACACGACGGCCGGGATCGTGCGCAGCACTATCCACAAGTCGCCGAGCGGGGACCACGAGTCGATATAGCGGTTGTCGAGCCGCATCCATTGGTCGAACGAAAGGTTCGAGCGCCCGGAGACTTGCCACAGACACGTGACGCCCGGCTTGACGGTCAGCCGCCGCAGCGCCAAGTCGTCATAGTGCTCGACTTCCGAAGGAAGCGGCGGACGCGGTCCGACGATCGACATCTCGCCGCGCAACACGTTGAATAGATTGGGAAGCTCGTCGACGCTCGTTCGCCGCAATAGCTTGCCGAGCGAATGTAGGCGCGGATCGTTGCGAATCTTGAGTACCGGGCCGTCGACTTCGTTCAGTTCGCGCATCTCGGAGTGCCGCAGGTGCGCCCCGTTCATCATCGTGCGCAACTTGTACAGTTTGAAGCGCCGCCCGTCTTTGCCGACGCGCACCTGCTTGAAGAACGGCGAACCCGGCGACACGACGACGATCGCAACGGCCGCGAGGACGACGAGCGGCGCGCTTGCGACGAGCACGGTTGAGGCGATCGCGACGTCGAGCGTGCGCTTGGCGACATGCCACGCCGTCGGGATGCGGCGCGGCACGAGTTGCGGCCGCGCCCGGACAGGCGCCTGGGGGAGCGACTTCGCTTGCCCGATCACGATGCGAACGACGCTTCGGGCCGAGCCTGCCCCAGCAGCACTTCGGCCACCCGCGCGCCAACGACGTCGAGCCCGGATATCGTCTCGCCGGCTCCGCGGCGGGCTCCGACCTCGATGAAAGGGACGTATTCGCGCGTATGGTCGCTCCCGGGCGCAGTCGGGTCGCAGCCGTGGTCGGCGCTGAACAAGAGCAGGTCGCCCGGGCGCAGCGCCGCCTCGAGCTCCGGGACCCGCGTGTCCAAACGTTCGAGGGCCGCCCCGTATCCGCGTACATCGCGCCGATGACCGAACTTCGTGTCGAAATCGTTGAGGTTCACGAAAACGAGACCCCGATCCACGGTTGACAAGAGATGTAGCGTTCGGTTCAGCGCGTCAGCGTCGTCCGTAACGCGAACGGATGACGTGACCCCACGGTCGTTAAAAATGTCCGCGATTTTTCCTACCGCGTGAACCCCGATACCCCGGGCGGCCAGCCGGTCCAAGAGATTAAATGGAGGTGAGAGTGCGTAGTCGCGCCGATGTGCGGTTCGCTCGAAAGCGCCGGGCCGGCCGACGAACGGACGTGCGATGACCCGGTTGACGGCGTTTGGGGGGACGAGCAGCGCGCGCGCGCCTTCGCACCAAGCGTACAGCACGTCGAGAGGGACCACCTCTTCGTGCGTGGCGACCTGAAAAACCGAGTCGGCCGACGTGTAGAGGATCGGGCGCCCCGTCGCCATGTGCTCGGTCCCCAAGCGCTCGATGATCACGGTCCCCGAGGCGGTCACGTTTCCGAGCGGCGCGACCCCGCAAACGGCCGTGAAACGCTCGATGACCTGGGGGGGAAACCCGTTCGGATAAGTCGGAAACGGCAGGTCGGTATGGATACCCGTCATCTCCCAATGTCCTGTGATCGTGTCCTTGCCCTTGGAACGTTCACTCAATCGCGCCACAAACGCCGCGGGCTCGGAAGCCGGCGCGACGCCGCGGATCTCGGTCAGGTTCCCGAGCCCGAGGCGCTCGAAATTCGGTATCCGCAGGCCGCCCAGCCGCGCGGCCGTGTTTCCGAGCGTGTTCGCACCCGGGGCGTCGCCATACGACGCCGCGTCGGGCAAGGCTCCGATGCCGCCTGAATCGATCACAATGACGACGCACCGAGCCATCCCGGGGCGCGTTTCGTACCTCGCTATGCGAAGCCTTCGGTATTTTGGACGTATGGTTTCGGTCACGTGCGCCGTCGCCGCATTCGTCGCCATATCGCGCGCGCCGGCCGGCGCGCAAGAAGACAAGCCCTTCCAACCGGCGTCCGGCAAACCGTTCAGCGTCAGCGCGCGGTCCGTTGCATTTTACGGAAGCCGTTACATTCTAACCGCCGACGGCGACGTCGAAGTGAATCTCGGCGACGGCGCGCGCCTCACGGGCAACACGTTTGCGATGGACATCCGCCTGAACCGCTTCGTCATCGCCGGGAGCGTGAAACTTTACGCCGCGGGACAAGAGTACGATGGCGCCGCGTTCGCCGATTTCTTCGATTTCGATCGGCAATACTTCGTGCCGTCCGGACCGGCGCCCGACCGCTGGACGTACAGCCAAAGCGACTACGCGCATCCGTTCCGCGGTCGCGAAATGCCGGGCGACACGTACTACCTTCCGGACCTCAGCAACGAGCGCGTTTTCGTCTTCGCGAACAAGGCTTACGTCGAGCCGCGCGTCAGCATTCGCTTCATTCACCCGAAAATTCGCTTGGGCGTTGCGTTCGTACCGTTTCCTTCATACTTTCTCGAATTCGGGCCGAACCCGAACTACGCGCAGAACTCGCTGCGCGGCGCGTACGTGGACGGTCCTTGGGACGCGCTCGGCGGCGACCACGCGCTCGCGAGCGCCCACCTCCGCTACGACCCCGCCAATAAGGTCTACTTCGCTTACGAGCAGCATCAGTTCAGCGACAATCATTACCTGGTCGCTTCGATCAGCCCGCTGACGCAGGTCTTCAAGCAGTACAACTTCATCGGTCTCGAGCACATGCCGAAGTTCGACATCGCGGGCAGCTTCCAAATGGCGAACTTTCAGCACGACTTCAAAGAGCCGCTCTCCTCGACCGCTTACGCGACCACGACGCTGACGGCCGGCTTGCCGCACTCGTCGCTGCAACTGCAAACCCACTCCTACTACGACAGCCTACTGGCGCAGCCGCCGCCCGGAATCAACGGACTCCTGTACTACGGCGACATGAGCCACCCATGGAACCCCGATCACCCCGACGATGCGATGCTGACGTGGAGCAGTTTCCAGAATCGCATCTTCAAGCTGCCGATCTTTTTCAAGACGCGGGTCGCGATGGGCTTCGCACACGACGGGCTCAACCCGCCGCAGGTTCTGGAGAACGTTTTCTACCGGACGATTTGGAACAACACCATCGGTTTCAACGTGCAGCTTCCGTCGTACAAGTTGTTACGCGATTACAGCGGCCTAGGGCACGACATCTACTTCAACGCCACCTTCGACAAGCAGCGCGAGTCGTTCTCGCTGCCGCACCACGTCGACACGACGATCACGTCGTTCTCGCTGAGCCGCCAGTTCGACCCGCGCTTCATCATGCTCGTCAACTACCAGATCACGAATACAGGCGACTTCTACGGGGCGCGGCAGAGCGAGGTCTACCAGCCGAATACCGTCTACCTCGACCCGATCACGATGCAGCCGGTCCCGGCCTGGTCGTCCTTCCGCGGATTCGCCACCCAGCGCTCGCTGGTCGAGCAGTTCGTCTTTCAACCGAGTAACGCGGTCGCGGCGAACCTCTCGTTCCGCCAGAACCACGACTACCCGATCCCGCTGGCCGGGCAGGTCTTCGAAAATAACATTGGCTTCGAGCCGTACCAAGCGACGCTCGATATGCGTTTCAGGATCAGCCCTACGATCGTCCTCGACCTCTCGCGCTCGTATTTCTTCAACTTCGACGGGGCCGAACGGTGGAGCCCCACGTTCGGGATTCAGGTACTGCGATGACCCCCAAGCTGCGCCGCCTCGCTTTCGCCCTCGTGACCGCCCTTGGGGTGGCCTTCGGCACGGGCGTCGTGCCGCACGTGGCGGGCGCGCTCGCCGCCGCGACGCCGGTTCCGCTCGGTTCCTCGCCGCCGACTCCACCGCCGATCACCGCAACCGCGACGCCCTCGCCCTCGGGCCAACTGATCCGGTACTCCGGGCAGATCCTCGACGCCGGGAAAGAGTTCGTCTTCTTCACGACGGGCGATGGCTTTCGGCTGAGTCCGGGCGCCAAGATCGTCGATCCCGGGGGCGGTCCGACGACCCTCCATCCCGAGACCCGCGTCTACGCGCGGGCCGCGTTCGATACCGGGAACGGTCAAATCGTCGAGCTCGCGCTTTCGAAGACGCCGCTCCCCTTTGAGGCGAGTTACGCGGCGATCAAGGGATTCGCGGTCGTCGTCTCCACGCCGGCCCCTAACCCCGACCTGCGCGGCGGCGAAGGGTTGACCGGCCGCGACGTCCTGGTCCTCTTCACCGTACAAGTGCCGCCCAAGACGCCATTCGCCGACTCGGTCTACCTCGCGACCGATGTGAGCGGATGGAGTGCGACTGCGATTCGCATGGACCGCATCGACGCGCTCCACTACCGCATCGCGCAGACGTACAAGTCGGGGACGCGTTTCCTGTACCGCTACACCCGCGGCTCGTGGCAGTCGGCCGAACGCGGTCAGGACGGGCTGCAGGTTCCCCCGCGCCAACTCGTCGTCCGCAACTCCGACACGCAGAACATCGACAACGTCGTGTACAGCTGGGGTGACGAACAGCCGAACGCGCCCGACCTCGGCGGCGCCGTCCCCACGCCGTACAACCCGATGCCGATCCAAACGCCGCCCCATCATTAGCATCTAAGGAGACTGCGCCTGTGCGCACGATCCACTCGCTCGCCGTCTTGACGCTGCTCCTGTGCGCGACGGGAGCGCGCGCATCCGCGGCGGCTCCGGCGCACGTCGAAGTCCGCGGCGACGCCCTCGCGCTCTATCCGTTCGGCGACGGCACGACCCTTTTGGCGGCCGACGGGCACGTCGTGCTTCGCGCGAGCCATCGAACCATTCGGGCCGACGCGCTACGGTACGACCTCGCTACGAACCGCGTGGTCGCCGCCGGCCACGTGATCGTCGCGCGCGACGCGCGGCCGCCGCTCGAAGGGGCCGCATACGCCCTCGACCTCGTCGCCGGCACGGCGACGCTCTTGCGTCTGGGAGCGCAGCCCCAGACGCTCGCGCTGAGCGACGACGACCTGGCCCGCGCCGTCGAGCGGCCGGCGGATGCGTCGACGTTCGCGATCGCCGACCTGAGCGGCGAGCGTCCCTACATTCGCGGGAAGCGCGCGTCGATCGCACCGAACGCGAACGTGCGCATGAGTCCCGCCGCCTTTTCAACCGGCGCCGGGCCGCCGTTCGAAACGCCGACCTACCTTTATACGTTCGCGCGGACGAACTTTTCGGTGAGTTCGCTGCCGTACGCGACCTTCGACCAACCGTATCCGCTGTTCGGAACGGCGAACTCCCTGACGTCGGCGCACGTTCGTTACGACAGCCAAAACGGTGAGAGCGCCGGCTTCGACGAGCGGCTCGTCCACGGCAACGACGCATACGCCGTCGCATCGCTCTTACCGATCCGCGCCGACCGCTTCGACCTCAGCGCGTTCCAACAGATCAAACGAGGTTTTACGCAGAACCTCTCGGGCTTCCACGAATACGGCCCGTTTCGCAACAACAGCCTCGCGTATCAGTTGCAGTGGACGAGTCCCTCGAGCCGCACGACGCTCGCCGCGACCGAATACGACGAGTCGAACCATCTGACCTTAACGGTGAGCACGCTCGATCACTTCCTCGCACCGTTTTTCACGTACCGGCTCCAGGCCGGATACGGTTACGAGCACACGCCGCACGTCCAGCCGTTTTCCAACGCTTTCGACATCTCGGCCGGGGGCTACGTCGCGACCCCGACCGTCCGCGGACCGCTCGGCATCGGGACGAGCCTTCGGTACAACTACACTTTGACGTCGTACGATTTCCCGCACGAAGTGACGAACGGCGCGCTGACCTTCACGTTCTCGCACGTCGCAAACCGGAGCCTCTCGTTTCTCGGAACCGTCGCCTTCCAGCAAACGGCCGACCGCTACCGCGACAACGCGGGGATCTATCTTGGATTGCCGGACCCCTCGGAGCCGTTCTACGCGCCCGATGGGACGCCGTATCCGGGATATTTTGCGTACGCCGGCCTCAACACGCTGCGCACCTACTCGCTGCAGACGACGTGGCGGCCGCGCGGCGGCGAGAACAGCCTCCAGTTGTACCTGACGCACGCGCGCGACTTCCCGCAGTTTCACGGCCTCGGGCGGCCGCCGCTGTACGCGACGCTCGACGTTACCGAGCGCCTCGGCTCGACCCTGCGGGTCGATCTCGCGCGCTCGTACGCATTTGGCTGGGACCAGCGCTACTTCTCGCAATGGTCGGTCGGGATCTCGCCGTGAACGCGCGCGCGCTCGCCATCGTCCTCGCGCTCGTCGCCGGCCTCGCGCTGCGAACGCCCGCCGCGGGATCGAAACCCGCGCCGGTCACGGTCGTCGGCCAACTGCTCGCGCTCGAGGACGGTTACCTCGTCTTCACCACGGGCGATGCCGTCAAACTCGAGCCGGCCTTGACGCTGCCCAAGCACGTCGCATTAGGGGTGCTCGTGCGGGCGACGATCGATCCCGAATCGCGCACGGTCGTCGTTCTCGAGATCGAGCCCAAGCATACGAGTCCAGACGACATCGACGCCGCGCACCTGCCGCGCGAATACGTCGTCGCGTCGCCCGCGTCGCTGCGCAGCCCGCCGCCGGCCGCGGGCGCCGGCAGCGGGCTCGGCGCGCACGCGGTAACGGTGACGATCGACGTGCACGTCCCCGCCAGCACGCCGATCGGCGACGACGTCTACCTCGCGACCGACCGCACGAATTTCGCGCCGGCGGAATTGCGGATGATCCGCATCGACGCCGCGACGTTCAGCGTCTCGCTCACGGTCGCGCCGGGGACGCAGCTCCGCTACGAGTTCACGCGCGGAAACTTTTCGTCGATCGAACGCGACCGGCGCGGCGGGCTGGTCGAGCCGCGTTCGCTCGTCGTCAATGCCGACGTCACGACGCACGACAGCGTCGCGGCGTGGGCCGACGTGAACTAGCGAACGATCGCATTCGCACGGCCGCGGTGAATCGGGCAGTGCGGCAGTTCCCGCAGGTCCGGTTCGACCCACGTTCGCCGAGCGCGCTCCGAGAAGAGCCGCTCCCTCGAGTAGTGCCGCAGCGGCGCGTTCTTTTCCAGCAGATCGGGGTGGCGCGCGGATAGCTCGGCGAAAGAGCACTCGAACGGCTCTCCGGCGAGCGCGCCGGCCACCAGACGCACCCAGCATTCGGTCAGGGTCACGTGAAAGAGCGTCGGCGTGCCGTGGTGCGCGGCGAAGCGGCGGATCGACCGCCTGACGGTCGCGAGCGCGAACGGATACCCGTCGCGCAACACGTAGTAATGCGCCGCGCGCAGATGTTCGCGATGCCGGAACTCGGCGTTGGGGAGCGCGAGCGACTCGAGCTTCGAGATCAGCACTTCAATCGGCAGGTCGGGCATCGGGCGAAGCGGCACTCCTTGACCAATACGATTTCGTATAGTACGATATCGTACTATGCGAACCCTACGACCGCGCAACCTTCTCCGTCTCGCGTTTGGCGCGGCCGCCGTTTGCGGCGCCTCGCTCGCCACGCCGCTTGGGGCCGGCGCCCATCTCCAGGCCGTGCGTTCGATCGAACTCGCCCTCGAGGCCCCGGCGCGCGTTGCGACCGCGGCCTTCGGGCCGGTCGGTGAAAAGGACTGGGCGCCCGAGTGGAGCCCGCGTTTCGCGTACCCGAGCGAACCCCAAGACGTCGAAGGCGCGGTCTTCGAGACCGGGGCGGACGCCGACCCGGCGATCTGGACGCTGCAAACGTTCGACGTCGCGGGCGGCGTCGTGCGTTACGTGGTCGTCGAGCCGGGGAAGACGGTTACGACAATTGCGATCGTCGTCAAGCCCGTCTCGCCGCACACGAGCACCGCGACGGTAACGTACGCCGAGACGGGTTTGGGAGATGCCGGCGATACGCACGTCGAGCATTTTGCGGCGCATTTCGCCGCGCAGCGGTCGCACTGGGAGGCGGCGCTCAACGCCTACTTCGAGCGCGCCCGCGGTGCGGGCCGGTGAGCGCGCGGCTGCGCGCAATTCCGAACATCGAACGCGCGACGCACGCCGTCGCACTCCGGGTCGCGCGCATCCCCAAGGCCGGCGTCGATCAGGCCGAGGCCCACGTCTTGTCGCACTTGTACGCGACCGACGGCGAGCGCATCGGCGATATCCATGCCGCTTTCGGCCACCGCCGTTCGACGCTGACGAGCGTGCTCGATCGCTTGGAGCGGCGCGGCCTCGTTCGCCGCAAAGCCGATCCGGACGACCGGCGCAGCCTGCGAGTCTCCCTAACGGCCGCCGGGCGTGCCCTTGCGCGGCGAATTCACCGCGCTCTGTCGGAAGCGGAGGCGGACGTCCTCGCGCGCTTCAGCCCCCGCGACATCGCCGCGTTCTTAGCGGTCCTCGCCGCTTTCGGCGATCTCGGACGGTCAGTCTGACGTCGCGACGATCTTGTGCGCGAGCGCTGCCGCACCGAAGCCGTTGTCGATGTTGACGACCGCGATCCCGGGCGCGCAGGCGTTCAGCATCGCAAGCAGCGGCGCGAGCCCGCCAAACGACGCGCCGTAACCGACCGACGTTGGGACCGCGACGATCGGGGGCTTGATAAGACCGGCGACGACGCTGGGCAGCGCGCCTTCCATCCCGGCGACGACGATGACGACGCGGCACCGGTCGAGTTCGCCGACCGCGTCGAGAATGCGATGGATCCCCGCGATGCCGACGTCGTACCGCTCGACGACGTCGTGACCGAAAGCTTCGAGCGTGCGCGCGGCTTCGGCCGCGACCGGAAGGTCGGACGTTCCGGCGCAAACGACGCCGATGCGCCGCCCGGTTTCGGGCATGCGGCCTAACGACAAAACCCGCGCGACGGGGTCGTAACGCGCGCTCGGGAGCGCCGCTGCGAGCGCATCGCCGTCGTCTTGCGCGACGCGCGTTGCGAGCGCGAAACCGGAGGCGGCGTGCAAGTCGCGCAAACTGCGCTCGATCTGCGCGCGCGTCTTCCGCTCGCCGAACACGACTTCCGGGATCCCGGTCCGATCGTTGCGACCGTGGTCGAGCCGGATCTGCTCGCTCATTTGAATCGGACTTTCAAGATCGAGCGCGCCGTCGCCCCACGCTCGCCGAACGCAACGATCGCGACTGCGTAGTCGCCGAAGAAGATCCCCGGGACGTCGCGTGGGATCTGAAAGGACGTGCCGAAATGCCCGGGGCCGCGCCGCTCGAGCGTCATCGTGAAGGCCGGGACGCTCGCCGTCACGCGCGTGACGTCGGAACTCGTGCGGACGTCCCAAACGACGACGTCGCCGGCGTGCGCGACTGCGGGCGACGCCGAGAGCGCGTAGATCGCCGGGCCGCCGGGCGAAGACGCGGGTTGCGCGAGCGCAGCGCCCGGTGGGCTCGCCGCGCTCCGAAACGGCGCCGGCGCGCTCGTAGCAAGCGGCACGTCGCTCCGCGGCGCGGCGCTCGTGGCCGCAGCGTGCGCGCGCGACGCCGCGCTGCGCGAGGCGGGCGCGCAACTTGCGCACAGGACGAAGGCTAGCGCAAGGGCCGGCGCGCGCAGGGTGGAAGCCGCTCGCGATGGCGTATCAGCCGATCGACCTCCGGCGTCTGCGGGTGACGTCATTGGAGGACCGGCCCTCAAAGGTCCGGAGTGCGGACGCTGGCCGAACGGTTGCGGCGGATGCTTCATTCCGGGCCTGGTTCGACGCGCTTCCAAACATCCTCGCGGGCGAAGAGCTTCGCGCGCTCGTCGGAAGGACGGTCGAAGCGATTCAGGCGCGCCGACCGATACTCGTCGGGATGGGCGGCCACGTCATCAAGGTTGGCCTCGGCGGGATGCTCTGCGACCTCATCCGCGACGGGCTCGTCGGCGCGATCGCGGCGAATGGCTCGGTCACGATCCACGACGCCGAGCTTGCGCTGGTCGGCAAGACGTCCGAAGATGTCGACGCCGCGCTGCAAGACGGAACGTTCGGCATGTCGGCCGAGACCGCCGAGTTCGTCCTGGGAGCGATCGCCGCGCGCCGGGATCTCGGAATTGGTCGCGCGCTCGGCGCCGCGCTGCTCAACTCGGGCGCCCCGAACGCGCGCGACTCGGTCTTAGCGACCTGCGCCGAGCGCGACGTACCGGCGTGCGTCACGGTTGCGATCGGCACCGACATCGTTCACGCGCACCCTCAGGCCGACGGCGCGGCTCTCGGCGAGGCGGCGATGATCGACTTCCGCCGCTTGTGCGCCGTCGTTGCAGAGCTGCTCGACGGCGGCGTGTACCTGAACTTCGGGTCCGCCGTGCTGCTGCCGGAGGCTTTCTTGAAAGCGCTCAGCGTCGCGCGCAACCTCGGCTACCGCGGCGACTTCACGACGGCCGATTTCGATTTCGTCCGGCAATACCGGCCGGCCACCAACGTCGTGCGGCGCCCGCATTTGGGGACGAACGGCCGAGGCTTTGCGTTCATCGGCCACCACGAACTGATGTTCCCGCTGTTTTGGCAGGCCGTGCGAATGGGGCTCGCGTGAGCCTCATCAGCATCGTCGTACCGTTCTACGACGAGGAAGGGAACGTCGCGGAGTTGCTCGGTAGACTCGCGCCGATCCTGGCGAATTGCGTTTTGGCGTGCGGCGACGACTACGAGATCATCGCCGTCGACGACGGCTCGCGCGATGCGACCCTCGCCCGGCTGCGGGCCGCGCAACTGTCGCAACCGCGGCTCTCGATCGTCAGCCTGTCGCGAAACTTCGGGCACCAACTCGCCGCGACCGCGGGGCTCGAACACGCCGCCGGCGACGCGATCGTTCTTATGGACGGCGACTTGCAAGACCCGCCCGAATTGATCGCGGAATTTCTCGTCAAGTGGCGCGAAGGGTACGACGTCGTTTTCGCGACGCGGCGCGCGCGCAAAGGCGAAAGCCCCTTCAAACTGCTGACGGCCCGCGCGTTTTATCGATTGATCCGCCGCCTAACCAACGTCTCGATCCCGGTCGATACGGGCGACTTTCGGCTGATGAGCCGGCGCGTCGTCGACGCGCTCGGCGAAACGCGCGAGCGGCACCGCTTTCTGCGCGGACTCGTCAGCTGGGTTGGTTTCAATCAAACCGGGGTCGAGTACGACCGCGACGCCCGCTACTCGGGGACGACGAAGTATCCGCTCTCGAAAATGATCCGGTTCGCGTTCGACGGGATCACGTCGTTCTCTGAGATCCCACTTCGCTTCGCGACGGTCCTCGGTTTCATCGTCAGCGCGTTCGCCTTCGTCTATACCGCCGTCGTCATCGCTCTGAAGTTCGCCGGACTCAACGAACCCGGCTACACCTCGACGATGGTTGCGATCTTGTTTCTGGGCGGCGTGCAACTCATCGGGATCGGGATCCTCGGCGAGTACGTCGGCCGAATCTACGAGCAGGTCAAAGGCCGGCCGCTCTATCTCGTCTCGAGTTTCGAACGCGCGCCCGTATCCGCGGTTCGCGCTGCGCCCGAGCCCGTGCCGGAGGCCGCTTCGTAGTAGACGAGCGGGCGGGGAGCCGGCGGCTCGGCTTCGATGACGAACGCCGCTTCGACCGCGCGCGCCCACTCGGCGCCGCCGTAAACCGTCGCGAGCACGCGGCCCGGCGCGACGGCGCCGCCGACCGCGACTGCCAAACACACGCCCGCCCCGGGGCCGTCGCGTTCGACGAGAGCGCGCGCCGTCTCGCCCAGGGTGGTCGCATCGATTGCGGCGACGTACCCGTTGCGTCGCGCGAGCACGTGCGTCACACGCTGATGCGGCTTCAGCCGCTCGAGCGCCCCGCGCGTCGCGCCTTGGGCGGCCACCATCGCTTCGAAGCGCGCGTACGCCGCGCCGCTTGCAATGACGCGTTCGATCATCGGTTGCGCTTCGGACTCGGTGACGCCGCCGAGCCGTAGCATCTCGAGCGCCACGCGCTCGCAAAGATCCGATAGCCGCGCGACGCGCCGTTCGCCGCGCAAGATCGCGCACGCCTCGAGGACTTCGAGCCCGGTCCCGATCGCCGTCCCGAGCGGCTCGTCCATGTCGCTGACGAGCGCGGCGGCGCGTCGCCCGAACGCGCCGCTGAGCGCGACGAGCGAGTCGGCGAGCGACGTTGCGTCGCTGGCTCGCCGAAAGAACGCGCCGCTCCCTACCTTGACGTCGTACACGATCGACGGCGCGCCGCCGGCGATCTTTTTCGAAACGATCGACGCCGCAACCAAACCGAGCGACTCGACCGTCGCGGTTCGATCGCGCAACGCGTAGACGTGCCGATCGGCCGGGACGAGGCGGTCGGTCGCGGCGGCGATCGCGCATCCGATGGCGCGCACTTGCGCGGTAAATGCTTCTGGGGTCAGGTCGGTTCGCACGCCGTCGATCGCCTCGAGTTTGTCGAGCGTCCCGCCGGTGTGCCCGAGCGCGCGGCCGGAGAGTTTCGCGACCGGGACGCCGCACGCCGCGACGAGCGGAACGACGACGAGCGAGGTCGTATCGGCGACGCCGCCGGAGGAATGTTTGTCGACGCAGTTGGCGACCGGGGCTTCAAGGACGTCGCCGCTCGCTATGAAGGCGCGCGTCAGCGCCTCCCTTTCGCTCGCGTCGAGGCCTCGGAAGAAGCACGCCATCAAAAGCGCTGCCAGTTGGGCGTCGTCGACTTCTCCACGCCCGTTCGCCGCAATGACTGCCGACCAGAGCGACGGCTCGAGCGGCGAGCCGTCGCGCTTACGCGCAATCGCTTGGCGCATCTCGGCGGGCGTCATGGGCGTGGGTTTCGCAGCCCCCTGGGGCGAAGCCCGCGCGCCGTGCGCTTGACCCTGCGCGTTACGACGCGCGAGCTCACTTGGGCGATCGTCCCCCTCGTCTTTCTGGCAGGCGCGGCGGTCGCGCGTGCCATGCTCGCCGAGGCGCCCGAACGTTTGACGCTCGATCTCGCGCAGCCGGTCGTCGTCGTGACGGCGTGGGGCGCGTTCGGTGCGCGCCTTTTCACCGTGCTGGCGCTGACGTTCGCGGTCGCGGCGGCCGCCGTCGTGGCGGGCGCGCACCTGCGCGTTGCGGGCGACGCGGAACCACCACTTTGGCCGATCGTCGCGTGCGCGGCGCTCGCACTCGGCGCCGGCTTTCTTTGGCCGTGCCTTTTTTCAAGCGACGTCTACGCGTACGCCGCCTACGGCGACGACGTGCTCCACGGGCGCGACCCGTATCTGCGCGCGCCGGCGGAGCTGCGCGATCCCTTCATCGACGCGGCGCGCTTGCAATGGGGTGGCACGTTCCCGGCATGCGTCTACGGGCCGCTTTTCGTCGCGGTCGCCGGCGGAGTCGTCCGCCTCGCAAACGACGGGCTCGCGGCGTCGCTCGCCGGCTTGCGCGTCGTCGCCTCGCTCGGTTTTCTCGTCGCGGTCCTCCTTTTCGATCGCGCGATGCGCGGCGCCACGCGGGCGCGGCTCCGCGTCGCGGCGTTCGCGCTCAATCCCGTCGCGCTTTGGAGCGCGATCGAAGGTCACAACGATACGCTCGTCGTCGCCGCGGTGCTCGCCGCGGCGGTCGCGGTGCGCAGCGGACGCGCCGCGCTCGCCGGGATCGCGATCGGACTGACACCGCTCGTCAAAGCGATCGGCGCGATCGCCGGTCCGCCGGCGATAGCGTTGATTCGCGACCCCAAAACGCGCGCGCGCTTTGTCGCGGGCTTGCTGGTCGGCCTCGCGGGCGCGGCGGCCTTGGTCCTGCCCGTGCAAGCCGTCGGGCTCGGCGCGCTCGCCGCGCACGGACGATATTCGCCGCAATTTTCGGTGCAGGGTCTCGTTGGCGTCGCCCCAGGGCTCTTGCTCGCAGCCGCAATCGCGCTCAGCGCATGGCCCGCGCTGCGGCGCGGCGAGTTGGCCGGAGCGTTACGCTTAGGCATCGCGCTCTGGGTGGCGATTCCCAATCCGTACCCGTGGTACGCCCTTTGGATCCTCCCGGCAGCGGCCGCCGCGCCGCCTGGGCCCGAGCGAGCGGCCGCATGGCTGGCGACGATTTTCATTGCCTTACGTTATCTTCCGGAGGCGTTCGGAGAAATGGGGAGGGTGCCCACTGCCCTAGTGACCGCCGCGGAGTTCCTCCCGCTCGGAATAGCTCTCTTGGCCCTCCGCCGTAGCCCCACCGGGGCCAAGGAAGCGACCCGCACTCGATGATCACGTCTTGGTTCTCTCCGTTCGTCCTCGTCGCGATCCTCGCGGCGTTCGCGCCGTCGGCGGGCGCTCTCGCGCCGCCAATGCTCCCTCCGGCGACGCCGATGCCGATCTCGACGGACTTCGTCGAGCCGCCGAGCCCAACTCCGGCGCCCAGCCTGACTCCGATGGCAAGCCCGACCGCGACGCCGACGCGGAGCCCGAGTCCAACGCCGATTGCAAGCCCGAGTCCGACCGCGACCCCGATCTACCGCTACCGGTTCGTGCCGCAGCCGCCGTCGAGTCCCGACCCGACCGCCCCGCAAATTTATGCCGTGTACTTAAACAGCGCGCAGTTGCACGACACGATCGCGATCCGCGTCGTCACGAACGCCGTCGTGACGAAAGTGTACAGCAAAAGTGGCGGCCAATCCGGGCAGCTCACACCGAGCGGCCCCGGCGAGTTTACGGCGGCAAGCAAACTTCCGAAAATTCCGTTCATTGCACGCGGGATCTCGGTCAATCTCGACATCGTCGCCTATTCCGCCGACGGTCGTTCGACGACCGTGCGCGTCCCCGTGAAGGTCGGATAGCGGATGCGCTTCATCGTCGTGCTCGTCGTCATCGCCGGCCTCGCCGTCGGCGCCGCCGGGCGCTATTTGCAATCCGCGTCGGCGATGAGCGCATCGCAGGCCACGACATCGGCGCCGGCGCCGTTCGCCACCCCCTCCACCGAACCAAGTGTCGCGCCGTCGCCGCCGGCGACGCCGGGATACCACTTCGTCTACGTGCCGACGCCGTCGCCCGATGCGACGCCGTTTGCCGGCCCTGGTGGACCGGAGATCCGCGAGATCGACCTCGGCGACCAGACCCTCGTAACGCCGGGTGAAGTTCGCGTCCGAGTTTTAACGAGTCGCGAGGTCGTATCCGTCGTCGCGCGGACGCTCGGACGCGAAGTAGGAATTCCGCGGCAAGCCCCGGGCGAATTCGCGCTCGACACGACGGTCGGACGCGCGCCGCGATTCCTCCGCAACCAGACGTTCGACGTTGACTTTGTCGCGGCGGTCCCCGACGGGCGCACCGCCACCGTCACGCTCTTACTTGGATTGAAGTAGGAAGCACCGTACCGAAAGGTTCCTCACTATCGCGACCCTTGCCCCGACGCTGGTCCGCGCCTTACCCGGCTCGAGCCGCCCGTTAGCCGGCCTGCTCGACCGGCTGCGCCGCTACCGCGCCGCCTTTACGTTGACCGAGACGACCGCGGCCGCGCGGCCGTACCTGGTGGCGGGAGTTGCGCGCGCGCTCGGCCTGCAGGTGTGCGTCATCGTTCCGACCGCCGACGTAGCCGAGCGAACGTTCGCCGACCTGACGTACTATCTCGGCGAGGATGCGGGCGTGACGCTCGTTCGCCCACGCGAGGAGAGCGTCGGCGTCATCGAAAGCCCTTCCGAGCGCAGCGCGCGGATGACGCTGTTCGCAGATCTCGCGGCACACAAACCGCTCGTCGTCGTCGCGCCGGTCGCGGCGATGCGCCAGTATCGTCGTCCCGCCGAGCGACCTTCGCCGAGCGTTCCTTCGAGCTGCGGGTCGCCGAGACGGTCGGCTTCGAGGCGCTGCTCGTGCGGCTGTACCGCGCTCGGCTACCATCGCAGCGACGTCGTCGCCGCCGCCGGCGAATTCGCGGTACGCGGCGGCATCGTCGATCTGTGGGCCGCGTCGGCTGCGGCGCCGACGCGCATTGAGTTCTTCGGCGACGCAAATCGAAAGCTTGCGCAGTTTCGACCTCGCGACGCAGCGCAGCACCGACGCGCTCGAGCGCATCGCGATCGTGCCGTGGAGCGAGATCCCGCGCGAGCGAGCACGTCCGCGAGCGCGTCGATCGCGCGGCTCGAAGGGAGCCCGGGACGATCGTCGGCGGCGCGCGCGTACGTCGCTGCGCGGCGCCGACATCCCCGAAGCGTGGCTCCCGCTCGCGTTCGACGAGCGCCGCACGCTCCTCGATTATCTCGACCCGAGCGCGCTCGTCGTCCTCGAGGAGCCGGCGATGCTCGCGACGATCGAACGCGCGCCTCGACGACGAGCGCTCGCGTGAAGAGCAAGTCCTCCTCGCCGGCGTCGAGTCGGGCGAGCTCTCCGTCGACGAAGACGCTGTCGGCGAAGCGCTGTTGGCCGACGTCGTCGCGCCGCATCCGCCGCTCGCGCAGCTCGCGCCGGCGCTTGCCGAGCGGCGCACGCTCATCGTCCCCGGCGCAATCGAAGGCGCGCCGATGCCGTGGCTACCGCGCAGCGCTCGAGTCGTTCGTCGCTCGAAACGCGCCCGGCCGAACACTTCAACCGCCAGATCGCGCTCTTCTTGAGCGCCGTGCGCGAGCTGGGTCGACCGCGGCGAGACCGTCGCGCTGGTCTCGTCGCGGCGCGTCGCGCTTGAGCGAAATGCTGCGTGGCGAAGGCTTCACCGTCGAACGCAGCGCGTCGCTGCTTGCATCTGCGCGAAACCGGTACGGCCTCGTTCGTCGGCGACCGCGCCGGGATGACGCGCGGCGGCGTCGTGTTCGTCGACCAAGGAAACATCGAGGCGGGCTTCTCGCTCCCGGGATTGCGGCTGCACGTGCTCGGCGACCGTGAGATCTTCGGGCAGCCGCCGAAACGCGTCAAACTGCGCGCCGTCAAGGAAGGCGTCCCGGTTACGCTCGCCGACCTCAAGGTCGGCGACCACGTCGTGCACGCAGTGCACGGCATCGCACAATATTTGGGGTTGCGGACCGAGACGATCCTCGGCGCGACGCAGGACTATCTTAGACCTCAAGTACGCCGGGACCGACCGCATGCTCGTCCCGGTGACGCAGATGCATCAGGTCACCAAGTACGGCGCGCTCGGAAGGCGTCGCGCCGCGCCTTTCCAAGATGGGCGGCTCCGACTGGGCGCGCACGAAGACGCGCGTCTCCGAAAACGCTTGCCAAGATCGCCGACGGACTCGTCGCGCTGTACGCCGAGCGCGAACTCGCCCCGGTCACGCTTTCGCGCCCGACACGCCTTGGCAGGCCGAACTCGAGGAGGCGTTCCCATACGAGCCGACTCCCGACCAGCACAAAGCGATCGTCGACGTCAAGGCCGACATGGAGCGCCCGCGGCCGATGGACCGGCTCGTCTGCGGCGACGTCGGATACGGGAAGACCGAAGTCGCGGTCCGCGCCGCCTTCAAGGCGATCGCGGACCGGCGCCAAGTCGCGGTCCTCGTGCCGACGACGCTGCTCGCGGCGCAGCACTACCGCACGTTTTCGACGCGCTTCGCGGCGTTTCCGATTCGAATCGAAGAGCTGTCGCGCTTCAAGACACGCAAGGAACAGCAGGCGATTCTCAAAGACCTCGCCGACGGGAAAGTCGACCTCGTCGTCGGGACGCACCGGCTTCTCCAAAAGGACGTCGTTTTCAAAGATCTCGGCCTCATCGTCGTCGACGAAGAACAGCGCTTCGGCGTCATGCACAAGGAGCGGCTCAAGGAACTGCGCGCGTCGGTCGACGTCATGACGTTGTCGGCGACTCCGATCCCGCGAACGTTGCACATGTCGCTGCTCGGCGTCCGCGACCTTTCGCTGATCCAGACGCCGCCGAAGAACCGGATGTCGATCAAGACGGTCGTCGTGCCGGCCTCCGACGCGATCGTGCAAAAAGCGATCCTCCAAGAGCTCGACCGCGGCGGCCAAGTCTACTACTTGCACAATCGGATCGAGTCGATCTACGGCGTGGCGCGCGCACTCGGGCAGCTCGTGCCTAAGGCGCGCATCGCGGTCGGGCACGGGAAGATGGTCGAAGCCGAGCTCGAACCGATCATGGCGCGGTTCATCGACGGCGAGATCGACATTCTGGTCGCGACGACGATCATCGAGAACGGGATCGACATCCCGAACGTCAATACGATCGTCGTCAACGATGCCGACAAGTTCGGGCTCGCGCAACTCTACCAATTGCGCGGCCGAGTCGGGCGTTCGAACCATCAGGCCTACGCGTACCTCCTCTACCAGGCGCACAAGGCGCTTAGCGAGGACGCCAAGGCGCGCCTCGAGGCGATTCGCGAGTTCACGCATTTGGGGAGCGGTTTGCAGGTGGCGATGCGCGACCTCGAAATCCGCGGCGCGGGGAACCTGCTCGGCGCGGCCCAGTCCGGTTTCATCGGCGCGGTCGGCTTCGACACGTACTGCGAACTCCTCGGCGAGGCGATCGGAGCGCGGCGTGGCCGCCCGGCGCCGAGCCAAACGCGCCCCCAAGCCGTCATCGACATCAAGATCGATGCGTTCATCCCGAACGATTTCGTCCCGCAGGTCTCTCAAAAAATCGCGGCCTACCAACAACTTGCCAACGCTCGAACCGAGGCCGAAGTCGATGAAGTCTCGGCCGGGCTGCGCGACCGGTTCGGCCCGCTCCCAGAACCCCTCGAGCGGCTGGTCGAGGTGACGAAACTGCGCGCGATCGCCCTCGAGAAGGGCGTCACCAGGGTCGTCGTCGACGAGCGCCGGCTGACGCTTGGGGTCGGCAGCGGCTTTGCGATCGCGCCGACGGCGATCCCTCAGCTGCAATCCTTAACAAAGAATAAGTTTCGGTTCGCCGAGGGTCGCATCTTGGTCGACCTCCCGGACCGCAAGCCCGCCGAGCACCTGCCGCTCCTGCGCGCCCTTCTGCGGGCGCTCTAGGGCGCTTTCAGGATAAATCCCCCCGCAGGCAGGACTGGCGTCACCCAAGTTGCGAAATGGCGAGAGTTTGCGGGGTCGATGCGGCTCCGCGCATTTATGTCGAAGCTGGAGTTCTCAATGTCCAATGTCCAACGCGTCGTCACCGGGCTCGCTGCCGCGGCCTTCGGGCTCGCGCTCGCCGCTTGCTCGAACGGTGGCGGCGATGTCGCCGCCGTGAACGGCCAGAAGATCAGCCGGGCCGAGTACGACGCCAAACTCGAGGCGATACCGCAGGCCAAGTCGGTCCTCAATCAGCTCGTGCAAGCCGATCTGATCGATCAGTACGCCGCTGCGAACCACATCAGCATCTCGGATGCCGACGTTCTGAAAAAAGAAGACGAGTACAAGGCCAAGTACCCGCCGGGGCAGTGGGACCAGATCCTGAAATCCCAAGGCCTTACCGAAGACGACGTGCACCGCATCTTGCGGCAGCAGTTGGAAGTCGAGAAGGCGGTCTCGGCGAGCGTCAAGATCACGCCGGCCGACATCAAGGCCTACCTCGACAAGAACCACGTGTCGCTCGATACCGCCGAGCAAGTTCACGCGCGGCACATTCTCGTCGCCGACAAAAAGACGGCCGACATGGTCGAGGCGAAGCTCAAAGCCGGCGCCAAGTTCGAAGACATGGCCAAGCAGTACTCGAGCGACCCGTCGAGCAAGGACAAGGGCGGCGACCTCGGGTTCTTCGCGCGCGGCCAGATGGTCCCGGCGTTCCAGAACGCGGCCTTCTCGCAAAAGATCGGCGTCATCGGACCGCCGGTGAAGTCGCCGTTCGGGTGGCACATCATCCAGGTCTTAGAGCGCAAGCCCGCGCAAGTCGCGACGCTCGCGAACTCGAGCGATAAGATCCGCGATACGCTGACGCAGCAACAGGAGCAGCAGCAGATTCCGCAGTTCCTCTCGGGGCTGCGCGCCAAGGCGAACATCCAGATCTACGATCCTCGCCTGAAGGACGCGATCCCGCCGCCGCTGCCGACGCCGGCACCGAGCACGGCCGCATCCGCCGGCGCGGCGGCATCGCCCGGCGCAGCGGCGTCACCCGGCGCAGCGGCGTCGCCCGCCACCGCTCCATCGCCCGCCAAGACGTAGCGGGCAAACGAGCGAGCCCCAATCTGCGATTCCCCGAGATGCGTCGCGGCGCGTCTCGGGGAATCGTCCTTTCATGGCGTTGGCGCGCATCGTCGGACTCGGACCAGGCGATCCCGACCTTGTCACCTTAGGCAGCCTCGAAGCGCTGCGCCGCGTCGGGCGCGCCGTCGTCGTGCTCGCCCCGCCCGAACTCGCGCTCTTCCTCGAGAGTGAAGGCGTATCGATCCTGCGCGACCGGATAGCGAAACCGTCGCTGTTCGTCCGCGGCTCGAGCGAGGAGATCGAACGATTTGTTGCGGAGCTCGAGGATCTCGACGTCGCGATCGGCATCCTCGGCAACCCGCTCTCGGATTTTCCGGGCTTGCCGATCCTCTTGCGCGCGCTCGAGCGGCGCGGATTTCGCTGCGAACTCGTCCCCGGCATGCCGCGCGCGACGCTCGCCGCGTCGCTTGCGATGCCGCTCGTCGACCTGCCGCCGGCATCGGAGCGGCACGACTGGGACGACCTAGTCGAAATCATGGCGCGCCTTCGGCGCTCGTGCCCGTGGGACCGCGAGCAGACGCACGGGTCGCTCGTCCCCTACTTGATCGAGGAGACCTACGAAGTCGCCGACGCCGTCGAGTCACACTCCGACATCGAATTGTGCGAAGAGCTGGGCGACTTGCTTCTGCAGATCGTCTTCCACGCGCAGCTCGCGACCGAGCGCGGGAAGTTCTCGATCGCCGACGTCGTCGACGGGCTCTCGAACAAGATGATCCGCCGCCATCCGCACGTTTTCGGCGACCAAGCCGTGGCGAACGTCGCCGAGGTCTGGCGCAATTGGGATCAGCTCAAGGCGCTCGAGCCGGCCGGCAAGGCGCGCGAATCCCGGCTCGACGGAATCCCGAAGGGGCTCGGCGCGCTGCAGCGCGGGCAAAAGATGCAAGAGAAGGCGGCGCGGGTCGGATTCGACTGGCCCGATCTCGGCGGGATCCGCGCCAAGCTCGCCGAGGAAGTCAGCGAACTCGAAGAGGCGCGCCGCGAGGGCGATCCGGCGCGCATCCGCGAGGAGGTCGGCGACGTGCTCTTCACGCTCGTCAACTTCGCGCGCGCGCTCGGCATCGACGCCGAAGGCGCACTCCGTGTGGCGAACGACAAGTTCTACCGGCGCTTTCTCTACATGGAGCGCCGCGCCGAACGCGACGGCCGCAACCTCGTCGATCTCAGCCTCGACGAACTCGAGGAACTGTGGCAACTCGCGAAGATTCAAGCCGCGTGAGCGAGCGTCAAGGGAGCGACCCCGTCCTGATCCGCCTTCGGATGAGCGCGCACGACGCCCACTATGGCGGAAACCTCGTCGACGGGGCGCGCATCGTCGCCCTCTTCGGCGACATCGCAACCGAACTGCTGATTCGCAGCGACGGCGACGAAGGGCTGTTCGCGGCGTACGAGACGGTCGAATTCTTGGCGCCGGTCTACGCCGGCGATTACATCGAGGCCGAAGGCCGGATCGTGAAGTTCGGGACGCGCTCGCGCGCGATGGAGTTCGAAGCGCGCAAAGTGATCGCGGCCCGCCCCGAACGCGGCCCAACGATCGCCGACGTCCTCGACCCGCCGGAAGTGGTTTGCCGCGCCCGCGGAACCTGCGTCGTGCCCAGGAAGCCTTGACGTCCTGCATTCGACGATTGGACGCGTGAGGCTCGCAGCACATCGTGCGGATCGATAAGTTCCTAAAAGTCTCGCGACTTGCGAAGCGGCGGTCGGAAGCGCACGAGGCGCTCGTGAACGGACGGATCACGTGCGGCGGGCGGCCACTCAAGCCCGGGTACGAGGTCAAGGTCGGCGACGAACTCGTCCTGCACTACGCGCGGAAGTTCTTGACGGTTCGGGTGCTGCACGTCCCGTTGCGGGTGACGCCGGCGCTGCGCGACATCCCGATGTACGAAATCCTCGGCGAGAAGCGCGACGAGCCGGCCGACTGGCTCGACGCCTCGCCGCTCGATCTATGATCTCGACGCTCTCCGCCGACACGAAGGACGCGCTCGCGCGCGACGTCCCAGCGGACGAGCATTGCCGGCTCGCTCTGCGCGACGGTCTCTTCTTCTACGGTGTGACGCGGACGGGCGCCGCGTTTCGAACGCAGCGGCCCTCGATCGCGCGCCTTGCGTGGACGCTGCTCGAGGATCGCAAAGCGCACCGCATCCGCAAGCTCATCGAGCGCCGCCTTCGGGGCCAGGCGACCTATGAGATCGAGCGCGAGTCGCCGGCAGAGCCGGCGCGCCCGGTCGTTCGGTGCGACCGCCGCATGGAACTGCGCGCGGCGTTCCTTGCATGCGGCTCGCTTGCCTCGCCGGCGCGCGGTTACCATCTCGAGTTTTGCCCCCCGACGGAAGCGGCGACGCGCCGTCTCGCCGGGCTGCTGCGCGCCGAAGGCCGTCACCCGAAGCTCGCGCCGCGCAAGGGCCGCACGATCGTCTACTTCAAGGACGTCGACGAGATCACGCAAGTCCTGACGTCGCTCGGAGCGTTTGCGACCGTCCTTCACTTGGAAGACGTGCGCGCGGTCAAAGAGACGAAGAACCGCATCCGCCGGCTCGTCAACACCGAAGCCGCGAACGTCGACCGCGCCGCCGGCGCCGCTGCGGTGCAGCGCGCCTCGATCGAGTTGTTGGCCGACGGGTACGGCTTGCGCAATCTGCCGAAGCAGTTGCGCGAGATCGCGCAACTCCGACTCGATCATCCGAGCGAGACGCTCGCGGAGCTTGGCCGGCGTTGCCGGCCGCCGGCGAAGAAATCGACCGTCAATGGGCGGCTCGCGACGCTCTTGCGCATCGCGCGCGGCCTGCAAAACGCGCCTAAAGAGGGCTCGACCCGGGAAGCCGGGTAACCGACCAAGCCGCCTCCGCGGCGTAGATTTCCATCGAATCGAAGGAGCCCCCATGCGCATCGGGATCAACGGGTTCGGCCGGATCGGCCGCAATTTTCTCAAGGCGTTGATCGAGCACCACCCCGAGATCGAGGTCGCCGCCGTCAACGATCTGATCGGCGCCTCGGAGTGCGCGCACCTCTTCAAGTACGACTCGAATTACGGGACCTACGACGGTACCGTCGAGTGCACGGCCGACGGCATATCGATCGACGGCAAGCACGATCAAAGTCCTCGCCGAGCGCGACCCGGGCAAACTTCCATGGAAGGCGCTCGGTGTCGAGGTCGTCATCGAATCGACCGGACTTTTCACCGACGCGGAGCAGGCGCGCGCCCACATCGACGGCGGCGGCGCGCGAAAAGTGATCATCTCGGCGCCGGCCAAGGGCGAGGACATCACGCTCGTCCTCGGAGTCAACGACCGCAATTACGATCCCGAGAAACACCACATCATTTCAAACGCGTCGTGCACGACGAACTGCCTTGCGACCGCCGTCAAACCGCTCGTCGACAACCTCGGCTGGGTGAAAGGTTTCATGACGACGATCCACTCGTACACGAACGATCAAGTCCTGCTCGACGGCCCGCACAAGGATATGCGGCGCGCACGCAACGCCGCGACGAACATCATCCCGACCTCGACCGGAGCGGCCAAGGCGCTCTTCCTGACGATCCCCGAGGTCAAGGGGACCTTCGAAGGCTTCTCGCTGCGCGTCCCAACGCCGACCGTCTCGTTCGTCTACCTCGTCGCGCAGGTCAAACGCGCCACGACGCGCGATGAGGTCAACGAGATTCTGCGGCGTGCCGCAGGCGGCGACCTGAAAGCCTACGTGCGCTACTGTGACGAGCAATTGGTCTCGAGCGACTTCAAGCGCTCGCCGTTCAGCTCCATCATCGACTCCGAACTGACCAACGCCAACGGCGACCTCGTCCAAATCGGCGCGTGGTACGACAACGAGTGGGGCTACTCGTGCCGGCTCGCCGACGTAACGCACATGGTTCTGAGCAAGTTGCCGTCCGCGGTCGCTTGACGAAGTTCAAGACTCTTCGCGACATTGAGGTCGGCGGCAAGCGCGTCGTCGTGCGCGAAGACCTCAACGTCCCGATGAAAGACGGCGCGGTCGCCGACGACACGCGAATCGTCGCCGCACTCGAGACGCTGCGCTATCTACGCGATCGCGGCGCGCGCTCGATCGTCCTTTCGCATCTCGGGCGGCCCGACGGCAAGGTCGTGCCGGCGCTTTCGCTGCGCCCGGTTGCGGCCGAACTGCACGCTCGGCTCGGCTCGACCGTCGCGTTTGCGCCGGACTGCGTCGGGCCGGCGGCACAAAACGCGGTCGCCGCGCTCAGCGACGGCGACGTCCTGCTGCTCGAGAACGTCCGCTTCCATCCCGAGGAAGAAGACGAACGATCCGGACTTCGCCCGGCAACTCGCCTCGCTCGGCGAACTGTACGTCAACGACGCCTTCGGGACCGCGCACCGCGCGCATGCCTCGACCGAGGGCATCGCGCACGACCTGCCGTCCGTCGCCGGCTTCCTCATGGAAGCGGAACTCGACGCGCTCGCGCCCCTGATGACCGATCCGACGCAACCTTACGTCTGCGCGATCGGTGGCGCGAAAGTCAAAGACAAGGTCGGCGTCTTTACGAGCCTGGTCGAGCGCGTCGACGCGTTCGTGATCGGCGGCGGCATGGCGAACACGTTCCTCGCCGCGCAGGGCGTCGAGGTCGGAACGTCGCTGCGCGACGACGATCTCGAACCCGCCAAGCGCATCGCGGCGCTGTGCGCCGCGAAGAACGTGCCGCTGCACCTGCCGACCGATGCGGTCGTCGCCGACGTCGTTCGACGCCGACGATCGCGCCGAGGCCGTGCCGCTCGCGCACGTCGGCGGTCGAATGATCCTCGACATCGGGCCCGAGACGGCCGCAGCGTACGCAACGGTCCTGCGCAAGGCCGCAGACGATCGTCTTCAACGGGCCGATGGGCGTCTACGAAAAGCCGGCGTATCAAGCCGGAACGCGCGCCGTTGGCGAAGCGATCGCGGAAGCGACGAAAGAGGGCGCGACCAGCGTGGTTGGCGGCGGCGACGCGGCGGCCGCAGCGCACGAGCTGGGATTTGCGGACGCGGTGACCCACGTTTCCACCGGCGGCGGCGCGACGCTCGAGTTTCTCGAGGGCAAGACGCTCCCCGGAGTCGCCGCCCTCGAGAGCGCCGCCGAGCGGATGGGCTAATGGCGTGACGGACGCGCCGGCCGCTGATCGCCGGGCAACTGGAAGATGCACAAGACGTCGCCGAGGCGCGCGTCGCTCCTTCGCGAGCTGCTGGCGCTTCCCGCAGCCCGCCGGCGTCGACGCCGTCGTCGCGCCGCCGTTCACGGCGCTCGCGGCCGCTCGCGAGGCGCTGCAACGGGACGGCGATCGGACTCGGCGCGCAGACGATGCACGAGAGCCGACCACGGCCCCTTTACCGGCGAGATCAGCCCCGTCATGCTCCGCGAATTCGGCGTCCGCTGGGTGATCCTCGGCCATTCGGAGCGGCGCGCAATCCTGCGGCGAGACCGACGACGGCGTCAGCCGCAAAGTTCGCTCGGCGCTCGCGCACGGGATCACGCCGATCGTCGCGGTCGGCGAGACCGCCGCCGAACACGCGCGCGGCGAAACGCTCGGCAAGGTCACGTCGGCAAACGCGCGCCGCGTTCGCAGGGCTCGGCCCGCGTGAGGTCGCAGGCTGCGTCGTCGCCTACGAGCCGATCTGGGCGATCGGGACCGGGCTCAGTCGACCAGCCCGACAAACGCCAACACCGTGATCGCCCAGATCCGCGCGACCGTCGACGGGCTCGCGACGGCGCGCATCCTGTACGGCGGAAGCATGAAGGCCGAGAACGCTCCGGCGCTGATGGCGCAGCCCAACGATCGACGGCGGGCTCGTCGGCGGAGCGAGCCTTGAACGCGGCGAGCGTTCGTCGCGATCGTTGAGCGCCGCGCCGGCGATGAGCCGCGCGCGGGCCGCGGCGGCCGCTCGTCTTGCGATCCTCGACGGTTGGGGCTGCCGCGACGACCCGCACGGCAACGCGATCGCCGCCGCCGACCTTGCCGAACTGGCGGCGCATGCTCGCGCACTATCCGCACGCGCGAGCTCGAGGCCAGCGGCGAAGCCGTCGGCTTGCCGGACGGCGTCATGGGGAACAGCGAGGTCGGCCACATCAACATCGGCAGCGGGCGCGTCGTCCCGCAAGGCGTCGTCGTCATCGACGAAGCGCTCGCCGACGGCTCGTTCGCGCAGCAACCCCGTGCTGCTGCAGTGCCTCGCGCACGTCAAGCGCGACGCGGCGGGCGGCTGCACTTCATCGGGCTTGCTCTCCGACGGGCGCGTGCACTAGCTCGATCGACCATCTCTTCGCGCTGATCGACGCCGCCGTGGCGGCCGGCGTGCCGTTCGCGGTCCACGCCGTTCGGCGACGGACGCGACGTCGCCGCCGCGTCGATGCAGCGCTACCTCGACGCGCTCGAGGCGCACCTCGCCACGGTGGGCGGCCGCCGGCGCGATCGCGACCGTGATGCGGCCGCTACTACGCGATGGATCGCGACAAGCGCTGGGAGCGAACGCGAGAAGGCCTACGACGCGCTCGTCGACGGCGAAAGCGCGCGTACGCGTGCGCGACCGCGAGCGAGGCGCTCGCGCCGCCTACGCGCGCGGCGAGACCGACGAGTTCGTCGCTGCCGACGCTCGTCGGCGAACCGCGGCCGGTCGCGCGACGGCGACGCGGTGATCTTCTTCAACTTCCGCCCCGATCGCGCGCGCCAGCTGACGCTCGCGTTCTCGCGACCCGACTTCGCGCATTTCCGGTCCACCGCTTCGACGACTTCATCTTCGCGACGATGACGAAGTACGAGGAGAACTTTCCGAACCCGGTGCTCTTCGGCCCGCGGCCCCAGTCGCGACACCTTCGGCGAAATCGTCGCGCGCGGCGGGCTGACGCAGCTTCGCCTCGCCGAGACCGAGAAATACGCGCACGTGACGTACTTCTTCAACGGCGGCCGCGAGGAGGTATTCGAGCGCGAAGACCGCATCCTGATCCCGTCGAACCGGCGGTCGCGACCTACGACCTGGCGCCAGAGATGCGCGCCGCGAGATCACGACGTCGCGGTCGAAGACGATCGCGACCGCGGCACACGACGTGATCGTGATGAACTACGCGAACGCCGACATGGTCGGACACACCGGCGTATGGACGCAACGTCTCCGCGCTCGAGACGCTCGACGTCGCGCTCGGACGCCTCGAGCACGCGGTGCTCGACGCCGACGGGATTCTGGCGATCACCGCCGATCACGGCAACGCCGAAGAGAAAGCTCGACGCCGACGGCAACCCGCTCACCGCGCACACGACCAATCCCGTCCCGTTCGTCCTGATCTCGCGCGATCCGCATCTCGGCATGCTCGCAAACGGGCGGCTCGGGCGACATCGCGCCGACGCTGCTCCCGCTCGCTCGGACTCGCCGTGCCGGCCGCGATGACCGGGAACGATCTCTTGGCGCCGGACGGCGTCGCGGCGCCCGCCGATTAGCGCGAAGGCGCTCGCCGCCGCATCCGCGCGACTGCGGCGCCGGGCCGGAGGCGCGATCGACGCCGCGATCGTTCTCGGAAGCGGGCTTGCGCGCGCCGCGCGCGAGTCGCATCGACGGACGCGAAGTCCCGTATGAAAAGCTCGACGGCGCGCCGCTCGCTTCGCTCGAAGGTCATCCGGGAAAGGCGTACGTCGGAACCTGGGGCCGCAAACGCGTCGTCGCGTTCGCTGGGCGCGTGCATCTCTATCGAGGGCTTTACGCCGCGCGACGTCACCTATTTCATCCGGCTTGCGGCCGCGGCGGGCGCGAAGTTCGTCGTGCTCACAAACGCGGCCGGCGGTTTGAACGAGTCGTTTGCGCGCGGCGACGTCATGCTGATCGCCGATCACCTCAATTTGACGGGACGAACGCCGCTCGACGGGCGGAGGCCGTCGCCGTTTGTGAACATGATTGATCCCTACAGCCCGCGGCTGCGGGCCGCCGCGCACGCGCCCGCCGGCGAACCGGCATTACGTGAGGGGATTTATGCGGGAGTCGCCGGACCGGCGTTCGAGACGCTCGCCGAGGCGCGCGCGCTGCGGACGCTTGGCGCCGATGCGGTCGGGATGTCGACGGTCCTCGAGGCGATCGCGGCGCGCGCACTCGGCCTCGAGGTACTCGGAATCAGCCTGATCTCAAACGTCATCGGCCCCAATACCGACGTCTTGCACTCGAGCGTGCTCGCGGCATCCGAGGAGGCCGCCGAGCGCATCGCGTGCGTCATCGATCGCGTCGTGGCCGCAAGCCACGCGCCCGCGGCACCGGTCGAGAGCCCCTAAAGCGACAGGAAGCCCGCGAAGAGGCTTGCAAACCTGTAGTCCGCTGCGGGGCTTACCGCCCCCGCTCGTGTTTCTGCTTGATAAAGGAGACGCCGTGCCCAAAGCGCTCGATCGCCGTACGTTCGTCAAAGGCGCCGGACTTGGAGCGGCTGCTCTGGGGATGGGGATCCCGGCATACATCCCGCGTCTAGGCGCGGCCGCTGAAACGATCAAACTGGGCCTGCTCGAGCCCGCGACCGGCACCTATGCTTATCCCGGTGAGAACGAGGGCCGGGGCTACGCGATGGCGGTCGACGCCTGGAACAAGCGCGGCGGCGTCCTCGGCCGGAAGATCGAGATCGTGCTCGAGGACGAGCAATCGGATCCGGGCGTCGGCGCGCAGAAGGCGCGCAAACTGATCAATCAGGACAAAGTCGTCGCGCTCTTCGGGACCGTCTCGAGCGCCGTCTCGCTGTCGGTCAACGGCGTCGCCGCCGACGCCGGCGTGATCTTCATCGACTCGGGCGGACACACCGACGACGTCACCGGGAAGAACTGCAAGTGGTCGACGTTCCGCGTTTGCCACAGCACGTGGATGGAGACGCACGCGACCGGCTTTTCGCTCGCCAAGAAGTTCGGGAAGCGATGGTACTTGATCACGCCCGACTATGCGTATGGTCACGCGCTCGAGTCCGGATTCAAAGACGTGCTCGCCAAGACCGGCGGAACGATCGTCGGGAACGACCTGACGCCGCTCGGCACGACCGACTTCAGTTCGTACTTGACCAAGGTTCCGAGCGCGAAGCCGGACGTGCTCCTCGTCCTCGTGCAGGGCAACGACTACGTCAACTGCCTCAAGCAGGCGCACTCGTTTGGGATACTCGGAAAGATCCCGGTCGGCGGCCCGCAGGTCGAACTCGAATCGATCTGGTCGCTCCCACCCGAAGCGCGCGCCGGCTACTGGGGGATCGAGTGGTACTACAAGAGCGAAAAGACGCTCGGCGCCGGGAACAAAGCCGCGCACGACTTCGTCGCCAACTATGAAAAATTGCACACGGTCGCTCCGCCGACGGCGCGCTGCTGCTTCGGGTACGTCGCAGCCGATCGCTACCTCCAGGCGGTCGCCGCGGCCAAATCGACCGACGCGGTCAAGGTCGCGCGCGCGATCGAAGGGACGCGCTTCCGCTCGATCTTCGCCGGCGAAGCTTACTTCCGCAAAGAAGACCACCAGTTGATGTGGCCGATGTGGGTCGCGCAGATTCGAGCGAACGGCACGCCGGGCGACAAGTACGACGTCTTCGACGTCGTCGACACGCAACCGGCTGACGAAATCGAGCAGACCGTCTCCCAGAAAGCGCAAGTCTGCAAGATGGGGTATCCGTCCTAACGCCGTAGGCGCGCCGGCATGTTCGAGCACGTAGCGCCCCAACTGTTCAACGGCCTCGTGCTCGGCGCGTTCTACGCGATCGTCGCGATCGGCCTCTCGCTGATCATGAACCTCACCGGGACCATCAACATGGCTCACGGGAGTTTCATGACGCTCGCGGGCTACCTCGCCTTTGCGATGGTCTCGCGCGGGACCAGTTTCTGGTTCGCGCTGATCGTCGCGCCGCTGTTGACCGTCGTCGTCGGGATCGTCGTCGAACGAACGATGATTCGCCCGCTCTATAAGCGCGAACCGCTGTACAGCCTGCTTTTGACCTTCGGGCTCTCGCTGATCGCCGAAGAGGTCTACCATTTGATCTGGGGTGCGAACGGCGTTCCGTTCTCCCCGCCCGCGTCGCTCGGCGGAACCGTCGCGCTCGGATTCATGAACTTTCCGGTCTTCCGCTTGTTCATCGCGCTCGTACTGTTGATTGCGATCGGGGCGCTTGCGGTCTTTCTCACCCGGACGCGCTTTGGTCTCGCGCTGCGCGCCGCCGTGCAAGACACCGAGATGATCGCGGCGCTTGGGACGAACACGCAAGTGCTCTACATGGTCAACTTCGGTCTTGGGATTTTGCTCGCGGGGATCGCGGGCGTTCTCGCCGGCGCGCTCCTCGGGCAGTACCCCACAGTCGGCAACACGCTCCTGATGCCGGCGTTCGTCACCGTCATCATCGGCGGGATGGGGAGCCTCTTCGGAAGCGTCGTCGGTGGGATACTGATCGGACTCGCGATCTCGTTGACGACGTTGTGGATCCCGGCTGCGAGCGAGGTTTCGATCTACGCGCTGATGGCGCTCGTCCTGATGATCCGTCCGCGCGGGCTCTTCGGCGAGGAAGGGCTTTTCGGGTGACCGGCGGCCGGGCTGCCCTGGTCGCTTGTACCGTCGTCGTCGTGCTCTTGGCGTTCGCGCCGTACTTGTTCCCGCTCATCCACGTCGACCTCTTGGTCGTCACCGATGCGTTGCTCTTCGCAATCGTCGCGATGAGCGTCAATTTGCTCCTCGGGTACACCGGGCTCCCAGCCTTTGGAAACGCCGCGTTCTTCGGACTCGGCGCGTACGGCGCCGGGCTCTCGATCAAGTACTTCAACTTCCACTTTATCGAAGCGACGCTGACGGGCGTGTTCGCCGCGCTCGCCGGCGCGCTCCTGATCGGACCGTTTCTGCTCCGCCGCCGCGGGATCTACTTCGGGTTGCTATCGATCGCGTTCGGCCAGGTTTTCTATTTCATCGCGTATCGCTTCACCGACGTCACCGGCGGTGAAGACGGGATGAACTTCTCGCGACCGTACTTCGGACTACCGGCGGCGCACGTGCAGCTCCATGAGACCGAGTTTTACTACCTCGCGCTCGTCGTCTTTCTGGCCATCGTCGCCGGCTTCTCGTTGCTCGTGCGTTCCCCGTTTGGGCGAACGCTCGTGGCAATCCGCCAAAACGAGATCCGCGTCCGCTACCTCGGTCTGAACACCGATCGGTTCATCTTCATCGCGCTTCTGATCGCGAGCGTCATGGCTGGGCTCGGCGGGGCGCTGTACGGGCTCTCGCTGAACTTCGCGGACCCGCTGATGCTCGACTGGGATCAATCCGGCGACTTCGTCCTCACGACGATCCTCGGCGGAAGCGGAACGGTGTGGGGTCCACTTATCGGTGCATTCATTTACGTCGTTGGAAAAGATGTCGTCTCGAGTCACACGCCATACTGGGAAATCTTCATCGGCGCGTTGTTCGTGGCGTGCGTCCTCGGGTTTCCGCGCGGCATCCTCGGGACGGTCTTGGTCGCTTTGCACGCGCCTCGCTCGGTGATCGCCGACGAGTTGGCGCACGACGTTCCGGCCGGCGTGACCGCCGAAGACGCCATCGAGGCGGGCCGGCATGGTTGAGAGCGCGCCGGTCGCGCAGGACGGCGTCCTGCTCGAGGCGAGCGGGATCGCGAAAAGCTTCGGCGGCATCCGCGCGGTCGACGACGTCTCGATCCGCGTCGCGGCGCGGACGATTCATGCCGTGATCGGACCGAACGGCGCCGGAAAGACGACCTTCTTCAACGTCCTCTCGGGGTTCTATCCGCCCGATCGCGGCGCGGTCCGGTTCGCCGGTACGAACATTACTCGCATGCCGAACTGGCGGCGCATCGCCCTCGGCATGAGCCGCACGTTTCAAACGCCGAGCATCTTCGCCGAGTTGCCGGTGCGCGAAAACGTCATGCTCGGCGTGCGCAGCCGCGCGCGCGTCGCGTTCGACGTCCGGATGCCGCGCGGCGAGCGGGGCAAACGGCTCGACGCGCGCGTCGCCGAACTCCTGTCGTTCGTGAACTTGTCGCGCTATGCCGACCGTCCCGTCGCCGAACTCTCGCACGGCGGCCAACGACTGTGCGAGATTGCGATGAGCCTCTCAACGGATCCGACCCTCGTCCTCCTCGACGAGCCGATGGCGGGGCTCGCGCAGAGCGAGACCGAGCGCATCATGGACGTCATTCGCAAACTGCACTCGAGCCTCGGGCTAACCGTGCTCTTCGTTGAACACAATATGCGCGTCGTGCTCGCCCTGTCGCAACGGGTGACGGTGCTCGACCGGGGGCGGATATTGGCCGAGGGGACGCCGAGCGAGATCGCCACCAACGAAGCCGTCCGCGCCGCATACCTCGGGGCGGAGGCCCGCGAGGATGTCTGAGCCGTTCCTCGCGGTCGACGCGATGTGCACCGACTACGGGAAGATTCGCATCCTGCGCGACGTCTCGCTCAGCGTCGGTACGGGCGAAGTCGTCGCCCTGCTCGGCCTCAACGGAGCGGGAAAGACGACGACGATACGCAGCATCCTCGGCCTGACCCCGCCGTGCGCGGGCTCGATTACGTTCGACGGAACATCGATCGGCGGCTGGCCGCCGTACCGGGTCGCGCGACTCGGCGTCGGTTACGTCCCCGAGGGCCGGCGGATGTTCAAGAACCTAACGGCCCTCGAGAACTTGCAACTCGCCGAAAACGGACGGCGCGGCGAGTGGACGATCGCGCGCGTCTTGCAGCACCTCCCAAAACTCGCCGAGGTCAAGTCTCGCAAGGCCGGGCGGCTCTCGGGCGGCGAGCAGGAGATGCTCGCGATCGGGCGCGCGCTCGTCTCGAACCCGTTGCTGCTGTTAGTCGACGAGCCGTCGCAAGGCCTCGGCCCGCTCGTCGTCGAGGAAGTCTACCGCATCCTGCGCGAGCTCAAGGAGCACGGGGTCGCGATCCTCCTCGTCGAGCAGAACGCACTGCTCGCGCTCGAGCTGGCCGACCGCGCCTACGTCCTCGACAGCGGCCGCATCGTCTACGCCGGAGGCGCGGCCGAACTGCGCGCAGACCGCGATCGGATCCGCGCGCTGATGGGCTTGACCGAGGTGGAGGCTTAGCGCCCTGTTCTAGGGTGAAGCAACCGGTTCTGGCGAGCTTTTTGGAACAGGAGGGGCAAATCCGGCGCCGGCATCGCTCTTAGCCTGCGCCGTCACATATACACTGTTATCGACAAAGGCGCTTAATGGGTGCTCTGCGGTATTCTCCGGGGTAAGTTCAATTTCGTGGCCCTTCACCCAATTGTGGACAAACAAGCCCGGTATGCCGAGAAAAGCCCACGAAATAATCGTCATAGTAGACGAAACGCCAGCCTTATTTTCGCCTTCTTGAGTCTTCCTTTCCGACGTAAGTTTAATCTTGTTGCCATCCACTCCGAAGACCCAATCAAGTTGAATTCCGAGGCTTCCTGCATGCCCGTGTGAACCAGCATGATCAACTTTGAGGACTTCGCCGAGGCCACCGGCGCCCTTCGCCACAACAATCCAGCCATCAACGACAACGTCCTTCGTAACGCGTACTCCAAACGTGTCACCAACAGCAGCTGTACCGGACGATACCTTGTCCGTGACCTGAAACGTAATCGACGTTCCGCCCGGTAAGATCACTTTTGTTCCCGGATCCGCCTCGGCCGTTTCGAACGAAAAGGTAGCGATCGCCAGTGATAGGAGCGCAGCCGATTTGAACCTCATAATCGAAAGATCCCTCTCCTTAAGAAGGCAGAGAATTACGCTGTATCCGCAACGGGGAGCGCTGCGGAACCGGTTAGCAGACCTCCTTTTCTTGGCTGCCCCCCCGTGTCCTTGATGGCGAGGCGCGCCGAATTTTGAACACTGCGTGGACCGAACGCAGTGTTCCCAATCGGCAGTCGCGCGATATCGCTCGCCTCCCGCGGCCTACCCGTGTACGCCGGAGGCGCGGCCGAACTGCGCGCCGACCGCGACCGAATCCGAACGCTGATGGGCTTGACCGAGGTTGGAGCTTGCGCCGACACAGCCCTATAACGGAGCGATCCTATTTCAAGTTGTCCTGAACGTATTCCCAAAGAATGTGCTGGATCAGGTTACCGCGCTTGCGATGTTGTTTGCGCGCTAGGCGATCCAGGGCTTCGAGCAGCGGCGCGCTCAAACGCACCGAAACAGGCGATCCGGCCCACGCCACCCTAACGATCTCGGCGCGCTCGATTTCGTCTGCCTGGGACCGGGCGAGCTCGCGAACCATTTGATCGCGTGTTTTCTTTGCCGCAGTTGCCATCGGTAACTACCTACCTTTTCGAAAGGCGCGCTTCTCTCGGTCATCCATGTCCTGCGCTGCGAAAACGCGAAAACGGCCGCCGGGCATGAACTCTCCGACTAACTTCAGCAAACGCCCGGACCCCGTTTCGCCGTATATCTTGAGGTAGTCGCCGTCGCGGCGTTGGCGATACGACGCGTCCTCGCCATCAACGCCGAAAAGGATTTCCTCGACGTCGTTCGGCGTAACCCGATGCCTCTGCCATAGAAGTTGGCTATTGTCGTCATCCCAGTACAGCGGCTTGACGATTCGCGGCACGCCGATATCAGAGCCGACGGGCGGCAACGGGCCTGCATGTAATACTTTGTACTATAATGTAGTAGATCGCGTCAATCTCCGGGCTCGGTGGAGACCGCAATGTGCCTCAATCGACGCGGTAACATCCGCTCGGGTCGACCGAGAGCCGTCGCCCGCTCACTAGAATTGAGCGCACGCGATGCTCCCACGCCGCGATTACGCGCACGACGACCGGCCGCAGCCGCGTCAAGAGCGCGCGAGCCCGCGCCGAAAGCGCGATTGCGTCGCGCGACCATGCCGGGTGCTCGGGCGGAAGCCGGTGACCCGGTTCGAGATCGGGGTCGATGGCGAGGGCGAGCGGCGGCGACACGGGGAAGCCCGCGGCGAGTGCGGCTGGGTCAGTCGCGGTCGCCGGATCCGCCGGCGCGAGCCGCGGGTCGCCTTCGACGCTCGGCGTCATCCGCCGGGCACCGCTGCACGCAGCCGCGCAAGCGCCGTCGCGTGCAACTGCGAGCACCGCTGCGGCGAGATCTTCAGGCGCCGGCCGATCGCGTGGAGCGAAAGCTCGCCGTAGTAGTGCAGCGTCACGACTTGGCGCTGGCGCAGCGGCAGTTGCGCGAGTGCTGCGTGAAGCGAGGCGCGCTCGATTGCGCGCAGCGCGGCCGTCGCCGGGTCGCCGCTCCAATCGGCGACGGTCGCGCCGTCGCTCGCGGGCGCCGCGTCGAGCGAAATCGGCGTATTCCGGTGCGCCGCGATTCGCGCTCGCCGCAGGGCCGGGTCGTGGCGCTCCAACTCACCGAGCGTTGGGAGGCGCCCGAGCGCGTTTGCGAGCGTGTAGCGCTTTCGGTCCGCGACGCGCAAGGTGCGGCGGACCCGCTCGGAGACCGGGTCGACGCGGCGCAGACCGTTGAGCATCGCGCCGGTGATCAGGCGCCGCGCATACGCGACGAGGCTCGGCCCGCGCCGCGGATCGAAACTGTCGACCGCGCGGACCGCGCCGAGCGACCCGTCGCCGATCAGATCGTCGAGGTCGGCGGCGCGTACGACTCGCGCGATGCGCACGCCGATGCTCCGAACCAGTGGAAAGAGCGCGCGGATCGCCGCCTCGCGCTCGTCCTCGACGTCGAAGGGTTCGGCGTTCAAGGCGCGCTCGCGCGCAATCGAGTTGCGCCGTCCTCCGCGTCGATCGTGCGTTCGAGGCGACCGCCGAGCCCGTCGTGCGAGGCGCGCGCGAGCGCGAGCGCTCCGGCGCCGGCGGCGAGTTCGCCGAAAAACCCGAGCGACTTCGCAAACGGCGCGAGCGCCGCTTCGAAGAGCAGCGCCTCGAAGCGGACGGTGACGTCGCGGACGCGCGCCGGCTCACCCGCGGTGCAGGTTGTTGGCGATCCGCTGCATCTCATCCGCGGCTTGCACTCCTTTGGCGTTCGCTTCGTACGCGCGCTGCGCGGTCAGGATCGCCATCATCGCCTCGACGATCGAGACGTTCGAGCGCTCGAGCATCCCGAACGACAGCGTCGGTCCTTGCGCCGCGCCGGGCGCTATCCAGTGCGCGCGGCCCGCTCCCGCCGTCGCCGCAAAGAGCGCGGATCCGATCGGCTGCAATCGCTCCGGCGCGTCGAACGCCGCGAGCCTGATACGACCGAGCGCGCGCGACCCGCCCTGCGCCGTCTTGCCGACAACCGTTCCGTCGGGCCGCACGTCGACGCTGGTGACCGCACTTGGAATCCGGATGCCGGCGAGCCGCCAGTCGCCGGCGGTCCGCAGCGTTCCGTCGCTCGCGCGCGCAAACGAACCGGCACGCGTAAAGGCGCGCGCGCCGTTGCGCTCGACGGCGAAGAAGCCGCGTCCTTCGATCGCGACGTCGAACGGGCCGCCGCTCTTCTCGAGCTTGCCCTGTTCGAACGAACGCAAGACGCCGGTCGGAGCGGTCCCGAGCCCATCGCCGAGCGCCGCGAACGTGGCGGTCGCGCGCTTGAAGCCGGCAACGTCGGCGTTCGCGAGGTTGTCGGCGACGACGTCGAGGTTCGTTTGCTGCGCCGCCATTCCGGTCGCCGCGGCATACAACGCGCGATTCATGCTTTGACCCGCCCGACGTCGTTGACGCCCTTCGCACGAACGCCGTCGATCGCCGCCAGCGACGACTGCGCCGTTTCGAACGCGCGCTGCGCGGCGAGAATGTCGACCATCTCGTGGATCGCGTCGACGTTCGAGCGCTCGAGAAAGCCGCTTTGGACGCTCGAGCCGCCGATCAGACGAATGCGACCGAGCTCCCGGCCGGCAAGATCGCGAACGGCGCCACGCGCATCGATCACGGCCCCAGCGCGCACCCGAACCGGCCCGTGCTCGCCGAGCAAAACGCTTCCGCGCTCGTCGACCAGCCTGCCGCCGGCATCCAGCACGAACGATCCTGAGCGCCGCGCGCCGACCGAGCCGCTCGGCTCGCGAACGAAAAACCCGCCGCGCCCGGCGATCGCAAGATCGAAGTCGCGACCCGTTCGCTCGAGCGGGCCTTGTGCCGGATCCGGCGCGCTCCAAAACGAGATGCCGCGCGCATCGAGTGAGGTGTGCGCGACGTGCCGGCTGAAGGCGGCGCTCGAGACGTTTGCGAGGTTAGAGGCCGCGACGTCGAGCCGCGCTCGCGCGGCGTGCATCGCCTCGGCCATCAGTTCGATCCCATCCATGGGTCGAGCGTACCGTCGCGCGATTGCCGCATCGTTTCGAGAGTCTTGCCGATGCGCGCGACCGCGCCGCCCGAGGGCTAGCCGTCTAGACGAACGTGAACGGCGAGCGCGGACCCTCGAGGTAAAAACTGATCCCGAGCGGCGCGCCTTCTTTTGACGCGCGCGCGACCCGCTCGCGAAGCGCCGCGCCGTCACCATCGCCGACGAGGTACGTTACGCTTGCAAGGGCGCCGCGTTCGGCGGGGCGTTGCAAACCGCGGGTCGCGCTCGCAAGCGCCCCGCAATCGCGCCACAACGACTGAACGATGTCCATCGCGCCGTCCTTCCCTTTCGGAAGAGTGACGCGCCCCGCGCGCGTCGCGCGCGCGCTCACGCGCAAGACGTATGGCTGGGCGCCCGGCGGGGCGTGCGGTCCGATGAAGGCGTGCAAGGCATATTCACGTTTGGTCCCGAGCCGCGCGAGCGCGCGCGACCAGCGCGGATATCCCTCGCGTACTGCAAGCTCGAGAGCGGCAGGATGCGGAAAAACGCTCAGCAATCGAGCCGGCACGACCGGGGCGCGCAGCGCCGAACGTTCGACGGCACGCTCGTGGACGCGCGCCTCACCGCCCAGCCACACCGCATCGCCGCGCTGGCGGGCAAGCTCGTCGGGCGTGTAGCGCGCTTGATCGACGAAACCGACGACGACCGACAATCGCCCGTAGCGCAGCGTCGAGATCCGCCGGCCATCGATGAGGAAACGCCGCCCGGTCAACTCAGCCGAGGCGAACGCATGCAAAACGACCGCGCGCCCTACGGGATAGATGCGCGGGGCTGCGGTCGGTGCGGCTTGCAACTTCGCCATCGGCGGTCCTTAGATGTCGGCGAACGCGGTCGTGCTGCCATTGGGGACGCTAACCGTCCCGCCGGGAGGCTCCGGCGCCGCGGGCGGCGTGGGCAGCGTGGGCGGCGCTGCGGATCCTACCGCGGTCGCAGCCGGTGCGGCAGCCTTGACGGCCTTCGGCGACGACGACGGCGCGCCGCGCAGTTCGGGCTTGTCGAGGAGCGCGAGATGCGTCATGAGCAAACTCCGCAATTCGCTCTTCGCCTTCTCGGCCGTCTCGAGCGCTCGCTGGTAGTCGCGGCGGGCCTCATTCGCCCGTTCGCCATACCCGGCGATCTCACGTTCGACTGCGACGCGCGCCTCGGCGCGAATCAAGTCGGCCTCTTTGTGGGCCGAACCCTTGACCTCGTCGGCGGTTCGCTGCGCCAGCAGCAGCGTGTTCTGGAGCGACTCTTCCATGCTCTTGAAGTGACTGATCCGCTCTTTGAGATCTGATATCTCGGCTTCCAGCGCGGCGCGCGCCTGCCCCTCGTCCTCGAGCGTCTCGATGATTTCGTCGAGAAACTGATCGACGTCGGCCGGATCGTAACCCTGCAGCTTGCGTTTGAACGTCTTGTGCTGGATGTCGATGACCGTGATTTTGTTCATCGATTACCCCCGATCGATCATGAAGTCGAGCGCCGCGTCCCGCCCGAGCGAATCGCGCAAACCCTGCGAGTTGACGGCAACGCCGGGCGGCACGACGAGGTACATTGCCTCGGCGAGCTTCTGAATCTTCCCCTCCAGCGTGTAGGCGACCCCCGAAGTGAAGTCGACGATTCGCTGAAGCAGCGCCCGCTCGACCCCCTGCAGGTTGACGATCGCGACCTGCCTGTTACGCAGTGCGTCGGCGATCTCGGTGACGTCGGCAAAAGCTCGCGGAGCGAAAATCGCCACCTCCGAACTGGCGCGCCGGCCTTCCCGAGCGGAGAAAGCAACCACGTTGCGGCGTTCGGCCGGCGGTTCGTCCGCGTAAAGCGCCTCGTCCTCGTCGTCGCTCAACGCGAAGAAAGAACCGATCCGGTGCAGCATGCCCACCTTTCCTCCTCGCCGGTCGTCGTCCCGGCCTTCGTCGTTCATTCGCGAGACCCGAAGAGCGCGGTCCCGATGCGCAAAAGCGTCGAGCCGCATCCGACGGCTTCGCGCCAGTCGTCCGACATCCCAAGCGAGAGCGTCGTCCCGCCCACCCTCGCGAAGGCCCGTTCCGCGCGCCCGAAAGCGCGCCGGATCGTCTCGCGATCGGCGCTCGCGGGGCCCATCGCCATCACGCCGTCGACCTCGAGCCCCTCATCGCGCAGCCGCGCCGCAAGCTCGGGAGCCGCTTCGGGTGCGATCCCGAAGCGTTCGACCGGAGACACGTTGACTTGAACCAAGGTTCGAACCCGCTTCCCGAGCCCTCTCTGAGCCCGGCCGATCGCCCGACCGGCTTCGATTCGGTCGATCGACTGCACGACGTCGAACGTCTCGACGATTGCCTTCGCTTTGTTCGTCTGGACGTGACCCAAGAAATGCTTGCGGACCGGCGGTAGGCCGGCGTACTTCTCGCGCGCTTCCTGGGCGTAGTTCTCGCCGATGTCGGTCAAGCCGGCTGCAATCGCGGCAAGCACGCTCTCGCGCGGTTTCTTCTTGGTCACGCCCAGCAAGACGATCGAGCTCGGGTCGCGGCCGGCCGCGCGTGCCGCCTCCGCGATCATCTCGCGCATGACCTCGATCCGCTCGGCGACTGAACTCGGCGCGTCGGTATCGCACCGGCTAAGGCGCATCGGCACCCGGCATCATCACTAGGGGCCTTCGCCGCCCCGGGAACCTGCCCTTGAACGCCGCGACGCCGGCTTTATGCGGAGGCCGGCACCGCGGCGTCGGTACGCGTCCCACGCCGCAGCGAACGCCATATCATGAAGAGCCCGATTGCGATCATCGGGAGTGCCAGAAGTTGACCGCCCGTCAGGGGCCCGACCGAGAGATCGGTTTGGCGCCAGTACTCATCGATCGAGCGCGTCACGCCGTACAGCGTAAACCAGCTCCAGGCGACGACCCCGTCGACCGGCCGGCGCCGGTAGATCAGCAAAATGATCGGTAGCACGGCGATGTCGAGGATCGCTTCGAAGATCTGGGACGGGTAGCGGTACCCATCGTAATTGGGAAACTTGATGCAATAGGGACGGTCGGGGTTACAAATGTTGCCGACCAGTTCGTCGTTGACGAAGTTGACGAAGCGCGTCAGCGCGAGGCCGATCGGGAGCATCACGACGACTTCGTCGGCGAGGACGCTGAACGTCAACTGCGGATGCTTTCGCACGAACAGGATCATCGCTACGATCACGCCGATCAGCCCGCCGAAAAAGCCCATCCCGCCATTCCAAACGGCGATCACGTTGAGGAGGCTGCGCGGCATGTCCCCGAAGTAAAGCGACGCGTCGTGTTTGGTCACGATGTCGGCGATGACGAAGAACAACCGGCCCCCAACGAGCACGCCGATCAGCGCGTAGATCAGGAAATCCTGGACTTGTTCGACGCTGAGGCCGAGGCGCCGCCGCCCGGCCGGACGCGCGAGCCATAATCCAACCGCGATAAACCCGGCTAAATATGAAAGGCCGTACCAGTGGACGGCGACCGGGCCGACCCTAAACGCGACGGGATCGATGTTCGGGTATGTAAACCAGTGCTGCACGCCCCTCGATGCGCCCAGGGCGCGCGGCGGCCCTGCTTGGGCTGCAAGCGACGCCACAGGCGCAAACGCCGGGACGTCGTAGATTGGGTCTCGGCATGCATCCCCAACTCAATGTCCTGACCGCGTTCGCCGCGGGTCTGATCTCCTTCATTTCGCCTTGCGTCCTCCCGCTAGTCCCATCCTACCTATCGTTTCTCACCGGGACGAGCCTCGAGGACCTCAAAGCCGAGACCGCGGCCGCGGAACGCGCGCGGATATTCCTCCACGCGCTATCGTTTATCGCGGGCTTCACGATTATCTTCATGTTGATCGGCCTGTCGGCGAGTGCGATCGGCGGCGTTTTCGCGGACCACAAGGACACGATCGCGCGAATCGGCGGCGCGATCATCATCATCCTCGGCTTGAACATGATGGGCATCTTCAAAGTCCCGCTGCTGATGATGGACAAGCGCTTCCACCTGCACCCGTCGCATAAGCAGTCGTTCGCGATTTCGTTCGTCGTCGGAATCGGTTTCGCCGCCGGCTGGTCGCCATGCATCGGTCCGATCCTCTCGGGCATCATCCTGCTCGCCTCGCAAGAGCACATCACCCAGGCGGCGTTCCTGCTCTTCGTCTATTCGATGGGGCTCGCGATCCCGTTCCTGATCGTCGCGGCCGCAATCACGCAGTCGCTAAACGCGCTCAATCGCGTCAAGCGCTTCCTGCCCGCGATCGAGGCGACGTCCGGAGCGATCTTAGTCGCAACCGGTTTGGTCCTCGTAACCGGTTCGTTTCTCCGCGTCGCGGGGTTCTTCTACCAGTTCGTCAAACCGCCCAGCCTCTGATGGCCCCTTTGATCGCCGTTACCGCGCTGCTCGTTATCGTCCTCGATCAGCTGACCAAGAACTTCGTCGTCACGCACTTCCAACCGGGCGAGAGCCGCATCTTCATCCCGCACGTCGTTTACTGGACGTACGTACAGAACCGCGCCGGAGCCTTTGGGCTGTTCGGCACCCACGCGTGGCTCCTCGTCGTCATGGCGATGGTCGTACTCGCGCTGTTCTGGTTCTCGTTCCGCGAGGCCGCCGCGCGTTCGATGACGATTCGGATCGCGTTCGGCGCGATCGCCGGCGGCGCGGTCGGAAACATCGTCGACCGCTTCCATTACGGCTTCGTCGTCGACTTCATCGACCTGCGCTGGTGGCCGGTCTTCAACGTCGCCGACTCGTGCATCACTGTGGGCGTCGTCGCGATGATCGTCGCGACGTTCCTTCGCGAGCGAGCCTCCCGCGCAGTCGTTTAAGGTCGAGCCGGGCGAGGCGGGGCAGCGCGTCGACGTCACGGTCGCGGCCCACAGCGGCGCGTCGCGCTCGACCGTAGCGGACGCGGTGCACGCCGGTAACGTGCAACTCAACGGCGTCCCGGTCAAAGCGAGCGCGGCGGTCGCCGAAGGCGATGTGCTCGAGTACGCGCTCGCCGTGCGCGCGCCGCTCGAAGTCATGCCGCAAACGATTCCGTTGAAGATCGAGTACGAGGACGAAGCGATCGTCGTCGTCGACAAGGCGGCTGGGATGGTAACGCATCCGGCCCACGGGACGCGCGACGGGACGCTCGTCAACGCGCTGCTCGCGCACGCGGGTGCGTTACCCGGGGAAGGCTTGCGCCCGGGGCTCGTCCACCGTCTCGACCGCGATACGTCGGGCTTGCTCGTGATCGCCAAGACGGAAGGCGCGTTGCGCACGCTCGGTAAGGCGATGATGCGGCGCGCGATCGCGCGCGAGTACCTCGGTCTCGTCGTCGGCATCCCCGAGCGCGAGAGCGGAACGATCGAAGGCGCGGTCGGGCGCGATCCGCACAACCGCATGAAGTTTGCGATTCGAGCCGAGGGGAAAGCTGCGACGACGCACTACGACGTTCGCGAGCGCCTGCGCGGCGCAAGCGAAATCGTCTTCCGGCTCGAGACGGGGCGGACGCATCAGATCAGAGTGCACATGGCGGCGCTCGGCAACCCAATCGTCAACGACCCCATTTACGGCCGCCGCGATCCGCGCGTCCCCTTGCCGGGTCAGGCGCTCCACGCTTGGCGGCTGCGATTTCGTCATCCCGAGACCGGCGCGCCGCTCGAGTTCGAAGCCGAGCCGCCGCAAGGTTACCTCGAAGCGCGACGCGCGCTCGCGTTGTGAAAGCGCCCGCGCTCGGAGCTTTCGAGGTCCTGGCAACGAGCGGCGCCGCGCGCGCGGGGAAGCTGAACCTCGCGCACGGCGAGATCGAAACGCCGGTCTTCATGCCGGTCGGAACCGCCGCGACGGTCAAAGGGCTGACGCCCGCCGAGCTCGTCGAGCTGCACGCGCAAATCGTCCTTGCGAACACGTACCATCTCTGGCTGCGGCCAGGGCGCGAAACGCTCGCCGGCGCCGGAGGCCTGCACGCCTTCATGAGTTGGTCGCGCCCGATTCTCACCGACAGCGGCGGCTTTCAAGTCTTTAGCCTCGAGTCGCGCCGAACCGTTGACGACAACGGCGTGCGGTTCCGCTCCCATCTCGACGGAGGCGAGCACGAGTTCACGCCGGAAAACGTCGTCGCGTTCCAAGAGGCGCTCGGCGTCGACGTCGCAATGGCGCTCGACGTCTGCGTCAAACTGCCGGCGGAGCCCGACGAACTCGAGGAAGCGGTTCGGCGCACGAGCCTTTGGGCGAAGCGTTGCGCCGCCGCACGCACGCGCGCGCAGACGCTTCTCTTTGGCATCGTCCAAGGCGGACTGGACGAGCGGCTGCGCGCGCGCAGCGCCGGCGATCTCGTGGCGCTCGATCTGCCGGGGTACGCCATCGGCGGACTCTCGGTCGGTGAAACGCGACCCCAGATGGAACGCGTGACGCGCTTTACCGCGAGCCTGTTGCCGCGCGAGCGCCCACGTTACTTGATGGGCGTCGGCACGATCCGCGACCTCGTCGCCGCGATCGACGCGGGGATCGACATGTTCGACTGCGTCTATCCGACGCGCTGCGGGCGGAACGGCCGGGCGCTGACGCGCCGGGGCGACTTGAACGTCCGAAACGCTGGGTTCGCGCAAGACGCGCGACCGCTCGACGAGTCGTGCGCCTGCGCCGTCTGCGCCACGTTCACGCGCGGCTACATTTCGCATCTGTTCCGCGCGGACGAGATGCTCGGGCCACGCTTGCTCTCGTATCACAACCTGGCCGTCGTGATCGGTCTGGTCGACCAGGCGCGGGGCGCAATCGCGGGCGGGCGCTGGGCGGCTTTCCGCGACGCTACCCTCGCCACGCTTGCTTGAGGTAACCCGCCGGCTCGCGCCGGCCGAACACTATTGGCGTGGCAAGTTTGGCGAATTTGGCGAGCAAGCGCCGTTTTGGGGGAATTGCCGCCGCCTGTGCGGGCTTGATATTTTGTGGGGGGACCGCCTCTTCTGCGCTGGCGCCAGGCTTGTCGCCGGCGCTGGGTGCGTTCAAAAGCGCGTGGGCTCCTGTCGCGGCGTATAGCGCGACGATTACGGTATTCGAACAAAAAGGCGCCGAAGTCCAGACCACGATCTTCAAATATACGTTCCGTAAACCGTCGACGGTGACCGTGGATGTCGTCGGCGGCCCCAACAACGGCGTGTCCCTACTGTGGACGGGCGGCGACACCGTGGTCGCTCACCGAGGGTCGGGTCTAGGCGGAATATTTAAGAAAACGTTCTCGCTCCACGATCCGCACGTCGAAACGATCCGAGGCTCTTCGATCGATGAATTGAGCTTCGCAAGAATTCTCGACCACTCTGCAGTGACGGCCGGCGCGATGTCGCAAGGGCCCGGGGTGACGATCAACAACATCGATACCGATGCGGTAACGCTGGTCGCGAGCGATTCCGCGACGAATGCCGGGTACACGCGCGAGGTCGTCGAGATCGCCAAGACCACGCATTTCCCGATGCGCGTCTTGGGTTACGAGGGCGCGGCGCTCGTCCGCAAAATCGACTTCGCGAACGTCGCGCTCACGTACTGAAGCCGGGCGCACGCGCGAGCGGCCGTTCTACAATCGGAAGGTTGACGACCGCCGCAAAGAGCGCGAGCACGATGCACGCGAGCCACATCGCGTTATACGAGCCCGTCCGGTCGAAAACGATGCCGCCGAGACCCGCCCCGAAAAACGCGCCGACCTGGTGGCTGACGAAAAGCAGCGCGATCAGCGTCGCCGACCAGCGCGCCCCGAAGATGACCCCGACCAAACCGCTCGTCAGGGGGACCGTGCCGAGCCACAGGAGCCCGATCGCCGCCGCGAAGAGGTAGACCGAAAGCGCGCTCATCGGCGTCAGGAGGAAGAGCGCGAACGCGACCGCGCGCAGGCCGTAGATCCAGCTCAATAAGTACCGCTTCGGGTAGCGCCCGCCGAGGTAACCGACGCCGTAACTCGCGACGAAGTTGAAGATGCCGATCAGCGCGAGCGCGATCGCGCTGACCACCGGAGCGAGCGCCGCGCCCGCGACCTGCAGCGGCAAGTGCGTCGATATGAATGCGACGTGGAAGCCGCACACGAAAAAGCCTGCGGTCAAATACCAAAAGCTCGGGGTTGCGCCGGCTTCACGGACCGCTTCGCCGAGCGACGCGGCCGCCAAATGCGGCGCTTCCGACTCGGCGCCGTCGCGCATCCAGAACGCCGCTGGGATCGCTATCGCCGCCACGCCCGCGCAGATCAGCAGCGTCGTCGCCCAGCCGGTCACGCCGATCGCGAACTGACTGAGGATCGGCGCGGCAAACTGCCCGAGCGATCCGCCGGCGCTTGCGACTCCGAGCGCCATGCTCCGTCGCTTCAGATCGACCGCCTTGGAGACCGCGGCGAGCACGATCGCAAACGATGTTGCGCCGACGCCGAGTCCGACGAGCACTCCCGCGCCGATGACGAACAGCGCCGGGTCTCCAAGGGCCATCATGACGAGCCCGCCGGCGGTCAGCGCGCCGCCCGCAAGTACGACCGGCCGATTCCCAATACGATCGGCGAGCATCCCGAAAAGCGGCCCCGAGAGACCCCATACGAGATTCTGCAATCCGAGCGCACTCGAAAAGAGGCTGCGATCCCAGTGCAACGCATCGATCATCGGCGCGAAGAACAGCCCGAGACTCTGTCGCAAGCCCGCGTTGATCGCAAGGACGATGCTCCCCGCAATCAGCAAACCGTACGCCGACGATCCGGCCCGGGGTGGAGTTCCGGATTTCATATTAGGCCGTACGACGCCGCAAGGACGCCGCCGGTTTCGGGGCCGCTCGGAGGCTCTCTTCGCTAGGTTGCGGGCTTGTCGACGACGGGTTGTGCGAGCGCTTCGTCTATCGATTCAACGACTTCGAGCGATTCGAGCAGATTGAGGATTGTGAAGATCCGCCGTACGCGGGATCCCGCGGGGATCACCGTTTTCAGGCGCGAGCGCAACGACTCGCGCCGTTTGATAAGGGTCGTGACGATCGAGGAGTCGACATACAGGGTCTGCGCGAACGAGACGGCCACTCGCTCGGAATCGCGCTGCGCCGCACGCTCGAGCGCGCCGTCGAATGCCGCGGCAACGGTGAAATCGACCTCGCCGCAAACGTGGAGGACAGTCGCTCCATCGATCTCTTCAAAGCGAAACATCGTCGTAAAATGGTGGATACGGCCTGTGCGTAAGGGCGCAGGCCGGTCGTGGCTACCACTAAGACAACGGCCCTCAAACCCCTTCTATTGCCTAGTCTGCAAGGACTAGCCCGCGGGGCCCTCGACAGCCAGCCCGCGAACGATCGCCGCGCACGGGGCGCAGAGCTTCGGGTGGCCGGGGTCCTCGCCCAGGGGCAGCGTCTTCCAGCAGCGCGCGCACTTTGCCCCAACGGCGGGTGAGAGCTCGACGCGCGGCGGGTCGGATGCGCCGAGCGCCGGATCGACCGCGAGCGTCAGGGCCGAGACGACGAGCGCCTCGCGCAGCCCATCGCCCAAGTTTTGCAACGCTGCCTCCCCGGCCGCCGAGGCGTAGACGTTCGCCTGCAACTGGAAGTCGCGCATCCCCTCGCTCGCCGCGACCGTCGCGCGCATCTTCTTGAGCAGCTCCCATTGCTCCAGGTCGACCAGCTCGCGAGCGCCGCGCTCGCTGCCCCGCGGCAAATCGAGATCGAAAACCGAACGCGCCTCGCCCCGCAACCGCTCCGGAACGTGTTGCCACACTTCCTCGGCGGTGAACGAGAGAATCGGTGCGGCGAGCGCAGCGAGGCCGCGCACGATCTCGAACAGCGCCGACTGTGCGCTCCGGCGGCGCGCGCCGTCGCGCGAGCCCGAGTACATCGAGTCCTTCAAGACGTCGATGTAAAAGCCTGAGAGATCCTCGCCGTCGTACTCGACCAGCGCCAAGTACACGTCGTGGAGCCGGTAGTCCTCGTACGACATAACGATGCGGTGCGCGACGTCGTCGAGTCGCGCGAGCGCGAGGCGGTCGAGCGGCTCCATCCGCTCGCGCGGGATGATGCGTTCGGGCTCGAGGTCGTCAATCAGTCCGAGCAGCATCTTGAACCTGTTTCGAAGGTTCCGATAGACGCTCGCCACCGATTCGAGCATCGTCGCGCCGATCCGCATGTCGGCCTGGAAATCGACCGAGGCGGTCCACAGGCGCAAGACGTCGGCGCCGTACTTCTGCATCGTCGGCAGCGCGTCCATGGAGTTGCCGAGCGACTTGTGCATCGCGCGGCCCTCGGCGTCGAGCACCCAACCCGTCGAGACGACCGCCTTATAGGGCGGTGCGCCCTGCGTTGCGACCGCGGTGATCAAATTGCTGCGGAACCAGCCGCGGTACTGATCGCTGCCTTCGAGGTAGAGATCGGCCGGCCAGCGCAAGCCTTCTCGGTGTTTGAGGACGGCACGGTGCGTCACGCCCGACTCGAACCAAATGTCGACGATGTTGAACTCTTTGTCGAATGTGGTTCCCCGGCACTTCGGACAAGCGAGGTGCGGCGGCATGAACGCTTCGACCGGCTCGGTCCACCACAAATCGGATGCGTTGCTCCCGTCGACGCCGCGCTCGCGGAAGAGACGCGCGGCCGTACGCGCGACCTCGGGGTCGAGGAGCGAATCGCCGCAGGTGCGGCAGACGAGCGCCGGGATCGGCGTCCCCCACGTCCGCTGGCGCGAGATGCACCACTCCGGGTGCTTCTCGATCATCTGAAGCATCCGAAACTCGCCCCACGCGGGCAGCCATCGAACGTCCGGGATCTTCTCTTGGCAGCGCTTGCGCAGCCGGTTGACGTCCATCGCGATGAACCATTGCGAGGTCGCGCGAAAAATGACGGGCTGCTTGCAGCGCCAGCAATGCGGGTACGAGTGGCGGTAGTCTTCGCGCGCGTACAGCGCGCCATTGCCTTCGAGGTCGCTGACAATTTGCTCGTTCGCGACGAAGATCGGCATGCCGGCGTATGGGCCGGCCTCCGCGTTGAAGACGCCACGCGCGTCGACCGGGTTGATGATCGGTAAATTGAACTTGACGCCCGTGTCGAAGTCGTCCGTCCCGTGCCCGGGCGCGGTGTGCACGGCGCCGGTCCCGGTGTCGAGTTCGACGTAATCGGCATCGACCACGAGCGAGTCGCGATCCCCCAACGGGTGTCGCACCGAAGCGCCGACGAGCTCGCCCCCGGTGGCGCCGCCGAGACGCAGCGCTTCCGGTCCTTCGACGCGCCCGAAGACGTCGGCCGCGAGCGCATCGGCGACGATCAGCAGCTCCGCGCCCCGCCGATACACGCCGTAACTCGCGTCGGGTTTGAGCGCGATCGCCGCATTCCCCGGCAAGGTCCACGGGGTCGTCGTCCAGATGAGGACCGACAGGGGACCGCTCTCGCTCTCGTCGACGCCGGTTCGTTCGAACAACTCGCGGCGCTGCGCGTCGCTCGTGCCGAAGCGCACGAAGATCGAAGGCGAGACACGCTCCTTGTACTCGATCTCGGCTTCGGCGAGCGCCGTCTCGTCGCGGATGCACCATAGCGTCGAGCGCAGGCCTTTGTAGATCTGGTTGACGTCGGCCAGATCGCCGAGCGTCTCGACGATGACCGCCTCGAACTCTTTGTCGATCGTTCGGTACGGATGGTCGTACTCGCCGAGCAGCCCCATCCGCAGGAACACCTCGCGCTGCACGCCGAGCCAGTGCAGCGCACGCTCGCGGCACTTCGCGCGCAACTCGATCGGGTCGACGGTTCGAAAATCGAGCTTCAGGTGCTTGAGCGTCTCGAATTCGATCGGCAGCCCGTGCATGTCCCAGCCCGGGACGAACTTTGCATGACGCCCCGCCAGTAAATGGACTTTGACCAAAATGTCCTTGAGGACGCGATTGAGGAAGTGCCCCATGTGGATGTCGCCGTTCGCGTAGGGCGGACCGTCGTGTAGGATCCACGGTGGGTTTCCGGCATTGCGCGCGAGGCGGCGCTCGTAGACGCGCTCGGCGCGCCACCACGCGACCCGCTCGGGCTCCCGCTTGGGCAGCTCGGCGCGCATCGGGAAATCGGTTTTCGGGAGGTTGAGCGTCGCGCGGTAATCCGTGTCGCCACTCTCGTTTGCCGGCATCGAACCGCCGACGTTCGAGCCGGTCCTAGCCGGGTCCTTACGCGACCATTCTTGCCAACGCGTCGAAGTTCGCGGCGGCGAGCGCGCGCATCGCCGGAACGCGCTCGCCGAGATGTGCGGCCAACTCGTCGCGCCGCACCCAAACTTCATCGACGAGGGCGAGCGCCGCGTCGTCGCGTTGCCCGGGCGACCACAGCGGAGCGAGCGGGTACGCGAGGTCCTCGCACAAGCCTTGCACTTTTGGATCGTATGCGATCGCGAGGAACGGAACGCTGAAGCGGGCGGCCAAAATCAGCGCGTGCAAGCGCACGCCGATGACCACGCGCGCCCGCGCGATCGCCGCCGCGACCTGATCGAGGCCCTCGAGCGCGATCAACGCCGGTCGCGACCGGCACTTGCGAACGACCATTGTCGCCGCCTCTGCGTCGGCTTGACCGCCGAACGGGACGAATGCAACGCGCGCGCGATAGCGCTCGCTCAGCGCGTCGACCGCGCCGGCCACGATCGCCGTCACGTCGTCGAAGCGCGCGGTCTTGCGGATCGCGACGACGACGAGCGGATCGCTCGCCAAGCCGAGACCCGCCGCGTCGAGGTCGGGAGGCTTCTCCGGCAGATCGTAGGCGAAGACGGGATCGGCTCCGCGTTCGATCGCCACGTTTGGAAGGAGCGACGCCAGCAATTCGCGCGAACGGTCGTCGCGGACCGTTGCGGCGGCCACGCCGGCGCACCACGAGCGCACGGTCTGCTTTCCCCAGAAGTCGAGCGGCCCGATCGATTGCGCGAAGATCATCGTACGCTTCCCCGCCCCGACCGCGCTACGGATGACGCCCGCATAGTACAGCAGGCTCTTGAGGCTCGTCGAATTCTGTAGTAGCCCCCCGCCTCCCGAGAGCACGACGTCGCTGCGCTCGATCGCACGGCGTACGGCGCCGACGTCCATGCGCGGCGTCGCCGCAACGCCAAGTTCGTGCGCGGTCTCGCCCGGCGTCGCGGAGAGTACGTCGATGGTCGCAAGTGGATAGCGCGTGCGCAGCCCGGCGACCATCTGCGCCAGGATCGCCTCGTCGCCGAGGTTGCCGAAGCCGTAGTAGCCGCTCAGCAAAAAGCGCATCGAAACGAGTCTCTGGGCTAGGGCGCGGGGCGCGGCCGGCGCATGGCCGAGAGCGCGCGAGCTCCGGCACGATACAGCGCGATAGCGATCGCTCCGACGATCGCGCCGAGCACCGCACCGTTGACGACGCGAACGAGCGAGACGACCAGCGGCGTGTGAAGGTGCGAGAACGTGTCGACGACGTCGGACGTGCCGACGGCCGCGGCGATTGCGAAGAGCCAGCCGATCGCGCGCCGTTCGGGGAGGCGAATCGACGGCAGGAGCACGAGCAGGGGGATGCCGAGCAAGAACTCCTTGAACCGCGGCCGGACGCCGAGAACCGCCGTCAACCCCGAGCGCAGGTGCAGTTCGAACGCCGACGGCGCGATGTCGGCTTGATTCCCGCTGCGCGCAACGTAGAATACCGCGCCGGCCGCTAAGACGAGCAGAATCACGACCTGATAAATCCGGACCGGTTCGAGCATCCCTCCCGCCGTCGCAGGCGGCTCGTTTCCGAAGCGCCGGGTGTAGACGTAGAGCGCGAAGGCTAGGAGCGGAGGAAGGACGATCATCGCTTTGACGCCGCTAAAGCGATCGATCTCTTCCATCAAGAGCGGGACCGACAGCAGGCCGACGACCACGAGCGCGCCGAGCAGCGCGAGCCCGTAGGCGGTCGCCGCGGCGCGGAGCCCGGCGAGCAGGCTCGCGCCGTATCCCGCGGGCGCGGGCGCCGTAAACGCGCGCGGAATCGCGACGACGCCCATCGTCGCAAACGCGATCCCGCCGCCGAGCGCAAGCGCCTTTCGAACGAGCAAGTCGTGATGAAGCCCGTAGCCGAGCGCGATCAAGGCCAGGTCCGCCGCAAACAGCAAGTAGGCGAAGCGGGGCCTGCGAACGCCGAAGGCCTCGAAGAGGAGCAACACGATCGCGGGGACGGTTAGCGAAACGAGCGCGATAACGAATGGATTGAGGTCAAAGTCCGGGATCGGGGTGGCGCGGCCCAAACGGAAGCCGCGCGCATGCAGACCCTCTGCGATCCGGCGGACCAACTCGACGTTCGTCTTCTCCAGCGTCAAGTCGCCCTGCTGGTGGAGAAACGGGCGCAGGTAAACGACGCGCACGTTGCGCTCGCGAACGCCGAGCAAATAGCGCGCAACGACCGTTTCGAAATCGAGCTTGTCGAGTTCGAGCTTCGAGATCGCCTGAACCCGCGCCGTCCGGTCGATCGCGCGTTCGGCGAGGCCTTCGTTACCTTTTTGGATCTGGTTTTGGTCGTATACCTCGATCGTGCCGAAGTTGATGCCGCTGCTCTCGAGCGCTTTGGCCACTTCGTCGAGATGATCGGGATAACCGAGAACCTCATTGCGCTGCCCGAAGAAAACGACCGTGCTCGCCTTCTCGTCGCGCTCGAAGCCTGCGAAGATTCGGTCAATGTCCGCGTCACCGAAGTGCTCGTCGTTCTGCACGCGCGGGACGAGCAAAAGCGCGAGTTTGTGCGCTAGCGCCATCGGCTTCGCCGGCAAACCGAGGCCGAGCGTATCGAAGAAATCGAGTTGGGAGCGGATCGCAAAGACCGTCGGCCCGCGCGCGCGCAGCGTTCGCACCGCGTGCTTGCTCAGGTGCAACTCGATCGCCCGGCGATAGCGCTCGACTTCGCTCGGATCGTAGACTAAGAGGTAGAGTTCGTTTTCGTCGACGGCGCCCCGCCGCACGAGGTCCGCGAGCGTCGGGTCGCGGAGCGGCGCCAAGCGCGCTTGCGCGAGGACCTGCGCGCCGGACAGGAGCACCGCCGCCGTCCCGGTGTCGACGCTCCCGCCGAGTTCCTCCGAGACCGCCAGCGACGTCAATCCGGCCTGGCGCAGGGCCACGAGAAACTGTTCCTCGTCGTAGCCGTAGGAGCGCGCCAGGGCCGAGAAGTCCGGATAGTCCATAACGAGCTCGACCCGGTTCGCGCCGTGCTCCTTACGAACGCGCACTGCTGCGACGAGAAGCGCCGCGACCAATCCGACCACCAGGATTGCAGTCAAAACGAGGCGGTAGCGGCGCGGCGCGCTCACCTCTTGGTCCCGGTCAGCATTCGACACGATCTAAACACGTCAGCGCCTCGACCGGCGTTACGATGCAATCGCCGGTAAGCCTTCCCTCGCCGCGCCCGGCCGTTGACGCGTCGGTGCCGGTTTAGGTATATTTGGCAAACTCACTCTCAATCGAGCCGGTGCTACCACATGGCGCTCCCCGAACCGACATTCGAGCGCGACGTCCGCATCGGGACGCTCGTGCTCGACTGTGGCGCCACGCTCGCCGAGGTCGTGCAGCGCGTCAGCGTTTATGGCACGCCGCGCTCGGACGGTTCGAACGTTGCGCTCGTCAACCACGCGCTGACGGGATCGAGCCGCGTGGCGGATTGGTGGGGTGAGATTGCGGGTCCCGGGAAACTTCTCGACACGGCGGCGCTCGCGGTTATCGGCGTCAACGCGCTCGGCGGGTGTTACGGCTCGACCGGACCGGCCGCACCCGCGTCCGACGGCAGGTCCTATGGCGCGCGCTTTCCGGTCATCACAGTCGCGGACATGATCCGCGCTCAACGCCGGGCGCTCTCGGCGCTTGGCATCGAGCGGCTCGCCGTCGTCGCCGGTGGTTCCCTCGGCGGGATGCAGGCGATCGAGTGGGCGCTGCAAGCCCCGCAGCGCGTCGGGCACGTGCTCGCGATCGGTGCGTACGACTCGTTTTCGGCGATGGGGATAGCGCTCAACGCGGTCGCGCGCGAGGCGATCGCGGTCGCGCGCGATACCGAGGCCGGCGTCGCATTGGCGCGCAAGGTCGCGATGCTGACGTACAAGAGCGAGGCGCTCTTGGCCGCGCGTCATGGTCGCAAATTCGACCGCAAGGGCGGCGATCCGACACGGCTCGCGGAAGACAAGTACGATATCGAAGGCTACCTCGACTATCAAGGAATGATCTTCGCGCGGCGGATGGATCCGCAATCCTACCTGACGCTGACGCGAGCGATGGACCTCTTCGACACGCGCGAGCGCGTTCTGGATCCGCCGTATCCGGCGTTTACCTTCGTCGGCATCTCGAGCGATTGGCTTTTCCTCCCGGAATACGTGCGCAGCGCCGCGGAGCGCTTTGCCGACGACGGCGCCGACAGCACCTACCTCGAGTTGACCTCGAATCACGGCCACGACGCCTTCCTCGCGGAACCGGAGCACTTGCGCCGTCTCGTCGCGCCGCGTCTCGGGCCGCTGTACGCAAAACTCAACCTCGCCGGACAGCCGTCCTGACAACTCCTTCGCCCAGCGCGCAGGCAATCGAATATACCTGCCCGATGCATCCGCAAGTCGTGCGGACGGCGCCGGGCAATTGCCCGATTTGCGGGATGACGCTCGAGCCGCTCGACCCGCTGACCGTCGAGGACGACCACGAATTGGTCGACATGACGCGGCGTTTTTGGATAGGCGCCGCGCTGACCGCGCTGCTCGTAGCCCTCGGCATGGCCGACGTCTTTGCCGCGCCGGCGGTGGAGCGCGTGTTTTCGGGGCAGAGCCTCAATTGGACCGAACTCGTCCTCGCGTCGCCGGTAGTTTTGTGGGGCGGCTGGCCGTTCTTCGAGCGGGCTTGGCAGTCGCTGCTGAACCGCAGCCCCAATATGTTTACGCTAATCGGGCTCGGCGTCGGCACGTCGTTCGCGTACAGCGTGATTGCTACCGCGCTTCCGCACATTTTTCCGGCGTCGTTCCGCGACGAGAGCGGCGCGGTCCCAGTCTACTTCGAGCCGGCCGCCGCCATCGTGACCTTGGTGTTGCTCGGACAAGTCCTCGAGTTGCGCGCACGCAGTCAGACCGGCGATGCGATTCGCGCGCTTTTGGGGCTCGCGCCGAAGACGGCGCGCGTCGTCGGCGACGGCCGCGAGTCCGACGTTCCGTTCGACCAGGTCGAGCCAGGCGACCTACTGCGCGTCCGTCCGAGTGAAAAGGTCCCGGTCGACGGCGTCGTCGTCGAAGGGGCGAGTGCGGTCGACGAGTCGATGGTGACCGGCGAAGCGAGCCCCGTTGAAAAACACGCGGGCGACCGCGCGATCGGCGGGACGGTCAACGGCACCGGCTCGTTCGTCATGCGCGCCGAACGCGTCGGCGCCGAGACGCTCCTTTCGCAGATCGTTCGAATGGTCGCCGAGGCGCAACGCAGTCGCGCGCCGATCCAACAACTGGCGGATGCCGTTTCGGGGTATTTCGTCCCGGCCGTCATCGGCGCCGCAGTTCTGACGTTCGTCGTGTGGGCGCTCGCCGGTTCCGAGCCGCGCATGGCGCACGCGCTCGTTAACGCGGTCTCCGTGCTCATCATCGCATGCCCGTGCGCGCTCGGTTTGGCGACGCCGATGTCGATCATGGTCGCGATGGGCAAGGGCGCGAGCTCGGGCGTTCTGTTTAAGAATGCGGAAGCGATCGAGGTTCTCCGGAGCGTCGACACGCTGGTCGTCGATAAGACTGGGACGCTGACGGAGGGCAAGCCGCGCCTGGTGAGCGTCACGCCGAGCCTCGGGTTTACCGACGCGCAGATCCTGCTCTTCGCGGCGAGCCTCGAACGAGGGAGCGAACATCCGCTTGCGGATGCAATCGTCGCCGGCGCCGCGGCCCGCGGCGTCGCCCCTGGGCCGGTCGAAGCGTTCGACGCCGTGCCGGGGAAAGGCATCGAAGGGATCGTTGACGGGCGCAAGGTCGCGCTCGGAAACCAAGCGATGATGGAGGACGCCGGCGCCGGCGTGCGCGTGCCGGAAGCGGAGGCGCTGCGCGCCGCCGGCCAAACGGTCATGTTCGTCGCGGTCGACGGCAAAGTCGCCGGGCTCGTCGGCGTTACCGATCCGATCAAAGCGACCGCGCCTGATGCGATCCGCTACCTTCGCGACGACGGCATTCGCATCGTGATGCTCACCGGCGACAGCCGCGCCACGGCGCAGGCAGTCGCGCAACGGCTCTCGATCGACGACGTCGTCGCCGAGGTCTTACCAGACCAGAAGGCGCAAGTCGTCAAGCGGCTTCAAGCCGAGGGTCGCATCGTTGCGATGGCCGGCGACGGCGTCAACGACGCGCCGGCGCTCGCGCAGGCACACGTCGGCATTGCGATGGGTACCGGGACCGACGTCGCGATCGAGAGCGCCGGAGTAACGCTCGTCAAGGGCGATCTGTTGGGGATCGCGCGGGCCCGCCGCTTGAGCCAAGCGACGATGCGCAACATCAAGCAGAATCTCTTCTTCGCGTTCGTCTACAACGCGCTCGGCGTTCCGATCGCCGCGGGCGTCCTCTACCCGGCGTTCGGCATCCTTTTGAGCCCGGTCATCGCCGCCGCGGCGATGAGTTTCAGCTCGGTCTCGGTGATTGCCAACGCCCTGCGGCTGCGGCGCATTACGCTCTAACTACTGCTTCCATTCCGGCGCGCGCCGTTCGAGGAACGCTCCAATCCCTTCCTGCGCGTCGGCCGCGAGCGCGTTCATGCTCATGACCTCTTTCGCGTAAGCGTACGCCTTTGGCTGATCGAGATCGATCTGCGTATAGAACGCCGCCTTGCCGAGACCAACCGTGAACCCGCTGGCGCTCGCGATTTTGCGCGCGAGCGCTTCGACTTCGGCGCGCAACGCCTCGGCCGGGACGGCGCGATTGATCAGCCCCCAGTCGGCTGCCGTCGCGGCGTCGATGAACTCCCCGGTCAAGAGCATCTCCATCGCGCGCTTGCGGCCGACCGCGCGCGTCAGCGCGACCATCGGCGTCGTACAGAAAAGTCCGGTTTTGACACCCGGCGTAGCGAACTTCGACGTCGTCGACGCGATCGCGAGGTCGCAAGTTGCGACGACTTGGCACCCGGCGGCGGTCGCGATCCCGTCGACTTCGGCGATGACCGGTTGCGGAATGCTCTGAATCTTCTCCATCATCTCGACGCAGATGTCGAAGATCTCGCGGAACTTGACGACGTCCTCTGCGTTCCCCGCGCAGCGCATCTCGCGCAAGTCGTGTCCCGAACTAAACGCGGGGCCGAGCGCGCGCAGGATCGCGACCTTCAGCGTGCGGTCCTTGCCGATCGCGTCGAACGCAGCGATAACCTCGCGCATCGTCGCAGCCGAGAGCGCGTTACGCTTCTCCGGGTTGGCCAGGGTCACGACGCCGATCGGCCCGGCGGTCTCGAGTGTCAGGTAACGGTAGTTGCTCGTCTCGATCATGGCGCTCTCCTCAATGCATCAACAGCCGCGAAAGGATGCACGCTCAAGGGGGGCCGGCCGGGATCGCCACCCGGTCCGGGACCGCCGTCGTCTTCGCGACAACCTCACCGAACCGCGCGGCGAACTCCGCCGGCGAGAGGTTCGCGACCTTGGCCAGCACCGAAAGGTGCGGCTCCACGAGGTCGCCCGGCTCGAGCCGGATCATGTAGCTGCGCGCAACTTCGTACGACTCCGTCTGCGTATCGACCGCGCGGACGCGTACCCGCCCGGTTTGGGGATCGGTCAACTCGGCGAGGGTCACCGGCACGACCTTTCCGCCGACCAGCGCGACCATCGCACCCGACCCGCCGCCGAGCAGATAGCGAACCGCGCCGTACCCGAGCGTCCGCGTGTATTCGACGTCGAACGGAAGCGGTTTGGCGCAACGCAATTCGTAGCCGATGTCTTTCGTGACGATTCCGACCTTGAGACCGAGGGCGACTAGACGCGTTTCGACCGCATCTCGAACGACGGTTCCCAGCGCAACGTCGGCGAGACGAACGTGGCCGTAAGCGTCGCGTGGGGCATCTTCGAGGTCTTTCAAGTTCTCGGGATCCAACTTCTCGGCGAGACCCTCGGCGATCACCGCGACGCCGTCCTCGTGACCGTGCGCGCGCCGTTTGACGATCGCGCCGACGAGGGTGTCCGCGAGCAAAGCCATCGTCACCGTTGGAACTTCAAATTCCTCGGGGATCAGAGCCAAGGTCGCGCCGGCCGCCTTGCAGATGCCGAGTGCCAGCGACCCCGACTTTCGCCCCATCGTCACCGCGAAGAACCAGCGTGACGTCGAGCGCGCGTCTTCCATGAGGCTTTCGACGATCGCCGAACCGACCGAACGCGCGGTCTCGAAGCCAAAGGTCGGCATATTTTCGGGGAGCGGCAGGTCGTTATCGATCGTTTTCGGGACGGTCGCGACGTGGATCTTGCCGCGCGCGGCCTCGGCGATTTTGGTCGCGCCGTAGGTCGTGTCATCGCCCCCGATGCACAACAGGTGCGTGATGTCGAGCGCGGCGAGCGCCCGCAGAACGTTCGCCAGCGACGCGGGATCCTTAGCCGGGTCGACGCGCGAGGTCCGTAGAATCGACCCGCCCGTCCCGTGGATCCGGCTGACGCGCTCGATTTCGAGCGGCGTCGTGTGCGCGCTGTCGCCGCGGACGAGCCACGCGTATCCGTCGTAGAGCCCGACGACCGCCATTCCGTGGTTGATCGCCTCGATCGTCGCGGACGCGATGACGCCATTGATCCCCGGCGCCGGGCCGCCGCCGACCAGTATTCCAAGCCGTCCGCTGTGCATTCTGGGCACGCGGTTCGTCGGTGGCGCTACGCGGCCTCCGAAGCGCCCGAGCTAGCTGCGGCTCGCTAGAGCCCTGGTCGCAAACTGCGTCGGCGGTTCGGCGAGCCACTCGGCCAAATCGGCGGCCGGCATCGGTTTGGCGATGTAGTAGCCCTGCACGACGTCGCACCCGGCGTTTTCGAGCCAGCGCAATTGTTCGATCGTCTCGACGCCCTCGGCGACGATCGTCCGCCCAAGGTCGTGGCCTAGCGTAATCACTGCGCGGACGATCGCCGTGTCCTGCGAGTTGAAGGGAAGCCCACGAACGAACGAGCGGTCGATCTTGATAGAATCGATCGGCAGGCGTTGCAAATACGTCAGCGAGGAGTAGTGCGTGCCGAAGTCGTCGAGCGCGACCCGGATCCCGAGGGCCTTGCACCGCGCGAGCTGTTCGACGCCGACGACCGGATCGGCGAGCGCCGCCGACTCGGTCACTTCGACTTCGAGCAAGGCCGGATCGACGCGCGCCGCGTCGACCGCGCAGCGCAAGTAATCGAAGAAATCGTCCGCCTGCAAGGCGTGCGCCGAAACGTTGACGGCGACTCGAAGAGAGTGACCGCCGTCGACCCAGCGGCGTGCTTGCATCAGCGCTTCGTTGAGGACCCAGCGCCCAATCGAATGCATCAGCCCGCTCTGCTCGGCGATCGGAATGAATGTGGCGGGCGGAACGAAGGTCCCATTTCGATCTCGCCACCGGATCAGTGCCTCGACGCCCTCGACGCGCCGCGTCCGCAGATCGTACATCGGTTGGTAGTACAGCATGAAGTCGCCCTCTTCGATCGCGATGACGAGCGCTTCGTAAATCTCCCGGCGATGGCGGAGTTCCTCGCCGATTCCCTTGTCGTAGAATCGCTCGCAGTCTCCGCCGCTGCGCTTGGCGTGGTAACAAGCCGCGTCGGCGTGGTTGAGGAGCGCGCCGGAAGAAGTTGAATCCGAGGGGAAGAGCGCGATGCCGACGCTGGCGCTCAAGTGAAACGAACGTTCGCCAAACTCGAAAGGCCGGCGAATGCTGTCGCGTAGGACCCGGGCTAGCGTCGACGCCTCTTCGGCGTTGCCGTTCGTCAGGACGACGAACTCATCTCCACCGAAGCGGCCGATGATGTCGGCGGGTCCGAGCGCTCGACGCAGGCGGTCCGCCGCCTCGACCAAGACGCGGTCGCCCATGGCGTGGCCGGTCGAGTCGTTGATCTCCTTGAAGCGATCGAGGTCGATGAAGAATAACGCAAAGGTCGTCCCCAGTGTGAGCGCGTCCTTGACCGTTTGATCGAGCCGCGTCTCCCAGCGTGAGCGGTTGAGCAAGCCGGTCAACTGATCGTGGTATGCCAACTGGACCAAGCGCTCGCGCGCGGCCAGCCGCTCCTTTGCGTTGAGATTCAGAAGCTCGTCGTTCGCATTGGCAAGCCGCCTTTGGAACGCCGTGACCTCGTGGATGAAGGCCATCGCGATGACGCTCGAGGCGACCAGGCTGAACAGCTTCCCGGCGTACCATCCGAACGAATACTGCTCGCAGATGAGCCCGGTGACCGAATCCAGCAACGACGCAACGACCGTCACGGTCAACCACAGCCGGGCCACCGTGTACGACCGCGAGCGGCCCGCCAGCGCCGCGAGCGCCAATGCGTGGAAGAGGCAGAGCGCCGGTAGAACGAACGCGGTCGCAGCCGTCGTATAGATTCCATCGACGACGAACGGCGGCAACGCCGCGCCGAGCCAACTGAACGCGACCGTCGCGTTCACGGCGAAGAGCACGGAAGCGACCGCGGCGGAGGCGATGAAGAGGGTCCGCGACTGCTCGGCCAGCACGCCCCCCGGACGCCGGCTCGCAAGGACCCCGGCGCCGACGAGGATCGGGAAACCTGCGTGCCAGACGATCCAGAGAGCGATCGCCGTCTGCGAGGTCGAGACGACCGCTCCGGCCGGTCCGAATGCATTGGGAAGCGTGAGAATATACGGAACGGCGAGGCAGGCGGAGTATAGGTACGCACCGCCGATCAGGAGCAGCCGGAGCGTGCGGAGCCGCGCAAACTGTCCGAGGACGAGGAACGCCGACATGAACTGGGTCGTCACGATCAACCCGGTCAGTAGCGGCGCGAACGAGTCGATCCGGGGGCCCGGGTCGCGGGCCAACACGAAGAGCGCGACCGCAACGAACGTCATCACCTCGACCATGATGCGCGCGGCGCCTCGCGCCCGCGGCGACGCCGGGGCATTCGCGAACCCTAGAGATGAATCGGGACGTCGAGTTTTCGGTGCGTTCGCTTCGCTCAGGCTCTCACTCCATGACCGTGTGCGTGCAAAACCGAAAAAGCCGGTCGCACGCCGGGCGCTAGTCATTGAGTAGTCGGCACATTGGGGGCCCGGCCTCGGCCCTGGAGCGTCGTCCACAAGGGGATTGGCCGCACCGTGACTCCGCTCACACGGGGTGATGGAGGGCCGCCCGTTCCGGGTAAACGTAGAGAGGTGCGCCTGCCTCGCAGCCTTTTAGCCGCGCTTTGCGCCTCGGTGTGTCTGGGGCCGGTTTTTGCCGTTCGCCCGCTGCACGCGCGGGCGGCGAGCGACTTTACGCTTGTGGACCTGATCGAGCTCGAGATCGGGCACTCCACAATCGGCGAACGCTTCTACCGCCACGTTACCCCTCAGGCGCAACTCGATGGCGCCCGAACCGGGATCGTCGCGTATCTGCGCGGGCAGGGCATCGCCGATCCACAAGTCGCCTACATGCACGCGCGTGCCGACGGGCGCGGCGCGATCCCGGCGATCGAACAGCAGCTCGCGAAACTGGTCGAACGGTACCCCGACCGGATTCAAATCCGCGAGCTCATCTACGCGACGCTCCGCGGCGAGCTATCCGCGCTGCGCGACCCATATTCGGTGTTTTTCACGAAAGCCGACCTCGATGCGTTTACGACCGCCCTCAACGGCGAGACGTACGGCGGGATCGGTGTCGAGCTCGCGCACGACGACGCGACGCGCCGGTGGCGCGTCGAGCACGTCTTTACCGGTGCGCCGGCGGCGCGCGCGGGCGTCGAACCGGGCGACGAAATCGCAGCGATCGACGGGGCGCCCGTCGTCGGAGTCTCGTTGGAAGACACGAGCAAGCGCTTGCGCGGGAAGATCGGGAGCGTCGTGCGGATCGAATTTGCGCGCGGCGCGACGTCGCTCGAACTAGCGCTGGTCCGAGCGCAGGTCACGACGCCCGAAGTCGCTTCGCGGATGATGGCGGGCGACATCGGCTACGTCGCGCTCCGAAGCTTTGGCGCGACGGCCGCCGAGGAAGTGCGCGGCGCGTTGCGCGAACTCGACAAGGACGGCGCGCGCGCGCTGATCCTCGACCTGCGCGGCAATGGCGGCGGTTACGAGACCGCGGCGATTCGGGTCGCATCGACGTTCGTCTCGACCGGCCCGATCGTCGCCGTGCTGACCGAGCACGGGAAGCGCCACGTTACCGACGCGGACGGCTCGGCGCCGGCTTGGCATCCGCTTGCGGTTCTCGTCGACGGCGACTCCGCGTCGGGCTCTGAGATCGTCGCGGCCGCGGTGCAAGACAACGCGGTTGGGACCCTCGTCGGTGAGCGCACCTTCGGCAAGGGACTCGTTCAAGAGATGTTCCCGCTTCCCGATGGCTCCGCGTTCAAATTGACGACGACCCGGTATTTCACGGCGAGCGGCCGCGATATCGATCACGTCGGCGTCACGCCCGACGTCGTCGTCGCCGAACCGGCGAACGCCGCGCTCGGCGTCCCGGGCCGCGACGCGCAGCTCGATCGCGCCTTGGTCGTCCTTCAGAACGCGCTCGGCGTCGCGCCTTCACCCAATCCGTCGCCCTCGGCGACGCCGAACGCGCCCGCCGCGCGGAGCGCTTCGATCCGGCCTTCGTCGTAGCCGAGCACGTCGCGTAAGATCGTCGCCGTGTCTTCGCCCAGACGCGGTGCGCGCCGGTGGGTCGTCTCGCGCTCCCCGACCCGGACCGGGCTTGCGATCCACGCGGCCCGGCCGAACGTCTCGTGCGCGACCTCGCAGACGAGACCGCGGGCCGCGGTCTGCGGATCGGCGAGGGCGCCCGCGACATCGTTGACCGGCCCGCACGGCACCCCCGCGCCCGAGAGTGCGGCGAGCCAATCCGCGGTCGTGCGTGCGGCGAGGACGTCCTGTAACGTCGCGACGACGACGTCGCGGTGCGCGCGCCGCGCCGCGAAGCCGGCGAACCGCGCGTCGCCATCCACCCAACCGATCCCGAGCGCCGTAACGAGCCGTTTCCAGAATTTCTCTTTCGCGCACACGATGACGATCCAACCGTCGGCCGTACGAAAGTTTTGAAACGGGACGATCGATGGATGGGCCCCGAGTGCAAGGCGCTCGGGTTTGTACGCGCCGTCCGGCGCGAGCGCCCAGGCCGCGACGTACGTCAGCATGCTCATCGCGGTGTCGAACAGCGACGTGTCGCAATCGCACCCGACGCCGTCGCGCCGCGCCGCGTGCACTCCGGCAAGGAGCGCGAGCGCCGCAACGAGACCGCCGCTAAAGTCGACGAGCGACAGTCCGGACTTGGTCGGCGGTCCCGCTGGATCGCCGGTCAGGGATTGCCAGCCGGCGAGCCCCTGCACGATGTAGTCGTACGCGGGCTCGTCGCGGCGCGGCCCGGTCATGCCAAAACCGGTCAGCGAAACGCAGACGATCTTGGGATTGGCGGGCGCGAGGTCGGCGTAGCGCAAGCCGAGCCGCTCGGGGATGTCGCCGCGCAGATTCGAGAAAACCGCATCGCTCTCACGCACGAGGTCCAAGAAAACGGTCCGACCGGCATCGCTCGTCAGGTCGAGCGCGAGGCTGCGCTTATCGTGATTGAACGCTTCGAAGTAGAGGCTCTCGTGGCCGTGCTGGTACGGCGGGACGGTCCGCCCGACGTCGCCGCCGGCGCGAAGGTCCTCGATCTTGATGACGTCGGCGCCGAGCTCGGCGAGTTGGACCGAACCGAACGGTCCCGCGCCGAACTGCTCGACCGCGAGGACGCGCAGGTCGGCGAGCGGCCTCACCGACCCTCGGTTCGCTCGACCGAAAGTGAGTCACGCGGGTCTCGGCCGCGGCGGTACACCATGAACGTGCGCTCGTAGGATATGATCGTCGCACCGTGCTGATTGACTCCGGTCGTCCGTGCGGTGACGATCCCGACGTCGTCGCGCGAGCCGGACTCGCGCTTGCCCAAGATCTCACTCGATGCGTACATCGTGTCGCCGACGAACACCGGCGCGGGCAATCGGATGTCGTTCCAACCCAGGTTCGCCATCACGTGCTCGCTGAGGTCCGAAACGGAGAGTCCGACTGCGAGCGAGAGCGTGAAGCACGAGTTCACGAGGATCTTCCCGTACGGGGTGTGTGCGGCCAAGTTCGCATCGAAGTGGATCGGGTTGGTGTTCAGCGTCAGCATCGTGAACAGCGTGTTGTCGGCCTCCGTCACGGTTCGGCCGAGCCGGTGCTTGTCAGACGTCACCGGCGTTGAAATCCTCGAAGTAGCGCCCCTGCCACCCGGAAACTTCGCTCATGCCTTTTCTCCCGCGCGCGCGACGACGCGCCGCGCCGCCGCAAAGATTGGGCCGTCGATCATCGCCCCGTCGACGACCGAGACTCCACCCGCTCGCGCCGCTTCCAGAATCCGGTGCGCGCGCGCCAACTCCTCGGCCGACGGGACGAACGCCGCGCGGATCGCGGCGATTTGACTTGGGTGGATCGCGAGTTTCGCATCGAATCCGAAGTCGACTGCGCGCCGCGAATCGGCCGCCAGGCCGGCTTCGTCGTCGAGCGCCAGGTACGGCGTGTCGATCGCCGCAATCCCCGCAGCTCGCGCCGCGACGATAATCGCCGAGCGCCACGGCGCGAGAACCTCGGGCATCGGACGCGCCCCGGCCTCCGCGCACAAATCGAATGCACCGAACGCGAGCGCCGCGATCCCAGGCGCTGTGGCGATCGCATCGATGCGGCGCAAGCCGTCGATCGACTCGATCAATGCGACGACCGGCACGTCGGGAAACGCCTCGCGCACGAGGGCGACGTCGCCGGCACCGGCTGCCTTCGGGAGCATGACCCGTCGCGGGCGCAAGCCGGTAAGCCGGACCAGGTCGAGGCGGCCGAACTCGCCCGCCGGCGGATTGATCCGCACCCACGCTTCGATGCCGCGGTCGAGCGCGCGCGCGACCGCGTCGCGCGCGAACTCCTTGCGCTCGAAGCCGACGGCGTCTTCGAGGTCGAGAATCGCGACGTCGGCCCCCGAGGCAATCGCCTTCTCGAACCGCTCGGGGCGGTCGCCGGGGACGAAGAGCGCAGCGATCACGACACGTCCTTTCGGGGCGCTAATACGAGCGCGGGAGTTCGAGCACGTGTTCGCCGATGTACGACAGAATCAGGTTCGTCGAGATGGGGGCGATCTGATACAAGCGCGTCTCTCGAAACTTTCGCTCGACGTCGTACTCGACGGCGAAGCCGTAGCCGCCGTGGGTTTGAAGGCAGGCGTTCGCCGCTTCCCACGATGCGTCGGCGGCGAGCAGCTTCGCCATGTTCGCTTGGGCGCCGCACGGCTCGCCCGCCATGAAGCGCGTGGTCGCATCGCGCCGCATCAAGTCGGCGGCTTCGACGTTGACAAAAGCCCGCGCGAGCGGAAATTGGACGCCCTGATTCGCACCGATCGGCCGGCCGAAAACCTCGCGCTCGCGCGCATATTTCGTTCCGCGCGCGACGAACCAGCGCCCGTCGCCGACGCACTCGGCCGCAATGAGGATCCGCTCCGCGTTCATCCCGTCGAGAATGTAGCGAAAGCCGTGCCCCTCTTCGCCGATCAGGTTCCCGGCCGGGACGGGGACGTCGTCGAAAAACACCTCGGTCGTCGCGTGATTGATCATGGTCTCGAGCGGCCGGATCGAGAGGCCGTGCGCGCGCGCCTGACGCATGTCGAGAATGAACACGGAGAGCCCGTCGCTTCGTTTCTTCACATCCTCGAGCGGCGTCGTCCGCGCCAAGAGAAGCATGAGATCGGAGTGCTCGGCGCGCGAAATCCAAACTTTTTGCCCGCGGACGATGTATTCGTCGCCGCGCCGCGTCGCGGTCGTCGTAATCTGCGTCGTGTCCGAACCCGCGCCCGGCTCGGTGACGCCGAAGGCTTGCAAACGCAGCTCGCCGGCGGCGATCTTCGGAAGGTAGCGGCGTTTCTGCGCCTCGCTGCCGTGACGCAGCACCGTCGCCATCGTGTACATCTGCGCGTGGCAAACCGCCGCGTTCCCGCCCGAGCGGTTGATCTCTTCGAGAATCGCGCACGCTTCCGCGAGCGAGAGGCCCGCGCCGCCGTACGCTTCGGGGATCAAGGCGGCGAGGAACCCGGCCTCGGTCAGCGCGCGAACGAACTCGGTCGGGTATCCGCGCTGCGCGTCGAGTTCGCGCCAGTACGCGTCGGGGAAGCCGGCGCAGACGCGCCGGACGGCGTCCCGAATCTCGCCTTCGGCGCTCGCCGCAGCGTTCACGCCATCGCCGCGAGGTAGAAGTCGTCGAACGCGGGCAAAACGCGCTCGTACGGTGAGTAAGGTCCGGGGACGTAGACGCACGACGAGACGCCGAGCTGCGTCAACTCGCAAATGTGCCAATCCTGCCGATTCGTGCGGTCCCAAAACTCGACGACGTCGCCTGCGTCGAAGCCCGGATTCGCGACGGCGTCCGGCGCGAACAGCCACTCGCAGACGACCCGCGTCCGATCGGCCGCGAGCGGTTGCACCAAGTGCGTCATCACGTAGTCGGGATGCAAGCTGAGCAGCATCGACGGAAAGATCGAATAGTAATAGACGCGCCGGAGGTCGTCGCCACAGACCCCGCCGAGGGGCGCCCGTGGCGACGCCCCAGAGAGGCTCATCGTCGCGCTCGAGGCGCCGAGATCCATCGGGCCTCCGAGGATCGCGCCGGCGCCGAGATCGTTCGCGCCGCTGTCCCACGGCGAAAGCGCGGCGAGTTGCGGATGGATCACCGGGCAATGGTAGCACTCCGAATAGTTCTGGAAGACGAGCTTCCAGTTGCACGCGAGCTCGTACGCGATGCTGCGCGCGGTAACCAGATTCGCGACGTCCCAGCGCTTGAGCTTAGGGGCCAGCGGCGCGAGAAACTCTGCGGCCGTTGTTGGAACGCCGGTCCGCCCCAGGTTCACGAAGACGAATCCGGCGACCGTCTCCATCCGCACCGCATGCAAAGGAAACTCGGCGCGCTCGAAGCCGTCGGCCTCGGTCATGTTCCGCGCGGCCACGAGTTCGCCGTCGAGCCCGTAGGTCCACGCGTGGTACGGACAGACAATCGCGCCCGGGAACCGGCCGCTCGCGGATTCGCACAAGCGCGATCCGCGGTGGCGGCACACGTTGAAGAACGCGCGTAACGCATTGCTCGCGTCGCGCACCACGATGACGCTCTCCCCGGCTATCTCGAAGAGGGCATACTCCCCCGGCCGCGCGAGGGTCGACGCTCGGCCGGCGCAAAGCCAAGACTCCGCGAAAACGCGCTCGCGCTCGCGAGCGAAAACCTCCGGCGACGCGTAAGAGTCGCCGGGAAGCGTCCGACGCGTCGCCGAACGGCCCGGCGCGGCGATCTCGCTCATCTGCCCTGGCTATGACGAGCGTGACGTTCCGTCCTCGAAATCGTTTCGGCGGCTCGCGCCACGGCCACGCCGGAGGAGTCGACAACCTCGCGATGAGCATTCCTCCCGGCGGTCCGGCGATCGCCGTCGACGGCCTGGTCAAGCGCTACGCGGAGGTCGAGGCCGTCGCCGGCATCAGCTTCACCGTCGCGCGAGGCTCGATTTTCGGGCTCCTCGGTCGCAACGGCGCCGGAAAGACGACGACGCTCGAATGCTGCATCGGGATCCGCAAGCCGACGTCGGGCTCGCTGCGCGTCCTCGGCCTCGACCCCACGCGCCGCGCGGGTCTGGCGGCGCTGCGCCCGAGGATCGGCGTCCAACTCCAGGCGACGTCGCTGCCCGAGAAAGCGAGCGCCGGCGAGGTGCTCGAGCTCTACGCCGCCTACTACGGGATCGCGCCGCGAGGGGAAGAGATGGCCGCGCGGGTCGGACTCGAGGGAAAACTCGCGCGGCAAGTTTACCAAATGTCGGGTGGCGAGCAACAGCGCCTCGCGCTGGCCCTCGCGCTCCAGCACGACCCGGACGTCCTGTTCCTCGACGAGCCGAGCGCCGGGATGGACACGTTCGGGCGGCGGACGCTGTGGGGTGAGGTCGAGACGCTGCGCGAGAGCGGCAAGACGATCGTTCTGACGACGCATTATATTGAAGAAGCCGAGCGTCTGTGCGATTGGGTGTGCATCGTGCAGCGCGGAAAGATCGTCGCCGAGGACACGTCCCCGAATCTGATCGCGCGCTACGGCGGCGAAGCGACCGTCAGCATCGGCGCCGGCGGTTTCGCACCCGACGCATCGCTTCAAGCGCTCGGGACCTGGGCGCGAACGAACGGGGCTTGGCAACTCGTGACGAGCCACGACGCAGGACAAGCGCTCGTGGCGATCGTGACGTCCGCCGGCGCGCAGGGCGCGAAGATCGACTCGCTCGACATGCACCGCCCGACGCTCGAGGACGCCTTTATCGCCGTGACCGGCGAGACGATCGGAGAAACCGAGTGAATTTGTTGCGCATGTTCCTCGTACAAACGAAGATGAACTTCCTGTGGTATCTTCTGCGCGACGGCGAGATGATGTTCTGGACGCTCGCGATGCCGGTCTTCTTCTTGGTGTTCTTCTCGTTTGCGTTTACCGAAGGGCCGTCGGCGCGCGCGTCGACCTTCCTCGTACCGGGGATCATCGGCGCGCAGGTCCTCAGTTCGGGCTTTTGGGGCGTCGGCGTCATGCTCGCGACGTTCCGCGAGAAGCATCTGCTGCGCCGCGTCTATTTGACGCCGATCCCGCCGACGATTTTCTTTGCGTCGCTCGTCGCCTATCGCGTCGCGCTGCTTGGAGCCCAAGCGGTCATCCTCGTCACGGTCGGCACGCTCGTCTTCCACGTGCGCATCACCGGAAACCCGTTTGCGATTCTTGCGATCTTGGCGCTCGGTACCGCCACGTTCGTTGCGCTCGGTACGATCATCGGCTCGCTCGCACGAACGACTGAGAGCGCGAACAATATCGCCTCGGTGCTGACGGTTCCGCTCTCGTTTCTCTCCGACGCCTACATCCCGATCGATCGTTTCCCCCATGCGGTCAGTTACACGCTCCGCCTTTTGCCGTCGACGGAGTTCATCGACATCTTCCGCGGGGTCTCGGTCTACGGCGAGTCGCTCACCCAGCACGGGGGCTGGATAGTCGCGCTCGTCGCTTGGACCGTCATCGCGACCCTCGTCAGCGCCCGCACGTTCCGCTGGGTCTAGGTCGCAAGACTCTTGGGGGCTCGGCCCTTGGGCCTTTGGCCTTCGCTGCCGAACCCTATACCATGGGAGGCGTGAAGGACAGGGACAGGTTCGTCAAGCTCGGCGACGAGGTCGCGCGACGCTGGAGCGAACGCAATTTCGACGACGAGCGCTTCGCCGCGATTGCGACGACGAGTCTCGCCGAATCCGGGATCCTCGAGTCGACGACGCTGCGCGACGTCGCGCGTTGGTTCATGTCCGGGAGTGAGTTGCCCGTGCAGCGGGCGCGTAGTTTCGGCCAGCCCCCGATCAACGTCTACACCGGACGGGATTTCTACATCGAACTGCTGGTGTGGATCGACACCCCGACGTCGATTCACCAGCACGCCTTCTCCGGGGCGTGGGGCGTCTTGCACGGCTCGAGCTTTCACAGCCAATTTGGCTTCGAGCGGCGCGAGCGAATCTGCGAGCCGATGGTCCTCGGCGACTTGAAATACTTGTCTTCGGAGCTTCTGCACCAAGGCGACATTCGGACGATCGAGGCCGGCGACCGGTTCATTCACTCGCTCCTCCACCTCGAAGCCCCGTCGGTCAGTCTCGTCGTGCGAACGAACTGGCAGAGTGCATTCGCTCCACAGTACCGCTACCTGAGCCCTGGGCTCGGGCTCGATCCCCATCACGCACCCGAGCCGCTCGAGACTCAAATCAGGTTGTTGCGCGCGCTGCTGGGCACGCAGCCGGAGATGTTTGCAGAACTGGCCGGCGAGGCCGTCGCGAGCGGCGACCTATGGTTCGCATACCGGGTGCTCGAAATAGCCGCGCTCCACAACGTCCACTCGGGACTCTTTGCAACGCTTCTGGGGGCCCTCCGCGAGCGGCACCCGGCACTTGGCGAAATCGTCGGGCCGGCGCTTCGCGAGCAAGTTCGCCACAAGAACATCGCGCGGCACATGAAGGGCATCAAGAATTACGAACATCGTTATCTGCTCGCCATGCTGATGAACGCGCCGAACCGGCTCGGCGCGCAAGAACTGATTCGCAAGCGTTTCCCGTCGAGTAACCCGGAACAGAAACTTCTCGAGTGGCTCGCGGAACTCTCCGCGGACGGACAGCTCGACTACCCGTTCGACGAGACCTCGCTCCAGTTGCTGAAGTTCGCGGTCCGCGGCGAGTCGTTTTCGGAGGCGGAACGAGCGTTGCCGGAGAGCGTTCGCTCCGATCCGCAGCGGCGCGCCGCCGCGCGCAAGAGCTGGTACGAGATCAATTCGTTGGAGCTATTGCAGCCGCTCGTCCGCCCGGGCGAAAGCGCGCGGCCGAAAACGAGCCTCGCGAGCTGAGCGCCGCGCATCGGCTCTGCGTTCGAACCACGTTCCCAACGGACGGTCTAAAGCGACTCGGTAGCGCTCGCGAAACCAACGCGCCAATTGAGGAGAACCCGCCGGGAACGTCGTCCGGTACACGTCGGAAACGTACACGTATGGGGGCTCGGCGGCTGCGAGCTCGCGATATAATTCACCCCACTGATCGTCGACGAAGAACTCGAGGCTCCACCCGTTGAGCGCGATCGCCTGCTCCCGCCCCGAGTAGGTGTAGACGGTCGGGACCCCGGCGACGTAGATGTCGCCCGGTGCCGACGACCGCGCTCGCAAAAATGTTGCGGCCTCGATGCCCTCGGCGGCCTGAGCGCTCGAGGCGGCCTGATAAGCGAGCCGTGCATCGTCCCGCAGTGCGTATCCACTAGCGGCTAGGCGCGCAACGTTTCGACCAACCGTGACCGCGAGCGGCGTCACGAGCAGCGCCCCCAAGGCCAACGCCGCCGCGATTCGCCGCGCGTCGCCACGAACCGCCGCGACGACCGTTTCAAATCCAAGGAGCGCGAGGATTCCCATCGGGACAAGCAATAGCGCGAAATGATGCGGCCACCACGACTGGCGCTGCACCGCGATGACAACCCCGGCCGCACCGATCCAGCCGAGCGCACCCGCTCGCCAGAACCGAGCGCGGTCCCCGCGCGCGCGCCACACGCCGATCGCGGCGAGCGCGATAACCAGCGCGTCGTTTCGCGCGAACTCGCGCGCGCTCCAGGCGAGGCGCGAGAGCGGTCCGGCCGGGATGTCGCGCGCGATCTGCACCGGGATTTCGAAGAACGTCCTAGCGACGAGCCCGAGCTCGTTGTTCGCAAGCGCATATCCGGCGAACGCCGCGAGCGGCAGCAGCACGCCGCCGATCGCTGCAAGCACGATCGACCGCGGCTGTCGAACGGTCGCCGTTGCGACCACGCGCGGGCGCAACGCGAAGATCGTAGCGCCGATGGCGACGACGACGGCCACGAAAAGTAGCTTCCACAGCAGGGCTACACCGGCCGCGAGGCCGGCGACGAAAGCAAGCGCGCGCTGCGGTCCGCGACCATCGGCGAGCGCGAGCGCGCATGCCAAGAATACGAACAACGGAAACCCGGCGAGCGGTTCGACCTGCGTCAGATCGCCCGGCGCGCTTCCGGCGTAGTACGGCACGACGACGAGCAGCGGCGCGAAGCTCGCAAGGCGCACGTCAGCGAGCGCCCAGCGTAAGGCTAGTTGCAGCGCGGCCGCCAACGCAAGCCAATACGCGAGTTCGAAGACGTGAACGCTGAAATCGTGGAATCCGAAGAGCGCGCCGCCGGCGAGATAGAAGGCGTAGATGCCTGGCTGCTTGAGATCCCAGAAATCGCGATAGAGCGCCGCGCCGTGAGCGATTTTTTGTGCGCCTAGCGCATACAGCGCCTGGTCGCCTTCGAACGGAAACGCCAGATCGAGTATCCCGAACAGCGCGACGATCGCAAGAACGACCGCGTCACGACCGAAATCTGGTACGAGCCCCGGCTCACGCCTGGTCATAGACGCGAGGCAAACTCCTCGAACTCGGCGGCCTTACCTTCGCCTTGACTCCAAGCGCGCAACGACGCAAGGTCCACTTCACCACTCTTGGCTACTCCGATGGCAGCTGCGAGCGCGCTCCGATCATCATAATGATAGAACCACATCAGACGATCCCGGATACAGTCCGTTCGAGTCAAGATGTGAAGAACCTCGACATCACGCCGGAGGGTATTCCAATCGGTAACGACGTCGTCGCCGATAGAAAGCGGACCCGGGGAAACTCGACCGTGAAGAGATTCTTCGCATGCTCGTACGTGCCGCCGCGCGCGACATATCCCAACTCGGCCCCCCATAACCGCGCCGCTCTCGTCACCATGAAGCGTTATGATGAAATCAGCATCACGCGATTGATAAGCTATCGGAGCGTACACAGTCGCCGCGCTACCACCGGTTAGCACGGCGATCCTGTCGACGTGGCGGTTATCGGCACTACACCTCCTTGCCGCGGCGCCGCGGCCTACGTCGAAGTTGAGAAACCGCAGTATCGAGATCGGTGCGGCGAGCATACTTGAGAAGGAATGACTCGAGTTCGGCTCCGCCATACATCCGACGGTTGAGGGAGACAATCCGATTCCTTCCGACCACGCGTGAAAGCACCACTCCTTCATCCTCCAGGCCATCGAGAATCCGCTGGACGGTTATCGGTGCGAGATTCAAGAGGCGCGCCAGCTCCCGAGGATACGTTTCCCTAAGGAGCGCAACTGCGGTGAGGGTGCGCGTGCGGGGGGCGCTCCCGAAGAGCTTGGTGGGCGGTTTCATGTAGCTATGATAACAGAAACGTAGTCATACGGCTACGTTTTTGTAGCCCAAGAATCAAGTGCGGCTCGTGGCTCCGCCGCTACTCATTCCGAGCGCGCGTGGAACATGGCGTCGATAGCGGTTCGCCGCGCGGCGCTCAGACCGGCTCTCTGAACGATACCGTGGAGTGCGGCGAAATCTGAAGGAGTTCCCTCAGGCGCCAGACTGCGGAATTCTTCCAGGATCATACTAAGAAGTGTGGTCGCGTGACGATCAAGGTCATATACTTCGTGGTAATACGACCACCGCTTTGTTTTTTGCTGGTTTTCTTCTAGTTCCAAGTTGGCCAACGACTCCTCCTTCGGATCTTGCATGTTCCATGGATGGCAGTCCCATATCAGGAAGTTTTTGCGATCCGCAGGATCGAATGAGGGATCGTACGCCGAATCAATGGCTTTAAGAATCTGTAACCAACCGCTCACGACGGTGCGGCGTTGCACAATGAAGTTCTGAACTGTAAGGAAACGAAAGTTCGAAGCCGTTCGCATTTTTTCGATCGCAGATCGAAGATCGTCTAATGAGCGCGACGTCTGATATGTTTGCAGCGCATACATCGCGCTCGCCGTCCGCGTCGCGACGAGGTCGCTCGTCGGAGTCGCCGAAACCGCGCCTCCGAAACCGGCAGCTAAGGGAAAACCCATACAGGCGATAATGATCCGCCTTAGTGATGGCAGTCCTCTTGTGGACGACAATTCTTTCAGAATCACGGAGACAATTTGAATACGGTGCCGCAACCGCCGTTGCATGCTGAGTTGCCGCCGCCCGATGTGGTGCCGTAAAGCATTCCTTGATTGTCGGCAATGAAGCCAGCGGAAGGGACCGCCCCGTCGAATCCGCCGGTGAATTGGTAGAGGATGTGCTCAGTATAACTCATGCCGCCCGGCACTAGTTCGAAAGCCATACCGCATTTGCAGGATTGCGTCCCGCCCGCCGTCGTTGTACCGTAGAGCGCGCCGCTCGCTCCAATGATCAAATCGGAGTGGGGGTATGCGCCATCCCGATTGCCGTGGAACCAATGAATAGTGCTCTCAGTATACCCCCCGGGCGATGGCGTCAGCTTAAAAACAGTACCTAGGCCGTAGCCTACATGGCCGCCGCTCGCAGTCGTTCCGTACAGTGCGCCGTTGCCATCGAATACAAGGGCCGCGTACGGGTTCGCACCGTCCGGGTAGTTGCGGAAACCATACAAGACGCTTTCCTTGTAGCTCGATCCGGAGCGCGACAGCTTGAATACTGCGCCGCAACCAAGTGAATTGCAATTACCGCTGCCGCCACCATTGGTAGTTGTGCCGAAGAGCGCGCCTTTTCCGTCCATAATCAACGCCGCCGTTGGGTTCGCACCGTCGCTCCCTCCACCGAATACGTGAAGGATGCTTTCGGTGTATCCCGATCCCGATCGCGTGAGCTTGAAAACAGTGCCGTACCCGCGGTCGAACGGCGGCGCCCCGCTGCCATCCATCGTCGCGCCGCCGCCCCTGCCCCCGTCCAGGGTCGTACCGTATAGCGCTCCTTTCTTGTCGACAAGCAGACCCGCGGACGGGAAGGCGCCATCCTTGCCCCATTGGAAGCTGTAAAGGATACTCTCGGTGTATCCCGATCCTGACGGTGTCAGCTTGAAAACAATGCCGCAGCCGCCGTAATCCAAGCAGAGACCACTAGCGCCCCTAGCATTACCCGATTGCGTTGTGCCGTAGAGGGCGCCGGTTTCGTCCTTAATCAGTGGTCCGTATGGATTTGCACCGTCCCAGCTACCCGGCCACTGAAAGCTGTATAGAATGCTTTCCAGAAAGCCTGATTTGCTGGGCGTCAATTTGAACACTGCGCCACTGCCTTGTGCGCCACCATTTACAGTGGTGCCGTAGAAGGCACCGCTGCTATCGGCCAGCAGGTTAGCGTATGGAGTCGCACCGTCGTTGACGTTGCCTTGGAAAGCGTATATCTGCGTTTCTTGCCAAAGCTTAGGTAGAAAAGCAGGCGCCCTTCCTGCGATCACGACCGGCGCACCCGTCAAGCTTCTTGTCGAACGTAGCAATGTTCCGCCACTTGGCGCGACTTGGCCGCCAGAGCATCCGACGAGAGTCGCGGTGGCAGCGGATACGGCAAAAAGGCGTTTGACTATCAGCAACATGGTCAGGGCTCCCCGCGGCGGGCGCTAACCCTTGGAACGAGAACCATCGTAACACCGTCCCGCGCGCCACGCGATCGAAGATCGCAAGGTCCGGCGCCACACAGGGGCGATCCGCCGATTTCACCATAACGATTCGCGCAACGCCAAATCACCATAACCAGGCCGTTATGGTGATAGAGCATGAACGATTTGGGCGATGACGGGCTCGAACCGCCGACCTTCACCTTGTAAGGGTGCTGCTCTCCCAGCTGAGCTAATCGCCCCGAACGCCGCGTTCTCGCGTTAAGCGGACCTCGAGCCGCGTTCGAGGGCCGGCGAAACGCCCCCTCGAACGCGCCCGACGTCGTCAAAGGAGGCCTCGATGCCGCGCCGGCTGACCGAACTTTTTTCGCTCGCGTTTCTCGCCGCCCTCATCTCGGGCGCCGCTTCCGCAGCCGCGGCGCCGGCGCTGCCGGCGTCCGTCGCGACGAGCGCGCGTCTTCAAGCGCTCGCGCGTGACATGACCTTCGTCTGGGCACGGCAACATCCAATCGTAGCGACCGAGCTTGGGATCACCGAGGAAGACGGAAACCTCAATATACCGTCGACGGCCGAGCGCGCGCGCGACCTCGCCGAGATTCGGACGTGGGAAGCCCGTCTCGCCGCCATCCCCGTCGCGAACGCTTCGCTCGTCGACCGCGACGACGCGCGCCTGCTCCGCGCACAACTGACGACGCTCGAACGCAACTTGACGGTCTACAACGTCGACCAAAAGGATTACTCGGGTCCGGCGAACGCGATCGTCGGCGTGATCTTCGAGCAGTTTCTGCACATGCCGATCCCGGGGACGGCCGGCGCGACGAACGCCGATCGCGCGCTCGCGTGGGACCGAATCGTCGCGCGGCTTCGCAAGGCGCCGGCGTACGTCGAAGCCGGTCAGCGCCAAGTGATCCATCCGGGGCACCTGTTCGCGGTGGTCGGTATGCTGGAACTCGAAGGTTCCCCCGACTTCTTGAGCGGTGCGCTGACCGACGCGGCCAAAGCGCAACTCCCCGCCTCCAAATTTGCCGCATTTGCTTCCGCGCGCGACGCGTTGCTCGTGACGCTGAAGGCCACGACGGCTTATCTGAAAGCGCACGTCGCCGGGTGGCCCGAGAACTTCGCGATGGGACGGACCGCGTACGATGCGATGCTTCGCGACGAGCAACTCCTTCCATACGCGACCGACGACGTCGTCCGCATGGGGTACGACGAACTCGGCCACGGCTGGGCTCAGCAAGAGTGGCTTGAAAACGACGCCAAAGTACGCGGGACTCCGCTCGGCGCGCCGAGCGGCGGCGGGATGGCGCCGAGCGGCGAAGCGCTGATCCCCTACTACCGCAGCCGAATCGCCGAACTGATCGCGTTCATGAAGTCACACGACGTGATCACGATCCCGGCGTGGCTGGGAACCGTTCAGGTCGTCGAGACGCCGAAATTCCTCCAGCCGGTGCAACCCGGCGAGTCGATGGACGCGCCCCGTCTCTTTTCGAAGGAGACGACCGGGTTCTACTTCATCACCCCGCCGACGTCGCTCGCCGCGGCGGCGAAGCGGCTCGACCTGTACCAAGATTTCGATCGCGATCGAATCTGGTCGACGGCAGCGCATGAGGTCATGCCCGGGCACTACCTGCAGCTCTCGATCGCGCGCCGCAATCCCGACTTCGTCCGCAAGATCCAGTCGAGCGGCGTGTTCGCCGAAGGCTGGGCGTATTACGGCGAGTCGATGTTCGTTGAGCTCGGCTTGTACGGCAACGACCTCGACGGGCGGCTCGACGTCGCGCAGTGGGAACGCATCCGCGGCGCCCGAGCGATCGTCGACGCGCGCTTGGCGAGCGGCGAATGGAACTACCGGCGCGCGGCCGACTTCTTCGCGCGCGAGACCGGCGCGCTGCAGAGCCAGGCCGACGCCGCCGTCGCCGGGATCGCGCTCGGCCCCGGTTACGTCATCTCCTACACGGTCGGGCGGCTCCAGCTCGAGCAGTTGATCGACGAGTACCGGCACCGCACGGGCGCGCGCGGCTCGATGCACGATTTCCACGACCGCCTGATGTGTTACGGCTCGACGCCGTTCGCGGTCATAGGCCCCGAACTGCTCGCCGACCTCGCCAAGCCGGTCGCGGCGGTCAGAGCCGCGGCGCACTATTAACTAGAGCAGCTCCGGAAACAGTTCTTGGATGACCGCATCGGCGATCTCGTCCGGCGTCATCACCTTCGTATCGAAGTAGAGGCGTTCGGGCTGTTTTGGCGGCGCGGCAAGTTCGACATACCGGCAGAACAGACCAAGCAACCCGATCTGCTCGATGTTGCCGGCGCGCGACTCGACCAACTTGTCCGAACAAACGACGATCGAAAGGGCGCGCGCGCGAGAGACCGCGACGTTGAAACGGTTCTTATCGAAAAGAAAATCGAGGCCGCGCGGCGCGTCCGCCTGAGATGAAGTCGCGAGCGAATAGATGACCGCGAACGCTTGTTGGCCCTGGAACTTGTCGACGGTCCCGACCGGGACGTCGAGGTTGCGCTGCGCGAGCAGGCTCCGGATCAACCTCCGCTGCGCGTTGTACGGCGTAACGACGATCAAGTCGGCGGGCGTTGCCGGGCGTTCGATCCCCTCCTGATCGACCAGCGGGCGGCCGATCAAATCGGCGACGATTTCGACAACGCGTTCCGCCTCCTCGCGCGATTCGCGGCTGTTGCCGTCGTGCGCAATCGCGACATACCGCAGGCCGCTCCCGTACGGCGGTTCCGTTCCGATGCGCTGGTGCTCGTTACCGCGGCCTGATTGCAGGCGGTTGTCGTAGATCGCCTCGGAGATGAACGTGCAGATCGACGGATGCAAGCGGTGCGTGACGTCCAAGAAGATTCCTCGGTCCTGCGGAACCGTGTGGTGGTCGCCGAGGAGATGCTCGAGCACCGAGATGCCGACCCCGAAGGGATGAAGGCCGTGCGAGACTTGAGCGAGTTGCAGCGGGTCGCCGATGACGACGAGGTTGCGCGCGCATGGCGCGACGGCGACCGCGTCGGCCAACGCAATTTGCCCGGCCTCGTCGATGAACAAGTAGTCCAGGCGTCCGGTCATTTCTTCGCTCGCGAACAGCCACGCATTCCCGGAAACGAACTGATAGTCGCCGGCATCGACGTCGGAGTTCTTCATGACGCACTCGATGAATCCGCGCTTTGACGCGTACGCCGAACCCTCGTTCGCTTCGCTGGCCTTGTGCACGCCGCGGAACGGGCGTTCGAGCGAAGCGGCGGCCTCTTCGACCATCTCGTCGAGGTTGTGAATCGCCTTGTGGCTGTTGCTCATCACGCCGACGCGCTTGCCGCTCGCGAGCAAGCGTGCGATGACGTGTGAAGCCTTCGTGCTCTTTCCCGTCCCGGGTGGACCTTGAATGAATAGCACGCTCGCGTCGAGCCGCTCGACGACCGCGAGGATCGCGGCTGCATCGGCGTCGGCCGGCTGCACCGTTCCGCCGTGTCGCCCGCCGGCCAAACGCGGCGGACGCGCGAAGAGGAGGTCGGCGAGAGCGGAGCGCGCTGCGATCCCGCCGGCGAGATACTGCTCGCCGATGCGCAGCAGAGCCGCATCCTGTTTGTCTGCCTTGACGTGCTCTTGGGGCACGAGCGCGGTGACGTCGCCCGGCTTCGACTGCCACGAAGAATTCAATTTGATCACGACCAGATTGCGCTCGTCGTCGACCTCGGCGATCGTTCCGAGCGGATCCCGCGACGCCGGATCGTACACCTGCGTGTCGCGCCCCAGATCGAATATCTGCTCGGGAAAGCGATACGTGTACGCCAGATTCTTGTCGCGCGGACCGACCTTGAACGGTTCGATGTCGGCCCGCAGCTCCAGGCCTCCGAGACAACTTCGGTCGAACTCGATCAAGTCGTCGGCGTTCTCGCACCGGTCGAAGAAACGCCACCACACCGGCTTGTCTTCGCGGCGGTGGTACGCGATCAGGTTGCCGAGCAGATAGCGGCCACGTTCGGCCTCCGGCATCTTGCCGAGTTCCGCAGCGTTTTGTGGGGCGTCGATCCCTTCGAGCAGGCGGCGCTGGGCGTCGGTCGTCCGCAGCGCTTCGCGTTCTTTTGCGGCGCGCTGCGCGCACGATCTGCAGCCATCGACCACCTCGGCATGACAAAGCTCCCCGGGTTGCTTGGCCTGCCGGAATGGAACCTCTATCCCGAACAGCTGCTCCGCTTCCAGCCGGCGCTCGAGCAACCACTCGCGCAGCATGAACGTCGAGCGGCAGTCGTCGCGGTTGTACGCTTCGATGTCGTCGAGGATGGCTTGCTTCCCCTCGCTCAACCACTCCTCAAACCGCAGAATCGAGTCGTCGCCGCCGCGGACGCTCGTCTCTCGCCGCAGGCCGTAAAACGGCTCGAACTTCTTGATCGAGTAGCTCTCCTGTGAGATCATCAGCGCCTGGCGAACGACCGCGTACAAGTCGACGAAGACCTCGCCGCGCAGCAAGACGTCGACCTCGTCCTCACGCGTTCCGTGGCGCTGCGCGAGTTTGCGGATCGCGACTTTCTCATACGGCGCGTAATGATAGACGTGCAGGTCGGGGAAGTCGATGCGGCGCGCGACGAGGAAGTCGATGAACGCTTCAAAGGCCGCCTTTTCTTCTTTGCGCGTCAGCGCCCAAAAGCGGCGGAACGGCTCGGCGTCGTTGGGAAGCCAGCAGCCGAAGAGGTACTCGAGCCCGGTCCCGATTTCGTAGAGCGGATCGCCCTCCATGTCGAAGAACATGTCGCCGGCCGACGGCGCCGGCAAGAGATGAAAGCCGGTGCTCTTCAGTTTGCCGTCGGGGTTTGCGAGCAGGTGATAGATATAGCGCCCCGTCAGGCGCTGCTCGAGCTGCAACCCTGCCTGTTCCCGGAGCCGCTCGAACGTGTGCTCGCGCATCCCTTCCGGACGCACCGCGCCGTCCGCAGCCAGCGCGGCGACCGTTGCAATCCCCGAACGTTCGAGGCGCGCGCGCTGATCGCCGCGCATCCCGGCGACGAGCGAGAGATGGTCGTCCGTTCGCCGGCGGCTTTCGCACCGTTGCGACCACCGGCAGATGCCGCAGTGTTCGACGGGCAGCGGGTACGAGTCGTTCCGCGCGGCCGCGTCGCGCAAAAACGATGCTTTGAGGCGGCGATAGTACGCTTCGAACTCGACGACGCGAAACGACTCCCGCCTTCCGTTGCCGAGGACGACGTGCATGTTCTCCGGCGCCGCGCCCTGAACGCGCGCGAGGTGCTCGCTATAGTGGCAGAGTTGGAGCATGAAGTAAGGTTTGGTCGCGAGTGCAAGTTTCGCGTCGACGACTTCGTAGCTCCAGCCCCACTTCGCGCACGGCCGCTCGACCCGGATCAGAAAGTCCGAGCGTCCGACGAACGTACCGTCGAAAAACGTGCCTTGATAGATCGTGGCATCGCCGCGCGCCATCGCGGCTTCGGTCGCCGCCGCGTCGGCCTCGAGCGCCGCAAGCGTCCGTTCCGAACTCGTCGGAAGTTCGGTGACGGCCGCGCCCCGTTCGCGCAAGCCGCGCAGGTAATCGGCCTCGTGCGCAATCCCCTTCTCGGCGATCAGGGCGGCGGTGGGCGTCGGCTCGGGGCGGGACAGGCCGTCGAAAAGCACGCTCAACTCGAGCGCGGTCAGATGCGCGCACTCGAGGTAGTTATTGAGGTCGGAGGCGGAGTAAATAGTGCGCCCCTGAAGGACTTGCACGCTTACCCCCTCACCCGGATACTTGGAACCATGACGCGACGATACCAGCCTACTGTGCCAGCGTCGTGGCACCCCCAAAAATCGGCTTTCGGATGAAGCCGGGCGCCGCCGCGGTCGATGTTCACGGTACGATGCATCGTTCGACGCTGATTCTGTCGGCCGCACTTGGGCTCGGACTCGTTTCGATCCCGGCTTCGGCGCAGACGCCGGGCTGGCTAACCCTGGAACCGGGGCAAATCGCGCGCGTCGGGGCGGCCCCCTGGCCGGTCGGCGACGCCCCGGAAGCCGCGCTCAGCGGCAGCGAGGACACAGCGAAGGTCGCGGCCGAGGACTACGCCACGCGGCCGGCCGATGCGATTCACGAGTCGATCGGCGTGCGCGTGACGATCGAGCGCATCTACAACGACAAGGTCGTCCGGGTCCGGCTCGACGGGGTCGCGTGGACGGCCTACACCCGCATCGACCGGCTCGTACCGGAAATTCCACCAGGGACGCGGCTCGTCGTCTCCGGCGGGTTCGGGAACTACGCCGACTTTTATCCCGCGCTGGACACCCCGGCGGCCCAGGCAAAGCACGTCGCGACGGGGACCCCCCTCGTCGCCCTTGAGGTCGGGATCGCCCGTTACGACCCGCAGAGCTCGGACTTCGTTCGGGTCCGAGTCACCGTCAGGGGCGGCCCCCTGAAAGGGCGCACCGGCTGGATCCCGGTCCCCTACACCGGGGTCCCAGCGCCGAATGGAAACCCCTCGTCGACGGCTGAGCGCGCCTGCCGCTGCCGCCTCGTCGAGTTTCGCTGAGCCGGCCTAGCCAGAAAAGCGCCGTTTTCTTCACCTGGCCAGGTGTGATGGCCGATATTATTTTCGATGGTCCAGGGATACGTCACCGGCGCCCGGCGCGAGCATTTCGGATACGTCCCGGGCTTGCGGGCACTCTCCGCACTGTGCATTCTCGCATACGAAGTCCTCAAGAACGCGCCGGGGCTCGGCTTCCCGAGCGTCGCGGCCCATCGCGCCGCGCTTTCGACCTTCCACGGCTTCGATTTGCTCCTCGCGATCTCGGGCTTCGTGCTCGCCGCGCCGCTGCTCCGGGCGTTCCGGGCGCGGGAGCGGACGACGCTCGACGTCGGACGGTTCTTGCTCGACCGCCTGGCGCGCACGCTCCCCGCCTACTACGCGGCGCTCGCCGCGACCGTCCTCGCGGCGTTCGTCGCATCGCGTCTTGCCTCGGCCGGCGCGCTTCATACGCTGCCCGGCGCCCGCGCCATCGTCCTGCAAGTTTTTCTGGCCGGTCACGGTCTCGGAAACGACGCCCTTCGCGCCGTCGCGATCCAGCTTCTGATCGTCGCGTTCTTCCCCGCGCTCATCGCAATCTATACGGCGCGGCCCGGCCTTTTCGCGGCGCTGGCAGCGCTCGTTGTCTTCGGCGAACTGTTCACCCCGGCTCATCGCCTCGATCTCGGAGCTGCACTTGCGTTCATGCTCGGGATTGTCGCTGCCGACATCATCGCGCGTGACGACAAGGTTGGGCGCTTTGCGCTTGCGACCGCGCTCTTGGCCGGCTTCGCAGCCTTCGCCACCGACCCACTGATCGCGACGCTCCCGGGCGCAAGGTTTGGCGGCAACTTCGGAACGTGGAATCCGCTCTGGGCCGTCGCCGCGGGCGCGCTGCTCGTCGCCGCGCCGCGCTTAGGTCGCCTCCTCACCGTGCGCGAACTGACCGAACTGGGGGACGCTTCGTATCCGATCGTTCTGCTCGGCGCGCCGGTCGCGGCGCTCGTCGCCGTCGTGTCGCCTTCGCTCGGTGTCCCGATGGCGGCGCTGACCGGCGTGGGTGCGACGCTCGTCGCCGGCGTCGCGCTGTGGTTCGCGGTCGATCGCTTCGCCACGCGCGCGGCGGCGCGAAGCGGTTTCGCCGACGCGATTGCGCGCTACACCGGAGCGCGCGTCACCGTACGGCTCGGCTTGCTCGAGTTGAATCCATCGCCGCCGCTCACCTCACCGCTTCCGGCGACGATCCCGGCAATGTTGCAAACGTCCGTCACGCCGACCATGCATCCGGGGATGCTCGCGACGGTGATCCATCGCGTGGGATCGCCTCAGGACCTTAGCGCGGAGATCGACGCCATAAAACGATGCCTCGCGGAGACCGCGTCGCTCGACGTCGTCGAGTCGTTGGGCCGGTCCGTTCGGGTCACCGAACCAATGCGCATTACCGCGACCGTCACGGACGCCCGCGAACCCGAGCACGACCCGCTTCACGCAGTCGCCGTCGAAGCGCCCGTCCGCGAAACCGTTGCAGCCGGTCCCTTGCCGACGATCGACTGGGCGGCAGTCGTCGAAGAGATGACGCACGACAATGGCTATGTGAGCGCCTTCGCAGACGCGCCCGTCGAAGCGACCGTTTTCGCCGACGCGCCCGCCAACTCGGACCACACGCCTCCGGGCCAAACGCCCGGCGAACGTAGTTTCGTCGTTGCCGCGTTTCCAATCGGCCCGCGACGGTCGACCGTTCGGATACGCTTCGGCCCTCCGATGAGCGACGCCCGTGCTTCCTGATTCGCCGGACGTACTGACGATCGAACGCGAGATTCGCGAGCTGACGGCGGGCGCCGAGCGCGTCGCGCAGGCTCGCGCCGACGCCGCACGCGCCGTCGTCGAGGCCGAAGGCGAGGTACACCGCGTTCGCGCGGGCCTCGCGGCGGTCGAAAACGTAGCCCGCGAAAAGCGCCGGTTGCGCTCGGAGACCGTGCGGCGGCGAGCCGAGATCGAACGCGAGCTAAACGATGTGCTCGAAGACGAGACTTTGGCGGCAAACCGCCGGCAGCAATTCGAGCAGCGCGCCTCGGGCCTGCGCGCCGCGCAAGCGTTTGCCGCAGCGAACCGGGGCGATGCCGAATTGAAAAAGGACACAGCTCGTGCCGGCCGCGAGCAAAGCGTCGAGCGACGCGCCGCTTTCGACGCGCAGGCCGCGGAGGCGCAATCCGCCGACGCCCATCTCGAGATGCAACGGATCGCCGCCGCACGCGCCGATCTCGAACATCGCGCCGATCAAGAACGCACGCTCGAGGCGACGCTCTCCCGCGAGCGTGACGAAGCCGAGGGGCAGGTTGCCGACGTCCGCGACGAACTTGCCCGCGCGCAGACCGCCCTCGACGGCGCGCTCGAAGAATCCAATCGTCTCGAGGAAGTACTCGGCCGCTTCGGCGTGCAGCGCACGTCGACCGAGAAACGCCTCCGCGAAGCACGCGCGGGTGCCCGGCACCGCCTCGAAGCGCGCCGGCAAGAGCTGCTTTCGGCCGAGACGGCGCTGCAACGGCAGCGCGCGGAGGTCGAGCGCCTGATCGCCATCATGGCCGGCGACGGGCCAATGAGCGAGCCGCTCGACGTCACGCTTTCCGAGCCACATGCCCCAGCGCCCACGATCGAAACGAACGGCGCGGCCGTCGTCGAACCTGACGCCGAGAAACTCGCCGCCGAGGAGCGTGCTGCCGAGAAACGCGCCGCCGAGGAGCGTGCTGCCGAGGAGCGCGCCGCCGAGAAACGCGCCGCCGAGGAGCGTGCTGCCGAGGAGCGCGCCGCCAAAGAACGTGCCGCTGAGGAGCGGGCTGCGGAAAAGCGTGCTGCCGAGGAGCGCGCCGCCAAAGAACGTGCCGCTGAGGAGCGGGCTGCCAAAGAACGTGCCGCTGAAGCGCGTGCTGCCGAAGAACATGCCGCCGAGGAACGTGCCGCCGAAGCGCGCGCCGCGGAAGAACGTGCGGCGAAAGAGCGTGCTACCGAAGAACGCGCTGCCGCAGCGCGCGCCGCCAAAGAGCGTGCGGCCGAAGCCCGTGCCGCCAAAGAGCGCGCCGCCAAAGAGCGTGCTGCCGAAACCCGTGCGGCCAAAGAACGCGCCGCCCAAGCGCGTGCGGCCCAGGTACGCGCTGCCGAACAACGCGCTGCTGAAGATCGCGCTGCCGAGGCGCTCGCCGCCGAGCAACGCGCTGCCGAACAACGCGCTGCCGAACAACGCGCTGCCGAACAACGCGCTGCTGAAGATCGCGCTGCTGAAGAACGTGCTGCCGAGGCGCTCGCCGCCGAGCAACGCGCTGCTGAAGATCGCGCTGCTGAAGAACGTGCTGCCGAGGCGCTCGCCGCCGAGCAACGCGCTGCCGAAGAATGCGCTGCCGAAGCGCGTGCCGCCGAGGCGCTCGCCGCCGAGCAACGCGCTGCCGAAGAACGCGCCGCCGAACGGCGCGCCGCTGAAGAACGAGCCGCGGCGGAACACGACGCCAAATTACAGGCTGCCGAGATGCGCGTGGCCGAGGCTCGGGCCAAAGCGCGCGCCGCCGCAGCTCTCGTGCCTGAGCCGATTCAAGACCTGCCGGACTTGCGCGGCCTCCCCGAGGCGTTCAAGTCGACCGAACCATCCGAAGTCGAGCCCAAGCCGCCGGCGGAATCAGCCGACGGCGAACCCGAGCGCCCGGGCGCCGGGGGCGCCGGTGGCGACGGGCTCGGTCTGGCGCGCGTCCTCTTTGGAATCTTCGCGCCGCGCCGCTGGTTTTAAACGCCGCGGCGTCGGGCCGCGCTTAGCTTCCGCTAGCGCCGCGGTGAGGCGGAATGACGAACGAGAACTCGCAGAACGCTCCGCCTTCGGAATCGATCGCGATCGTACCGCCGCACTCGTCGACGATTTTCCGCTTGACCGTGCTCAGGCCCATCCCGCGCGCCGGCGTTCCTAAAACCTCGTCGGCAGTCGTGAAACCAGGGACGAAGATATAACCGGCCGCGTCCGAGTCGCTCATCGCGTTCGCGCGTTCGGCGTCGAGCATCCCGAGCGCAACGGCGCGGTCTCGGATTCGAACGGGATCGAGACCTCGCCCGTTGTCGCGAACCGTGAACGCGAACGAGCCCGCGAGCGCGTCGCGCCGCGGGCGGATCTCGATCGTCCCCGCACGGGGTCTCCCGCCGGCCTCGCGTTCGGTAGGCTCCTCGATGCCGTGGACGATTGCGTTTCGCGTCAACTCGATCAAGATGTCGCGCACGAGCGAGCGCCGTTCGGGTGCGAGATCTTTCGATCCGAAGCCGTCGGCATCGATCGTAACCTCTTTCCCGAGCTCGGAAGACAGTTGGCTCGAAAGTTGCGTGAGCGAGGCGACGATCTCATCGCCCGCATCACTCGCAATGTGCGAGGCGCGGCGGAGCGCGGCAAGCTTGAAGCGCAGCGTTTGCAAGTTGTCGAACTCGGCCCGAAAATCGGCCTGCGCGAGGACGAGCCCTAAGAACTCTTCGCCCGTGATCCCCGTCTTGGCTTTAAGGCCGGCGAGCAGCTCGCGAAGCGTCGCCGCCCGCTCGGCGAAGCGCGCGAAGCGAAGGAGCGTAGCGCTCTCCTTTAGGATCCCGACGCGCTCGCCGATGTGCCCCAGCCGCTGCCGCAACACGCCCATCTGCGAACTGCCGGCCGCAAAATCGGCGGTGCGCAGGGTTCGGTCGATCGCGTCCAGTTCGGCTTGCCCGTTCTTGACGAACTCCTCGAGCGCCGCCGGCTCGACGTTCAGAATTTCAAGCAGCGTCTCGAACTGCCGGCTCTTCTGCTCCTCGGAATCGCGCAGGCGCTTCTCACTTTCGATCCACTCGGTCGTGTCTTCGATCGCGACGAGCACGTGAGCGATTTCGCCGTTCTCGAGTATTCTGCGGAAAGTAAAGCCGACGCCTCGCTCGATCAACGCGCCGTCGTCGCCGACCGCCGTGACTTGGACCGATCGCAAGGGGTTCGCGGCCGCCAGCGTGCGCTCGTCGATCGTCGCGTCGAAGAGCGCGGTCACGTGATCGCGCGCCGCTTCGAAAGTCGCTTCGGGGACGAGCTTCTGCAAAACGTCGAGAAACGTCTGACCCTCCGCCACCCGGAAAACCGACGCGAGCTCCGTTGAGAAGCTGCCCTGCACTTCAAGCGACGAATCGATGAGCATCAAACGTGACGGCACCGACGCAAGGATGGAGTCCGCTTGACGTTTGGCGCTCTCCAAGAGCCGGTTACGCTCGTTGAGTTGCGCGAGGCTGGTCGTCAGTTCGGCGTTCACGCCGGCGAGCAGCCGGTCTCTTCCTCCGACCCGAGCGAGTAGGCTTACATTGAACAGCGCGAGCCCGGCCAGACCGACCACGATCGCGGCGACCGCAATCCACGCCTGTAGGCTCACCTGTACGGCGGAGCCGAACACGAGTACCGCGAGCGCGAGCATCGCAAGTCCCGCCACGGCGAGCACGCTTGGCTGGGCGGACACAACCTTCAACCTGGAAGGCAACGCCGCAACGTTCAAGGCCTTCATACTTCTATGAAGGATATCGGCTCCGATAGGGGCCGCCTCCAGGGCTAACCGCCCGGGAGGGCGCCTTGGGTCGTCGTCCGGGCCACTGCCCGGCGCCGGCCGCCGGCGCCCCACTGCCGACCCGTGCCGGATCCGGCCGGCGCTAACGGGTCGCGGCTTCGAACACGTCGTCGACGACGTGCAGATCGGCCGCGAAGAGATTTCGGTCGTTGCTCGAGTAGACGACCGCGACGGTGCGACCGCCGAGCCGAAGGGCACGTGCCTGAATGTAGTGCTCGTCGCCGCCGTTGTCGCGCATCCAAAAGTCGCACGTCACCGCGTGGCTTTCGGCCTTCGGACACGTGCGCCGCTGCGTCCGAGCGTCCTTCGCGAGTCGCGACTCGAGCGCGTCGATGAAGCCTTGCGGGTCGACGTCCCCGGCAAGTTTGGTAAAGATGACGACCATCGCGCGCCGGCCGCGTGCGTCGTTCGGTGACGCAAACGAGAGTTCCGTATTAGGCACACGTTGCCAGCGCGACGGAACGCGCACGATGACGCCGTTGCTCGAAATCTCTTTTCGAGCGGGCGGCGCCGCGTTCGCGGCCACGATGGCGGCGCATGCGATGATCGCGACGAGCGCAAACGTGCGCGCGTGCGAAATGGCATGCCGGCCGGCGTCGATAGCGTGCCGGTTCATACGCGCGGCCGTTGCGCGTCGCTCGCGCATGGCCTTCTTGCGTCTGTGCGCGAGGTAGGGGGCCGCCCGCTCGCCCTCGAGCCGCCATTCGCAAATCGATTACGGGATTATGCGCTTAACGATCTGGGGCCAATGGCCCTTTGGGCCCGAATTGAACGGCTTGGCTACGCCGCGCCGCCCTGGGACGACGGGCCGTGATGTCGTCCGATTCGTAGCGGTTGCCGCAATCTCGCTTTTCGCGCTCGCGTCGACCTTGGCGGCCCTCGGCGTCTTGGGTTATCCGCGCGCGAGTTTCGGCTTCGGCCTCGACGGGCGCGTCGTCTCCGTCGTCGGACCCGGTACGCCGGCAGCGGACGCCGGCATCGAGCCGGGAGACGAGCTCGCGGCGTCGACGCCGCTAGCGACGCGATTGCGCCTGCTCTGGTACGACGTGTACCGGCCCGGGGCGGTCGAGCGCATCACCTTTGAGCGCGCGGGCCTTCCGCGCAGCGTAACGCTGACGGCCGTCCAGCATCCGCCTCCGTTCAACGCGACCGACGAGCTACTGATCGTGCTGCGCATGCTCACGTACGTCGTGTTCATCACGGTCGGCGCAGCCCTCGTGCTCCTTCGGCCGGCGCGCTTCACGTGGGCATTCTTCGGGTGCTGCGTCGGGCTCGCCACGTTCCCAGCGTTCATCGGGTGGTCGCTGACGTGGCTGGATCCGCTCCTCGGGCTCGCTGCGACGGTCGTGTGGACGTGCGCCGCCGATCTGGCCAATGTCGGCTTCCTGGCGTTCGCGCTCCGCTTCCCATCGGATCGCGCGACCGGTTGGCGGCGCCCGGCGTGGCGCTCGCTGCAGTTTTGGCTCCTCGCGTTTCTCGCAATCGACGCGTGGACGATCGTCGCCTGGTACACCGGCGCGAATCTCCCCACCGCGATTGTTTGGTCGCCCGACGCGCTCGGCTTCGCCGCCTGGGCGCTCGGCACGACGGCGCTCTTCGCGACATATCGCGCGGAGGGCCCGCGCAACCGCAAGCGGCTCCAGTGGGCGATCGCCGGCTCGTCGCTCGGCTACCTCGCATGGTACGTCGGCGACTTGCTCGTTAACCATTCGCATTTCCCGATCGCCGGGCGGATCGTCGGCTTTGGGACGCTCGCTCTCCCGCTCTCGATCGGCTACGCCGTTTTGCGCCACCGGGTCGTCGACGTGCGTTTCGTCGTCAACCGGGCGCTGGCGTACAGCCTCTTGGGATCATTGCTCTTCGCTTTGTTCGTCTTGACGTCGTGGCTGACCGCCGTCCTGCTGCTGCAAAGCCACGCACAACTGCTCGTTCAAGTCAGTCTCGCGCTCTTGATCGGAGTGTGGTTGAGCCGCGCCCACCGCCGCGTCGAACGCGCGCTCGAGGTCGCGCTCTTTCGGCGCCTGCGACACGCTGAGGCCGAACTCGCCCAGGCGACCGCTGCGATGCGCTCGACGGGCTCCCGCGAGGCGTTGGATCGGTTGCTCGCCGAAATTCCGGCGAGCGCGCTCGGCCTCGATTTCGCCCACGTCTACCGGCGCAACACGCGCGGCGACTTTACCCTCGCCGCGCGCATCGGAGAAGCGCCCAGCGTCCCTACGACCCTTGGTCGCAGCGATCCGCTCGTCGCGATGGTTCTCGCCAACCGGCAACCCGGGCGCTGTGCCGGCGCGGTCGCGCTCCTCGTCGGCGGAACGGCGTCGCATGCAATCGTGCTCTACGGACCGCACGAGAACGGACTGGACCTCGATCCCGACGAGGTCGCGCTCCTCGGGAAGTTCGTCGAGTCGGCGGAGCCGGCGTACGGCAGCCTCGAAGCGCGTTCGACGACGGCCCGAAAGCTCGTGGCGCTGATCCGCCGGCCGGAGACGCTGGTCGACGAAGGCTTCGCTCGCGAGCTGGGTGCGCTCGTCTTGGATGGCCTGTCGCCCGAAGACCGCGCGTTGCTCGAGGCGTGCGCCGCCATACCGGCGGCGACGGCCGATGAAGTGGCCCTCGTCGTTGGAGGGCCCGCAGTCCGCGAGCGTCTTAACGAGCTCGCCGCGACGACTCCGCTTGTGGAACGTAGCGAGCAAGGCCGCTACGCCGTCCACCGACTCATTGCGACGTTGCTTGGCGAGCGCAATGCGACCGTCGCCCGCGCCCAGCTCGTGCAGTGCGCGGCGGGACACGTCGCTTCGGGCGCGTTCTTGCGCGCAAGCGAGCTTTATGCGGCCGCGGGCGAACGCGGCGAAGCACTCGCGGCGGCCGCGCGCGCATCGCGTAACGGTTCGGGCTCGGCGCAACTTCCTGCGACCGTTGACGCGCTGCTTCGCTCGGCCACGATCGAGGAGCGCTCGAGATTCCCGAGGTTGCTGATTCTTCAGGCGCGCGCGACCTTGCCGGTCGAAGACGACGCGGTCCTCCGCAAGGCCGTGATCGAGGTGCTCGAGCACGCGCCGGACGTCGACGTTTCGACGCGCGCCGAGCTACGCTCGTGGCTCGCCTACGCCTTTGCCGAGAGCGGCGACGCGTTCGAGCCGTTGCTCGAGCGGATCCGCGAATCCGGTGCGGAGCCCGACCTCGCGCTGCTTCGCGCGCACGAAGGCCCTTGGAATCTAAGCGCGCTAGCGGAGCAAACCTTCCGCTCGTGGTTGGGCGACGACCGGCAGCGCTGCGTTGCGGCGGCGCAGGAATTGCTCGAGTCGGCCTCTCGCGCCGGTACGCACTCGCTCGACCACGTCGCGCACAATGCGCTCGGCGCGGATACCGACCCGCCGCGGTCTTCGTATCCGCGCTTCGCGGCATATTCGTGGGTCATGCAAGCCGCGCGAGCGGCCGATCGGCGCGAAGCGCCGGAAAAGGCTTGGAGCGCGTACCGCGCCGCAATCAAGGGGCGCGCACCGTTCGTTGCGGTGCTTGCGTGCGTCGTGCTTTCGGAACTCGAGCCGGGTCAACGCGACGATCACCTTTCCCGAGCGGCGAGTTTGAAGTTCGAGCTACCGGACCTCAAGCTCGACGAGTTGCTCGCGACGTATTGCGCCGGGGTCGAGCCACCGGAACTCTTCGAGCCGCTCGTCCGCCGCGTTCGCGCGAGCGGGGCGTACGCGCCGCCGCTCGGGATCGAAATCGCGAGCGCATCGGTGCGACGGGGTTCGCACGCCCTCGCGGTCCCGGAGCGCGAGGTAGCGCTTCTGTTGGCGCTTGCGGCGTCGGCTCAGCCGCTCGCGAGCGCGACGTTGATCGACCGGCTCTGGCCCGATCTCGACGAGGTCGCCGGCGCGCGCGCGCTACAAACGTGCGTGTATCGCGTGCGCCAGCGCCTGGCCGAAACGAACGCGATCGAGAGCGTCGCGCAAGGGTATCGGCTCGGTTCGGAAGTTTACGTCGACCTCCAAAATGCCGAACGTTTCGTCGCAACGCAACCGCCGGGAGCGGCCGCCGATGTTTTCGTCCGGCTGCGTCTCGAAGCAGTCGCGCGTCACTTCGGGCGTTCGCGGCCGGCCGTTTCGCTCGGCTGGGAATGGTACGACTCACTCGAGCGCCGGAACGCGGCGGTCGCCCGCGCGGCCCGGCTGCGCCTTGCCGAACACCACCTCGAGTGCGGCGAACCTCCCGGCGCGCTCGCCTTCGCGCGAGCGATGATCGACGCGGACGAACTCGACGAACGCGGGCGCGAGCTTGCGATTCGCGCGTTCGTCGCTTCGGGCGATGTCGCCGAGGCGTGGCGCGAAATGCGGCTCTATCGCGAGGCGCTGGCGCGCGAGTGCGCGGCGGAGCCGCCCGCGGCGCTGATGGCCCTGCTTCCCACGCTCGAGGACGGACGCGCGCTCGCCTAAGCCGCGCACGTGACCGAGCCGTGAGGACTTCCCTATGGGCGCGCGGGGGCTTTCGATCGCGCTCGTGTGCCGCCCGTGAGCAATGCCTTGTACCGTAACTCCGGGACGTGCCGTCAGTTGAGGACCGCGAACGACGGCTCGCGGGCGCGTCCGGGAGGAGACATACATGATGACCAAAGTGGTTTCTCCAGGCGTTCGCCTCACGGCGATCGCCGTCGCCGGCGTCGCCCTGGCCGCGTTCGTGACGGCGGGGCGGCTCGCCGCTTCGAACGAGCCTCCGGGAAAGCAGCACTGTTCCACCAAGACGGCGTGCGTCAGCGTCACGAATACCGGTAAGGGCAGCGCGATTGCAGCGACGGCCGCGGTTCGCACCGCACTCATCGCCACGACGAATAACCCAAGCGCTACGACCGGCTACGGCGCCAACGGCATTCTGGGTCTCGACGCCGACACCGATGGCGGCCAGCAGAATATCGGCGTGCAGGGCGTTTCGTCGACGAGCAACGGCGTCGAGGGCATCACCACTAACCCGAGTTTGACCGAACCCTTTGGCCGGGCCGCGGTCTTCGGGATCGACGCGTCGAGCGACGGGGGCCAACGCAACTGGGGGACCGCCGGATACAGCAAAAATGGAACCGGGATTCTGGGACTTAGTTATGCATCCGCGCAGACTGCCGGCGCGCCGTTCGCGTCGGCGTTGCTCGCCGTCTGCGGAAACGGCGGGTCGTCGATCGAGGCCGCCGACGGGCCGCTGCCGACCAACAACCTCTTCTTGCTCGCGGACTGCGCTGGCAACATTACGATGGAAGGGACGGTAACGATGGGCTCTCCACCGCTGGTCGTTACCAAGACGTCCGGCGGCGCCTCGGTCAATGCCTACGCACCGCGACAAACCGAGCCGACGATCGAAGACTTCGGGCGGGCACAACTGCAGAACGGCAGTTCGCACGTCCCGCTCGGCGCGGACTTCGCGTCGACGATCGCACGCGACGCAAACTACCTCGTGCTGATCACCCCGGAGGGCGACAGCCGCGGACTGTACGTCGCGAAGAAAGCCGTCGACGGCTTCGACGTGCGTGAGTCGCAGGGCGGCCGCTCGTCGATCGCGTTCGCGTATAGGATCGTCGCAAAACCGCTCGGCGACCGGGAGGCCCGTTTGCCGCGGTCGAGTGACGTTCTGTCGAGACGCGCGGGCCCGCTGCGGCACCGGAGTGCAGACCCGAGCGCAGCGCTTCGCCAGATCGGCGGCGCCGGAGCGCTCGCAGAGAAGCGCGCGTTCCGCTAACGACGCGCATGGTTCCGCGCACGCTGCCCCTGCTGCCGCGATTCTATCTCGGACTCGTGTTCGCGGTCGCGGCCTATGGTAAGGCGATGGCGCCGTCCGGCTTCCCGTCGGTTCTGGCGGGATTCCTGGGCGGCGCCGGCGCGCCGCACAGCTTTCCGTGGTATGGCCTATTCTTGCACGCGGTCGTTCTGCCGCACGCCGCCGCGTTCGCCTACCTGATCATCGCAGGCGAGGCGTTCGTCGCGATCGGGATGATCCTCGGCGGCTTGGGGACGCGCCTTGCAGCATTCGTCGCGATTTTTCTCTTGCTCAACTATGCAAGCCTGAAGGGAATGGCGCCGTGGTCGCCCGCGAGCAACGACTGGGCCGACATCGTCTTAGCGCTCGTCGTCGCGATCGGCGCTTACAAAAGCAACTCGAAACGCTCGAAGACGATCGAGGCGCCCCATCCATCGTGATCGCGCGCGTCGAGCAGCGTGAAGCCGTGCGCGCGATAAAGATGCCGCGCGGCCGCGAGCCGGCTGAACGTAAAGAGTTCGACGCGGGCATATCCCACGGCGCGACAGTGTTCGAGCGCGGCTTCGAGTAGCGCGCGGCCGATGCCGCGGCCCTGCCGCCCGGGTGCTACGATGAACCAGCGCAACCGCGCCTCGTTCGCTAGTTCGCGATGCCCCCAGATGGCAACGAAGCCGGCGGTCGCGCCGTCTTCGACGACCGACAGCGCGACGTCGCGTGACTCGTCGTACTCGCGGAAAAACGTCGCGAGCCCGGCGGCGACGTCCATTTCGAAGGCGGGCGAGAAGCCCCATTCGGCGGCATAGTAGCGGCCGTGGAGCGCGGCCACGTCGCCGATTATTCCCGGGACGTAGCCGCGCACGATGTCCACCCGGCGACGTATCGCCGAGCGGAGCGAACCTCCTTGGCCGTCGGATTGGCCGTTAAGCGGTTACTTGAGGATCGTGAGCGACGGGTCGCCGAGCGGGTTGGCGCTCGTCATCGGGTCCCACAGGATGTAAACCTTTCCGTATGTCTCCAAAATCGATGCGATGACTTTCGCTTGCTGGTCCTTTGGCATCCCCGGCAGCGTCGCGTGAATCTTCTTCAGTTCGGTCCGGTGATAGTGCCACTTCGCCTGCTCCACCGCCGGGAACGTCTTCCACACTGCCGCCGGCACGATCGTCTCTACGCCGACGAGCTTCGCACTCGGTCCATCGCCGTCGTAGATTTGGCACTCGGTGAGCGTTTTCGAGATTCCCTTGCACCAGTGGTGCGCGATTTCGTTCGGGTGTTCGTCGCCGAAGTGTCTGTCGGCGTCGATGTGGAGTGTGAAGCCGCCAGTCGGGCCGGCACCGGCCATCGCCCATGCTTGAGTTCTGTGCGCCGAGTTGCCGACGGCATACGCGAACGCGGCCATCACGACGACGGCCACGACGACAAGAATACGCTTCATCGTTCACCTCTCTGCAAGCGCGGAAGTTCGAACCGATGGGATCCTTCTGCGCCGCCGAGTGGGCAAAGAACCTGCGCCGGGCACCCTGGAGCTAAAAGTCCTCGACCGGGCGCTCGAGCGCGGCCTCTTCGAGCAACTCCTTGGCCAGCGCTGCGCGCGGCTTGCGCCGCCGGTCTTTATGAGCCCCGGCCGGCCGCAAGTTCGAAGGCGGGCCAAGGCGCGGAACCACCTTCACACGCTTGCGCTTCTTTGCCATCCGGGCTTCTTCGGCTCCAAAAGTCAACGCTCCCAGCCGCCACGATGCGATCGTTTATAAGCGCGTGCGCGTCGTCTCGAACTTTAGCAGCCGCGCACGAATCGAGCGCGGACCGCAGCCGCGAACGCGACCGTCCGCACCGACGACGCGATGCGCCGGGATGAAGAGGTCGATCGGCGTCGCGCGCATCGCAGTCGCGACGCCTCGATGGGCGAGCGGCTTGCCGACGGCGCGCGCGATCTCCGCGTACGAGACGATCTCACCGAAGGCAAGGGCGGCGACCGCGCTCCACACGCGGTGTTGAAAGGGCGTCCCTGCGAACTCGAGGGGGAGATCGAAGCGGCGCAAACGACGCGCGAAGTAGGCGCGCACTTGCGCGGCGGTTTCCTTCAAGAGCGGATCGCGTGGCCCACGCTCGGCAGCGTAGCCGCCGACGAACTCGGCGGAGACCAGCGCCGCTCCGCTCGCCGTCACTTTCAGCGTGCGGCCGAGCGGAGTCGGCAGGCGGGCTTCGGAGATCCCGATGCTCATGGGCTCGAACCGTTCGCTGTCCAGAGGAACCGGACCGTGCAAGCGTAAGTCTGGGCTTCTCCCCCTCGCCCTCAAGGAGTTTTTAGCCATGCGTTCTTACCGGTACGCTCTAGGTTTCTTGTGCGCCGGCGCCCTGATTGTCGCCCTTGGCGCGTGCTCCAAGACGTCGACGACGTCGACGACGACGACCGACGCGAGTCCGGGCACCGCGGCGACCGACGCCGGCGCAGCCGGGTCGACCGCCAGCAGCGGGACGACCACGGTCGACACGACGCAAGGCAAAGTGACCGTCGGTAAGGACACGTCGGGTTTGCCGGTGTACCCAGGCGCGAAGACGTCAGGCGCGGCGTCCGGCTCGGCGGGTATGGCCGGCGGGGGCACGGCACACGCGACCGTGATGACGACCGACGACTCGTTCGACAAGGTCGTCGCTTTCTACGAAGGCCAGATGGCGGACGCGCAAAAGGTGAAGACCGGTTACGGCGGGACGCAAGTCGAGACGTTCGTCGTCGGTGCGGGCACGAACGACACGAAGACCGTCGTGGTCTCCGCGACCAACGGTAAGGTCACGATCTCGATGTCGCACGTCGTCAAGTAGACCGGCGTACGGAAAACCGCTAACGGCGAAGCGCTCCGCTTCGCCGTTAGCATGTAAACTGTAAGGCGAGACTACAAGCCCGCTTTCTTACGAGCGTATTCTCGCAACCGGCGCGTCGCCTTGCGAAAGGCCTCGCGCACGGTCTGTTCGGCATCCTTACGATCGCCGTCGACCTCGGCCGACTTGCCGAGACTGGCCTCCTCTTGCGCCAGAAGGTTTGGGCGCACGCTCGGCTCGTGGCTGATCGCGAGTTCGTCTCCCGGGACGGTCAGATCGATACGAACGTGATACGGCGCCCCGTGCCGCACGTGCGCCCGTTCGATCGCGACGCGGCAGCTCACGATTCTATCGAAGAAGCGCTTGAGCTTTGCGGCCTCTTTGTTGACCAGCGCTTCGAGCTTCTCGGAGTGAGCGACGTTGCGGTAGGTTACCTGCACCGGTAGGGTCATCGGAAAAGACTTCGCCCAGGACGAGCCTCGGCACTTTTTGGGCCGCAGACGACGATGGGATCTCGCGGCGTTAGGTGGGCGGCAAGGCGTTGTAGAGCGCGTCGCACTTCGCGGCGAACACCACGTCGCTTTCGGTCAAGCCGTCGATCTTGTGCGTCCAGATTTCGACTGTAACGCTTCCCCACGCGACGTGGAGGTCGGGATGGTGTTGCTGCTCCTCGGCCATCGCGCCGACGAGGCCCGCATACGCCATCGCATCCTTGAAGTTCTTGAATCGATAGGTCCGCGTCAAGTAGGTGAACTCGCGCCCCTTGGCGTTGCGGCCTTCACCGACGACCCAACCCGAGTCGACCTGCGCCAGCAACGGCGCGAGTTCTTCCCGCGTTAGCGGCGGGACGCCGCCGCGACACGGGACGCAAGCGCGCTCGGCCAGAGTGGTCACTCGCTCAATGTCCTTTCGAATCGGTTGTCGCAGTCGGGATTGGGTGCTTAGGACCGCAGGCCTGCCACGGCGAGCTGAGAACGGCGTTGCATGACCTACGCCGAGGCGGTCGCCGAACTCGAGAAGGTCGCGGAAGCCGAGCGCGCGGATGAGGGGATCCGTTCCGAGTGCCGCTCGATCGCAATGCTCCACGGTGAGCGAACGGCGCGCGTCATCGTGCTGTGGCACGGCTTCTCAAGCGCGCCGCCGCAGTTCGAGCCGCTCGGCCGCATGTTCTTCGAACGCGGTTACAACGTGTATATCCCGCTACAGCCGCGCCACGGACGCCGGCGCATGACGCGTGCGCTCCAAGGGCTCACCGTCGTCGACCTGCAGGCGGCTGCGCTGCGCGCCATCCGCGTCGCGGACGGCCTCGGCGAAGAGATCGACACGGCAGGTTTTTCAGTCGGCGGCGTGATCGCGGCGTGGCTTGCGCAGTGCACCCGCATCGGAACCGTCATGCCGATCGCGCCGTTTCTCTCGCTTCCATGGTTTTCGTACCGCCTCGGCCGCGTCGTCACCGGGTTCTACAACCGCTTCCCCAACCGTTGGTTTTGGTGGCATCCATTCGAACGCGAACGCCTCGGGCCGCCTTACGCGTACCCCAGATATCCAACGCGAACGCTCGCGCGGATGCTCGAGTTCTCCCACTCCGTCGTTAAGCTCTCGCGCCGCGCTCCGCCGCTGGCGGACCGTTGCGTGATTGTCGTCAACAGCCGCGATCCGGCGTGCAACAACTCGGTGAGCACGAGACTCTGGTCCGGGTGGTCTGAAGGGACCGCGCGTATCCAGTCGTACGCGTTCAATAGTCTCGACCGGCGCCACGATTTCGTCGATCCCGTCACGTACCCGAACGCGGCGCAGCAGGTCTATCCGGTCCTGGTCGAGCTGATGACGCAGCACTCGGACTCAAAAATGCCGGAGCCCGAACCGGCTCCGACCGTGCGGCAAGAGATTCGCTCGTTGTGGCGAGCACTGCGCCGCCGGTGAAGGCTTCGCGACGTGCAATCAGGAGTTGTGCGCTCATCAATTGAAGGGTAGCCGACTAACGCACGGAGCTGACGATGAACGAAGACAGACTTAACCTATCGATACGCAAGTTCCTCAAAGAAGTCGGAGTCACGTCGCAACGCGCGATCGAGAAAGGCGTGCGCGAGGCGCTGGACGCCGGACGGCTTTCGGGCGGCGAAGCGCTCGAAGCGAAGATGAACCTCGAAATCGGCGCGATCGGCCTCGTTCACGTCGTCACCGGAGAGCTCGACGTTTGACCTGACCGCCGAAGCCGACTGGAAGGGGCGCCTGGAGCGGGTTCCGCAAAGGAGTCGTCATGACGTACGCCGTTCGCTCTCTGCTCCTCGCGATGTTCGCGGTTTTACTCGTCGAGGGATGCGCCTCAAGTGCAGTAACCGTGGCGCCCCGATTGGCCGGCACTCAGTCGTCGTCGCGTAGTGTCCCTCCGGCGCTGACGCGTCAGGTCGCGCGCCGGATGCCGGTTACGGGTTCCAGCCGTGAGTTCGCCGCGTATCGACCGGAATCGATCCCTCTCAAGACGGCGGCGATTGGACAGTCAACGAGCAAGCGCTGGAAACTGCTGGCGACGCTGCCTGGAGCGGTGATCCACGACATCTCCTTCCCTTCGCTCAAGCTCGGTTACGCGGCGGCGGAACTCGGCCAGATCTGGAAGACGACCGACGGCGGAAAGACCTGGAAGGAAATCGTCAACGTCGGATTCCCGTACTATTGGTACGGCATCACGGCGTTGAGCACGTTAGACGTGGTCGTCTCGGGCTTCAACGACCAGACTCAAGAAGGCATGATTCGCTGGAGCCACGACGGCGGGACGACGTGGACCGGCGACATCGTTCTGACGACGACGGGCTGGTCGGATCGCGTGCGATTCGCCAGTCAGAACATCGGGCTCGTGGTGGATCAATTGAACACTCAAGCGCCCAACGCCGCGCACTACACCGTCGACGGCGGCGCGACGCAGGGCGATTGGACGCCCGTGGTCCCCGATCCGAGCGGCGGTTGGTTCGGCAGCGAATTCAGCCTGCTTTCGAACCAGCACGCGCGCATGTCGGGCATCACGTACTGCTCGAGCGTCAACGCCGGCCAAACGTGGGGTTGCGGCCCGTCGGTCGATAGCGTCTTCGACGGTCCGGTTTTCTTCTCCAACGACAAGGCGGGCTGGGACGGCGGTGGCGAGATTTCACCGCAAGTCGCCGGATGGGTTCATCGAACGACCAACGGCGGAAAGACGTGGAGCGGGCGCACCCTGAACAGCCCGTTCCCGATCCGCGAACTAATCTTCATCAACCCCAAGACCGGTTGGGCGGCGGGCGGCAACATCTACTCCAAAGTCGGGGGAATCTATTTCAGCAAAGACGGTGGCCAGAAGTGGACGCTCGACCTCGACACGAGCGGCCGCGAAATGGACGCCTGCGACATGCAGCCGTCGGGCAAGAAGTTTGTGGTGTGGTGCGCGGGTTACGACGGCAATCTAAACGGCGCGGTGTACGCCGCGACCACGAGCTAGAAAACTGCTCTAACTCCCTACGGTGAACTGCGCCGACTTTTCATCCTTTTGTGCAGCGTCGACCATCATGTCGATCGTGATTTTGTAGGTGCCCGTTAGCCGGTCGGCGGCGGCGTCAGCGTATAACTGCTCGTGCCGTCGCTAGCCAAATCGAAGGACCGGTCGAGTTGCGAAACCTTCGCGTTCGGCTTCTGGCCCTTTACGTTCACCGCAGTCAAGTGCCACACCAGCGTGACCTTGCTTGGAGTATTCGCGACGCCTGATTCCGCATAAACCGTATCCGCTGGGGCGAACGCGGTCGCTTCCGTCGTCACATCTTTGTCTTTGCCGATTTTGAGGTCGGTAAGGTGAGCGGTGGTGAGGCTGCATGCCGGAATCGCTACGAGCGCCACGAGACAAATCAACAGGCGGCCGAGGGTAAGACCGGGCCGTGTCATCATGCGCGAAGCTCCTATTTCTTCTTAAGAAAGGCGGCGCGAGGAACTTCAGCCTTCGCTACTTGGGTCGCGGAACCTCACGCTCGGAAGGCCGCCCGGGATTGATAGTTATCAGCAAGCGTCGCGCCCCCGCGAACAACTAATAACTTAGTTGACAGCGAGCCCCGCGCCTGATAGAGTCGCTGCAGTGCGCTAGGAGACCGGAAATCATGCTGCCGTTGGCCGTCCCCGCCGCCCAGGTCGCCCCGGCCCTCGATCCCGCCGGCAACGTCACCGCTTGGGAGCAATTCCCCGGCGTTTCGCTCGCCTGGGACGTGGCGCACGGGCACGCGGCCGACGAGGGCACCTCCGTGCACGTCACGACCGACGGCAAGTTCCTCTATGTTCGCTTCGACGCCGTTCAGCACGAGCCGGTCATCGCGACGCAACGCAGCAACGACACGGTAAGCGGCGGCAGCAACATCAACGGCGGCATCGCGTACAGCGACGACGCGGTGTGGGTCGATCTCTGGCCGACCGGCGCCGGCGGATTCCAATACCAGTTCGAAGCGAACCCTAACGGCACGCACAACGAAGCGTCGAGCGAGAACGCCTCCTTCGCGCCGCAATGGGAGTCGCACGGCCATCCGAGCGGCGACGGCTTTACCGTGACGATGGCGATTCCGCTGAGCGTCGTGCATGGAGCACACGCGGGCGCGTGGCGCATGCAGTTCGTGCGCTACGTACGCTCGACCGGCGCCTTGAACGTTTGGTCGTACGACTCGGCACAGACGAATCCGGACGACGCGTCTCGGGCCGGCACGGTGACGGTTCCGCTCGTGGCGCGCCCGCCGCTGCCCAAGCCACGCGTCGCCCTCTACGGTCTCGGCGACATCGCGAGCGCCTCCGCGGGCGGCTCGACCTCACGGGTGGGCGCCGACTTTTCCGTGCCGGTGACGCAGACCGCTTCCTTCTTCGGAACGCTGCATCCCGACTATTCGAATGTCGAACTCGACCAACAGTCGATCTCCCCGACCGTGTTCCAACGCACGTTCAGCGAAGTGCGGCCGTTCTTCACTCAGGCCTCAAACTTCTACGGCTTCAACTGCGACGTCTGCAGCGGCTTCCGCACGCTTCTCTACACGCCTGCGATTCCGACGCCGAGTCAGGGCTACGCGTTCGAGGGGAAGCAAGGCAACTTCGGGCTGACCGCGTTCGACGCGATCGGCAACCACCGCAGCGACTCGGCCGCCGCTTTCAACTTCACGAGCGACGATACGCACTGGAACGTCGGCTACGATCACGTAACCGCCGATCTGCCCAACCTCGTCGACGACACGAACGGGGGCACCGTCAGCTGGTTCAGCGGAAAATACCTGAGCGCTTACATCGACTACTCGCGCGAATCCGGCACCAACGTCCTCGACCCAAATCAGAGCGAGTGGATCGACGGCGGCGGCGGGTGGAGCAACCAACATTTCGCCCTGTACGGCTCGATGCGGAAGGTCGGCAGCGACTTCAATCCGGTCGACGGCTTCGACTCGCATCCCGGGATCGCGGGATACGCACTCTACTCGGCGCGCATCTGGACGTTCGGCCCGAAGAGCTTTCTGTCGTCGGCAGGCGCGAGTGTCTTTCTCGATCGCTACCAAGGCGTCGCGTACGGCCTGGCGCAAAGCGACAATTCAGTCCTCATCGATCTCCTGACCAAGAACACGATCGATCTTCAACTCTTTTCGGGCTCGGATTACTGGCGCTTCGGCACGGTCCTGGAGCCGATTTCTCAGAACGGAGGCTTCAACCTCACGTACCACAGCGGGATGCAGAATAACGTGAACAACTTCCCGACGCACGGTGCATCTTCCACCCCGACGTCGATCTCGTACTCGACGGGGCGGTACGGAGCCGGCCGGCTCGATACGTGGTTTCGCTCGTCAACGCTGCGCGTCGGCGAGAGGGGTTACCTCACACTGGCCGTTGATGACACGGCGCAGTGGATGCACGGCGTCGCCCCCGACAACGTTCAGTGGTTCGACAGCCTGTCGTATTCGTATCAAGTCAATCGCGACTCGTCGTTCGCGGTCGGATTGCGCCGAGTGATCGGCATGCCTCCGCAGCCCAACGGAGGCGGCAACTGCATTGGCACCTGCTCCAATATCTCGATCGCCTATCACCTGCGGACGAAGCACGAGGAGTTCTACATGGCGTACGGCGATCCGAACACGCTCGTCACCGCGCCCCAGGCGATCCTCAAGATCATCTTCTACGTCGGGAGCGAAAAGGGCACGTAGCCTTAGCCGGCGCCGGATGCATCCACTGCGGAGTTACGATTGGGCCGCAGGCCTACACTATTTCTTCGGGGCGTACGCGCAGATGCTCTCGCAGATGCTGTCGCCGGGGCTTGCGAGGTAAAGGACACCGTTCACAACCTCAGGCGGCGTTATCAGCGAGCCGTGGTTGGATGGGCTGGCCCAGAGCAGCGTCCCGTTTTCGGCGTTGTAAGCGGTCGTGTTTGGCTCGCCGCCTTGGTAGTTGCCGCCGCTGACGTAGACGACGCCGTTGGCCACGGAAGGCGCCGAAGTTACTTTGTTCGTACTCTGCGAGTCTCCGAGCGACCAGATCACCTTGCCCGTCTTGGCATTGATCGCGTACAGATCGCCGTCGACGCCCGAGAGGTAGACGACGTTCTTCGCGACGGCGACGGGTTGCGGCGGCATTGCCCCACCAGCGAAGTTCGACGCGTATGTGAACGTCCATAGCGTCGCGCCGTTCGTGCCGTTCAAAGCTTCCAGCGTCGCATCTGTCCCCGTATACGCAACCGAAGCGTAGACGACTCCTCCCGAGACAGTCACGTTCGCGCTGCTCTGGTTAATCGCCGAACTCCAAACCTCGGTGCCGCTCGAGGCGCTCAACGCGTAAATCGCCGGGTTCTCGCCGGATTCGGCGTAAACGTAGCCTTTCGCAGCCGCCGGCTCCCCGACGCCCCAACTGTTGTTGAACTGGCCGAAGCCCCACAGAGGACCTCCGGCCGCGCTGACGGCGTAAATGCCGTGCGTCTGGCTGCCGCCGCCGGTCTCGTATCCGAAATAGACGGTGTTGCTATCGTAGTCGAGGGGCGCCATGAGGGCAGCCGGCGGAGCGCAGTTGCAATCCGTATAGTCGCTCCACACGAGCTGGCCGTTTGATTCCTTGTACGCGCAGATACCCTGCATTTGATTCGACTCATTCACCGAGCAACCGACGAAGACAAGTCCGTTGCCGGTGGCGACGGTGCCGCCTTCAGTGAAACCATTGTTGCCGGTGGTAACGGTCCAGATCACCTTCCCTGTCGCCGCGTGGAGAGCGACCAGAATGTCTTGGCCGGAACCCTGGCCCTGCGCGAAAACGATGTTTTTGTCGATCGCGAAACCCGTGACTCCGCCGGCGACGCTCGCCGCCCACAGCAACTTGAGCGAGGGGGCGTTGGTCTTACCGATGGTTTTCTCTTTTGGATTATAACCTTCATGACCGCCGTCGTAATACGTCTGCCCCCATGCGCTTGAACCGCTGGGATCCAATTGGGGATTTATGAAGGTCGAAGTCCTGAACGTAGCGCCCGTGAAGACGACCGAAGCGAGCGCGAGCAGACCTACTATGACCAAACGCGTCATGGTCACGATCCTCCCACTTGAAAGCGGCAATCGCTGGGCCGAACGTAACACGCGCGGGCGCCGCTTTGCATTGGGGAAACCCCTCACCGTTCGCCGCGACCCTTCGTGCGGCGGCGGCCGCCTGCGAGGGAATTCCCGCATGGCGCGGCCGGCGAGTTCGTGGTACGCCTGACCCAGAATCGCGCGGCCCGCGACGAGCGGGCGAGGAGGGCCCAGCATCGCGTCGTAGGTCACGCCCACCAATGATTTCGGAGGCGAAGTCGCGCGGCGTTTTCATAGGACGGCGCAAACAGCTCGCGCATCTGATCGCTCGGCGCAAGGCTGCGGCCAGCGGGCACGGTTCGATCGTGCTGGTCGCCGGCGAGCCGGGCATCGGCAAGACGCGCCTGATGGAAGAATTCGCCGCGACGCTCACACACGGGCGCTGCCGAGTTTTCTGGTGGCGCTGCGACGAATTCGCCGCCGCGAACTTTGCGCCGCTGGTGCAGAAAGTCGTGGACGGCGCTCCGCGCGCCGTGGCGCTCTTCGTTGAAGACGCGCAATGGGCTTCGCGAGAAACGCTCGAGGCGTTGGTCGCTCTCGGCCGCCACGTTGAGGCTACGCGGTCGCTCGTCGTCGTAACGTATCGTCCCGCCGAGGTTGAAGTCGACGCCGAACGCACGGTGCTCCTCGGAAAACTCGCGCGCCTCTCGGCGACGACGACGATCGACCTCCCGCCGCTCGACCAAGACGAAACCAAGGCGCTTACGCGGTCTCTCCTGGTCGAAGGAAACTCGCTGGGGCGTGTCGCGCTGGAGACGATCGAGCGGCGCAGCGGCGGCCATCCCGTACTCTTGCTCGAAATGGTGCGGCACGCGACGCGCTCGACGTCTGCGGGCGGCGATCCTTCGGGTTTCCCGTTGTCGATCACAGGAATGGTCGCGGAATGGCTGCGTCCGTTTTCGGACGCCGACCGCCGCATATTGGAACATGGCGCTCTGATGCGCGAGGGCTTCACCGCGGCCGAAGTGGCGGCGTTGGCCGGCGCTTCCCTCGCGGACGTGGCGGCGACGTTACGAAGAAGCTTGGCGCTGCGGCTTATCGTCGAACGGCGCGACGCGGCGGGCGCCTACGCATTCCGTCAACCGATCGTCGGCGAGATCCTCGAGGGCAATTTCCTGGCGCACGAATCCCAGGCGTTGCACGCGAAGATCGCGCACGCTATCGAGTCGGCCGGCGACGTCGATCGCCGCTTCGCCGAGCTTGCGCGGCACTGGGCTGCGGCCGGCAACGACGAGATGGCCGCGAGTTACGCGGAGAAAGCCGGCGACCGCGCGTTTTCAGCGAGCGAGTTCGGCGACGCCGCACACTGGTACGAACGCGCCGCAGGCTTGACGCGCCGTGCCGGTCGCACGCCGCGCGACGTGTACGAGAAACTGGGGACGCGCTCGAGCGTTCGGGCAACATCCTGGGTTCGCAGGGCGCATTGCGAACGGCCGCCACGATCTTCGAAGCGGCCGGAGAAGTCGACCGCGCGGTCCGTCTGCGCTTGAACGATGCCCTGCTTTCACAGTACGAAGCCGATCTGCCCGCGGGTCTTTCGAGGCTCGACGTCATCACGCGCTTCGCCGTCCCGGCCAACTCGCAGCGGTACGCCCAAACCGTCGCGGCGTATTTGCTGACGCTGCGACACGAATCCGAGCGCGCTATGGAGCTATTGGCGGATTTCCCACACGACGACCCCAAGATCGATCCGGCCGCGCTTCTGAAATATTTCGAAACCAACGAATTCGCCGCCGCGCAGCGCTCTGACTGGCGCACCTTCTATGAAGTCTCGGCAAAGCGGCTGGAGTTTGCGCGCCGCAGCGGCGATCCGGCAATCTTGGCAGAGACCGAATCGGATTTCGCGATCCTCGTGATGCACGTACCGGATGCCGCAGCCGATGAATGTTTCAAAAGGGCGATCGCTATGGCGCAAGAGCACGGCCTTGCGCGGATCGAAGCCTACAGCCGCGCGTACGCAGCGATCAACGATTTCGTGCGCGGCCGCTTAGCGGCGGCGCGGGCGCACCTGAGCGCCGCCCTTCCGCTCGCCGGAGCGATGCCGGTTGCACTCCTGGCCAGGACCTTCGCCGGGCTCTCGGTCGGTCGCGCTTTGTGCGACGAGGAGTTGATCGCGCAATGTGCCCGCCCCGACCTGCTCGAGACGGCGTTTCGGACGCAGATGTGCTCGTATTACGGCCGCGTCGCGGGACCATACGCGCAATGGCTCGTCGATCACAATCGCGCCGGCGAAGCGCAGGAGGTCTTGCACCGTTGCGTTACGGCGTTGCCGAACGCGTACGGAACGTTCCTGACGATGCCCGTGGTCGCGTCCTACGCCGCAGATGACGACGTCGCTCGGGCGCGCTATTTGCTCGAAGCGGCGGCGCGCAAGACCGAAGACCGCATCGCCCAAGCGACGCTCTTGTTCTTCGACGCCCTGTGGGAATCGCGGTGCGAAAGCCTCCAGGCGTCTCGAGCCGCGGCACTGAGAGCGGCGGAGGCATACCATTCGATTGGTTGGATCAGCCTGGAGGCCTGGGCACGTGACGTCGCCGGGGAGCGACGGGAGGCGCTACGGCTTTATCGCCAGTGCGGCAACCTTCGCGAATTACGAAGACTCGAATTGGACCAGAATAACAGCGCAGCAAGCGCGAACGACCAGGACCGTGCGCGCGACTCGGCGCGACCGCTCTCACCGCGCGAACGCGACATCGTTGCGCTCGTCGTGGAGGGAAAGTCGAATCGCGCCATCGCGACGGCGCTCGCGCTCAGCGAAAAAACGATCGAACGCCACCTGACGTCGATCTTTGAAAAGCTCGGGCTGCGGTCGCGAACCGAACTCGCGGCCTCGGCGTTGGCTTCCAACCGAACGCGCCGCTAACGAGAATGTACCCCGCATGGCCGATCTCTAAAAAACGGACGTCCATAGGTTGATCGTTCATCTGGTCGACGGAACCTACGAGCTCTTCCGCCATTTCTATGGGCTGCGTCGCTTCACCAATGGGAAGGAGCGACGATTCGGGGCGGTTATCGGAGTGCTCAATACCGTGCTGCAAATGATCGGCGAGGGTGCCACGCACTTAGGCGTCGCCACCGATCACGTTATCGAGTCCTTCCGCAACGGGCTTTGGAGCGGCTACAAAACGGGAGATGGAATCGATCCCGCGCTTCTCGCGCAGTTCGAGCCGCTCGAGGACGCGCTGCGAGCGATGGGGATTCCGGTTTGGGCGATGATCGAGCTGGAGGCCGATGATGCGCTGGCCTCGGCGGCCACAATCGCCTCGCAGGATTCTCGGGTACAGAAAATCTGCATTTGGACTCCGGATAAAGATCTCGCGCAATGCGTGCGCGAGGATCGCATCGTGCAAATCGACCGAAGGAGCAAGGTCATCCGAGACGCTGACGGCGTGCGAGCTAAGTTTGGGGTAAATCCCGAGCTGATACCCGACTATCTTGCGCTCGTTGGCGATGCCGCCGATGGCTATCCCGGCATCGCGGGCATTGGGCCGAAGGGCGCGGCCGCTCTCCTCACGCGTTATGGCGCGATCGAGCTATTCCCGTCGCAAGTGCTCGGTGAGCGGCACCGTCTCGCGCTGTTATTCAAGGAACTAGCAACCCTTCGAACCGATGCGAAACTCTTTGCGGACGTCAACGAGTTGGAGTGGCGCGGGCCCACTGCCGGATTTCCCGCCGTGTGCGAGCGGCTCGACGCCCCCGATCTCCTCGCGCGCGTCGAAAAGCTGACGAAAAGCGCTACAGGATGAGGTGAACGTCCCCGAATTCGTGCTGATAGTACGCCCCGTCGACCGCCTCCGAATACGCTTCGGTGAGCAACGTGGCGTCGAGAAAAGCCCCGAGGATCCACTGATGGGTCGCCGCCGCGTCGTGAAATCCGGTGAGCATCCCGTCGACCGTTTGAAGCCGATGACGCGCGTCTATGATGAGGTCGGTCCAGCCGGACGACGCGAGTAGATCGCCGTCGCGCGCGCTGCTTTCCAGCGCTCGCAGCGCCGTCGACCCGACGGCGATGACGCGACGCCCTTCGCGTCTCGCTTCGCCGACGGCATGCGCCGTCGCGTGCGATACCGAGTAGCGCTCGATCACGGGCCGCTCAGGCGCTTCGAAACTCGTGACGCCGCAGTGAAGAGTGATCGTCGCAAGTTCGACGCCCTTCGCTCGTAAGGCATTGACGACTCGCGGAGTGAACGGCCGCGCCGCGGACGGCATCTCCGACGAGCCCGGCTCGCGCGCGAACATCGTCTGATAATCTTGCAAGGGGAAGCGTTCGGTCACGTATCCGTAGCGGATCGGCTCGCCGGCGTTCGCAAGATACTCGTTCATCGGCAGCGGCAACTGGAACCACGCGTACCAAAGGCGCGGGTGCTCGGGCTCCACGGGGACGATCATGACGACGGATCCTCCTCCGGGAAGGCGCAACTCCTCACCGCACACGACCGGCCGGCGCGGTTCGGCCATCCACAGACGGGAATCGATCTTCGTTGCAACGTGGATCATCAGCAACTCGCCACTCGCGCGGCGAGCGTGAACCGCAGCAGGCAGCGTCGCGGAATCGTTGACGACGAGCAAGTCGCCGGCACGGAGGAACGACGGCAGGTCGTAAAAGCGCGCGTGAGCATGCGTGCGCTTCTCGCGATCCGTTACGAGCATGCGCACGGCGTCGCGTTCGACGCCACGCCGTTCCGGCGGCGCGACCGCTTCGATCAGCGCGTTCGGGAGCCCGAGTGCAGCGGTCATGCCGGAACCAAGTCCGCCAGGCGCACGCGCTCGAAGGGACTTTTCATCCCTGCGATCGCTTGCAGGAGAGCGCGAGCGGAGTCCGCCGGATCTCGCAGTTCGTTCGGATCGGCGTCGGGTATCGCGTCGCGGTGCATCTGCGTGTTCATGTCGCCAGGATCGGCGACCAGTACGCGCAGCGCGTCGCTCTCGAGTTCGGCCGCAAGGACCCGCGACACGTGCTCGAGCGCAGCCTTCGTCGATCCGTATCCGCCCCAGGTCGGATACGCTTCGACTCCGGCATCCGACGTGATGTTGACGATCGTAGCGACGTCACCGCTCCGACGCATGAGCTCCAGCGCGTGCTGTGTGAGGTGAATCGGGCCGAAGACGTTCACGTCGAAGAGGCGCCGGAAGGTTTCGTGGGAGAGTTGATCGACGCGCGGGAGCGGGACTTCGCCCAGCGTCGACGCGTTGTTGACGAGCAGATCGAGGCGCCCGTGGGCACGCGCCGCCGCGATGAGAGCGTGAACGTGCGTTTCGTCCGCTACGTCGCCCGCGATCGCGGTGACGTCTCCGATGGCGTTCAGTTCCTCGCGCGCCGCCTCGAGCACGGGCGGGTCGCGACCGTCGATGATCGTGCGCAGCCCGCGCGCGAGCAGTTCGCGGGCAAGCGCCTTCCCTAATCCGCGCGAGCCGCCGGTGACGATCGCAACGTGGCCCGCCTCAAACCAAGTGTTCATGAGTGAAACTCTACAACCTCAAGTAAGGTTGAGGTCAATACCATGAGCGATTTTCTTACCGTCGGCGAGATCGCCGAACGCAGCGGCGTCCCAGTGTCGACGATCCACTTCTATGAGTCGAAAGGGTTGATCAGCAGCACGCGGACCTCGGGGAATCAGCGGCGCTTCCCGCGCGCCGAGCTGCGGCGCGTCGCGATCGTGAAGGTTGCGCAACGCGCAGGCATCTCGCTGAGCGAGATCCGCGAAGCATTCGCTGGTCTGCCGATCGGCCGGCCGATTACCGCGCGAGACTGGTCCCGTCTATCCAAACGCTGGCGCGACGACCTCGAGAGCCGCATCCGGCGTCTGGAGGCGCTGCGCGATCAGCTCGGAGACTGCATCGGCTGTGGTTGCTTGTCGATCGCAACGTGCCCGCTACGCAATCCGGGGGATGTCGCCTCGGAAGATGGACCCGGACCGCGTTACCTGGACCTGGACGAGTAGTCTGACCGCAAGTCACCAGCCCAAAAACGCACTTTCTGAATCGATGGTAGCAATAATGACCCCACACAAAGAAAAAGCAGGTTGGCCCTCAGCACCCCACATCGATTCAGTGACACTCAGAAGCGGTTCTCGTGGAGGGGTTCAGAACGCGCCGACGCCGTTCGGTGAACCCCACCCGTCGTCGTACGAATAACTACCGTGGACGCACATACCGTTGCATTGCAGTTTGTACAAGTGGCGCTGGTGGGCCGGTAGCCAGAACGTTTCCCCGCCGTCTTGTTTTGTCGCGTTGCCGGCAAGACCGAAGATGCCGCCGAGCTCACCTTGAGGAACGCCCGTTCCACCGACGTTGAGCCACCCGCCGAAATTATATGAATCGTACGCTGCGATGTTCCATGCCACGATCGAGACGTCGTTGGCGGAACGGCCCGCACACCAACTGTCATGCTGCCACGACGGCTTCGGATTGTCCGTAAAGCAACCGCCGCCGTCTTGCCATATGGTCTCCGTCCAGCCGCGCTTCCCGCCGCCGCCCTTCTTCAGATACGTCCCGCCTGCAGCGACAACGCTGTCGAAATCAGCGGGATAGATGTCCTGGTTTTCGCCGAGCCCGATGTACGTGACGCCTTTGGTATCGAAGTAACTCTGGTCGACGCATCCCTTCCCGGTGCAACCCCAACTGTTGACGACGATGTGGGCACCGAGGTTTACCGCCGTCGCCTCCGCTGTCTGCATGTCGGTTTGATCGAGACCGTTCGCTTCGATCAAATATATCGCGCAATTTGGACATGTCGCCGAAACCATCTCTACGTCGACGTCGATGGCTAGACCAAAGAGGTAGTTTGCCGGCGGATAGCCGCTTTGCTGGCCGTTTTGGTTGAACTTGCTGAAATTTGACGCTGGTAACCCAAAGGTCGCGCGGTAGGTGGCAAGGTCCGACGCGACGTTCGGATTATCGCAAATCTCGACCACCGCGATGCCTTGGCCATTGCCCTTGGTTGCTGAGGGAAGATTGTATGCCGTCTGAATGTCGGTAGGCGACAACCCGCTCGGCCCCGCGAGGTGTGCATCCTGTGACCTGATGGTGAGTGACGGCGATACCATTCGCGGATCGGCGCTACTACAAGCAGAATTACGGCGACCGGTTTCTCGCGCCGTAATGCCGCGACTGGCGATCGGGGACTGCGCACCGCTGCAAGCGGCGAGCGTTAAGATCAATAACGAAGCCGCACACGCCGGACGCACAAAGCACACAGGGCGCATTTCCTCGCAGGTCCGGCATAGGCTCCCAAACGACCTGCCGTCCTCTGGAAGAGGGCAACAGGAGTAACGGTGGTAGCAAAACCACTCCCGAGTAATAAGGAAAAGCCCATGGATATAGGCCCGAATTGGTAGCGCCAACGGGAATCGAATCGGTTGAGTAGGGGGCGCTAGGGGTCGCGAGCGGACATGCGTGACCGAAGAATCAGGAACTCTCGGGTGTTGGTGGGTCTCGATGGACACGCGTGGTTGCAACCGGCTGCAACCAGATTGCAACCAGCAACGACGAGGAAAATCGCGGCCCGCCGGGCCAAGAGCCGCGACGTAACTGCATCACTCGGCCTTCACCCAGCAACGGCAGAGCTACTTGCCGGCTCGAAGGCCGCTCGCGTGCTCCGATTTTTTGCGGGCGCGCCGGCGCCCTTGTCGCTGGCCTACGCGGGTATTTTTTTGGGCTCCGCAAAAGCCGCATGGCCTAATAACGCGAACCCGATAGCGTGCCACGAAAACGGCTCCTTCCGCTCAAATTCGGCCCGGCCCGCGTCAAACGCTACCTTGAGGCGATAGCCCTCGGCGCTAACTACGTAAGCGCTGCCTGCGCCGCCGGAATATCGGCGGATACGGCCGCGAGGCGACGGGCGAGCGATCCGGTTTTTGCGGCGGCGGTGGAAAGGGCACGAGGGGAGCGGGAAATTCGCTGGCTCGAGTGCATCCACAACGCGACGCCGAAGCATTGGACAGCGGCTGCGTGGCTACTCGAGCGGACGAATCCCGAGGCCTACGCGCGCCGCCCCCCGGATGTCAACTTGAACGTTGATGAAGCCGGCCGAGGCGGCGGCGGGCGGCCGATCGTCCTTCAGGCGCTCTTGTCGTTGTCCATGACCGCGAAGGCGCTCGAGAAGTTCGACGTCGATGCCGAACTCGAACGCCGCGACCTGGACCGTAGGCGGCAGAGTGCGCTTCCAACAGCCGTGACTACCAGTTGCCGCAGAGGCTAATTTCGGGAAGCAAGTCCGATTTGCCGGGCTGGAGGCAACGACAGCCGGGATAGCGTAGGGTGGATTTGTACTACCAAATGCTTACCGACGAAGTCCTTCGCGAGTAGCACTATGATGAAAATAGGAGGGCTCTCTTAGTCAGGCTCTTAGCGCTTATCCCACTTTTCTTGTTAGGATGTATCAGTTCAGTTCCGAGTGAGACCATAGCCAGTCTCAAACAAGCTGTCGCGCCCATCGTGTGCATTGCCCGCGAGAGCCCCCGCCACTTTGTAATCAACGAGCAATATGTCGCTGGCACAAGCTTTTTTGTCGATACTGGAGCGGTCTTGCTGCCCGAACATGTTCTCGCGGGCATCCGAGACTATGCTTCATCAAAGCGCGGCAGCCATTGCATACCCGGGCTATATGTTCCCATACTCCCTCAAGCGACCCATTCGCCGCTAAGCGTGAGAGCGTATGTGCTCGCTACGTGCCACGAGGACCCAGCCCATGATGTAGCAGCCTGCGGTCTTGTGGCAAGCCCGTTTTACGATGAGGAAGTAAAGGCGCATGTTCGGGCTGTCGATTGGGAGCAAATTGCACAGCAGGGCGGTACGCCGGTAGCCTGCACGGGATTTCCACAAGGCAGTACAATTCCGGTTACGTCGCGAGGTGTCGTCGCCGCAAATAAATTGGGACAGGGTTGGCCAGAGCAATTGGTGATCCACCTGGACGTGTGGCACGGATCAAGCGGGAGCCCTGTATATCTGTCAAGCGGTAAGCTGATCGGAATGATAATTCGGAAAAGAGACGGGGGAATATCCTATGCCGTGCCAACCGCCGTGATTCGGAAGGACTTGTTGGGATGGAGCATCTCGTCGGGAAGCGGCGCGTGAGGTCCGTTCCTTTCAAGGATCCTATGCTGAATGCGGAAGCTTCCGTTGCATAGCAATGAACAAATGGGCCGCCGTTGATGCAGAGCCACTTCCGCCGATCTTCTGAGGGCTAGTGTTCTCAAAGTATCAACATGCCCAAGATCACTACCTCAGCACGCCGCAGGGCCTGTTGGCTCGGTACCATCGGCGTCGGATGCGTCGCGTTCTGCTTCGGATTGATGATGTTGAGCCGCGCGCCAAGCACTCCATGTCGATGAGCGACAAGAACGAGGTGCAAAGGCAGGTCTTAAAATCCCTCGCCGATCTAGGACGGTATGCTTTCCGCGGGCCGCTCGCGTTAAGGTTGATTCTATTCACAAGCGACAAGAACCCGACGCACTCACATCACATCGCCAAGAATTTGCTTGATCTCTTCGGCAAGCCTCGCTCGCATGTCGCAACGAATCGGCGAGGCCTCCTTTACATGGATGATCGCCAAGTCCATGCGCTTTCCGTTACGTGCCATCATGGCCGCGACGCGCCCGGAATCATCGTGGACGCGCGGCCACTCAGCAGCCTCATCGAGGACCTCGATCTCGCGATGCAAATCAAATCGCGCCGCGACAATTATGAGGCGGACAACGAATCAGAGAAACTCGACGAGGCGATCGAACAAGTCAAAGATTTCCACCGACGTGAAACGCAATGGCGTCGGATGTTCGGCGATCAATCATATGAGTCGATGATTCGGTGGGCTCATCGACACGCTCAGGAGGCCCTTCTGGGACAAGTATCGCTTACGCCGCTCGATCTGGCCCACATGTATAACGCTTCTGACGATCTCATCGGCAACCCGCAATGGTTCGAGCAATTATTCGCCGCGACGCCTTTACGGATTCGCCTTAACGAGCTGCCACAGGTTGATGGATCGTCAGATAGATGGAAGGCTGAGATCGACGAAAGGGTGACTAAGTTTAAGGAAAGGTTCGGCTGGCTCATTGACCCTTTGCTGGTTCCGGTCGCACTTGAGGTCGTGATCAAACCTTCACCGCTTAGCAGACAGAGAGGCTTACATGATCTCGACAATGTTCTGCGCACCTATCTCATTCCGCGCGTAGTCGAGATCCTAAAGCCTGTTTCACACCACGCATTCACTATTGATATGGAAGCGATCAAGCGGGACGCGCCGGAGCTCGTAGGAAGATTCGGAGCGCCGCCGCCGCTGTCAACAAAGGCAGGGGTGACACGATATGAAGCATGGCGCCTGCCGCCTGCGACAGAAGGCTCTCAGGGTTTCGTGAGCGTTGGAGTCGTCAGAGACATTACCGGACACGGCGATATTTTTGGTCAGATCGATGACGAGATTGAGAAATGGGTCGAATCGTTACCCTGATTCAGGAAAGTTAGCGCAGCCTAGAGGGGCGCGATCCGAGAGTGTCCATCCTCGTCCAGATTGGAGGGAGCGGTCGTGCTTGAATCCACGCGGGTGCCGATGTCAGAGCTGCGCGCTCTAAGAGTGGAAGTCCCTGTCGGCGTGCAGCGCGGAAACCTTCTTGCGGTTGCGCCCGCGGCTGTGAACGTTTCTATCCACGCGAGCATTTCGCACAGGACTGCAGGCGGGACCGCGATCCCGGTACGAGTGACGAATTTACCGGCGATGGATTCCGCCGTCGCCTGGGCGACGCTATGGATTGCGTTGGCGACGCTGGTCGCGGTCATGTGCCAGATCTTACTCGCGCGAAAGGAGCTCGATGTGGTGCGCGAGGACCTGAAGAATAATCGTAAGATGATGGACGAGGCGTTCCGACGCCCCGACTTGCAAGCGGCCATCGCAGTCTTTAACAAGATCTACGATCCCAATGAATCCAAGCAGCGCGTGAATGGCTTGGAATATCCGCCCTTCTATACCGTCAACATGCAGATTACTGTGAGCAACCGAGGGAAGCGTCCGACCGGGGGATTCATGCTCGAGTTACTCACTCCGCTAGACAAGACCATCTACCGCACAAACTCGGAGGCGCGTGTGATCGACGGCGTAAAGTACGTCGCGAACCTAAACTACAACCGGGAGTTTTCCATGTATCCGTTCGGCAACACGTTAAGCTACATGCAGGCGCACCGGTTCCGAACAGATGCTGGCAGCGTCACCGTCCTTTGGCGCCTCTACGACGACTTCGGCCAGTATCCAGCAGACGGGTTCGGATCTGCAACCTTCATCGTTTGAAGCTTTCGGCCGCCCACCAGGTACGGCAAACGCCTTTCCGCTGTGCCTGAAAGCAACGATCAACAGGCACCGACGCTATCATGACGCGGCCGAGTGTGTCTGACCAGGAGAGGAGTGCCACCATGGTGGCACTCCGGGATACTAGCATGTCAACATGGAAACCCCACTAATGCCGAAATCCGTGATCAGCGACGAGCGATTCACCCTCATGCTCCTCCTCTATGCTAGAGGGGCCACTGGCCATTGAAACGAGCCGGTGGAGGGTATCACGCGGCTCCAGAAGCTCATGTTCCTTTTGAGCAAAGAGCGAGTCTTGAGTCGGGTCCGACAATTGAAGTTTGAAGCATACGCATTTGGTCCGTACAGCTCTAAGCTATATGATGATCTCGCTTTCCTTAGGAACCTACGTCTACTTTGGGATGGAACCTCTGAAAATAACGGGGCCAATGACGCAACTGCTGTTGAGCTTCTCAAGGTCGCCGGCGCCGAGACATCCGTCCCCGTGAGAGACGCAACTGAGTTTAAGGAAGATGTTTCATTTGACTTCCTGATGGAAGGAATCGCTACGGAGCTGCCAGAGCGCTACCAAACCGAGCGCTATTCGCTTTCGGCACGCGGCACCCAGGAAGTTGAAGACCGGCTACGTCGTGCGAAGGATGACGCAAATCTTCCAGGCGTCATAGATGCGATCGAGAACATCAAGACACGATTCAATCAGGTACCACTTCGCGACCTCATTCAGTATGTCTACAAAAAGTATCCAGAAACCGCGGAGAGGTCAGTCTTAAAGGAGCGCTACTGAGCGCCATCGTCGGCAATCCGATAAACTGGTCCGCTTTGGGCCTCTTGGGCGCGGCGGTTGTTCTTCTGATGTCTCGAGCATGGAATCGCGAAAAGTTTTCCGACCTAACAACCCGGGTTGATTTTATCATCTCCCGAAGTCGAGGAACCGCTCAAGTTCATTTGCAGTCACTTGTCAAGGCGAAAGAAGTGGGCACGAAAAGATTTCGCATTGGCAGCATGACGGAAGAAATGGAGATACGTAATGCCATGCGTCCCTTCTTGAGGAGCTTGGCCATTGCAAGGCGGACTCGATTCATGTCGGTAGGTTTTCGCTGGACCGTCGTCTTCGCAAGGATAGTTGGGTTTGTCACTTTGGGGTGCTTTGCCGCTTTGGCGCTCAGTCAACTCTTCTCGCATTGGAGTCCGTCAATCGAGTCGTTAATTTTGGAAGGCGGGATCCTGTCGTTTGCATGCTGTTTCCTAGGAACGCTCTGCGCTGAAGGCTGTTCTGGAGTAATCCATTTAGATGAACTCCGTGTTCGCGGACAAAATGGAGATGGCGAATGACCATTCCGGAGGCGTTCTATCAGCGGGCGTTAGCTACTCACCTCGCCGCCAACGGCATGCAGGTGCGAGAAGAATTTTGCTATGGCAAGAAGCGTTTCGACACGATTGCCTACGACGGCACACGGATCCATGGGTTCGAGGTTAAGTGTCGAGACTGGCCAAAGGCGATCAAGCAGGCTCGGTATCAGCAACTATGTTGCGACCTTGTGAGCATCGTCATACCGAGCCACCTGTTCAGTACGAACATCCTCCTGGCTGCGGAACGCGAGGGGCTTGGTTTGGTGATAATGACGCACCCACCGAGATGGTCCATTCTTTGGGCGCGAGTTCCAGAAAACCGCGGTGCCATTTTGTTTCACCGGCGGCAGCTGTTGATGTTGTCAGGGTGGGGCCGATGATCGAGCAGTTTATTCGTCTCGGCACGCACGCGGAGGCCGAGTATCTGCGGAAGCTCCCCGGTAGCTTCGACGGCCTTACGCTGAATGCAAACTTGGTGTACGGCACACCTGCGGCTTCCGTGTCATTGGTATATGCGCTGAATAAGCCCTATGTGCTCGATCCATTCACCTACGCCTTCGCCTCACCGGCTCGTTTCCTGCTGTCAAGGCAGAAGGACGTCGCTGCGGAGGTCGTGCCAAAGCGAACCTTCAAAGGCCTCGCGGACCTGTACTTTGACGACTCGAGCTTTGTGGGTTTAAGAGCTCTAAACCCAAGTGACGTCGACACGAAAGCGCTTGCTGAGCGAGTAATTCACTATCAGGACACGTGGTACACGGCGGAAATCGAAAATGACCGTTTCCTCGCTGAGTCACCTGCGCTCCTGACGCCGGCGCGATTTTTCGCCCCCTACTTCCCGATTCAAGCTGACCTCGGTTGGCTCCAAGTGAACGTCGATGCTCTCGCCTACTCGTTGCAAATACGAGGAGACGTTTCGGCTGTCTTACCTATCTCAGTAGACGTCCTGCGAGCATCTCGAGAGAAAGTTGTTGCCGCTTACCTTGAGACCGGAGTCCGCAACTTTTCGATTTGGATTGAGGACTTCGATGAAGACCGGGTTCAGTTCTCGGACCTTGAGGCGTATTGCCAGCTAATTTCGACACTTACCGAATATGGGCGAACCAGCTTTGCTCTATTTGGCGGTTTCTTCTCCTGCGTTGCGAGTCGTTTCGGTTTAACGGGCTTCTCGCACGGACTCGTTTACGGGGAGAACAAGAAATTTGTCCCTGTGGTTGGTGGAGGACAGCCCCCTCCTAGATATTACTTTCGGCCCGCCCATGTAGCGATCAGCGTATCCGACGCGGAGCTCGTCCTTGCTAAGATCACAGCTCAGCAATACTTACAGAATGTTTGTTCTTGCGCAATATGCTCACGTTTGATGGAGCAGGGGGACGTCCAGGCTGGTCTCGCCCGGTTCTCGGAAGTTGACGAAGAGAACAAGTTTACTCCAGCTGCCTACGCGCTCAGTCGCTTTCATTTTCTACTCGCAAGAAGGGACGAAGTTCGACTATTTGGAGAATCCTCCGCGTCCGCGCACAAAGGGTTTCTCGAAAGTGATAGAGACTTCTGCCTGTCGATAGGAGCCATTGACCTTGCGGTACATCTCGCTCGGTGGATCCGGTTGATGGACTAGGAGTTTCTCTGTCCGGTTGGACAGCGGCTGCGTGGCTACTCGAGCTACTTGCGTGGACGAATCGCTAAGCCTACGGGCGCAGGCGACCCGACGTCAAGGGAGGTGTTACAGCCGATGCGCAGAACGATAATTAAGACGGCTAGGCTTTTCATGATCGAGACGAACGCTTCAGTCGCAGCGTTTACGCACGGCTTGTTGTTTCTTTCGTTCGCGCGCGTCTACAGGCTGCGGCGCAAACGTTGAACACACCGGCCACCTGGGGTACCGTGTTCAAATCGCGCCCTAAAGAAAGACTCTGCTCCCAACGCGACATCGCTTTCCGTAACGGTCCGCGAGCGGTGTCACCCGACTCCCCAGCCGACTGGTCTGGTTAGCTTATACAACGTCGCTGGGTCCTCGTGGACTTCCTCGAGCAGACCGTTGCCGCGACGTAGCCAAAATACGCCGGCCGCATCTTGAAATGCAAGCTCAACTCCCAATTTCAATTGCATACCGTGGCCAGCAGATTCTATTTTCGCCTGTTGCTGCCCGGGTGGAACCTGTCCGACGGTGGATCGAAACCCTCGCGAATCGCCGACCGCTGTTTCTCGGAAAGAGCCCTGAATTGACACGAGGCAGGCCACTAACTGATAAACGGACTGCATCGAGGAGTTTTGAAGGACGACAACCTCGTAAAGCCCGTCGCCTGATGACTGGGCTGGGCCAAGCCATGCGGTGATCATCTCTGCTTGCCGGCGCTTTTCATGTTGCTCTCGACGAAGTCCGTCCTGTCTTGCGAGATAAAGTGAAACGATGACTGCCCCGCAGGTGCCGATGCCCGCGAGCCAGGTCGGTACGTCACCCCAAATACTGGCTGGCATTTGCCGCGGTTTCGAGCTTACCGACTGGCGGCCCGCTTAAGCGACAACCTTGGGCGCGGTTACCGCGCGACTGCGCTTGGGTCCACGGTAGAAACCGGTGCGGCCGGTGTGGTCTTCGTAGCTTGAACCGCCTTTATCGTTCGCCTGGAGTTGTCAAAAATCCAGTCGCGCCAAGGCGGATATGCGGCCGTGAGTATCACGACAAACAAAGTAAGAAGGGCTACGACAAGGAGCATCTTGGGCGTCTTGTCTTGCCGCATGCCCTCAGTTGCGATAGCGGTTCGCTCTGCAAGACGGAGCTGCTCGTTCGCATGCAGGAGGTTTCGTCGATCAAGCTCCCGTTTTGTTCGACGCTGCTCCACAAAGTGCTTAAGTTCCGCGTAAGCTCTTTTCAGCGCGCGCATTTGAGCCTGCATGCACGCACCGCTCGCGTCCTGCACCACACCCGCTGGATTTGCGATTCCATAGCGGATGGGAACGGGACGTTGAAATTGCACCCGTAGCGGGATTTTCAAACTGAACCCTTGGCGGGGTTACGCAGGTTTGCTGGACTTCCCTCGGGGACGGCTACGGAGCCGGTAGCTCTCTCCGCTGAACACGAAGACGGAGCCGTGATGGACGAGTCGATCGATGACGGCGGTTGCCGCCATTTCGTCGGGGAATATCTGCGTCCACCGTTCGAAGTTCAGGTTTGTGGTGAGCGCGATGCTGCGGCGCTCGTAGCGAGCCGAGATCAGTTGGAAGAGCAGGTCGGTTGCTTCGCGTTCAAATGGGATGTAGCCGAGCTCGTCGATCAGCAAGACGTCGATGCGGTCGAGCGCGCGGTAGTGACGTTCGAGCGTTCCGGCGCGCTTGGCATCCATGAGGCGTATGAGGAGTTCTGCTGCGGTTGTGAACAGCACGCGATATCCGCGCATGCACATGGCGAGGCCGAGTGCGCTGAGCGTGTGCGATTTCCCCGTGCCGGGTGGCCCGCACAGGACCAGATTGCGATGTGCTTCGACGAAAGTGCCTTCAAAGTGTTCGAGCAGCTTGGCTTTGGGCAACTGCGGCTGCAAGCTGAAGTCGAACGACTCGATGGTTTTCGTTGTCGGGAAGTGAGCTGCGGCGATGCGCGCTCGTACGCCGTTTTCATGGCGTTTGCCGACTTCGAGTGCGATCAAGTCGGCGAGATAGGGAAGCGGCTGCGGGTCCTGCGCGAGCAGTCGGCGGTAGTTCGTCGCGATCGCGGAGAGATGCAGCGTGCGCAGGTGCAGTTCCAAGAGCGGTGATTCGATCATGCGACGCACTCCGCAAGCTCCGTCAGCGCATACCGAGCCAAGTTCACCGCGAAGGCTCCGATGCGCGCACCGTCGGGCAGACTGTTGGGATCCAGCGATGCCGGCGGGACCGGTGCCGAGCGCTGCCGTAGGAGCAGTGCGATCGCAGCCGGATCGCAGGTTCCCCGGGCGAGCGCGTGGTTTACGGCGTCGCCGACCACCTCGGCGGAGTAATCGGCCAGCAACGAGAGGACTTCGGTCCAACGTTTGCTCGCACTGGTGCGGCCATCGTCTTGGTATCGCCGAAGCAGATCGTGCAACGCGTCGGGAATGCGACCATCGGCGAGCACCAGCGCATGTTCTGCGGCGCGATGCTTGTGACGCAAGAGTTCCAAGTAGTGACGGGGGTCCAGGAAGCGTTCACCGCGGCCCAAGCCCCGTGGGCATTGGGCAATCGGCGCATTCTCGAGGACGAACCGCAGTTGATCTTCGTAGACCTCGATCGCGACATCGCGATGAGCGTAGCGGCTGGGAACTGAGTAGACGTCACGTTCGAAAGTCACCTCGGCGAACTTGTTGACCCGCGCGTAGCGTGTGACGCAGGCGCGCGGCGGCGCCGGTGGTAAAGGCCGTAATGCCGCTTGCTCGCGCACAAAGCGCGCGGCGATCGTCTCGTGGTGGGTCGTGTGCTCGCGCTCGGCATCGCGCTCGCAGAAAACCGCCAAGGCGGCATTGAACTCCTCAAGGGTTTCGAACGACGGGATGGGCCGCAAGAAATTGTCCTGTAGGTAGCCGATGATGCCCTCGACGCCCCCCTTCTCGTTGCCCTTGGCCGGAGCTGCAAAGTTGACTTCGAGGGCCAACCCGCCACAGAACTCTCGGAAGGCAGCGTTCTCGATGCGGTTACGACCACGCAGCACTCGCGTGACGGCCGTCTTTGCATTGTCGAAGATCGAGCGCAACGGTAGACCATCAAAAGCGCTGAACCCAGCCAAGAGGCCCGTGAACAGCGACACTTGATCGCAGCGGCGCGAGGCCCGTGCGAAATACCGGCCGCTGTAGCTCAACCGGACCGCGAAGAGTTGCACGACCACCAGGACGCCGGACAGAATTACCTCGACGGGCGAGAAGTCAAACTGCGCCTCGTCACCGGGCGCATAACTCGCGCGCACGAACGCCTCCTTGGGAACCAACAAGCGCCGACGCCAGGCGACGTACCTGCGCAGTGTGCTCTCCTCGATCGACAACGAACGGTCGACGTTCGTGCGTAAGTATGTACCGATCCGCACGGCCGTGATGCGCGGCGTGGCGCGCAGTAGGGCATCGATGTGTGACTGGTAGCGATCGAGCACGTGCGCTCGCGGACGTGGCTTGCGTCGCGGCGGCTCGTCGCTGCGCGCGTACTTGCGGACCGTGTTGGGCGCGAGTTGAAGCTCGCGGGCAATGACCTTGATCTTCTCGCCGTCGCGCCGACAGCGAAGACGAATGGACTCCCAGACTTTCAAGCGAATCACCCCTTGAGCGCCTCTCTCGTGGAACCGGTGGTTGAGTACCGGTATCTTCGAGAGGAGCGCCCTGCTTTATGTGCTCAGGGGTTCAATTCTCCGATCGCGCTAGGGGTTCAAATCTATCGTCCCGTTTCCAGCGAACACGCTCTCTCAGGACTGCCTCGGTGTGCCATGTCTCACCGACGACCGCGGCAAGCGCAGTTCGCAGATCTGTTTCAAGTGAATCCGAGAAGGCGACGTCCGTCGAGTCTATTGCGAGCCGGAGTTCGCTCAATGCAGAGTTAAATGTCGCGTCGACGTATGCGGCGCATAACCCGACTAGCTTCCTCGCGACGTTGCGACCACGGCTCCCTTCGACAGTAGTGCGAAGGGCCTCATCAAGAGCCGCGCGACGGTCGGGAACTTGCGCCTGAAATGACGTCCGTGCGAGGGCAGTTGTGCGCTCGTCAAGCATTCCCGGTCCCGAAAGGGAAGATGGTGAGGCTCACGAGCGAAGCGTCCTCCGAGCATCGTTAAGCTCGGTTAGCGCCTCGTTCACGGCTCCGTTCGCTAGGAGATACGCATCGGAGGCTGCGGCGCGTCCTTGAGAGCCCACTCGAGCGCCGCGCACCTTTTCCCATTTCTCGTCACGAATGGCGCGGAGATCCAGGACGCGCCGCACCTGCGCCGCATTCCATTCCGCGTCCCGGCGAGTGCGCTGACCGTCGGCGTTTAGCCGCTTCGCGATCGCCGCGTATGAGTGACCTTCGGCGCGCAGCGACTCAATCGTCGGCAGCAGGTCCGCATATGCTGCGATCTTGGCCGCCCGGTTCGCTTGCGCAGCGCGCTCTGCGCCGCGGAGAGTACCGGCGCGGGTCAAGTTGTCCGTGCCGAGCTTCTTACCGCGCGCCTTGGCTGCGGCGAGTGCCTCTTTGGTGCGTTCGGAGATAGAGCGCGTTTCCTGTTCGGCGACCGCCGCGAGAATGTGAACGGTCAGCCGGTTCGCCTGCGGGTTGTCGCATGCAACGAACTCCACGCCACTCTCCATGAGGTTCGCGATGAAGGCGACGTTGCGGCTGAGACGGTCGAGCTTGGCGATCACGAGCGTCGCCTTCGAGCGTTTCGCATGCGCGATCGCGCGCAGTAGCTCGGGGCGCGCGCTCTTGCGGCCGCTCTCGACCTCGGTGTACTTCGCGACGAGCGTGCAGCCCGTCGACGCTACGTGAGCCGCGACGACCGCTTCCTGCGCCTCGAGACCGAGACCCGAGCGACCCTGCTGGGCGGTGCTGACCCGATAATATCCGACCAATCTGCAACGCATGACCCATAATAGCACTTCCCTAAACGTCCGTCTAGGGTTGTGCTACAAAGCCGCGGCTGCAATTTTCTCACGGTTTCCGGACACGGAACTTGCCCCTGGCCACCCATATGGCCAACAAAGGGCACTGAGGGGCCGTCGGCCCCAAGGAGGCAGAATGCCGGGGAACGACCGAGTCGGGCTCTCGATGAACGAGGCGGCACATCGTTTAGGGGTCGGGAGATCGACGATCAAGGCGCTCATTGCCCGCCATGAAATCAGGACCTTCACGATTGGCCGGCGCCGAATTATCGCGACCAGCGAACTCGACCGCTTCGTCGCGGCGCGCCTCGCCGAGGCTGCGCCGCCAGGATTGGCGGTCCAAACTGTGGCCGACAAACAGCGTCGAAAGCGATGACGTCGAGTGAAAGATCCGCCGCGACGGACACCTCGACTCGCGAAAGCTCCACGTCGGTCTCGGCGGAAGGCGAGGTACCACCTCAATCGAGCCAACCGATTCGGCGTACTCGATCTGGGCTGGCTTCAGCAAAGCCTCACCCTTCGCGAACTCAGGGTATTGCTCGTGCTCTCGAGTCACGCGAACGAGACCGGTTGCTGCTGGCCAAGCCGCGAGTTGATTGCTGAGGAGGCCGGCTTTGGTGCAAACGTCAGAAGAGTTTCGGCGACGCTGAGGCTGCTTGAGAAACGCGCTGCGATCATCATCGAGGGGCGTGCTGGTGCGCTTTCGCGTTACTGGCTTCACCCAGCGCCGACCGTTCCGAAGACCGCTACCCCTGCTCAAACTGAGCACGGGTCTACCCCTGCTCAAATGGGGAACCCGGCTCCTGCTCAATTTGAGGACGCGAAGAGAGAGTGAAGAGACCACCAAGTAACGGCATAGAGGGAGGGAGTCTATACTTACACCGTACCAAAAACCAATCCGTGCGCGGAAATCGTCTGATGCCGCTCGCAAGCGGTGACCTCTGTTCTTCGCGACCACAAGCGACTGGAGCCAAAAACGTGAAGAAATTGCTCACCTCTGCCAAGGAGGTACTCAAGTGAGCGTCTACGTCAAACCCTGCGCGAAGTGCCGGAGAAGCCGGCGGTCTAAGACGACACCGACGCGCAGGCGAAAAGCATGTCCTGAGTGTCGGTGGATCGCGATCGCTCCTCCTTCGCTCAAGCGCAAGAGCCTTGGCGTCTTCGGGACGAAACGCGACGCCGAGAACGCGGTCAACGACGCGGTACTGAACGCCGAACGCGGCATCGACCTCGCTCCCTCTCGCGTCACTGTGAAAGACCTTTTGAGCCGCTATCTTGCCAATCGCGAGAGCCTCGGCCGCGGCGCCAAGACGTTGAGCGAATACCGTCGAGTCAACAAACGCTACATCGAGCCTCGCCTTGGCAGCTTCATGGTAGCGAAACTCCGCCCGGGTCACGTTTCAGAGTGGATCGCGACGCTGCTCAAAGAGGGCGGCGAGGTCCTCAAGGACGCGAAGAAAGGTCGCGAATTAGCACCGAAGACAGTCCTGCATGCCGTCACCCTTCTAAGCGCAGCACTCGCGTGGGGAACGAGGGTCCAACTCGTCGCGCGCAACGTCTGCGTACTCGTCTCGGCGCCGAGCGTCCGTCGATCGGAAGCGAAGTCCCTGACGTCCGACGAGATCACTCGTCTGCTCTTCGTTTCGCGCGGATCGCGCTGGGGAGCGTTCGTAACGCTCGCACTGACCATTGGTGCGAGGCGCGGCGAGTTGTGCGGTTTGAACTGGGAGCACGTCGATCTCGAAGAGGGCCGCGTGACAATCCGGCAATCGGTTTCGCAGATCAAGGACTCCGTGACCATCAAAGGGACGAAATCGGGACGCGCTCGCGTAGTGCCGCTCTCGCGGATCGCGGTCGAGGCTCTCAAGACGCAGAAGGCACTCCAGGAAGCCGACAAGGCGAGCGTAGGCGAGCGCTATCGCGACGAGGGTGCGATTTTCACGGACGAACTTGGGAATCGCCTCACGCCGATGGCGACGACAAATGGCTTCGCGCGCCTCGCCCGCAAGGCCAGGTATCTCGACAACCCGGCTGCACGACGCGCGGCATACGGCCGCTACGACGATGCTCTCGCGCGGTGTCGATCCTACGACTGCCGCGGCGATCCTCGGACACAGCAGTCCAACCGTCACGCTACAGGTTTACTCGCATGTCGTGCCTGGACTACAGCAAGGCGCGATCGACCGTCTCGGCGAGCACATTGAGGTGCTCGCGGCGGCCGGGTGCAACCAAACTGCAACCAAACCAATGCGAGCAACGAAGAAAGCACGTGGTTACGGACTTAAATTGGTAGCGCCAACGGGAATCGAACCCGTCTCTCAGCCTTGAAAGGGCCGCGTCCTAACCGATAGACTATGGCGCCGCGTTGTGGGCCCGGCTGGATTCGAACCAGCGCGCAACCAGTTATGAGCCGGCCGCTCTACCGCTGAGCTACAGGCCCGAGCCGGGCGTACCTTCGTTATTTCCCGTCCTTTCCATTTTCTATCTCGCTTGTCACGTCGAGGCTAGGTCCTGAGCCGCGCGCACGGTTTTTCCATCGTTGCGCCGAACGTTTTCGCCGTCGCGCGAACCACTGCCCCGTGGGGAGAACTATGAGACATCGTGTACGCTCCACAAGCGCCTGGATTGGTATCGCGCTGTTTCTCCTCGTTGCGTGCTCCGCCGCGAGCGCGCAGCGAGCGCCTTCCCACATGACACTCCCGACGGCCGGGCATTCGTTCGGAACGCGTCCGTCTTCGGGGACGGCGACCGTGTGGGTGAGCGACTCGCTCGCAAAGGTCCGCCTTAGCGACCAGCCCGGGTCGGGCCAGGCGGCGACGCTCTACGCCGCTCGCAACGAATGGCAAAGTTTCCAAATCTACGCGCATGCGGCATCTGAGCCGGTGACGATGAACGTCTCCGTCGGTGACTTGGTCGACTCGGGCGGCGACCGGATCGCGAGCGCGACGAACATCTTCGTCTCGCGCGAAGCCTATCTCGACATCACCAAACTTTCCGATGAGAACGGGTTGCTCGGATGGACGCCCGACCCACTCGTTCCAACGGTCGATCCGTACTTCCACGAGCCGCGCAACGCGTTCCCGTTCACGGTCCCGGTGAACACGAACCAGGGCGCGTGGATCGACGTGCTCGTCCCACCCGGCCAGCCGGCCGGGCAGTACTCCGGGACGGCGATTGTTACAAACGGGAGCCAGACGCTGGCGACGATCTCCATCAGCCTGACGGTGTGGGCGTTCACACTGCCGTCGACGGCGACGCTCACGACCGCGTTCGGCGTCTCCTGGGACGGGATGTGCGTCCAGGCATACGGCGGCTACAGCCGCTGTCACAACTACCCCGGGAGCGGCGGCTCGAACGACACCGCGGTCGAGTTGACCCACGTTGCGGAAGCGACGTTCTTGCTCGATCACCGCGTAACCGACTCCACCGCCGTTTACTACGGACCGACGAACAACGACTGGTCGCATTTCGATTCAGTCTACGCGCCGCTGCTCGGCGGGACCGCCGGGACGCTCCTCCCGAGCGCCGAGTTGACGGAATTGCAATACACGCACGGCGGAAAACTCGACGCGCGCAACATCGCCGACTGGACGAACCACTTCGAAACGATGGGCTGGCTGCCGCGGCTTTTCGACTACACGTGCGACGAACCGCCCGCCGGCTGCAGCTGGAGCGAGGCGCTAAGCTGGGCGAACTTCGTCCACAAAGCCTCGTCCGATAAGATGCGCACGCTGCTGACCACGAACATCGACGAGGTGACGAAGCACCGCTTGCTTACTGCGATCGACATTCTGACTCCGGTCGTCGACGCGATGCAGCCGATGGGCGCGCCGAGCCAACGAAAGAAATACGACGGCTTTCTCAAAGGCGCGAACAAGTATCTCTGGTGGTATCAATCGTGCGACGAGCACGAGAGTTGTTCGAACGGTCATCCCGGCCCGAAGTCGAGCACCTGGCCGTCGTACATGGTCGATGCGACCCCGGTGCGCAATCGCGTCTTTCAATGGATGGCGTACTTGTACGCCATCGAGGGCGAACTCTATTACCAAGCCGACTTCTGCTGGACCAGCAGCCGCTGTCACAAGCCGTGGGAGAGCGTCTATGCGTTCGGAGGCAATGGCGACGGCACGCTGATGTACCCCGGCACGCCCGCCGAGATCGGCGGCACGACGCCCGTCCCGGTCTCGAGCATCCGCCTCAACCTGGTCCGCGACGGCATGCAAGACTACGAGTACTTGATCGCGTTGCAGAACGCCGGCTACGGCAGTTTTGCAACCCAAGAGGCACAGACGTTCATCACAAACGCGTACACGTTCAATAACGATCCCGTCGCCCTTCAAACGGCGCGTATTGCGCTCGGGCAGAAGCTGAACTCGCTCGCCCGGTCGAAGCGTTTACGCTAGAAACGGCGCCGGCGCGCGAACGCCGGCGCCGCCCCGCGATCAATCCAGCGGTGGGTACTTCGGGATCCGATGCCCGTGCACGCCCGGGACCGGGCGTTCGCCGCGCGACGAAACGCGGAAATTCGAATCCTCGCTCAACTTCTTCTTGTTGCTGACGAGGAATTCGTCGTATTTCGCGCCCGGCGCCTTCGCTTGCGCCGCTGCAACGTGCACGTCGCCGGTGCTCGTGAAGGTCGCCGCGATGTAGTCACCCGCCATGTACCCTTGGTCCGTGTTGGCGAGCCACGTCGTCAACGCGGGCGAACCGAGCTGCACGGGCGCACCCCACGTGGCGCCGCCGTCAGTCGACGAGATGTAGCCGAGCGTGAGAGCGCACGAGCCGCTCGAGCAGTTCGCGTTTGGATAGAAGTAGTACGCGACGCCAAGATGGGCTTTGTTGCCCTTAGTCCCCGGCTGCACCGCGATGCCCGGGATCATATGATCGTCGGGGCTATTGAGCGCGTCGATCGGGATGCGCGCGACCGGCGTCCAGGTCATCCCGTCGGTCGTCGTCGTCATGACAATGTCGTTCCCCCCCGCGCAGCCGCGGAACGAGCAGTCGTTCCAAACGACGTAGACCGTCCCGCCATCGTCGGCGCGCGCCGACGGCAGCGGCAGGTTGCGCAAGCCGCCCGCCGGCGGGTTCCAACTGATGGGGGCGGCCACAAGCAGGTTCCCCCAGGTCTTCCCGCCGTCGGTCGACATGAGCGAATCGATGTTCCCGTCGTTGCCGAGGAACGGCACGACGACGTGGCCGTTCGGCAGCGTGACCGGCTGGCCGCCTAGGCCGCCGCCATTCGTGTTGTAGGGCGAAGACCAGGTCTTTCCGCCGTCGCTCGACGTGCTCATGTAGACGACGTCGCCTTGCGAGTTGTCGTCCCATTCGACGTAGCAGTTGCCCTTGTGCGGACTCGACGCGCCGTTGTCGCACGCGATCCAATTTTTGTCCTGGAAGTCGCCGTCGTTCGCCGCGACCTCAACGGGATTGGCCCAATGCAGGCCGTCCTTCGACGCGCTGACCAGCGGCATTTGCCCGGTCGCGCCGATCAGCGGCAGCGTCGAAGCAAGCCAGACGCCGTGCTTGACGTCGTAGGTAATCGCCGGGTCGGTATCGCGATCCCACGGGTTGCCCGGTTTTTGCACGTTCGTGATCCCCGGAAGCGATCCGAACTTCCAATGATTGCCACCGTCGGTCGACGTTGAGAACCCAACGTCGGAGGAGCCGCCGTCGGTAAAGCGGCCTTGCTGCGTGAGCGCGACGATCGTATTCCCGTTGGAGAATATGCTCGGTTCGACTTCGGTTGCGTGCTGACTCGACCCGTTCGTGAATTGATCGACGCTAATCGTCAATACCGGCGAACTTTTCATCGCGTAGAGGAAGGTAAAGGCCGCAGCCGGCACCGCAACGCAGGCCAAGAGCACGGCGAGAATAGAGGTCGTTCCGAAGCGCTTCATCCCGCCATCGTACCGAAAGGCGGCGGCGTGTCCCTGCAGCCCGTTCCCAGAAAGTGACGGTCCCGCGCGTTAAGATTCAGAGAACTTGAAGCGAACCGGCTACTTCGCGCGACCCTCGGAGCGATTTACGATCGGAAGGCGTGGCGCGCCGGCTCCGAATGGCTGGGCGACGATCCGGTAACTGAACGCCACGGACGAGCGGCCGCCTTGCGTTTCGCGGACGTCGAAGCCTTCAAGTGACTTGTTTGTGACGTAGAGCCCGTGGTTGTCACCCTCCGGCGTGACGAACACCAGATAATTGGGACGTTGCGCGATTGCGCTTGCATACGTTCCCTCGAGACGGACGTGGGCGTAACCGTTCCCAAGTTGCGCTTCGCCAAAATCCTCGAGCGTCGGCTCGCTGACACGCGACACGTACGCGCGCACGACCTTCTGACCAACCGCGCAACCGGTGCACCCTCCGCCCACGGTCAGCTTGCCGGTCACGTTTTCGTTTCCACCGATGCTGACGTTTCCGCCCATGGTAAGGTTGCCGTTTTTGTCGACCACCACTTGGCTCGTCCCGGATGTGGCTACGGTTAGCCCGCCGCTCATGTTCATGTTTCCGCCGTTGTCGACATTCACCGAAGATACGCCGCCGTTCGTGAGCGAAAGCAGCGGGCCGCCACCGGAATTCGTCCCAGTCAGCGCCCAATGCGTAGCGCTCGAACTTTCAGCATCGACACCGTCGTTTGCCGTTGACGTCCCCAGGACGCCCGGGCCCTTGGAGCTCGTCGAACTGCCAAAAACCCCTGGACCCGTTGGGGAGGTGCCGTAAACTCCGACGCCGTTTTGTGAAGCGGACGATATCCCGACGACGCCGGCGAGTGGATAGGTGTAAGGTGGCGCGTTCGTTGCAGCGGTCGTACCGAGCACGCCGATCCCTTTGACGGACGTGCCGCTGACGCCGGTGTCGTAGGCGCCGCTGGTCGAGAGGTCCTGACCGAGCACGCCGGCTTTCCCGTTGCTCAGTTGGGTGCTGGCAAACGTCGTCGCACCAAGCAACCCGCTGCCTTTCGCCGACGTGCTCTTCGCACCGGGCCCGGTCGATGCGTTCGCATACGTTTGGCACGCAGTGCTCAGCGAGCACGACACAGTGGCGAAATGCTGGAGAAACGGCTGGATGCTTTGAGCAAGCGCGGGTTGGAGAGCGAACGCGCTCGTGCCGGCGAGCAACGCAACCGCAGTTACGAAGACGGGAGTACTGGAAAATAATCTTTGCATGAACGGGGAGTTCGCGGCCCCGCGAACATCACCCGGTCCGATCGTTGCATGATCCCTGCTTACACAATCTTTGCAAACGCTTCGCGACCCGGATACCGCGCGACCTCACCCAGCTGCTCTTCGATCGCCATTAGACGGTTGTACTTTTCGATCCGTTCGCTGCGCGAGAGCGAACCGGTCTTGATTTGTCCGGCGCCGGTTGCAACCGCGAGGTCCGCGATCGTCGTGTCGCCGGTCTCCCCCGAACGGTGTGAGATGACGCACCGATATCCCGCCCGATGCGCCATATCGATCGTATCGAGCGTCTCGCTCAGCGTCCCGATCTGGTTGACCTTGATTAGGATCGCATTGGCGACGCGCTCGCGGATTCCGCGCGCCAGGCGTTCGGTGTTGGTAACGAACAGGTCGTCGCCGACGAGTTGCACGCGCGCCCCGAGGCGTTCGGTTGCGGCGCGCCAGCCGTCCCAATCGTCCTCCGCGAAACCGTCCTCGATCGAGACGAGCGGATACCGCGCGCAAAGGTCGGCGTACAGATCGACTAGCCGGGCGCTCGTGAACGGTTGGTCCGGTTCGAGCGGGTAGTAGGCGCCGTCGCGATAGAACTCGCTCGCCGCCGAGTCGAGCGCGAGCGCGATCTGAGTGCCGGGCTCGTACCCAGCGCGCACGATCGCCGCCGACAGCAAGATAAAAGCTTCGTCGAGCGTCTCGAGCGGCGGCGCGTAACCGCCTTCATCACCGACAAGCGTCGAAAGCCTGCGCTCGTGCAATAGCTCGCCGAGCGCGTGGAACGTTTCGGCGCCGTAGCGCACGGCCTCCGCGAATGTCGGGGCGCCGACCGGCACGATCATGCACTCCTGAAACTGGAGCGCGCCTTCAGCGTGTTTTCCGCCGTTGATGACGTTCATCATCGGCACTGGAAGCGTGCAGGCGCCCGGGCCTCCGAGGTACGCGAACAGCGGGACGCCCAGGCTCGCGGCGGCCGCGCGCGCCGTCGCGAGCGAAACCCCGAGAATCGCGTTGGCGCCGAGGTTGCTCTTGTTCGGCGTGCCATCCAAATCGACGAGCTTCGCGTCGATCTCGCGCTGCGCCGTGACGTCGAGCCCTTCGAGCGCGGGGCCGAGGATCTCGTTGACGGCGGCGACGGCCTTTTGAACTCCCTTACCGCCGTAGCGCGCGGGATCGTTGTCGCGCAGTTCGACCGCCTCGTGGGCGCCGGTTGAGGCGCCCGATGGGATCATCGCCTCCTCGACCGCGCCGAAGCTGGTCGCGACCGAGACCGCGACGGTCGGGTTGCCGCGCGAATCCAAAACCTCGCGCGCGCGAATGCTTTCGATCAGCGGACGTCCCGCCCCGCGCAGCGACTCGATCACGCGCGCATTTTCCGGGAATGGCTTCGAATGTCCCCTCACGAACCGGTTGGGCCCCCGTCACGTAAGGAGACCTAGGCTATGTCGTTCCTCCAAGGCATTGAAAAAATGGCCGGCGATCTGCTCGGCGATCCGCAGCAAAGCGCCGACGCCGCAAGCGAGCACGTGCAGTCAATGGATCCGGGCGAATTGGCCGGTCACTTGCAGCAAAGCCTCGGCTCGATGGACCAATCGACGTTGTCGAGCCTCGGGCAGCAGTTGCTGCAAACCTTCAACAGCCACCCGTCGTCGCCGGCCGATGGCGACACCGCAGCCCAGAACGCCGGGACCGACAGCGCGTCCGTCGCGGCGGGTTCGCCCGACGCCGTCGCCGCGATGATCGACTACGCCAAGAACAACTCTTCAGTGCTGCAAGGCGCGGCGAGTTCGTTCATGCAAGGCAATCCGGACGCAATCAAACAGCTAGCGCCGGGTCTCCTGAGCGGCATCCTCGACCGGCTCAAGGCGCAGTAGCCGCGGCGTCAGTTCTCGACGAGCCAGCGCTCCAGTGCGGATGGCCGCGACACGATCTCGCCCGGCTCGAACCAGATCGGAATCTCGCGCGCGGCGCTGGCAGCCGAGTCACTGCCGTGCACGAGGTTTCGCCCGATCGTCTGGGCGAGGTCGCCGCGAATCGAGCCCGGCGCCGCTGCGATTGGATTGGTCGCGCCGATCGTCGCGCGGCAGCCTTCGATCGCACCCGACCCCTCGACGACGAGCGCGACGATTGGGGCGCTCGTGATGAACGCTACCAGCCCCGCGAAGAACGGCTTCCCGTCGTGCTCGGCATAGTGCCGCTTGGCGCGCGCTTCATCGACCGCAAGCAGTTTCATCGCGGCGATCGTGTAGCCGCGCCGCTCGAAGCGCGACAGAATCTCGCCGACGAGGCCACGCGCGACGGCGTCGGCCTTGCAAAGGATCAGCGTTTGTTCGATGGCCATAGCGTCGGCCTGACTACGCGACCCTCAGCACCGGGGCCTTTGGCGCGTGTTCGAGATCCGCTTTAGGCCCGAGACCGGCAGCACCAACGACGACGCATCTCGGCTCCTGGGTGAGACGAGCGGCCGCGGCGTCGTGCTCTGGGCCGACTACCAGCGAGCGGGGCGAGCGCGCCGCGCGCGAACCTGGCTTGCGCCGCCCGGCTCGGCGCTACTGTTCACCGCGATCTTGCCGCGGACGCTCGATGCAGCCAACCTGTGGGCCGTCCCCTTTTGGACCGCGCTCGGCGTCGCCGAGGGAATCGAGGCAGTCGCGGGCGTGCACGCGGACTTGCAATGGCCGAACGACCTTCTGCTCGAGCGCCGCAAGTGCTGCGGGATTCTCTGCGTCTCGCGCGTCGCCGGCGAGCGCGCGTGGGTCGGTTGCGGCGTTGGGCTCAACGCCGCGCGCCCCGGCGACGACCCGGAACTCGCCGCGCTCGAGCCGCCGCCGGCGTTCCTCTCCGACCGCTGCAGCGACCTGAGCCGCCCGTTGCTCCTTCACGGAATCCTCGAATCGTTCGAACGGCGCCTCGACGAGTTGGACGACGCCGCGGCGACCGCCCGGCGTTGGGAAGGTCGCGCGGCGCTCGACGGAACGCCGTACCGAATTCTTCTCGACGGGGACGACGCGCCGTTCGAAGCAGTCGCTCGCCGTCTCGGCCCGGACGGCCGGCTCATCGTCGAGTGCGACGGCGTCGAGCGCAGCATCGGCATGGCCGATGCGCGCGTCGTACGCTAGCGCCTCAGTTTGACGGCGCCCGGCTGCGGGAACGAGCAGAGTGACGGAGCCGCGCGAAAATCGGCGGCCCGTCTTTAGCGTTTCCCGAAAGGATCGCGTCTCCATGAACAGACTCATCGGCTCGCTGGCCCTCGTCGCGGCGGTCGCCGCGCCCACGTTCGCGAGCGCTCAGCAAACCTGGACCGTCAATGGTTATCGCCATTATTTTCCGGAACAAGCAAAAGGCGTGATCGCCGTCATCGACAAGACCGACATTACGCTGCGCAACGGCCGTCACGTCTTTCTCCACAACGGTACGATCATCAATCCAACGGGCAGGCCGCTGCGCGTCGGGCAGTTGATCGACGTCTTTGGTCCGCCCGGCGGAAACGGCTCCATCAACGCGCGTGAAATCGACATCCTGTCCCGTCATCGCATGCAATAACGGCGCTTTTGAGCCGCGGCCGGCGCCCCACGGCCGCGGCATAGCGGACCCGCGCGCCGCGGGGTAATAGACTGGCGTATGGACGCCGTCGTCGTCGCCCGCCTGCAGTTCGCCTTCACGGTCATGTTCCATTACTTGTTCCCGATCGCGTCGATGGGGCTTGCGCCGTTCGTCGCGTGGTACACGTACCGTGGCCGGCGCGGAGACGCCGAGGCGGCAAAAGCCGCGCGCTTCTGGACGAAACTCTTCGCGCTCAACTTCGCCGCCGGCGTCGTCACCGGGATCCCGATGGAGTTTCAGTTCGGGACGAACTGGGCCGTCTTCTCGACCAAAACGGGGAGCGTCATCGGGCAACCGCTCGCCCTCGAGAGCCTCTACGCGTTCTTCCTCGAGTCGATCTTCCTCGGCGTGCTGCTCAACCCGAAACGCGTTTCGCCGGCGTTGCATACGCTGTCGGCCTTCATGATCTGGCTCGGCGCCTGGCTCTCGGCGTACTTCATCGTCGCAACCGATGCGTGGATGCAACACCCGGTCGGTTATCGCGTCGCCGGCGATCGCGTCGAGTTGACGAGCCTCGGCGCCGTCTTATTTTCCAAGTTCGCGCTTTGGCAGTTCGCGCACGTCATGTGCGGGGCGATGATCGCCGGCGGCTTCATCGTCGCCGGCGTCGGTGCGTACTACGTGCTCGCCCGGCGCGACGAGGGCTTCGGACGGCGCTTCGTACGCGCCGGCACGTCGCTCGCGTTCGCCTTCTCGGTGCTCGCCATCTTTCCGACGGGCGACCGCAACGGTGCGGACGTCACCGAATACCAACCGGTGAAGTTGGCCGCGATGGAAGGGCTCTTCGAGAGCACGCGGGGAGCGCCGCTCGCGATCATCGGAATGCCCGACATCCCGAACAAACGGCTGATCGACCCGATCTTCGTACCCGACCTGCTGAGCTTCCTTGCCTACGGAAACTTCAACGCCGACGTCAAGGGGCTCAATGCGTACGCCGCCGCGATCCAGCCGCCGGTCGAATTGACGTACTACGCATATCACGTCATGGTCGGGCTCGGCACGATCTTCCTCGCCGTCTCGGGCGTCGCCGTCCTACTGCTCCTTTATCGGGCGCGGCTCTACACCGCGCGCTGGATGCTCTGGGCGCTGATGCTGATGATGCCGTTTCCTTACATCGCGAACGAAGCGGGATGGGTCGTCAGCGAAGTCGGGCGGCAACCGTGGATCGTCTACGGCCTAATGAAAACGAGCGATGCGACATCGCCGACGGTCGCGGCGGGAGAGACGATCTTCACGCTGATCGGCTTTCTCGGGATGTACTTCATCCTCGGGTTGCTCCTCGTCTATCTGACGCTGCGCGAGATCGATGCCGGCCCGGCGAGCGAGGCCCATCCGGTTGGAGCCCTCACGTGAGCGTCGCCGCCTTCGTCGTCATTGCGGTGATGTTGACCGTCTACGTCCTGCTCGATGGGTACGACCTCGGCATCGCCGTGCTGAGCCCTTTTGTAGCGCGCAGCGAACGCGAGCGCGGCGAGACGATGGCGAGCATCGGCCCGTTTTGGAACGGCAACGAGGTTTGGCTCATCGCCGCCGGCGCCGCGTTGTTCGCACTCTTTCCGCGCGCGTACGCGTCGTCGTTCTCGGGATTCTATTTGCCGTTCATGGTCGTGCTGTGGCTGTTGATGTTCCGCGGCGTCGCGCTGGAACTGCGCAATCACTTTGCGAGCGAGTTGTGGCGCAATTTTTGGGACGTCGCGTTCTCGGGGTCGAGCGCACTCTTGATCGTCCTTTTCGGCGTCGCGCTCGGAAATTTAGTGCGCGGGATCCCGCTCGATTCGGCCGGCTACTTTCTTGGCGCGTTCGCATTCTTGCTCAACCCGTACGCGCTCGCGGTCGCCCTGTTCGGGGTAATCGCACTCGTCCAGCACGGAGCGGCGTTCCTGATGCTGAGCACGCGCGGGGCGCTTGCCGAACGAAGCCGGCGCAGCATCTCCGTCATCGTCTGGATCGTCCTCGCGCTCTACTCGGTCGTTACCGTCGCCACGCTCGCCGCGCGTTGGCCGCCGGCGCACGGATTGACCTGGCTGGTCGCACTTCCCCCAGTCTCCCTCGCGTCACTGGCGTGCGTCTACGTTTTCGCGCGACGCGACGCCGGACTCTACACGTTTGCCGCATCGAGCGCGTTTCTCGCGTCGCTTCTCGTCGCCGTCGCGGGGACGCTGTACCCCTATCTCATCCCCGCCTTCCCGGGCGGCACCGGCACCGGACTGAGCATCTTCGACGCGAGTCCCGCGCCCGCGGCCTTGGCGAGCGCGCTCTTCGTGACGGTCCTCGGCGTCGTCGGCGTCCTCATCTACGGCAGCTTCGTTTTCCGCCGCTTCTTGAAGGAATTTGCGAACAATTAGCATATTGTAGAGGGAATATGCGAATGAACCGCGCGTTCAAAGGCCCCTTCATTACCGCAATCATTGCCGTTATGGCGGCCGTCGCGTTCGGTATGCCCGCCTCTGCCGCCGCCGTCGCATATTTAACGGGCACCGTGACGAGCGGCGGCGCCGCGATCGCGAACGCGACGGTGACGGCGGCGGGAAACAATGTCGTCGTCCGCCGGACGACCGATGCGAGCGGCCGCTTTACCTTTGCTTCGCTCGCGCCTGGAACGTACGACGTGTCGGCCGAAGCGAACGGGCTCACCGCACGGCTGCGCGTCGAACTCGGAAGCACCGGTGCGACCGTCTCGCTCGCGCTCTCGAACCTAAGGGAGATCGGCCGCGTCGCAGTCGCTCGGTCGGCCACGGTCCACGGAAGCGGGAGCGACGTCATCCTCAACAACGACATGCTGACGCGCGCGCCGTACGGCGGCAGCTTCCCCGAGGCCCTGATCCAACTGCCGGGCGCGGTACGCGGCGCGAACGGCGTCGTCCACCTCAACGGCGACCATGGCGTGATCAACTACCTCGTCGACGGGGTCCCGCTGCCGCAAGCGCTCAATCGCGAAATCGGCAGTGAGATCGACCCCAACGACGTCGCGTTCGTCGACGCGATCGAAGGCGCGTACCCCGCACAATACGGGCTGCGCTTCGGCTCGGTGCTGAACATCTCGACACGCGCTGGGACGGGCCCGGCGGGATTCGACGGCGACGCACGCATCGGCTCGTACACCGACCTCGATCAGACCCTGGCATATCACGCGCCGATCGCGGACGGCGGCGGGCTCTCGCTAGCGATCCGCGACGAGCACACGACGCGCGGGCTCGATCCGCCGAACTTCGGCTCGCCGCACAACGACGCGAGCGACAGCAATCAATTCGCGCGCGTCACCTTGCCCCGCGGACGGAGCAACTTCACCGACATCACCCTGATCCACAGCTACCGCTCTTTTCAGATTCCGAACGACACCGACAACGGAGAACCCGCTTCGACTGACGACAACGAAAAACAAGAAGACACGTTCCTCGGCGTGCAGTTTCGCCAGAGCCTCGGGAACACTGGATCCCTGAGTTTCGGCCCGGCCCTCAAGATTTCGCGAATCCGCGACTTCGGCGACCCGCTCAACGACTTCACGTACGGCGAGGCGCTCAACCTCGCCGCCGGGGGGACCACGACCGCGTGCGCCGACGCGCTCTCGACCGGGAATTACGGCCCGAGCACGTGCGGCTTCTCGCTCGCCGCGGACAAGACCGCATTCGACTACATCTTCCAGAGCGACTACTCGCAACGTTTCGGTAGGCACGAGATCCGCGCCGGGGTTGCGTGGGACGGGACGCGAGTCGACAAGCGTTACGCCGTCACGCTCCAGCCGAACAATTTTCTCGGGCCGATCCTCGATCCAAGCTCGCCGAACGCGCCGGTCACTGTCGTCGACGGCAACCCGAACGTCGGCAACACGTATCAGTCTTACGTGCAAGACAGTTGGCGCCTGAGCGACGCGTACGAACTCGACGCCGGCCTGCGCTACGATTTCTTCTCGATCCGCTCGACTAGTTTCGCGCGCGACTTCGGCGCGTTCAGCCCGCGGGTGAAGCTAACGCGGTTTTTGGGACCGCGTGCGAGCATCTACGCGTACCTCGGTCGCTTCTTCGAGCCGTTTTCGTTCGAAAACGTCGACCCGCACGCGGCGCAACTGCTCAACCTGCCGCTCCAGCCGGCGCTTGCGCAGTTCGACCTCAAACCCGAACGGGACACGCAGCTCGAGTTCGGCGGTCACGTCCCGCTCGGACCCGGCTCGATCGGATTCCGCGTCTGGCAGAAAAACGCGAACGACCTGATCGACGACACCCAGGTCGGCGTCACGCTGCTTCATCAGGACATCAACTACACGCTCGGGCGCCTCTCGCAGGAGGCAGTCGACTACAGCACGCCGCTCGCGCGCAACGGGCGCGCCTATCTATCGGTCGCGCACACCCTCTCGCTCAACAAGGGCTGCGAGACGGAACTCTTGGCGCCGTGCTTCGGTTCGCCGACGATCTTTACGCCGGCCGACCACGACCAAAGCTACAGCGTCGCCGGCGGGATTCTGACGAACGACGCCCGCGATGGCTGGTTCTCGGCCGACGCCGAGTACGGGAGCGGTCTCTCGTCGGCGAGCTGCCCGCCGAGCACGCCCGGGTTCTGCAAACGCACGCCCCACACGATCTTCGCCGTCGAGAAGGGGGTCGCAATCGGGCCGCGCATGGCGCTGACGGTCCGGATGCAAAACCTATTGAACGACCGCTACTTCGTCACGCTCTTGAACGCGCAAGGGAACCACTACGCGCCGCCCCGCACGCTCGACATCGGGCTAAGGTTCGGTCACTAACGACGATTGCCGGGCACGGACCGCGCCCTATCTGTTGGCCCGGCTTCTCTTCTCGCAGGTGTCGCAGAAATGCGACACTTTGTTGTCCGTGTCGTAGATCGAGTTCGAAAAGTGCATCGCGCAGCGCGGATTGAAGCAATGCTTTAGGCCGAGCGCGTGACCGAGGTCGTGCACGGCCTCTTTGAGCGTGCGCTGGAAGAGGGTGTTCGCGTCGGCCTGTTCGCCGTAGAAGTCGCTCCGCAGCCGATGGAGCGAGACGATCGCGATGCGGTGCTCTTCGCTCGCGTCGCCGAAGACGAATTGGTGCGAGATCTTGTAGAGGTCGAAATCGGTGATCGCGAGGCGCAGCCCTTCGACGGCTGGAGAGTTGCTCGCGACCTTCGCGACGAGCGTGTTGAAGAACATCTGCCGGCGCACGCCGTTGAGCGCCGTGCGCGGAACGCGCACCGTGCGCTCGATCTCACACGAGAATAGGAAACGTTCCTCGAGGCACAGCGCTAGCCGCGCGAGGAAAGAGGAGTCGATCGTATTGATGGGGACGATGCCGATCCGACTCACGAGCCGCACCTAACCGGATGATGTGTGTGCGTGATTGAAGCGACCATTGGCGTTGGAAGGGCGCGGGACCTGTGGCGCACCCGTTCGTGCAGCGGTAGCTGGTCTCGCTCGCGAACGACGCTAGATGATACTTGGAATAGGGACCGACCTCGCCGAGGTCGACCGATACCGTTTCGACCCGACGCGCCTGGCGTGGTTCGCACGGAAAGTTTACACTGAGGAAGAGATGGGCTACGCGCTGCGCAAGCGACACTGGGCCGAACGTTTGGCAGGGTTTTACGCCGCCAAGGAGGCGGCGCGCAAGGCGTTCGGTTTCGCGATCCCGTGGCGCCAAGTCGGCGTCTCGCACGAGCGCGGAGGGCGGCCGATTTTGCGATTCTTCGACGCGTCGGCCGATCTGCCGCAGCGGTTCAACGTTGCGCGCGTGCACCTGACGATCACGCACACCGCGACGATGGCATCGGCCTTCGTGATTCTCGAGAGCGCCTGATGCGCGTCTTGACCGCCGCGCAGATGCGCGATGCCGACGCGGGCGGAATGGCGCGCCTCGGCGAGGTCGCCTTGATGCAAGCCGCGGGCGAGCGGCTCGCGGCCGCGATCGCTCGACTCGCGGCCCGCGAGGGTCCGCTCGTCGCATTCGCCGGGCCGGGCAACAACGGCGGCGACGCCTTCGCCGCGCTCGCGCTCGCCGATCGGTCGCGCGCGCGGATCCTGTACGCGATGCCGGCGCCGAAGCCGAGCGAAGCGCGGCGCGACGCCGAGCGCCGCGCCGCCGACAGCGGCGTCGACGTTCGAGCGTTTCCAACGAGCGAGTCCGGCGCTCGCGCGGCGCTCGCCGATGCGGGGCTTGCGCTCGATGCGCTGCTCGGCACCGGAGCGCGCTCGGTCCCCGATCCGCCGATGCACGCGGCGATCGCGGCGCTCAACGGGTTGCCTCGCGAGCGCGTCCTTGCAGTCGATTTGCCGACGGGCGTCGACGCGACGACCGGCGCCGCCGCGCCGCAAACGGTCCGCGCGGGGGCGACGGTCACGCTCGGGGCGCCGAAGATCGGCTTGCTGCTCGAGACGGCGCGACCGTTCGCCGGCCGGCTCTACGTGGGCGACATCGGACTTGCCGCGGAGATCGACGCGCTGCCCGCGCCGTTCTACGCGGTCCTGACCGGCGACGAGTTCGGCCGGCTCTCGCCGCAACGCGCCGAGAACGCCGACAAACGTTCCGCCGGCGCGCCGCTCGTCGTTGCCGGCTCCGAGCAGTTCCCGGGGCGGCAGTGCTGTGCGCTCTCGGCGCGGCGCGCGCCGGCGCGGGTTACGTTACCGTCGCCGCCCCCGCGGATGCGGCTGCCGCGATCCGCGCGCACCTGATCGAGCAAGTCGTCGTGACCTACGATGAAACCGAGCCGGCCCGCACCGTCGAAGCGCTGTTCGATCTGACGAACCACTGCTCGTCGGTTGCGCTCGGCCCCGGGCTCGGACTCGGCAAGAACTTCGGCACGATCGTGCGCGACCTGATCGCGCGACTCGAGTTGCCGTTCGTCGTCGACGCGAGTGGGCTCTTTCATCTTCCAAACACCTCGCCGTCCTGAAAGGGAAGCGCTGCGTGCTGACGCCGCACGCCGGCGAATTCGCGCGTCTCTCGGGCGAAGGGACCGTTGTCGAGGGCGAGGGGATCGCGCGCTTACGCAGTTTCGTCGCGCGGACCGGCGTGACGACGCTGCTCAAGGGCGCGGCGACGCTGATCGACGACGGGACGACGCTGCACGTCAACCCGACCGGGACGAGCGCCCTTGCGACGGCGGGGACCGGCGACGTGTTGACTGGGATCATCGCGACGCTGCTCGCGCAAGGACTCTCGCCGGTCGATGCCGCGCGCGCCGGCGCGTATTGGCACGGCCTCGCCGGTCAATACGCGCTTGCCGAGCGCCACGCCGGCGTCATCGCGCGCGACGTCGCGTCGAACCTCGGGCCGGCACTGCGAACCGTCCCCGAATCGCTCGCAGACCTAGTGAGGGTCTTTTAAATCCTGAAGGACGCGCACGATTACTCGATAAGACCGTGCAGCACATCCCGCTCGCTACCGAGGCAAACTTATGTACAAGTTTCTCGCTTCGCTCGTCGCGTCGACATTTCTGCTCACCGGCGTCGCGCCGGCCGCGTCCAACACGTTCCGTCCCGCCGCACCGATCAATCGCGTTTTCGTCGAGCATTTTGTTTCGAGTCTCGCGCCGGAAGTCGATCTGCGGCCTGAGATCAGCCGACGCGGGTTGCACGTGCGCAACCAGGGGGTTAACCGCGGCACCTGCACCGTCTTTGCCACGACTTTTCTGATCGAATACCAGAAGGCCGGAATGCCGCTCGCGCACGGCGGACGCAATCTGTCGGAAGAGTATCTCAACTGGGCGGGCAACAAGGCGACGGGCGAAGATTCCGACGGCGGATTCTTTACGAAGTTCATCAGCGGGTTTCGGGCGTGGGGCGTTGCCACCGCGCGAGAGATGCCGTACCGTGCGGCGTACGATCCCCAACACCCCGCTACGCCGAGCAAGGCCACCATCGCGGCGGCTCAGGCGATGTTCCCGCTGAAGTATCCGTTCACGGTCGTCAAGGTCTGGGACGACACGAGGGGGATGACCGCCGCAGAGTTGCAGAACACGCTCGCCATCCTGCGTGCCCGCCGTCCGGTGGCCACCGGAATCTGGTGGCTCAACAACTTCGCCACGGTGACCGTTCGCGGCGTTCCGCTGCTCAAGGACTATCCGCGAAGCGCCAACACAGGCTCCAACCCGCCGATGTTCGACGGTCATTCGATCGACCTCGTCGGCTTCCGCGAGTCGCCCGCGTTCCCCGGTGGGGGATATTTCATTTTTCGCAACAGTTTCGGCACGAGCTTCGGCAACCAGGGTTACGGATTCGTGTCGTTCCAGTACATACGAGCCTACGCCAACGACGCGATCGCCATCTCGGCGCGGCCTTGGCGCACGTGACGGCGGTACGAGTCTAGCGCCGACGCTCCCCGGGAAAACTGAAGCGATCTCGGAATAACGGCCAAATGAACCGAGTTCTCTACGCGGCTCTCACGTTGACGCTGTCGCTCGACACTCGGATCGGGTAGTATCAGTTGAAATTCTGGAAGTTCTCGGGAGACCTAGTGCGCGTGACGCTCCCCGTCCACGTCGTCAAGATGCCGGCCGAATGACGAACACTGGCAAGGAGACAGCGCCGACGTGCCGGCTTCCGATGCGGGCGTTCTGGAAACAGTCGATGTCGAAGAGCGCTGCGTAGTTTCCGGGTTGCGATGGAAAGGGAAGGGCGCCGATCGCGCGCGCGCGTTGTCCCTTCTTCGGGGAGCCCGGGATGGAGAGGTAGCGTTCCAAGACGACGGTTCCGGCCGAATCGAGAAAGCGTACCCTCACGCGAGCCTGACCGTAGTAGAACCCGGTGTCGTAGCCAAACCACCGCGATTCGCCGTCATTTTCGACGAGTGCGGAGAACGGAAGCGAGGCACCCGGCCGCACCAGGAACGGCCGATGGAGATCGAGCACGCCGTTCCCCGATCCAATCGCGATGATTCGCCCGTCGAATGCCGGTGCGTAGCCGGCGGCGAACGTCGGGTTCGGCTCCCAAAGGCGGTAGACCGTGAGCGCATCGCGCTCGATCTGCGTGTCCGTCCACTGCCATACGCGTTCGGTGTGCACGCTTTCATCGAACGGAACCCCGCTCCAGTTGCTCTTCGGTTCGCCGTTTGCACCGACCGCTTGAACCGAGACCGAGTATCCGATAGTCAAGGCAATTATAGCCGCGGTCACGGTCCGCCGGCTACGCGGCGCATCGAGCTGCGAAACGGCGTAAACGAGTAGCAGCGCGGCGACTGCCACGATATCGGTTAAGTAACGCGGGCCGTACGCCGCGCCGCCATCCCACGGTAGAAAAAACGCATAGTTGACGATCGCGAGCGCAGCCGCCGCGGCGAGGTACGTCAGGAGGCGGGCCGCCGGCGTCCTCGTCCTTGTCGCACGCAGCGCGCCGAGCACGGAAAAGACGACGAACGGCGTGTAGAGCAACAACCCTTTGCTCGGGCTTACGAATAAACCCGCAAGCGCGACGCCGGCTTGCGGGAGCGAAGACGTGAAGGACGGGAGGGTGACGGCGTAACCTCCGACGAGCGAATGGAAGACGATGAGGTTCCAAGCCGCGCCTGGGACGAGACCGACGACGAACCCGGCGGCAAAAGGCCACGCGCCCAACCGGTATCGTTCCACGACATATGCGATGCCGGCAAGCGCGAACGCTATCGCGGTCGGCCTGATCACCGGCAGAAAACCGGCGCAAATGCCGGCGAGCGCAAGCAACGCAAAAGACTCGCGCCGGCTCGAGGCGCGGTGCTCTCTCAAGAGCGCGAGGATCATTGCTAGCGTTACCAAGTTCACGGACCCGTGCTGCCATAGCGCTTGGGAGCCGATAGTCCACATCTCGCTTCCAAATGCGAATGCAATGGTCGCAACCATCGCAATCCGCGTGCCGCCGATTATCCGCGCGCAGAGGAAGAACAGCACCGCCGCGACAGCGCCGACGATGGCGGCGGCGCCTTTTTCGTATGCGAGCCGCGCCCCCTCGAACGCGATCGCGGTGATTTCGGGAAACGGTCCGTGCGCGCCCGCGGCGAGATAGTCGAGGGCGTAGATCGGGGCCGTTAGGATCGCGGTGCCGATCGGGAAGATCGGTTCGAGATGCCCGTTTGGCGCTTCTGTAAAAATATACGCCGCGCCAAACCCATAAAGATAGCCGCCGCGAAACGCGTCGAAGGTGAGCGTGTTGTGCTCTAACAGGTTGAAAACGAAGAGCGACGCCGGTGCGCTATCGTACGTGTAAAGAAAGCCGTCGTTGGAGCGATAGACGACCAAGGCCAACGTGAAGGTGAGCGCGCATACGACGAGCGTCTCTACCCAAGGGGTCTTGAACGCACGCCGAAGCGCGTTAAGCCGTCGCAATCCGACGTCGCGCGCGAAGATCCGTCTAGAGGGAATCCGGCAAAAACGCCGCGACGCCGAAGACGCCGTGGAAAGCGGGCTTCGCAATCCTGTCCAGGACCTCTCCGTTGCCCGCGGAGACTTCGACGGCCGCCTGTGGATGCGCGCCCGGATCGGTGACGTAGAGCTTCGTGGCAGATCGCGTGAACGCGACGTTCATCGGATCCGTAAATCCGGTCAACGAGCGAACCTGTTTACCCTGGCTCGTAAAAAAGAGAACGCCGTCAAACTCGTCGGCGATGACGATCAGGCCGGCTCTGCTAACCGCGATGCCGTGTGGGAACTTCGTCGTCACCGGCAGTGTCTTGGGCGATCCCTTTCCGCCGGGACGATACTCGAGAACGCCGCCGGGTCCCGCGCTTTTATGGAGGAACGCGACGTACAGGTTGGCGGCCCTATCGCACGCGAGCCCGACGACGCCGAAACCACCGATTAGGAGGCTCGAAGTCGGCGAACTCGAGCCGCCCGCGTACACTGAAACGGAGCTGTTGGCGCCCGGATTACCCGCGTAGACCGTTCCGTCCGGGCACACCGCGACGCTCGTCGGACTAAAATCTGAATCCGCGTACGTCTGCAGCAACGTCCCGAACCGGTCGAACTCGAGGATGTTGTTGTCGCCGGAGTTCGCGACATAGACGTCGTCGGCCTTATCGACGGCAAGGCCGTGCGGCGCATTTAGCCCGTTCGAAATCGTTACGAGCGGCGATTGATTCGTCCCGGCCTGCGAATACTTGTAAACGAAGCCGCTTGAATCTGACACCCAAACATAGGCATCCACGGCATTCGGACCTGCATCTCGGAACGGCGCTGGGAGGGCCAGCTGAACGGCTTGGGCCTGAGCACCGCCGGCATCGTTCGGCGAGGATGCGGGCACAGACGTACCGGCACAACCTGCCGTTAGCGCGATCGTCGCGGCGACGAAGGCAACTCTACCGACTGTGGTGATCGCCATAAGAGTCCTCGATTCATGAAGACTAAAACCGGAGCCCAACTCGGTCGAACCTCCTTCGCTTGCAGAAACGGCGGCGCCTTGAGGCGACGATCGAGCGATCGCCCAATCTAATGTTAGGTCTGCTTCGAACCGTCAAGGAGTTTGCGTAGCCCGGCTTCGTCGACGACCGGCACGCCGAGGGACTCGGCCTTGGCGAGCTTCGAGCCCGCTTCTTCGCCCGCGACGACGTAGTCGGTCTTCTTACTCACGGAGCCGGCGACTTTGCCGCCGGCCGCGACGATCAGCTCGCTCGCTTCGTCGCGCGTGAGGTTTGGCAGCGTCCCGGTCAACACGAACGTCTTCCCGCTGAGCACGCCTTTCGGCGCGCCGGCGACGCGCGGCGCAGTCATGTCGACGCCGTGCGCTTCCAAGCGCTTGACGACCGCCAGGTTCGTCGTCTGCTTGAAAAAGAACGCGACGCTCTCGGCGATCTGCGGCCCGATCCCCGGAACTGCGGCGAGTTCGTCCTGCGACGCGGCTTCGATCGCTTCGATCGAGCCGAAGGCGCCGGCGAGCAGGCTCGCATTTTGCCCGCCGACGTAGCGAATCCCAAGCGCCACCAGCACGCGCGCGAGACCGCGCGACTTCGAGCCCTCGATCGCATCGACGACGTTTCCCGCCGACTTCTCGCCCATCCGCTCGAGCGCGGCGAGTTTCTCGACGGTCAAGTCGTAAAGATCGGCGACGTCGCGGCACAGCCCGGCATCGACGAGCGCGCTTGAGAGCACGTCGCCGACCCCCTCGATGTCCATCGCACCGCGCGAACAGTAGTGCCGGATGCGCTCGCGGATCTGCGCCGGGCACGCGACGTTCGTGCAGTACGCGAAGACGTCGTCCGGCGGATGGTCGACCGGCGACTTGCAGACGGGACAACGCTTGGGGAGTTTGTACGGCTTCGTCCCCGGCGGCCGCAGTTCGAGGACGGGTCCGACGACGTACGGGATCACGTCGCCCGCGCGGTGGACGACGACCGTGTCGCCAACGCGAATGTCCTTGCGCAGGATGTCGGCCTCGTTGTGCAGGGTCGCATTCTGCACGGTCACGCCGCCGATCTTGACGGGAGACAAGATCGCGTACGGATTCAATTTCCCCGTCCGACTGACGTTGATCCCGATGTCGAGCAACGCCGTGCGCGCCTCTTGCGCGCGGAATTTGAAGGCGATCGCCCAGCGCGGATCCTTGCCGGTGTAGCCGAGCTTCGTCTGTAACGCGAGGTCGTCGACCTTGATGACGACGCCGTCGATCTCGTAATCGAGCGACTCGCGCTCCTCCTCCCACCGGCGGCAGAACGCGAGCACCGCCTCGATCGTCGCGGCGCGGTGCACGTGCGGGTTGACCGGCAATCCCAGCGTCTCGAAAGACTTCAGCAGGTCAAATTGCGTTTTCGGGCGCTCGGCCTCGCCTTCGAACGCGCCGATCGCGTAGGCGAAAAACGCGAGGCGCCGTTCCGCGGTCGCGCGCGGATCCTTCTGGCGCAAGCCACCGGCGGCAGCGTTGCGCGGGTTGGCGAACGTCGGCTTCCCCAGCGTCGCGCGGGCCTCGTTCACGGCGACGAACTCGCTCTTGGAAAGATAAACCTCGCCGCGGACGTCGAGGATCGCAGGCGCGCCCTTCTGGAGTTGGTGCGGGATGCTGCGGATCGTGCGAACGTTCGGCGTCACGTCCTCGCCAACGCTACCGTCGCCGCGGGTCCCGGCCGAGACGAGTCGGCCACGCTCGTAGCGCAACGAGATCGCAAGCCCGTCGATCTTCAACTCACAAAAGTACGCAACCGGCGCGCCGGCGAGTTTCGCGACGCGCGCATCGAACGCGCGCAGGCTGCCTTCGTCGAACGCATTTGCGAGACTGAGCATCGGGACTTGGTGCCGGTATGGCGGAAAGTCCGACGACGGCGCGCCGCCGACGCGCTGCGTCGGCGAGTCGGGGGTGACTAGTTCCGGGTGCTCGGCTTCGAGCTCGGCCAGTTCGCGCAAGAGCGCATCGTACTCGGCGTCGCTAATCTGCGGCGCGTCGAGGACGTGATAGCGATGGTTTGCGTCCTCGAGCGCCGCGCGGAGTTCGTGGGCGCGTTCCTCCGGCGACGCGACGGGGTGTTCGGAAGCCACGTGCTCTCCCTACGACGCGGCGGATGCCCCTTCCGGGACCCCGCCGCGGCGCGGCGAAGGGCGCGGCATGAGCGAAGCCTACGTCTGCGACGCGATCCGAACGCCGATCGGCCGGTACGGCGGCGTGTTGAGCGGGGTCCGCCCGGACGACCTCGCGGCGATCCCGCTGCGGGCGCTCGTCGAGCGCAATCCCGGCGTCGACTGGAGCCGCGTCGACGACGCGATCCTCGGGTGCGCCAACCAAGCCGGCGAGGACAACCGGAACGTCGCCCGCATGGCGGTCTTGCTCGCCGGCCTCCCGGAGAGCGTCTCGGGCGTCACGGTCAATCGGTTGTGCGGCTCGGGGATGGACGCGGTCGCGCAAGCCGCGCGCGCGATCAAGGCGGGTGAAGCCGAGCTCGTGATCGCCGGCGGCGTCGAGAGCATGTCGCGCGCGCCGTTTGTGATGGGGAAGGCGGAGCATGCGTTCGCGCGCGACGCGCGCATCTTCGATACGACGATCGGCTGGCGCTTCGTCAACCCGATTTTACAGAAGCAGTACGGCGTCGACTCGATGCCCGAGACGGGCGAGAACGTCGCCGAGGAGTTTGGGGTCTCGCGTGCCGACCAGGACGCGTTCGCTTTTCGAAGCCAACAACGCGCCGCGGCGGCGCAAGCCTCCGGGGTTCTCGCGCACGAGATCGTCCGCGTCGCGATCCCGCAAAAGCGCGGCGAGCCGGCCGTCGTCGAGCGCGACGAGCACGTCCGCGCCGACACGACGCTCGAGGCGCTCGCGAAATTGCCGACGCCGTTTCGCGCCGGCGGCAGCGTAACCGCGGGGAACGCCTCCGGCGTCAACGACGGTGCGTGCGCGCTCTTGATCGCTTCCGAGCGCGCAGTCAACATGTACGGGCTTACGCCGAAAGCACGAGTCGTCGGTGCGGCGAGCGCCGGCGTCGCGCCGCGGATCATGGGAATTGGCCCGGCGCCCGCGACGCGCAAGTTGCTCGAACGCGAGGAAGTCGCGCTCGATGACGTTGACGTTATCGAATTGAACGAAGCGTTCGCCTCGCAGGCGTTAGCGGTATTGCGGATGCTCGGCCTGCCGGACGACGCCGCGCACGTCAACCCGAACGGCGGCGCGATCGCGCTCGGCCACCCACTCGGAATGAGCGGCGCGCGCCTCGTGACGACCGCGACCTACGAACTCGGGCGCCGCAAGGGACGCTATGCGCTGTGCACGATGTGCATCGGCGTCGGTCAAGGAATTGCGATGCTCTTGGAACGCGTATGAGGGCCGCCTCGTCGCTCGCCATCTTACTAGCGGCCCTTTGGGTTTTCACGCCGCCTGCCGCGGCCGACGTGCCGGGGCCGGTCGTCGGCAAACCAGCGCCGCGTTTCGCGTTGACGACGCTCGACGGCCGCCACGTTACGCTCGCGAGTTATCGCGGCAAGACGCTCGTGATCAACGTCTGGGGCTCGTGGTGTCCGCCATGCCGCTTGGAGACCGCCGACCTAAACGCCGAGTCAGCGGCGATGCGCCGCGCCAGCGTCGTTTTCTTGGGCGTCGACTCGACCGAGACGGCCGAGGTCGTGCGCGCGTACGTCGCCGCCAAAGGAATCCCGTATCCTCAGGCGGTCGTCGCATCGCGCTCGGCTTTTGTGACCGCGTACGGCATCGAGAATTTTCCGACGACGTTCGTCGTCGACCCAAATGGACTTCTGCGGGCGCGTCACGCCGACAACATCTTGCCGCGCGCGCAACTGCATTCGTACATCGTCGCGGCCCAGCATGGGACGAGCGCGCCGCTCGAATCCGAAGAACAGCGCCAGCTCGATGCGCTGCTTGCCCCCGGCAAGTATCCGTTCGGCGGCGACCGGGCCACGATCGTCGCGAGCGTTCGCGCCGCCGCCGACGCCATCGCCAAGGCCGACGACATGATGGACGAGTCGATGAGCGACCCGGCTCGCGATCACGACTTGATCAGAACGCACGACGAGCAGAATACGCTCCGCGCCGCCGCGATCGCGGCGCTGGCGCCCGTCGCCGAATCGGACGCCGAACGCGCGCTGCTTGCGCGCTTGCGCGGCGACCAGGCAGCCGCACTCGAGCGCTGGAGCGAGGCGGATGCCGCCTATGCCGAAGCGCTGAAGCTCGATCCGAAAGACACTGCGGCGCTCGGCGGAGCGGCGTACGCGGCCTCGGAGTTAGGCGACGACGCACGCGCCGCCACTCTCGACGCGCGGCTCGCCGGCGTCGATCCGTCGTACGACAGTTTCATCGGACTCACGCTCGTCCTCGCGAAACTCGGTCAACACGACTCGGAATACGCGAAGGCGGCGTATATCGCGCTCGATCGCGCGGTTGCGTTGGCGCAGCATGACATCGATGCGAAGCCGAACGATCGGTCGCTTTACGCCGAACTCGCTTGGACGCACCTGTACGGCGGACGCGCCGCGGTCAAGCTCGGCGACGCCACGCGCGCGCGGCTCGAATTCGAACGCGCGGACGCCGCCGCACGGCGCTTGCCTCATGACAATCCGCGTTACGCGATGTATGTTGAGGAAGCACAGGAAGCGACCGTCGCCCTCGACTTACACGGTTCGAATACTGCGCTTTCGCTGGCGCCGTGGACCGGAGCCGATCTGCCCGGTTCGATCGCGAGCACATACAAGTACCGGCTCGCCGTCAGTGGCGCACCCGGAGCGCGGATTCGATTGCGCGCGACCGGGTTACCGAAAGGTTGGATCGGTTCGTTTTGCAGTGACCGGGTGTGCGCGCCATTCATGACGACCGTGACGATACCAGCCGGTCGCGTCAAGATCGTCGAGTTCCAGATCGTCCCAGCGGGCGGCCGCGGCGCTCACCCGACGGTGAGCATCGATGCCCTGAATGCCGCTCGGAACGTGGCGACCGTTGCGATCCGCTTATGAGCGTCGGGCGACCGGGTTGGAAGCGCTCGCGTGGGTATAACATGAGCACGTGAAACGGCGACTCGACCTCATTTGTTTGGCTCTCTCGATCTCCGCAGCGAGTGCGCTCGCCGCGCGCGCGGCCACACCGGGACCTGCCGGCGAACTGCAGCGCGACCAGAACCGCGTGACGCTGCTCTACAACCTCGTCGAGCGCGACTGCGGCCATCCGACGCTAAACCAGATCACAACCGTTCTCGAGGAGAGTTGCGCGAGCGCGACGGCGCAAGGCGCAAGCTGGCTCCCTCCGATACGGGGAAAGGTCGCGAGCCTTCCCGCGGCATCGAGCGGAGCCGGCCGCCAACTACTCGGCGATCTCGATCGTCTGCTCCGCGCCGACAAAGCGATCGATCTGAAGGGCGCGATCGACAACCCTTCTCAGAGCGCCGTCAACGGCGAAATGAAATCGTTCGAGACCGCTTACCGCGCGGTGCTCGCGGACTTCAAACGCCTATCGCCCTAGGCGAGGGTTGCGCCCGGGCTCGCGACGCGTCGCCGCGGAGCCAGTCTGAAACACTGCGGCCGCGTTCGCTGTAGAGTCCTCAGGGCGGCCCGATTGGGACCGCCCGAGGGAGTCTCCGACCCAATGAACGCCAGCGCCGACTACAATGCCGCAGCCAAGATGCTCAAACGCCCTTTGCCGGCGTACGTTACCTATTCGCAAAAGACGCACACCAAGTTTGGCCCGGTGTCGCGCGACGACTCCGGGACGATAACCGTTCGCGTTGCGGACGGCAAGATCGTGAAGGGGAAAGCGTCCAACGTCCAAGTTCAGGGCGTCAACGTACAAGATAACGCCGTCTCGCACTCGACCTTCGACACGCTCTGCTACCAAGCGAAGAGCGCCCGGCTGACGAAGTACGACGGCCTTTCGGCCGAAGCGATCGCCTTGCGTTCGACGTGCGACTCAAAGGGCGACGCCGATTTCGACACGCTGTACGTGAACCCGGCGACGCACGAGCCGCTCGGCGTGACCGGCAGCCAAACCGATAGCGGCGTCGCCGTTGCGCTCGAACTGCGCTACGCGCGCTTCAGCGACTATTTCATGCCGTCGCTCCTCAACGTGACGGTCAAGGGAAGCGGGTTCATGTTTTGGCTCGACGTCATCGCGCACCAGGAGTACTCGAACTACCGCTTTACCTCGACTATCCCGAAGTAACCGGGCGCGCGCGTTCGACGACCGCCGCCAGGTCGAGGCCGCGCGGGAGTGTACCGAACGCACGTCCCCAATCGCCGCCAAGCCGCGACGCGCAGAACGCATCCGCCACCGATGGCGGGCTCGACCGGACCACGAGCGCGGCTTGGAAGGCGAGCACCATCAGCTCGACCGTCCGGCGCGCGCGCACCTCGGCGTCGTTTCGTTCCAACAACTCGCGCCGCACGCGGTCGAGCCCGATCGCGACGCGCGGCTCGGCCGCCGCGGACGGCGCACACTCGGCGAAGTACGCCTCGAGAACGTCCGGCTCACGCGCAAGCGCGCGCAAAACGTCGAGTGCGCTGACGTTCCCCGCGCCCTCCCAGATCGAGTTGAGCGGCGATTCGCGAAAGAGCCGCGGCATGATGCTCTCTTCGACGTAGCCGTTCCCGCCCATAACCTCGAGCGACTCGGCCGCGTGCGACGCCGCGCGTTTGCAAATCCAAAACTTGGCGAGCGCCGTTCCGAGTCGCTTGAGCGCCGCTTCGTGCGGATCGCCGGCGGCTAGATCGCACGCGCGCGCTAAGCGCATTACGGTCACCGTCGCCGCCTCGGACTCGAGCGCAAGGTCGGCGAGGACGTTGCGCATCAGCGGCTGGTCCTTCAACAGTTTTCCGAAAGCGCTGCGGTGATACGCGTGATGGACCGCCTGCGCGACCGCCTGACGCATCCCGGCGGCAGAGCCGATCGCACAGTCGAGCCGCGTGAAGTTGACCATCTCGACGATCGTCGGCACGCCGCGCCCTTCCTCGCCGACAAGCCACGCCTGCGCGGCATCGAACTCGACCTCGGCCGAGGCGTTGGAACGATTCCCGAGCTTGTCCTTGAGGCGCTGTATGAAGAACGCGTTGCGCGAGCCGTCGGGCAGGACGCGGGGCAGCTGAAAACACGACAACCCGCCCGGCGCTTGCGCGAGAACGAGAAACGCGTCGCACATCGGCGCCGAACAAAACCACTTGTGACCCGTCAGCGCATACGCGGCGCCGGGGCCGCCGCGTTCGCGCGGGACGGCGCGCGTCGTGTTGGCGCGCACGTCGGAGCCGCCTTGCTTCTCGGTCATCGCCATGCCGAAGAGCGCGCTCCCTTTTTGCGAAGCGAGGCGCAAGCGGCCATCGTACGACGACGCAAAGATAAGCGGCTCCCACGCCGCGGCGAGTTCGGGCTGCGCGCGCAGCGCCGGAACGACGGCGTGGGTCATCGAGATCGGGCAGCCGTGCCCCGCGTCGACCTGACTCCACACGTAGAACGCGGCGGCGCGCGCGACGTGCGCGCCGGCGCGCGGCTCGCGCCACGCCGACGCGTGCAATCCGGCGCCGACGGCGACCTCCATCAAGCGGTGATAGGACGGGTGATACGCGACCTCGTCGAGTCGCCGCCCGAAACGATCGTGGGTTCGCAGTTCCGGCGGATGGCGGTTCGCCTCGAAGCCCCAGGCAATCGCCTCGGCGCCGCCCGCGCGCCGCCCAAGTTCCCCGAGCGCCGCCTCGGCCCACGCGGCGTCGCTGGCGCGCACTCCCTCGAGCAACGCGCGATCCGCGCCGAAGACGTCGTACTCGACGAGCGGCGGCGGCTGGTTCGTCACCTCGTGCGCCATCTTGCGCGCCTTCAGCGCGCGGCGCAAGCATCCCGTCGCCCCGGCGCGAAGCGCACCGCATGCCGACAACCGCACACGAAATCAGGCTCGCTTCGCGGCCGCAAGGGTGGCCGACGCCCGATAACTTCTCGCTCGCGGAGGTCGAGCTCCCCGACCCCGCCGACGGACAGGTTCTCGTCCGCAACGCGTTCATGTCGGTCGAGCCGTACATGCGCGGCCGCATGAACGACGCGAAATCGTACGTTCCGCCGTTCGAGATCGGGAAGGCGCTGAGCGGCGCGGCGGTCGGCAAAGTCGTCGCGTCGCGCGCGCCGGAGCTACCCGTCGGGACGTGGGTCTACTCGGACCTGGGATGGCGCGATTACGTGATTGCGCCGGCGAAATGGTTACGGCCGCTCGACGTGAGCCAGGCGCCGCCCAGCGCGTATCTCGGCGTGCTCGGCACGCCGGGATTGACGGCGTTCGTCGGACTTCACGACATCGGCGGTTTGAAATCGAGCGACGTCGTCTTCATCTCGTCGGCGGCCGGCGCCGTCGGCAGCATCGCCGGGCAACTCGCGAAATTACACGGGGCGACCGTGATCGGCAGCGCGGGGAGCGACGAGAAGGTGAAGTACCTCGTCGACGAGCTGCACTTCGATGCGGCATTCAACTACAAGGCGCGAGACCCGCGCGAGGCGCTGAAGGAATTCGCGCCCGATGGGATCACGCTCTATTTCGACAACGTCGGCGGGGCTCAACTGGAAGCGGCGCTATCAGCGTTACGCAACTTCGGCCGCATCGTCGAGTGCGGGATGATCTCGCAGTATAACGAGGCGACGCCAGGCCCGCGAAATCTCGCGATCGTCATCGGAAAGCGCTTGACGATGCGAGGTTTCATCGTCATCGACCACCTTGCGCGAACGAACGATTTCATCCGCGAGGCGGCGCCTGCGTTGCGCGCCGGTACCCTAAAGTTCGCAGAGTCGATCGTCGACGGGCTCGAAAACGCGCCGCAAGCGTTTATCGACATGCTGCGCGGCGGCAAGTACATCGGGAAGGTCGTGGTGCGCGTAGGCCCCGATACCGACGCGGCATGAACGAACGCGGACTCGGTGCATCCATCGCATCCCATTGACAATAGTGCCCGAGGGTGCCAACGGTGTGGCACTCGCCCGGGAAGGACGCGCACATTCCTCGAAACGGTATTCCCTTCCACCTGGACCGCATTTCGTTTTTTTCTCGCCCGAAACGGAGCCTCCGACTGACCCCAATGACGACCGTCGCGACTGAATCCGAAGGACTGGGCGGGAGCCTCGCCGATGCCGTGCGCGCCGCCGAGGCGGCGTTGCTCGCGCGCCAGCGTGACGACGGGCATTGGGTTTTCGAACTCGAGGCCGACGCGACGATCCCGGCCGAGTACATCATGCTCGAACATTACCTCGACGAGATCGACGACGCGCTCGAAGCCAAGATCGCGGTCTACCTGCGTCGGATTCAAAATCCCGACGGCGGCTGGCCGCTGTTCTATCGGGGCGACAGCGACGTCAGCACGACCGTCAAGGCGTACTACGCGCTGAAGTTAGCCGGCGATTCGCCCGACGCGCCGCACATGGCGCGCGCGCGCCAGTGCGTCCTCGCACTCGGCGGCGCGGCGAATTGCAACGTCTTCACGCGGCTCGCGCTCGCACTGTTCGGGCAGGCGCCGTGGCGCGCCGTCCCGGTCATGCCGATCGAGATCATGCACCTGCCGCGCTGGTCGCCGTTCCATCTCGATAAGATTTCGTACTGGTCGCGGACGGTGATCGTTCCGCTCTTGATCTTGTGCGCGCTGCGGCCGCGTGCGCGCAACCCGCGGCGCATCGACGTCCGCGAACTCTTCGTCCGGGCGCCCGACGAAGACACGGGGTTCCTGCGCGCCGCGACGCCGAAGCTGCTCGCCCGCATTTTTCTCGTACTCGACGGATTCTTGCGCGCGCTCGAACCGCTCGCACCGGGCCCGGTTCGCGCCGCCGCGATCGCCAAAGCCGTTCGTTTCATCAAGCTCCGCCTCAACGGCGAAGAAGGCCTCGGCGCGATCTTCCCGGCGATGGCAAACACCGTCATGGCCTTCGACGCGCTCGGCTACCCGCCGGACGATCCTAGCCGCGCGATCGCCAAACGCGCGATCGTGAACCTCCTCGTCGAGCGCGAGGACGAAGCCTACTGTCAGCCGTGCGTCTCCCCGATCTGGGACACGGCGCTCGCCGTGCACGCGCTCTTCGAATCGTCCGGCGCGGAAACGCCGGCGGCGATCGAACGTGCGAACGCGTGGCTTGCGGGACGACAGGTCACGGGCGTCGTCGGTGACTGGGCGGCCCAGCGCCCGAAGCTGCGCCCGGGCGGGTGGGCGTTTCAATATTGGAACGACTACTACCCCGACGTCGACGACACCGGAGTCGTAGCAATGGCGATGCACCGCGAGGACCCCGTGCGACACCGTGAAGCGCTGGCGCGCGCGGCCGAGTGGATCGTTGGAATGCAAAGCAAGAACGGCGGCTGGGGCGCGTTCGACATCGACAACACGCACTACAACCTCAACCACATTCCATTCGCGGATCACGGAGCGCTTCTCGATCCGCCGACCGAGGACGTCACCGCGCGCTGCGTCGGTTTCTTGCTGCAGGCCGGCTACGCCAAAGACGATCCGTGCGTCGCGGCCGGCCTTCGGTACCTTCGCGAAACGCAGCAGGCCGACGGTTCGTGGTTCGGCCGCTGGGGGACGAACTACATTTATGGCACGTGGTCCGTCCTCAACGCGTTCGTCGTTGCCGGCGAAACCTGCGCGAACTCCGAGCCGGTCCGCCGCGCGCGCGACTATCTCTTACGCTTCCAGCAAAGCGACGGCGGGTGGGGTGAAGACGGCGGCACGTATTGGAAAGAGAAGCGTGGATCGTGCAAAGCGAGCACCGCGAGCCAAACCGCATGGGCGCTTCTCGGCTTGATGGCAACGGGCGACGTCGTCAACCCCGCCGTCGCGCGCGGGGTCAAATTCCTACTCGAGACGCAGAACCAGTGTGGGCTCTGGGATGAAGAGTGGTACACCGCGGTCGGCTTTCCGCGCGTCTTCTATCTGCGCTACCATGGCTACCGCGCGTTCTTCCCGCTTATGGCCTTGGCGCGCTACCGCAACCTGACCGCGCGCGGTGAGACCCTCGGCCGCTACGGGTTCTAAAAAGGAGCTCGCATGGAGAACGAACGCGACCATGACGAAAGCGCCGCGATTGGCGACGAATTCAGCGACGTCGACGTCGACATCGACTTTCTCGACGAAGACAAGGACGTTAAGGACGCGCCCGGCACCATCGATCCCACCAAGGACATTATTGACGATGCACCGCCCGACGACAGCGCTCCCCTCGATACACCGCCAAGTTAAGGGCTCCGCTCAGTGCGGCATTTCGTTGTCGTGGAGCCCGAAGTAGTGTCCGAGCTCGTGAATCACGGTCTCGCGTACCTCTTGCACGGCTTCTTGCCTCGAGCGGGTGGCGCGATTGATCGGACCGCGGAACACGGCGATCTCGTCAGGTAGCATCGGCATGTCGTGCGTCCGCTCGGTGAGCGCGACGCCGCGGTAGATGCCAAGAAGCTCGGTATCGTCGCCGGCATCGCCCTCGACGCTTTCGAGATCTTCCTCGGTCGGCTCGTCCTCGACCGTAATGACGACGTTCTCGACAAGGTCGGCGAACCGTTTCGGAAGCGATTCAAGAGCTTCGTTGACCACACGCTCGAATTCGGCCCTCGTCAAATATCCGCTCGCCATCTCGCAGGCCGTTCGCGACGGAGAGCCGTTCGGCCGCTTCGGTTTCTGGTTGTTAACGTTTGGTGGGGTACCTTGCGGGAAAGGTTGTCGGCATGAAGACTCACACCGAACTGAGCGAGACGGACATCGACGAGAACGACGTCCCCGTGGAGGGCGACGGCGACTCGGACGACGACGAAACGACCGACACCGACGTTGACGGCGACGAAAGCGACGACGATGCCCAAGGCGGATCGCGCGGGCAAACGAACGGCGCGTTGAACCAGCCGACCGACGGCGAGCCCCTGAGCGACTACGGCGACTCGCCGCCGCAAACGTAGTTCGACTTAACCGGGATCGCCACGTAGCGCGGCGATCGCCTCCTCGACCATCCCGGTCGTGACGGCGCTCGTCGTGCCGTGCGGGTCGACCTCAGGCTTCGGCGCCTTGGTGAGCCCGGGTTCGACTTCGGCGTTGGTCAGCGCGTCCGGCGGCCGAACGTTGTCGACGATCACGCGCAAGACGCCTGCCATCGGAACCGCGATGAGCATGCCGATGACGCCGAACAACTCGCCGCCGATCAACAATGCGAAGATCACGAGGAGCGGCGAGATGCGCACGGCACGGCTCACGATCCGCGGCGCGAGCAGATTGCCTTCCAACTGATTGATCGCAACGAACCCGGCCGCAACGAGGGTCGCGTCGCCGATGCCGTTGCTCGCAAGCGCGATCGCGATTGCTGGGATCGCGCCGGCGAACGCGCCCAAGTAGGGGACGATGTCGGTCAGCCCGGCCCACGCCCCGATCAGCAGCGGAAACGGCACGTGCAACAGCATGAGCATCAGCGTGCTCAGCACGCCGACGCTGAGTGCGATCAGTAGTTGCCCGCGAATGAAGCCGCCCAAAACCCCATCGAGCTCGCCCAGAATCCTTTTCCCGCGCTCGCGGTGTTGCGCGGGAAGCATGCCGAGAAAGAAGCGCTTGAGCGACTCGGCTTCGGTCAGCATGTAAATCGAGACGACCGGAATCGCGACGAAGACGAGCGTCAAGGCAAGCGCCGAGACGAGCATCGCCAGCAAGTTTCCCATGAAGCTGGCCGCGTCGCTCTGGATGTACGTTCCAATGGCGTTTGGCAGCGATTCGAGATAGAGCCGAGTCGGTTGAGGGAGGCTTGCCAGGAACCCGAAGCGCGGATCGTTCATGATGACGCGCGTCTTGTTCTCCATGCTCGGGAGCGCCGCGAGAAAGTCGTGTAGGTTCGTCGCCAAGATCGGCATGAGGAACCAGCCCCACAGCCCGACCAGCGTCCCCAGCGCCGCGTAAACGATCGAGATCGAAGCCCAGAGCGGAAGCCGTGCGTTCAGCCGGCGCACGAGCGGGTAGCAAAAGTACGCGACGAATAGACCGCCGATCGCAACCGCAAAAGCAAGTTTCACGAGCGCGAAGTACGCCAGAACCCGCGCGATGCAGAGCCACGCGAGGACGACCAAGGCGACGATCTTTAACCAGAAGGTGACCTCTGCTTCGATCCGATTGCGACGGGATCGCGACAGTGGTGTGCGGGCCGGCATGGCCGTACTCTTCCCCACGGGGCGACCTACCTAACTTGGCCTAGACGACCCGCACCGTCTACGTTGCCGGACTACGCTTCGACTGGGACGCGCTCGCCCTGCGCTAACTCGTGGAGCGCCGCCAGGTTCTCGTTCTCCAATTCGGCCATGTGGGCGCGATCCGGCCGCACGATGCCGTGCGCCCGCTCGTCGACCAGGACGGGCCCGAGGTATTCGCCCGTATACGATCCCGCCGAGCGAGCGATCTCCTCGGGCGTCCCGGTCGCGACGATTTGGCCGCCGCGGTCGCCGCCCTCGGGCCCGAGGTCGATCACGTAGTCGGCCGTCTTGATGACGTCGAGGTTGTGCTCGATCGTCAGGACCGTGTTGCCGAGCGCGACGAGCCGTTGCAGAACGTCGAGCAGTTTGTGGATGTCGGCGAAGTGCAAGCCAGTCGTCGGCTCGTCGAGAACGTAGAACGTTCGGCCGGTCGCGCGTTTCGAAAGTTCGGTCGCCAACTTGACGCGCTGCGCTTCGCCGCCCGAGAGCGTCGTCGCCGGCTGCCCCATCTTGATGTAGCCGAGCCCGACGTCGCAGATCGTCCCCAGGCGGTTATTGATACGCGGGATCGACGCGAAGAACGGCGCCGCTTCGTCGACCCGCATCTCGAGGACGTCGGAGATCGACTTCCCTTTGTACTTGATCTCGAGCGTCTGCGCGTTGTAGCGCTTCCCTTTACACACTTCGCACGGGACGTAGACGTCGGGCAAGAAGTGCATCTCGATTTTGATGATCCCGTCGCCTTGGCACGCCTCGCAGCGGCCGCCCTTGACGTTGAACGAGAAGCGCCCAGGCCCATAGCCGCGCACTTTCGCGTCAGGGACAAGCGAGTAGAGTTCGCGGATCAAATCGAACGTGCCGGTGTAGGTCGCCGGGTTCGAGCGCGGTGTCCGGCCGATCGGCGACTGGTCGATGACGACCAACTTGTCGAGGGCTTCGGCGCCTTTGATGCGGCCGTACGTCCCGCCCGCAGGCTGACCGTGCAAATGCTGGTTGAGCGCTTTGACGACGATCTCGTTGACGAGCGTCGACTTCCCGGAGCCGCTGACCCCCGTCACGCACGCGAAAACGCCGAGGGGAATGTCGACGGCGAGCCCCTGGATGTTGTTCGCGCGCCCGTTCTCAACGCGCAGCCACGAACGCGGGGTGCGGCGATGCCGCGGAATCGCGATGAACTGGCGGCCGGCGAGGTACGCCCCAGTCAGCGAGTCCGGGCGGCGGATCACGTCTTCGAGCGAGCCGACCGTCAAGATGTACCCGCCCTCGGCGCCCGCGCCCGGGCCGATGTCAACGATCACGTCGGCTTCGCGCATCGTATCTTCGTCGTGCTCGATCACGATCAGCGTGTTGCCGAGATCGCGCAGCGTCTTGAGCGTCGCCAAGAGACGGTCGTTGTCGCGCTGGTGCAACCCGATCGACGGCTCGTCCAAAATATAGAGCACGCCGACGAGCGAGCTTCCGATTTGCGTCGCCAGCCTGATCCGCTGGGACTCGCCGCCGGAGAGCGTCGTCGCGCTGCGGGAAAGGCTCAGGTAGCCGAGCCCGACGTTTGTCAGAAAACCCAGCCGCGCGCGGACTTCCTTCAAAATCTGGTGTGCGATCAATTCCTCGCGCGGCGTTGGCGCGAACGTGTGGAAAAACTCTTCGGCCTTCTCCACCGACAGGATGGTCAGCGCGTGGATGTTGACGCCGCCGACCGTCACGGCCAGCGCCTCGGGCTTGAGGCGCGCGCCGTTGCAGGTCTTGCAGGTCGTCGCCGACATGTACTTTTCGATTTCTTCCTTGACGTAGTCGGACGACGTCTCGCTGTGGCGGCGCTGCAGGTTGTTGACGACACCCTCGAACTGCGTTTCGTACGTCCACGCGTGGCCGCTGCGCGACTCGTACGTGAAGCGCTGCTTCGTCTCCGATCCGTAGAGGAGCGTTTGCACTAGGTCCGCCGGCATGCTCGAAATCGGCGTCGAGAGTTTGACGCGCTTCGAGCGCAGCAACTTCTCGACTTGCTGCATGTAATAGGGGTTCATCGACGGATACTTGCCCGAGCCGAGATTCTTGCTCCACGGGACGATCGCGCCGCCCTCGATCGACTTGCTCCGGTCGGGGATCACTTTCCACGGGTCGATCTCGATCTTGACGCCGAGTCCGGTGCAGTCCGGGCACGCCCCATACGGCGAGTTGAACGAGAACAGCCGCGGCGCCAGTTCTTCGAACGAAAGCCCGCAGTACACGCAGGCGAGTTTTTCGGAGAAGGTCAACTCGCGCGCGGCCGGCGCGGCTTTCGACGTGCCGTCGTTGACCCGCAGTTGGTTCAGCTCGCCGCTCTTGGCCGGCTCGATCAGCACGGTCACGATGCCGCTCGAGAGCCGCAGCGTCGTCTCGATCGAGTCGGTCAAACGCTTGCGAAGGTCGGGCTTCATGATCAGCCGGTCGACGACGACCTCGACCGTGTGCTTTTTCTTTTTGTCGAGAACGATCTTCTCGCGCAGCTCGCGCACCGCACCGTCGACGCGGACGCGCGCGAAGCCCTCTTTCGCGATCTCTTCGAACAGTTTTTGGTACTCGCCCTTGCGACCGCGGACGACCGGGGCGAGCAACTGAAGCCGCGTACCCTCGGGCAGCTCCATTACCTGGTCGACGATCTGCTCGCTCGATTGCGCGCTGACTTCGCGCCCGCACTGATAGCAGTGCGGCTTTCCGATCCGCGCGAAGAGCAAGCGCAGATAGTCGTAAATCTCGGTGACGGTCCCGACGGTCGAACGCGGATTCTTCGACGTCGACTTTTGGTCGATCGAGATTGCGGGAGAGAGCCCTTCGATGTAATCAACGTCGGGCTTCTCCATCTGCCCGAGGAACTGCCGGGCGTACGACGAGAGCGACTCAACGTAGCGCCGTTGGCCTTCGGCGTAGATCGTGTCGAACGCGAGCGACGACTTCCCCGAACCCGACAGCCCGGTGATCACGATCAGCCGGTTGCGCGGGAGGGTAAGGTCGACGTTCTTGAGGTTGTGCTCGCGCGCGCCCTTGATGACAATAGAATCCAGGGCCCGGACGGGCGCGGTGGGGGAGTCCACGTTACCTAGACCGGCCGCACCGCAAGTCCGTTGCAGGGCGCGACCGGGTTTCGATGTTGCCTGTTAGGCCGCCGGAACGGCGCTCCGCAGCGAGATGTACTGACCGACGGTTACGAGCGCGATGTACGCGGCGAGCGCCTGGATGAGCACGCTGGATACGATCGGGCCGACCACCGGGATCGCAGCGAGCGCGATACTGATGATCCCCGCAACGATGCCGAGGCCGACGAAGACCGCCATGATGATCAACGTCGGGACCGGCGCCTTGAGCGCGATTGCAACGGACTCTTGCAGGGCGGCGACACCGGGCTTCCGCCCGACGACCGCTGACGCATACGTGTAGATGAAGAAGAAATAGTACGCCAAGAGCGGGATGAAGAGCAGGAAGCTGGTGACCGTCGCGACGATGCCGAGGATGATCATCAAGACGATCGCGACCAGCAGGTTCCCCGCATCTTCCGTGAACGCGCGCATCCCGTCGGCGATCGTTGCGGTGCCGCGCTCCCACGCAGCCTGCGCCATCCCGGTCGTGAACGCGAGGTTGAGGACCGACGCGATGATGCCGACCGCGCCTAAGATGATCCCGGCGAGCAACAGCCCCATTGCACCGGAGTAGAGCACGGGCTTGAGCACAAATTGAAGGACACCCTCGGCGATGGCGATGATGAAGCCGGGGACGATGATGATCCAGTTGCTTGACAGCAGACTCCAAGCTCGTGCGAACATGACGCTTCCTCTCCTCGACTAAGTCTGAGTGGTTCCATGGCGGTTCCGGGGTAGGCGAGTTAGCGCTTCCCCGAAAAGGGCAGCGCCCCTTCGACCTGGTCGATGCGGGCGACGACTGCGTCAGGCGGAGGCGCCCCGTCTGGGATGGTCTCCCCCCGAACGTTAAGCCACACCGTGTAGAGGCCGGCCGCCTGAGCGCCGCGGACGTCGCGGTCGTAACGGTCGCCGACCATCGCGGCGGCGGCGGGCTGGGCGCCGAGGCGTTCGCACGCCAGCCGAAAGAGGTTCGGGTCGGGCTTGATCATCCCGACCTCGTCGGCGATGAAGATCTCGTCGAAGGCGTCCTCGAGCTCGAGGAGCGCGATCTTCTCGCGATGGGTCTCCGCGAAGCCGTTGGTCACGAGGGCGAGGCGGCAGCCCCGCGCGCGGAGCGAGACGAGCAGATCGAGGGCGCCCGGCCAGAGCCGAAGATGGTCCCGGCGGTAGCGGTTGTAATCGGCCGCGCACCGCGCAGCCAAACCCGGGTCGTCGATCCCGACCGCGCGGAGCGCGCCGGCCCACATCGTCGCCCGCAGGCCGACGAGCGGGGTCCCGAGCTGCTCGGGGACGAGGTTGATCCAGAACGACTCGGCCTGCTCGACGTAAGCTTGCAGCAGCCGATCTGCGTCGGCGCCGCGTTCGGCGCTCATTTCGAGGGCGACGCGCTCGGCGGCCCGGCGGTATGCGGCGGTGTCGTCGTGCAGCGTGTCGTCGAGGTCGAACAGAACCGCCTCGAGCGGCGGCCGCATCAGCGCGCGACCGGGAAGCGTACTTCGAACGTGACTCCGCCCCCGACGTTGCGGTCGACGAGTTCGCCGTTGTCGAGGTTGCGCGTGTGGTACGAAATCCCGCGAACGCCGACCAAATACGTCGCGCCGGGTCCGCGCCAGCCGTAGGCCGCGGCGTAGTCGACCTCCGCCCCCTTTTCCGGCTTAGCCGGAAACGCGATTTGGGCGTTGTTGAAGATGTGCAATATCCCGCTCAGGTTCGGCATGTCCGCGAAACTCAATTCGACGAAGCGCGCCCGCGCGACCGGAAGATCCGCGACGCCTTCGTAGCGCGGCGACGTGATGCGGGCCTGGTTCCGGTCGCCGTTGTCGCCGTTCGCGTTCGTAAGATTGACGAGTTGAAACCCGACGCCGGCGCGGAAGCGCTGATTGTGGTCGAGCGCGTACGCCGCGGTCGCGTTGACCAAACTAATCGACGCCATCGAATGCCCGTACGTGCCGGTCGCGCTGCTGTTGACGCCGACCTGCGGAATGCCCTCGAGGTGGATTCGGAAGCGGCCCCAGCGCTGGGTCGCTTCGAGGACCGCGCCCGGCGCGTATCCCGTCAGCGGGTTTGGGTTTTCCGCGCCGGTGTGGACGCCCGTGACGATCCCGGCGAGGACGCCGAGATCGGTCTCGGCCGACGCCGGCGCCGCGCCGAACGCGAGCGCGAACGCGACGGCGCACGCGACCAACAGTTTATTCACCGTCGAAGTAGTCGAGCACCGGATAGTCGCGCAGCATCAAGTCGGTGCTTTCGATCAGCACCTTGTGCGAATCCGGATAGGAGCAAACATCGTCGAGGTCGACGTTCGAGACCATCAAGATCTCGCAGGGGGCGCCGCTCTCGTTGACGATCTTGTGTGCGCCCGACATACGCGTCGGGAACGCGATGAAGTCGCCTTTGCGCAACGGCCAGTTTCCGCGCGGCGTCAGGAGCGTTACTTCCCCGTCGAGGATGACGAACAGCTCTTCTTCCGCCGTGTGCCAATGCAGCGGGCAGAACGCGTCCCCCGGCTCGATTCGCGCCACCCGATAACCGAGTCGCTCGGCGCCGATCAAGAAGTCGATGTCCGTCCACGAACGCGCGTCCGCGTACGGTCGCGGATTCCCGGGGGTCCCTCGCGTCCAAGGCGCCTCGTCAAGGTTGATGCGGTTGACATAAACGTCGGTGCGCGCTTCCAGGCAAGCCCAGATTGTTGCGGTCGCGCCGCCGAAGACGCACGCGCCGTCGCCGACGAGCAAGTGATCGGGACGGGCGGCGGCGATCCGCCGCAAGGAAAGTGCCGCACCCGCCGGGTCGCCGAGTTTTTCGTCCGGCATCATGCGCACCGATCCCGCGGGGTCGCCCCAGAATGCGTCGCCGACGACGACCGCGCGTTGCTTGCGGAAGTGGAGCGCGATCTCGCCCGGCGTCTTCAGCCCATCGAGCCCGATCACGCGGGCGCCGCCGATCTCGTCACCGGCCTCGAGCGTACGCGCAACCGGAATGCCGAGCGCCGGCGCGTCGAGCGCGCTCGCCGCGACCTTCGCGCCGAACCGTTCGGCCAAACTCGCCGTCGCGCGCTTGTGATCGCGATTGGTCACGACGATCCACGCGATCCCGCCGCGGCCTTCGATTTCGGTTGCGTCCGCCTCGCTCAACGCGAGCGGATCGATGACGAGATTCCCGCCCTCCGCCTCGACGAAGAAAGAGTTGAAGAACAGGTTGCGATCGGGCTGCCAAGCCGACCACATGAAGATGCCGCCGGCGATCGTAGCTTGCATGCGGGGGCTTTCACCGGCGGGCCTCCGGCCCATTCAGCGCCGGGGAAAGGTCCGATGAATCATACCAGCGCGAGACTGCGCGCCTCGGCGAACGCGGTGTGCCACCGCACGAGCGCCTCGGCTTCGATGAGGGCTGCGGCATCGTCGACGTCGACCCAGCGCTCGCCGTGGACGTAGGATGCGACGCGCAGGCCGGCGCGCCGCGCGAGCGTGAACAGGTCGGCGACTCCGATCGAACCCGTTCGCGGAATCAGCGCGGCGGCGGCCGTTCCGACGACGCAGAACCCGCTCGAGACGACGACGCTGCGCGTCGGCTTTTCTTCGTATGCGGCGACGATCCCATCGGGGTCGAGGGCCAATTCCCCATGCGAATGCCGCGTGACCTGACGGTGGGCGGTAAGCGTAAGGGCGGCGCGTGCCATCCGGTGGCGTCGCACGATCGCGCCCGGATCGAGCGCCGACAGCGTGTCGCAAGGCACGACGAGCAGGTCGCCGGTGCGCGCAAACTGCCCGAGAATCCCGACCGATCCGCGCCGCTCGCGTTCGAGGACGAGGTGCAAACTCGCGCTGTAGCGCTCGCAGACGCTTGCGCCGCGACCAACGACGTATTCGCATAGCTCAGGTTCGTCCGGGCACGCGACGACCATCAATTCGCGGAATCCGGCGCGCGCAAGGTGGACGAGGTTGTAGGCGATCAGTGGAACGCCGTCGATCTCGACCAGAGCCTTGTGACGCGGTCCGTTGGACGCACGCATGCGCTCCGAACGCCCCCCGGCCATAATGACGGCGCGTGGAAGATCGGTCTGCACAAAAAGGACGTTCCTCCGAAGGCGCCACCGCTCCGTGGGCCGTCAGGCCCATAGACGGCGGGTATTACGAGCCATATAAGGCCGCCGCATGTCCCGCAGCCGGGCGATTCGCGACCGATTACGCCGGTAAGGCTTCGGCGACCGAATGCGGTCGACTTCCAATAATATTTGTGATATAATCGGAACTGTATGATCACCCGCACCCAAAGCAAGCGCGCGACGCCCCGCAAAGCCAAACTGCAAGCTTCTGAGATTCAATACTCGCTTCTCTCCGCGACTGTGCCGAGCGCGATTCTCGACGAAGTCAAGAAGGCGACGAAGAAGGGTGATTTGTCGCGCTTCGTTGCGCGCGCGCTCAAACGCGAGTTGCTGAGACTGCACCGCCTGGCTTTCGTGAAGACTATGGAAGCCGTGCATGGCCCGATCGACCAAACGGAAGTCCAAGAGTTCGTCAAGCTTCTTCGATCGTGAAGCGAAGCGTCGTGCTCGACGCGGGCGCGCTGATTGCGGCGGAGCGCGCCGACAGAAGGTTGACTGCACTGATCGCTGCGAGCGCCCTAGGCGGGGCTACGATCGTAGTCCCAGCCGGCGTCGTAGCGGAAGTATGGAGAACTCCGCGCACTCAGACGCGGATCGCGAGTTTGCTGAAAACGGTTGACACGTTCCCGGCGCTCGACCTCGAGGTTGCCAAACGGGTCGGCGAGCTTCTTGCCAAGGCGAGGCGCGCGTCAGTCGTGGATGGCAGCGTCGTCGATGCCGCGCTGCATCATTGGCCGGCACTGATCGTCACCTCCGACCCTAATGATCTCAACGCTCTCTTAGCCGCCACGCGAAAAGGCGAGATCACGATTTACAAGATCTAAAGTGTCGCTTCGCAGCGGGTTTAGTGAAGCCGGTAGACGTCCTGGGTTTCTTGTGGATCGAAAGACGAGCTGTAGCTCTCGGGGAAGCACACCTTTCCGGACTGTCCCATCGTCACATACACGCCGCCCGGTGCATCTCGCCACTCGCCGCGGAGCGGAGCGGACAGCGACACGTCTTCGCGACGCGCCTGACCGCTTTCGACATCCGCTATCGTACACGTCGAGCGATGTGCAAAGTCGTTTGCCGTGATAGCATATTGTCCCGGCTCAAGTCCCATGAAAACGAAGAACCCATTACGGCCGGACAGCACGCCACGTTCTAGTTCGGTGCCGGGGCCGATCGGGACGAGAAGAACGGCGACGTTCGACACCGGCTTTCCGGCAGCGTCAACGACGTGACCCGAAATCATCCCGAGCGCGTCGGCGCGAACCGGCGCCGCAAGATTGGGCGCAAACAAGCAGCCAAGCACCGCGAGGCAGCCCATCGTCAGCACGGAAGCGTAGGCGCGACGAACATGCCGTTTCATGGGCGTAATGTTCCGCATCAACTTCCGACCAATTCCTTGAGCGCGTGCTGGAAAATCTTGGGCGCGCGGCCTTGGAAAAGGATGCTCTCGTTTCCACCGATCTGCTTGCGCAGTTCGAGGAGTTCGTCGCGCAGCGCCGCGGCCTTCTCGAACTCGAGGTTGCCGGCCGCCTCGCGCATCTTGCGCTCGACGTCGCTTGCCATCGCGAGCGCAATGTCGCGCGGGAGCCGCTCGCCTTTCAGTTTGCCCGCCGCCGTCGTCTCCTCGGTCGTCGCGACGAGGTCGAGGATGTCGCGGACCTCCTTACGGATCGACTTGGGCTCGATCCCGTGCTCCAAGTTGAAGGCGACTTGGCGTTCGCGCCGGCGCCGCGTCTCGCCGATCGCGCGCTCCATCGAATCGGTGATGACGTCGGCGTACATCAAAACTTTTCCCTCGACGTTGCGCGCCGCGCGCCCGATCGTCTGAATCAGCGACGTCCCGCTGCGCAGATAACCTTCCTTGTCCGCGTCGAGGATCCCGACGAGCGAGACCTCGGGCAAGTCGAGCCCCTCGCGCAGCAGATTGATCCCGACGAGCACGTCGAAGAGTCCCTTGCGCAAATCGCGCAGGATCGCGATCCGCTCGAGCGTTTCGACCTCGCTATGCAAGTACCGCACGCGAAACCCATTCTCGAGCAAGTAGTCGGTCAGGTCTTCGGCCATCTTCTTCGTCAGCGTCGTCACCAAGACGCGCTCGTTGCGCTCGGCCCGCTGACGAATCTCTTCCATCAGGTCGTCGACTTGGTTCTTCGTCGGGCGGACCTCGACTTCGGGATCGACGAGCCCGGTCGGCCGGATGATCATCTCCACGACTTGGGTCGATTTCGAGGTCTCGTACGTCGACGGCGTCGCGCTGACGTAGATCGTCTGGTTCAAGTGCGCCATGAACTCATCGAACGTCAGCGGGCGGTTGTCGAGCGCGCTAGGAAGCCGGAAGCCGTGCTCGACGAGGACCGTCTTGCGCGAGCGGTCGCCCGCGAACATGCCGTGAACTTGCGGGAGCGAGACGTGCGACTCGTCGACGAACAGCATCCAGTCCTTCGGAAAGAAATCGAGCAAGCACGAAGGCGTCGCACCCGCTTCGCGTCCGGCCAGGTGGCGCGAATAGTTTTCGACGCCGTTGCAGTAGCCGACTTCGCGCAGCATGTCGAGGTCGTACCGCGTCCGCATCTCGAGCCGCTGCGCTTCGAGCAACTTTCCGTTGCCGCGGAAGAACTTGAGCCGCTCTTCGAGTTCGATCTCGATCCCGGTGAGCGCGCGTTTCAATTTCTCGTCGGGCGTAATGAAGTGCTTGGCCGGAAAGATCGTCAACTCGTCTTTCGACTCGACGTATTCGCCCGTCAGCATGTTGACGACGTTGATCGCCTCGACTTCGTCGCCGAAGAACTCGATCCGGTGGACCAGTTCCTCCTCGACGCCTACGAACTCGAGCGTGTCGCCGCGGACGCGGAACGTGCCGCGGACGAGGTTGATGTCGTTGCGCCGGTACTGCATGTCGACCAGGCGACGCAAAACGACGTCGCGGTCGAGCGAGTCCCCAACCTTGATCGCGAGCGACATCTCCATGTAATCCGACGGCGACCCCAAGCCATAGATGCACGAGACCGAGGCGACGATCAAGGTGTCGCGCCGGGTCAACAGCGACTGGGTCGCCGAGTGCCGCAGGCGCTCGATCTCGTCGTTGATCGAGGAGTCCTTCTCGATATAGGTGTCGGTGTGGGGTATGTACGCCTCGGGCTGATAGTAATCGAAGTACGAAACGAAATACTCGACCGCGTTGTGCGGAAAAAAATCCCGGAACTCGGCGCAGAGCTGCGCGGCAAGCGTCTTGTTGTGGCAGAGGACGAGCGTCGGCTTCTGCACGAGTTCGACGACCCGCGCCATCGCCAAGGTCTTGCCGCTCCCGGTCACTCCGAGCAAGGTCTGCGCCTGGTCGCCGCGCAGCACGCCGGCGGCGAGCCGCTCGGTAGCGACCGGTTGATCCCCGGCGAGGGCGTATGGGGTGACGAGTTCGAAACGGTCCGGCATCGGCTACACCAAGAATCCGTCTTGGCAGCCTAGGGTTCCGCTCGCCTTCGGCTGCGAACCGGGAGAGCCGGCCGGATTCGGGGAACATCAATTCCGGGCGCGAGCGTCCCGACCCAGGGCTGCGAGACTACGGTCTCCCGCTGTGTAGGAGAAAGCCGATGATCCACAAGCCGCTGCTCTTCAGCGGAAACTCGAACCTCGACCTCGCCCGCGAGATCGCGCACCGCATGGACATTCGTCTTGGCAGCGCGCTCGTCGAGAAGTTCCGCAACGAAGAGTGCCGCATCGAAATCAAGGAAAACGTCCGGGGCGCCGAGGTCTTCGTCGTGCAGTCGATTTGCCGCGCTCCCAACGGGAACACGGTCAACGACTCGTTGATGGAACTGCTCCTGATGATCGACGCGCTGAGCCGCGCCTCGGCTTACCGGATCTCGGCGGTCGTCCCATACTACGGCTATGCGAAGCAAGACAAGAAAACCAAAGGGCGCGAGCCCATCTCGGCCAAGCTGGTCGCAAACCTTCTAGTTACCGCAGGCGCGAGCAGGCTCGTCACGCTCGATTTGCACGCGGCGCAGATTCAAGGCTTCTTCGACATCCCGGTCGACAATCTCGAGGCGACGCCGACGCTCTGTTCCTACCTTAAGAAGCAAGGTCTCGAAGGCGACAAGATCGTCGTCGTCTCGCCGGACGCCGGCGGCGTCGCGCGCGCTGAAAAGTTCGCCAAGCGCTTGCGCTCGACGCTCGCGATCGTCTTCAAGCGCCGGCCCGAGCCCGACGTCTCCGAGGTAACCGAGATCGTCGGCGACGTCTCGGGCCGCGTCGCGGTCGTCGTCGACGACATGATCTCGACCGGCGGCACGCTCGCCAAGGCCGCCGACGCGCTGATTCGGCGCGGTGCGACGAAGGTCGTCACCTGCGCCACGCACGGGATCTTCGCAGGCGATGCCGTCCCGGTCCTGAACGAGTCGCCGATCGAGCAGGTCATCGTGACCAATACGCTCCCGAACGTCGAGCCGACCCTCGGCCCGAAGTTCAAGGTTCTCTCGATCGCGCTGATCCTCGCCGATGCGATCAAGCGCATCACCGCGAATCGCTCGGTCTCCGAGCTGTTCGCGCGCGACGACGACATGCCCGAGCCGCCGTCGCTGATGCCCGAAATACCAAACCTCTTGACCCCCGCCCGCTAGAAAGACGTCGCTCACGACCATGGCTGCCAACCGCGACACCCTGCCCCTCGAGACTCGCACGAAATCCGGCACGACCGCGTCGCACGCGCTGAGAGCCGCTGGGAAGATCCCCGTCATCCTCTATGGCCACGGCGCCGATCCACTCGCGGTTGCCGTCGATGCACGGACGTTCGATGAATTTCTTGGAGGCGGCGGGCGCAGCCGTCTGGTCAATCTGACGATCGACGGCGGCGGGAAAGACACCGCCCTCGTCCGCGAGATCCAACGCGATCCGGTCAGCCGCCGCATCATCCATGCCGATCTCCAGCGGGTCAGCGCGACCGAGACGATCAGCGTCGCGCTGCCGCTCGTCACGGTCGGCGTCTCGGACGGCGTCCGCAACTTCGGCGCCGTCATGGACGTCGTCGTCCACGCGATCGACGTCACCGGTCCGGCGAACGAACTCCCCGAGCGAATCGAGGTCGACGTAACCGAACTCGGCATTCACGACCACGTCACCGCGGCCGACCTCAAGTTGCCGCCGAACTTCAAGCTCGACATGGATCCGGGGACGCTGCTGATTTCGATCGAGCCCTCGCGCACCGAGGCGCAATTGGCCGAAGCCGAAGTCGCCGCCACCGCGCCGGTCGAGCCGAGCGAGGTGCCGACGGTCGGCGAGACGACGCCGAGCGAAGGCGAGGAGACCGCATCGTAGCAAACGCGACTCGCGTCGTCGCCGGCCTCGGCAACCCCGGTCCCGGTTACGCGCGGACGCGCCACAACATCGGTTTTCGCGTCATCGACGAGGTCGCCGAACGCCTGGGTTCACCGCGCTGGAAAAACAAGGACGGCGCGGCCCAGGCGCACGTCCCGGCGCATCGCGTCGTCCTCGTGAAGCCGCAGTCGTTCATGAACGATAGCGGCTTTCCACTCTATCGCATCGCGCGCTGGTGGAAGACTCCGCCGCAGGATCTCCTCGTCGTCGTCGACGACTTGGACCTGCCCTTCGAAAAACTGCGCATGCGCGAAAGCGGCGGATCGGGCGGGCACAACGGCCTCAAATCGGTCATCGAGCACTTCGGCGAAGGGTTCCCGCGGTTGCGGATCGGGATCGGGAGGAGCAATGAAGACGCGATCGATCACGTTCTATCGAGCTTCACGCCCGAGGAAGAACGCGCGCTCGGGCCGATCGTCAACGTCGCCGCGGACGGCGTCCAGCGCTGGCTCGAGACGGGTGCGGTCGACGCGATGAACCTGGTCAATGCCTGGCGGCCCGAGACGCCCGGTGAAGCCCCCGAAGGGCAACCGGCGAGTAACGCGTCGTGAGGCGGTCACGTTATCATGTCGAGCGGCTCGAAAAAAGAGCCGATACCAAACGCAAATGACGCCTAACGCTTTCGCCGGTAAAACGCTCGTAGTCCGCATCGACAGCACGCCGCTCGCCGAGGAGACGACGCTGCACGAAGACCTCGCGTTTCTCTTGCAGCGTGACGTTCACCCGATCGTCGTCGCGCCGACCGGCGAGGCGGCGCGGCGCTACGTCCGCGCACTCAACCGCCGCGCGAACCTTGCCGTCGGCCTCTCCGGCGCCGACGCGGCACTGCTCCCGGCATCCGGAAGCGCGCGCGTCGGGAACGTGCAGATCGGGATATTAGCGACGCTTGCAAACGCAGGCTACATCCCGGTGATCGAGCCCACCGCGCTCGACATCGCGGGGAACGCGATCGACGTCGCCGCCGACGACGTCGCGGTTGCAATCGCCGCCGCAACCGAGGCCGCCCGCGCGCTCTTCTTCCACGCCGGCGGCGGCGTCGTGGATCCCGAGACGCTCGACCTCATCGCCGAACTGACGCCGGCCGAAGCGCTCGCGCTCGCAGAGCGCGCCGATCTCGACCCGATCTTGAGCGCCGTCGTCCGCGCCGCCGCGCATGCCGTCCGCGCCGGAGTCGCGGCCGCGCAGATTCTCGACGGCCGCGTCGCGCACGCGACGATCGTCGAGTACCTAACCGCGCAGCACCTCGGCACGCAAGTCACCGGCGCCGTCTTTCTCGGGGACGCGGCATGAGCCGCTTGCGGCGAATCGGAGCCTTCGCGCTCCTCCCCACGCTCGCACTCGCGCTCGCATCGGGGACCGGCGCACCGGCGACCGGCGCTGTGGAACCGACGCCAACGCCGAGCGCGGCGCTGGGTTACTCGGGGAAAGGCGCGATCGTCCTCCAGACAACGCTCGGAGGGACGAAACTGACCGTCGGCGGCGACGTCGGATTCGAACAACGCGCCGACCTCATGAGAATCGACGTCCTCTCGATCAAAATTCCCGGGATGGATCCCACGATGGGCGCCGCGGCCGGCACCGAACTCTTCCCGGGCGGCGGGTTCACGGTCGTGCTCGATCGCGCGAACTCGCGTTACACCGTCTGGTCGCAGGCGAAACAGTCGTACTACGTCGGCACGATCGGCCCGGGCGCCTCGCCGGGGCCGTCGCCGAAACCGACGCCGACGCCAACGCCCAACCCCAGTGCCACACCGGGCGGCGGCCCGTTCGACTTCCTGAAGAACCTCAAGGATTACAAGACGTTCACGATCACCGTCGGACTCGCGGGACACTCGGTGACCAACGGCCACCCGACGACCGGACTCAACTTTCAGTTCCTCACCGAGACCGTTAAGGGTAAAAAGGTCGACGTGCACGGTGCGTTGCAGTCGGCCGACGATCTCGACGGCTTACCGGTGCAATTGACTGCGAGCTTTACCGGAACCGATCAGCCGGAATCGGCCGCACGCATCGACGTGACCACGATCGAGCGGCGCCTCGCCCCGGCCGCCGACTTCGCGGTCCCGAAAGGGTTCACGAAGGCCGCGTCGGTCTTCGATGTGATCGGGGCGAACTTGCCGGGCCTGCCGGGACACTGATCAAAGCTACTCGCCGGAACTAGCCGTGTTTGCAGGTTTGGAAGATTTAAACCGGCACTGACGCGGGTTCCGAGTCACTAACCCGAGCGACGAGCCGATCGAACACCGCGCGCAGACGCCGCGGCGCAAGGTCGTCACCTTCGGCCTTGCAAAGATCTTCGAACCGTTGGAGCTGGCGTTTCGCAGCTTGGATGTCGCCGCGCGCGATCATGGCCGCAAGCGCTAATTCGCATGCTGCCTCGTCGGAGGGATCGTCTTGTAAGAGTCCGGCGAGGGATTCGAGCGATTCGGCGTAGTCGCCGCGGCCGGCGGCGTCGCGTGCCAGCGTCAGGTCGATTTCACGGCGCAGTTCGCCGAGTCGATGGTCGAGCGAGACGAACCAGTCGTAGCGCATTAATTCGCCGCGCAACCGGCTCGAAAGGGCGCGATCGATCGATGCGAGCCGTTTTCTGTCCGGTCTGGCGACCGTGCCGGCGGTCGAGGCGGCGTGCACGAACGCTTCGCTCTCGACAAGGTCGACGGCAACGCCCGCACCCAAACAGTAGCCGTCGCGGACGAACACCACCGTCCCATCGCCCAGCTTCTTGCGCAACCGGTGTACGACGACGCGCAGATTGTTGGTTCCGGCGTCGGCATCGAGATCGGGCCACACTGCGTCGGTGATCTCTTCGCGCGTGACCGGGCGCCCGACCAACGCCATGAAGGTCAGGACTGCGAGCTCGCGGGCCGGGAGATCGATTGGGTTGCCACCGCGCATCACTCGTCCGCTGATAATGGACATCAGCAATTCCGCCGGCGTCTCCGCACGGCGTCGGAGGCACTGGTTGATGAAACGGTCGAGGGCCGGGCCGCACTCGGTGGCGCCCGAGGCGTAGGCTTCGACCGCATCGCGGAAGGCAGGTATGTCGATGTCTGCGACCAGCTCCGCCGCGCCCACCAGATAGTCGTCGCGCTGAACGCGATCGTATTCCGCGGCCGCGATTCGCGCGATAACCTTCAGCGCGACGTCGCCGCCGGCGTCCGCTTCCTGAACCGCGCGCCGTACAAACTCGACTTGCTCCAGCCCCTCCGATTTGGTCGCGAGAAATAGATAACCCCGAGCAGCCATTGAAATCGGCTCGAACCCGTCGGGAACTGCCGAAGAATCGCCGGCCGTCGCCTTCAACCAGAAGACCCACGCTTTCTCGAGTCCGGGGAGCAGCAACGCTCGAATCTCGGAATTGGTCGTTTCGAAGCACTCGTCATCGCCGGCGAACCACGCTTCGAACGCGAGATTCGACAGACCGAGTAGCAGCCCCGAGACGAATCGATCCCGCCGTTCGTCGCGCATGGTCGCTTTGAGCAAGGCTTTCCCGTCCTCGTAGTCGCCGCTGCGCAAAAGGATGGTCGCCTCGATGAGACCCGCAACGTGCCTCTGTAAAGCGGAGTTTGACATGACCGGCAACTCCTCCAGCACACGCCGCGCCGCTTCATAGCTTCCCAACGTCGCATAGGCCTCGGCTCGCACCAGCTCGAGTTGCCCGCGCAGATCGTCGTCAACGACCTGGCCCACCATTTCGGAGATGATCGACAACGCTTTTTCCGGCGTCCCTGAGTGAGAGAGGAGCCGGGCGTATTCAATCGCGACGAGCGATCGAAGGCGTGCGTCGGTCGTCCTCGGTAATGAAGAGAAAACTCGGCGAGCCTCGGCGAGCAGATCGTTGAGCGGCATTGCAAAACGCCGCAGCTCGGCCGCGACATACCACAGTGACGGACGACGCACGATCGCTTCCGAACCGAGCTCGTCGACGAGCCGAGCGAGTCTTGGCAGCGACTCGACGCTGCCGGTGGTAGGCAACTGGCTTAAGCGCTCGGCTGCTCGATCGCGCTGGCCATAATGCATCGCGATCTCAGCAGCTCGTAAATGATCCTCGCGCGCGACGCAATCGACGATCGCGCGCTCTGCAAGCATTTCGACGTCGTCCTGATACCGGGCGACGACGAGCGCGCGCAGGAGGGGATGTGCTTCGATCTTTCCGTCGCCGGTCACGTGAATGAATGGAGAGTCACGCGCGACTTCGCTGGCTCGGTTAGTGCTCGTAGCCAGCACCGATCCAAGCTCCTTCGATCGAGCTTCCGGAATTGCTACCACCGCGACCAAGGTGGAGCGGTCGCCGGGCGCCAGCGACTCGAAATATTCGTGCGCAAAGTACTCGAGCAGCCCTTCGAATTCCGAGCCTCCGGCGTCTTCGAGAATGGACTCGAGCCGTTGCTCGCGCGCGAACCGCGCCATTAGTTGGACGGCGATCGGCCATCCTTCGGTGATGCGGTATGCTTTCTGGATCGACCTCGCGCTTGCGCCCGCCTGCGCGAGCAAGTCCCCGAAGTCCTCGATCGCGACTCGCAAGTCGCCGCTCTTGATGACCTCGCTGCGATGCGGCAAGACATGCCTGCTGAGTTCCTTCGGAAGCGGGACGCGCGAGCAGAGTATGAGGCGCCTGCCCTCGGGGCGTCCGACAAGGAGCCGGCTGAGAAACACGACACTCTCTCGGCGCTCCAAGGCGTCTTCAAGGTTGTCAAAGACGAAATACGACGCGCATCTCGGCGGCCGGATCCAGAGTTGATGGGCTAACTCGGCCCATGTCGCATCGTCCCTCGCGGCGTAACTCGCGCGCGCCTCGGTGACACCTGAGCCCGCAGTCGGTTCCTCGGAGCCTAAGGCCTCGATGACGCGTTTCGCAAGCTCAGCGACGTCGTCTGTTCCGGCGTCGCAGCGCGCTTTGGCCCTTCTCCGCGACGCTAACTCAGTCGCAAATGTGCGCTTACCAAAACCAGCAGGCGCCGTAACGAGGAGAAGATCGAATTCGCGTTGATCTATCCGGTCGGCGAGCTTCGCTGCCGGGGGTAGCATCTCGCGCGTTGTACTCCGAACTTCGCTCGTGTACCTCGTTTGCGAGCCAAAGGACCTACCCTTGGGTGCAGTGATAACGCCGGCCCCCGGACCGGCCGGCTTTACGAGGCCGGAGGCGCCGGGGGCGACGCTTCTTAGATGCCGAGGCTCCTCATTGTTAATGAAGCGAACCTCGACTCGGATTGGAGGGCGCACGAGATTACCGTCAGTTAACTCTCAAGAAGCTACGTTTTTCAAGCAATCGACCGTCGACTGCTCGGAGAGCCCTTGGCTCGGCGCGTTCAGCGAGGCGTCGAAAATGAAGAAGACGTGGCTTCCCCAGCCGTCGAGAACATGACGCCAGAGCTCGTTATAATAGGCAACGAGCTGTAACGGGGCGGAGGCAGGCCGACTGCCGTCGATGCTGCCGTTGTAGAACTGGGCCGGCCGCCCTGTCGTTTGCTGGGATAGCGCCAGGCAAGAGAGCACTGCTTCCGGCGATGAGCTGCTGCTGTAGAGCACGATCGTCTCAGGGGCCGCATCGTGGACGTATAGGTAATAGGCGAACGCCCTCATTACGACCGGCAGAGAAGTTGGCTTCAACACAACGGTCTGGTCGACGATCATGCCGTAGTTTCCCGACGCAGGCGCGCGAGTCGTAAGCCCAATGCCGACGACGCCCAGGGGGTCGGCAGTTGCGGCGCTGCCAAAGGCGATTGCCACTGCGCCGAGCACGACGGACGCGAGCGTTTTAACGGTGCTATGGATGTGCATTTCTTTCCCCTTTTGGAAGCGAGCGGTGTCGCACATTCAGGGTAGCAGCGCGCCATTACAATTGCGCTAATGAACTTTAGAAAATTGCGATCGGTCAAACCGCATTTGCGGTACCAGTTACAACCGAATTAAGCAAAAAGAGAAGAGCGGGCCGCGCTTGCGGAACCGCTCCACTCGGTTCATTGTGCTGTGGTGTCTTATGATCGTGTCTTACGTACCTGGCGCGACCGGCGGGATTTGAACCATGATCTTCAGGACTGCGCCGCTGCTTGCGTTGAGGTAGACCTTGAAGAAGTAGAAGGGGACCGGAACTCCTCCAGTTGGCCCTTGGCACGGCGGGAGCCCTGTAGCCTGTCCGTTGCAACGCCGCACGATGTCGATCACCCAGGTGTCGGCGCCGCGGGGAGTGGTCGAAGTGAGCAATTGGTCGCCAACGACTTGCCCGCCATTGGTCGCCTTGAGCGCTATCGTGCTGGCCTGTGCCAGACTCAGTTGCTGTTGACCGGGGTGCGTCAAGGCTGCCTGTACGGGCGAGATGATCGAAGCTGCGAACGCTAGCGCACTAAGCATGATCAGGTGTTTCACGTGTTGTACCTTTCTTGAGTTCGCAAGTTGTGCTGTGTGTCTTCTGCTTGATGGTCGGGTTCACGTCGAAACGCGTTCGTTCGTGACCTCAGCCTGCGCTCAGACTAACCGCACGCTATTACAACTGCGTTAACGCTAAAGCGCCAGTCTCTCAAGCGAATCTGTTCGAGTAGCGTCCAGTGGCGAGCCAACCATTAAAGAGATGCGGCCGCTCAAGCCATCGACAGCGTATCTAGCACGGGAGCGAAAAGCAAGAATTAACGCTTCGAGTCGCAAGCGGCCGACAAATTACAGCTGCATTAACGCTTATGGCCGTTTCGGTTGTGAACCCGAGACCCTCGGTAGCCAAACGGCCATTCGGTAGCCGCCCGAGGCGGCCGTTAGTGCCTCCCGGTGCCCGCCGGGAACCAAAGGATTCCTTATGCGACGGGCCTTTGGCGCCCGTCGGGAACCTTGGGTGCCCCGGGCCCCCATCAAAAGAACGGGTTGTGCGCCTTTTCTCTTGTGATCGTACTCGGCGTGTCGCGCATGCCCGCTTCTACTTGTTTAGAAGAGGCGGATGTCGCCGTATTTCTTGATACCGAAAACACGTCGTGACGTGGTCGTTGACGAGCCCGACCGCTTGAGCGAACGCGTACACGATCGTCGGCCCGACGAAGCGCATCCCACGCGCGCGCAGCTCGCGGCTCATGCGGTCGGAGAGCGGCGTCGTCGCCGGAAGTCCGGCGCGATTGCGGCGCTTGCCGTCGATCGGTTTGCCGTCGACGAACGCCCACACGTATGCAGCCAGCGACCCGAATTCGGCTTGTATCGCGAGGACGGCGCGCGCGTTGCCGACCGCGGCGCGAATCTTCGCCTGGTTGCGGACGATCGACGGGTCGGCGAGCAGCTTTTGGATCCGGCGCTCGTCGAATCGCGCGACGCGCGCGGGATCGAACTCGGCGAACGCGCGCCGGTAACCGTCGCGCTTGCGCAGAATCGTCTCCCAGCTCAGCCCGGCCTGTGCGCCTTCGAGCACCAGGAACTCGAAGAGCGTGCGGTCGTCCGTGACCGGGACGCCCCACTCGCGGTCGTGGTACGCAATCCCGTCCGGCGTCGTCGCCCACGCGCAACGCTTGCGCGGCGCGGCTCGCGCCGGACGGTCGCTTTTCACCCGTGTTGCTACGTTACAACGATCGTGAACTGGAATGCGGAGTCGACGTAGGTCGGCGTTCCGGTCGTCGAAGAAATGACCACGAAGAACTGCGTCATGTGGTTCTGAGTCTTCTCCGCGTACACGACCGGAATCGCGACTGGTCCTCCGAAAGCCGTCACGGTCATCGCCGGGATCGATCCAAACATCGCGCTGTTATACGTAATCGTGTACTGGCCCGTCCCCGTGTGCACCACCGTGAAGAAGTGGCCGGCGCGAATCGTGCCGTCTTTGGCTACGATGCCCGCGGAGTAAGGCAGCGGTCCCGCCGCAATCGGCGAGCCGGCGCCGAAGGTTCCGATCGCGACCGTCGCAATCGCGAACGTGCATTTCTTGAGTAGTTGGTTCATGGCTTATTCCTTTTTCACCAACCAGTGGAGACCGTGTGGTCGTCCTGACTCAATTAACCACGGCCGGGGCCGCGACGCAAGCGCCGGCGATCAGCGGCACGGGTTGCGCCGCCCGCTGACTGAGGCGATCCGCGTCCCAAGAGGCGGGACCGGCGAAAAATAGACTTCAGCGGCCCGCGAGATGCACAGCGGAACGAAGCGCCGGTCGGCGGCGCGAACGAACGCGCGGACGGCCGACGCCGGGTCCTGCGTCACCGAGACGGCGAACGCGTCGGCCTTGCGTTCGATGTGCCGCGAGTAGCCGTTGTAAAGCGGATAGGCGACGAGACCGATCAATCCCGCTAGCGCCCCGACGAGCGCGAGTCGCGCGAGCGGGTCATCGTCGCCACGGAAGCGCATCCGGTCGGCCAAAACGACTGCGAGCGCGATCGACGCCAAGAACAAGAGCGTGAAGACGAACGCCGAGCGGAACGTGTCGCCGTGGCGATATAAGTCGAGCTGGCGCGCCGCGGCGAACAGAATCTCGCCGCGCGTCTCCGTCTCGAGGAGCGTGTCGCCCAAGATGATCCGGGCGGTTGGGCCGTAGCCCGAAATCCGCGCGCTCGCGAGTTGCGTCTGGCGCGAGACGTTGCCGACGTAGAAGGGCGCCGCCGGGACGCCGGCCGACGCGGCGAGCGCGCGCAGCGGCGCGAACAAGGGGCTCGTCTCCGAGAGCGGTTGGTATTGATTGAAGAGCGGCGCGACCGTCAGCGGCTCGAGGAAGCCGACGAGCAGGCTCGCCGCGAACAGCCCGACGATCGAGTAGATCCACCACTGCCGCGTCCGCGCGACGAGCGTCAGCACGAGCGCGACGACGAGCCCGAGCGCGAACGCATCCAGCGTGACGCGCAATAAGCCGTCGCGGACCCACGCCAAGAACGACTCGGAGGTTTGGTCGAAGACGAGGCTAACGCGGTACTCTGCGAGCGACGCGGGGATCGCGGCCGCCGCTGCGATCAACCCCAAGAGCGCGCCGAAGGCAAAACGGAGTGCGACGGGATTGCCGAGACGGCGCTTTAGCCAGTCGCGCAGTCGAGCGGCCATCCCGGACCGCCATAGATAATAGAACGCGAGTATCTGCGAGAACGCCCACGCCAAGAACAGGCCGCGGCGGTAAAGGGTCAAGGTCGCGGCGATCTCTTGACGCCGCGGGTCGATCAAGGCGCGCGGGTCGGCGTGGAGCAGCGTCTCGGCCGGCAGGGCGCTGACGCGGCGCTCGACGTACGCATTGGGCGGGGCAATTGCGCGGGCCGCCGCCGGCGCGAACGCGCCGGCGAGCGACCCAATGAGAAACAGCAGCGCGGCGACGCGGCGCTTCAGCGGTCTCCCGAGCTCCTTAGAGCTTGGCCAGCTCTTCGAAGATTTGGCTCTCGTCGGGCTGTTCGCCGATAACGTGCACGTCGATGTAACGCACGATCCCGGCTTTGTCGATGATGAAGATCGCGCGCTCGGCCATCCCTTCTTTTCGAAGGACGCCGTATCGCTCGGCGACGGCGCCATGCGGGTAGAAGTCACTCAAGAGTGGGAACGTGACGCCGCCCAAAGACTTTGCCCACGCGGCGTTCGCGTAGCGAGAATCGATCGAGATGCCCACAACTTGGGCATCGGCCTTCGCGAAGCTATCGAGGTTTGCTTCGTACGAAGGGATCTGGACGCTTCAGGTCCCTGAGAACGCGAACGGATAGAAGGCAAGAACGGCGTGCTTGCTCCCTCTGAGGGCCGCAAGCGAAAACGTCTCGCCGCTATGGGTCACGAGTTCGATCGCGGGCGCCGGATCGCCGACCTTCAGGGTCGGCGTTCGATCCGCGGTCGAAGTGCGACCGCTCTTCACTGCCATATGGACTCCTTTTGAATAGGGATACCCGAAAACGAGGCTTAGCTGGCGCGGGCGGGGACGGCCTTTGCCGGGGTAGGCACGGCCGCGACGACGGCGGCCGGGCGGGGCGCCGCCCGCAGGACCGCGCCGTAGCGCGGGCACGACGGACCGTTCGGCTCGTTGCAGTACCCGCGAACGCACGTGGCGCCCGAGCGGACGAATAGGGTCGGTGCGGCCTTCTTAGCGAGGCGGAGCATCGCAAACGCCAGTTCGCGGATCTCCCACTGCGCGTTGTTGCACGTGCGCAGCGTGAAAAAATCGAGCAGGGCGCGAGCGTTGGCGGTGATGACGATCTGCGTCTCGGCGGCGTTGGGGAGCGCGAAGCGTGCGTCCTCGGGCGGCGTTCCGGACGCCAGCGCGGCTTCGTAGAACTCGGCGATTTGCCCCATCAGCGCGTCGTACTTCGCCTTCATCTCCGGCCGCGCGGCAATCGAGGGCGGCGTGATGTACGGAAACTGACCTTTGACCTTGATGTAGCGCTGGCTCTTCTGTTCGAACGACATGTGGCGATGGCGCACGAGCTGGTGCGTCAGGGCGCGCGAGACGCCTGAGACGCCGAAGGTGAACATCGTGTGCTCGAACGTTGAAAGATGACCGGCATCGCGGACGCGCGCAACCGTCTTACGGATCTCGTCCTCGGACCAATTGTCGTCGATCGTCTCGATGTCGCGCGGGCTGTAACAGTTTCGCGCGGCGGTCGCGACGGCGCGTTCCGGGTCGGGCGAGTGAGAGAGAAGGACTACCTTCAAAGCCATGATGGAAGATTCGCCGGTCCGCGCGGACTCCCCGCGCCGGCCGGCGCTGCGCTAAGACGACTCCTGCCCGCGCCGCACGAGCGTAAACGCCGCGATGTCGTCCCGGCGCGGCCGCAAGAGTTCGAGCGGCGAGATCTGCGCCGCACGGCAGAACAGGCCGCCTTTCACCGCGATTGCGACCGCGTACGTGACCGTGTCGGCGACCGCCGCGCCCGCTAAGCCGAAGCGCACGACGCCGAAATACGTCAGGCCCGCGCACAACGCGAACGTCACCGTTTCGACGCCGAGCAGTAAGCCCGGCCGAGCCGCGCGGACCGCGATGTAGTACGAGATGACGCCGTCGACGCCATAAAGGACGAGCCCCGGCAGCAATATCCGCAAGAGCATGCCGCTCGCGTGGAAGGCGCTCCCGTAGACCAGATCGATTAGCCACGGACCGAAGATGAACGCCGGGACCGCGAGCGCGAGTTCGACGGCCAGCACGACGCGGACGAGTCGCGCCGTCAGCGTTGCGGATTCCGGTGCGTCGACCGTCGCGACCGTCCCGCTCGACGACCACAAGAGCGACCGGCTCCCGAGCCACATCAATTCGCCCGAGGCGACGGCGAGCGTGTAGACGCCGAGCGCGGCCGGGGCAAGAAGGGCCGCGACGATGAACACGTCGACCCGCAGCGCGAGGAACGCGACCGTCGCCGCGAGCGAGGCCTTTGCACCGAATGCGGCCTGCTCGCGGATCAGTTCGGGTTGCGTCAAGCGCGCAGGGCCACCGAGCATCCCGCGCAAACCGGCGGTGCTCCACAGCGCGGCAGCCACGTAACCGGCCGCCCAAATCGCGAGCACCGTCGTCACGTCGACGTGGAAGAATGCGACGGCGACGAGCGTCGCGAGCGGCGCGCCGGTCCCGATCGTCAGCGTGTTCTTGAAGTTGATCGCTTCGAGCCGATGCGCGAGCTGGTAGATCATGTTGACGATCTGGAGGTAGAGCGCGAACGGAACCGCGATCGCGACGAACGCGAACGCAACCGTGTGAACGGCGTCGATTCGCGCGAGCGCGACGAGGATCGCGACGCCGCCGAGCGCGAGCACCGCGACGATGCGCAATGCCGCGGCCCACACCGCGGGGCGCGGCAGGCCGCGCGTCCCTACCTCGAAGGCGATCGCATTGCGCAGGCCTTCAGCCGACGTCAAGGCCAGCGCGAGGACGTAGCCGGCGTAACTGACGAGCCCCTTCCCCGACGGCCCGAGGACCCGCGCGACCGCGATCCCGGCGGCGACCTGCGCGCACGTCCCGAGGATCAGATTGACGAACGTGTGCAGCGTCAGTTGCGCAAGCGTGCGCGGCCGCGCGCTACCGGGTTCGGCGCTCACGCGGCGCCCGCTATGCCGGCGGCCTTTTCGGGAGCGGCTTCGCTGGGACGCCGGCGACGCGCTCGCCCGGCGCGACGTCGCGGTTGACGACGCTCCCGGCGCCCGTCATCGCGCCGTCGCCGATTTCGACCGGAGCGACGAGCGACGAGTTCGTCCCGATGAAAGCGTCCTTACCGATCTTCGTTTTGTGCTTGCGCTCGCCGTCGAAGTTGCACGTGATCGTCCCGGCGCCGATGTTCGTCCGCTCGCCGATCTCGGCGTCGCCCAAATAAATCAAGTGACCAGCCCTAACGCCGGCACCGAGCGTCGAGGCTTTGACTTCGACGAAGTTGCCGACCCGCGCGCCCGTCCCGATGTCGCTTCCAGCGCGGATGTGTGCGTAAGGGCCGACGTACGCAAAGTCGCCGATCGCACTGTCGATAACGACGCTGTCGGCGACGACTGTTTGCCGCCCGATCGTCGCGTTCGACAGCCGCGTGTTCGGCCCGATCTCGCTCCCTTCCGCGATGCGCGAGCGCCGGCCGATCGTCGTGTTCGGCAGGATCGTCACGTCGGGCGCGATCTCGAGTTCGGGCTCGAGGTAGGTCGTCGCCGGGTCGGCGATCGTAACGCCCGCGCGCATGTGCTTCTCGCACAAACGCTGGTTGAGCAGCGCGGCCGCCGCCGCCAGTTCGACGCGGTCGTTGACGCCGAGGACGTCGCGGAAGTCGGGGACGAGGATCGGGACGACCCGTTCGCCGCGGGCGACGAGCCGACCGACCGTATCGGTGAGGTAGTATTCCGCTTGCGCGTTATCGGCGCGCACCTCGGCGATCGCCGCGCGCAGCTTCGCTTCGTCGTACGCGTAGAGGCCCGCGTTCATCTCATCGAGTTCGAGTTCGTCCGGCGTCGCGTCGCGTGCCTCGACGATGCGCGCGACACTCCCATTGTCGCGGACGATTCGCCCATAGTGGGAAGGGAGCGGCATCTGCGCCGTCACGAGCGCGAGCGCCGTCGTGCGCGCATCGGCGACGCGCCGGATCAGCGCGCCATCGACGAGCGGCATGTCGCCGTTGAGGACGATGACCGTCCCGTCCCGTGGCGACATGGCGGCGAGCGCCGTTCCAACGGCATGGCCCGTCCCGAGTTGCGGTTCTTGAACGACCGTCGCGAGCGCCGCATGGCCCGCCTCGGCGGCGAGCGTTGCGAGCCCAGCGGTGAGTTCGTCGCTCGTGACGACGACGATGTCGGTCAGCCCGGCATCGTGTAGCGCGCGCAGCACGTGCCACAGAATGGGCCGGCCGCAGAGCGCGTGCAGCATCTTGGGGCGCTCGCTCTTCATCCGCGTCCCTTTTCCGGCGGCGAGCACGATGGCACGAACGGCGCTCATGCTGCGTCACCGGGCTGGGCGAGCAGTTTCTTCCACTCGGCTTCTTCTTTTGACGTCGCGCCGCCGAGCCGTTCGAGCGCGTTGCGCAGGCGCTCGCGGACGAGGTCACGCCCGAGGATCGCCATCGAATCGAAGAGCGGCACCGATTGCGCGCTCCCGGTCACGGCGACATAAAACGGGCGAACGACTTCGCGGAGTTTGCGCTCGAGGACGTCGGCGACCCGGCGGATTACCGCTTCGATCGACGCGACGTCCCATTCGGCGAGTCCGTCGAGCGCCGCCGTCGCCAGGACGATCGCCTTGCGCAGCGTCTCGTCATCGAGTTTGCCGTCTCGTAGGCGCGCGACGTCGTAGTCGAGCCGGCCGGCGAAGAAGAACGCGAGCAGCGGGCCTAAATCCGAAAGCCGTTCGATTCGCGACCGCGCGAGCGGTGCGATCTTCTGCAAGTAATCGGCGTTGAGTGCCCACGCGCGCACGGCATCCTCGAACCCGGCTTCGTCGAGGCGTTCGCGCAGGTAGCGCCCGTTGAGCCAGTCGAGTTTCGCCACATCGAACACCGGGCCGCCGAGCGAGATCCCCTCGAGCCCAAAGCGCTCGACCATCAGCGGGAGATCCATCAACTCGTCGCCGCCATCGAGCGGCGGGACGGCGAGCAACCCGAGAAAGTTCAGCAGCGCCTCGGGCAGATAACCCATGCGCCGGTAGAACAGTATGCCGGTAGGGTTCTTGCGCTTCGAGAGTTTGGTCTTGTTCGCATCGTTGTTGCGCAAGAGCGGAAGGTGAGCGAGCGCCGGCATCTTCCAGCCGAAATACTCGTAGAGTAGCGCGTGTTTAGGCGCCGACGACAGCCACTCTTCGCCGCGCAAAACGTGCGTGATCTCCATGAGATGATCGTCGACAACGTTTGCCAAGTGATATGTCGGCCACCCGTCGGACTTCAGGAGCACCTGCATGTCGACGGTCCGCCACTCGAAGACGATCGGGCCGCGCCGCAGGTCGACGATCTCGACGCTCCCCTCGCGCGGCACGCGCAAGCGGACGACGTGCGGCACGCCTGCCGCTTGGGCGTCGGCGATCTCTTTGGGCGAAAGCTCGAGACAGTGGCCGTCATAACCCGGCGGCTGACCGGCCTTTACTTGATCACGGCGCACCGCGTCAAGGCGCTCCGGTGTGCAGAAGCACGCGAAAGCGTGTCCCGCAGCGAGCAATTCATCGGCGTAACGTTTGTAGAACGGCAGACGGTCGCTTTGGCGGTACGGTCCATGCGGGCCGCCGATGTCGGGGCCCTCGTCCCAGCTCAAGCCGAGCCAATGAAGCGCGTCGAAGATCGCCTGCTCCGAACCCGGCGTGCTGCGCACACGATCGGTATCCTCGATGCGCAGCAAGAACTGTCCGCCGGCTTTCTTCGCGAAGCAGTAGTTGACCAGCGCGACGTAGGCCGTGCCGACGTGCGGGTCGCCCGTCGGCGACGGCGCGATCCGCGTGCGAACGCTCATGGGCTCGTGATTAGCCGACGAGCTCGCGCCGCTTGCCGCACTCGCGTTCGACGAACTCGATGATCTGCGCGAGCGGCGCGCCGGGGGTGAAAATCTCGCGGACGCCGAGCCGCTTCAACTCGAGCGCGTCGTCGGCTGGGATCGTCCCGCCGCCGAAAAACACGATGTCCTCGGCGCCTTGCGCTTTCAACTGGTCGACGACCGCCGGGAAGAGCGTCATGTGCGCACCGGAGAGGATCGAAAGGCCGATGCCGTCGGCGTCTTCTTGGATCGCGGTTTGGACGATCTGTTCGGGCGCCTGAAACAGCCCCGTGTAGATGACCTCCATCCCGGCATCGCGCAGCGCGCGCGCGATCACCTTGGCCCCCCGGTCGTGCCCGTCGAGCCCGGCTTTAGCGACGACGATGCGCAGCGGTCGGTCGGCCATACGTTTCCGTAGTTTGGCCGCGCGGCGCAGGCGGCCTTTCGATGCCGCCGGGCGCGAAAGTGTGATTTAGCGCACACGAGCCATCTGGGGCAATTAGCACGTAAGTACTGCCCGTCCGCCAACCGAACGCGAGGGTGTGACCGTCGGTACAAAGGAAGGCGGCGCCGGCGGACGCGAGTTGCCCCGTAGGCGCTCGGCATTGGGCGCGGTCGCCAAGGTCGTCCCCTTGCGCAGCGCCGGCCCGATGCCCGCGCGCGACCGGTACGGGGTCCTCAATACATCGCCCGAAGAGCGTTTCGACCGCATTACGGCGCTAGCCGCGAGCGTGCTCGGCGCGCCGTATGCCGCCTTGGTTTTCGTCGCGACGGACCACCTCTTCATGAAGTCGTCCGCGGGCCTCGGTCCGCGGCGAATCGCGCCGATGGCGAATTCGTTCTGCGGGTTGACCATCGCCCGGTCCGGCGTAACGCAGGTAGCCGACGTGCGCGAGGACCGGCGCTTCCGCCGGAACGTGCTCGTCGTCGGGCCTCCGCGCGTGCGCTCGTACGCCGGAGCGCCACTCGAAACTGAAGACGGCGTTCGGATCGGCGCCCTGCAAATATTCGACGCCGAGCCACGCGTCTTTAGCGCGAGCGAGTGCGATCTGCTGGTGCGGCTCGCGGGGGTCGCGATGGAGCAAGTCGCTTTGAGGCTCGCCCTGCGCGAGGTCCGCCTGCTCGAGTCCGTCGCCGCGTCGCTCCCCGACCCAGTCGTCGTCATCGACGCCGAGCCCCGCGACAATCCGCGAATCGCCTACGTGAACGAACAGTTTTCCGAGATGTTCGTGCTCGACGGCCGAAAGGTGGTCGGCCGGAGTCTGCGCGAGCTCGGCGACATTCCGGTGAGTTCGGTCTATTTCGACCAAGCGCGCGCGACATTGCCGCGCGGCTCACTGGTCCTCGCGGAGCGCCTCGCCTCGCGCAAGAACGGCGAGCTGTTTTGGTGCGAGACGCGCTTTTCGCCGCTATACGCTGTGGACGGCTCGTTGCAATACTGGGTGGCGGTCATCAGCGACACGAACCGGCAACGGTGTGAGGACGACCTGCAGCGGGGGCGGCTTGCAGTTATGGAGCTTATAGCCGCCGATGCCGGCATCGGGCGAATCTTTGATGCACTCGTCGGCGCGGCATGTAACGCGCGAAGCGACGCTTCAGCGGCGATTTTCTTGGAACGCGGCGAGGATTTGCGTACGATTGCAAGCCACGGGCCGCTCGCAACCGTCCTTCGAGACCTTGGCAGCGCGGCGACGCCTCGCGATCCGCGTGGCCCGACGCGCATGGCCTTCAGTTCGGGTCGCCAGATCGTGATTTGGTCAGCCGACGATGCGGGCGATGGTTCGTACGGCCGCTTCCAGGCGGAGCACGGAATCGTCTCGAGCTGGTCGACGCCGGTCTGCGATGCGACCGGCGCAATTCTCGGCGCCTTCACGTTTTTCGCCGGCAAAGGCATGCCGAGCGAGTTCGATCTTCGCTTGGGGGACGAGTTCGCGCACATGACCGCAATCGCGATCGAGCGCGACCAGAACCGCGAGCGACAAGAATTCGCCGCCCGGCACGACGCGCTGACCGGCTTGCCGAATCGTTCCGCATTCGAGGAGCGACTACGCAATTGCGTTAGCGAAAACGCTCCATCCGCGCGACTCTGCGCGGTGGCAAGCGCCGACATCGACCGGTTTGCGCTCGTGAACGACTCGCTCGGATATGCCGGCGGCGACCGCGTGATTTGCGAATTCTCCGATCGCCTTCGCGCGAATCTGCGCCCCGGCGATTTCGTTGCCCGGCTCGGCGGCGACCGCTTCGCGATCTGCTTTGGCCGCTCTACGAGCCGGGAGCATGCGGCCGAGCTCGCGCAAGGGATGTTGGCCGCCCTCGCGGCGCCGTACGTCCATGCCGGCGGCGAGATTCCGCTACGCACTACGATCGGGGTCGCGCTGAACCCCGACGACGGGCGCACCGTCCACGAGCTCTTGGCCAACTCGGACGCTTCGATGAACGAAGCGAAACGCCAAGGAACGGATCTGCTCTTCTACCAGCAAGAGCACGATGTCGGCGGCACCGCTCGGCTCAGTTTGGAGGCCGGGCTCGGCCGGGCGCTCGAAGATCATGCTTTCGAGCTGTACTACCAGCCGCAGATTCGCCTGCGCGACTCGGCCGTATGCGGGGCCGAGGCGTTGCTGCGCTGGAACCACCCGACCCGCGGGCTGCTCGCGCCTTCGGAGTTCATCGCCGCGGCCGAGGAGACGGGCCTGATCGTCCCGATCGGGGCGTGGGTGCTCCGCGAAGCGTGCCGCTTCGGGAAAATGTGGCAGGATGCGGGGCTGGTCCGCTCCGTCTCGGTCAACGTCTCGGCGCGGCAGGTCGACCGCGAAAACTTTGTCAAGACGGTCGTAAGCGCGCTCGAAGAAAGCGGGCTCAAACCGCACCGCCTCCAACTCGAGCTGACCGAAAGCTTGGTCATGCATCGCCCGGAGGCGAACGCCGAGCTCTTTGGGGAATTAAAGGCGCTGGGGGTTCAGATCGTCATCGATGACTTTGGGACCGGCTACTCATCGTTCGCGTACCTCAAGCGCTTTCCGATCGACGCGCTCAAGATCGACCGTAGCTTCGTGCACGACCTCGGCTCGCCTCAGGGCGTCGCGCACGACGAAGCGATCGTGCGCGCGATCGTCGGTGTCGCGCAGGCGCTCGGTTTGGCCCTCGTCGCCGAGGGCGTCGAGCGGCGCGAACAGGGCGATTGGTTACGCGGCGCAGGCGTCGAATTCGCGCAAGGGTACCTCTATGCGCGCCCCCTCCCCGCGGCGGAGGCGCTGACGTGGTCGGCCTCGCGCGCTTTGCTGCCGTCACTTTCGCACTAACCGTACTGTGCGCGACGCACGCCGTCGCGAATTCTCCGCCTGGCCTTTCGGGAGATGAAATCTTGGCCCGTGCGCGTGCGGCGTTTCACGCCCACGCCCGCCCGCCGTTCGTCGTCTACACCGTGGCGCGGCGCGAGACGGTCAACCAGGTCCCCGATTTCTTCGATACCTACGAGCTGCGAATTTGGTATCGCAGCGCCGACGGCAGTGCGCTCGCGCGTCGCGTCGAACGCGGAATCGCCTTCGGTCCGTTGCATTATATCCGCCCGAGGTTCAACGATGCAGTCGATCCTGGCCCGCCGACGGCCGACATCTTCGAACTCGCGCCGGCGCCGCCGGCGAAGCACGGCGCCGTCTCGGCAGATCGCGAGACGATGCCGACGATCGCGAACGTCGAAGTCAAGGGCGAGTTCGACTACCGCGCGGCGACGATCGAGATCGCCGGTGGATCGTATCATCTCAAGCTACAACCGCTGCGAGATCCCGAGCGCAATCGCTTGCGCGAAGTGTGGGTCGACGCGGCGACGTTCGAGGTGCGCCGCATCGTCGCCGACGACCGGCTGTTCATGCTCCCAAGCGACGTCTCGTATCCGGACCGGCTCGACGCCACGCTCGCGGCCGATGACGGAGTTCCGCTGATCGAGCACGTCGCGATGACGACGGTACCGGATTGGCGCTCGCATGCGCCCGACGAGCAGAGTGACTATCGCTTCAAAGACGTCGCGTTTCCGGCCGCGCTCCCGGACTGGTACTTCGACCCCCGCACGTATCGCGCGCACATCGGCGAGGCTCCCACGCACTAAGCTCCGCTGCTTGCCATGCAACCTTTCGGCGCCGTGCCGCGTTATGAGGGCGACCGTGCCGGAGCTCCCCGAGGTCGAAACGATCGCCCGCGGCCTCCATCGAGCGCTCGCTGGCAAGCGGATCGTCCGAACGGAGATCGTGCTTCCAAAGGTGGTCTCGCCCGAACCCAAACGGTTCAGGCGGGCACTTGCCGGGGACACGATCGCGCAAATCGGCCGGCGCGGTAAGTTCGTGGTCGTCTCGCTGGGCTCGGGACGGTCGCTCGTCGTTCATCTCCGGATGACCGGGCGGCTCATCGTCCAGTCCGCGACGGCCACGGACCGGCAACCCTACACCAACGTTCTCTTTAGGTTCGATGACGGGACGCGGCTCACGTTCGCCGACTCCCGTCAATTCGGCAGGATGCGCCTTGTCGGGCCTGAAGAAGCGTGGGCTGCCGAGGTCGGCTTGGAGCCCCTCTCGGACGATTTTTCGTTCGAGCGATTCTCCAGCCTGTTGGCCGGTCGAACCACCCCGATCAAGGTGTTTCTTTTGGACCAGCGCCGCATCGCGGGAATCGGCAACATCTACGCCTGCGAAACGCTCTGGGAAGCGCGGATCGATCCGCGCCGGCCAGCCGGTTCGCTGTCGAAGCAACGCCGTCAACGTCTCTACCTCGCAATCGGTTCCGTGCTCCGGCGCGCGATCGAGATGCGGGGAACCAGCGTCGACGACTACGTCGACGCCGAAGGCCTCAAAGGCGGCTTCCAAAATCAGTTGAGCGTCTACGGCCGAGACGGCCAAGATTGCCCGCGATGCGGGCGCCCCATCGTACGAACCGTCCTCGCCCAACGCGGCACCTGGTGGTGCCGATCTTGCCAACAACGCTAACAATCAAGCCTCGGAAGAGGAACTGCGCAAAGCGCGGCGGCGTGACCGGACGATTCGATCCGGCGCGCTGAGTAAAGGGGAAACGCATTACTACTACCGACACCATACAGCCGCCTCAGGCGGAAGAACTCGAAGACCAGCTCGCGCTCGAGCAGCGCTTATACGAAGAGAGCCTGAAGGTTCTCGACGAAGGGCAAGTCCTAACCGGCGTCATCGTCGCGAAGTATCAAGACGAGTTGCTGGTCGACATCGGCGGTAAATCGGAAGGCATTTTGAGCTTCCGCGAGCTTTCGCTTGCGATTGACTCAAAAGAGCTCGTTATCGGCGACAAGCTCGAGGTCATGATCCACCGGATCGACGACCAGGACGGAACGCTCTTCCTCTCCGAACGGCGCGCGCGCGCGCTCAAGACGTGGGAGAAGGTCATTCAGGCGCACGAGAGCGACGACGTGATCGAGGCGACGGTCACGCAGGTCGTCAAGGGCGGCGTGCTCGTCGACCTCGGGATGCGCGGCTTCGTGCCGGCGTCGCAGATCCGGCGCCAGCCGGTCGGCAATCTCGACGAACTCGTCGGAAAGCACCTTCGTCTCAAGGTGATCGACCTCGATCACAAGCGGCATCGCGTCGTGCTATCGCAGCGGCTCGTCCTCGAGGAAGAGCTCAATGCGAAGAAGACCGAGCTGCTCGGGACGCTCGCGGTCGGTCAGATTCGCGAGGGAGTCGTCGTGCGGCTCGCCGAGTTCGGCGCGTTCGTCGACCTCGGTGGCGTCGACGGGCTGATTCACAACAGCGAACTGTCGTACACGCGGATCAAGCACCCGAGCGAAGTCGTCAAGATCGGCGACATCGTCCAGGTCGAGGTGATGAAGTTCGACCCCGAAGCGAAAAAGGTCTCGCTCTCGCTGAAACACGCGCTGCCCGACCCATGGGTCGAGCACGCGGACAAGCTGATCGACGGCCAACGGCTGCTCGCGCAAGTCGTCAAGGTGACGCCGAACTACCTGCTGATCGAGATCATCCCGGGAGTGCTCGCGATGGTCCCCAAGGGCGAGTTCGAGCCGACCAAGCAGTACAGCCCGGGCGAAGAGGTCGAGGTCACGATCCTGACCGTCAACCACGCGACGCGCCGGATCACGGGCTCGATCCAGCACGTGATGGACGTCCCACCCGAGGAAGTCGCGAAGTACGCGGTCGACGGCGAAGTCGGCTCGGTCAGCGACGCGCTCGAGGCGATCGTCGAATAGAGCGCGTCTGGAGCGGAAGCAAGAAGTGCGGCGGCCCTAGCGGGTCGCCGTTCGCGTTTTGTGCGATAATCGGGTCGTGAAGCTACGAGTCGGCCTGACCGGCGGGATCGGCGCCGGCAAGAGTGCCGTGGCGGCGATTCTGCGCGACCTCGGCGCGCTCGTCATCGACGCCGACGAGCTGGCGCGCGAAGCGGTCGCACCGGGGAGCGAGGGACTCGCGCGGGTTGCTGAGCGGTGGCCGGAGGTCGTGCGCGACGGTGCCCTGGATCGTGCGGCGCTCGCCCGGATCGTCTTCGCCGACCCGTCCGCGCGCGAGGCGCTCAACGCGATCGTTCACCCGACCGTTCGGCGGCTGGCGGCGGAACGCGACTCGCAGGCCGGCGCCGATCAAATCGTCGTGCACGAGATTCCGTTGCTGTTCGAGACCGGTTACGCCGACGTGTGCGACAAGAACGTCGTGGTCGTCGCGCCGCGGGATGCGCGAATCGCGCGCCTGCTCGCTCGCGGCGGCCTCACGCTCGAGGAGATCGAGCACCGCATGGCCGCGCAGATCGACCCCGACCGCGCGCGCGAACTCGCCGATCTCGCGATTGAGAACGACGGCTCACTCGAAGACCTCCGCACGCGAACGAGGAGCGTTTACGCACAGCTCGAGCGGCAATCGAGTCCAAGGAAGCTTTAGCGTACGAGCCGGCCGCTCAAATGGTGTTCTCTTAGCGACCTGCGAAATCGGCGCGGTAGACATACTCGCCGCGCACCTTGTCACAGAGAAATACTTCGGTGTGGTACTTCGACTTGGCGGCAGCGTCGAGCGCGGCGCGGTCGAGCCACGTAGAACCGCTGCTATACCTGATGGCGGTATCTTCAACGGCGCCCTCGCGCGAAAGTTTCACATCGACCAGCACCGTGCCGGTATCGCCATTCTGGCGGGCCGCCCACGGATAGTCGGGCTCGACCGCCTCGTACGTAACCGCTTCCGCAAACGGCGTCGCACAAGCCAGGGGAGATGGGCGCCGGGCGAGCGCCGTCGCCATGACTGGCGCAGGCGCATCCTCGCCTAACCTCCGCATGTCGCGATCGAGGCCGGCGTAGCGCCCATCTTTGTTCCGTACGGCGAGTGGCGGAAAGCATACCGCATTCGCATCCGCCGAGCTCGTTTCCACGATTGGAGCGGCGCGAACAGCGAGCACCATATCGGCCTCCGGGAGGGTGAAAAACCTTGGCTCGGCGTCGATCGAATCGGGAAGCCCCGTTGGACCGATGAAGCCTCGCATCGGATCGCTGGAAGTCCGCACGGTCGCGAACGAGACGCTCGCAAGATCGACCGTATAACTCGCCGTCGCCGACCACATCGTGAGACGGACGCTCCGTACTTCGCGGCCGTAGGACGACAACGCGATCCCGTACGTCTTCCCATCGGTGAGCGCCACGAAATCCTTGACCCTAACGTTGCAAGGCGACGCATTTGCGACGGCGCCGGTCGCCACGATGGCGCCGAAGACGCAGATAAGGAAAACGTACATTCGCGTCATGCGCGAGTCCTTAGCCGTCTTTGAAGGCGTCCGGGTTTTCGATCTCGGCTTCGGTGATCAGCGATTCGTTTGAGATCAGTCCGGTGTCATCGGCGCTGCGGATAGCGTCCGCTCGGTCGCGGTCGTCCTCGCCTTCGTCGTCGTTCGGTCGGTTGCGCTCGCTCATGGCTGTGACGTTCCGTGCCGCGGCGCAGCCGCCTCCGGGCGCCCGGAGGGGCGACGGACGAAACTCCGCGGCCGGCGCCGAATATTACCGTGAGGAGGGCGACATGGACCCGACGGCATTCGCGACCGCCTACAGCCTGAGCACGAGCATCGGGCTGCGCCCGTTTCTAACGCTCGCGCTTGCTTCGGTCGCTATGCACTTCGGTTACATCCACCCGTCGCACGCCTTCACATTCCTCGACACGAACGGCGCGACCGCGCTGCTCGCGGCGCTCGCCGCCTTGGAATTCACCGCCGACAAGATCCCCGTCGTCGACCATGCGCTGCACGTCGTCCATTTCGCGACGAAGCCGATCGCCGCGGCGATCCTCGTCGGCAGCGTCGTCCCCGACGTCAGCCCGGAACACGCGTGGAGCTACGCGCTGATGGGCGCGGGCGCGCTCAACGCGCTCGGCGTGCACGGCGGCGTCGCCGCGCTGCGCGGCGCCTCGACCGTCACGACCGGCGGTTTCGCAAATCCGTTCGTCAGCCTAATCGAAGACGCCGTCGCGGTGACGGGGACCGTCCTCGCCGTGCTCCTTCCGATCGTCGCGGCCGCACTCGCCGTCCTCTTGACGCTCGTCCTCTTCTTCGTCGTTCGCACGCTCGTCCGCGCCGCGCACCGCAGCGGTGCGCCGGTCGCGCGTTCGACGCTTTCGGCTTAGGCGCGACCGCCGCGAAGGACGCGCCCCGGCCGCGCGCCGGTCGCTTCCCCGCGCCGCACGACCACGCGGCCGTTCACCCAAACGGAATCGATCCCGAGCGGGTACGAATACGGCGCCTCGTACGTCGCGGTGTCGACGATCTTCTCGGGATCGAAGAGGACGAGATCCGCATACGCCCCGACGGCAATCTGCCCGCGACCGCGCAAGCCGAAAATCTCCGCCGGTAGCGCCGTCATCCGGCGCACCGCCTCGGCGAGTTCGAGCGTCTTGCGGCCGCGAACGAACCGCCCAAAGACGCGTGGAAAACATCCGAACGTCCGCGGGTGCGGGACGCCGCGCGCGGTCGGTCCGGCGAGCGCGCGCGCCGACGCGTCGCTGCCGATGCACGTGAACGGCGCGCTCAAAACGGACGCGACGTCGGCTTCGCTCATCGTGAAAAAGATCGCCTGAACTTCGAGATGCTCCTCGACCAACAGCCGGATCGCGGCGCGCGCCGGCGCGATCCGCCAAACGTCCGCGATCGCATCGAGCCGCCTGCCCGCCAAGTCGGCGTTGCGCGACGTCGCGACGTTCGTAATCAAGATATCGTGCCAGCGCCCGCCCCAATCCAGTTCGAGGCGCAACGCAATCGCCGTCGCCGTCGCCGGATCGCGGAGCCGTTCGAGCGCGGGCTCGCGACCGCCGGCGCGCACGTCGTCGGGGAGGATCGTGTCGAGCTCGGTCCAGCTTGCGGTGTACGGGTAGACGTCCGCGTGCGCCGCTAAGCCGCTGCGGCGCGCCCGTTCGATCGCCGCGAGCGAGCGGTGGACCTTCCCCCAATTCTTCTTCCCCGCAGCCTTATGATGCGAAAGCTGCACGGCGATGTCGGCGCGCCGGCCAACCTCGAGCGCTTCATCGACTGCCTCTAAGAGAGCGTCGCCCTCATCGCGGATGTGCGAGACGTACCGCGCGCCGCCCGCCGCGCGCGCGGCGCGCGCGCATTCGACCAACTCGTCGAGGTCGGCATAACGCGAGGGCGTGTAGATCAAACCGCTCGAAACGCCGAGCGCGCCTGCTTCAACCGCTTCGTACACGAGGCGCGTCTCGGCGCGCAGCACGTCGTCATCGAGTCTCCCGTCGGCATCGGCGTTGACGCAGCGCCGCGTCGTCCCGAGACCGACGAGCGTCGCCACGTTCAAACCGACGCCGCTCAGTTCGACGAGACTAAAAAATTCGTCGAGATCGCGCCACTCCGCATCGAGCGCGAAGGCGGCAGCATCTTCGCGCTTGCGCTCGAAGGCGAGGCCGCGCAACGGCGCGACCGACGTCCCGCAGTTTCCGCCGATCTCGGTCGTGACGCCTTGAACGACCTTGCCCTCGCAGCGCCCATCGACGAGCCACAGTTCGTCGGAGTGCGAGTGAACGTCGATGAACCCCGGGGCGAGCGCGAGACCGTGCCCGCTGACCCGCGAGGCGGCCTCACGCTCCTCGAGCCGGCCGATCAACGCGATGCGGTCGCCAACGAGCCCACGTCGGCAGCGAACGCGAGTTCGCCCGACCCGTCGAAGACCAGGGCCCCTTCTATCACCGTATCGATCATGCAAGTTTAAGCTCGTACGCTTTGGGTACGACCAATGCACATTCCCAGGCAGTCTACGCTCGTTTGCGTGAGGTTTCTCCCATGGTTGAAGAGTCGGTGAAGAAAGCCCAGAACGGAAAGCCCGGCGGCGAGATGTCGGTGCGTGAGGCCGGCAAAAAGGGCGGCGACACCGTCCGCGAGCGGTACGGCTCGGGCTTCTACGAGCAGATTGGACGCAAGGGCGGCCAGGCGACGCGCGAGCGGCACGGCGCTCAGTTCTACGAGCAGATCGGTCAAAAAGGCGGCCGCGTCGTCAAAGACAAGTACGGCAGCGATTTCTATGAGGAAATCGGCCACAAGGGCGGTCAAAAAGTAAAGCGCTTGATCGCCGAAGCGAAGAAATTGGCCGAAAACACCTAACTTTTCCCCGGCGTTCGATCCGGCGCCGGCGCTACTTGAAGCGCACGGCGCCGGAGATATGCTGAAGCTCGATCTCCCCAGTTTTTACGTTGAACGTTAGGCTGCCGACGAGCAGCGGCAGGTCGGCGCCCGTCTTAATCGTCGAGCGGTGCGGCAGCGAGAGCACTTGTGCGAGGTCGCTCCAGTTGGCCGCGTCGCTGTCGAAGACGCGATGCGGCCCGTCACCGACTTGTTCGATGTGAAGCGCGCCGCTAGCGCTGAAGTCGTGGGTCAGCGTGTTGACCGTCATGCGCTCGGCTCGCACTTGTAAATACGGCTTGTTGTGTTTGAAGATGAGGCCGTGCTTTATCCCGTAAAGCTCGAGGATCGTCTGATCGGTGTTGGTGACGATCCGCTCGTAGTCGGCGCTCCACGAACGCCCGCTCACGCGGCGCCCGAGCGCCGTCCCGCCCTTGAAAATCACCGGTGGGTTCAGCGACGGCGCCGGGAGTTCGTTGCGACCGGCGAGATAAATGCCGACCGCAAGAAAGAACAGGGCCGCCACCCCGAGGGTCTTCGCGACCGGGATTAGCCGCGGATTGGCCGTCGACCCCATAAACCTATCCCCGCAATGAGCGCGGCGCAGCATAGCGCGATTGCGTTCCCACCGATCCGGTCGTAGAACGTCGTGACCGGCGGGCCGATCGTGCCTTCAACGACGGCGATCTGGTCGATCGCGCTGCTCTTGACGTAACGGCCGTCGGGCGCGACGATCCCGCTAATGCCGGTCGCGGCGGCGCGAACGATCCAGCGCCCCGTCTCGAGCGCGCGCATCTGTGCGATTTGAGCGTGCTGGTACGGTCCGGCGGTCGTTCCGAACCACGCATCGTCGGTCGCGATGACGAGCGCGTCGGCGCCGTCGCGGACGTCGCTTGTGACTAAATCGGTGAAGGCCGATTCCCAACAAATAATCGGCGCGAGGCGGATCCCGTTTGCATCGATCACACCGTCGCTCGTTCCGATTCCGATGTTCGAGACTTGGCGCGACCACGGGATCCACGCGAACAGCGGCGCGAACGGCAAGTGCTCGGCGAACGGGACGAGCTGGCGCTTCAAGTAGACGTTTTGGAGCGTGCCGTCGGGCCGAAAGAAGTAGAGCGCATTGAAGAGTTGGCCTTTGTTGTGAATCTCGTACGTCCCGACGATCAGTTCGGCGTGCGCGCGGCGCGCGAGCCCGCCGAGCCGTGCGCGCAGCCACGCCTCTTCGGGGACGTTCATCGCGGCCGTGATTACGGTTTCGGGCCACACGATCACCGCCGGGTGCAACTCCGCCGCGCGCTCGGTCAGCATCGTGTACCGGTCGAGCGTCGTCTGGAAGATCGCCGGCGTGAACTTGACGTTCTGCGGGATATTCCCCTGAATCGCCGCGACGCGCGTCGTCGCGGGCGGCAGCGCGCGCGCCGGCCACAGCGCCCAGGCAACGCCGGCGACGAGGACCGTGGCACCAATGGCGAGCGCGGCCGCGCGCAAACTCGCCGGGCTCGCGCCGTCGCGAACCACGTAGGCGCCGTATGCGGCGAGGATGCACAGCGCGAAGGCCATCCCATACGATCCGACCAGCGCCGCGAGTGGCGCGAGGGGCGTCGCGACCCATGGAAAACTGAGGCTCGCGAACGGGACGGCGAGCGGCCCAATCCCTTCGGAGCGAATCCATTCGCCGAGCGCAAATGCCGCCGCGCCGGCAAGCGGGACGAGCGCCGGCCGGCACGCTCGTGCAAGGTAAGCGACGAGCAAACCGACCAGGGCGAATCCGAAGAACGCGCAGCCGAGCGCGGGGCCGAGCGTCAAGAAGAAACCGAACGGGGCAATCAGCTTCCCGGCCGTCTCGCCGAACCACGAAAACGTGATCGCGAAGAAGACGCTTCCGGCCGCCCAGCCGATCCAGAAGGCACGCTTTGGGGTAAGCCCAAACCACGCCCAAAACACCCCCGCCGCGCCGAGCGGCACGAGCACAGTCGCGTTCGTTTTCGGGAAGGCGAACGCCATCAGGATCGCGCCGGCGACCGCAACGCCGAGCGCAACGAGTGAGGAAACCATGCTGCTGCGCCGCGCCGCATTCGTCGTCATCGCCATCTTCGCGCTAGGGTTGCCCGTCTTGGGCTGCGGCCACCAGGTCACGCCCGAGCGCATCGATACCAACCTTGCCGGAAAAATGGTCGTGCGGTTTCGCACCAACGGTCCAAACGATTTCACGAACCTCAACTACGTCGTCGTCCTCAATACCTGCGGCGTCGGCGGCGAGCCCTATCCCAACGCCTACACGACCAATTCGGCCAACTACTCATATGCCTTTGCGGCCGGAGCGAACTTCGGCGGACCGCAAATCGTTCTGCCGGTCCTTCTGCAGTACGTCTTCACGACCGGTCGCCTGAATCCGCAGCAAGTCGTCCTGAGCCCCTCGACGACGCAGTTCATCCCCGACGACGACGGCACCGGCACCGAATTTCAACTGATCTTTACGCGCGCGCAACTGAATAATCCGTTGGCGGTAGCGAGCCCTTGCCCAAACGGCGTCCAACCTACGCCCATGCCGACGACTCCGCCGCAGTTCAACTCGCCGACGTGGTACATCAACTTCTTCACGATCGACTCGAGCAACCACGTGCAAGACTCGCTCGGCATCGGCGGCGCGAACGACACGACGTTCTCGCTGCCGGTCGATACGACGATGCAGTTCAGCGATGCGCTGCAACGCCCGGCCGGCTCGATCTTGCCGTCCAACCCCTCGGCCCAGATCGCCGGCGGCGAGATCGACAACTACCCGTAGCATCAGAAGCCGCCGAAGCTTTGCGGGAGGATCGGCGACGTGCCGCCGCCGCCGAGTCCGAAGCCCCCGCCTTGGCCCGGGAACGCCAGGATGACGAAGTTGAGGTTGAACGACCGAAAGTCCTGATTGTACGACGCGTCGATCCGGTAGCAATCCCCAATGATCTTGCTCAGCAAGACGTTCTTGTCGGCGAGCTGTCCTTTGCTCTTCCAATTGATGTTCGTCGAGAACTGCAACGTCGTGTCGCGACCGAACGGCGTAATCGCCTGCACGTTGGTCGTCCCGAAACCGTTGCCGGGTCCGGGCGTCCAAAAGCCTCCTAAGACGAGCCACGAACGCGGCGAAGGCCGGTAATTCAACTGATACTCGATCGGCTGCGCTTGCCGGTCGAACGACGTCCCCGTCGAGAGCGACAGCGAGTAGATGTCGCGGTTGAATATCCGGATGACGTCCTGGGCGCCTTTCGAGCCGCCCGAGAGTTGGTCGAGCAGTTGGAACGGTACGTCCAGCGGACCGATGGGGTGCGACTCGTTGTACGTGATCGAGTTGACGATGTGGTCGCCGATCGGCGTCGAGAACGCCGCGTCTTGCTGGACGTACGCTTTCTCGTCGCCGGTGAGGTAGTAGTCTTGCCGGACGTTGTAGTTCGCCGAAAAATCGCTTTCGCCGAGTTTTAGGAAAACCGGTTCGTTGAAAACGAACTCCATGCGTCCGGTCGAGAACGCGTTTTGCGGCTCGGTGTACTCGCCGACCGTCAATTGCATCTCGGGCGGGAACGGAAACCCTTTCCAGTCGAAGTGCGGCGTAACTTGCAGCTCGGGGACCTTGTCGTACCCGAACGCGTCCGACGTGTAATCCGTCTTGTCGTAGATGAAGTCGAAGTCGAGCGAGTGCGTCGTCCAGTGGGTGTCGCTGTTGAGGTGCAGCGAGCCGCTCGTCGAGAGATCGCTGCTGTTGCGGCTCAAGCTGACGTTGAACTGCTGCTGCAGATACTGGCTGAGCCGCATCGTGTCGACCAGGCCGAGGTCGAAGGTGTTCTGGAGCGTTCCTTGCTTGAATTGAGAGAAGGTCAGCGTGTCGCTCCCGGCGTTCCCTTGGCGCACGATCGTTCCGGTGATATCGACGCTCGCCGGCAGCGACAATCCCGGACCGAAGTCGCCGGTGTACGTGGCGCCGAACTGCCCGCGCACCGTCTTCGAGAAATTCTCGGTCTCCTGAATTTGCGCGTTCGTCTCGCGCGCGTCTTGGATGCGATCGTTGATCGTGTAGAGGTCGATCGTGAGCGCACGCCTGCCGTTCTTGGTTCCGATCGCCGCGTCGTATCCGAGGCCTAGACCCCGCTTGGTCGCATAGTCGACGCGGTAGTAGCCGTAATAGTAATCCGACGGCGCGAAGCCGAGCCGCGCTTTGACGTAGAATCCTTCGATTTGCGAATAGCCGATCAGCGGAAGAAAGTTCGTTTGGCGGCGCGGATCCCGCACGGTGCGCAGCGGGATGATGAGGAACGGAAGGTAGAAAACTGCGAGCGGGCCGAGGAAGACGATCGCCTTGCGCGCGATTAGTTTGTCCCCCGGAGTAACGTCCATCGAGCTGGCCTCGACGTGATAGCCGCCGTGCGGGTTCTCGCACGTCGTGAACGAGCCGCGGTCGCCGTGCGAGATTCCATTCGAATACGCCGTGAGCTTCTCGGCCGTGTAGTGTATCTTGCCTTTGGCGACGCCCGCAGTCGACTCGCCGCGGCCGTTGACGAGCGTCGCCTGCTTCGCGATCGTATCGAAACTGATCGAATCGGCGTATAGGATCGAATCCGAGTTGCGGTTGATCAAGTAGGTGTGGCCGGTCAGCACGATCGTGTGCTCGCCGTCGAAGTGCGCCTTGTCGCCGACGATCTGACCCTCGATGTAGAAAACGTGCACGTTCCCGGTCGCGTCGCCCGGCTCGTGCGGGCGGTTGAAGACGTGCAAGTCGTCGGCCATGATGACGATGTCGTACGGGCGCAGCGTCGGGAGCGGCGTCGCGCCGGTCGCCGTCGGACCGGGGTTGGGCGATGCGCTCGAGCCTGCGGCCGGGAGCGACGGCGGCGTCCCGGTTGGTCGCACGAGGTAGACGGGCGCGGCCGAGCCGCCCCCGGTTGGCGTCGGCAGCGGCGGCGGGGTCGTCTGCGGCGACGGCGTCGGGGTCGGCGGGAGGAGCTCGCCGGGCCCTGGGGGCGGCGGCTTGAGCGGCGACGGCGAGGGGCTCGGAACGGCGGTCGGCGCCGACGCCGCCGGGCTCGGGCTTGGTTCGCCTTGATCGGACGATTGAAAGGCGATCACGTGCGCCGGCAGCCGCCCCGGGACCGGCGGCGGTTCCTCGGGCGCTGTCTTTGCGGCGGGCAAGCAACTCGAGTTCATCAAGTCGGCCAGCCTCGGATCGGTCGGCGGGTCGGCGGCGCCGGCCGGATCGACGAAGCCCGCGACAATGCCGAACAGGACGACGGTCGCGAGCACCGCTCGCGGGCGCACCGGGAGTCCCCCTCAGCTCTCGACGCGGCGGAACATGAATGCGCCTCCGAGCGCCATGATGACGTTAGGGATCCATGCCGCTAAATACGGGTTGACCGCCGCATTTTTGCCGAGCGCGCCGAAGGCCGACATGATCAGGTAGTACACGAAGAGCAGCAAAATGGAAAGCGCGATCCCGAGCGTTCGGCCCTTCTTCCCGAAGACCGCCGCGAGCGGCAGGCCGATCAGAACCGCAATGAACGAAGCAAAGGGCAGCGCCAGCTTTTGCGCGAGCGTCAGCTTGAGCGTATCGAGCGTCTGGCCACCGGTCCCGGTCATCTGCATCGCGTGAATCTGACCGGCGAGTTGTTTTGAGGTCATCGTGTACGCGTCGGCGTTGGCAGTGTTCAGGAACTGGTCGACGCTCTCGCCGATCGGCAGGCCAACGATCAAGTTCTTGACGACGGTCGCGCCGTCGAGCTCGCCCGTCGGCTTGAAGCGCGTGACCTTGGCGTTGCGCAGGTGCAGGGTCTGACCTTCGATGTCGGCCTTTTGCGCGTTGGTTACTTGGCGAAATGGCGAGATGATCGCCGGCTCGAAGATCATCACGTTCGAGAGCGTCTTGTGGTCGGTCCCGATGTCGCCTACGTAGAAAACGCGGCCGGTCGTGTCGTCTTTACGGAAAAACTGCGGTACGATCGGGAGTTCGGATGTATGGTAGATGATCTGATAGAACGAACGGGTCGAGAGTTCGACCGCTTTCGGCGTCACCGTGTCGTTGATGTAATACGACAACCCGAACATCGCGACGCCGAGCACGAGCGGCGTCAAGCAAATCCGCAGGAACGGCACGCCCGACGTGCGGAGCGCCGTGATCTCGTTATCGGCGGCGAGCCGGCTGAAGCCGAGCAGCGACGCGAACAGGCACGCAAACGGGAACGCCCACGGCGTGCTTTGCGGAATTCGGAAGAATAGAAAGCGCAGGACGAGGAAGATCGGCGCGTGCGCGTTGATGATGTAGTCGGCGGCAACGAAGAAAATGTTGACGAACCAGAACAACAGCACCGCGCTCAGCGAGAATAGGAACGGCCCGACCATCTCGCGCACGATGTACGCGTCCATGATCGGAACGCGCCAGCGCTCGATCGGCGCGAATGGGGCGGCGCGAACCCCCGAGGCGGTTGCCATGCGGGACTAGGGAGCGCCCCTAATAAGGAAAGCTGCGCTGCGCTGCCGTCACCCGCGCGACGTACGCACGCGTCTCGGCGAACGGCGGAACTCCATGCGAGGCGTCGACCGCGCCCGGTCCCGCGTTGTAGGCGGCGAGCGCCAACTTCACGTTTTGGTGATAACGCGCAAGCAAGTCGTGCAAGTACCGGCAGCCACCCGCGACGTTGTCGGCCGGGTCGAACCGGTTCGCGACGCCGTACAGCGCCGCCGTCCCCGGCATCAGTTGCATCAGACCGGCCGCGCCCGCGCTCGAAACGGCACTGGGGTCGCCGTTCGACTCGATGTTGATCACCGCGTGAACGAGCGAGGGCGAAATGTGCGCGCGCGACGCCTCGACCCGCACGAGCTGGCGCAAGGCCATGGCGTTCATCGAGTGCGGTCCGTCGGGGATCAAGCCTCCTCCGCTGCAACCGTAAAGTCCGCCCAGGAGCAGAAGGCCGATGAATACTCTCACTAAGTGCGCCGATTCGGCCGGCGGTAGCGCGCGGCCTTCGCTACGCGTGCTCACTAACGCGAATCTCACATCTTAAATATCGGCGCAACCAAGCATCCGACGCGCTCTGTAAGCCGACCGTAAAGCCGCCCCCCGACCACCTTGCCAGGCGAGCGCCGGCGGACTATAGTGGTACGAAGTGGAGCCAAGTGGGTCCTTGTGGAGGTTATTCCCTGGGTCGCGATGTCCCGCGCTTTTCAGGCCAGGCCGAGCACGCCCTTGACGACAAGGGCCGACTCGTCGTCCCCGCGCGTTTCCGGGAGCGCCTTGGACCGGGGTTCGTTCTGACGATCGCGGCGCCCGACCGTTGCCTCCTTCTGTACCCGGCAGTCACCTGGGAGGGCTTCTGCGAGCGCCTCGAGGCGGCTCCGCTCAAGGACGATCGTTACCGGCGGTTTGTCCGCCACCTCTTCGCCCATACTGAAGACGGCCAGCAATGCGACGATCAGGGCCGTCTCCTGATCCCCCGAAAGCTGCGCGCATACGCCGGAATCGAGCACGACATCGTCTCGATTGGGAGCTTGACCCGAATCGAGGTCTGGGCCAAGGAACGGCTCGGGGAGCTCCGCCCAGGCGACGACGAGGCTGCGGCGTTCGCGAGCGAGCTCGGGCTCTACTGATGTGCCGCACCAGCCCGTACTCGAACTCGAAGCCGTCGATGCTCTCGGAATCCGACCCGGCGGGACTTACGTCGACGCGACCTTCGGCGCCGGCGGGCATACCCGCGCGATCGTGGCGCGCGGCGGGCGGGTCATCGCCTTCGATCGCGACCCGGCCGTCGAGGTCGCGCCCGACCTCGCCGCTGCGACGGTCCTCGTCCGGGCCAACTTCGCCGATATGGAGCCGCACCTCGATGCGCTCGGGATCGCGAGCGTCGACGGCGTCCTCTTCGACCTCGGCCTCTCGTCGGATCAGTTCGAGGCGCCCGCGCGCGGCTTCTCGCTCCAAGCGGACGGACCGCTCGACATGCGAATGAACCCGCAGGCCGGCCGCTCCGCCCACGACCTCCTCGCGACCCTCGACGAGCGCGAACTCGCCGACCTGATTTTCGCGTACGGCGAGGAGCGCGCGTCGCGCCGGATCGCACGCGCGGTCGTCGCGGCGCGCGAGCAAGGCGATCTTCCGGCCACGACGCTTGCGTTCGCGCGCCTCGTCGCGCGAGCCGTGCGCGCGCGCGAACACCGTCGCATCCATCCCGCGACGCGCACCTTCCAGGCGCTACGCATCGCCGTCAACGACGAACTCGGCGCGCTGAAGGCCGGGCTCGCCGCAGCGATCGGCCGCACGACCGCCGGCGGGCGGATCGCAACGATAAGTTTCCATTCACTCGAGGACAGAATCGTGAAGCACACCTTTCGCGACGACCTTCGTTTGCGCGTCGTGACGCGCAAACCGATCCTGCCGAGCGCGGCGGAGATCGCGCGCAACCCCCGAGCTCGGAGCGCGAAGCTCCGCGTCGCGGAGCGAGCGGCATGATTGCGTACGAGTTTCCCCGTCAGGTCGTCGCACCGCGCTCGCGCGCGGGGTCGCGCGCCGGCCGCACCGCCGCCGAACAGCGGCGCGAACGAACCGCGGCGCTGCGCAATCGCACGGTCGTTCGAATTGTGGCCACGCTGTTCGTCGCGACGATCGGGGTCGTGACGTACCTCGCACTGATGGCGAACGTTACGCGGATGCAATACGAACTTGCCCGGGCGAGTCGCGAACAGGCTCGGCTCGTCGATGAAGGCGTCCGGCTCGACGATCAGATCGCGCGCTTGGAATCGCGCGACCGCCTTGCGCGGATCGCCGCGCAGCTCGGGATGCGCGACGCGCAAGCGTTCACGGTCGCGACTTTGCCCGCCCCACCGCGAACCGTCGCCGCCCCACCATCCGGGCTCGCCTTCCTAACGATGCAGAAGTGGATAGGGGTCCGCTGAAGTACCCCATGTGCCGATCGTTTGGCGCGCCGCAGGCCCGGATGCGAGAAGAGCGCGAGGGAGCATACCCCCTGCGGTCTGTGACCGAGCGCTCGACGACGCAGACGGGCCTGCGCCGCCCAAACCCTTTAGGGCAACGGCGCTCTTGCCGCAGCTCATCGTCGCGCCGTCGGTCACAATGCGCTTTAGCATTGCTCCCTCGACGCTTCTCGATCTGCGGCAAGATCGCTCGTTGCGATCGGCGCAGCGGGTCCTTCAGCGGACCCCTAGGGTAGCGCTTGGACCGTCCGTGGGGGACTCCGGCGCCTCGCGCCTGGGGGCGGCCCCAACGTAAAACTTCGGCCCGCCACGCGGCGGCTCCGCAAACCTTCGCGCGGGTTGGCGTGCTGCGCGCGAAAATCTTGTTTTGGGGATTTGCCGCGCTCGCGATCTTTCTGGTCGTGCGGCTTTACATCGTGCAGATCCGCGACGGACCGATGTTGGCCGCGAAGGCCCGCGAGCAGCGCCTCGACGTCATCCCGCTCGCGGCCCGGCGCGGAACGATCTACGATCGCGACGGAAACACGCTCGTCCGCTCGCTGCCTTCACAAAGCATCTACGTAACGCCGCGCGAGATCGACGACCAGCCCGCGACCGCGCGCGCGCTCGGCGCGGCGCTCGGGATCGCGCCGGCGCGCGTATTGGAGCGGATCCGCTCGCGCGGCGTTTACATCGTCATCGAGCGGAAAGCGCCACGCGAAGCGGTCGAGCGCATTGCGAAGCTCGATCTTGCGGGCGTTTCGGTCGTCGCCGAAGAGACCGGCGTGCGCTTCGTGCCGTCGGGCCGGCTGGCGTCGAACGTCTTGGGCTTCACCGGGATCGATGAAAACGGCCTCGACGGGGTCGAGTACGAGTACGACGAGATTCTTCGCGGCAAACCGGGGCGGATGACGCGCGAAGACGACTCGTTCCATCGGGCGCTGCCGTTCGCGCCGCCGCACGTGCTCGAGCCGGCGCGTTCGGGCTTCGGACTCGTGTTGACGCTCGATTCGTACCTCCAGTATAACGTGGAACGAATTTTGCACGCGACCGTGAAGAAGTTCGGCGCGGCGTCGGGGAGCGCGGTCGTCATGGACCCGTGGACGGGCGAGATCCTCGCGCTCGCCAACGTCCCCGACTACGACGTCCGCAACTACGATCGTTTCACGGATGTCGAGCGCCGCAACCGCGCGATCGCCGATGCATACGAACCTGGGTCGACGTTCAAGCTGATCACCGCGGCGGCCGCGCTCGATAGCGGGAAGGTGACGCCCGCGGATCTTTTCCCGGCGCGCGACTCGATCCAAATCGGCGACCACGTGATCCACAACGCCGAAGACGGTTTGATGGCGGGTAGCGCAGGAAGCGAAACGCTCGGCGACATCGTCGCATACTCGCACAACGTCGGCGCCGCCGAAGTGGGGCTCGCGATCGGGCGCAGTACGATGTACGCCGAGTTACGACGCTTCGGCTTCGGCGACGAGACGAAGGTCGGACTCCCCGGAGAGAATCCCGGGATCGTCCCGGCGCTCAACGAGTGGAGCGACTCGTCGCTGCCAACCATCGCCTTCGGCCACGGAATCTCGACGACCCCGCTCGCGCTCGCGCGCGCGTACTGTGCGATCGCCAACGGCGGGCTGCTGCTGCGGCCACGCATCCTCGATGCGATTCTCGCTCCCGACGGACACGTCGTCTACCGCTACGGCCGCGAGGTGGCGCGCCGGGCGATCAGTCCGCACACCGCTGCGATTCTGCGCGGCTACCTGCGCGCCGCCGTGACGCGCGGAACCGGCAACCCAACCGCGCAAGTCACCGGGTATTCGACCGCTGGGAAGACGGGGACCGCGCAGATCGCCGAAGGTGGCCGCTACGTCCCGGGCGAGTACGTCGCGTCGTTCGTCGGCTACGTCCCGGCCGAGCGCCCCCGTTTCGTCGTTTTGGTCAAGGTCGAGCGGCCGCGCGGCCTCATTTACGGCAGTGAAGTCGCCGCCCCGGCGTTTGCAGCGATCGCTCAGCTCGCAATGCTCCACGCGGGGGTCCTGCCGGCCGAGGTACAGCCGGCCGCAACCCCGGCCGCAGGCGCGGTCGAGACTCGCTTGGTGAAGCCCGCGCCCGCGTCGAAGAAGCACACCCGATGACCCCGACCAGAGCGCCCGCCGTCGACCTTGCGACGCTGCTCGCCGCACTCGACGATGCTCGGACCCGCGGAGCGGTCGCGCGCCGCGTGACCGGAATCGCGTACGATTCGCGCCGCATCGCGCCCGGCGATCTGTTCGTCGCGCTACCCGGCGAGCGCGTCGACGGCCATGCGTTCGTCCGCGCCGCGCTCGCGGCCGGTGCGAGCGCCGTCGTCGTCGCGAATGAGTTCGACGCGGCGGACTTGCCGAGCGAGGCAACCGTCGTCGCCGTCCCGGAGACGCGCCGCGCGTTTTCGCGTTTGGCCGCGGCGTTCTACGGCGATCCGTCCGCGGCGTTACGCGTCGCCGGCGTCACCGGGACCAACGGGAAGACGACGACGACGCATTTCATTGCCTCGATCCTCGACGCCGCCGGGCTACCGTGCGGCCGAATCGGGACGCTCGGCGCGCAATTCGGCGGCGCGATGTGGCCGCTCGAAAACACGACCCCGCTCGCCGCCGACCTGCAGGCGACGCTCGCCGCCATGCTCGAGCGCGGCGCGCGCGGCGTCGCGATGGAAGTGAGTTCGCACGCGCTCGCGCTCGGACGCGTCGCCGACGTGCGTTTTGCGGTCGCCGTCCTGACGAATGTGACGCGCGATCACCTCGACTTTCACCACACGTTTGAAGAGTACGCGCTGGCGAAGCGTTCGCTGTTCGAACGCACGCCGAAGCCGATATTCAATCTCGACGACCCGCTCGGCCGGCGCTGGGCAGCCGAGTTCGGAGCGGGCTCGTGCTCCACGTACGGGTTCGGCGCCGAAGCGCTCGTCCGCGCGGGCGACGTCACGCTCGACGCGCGCGGGAGCAGTTTCGTCGTCGATGGTGCGCGCTTTGAGTTGCGCCTGCCCGGACGCTTCAACGTCGCGAACGCACTTGCGGCGCTGGCGGTTGCGCGCGCGCTCGGAGTCGACGAGGCCGCTTCGGTGCGCGGCCTGGCCGCGGTGGACCGCGTCCCCGGACGCATGGAACATCTCGGTGACGGGGCGATCGACGTCCTCGTCGACTACGCGCACACCCCCGACGCCCTCGAACGGGTCTTGCAAGCGGTCCGCGAGACGAGCCGCGGTCGGCTGCTCGTCGTGTTCGGCTGCGGCGGCGACCGGGACCGCGGGAAGCGGCCCGAGATGGGCCGCGTCGCGGCGCAGTCGGCCGACCAAATCTTCGTCACGAGCGATAACCCGCGCAGCGAAGACCCGCGCGCGATCGTCGACGCGATCGTCGCCGGAATCCCGGCCGGGCGCGCGGCGACGGTCGAGGTCGACCGCGCGGCGGCGATCAAGCGCGCGATCTCAGAGGCGCATCCCGGCGACGTCGTCGTCGTCGCCGGTAAGGGGCACGAAACGTATCAAATTCTCGGCGCGCGAACGATCCACTTCGACGACCGCGACGTCGTCCGCGCCGCGCTCGCCGAGCGCGCCCGGAGCATCGCGCGATGAGGCTTCCCATCGTCGAACTCGTCGCCGCATCAGGTGCGCGCGCGCGCGCGGTCGATGAGATTCTCCACGAAGCAGCCGCCATCTCGACGGATACGCGCACGCTCGGCCCGGGCGACGTCTTCGTCGCGCTGCGCGGCGAGCGCTTCGACGGGCACGCCTTCGCGCGCGAGGCGCTCGCGCGCGGGGCGGCGGCGGTCGTCATCAGCGATCCGGGGTCGGTCCCGGACGACGCGCCGGCGTTGCTCGTCGACGACACGCTGCGGGCATATGCCGCCTTCGGCGGACTTGCGCGGCGCAAGCTCGACGCGCGTGTGGTCGCTGTCACGGGGAGCGCCGGAAAAACGACGACGAAAGATCTGGCGGCGCAGCTTCTCGCCGCGGCGGGGCTCGGGCCGGTCGCCGCGACGCTCGCAAACGAAAACAACGAGATCGGCGTCCCGAAGCTGTTCCTCGGCTTGAACGATGACGTACGCGCCGTCGTCGTCGAGCTGGGCGCGCGGCACTACGGCGAGATCGCGCCGCTCGTTGAGATCGCGCGCCCCGACGTCGCCGTGCTGACGAACGTCGGCGAGGCGCATCTCGAAATCATGGGCTCGCCCGAACGGCTCGCCGAAACGAAGTTTGGAATCTTCGCCTCGGGCGCGCAGCCGCTGCTCAACCTCGACGACTCCGCCTCGGTCGCGCGCGCGCCCTGCCTCGACCCCGCGCCGGCGTGGTTCGGCGCGCGCGAGCAACTCGGCGAAGTCCCGCCGAGCACGCACACGTTCGTCGTCGTCGGCCGCCGCAAGTTGTTCGTCTGCGAGCGCTCGGCGGCGCGCGCTTTCTCAATCGACTGCCGCCTTCCGGGCGACCACAATCTCGCGAATCTCGCCGCCGCAATCGGTTCGGCGTTGTTGTGCGGCGCGCCGCGCGCCGCGCTCCTCGAGGCGATCCCGTCGCTCACGCTGCCGCAAGGGCGTTACGAGCGCCGCCGCGCCGGCGAGTTCGATGTCATTTACGATGCTTACAATGCCTCGCCGAGCGGGATGCTCGCGACCCTGCGCTCGTTTTCGCGCGAACCGGCTTCGCGCAGGATTGCGGTCCTCGGAAGCATGGCCGAACTCGGGCCGCAGTCACCCGCGATGCACGAAGGCGTCGGCGCGGCCGCAGCGGCGAGCGGGTTGGATGCGCTGCTCGTCGGCGGCGAATTCGGCGACGCGCTCGCGCGCGGCGCTCTCGGTGCGGGCTTTCCGCCGGAGCGCTTGACGCAATTCGCCGAAAACGCGTGCGCCATCGACTGGCTGCGCGCCAACGCGCGCGGCGGCGACGTCATTCTCCTGAAGGCGTCGCGCCGCTATCATCTCGAGGAGGTCCTCGAAGGGTTGCGAGCCGCCCATGCTTGAGGTTCGCGTCATCGGCCGCCCGTCGCTGACCGCGCGCGCACCGTTTGCGGGCGAGACGGTCGCGATCCCGGTTCGTACCGCTTTAATTCAGCGCGGCGACGATCTCGCCGCGCTCGTCGCACGCGCCGTGACCGGAATCGCGCGCGGGGGCGACGTCGTGTGCGTCTCGGAGACGGCGCTTGCGATCGCGCAAGGCCGCACAGTCGCCGCCGAGACGATTCGGCCGAGCCCGCTCGCGTACGCGCTCTCGCGATACGCCGACCCGCTTGCGACCATCAGCCAACCCGAGTCGCTCCAACTCGTCATCGACCAAACCGGCGCCTGGAAAGTCGTCGTCGCAACGCTCGCGCACCTCGCGGAGCGGCTGGTCGGCCGGCGCGGCGCATTCTACCGGATTCTCGGCGAGCCGATCGCCGCCATCGACGGCTACACCGGCACCCTTCCGCCCTTCGATCGGACGATCGTGTTGGGTCCGGCCGATCCGGCCGGCGCGGCCGCGGCGATTGCGCGAGCCTGCGGCGCCGCGGCGGCGATCGTCGACGCCAACGATCTCGGCGCGGCGAAGATTCTCGGCGCTTCGCCCGGCGTCGACGCGGATCGGCGTCGAGCGCCGCGCTCGTAGACGAACCCCCACGGGAATGGCGACGAACAAACGCCGATCGTCGTTTTGCGGTGGCGCGGCACCGGCGCGCAATCCGTTCCTTGCGGAGCGAGCCGCGTGAGTGCGCTCGGTGTTCGTCGGGCTGTTCGTCCTCTCGTTCTTGCTGACGCTCGCGCTCGGACGCCCGCTTGATCGCACTGCTGAAGCCGCGCGTCCGTGCCGCCAGCAGAGCCTACGAGGATGCGCCGAAATCGCACGCCCAGAAGACCGGCACGCCGACGATGGGTGGGCTGTTATTCGTCGCCGCGCTCCTCCTCGCACTCGCGCTGTATCCACGCCGCCACGACCCTCGCGCTGGCGCTCCTTGGATTGCGGCTGCGGCGCTCGTCGGCTTCGTCGACGACTGGATCTGCGATCCGCCGCGGACGCAACCGCGGACTGCGCGCGCGCGTACGAAGTTCCTGGCGAACGGGCCTCGTCGGCGCCGCGTTTCTTGGCTCTCGCCGGCGGGAGCGTCGCGGCGCCGCTGCAGGGCGTCATCTTCACGTCACCGGCGACGACCCTCCACGTTGCTCCGTGGTTTTGGTACGTGCTCGGAATGACTGCGATTCTGGCGACGACGCACGCCGTCAATCTGACCGACGGTCTCGACGGTTTGGCGGCCGGAACGACGTTCCGCCGCTGGCGTCTTTGCGTGGCTCGGCTGGCGCATCGGGAGCCTCGGCGTCGCCGCGACCGACGTTGCGCTCGCCGGCGCGTTGCTCGGCTTTCTTGCGTACAACCGCCATCCGGCGAAACTTTTCATGGGCGACACCGGGTCGCTGGCGCTCGGCGGCGTCCTTGCCGGGAGCGCGATCTTGAGCGGCGAGCAGTTGCTTCTGCTCGTCGCTCGGCGGCGTGTTCGTCGCCGAGACGCTCTCGGTGATCCTTCAGGTAGCCTCTTTTAAGACGACGCGCAAACGCATCTTCCGGATGAGCCCGTTGCACCATCACTTCGAACTCGGCGGCTGGGCCGGAGACGAAGGTGACGCGTACGTTCTGGACTGCTTCGGCGCTCGCTTCGCTCGCCGGTGCGGCGCTGACGCTATGAACGAACGGCGGGACGTTCGACGCGCGGCGAGTCGGTCCTCGTCATCGGCCTCGGGCGTAGCGGGCTCGCAAGCTGCGCGGTGCTGCGCGCGCGCGGTGCGACCGTCTATGCGACCGACGAGAGAGAACCCGAACTGCTCGCCGCCGAGATCGCAGAGATCGAGCGCGATCGGCGCGAGCTTCGTCGCACCCGAGCGCGATCGATACGATTGCGCCGGCGCTGACGTCGGCGGTCCTTTCTCCCGGCGTCCCGCTCAATGGCGAGCTCGTGCGCCGGGTGCAGGACGCGCGGCGTCCCGGTCTATCAGCGAGATCGAGGTCGCCTACCGCATCTGCGCGGCGCCGATCGTCGCGGTGACCGGGACGAAAGGGAAGACGACGACGACCGCGCTCGATCGGCGCGCTCTTCGCGCGCGCCGGCCGGTCGACGCGCGTCGGCGGGAATATCGGCAACGCGCTGATTGCGGAGACCGCCGCCGCGGCGCCCGACGACTGGGTGATCGCCGAAGTTTCGTCGTTCCAACTCGAGTCGATCCGGTCGTTCAAGCCGCGCATCAGCGCGATCCTGAACGTCACGCCCGATCATCTCGACCGATACCATTCGATGGACGAGTATACCGAAGCAAAATTCCGGATCTTCGCGAATCAGAGGCCGGGCGATACGTTCGTCGGCAACCTCGACGACCCGGTCGTCGCTTCGCTCGGCGCCCGGAGGGCGCGAAGCGCGCATCCGCGCCCGCACGGTCTGGTTCGGCCGGGCCCCGCACCGCCTCGACCGCGCTGTACGTGCGCGACGAGCGCGATCGTGTACGCGCCGCCGACCGGCGATCCGCGCCCGGTCGAAATCATGCCGCGTCGCCGAGATCCCGCTGCGCGGCGCGCACAACGTCGCGAACGTGATCGCCGCGATCTCTGGTCGGCCTCGCGGCCGGCATCGACCCCGAGACGCTGCGCGCCGGCGTCCGCGAATTCAAGGCCGCTGCACGCACCGGCTCGAAATCGTCGCCGAACGTGACGGGATCGCTGTTCGTCGACGATTCGAAAGCGACGAATCCCGGCTCGGTGATCGCAGCGCTCGCTCGTTCGAACGCCCGATCGTTCTGATCGCGGGCGGCAATGCCAAGGGGACCGATTTTGCAGAGATGGGGAAGGCAATCTCGCAGGCGAGTCGAAGGCGGTCGTCCTCATCGGCGAAGCGGCCGACGCGATTTCGTCGACTCGTCGACGGCCCGACGCTCGCGCACGCCTCTTCGATGGAGGAAGCGGTGGCGACCGCGCGCGGGCTCGCCGAGGCGGGCGACGTCGTGCTGCTTTCGCCGGGCTGCGCGTCTTTCGATATGTTCGCCTCGGCCGAAGCGCGCGGTGACGCATTTGCGCCGCGCCGCGCGAGCGCCGAGCGCGCCGCCGCCCATGGCTGACGCGCGCGCCGCGGTTCGCGGCGCGGCCGATCCGGTCTCTAATCGCAAGCGTCGCCACGCTCGTCGCGATCGGTCTCGTGATGGTCTTCAGCGCGTCGAGCGCGACTCGCGGTCGCGATCCACCACGACGCCGCCTACTACCTCGAAGCGCCAACTGATCTGGCTCGGAATCGCGCTCGCCTTGGCATTCGCCGCGTACCGGATCGATTATCCGAAGCTGCGCCGGTTCGCGCCGTTTGCTTTGCTCGCGAGCGTCCTCTTACTTGGGCTCGTGCTGATCCCGCACGTCGGAATCTGACATCGGCGGCGCGCGGCGCTGGCTCGGCGCCGGTTCGCTCTCGTTTCAACCGTCCGAGTTTGCGAAGCTCGCGCTCGTGCTCTACCTCGCGTCGGCGCTCGCGGCGAAAGGCGACCGCGTCCGCTCGCTCGTGCACGGCGTCTTCCCGCTCGCGTTCGTAACCGCCGCGCTCGCCGTCCTCGTCGTCAAGGAACCGGATATGGGGACCGCGAGCCTGCTCGCGTTCACGCGCTCGGCGATGCTCTTCGCGGCCGGCGCGCGTTTCGAACATCTCTCCTTGCGGCGGCGGTCACGATTCCGCCGGTCGCTCTTGCCTGATCATGCACGACGCATACAAGCGCGCGCGCATCCTCGCATTCATCGACCCTTGGAAGGACCCGCAAGACAAGGGCTTCCACATCGTGCAGTCGCTGCTCGCGCTCGGCAGCGGCGGCCCGTTCGGCGTCGGGCTCGGCGCCTCGCGCCAGAAGTTCTTCTAGCTCCCCGAGGCGCACACCGACTTCATCTGCTCGATCATCGGCGAAGAGTTCGGCTTGCTCGGCATGCTCGTCGTCGTCGCACTCTTCGTCGCCTTCGCCGTATCGCGCGGTCGCGCATCGCGCTCGGCGCCCCCGACCGCTTCGGATTCTTCCTCGTCGCTCGGCTGCATGCGCATGATCGTCGTGCAAGCCTTCGTCAACATCGGCGTCGTCACGTCGTCGTGGCCGGTGACCGGCGTCCCGCTGCCGTTCATCTCGTTCGGCGGCTCGTCGCTCGTCGTCTCGCTCGTCGCGGTCGCGCTCGTCGTCAACGTCGGCCGATTCCGGCGATCGCCCGGGGCGTGAACGTTGCTGCTGACCGGCGGAGGGACCGGCGGGCACGTCTACCCGGCGCTCGCGATCGCCGAAGCCCTGCGCGCGGAGCCGGCGCTCGCGCCGCTCGACATCTTGTTCGTCGGGACGCGCGACGGGCTCGAGGCGCAAATCGTCCCGGCCGCCGGCCTGGAAACGGCGTACGTCCGCTCCGCACCGCTCGCGCGCAAACCGTCGCTCGCATTCATCCGCACGGTCGTCGACAACGCGATCGGCTTCATCCAGGCGCTCGGCGTGTTGCATCGGTTCGGCCCCGACTTTGCGATCGCGACCGGCGGGTACGTGACGTTTCCCGATCGTCGCGGCGCTGCGCTTCGTCCGCTGGATGCGGCTCTCGCGCGCGCCGATCGCGCTCCTCGAACCGAACGCCGCCCCTGGGCTGACGAATCGGCTCCTCGCGCCGCTCGTTGACGAGATTTGGTTGACGGTCGCGCCCGCACGCCCGCTTCGCTCAAAAGAGGCGGTGACTGGGACGCCGGTCCGGGCTTCGTTCGCCCGCGCGCTTCGATCGCGCTGCGGCGCGAACGGCACTCGATCTCGCCCCAGCGATGACGACGATCGTCGTGTTCGGCGGAAGCCAAGGCGCGCGTTCGTTGAACGAGGCGACGCTCGCCCTCGCCGAGTCGCGTTCGGCCGAGTGGCAGATTCTGCTCGTTGCGGGCGCGCGCGACTACGGCGAACTTTTGCGGCGGGCGCGGGCGCTCGGATCCGATCGCCGTGCACGTCGTTGAGTACCTCGACGATCCGCGCGCCGCGTATGCCGCCGCCGATCTCGTCGTCGCGCGCGCCGGCGCCTCGACGCTCGGCGAGTTGGCCGCGACCGGGACGCCGGCGCTCCTCGTTCCATATCCGCATGCGACCGACGACCACCAGCGCCGCAACGCTGAGGTCCTCGAACGCGCCGGCGCCGCGCGTCTCGTACGCCGATTCCGAGTTCGAACGGCGACCGCTTGCGCGCCGAACTCGAAGCGATGCTCGAGCCCGCGACGCTCGACGCGCTGCGTGCAGCCGCTGCGCGGCTCGCCGCCGTCGACGCGCGCGGCGCGATCGTAGCGCGGGTGAAGGCGCGACTCCGGCCGAAAGATCAGCGTCCGTGAGGCTCTCCTCTACGGTGCACTTCGTCGGGATCAGCGGGATCGGCATGTCGGCGCTCGCGCGCATCTTGCTCGCGCGCGGTTACTCGGTCTCCGGCTCGTCGGATCGCGCGACGCCGCTCTGCGAGCGCCTCGCCGAAGAAGGCGCGACGATCGCCATCGGCCACGACGCGCGCAACCTCGGCATGGCCGGAACGGTCGTCGTCAGTTCGGCGATCGCGCCGGAGAACCCCGAACTCGTCGCCGCGCACGCGCGAGGCCTTTCGGTCGTGCGGCGCGGAGCGCTGCTGGCACACCTCATGGAAGGCCGGCGTGGGATCGCCGTCGCCGGGACGCACGGAAAGACGACGGTGACGGCGATGATCGCGCGCGTCCTCGAAGCCGGCGGTTTCGACCCGACCGTGGTCGTCGGCGGCGAGCGGATCGACACCGGCAGCAACGCGCGCGACGGCAAAGGCGAGTGGTTCGTCGCCGAGAGCGATGAGTCCGACCTTTCGTTTCTCGATCTGCGGCCCGAGATCGCGGTCGTCACGAACGTCGAGAACGATCACGTCGCTTCCGACGACGACCTTCCACGGATGATCGCGGCCTTCAAAGAGTTCGTGGCGCGCGTCCCGGCGCATGGCTTTACGATTATCGGCGTCGACGAACCGACGGCGGCGGCGCTCGCGCGGGCGACGGCGCCGGCGCGGTGCGTTACGTTCGGCTTCGGCCCGTCGGACGTGCGCGCGCGCGACGCGCAGTACGCCGGCTTGGGCTCGCAGTGCGCGGTTGAGGTGAACGCGGCGCGGCGCGGCGAGCTGCGCCTCGCGGTACCCGGCGCGATCAACATTCTCAACGCGCTTCCGGCGATCGCGATCGGGTTGGAACTCGGCCTCCCATTTGAAGCGTGCGCCGAGGCGCTCGCCGGCTTTCGCGGCGTGCGGCGCCGTTTCGAGGTCCTGGCCCGAACGCCGCGCTTGGTCGTCGTCGACGACTACGCGCATCACCCGACCGCCGTCGCCGCCACGATTGCGGCCGCGCGCGCCAGCTTCTCCGGCCCGCTCGTCGTCGCTTTTCAGCCGCACCGCTACTCGCGAACGCAATACTTGGCCGGCGCGTTCGCCAAGGCGCTGCGCGGTGCGGACGCGGTCGTTCTGACCGACGTCTACGCGGCGTCGGAGGCGCCGATCGACGGCGTCGACGCGCGCGCGATCGGAGAACCGCTCGCGGCGCTCGGCGGCAAGGTGACGTACGCCGGCGACCCGGCCGCGCTCCCCGCGCATCTCCTCGCGCTTGCGCCCGAGGGCGCGCTCGTGCTGTGCCTCGGCGCCGGATCGATCGGCGCCGCCGCCGCGGAGCTTGCGCGCGAACTCGAAGCGGGGGTGGTTGCGTCGTGAGCGCGGCAGCCGAGCTGACCGCGTCGCTCCTCGGCGAAGCCGACCGCGAGCGCCTGAAGGCGCTTCTCGGCGAACGCGTCGCGTTCGATGCGCCGATCGGGCCGTACACGTCGTGGAAGATCGGCGGGCCGGCCGACGCGTTCTGCGAAATCGAGACGACCGCCGAACTCGCGGACGTGCTGCGCATGGTTTTGCGCCGAAAGCTTCCGTGGTTCGCGCTCGGGAGCGGTTCGAATCTGCTGGTCGGCGACGGCGGAATTCGCGGCCTCGTCATTCGCTTGGGCGGCGAGTTCGCGCGGATCGACTTCCTGGAAGGGGACGTTGGGGACGGCGTCGTCGTGCGAGCGGGAGCGTCGGCATCGCTCGCGCTCCTGACCGCGCAAGCGGCTTCGCACGGTGCGCGCGGCATCGGGTCGCTCGCGGGGATTCCGGGGAGCGTCGGCGGCGCGCTGCGCATGAACGCCGGAACCGATCGCGAGATCGGCGAGTTCGTTGCGCGACGTCGTCGTGCAGACGCCGGCGAAACCCGACGTGCACGCGGTTACGCCGCAGTATTACTATCGGCACACGACCTTGGCGCGCGATGCGATCGTCGCGGCCGTCACGCTGCAGTTCGAACGGGGCGACCCAGCCGAAGTCCGGGCGGAGATGCAGGCGCGGCTCGTCCGCCGGAAGGCGACCCAGCCCTTAGCGCTCCCCAATGCCGGCTCGTGCTTCCGCAACCCGCCCGGCGACAAGGCGGGGCGGCTGCTCGAAGCGGCCGGCGTCAAAGGCTGGCGCGACGGCGGGGCCGAGGTCGCGGAACTGCACGCCAACTTCATCCTCAACCGGGACAACGCGCGCGCCGCCGACGTGGCGGCGCTGCTCGCGCGGATGCGCCGCGCCGTCGTCGAACGATTCGGAATCGAACTCGAGCTGGAGGTTCACTTCGTAGGAGTGTTCTTGTAAATGAAGGCGCGCGTCGTCGTCGTCATGGGTGGCCCAAGCACCGAGCGCGAGGTCTCGATCGCAAGCGGGAACGCCGTCATGCGCGCGCTCGAGCGCCTCGGCTACGAGGCGCGGGCGGTCGACTTCGACGCGCGGTTCATCGACGCGCTCCGCGAGATCGAGCCCGACGCCGTCTTCAACGCGCTCCACGGTCCGGGCGGGGAGGACGGTACGATTCAAGGCGTCCTCGAGTGGCTGCGGTTGCCGTACACCGGGAGCGACGTGCGCGGTTGCGCGCTTTCGATCGACAAGCACCTGACGAAAAAACTCTTGGCGGCCGAAGGTTTGCCGACGCCGTCGTGGGACACGTTCGACTTCGAAGGCGGGACGTTGCCGCTGCTCCCCGGCTCGTTGAATCTCCCCATCGTCGTCAAGCCGCGCGACGAGGGTTCGAGCACGGGCGTCCGGATCGTCCACACGCACGAAGAGTGGTCGCGCGCGATGATCGACCTCTCGGCGCATCGCGCGAGCGTTATCGCGGAGGAGTTGATCGAAGGCCGCGAGTTCTCGTGCGGGGTGCTCGGCGAGGAGACCCTGCCGGTGATCGAGATCCTCCCGCAGGGTCACGAGTTTTACGATTACGAGGCAAAGTACGAACCGGGCGGCAGCCGCCACGAGGTCCCCGCGCGGATCGACGAGGATCTCGCGCACCGGCTAAAGATGCTCGCCCTCTCGACGCACCGGCTCGTCGGCCTGCGCGACTATTCGCGGACCGACTTCATCATCTCGCGCGAAGGCCGGCCCTACATCCTCGAGATCAACGCGCTCCCGGGCTTCACGCCGACGAGTTTGTTCCCCGACGAGTGCGCCGCCGCCGGCATATCGTTCGACGCGCTCGTCGACCGGCTTGTCAACGTCGCGCTCGACCGCGGCCGCGCCCTCGTCGACGTGAATTAACAAGGGGGGCCCGCGCGCGATAGTCGCGCGGGGGCGCGGAGGAATAGTTCCCGGCGCCTAGCGCCGGGAGCGTTCCGAAGCGCCAGGCGGCGCGCAACGTGCGCCGCCTTTTAATCCGGCGAGTACCCTTTCGATCGACGCGCTCAGCGTGGCGACGTCGCCGGCTTCGCAGAGGGTCAGGCCGGCGCGCGGCGGCAATCCGCAGGCCGTCGTCGCGATGACGGGGATGCCGGCGTCGAGTGCGGCGAGCAGAACGCGCGGCTGAAATTCGACCCACGCCGGAAGGACGACGACGTCGACCGGCTCGCGTTCGAGCGTCGCGCGATCGATGAACGTGACGTCCTTTCCATCCCAAAAGCGCGCGCCTTCAAATTCACCTGGGAACAGCAAGAGTTCGCAATCTTTTCCGGCGAGAGCCGCGCGAAGCTCGTAGGCGCCCTTGCGTGCAAGCGTCGGCGCCGGGAAGAGTAAGCGCGGCCGTCCGCCGCCGTTCGTTCGACGCACGAGTCGCCGCCGCGAGGGTTGCCACGGGAGCACGTGGCTCTTTCCCGGAAACTGCGCCGCGATCTCAACGTGCGGAGTGACGATTCGCTCGGCGCGTTCGAGCGCGCGCCATTCGAGCGCTTCGAGCTCGGAGGGTGCGCGAAAGTCCGCCGCCGTCGGACTCTCGGGATGAGCGGCGGCGAGCCGGTCGAGTTGCGCGTGAACGGCGCGAATCGAGAGCCGATCGGCGAGGACCGAAAATGTGCGGCCGCCGAGCTCGCCCGATCGAAACAGTTCGGGCAAGAGACCTTGCTGCACGTAAAGTCGCGTTACCGAAGCGTTGAGCCGGCGCTCGTACGCGCGCGCCAGGCGAGCCTCTTCCTCAATCTGGGCGCGTTGCCGGGCCGCGCCTTGCGCAGCGAGCCGGCGGCTCCGCAGCGCTCGCCGAGCGGTCGCGAGCGGAGCGGTCACGACGCCCGCGCTCCCGTCGGTCGACCAAGCGTACCGTTTCGATCCCCGGCGACCGCCGTCGATTGGAACAAAGAAGCGCTGCGTGCCGCGATCGCTGGCGCGCAACGCGGCATCGAACTCCGGCCAGACGCCGTCGACTAAGATTGCGGTCGCGCCGCGCGCGTGCGTCAATTCAGGCGCGTGCCGGACGCACTCGTCGATGCCGCACGAGCCGCAGTCCTCGCTCTCGGCCTCGGCGAGCGCCCCAATCGGAATCGGCGCGGCCCCCACGGCGACGGCATCTCGGATCGCGCCGATCCCCCGAACGCGTACAACGAGTTCGTCTTCGCTCAAGACCACCTCGACGCGAAACGCGTGTTGCGCGCGGAATCGCAAATCGACGTAATTCCAGAAGACGGTGGCGTCTTGACCTGCGATCGCCGCCGAGCCGGGGACCCGCGCGGAATGAGCGTGCCGCTCGACGATCTCAAACCCGGCGCGCAGCGCGACTTGATACAAGGCGTTCGAAAGCAGGCAGAGGCCGCCCCCGACGCTCGGTATGAGGCAGCCTTCGCGCAACTCTCGGCCAATCGTGTAGCCGCTGCGCCGCGTCGGCCGCCCGACCTGCGCCCAAAAGCTCAGCGTCCCATCGGCGGGGACTTCGACTCCGTCGAGGCGCCGGGCCGCGACGCGAAGATTTTGGACCTTCCCAAGTTGATGCCACAGGTCGTCGGCATCGGACCATAGCGGGGCGCGCGTCTCCGCGAGGACGGGCGCCGTCTCAAGCCGAGTGTGACGAGCCCACCGGCGAACGCCGCCGCCGGTCACGTTGCGCAGCGTACGGCGCGCGCGGAAAGCCGCCGCCTTCAGCGCAAAGGCTGCGATGCGGCGCCGCGTTACAAGCCTATTGGCGGCCATTTCAGCGTCCTCGCGGATCACGTTCGCAAGCGATCGGCGCCGCCCCGCCTCAGACTAGCCGCACGGCCGCAGGCTTTCGGGCACGACATATGTCGGCGCCCCAATCCTGCAACGTGCGCCGCCTTAGGTGCCGGGCGGCGAGCAACGTGCGCCGCCGTTTAACGGGGTCCCGCGCGCGATAGTCGCGCGGGGGCGCGGAGGAACAGTTCCCGGCGCAGCGCCGGGAGCGTTCCGAAGTGCCGGGCGGCGCGCAACGTGCGCCGCCGTTCAATGGATGGAAAATGCACCTAGGTTGGGAATGAAACGAGTATGTCACATACCTATGTAAACCCGGGGCTTGAGGGCATCGTCGTCGGCCAAACTGAGCTCTCCAACGTTGAGGGCGAGGAAGGCCGGCTTACTTATCGCGGCTACGATATTCACGACCTCGCCCCGCACGCAAGTTTTGAAGAAGTCTGCTACCTTTTGCTCTTTGGCCAGCTCCCGAACAAATTTCAACTCGCCGACTTGAACGTCCGGATGGCAGCCAACCGCATGCTCCCCCACCCCTTGATCGATGCGATGCAATCGATTCCCAAGGACGCGTGGCCGATGGACGTGCTGCGCACGGTAGTTTCGGGGCTCGCGGTGTTCGTGCCGTACGTCGCCGAGGGGGAGCATGCCTCGAATCCTCGCGCGGCGATCAGCTTGATCGCGAAGACTCCGACGATCGTCGCAGCGTGGGATCGGATTCGGCGCGGCCTCGAACCGATCGATCCGCAGCCGAAGCTTTCCACCGCCGGTAATTTCCTCTATATGAAGAACGGCGAAGTCCCGATCAAAGAGGCGGAGAAGGCGCTCAACACCTATCTCGTCCTGCTCGCCGATCACTCGTTCAACGCTTCGACGTTCGCCGCGCGCGTGACGGCGTCGACTCGCGCCGATATTTACGCGGCCGCAACGTCGGCAATCGCGACGCTCGAGGGCGACCTGCACGGTGGAGCGCCGGGCAAGGTGATGAAGATGATTCTGGACATCGGCAAGCCGGAGCGCGCCGAGGCGTACGTGCGCGAACTGCTGGGACGCGGCGAGCGCATCATGGGGATGGGGCATCGCGAGTACAAAGTCCGCGATCCGCGCGCGCAACATCTCGAGGAGATGGCGAAGAGCTTGGGTGCAGCGTCCGACCCGAAGTGGTACGAGATCGCGCGCGCGCTCGAAGACGCCGCCAACAAAGTTCTTCAGGAGGAGAAACCCGGCAAGCGCATCTACGCGAACGTCGAGTTCTACACGGCGCCGACGCTGTTCAGCCTCGGAATCCCCGCGGACGAATTCACGTGCATGTTCGCATGCGGCCGAATGGCGGGCTGGACCGCGAGCATCCTCGAGCAGCTCGCCGACAACCGGCTGATCCGCCCGCAGGCGAAGTACACCGGTCCGCAAGGGATGCGATTCATCCCGCTCGACGAGCGTTCGCGTACCGCGAACGGCGACAGCGCACCGGGCGGCAACGGAGCTGCTAAGGCGTCGTCGTAGCGCGCGGCTTCGGTCGCGGGGTGATCCGCGGCGCCGGGCGTGGGCTCGGCGTTCCGGTCACGCGCGGAGTCGGCGGCACGGTCGGCTTGGGTGACGGGCTCGCCGCCGGCGGCGGCGTCGGATGGCCGAGCAAATGTCGCGCGTGCGACGGCGGGAGCGGCGAGGGCGAAGGGCTCGGCGCCGGTACGCGCGTGTCGATCATGAGCGGGGTCGGCAGCACGAAGTAACTCGGCAACCCCGCCCCGCTGTAGTAATACCCGGTGACATAGCAACTCGGGGCGAAGATGCCGGACGGCACGGTGAACTGCGCGTAGTATCGGTTCGATTCGCTTCCGGGAGCGAAGGCGTACTGCGTCGCGTATCCGCATAAGTTCAAGTAACCCGTTCCGCCGGGCGGTGCGTACAGCATGAACTGCACGACGTTCCCATACATGTACGTACCCGGTCCGATGAGGTACAGCGCCGGCGCTTGGTAGCCGAGGATTTGCGGCGGCGGCGTGAAGGCGAACGTGCTCCCAAAGTCCCAGTTGGCCGTAAAACGCGCGCCGCGAAGGTCCGCGCCTTGGACCGTGATTTCGTGGGTTCCGGCGAGTAACTCGACGCTCGGCGTGTACCCGATCGCGTCGCCCTCATGGAAGATCTTGTCGGTGACGTCGCGGCCGTCGATGAACATCCGCACGGTCGAGAAGTCGACGAGCGGGCCGCCGTGCGTTTCCAGCGACGCCGAGATCGAAGGGAACGGGCCGGTCACCGTCTCACCGGGCGCCGGCCGGCGGTTTTCGACCGTCGGCGCGATGTAGGCGCCAACCGGTGAAGCGGTCATCACCGGACTTCGGACCCCTCCCGGGGCGGCGGGATCGACGATCGCGACCGCGCGGGACGCAGTGTCATATGTGACGCTTGCGCCGAACGACTCCGCAACGAAGCGCAGCGGGACCATCGTTCGCCCCCGGAAGAGAACGACGGCGCGGTTGGAACCGAGCGCGATGCGCAGGGTTTTTGCTGCGCGCGCGATCGTGATTTGATTCGTTCGGGCGTCGTAGCGAACCGACGCCCCGAGCGCCTCGAAGACGGCGCGGGCCGGTAACATGATGCGGCCGTTGGCGACGATCGGCGGAGCGTCGCTCTGCAGCGCGCGTCCGTTGAGAGAGATTGAAACGCCGGCTGCGACGATCGACGGTGCGAGCATCTTCTCTATGTCAACGTCGAGGCGGGCTCGTTCGTTTGCAGCGACGCCGTCTCAACGAAGCGGCGCGGGAGATCGAGTGGGAGCCGCGCGACGAGCTCGTACCCGATCGTCCCCGCATTCGCGGCGGCTTCGTTCGGGTCGATCCGCTCGGCGCCGTCGCGACCGAGCAACGTCACGCGCGCACCGGGCTGCGCGCCGGGGACGCCGGTGACGTCGAGAAACGCCATGTTCATGCAGACCCGCCCGACGAACGGGACGCGGCGTCCGGCGACGAGCGCGACGCCCGCGTTCGACCATGCGCGCGGGACGCCTTCGGCATAGCCGATCGGAATGACCGCAATGCGCGACGGCCGCGAGGTGTGGAACGTGCAACCGTAGCCGACCGCACGCCCGGCATTGACGTCGCGTACGGTGACGAGCGTCGTCGTCCACGTGAGCGCGGGCTCGAGTTCGATCGCGCCCGCGACTGCGGCGCGCGTCGCTTCCGACGGCCAGATCCCGTAGAGCGCGATCCCGGTCCGCACCATGTCGAGACGCAGAGCCGGGAAAAGCATCGCCGCAGCCGACGCCGCGACGTGGCGAATCGCGCCGCGCTCGCGCAGCGGCGCGGCGACGTTCTCGAGCGCGCGCTCGAAACGTTCCATCTGGCCGAGCGTGAACGCCGACTCGAGTTCCTCAACTGCGGCGAGGTGCGTGTAGACGCCGCGGACGTCGAGCGCATCGTCGCGGAGATACGATGCGATCGCGGCGCCGGCGCGCTCGGCATCGAGCCCGAGCCGAGTCACGCCGGTATCGATCTTTGCGTGGACCGGAAAGCGCCGTCCCGTGTTGCGCGCCGCGCGCGCCACGTCGCGTACGAAGCCGCCTTCGTCCCAAAGCGGGATCGCGACGTCGAGCGCGAGCGCGTCGTCCAGCTCGCCCGATTCGACCGGCCCGACGATGAGGACCGGCGCGTCGATCCGCGCGTCGCGAAGCGTGCGCGCTTCGTCGAGGCGATAGACGCAGAACGCATCGACGGCGCCCGCGATCGCGTGCGCGACCGGGACGAGCCCGTGGCCGTACGCGTTCGCCTTTACGACCGCCGCGAACCGCGCCGGGCGAACGAGTGCGCGCAAGCGTTCGACGTTCGCACGGATCGCGGCGAGATCGACCGCGAGTTCGGCGATCACGCGGCGCTACGCCCGCGCGGGTCTAGGAACGGCATGACCGATACGTGAGGTGCAACACCGTCGCGCTCTTCGACGGAACGGAGCGAAGGTTCCGTCCGGGGGGCGCGAATCTTTGATGGGTGCCCATCGTCAAGCGCATCGCCGAAGTTGCAGCGACAGCGATCGTCGGATACTTTGCCGCGGCATTTCTGTACGCGGCCATCCTGGGGATTGCCGGCTTGCCGAGCGGGCCGCTCTGGGATCCGTCGTTCGGCGGCCCGCTGCGCTTTGTCTCGATCACGGTCGTGATCGTCGCCCTCTTTATCCCGCTGTTCCGGCGCGATGTCGACGTGGCGATACGGGCGGTTTCAACGACCACCGCGGCGTTCTTGATCCTCTACGCCTTCATGAAAAGTTTCGGTCTCGGGGAGGAGGCCGATCTCCCAATCCGCGCGGTCGTCGCCCTGTTTGAGCCGATCGGGCAAGGGCTTTCCGGAATCTCGCACTAGGGCTAAGCAAGCAAACGGTCACCGCCCGGCGTAGTTGCGCCCCATGGGCACGCGTCTTGTCGTTTTCTCGTGTGGACTTTTGCTCGCCGTGGCCTTCCCGGGGGCCGGCGCCCTAGCCGGAACCACCGGGACGCTCGTCGGCCGCATCGTCGATCAAGACGGGGCCGCCGTCGCGGCGGCAACCGTCAGCGTCGTCTCGCCGACGCAGGCGACGTCGACGAAGACTGATACCGACGGTTCGTTCCGATTCCTGACGCTCGTCCCAGACACGTACACCCTGAGCGTCGAGAAAAACGGCTTCGATCCGATCTCGCAATCCGGCATCACGGTCCAAGCCGACCAGACACAGACGCTCCCGTTAACCGTTCACAAGACGCTGCGCACGATCGGCAGGGTCAGCGCGCGCGCCGGCTCAGACCTGATCAAACCTGGGACGGTCAGCGACGTCTACTCCGTCAACGCGGCCGGTCAAGAAGCGGCGGCGGGGCTCGGCGGGCCGGGCGGTCTCAACTCGGCGTACAGCGCAATCATCTCGGTCCCAGGGACCGTCGTGCAACAAGGCCAACAAGGCTGGTATCAGACGGTCAATATCCGCGGCGGCGACATCGACCAAGTCGGATACGAATTCGACGGCATCCCCGTCAATCGCGTCTACGACAACGCGCCGCAGACGATGCTCTCGATCCTCGGACAGCAAGAACTGCAAGTCTACACCGGCGGGACGCCGGCGACGGCCGACGCGACCGGCATCTCGGGTTACATCAATCAGGTCATCCGCACCGGGACGTATCCGGGGTTCGTGACGGTCGACGGCGGACTCGGCGGGCCGTCGTTCTACCATAAACTCTCGTTCGAGATCGGCGGCGCGACGCCGAACAGGCTCTTCTCGTACTACGTCGGTCTCGCCGGCGCAAACCAAGACTACCGCTACATCGATCAGTTCAACGGCGCGAGCGACCCGCAGTTTTTCTATCCGGTGTTCTTCCCGGAGGGGCGCTTCAATATTTATGACGGGACGCCCGGAACGATCAACCTCTCGGGCGGTCAAACGTACGCGCTCGCCGAGACCGACGACCGCGAGAACGTCGTCAACTTGCATTTCGGGGTCCCGCACCACGGCGGAAGCCTGCGCGATGACGTTCAGCTTCTCTATCTGACGAGCAGAATCTTGGGCTGGTACTACAGCTCGATCAACGATCAGGGGGGCCCGGCAAACGTCGCCAACGCGGTCGGCGGCGCCGGGAACGGATCTTGGCACGACGGTTACGTCTACACCGGCGCGCTCTTCGCGCCGCCCGACCCGAGCAAGGTCGTGCCGTACTACTTCATGAGTAGCCCACAGAACCGTCCCTTCGAAGCGCCGCTCTCCGACAACGCGCGCGACTACACCGACAATGGCGTCTCGATCGCGAAGATTCAGTACCAAAGGAACTTCGACTCGCGTTCGTACCTGCGCTTGTACGGCTACACGACCTACTCGAACTGGTTCATCGGCGGACCCGCCAACCAGCAGTTCACCGGCTACTACGGGGCGGAACTGAACGACTACGAGTTACCGAGCCACACGTACGGCTTCAACCTGAGTTACGCGAACCAACTCTCCGACAAGCACCTGCTGACGGCGACCGCCGCCTACACGTCGACGCGGCTCGAGCGCCGCTTCTCGTACGGTTTCCCGGGCAACTCCGTCGGCGCGCCGTTCACGAATCTTGTCGACGCACAAGGCTTCTGTTATAGCCCGTCGACCGACGTACAGACGAGCTGCTTCAACGGCGGAGCGCGCGGCACGTTCCCTGGAAGCCCTCCGCCGATTCCGTCGGGGTACACGCTCCCGACCGGGACCGTCAACGTCATCGGGCCGAGCGGGCCGACGACCGCGACGTGGCTCGTCACCGACAACGGCTTCATCAGCTCGCGATTCAACCACGTCGACCCGGTCTTCACCGCGACGTCGCTGACCGATCAATGGCATCCCTCGGAGCGGCTCTCGATCAACGCCGGGATCCGCGTCGAGAACTATTACAACAGGCTCGGCGATACGACGGGCTCGGACGCGCGCAACTTCTGGTTCAATGCGTACGACAACGAGCACTGTTACAAGCCCGGCGCGCCGGCGCCGGTCTCGGTTCCGATCGGCGGCGGGATCACGGGCGCGAGCCCGAGCGTCTGCCAAGCGCTCTTCGGCCCGGGCTTCGTCCCCGCGAACCTCGTCAACGCGCAGGGGACGAGCGTCAGCAACACCGAGTTCGAACCGCGCCTCGGTTTCACGTACACGCTGACCCCCGACAGCGTGATCCGCGGCTCGTACGGAATCTACACGCGCGCGGTCAACACGTCGTGGCTCCAATACGACGCGGTCAACCAGGACCTCGCGAGCTTCATCGGCGGCAACTTCCTGACGCTCGGCTACAACACGCCGATCCACCAGCTACAGCCGGACACGTCGTACAACGCCGACCTTTCGCTCGAACAACACCTGCGCGGAACCGACGTCTCGTTCAAGGTGACGCCGTTCTACCGCAGCACGCGCAATCAATTGCAGCCTGTCCCGATCGGCGTCGGCGGCGTCGTCTCGGGCTTCAACGTCGGGCAGCAGACGTCGACCGGCGTCGAGCTTGCGATCCGCAAGGGCGACTTCGCGCGCGACGGGTTCGCGGCACAACTCGCCTACACGTACACGCACAGCCGGATCAAGTACAACAACTTCCCGTCGGGGACGAACGTGATCGACGGCCTCAACCTCTACATCCAAGAGTACAACTCGTACACGTCGGCCTGCGCCACGATCACGCAGGCGAACTCGGCGTTGTGCGGGCTTTCACCCGGGGCGAGCAACCCGAACGCGCAGGCGACATTTGCTTCGTCGACGCCCGGCGTCTTGACACCTAATCCGTACTACAACTCGCCGGCGCAGCCGCTCCTCGACCGGAACGGCTCGTACACGACGTACGATCAGATCCCGCAGCCGTTCACCGGCGAGAACGGCTACGAGACGCCGCACGTCCTCTCGCTGATCCTCAACTACAAGCATCAGCGGCTCGCGTTCACGCCGAGCCTGACGTTCAGTTCTGGCGCGTACTACGGCTCCCCACTCAGTTATCCGGGATACGTCCCGACCGGATGTTCGCCGGCGCCCGGCCAGACCGGAACGATCCAAAACCCGACGCCGTACACGTGCACCGGGTCGTCAGCCGTCAGCGGGCTTCCGTTCCTGATGATCCCCGACGCCTTTACCGGGAAGTTCGACAATCTCGGGGCGTTCGCGGAGCCGTCGCGCCTGACGCTCAACTTCGCGACGTCGTGGGAGGCGAGCCCGCACGTCAAGCTTCGCGCTACCCTGACCGGGCTCGTCGACACGTGCTTCCAGCGCGGCTATGCGTGGGACGATCCCAACATCTGTGTCTACTCGCAACTCCCCTCCGGGGGCGCCGGGCTCGGACCGTCGGGAAACTTCATCCCGATCGGCTCGACGCCGGTCCCATTCCGCTACCCCTACGGGCCGTTCAACAACAACTTGAACACGGGCTTCGTCGGAACGAAGATCCCGTTCCAAGCGGCGTTTGACGTCCAAGTGAAAATCTAAGCGCTCCAATCGCTGGTTCAAGGCGGGCTCTCCCTAGACTCGGGCGGCGTTCGGAGGCGGACGTCCGCCGGTAACGAAACCCAGCCGCGCTGAGGGGTTCGCGCCGGCGCTCTGTGGCGGGTCGGCTTCCTCCTTGCCGCTGACGGAGGGTCAATCGTGGGACGTTACATTCGAACGGTTTTGGCTTTTGTTTTTATTCTCGCCGCACCGGCCGCCGCCGGCGTTCGAGCCGACGCCGCCGGAGTCCGCGGACCGGTGCATTTCGGTCGCAACATCTCTCAAGAATACGCTGTCAAACTGGCCGGTACGCTCTCTTTGTCGTTCTCCGTAGCCGTGCCGGTCTCGATCAATAACCAGGGGCAACTGGTCGGAAGCGGCACGCAGTGCTCATTCCAGCAAACGAAGCGCGGAGTGAAGAACGACCGGGGGTGCGGGCCTCCGGCCGGCGGGAGGCCGAGCCGGCAAGGGAGCGCGAATCCAAACTTTTTTGTCGGAGGGAATTGCCTCTTCTCCGACGGCGCCACGATCTCGGACTTTACGCCGCTAGGCGTCTCGGAATGCGCTCCCACGTCGATCAATGAGTTCGGAACGGTCGTCGGTCAGGCGGGCGGTGGCGGCAAGATCAAACACGATATCAGCGTCGGATCGTTCGTGTACCAGTCGGCGACGATGACGTTCAGCTCGTTCGGCGTCAATTTCTTCAACCAGGTCAACAATCTCTCAATCGTCGCCGGCGGGTTCTTTCCAGGCCTCACGTACGACATCTCGTCGGACACGTTCACGGACTTAGTCAACCCGCAAGACGACTGCGAGATGGCCGAAGCGTTCGGGATCACCGACAACAACTATATATTCGGCGGGGACGCCTGCACCGGCCCGGCGCGGTTCGAGCTCGTCCACAATGGTCAGTGGCACTACTTGACGCCCCCGATGACCATCCTCTCAGGGATTCCGCCCAACATTCACAACGATCTCTTGCTCGTGCCGTGTGAATCCACCGGATGCCACACGTATCTCTGGGAAAAAGCGCAGGGGACGCCGGTCGATTTGGGGACGCTCGCGGGACACTCCGGCGACGGCTATGCGGCGCTCGGATTCAACAACGGGCGAACCGTGTTCGGTTTGGACTACACGAGCAGCATCTACTGGGTCTGGGACCCAATTCACCACATGCGCAACCTCGCTAGCCTCACTCAATCGAATCCCTACCACGCGATCGTCCCCTCGGCGATCAATACCGCAGGCGACATCGCTTGCAGCGCGCTCGACTCGGGCGGCCATATCGTGTGGCTCGTTCTCGTGCCGCCCTTCTAACGTAGGATCGATTGAAGGGGCCAGCCGACAACGTGCGGCGCAGGCGGGCCTCTTCTGGTAAACGAACCAGCGGCGCGGAGGGATTCGCGCCGGGCGCTTCGTCGCGGCCGGGCGTCTTGCTTCCCACCGATGGAGGGTCAGCCGTGGGACGTTACATTCGAACAATTTTAGCTTCGCTTTTTGTGTTCACCGTCGCGGCCGCCGCCGGCGCCCGAGCCGATGCCGCCGGCGTGCGCGCGCCGCTGCGCGCCGGGCACAACATCGTATTGCAGTACGCCGTCATGAATGCCGGTACGCTCTCGTCCTCCTTTTCCTTGGCCATACCGACTTCGATCAACAACCAAGGCCAGATCGTTGGGGGCGGCCAGCAGTGTAGATTCGCGCAATTCGGGCACGGCGTCAACAACGACTCGTGCGGTCCGCCGAGCCGCTGGAAGCCGAGCCAAAAAGGCGGTGCAAATCCAAACATCTCCGTCGCGGGGAATTGCCTTTACTCCGACGGCTCGACGATCATCGACTTCACGCCGATCGGCGTGTCGAGTTGCGGTCCCCAGTGGATCAACGAGTTCGGGACCGTCGTCGGCGACGCCGGCATAGTCGACGGTATCCAGCGGGGCCAGGTCCAGCACGACGCGCCCGCGGGTGGCGCCTTCGTGTATCAGGCGCCGACGGGCACGTTTACGTCGTACAACAACGCGCGTCTTTTCAATCAGGTTAACAACCTCTCCGTCGCTGCGGGTGGTTTTCTGCCCGGCTTAACGTACAACATCGTAACGGAGACGTTTGGGAATATCTTCAATCCACAGGACGGCTGCGAAATGGAGCAGGCGTTCAGCATCAACGACGTCAACGACGTTCTCGGCGAAGACTTTTGCGCCGAGTCCCTCCGCTACGAGATCGTTCACAAGGGCCAGTGGCGCTACCTGAAACCCCCGGGCAGTTTGTACATCCCCGCGACGACGACCAAGCTGAACATTCACGACGATGTGATGCTCGTCTCGGGATATTCGGGCGGACACACCTACCTCTGGAAAGGGGCCCAGGGGATGCCGCTTGACCTTGGGACGCTCCCCGGCCACTCGGCCGACGGGTACGAGCCGCTTGCGTTCAACGACGCGCGAAGCGTCCTTGGCGTTGACTACACGAGCAACATCTATTGGGTCTGGGACCCGATCCACGGCATGCGCGCCCTCGGCCCGCTTCTTCAAACCAACCCCTACAGCGCGATCGTCCCAGCCGCGATCAATGCAAACGGCGACCTCGCTGCGAGTGCGCTCGACCCGTTCGACAACATCGTGTGGCTGATCTTAGTGCACCCGCACGTATAACGTACGCCACGTTTCGACGAAAGACGAAGGCACCGCGAGTCCGCGGTGCCTTCGGTTTTTTTGTTCTCGCTCGTGCGTTACGGATCGATCGCGGAGGCCAGCCGGGATAAGATTCCGGCGACGACGCGTCGCGTCGTGACCAAGGGGCCGTGTCCGCGAAACCGCAGCGGGGCCGCGTCGATCATCTGGCGATAGACCTCGGCCTCGCACTGGATCGCCGCGATCCGATCGTGAGTTTGGAGCGAAAGAGTGTCTTCCCACATACTGACCAACCTGTTCCTGTAACTAGTGAAGCGTGTAACCTGCTAATATTATAAGTTGGTTACAGTAACTTGTCAACCCCGTTCGGTGGTGTTATACTGTGCCCGTGAAAGGGACCGCCTCGCCCGAGCTCCACGGCCAGCTCGAACTCGTCCGGCCGCCCGCCCCGGGGGCCCTCGAGCTCGTTCGCGCCTTCCTGAACACCCGCAACCTGGAGCACGGAACCGACCTGCTCGAGACCCCTGCCGGCCTGACCGGCTGGCTCCGGGATCAGGGACTGATCGATCGGAAGACCAAGGCGACCGAGCTCGACGCGGCCCAGGCGCTGGCGGTGCGTGAGGCGCTGCGCGCCCTCGGCGCCGGGAACAACGGGATCCCCGCCCACTGTGACGTTCGGGTCCTCGAGGACGCGGCCGGGCGCGGCCGCCTGACCCTCGCCTTCGACCCGGGCGGCCCCGCCGTGCTGCGACCGGGCGCCCTAGGTGTCGACGCGGCGATCGGGGTCATTTTGGCCGCGGTCCACCGCGCGATGTACGACGGCTCGTGGGCGCGCCTGAAGGTATGCGCCGACGAGGGCTGCGCCTGGGCGTACTACGATTCATCGAAAAACGGCTGCTCGCGCTGGTGCAGCGCCGACACCTGCGGCAACCGGAACAAGGTCAAGCGGTACCGCGAACGCCGCGCGCTCGAAGCCGCACCCGAAGAACTGCCTTAAAAACTCGCTCGGGCAGACCGGATACGACTCTCGGGCCGCGTTTAAGGACAGATCCCCGGTTCTGGGGCAAGGCTCTACCGAAACACCGAAACACCGAAACGGCTTTGCCCTTTAAGTCGCCCGTGCCCAAAAAGTCGGGCTCCTGCACAAAAAGTCGGCCGAGGGCTACGGCCTCTCGCCCTTGCCCCAGTCAAGGAGGGGAAGGCCGTTTGCGGCCTCGCCAGCCCGTAAGTGCGGCGGGTAGAACAGCCCACAAATGATCCACGTCTTGGGATACTGGTGGACCGTTCCGACGTAAAAGTGGGTATCCAACTTATTGATCATCTCCGACTCGTAACGCTGCCTAAATTTGCTCTCCCACTCGTCGCCGTATCTTCGCCTCCACCCTCTGTACGATTCTCCCATCTCCCAATCCGTGCAAATCAGTTTATGGCCTGAGCACTCCGCGTGATCGCACTGAAACTCGTAGCGAAAACTGAAGGGGATTTTCTCCAGTTCGCGCGCGGGGGATTTCTCAAAGAGATGCCCTTGACGAAGAATCTGCAATTGGCTGTCGGTCCAGTTCGGCGTCTCCACCTTCACTGTAAGCCGGTTGATTGCTCGTGGTTTGAAGATTCCAAGGGTGGGGCGTCCTTTTGCATCGAGTTCCTTAGCAAGGCAGCAGAGGCAATGCGCTCTCAGCGGAAAGACCAGCGCCTTTCTCTCGCGCCAACCGCCTGCCGTACTAAGCGGTTCAGATAGAATCTCGATGGCAGAGGGGCTCGATAGTCGGTAACTTTCCAGTCTTTGATCGCGCGCCTTCGTCACGGAAACCTTTACCCACTGATACTTTCTGAATCGTTGCTCCGCGCCCAGGTATCTCCAGGGAACGGGAAACAGTCTAAGCCATTCTCCCTGGTCCGTAATCGCCGCCGTACATGAGACCTCTGCGCCGTTTTGGGCCGGAACGGGATATGTCCGCACTACGATCAGCGCGGTTTTTACTTCTACTCGCGCGCCGCGCGCGTTAGAGGTCAAAGCCTCGCAGGCCCATATCTTCAAGGGCCTGGAACAGGCGATGACGGTGGCACTCGCGCGGGTCTAGTTCCACGCACATTAGCGCGACGGGATGCTCAAGAGAGTTCAAAAAGAAGTGCAAATTCCGGCCGATATACGACGGCAAGACGTTTTCGTCGTACCATTGCCAAATCAGATCGCGCGTCCCATTTTCAGCAGCCTCAATGCGGACATATCGCGGCACTCCAAGTTCTGGTAAGTGGTGATACACGAGGCCGCGTTCCTGGACGCTACGTTGTAGGTTCCTCTTGCTAAGTTCCGGTCGGTACATGCTGACGGGATTGTAACGAATGTCCGCAAGTGTGCGCACGTTGTGAGCGACGTGACGTGTAAGGCCTAATCCAGGCCAGCGGGAGTTGTGAGTTTCCGGGCGTAGAGCCCAAAAAGGAGACTCGCTCTTGAAGAAAAGCCGCTTCACGGAGTCGCAGATCGTCGGCATCCTCAAAGAGGTTGATGCCGGCACGCCGGTCGCGGAACTGGCTCGCAAGCACGGTGTTCATGGCAACACAATCCGGCTTTGGCGCGATAAATACGGCGGGCTCGAGACCAGCGATCTCGTGCGGCTCAAGCAGCTCGAGACCGAAAATTCGCAGATGCAGCGGATTATCGCTCGCCAAGCCCTCGAGATCGACGCGATGAAGAACCTGGTCTCAAAAAACGGCTGGGGCCCTCGCAGCGGAAAGAAGCGGTGAGGGCCTTGCAAGCGGATGGATTGACTCAGCGGCAAGCCTGCCGGCTCATTGAGTGCACGCGGAGTACGCTCCACTATTGCTCGAAACGCCCGAGTGACGAACCGATCGCGGTTCGCATGCGCGAACTCGCCGCGCAGCGGCCGCGTTGGGGCTGGCGCCGCTTGAAGATTCTCTTTGAGCGCGAAGGCATCGTTGCCGGCTACGATCGCTTTCTGCGGATCTACCGAGCCAACGCGCTTCAGGTCCGCCCGCGGCGCAAGCGAAAGGTTGCCTACGTTCGGGGGAACGTGCTCACGGCCGCAACGCGGCCGAACGAGCGCTGGTCGATCGACTTCATGCACGATCGACTTATCGGTGGCCGAACAATTCGAACGCTCAACGTGGTCGACGATTTCACGCGGGAGTGCCTTGCGCTGCGGATCGGGCATTCGTTTGGAAGCGCCGACGTCATCCGCGCCTTTGAGGACGTCGCCTTTGATCGAGGCCTTCCGGAGACGGTACGCTTTGATAACGGGAGCGAGTTTACCAGCCATGCCATGCTGCGGTGGGGTGCTGAGCGGAGAGTCGTCCTGCATTTCATTGCACCCGGGAAGCCAACGCAGAACGCAAACATCGAGTCACTCAACGGGAAGATTCGAGACGAGCTGCTCAACGTTCACAGCTTCGTTTCGCTCTTCGAAGCAAGGCGGATCGCCGAGGATTGGCTTGAGGACTACAACGCGGTTCGGCCGCATTCAGCGCTCGGCTATTTGACCCCGAAGGCGTTTGCCGAGCAGTTCAAAATCAACTCACCCTCACAATTATCCGTGGCCTGAAAATGCCTTACACGTCAGACGAGCGTGTCGAGTAGGTCGCCAAGGGCGCGGCCGGTGTACCCAATCGTAAAAAAGTGCGCCGTCTCGGGCTCTCGCGCTTCGTTCCATAGACCTTTGTTTTCACTTTGGCGCTTCGCTGAGGCGCTCGGTAAAGTTATGCGATTAGCCGCCGACACGGCTGCGGTCTTTACTGCTTTAGATGCCAATGAATGACGCCGTTCTTATCGCGCTTGCGTTCTAGGCCGATCTGTTTTTCCAACTCGTGAACCCACTTATTGTTCGGAAAGGCCTGCGGCAGTTTGGCCTGTGTACGAATCTCCGTCCACGTTAGAGGCTTCCCCGCAGCCCGCAGCGTTTGTTCAACCGTATCCCGAAAATTCTCGTAACTGGTCAATGACTTCGCCTTTCTGGGCGAGTTCCAATACGCGCTCCTGCAAACCGGGCAGGTAAGTGGGTCGCCGTTTTCGCGCCCGCGCGGGAGCCATTCATGACCGCAACGTTCACAGCGGTAGCCCATGACGGTAATCGGTACACGGGCCACTCATTCACCCTCGCAGGAGTCCCCACCTATTGGGGGGTACATAGCAAAGTAGTACATAGTTCAGTAGTACCTTGAAGTAGCACCGTGTAGGGTCATGTCCGCTTCGCGGCCCTACGCGGCGTGTTCCAGTACGGGCTCTTGCACCGGGGACAGACCTTCGGCTCCTGATCCGGCTCTCGCGGAACCCACTCGTGCTCGCAACGCTCGCACCGGAACCCCCACAATCTCACTTTTGGCATACCGTCAGCCTACACCCTAACGGGTGCCCCTGTCAAGCATATACCAAAGGGTTGACATAGACTGTACCTTTTGGTAATATAGGGGCATGGATACCAGGGAACAGCGCGGTCTCGCCATAGCCGAAGCCGGAAAACTCCGGCAGAAGGGTGCCCTGTGGATCGTTCCTTCGCAGGCGGGTCACGGAACCTACATCGTCCAGCCCAGCACAACGAAGCCCAATTGTACCTGCCCGGATTACGAGACGAGGCAGATGAAGTGCAAGCACCTATGGGCGGTCGAATATACGATTCGGCGCGATTTCACGGCGGACGGCACCGCGATCACCGAGACGCTCAAAATCACGTACCGGCAGGAATGGTCCGCGTACAACGCCGCGCAAACGACCGAGAAAGAACACGTCGCGGCCTTACTGCATGACCTCTGCGCTGCAATCGACAGTCCCGCCTACACGTTCGGTCGCCCCCGCCTTCCTCTTGCGGACGCGGTTTTCGCGGCCGTTATGAAGGTTTATGGAACGACCTCGGGTCGGCGGTCGATGGTCGATATGCACGGGTACGCCGCGAAGGGCTACATCGCGAAAGCGCCGCACTACAACAGCATCTTTAACATTCTGGAGAACCCGGACCTCACGCCGCTCCTGAAAGCGATGATCGAGGAAAGCGCGCAGCCGTTGAAGGCGGTCGAGACGGAGTTCGCGGTCGATTCGACGGGCTTCTCAAGTTCGGTGTACCGCCGTTGGTTCGACCACAAGTACGGACGCGAGCGCGCGCGCAACGAGTACGTGAAGGCTCACGTTATGATCGGTGTCAAAACGAATGTCGTGACGAGCGTCGAGGTGACGCCCGAATACATTAACGACTACCCGCTCCTGCCGTCGCTTCTGAAGTCCACCACGGCGCGCTTCAACGTGACCGCGCTCTCTGCCGACAAGGGCTACAGCGGCCGTAGTAACGTCGCCGAGATCGAGTCCGCTGGCATTCGGCCGCTGATTCCCTTCAAGGTAAACGCAAACGCGAAGGGCACCGGGGCTTGGAAGCGCGCCTTCACCTTCTACCAAGAGCACCGCGACGACTTCTTGCGGCTCTACCACAAGCGGTCGAACGTCGAGACGACCTTCGCGATGATGAAGGCGAAGTTCGGCGCATACGTTCGCTCGAAGCGGCCCGTCGCGCAGGTGAACGAAGTCCTGTGCAAGGTCCTCGCGCATAATCTCTGCTGCCTGGTCCAATCGTTCCACGAGTTCGGAATCGCGGCGGAGTTTTGGGGCACCGGGCGCGCCGTCGCCGTTCCCGCGCTAGGGGGACCGCCATCGTGGACGCAAGGCATCCCACCGAGAACCCCGTGGACGCAATCTCGGAAGCATGGGCGGAAGCCGGTCGCGTTTCAAGCGCAGGGCGATGCCTCGTAGCCTGGAGCGCCGCTCTGCGCTAGTCGATACCAGCATCATCTACTGCGGCGACTGCCTGGAGCAGTTAACGCGCCTTCCCGATGCCTGCATCGACCTAATCTACATCGACCCGCCCTTTAACTCGAACCGCAACTACGAAGTCTTTTGGGGAGAAACGAAAGAAAAGCGCGCGTTTGAAGATCGGCACGCTTCAACGCAAGCATATATCGAGTTTATGCGCCCGCGCTGCGTCGAGTTAGGCCGGGTCCTTAAACCAACTGGGAGTTTCTATTATCATTGTGACTGGCACGCGAGCCATTACGTCAAGGTTATGCTCGACCAAATCCTCGGCGAAAATCAATTCCTAAACGAGATCGTCTGGAAGCGTGCGGATACGCACAACGATGCGTAAAGCAGTTTCCGGTGGTCAGCGATTCGCTGTTCCTCTACTCCGCTGGCGGCGGGTACACGTTCCATCCGCAACGGACGATCTACGGAGCCGACACGCTCAAGAATTGGTATGTGTGGTTAGAACTTCCAGACGGGTCGATCAGGCGCATGACGAAGGAGGAATTGCTCAATCAATCGGTTCCGGCGGGAGCGCGCCGATTCAATACTGCCGACTTGGCAAGCCCTAATCCGCGCCCGAACTTGATGTATGAGTATAAGGGTTATCCGCACCCGCCGAAGGGCTGGAGATGCGACCGCAAGCGCATGGAAGAACTCGACGCAAAGGGGCTCCTGCTTTTCCCGGCGACGAAAACCGGGCGCATCATGTTCAAGCGGTATCTAGACGAACAAAAGGGCGCGGTTCTCGGAAACGTCTGGACCGACATTAGCCAACTTCGAGCAAACGACGCCGAGCGCATGGGCTACCCAACACAAAAACCGCTTGCCTTATTGGAACGAATCGTTAAAGCGAGTAGCAACAAAGGCGACGTGGTTCTAGATGCATTTTGCGGGTGCGGCACGGCGTTGGTTGCGGCGGAAAACTTGCAGCGCAAATGGATTGGAATTGACGTATCGCCGACAGCGTGCCGCGTCATGGCAAAGCGCCTGGTACGAGACTGTTCAATGATTGAGGGCGAGGACGAATGGCGTGCCAGCACGCGCGGCTTTGTCGCCCGCGACCTTCCGTGGACGCCGGAGAAATTGCGGAAGATTCCGCCGTTCGAGTTTGAAAACTGGGCCGTGATTGCACTGGGTGGCGTGACAAACAAGGCTAAGGTCGGAGACATGGGCATCGACGGAAAAATCTTCCCAGCGTCGGCGGCTCCAGCGAAGCGGAGCCTAGACCCCGGCACAGCCTCGCCTTTCACGTTTATGGACATTTGGTATCCGATTCAAGTGAAGCAAAAAGATAAAGCAGGGCGACCCGATATTGATGCTTTCGAGGCCATGATGACACGCGAGGAGCGCACCAAGGGCTTCTTCGTTTCATTCGACTACACATCGGACGCGCTCGCAGAGATCGGGCGGTTCTTCAAGTCCTCGGGCAAAGTTATCGTCCCGTTCACCGTCAAGGAGATTCTTGACGAGCATATCGCGCACAAACTAGCGTAGGGAGATTGGAATGGACGAGGAGCGCAAAGCGAAAATCGACGAGGACTGCGACCGTATTTCATTGGAGGTGTCCGGTCCCGAGCAGGTTGCGAAGAACAAAGCCGAAGCAGCGGAACTCGATGCACGGGTCGCGCGTCTGCGGGCCGCTGGTTACGACTTCACCGGAGCCGGTCCGAGCGACGTAGATATGGACGACTGATGACCTACGAGGAAGCCCTGGAAATTGCCCTGCGCGACTACGAACTCGCGCGCAAGGAACCGTGGCGCGCGGACGCCATCGCGCGAACGCTGATGAACCGGCACAACCTACCGGCCAAAACGGAGCAAGAGCCCTGGTCGGCCGAAGCGGCAGGCGAGGTGCCCAAGGACGAGGGTCAGCCGCCCCCTAATTAGGGCTTCTTGACTAATTGAACGGAGAACCTAATGGCTGTCTGTATCCCGTTCCACACCACTACGCACGAGTATGGCGATCACCGAAATGTGCATCATGATCGCGACGACTGTCCCGACGGGAAGCGAATCAAGTCGGAACACCGTATCTACAACGAAGGGCAAAAGCCGCAGTGCAAGGAGTGCATCAAACTCGGCGGTTAGCCTAGCGGCTCCCGGATCTGCTCCCGGAACGCGATATCCCAATACGGGCCGGTCGGTTCGTTACGAATCACTGGCCACGTTCGGCGCAATTCGAGTACCGGGAGCCCGAAGGCTAGGCAAACGCTAATCGCGCGCCACCCGGCATAGGGACCACCGTAGAAACGCACCGTGGGCTCCGGATACGCATGCCCAGGGCCGCCTTCGCACGACTCGAACGTCTCGACCCCGTTCTCCATCAGGATACGAACCGCGCGCCGGATTCCAGGATCGAGGTCGGGGTAGTCGGCCTCGGCATATGCCAGAGGTAGACGCTCTCCGGGACCGACCAGGCGCGGCTCGGTCATCGCGGCCCCGCCGTCTTGCGCCTGTCACGGACATGGTTGAAACAACCGAAGGGATACTTTCTCGAACCCCTTGACCGTGGGATATACTTAGCACAGACCATCGAACATACGTGCGAAGTCAAAGTCCCGCACAGTTCGATTCCACTCACCAGGCTACGGCCGAAAGGGTCCACCGTGCCAGAGAAACAGAAGCCGACCCCCGACCTTGCGAGCGACGCAGGGCGGGCGCTCCAGAACCCCAAGACCGCTTCCCCCGCCGTCATTCGGAGCCTCGCCGCGCGCGTGCTCGACTCCGAGAAGAACGACCCCCAGCCCCACGCGCCGCCACCGAGGCCGCACAAGAAGGGGAAGTAGCCAACACCTCGACCGAGACAATCGCACCGGCAGGGATGACGAGCAGGCCGCTCCCCTGCCGGTTCTCTTTTTCGGTGGGGTAGGCGATATGCGGGGCAATCGTCTTAGAGCGGCGATCCTCGGCGATCAGGTAGCCGACCGAGACGCATTCGAGCGACTTAACGCCGCCCCAGGTGGCGAGGTCGAGCCAGCCGCGCGGGCTCGCGCTATCGAGCCATACGATTCGGACGAGGGGCCACGGAACGAGAGGCGGCTTCAATCAGGCCCCCCGACTTTTTGTGCAGGAGCCCGACTTTTTGGGCACGGGCGACTTAAAGGGCAAAGCCCACCGAAACCCTTGCACTCTACCTGGGGGTCTGCTAATGTGGATTGGCGCTGGCAGACTACTGCCATGAGTGCCAATTCTCTCAGTCACCCCCTCACTAATTGAGAACCGTGGAGGTCCTTTCGTGAATCTTCGACCCTTGGGCGACCGTCTGGTCGTCGAGCACGTCGAGCAGGCCGACAAGAGCGCCGGCGGCGTCTTCCTGCCCGACACCGCCAAGGAAAAGCCCCAAGAGGGCAAGGTGCTGGCCGTCGGCTCGGGCCGCGACGCTCGACAATGGCACCAAACTCTCGATGGACGTCAAAGTCGGCGACCGCATCATTTATTCGAAATACTCGGGTTCCGAGATCAAACTCGAAGGCACCGAGTACCTCATCATTTCGGAGAAGGACGTGCTGGCCGTCTTCACCGACTCGAAAGTTCCAGCAGGAGTTAGGTAAGTAAGACATGGCTGCAAAAGAACTAGTTTTTGACGAGCAGGCTCGTCGCGCGCTCGAGCGCGGAGCCAACATCCTCGCCGACGCGGTACGCGTCACGCTCGGGCCGAAAGGCCGTAACGTCGTCCTCGACAAGAAGTTCGGCTCGCCGACGATCACCAACGACGGCGTGACGATCGCAAAAGAGATCGAACTGCCGAACACCTTCGAGAACATGGGCGCGCAGTTGGTCAAGGAAGTCGCTTCCAAGACCAACGACATCGCCGGCGACGGCACGACGACCGCGACCGTGCTCGCGCAAGCCATTATCCGTGAAGGCCTGCGCAACGTCACCGCCGGCTCGAACCCGTTGCTCATCAAGCGCGGGATCGATCACGCCGTCGAGATGACGGTCGCCGAGATGGAGAAGCTCGTCCAGAAAGTCGATACGCCCGAGAAGATCGCGCAAGTTGCGGCGATCTCGGCGAACGACCAAGAGATCGGGCACCTGATCTCCGAAGCGATGAAGGCCGTCGGCAAAGACGGCGTCATCACGGTCGAAGAGTCGAAGACGACCAAGACCGAAGTCGAGACCAAGGACGGCATGCAGTTCGACAAGGGCTACATCTCGCCGTATATGGTGACCGACTCCGAGCGCATGGAAGCGACCCTGACCGACCCGTACATCCTTGTCACCGAGCGCAAGGTATCGGCAATCGCCGACATCCTGCCCCTCCTCGAGAAGATCGTGCAGGTCCAAAAGCCGCTCCTGATCATCGCCGAAGACGTCGAAGGCGAAGCCCTCGCGACGCTGGTGGTCAACAAGCTGCGCGGAACGTTCACGACCGTCGCCGTCAAGGCGCCCGGTTTCGGCGACCGGCGCAAGGAGATGCTCAAGGACATCGCAACGCTCACCGGTGCGACCGTCATCTCCGAAGAGCTTGGCCTCAAGCTCGACAAGGTGACGCCCGACCTGCTGGGTCAGGCGAAGACGGTCAAAGTCACCAAGGAAGAGACGACGATCGTCGACGGCAAGGGCAAGCCGGACGCAATCAAGGGCCGCATCGAGATGATCAAGCGTCAGATCGAAGAGACCGACAGCGACTTCGACAAGGAGAAGCTGCAAGAGCGCCTCGCGAAGTTGTCGGGCGGCGTTGCCGTCATCCAAGTCGGCGCGGCGACCGAGACCGAGCTCAAAGAAAAGAAGCATCGGATCGAGGACGCACTCTCCGCGACGCGCGCGGCCGTGCAAGAGGGGATGATCCCCGGCGGCGGCAGTACGTTGATCCACGCGCTCAAGGCCCTCGACAAGCACGTCAAGAGCTTGCACGCGGACGGCAAGCCCAACGTCCAAGACGAGAAGATCGGCTGGAACATCATACGGCGTGCGCTCGAAGAGCCGCTCCGTCAGATAGCCGACAACGCGGGCTATGAAGGTTCGGTCGAAGTCGAGAAAGTCAAGAGCGCGAAGGCCGGCGAAGGCTTCGACGCGATGACCGGCGAGATCGTCGACATGATCAAGGCCGGGATCGTCGAGCCGTTCAAGGTGACGCGTTCGGCGCTTCAAAACGCCGCGTCGATCGGATCGTTGATTCTGACCACCGAAACGCTCATCGCCGACAAGCCCGAGTCCAAGAAGGACTCGCACGGCGGCGGCGGCGGGATGAACGGCATGGGCGGCGGCTACGACATGATGTAGTCTCGCCTCAAAGCGAGTCTCATCGAACGCCTCCAAGCACCAAACGGACCTCGCAGCGACGCGGGGTCCGTTCCTTTTTTCCACCGGACGCTGCGACCTTAACGAGCTTAAGCCCAGCTTAACCGCTCGGGAAGGGGAGAAAGCCCGTAGCTCGGGCCTATTTTGCTTTTGTCCCTTTGTAAATTTCTTTTACACAGCGTGCATAAGCCTGTGGATTCTTAATCGCGATCCTGCGAAAATCCCGAGGATAAAGCGAGCCAAAACGCGCCGCCGGCGCGAGCGCTAGCCTTCCGCCGACGGCCGATTGAAGGCCGATTCGAGCGCCTCGAGGGCTGCATCGCCCGAGGCGATCCGAAAGAGCGGCGGATACTCGGCGTCGCCGACTTTCACGACGAGTCCGATCAAGTTTTGCAGCACCGCGGCGTCGGTATGCTCGGCGCGGTATTCGAGTTCGAGGCACAGTGAGGTCGCATCCGCGAGTGAGAATTTCGTCAGCGACAGGCGCCCGTTCGCTTGCATCGCCGCCTCGAGCAGCGCTGCCCGTCGGGGCGCCGGCTCGGGCAGATTCATCACGAACGTGCGAAGCATCAGCCACGCGTCGGTCAGCATGATCCGGACCAGCCATTCCCGCAGGTGACTCGGGAACGACACGTCGTACGCGCCGCGCCTGACGCGCTTCACGTGCATGCCTGCCTCGGCGAGCATGCTTCGAAGCCGACGGTCGGTAGAAATCTCCGCGTCGTGGTCCATCTCCGCCCCATGGTATAACGGCAACCCCTTCGCGGAAAAGAACGGCGGCGTAAAGTTTTCGTTATAGCTTGCAAGCAAGCGCGCGGTCTTCGAGCCTTGCCGTTTCGCCGCTTGCGCGTGATCGTGGAGCGATGCTTGCTCTCTTCCGTTCCACGCATGTCGTCCGGCACGGCAGCCTGGACGTCCCGAGTTTCGCCGAGCGCGATTTCGAGCTCGCGGTCAACTACCTAAGCCGCGACGCGGTCATGCGCCGCATCATCGACCGAGCCGAGCACGAACGCGCGCGGCTTCACCTACACGTGAACCATCGCAACGACGATTCGTTCGACCCCGACAACGGGATCGTCAACTGGGATCCGCATAGCGCGCTTAGCACGACCGGAGGCGGGCGTCAGTCGCCCGCACTCGGGCTCGGACACGAACTCGACCATGCGACCGCACGCGCCGCCATCCGCGACCGCGGCGCCGAGGTCGGCGTCCCGCGCTACGACAACGCCGAGGAGCGCCGCGTCATTCTCGGCGCGGAGCGCCATGCGGCGTTCACGCTCGGTGAAAGCGTCCGCCACGACCACGGCGGCGAATGCTACCGCGTCGACTCCCCGATCGCCCGCTAAATGCGGCCGGCGTTGCAGTCGGTTGCGCGATTGCGTAGAATCGAGCCGCAAAGGGGTACGGCGACCTGACGACGATCGAGTGCGAGCGCTGCGTGCTACGGCCGTGGCGCGAGGATGATGCAGTCCCGCTTCAGGCGTGGGCGAACGACGCCGACGTCGTGCGTTACGTAACGTGGCGCTTTCCGTATCCGTACACGCTCGAGGACGCCGCGAACTGGATCTCGTCGAATCGCGACCCGACGACCGCCTTCAACTTCGCGATCGAAGAGAAGGGAGCGCCCGTCGGGAGCATCGGCGTGCAACTAGGCGAGCAGGAGCGCAGCGGGTCGGCGGTCATCGGCTACGTACTCGGCAAGCCGTTCTGGGGCCGCGGCCTCGCGACCGACGCGCTTCGCGGCATCACCGCGTACGCGTTCGAAACCTTCCGCCTCGAGCGCCTTTGGGCGAACGTGATGGGCCCGAACGCCGCGTCGGCGCGCGTCCTTGCCAAGGCCGGGTACGTTCACGAGGCGACCCTGCGCCGCGCCATCGTCGACCGGTGGGGCGGCGTCCACGACGAGCTCGTGTTCTCGAAGCTCGGCCCGAGCAGGCAGGCAAGCGGACCTCGGTAGAAACCGAACGCTTCGGGGGCGTGTCCTTAGGAGTGCACAGATGAGCGAGCGCGACTTTTGTACTGAGTTCGACGCGATGTTCGCCGAATTGGCCAGACGTGCGCGCCCGGGCCGGTTCGCGCCGAACGTCGACGTGGCGTTTGGCGAAGACGGGGGCGTTCTTCTCGTCACGGTCGAGATCGCCGGCGCCGAGCCGAGCGAACTGCGCGTCATGGTTGAGGAACGTCACCTATACATCGTGGGCCGGCGTCCCGACACGGGGCGCGCCGCGCGCGGCACGTTCCTAATGAAGGAGATAGACTACGGCGAGTTCGCAAAAAAAATTCACTTGCCCGCTCCAGTCGCCTACGAAGAGGCGACGGCGGCATACCGCGACGGGATGCTGACGATCCGTCTCCCCGTCTCGCAAGATTCGCCGCTCCCGCACAGTCGAACCGAAGTTCGCATGACCGTCAAGAGGATACTCGTTTAATGCCCGCCCGCGCCACCACAAAAACCGACATCATCGGCATCCTGCCTCTGCAGGACGCGGTGTTGTTCCCGAATACGGTCATCCCGCTTGCGGTCGTCAAGAAACCCGGTATCGCCCTCGTCGAAGAAGCGCTGCGCGACGGGCGACAGATCGGTCTCGTCGCGTTGCGCGACAAAGATATCGACGATCCCGAGCCCGACGACCTTCGCCGTTTCGGAACGATCGGCACGATTCAGCGGATGATCAAAGTCCCCGACGGGACGATTCGTTGCATCGTCGGCGGTCAGTCGGTTTTCCGCATCGTCAATTTCACGCAGACGCAGCCGTACATGTCGGCCGAGATCGTCGAGCTGCCGGATGTCACGCGCGACTCCGAAGAGCTCGTGGCGATGCACCGCAATCTTGCCGGGCTCTTCTCAAAGCTCGTTGGGTTCCTGCCGCAAGCGCCGCGCGAGATGGAGATGGAGGTCAACAATATCTCCGACCCCAACCTCCTGACGTACTTCATCGCGAGCTCGATGCGGCTCGACACCGCCGATCGGCAAGCGTTGCTCGAGGAGCGCAACACCGAGAAACGGATGCGCAAGCTGACCTTGCTCCTGACGAAGGAGCTGGAAGTCGTCGAGCTCGGGCACAAGATTCAATCCGACATCCAGCGCGAGATGGAGAAGAACCAGCGCGAGTTCTACCTGCGCCAGCAACTGCGCGCGATTCAGGAAGAACTTGGCGAAGCCGACCCGCAGCAAGCCGAGGTCAACGAGCTGCGGAAAAAGATCGACGAAGCCGAGATGCCCGAGGAGGTTCGCAAGGCTGCGGACCGCGAGCTAGACCGGCTCTCGAAAGTCCCCACCGCGTCGCCCGAGTACTCGGTCATCCGCACGTACCTCGATTGGCTCGTCCAACTGCCGTGGAGCAAAGACACGGCGGACGCGATCGACATTACGAGCGCCCGCGCGGTCCTCGACTCCGACCATTACGACCTCGATAAAGTCAAAGACCGGATCATCGAGTATCTCGCCGTCGGCAAACTCAAGAAGAAATTGACCGGCCCGATCCTCTGCTTCGTCGGCCCGCCGGGCGTCGGGAAGACATCGCTCGGACAGTCCATCGCCAAGGCGATGGGGCGGAAGTTCGTGCGCCTTTCGGTCGGCGGCGTCCGCGACGAAGCCGAAATTCGCGGTCACCGGCGCACGTACATCGGCGCGATGCCCGGGACGATCGTTCGCGCGCTGCGCGATGCCGGCACGAAGAACCCGGTCATGATGATCGACGAGATCGACAAGGTCGGCTCGGATTTCCGCGGCGACCCGCAATCGGCGCTCCTCGAGGTGCTCGACCCCGAGCAAAACAAGCATTTCCGCGACCACTACCTCGATTTGCCGTTCGACCTCTCGCACGTGCTGTTCATCTGCACCGCGAACCAACTCGACACGGTCAGCCCGCCGCTGCGCGACCGCATGGAGATCATTCCGCTTGCGGGGTACACCGAACTCGAGAAACTGCAGATCGCAAAGCGCTATCTCGTCAAGAAGCAGCGCGAGGCCAACGGCTTGCGCGACTCGCAGGTGCAGATCAGCGACGCGGCCATTCGGCTCGTGATCAACGACTACACCCGCGAAGCCGGCGTTCGTAACCTCGAGCGCGAGATCGGCACGATCTTCCGCAAGGTCGCGCGCCGCATCGCCGAGGAGCCGCGCTTCAAGGCGCGGATCCGCCCCGACAACATCGTCAACTACCTGTCCAAAGCGCGCTTCTACAACGAAGTCAAGAAGCGGATGGCTTCGGTCGGAGTGGCCACGGGGCTCGCTTGGACGCCCGTCGGCGGCGACATCATGTTCATCGAAACGACGACCATGCCCGGCAGCGGTAAGCTCGTCCTGACCGGTCAACTCGGCGACGTCATGAAAGAGAGCGCGCAGGCGGCCGTCTCGTTCTTGCGCTCGCGTTCGAACGAGTTGGGCTTGCCGGACGACTACTTCGCCAAGCACGACATGCACATTCACGTCCCGGCCGGCGCCGTCCCCAAGGATGGGCCGTCGGCGGGCATCGCGCTCGCGACGTCGATGGCTTCGCTCTTGACGAACATCAAGGTCGACCCGAACCTTGCGATGACCGGCGAGATCACGCTCAGCGGTCAAGTCCTCCCGATCGGGGGCCTAAAAGAGAAGGTGCTCGGCGCCAAGCGCGCCGGGATCACGAAGATCCTCTTGCCGAAACGCAACGAGATCGACCTCGACGACGTGCCGAAGGAGATTCGCGATACGATGACCTTCGTCTCAGTCGAGGAGATATCGGAAGTCTTCCTTCAAGCGTTCGGTAAGCAGATCATCACGCCGGTGCCGCTCGGGGCGGAGCCGCCGCACAAACGTGGCGTCGTCGTCCCGATTCGGCGGAGCGCGGTCAAGCGCAACGGCGAGCGCAAACGAACGGCCCGCGCGCGGACCGTCGCTTCTTCTAACCGCAAACGTTAATCGCGTCGCTCGCAAGTCGCGCAACCGGCGGTAGGCTCGCTTCGCGGCGGACGATCGCCGTCGTCGCGGCGCTCGGCGCCGTCTACGTCTTGTGGGGCTCGACCGCCCCCGCTATTAAAGTCGCGGTGCAAACGGTCCCACCATTCTATCTTTGCGCCTTGCGCTTTTTGTGCGCGGGTTCGCTTTTGTGGATCTGGGCGCGCGCCCGCGGCAAACCGCTTCCATCGGTGCGCGAGTGGCGCGGGGCGGCTCTCTCCGGGACGAGCCTGCTCGTCCTCGGCAACGGCGTCTTCTCGTGGTGCCTGGTCTACATTCCGAGCGGCATCGGGGCGCTGTTCTTCGCCCTCTCGCCGATGTGGAATGCGATCATCGGCGCGGCGTTCTATCGCGAGCGCTTGGCGTGGCCGGCGATCGGCGGAATCCTCCTCGGCTTCGCCGGGATGGCCTACCTCGTCTCGCCGAGCGGCGCGGAGCACCTTCCGCTCGGGCCGACGCTGGTTGCGATCGGATCGTCGATCGCGTGGTCGGTCGGCTCGATGATCCAGCGCCGCTATCCGGCGACGGACGCGCTCCAGATGAGCGGGATGCAGATGCTCGTCGGATTTGCGCTGCTCGCGCCGATGGGTGCCGTCGCCGGCGAGCATCTCGCCGCGGCCCAGTTCACTCCGGTGGCGCTCGGCGCGCTCGCGTTCCTGATCGTTTTCGGAAGCATCGTTGGGTTTAGCGCGTTCGTGTGGCTCGCGCGCAACGTCCCAACCGTCCTCGCATCGACATACTCGTACGTCAACCCCGTCGTCGCGCTCGCCATCGCCGCGCTCCTGCTGCACGAGCCGTTGACGTGGCACACCCTCCTCGGCGCGTCGATTACCATCGCGGGCGTCGCGTTGATGCTCTTCTCCGAAGCGCGTACGGCGAAGGCCTAGCTACGCGACCGCGCCGTTACGCGCGACGGGCAGGGTCAAGCGCAACGTCGTCCCTTGCCCATGCGCCGACTCAACGCTGACGTCGGCGGCGAGCGTCGCGATGAGAAAGAGGCCGCGACCCTTCTCCGAGAGTCCGTCGGCGGGCAGGCTCGCCGTTAGCCGGGCCAGGCCCGGTCCGGTGTCGACAACGGTGACGATCGGGTTCGCACCGGTCCAATCGATCTCGATATCGACGATCCCGGGGGCGTGCTCGACGGTATTGGCGAGGACTTCACCAAGAACGAGCTCGGCTTCGAACAGCTGTTCTTCGGGGACGGCAAAGCTACCGATGAAACTAATCAATTCGTGGCGCGAGGCATGCGCCGAATACGCGTCGCTCGAGTGGAACGTCCAGTTCTTTCGCAGATGCGGCTCGGCCGGGACCGGCGCCGATTCCGCGTCCGAGAGCCGCAAGACCATGAGCGCGACGTCGTCCGTTGGCTTCTCCGAGCCCATGACGGCGCGCTGAATCGCGGCGGCGGGGTGCGCGACCGTGCGATCGTTGACGAGGCGCGCCACCGCGTCCAACAACACGCGTTCCGCACCCTCGATGTCTCGCTTGAACTCCGTGATCCCGTCGGTATAGAACAGAATCACCGCGTCGCGCTCGAGCGCGACCTCTCGATCGTGCGCGTCGAGCGAAGCGCTGACGCCGAGCGGTATGCTTCCGTAGGGGAGTGACTGGGCCGGAATCGTCGGTCCCGCGACGATCGGCGGAGGATGGCCGGCGCTAGCGTAACGCAGCGTCGCAAGATCCCGGTCGAGAATCCCGACGAGGGCGGTTGCAACGGTGTGCTCCTGCAATTGCAACATGCGATTGACTCGAGCGAGAATCTCGGCCGGATCGAACGTGTCGAGGGCGCTAGCGAATATCCCCTGCCGGATTCGCGCGGCCGTCACCGCCGCGCCGAGTCCGTGACCGATGACGTCGCCGATCGAGACGATGATGCGCCCATCGGGGAGTTCGAATGCGTCGTACCAGTCGCCGCCGACCAGCGCTTCGCTCCCGGCGGCCAGATAGAGCGCGTCGAACAGCAGGTCGGCGCGCTCGGGCAACTTCGCCGGAAGGAACGCCGCTTGCAGCGTTTGGGCGACGAGCATGCTCTGCTCTTGCGCGCGTTTCTGATCGTCGATGTCGGTATTGGTGCCGTACCAGCGAACGATCGAACCGTCGCCGTTGCGCAGCGGTTCGGCGCGCGTCAGGAACCATCGAAAGACGCCGTCGCGACGGCGAAGCCGCAGTTCCATGTCGAACGAGGCGCCGCTGGCAATCGAACCGGGCCAATCGCGCATGACTCGAGGAAAATCCTCGGGGTGGTGCGCGCGCTGCCAACCCCAACCGGCGGCCTCATCCTGGGTTTGTCCGGTGTATTCGTACCAGCGATGGTTGTACCAGTCGATCCACCCGGTTGCATCCGAGGTCCACACCATCTGCGGCACCGTCTCTGCGAGGACTTGAAAACGGCGCTCCGCGATCTCGAGTTCGGCTTCACGGCCGCGTAGCGTATGTTGCGTTTGGCGTAGACCGGCGTCCGCCAGCTCGCGCTCGGCTGAAACCGCACCCAGAATGAGTCCCGTGAGCGCGAGCACCGCGACGAACGTGATAAGGAAGACGAGGCGCTGGTCGAGCGAGCCGGAGAACGGTCCTTGCGCGTGCACCGCTCCCCAGATCGCGATCACCGATACCGCGACGACGGCCGTCGCAGTCGCGCGCTGCGAAAATCGCAGCGCGATCCAGATGAAGAACGGATACACGGGATATGCCAGGCGCGGCCCGCTCACGAAAGCGAGCCAGGTCGTCGCCAGCAACGCGGCGCCTAGAATGACGCCTTCGAGGAGCCCGCCTTTCGGTCGTTCGATCCGGCGCGTCGGCGTGCACCACGTTAGAATGAGCGGCGCGAATACCAAGACGCCCATAGCGTCGCCGGCCCACCAGACGCGCCACACCATCCAAAACGACGTCCAAGGAACGATGCCGGCTAGCGCCAGGTTCGAAACGCCGTTCGTCGCGGTGACGGTCATCGCGACGAGCGACCCGAGCAACGCCAGACCGATCACGTCGCGCACGCGTTCGAGCGCGTTATCGAACTTGACGAATCGGCGCAATAAGAACGCGCCCAGAAGCGGCCCAAGCGTATTTCCGATCGCGATCCCTGCCGCGGTGAACCACGGTTCACCGGTCAGCGCGTTGGCGATGAACGCGCCGATAAAGACGCCCGGCCAGACGCGGTATCCGAACAGCAAGAGCGCCGCGACCGCAATCCCGGCGGGCGGCCAGATCGCGGTGACTTGCTTGACCCCGCCCGCCAGGGAGAAGCCCATCTCCGCGAAGACGACGTACGCGGCCGCAATCGCCGCGATTTCGAGGAGGTAGCGCGGGGACTTCGCGGCCCATCGACCCATTGGCCGCGTCTGTTCGGCCCTACGCGGGGGCTTCCCGCGGCTTAATGCGATGCGCTGAAAACGACGTTGACGGGCCGTGCGCCCGCGAACGAGACGATCTCCCGGCCCAGCCCCCCGCCGGCGCAAAGGCCGTACGCACGAAAGCCAAGCGCGCGCATCTGAGCCAGGAACTCGCTCGGCCCAATCCCGCTGACCCGCCGCATCTGCGCGTCGTGCAGTTCGGCCAGCACGACCGCCCGGTCGCGAGTGAGCAGCTTTGTCGCGCCGCGCACGACGCGCGGCTCGGCGCCCTCGACGTCCATCTTGATGAGGCTGCACCGAGCGTCACCGATCACGTCGTCGAGCCGAACGCGTTCGATTGGGACGTCGGCTTGCCAAGCTTCGGGCGCGCCGTCCGGCGCCAAGTGCGCTCCGCCGAAGTTGGCCGTGCGCGGCGCGTGGCGCAGCAGCGCCGGGCCCGCGGTTTCATCGAGCGCGAGCCGGTGAAGCTCGAGCCGAGACTCGAATCCATTCTCGGCGATGCTTCGCTCGAGTGCGTCGGCCAAGTATGGCAGCGGCTCGAAGGCGTAGACGCGTCCCGCCGGACCGACGAGTTTGGCAAGCAACAGTGCGTGAAACCCGACGTTTGCCCCGGCGTCGACGACGACGTCGCCAGGCCGGACCGTCGCCATCAGGAACTGCGCTTCGTCGCGCTCGTACGCGTCCAGCAGAATCGGCCGGCTGACCGCGCGATCCTCGAGCGAGACCCAGATGCGAAAACCGAGATCGGTCTCTTTGATGACCCAGCGGCGCGCGTCGAACGTGTAGACTTCAAAGGGCAGAAAGTCTTCGGCCATCAGGCTGCGCGCACGAATTCGTTCGAGCGCCGACGCCGCCGCCGCTCGCAACGGCCTCACGTTCAGCACGCCGCGCGCGAGCGCGGCCGCCGCGCGCCGCAGGCCGATCAAGCGTCGACGACGATCCCGGTCCCGCGCTCGACGCGACCGATCTCGGCGGCGAGCGCGCCCGACGCCAGCAGCGCTTCACTCAACGCCGGCACGTTTTCGGGCGGCAGCGCGATCAGCAGTCCGCCCGAGGTCTGCGCGTCGCTGAAAATCAACCGGATGTCGGCCTCGACCGCGCGCGCGAACTCGGTGAACGACTCGTGCTCGGCCGCGTTGTTCCGCGTCCCGGCCGGCGCGATCCCGACTGCCACCATGTCGCGCACGAGCGGAAGCAGCGGCACTTGATGCGCGCGCAGCCGAATCGCCACGCCGCTCGCGCGCATCACTTCGCCCGCGTGACCGAGGAGCCCGTAGCCGGTTACGTCGGTCGCGGCGTGGGCGCCGGCGGCGAGCATCGCGCGCGACGCTGCCGCGTTCAGCATCGTCATCCACCGCACCGCCTCCGCCAACTCGACCTGCGAGAGCGCGTCCTTCTTGAGAGCCGACGCGAGGATCCCGGTGCCGAGCGGCTTGGTCAGCACGAGCGCATCTCCCGGTTGCGCGCCGGCGTTGCGTACGATCCGGGCGGGGTGCACGCGGCCCGTCACGGCGAGCCCAAACTTCGGCTCGTCGTCTTCGATCGTGTGCCCGCCGATGATGGCGACGCCGGCGTCGCGCGCAACGTCGCCGCCGCCCGCGAGGATTCGCGCGAGGATCTCGGTCCCGAGCCGTTCGACCGGAAACGCGGCGATGTTCAGCGCACAGAACGGCGTCCCACCCATCGCGTAGACGTCCGAGAGCGCGTTCGCGGCGGCGATGCGGCCGAAATCGTACGGATCGTCGACGATCGGCGTGAAGAAGTCGACGGTCTGCACGATGGCGAGATCGCTGCGGAGCTGGTAAACGCCGGCGTCGTCGGCCATTCCGAATCCGACGAGCACTTTGGGGTCAGGCGAGGCGGGCAAGTGGCGCAGGACCTGCGCCAGGTCGGCGAAGCCGACTTTGCTTGCTCAACCGCCGCCCGACGAAAGGCTCGTCAGCCGGACTCGATCCGAGGGTTGCATCCCGCGGAATACGACGTCGAGGCACGGGATTACCGCGCCGCGCGTGGTACGTTGCACGGAAGATGCAGCGCAACTTACTTTTCATCCCGGGCCCGGTCATGGTCGCGCCGCCGGTGCTGGCCGCGATGTCCAAACCGATGATCGACCACCGCGGCGAGGAATTCGCCGCGCTCCTGGACCGCATCGCTCGCGGGCTTCGTCCGCTCTTCGGAACGAGCGGAGACGTCGTGCTCCTCGGGAGTTCGGGGACCGGCGGGCTGGAAGCGGCGATTGCGAGCGCAACGTCGCCGGGTCAGAAGGTGTTGGTCGCGCCGATCGGCGTGTTCGGGCACCGGCTGGCGACGATCTCGCGCTTGTACGGGCTCGACGTCGAGATCCTCGAAACGCCGGTCGGCTCCGCGCTCGATCCGAACGCGCTCGCCGCGCGTTTGCGCGCCGACACGCGCCATGAGATTTCGGCGATCATGCTGACGCAGAACGAGACGTCGACCGGCGTGCAGAACGACATGATGGCGATGGCGGCGGCGATCGGCGATCATCCGGCGACGACGATCGTCGACGCGATCAGCGGCCTCGGCGCTTCCGAGTTCAAAATGGACCCGTGGCGCTACGACATCGTCGTCGCCGCGTCGCAGAAGGCGCTCGCGGTCCCGCCTGGCCTGGCGATGGTCGCGGTCTCGGCTCGTGGTTGGCTGCGCATCGCGGAGGCGCGCGTGCCGCGCTTTTACTTCGACTTGGCGAAGGCGCGCGAGTTCGCCGCGCGCGGCCAGACGCCGTGGACGCCGCCCGTCTCGCTTCTTTTCGCGCTCGAGGTCGCGCTCGAACGCTACGCAACCGAAGGTCCGCCGAACGTCTGGGCGCGGCACGAGCGTTACGCGCGCGCGATCCGCGCCGCGTGTGACGCGCTCGATCTCGAGCTGCTCTCGCGCTCCGGCGCGCATTCGAACACGGTCGTCGCGATCAAGGTCCCGGCCGGTCTGCGCGCCGATGAGATACGCAAAACGATGCACGACGAGTGCGGCCTCACGATCGGCGGCGGGCAACTCGACCTCAAGGGAAAGATCTTGCGGATCGGCACGATGGGCGCGCTCTCCCAGACCGACATCCTCGGCGCGATCGGCGGGCTCGAAATCGTACTCTTGCAGCTGGGCCACCCGCTCCAAGTCGGCGCGGGCGTCCGCGCCGCTTTGGAAATCTTCTTGGGGAAGCCGGTCGCCCGAGCGCTCCAAAGCGTTTGAGCCGCTCGTCACGCCGCACAGCGTTGCGGCGTTGACTTGATACCGAAAAGAGGACCAAATGCGCGCTTTTTCAGCATTCGCGCTCAGTGCATTCTTTGTGGCGGCCTCAGGCTTGCGGGTCACCGCCGACCCGGGCGAGCGCACGAGCACGCTCGCCGACCAGCGGCGCGTCAACGTCACGATCTACAACGGCGATCTCTCGCTAATCCACGACCGCCGCCACGTCACCCTGTCAAAGGGCGAGAACCCCTTAGCGTGGCGCGACGTCAGCGCCAATCTCGACGGTACGTCGGCTTTAGTTGAAAGCGTCACGCGACCCGACGCGGTCACGGTGCTCGAACAGAATTTCGATTTCGACCTGCTGCGGCCGTCGGCGCTGCTCGACAAGGCGGTCGGGCAAGAAGTTACCATCGTGCGCGACCACCCGTTCCCCGGCCAGGCGGCGCGCGAGCGCGCCAAACTGCTCAGTACGAACGAAGGGATCATCCTTCAGTACGCCGACCGCATCGAAACGTCGCTCGACAACGGCTACATCGTCTACACGTCGCTTCCACCGAATCTGCGCGACCGCCCGACGCTCGTGCTCGACCTCAACAGCACGCTCGAAGGCCCGCAAGACGTCGAGTTGAGCTACCTGACGAGCGGCCTCGGCTGGCACGCCGAGTACGTCGGCCAGGTCTCGGCGAACGACGACCGCGTCGATCTCAACGGCCTCGTGACGCTGACGAACACGAGCGGGGCGTCCTACCGCAACGCGCACGTCCAACTGGTCGCGGGGAACGTGAACAACCCGCCCCCGCCGCCGACCGAGAATGAAATGCGGCTCGCCGCACGCGCCGGCCAAAGCCAGGCGCAACAGGAGAACTTCTTCGAGTATCACCTCTACACGCTTCCGCGGCCGACGACGATCGAGGAGAATCAAACCAAACAAGTCGGTTTCATGTCGGCCCACAACGTGCCGATCCACGAGACCCTCGAATTGCGCGGCTCGGATTACTATTACCGCGGCAGCAATGCGGATCTCGGCGCCAAACTCCCGGTCAGCGCATACTTGAGCTTCGAGAACAAAGGCGGCGAACTCGGAGTGCCGCTTCCCGGCGGCCTCGTCCGGCTCTACAAGACCGACTCGCGCGGAATCTCACAGTTCCTCGGCGCCGACCGCATCGACCACACGCCACGGAACGAAACGGTGCGCCTCCACGTCGGCGACTCGTTCGACGTGACCGCGCGCAAGAAGCAGACGAACTTTCACATCGTCAGCAGCGACCCCGCGATCATCGACAGCACGTACGAGATCACGCTCGGCAACGCGAAGGACCAGGCGGTCGACGTCCTCGTCGTCGAGCCGATCCCGGGGGAGTGGCAAATGCTCGGTGAGAACCGGCCTCACACGAAGTCGTCGAGCGGGACCGCCTCGTGGACGGTGCACGTACCGTCCAACGAGCACGTCACGCTGACGTACTCCGTCCGAGTCCGCTTCCTCTAGCGGTCGTGCACTTCGTGCGAAAGGGACTTTCGATGCGCATCGCTTCGGCACTCGCGTTTTGCGCGGTCCTCATGACGACGTCGGGGTTGCGCGTCACCGCCGACCCTTCCGAGCACACGAGCACCCTCGCCGACCAGAAGCGCGTCAACGTCACGATCTACAACGGCGATCTCTCGCTAATCCACGACCGCCGCCACGTCACCCTGTCAAAGGGCGAGAACCCGCTGGCGTGGCGCGACGTCAGCGCGCATCTCGACGGCACGTCGGTGCTCGTCGAAAGCATCACGCGACCCGACGCCGTCACGGTCCTCGAACAGAATTTCGATTTCGACCTGCTGCGGCCGTCGGCGCTGCTCGACAAAGCGGTCGGTCAAGAAGTTACGATCGTGCGCGACCACCCGTTCCCCGGCCAGGCGGCGCGCGAGCGCGCAAGACTGCTCAGCACGAACGAGGGGATCATTTTACAGTACGCCGACCGCATCGAGACTAGCCTCGACAACGGCTACATCGTCTACACGTCGCTCCCGCCGAATCTGCGCGACCGTCCGACGCTCGTCCTCGACCTCGAAAGCAAACTCGACGGACCGCAAGACGTCGAATTGAGCTATCTGACGAGCGGCCTCGGCTGGCACGCCGAGTACGTCGGTCAAGTTTCGCCGAACGACGACCGCGTCGACCTCAACGGCCTCGTGACGCTGACGAACACGAGCGGGGCATCCTACCGCAACGCGCACGTCCAACTGGTCGCCGGCAACGTGCACGTTCCCCCGCCACCGAGCCCCGCGCAGTTGCGGACGATCGCGCGCGTCAGCGATACCTACGCCGCACAACAGGAGAATTTCTTCGAGTACCACCTCTACACGCTTCCGCGGCCGACGACGATCGAAGAAAACCAAACCAAGCAAGTCGGTTTCATGTCAGCCCACAACGTGCCGATCCACGAGACCCTCGAATTGCGCGGCTCGGCGTATTACTACCGCGGAAGCAATGCCGACCTCGGCGCCAAGCTCCCGGTCAGCGCGTACCTGAGCTTCGAGAACAAAGGCGGCGAGTTGGGAGTGCCGCTCCCCGGCGGTCTGGTCCGGCTCTACAAGACCGACTCGCGCGGGATCTCGCAATTTCTTGGGGCGGACCGCATCGACCACACGCCGCGGAACGAGACCGTGCGTTTGCACGTCGGCGAGTCGTTCGACGTGACCGCGCGCAAGAAGCAGACAAACTTTCACATCGTCAGCAGCGACCCGGCGATCATCGAAAGCTCTTACGAGATCACGCTCGGCAACGCGAAGGACCAGGCGGTCGACGTCCTCGTCGTCGAGCCGATCCCGAGCGACTGGGAAATGCTGAGCGAGAGCGCGCCCCACACGAAGTCGTCGAGCGGTACCGCCTCGTGGACGGTGCACGTCCCCCCGAACGAGCACGTCACGTTGACGTACTCCGTCCGAGTCCGCTTCTTCTAAGCCATCGCTTAGGGCATGCGCTTGCGCGTGCCGTACTCGCGCATGATCTCGTCGAAGCGCTCCCAGCGCAACGCGAAGATGTTGACGGTGTTTTTCGCCGGGTACCAATCGATCGAACCTCGGCTGATCCGCAGCCGCCCGACCAACTGACCGTCGCCCCAGACCGAAAACTCGGCGTCCTTGTTGAGCACCGTGCCGGCGGGGATCTCGTATTTTACCTCGTGTCGTGGCACGCTACGCCTCCTCCAGCATTTGGACGGCTACACGCGATGGCGCCCGAAGAGTCCGTTCGAGAAGGGCTTCGCGAACCAGGGGAGCGAGCGCTTCAAGAACGTGTCGATCGGGCCGTTGGGGCGTTCGAGTTGCGCGACGATGTACGAATGCCCGAGGTCGGCGCGCAGGTCTTTGCTCAGCGGGAAGAAGAGCGCGATAAAAATGACGATCCAGAGGAACAGCGTCGCTTTGACGAAGCCGACCCCCGCGCCGAGCAGGGCGTTTGCGATGTTGAGCAACGGCAGCTTGGCGATCCCGCCGAGGAAGTATCCGATCGTGGCGACGATCGCGTACGCGACTGCCGCGAAGGCGAGCATCCCGACGACGTGTGCCGAGCCTGGGCCGAGGTGCGTCCAGTTTGCGAAGGCGTCGTCCCACATTCCCGGATAGAGAAACGCCGCGACGATCGCTACCGCGAGCGCGACGATCCCGGTCAATTCCGAGACGAACCCGCGCAACCAGCCGCGCCACGAACCGAGGCCCAAGATGATGAACCCGACGAGGTCGGGCCAATCGAAGTGGCCGGTCACTCGCGAATCTTCGCCCCGCAGCGCTCGCGCAGCGACGCGAGGATTGCGGCGACGTGCCGCTCGGCCTCGGCGTCGGTCAGGGTCGCGTCGCGGCGTTGCAAGACGACGCGGACTGCGATGCTCTTCTTCCCCGATTCGACTTGCGGGCCGCGGTACTCGTCGAAAACGCGGACGTCCGCGATGACGCCGTCGGCGCCCGCTCGGACGGCGTGCTGAATGTCGAGCGCCGGCACCTCGGGCGCGACGACGAGCGCGAGATCGCGCTCGATCGCCGGGAAGCGCGAGGGCGCGACGTACTGCGGCGGCCGGTACGCGGGCAGGTCGCTCATCCGCATCGCCGCCACGTACACATCGCTTTCGATCGCGTAGACCGCGAGCAGCCGCGGATCGACCGCGCCGAACGTGACGACGTCTTCGCCGACGAGCAGCGCCGCCGCTTTCCCGGGATGCAGTTCGGGCATCGCGCTCGTAACGGTGTCGGCGTCGCGCCCCGCGAGCGCGCGGACGATCGCAAGCGACTCGGCCTTGAACTCGAGGAAACCACCGTCGCGCCATGTCGGCTCCGCGGGGCGCTTTGCGAGCGCGAGGAGCCAGACCGCCATCGCGGTCTCGAGCGGCTCGGGGCTTCCGAAGAATACGTGGCCGATTTCGAAGAAGCGCAACGGCACGCTCGACTCGTAACGCCCGACGAGCGCGAGCAAACTCGGGACGAGCGAGAAACGCAGGTAGCGCTGATCCTCGGAGAGCGGGTTCTGGATCTCGACGACGTCGCCGGGGAGCGCAACCCCTGCCCGCGCGTAGGTCTCGCGGACGCTCGCCGGTTGCAACGACAGCGAGACTGCCTCGCGGTAGCCTTGCGCGGCGAGCGCGGCCGCCGTACGGCGCTCGTCGCTGTACGCGCCGCTCGAGATGTTCTGTCTCTGGATCGGCGGCTCGGCGCTCGCAATCCGGTCGTAACCGACGACGCGGCCGATCTCCTCGATCACGTCTTCGCGAATGCGCACGTCGCCGCGCCAGGACGGCGGCGTGACGAGGAAGGCATCGCCGTCGCGCGCGAGACCAAAACCGAGGCCACGCAGCGCGAGATCGATCTCGTCTTCGTCGACGAGCATCCCGAGCAGCGATCGTACCTCGCTCGCCGTCACCCGAATCGCTGGTGGGGGCTCGGGCGCCGCGCCGGCCGCGATCGGTTCGTACACGACCGCGCCTTCGCGCTGGAGGAGCGTCGCGGCGCGGGCCGCGCCGAAATCGGCGAGCGCCGACGGCAAGCCTTTCTCGTGACGGCTCGAGGCGTCGGTCCGCAACCCGAGCGCGATGCTCGTCCGCCGGATGCGCGGGCCCGAGAACGACGCGGCCTCGAGCAGTAGCTCGCGCGTCGCGTCCGAGACTTCGCTGCTCGCCGCTCCGCGTAAACCCGCGATGCATTGAACTTGCTTTTCGTCGGCGATGACGAGCGCGCTCGGATCGAGCGTTCGTTCTTCACCGTCGAGCGTGACGAGCTTCTCGCCCGGCTGCGCGTCGCGCACGATCAAACGCCCGCCGGCGAGCGTCGCGAAATCGTAGAAGTGCAGCGGCTGGCCGGTCTCGAGCATCACGAAGTTCGAAACGTCGACCAAATTGTCGATCGGTCGCTGACCCGCAAGCGCGAGGCGCACGCGCATCCAGAACGGCGCGGGACGAACGGCAAGATTCGAAAAGCGCTGCGCGACAAAACGCCGGCAATCGGGACTCTCGAGCGTCACGATGTCGGCCGGCGTCGCCGGCCCGGTGTAAACGATCTCGGTCGACGGGTCGTGGACCGTCGCGCCGAGTGCGGCGCCGAGCTCCCGTGCGAGGCCGATGACGGCCATTGCGTCGACGCGATTCGCCGTCACCTCGACGTCGAGGACGTCGTCGGCCAGACGATAGTGGGCGATCGCGTCGGCGCCGACCGGCGCGTCGAGTTCGAGTTGGATGATGCCGTCTTCGAACCACTCGGCCGGCAGGCCGAGCTCGTCGGCCGAGCAGAGCATCCCTTGCGAGTCGACCCCGCGCATCGCGCGCGGGCCGATCGTCTTCCCGACCAACTCCGCGCCGAGCGTCGCGACCGGGACGATCTGACCCTCGGCGACGTTGTCGGCCGCCGTTACGATCGAGAGCGGCGCGCCGACGCCGACGTCGACCGTGCAGATCTGCAGGCGATCGGCGTTGGAATGCTTGGTGAGGCTCGTTAGGCGGCCGATGACGACGCCGCTCAGATGCGGGCGGCGTTCGATCTCCTCGACCGGGAAACCGAGCGCCGCGAAGCGCGCGGCGACCTCGTCGGTGCCGAGCGTGAAGTCGAGGTAGTCGCGGAGCCAGCCGAGCGGAAGCCTCATGCGAGCTGCGCCAGAACCGCCGGGTCGTTCTCGAACAGGACGCGGATGTCGTCGATGTCGTGGCGGACCATCGCGATCCGATCGATTCCAATGCCGAACGCCCATCCCGTGACGCCCACCGGATCGTAGCCGCACTCGCGCAAAACCTGCGGGTGGACCATGCCGGCGCCGCCCAATTCGATCCAACCCGCGCCGCCGCACGTCTTGCAGACGGCGCGGTCCGCGCGGAGCCCGCTCCCGCCGCAGCCGGGACACGTCGTGTCGACTTCGGCGCTCGGCTCGGTGAACGGAAAGAACGACGGCCGGAAACGTACGGCTTGCTCCGTGCCGAAAAGCTCGCGGCACATCCCGGTCAACGTCCCCTTGAGGTGGCCCAGATGGATACTGGCGCCGACGAGCAGCCCTTCGATTTGGTGAAACATGTAGCTGTGGCGCGCGTCCATGGCGTCGCGCCGGTAGCACTTGCCGGGGACGACGATCGCGATCGGCGGCGAGTTCGCTTGCATCGTGCGAATCTGCATCGGCGACGTGTGCGTGCGCAGCAGTTTCCCTGACCGCAGGTAGAACGAATCGAGCGCGTCGCGCGTCGGGTGGTCGGCGGGGATGTTCAGCGCGTCGAAATTGTAGTACTCGGTCTCGATCTCGTCGCCTAGGACGACCGCGAAACCGCGCCGTTCGAAGTACGCGCACGCATCTTCGAGCGCGCGGCGCAGCGGATGGAGGGAACCCGCCTTCGCCGGCGGCGCCGGAAAGGTCACGTCGATCGCGGCGCCGAGCGCGGCGTCGAGCGCGCGGCGCGTCAGCTCGTCGGCCTTCGCCCCGAGCATCGCTTCGAGCCGCAGCACCGCCTCGTTGACGACGCGGCCCGCGTCGGGGCGCTCGGGTGGCGGGAGCGTCCCGATCGTCCGGCGCAGCGCCGTGATCTCCCCGCTCCGGCCCAGGAACCGGACCCGCGCCGCGTCGAGTTCGGCCGGGTCCCGAACTGCGTCGAGCGCCTCGGCAAGGCGGTTGCTCAGGGCTTCGATCTGCTCGGCGAGGGTGATGAGCGTGCCTTTCTGCGGTCGAGAGACGCTTTCGGGGGCCTAAACTACGAACGCCCGACCAGTTCGGTCAGGCGTTCGTCAAACTTTTTCGGATTCGGGGTTCTAGCCGCTTGCCGCCGCTTGGTTGACCTGTCGATACATGAGGTAGTAGTAGATCGATCCGGTGCTCGTGAATAGTTTCCAGAAGCGGTCGCTAGTGCGCATCAGTGAGCGTGCACCCTTCTTTTTAGTTTTTCACGGCTTCCCGCCGCCCGAGGACACCCGGAGTATAGCACGCACCTCGGGGCCCGCCAAGTCTTGACAAATCAGGGTTTTTCGGCCACTTCCGCGGCCGTTTCATCGCCGCCCAGCTGCTCGGCTGCGGCATAGGCGACGATGCTCCCAGCAATGGCCGCGTTGAGGCTTTCACCCGGCCCGTATTGGGGGATCGCGACGCTCTGATCGTGGCGAGGGAGCCAACCTGCGACGCCGCGGCGCTCGTGGCCGACTGCGATGATCGACCGCCGCCGGAAGCGGAACTGCGCCAGCGGAATCCCTTCGCGACCAGTGGCAATTAGCATATAGTTGGCCGTCCCCGCCATCCTCACCAGATCCGCCGCGCCGGTCACGGCCAGCGGAAGACGCAGAATGGCGCCCATCGAGGCGCGGACCACTTTCGGGTTGTACGGTTCGACGCCGTCGAGCCCGAGAATGACCCCGCCGAAGCCGAAGATCTCGGCCGAGCGCAGGAGGGTCCCAACGTTCCCAGGGTCGGCCAGCGCCGCCAGCAGCATCAGCGGTCCCCGTCCGTCCAGCAGCGCGCCGAGCGGGGTCAGCGCGGTCGGGACGACGGCGACGATGCCGGGCGGCGTCTCGACATCGGAAAGACGCGCCATCGAGCGATCGGGGACCACGAAGACGGGCGCGGTGAGGTAGCCGGCGAGCGGGCCCAACGCGTCGTACGCGCCGGCGGTCGCATACACTTCATCGATGGGCGTATGGCTACGAAGCGCCTCGGCGAGCATCGTCGGGCCTTCGATCAAGAAGCGGCCCTGCGTTCGGCGACCGGCCTTCGTCAGCAGGTCGCGGACGGTGGCTAGGCGCGGCGCGTGGGCGCCGAGGCTCGTCGGCATGCCCGCCCGCTTCGACACGCGAGTAGGGAATCGCCGCCGCCGCGGCCGAGACCCGAGGGTGAGTTCGCGTGGCGCCGAGGTCCTGTTCCTAGCGATCATCGGCGGCGTCATGTTATTTGGCGGCCCCGCGCTTCTCGCCGAACTCGCGCGGTTTCGTGGTCCGGCGTCGCTCGCGCTCGGGCTCGTCGGGATCGCGCTGCTTTTCGAAATGCGCCGCAGCCTCGCACTCGGCGGTCCGACGGCAAGGCTGCGCGTCTCGCGCGACGTCGCGTTCGTCACCGCGCTGCTGGCGGCGATTGCTTTCGTGCTTTTCCCGGCGCGGTGGTCGATCGGCACGAGCATCGCCGCGTTTGAGTTCGGCATCGTCTTGGAACTGTTCGGCCGGCTCGTGCCCGCGCCGCCGCCCGCCGCGTGAACGCTTCCGCGGCGCCGCCGAAGCTCGGCGACCGGTTTAGGCGCGCGCTCGACTATGCGTACGCCGTCCACCGGGACGATAAACGAAAGGGGACCGATGTCCCGTATCTCGCGCACTTGCTGGGCGTCGCCTCGCTCGTGCTCGAAAATGGGGGAAACGAGACGGAAACGATCGGCGCCCTGTTGCACGATGCGGCGGAGGACCACGGCGGCGAAGCGCAATTGGAAGAGATCGCGAGCCGCTTTGGCCCAGAGGTCGAAGCGATCGTACGGCAGTGCAGCGACGCGCTGCCGGTTACGGGCCAGCCGAAACCGAAGTGGTTTCCGCGCAAGGAAGGCTACATCGCGGAACTTGCGCGCCTCTCGGCAAAGGACGAGCCTGTGCTCCTGGTCAGCATCGCGGACAAGTTGTATAACCTCAACTCGATCGACGCCGACATTCGCCGCAGCGGCGGCGACGACGCCGCGGCGGCGCACGTCTATCAACGGTTTACGCCCGGCAAGTGGGGGACGCTGTGGTACTACCGCACGCTCGCCGACGTTTACGCGCGAAAGGACGGCCGCCACCGCGCGATCCTGCCGCAGTTGAACGAATTAGTCGAGCGGTTGGCGCCGGGCTTGTCGAGCGAGACCCTGTTCGAGCGTTTTCGCGCCGAGCCGTTCGCAGCGAAATTGGGCGTCCCTGCGTGAAGACGTTTACGTCGCGGCGCATCTATGAAGGCCGCGTCGTTAGCCTACGGGTCGACCGGGTCGGCTCGGAAGAAGGCACGCATCGCCGCAACGTCGAGGTCGTCGAACACCCCGGCGGCGTCGCCATCATCGCGCAGCCGTCGCCGCAAACGATCGTCCTCGTCCGCCAGCAGCGCCATGCAGTCGGCGACGAGCTTTGGGAGGTCCCGGCCGGAATGATCGAGCGCGGCGAGGATCCGCGCTTCACGGCCCGCCGGGAACTCGTCGAAGAGACCGGTTATCGCGCCGAGCGGCTGGAATTCTTATGGACCATCTACACGTCGCCCGGCTTCTGCAACGAGCGCATTCACTTTTTCTCTGCGGAAGGGCTCTCGCCGGGCGAACCCGAGCCCGAGGAAGACGAAGCGTTCGAAATACGGGTGTGGAACATCGACGACGCGTGGCTGCTCGTCGAGAACGACGAACTACGCGACGCTAAGACTCAGATTGCTCTGGCCTGGGCTCGTTCAAACGCTCATGTCGTTTGAGTTCGAGCACCAGCGACGCTGAGGTCGAGAAGCGGTCGTTAACCCAGCAGCCAGTGGCGGAAGACTGGTTTCGGGTGCTTTAGCCGTTCCATCATCTCGCGGGTCGGAATGCGCACGTTGCGCGCGAGCTTCAGCCAACCCAAGACGCGAATGATCCAGAACGTGATGTCGAACTCGAACCAGCGCAGGCCGTGACGCGCTGAGAACGGGAAGGCGTGATGGTTGTTGTGCCAGCCTTCTCCGAAGCTCACGATTGCGACCCACCAGTTATTGGTCGAGCGGTCGCCGGTGCGAAACGACTGATAGCCGACGGCGTGCGAGGCGCTGTTGACGAGCCACGTGCAGTGGTACGTGAAGACGAGCCGCGCGAAGATTCCCCAAACGACGAACGACCAGCCACCGACGAAGAACAAGAGCACCCCGAGCGCGACTTGCGCCAATAGGCTGAAGCGCTCGAGTTGCGGATAGAACGGATCCGCCAAGAGGTCGGGGACCCAGCGCGGCCGCTCGGCCGGCGGGACGCGATCCTTGTTCGTGCGGAAGAGCCACTCGAAGTGCGCCCACGGCATCCCGCGATGCGAGTCGTGCGGGTCGCCGTCGTGGTCGCTGTTCGCGTGGTGCGCGCGATGCGTCGAGACCCATTCGATCGGGCCGCCTTGCAGCGCGAGCGTCCCAAGGATGGCAATGGCGTACTCGAGCGGCTTCCAAAGCGCGAGGCTGCGGTGCGTCAATAGGCGATGGAAGCCGAGCGTAACGCCGAAACCCGTCAGTGCGTAGAGACCAAGTGCGACGAAGACTGCGGGCCACGAGAAAAACGCTGGGAAGAATACCCCCAGCGCTCCGAGATGGATGATTGCGAGCGAGCCTCCGATGACGTAATCGCGCTTGCCGCGGCGGGCGCCGGCCATGGTCGTCATACTAGTCCTTTCGGACGGAGCCCCGAAATCATGAAGCAACTGGGTGGGATTGTGCCTCGAGTTGCGCTTTCGCGACCGCCAGGAGCGAGTCGAAGGCGGCTTGATCGGTAACGGCTAGGTCCGCTAGAGCCTTTCGGTTCAACGTGACTCCGCTCTTCTTTAAACCGTCGATGAGACGCGAATATGAGAGCCCTTCTCGTCTGGCGGCCGCGTTGATCCGCGCGATCCAAAGCGCGCGGAAGTCGCGCTTACGGACGCGGCGATCGCGGTATGCGTACGCAAGCGAGTGAAGGAGCGCTTCGTTGGCGACTCGGTAGTTGCGGCGCCGTGCGGCGCGGAAGCCCTTGACGAGCTTCATTACCTTACGGCGGCGTTTGGTCTTTGCGAGTCCGCGTTTGATACGTGACATCTCGAGTCTCCTAGAGTAAGTACGGAATCTGCGCCGCGAAGCGCCGCAGGTCGCCCGCGAAAACGGGCTGGTCCTTGCGGAACTTCCGCTTCCGCTTGCGGGGCTTTTTGCTGAGGATGTGACCGCAGCCGCTGAATTGGTGGCGGTGCGTCACTTTGCCGTTCGCGCTGACCTTCACGCGTTTGGCGGTTCCTCGATGCGTTCGAATTTTAGGCACTGGGGGCGACTCCTTGGCTCGCTGCTTCCGGGACTTTCTCCGGATGCAACTGGCTGGTGAATTTCGGCGGGCCGGTCGGGACCGGGCGCGGCGCCAAAATCATGAACATGTTCTTGCCTTCGAGTTTTGCTTCGCGTTCGACCGACGCGATCGGCGCCATGTCGGCGGCCATTCGGTCCAAGAGCCTCTTGCCGAAACTCGTGTACGTGATCTCGCGGCCGCGAAACATGATCGTCACTTTGACCTTGCCGCCGTCGAGCAGGAGCCGTTCGGCCATCCGGGCCTTGGTCTCGTAGTCGTGCGTCTCGATCTTGGGACGAAGCTTGACTTCTTTGAGCTCCCAATTTTTTTGTTTCTTGCGAGCATCTTTGTCTTTTTTCGATTGTTCGTACTTCAGCCGCCCATAATCGCTGATACGACAGACCGGAGGAACCGCCGTCGGGGAAACCTCGATCAGGTCGAGACCCTTCTGGCGCGCGAGTGCGAGTGCGTTTTCCGTCGGCATCACCCCGAGTTGCGCGCCCTCGTCGTCGATGACGCGTACTTGGCGGATGCGAATCTGGTCGTTGATGCGTAAGGGTCGTGCTATGGCAGAGTTCTCCTCGGAAACAAAAAAGTGGTGGCGCCAAAGCACCCCACCTTACGCGAGCCTACCGTCGGCTCTTCGGTGTGACCGGATCGCCCGAAGGCATCCGGTGAGGGACCCGACGTCGGGGACCCTGCTTCGGCCTGCCCAGGATACCAGGGACCCCCTGCCCCGTCAAGGACTCGGCTGCTCGAAGAAAACGCGGTTGTGCGCGAAGTCGAGGTAAAACGTGAAGAGGCCCAAGATGCCCGAGCCGATCACGGCGTCTTCTTGGCTCATGTCGGCGGGATCGGTTGCGACGTAACCGAGCGCGCCCTGGAGTTCGAGTGTCCCGATGTCGATGGCGCTGACCTTGACGCGCTTGAACTCGGTCTGACCGGCGATCGTCTCCACCGGCTGACTATCGCCCATCAGCGGGATCGGCGCCGGCGTAGCGCCCGACTCGCGCGCGCGAAAGTAACGATGCGACAGAACGAATTCGAATTCGGCTCCGGTGTCGAGCAGAACGTCGCTCGGCCTACCGTTGATCGTTACCGTCGCTTGGGGGGTCTGCTCGTCGAGCCGCACCGCCAACTCCTCCGCCTTTGCGGGCGGCACGAACCGCGACGGGCGGTACGCGTCGACGATTCCGTGTTGGTAATCGATGCGAACCGCGGCCTCGGCTAAGAAATCGAATCCGAGCAACCCGACGACGCGCGTGTCGTCCGAGACGTTCTCGTCGACCGGCGCCGTGTCGATCGCGACGTCGTGCATCGTCAACGAGCCGACCGACATTTGCGGCACGACGGCAGCGCGCGACTCGACCTTCCCGTTGAGGTATTGATGCCGGTACGTCGGCAAGCCGAGTTCGGCGACGATCGGCGCGTTCAGCGTGATCGAGGCGGCCCCGCTGTCGAGTTCGAGGTCGAAGCCGCGCCCGCCTATGACGACGCGGACGATGATGTTGCCGCGGTGGTCGATCCGCGCGGGTAGCCTGACCGAATCGGCGCCGGCCGGAAACTCGACAAACGCGCGGCGATGGGGCGGAACCGCGAGTTCGGAATCGGCGACCGCTGCGTTTGAATCCGAGCGCAGTTTGAAATCGAACGCATCGGCCGGATTGTCGGACCCGCCCCACATGTGCCAGGCGCGCGTCCGGCCCGAAGCATCTTTTCGATAGTCGTCGTAGCGGCAGAAAAACGTCCGCTTGTTGAACCTGATGTCGATGCGCGCGATCAGGAAGGTCTTGGCGTCGTAATAGACCGCGCGCTCGTCGCCGTCGCGGAGCTCGCGGCGCAGCACGTAGAAATCGCCCGGCGTCGTGACGTGCGCGACCGAGATCGCCACCGCATCCTCTTCAGTGAGCGGCGACGTGACCGCGTCGATCTGCGTCTCGAGCGGCGTCCGCTCGAGCACCGTTATCCCGTTTTCGTCGCGGTGCCAGGCTTGCATTTCGTACTCGCCCGTTTCGGTGACGATCGGCCCGATCTGGGTTCGCATGACGTAGTTGCGCCCGCGCCTGAGATACGACCGAACGCCGGGCTGGCCCGATTCGACCGCGTCCCACTCTTCGCGGTCGGTCGCCGGCCAATGGTCGATTCCGGACGCGTCGCCGGCTTTGATCAGCAATTCGGCCGGCGACATATCGGCCGCACGCAGCGGCGCGCTCGAGGATAGCGCAACGGCCGCGGCGAGCGCCGCGCCGGCGAACGCCCGCGAAAGTTCAGCGCGGAAAACGAGCATTCGGCTCGAGGTAGATCCGCTCGTCCGGGTAGTCCAAATAAACGTCGAACAGGCGGAGAATATCCGCTCCGATGAGACCGTCTTCGTTGTCGATGCCAAAGATGTTGCGGTCGCTTGCGAGGAAGCCGTTGGCCGTCGCGAAGTTCCAATCTCCCAGACTGAAATGCGAGACCGTGACGGCGTTCGCGCCGCTTCGGCCGCCGACGATGCGCACGGTCGACGTCGCACCATCCGAGCGCACGGCATCGCGGGCGCCCTTGCGATCGTCGTTCGGCCGCGCGCGGAAAAAGCGCTGGAAGATCATAAACGGGACCCCGGCGCCCGTGTCGATCAAGAAGTCGTCGCTCTTGAAGCTGTCGATCGAGACGCTGACGCTCGGCTGCTGGCGGTTGAGGCGGATCGGGACGCCGACCGCGCCGGCCGGCGGGGCGAGCGCGCCCGGCGCAAACGCGTCGAGCGTTTCGTGCTCGTAGTCGATGTGGAGCAAAGTGGCCGCGATGAAGTCGAAGCCGAGCAGGCCGACGACGCGCGTGTCGGCATCGAGGCTCACGTTGAGCGGCGCGGTTTGAACGACGACGTTGCGCATCGCGAGCGACCCGACGAGCATCTGCGGAATCACGGCCTTTCCTGTGTCGTAAGTTCCGGCGGCGCTCGAGCGTTCGCCGATGACCGGCAGCGCTAGTTCGCGCGCGATCTCGGGCGTTAGGGTTAGGGTCGAGGCGCCCGTGTCCAGCAAGAGGTCGACGCCGCGGTCGCCGATCGTCGCGCGCACCACGACGGCGCTTCCGACGAAGTGCGCCGGCAGTCTCACGATGCCGAGACCCGTTGGAAACTCGACGAATCGCTTATTGGGCGGCACGGCCAGCGCATCGTCGGCGACGTCCTCGGACGTGTCGGTTTGCAACCGGTAATCGTACGCATCCTCGGCGCGATCGGATCCGCCGTACTGGTGCCATGGACGCATCCGCCCGCTCGGGTCGGTTCGAAAATCCTCGAACGCGCTCCAGTACGTCCGCCCGGCGCGGACTCGCTCGGTGCGAACGACGCTGAACGTCGCCGGATCGAAATACGTCCGCGTGAGGTTTCCGCTGACGTAGGTCGACGTGATGACATAGGCGTCGAGCGGCGCCGTGATGCGGCCGAGACTCCGCGAGGCGACTTGTTCGGCTTGCGACGGCTCGGCGTGCTCGCGGATCGTTATGCCGTTGTCGGTTTGATGCCACGCCTGGCCGTGAAAGGTGCCGAACGTCGAGGTGAAGGGACCGAGCGTTCGCGTCGTCACCAGGTCGGTTGCGTGGCGCATCATCCGCATCTCGCCGTGCAACCCTTGCGCGGTGACCTGCCAGAGTTCGCGCTCGCTGTCGGGCTGCCGCCCGGCCTTCGCGACGGCTTGCGCTTTGGCCAAAACCTCGTCGAGCGTGATCTCTTGGGCGCGCGCCGGGACGAGGCCGCCGAGCACGGCCACCGCGCCCGCGAGGAGCGCGGCGGCGAGCCGACGCGAACCGTGGCGCACGAACGACTCAGCGGCTCGCGATGAGCTCGCTCGGGACGCCAAGGTGCGGACGCGGAGGAAAGTGCGGCTTTCCGTTCGGCGAGGCCGCGGAAAGCTGCGCGATCAGCTCGAGTGCCTTTGCCATTTGAGGATCGGCGCCGGCCTTCGCATCGTGCGGGGCGATGTCGATGTCGTAGTCCGGATCGGTGCCGTAGTTCTCGACCCGCCAACCCACGTCGACGAACCAGAACGAGTACTCGGGTTGCGTCGTGATCGTTCCGTCGACGAGGCGGTGGTACGGGTTGATCCCGATGACACCGCCCCACGTGCGCTTCCCAACGAGCGGCCCGAGCTTATAGAGCTTGAAGCAATGGCTGAAGATGTCGCCGTCGGAGCCCGCGAACTGATTCGTCAGCGCGACCATCGGGCCGCCGACCGATTCGGGTGGATACGGCATCGGCGGGCCGTAGCGCGAGACGTCGTACCCGACGCGCTTGCGCGCGAGCTTCTCGAGCAAGCAGCGGCGACACGTGTCCGCCGCGGTTGTAACGCACGTCGACGATCAAGCCCGTCGCGGTTGAACTCCGAAAGATAACCGCGATGAAACTCGGAGAACCCCCACGGCCCCATGTCGGGGATGTGGACGTAGCCGACGCGACCGTCGGTCCGCTCGTGAACGTATCGCCGATTCCCCTCGACCCACGCGCGATAGCGCAGCATGCGCTCGTCTTCGAGCGCGCGGACGATCACGCGCCGGCGCTCGTCCTTATGGCCGACGATCGTCAGTTGAACTTCGCGGTCGGCTGCGTTGACGAGCAATTCGTCCGGCGAGACGTCGAGCGCGAGCGCGCGGCCGCCGATCGCGACGATCGCGTCGCCCTCGCGCACGTCGAGCCCAGGCTCGGCGAGCGGTGAGTCGATGTCGCGGTTCCACGAATCGCCGCGATATATTCTTGAGGATCCGTAACCCCCGCTGCGCGTCGTCCCATGCGAGCTCGGCGCCGAGGAAACCGCGGCGGTATTGGGGCGGCTCGCGATGGTCGCCGCCGATCTCGTAGGCGTGCGACGTACCGAGTTCGCCGAACATCTCCCACATCAGGTCGGACAGTTCGGCGCGCGTGCGCACGAGCGGGAGCAGCTGCGCGTAGCGATCGCGTACGAGCGTCCCAGTCGACGCCGGACATCGCTCGTCCCAAAACTGTTCGCGTCTGCATCCGCCACGCCTCGTCGATACATCTGCGCCCACTCGTCGCGCGGTTCGACGAGCACGCTTGCGCGGCGCAAGTCGAGCCAGCCGGAACGCCGCCCGGGCTCGTCGGGCGGTTGGCGCGGCTCGTCGTCGCCGTTCTTCGGGAAGCTCGCGCAGCGCGTCGACGACGCGCATTCGCCCGTGCGAACGTGTAGACAAGCGTCCGATGGTCGCGCGCCGAGACGAATCTCGGATCGCCTCGTTCTGCGATCGCGACGCAGCGCTGCTGTTCGAAGTCGTACGCCAACAGCGTTCCGACCTCGTCCTCGTCTTCCCACGAGCGGCCGTCGGTTTGATGCCCTTGACGGCGAATCGCGTGAACAGCACGCGGCCGCGCGCGGCGACGATTTGACCGTAGTTCCCTTCCTCGACCGGGAAGCCGAGAATCGCGCCCGTGGATTCCGTCGAAGTCGATCTCGACGCGAACGGCTTTCGTCGCTTTCGGCGTTCATCGTCGTCGCGGTCGCGTTCTTTGTGCTTGATGGACCGGCGCGGGCTTGGGAACGAACGGCGAGGGCACGTCGGCGCGCAGCGTGACGACGAACGGGCGCGACGCTTGCGGAAAACTCAAATCGAATTGCAACGCGTCGTAGACCGGGTTGAAGTCGCGCGTCGAAATGAAGTAGAGGTACTTGCCGTCGGGATCCCATGCGGGCGACCGATCGGCGCGCAACAGCGGCGTGACGTCGTGAACGGCGCCCGACTTGACCTTTGCGACGCGGATGATCGCCGTGTCGGGGTTCGGCGTGGCGCCCGGATCGGTCTGCGTCGCGATGCAGTACGCAAGCCACCGGCCGTCCGGGGAGAACGCGAGGTCGTGGATCGCGCGACGCCGGGCTGACGTCGATCGTGCGCGCGTGATGCGAGCGCAAGTCGACTAAGAGAAGTTCGTGGCGATGGTTTGCGACCGCGACGATGTCGGCCGTCGGCGAGGCGGCGAGTTCGGTCACGCGCCCGATGTCTCCCTCGGTCGCGATCTCGGCGGGGTTTTCGCCCCGCGCGTCGCGGATCTCGAGCCGTTCGGTTCCGCCCTCGTCGCTGACGCACACGAAGCGTTCGCCGTCCGCGAGCCACTCGGTCTCGCGGTAGCGCACGCGGCTTCCGGCGCCGTGCTCGACGACGGCCTCTTCCCATAACGGCATCGTGAATGCCCGGCCGCGCGAGACCAGCGCAAGCGACGTGCCGTCGGGGCTCGGAGCGAAATGCTCGAGATCTTCGGCAAGCTCGATGAAACGGCGCGCAGTTTGCGGTCGCGGGCGAGGGCGCTTCGATCCGAACCCGGCGTACGTCGCCGGATGCGCGTCGAGCAGGCCGACCTGCGCGCCGGCCGTGTAACGCGACGGTCGTTCCGTCGGTCGACGGGAAACGAACGAAGTATTCGGTCTCGTGCGTGTGGCGCTGCAAATCCCAGCCGTCCGGCGCAACCGAGTAGATGTTGCCGATGCCTTCGTGGTCGGAAAGGAAGAAGACGCGGTCGCCGACCCACATCGGCCAGCACAGATTCCCGTTGAGTTTGATCAGGCGCGAGAACTCGCCCGTGCCGTCGCGGTCGACCCAGATGTCTCCCGCCGTCCCGCCGCGGTACCGTTTCCAGCGCGCCGGGTCGTCGTTGTTGCGGCCGATGACGTACCGCCCGTCGGCGTGCAACGCAAGCGACCGCATCCCGCCGAGCCCGAGCGGATTCGGCGGCCGCCGTCGCGCGCGATGCGAACCGTTCGTCTCCCGGACGAACGGCGAGCCGGCGTCCGACGCGAACAGAATCGCCGCGCCGTCGGGCGTCCAGCCGCTGATCGAACAGACCTCGGCTCCTTGAAAGGTTAAGCGCTTAGCCGAGCCGCCTTCGGAGGCCATCACGTAGACCTCGGGCCGGCCTTCCTCGCGTGCGACAAAAGCCAGGAGCGTTCCGTCGGGCGAGAGCCGCGGCGTCGTCACTTCGCCCGCGCCGTCGGTCAGGCGCCGGGCGACGCCGCCCTCGCGCGGGACCGACCATAGGTCGTCTTCGCAGACGAAGACGAGCGTTTGGCCGGCGATCGCGGCGTGTCGATAGTATCCGTTCTGATTCATTGTACCTAACCTATTGGCGGCGATGGAAATGCGTTCCGCTTGTTCGCCAAGCGAACAGAGCCTTCGTGACGAACCTTACCCTCGTGTCCGCCATCCGCGAGCATTTCGTCGACAAGTATTTCGGGTATCGACGGCGCTACGTCGACCATTTCGTCCTGAACGTCCCGTCGCGGGCGCGTTGGGCGCTGTGGTCGGAGCTCGCGCGTCTGGGATTCGTCGTGACCGGCGCGTTTCTCTGCGCGGCGATCCTGTGGGCGCTGACCGTCGCCGCGGCGACGCGACCGGGGACGTCGCCCGCGTGGCCCGTGGCGTGCGGCATACTCGCCGCGCTGACGACGGCGGCGGCGCTCGCCGCGCTCGTTGGAATCCGCGCCGCGCTGAACGATCGCGCGCGCGTCGAGGCAAGTTCGAGCGCCGCCGGGGATACGCCACGGTGAGCGCCGAGCGCGACGCCGGCATCCTCGCGCAATTCGATGCGGGACATCCGCGCGGGCTCGCGCGCGCGATCACTCGCGCCGAAGCCGGCCATGGCGCGGCGCTGATCGGCGCGCTGCACCCGCGCGCCGGGCGCGCGATGACGATCGGATTGACCGGGCCGCCCGGCGTCGGCAAGTCGACGCTCTCGGCTGCGCTCGTGACGCTGCTGCGCGCCGAGCGGAAGACGGTCGGCGTCATCTCGGTCGATCCCAGTTCGCCGTTCTCGCACGGCGCGATCTTGGGCGACCGCATCCGGCTCGCCGAACACTTCACCGATCCGGACGTCTTCATTCGCTCGATGGCGAGCCGCGGACACCTCGGCGGTCTCGCCGGCGCCACAGGCGACGCGGTCGTTCTGATGGACGCGTTCGGAAAGGACGTGATCCTGATCGAGACGGTCGGCGTCGGTCAATCCGAAATCGAGATCGCCGAACTCGCCGACACGACGCTCGTCGTGCTGCAGCCCGGAAGCGGCGATTCCGTCCAACTGCTCAAGGCCGGGATCCTGGAAGTCGCCGACGTCTTCGTCGTCAACAAAGCCGATCACCCGATGGCGTTGCAACTGAAACGTGAGATTCGCGGGATGATGGAGATGCTCGAGTTCGACGGTTGGGTCCCACCGCTCGTTGCGACGCAAGCCAGCGAAGGGAAGGGCGTCGACGAGTTGTGGGAAGCGGTCAAGGCGCACGATGCGTACCTGCGGGCGAGCGGCGGACTCGAGCGGCGGCGGCGGACGGCGTTTCTTCACCGGGTTCGAGCCCTTGCGATGGGCGAGTTGGGCGAGCAGCTGGAGGAGCGTCTGGCGCGGCTGCTCGACGATCCCGATAGTGCCCCGGGGGACCCGTATCGCGCCGCAGAACGGGTGCTCGCGTCGCTTTCGAGCCCGCTCCCACCGGAGGGCGCGGCGCGGTCGCATCCGGCGCCTGCCGGCCGCGCGCGCGTCAAGGGGCTCTGAGACCTTTGTCGGAGGCGAAACTCCGGGCGCGGACGCTTCATCAAACAGAGTAGGATGCTCACCGAGACCGATCGACTCACGCTCCCGCTGACCGCCGAGGCGGCTCGCGAAACCGAGCCGCTGTACGCGCGCATTGCGCGCACCGTGACGCGCGCGGAGTGGGAACTGTTTGCACCGTACGTCGCGCGCATCATCGAACTCAAGCGCGAGCGCAACGCGGTCGTTCTGGCGCACCACTATCAGACGGCCGAGATCTACCGCTCGATCGCCGACGTCGTCGGCGACTCGCTCGCGCTCGCGCAGGCCGCCGCCGCGACCGATGCGGCCGTGATCGTGATGTGCGGCGTCCACTTCATGGCGGAGACGGCGAAGCTTCTCAATCCCGACAAGATCGTGCTGCTCCCCGATCTCGAAGCGGGCTGCTCGCTCGCGGCGTCGATCACCGCGGAAGACGTGCGCGTGTTGCGCGCCCAGCATCCGGGCGCACCGGTCGTCACCTATGTGAACACGTCGGCGGCGGTGAAGGCCGAGTCGGACATCTGCTGCACGTCCGCGAACGCGGTGAAAGTCGTCGAGTCGCTCGGCGCGCCGAAAGTGATCTTCCTCCCCGATGAATACCTCGCGGCGTGGGTCGCCGCGAAGACTAGCGTCGAGATCGTCTCGTGGAAGGGTCACTGCGAAGTCCACGAGCGCTTCACCGGCCCCGAGATCGCCGAGTTGCGCGAGATGCATCCGGGGATCGTCGTGCTCGCGCATCCGGAGTGCCCGCCCGACGTCCTCGCCGTCGCCGATTTCGTCGGTTCGACGACCGCGATGCTCGGCTATGTGAAAGAACACCGCCCGGCGCGCGTCGCGATGATCACGGAATGCTCGATGGCGAGCAACCTCGTCGACGCGTTCCCCGAGATCGAGTTCATGCAGCCGTGCAACCTCTGCCCGCACATGAAGCGGATCACGCTCCCGAAGATCATGCGCGCGCTCGAGAGGATGACCCCGCAGATCGAGATCGAGCCGGCGCTCGCCGCGCGAGCCCGTCGCGCGGTCGAGCGGATGACCGCCATCGGGCGCGACGCGCGGCCCGAGTAATCGAGTAATAATGAAGTACGACGCGATCGTCGTCGGCGGCGGCCTCGCCGGGATGCTGACCGCGCTCGAACTGCGCCCGCTCACGGTTGCGCTGATCTCATATCGCTCGCTCGGCGAGTTGACGTCGTCGGCGTGGGCGCAAGGCGGGATCGCGGCCGCCGTCGGCGACGATGATTCGCCGTCACTGCACACCGACGACACGGTCCGCGCCGGTGCGGGCTTGGTCGAGCGCCGCGTCGCCGCGCGGCTTGCGGCCGACGCGCCGCAAGCGATCGAGCGGATCGTCTCGCTCGGGGTCCGGTTCGACCGCGACTCCAAATCGAAGTACGCCCTCGGCCGCGAAGCGGCGCATTCGCGGCGGCGGATCTTGCGGGCCGGCGGCGATGCGACCGGTGCGGAACTCGTCCGTGCCGTCGTCGAGGCCGTGCACGCGGCGCCCTCGATCGTCCCGTTCGAAGGCGCGCGCGCGCTCGATCTGGTCCTCGACGCGGGTCGCATCGCCGGCATCGACATCCGCGAAACCGACGGCCGAATCGTGCGGCTCGAAGCGCCGGCAGTCGTGTTAGCGACGGGCGGGATCGGCGGATTGTATGCCTACACGACCAATCCGCGCGCCTCGGTCGGCGCGGGACTGGCGATCGCGGCGCGCGCCGGCGCGCGCCTCGGCGATCTCGAGTTCGTGCAGTTTCATCCGACCGCGCTCGACGTTCCAAGCGACCCGCTGCCGCTGATCACGGAGGCCGTCCGCGGCGAGGGCGCGCAGCTGATCGACGAAAACGGCCGGCGCATCATGGAAGGGATCGACCCCGCGCTGGAACTCGCACCGCGCGACGTCGTCGCGCGCCGCGTCTTTGCGGTGCGCGCCGCGGGCGGGCGCGTTTTTCTCGACGCGCGCCCGCTCGGCGAACGTTTCGCGGAGCGCTTTCCAACGGTTTTTGCCGCCTGCCGCCGATACGGGATCGATCCGCGCGTCGACCCGATCCCGGTCGTCGCGGCGGCGCACTATCACATGGGCGGGATCGCCGTCGATCTCGAGGGACGCACGAGCATCCCGGGTTTGTACGCGGCCGGCGAGGTCGCCGCGACCGGCGCGCACGGCGCGAACCGATTGGCGAGCAATTCGCTGTTGGAGTCGGTCGTGTACCCCGAGCGGATCGCAAGCGACATCAAAGCGAAGCGCGCGCTCGAACCGCCGCCGGCGCCTTCAGGCTCGGCCGGTACGAGACTCGGGCAGCCCGAGCAGAGGCCGTACGTCGCTCGGAGCGGCGAAGAGTGGCGGGCTCTTCGCAGCGAGATGTACGCCAACGTCGGCGTCGAGCGCGACGCGAAGGGCTTGGCTCATGCGCTCGAGACCTTTCGGACGGTTGCGGCAACGACCCAGAGCGAGGAATTGCGCGACGCGGCGACCGCCGCCGCGCTCGTCGCAGCGTCGGCGCTGCGCCGCCACGAATCGCGCGGAAGCCACCTGCGCCGCGATTATCCGACGAGCGCCGAGCATGCCGGGCACTCGTTAGGGACCTTGGACGAGTTGCTCGGCCAACCGGCATGAACTTCGTGCGAGTCCCCGCGCGGTGCGAACCGATCCCGCCGCCTCTTTACGAGACCATCGTCCGCGCCGCGCTCGACGAGGATCTTGGAATGGGCGGGGACATCACGAGCGAAGCGACGATAACGCGCGGAACGCACGCGCTCGCCGCCTTCGTTGCGCGCGAGCCGGGGATCGTCGCAGGGCTCGACATCGCGTTGTACGCGTTTCGACTTCTCGATCCGAACGTGAAGGTCGACATCGGAGTTTGCGACGGTGAAGCTGTCGAGTCCGGCGCGCGCATCGCGGCACTCTCGGGCGAGGCGCGTGCGCTCCTCGGCGCCGAGCGCACAGCGCTCAACTTCCTCTGCCACTTGAGCGGGATTGCGAGCCGCACCGCCGAGTATGTCGCAGCCGCCGCCAGCACGCGCGCCGCGATCGCCGACACGCGTAAAACGACGCCGGGGCTCCGCGCGCTCGAGAAGTACGCCGTTCGCGCGGGCGGCGGGCGTAACCACCGCTTCCGGCTCGACGACGCAATCCTGATCAAGGACAATCACGTCGTGCTCGCCGGCGGCGTGCGGCAAGCGCTCGACGCGGCGCGTGCCCGCGGCGGGCACCTTGTGAAAGTCGAGATCGAGGTCGACACGCTCGCTCAGCTCGACGAGCTGCTCGCGTACGAACGGCTCCCCGACGCGGTCCTACTCGACAACTTCGCGCTCGACGATTTGCGCGCGGCCGTCGAGCGCGTCGCCGGGCGTTTGATCGTGGAAGCGTCGGGCGGCGTGACGCTCGACAACGTCGCGGCGATCGCGGCGACCGGCGTCGACGTGATCTCGGTCGGCGCGTTGACGCATAGCGTGCGCGCGCTCGACATCGGCCTCGACGTCATCGGCGGCTAGCGCGGCGATGCCGTCTCGCGGCACCGCTTCATGAGACTTCGAACGGCCGCGATCATCATCGGGGTGTTGACGATCGTTCGGCTCGTTATCGCTGCGCGCGTGCCGCTCAGCGAAGACGAGGCGTACTATTGGACCTGGAGCCGTCATCTCGCGTGGGGCTACACCGACCACCCACCGGCGGTCGCGTGGCTGATTGCGCTCACGTCCCCATTCGGTCAAAGCCCGGGCGTCGTGCGTTTGCCGTTCGTGCTCTGTTACGCTCTAGCGGCGCTCGCGTTGGGCGGCGCCGCGCAGCGCATCTCCGGCTCCTCGCGCGCGGGCGGAACCGCGGCGATTGCCTTTGTCCTGTTGCCGATGACGAAGATCGTCCTCGGCGAAGCGCTCCCGGACGGGCCGTATATCCTGTGCTGGACGGTTGCGCTATGGAGTGTCGCAGCGATGCAGCAAGAACCCGAGCGACGGCGCTGGGGGATTCTGCTCGGGTTCGCGCTTGGCGGCGCGCTCTTGTCGCGCTTTTTCGGCTGGGCGCTCGTCGGCGGGATCGTCGCGTATAGCCTGTCTCGCGAGCGCCGCGCACTTTGGCGCGACGGTTTGTGGCTCGCGTTCGGCGTGGCCGCGATCCTCTACGCGCCGTTCGTCATTTGGAACGCAACGCACGGTTGGCAAAACTTCGCGTTCACGCTGCACGGGCGCCAGTCGCTCGCCGCGTTCTCTTCGCACATCTCACCACTCTCGTCGCTGCGCGCGGCGATCTATGCCGCTGCGGTGTGGCTCGTCGGTTACTTCGTCGCGCTGCGCCCGCGCAATGCGCTCGTCGCGTGGACGGCTTTGCCGCTCCCGGCCGCGCTCGCCATCTTGGGCCTGTTCACGACCGTCGAATCGTATTGGCTCCTCGGACCGTTCGCATCGCTCTGCGTCGGGATCGGGATCGTCCTCGCAGGTTTACCCAGGCTGTGGTGCCGCGGCATCGCGCTCGCCGCATCCCTTCCGGCCGCTTACACGCTCGGGACGGTGATGTTCCTAGCGCTTCCCGACAACGCGCAGCGCCCGATTCTCGCGATGCACGGCGCGCGCAACCTCTTGTATTCCGGCGCATTTCTCTACGAACCGTTAGCGCGGGACGTCGCCGCGCTGACCGAACGCGCGGGCGCGATCCCGCTGACCGACCGGCCTGAGATCGCCGGCGAACTCTACTATCATGGAGTGCGTCCCCTGATGATCGGCTATGCGCCGCAAACGCACCCGTGGAACGAATGGCAAGCAACGGAGCGCGACGTGACGCGGCTGCCGCACTTGGCGCTGATCGTGTCGTACTCGCCGGTCGGCGACGATGCCGAGCTGATGACGTACGTTAAGCGTTTCTGCGCGCGCCTCGAGGCCGGTCCCACGCTCGAGTACCATCACGCCGGCGCCGCCTGGGGCGCGTTCCACACGTCCTGGTGCGTGCGTTCGGGCGAGCCGCTGGTGACGGAGGGTGCGGCCGCGCGCACCGGACCGTAACGCCCTCGCGTCGAACCCCTAAGGCAAGGTCAGTTAGAAGAGGTTTACGATTTTGGCCAAGATGATCGAGCGGCCGACCGGGCTCGGGGCCGAGCCGTCGCCGGAATACGAAGCGCAGCGCGCTCGCTGGGAAGCGAATTGGGCGTCGCGCAAGGCACGCCGCTCGGAACCGGGTTCAGGAGCGACCGACCGCACGATCTCCGATCTTCCGCTCAAGCCGATGTACGGCCCCGAAGACGTCGCCCATCTCGACTTGGCGCGCGACCTCGCGTTCCCGGGCGAGTTTCCGTACACGCGCGGGATTCACGCCGGGATGTACCGCGATCGCTTGTGGACGATGCGCCAGTTCGCCGGCTTTGGCAACGCGAAGCAGACGAACGAGCGTTACCACTTCTTACTCGCCCAAGGTCAGATGGGGCTCTCGGTCGCTTTCGACATGCCGACCTTGATGGGCTACGACTCGGACGCGCCGCAGGCACGCGGCGAAGTCGGCAAGTGCGGCGTCGCGATCGACTCGCTGCGCGACATGCAGACGCTCTTCGACGGAATCGATCTGGGCGAGATCACGACCTCGATGACGATCAACGGACCGGCCGCGATCGCGCTCGCGCAATACATCGCGACCGCCGAAGCCAAGGGCACGCCGCGGCGCAAGCTCGGCGGTACGCTGCAAGCCGACATCCTCAAAGAGTATATCGCGCAGAAGGAATGGATCTTTCCGCCGCGCCCGCACGTGCGCGTGATCGTCGACATGATGAAGTTCTGCACGACCGAGATGCCGCGCTGGAACACGATCTCGATCTCGGGCTATCACATCCGCGAAGCGGGCTCGACCGCGGCGCAAGAACTTGCGTTCACGCTCGCCGACGGGTTCGCGTACGTCGAAGCGGCGATGAATGCTGGGATGGACGTCGACTCGTTCGCGCCGCGGCTTTCGTTCTTCTTCAATTCGCACATCGACTTCTTCGAAGAGATCTGCAAGTTCCGCGCGGCGCGCCGCATCTATGCGCGGCGGATGCGCGACAAATACGGCGCGAAAGACGAGCGCTCGTGGACGCTGCGCTTCCACACGCAAACCGCCGGGTGTAGCGCGACCGCCCAGCAGCCCGAGAACAATATCGTGCGGGTCGCTTTCGAGGCGATGGCGGCGGTGCTCGGCGGGACGCAGTCGCTCCACACCAACTCGATGGACGAAGTCATGGCGCTTCCGACCGAGAAGTCGGTCGAGATCGCGCTTCGCACCCAGCAAGTGCTAGCGTACGAAACGAACGTCACCAACGTGATCGACCCGCTCGGCGGTTCGTACTTCATCGAGGCGTTGACCGACGAGATGGAGCGCCAGGCCGAAGACTACTTCCGCCAAATCGAGGAGTACGGCGGGGTGATCGAAGCGATCGAAGCCGGATTCTTCCAACACGAGATCGCGGACGCGTCGTACCGCTATCAGCGCTCGCTCGAAACGAAAGATCGCGTGATTGTCGGCGTTAACGCATTCGAGAAAGAAAACGAACAGGTGTCGACCGATTTGCTCAAGATCGGTGAGGAGATCGAACGCGGACAAGCGCGTTCGGTGCAAGACGTGCGGGCATCGCGCGAGGCCGGCAAGGTCGAAACGGCTTTGGCCGCGCTCAAGCGAGCGTGCGCCGACGAACGGCAGAACGTGATGCCGCCGCTGATCGACGCGGTCAACGCGCTTGCGACCGAAGGCGAGATCGCCGAAGCGATGATTGAAGTCTTCGGGCGTTACCGGGAGCGAGCCGTCTTCTAGCCGATGCGAAGGCGCGCGCTCGCGTTCGCTCTCGGCGCGTTCGCCCTCGCCGGCGCTGCGCCGCAACCGAAGCCCACGTATATCGACGTCCCGCCCGGCGTTCGCATCCCAGTCAAACTCGATCAGCGGCTCTCATCGCAGGATGCTGCGTCGGGCGACGCGTTCGCTTTTGAAACGACGGCGACGGTGTCGGTCGGGACGCTGACCGTTGCAACAGGAACGCGCGGAAACGGCGTCGTCGAATATGCGGTGGTGAGGCACGGCGCACGCTCGGGTCAACTCTACCTGTCGGTGCGTGGCATCGATCTCGGCGGCGGGCGCATCATCCCGGTCGCCCTCCCGGCCGATTCGCGCCTAGCGCAGACGAGCGAAGAGCACTCGACCGGCGCCGTGCCGATCCCGGTCTATGGAAAAGTGATCGTCGCCGGCGGCGACGTCAGCAGCGGGAACGTCGTGCTCGAGAAGGGGACGCAGTTCGACGTCGTTACGGTCTCGACGGCGACCCCGGCCCCGCTTCCAACGATGACATAAGATGAACTACTGGTCCATGTGGCTTCCGCACGCGACGTCCGGCATTGGCGCGACCTTAGCGCGATCAAGGACGACTTGGCTGGCTGCACCGCGTTCTCACATCCGTGAGAATTAGACTCCGGTGTTCGGCCAAACCGCTACTCCCAGATAGCCGGACATTTCGCCCGAAGTCGGGTTGGTGGGGCCGCCTGATTCACCGCGAACGCATGGGCCGCCCGACTTTGGGTACGGAAACGCTGCACTGACTGCAATATTGTAGCCGCTGATCGGGGTATCGCCGGCCCACGTTTCTTTCTGAGTCTCATCGAACGTTATGCTATACCACACGTTCTGGCCGGACGGATCCCACGTGCAACTGCCGGCGGCTTTGCCCGACCACTTGTCCGCTACGCAGCGTCAATTTCGACCATCTCGGCAACCGCCGTCGGGAGTGGGATCGATTCCCCGCCCTCACGCATGCCTTCAAGGTGCAATTCGATTGCCCCACGGATGAGTTCTTCGGTTTGCTCGAACGTCGCAGCCGCCGCAACGCAGCCGGGCAAATCCGGCACGTAAGCGCTATAGCCTGTCCGTGATTTTTCGAGAATGACGGCGTACTTAGTCATGATTCGTCCTCCGCTAGTCGGCGGGTGTGGGTAAGATGACGTGCGTCAGAGGTAGCATGGTCCCGATCCTGATCTTGGCGCGCCGGGCTTCGCCTGCGGCGAGTTCGATCACGTAGCGCCCGTGCCCGTGACGCCGCGCGACCGCGAGATCGCTCGTCGTGAGGGTTGATAGAGGCACGTTCGGTACGATCGCGTTCACGCGCCCGTTCGACGCGACCCACAGCATGTCGAGCGAAATCAGCGTCCGCTTCATCCAGAACTCCCAATCCGCGTCCTCACCATAAACGAAGATCATCCCGGCGTGCGGCCGCAAGCGCGTCACGCACATCAACCCGAGTTCGCGCGCACTCTCGTCGGCAACGGCCGCGAGATGCAGTGTCGCGGCGGGCGCGCGCACGTCGATCGCCGGTAGCGGCGGCTGTGTCGAGCGTTGCGTGGCGGGGCCGTCGAGAATCGAGGGCGGAAGCCGAGGATTCGCGCACGCGAGCGCGGCCGGCGGAGGCGGCGTGGAGATCAGCCTCGGCGCAACCGGCTTCGCCGACACCGCGGGGGTCGGCGTGGGACCGGGCGCGGCGGTCGGCGTGGCGCCGGCCGTCGCCGTCGGCGAAGTGGCAACCAAAATCAACCATGCCGCAAGCGCCTGCGTCATTGCACCAGTCCCGCGTCGGCGATCTCGAGTTCGGGCGATTCGAGGTCGAGCGGCTCGACGTCGTACCAAGTGCGGCCGACCTTGAGCGTCGCCTCGATCGGAACCTCGAGCGCGAGGGCGTTCTCCATCTCGCGCCGCACGAGCGACGCGACCGCGTCGACCTCGCGATCCGCGACCTCGAAGATCAACTCGTCGTGAATTTGCAGCAACATCAGGGCGTCGTGCCGCGCCGCGCGCAGGGCGCGGTCGATCTTCACCATCGCGAGCTTCATCAGGTCGGCCGCGCTCCCTTGCATCGGCGCGTTCGTCGCCTCGCGCTCGGCCGCGGCGCGCACTGCGTAGTTGCGCGTCCGCAGATCGGGGAAGTAGCGGCGCCGCCCCAACATCGTAACGACGTAGCCGTTCTCGCGGCCGAACTCGAGATTGTTGTCGATCCACGTTCGCACGGCAGGGAAGCGCGCAAAATATGCCTCGGTCATCGCGCGGGCCTGCGCGCGCTCGATCCCCAAGCGCTGCGCGAGCCCGAAGTCGGACATCCCGTAGAGGAGCCCGAAGTTGACGGACTTTGCGATCCGCCGCTGATTCGGCGTCGCGCTGGTTCTGTCCGGGATCCCAAAGATGCCGCGCGCGGTCACGTCGTGAATGTCGTCGCCGCGCCGAAACGCGGCGCGCATCGCCTCGTCGCCCGAGAGATGCGCCATGATGCGCAGCTCGATCTGGCTGTAGTCGGCCGCGAGTAAGACGCGGTCGGAGCCCGGCGCGACGAACGCGCGCCGGACGCGCCGCCCGAGCTCCGTGCGAACCGGGATATTCTGCAGATTCGGGTTCGTCGACGAAAGCCGCCCGGTCGCAGTCGCCGTCTGGTGGAAGATCGTATGCAGCCGGCCGTCCGAACTCATCAACTTGGGGATGACGTCGATGTACGTGTTCTTCAACTTCGTGACTTCGCGGTACTCGAGCACCTTCGCGACGATCGCGTGCTCGCGTGCGAGCGGCTGAAGGATTTCGATCCCGGTCGCCCAGCCGGTTTTCGTGCGGCCGCCGCTCGGCAGGCCGAGCCGTTCGAACAAGACCGTCCCGAGTTGCTGCGGCGAACCGATGTTGAACGGCCCTCCGGCCATTTCGTAAATTTCGTCCTGCAGCCGGCCGACCGAGGCGTCGACTTCGCCCGCAAGTTCCGCAAGCGCGAGGAGATCGATCGCGATCCCAGCCGCTTCCATCCCGGCGAGAACGCCCGCGAGCGGAAGTTCGACGTCTTCATACAGTTGCGTTTGCTCGCGCAGCGCGAGCCGCTCGCGCAGCGTGCCGCGCAACCGCCCGGTCGCGTCGGCCGCCGCCGCGGCTTCGTCGGGGAGGCGCACGCCGAGGAACTCGCCGGCGGCATCCGCCAGATCGGCGAACGTGCGTCCCGGATTCAAGAGGTGCGCCGCAATCATCACGTCGTCGGCGACGTCGGGCCTGGCGACCGCGATCCCAACGCGGCGGAATTCGGCGCGCAACCGTTTCCAATCGTGAACCGCGAGTCGAGACCCAGACTGCGCGAGCAATTCTTCAAGCGCCGCGGTGACGCCGGCCGGCACGACCGGCGTGCCGTCCGCGCGGACCGAGAGCGGAAGCGAAAACCCCGCGCCGCTCGCCGAACTGACGCCGAGTTGTTCGCCACGCAGTGCGAGCGCGGGCGCTTCGGCGCCTGCCACTTCACGCAACAGCTGCGCGAGCAGGACGAATTCGGGCGGATCGATGGCTGCAGCGAACGAGCGGTACTGCCCGTTGAGGATCTCGCTCTCGTCGAGCGCGAACAGCGTCGTACCGTCACTCGGCGCCGGAAGCCGGGCGAGCAGCGTTTTGAATTCGAGGTCGCGGTAGAGCGGGTACAACTCTTCTGGCGGCGGAGCGGTGTACAGCGCGTCGTCCCACGGAAAGTCGATGGCCAGGTCGCGCGAGACGATCGATACGTCGCGGCAGAGCCGCGCGGTCTCGCCGTGCTCGCGGACGAGCGCCTCGAGTTTGGGCGAGCCGGCAAGCGTGGGATTCGCGAGCAGCGCGTCGAGCGAACCGGCCGCCTTGATCAATTTGATCGCCGTCTTTTCGCCGACTCCCGGAATCCCCGGAAGGTTGTCCGACGGATCGCCCTTGAGCCCGCGATAGTCCGGGAGTTGCGACGGCTCGAGTTCGAAGCGCGCGCGGACCGCGTCCGGATCGTACCGCCCAAGCTCGCTGATTCCGCGGCGCGTCACGAGCACCGTCGTCGCCTTGTCGACGATCTGGAGCATGTCGAGGTCGCCGGTGACGACGTCGATGCGCTGCCCGGCTTCCTTGGCGCGCTCGGCGAGCGTCGCGATCACGTCGTCGGCCTCCTCGCCCTCGAGTTCGAGCATCGGAATGCGATAGACGCCGAGGATGCGGCGGACGAGAGCGAACTGCGAACGCAAGTCGTCGGGCATCACCTGCCGCGTCGCTTTGTACTCGGCGTACTGCGCGACGCGCGCGTGCGGCAAACCCTTGTCGAAGCACGCGATCACGTGGGTCGGATGCTCGTCGGCGATCAACTTGGTCAGCATCTGCGTGAAGCCGTAGGCCGCGTTGATCGGCTGACCTTTGGTCGTCGTCAGCACCGGGAGCGCAAAGAACGCGCGGTAGACGAGCCCATACGTGTCGAGCAGCATCACGACCGCGCTCCCCGGCGGCGGTCTACCTGGACATCGAAACTGACGGAGCCGGCGCCGACGTCGCCGTCGTCGGAAATCTTGAGAATGGAAAGGACGTAACGGCCGCGCCCGAGCGGCGCCGTCGCCGTCAGCGGTCCGGCTTCGCTTCTCTCGACGTTCCAAACGAGCGTTCGCGGCGCCGCCGCGCCGAGCACCGCGACGTCGGTCGCCACCTTTCGCGGCCGCTCGGCCGCAAAGATGTCGTTTGCCTTCGAACTGGCCGGTGCGACGTAAGCGTGCCACGTCGGGTTGTCGGCCGCCGGGTTCTGCGCGGTCGTCCCGCCGTTGGTGAGCAAGTCGGGCGCGTCGTCGAACAGCGCCGGGTCGCTCTCGACGCCGTCGGCGATTCGCAGCGCAAACGTCGCGCCGGCGTGCGCGACGCCGTCGTGCACGGTCGCATGAATGACGCTCCCCGGCGCGTACGCCGTTTGGTCGAGCGTGACGGTCGTTGCGCGCGCGCGGCCAGGCCCGTCGATCGTCACCGGCGCGCTGCCGAGCGCAACCGCGCCGTTGCGCACGAACGCGACGACGACGCGCACGTCGCCCTGCGGGTCGCCCAAGTCGAGCGACGCGCTCGCATCGCCGTGCTCGACGCTCGCGAGCCGCGACGCATACGCGCGCGCGCCTTCGACCGTGAAGAGCGCTTGCCCGGCGGCGCCGGAAGCGTGCGCGTGGACCACAACTCGGTCGCCCGGCCGGTAGCGGGCGCGGTCGAGCGTGATCGTGACGCCCGAATCAGATGCAGCGACCGCCCCCGAGAGCGCGCTTGGTTCGACCAGGACCGCGCACGCGTCGAGCGCGCGGTGTCCGTCGACTTTCGCTTCACCGAGCAAGAGATTCGAACCGAAGCTCGGCTCGCGAAACACGACGTGCCCGCGCCCGCGCGCGTCGAGGGTCGCGTCCGACTCTTGCACGGTCGTCCCGTGCGAGAGGCGCAGGTGCACCGGTAGAGCCGCTGCCGGCTCGCCATCGTTCACGTCAAACGCATAGATTGCAAAGCCCGCGGGGGCTCCAACGTCGACGCTCGCTTGATCCGGCGTTAGCGCGAGCGCGACGCGAGCGTTCGAGACGACGACGCGCGTCGTCGCGCTCGCACCGGCCGTCGTGGCGCGGATCCCGTAACTCGAATCGAGGCCGTCGGACGGGGTCGGCAGCGAGACGATCGCTCGACCGGTGACGTCGCTGTGCACGTCCGAATCGAGGACGACGGTCGTCCCCCAGCGCGGCGAATCCTCGTTCGCGCCGGGCGGGACGACGTGCGGCGTTCGCACGACGTGCACGCGGATTGGGAGATCGCCTGCAGGTTCGCCCGAGCGCGTCGCGACGATCGTGACGCGGACCGGCCGGTCCGGTGCGCACGGGCAACCGTTGCCGATCGCGAGCGCAAGGTCGCCCGCCGCATCGACGTGCACCGACGTTCCACCGACGCCGCCGGCCGCCGCCGCCAAGATTGCATAGTCGCCGTCGGCAAGCCCGACCGGGATCGCGAGTCCGCCTTCGAACGCACCGGCGGCGTCGAGCTTCGACGTCGCCGTCGCAAGCGTGCGGCCTTCCCTTGCGAGCGTCACGCGCACGTCGCCGGACGCGCGGCGCAAACCGGCTGCGACGCGACGCCGCGCGAAGCCGGCGAATCGCAGCGTGCTTCCGGCGCGCGCCACCGCCGACTCGAGACGCAGTCCGACGACGGCGCTCGGCAGCGGCGCTTGCGGAAGGAGCGACACGAACGCGCGGCCGGCGCCTTCTTCAGCGAGCGCGAACGCGGGCCGATCGCGCTCGCGCCACACGACCATGCCGCTCGGATCGGTCTTCCGCTCGACCAGCTGCAGCCCGACCAGAAAGTCGACGGTCATCGTCTGGAGCGCACGCCCGCTGCGCAGATCGACCCCCCAAACCGCAAGGCCATCCGGGCCTTCGGCGGTGACGAGGCCGATGTGCGTCCGGTTCAGCCAAACCTGTTGAACCGCGTCGCCGCGCCGCGCTTCGATGACGTAGAAGCCTTCTTGCGACCCGAGCGGAACAGCAACGTCGTTCGCTTCGAAACGCTGCCCGGGCGGCGGCGAGAAGCGCCAGCGTGCGATCGCGCGCCGGTGCGACGTATCGATCGCGCGCGTCCGGTTCTGCCCGGCAAGGATTACGTCGGCCGGATCGACCGCGTATGCCGCGAAGTCGACCGGCGCGCCGGAATACGTGTCGAGCCGGACGCTCGAAGGTTTCCACGGCACGTCGTCGTCGCGCGCAAACAACGCGAAGTACGCGTCCCATTGCCCTTTGTCCAGGAGCGGTCGCGCCGCGTCCGCGGAGCCGCTCGATCCGGCGGCGAGCGCCACTGCGAGCAGCGCGGCGCGAACCCACGCGCGCGCCGGCGCCGCGTGCTTAAGAGGGGTCGTAGTACAGCGTCCCGCTCGTGTTCACGTAGACGCGATAGCCTACCGTGTAGTCGTGCGAATCGCCTGGCTTGATGGTGCCGGTGTAGTTCGAGATTCCGGCGGTCACGATCGAACCGCCGAGGAGCCCGGAATGCCGAACCTGGTTGAGGTCCACGAAGACGAAGTGATCGATCTTCGGCGCGAACTCGTACCCCAGATGGTTCGTGAAGCCGAAATTGACGAGGTAGATCGTGTCGCCCTCGACCGAGTTCTCGCTCGCAGAGTATAGGCGTACCGAGTGGATCACAATGTCGGTCCCGGGCGTCACGAACTGCGAGCCCGAGTCTGAGTTGGCCGGTTCTTTGCAGCCCGCGAGGGCGGCGGACGAAGCGAGGATGACGAAAGCGCGACGTTTCACGGGCGCGCTTTTCGGCCCGCCCGCAGGCATCCCCCGCACCCCCAGCGTAAGCGCGCCGGACGATGGAACGCCGAAAAGGGAACCCGGCATCGCTCGCTTGCCGTTATTGTGGGAGTGGACGACAAACGGCCCCAGGCACGCAACGCAAGCGCTTCCAACCGGCGACGTATCAAGTGGTTATCGCATGCGCCGCATGTGGGGAGCCGTTCGCTGCGCTTGCCAGAAATTAAGCTTTCGGGCGCGGTGCGCGCCGGATTTGCCGTCCTAATCGTAGTCCTCGCTGCGGGCTCGGCGAATGCCCGGGCGGCGACGCCGCTCCCTATCGCGCGGCCGTCGAGCGGCCCGCTCGAAAGCGGCGCCCTTCAATATAAAAAGGCGCCGCTTCCCAAGAAGGCCCTGCACGCCTCCTACGTCATCGAGGTCAACCGCAAGGGGCAAGTCGCTCGCGTGCGCAGCGGGACCTCGTCGCACGACCGCCTCTTCGACGCGATGACGTACGGCAACGTCATTCAAGCGTTCATCCGCACGCCCGATGGGAAAGCGATCTCGGGCGTCTATAAGATGTCGTACGATTACAGCCCGGTGACCAAGCGCATTCGGCGCACGGTGAGCCTGCTGCACGCCGGCGGAGTCGATCCTTCGGCGCTCGGCGCGGTCGACGCCATGGCCGCCCAAAACCAGCGCACGATCCAGGCCCTCAAGCGGCAGTACGAGGCGACGCACCGGCCGACTCCCGCGCCGGCGCACTCACCGCCCTAGGATTCGGTTCGCCGAACCCAAAGGGCAACGCATGCCGCCTGCCGATTTCGATCCGCTGAAGTGGTGGCTGCGCAGCCGCGAAGGAATCGACGAAGCGGTCGACCGCGACGTCGCGCGCAGTTGCACGTCGAAGGACGGATATCGCACCGAAGACGAAGCGCGCGCGCACGCGGCCATGAACAACATGGCGGGCGTGCTCTTCACGTATCACTGCCGTTATTGCGATTCTTGGCATTTGACCCGGCGCCCCACGTAAAGGTACTGACGGATGCGTTTTGTGACGTTCCAACACGGAAACCGCGTCGGAGCGGGGATACTGAGCGGCGACAGTGTTGAGCCACTCTTGGGCTGCGCGACCCTGCTCGACTACATCGCGCTCGCTCCCGGCGCGCGCGACGCGGTGCGGCGCGAAGTTCCGCTCGCGCTCGGCGAGGTGCGGCTGCTCGCGCCCGTGCGCCCGCACAAGAACGTCTTTTGCGTGGGCCGCAACTACTTGGGCCACGCCGAAGAGATCGCGCGCGCGCGCGGCACCGAACTCAAACTGCCGTCGGTTCCGACGTTTTTCACGAAAGCGCCGACGGCGATCGCGGATCCAGGCCAAACGCTTCGCCTTTCGAGCGACGTTTCGAGCCAGTACGATTGGGAAGCCGAATTGGCGGTCGTCATCGGCGAACGCGCGCGCGACGTCAGCATGGAGCGCGCACTTTCGATCGTCTTCGGCTACACCTGCATCAACGACGTCACCGCGCGCGACCTGCAGCGCGAACACCAGCAGTGGTTCAAAGGGAAGAGCTTGGACGACTGCGCGCCGCTCGGGCCGTGGATCGTCGGGGTCGACGAGATCGCCGATCCGCAAGACCTCGACGTCACGCTGCGCCGCAACGGCGAGATGAAACAGCACGCCTCGACCGGCTCGATGATCTTCAACGTGGCGCAGATCATCGCGTCACTTTCGCGCGGCCTGACGCTGGAACCGGGTGACGTGATCGCGACCGGGACGCCGGACGGCGTCGGCTTCGCGCGCACGCCACCCGAGTTTCTGGAGGACGGCGACGTGATGGAAGTCGACGTCTCGGGGATCGGCGTGTTGCGAAACCCGGTCGCGATCTCCGCTCGCCGCTAAGGACGCGCCTCGGCATCGCGCGGCGGTTCCATCGGATACAAGTAAAGGACGCGATCGAACGGCGCGACGTCTCCGAAACTCCCGAGCCGGACGAGTGTCCCGCCGCGCCACGCGAAGAGCGCGGTGCAGTCGGGCGCAGGCGGCGGCTGCACGGATTCGCCGTGCAATTGCTCGGCGATCCCAAAGGCGCGGCCGCACAGTTCGACGCGACCGCGCACTCCCGGCGTGCGCGCCAGGCCGGCGAAGACCGGAGCGGCCAGCCCCGCCGTTCCGAAGGCGCGGTCGATCCCAAAGTGGCGGCTGACGGATTCCGCAAACGCGGCCTCTTGGCAGCGCATCACGACCGGGAGCGAGGGACTGCGCGCGCGCGCGCCGAGCGCGACCTCCAAGTTCATCGTGTCGCTGTTGGTCAACGCGATCAGCGCCGCAGCCTCCTGAAGGTTGCACAGATCGAGCGTCGTGTCGTGCGACGCATCGCCGGTCAATAAGTCGAACTCGCGTCCGCGCGCCTTTTCCACGACCTCCGGTTTGGGGTTGACTTCGATCACCACGACCTGCCGTTCCAAACGCTGCAGAAACCCGATGACCCGCGACCCGACGTTCCCCGCACCGCAAACGATCACGTGGTCGCGCCGGTGCACGCGGCGCAGACCTTGCGTCGCGATGAACTGCGCCTGGGTAAAGCGAGAACTCAAAATGGCGATGAAGATGCCGGAGAATGCGATTCCGGCGAGCATCAAGAGCATCGCCGCGACCTCGCCGATCCCACCGGCGGCGCGCGGCGTGATGTCGCCATAACCGGTCGTGGTCATCGTCTCGACGACGAAGTACGCAGCGCTCAGAGGATCGATCTTCAGGAAGGCCGCGAACGCGACCGTCGCGGCGACGAAAATCGCTACTGCCACGATCACCGCGATTCGCGCGACCGGGTCGACTTGGCGAAACGTTCGGCGCAGCGTCCAGGCCGCATCGCGGAGGTTCGAGCGCCTCGTCGCGCGAGCGCCCACGGCCCCCACGCCGGCGGGTCGCACGCGCGCCGCGACCAGGATTTCGGCCGTGCTTTCGATGCGCGCTTGCGCCGGGGGCGCAAGCGCGCCGTCGACGGCGAGGATCCGCGCGTCGAGCCGTTCTTCCGCCTCGGCGACGGTCGCGCCCGCGACCTCGGCGTCGAGGGCGTTACGCCGCGCGAATCCGACGAGCGGTCCGTCGATGTCGGGGAATTGCAGGCCGTAGAAGCACGCGGGATCGACCGCCGTCCCAGCATACGTCGCCGCCGAATGTGACGACAGCGAGATGACGGAGCAGTTGGGCAAGTTTTGCTCGATCTTGCGGCCCAGGGTTCGATTGTACTGGCGCATCACGAGGCGAATCTGCGGGTTGAGGTCGCGCGCGCGCAGCGCGACGTTCAAATTGAGGTGATCGTCGTCGGTCAAACTGAGCAGCGAGACCGCTTCGCAAACTCCGGCTCGCCGCAGCGCATCGTCGTCGTACGTCGTGCGCTCGACCGATCGCGCACCGCAATGCGCGATCCGTTCCGCAAACTCCGGGTTGGGGGCGTGCATGATCGCGACCGCGCAACCGCCGCGCAGCGCCAACTCCTCGCAAATCCGAAATGCGAGCTCGTCGCCACCAAGGACGATGACGAGAGGGGCGCCGGATTTTCGGGCGTCCCCCTCATCGTGTGGTCTCAGCGACGGTTGCCGTAAGCGATCCCGACGCGCGTGTCGTTGATCGCCTCACGCGTTTCGTTGATCGCGCGGTCGCGCCAACCGCCTTTGTTGTGTTCCGCGACGAGCAGCTGGGACAAAGCCGCTTGGAGGTCGGCCAAGGCCGTGCGCATGTGCGGCTGAGGCATCGCGAGCGCCGGCCGTGTGATGACAGCGCCGGTCAACATCCCCGCGAGAAAAAGGGCAGGGAGCCCAAGACGACGAGTGATGGCAAGCATCGAATGCATCCCTCCATGAAAACGAGCGTTGAGCGCGTTGCCGACGGCCCCGCAGCCTCAGAGGTTCGCACCGCATCTACGCGTTCCTTAGCGGGATGCCGGAGGGTGGAGTGATCGGTCTTGCACTAGCCCGCTTCATGGCGGCTGCATTATGCACGGTCGGCGCGGGCGCGATCCTCGCGCCGCGGACGTCGGCGCGCATCTACGGGTTTACGACGACGGACCCGGCCGCACTCGCGTTCGTGCGGGCGGCCGGCGCGCGCGACGTCGCGCTCGGGCTCTTGATCGCCGTGACCTCGCGTCTCGAGCGCCGGGAAGCCGTCACCGCGGCGGTCGGGGCGGGCGTGATCGTCGCCGCCGCGGACGTCGTCATCGCGGCCGGCGGCAAGCCGCGCGCGCGGTCGAGCCTCGGGGTACATGCCAGCGGGGCGGTGGCCCTCGGCGTGACCCACGCGCTGCTTCATCTCGGGCGCTAGGGGCCGGTTCCAGGACCGCCGCCGCCTCGGGCGGTAGCAACCCGAGGCCCTCATCGCTTTGGGGTGCTAGGAGCCTTGAATTCATGGTCATCGGCGTCCCGACCGAGGTCGCGCCGGGCGAACGACGAGTTTCGCTCGTCCCCGAAACGGTGGGGCGGCTCGTCAAAACCGGACTCCAAGTCGACGTCCAGCGGGGCGCGGGCGAAGCCGCCGCATTCGTCGACGGCGCGTACGAGTCGGCGGGCGCGACTCTCGTCGAGGACGCCGCGGCGGTTTACGCCGACGCCGACTTGATCGTCAAGGTGCAGCGCCCGACCGGCGCCGAGCTCGACATGACGCACCCCGGCCAAGCGCTGCTCGCGCTACTCGCACCGCTCGGCGACCCCGCGTCGGTCGAGGCGTACGCGGCGCGCAAGCTGACCGCGCTTTCGATGGACGCGATCCCACGGATCACGCGCGCGCAGAGCATGGACGCCCTCTCGTCGCAGGCGAACATCGGCGGCTATAAAGCGGTCATTTTGGCGGCGGCGAATCTGCCGCGCTTCTTTCCGATGCTGACGACCGCCGCAGGGACGATCGCGCCGGCGAAAGTCCTCGTCCTCGGCGCGGGCGTCGCTGGGCTGCAAGCGATCGCGACCGCGCGCCGGCTCGGCGCCGTCGTCAGCGGCTACGACACGCGCGCGATCGTCAAAGAGCAAGTGCAGAGTCTGGGCGCGACCTTCCTCGAGCTCGATCTCGGCGTCGACGCCGAAGGCGCGGGCGGCTACGCGAAAGCCTTGACCTCGGAACAGGAGGCGAAGCAGCGCGCGTTGCTCGCCGAGCATCTCGGCGCGATGCGACGTCGCGATTACGACGGCGGCCGTCCCGGGGATGCGGGCGCCGCTCCTGATCAGCGAAGAAGGCGTCGCCGCGATGAAGCCGGGTTCGGTCATCGTCGATCTCGCCGCCGAGACCGGCGGAAACTGTGCGCTAACGGTCCCGGGCGAGGTCGTCGTGCGGCACGGCGTCACGATCGTCGGCACGAAGAACCTGCCCGCGACGATGCCGTACCACGCGAGTCAACTCTACTCGCGCAACGTTTTCACGCTGCTCGGGCTGCTCGTCAAAGATGGCGCGCTCAACCTCGACATGAGCGACGAAATCATCCGCGGGACGACCTTGACCATGGACGGGAAGATCCTCCACCCACCGACCCTCGCCGCCCTCGCCGGGAGCAACGCTTGAGCGAACATCTCCTCACCGAATTGACGGTTTTCATCTTGGCAGTCTTCGTCGGCATCGAAGTGATCTCGAAGGTGCCGACGACGCTGCACACGCCGCTGATGTCGGCGACCAACGCGATCCACGGCATCGTCCTCGTCGGCGCGCTGCTGGTCGCGGTCACGCTGACGCCGCAGCTCGGCGCCGTGCTGTCGGTCGTCGTCGTGTTCTTGGCGTCGCTCAACGTCTTCGGCGGCTACGCCGTTACGAACGCATGCTCGCGATGTTCAAACCGCGCGCGCGCCCGCGCCGCGCGACGGGAAGAGGCCCTGATGCCGGCAGCGACCGCGACGCCGACGATCTGGATCGACGTCGCATACCTGTTGACCGGCGTCGCTTTCATTCTCGGGCTGCGTTACTTGAGTTCGCCGAAGACGGCGCGGCTCGGCAACCGCATCTCGATGGTCGGGATGGCGATCGCGCTCGTCGCGACGGCCTTCATGCTCGATACAGCGGCGCGTGGTGGCTCGGCGCGGTCGGTCTCGTCGTCGGGCGCTGCGGTCGGGATCTACTCGGCGCGCGCGGTCAAGATGACGGCGATGCCGCAGATGGTCGCCATTTTCAACGGCGCGGGCGGCGGCGCGGCGGCGCTCGTCGCGACCGCCGAATTCTTGCGCGCGAATCCGGCCATCACGATCGCTTCCGTGGGACGAGGCGCTCGGGACCATCCTCTCGAGCGTCATCGGCGCGATCTCGTTCATGGGCAGCATCATCGCGTTTTTGAAACTGCAGGAAGTGATGACGGGCCGCCCGCTCACCTATCCCGGCCAGCAGTTCGTCAACGGCCTCGTCGCGCTCGTCGTCGTCGGCGGCGCGGTGCTCGACGGTCGCCAACATCGACCCGGTCCCGGCATACTTTGCCGCGCTCGCCGCCGCCGCGCTCCTCGGCATGCTCTTCGTGCTGCCGATCGGCGGCGCCGACATGCCGGTCATCATCTCGCTGCTCAACTCGTTCACCGGCCTCGCGGCGGCGATGACCGGATTCGTGCTCGGCAACAACGTGCTGATCATCAGCGGCGCGCTCGTCGGCGCGTCGGGGACGCTGCTGACGCTGCTGATGAGCAAAGCGATGAACCGTTCGATTACAAACGTGCTCTTCGGCGCGTTCGGCGCGGTCAAGGCGAGCGGCGACGGCGCGGTCGCCGGCGCAAGCGGAGGAGTGATCCGCGAAGCGACCGTCGACGACGTCGCGACGATGCTCGCCTACGCCAAACAAGTGATCGTCGTCCCCGGCTACGGCATGGCGGTCGCGCAGGCGCAGCACGCGGTGCGCGAGCTCGCCGACCAGCTCGAGAAGCGCGGCGTCGAGGTCAAGTACGCGATCCATCCGGTCGCGGGACGCATGCCCGGCCACATGAACGTCCTGCTCGCAGAGGCGAACGTGCCGTACACCGCGCTGTACGACATGGACGACATCAACCCCGAGTTTCCGCGCACCGACGTCGCGCTCGTGATCGGCGCGAACGACGTGACCAATCCGGCCGCGCGCAACGTGCCGTCGAGCCCGATCTACGGGATGCCGATCCTCGACGTCGACAAGGCGCACAACGTCATCGTGCTCAAGCGCTCGATGAAGCCCGGGTTCGCGGGCATCGATAACCCGCTCTACGAGAACCCGAACACGATGATGCTCTTCGGCGACGCCAAAGCGTCGATCGACAAGTTGGTCGGCGCCGTCAAGGCGCTGTGACCGCGGCGGCGCTCGTCATGCGGCGGGCGACTGCAGCCGATGCCGGCGCGTTGACCGCGCTAACCCGCGCGTCGAAAGCGTACTGGCCGTACGACGCGGAGTTCTTGCGGCTCGTCGACGCCGACTTGGTCGTCCCCGCCGCCGATCTCGCGAGCGGCGCGCTGCACGGCGAAGTCGCAACCGTCGACGGCGCCATCGCCGGCTGCTTCGCCTTTCGCGGCGAAAAGGGTTCGCTCTGGCTCGACTCGCTGTTCGTCGAACCGGAATGGATCGGGCGCGGCGTCGGGCGTGCGCTGTGGGAACGAGCGCTCGCGTGTGCGCGGGCGCTCGGCGCACATGCGTTCACGTTCGAAAGCGATCCGCACGCCGATCGGTTCTACGTCCGCATGGGTGCGATCCGAACCGGCGCGCACGCATCGCGGGTCGATCCGAGCCGGACGCTCTCGCTCTTCCGCGTCGATCTCAACGCTACGCCGTCGAAAGGGTGAGCCGGCCGCGGCGCGCCGCGAGCGCGAGCAAGAGCGCCGAAGCGAGAAGGCCGACGACGACTGCTACGACCGACGATTCGACGCCGAACGCGCCGCCCGTGAGCCACACCGGCCCGTGGACCGTCGCACCGAACAAACCAGGCACATCCATCCCCGAGACGGGGAGCCGGAAGATCGGGCCTTCGGCGAAGTTCCAACCGAAGTGCAGCCCGATCGGAAACCAAAGGTTTCGGCGGTAGACGTACGCGGCGCTCAACAACACGCCGGCTTCGAGCGCGATCGCGACCGAACTGAGGACCGTCGCGTGCGGGTTGAACGAATGAAGTCCGCCGAAAACCGCGGCTGACGCGGCGATGCCGATCCAGATATTCGAGGCGCGCGCGATCCAGCGAAACAGGTAGCCGCGAAAGAGCAGTTCCTCGAACGCCGCGCCGGTGAGCACGGGCACGATCGCGGGGACGACGACCGAGCCGGCGGTTAACCAGTTGGGCGGCCCGATGCGATACACACCGGCGAGTGCGAGGACGCCGAGGATAACGGCGAACAACCCGATGCCGAAAACGGCGCCGAGCGCGAGTTCCGGCAACTTCCGCGGGGACAATTCGCGCGGTTCGCGGCGCCCGATATACCGCGCGTGGACGACGTAGACCGCGAGCATGCCGAGCAGGGCGAGCGTCGCCGCAAGCGTTGGATCGAGGCGCTTTGTCGTCAGCGCCTCGATCCCGGCAGCCGCCCCAATGACGAGGACCGGCCCGCTCGCGTCGGCGAGGATCGCGAGGACTTTACGCAATCCGGTCGAGCATCCTGAGCAAGGCGTCCGTCACGCGCGTGTACGGCGGGTAGTACCAAGTCGCCGCGCTGCGTTTGGCGCCGCGCAACACCGCGCGTTCGTGCGACAGCGCGCGGAATCCGAAGATGCCGTGGTAGTTCCCAACGCCGCTTTCGCCGATCCCGCCGAAAGGAAGGTTCGGATTGGCCAACTGCAACACGACGTCGTTGATCGCGCTCCCGCCGGCGCTCGTCCCGGCGACGATGGCATTGGTCGCGGCGCGCGACCCGAACGCGTAGAGCGCGAGGGGCTTCGGGCGCGCATTGATCGCCGCCAGCGCTTCGCCCGTCGTGCGATAGGTCAACACCGGCAAGATCGGGCCGAAAATCTCTTCAGCCATCAGCGGCGAGTCGAATCCGAGGTTGCTGACGATCGTGGGCGCGATGTAACGGTCGGCGCGCGAACGCTCCCCGCCGACGTCGATCCGCGCGCCGCCGGCGATCGACCCATCGAGCATCGCCGTCAAACGGTCGAATGCGGCATCGTCGACGATGCGGCCAAAGTTAGCGGTACGCGCGCGACGGGCCGCGTTCTTGCCGAACATATTCGCCATCGCCTTGCCGGTGCGTTCGATGAAATCGCGTTCCCGCGCCTGGGGGACGAGGACGTAGTCGGGCGCGACGCACGTTTGCCCCGCGTTCATGAATTTTCCCCAAGCGATCCGCTGCGCTGCGAGCCCGAGATCGGCATCCTCAGCGACGACCGCCGGAGATTTTCCGCCGAGCTCGAGCGTCACGCCCGCCAAGTGCTCCGCCGCGGCGCGCATGACGAGCTTGCCGACGCGCGTGCTCCCCGTAAAGAAGATGTGGTCGAAAGGGAACTCGAGGAGCGCGTTCGCCGTCTCGATCCCGCCGCCGGCGAACGCGACCTCTTCGGGCGCGAACGCGCCGCGAACGATCGCCTCGATGACGCGTGCGGTGTGCGGCGCCTTCTCCGACGGGCGGACGATCGCGCGATTCCCGGCCGCGATCGCCGCGACGAGCGGCCCGAGCGAAAGGTACAGCGGATAGTTCCACGGCGCTAAGATGAGGACGACGCCCTTCGGTTCGCGGCGAACCTCGCAGCGCGCGCCGAGCAGCGTCCGCGGCGTCGGAACCGGCTCGGGCCGCATCCACGTCTCGACGTTGCGCCGCGCGTAGCGCACTTCCGTTAGGGTGGGGATGATCTCGGTGAACTCGCTCTCAGCCGGGGCCTTGTGCAAATCGGCGAACAGCGCCGCGGCGATCTCGCGCCGCCGCTTGCCGATCGCATGCTCGAGCGCGGCGAGCTTTGCGCGCCGCTGGGCAGCGGTGGCGTGCGGCGCGGTTCGAAAGCGCGCGCGCTGCACCTCGAAGATCTCGCGCAAATTGCCCAAATCGGCCGGCGCCATGAGAGGAATCGTGCTCATTCGATGCTCCACTGGTAGGCGTTCCACGTCGGAGAGAAAGCGTTCGGCGCGAAACCGTGCAAACGTTTGCGGTACGCGTAGACGTAACTCGGATTGAAAAGGTAGATGATCGGCACGTCGGCGGCGACGATGCGATCGATCGCGGCGTAGTCGGCGCGCCGGCGCGCGCGGTCGCTTTGGCCGAGCGCGTCCCGCTCGAGCGCGTCGACCTGCGGCGTGCAGTAGTGCATCGCGTTCGCCGTGCCGCCGCAGCCGAGTAAAAAGCGATCGTCAGGGTCGGCGCCCATCGACCACGGGATGTACGCGAGATCGAAGTTCCCGGCCGCGAGCACCCCAGTCTTGGGAAGGAACAGTTGCGCGTTCGAAATTTGTTTGACCGTCACGACGAGGCCGCGCTCCGTCAGTTCGCGCTGCGCGAGCGCGGCGACGCGCACGCCCGTCGTCGACTCCGGAAACTGCACGTACGTCAATGCGAGCGGCGCGCCGTCCTTCCGCCGCGTCCCGTCCGTTCCACGGCGCCAGCCGGCCGCATCGAATGCCGCGTCGGCGGCGCGCGGGTCGTAACGCGGCTCGCGAACGCTCGAATTGTAGGCCCACGAGAAGCGCGGCCGGTCGGAATCGCTGACGGGATACTTTCCAACCGTGATCTTGGCGCTGATCCCGGCGCGGTCGATCGACGCGACGAGCGCGCGACGGATGCGCGGGTCGTCGAGCGGCGGATGCGTGAGATTGAGCGCGAGCCCCGCGACGAGCGCCGTCGGGACGGTCGCGTATGCGAGGCCGGGCGCGTCGCGTAGTGCAGCGAGTTGCGCCGGCGCGATCAGGTTGAAGTCGATCGCACCCGAGCGCAGGAGCGTCAAGTTCGTCTCGGGCGACGGGACGATCGCGACCTCGAGCCGGGCGACCCGGGGCAACCCGCGCCAATAGCGCGGGTTTGCGCGGTAGACGAGCCGGTCGCCGCGGCGCCATTCGACGAACGTGAACGGTCCGTCGCCGACGCTCGGCGCGCCGCCGAAGGGCGCGCGTTCGAGCGGCGCCTGATGCGCCAGCACGTGTTCGGGGAGGATGTATTGCGGCGCGGTCCCGTACGCGAAGAACGTCGCGACCGCCGGCGCCCAGGCGTACTTCAGATGAAAGCGGACCGCGGACGAACCGAGCGCCTCGGCACGATCGATCAGTTCGTAGCCTTCGCGCGAGCCGACCGGATTTTTCGGATCGAGGATCGCGTGGAGCGTGAAGAGGACGTCGCGCGACGTTAGCGGGACGCCGTCGCTCCAAAGAGTTCCGTGGCGCAAGTGGTACGTGATCGTGCGCCCGTCGGCCGAGACGCCGCCGTTCGCGCGGCTTGGAATCGTCGCGAGCAGCTCAGGGACCGGGCGGCCCTGCGCGTCGAGGTCGAAGAACGGCTCGAACGCCAGGTGCGCGAGTTGCTGCTCGACGTTCCCCGAGTCGGCGTGCGCGAACAGCGGGTCCAGGGTCGCCGGATCGGCGGAGACGTCGAACCGCACGACCTTGACGTACTCCACCGGGCCGAGACGCATGGTCGTTACCGAGCAGGCCACGAGCGCCAGGCCTACGGCGAGTCCCCAGACTCCGGTTGAGAGCCTCACCCCGACACTAGTGGGGCCGCCTCGGCGCCTTCCCCTGCCCGCTCGCGCCGACCGGATGACTTCCGGAACTCGGTTGCTTTCTACGGATAAAGTGATATACTATCATGGCTTTCCTCGGATTTCATCCGACATTCGCTCGAAAAAGGCCTATGATGTTCGAACGACCGGAGCTGGACGAGCTCGATCTGCGTCTGTTGGATGCGTTGCAGCGCAACGCGCGGTCGACCTATGCCGAACTCGCGGGGCTCGTCGGGCTCGGTTCGTCGGCCGTCCACGAGCGGGTCAAGCGGCTGGAGGCGCGCGGCTACGTCAAAGGCTACGCCGCGCGGCTCGACGCGCGCCGGCTCGGGATCGGCCTCGTCGCGTTCGTCAGCGTCTACACGACGCCCGAGGTCCACTACGACTCGTTCGTTGCCTCGGTCGCCGCGCTCCCCGAAGTCGGCGAGATCCATAGCGTCGCCGGCGAGGAATCGTTCGTCGTCAAAGTCGCGACGCGTTCGACCGCGCACCTCGACGATTTTCTTTCACGCCTCAAAGCGATCGCCGGCATCGCGCGGACGAAGACGACGATCGTCCTCTCGACGCCGTTCGAGCGCGAGAGCATCGCCCTCGCCGAACTCGTCGGCGAGCGCGCGCCGGTGCTGCGCGCCGTTGGGAACCGCTGAGCGTGCGACTCTACCCGCGCGAACTCTGCCGCTTCGGGACGCACCGCGTCCTCGAACCGGCCGGCGCGTTCCCGCAATCGGCGTGGCGCCTCGATTCGACGCCGGTCGCGCTCGACAACGAGATCCTGTGCGACGTCGAGGCGCTCAACGTCGACTCGTCGTCGTTCCGCCAAATCGCCGAAGCGTGCGACCACGATCCCGCGCGCGTTGCCGCGCACGTCGTGCAATTGGTCCGCGAGCGGGGGAAGCACCACAACCCTGCAACCGGGAGCGGCGGGATGTTCGTCGGCCGCGTCCGCGCGATCGGGCCGGCGCTGCGCGACCGCATCGCGTTGCGCGAAGGCGACCGGATCGCGTCGCTCGTCTCGCTGACGCTGACGCCGCTCGTCATCGACGAAGTGGTGTGCACGTGCATGTCGACCGGGCGTCTGTGGGTGCGCGGCAGCGCGATCCTTTTCGAATCGGGGCTGTACGCCGTACTCCCGGACGACCTCCCTGACGACGTCGCGCTCGCCGTCCTCGACGTCGCGGGCGCACCGGCGCAGGTTCGCCGCCTCGCCGCACCAGGGCAGACGGTCGCCGTGATCGGCGCCGACGGGAAGTCCGGGATCTTGGCGTGCGCCCAAGCGCGCGAACGCGTCGGCCCGAGCGGCCGCGTCGTCGGCATTGGCCCGTCCGCGGCGACACCGGGCGCGCGGCTTTTGATCGAAAACCGCTACGTCGATTCGTTCGTCGCGGCCGATGCGCGCGACGTCGCCGCGATCCTCGCGGCCCTACCCGAGGCCCTGCCGAACCTCGCCGACTTGACCGTCAACTGCGTGAACGTCTGCGGAACCGAGCTCGCTTCGATTCTGTGCACTCGCGACGAAGGGACCGTCTATTTCTTCTCGATGTGCACGTCTTTCACGGCCGCCGCGCTCGGCGCCGAAGGCGTGGGTAAGGACGTCACGATGATCGTCGGCAACGGCTACACGAAGGGTCACGCCGCGATCGCCTTACAGACCCTGCGCGACCACCCTGCGATCAAGCAGCACTTCATCGAACGTTTCGGAACGTCGTCCACGCCGTCGAAAGCGAGCTGACCGAACATGGAAACCATCGTCCCCCCGCGCCACGAGAAGCCGCCGGCGCCGCCCGAGACGTTCGAGCACAAGAACATCCGCCAGGGTGAGTTCTGGCGCGCGATCCCCAAGTATCGCGAGATCGGCGAGGCGACGTTCCTCGATCACATCTGGCAAGGGCAAAACTCGGTCAAATCGCCCGACGAACTCCTCGAGACGGTCAAGGACCTCGTCGAGCCCTCGTTCATCGACGATGCGCGCGAAGGGTTCAGCCGCGCGCCGATGGCCGTCCGCGTCTCCCCGTACATGATCGCATCGATTGATTGGCGCGACCCCTACCGCGATCCGATCCGCACACAGTTCATCCCGCTCGCGTCGCGGCTGCGCCCCGACCATCCGCGCTTGACCCTCGACTCGCTCCACGAACTGGCGGACTCGCCTGTGCCGGGCCTAACGCACCGCTACGTCGACAAAGCGTTGTTCTTGCCGCTCACCGTCTGCCCGGTGTATTGCCGATATTGCACGCGCTCCTACGCGATCGGAGCCGACACCGAATTGGTCGACAAAGTCCCGCTCGCGAAGACGCCCAAACAGTGGCAAGACGCTTTCGACTACATCGCCTCGCGTCCCGAGCTCGAAGACATCGTGATCTCGGGCGGCGACGTGTACCAACTCTCCGCGAAGTCGATCGCGACGATCGGCGAAGCGCTCCTTGCGATCCCGCACATCCGGCGGATGCGTTTTGCAACCAAAGGTCCGGCGGTCATGCCGATGAAAATCTTGACCGACCACGCATGGGTTGAAGCGGTCCTCGGAATCGTCGAACGCGGGCGCAAGCTCGACAAAGAAGTCGTGATTCACACGCACTTCAACAACCCGAACGAGATCAGTTGGATTACCGAGCGCGCGATGAATCTTCTATTCGAGCGCGGCGTCACCGTCCGCAACCAGTCGGTTTTGATTCGCGGGGTCAACGACGACCCGCACGTCATGCAGCTCCTAGTCCGCCGGCTCGGTTACCTCAACGTGCACCCCTACTACGTCTACATGCACGACTTGGTCAAAGGCGTCGAAGACTTGCGCACCTCGGTCCAGACTGCGCTCGACGTCGAGCGCTTCGTGCGCGGCTCGACCGCCGGGTTCAACACGCCGACCTTCGTGTGCGACGCGCCGGGCGGCGGCGGGAAGCGCGACGTCCACAGCTTCGACTATTACGACCGTGAGAACGGAATCGCGGTCTACTCGGCTCCGAGCGTCAAGCCCGGTCAGCACTTCGTCTACTTCGACCCGATCGACACGCTCGAGTCGCACGCGCAGTTGCGCTGGCGCCACCCGGGCGAGGCCGAGCGCATGATCTCCGACGCGATCGTCGCCGCCGGCGGTCCGCGCAGTTACGTCCCGGCGTAAGAGGGAATAAGGCCGACTGGTGATCGTCTTGGCCGTTACGTACGTCATCCGTCCCGGAAGCGAAGAAGAGGCCGCCGGCCTCTTTTCCTTGCTCACGGCCGAGTCGCGCCGCGAGCCCGGATGCCGGATGTACCAGGTCCACCGCGCCCTCGACGATCCGCGGAGTTTTTTTATCTACGAACAGTACGACGACGAGGCGGCTCTCGAGCACCACCGCGCGAGCCCCCACTTCACTCGTTACGGCAAAGAGGGGCTCTGGCCGATGACTGAGCGGCGTGACCCGAAGCTTTATGCCCCCCTCCCGGAGTGATTCCGTGAGCGACATCGGCTGGACGCACGTCGCCCTCTACTCGCACGACATCGACGCGAGTGTCGACTTCTACGCGCGCTACGCGCGGATGGGGATCGTGCACAGCCGGCGCGACTCGGATGGGATGCGCGTCATTTGGCTGAGCGACCGGACTCGCCCGTTCGTCCTCGTCTTGATCGAATCGCAGGAACCGGTGCGTCACCCGCTCGGCCCAACCGCCCACCTCGGGATATCGTTGCCGAGCCGCGAGTCGGTCGACGAGCGCGCGGCGCTCGCCCGCGGGGAGAAGCGGCTACGGCTCGGTCCGACCGACTCGGGCTATCCCGTCGGCTACTGGGCGCTGATCGCCGATCCCGACGGGCACATGCTCGAGGTCTCGTTCGGTCAAGAAGTCGGTTTAGCGGTTCAGAATTTACCGAAGCCTTAGCCTCGAAAGACGTACCCGCAGCCGTCCCCGCGGACGGTCACGATGTGGTGGGGCCGATGCCGGTCGCGTTCGAGTATCTTGCGGAGGTCATGGATGTACACGCGCAGCGCGCGGTTGGCGCCGGCACGGTCGGTCCCCCATACCTCGCGGATCAGCGTTTCGCGTTTGACGACCTCCCCCGGACGCCGCATCAGCGCGCGCAGCACGGCGACCGGCTTTGCCCGGACGAGCCACTCGCGCCCGCGGACCCGCACGAGACACTTCGCCGGGTCGAGCCCGACCTCGCCGATTACGATCGGCTCCTCGTCGCGCGCGGCGTCCGCGGTTAGCACGATGATGGGCGTCCGGCTTGCTTGCGCGACGCGGCACGCTTCGACCGCGCCGGCCAGCGACGCCGCATCGCGCACGACGAGGAATTCGCTCGCCCGCAAACCCTCGCGTTCCAACTGCGCGTGCAGCGCACCGAGACCTAGTTCACGCCGTTCGAGTATCATCGCACACCTTAAAGGGCTACCTGGAAGTACATCCGGATGGCCAACGGCTGTTCGTTCGGGTTGATCAGGTACGGGTCGTATCCAAATCGATTCGAACCGTACTGCCCGAAGCCGACGCCCGGGAAGAGGAGTGGCAGACTCGATTGCCCGGTCTTCGGCCCGGCAACGCCGTTTGCAACCGGCTGATAACGCAGGTTGTAGCCCGGCAGGTTGTAGAGCTGGTTGAACAGGTTCGAGATCAGGAACCCGACCGTGTTGTGCGAGCCGGGCGTGCTGTACTCGAAATCGAGGTTCGTGTTGAACCGCGCGCTCGATAGGAAGCCGCCCGCGCTCGACGACTCGGGCGTCCCGCGGACGGCCGCGACGTTCGGACGCGTGATCGTCCCAGGGTTGAGCGGGTCGACGTATTGTGGCGCGCCGGTCGCCCCGTTCGGATCGCTGACGTTCGTGTTGGGGACGTTGGCCGGCGTCCGCCCGAGGAAGACCGCCGTCAGCAATCCCTGTCCCAGGGGATAACCTTTGTTGTACGAGACGATCGGGTTGATCCGAAACCCGTTGTGGAAGCGGTACTGGAGTGCGGCGGTCGCCTGGAACGGCGAGATGAAGCCGACGCGATACAGGTTCCCGAGCGCGAGCGATGCCGGCGGGATCGATGGGAAGAAATCCTCGCCGGCCGTCAACGGGATCACGTTCGAGAGTTCGTTGATGTAGGTTGCCGAGAGCGAGCCGGAGAGGCCGAACGCCGCTTCTTTCGTGAGCAGGAACTCGACGCCGGTCGTCCGCTCGATTCCATTGTTCAACGTCACCGCCGGGTTCTCGACCGGGTTGCCGTTGGCGTCGAGCAGGATCTGGCCGTTGACGATCTTGGGCGACGCGACCAGGACGAGCGCGTCATAGCCGCGCCGGTAGTACGGCGTCACCTTGACCGCGACGTTCCCGGGGAACTGGTGCGAGTACGACGCTTCGTAGTTGGTAAACGTCTCGGGGACCGCCGGCTCCATCGGAATGCCGTTGAAGTTGATCTGGTAATTCCAGTACAACTGGTCCGCAAACGTTTTGCACTGCTGGTTTTGCGTGATGCCGCACCACATCGCCGGGAACGGAGTCCCCGGCGTCGCGCCCGCGAAGAACGCGCCGAGCGCGTCGTACGACGGAACGTTCGCGTACTTCGAGTAGTAGCTCGGCGGCGTGTAGGAGTTGATGAACGCGATCGGCGGCATATTCACCGAACGCCCAAAAGCCGCGCGGAACGAGTCGTCCCGCGACAACCGATACGTAAACGCGAGCCGCGGCTCGTAGACGAATGGGTTCTTCGCCTGGCTTGGAATCGGCGCGTAGACCGGATTACCGCTCGAATCGAACGACGCCGGTAGGAAGAGTCCGGAGTTGAACGCCGGGTAGCGGTAATTCGCACTGTCCATGCGCAGCCCGCCTTCGATCTTCAACCGGTCGCTCGGCGAGTATGCGTCGTCGAGGTAGAGCGAGAAGTCCTGGCGCGTCACGTAGTTGCCGGCGTTGAAGTCGGGCGTTTGCAGACCGGTTGGGAAATACTTCAACAGGTATCCGCAGTACGGCCCGAGCGGGCAACTCGAGTTGTTGGGAAGATAGCTCGCAACGTCGTAGCCCGAACCTTCACCCGCGAGCGCCAGGAACCCATCGAGGTTGTCGAGGTAGTCGAAGATCGGCTGCAGGTACTCGAACTTGCCGCCGAGTTTGATCAGGTTTTGTGAGTTCAGTTGCTTGGTCGCGTCGACCGCAAAGCCGGTGCGCAACCCGCCTTGCAGCGACGTCGTGCCGCTGAAGTTGAGGTTGTTGTCGGCAAAAGGAAAGTCGAACGTCGTGACCGCGTTGACTTTGTAGAACTTTGCAGTCACGTACGTTGACGGATCCGGATTGATCGAGTATTGGAACTTGAGCGTCGCGTTGGGCTGGTAATTGGTCGAGTAGCGATTCAACGCTTGTTGGACCGCGGTTTGGCCCTTCGCAAAACCGATGATGCTTTGGACTTGCGCGGCGGAGAGCCCGCTGATCGCCGACAGCTCGAAGAGCGTGAACGGGTCGCCGGTCTTGAAGTTCAGGTTGTCGATCCCGCCGTAATTGCGGACGAACGCCAGGCTCTGCGTTTGGTACAGGAACTGCAGCGACTGGTTGTTCCCCGGACCGAACTTGTAGTAGAAGTTGTCGATCAGGTCGCGATCGGTCTCGTTGCGGGTCGTGAAGAACGTCCCGTTCGACAGCGAAGCGGCTGGGGCGCCGCGCGCCCCGAAGGTCAAGTAGTCGTTGGAGCCGGTGAACGTGATGTAGTTCGAGATCCGGCCGTTCGGAGTCGCGAAGCCGTATTCGAAGCCGAAACGGTGGCCGTACTGCTCGGCGACCATCTCGAGATCGGCGCTTCCGAAAGCGGGGTAGGTGCCGCGCTTCGAAAGCAGGTTGATCGACCCGGTCCCGTTGTTGCCGCTCGACGCATCGCCCGAACCCGGCGTAAACTGTAGCGAGCCGGGGTTGTTGAGCGCGAGCGAGTTGACGAACTGATGCGTGAAGGCGTCGGTGTAATCGATTCCCTCGAATTCGAAGCCTTCCTCATTCTCGCGCCCACCGCGCAACACCGGGTATCCGTTGACGTCGAGCGTGACGCCCGGCAGCGTACCGAGCAGCGCGGTCTCGCTGAGCGAGTAACTCTTGCCGAGGTCGGTCTGGATTTGCGATGCGGTCACCGTGTAGGTGTCCTGCGTTTGCGTCGGTTGGAAGGCGCCGCCCGCACTGCGGGCCGTTACGCGTCCAATCGTCACGAGCGACTTGTCGAGAGCGACTCCGGCCACGGCCGACTGATCGGCGAACACGTTGACGCCGACGATCGTTTGAGCCTGATAGCCGTGCAGTTCGAAAGAGATGGTGTACGTGTCGGGCGCGACGCCGGCCATCGCGAAGAAACCCTTCGCGTCGGTGTGGGTCGTATAACTCGCCGATGGCGAGATGGCCGCGACGGTAACGCCGGAAAGCCCGACGTGCGTCGCGCTCTCGGTGACGGTCCCGGAGATCGTTCCCGTCGTCCCTGCTCGAAGGGTCCCAACGGGGGCGAAAGTGAGGGCCGCCGCGAGAAGCGCGACGATCGAAATCCGAGACTTCATCGTTGCTCCTCATCTCCGCGGTGCGGAGAGCCGGCGACTCGAACGGTCGCCGCACTTGACCATCCTAGGCCTAGTTAAGGTCAAAAATCTTCAGGGGCTCTCAAGGGCGCTTGGCTCGACATCAAACGCGGCGCGCCCGGCGAAATCAAGAAAGTTCAACGACCGCCTCAAATTCAATAAAATAATCACGGCCGCTCACGCTTCCGGGCACTTTGGGACTTCTCTTTTTCCCGAAGCGGTGTACACTAGAGTCCACCGTGGACCGCTACCTCGCGTTTGAGGGGTTTATCTACGACACGGCCCGCCGCACGCTTTTCCGCGGAGGCGCGCCGGTCGCGCTGACCCCACGCGCGCTCGAGATCCTGCGCATGCTGCTAGACCGGGCCGGCGATGTCGTGACCAAAGAGCAGCTCCTCGAAGGTCTGTGGCCGGGAGAGTACGTCCAGGAGAGCACCCTCTCGCAGCACGTCTATCTCCTGCGCAAGGCCTTCGGGAACAGTGGGGCCGAGGACCTGATTCAAACGGTGCCGCGCCGTGGCTATCGTTTTGTCGGCGAGATTCGCAGGCACGCCGCGCCGCCGGCGGGGACCGTACGGCGCCCGAAAACGGGAGCGGTTCGGTTTTCGAGCCTGCGTGGCGCGGCGCGCGCGTTCGGCGCGTTCCTCGTCCTCGTCGCGGTTCTCGCGATCGGCTTCGGCGAGCGGCACGATGCGCCGCAACGCGCCCGCGCGGCGCTCGACCCGCGCGCCGAACGGGCGTACCGGCTCGGCCGCTACTATTGGAATAAGCGCGATCGCGAAGATCTCGTCCGCAGCCTGCGCGAATTCGAGTTGGTGATGCGATACTCGCCCGACAACGCGGTCGGTTACTCGGGCGCCGCCGACGCCCACTTTCAGCTCGTCGACCTCACGTACGGCCGCGAGCACGACGCGCACATGCGGCTCGGCGAGTCGCTCGCCAACACGGCCATTCGCCTCGATCCGCTGAGCGCGCCCGCGCACGCGACCTTAGGGTTCCATCTCGCCTTCGACCGGCGCGATCCCGCCGGCGCGCGCCGCGAATTCGCGCGCGCGATCGAACTCGACCCGACGTACGCTTCGGCGCGCCACTGGTACGGGATCATGTCGATGCAAACGGGTGACTTCGACACGGCGATCGCGCAACTTCGCGTCGCGAACTCGCTCGAACCGACGTCGGTTCCGATCGCGCGCTGGCTTGGATTCAGTTATTACTACGCGCACCGCTACGACGAGGCGGTCGCGCAGCTCGGTCAGGCGCTCGACCTCGATCCGACCAACGGCGACGCCCTCGCGCACCTCGCCTTCACGTACGTCCAGCAACACCGCGTCCCGGCGGCGATTGCGATCTTGCGGCACTTACCCTCCGATCAGTTCGACCGCGCGGAGCTGATCGTGCTCCACGCGTACGCCGATGCGCTCGCGGGGCGGCGCGCGCAAGCCCTGCGCGCCGTCGACGCACTCGAACGGTCGCGGCTGCGCGCCACGATCGGCGGCGCCGCGCTCGCGGTCGTCTACGTCGCGGTGGGGCGCAACGATCTCGCCGTCGCGGTCGCCCGCGAGAAGGGGTTCATGTGGGACGAGTCGTCGATCTGTCCGCGCCACGACCCACGATTGGCGCCGATCGCAGCGAGCATGCCGCCGCTGTTCCCACAATAGTCGCTGCCGCGCAATGATCTCGGTCACACCTCGCCGCCAAGGCTAGGGAGCGCGGCCAGTCTTCATGTATGATGACCGAGCGAGAATGGCGCTCCTGACCAGAGGGCCGTGAATCGGGTGCGGCACGGATGCCAAACCCGATTCATTTTTTTATTCCGCCAGCGCTTCGCGGACGATCCGCGCCTGCTCCACCGCATGCGCGCCGCCGTACCCCTCGCTCGGGCTCGCGCGGTACGACCGCCCGACGTACTCGACATCCTTGATGCCGTGCGGAAGCCGCTCGACGATGCGCCGCCGGACGTGCGCGCGCCCGCCCATGTTCTTCGGTTCCTCTTGGACCCACACGACCCGCTTGAGGTTCGGATACGATTCGAGCAGCGTCAAGATGTCTTCGGTCGGCAGAGGCGAGAGCAGCTCGATCCGGACAACCGCGGTCTTCTTCATGTTCGCGAACGCCTCGTCGGCGATCAGGTCGTAGTAGATCTTCCCCGAGCACATGAGCACGCGTTCCACTCGCTCGCGCGCCGTTGCGAAGCGAGCGTCGTCGATGATCGGCTGGAAGCGTCCGGTCGCGAGTTCGTCGAGCGAAGCCGCCGCAGCTCCGAGGCGCAGCAGGCTCTTCGGGGTGAAGATGACCATCGGCAGCGCCCGCGGGCTGTGCGCTTGCAGCCGTAACAAGTGAAAATACTGCGCCGCCGTCGACGGGTTGACGACGCGGACGTTCCCCTCGGCCGAGAGCTGCAAGAAGCGCTCGATCCGCGCGCTCGAATGCTCGGGGCCGGCGCCTTCGTAACCATGCGGCAGCAAGAGGACGAGCCGCGAGGTTTCGCCCCACTTGGCCTGGCCGGCGGCGACGAACTGGTCGATGATGATCTGCGCGCCGTTCATGAAGTCGCCAAACTGGGCTTCCCACAAGACGAGCGCTTTCGGCAGTTCGACGCTGTACCCGTACTCGAATCCAAGGCACGCATATTCCGAGAGCGGGCTGTTATAGATTTCGAACGACGCGAGTGCGTCGCTGAGATGCTGCAGCGGGATATGCTTGGCGCCCGTTTTCGGGTCGTGCAAGACGAGATGCCGATGGCTGAACGTCCCGCGTTGCGTATCTTGGCCGCTCAAACGAATCGGCGATCCTTCGGCGAGCAGCGACGCGAACGCCAAACCCTCGGCTAGGCCCCAATCGGCTTCGCCGTCGCCCGCGAAACTCGCCTTGCGCCGCTCGAACTGGCGCGCCAACTTCGGATGGATCGTGAATTGCGCCGGCGCCGCGACGAGCTCGTCGTTCCACGCCAGAAGTTTTTCGCGCGCAACGGTCGTGTCGAGTTTCGTAATGTCGGCGCCGTCGGGTCCGGCCGGGGCCGGGCCGGGATCGGGGCGCCATACGCCGCTCTTGACGTTCTGATGCGCCTCCGCCAGGCGCGCCGTCGCGGCGGCGAGCAGCGCGTTGACCTCGTCGGGCGCGATGCTCTCCTGCGCGAGGAGTTTCTGCGCGTACAACTCGCGCACGGTCGGATGCGCCTTGATCTTCTCGTACATCTCGGGTTGCGTGTACGCGGGCTCGTCGGTCTCGTTGTGCCCGAAGCGCCGGTACCCGATGAGGTCGATGATCACGTCGTGCCCGAAGCGCCGCCGGAAGTCGATCGCGAGGCGTACGGCGGCTAGACACGCATCGACGTCGTCCGCGTTGACGTGGACGATCGGGACGTCAAAGCCCTTCGCGAGGTCCGAAGCGTACCGCGTCGAGCGCGCTTCGTTCGGATCGGTCGTGAAACCGATTTGGTTGTTTGCGATCACGTGGATCGTGCCGGCGGTCGCGTAACCTGCGAGCGCTTGCAGGTTGAGCACTTCTGCGACGACCCCTTGCGCGCTGAACGCGGCGTCGCCGTGAATGAGGATCGGCGCGGCGCGCCCGGGCTCGAGCGTCGCGCTCGGCGTATTGTGGTTCGTCTGCAGCGCGCGCGTCCGCCCCTCGACGACGCCGTCGACGGCTTCGAGGTGGCTCGGGTTGTTGGCGAGCTTGACTGCAATCTCGTGCCCGTCGTACGTGCGGTAGACGCCCTGCGCGCCGTGATGGTACTTGACGTCGCCGGTCGCGTCGTTGTCGTCACTCACGTCGCTCCGCCGGCCGGCCGCCGCGTCGAACTCGGCGAGGATCTCCTCGTACGGCCGGTTGACGACGTGGGCGATCGTCGCGAGCCGCCCGCGATGGGCCATCCCGAGCACCGCGGTCAGCGTCGCGTCGTCGGCCAGCTGCGTGATGATCTCTTCCAACATCGGGATCATCGCGTCGAGCCCCTCGATCGAGAAGGTCTTCTGCCCGACGTACGACTTGCGCAGGTAGCGCTCGAACGTTTCGACCTTCGTGAGGCGTCCCAAGATCTGGCGCGCGCGTTCGGTCGAAATCGGCGCGAAGGCCGTCCCCGACTCGATGTAGTCGCGCAGCCATTCGCGTTGCTCGATGTTTGCGATGTGCTCGATCTCGTAGGCGATCGTCGCGCTGTACGTCTCGCGCAACCGCTCGACGATCTCGGCGAGGGTGCTCCCCTTGAGCTTCGTGCGCAGGATCGAGGCCGGGATCGCCGACATGATCGACGGCGTCAGGCCATAGTTGTGCCAGTCGAGCGCGGGATCGCCTTCGGGTTGCGTTCCGAGCGGATCGAGCATCGCGGCCAGGTGGCCGTGCCGGCGATATGCCGAAACGATCGCCATCCCGGCCGCGACCGCGCGCAGCAATTCATCCGAGTACGCTTCGAACTCGCGCGGTGCAACCGGCGGCGCATCGGTGACCGCGACCGGCGCCGTCGTGCGCGCGGCGAGCGCGCCGTCGGCGCGCGGCGGCGCGAGCCCAAGGCCCGCGAAGACGTCGTCGTAGAACCGGTCGGCGCCCTGCAGAAGGCCGTCGACGCGCCGCAGGTACTCGCCCGATTGCGCGCCCTGGATGACGCGATGATCGTACGTGCTCGATAACGTCATCGTCTTCTCGACGCCGAGCCCGCGCAGCGTCGTGTCGCTCGCGCGCCCGAAGCCCGGCGGAAACCCGATCGCACCCGCCGCGATGATCGCACCTTGACCCGGCATCAGGCGCGGGACCGATGCGACGGTCCCGATCCCGCCCGGATTGGTCAGCGTGAAGCTCGCGCCGGCGAGGTCGTCGGGCGCGAGCCGGTTCTCGCGCGCCTTCCCGACCAAATCTTCGTAACGTTCGCGGAATTGCGCGAAGTCGAGTGCGTCCGCCGACTTGATCACCGGGACGACGAGGAAGCGCGTCCCGTCTTTGCGTTGCGAATCGACCGCCAAGCCGAGATGGATCCCGCTCGCAATGCGCGTCGGGACGCCGTCGGTGCGCCGAAACGACGCGGTGATCGCGGGTTCCGCTTTCGCCGCGCGCACGAGTGCGAACGCGATCAAGTGCGTGAACGAAACCTTTTCGGGGCGGCCCAAGGTTTTTAGCGCCGCGTTCAACTCGGCGCGCCGCGCTTCGAGCGATGAAACGGTCACCGTCCGGAAGCTCGTCGCCGTCGGGATTCCGAGGCTCGCCTCCATGTACCCGACGAGCGACGCGGCGGGTCCCTTCAGCGCTTCGACCTGCGCGCCCGCCGGCACCGGCGGTTGCGACGGCGGCGCTGTGGCCGGCGCGGTAGCGCTGCCGTTCGGCGAGAGCGCTGCGGAACGTGCGGCCGGCGAGTCGGCGACGCGTAGCACGTCGTCGAGAACGATCAAGCCGTCCGGACCGCTCCCCGTGATGTTCGAGAGGTCGAGCCGCTCCCGGTCGGCGAGCCGCTTGGCACGCTGTGACGCCTCGCCGCCATGCGATGCGCTCGCGGTAGCCTTTGGCGCCAAAGCCGTCGGCGCCGCCGCGCCGGCGCCGGCTTTTGGTGCGGGCGGGGCGCCGTCCGGCCGCGAGGCGGACGTGTCGATCTCGGCGAGCGCCGCCCCGACGCTGACGGTCGCGCCGTCGGCGGCGAGGAGCGTGCGCACCACGCCGGTGGCGGGCGCGGGGACCTCGACGTCGACCTTGTCGGTCGTCACGTCGACGAGCGTCGCGCCCGCCTCAACCCAATCTCCCGGCTTGACCCGCCACTCGACGATCGAGCCCTCGGTCACCGACTCTCCCATCTCGGGGAGCGTGACCCGCACGATCGTCTCAGGCATGCCGCGACCTCGAACTCACCACAACGCTTCCATTCTAACGCAGTACGTTCAACCCGCCTGCGTCTTGGGTCGCTGCGGTCAGGGCCGCGGAACGCTTACTTCAGGTCGCCGCAGGAGACGTACGTCCCGATCTCCGAGCCCGACTTGTGCACGTTGACGGCGTAATTCGCGCCGACCAGCGTGTCCATCGAGACGTTGATCGTCGTCACCGAGTAACCGTCGACGACCGAAGCGAGCCCCCACTTCGGTTTCGGATTCAGCTTGGCGCACGGGCCTTCGTGGACGTGGGCGGGCTGCGCGATCCCGGACGGGCTATTGGCGAGCACGATCTCGACGCGCGTCTTGTCGCCGAGCGGGGTCAGCAGGACGGCGCCACTTTCGCTCGACCCGTTCTGCGCGTTCATCGCGAAGGCACGGTGGCCGCTTTGCGCCTGCGCGCTCGGTATCAGAAGGAAGACGGCCGCGACCGCGATGGCGGCGATGACGAGGAATCGTTTCATCGATGAGTCCTTTCTCGATCAACCGGGTTGCTTCGGCGAGGGGACCAGTTTTTGCGGCGCCTCGGGGACGTCCGGGTTGAAGTGCGCGAAAAGGTATGCTGCGACCATTGCGTTTTGGCTTTCGTCGAGCGGCGCGCCCCAGCGTTCCATCTTGACGAGTTCGGCCGTCCATGCCTTCTCGCTCAACCGCTGCTGAGCGATCAACGCAGCCGAATGACAAATCGTGCAACTTTGCACGACGAGTTCCCGCCCCGGCCCCGCCGGTAAGAGCGCCGATGCGTCGTCGCGTACGGCGGCGTTTGCCCCAACGAGGGCGCTGGCGCCAAGCGCCGCCGCTACCGCGAGCATTGCGAGCGTCGCGCGCGCGCTCATGCCGTCACCTGCACCGTCACCGAGTGGTACACGTTCCAGAAGTAACCGCTCGGATTCCATTGCTGAGCGGCCGGCTGGGCGCCGCCGGCCGTGTCGAACGCGCGCGCCATGAGGACGACGGTCCCGGGGACCAAGTCGACATCGGCGTGCCACAGGCGCCACGCCCAACGCTCGCGCTCCGATCCGAGCCGCGCCGGAAGCCACGTCGCGCCGCCGTCGATCGACACTTCGACGCGGTCGATTTCGCCGCGGCTCGTAAAGGCGACGCCCTGCATCGGAAGCCGTCCCGCGCGCAGCCGCTCGCCGTCGAGCGGGTTCGCGATGATCGACTTGATCGGCATCTCGGTGACGTGATGTTCTTTGTCGGGCGGAACCGGCACGCCGGCGTCGCCGAGCACGTCCGGATAGCGGTACGCGGTATCCGTCCAAAACCCGTGCGTCTCGTCGACCTGAGGGCTGATCGAGACGAGCCACTTGACGTGATTGTCGCCGGCCCACCCGGGGACGATGATCCGCAGCGGCCCGCCGTGCTCGACCGAAATCGGCTCGCCGTTCATCTCGTACGCGAGAATCGTGTCGTCGTCGAGCGCCTTCGTCATCGGAATGCTCCGGTTGAAGCGCGGCGTTTGCGCGAGCGGCGCGTGGTCGGCTGGGACGAGGCCGAGATGCGCGGCGGTTCCGCGAACGCCGGCGCGGTCGAGGACGTCCTTGACGCGAACGCCGGCGAAACGCGCGTTGCCGACGCCGCCCCAGTGCCACTGCGCGCCGGCCGGACGCGGGCGATAGAACGAACGCCCGTTACCGGCGCACTGGATCACGCACGTCACCGAACGGCTCGGCATCGCGCGCAAGTCGGCGACGCGCAGCGAAACCGGGCGGTCGACCTCGCCTTCGACCCGCAGCGCGTAGTCGCTCGGCGGCCAATCCGGCGGCGGCCCAAAGTGACTGCGCACGAAGAACGCCGGCGTCGGCGTCACGTAGCTTCGCAGGTAGCGCAGCGGGGTCTCGAGATCGTACGGGCGGTCGACCAGCTCGCGCAACTCGAACTCGGCCGCGGAGGCCCAAAGCGGCAGGCCCGCGAGCGCCGCGCCGGCGCCGGTGACGAACAGCGAACGGGAGAGCGCCAAAAAACACCTCAGGCGTCAGGGGAGAATCGACGGCTTTCTCGGCAAAACTGAATGACCCTGGGAGACGTTCAAGCAGTAGACTCACCCGCCACACCAAGGAGTTCATCGATGCTGAAGATCTCGTCGCTCGCCGCCGTTGCGGCCTTGGCGCTTGCCGTCGTTGCCGCCGGCCCGCGCGCGGGAGCGCGCGCCTCGGATGCGCCGAGCACGTCCGCGACGAGCGCGCCGCTGATCGTCCATACCAAAGATTTCGCCTTCGCACCCCCGACGTTGACGATCCCGGTCGGCACGACCGTGACGTTCGTCAACGACGACGACGTCGCGCACACGGTGACGGCGACCGACAAGTCGTTCGATTCCGGCAACATGGACAAAGGCGCGAAATGGACGCACACCTTCAATACGGCGGGGACCTTTGCGTACTTCTGTACGTATCACCCATTCATGAAGGCGAAGATCGTTGTCACCCCGGTCGCTAGCGCGACGTAACACGCACGGCGCGCGCGCCGTTTATTGAGTCGTAAAACTTCCGACCGCACCGCTGCTCTGCGCCTGCGTGCACGTACTGGCCGCGTTCGCAGTGAATACGACGTTGTAGGTCGTCTTCGTTACGAGCGTCGGCACGCCGAAGGCTGACGGCGACGCGCCAGACTGCGGCGTCGCGGCGGGGCTCGGGTACGGCGACGGCAGCGGTTCGGGGTTGGTCGCGATCGTCGGACCACTCGGCGGCGCAATCGCAACCGTCCCGCCGGCCGGTCCGATCCCCGCGAGGATGACGACGTCGGCGTTGTCGGGGACTCCGGCGGAGCCCGGTATCGGATACAAAAGTTGCGGCAATCCAAGTTGCGGCGGCACGACGCACGGCGGCCCGCCGGAGTCTCCGGCGCTCGTGCATGCCGCGACGCCGATCGCAATCGCAAGGAGCGCGCTGAGCGCGAATATTGGACGCATGGCGATTTCGCTTAGGCTCCGTTTCGGATAGTCCAGACCTGACCTGCAGTTTCAATTAGTCGCAGGTCTCCGGGCTGAAGTTTCATTTAGTCGCTTTACGATCATTTGGCAGGGTTGGCCTCTGCCCTCAGAGTCTTTGCGTTCTTGCATCGTTGCGACCCTCGCCGCGAGGCAGCCATATAGGTGAGCGGCGAAGGTCACCATTGGAATGTGGACCAAGGAGCGCGTCCTTGCGGCATATCGCCGCGCAGCATCCGAAAACGGCGGCATGCCGCTGGGCGTGGACGGATTCGACAAGATCGTCCCAACCAGAGCTTGGCGCGGCAAGTATTTCGCACGTTTCTCGGACCTTGTTCGTGAAGCTGGCTTCGAACCACGGGGCAAGAATGTGCGCTACACCGACGCCGCGCTTCTTGAGCCGGTCGCCGAGCTAGTCCGGCGATTAGGACGCTTGGCTACGGAAGACGAGCGCATCATGGAGCGCCGCGGGGACGTGAACTTCCCAAGTAATACCACGCTTCGGAAGCACTTCAGAGGTCCCGATGGGATTACTGCGGCGCTAAGGTCGTTCTGCGTGGATCGCGCCGACTATGACGATGTTTTGGCTATCCTCGATCGCAAAGCACACGGTGCCGCCACATCTGTAAGTGCGCCTAAGATCGTCGGATTCGTTTACATGATGAAGCACCGCGGGTATTACAAGATTGGCCGTACAAACGATGTAGGGAGGCGGCGCAGTGATCTGAAACTGCTTGTGCCGGAGCCGCATCTGATCGTTCACGAATTCGAAACGGATGATCCTCGAGGTATCGAAGCCTACTGGCATAACCGCTTCGCTGACAAAAGGTGTGAGGGAACCAGGGAATATTTCGACCTTTCCCCGCAAGACGTAGCCGCGTTTCAAGCGCCGGAAGAAGTTTATGTGAGCGCCGATCAGGCCGCGAGTTGCCCCACAGGTTATTCGAACCGCAGGAAGGTCTCAAAGACCTCGTTTGGACTGTGGACTACGAAGCCGTCGGCGTAGCCGGGTGTCTCCGTTGCGGCGATTGCTTGCATGGCTTCGTGAAGGTTCACTTTGACCGGGATGATCGGAGCCGCGGCGATTTTCGCGTTTCCCGTTTTGGCGATAGCATCAAGAACTGCGAGGGCGTTTTCGAAGCTCATAAAAAAGTGAACGATCGTTTTCCCGGGATACCTCGAGTGCGGTATCGTGACGTACAACCCGGATCGCGAGTCGCGAAGGACCCAGGCTTCGTATTTGTCATCAAACTCGCCGAGCATGGTTTCCAAAGCAAAGGGGTCAGTTGGCATGGGCACCGCCCTCCTCGCGCATTGATTCAGGCTCCGCCCCCACGGATTCCCGGGCTCGCCTGAGAGGCGGCAGGCCCGACTCTTAGATAAGGTGGGCCGGCCCTCCGGGTTTAGGGCTAGGCCATCTCGAGCGTGCCGCCCGGCGAGCACCGATGGGCCTCAGGGGGCATTTGGGGGTCGCGTCGGCTGGAGTCGCTTACGGATGATCACTCGCGGAGCCCGGGAGCCAGCCTCCGTCGCTTCGCACCGGGGCCTGACGACTCATAGGCCCTTGACCCCGAGTGCTGGCTTTGCTACGATGTCGGAAAATCCGACAAGGCGGTTGACAATGCCAACAAACCCCTCTATAGGCCAGATCGAGGACTTCCTCTTGGGCCTCGTCGCACGCGACCGCAGCATGACGATCGAACAGGTGCGTGCCGAAGGCGTCCGTTGTCCTTACGACCCGCCTTGGAGTTCAGAAGACTTCGTGCACTACCAGTTCGAGATCGAAGAGCACTTCGGGATTGACATCGACCCCGTGCAGGTTGAAAAAGTCCAGCGCAACGTTGCGCAGTTGGCACAGTTCCTTCGGGAGCTCGTAGTCGAGCAGACCGAACAGACGGCATAGCGCATGGATGACCTAGAACTCCTTCGACGCCGCCTGCGAGAGGTTCGCGAGTACCTAAACTTTACGCAGCAGTTCGTGGCAGAGCAAACCAGAATATCCCGCACCGCGATCGTGGAGATCGAAAGCGGAAAGCGGCGCGTCGAGAGCACCGAGCTGAAAAAGCTCGCGCAACTTTACCGTCACCCAGTGGCTTACTTTCTCGGGGAGGATGAACTCCTTCAGGCGGACGCGACGGTGCTTAAAGCATTTGCTCGGGCCGCCGGCGACCTTACCGAGGAAGACCGGAAGGAAGTGCTTCGCTTCGCTGAGTTTCTTCGCTTTCAGCGACGGAGCAAGGATCGAGAACGCGAATGAACTGGCTCCATGCGTCCACCGCTGCTTTGAATGCATCCGCCAAGGCGCACCGTAAGTGGGCGGTCGCTACAGACTCCTGGATCGACGTATTCGATGTCGCGGCGAAACAGGGGCTCTTTCTTGGATTCCGGCCGCTCGACAAACTTGGAGCAGCGGTAATTTCCGAATCAGGTGCGGGCACCGGCATCCTCGTCAACTCGAAGCACCCCCTGTCGCGGCAGCGTTATAGCGTGGCTCACGAGCTGGGGCATTTCTTCTTCAGGCACCCTTCCATCGTCGACATGGCCGACATTTTCGAGTCCGGCGCCGCCGCCAGGACGGATGAAGAGAAACTTGCGGAAAGTTTCGCGTCGTGGTTCTTGATGCCGCCCAAGCTGCTTGACGCGTACGTCGGGCGCCGTGGCATCGAACGAATACATACGGCGGAGGAGGCCTACCAACTCTCGCTATTCCTCGGGACCTCGTACGAGTCGACGATAAGTCATCTACGCTACACGGAGCGCGCTACCTCGGAGCGAGCGGCCACTTGGCTCCGGGAGCCTCCTCAAAAGATCAAACGTCGGCTTGCTGGCAAGTTCGAACTGGAATCGTGGCGCAACGACGTCCACGTGCTTGAGGAAGTCGATGACGCCACGTCGAGACTCGTGCGCAGCCGCGATCTAGTCGTCGTACAATTGCACGAGATACCGTCGTCAGGGTACCGATGGCAGATGGACCACAGTGACGCCTTCGGAGTGCTATCCGACGATTACGATTCCGACTACGTACCGGGAGGCGATTTGGCTAAGCCGACCGGTGCCTTGAGGATGCGAAAATTCATCCTCTCTGCGAACGACGTCGAGCAACGCGTTAATTTGCCGCTTGTGTTCAAACAGGTGCGTACGTGGCGTCGGCAGGCACCCTCTCGTCACTTCGAGGCACGCGTGACGATCGAATCGGTGGAACGGGTCGGTTTTCCACCTCGGTACCTGGCGGAGATTGCCGCGTGATCGACCGCCGCGACGAGCAAACGCCGATTTTCGATCAAGGCCCTCGCGGAACATGCGCGGCGTGCGCTGTGACATCAGGGCACGAGTGGCTGCGTGCAAAGGAGGCGCTCTCGGTCGAGGACGCCTTCCATCAGGGCAAGCGCCTTGATCCCTGGGCAAATCAGGAATGCACGTCCGTCCATCATGTGCTCACGGGAATCGAGGGTCCGGGTCAGGCGCTCGAGGCTGCTTGGCCGTACGGGGCGCCACCGTATCCCGCTTTGCCGCCGGCTGCGAGTATCGACCCCACGAACCGTCGTCCTCTGCCGACGCCATGGCGTCCGCAGCCTTTCACATCCGTGGGCGAGATGATCTCAATCGTGGAGCAGCACTGCGTCGTACTCACGCTTGGCTTCGTGCCGTCGGCGTGGGAAAACGGCGGCGGAATCATCGACGTGCAAGACGATCGTACTCCTCAAGATGCGCACGCCGTACTCGCAGTCGGTTCGGGCGTCAGAAACGGTCAAACCGTAATCGTCATCAAGAATAGCTGGGGAGCGGACTGGGGCGATGGCGGATACGGGTACGTGACCGAGTCGTACGCAGACCGCTATCTGCTTGCGGCCCACGTTATGGAAATCGCCGCTTGATCGCCCACGGCATTGTCGAGGCCGAAGACGTCACAGGAGCTTGGATCCGATATGTCGAGTTTGTGCTGCCACATCGGCCGAGCGGAACCTTCCATTCTGTCGTGCGCGTGGCGAATCCCGTGAGGGAATCGGACGCCGGCCGGCGGGCGGTGGAAGAGTTCCTCGAAGAGTGGTCGCAAAAAGATCCGAAAGTCTACCCTGTCCGCACTGTTCGTACAACGATATTTCCGAAGCACTACGCGGAACGAGCGGCAGATGCCGTTGAGCTGGCGGACTCCTACCGCGCGGACTACGAGAAAATTCGAAAGAGCCACCCAGGCAACGTGTACGGCACTTACTTCGGGCGCCTCGTGGACACCCAGGTTTCGCGCGACGGATCGCACTACGACCAGCTGAACGACACCATAAGAAAATTGCGGGGCCGCAATCTCAACGCCACAATGACCGAGATCGATCTGCGCTATGACATCGAGATCGACGCACCAGCGATGAGCACATACGAAACGGAGCGTAATCACGCTCGGGCGTTGGGCTTCCCCTGCATGAGCCATCTGTCGTTTCAACGCGACCGACAAACGCTCCATGTCGCCGCTTTCTATCGCAATCAGGACGTTGGTCGGAAAGCCTATGGTAACATGCTCGGACTCGGGCAGCTCTGCGAATACGTCGCTACCCAGTCCGGTCTGCAGTGCGGCTCCCTTACCCTCGTTGCCGGTCGCGCGTACCTCGATGCGCCAGCGGTGCTGCTCCGCAAGCACCTCCCCATAATAAAGGCGGCCACTCAAATTGCCTGACGCTTTACAGCGTCGGAGGAATTGATATCTTGGAAATTTCGGAATATCAAAAACGCGCCGTTGAAACCGATCGTCACCCCGGCAAGGACCGGACCGCCATGGAGATACCCCTCCTGGGTTTGGCCGGCGAAGTAGGCACGGTTCTAAGTCAATATAAGAAGTATCTTCGAGACGGCGATGCGCACGAACTCTTCAAAGACAAGATATCGGAAGAGCTCGGCGACATCCTATGGTACCTTTCCAACGCAGCCACGAAGTTCGGGCTCGATCTCGAGCAGATCGCTCAGTACAATCTGGCAAAGACGGCGGACAGATGGTGTGGTTCGGACGAGAACCGAGAATCGCGTTTCTTTGATGACACGTTCCCACCAAAAGAGCGTTTTCCGCGATGGTTCGATGCGTATTTTGCCGAGGAAACCGACGAAAAAGGGAAACGAAGAGTCGTCGTTTCCTGGGAAAATCGACAAATCGGAGATTTCCTCACCGACAACTCGCACGTCCCAGATGGGTACCGTTATCATGACGCGTTCCATTTTGCTTATGCGTGTATGCTTGGCTGGTCACCCGTCACCCGCCGAAACTTGAAGCTGAAGCGGAAGTCGCAGAAGGCGGTGGATGAAGTCGAGGATGGGGCGCGTGCGATCATCTACGAGGAGGCAATCTCGGGAATCATTTTCGAAGACGCGCGAGACCACGGCTTCTACGAGTCGAAGAGAGTCTTGGATTTCGGACTTCTAGATTCCATTAAACGGCTCACGCAGCACTTAGAAGTGAGCGTAAGAACCCGCAACGACTGGGAGCAGGCTATCATTGGCGGCTTCGATACTTGGCGCGAGCTCGTCGCCAACGTCGGCGGCGTCGTGAGGTATGATCTCGAAAACCGGAAGATGACCTATCTGGGAAAGACCGGGAGCACGGAATCCTCATAATCACTGGACGGCGACAACGACCACGATGCCGGAAAGCGAGGTTCTTCGACGTTGGTTACCTTCGGTCTGTACGTCTGTTTTATCGAGGTGCGACATGACGCGCCGCGGATGTGGGGATGCGAAACGCGCGAGTATTTGCTGATCTCGCAGAACAGATTCTGACAGTCGATCAGCTTCAATCTTCGTCCGTACAGCTTAGGAAAGGTGAGGCCGAGGCGCTTAAACTCGTCGTCTTGACGCTCTGTCACGGCTCTGATGATCGCTTCGGCTTCGACCCCATGGGCGTTTTCGAAGCATTTGGAGATTCCATCAAGAGCGCCAGGGCCAGCGACGACAAAAGAGTCCTCGTCGAAGGTAACCATATCGCTGTAGTTGAGGTCAATGGCGTACTGATATGCGAGGAACTTCCCGAATGAAGGTACGCCCAACAGCCGCTCGTATAAATTCTTAAGGCCTTTCGCCTCCGTCCACGTTGACGCGAGCGTGCCGTCCGTCAATCCACGCAGCAACGTGAGATGATTCGAATGCTTGTACCGCGCCCCGAACTGAGGCGACGGCATTATGTAGGCGGCTGAGTATATCTTCTGTCCAGCCTCGAGGGCGCTGGCGAGGAGTTTGTCACCCATGGCCCAGTCGAACGATTCGACGAAGAGCGGACCCACCGAACCCTCGAGTAGTTCCCACGTTTCGACCTTGTTGAAAATCTTGAACAGCAGCACACGAAAAAACACGTCACGCGCGTTAGCGATGCTTTCGGCAATGACGTGACTGATCAGATACTGAGTTACGCGATCGATCACGCGATAGGCGTTGGTAAATCGAAAGGCGGCAATGATGGGATCCGCGGTCAGAACCAGATCTCCGCGCTTCTTTCTGTAGAACGCGCGGAGCCGTTCGTCGGCGAAACGCCAGTACTCATCATAGACTGGCGTAGGCCTCAACCGCGTGCCATCGACGACGAGCGTGCTAGACATCCAGAAGCGCGGAAGCTACTCTCGTCCGTGCCGCCAATCGCTCGCGCGGCGAGGGTGGAAACGTCACGGGAATCATTTCGTCGACCACAGAAGTCACTGGGGCAGCGTCAAGGTCCCACGATAGTGAGTGCATCAACTGGTGCAGCCACTGCGCGCGACTGCTGGGTTCTTCTCCAGTGGACTGAATGGCTTCGAGAACTCGTATCGCCCGAGCGAATCGTGGAGAGATCGCATCGCCGACGAGAGCGAGAAGAAACACGTCAGCGCGATCGGCGGCGGCGCGTGCGACGGTCGGCGATAGAGCTGCGTCGCCACGCGAGATTGAGTCTCGGACGAGGCGGCCGATATTCGCCACGGAGCAGACTTGCCGGGAATCGTCCATGAGATCCAGCATCGTGCAATTCGAATGCGCACTAAGGCAATAAGCTGAGAAAGATTGCGTCAGAATGGCGCCCTCGACGCCGCTCTTCGGATTGCTTTCAATAAGTCGAGAGAGAGGAATTGGGCACGCCTGCCTTCGAGCCACCCTAAAGAATTCTATTTCACCTTCGATGATGATCCGTGCCTGCGGGGCAATTCCGTAGAGGAACGCCGCGACCGTTTTGGCCGCCAGCGGAAATCGCAGAGCGAGTAGGGCGTGTTCGCGTAGTTCGCGTTTCCTTGAGTCGGAATTTGCGTGCAGGCTGGGAACGACGTGTCCGCAGTTCATCGACTTATGCGCCTATTTCGCGTAACGGTATTCGCCAGGAGGTTGTAGCTCGGAAACGATCGAAAATCGCTGAACAGGGAAGATGACGTCGAAGGCGGACTCACGTTTCGCAGTCGTCGGTCTTCTTTCACGGCGGCCCACTCCGTTACGGATATCCTCCGGTAGGCTCCTTGAGGATAATCGTCGGCGACTAAATGGGAACGGTTACTCGAATCCCAGGGCACGCGTCCCGCAGCGATCCCGAAGACGGCCGCATTCATCTCGCTAGCGCGGTCGCGATCGCTTCCTTGGCGATCAGCATTCGGGTGATGTACGGTACGTTCGTGCCCAGTCCGTCGTTCTCGAGCCGTCCGCTCGACGCCAGACGACAGGCTGCGATAGTAGGAACGGTCAAGTCCATCGGGCGCCCCGATGCCGCGCTCCACGCCGCGCGCAACGACTCGCTTTCCGAGCCAGTCAGCGACCAGGCCACTCGATCGAGGCGTGGCGATGGCCGCATTTCGAGCTCCCAGCCTATGGCACGACGGGCCGCGACCTCGTCGTGTCCGCTGGCCAAATGCTTTCGCATCAGCTCTTCGTGCGTCGGCCTAAGCGCGTCAGGTTCGAGGACGTCCGGCAAGTGCTCGATCAATTGGCGCTTCCGGGCGCGGACCAACTGCTTCTCGTCGGCGTCGAGGAGCACGACCGCGAACTCGGCGAAATGGCCGCAAGCAAAGAGCAGCAGCGCCGGGTTACACCAGCGCTCCTTGGTCACGGCCGCTGCCGCCTGACCGATCCACCAGGCGCTTTCGGGCGGCGGCTTCGTTATGCGCCCATCTGCGACAGCGTGAAGGTAGTTGACCCCGTTCCGCCTACGCTCGTCTTCCGGCGCGTCCAGCCCGCCGGAAGTGCCTATTGTGGCAGCGCGCGACGCCAACCGCTTCGGGATCACCTCCCCGAGCAGTCGTTGTAGAACGTGCCTATCCGGCTGAGGGACCGCCGAGAACGATTTCCGCATTTTGCATAAGTGTACCCCATAATGCAAAATTGGGCCACCCTTCTGGATGGCTCTAGTCGCATACTCGCGGCGAGGCGTGGCGCCCCCTACTCGGTCGGGCGCTCGGTCATCTGGTCGCAAATCAGGCATCATTGGCCCGTCTCCGAGATCGCACGTTCCATCGGTCGCTCCGGGAGGGGAGCCAGTGGAAGACGCCCGAGCCGCTTGAGCAGCACCGTCGAGAGTTGCTGGACGCGTTCTTCCGCGGCGTCGAGCGCGCGCGAGGAACCGCAACGGCGCGGCCGTACGACGGTGGCTTCGACGAAGCGCTGTTCGGGAGCACGTTTCAACTGAGGTGTTTCGAACCAGAAAAGCGTGCGCGCGTCCCGCTCATAGCAAAAGAGCCACGCGATCGTCGATCATGGGAAACGCGCGATTGGAAGACCGAAACGCGCAGGATAGGAGCTGCGGATCCGCGCTTACGGGCAGGCGAACGTCACAAGGATTTCGTGGATGCGCCCAGTGCTCCGTTGGAAGGCTGTCTGACTAACGTTCTCGCCCATCCGTTACGTAGCGCGATCACGATCGAAGAAGCGCGATCGCGTGCCGAAGCGGCGCGGCTAGCTGAACCCGAGGCTGAGCGAAAGCGTTTCGAGGAGGGAGAACGCGAATGGAGGTGACAGGAGCGACCATGACGCGAGCAGGAGCGGGTTGCCGCTGTTGTCGGCGAAGCCGCGCAATGGCGCCGCGCCGAAAATATTCGCGGGTAGTTGCCGCCGCGCGAGCCACGTCCAAGGAAGCTTGGGTCACTTGGGCGCTCCGAGTCGCTAACTCCATCGATCCGCTAACGAACATCGGCAAGCAATGAATCGCTATCGCCACAATCCCACCGCGTCGACGATCAGCTGCCGCGACAAAACGAATGCCCGCTTCTACCCAATGATGGAAATGATGGAGGTGAGTGGTATTGCGCCGATCTGCTCCTTGACCTCAATAATGGTCTGTTCGAGAGAGCGCTCGTCAATGTACTCGAAAGTCGCTTCTACGTAGGCCCGGCCTAACGGCAACTGCACGACGAACCGCGTCATATTGCCACTCTTAAAGGGCATATCGGACGTATTAACCGTCAACATACAAACCTCACTTGACAAACGCTAACGTACTGCGGCGTAGCAACCGGCATGGACCGGTCTTTCCCCGCGGAACGCGTCAGTTCCCAGGTCTCAAGACTTGCATCATTTTTCGTCGAGGGCTTGATTCTTGCGCTTCAGGGAAGTAGCATCGGGTTCTGGTACCTTTGGCGTTTGAGCGACGAGGGCGCGCGAATGATTACTCAGAATGAGTTAGGCTGGTATGTGGCAACTGATCCCGGCAACTACGTCACAGAAGGCTTAGGGGCCGGTGACCAGAGCAACAACATGTATATGCTAATCCGTGACGTCGGTAACGCTGGCGGCGGAGTAATTTATTTCAAGACTGGGAGCTACTTGCTCCAAAACCCCGTGAAGATTTCGGGCTCTGGGGCCGGTGCGTCGATAGCGATAGTGGGCGCTGGGTGGACTGTGCCAAGTATGACCGGTACAAGTGGCGGTGGGACGATCTTTTTTACCGATTATCCGTTCAACTCCGTTAACGGTGACGACGTGTTCGACATCAATAACAGTAGTGGCGGTGGCATGTACTTCGGCGGATTCAGCGTCGATCGTATTTCGCAGCTTGTTCTAAACCCGACGTACACAACGACCACGTCTCACACATTCCAGATTCCTGCCGTCGGCGCGGACGTAGGTACGCCGGGTGTGCAGGTGAGTGGTGGTAGTGCAATCCCGGTGCTTGCGTTCATAAAAATAGCAGACAACATGGGTCACATTATGTACGGGCAGTTGATGAGTCGGGTAGGGACAACATGGCAAGTCCTAAATACTGCTTCTCAAAACGCGGGCGCTACCATGGCGTCAAACGCTAGCGTGACGCTGCAGGGCCCAACCGCTGGGGACACTTTTCATCTTGGTAGCGGAGTCATGATGTCGGCCAATGAGGTTCTGTTCGATCTGATCAGTACATCGGGCGACTACCGCACAATGGAGCTCGGCAACTGGAGTGACATTCACGTCCGAAATTGTGTTTTCGACAATATCGTTAACTACTTTGCGTACATCTCCGGGGGTGGTGGTAATTTTCACGTCAGCAACTGCCATGTGTTGGGCCAGCAGAATGGTTCATACATTGCGGGAACGAACGTTGCAGTACACCTGAGCGACCTCCCTTCAGGGAGCATTGCGCAGGAACTAAACTGGAATTGCGTAGACATTGAGAATTTCGCAACTGGCGTCTTGTTTCAAGGGGTAAACGGGAATCTCAACGACAGTACGTTTCAAAACGTCACGATAAGCGGGGCCGGCGCGGCCGCCGGAACCGGAGCTTACTATCTCACCGGAAAAGTTACCGATTTTAGGATCGATGGAGGATCGCTAACCGTAACTGCGTCTACTACGCTGGTGCCAACGACGACCCCCTGTATTTTTATGGATGGTGGCACCGCCTACGGTAACACCGAAGGCATTAACATTCGTGGGGTTCGCGCCCAAGGTCTCGGCGCTGCAGTGCACATTGCTAATTCAGCGTCAAACGTTACGATTACAGGTTGCGAGTTGTACGGTTCCAGCCAGGGTGTCATGGTCGATGGCAGTGGCGCCGAGCATGTAGTAATAGTCGGCAACAATGTCGGCTCGCTTTACTCGACGACGGGTCAAAATGTTACTGGCATAGAGTTAGCGCCAGTCACGAATGGAACCATTAGCGACGTTGTGATAGCGGGGAACCAAGTTGCCGGCTACTCGAGTGCGGGTATTGTTATGAACGTAAATCCCCAGGGCTCAACAATTCAAGACGTCGTCGTCGGCGGGAACACCGTAGGGAGTTCTGGCCGAGCAACTGAGATCCAGGTTCTGCCCGCCGGCTCGAGCGCAGGCCTTGTGAACGTTTTTATTGACGCAAACGCTGGCTTTAACCCGTATGGCCCACCATCGCCGATGCCTTCTGTGCCACTATTCACCGGTACGGCTCTCCTCAACCCGTATCTGTTCGCCGCGCGGATATTCGTTTACGGAGGTGCCGTTCAGGAGATCGACATCACTCCCGCCTCTGGCGGAACCGCTGTGAAGACCGGAATCACTTCTGGAAGTGTCGTGCTGGGGCCGGGCGAGTCGATTACGCTAATCTGGACTTCGAAGCCAAGCTGGACATGGTTCGGCTTATGAGTGTTCGTCTGGTCTCTTTCTCATGGTGTTCTCCCTGGCGCTTCTTGCAAGAGTTGTGAGGAATCATGGCAACGCAGAACGACTTCGGCTGGTATATTGCAAATGAAAACAATATACCCCCGAACTCGGGGACCGATGAGAGTGGGAACATCAACACGCTGCTTGCGGCGGTCGCTTCGGCCGGAGGCGGCGTCATCTACTTTGCGACAGGATCCTATTTACTCCAGGGTCCAGTTGGTGTAACGACATCGGGAGCGGGTTCCTCTATCGCTATTGTCGGGGCGGGTTGGAGTTTGGAAACTGGCGGCACCGTGTTCCAAACCGATTATCCATTCCAGTCTTCCGGCTCCCAGGATATCTTCGCGATCAGTAGCGCAGCTGGGACCGGCGGCATTTATATTGGCCGGATTGCCGTTGATCGCTTCTCACTGTTGCAGGCGAACCCAACGTATACAACGACCACGGCCTCCCCCGGCTTTAGGATCCCGCTGCAAAACGCCGACGTGATGGTTCCCGTGAACACGACGACCGGAACGTCGATTCCGAATGGCGCCTACTTAGTGATCAGCGGTTTAGACGACACCGGCCACGCCTTGACTATGTATGGCCTACTAATTTCGGGGTCTGGGGGGAGCACATGGACGGTCCAAAACGTTTCGGAAGACGCTCCGCAGGTTCACATGCAGAAAAACGCGTCTGTCGCAATGATGGGCCCTACTACTGGGGCCACTTTCGCCGTGAACGGCGCAAGCAACGTACATTTCGATGAAATTTACACGAAGGCCGATTTCGATACGATTAGGCTCGGCCAGTCCGGAAGTCAAAGTTGGAGTGATGTGTACGTCACGAATTGTCATTTCGATAACACCATTGAATCGTTTGCCCACTTAGTTGGGGGCGGTAATAACCTCTTCGTGAAGAATTGCCACGTTCGCGGCCTTAACAACGGGCCCTACGTCGCCGGGACAAACATTGCATTGTTCGTTGACCTGTCTCACACTTCAGATATTGCTAGCAATGTGAATTTAGACCTCGTCGATGTCGAAGCGTACGCCTTTGGCGTTTACTTCAGTACGAGCTCGGGGACCCTGAGAGATAGCGCCTTTGAAGGCGTGTCGATCGATGGAGCGACCGGCTTAGCCGGATATTTTCTGCAGTGCACCGCTGCGCAGGCGTCTGTTCACGGCATACGCATTGATGCTGGATGGGCAACGTGTGACAATAAGGCCTCAAATAACGGATCGGGCGTCGTGCTGGATGCAGGCGGCTTTGGCAACTTGTATGGCATCGACATTAGCGCTATGAAGTTCTCTGGCAGTTCCTCTGGATCGGGCGTCAGCATCGTAAACGGGTCTTCGAACGTGACCATCACGGGATGCGAGATCTATGGGTCAGGAATTGGCGGCGTTTCTATCGGTGGCTCGGGAGCATCCCACATCGTTGTGACTGGAAACAACCTTGGTTCGGTGCACAGGACGCACAACGGCAATATAAATGGAGTTACGATTGCTCCGGTGAGTGGCAATGCCAGCGATATCGTGATCTATGGCAACCAACTCGGCGGAAATCAGACGGCGGCAGTGGCTCTCGATGCGCGCACAGCGAATTGCAGAGATATTGAGATCTCGAGCAATGCAATGAGCGGTTATGGTGCTTCAGGCGGCGCGATCACGCAGCTTGGCAATGTTGGAACGACCAGCGGTCTCGTCAATGTTAACGCAGCGACCAACGCTGGATATAACCCTGTAGGACTACCACCGAACCAGCCTGGCGTTCCAGCGAGCGGCACTGCTTTATTGAACCCGTTTTTGTATGACTGCAGAGTGTACGTTTACGGAGGCAACGTCTCGCAGATCTCGTTTGTGTCTCCGGCAGGAGTACCAGAGGTTACCGGGGTCACGGGAGGCGAGATCATCGTGGGTGCGGGTGAAATAATCGTGCTGGGCTACACTTCGATCCCGAGTTGGAAGTGGTTGGGCCTCTAATCGCTTCACAGCAACTTGCATCGTCGTGCGGCGCGAAGCGTAGCCGGTTAAACGCAATTGACGGAATTTCGTCGGCTGTCTAATGACTATAATCTTGGGCTGCGAGACTTAACCCTGAAAGGAGTCAATTCGGTGTCTTCACTCTATGGTTTCCGCGTTTTGCTTATCGGCCTCTCTTCGACGTTGGCAGTTGCCGCGTGCGGTATGAACCCCTTTGCCGGAGGGGCCGGCGTGCCACGAGGGACGTCGGCTCATTCTTTATTTCGACCCTCGGAACCAGGAGCGAGTAAGCAGGTTGGCGCTTCTGGCGAGAAGATTCTCTACAGCTTTCAAGGTGTGCCCGATGGCGAAGCTCCAGAAGCGGCGGTGATCGCTGAAGACGAAGGCGCGCTCTATGGCACGACCACGTACGGTGGCAGCGGAACGAGGTGTGGCCATTTCGACTGCGGAGCTGTTTTCAAGCTGGCGCCCGCTGGGTCAAATTACACCGAGAGCGTTCTCCACAGTTTCCGAAGCTCTCCCAACGATGGTTCGAAGCCATATGCCAACCTGATAGCCGACAAGAGAGGCGCGCTGTACGGCACGACGTTTTTCGGGGGTCCCCACCATTTTGGAACAGTGTTTAAATTGTCCCCAGCAGGCTCGAGTTACACGGAGAGTGTGATATACAGTTTCCGAGGCCCCCCAAATGACGGCTCGAGCCCGCACGCTGGACTGATGGTCGACAAGCAGGGTACGCTGTATGGCACAACTTTCTCTGGCGGCACTTACAAATCGGGCACCGTGTTTAAGCTGATACGCTCGGGCTCCAGTTACACGGAGAGCGTTATATATAGTTTCCGGGGCCCCCCCGACGGGAAGCATCCGCAAGCTGGGCTTATCGCCGATAAGAGCGGTTCGCTTTACGGTACGACCGAATTGGGTGGGGGGGCATGTGGTCAAAGAGGGTGTGGGATCGTGTTCAAACTCGCGCTGTCCGGATCGGGTTACGATGAGAGCATTTTGTACAGCTTTCGGGATGATCCTGACGGTGCATATCCGTCGGCTGGCCTAACCGCGGATGAGGGCGTTCTGTACGGCACGACCGTTAACGGTGGAACGGGAAGTGGAACTGTATTCAGGCTAACGCCCGCAGGAAGCGCTTACACGGAGGACGTGCTCTATCGTTTTAAGGGTTCCCAGGATGGCGATCTGCCCTACGGCGGTCTAATCGCTGACGAGAATCGAGCACTGTACGGTACGACGTCTCTCGGCGGTGCGGGGAGTGGCACCGTATTCAAACTAACGTCTGCGGGGTCAGGCTACACAGAGAGCGTTGTTTATAGCTTCCAAGGCAAGCCCGATGGGGCGTACCCGCTTGCCGGTCTGATTGCTGACAGGGCTGGTGCACTGTACGGCACGACCCAATCCGGAGGCGACGGACCCTGCGTCAGTGGCTGCGGGACTGTGTTTAAGATCGTGCCTTAGAACATTTGGAGAAGTCTTCGCCACTGGGTGCGATGGTGGACGGCGTCGAGTTGCCCAGTAGATTACGCGTTTGTGAATCCCGCACACAAAGGCCGCGCGGACTTTCACGTAACTCTTAACGGCGTGATCCGCTGGAAAAGGATAATACCACGCTGCTGGCCGGCTTGCAAGCGACTCCGACAAGTGCACGTTTACTGCGTCTACCCCTGCCCGCACTGGTTCGAGCCACCTGAAGATGACATCGGCACCCTAAATCGGACAGTGTCGGAATCTATGATGCACGGACGGCCTCGATGGTGAATCAACGAACTCTGTGCTGCGCGATTGTGAAATGTAGACGCAGCAATGAGATCGCGCTGTTCTGCGCCTATTACGCATATACGCACGACGTGGGCGGCATACGGCTCGGACAGGCGCGGCTCGTCGCGCCCGGTACCGACGCGCGTTCTGGAGTGGTATTGAGTGGCTATGGGTCGTCGGGGAAGTAAACGGAGCGTCGCGGCGCGGCGCGAAGTGTTGGTAACAGATGGTGAAGGCAACAGAAGTCGCCGTTGGCGCACGTTCCGCTTCCAAGACGCTGCGCGGTTTCGAGTACCAACTCTACCGGTCCGTGCTGGAATGGTTGCAACTTGCTGAAGAAGACCAGCTGTACCTAGAGGCTGGCGAAGACATTCTCCGCATTCGTCGAGGAGAAGTCCGTCACGACCAAGTGAAGGACCGAAAAGCAGTGGTGTCACTCGGAAGAGCCGACGTCTTGCAGTCGCTCGGTCATTTCTGGTCGTACCGCGGAAACGGAGTACGGGCGACGTTTCGCTTTATCACGACGGGTGGTGTCGGGGTTGAGCGAGGCGGGCCTTTTGGCAAAGGGGTACGCGGTATCGACGTATGGCGACAAGCGGCTGCAGCGAGTCCCGAGGACGCCGCGGAGGACGTGCAAAGGCTACGTGACTTCCTGACGAAGCGCGATAAGCTAGCCGGCCCGGTGCGGGCCTTTCTACAAACGGCGAAGGCTGCGGACATCCATCGCGACCTTATCGTTCCGTTCGACTGGATAACGCACGAGCCCAAGAGCGAAGAAGTCGAGCAACAGGCGAAAGCGCTGCTGGTGCAAATCGCTCGGGACGGATTTAACATCCCTGCTATTGAGGCCGAATCGCTATTCCCTCGCTTCGTCAAGGAAGTACTCGAAGTCGCGGCGCGACGCCCGGAGCGAGCGCTCACGCGAGAAAGAATAAGCGAGATCGTACGTGCGCAAGCGTACCGCGTTGTTGAAGAGTCACAAATGCGAGAAATTGTCGCCGCCGTTCTTGGAGAGTTCCTCCAGAGCGGGGAACCGCAGCAGTTCGCCGTAGCGCGAGCGACGCAGGAGCCGCCGCCCGTTCCCGAGGGTTACGTCCGGCGCACGCGCGCCTTTGTACCGCTGCAAGAGGTTTTGCTTCGATCCCGTGTAGCTGTTATTGTCGGGAGCGTCGGAATGGGGAAGAGCGCGCTCGCCAAGGACATCGCATCGCAAGACAGCATCGACTGGCGCTGGGCTAACCTTCGAAACCTGTATGCCACGGAACTGCTCGCGCGTCTCGACCGCGTAGAGCAGGACGTACTCGGTAGGCCGTCCATCTCGAAACTGGTCTTAGACGACGTCGAGTTCAGTGATGTTCCGTCTTCCATCGTGGACTCGCTCTCTCGGATCGCGCGCGTCCTTAGGGCGCGAAACGGAGGGTTACTGATCACCGCGTCCGGCGACCCTCCGGCTCGCGTATTGCACGCACTCTCGATCTCCGCGCGGGAGTTGGTCCGAATCGGCGCCTATCGGGCCGACGAGGTCGTGGACGTGATGGTAGCGACCTTCGGCGACATAGCGCGGCTAGCGCAGGCGGCCAAGGCTCTGCGGTTAATGACATTCGGGCACCCGACTTTGGTCGCCGCGCGTCTCCGCCGGATGCAGCAGATCGGTCTTAACATCGACGACTTGCTGCAGACCGATAAGCCGCCGGAGGTGCACGACGTGGAGCGCGAAGTGCGCTCTCTTGTATCGCAACTCGATACGGGGCCGCGCGAACTTCTCTATCGCGTGAGCATCGCTATTGTTCCGCTCGAACGCGAAGAGGTGCTGGAATTGGCCTCCAGGGAGCCAGCCATCGCGGAGCCTGGCCTCGCGCTTGACAGAATAGTAGGGCCGTGGCTCGAAGTCGCCGACATATCGGGAGCGCTCCGCCGTTCGCCGTTGGTTTCCGATCTCACACGCCAGGTGCTGGACACCGAGGCGGAAGCGCAGATCGAGCGAGATCTAGTTGAGATCCTGATGCGACGACAGCCGCTGCGCTCAGACGGCGTGCTCGGTATCTTGTTTCACGCGTTGCGCAGCCGCCATGAGCAAGCGGTCGGCGCGCTGCTCGCGTCATTGCTGCAACAGGATGAAAAGACGATCGCCTGGGCGGCTAGGAGCGTGCGCTTTCTTATGCATTGGGGTGTTGACGAGTCACCCCCCGCGCCGTTCGGTCGGAACGTCCAGCTCATACTCCGCACCACGCAATTTCGGATGGCCAGCATCTTGGGCGACGATGCTGCGGCCGAAAAAATCGGTAAGGCGTTCGAAAGAGACTTTCCACCGGGAAAGGACAATGCAGCGGACCGCTTCCGCTTCTTTGGCTATGTCGTTGCCTATGGGAAGAAGCCAATTGCGCAACGGACGGCGGACGCGCTTCGGTGGGCGGAGGCGGGTACGAGCGTCGTGCTCAACCCCGAGGATCTCGCTATCGGTCGCATTGCGAAGCGCGGGCCGGGGGCAATGGCAGCGGCGCTAGTCTTGGGCCATATCACTTCGTACGAGGATCTTGACAACTTCGTCACCGTTCTGAACGAAGCGACTCTCGATGCTCAGAGGCAGTTCTTGGCATGGTTGGCGGATCGCGTCCACATGTTGCGGGGGCTGTTTGGAGCACTTCAGGTGGCGGAGTTTAATCGCGACCGGCCGCGATGGGATGCGCTCGCCGCAAGCGTTCAACGTTTCTATGATCTTCTTCGCAACGCAGGCCTTAATGATGTAGCAGCCCACGCGGCGGACCAGGTTGTGAGACTGCAAGCAGATCAGCTGCGCGACCCTGATCGCGCGTTGGCACTCGTTGACGCGGCAGAAGCCTTATACCCGGGTCGGCCGGAGTTGCTCTCGGCGCGCGCTTTCGTGCAGTTTCAAAAACACGAGTACGAGTCCGCGTTGGAGATGTGGGGTCGTGCATTGCCGGATCTTCCAAAAGCGCGTGAGGACTTGCAACCGTCGCAAGATGCGCGGCTTGCTGGAATCGCGGCAAGCAAGCTGCAGCGCCTTGCGGACGCGGAGCGATGGCTGTCGTGGGCAAGTACGCGTCTATCGAAACGCTTTTTCGACGTGCCCCGCGTTGTGTATGGCTTTGATGCGGCGTTCGCCGCGTGGAAGGACCGGCGCGACGCGTCCGTGCTGAGCAAGCTCGCCGAGCTGCTTCCCCTCATGCGACGGCTGAACGACGTAGAAGACGACCTCGCGTTCGGGGCCTTCAAACGGATCGGTCACACTCTGGCCTGGATGTCCAACGACAGAGAAGCTCTCGCGGCTCTGCAATATCACGCTCCGGAGATAGGTGCGGTAAGCGCGCTCGACGAGGTACCTCGTTCGGCGGTCGCATCGACCCCTTTCGACTACATCGTCGAGGAGGCTTGCGAGTTCGAGTTTCAGACCGGGCTAGGTTCGCAACTGTACGACGAATACATGCCCACGTCGAGACCCGACGCTCCACCGCCAGTGCGCCCCGGGGGCGGCAAGGTAGTGATTGCGTGGTCACTTCGGCGTCGCCAGCTCGAAGCATATGCAGAGCGCGTTGTTATGACGAGCGCCGAGTTGACGGCTACTGCGTCACAGCAACAAACTGCAACACCTAATCTTTCTGGCCTCGTGGACTCCCTCGCAATGCTCGGCTTGATCGCAGCTCTGCCCACCGGAGTGGCCGACTCGACGCTGGCGTCGTGGGCGAACACGTTCGGCCGAGGCGGCTATCCGGATGCGGAAGCCAAAATACTGCGAGCCATCGAAATGCGCGAACCCACCGGCAACTTATCGCTCCGATTGCTTCAGGCGGCACAAGACGCAAATACGTTAGGCGCTCACGAGACGAGGATGCTTGCGGCGATCGTGCACGGAACGAGCGGTCAGGCGGAATCGAACACCCTAACGGTTTGTATCCATTATTGGGTCGACGCGACACAGAGGCCAGCGATCGGCGTCGGTACTGGAGGGGTTCTGCTCCGAACGGTAGGCGAGATGCTTTGTCGCGCGCCGTTATTTCCTCTATGGCCGAAGATGTCGGAAGAAGTGACCGTCCTTGTCAACGAAGGGAACGAAGTCGGCAGACCCTGGAAGAAGCTGCACTTGCTCATGATGGCTCTTGCAAATGCGACGGGGCGTCACACGCCTTCCCATATTGAGCAATTCCTTCAGGAGCGCGTCGAGCGAGAGCGGCGATGGTTCGAGGTGCGATAATGCGTTCACGAAACCTCAACCACTTGTCCACTTTCCCTCGCTCCGTGTTGCTATTTCTGCCGTCGAGTGGCGCCGATCCGGTGTCGGGCTCGTCGTTGACGTGGGTACAGGGCTTCCGCAAGGGCGGCGCTCTCCACGTATGCCGGCCAGTACCGTAGCGCTGCGCTTAGTAACTTCATCAAGCTTGCGAAACGATCGAAGGCCTGATCGAACGAATATAGCGTGATACCCTTCCAATATCGCGATTTCAGAATGCCGCGGTTTTCTAGCCTTTTACAAAGGTTACCAATGCTTCCGGAGTCGGCGGAAGTGAGTCGCTTAACCGTCGCGGCATCGATCTCGCCCGTTCGCACCGCCTTTAGTAAAAGCAGCACTTCAGTCTGAAGGCTGGTCGCAAGAAGCGAATCTACCTCGAAGGCGACGAGGCGGCCGATGTCGTTCGACCGTTTGTTTCTCGTCGAAGCGCCATCAAGTAGAAAGGTATGCAGCTCTTTGTAGATCGGGTAGCGTGCGTTTAGGCCGATAATTCGTGCTCGCCCGACGTTCTTCGAGGCAAGCACGCCCAGTTTTAGAGGGTTTCGGCATGCAGCATTGCCCTTTGTCCTAGCCGCCGCCATTAGACGCGTGTAATTCATCGGACCGTTCTCGGCCAGGGTACGCAACACTCGTTCAACGTTTGGCGGTCCCAGAAGACCACGGTTACGACTCCCTCGCCATTGCTTTTCAAGCTCGATCTGTTCTTTGCATGCATCGGCGACCTTGCGCTCGAGCTTCATGTAACCACGAATTAGATGGCGTAAGGCCGGCAGCCACGGCGCATTTACGAACGAGACCACGCCACGGCGCTTGGCGAGCACACCTGCCTTTACAAGAACCGCCGCCGCGGTCCTGACGCTTTCGTAGTGCTCGTTTGGCACAGTAAATGCAAGCCTTGATAGGCTTGCTGTGCCGCCGTGTAATTCCAGCGCCATCAGCAAGTGTGTGCGCAGCTTGGTTCCAAACAGATTCTCTGTCGCGATTTTACGATTGCGCGCGACCGCTGGCGGCATTGTTCGCTCTTCGGGACGCACGTCGCTTACTAGGTTCACCGGATACTCGCGCGCGAGCGAAAGGAGAAGATCACGTATGAGCTCGGCGAGCGGAAAACGTGGGTTGAGTGCGTACACTTGCCCCCGGACTCCAGAGCCCTGGTAGCGCAGTGTTAGACCAGCCTTGTCGGCGCGCTGCAGGTACGCGATCTCGACGTTTCCAAAACGTTTTTTCAGCTCTGGTCCGCGCGCTCGGCCGATTTGCGCGAGACACATCAAAATCGCGGTTCGGTCATATGGTCCAAAGATGGCTGGCGGTTTGGGGCCTCTTTTCGTTGAGCGATCCGGTCCCACTCGCGCTTCCTCAGTGCCTCAACTACGTTATTGCCGACTCGTTCGCGATGGCCCAATTGGTTCGATCTGAAGTGCCGTCGCGGCGGCGGCTTGCTCAGCGCGCAAGCCGCTAACTAGTGAGGCCGTTTCCAACTGAAACGCGCTGCAAACGTCTTCGAGAAACGATATGAGGAATGCTGCAGAGTTGTAACCAATCTCTTGCGTGCGACGTGTTGAAAGTACGTGGACTTCCCGTTTCCCTCTATTAACGGCGAGAACGTCGATCGTGCTCGCGGCGCTTCCGTGTGCGAGCCAGCTTGGATGCATGAAAAAGCGCGCGTAGGCTCGCTCGGTGTCATCAAGCGAAAGTACCTGTCCGACGACTCGATAAAAATGCTTGTGGAGCTTGTCTGTGGACCGATGCTTCTTTAGGTCAAATGTTGGATCTTCGTGAATAGTCAGCGCTTCGTCATCCCACAGGCGTCTTGCAAACTTTTTCATTTCGGGCGTGCCATCTTCTAGGGCGATGCGCGCCTGGTCAGCGTTATTTTGAAAGAATCGAAAACGAATGAAGTACTCAAAGATTACGCGTCTTAGGATTAGGGCCGAACGGTTGTTTCGCCCCGTTTCGAGCAGAGCGGCGAGCGAGCTACTTACGTCTCGCAAAGTTGCGCAGTATGTAATCGCCCACACGTGTAGAGTTTGCGACGCAGGCGTTGGCTGTTTTGGGAGGGCGACTAGCTCTGAAAGCGACTGATCGAGGACATGAGAACAGCTGGTAAGCACTGCTAGAAGCTGAGCATCAAGCGGCTCGGGTTGCGCTCGGATCAAAACTGGCCCCACGTCACTAGGAGTCATCAATGACGATTCAATTATAACATTGCATAATCTCGTTTTAACGATTTCAAGCCGTTTGGCGAACCGATCGGGAAACGCTTTTTAGCTTGCGAATCGGCTATCCGACCCATCGTCGTGGATTCCACTGCGGCCAACCATTGGCACTAAGCGGCCGACGTCTTTCTTAAATGTAAACGTGGGACCTCGATCACCCAGTGTTTCAGGGCAGCGACGACCGCCCCACGTTGCACGTCGTAGTCGTTGATTTCCCAATCGTCTGCAAGTGCCAAAGCGACCCGAAGGTGGGCGGATTCGGGGAGTCGATTCTTCCTAATGCTTGATAGCGTTGGAAGTGCCGTTCGCTCCGCCGGCGTCAGACACCACGTCGCGCGCTTCTCAGTATCTCCACGTGTTGCACCCGCGAGATGATCGAGGAGCGTCATTAGCCTCTTTTTTGTAATCTTTTCGCCTTTGTTGCCTACGATCAGTACAAACTCGCGGAGGTGACCGGCCGCGAAGAGCGTTAGGGCTTCGCAAGCCCATGTGCTACCGCATGATTGCAGGACCTGGGAGAACTCGACGACTGTCGACGGTTCCGGGAACGGCGGATCGTCGCGCAGCCACTGCGCGTAGACATCGGCGTAACGCTTGGCAAGTGCTTGATCGATGCGCTCGTTGCTGGCGTCGAGTTTTGCGCGGGCAATGCCAAAGCGTTTGAGGTCGCCGCGCTCGACGATGACCGTACGCAAGAACTGAATCCATGAAGGCTGCGCCAATTTGGCCTTCAGCCGCCGGGGCTTAGCCATGCCTTACCGTTTCGGACCGTTCAGGTTACCCCGTTAGGCCCGTCTTAGACTGTGTGTGAGTGGGTTATGGTGAGTATTGTGAAGGGGGTCGGACACCTACGAGACCGCCTCAAGAGCTCTGTGTTAGGCCGTCTTGCGGCTGCGTAAAAGTCCAATTTTCGACGGTTTTGGGGGTTACGAGGACTTTTGATTTTCCCTCGTGCGTAAATCCCCGACCAGGTCCGCCGAGTAGGCTAGACTGTTCTCATGCGGTCGGGCGGAAAATCCGTCAAGCTCTGTACCCCGCGTCAGGGCTGCACGGCAAAAAGATCGGGAGCCCCGCTTCTCAGCGAGACTCCCGATCAAGCGGGTTCTTATCTGGGGATCGCGCCAATGTTTGAACCCGTTAGCGTGCTGCCCAGACCTCCGGAACCCAGGCCCATGGTAAGGCCGGGTCCGGTGAGAGGTCAAGGTCCTGTATGCCCAATGACCCGCAAACCCGGACGTCCGGCGTCGCCGGCGTCACCCATGACCGCCGGCGCGCTCGGCGGCCGGGAGCATCTCCTGTAACCGTTTCCTCACGGCCCAGGGTCCCAAGGCTTCGTATCTGGGTCGTCGATCCACCGAGCGATGAGGATCCGCCACCAGCGGCGCCAGCAGCAGCCCTTCGTCCAGTGCCATCGTCACCGTCGGGCTGCATTGGAAGACGCGTCGATACCAGCCTCCGTGAACAAGCGGCGCTTGAGTTGCGCGCTCGTTGTGAGTTCGTAACGGTCGACTACGGTTCAGATGGGTCGGTTCTCGGTCGGCACTGTACGTGCGACGACTATCGCCTCGATCTACAGCGCATACACTTGTGGGAGGCCAGCGTTGCGCTGGCCTCCCTCGCGGGTGCAAGCGCGTAGCATGGCGGGGCAGAAACGCTGTTCGCAAGAGCGAGTGATTGGAAAGAGAGCGGCCGGCTCCGTGGTGCGTCGCTTGTCGCGAGAGCCGAGATGCTAATCGCGCAGGGCACTCTCAACAACGTTACGCGACTCCGTCGCTCACGAGAAAAAGGGTGGGCCGGGAGCCGCTCGGTTGAAGAATCTTACGTGAGGGCGCTCCTCGACGAGCACGGGATATGCTTGCCAGTGCGATTCGAATTTGCCGAGCGCGAGGACCCTCCTGATGTACGGGAAGCGCTTTCTCGAAGCATCGAGCGTAAGGGCGACGGAATTTGGCTCGTACGATTCGTCGACGCTAAAGGACCTGTAAAAGTTGAGCTGACGCGGAAGCTGGCCTGGCGCTGTTCCGGACACAAAAGTCTCCCGTGTCGTTGCATTAAAGCGGTTTGCCAGTTCGATAGAATCGACCTCGGCGGAGGTCCGAATGAGCCGTACTCGACGGCACGCCGTCGCCCGCCGCCCATGTTTATCTTTCCGGAGGGCGAGCTGAAGCAAGAGACGCGCGAGAACCATGCGTATGATGTTCAAGCCGAGCGAGTTCCTAAACTGGTCGAAATCGCATGTCGACAGTTTGTAGCTGCTCAGGCAAAAGGGCGGCATCGTCCGAACATTCCAGATGCGGTCGTACTGTACGCGCTCTATCTGAAGAGCTTTCTTACGAAGAGCTGGCGGAGCTTGGTTAGATCACTCCGACGTGATCCCGCATGTCGGCGCTTAGGACTTTCTCCCAACACGAAGCTTGGCCTTACTACTCTCGTAACGAGATCCGGAGATCCTCATCTCCTTCCGATGTTCGTGAAGATTCTTCACGATACCGCTGAGTCGGGTCACCTCTACGAGAACGCGATCCTTATCGACTCGTCAGACTTCAACACGATCGTCTCACAGAATTCGCGCGACCGCAAAGCACACTATAAGGTGCCTCCCTATCGGAAACACGAATCCGTGAAGTTTCACCTTGGTGTCTTTCGAATTACCGGACTAATTGCTGGCCTTGACTGCACACTTGATACGGGTCGTGGATCAAGCGACGCCCCACATCTCCGTTCGATCGGACGTCAGACACAGCGACTCTTAACAATGTTCTCGATGGTTGGCGATCGCTCATACGGCACGAAAGGCAACCATGCCTGGTGCGAGAAAAACGGTATTCCGCTTATAACCAAAGCGAAGCGCGGCGAAGACCGGACGAAAACTGAACGCGGCTGGTCCGCCAGCGCCGGGAACGTAGCGAATGTCGAGCGCGAAGCTTTAGCTCAGTTTAGGGAACAGTACGGGCCCCGTAGCAAGGTTGAGCTTGCACCGAGCAGGGGGAAACGGCGGAAAAGAGCGCTGAGTCTTCACCGCAGGAAGGGCGATCCGCTTCACCCTCCGCCGGTTCGGGAAAAAGACGAAGCCGAGATCCTCTGCAATCTTTCCGATAAGAAACTCTTCTCAATTCTGGCCGCTGCTCAGAACGCTGTTGGTCGCGCGCGCTTGAACGAGGCTTTCGCGGATGCAACGGTGCTCAATTTCATAACGATCAATCGTTTCGAGCAGCTTCACTTGGGACGACTTGCAATAGAAGATGATTCTAGTAGTGAGCTCCCGTTGTTTACGCCGATTCCCACGGTCAAGGAATCCGATCTTCTCGCGAGGCCGCCGCGGCGCAAAGCCGCCTAGTCGCATTCTGCGCAGAACGTGGTCCCACGGTCACAGTGCGTAGCCCTTCGCGCGCGTTGAAGGTTTTGATAGTCGACGCCTCGGAGCGGGCGGTATGGAAACTCCCACGGACGGGATCGCCGTCTTATTCGACAAGATTGCCGAAAGCGCCAGGGTCGGCGTACTGACGCTCACTGGGGAAGCGCCCGGCTGTGTGCCGATGGGCGAACATCTCCAGCGCGGAATTTTTGTGCCCGTAGCGCTAGACAGCGTTATCGCGCTCGCGACGCTGCAGCGCGATCTTCCAAGGTTCGAAGAACGCGAACCGTTCGGGCCGATCCTTGAGATTCAGGCTGGCACAGTCGTCGCGCGCCGTACGCCCGGCGATCCAACCCGGTACGAATTTTTCGAAGTGACGGAGGACCTTCTTCACGCGTTTGACGGGTATGACCCAGAAAGACGCATTCGTGCACGGCGTTTTGAAATCGGTAGTGGTCCAAAGGGTGAGATAGTCGAACTGCGAAGCCAAGAGGTAACGTCGGTGCGCGCGCTAGGCAACCTCGCGCAATTGCAACACGTCGCCGAGCCGGATCGCTTCCTGTATGTGCTTCGGATTCCAATTATAACGGAATGGGAGACGAGCGTCGTTGCCGCGACTGGACGCTTCCCATCGAAAGAGCTCACGGGGCCGGCGTCTGTTACGTTCCGGGACGGACGTGTAAGCGCGACACTTGAGTGCCCAGAGCATCCACTATTCGTCGGTGAACCCCAGGGTGTCGATGTAAGCTCCGTGTACGCAAAACTCGAGGATGGGCGCCTTGAGCCGATGTCACATTCTACGCCATCGTGGTCTGCAACCGGCGTGCAATACTCGGGCGCCTCTGTGGGAGGTTCGGGGGCGTTATTTCGGTTTCAAGTAGCCGGCCTAACGGTCGCTTTCGTCGACGGTGAAGCAACAGCGACTCGCGAGACCTTCCGCGGTTTGACGTTGAGTGGTTTTAGTCACAGGATTATTCCCGAGCATCCCAGCGTGTTTAACCTTATCACGGCACGCGACTCATATATCGTTTCCCTTTTTGGTCGCGAGGCTCGCGTTGTCCAATCGGCGGCAAACCACGTATCCGTCATTCACGAAGGTACGCCGCTCGGCCGGCAAGAGATCGGAGACGTCCTCGCGTTGGTTCAGTATCTTTGTGGGAATCGTGGCCAGCACGTCTCGACGGAAACGTTCGGCGTAGGCGGGCGCCTGGCGTTTGAATTTCGGGAACGCGGCACGCCTACCGATCGAGGCCTGCCGCCGGTTCGCATAGACTACTGGACAAAAACTCCCGAACTCGTGGCGCGTGACTTTTCTACGATGCTTATGTCCATACGCCGCCTGCGCGAGAAGGCACCGGTCAAGCTTGACGCGGCGTTCCATCACTACTTTGAAGGCGTCAACTCCTCATATCCGGTCACGCGGATCCTCATGCTCGCGGTTGCCATCGACACGCTCGTCGCACTTCAAATCGGAAACCAAAGGCAGGCACAGATTATCTGTAACGAGGCTTTTCAGCGGATTTTGAAGCCTATACATGCCGCGACGTTGGCGGCGCTTGCGGCAGAAGGCGTTGCCGAGGAGGACGCAACCAAGATTCTCAACAAGCTCGGTGGCCTTAACAACGCGTCTGCGCGTCAGCGGCAGCGCGATTTTTGGGCCGACTTAGGGATATTGCTCAGCGAGGACGAAGCTGAGGTGCTGGAAACTCGCCACGAAGTCGTCCATGAGGGGCACGTTGGTTCGGAGCGCACCGCTGAGGCACTGTGGGACAACTATCGGCGGAGTGGCGTGCTTGCGAACCTTTTTAATCGGGCTATGCTGACGCTGCTTGGATGGACGGGATCGTACCTTGACGCGACGGAATTGGGCCGACGTAAGGAGGTGTCGCTTAGGGCGCAAGACGACAAAATGCAGATTCTTTAGTTTTCAACCCAAGGAGTTCAATCAGCGTGACCTGCCCTACGGGCATCATATAAGGAGTTAAGCCGAGAAAAACCGCCCGCCCGCTCGGCGGCGATCGCGTGGTACGGGCTATACAACAGGGCGTTCTTGGCTTTTGTCGATCAAGGCGCGGTAATAAATAGCAAGCCGCTCGGAGCGTTTTGTGGGGCCCGGTGCTAGCCACGAATCTACCGCAATCATCTTAATTGCTGCTTAGCGATCTCGGCAGGGAAAATCTGTCGAGCGCCTGGTCAACGTTTTGGGCGCGCGATTATCGGCTCCAGATTAGCAAATCGACCACTCAAGGGTCTGTAAACTTTGCTTGATCGAGGACTTTCGCCGCGACGCCCGAAGCGCGGTTAATGAAGGTCCTTGTGAGCTTGTAAGTTATTGCCATGGTCGTTTGGACGCATTAGTGCAAAACAGCACCGATTTAAAGAGCCTTGTTGATCAAATACGGCTTGCGCGCCCGAGAGGCATTGTTTACATGGGGATGTACCGCGCAGATGCCAAATTCGCAGTGCCGAAGGACCGTGCGATCATTTACGGATTCTTGGGTGCGTACGGCCGCGAATTCTCCATAATTCAAACCCGGTACAACGACAACGATGGTGTAAGCGTGCCGCGAGAAATTGTCTATTTCTGTCTTGCGCTGCATGAAAACGTCGAGACCGCCGCGCAGTATCTGTATCAAGTGGCAGCTGGCGTTCACACGATCAGTCAGCTGAGTGCAAACGCTGGAAGTAGCGTTATCAAAAAGACGCTGTTCACGGAATTCCCATTCGGTCAGTGGCGGCGACTATCGCGCAAGATTCCCTTTGACGACGTACCGGAGTTTCCGTTAGGTGGGAGGGTTCTCGACAGAGAACATACTATGGCACTGGCTTCCAAGACGTGGGAACACCCGCTCCGCGAACGTCTGTTATTGGCGAACTCCTCTTACGTGGAGGCGCTTCGTTTTTGGCGTCCGGGTGCCTCCCCATTGCTGTGCCTCTATCTTTGGATGGCGGTCGAAGCCTTGACGGAAGCGGTGCTCCAACGCGAACTTAAGAGACGCAACATGACTGAAATCCAACTTGTGGAGTCCCTTGGAATCCCGCATGATCAGCAATCGCGGTGTAAGCAATGTAAGGCGATTCACGCTGAGGAAACCGTTTGTCGAGAATGCGGCAACCGACAGCCGCCGACGAAGAATGATAGAAGATACCATCTGCTTGCGAGAATCCGGCGAGATATAATTTTCAAGGGCGATAAGGACACGTACGATGCTGTGCGCCGAACGAGCAATGGTATTGAGCACGGTTCTGCCGGATTTTCAGAAATTTGGGCTATGCCTTTCTCAATTTTCGAGAAAACAGCTAAGTATGTGCGTGAGACCTTCTTTGAACTCGTCGAATTGCAAGAGCAAACTAGAGCAGTCTTAGAAGGACCGTACTCAACAGTGTATGCGAGCCCAACACCGCCAATCAAGCAGGGCTACAACACCGATCCGCCACCTCGACCGTATGAGATACCGCCCCGTCCGCGATACGATTACTATGCTTTGGATTTCAGGCCAAAACCAGTGGCGGTTACGTTTGACGATTTGAAAAGAGAATACGTCGTGGACTATGGAGATGTAAATGCACCTTGACTCGAACCAGGGCCACACGTCGATGCGGCCCCGAGCAGCCCCGTTGGGTTGTTGATGGAACGGATACCGACTGACGCGTTCGGTCGACAATTCACGCACGTTCCGGATCACGTTCGAGACGATTTAAGGAGTCTAGAGCGTGAAGGGGTCATTTACGCCGACCATTGGATTGAAGAACTCGGCGACTTTCGTCATGTGAGAGTCCAATTCACTGAGGCCGAACGCGCGGACTATGCGCGTCGCGCTTGGGCATACGAGCTCTTCCTGCGCGCCGGGGGGCCTTACTGGGCACGTGACACACCTGAAATCGATCCAGAAGTGGCCGCGGGCGCCGACGCTTATCAAATAATTCTCCGCGACGGCACGGTGTTTTTGCCTGCGCCCTACCACTGCTTTGCTGCGTTTCTTGGCGAACATCTGGAAAGACTAGTTTGTACTTCAGAACGTGATGAGGTAATTGAGCTTCACGGGCGACAAAAATTGCTCTTCGATGTTGCGCGGGTGATAGCGTCGTTAACCCCTACGATCAGGTCATTTTGTCGTAGGGAGAAAGGTCTAGCTCCATGGCTAGTTCAGCAAGAGGACGATGTAAGAGATCTATTATACGTGATGCTGCGACCAATCATTTTCGATATTTCGAAAGAAGAGGCCGTTCCGTCCCGTGCAGGTACGCACAAGTTCATTGATCTTTGTAGCAACGGAGCGAAGCTTGCCATTGAGGTGAAATGGATCGGTAGGCCGGGCCTGTGGCGGAAGATCGTGGAGCAAATTCATGTTGACGTACAAAGTTACTTTATGCATCCTTCCTGTGATACGCTAATTTTTGTCATAGTTGACGCGGTGCGCGATATTCCAGATCCCCGGCGGTTTGAACAGGAATTGTCTGCTGAGCAGACGATCTCGGGTAAGCATGTGGACGTTCGCACATTTGTTGTTGAGCCATAGGAGCGCCTTACATTCAAGCGGCGGACGGGCGCGAGCCATGATAGTACCGGACACCAAGGCGCCTTCGCTCCTGCCGAAGATTTACGAAAACGTCGAGCGCGGCGCGACGGTCTACACGGACGAACATTCCGCGTACCGCGGAATCAGGAACGACTACACACACTATGTCATCAATCACGCGCAGCGATACGTGGACCGCCATATCACGACGAACCGGATCGAAAACTTCTGGTCGTGTCTGAAGCGGACGCTGAAGGGGGCCTACATTTGTGCGCGGCCCTTCCACTTGCAAGCCTACGTCGAGGAACAAGTCTTTCGCTTCAACGAGCGCGAGGACAACGACGGCGGGCGCTTCTTGAAGGCGCTAAAGGGCACCGATGGTCGGCGTATCACCTACGAAGCCCTCACGACCGGACACCCCCGGTGGCGCGCGAAGCCGGAGCGCGCCAAAAGGTCGTCTCTGTACGAGCACTAATTGGTAGCGCCCATGAAACGCCAAGCCCTCTTAGTGCTGCTTGGGGTCGCGGCCCTGTTCTATCTAATTGCTAGACCGCACGTCGGAACGATCTACCAAGAGCGGATCACGATACATGTGGCTTCCCCAAACCCTACGTCCGTGTTGGCGGCGGATCGCTTTCCAACGTATGAGGCTTGCATGAAGCAGGCGGATGACGCGAACAGCATCAGCGCGCAAACCGGCGACTACAATACCTGCGAAGCCAAGACAGTCCTTTTGTGGGGCTGGTAGAACCTAACCGGGCGGGACCACTATCAGAAGGGGGAATGCATGGACGAATACCGCGCCCTTCTCGATAACGCTGCGGAAGAGCGCGCCCATGGCCTTATAAAGGCGTGGCGCGAAGAGGGGCATCAGGAAGTCGCCAATATGCGCCAAAAATTTGCAGGAGCATTTGACGCTGGTTGGCGCGCAAGAGACGAGGGCCGACCGAACGCCCACGACCTACCTCACGAGCCTGACGGCCTAGATGCCCTTGTAAACGACGCATTTTCTGCTGGCTACGACTTCCGAGATATGAACCCGCCGCCAAACTAGGTTTTCTTCCGCGCGCGTTTCGCTGGCTTTGCACGGGCCTTCTTGAGCGCCGCTTTCGGTACTTGGAAAATGGCCGCAACGGCGGGATTGAACTCGACGTGATCCGGCCGAATCGAACTTGGCGTTGGCGTGTTTTTCTTGTTCCGGTTTTTCACGGCGGCCATATGCTCGTCTCTCTGTTGGCTGAAAACGGGACCGTGGAGAATGTCGCGGAGTTTTTTGGCTGGCACCACGGCACTCACCCCCACGTTGAGCCCCTTATCGGGGTTTTCCGCGACCTCGGGCTCGGTGGAGTATAGGTCTTCTGGTCGTACATGCCACAGGCCATGTACGATCCCCAAGAGGAAGAAGCGTCCACTAACGTAGCGATGGACCTTAGACTTTTTGGGAGTCGTGCGAACGGTTTCTCTTACAAAAACGGGCGACCCGCTCAATCCGGCTATCGAACGTGACTCTATCAAGTAGCCTTCCATGTAATTGTATGGAGCGACAACCGCGATTCGTTCGCGTGGGATCATCGCGAGATTCCCGACACGAAGGATCGGTTCGTTCGCATGCTGTCCCGCCATGAAGCGGAAGAGGCCCGCAACGAAAATCTCGTCGCCGATGCCAATCCCATCTTCGCTGAACTGCTCGTCTTTAATAATCATATGGTCGGGGACGGTAGTGATTCCGTTAGGCAGTCGCGGCCCAGAAACCCTAATGGGTTGTCCGTCTAGAATGCTATCAACATACGGCATCACGAACTCTCGAACTGCGAGGTCAACGCTCGGATCGGGGTGCCGCTGCCACGGATCGTGTTTTTCCCTATCTCCTCGGATCGGCACCCACAACGTGTGGCCGTTCCCAGCCGAATCGTTGAGTCGCCCGAACTGTTCGGGAAAGCAATCCAAATCTCGGACGACGTGATCGGCCGTCACGATATATGTGAACAGATACGAACCGCGCGAAATGGAGATGAGGAACCCGCTGCCGACCTTTACCTCGGTATCGGGGTCCCCTGCCGTCCGACGACCTGCAAGGTAAATGACCCCGTTCCGAACCCGATCAGGAACACGCACTTGCTCCTGGTCATTGATCCAGAGTGTGGTTCCTCCTAGGCCAGGCATGGCTGGAGGAGCCTTAGTGCCGCCATCGCCTACCTAGCCCCCCGCGGGTCGGCGACGGCCAAATTGAGCGTTGTATATAATCCCCAAAGAGCCTCGCACTGAGCCTCCATGCACCTCGCCCCGGGGGTGTTCCAGTTTTCCCGGCCTTCCCCCTATGCCCATTAGGCGACGGCGCCGTGGCGGAGCTTGAACTTCTTCCCGGAGCTGCGCACCTAAGTTTCATTTAGTCCGGGGCATGTTGCTCGAAGTTTCAGTTAGTCAACCAGCGCTCGACTAATTGAAACTGAACATTTCGCTTATGCCCTGGAAGGGACTCGAACCCCTACAGCCTTGCGGCCACTGATACCTGAAACCAGCGCGTCTACCAATTCCGCCACCAGGGCAAGACCGCCGACCTTCGCCGCACCGCGCGCCCTCCCTTGACGCCACGCCTTCCAAGGTTCGGCGTTTCGATTCGGGAAAATCACGCAACCGCATTACTTCTTCGAATCCAAGGAGCGCCGCCATGTTTTTGCCGATGGTCGTTTTCGCATTCGCCGCCGCACTGCCGCCCGGCTTACCGCCGCAACCGAAGGTCCATCCGGCGGGAATCCCCGCGGGCGCCGTCCTGGTCTCGCCGTGCGTCGCCGGGATGGGCGAGCACTGGGCCAACTTGAAGAATCTCCCGCTCGGTCCGATCTACGGCACCTACCAAGGCAAGCCGGTCTTCACCGAGATCATGATCAGCCAGAAAGCGTTCGCTGCGGGGACGAGTTACGTCAACATGCTCAAACCGCTGCCGGGATATAAGATCGACCACGTCGACATCGAGTATCTTCCGTACGGACATGAAGGCTACAACATCCCGCACTACGACGTCCACGGATACTACGTGCCGCACGCGGTGCACGAGAAGTTTTGCCCGGCAGGCATCAAGGCGGTCTGGGGATCGAAGGTCGTCACCGGTCCCTAGGGACTCGCGCGATCAGCGGACGTAGGACGCGCCGTTGACGTCGACCGTCGTCCCGGTCGCATAGTCGGCGAGCCCCGACGCGAGCAGCGCGACGATCGACGCGACTTCGGCCGGGGTCCCGACGCGGCGCGACGGGATCTCCGCCTCGACTTCAGCGCGCCGCTTGGCGAGTTCTCCCGTCGCCATTTCGGTTTCGATGAAGCCGGGCGCGACCGCGAATGCGACGACGCCGTCGCGCGCGCACGCGCGCGCCAGCGACTTCGTCAGATTGACCAGCGCGGCTTTGCTCGCGGCGTAGTCGGCGAAGGTCAACTCGCCGCGGTGCGCCGAGCGCGACGCGACGTTGATGACCCGGCCGCGCACCCCGCCGATCCCGCGCGGCGCCTGCGTTCGCATGATGCGCAGCGCGAGCCACGCGAGGTCGGCTGCGCCGAAAACGTTGACCGCGAACGTCCGCGCCCAACCGGCGCGCCAGCGCTCGTAGTCGTCGCCGTCGAACGGATTCTCTTCGAAGATCGCCGCGTTGTTCACCAAGACGTCGAGCGAACCAAAACGCTCGACGCAAGCTTCGACGAGGCCCGGCAGCGCGCCCGAATCCGCGACGTCACACTGCGCGACGGCGACGCGGTCGCCGAGTTCGCGCGCAAGCGCCCACGCCCGCTCGCGCTCGCGGACGTACGTGAAATAGACCGCCGCGCCGCATCGATGCAGCGCGCGCACGATCTCGGCCCCGATCCCGCGCGAGCCACCCGTAACCAGCGCGCAGCGCTCGTTCAAGTCGAGGTGCATCGCGGCTGCTTTCGCGGGCGAGGTTGCAACCCCGCGCCCGCACGACGGGTCTGTTGCGGTGCACGACCCATGCCTGCCCTCTCCTTTGTATCCCTGACCTCGCCCGCCGACAACGACGAGCCCCTTGACGCCTATTCGCGCGCGGTGATGCGCGCCGCCGAAGTCGCCTCACCCTCGGTCGTCAAGATCGAGGCCGAGCGCCGCGGAAGCGGCTCGGGCTTCATCTTCACGCCGGACGGCTTCGTCTTGACGAACAGCCACGTCGTCCACGGCGCCCGCGGCGCGCTCGAGGTCTCGACGCTCGAAGGCCGGCAACTCCGCGCCCGGGTCGTCGGCGACGACCCCGACACCGATATCGCCGTGATCCGAATCGACGCAAGCGGCTTGCCGGCGGCGCGAATCGGAGTCTCGGCGGCGATCAAGCCGGGACAGCTCGTCGTCGCGCTCGGGAACCCGTACGGCTTGCAGACGACCGTCACGGCGGGCGTCGTCAGCGCGCTCGGCCGCACCCTTCGCTCGGGCTCCGGCCGCCTGATCGACAACGTCATCCAAACCGACGCCGCGCTGAACCCGGGCAACTCGGGGGGACCCCTCGTCGACGCTGGGGGCCGCGTCGTCGGTGTCAACACCGCCGTCTTCGCCTGGGCCCAAGGGATCTGTTTCGCGATCGGAATCGACACCGCAGCGTACGTCGCCGGCCGCTTGATCCGCGACGGGAAAATTCGGCGCGGCTACGTCGGGATCGCGGGCCAGGACGTCAACCTCCCGCGACGCCTCGTCCGGGGGCTCGACCTGAACGTCGAGAGCGGCGTCCTGATCAGCGCGGTCGAGCGCGAGAGCCCGGCCGACCGGGCGGGGCTTGGCGAGGGCGACGTGATCGTCGAATTCGACGGCCGGCCCATCCCGGGGATCGACGCCCTTCACAGACTGATGGTCGAAGCCGCGATCGGCGAGGCGGTCAGAATCGGCGTCGTCCGCCGGGGCGAACGCCGTTCGATTGCGATCGTCCCGGCCGAGGCCCCGACGCCGGCCAACTGACCGAAATCACTCGGGACGCCTTCCCCTTCCGCCGATAACCCGTAAGAATGAATGTCCTCATTATCGGGGCGACCGGCTACGTGGGCAGTGCGATCGACGAGGCGATGACGTCGCGTGGTCACCGTACGATCGGGACCGCGCGGAGCGACGTCGCCCGCGCAAAGCTGCAGGCGCGCGGAACGGCCGTCGTCTCGGCTGACGCCGCCAAACCCGCGACCTTGGTCGAGCCGCTCAAGACGGTCGATGCGGTCGTGTATTGCGTTCAGGCGACCGACGCCGATCCCGGGAAGGTCGATCTCGAAGCGATTCGGACGATCGCGCGCAGCCTCGCCGGCAGCGAGCGCAGTTTCTTGTACCTCAGCCCGGCTTGGGTTTACGGGAAGACCGACTCGATCGCCGATGAGACGGCGCCGCTGAGCCCGCCGGCGCATCTGACGCACCGCGCCGAGCTTTGTCGCATGACGCAAAACATGGTCAAGATCGGGATCCGCGGGCACGCCGTCCGCAGCGGAATCGTCTACGGCGACGGGGGCGGCATCCCCGCGATGTTCGTCCATTCGGCTCGCGCTCGCAGTGCTTCGTCGATCGTCGGCGACGGCACCAATCGCTGGGCGACGATCGGCCGTGAAGATCTCGGGCGGCTCGTCTCGCTCGTCATCGAGCGCGGAAGGCCCGGTGCGGTTTATAATGCGGTCGACGACTACTCGTTCACCGTCCGCGAGATCGCCGAAGCGGCGAGCCGCGGTGCGGGCGCCCTCGGTCGCACCGCAATCGTCGCCCCCGAATTTCTCGGGCCCTTCGGCGAAGCCCTGACGCTCGACCAGCACGTCAGCGCGGCGCGCGCCAAGCGCGAACTCGGTTGGGCTCCGAGCGTGACCTCGATTCTCGACGAACTCGAACGCGGCTCGTATTTGACGGCGCAACTCGCCTCATAATCTGGCCCCGTAGCCGCGGGCGAAACCCAAACGCCCCGCGAAGCGGTCGGACCCTGCAATGGAAACCCGCGACCGATACTTCGAAGATTGGGCGATCGGCGAACGCCTCGAGACCGCTAGCGCGGTCCTCGACGAGGCGCAGATCGTCGAGTTTGCGCGCGCGTACGACCCGCAAGTATTTCATCTCGACCCCGAGCTTGCGCGTGCGACGCCGTTCGGCCGGCTGATCGCCAGCGGCTGGCAAACGACTGCGCTGACGATGCGGCTGATCGTCGAGAGCGGTATCTTTGGGCGGCATGGCGCGATCGGGCTCGGCGTCGACGAACTGCGCTGGCCGCGCCCGGTGTACGCCGGCGACTCGCTGCACGTCGTCTCCGAGACGATCGCGGCGCAGCCGAGCACGGGAAAACCAAACGGCGTCGTTCGTTTCAAACTGACGACGAAGAACCAGCACGACGAAGACGTCTTGACGATGACGACGATCGTGCTGCTGCCGCGCCGGCCCGCCGAGGCACGTCGATGATCGCGCCAAGCCGTCACAAGAACGGGAAGAGCCCAAGCGAACCCGGACCGAGCCTGCGGCGGCAGCCGGCGATCCTCGTCACCGGCGCTTCGAGTGGAATCGGTTTCGCGACCGCGGTCCGTTTGGCGCGCCGCGGCACGATCGTCTTCGCCGGGATCCGGCGCCAAGTCGACGGTGAGGCGCTTCTGCGCCAAGATGCCGAGCGGATTCGGCCGCTGCTGATCGACGTCACCGATCAAGCCTCGCTCGTGCGCGCTCGCACGAAGATCGAAAACCTGCGCGAATACCGGCTCGACGGGATCGTCAACAATGCCGGCGTGGCGCTCTCCGGCCCGCTCGAACTGATCCCGCTCGCCGAGTTGCGCCGGCTGTTCGATGTCAACTTCTTTGCGCCGATCGCGGTCACGCAGTTGTTTCTGCCGCTGTTGCGCGAGAGCGGCGGCCGAATCGTCAACGTTTCGTCGATCGGCGGGAAGCTCTCGCTTCCGTTCATGGGCGTCTACTCGGCTTCGAAATTTGCGCTCGAAGCTGCCAGCGACGCGCTGCGTCTCGAGCTTCGGCCGTTTGGCGTCGCGGTCTCGGTCGTCGAACCCGGCAGCGTCAGCACCCCGATTTGGCGTAAATCGGCCGAGGCGAGCCTGCGCGTTCTCCAGCACGTTTCGGCCGACGGCCGCGCGCGTTACGACACCATGATTCGCGCGATGCTGCGTGTCGCACAACAGATGGAGCGGCGCGGGATCCCGCCCGAGCGCGTCGCCGCCGTCATCGAACGCGCGTTGTATTCGCGGCGTCCGCGCGCGCGTTATCTCGTGGGGACTGACGCACGGCTCCGCTTGGCGGTCGCGCGGCTCCCCGAAGCCCTGCGCGACTGGATCGTCGCGGCGGTCGTGGGCCGGGAAGCGCAGCCGGAGGTTCGAGCGGCGCCGGGCGCGTCACCCGCGCACGGCGGACGGCGCGCTTAGCGTTGTTCCGGGCGCTCCTGCCGATCCTCGGCATCACCTTTATCGACATCCTCGGCTTCTCGATCCTGATCCCGATCCTGCCCTACTACGTGCAGCATTTCGGCGCGCCGGACGTTGCAGTCGGGATCTTGTTCTCGACGTTTGCGTTCTGCCAGTTCGTCGCGGGGCCGATTTGGGGGAACCTCAGCGACCGCATCGGCCGAAAGGCCGTCTTGATCGTCAGCCAGATCGGCGCGACGATCGGCTGGGCGCTGCTCGCCTTCGCACCGACCTTGGCTTGGGTCTTCGTCGCGCGAATCATCGAGGGCGCCTCGGGCGGAAACATCAGCGTCACGCAAGCCTACGTCGCCGACCGCGTCAAACCCGAGCAGCGTTCGCAAGCCTTCGCATACATCGGCGCGTCGTTCAGCGCGGGGCTCGTCCTCGGTCCCGCCGCGGGTTCGGCACTGTTTCCCTTGTTCGGCTATCGCGCGCCGTTCTTGCTCGCGGCGGCCTTGCAAGTCGTCACGTTACTCGCAACGATTTTCTTCCTGCCGGAGGAGGTCGCCGCGAAGGGTGAGACTACCCAAGCCGCGCGGCTGCGCGACATCTTCACGTACTTGCGCTACCCAAGCGTCTCGCCGATCCTCGTCCAAAAGCTCGCCTACTCGCTCGGGCTATACGCCTGGTTCGCGGCATTCGCGCTCGTCCTCAAAGCGCTGTTCGCGTTCGGACCGGCCGAGGCGAGCCGCTTCTTTGCGACGTTCGGTTTCATGAGCGTCATCATTCAAATCTTCGTCGTCGGCCGGTTGACCGGGGCGCTGGGCGTCCGGCGCGCCTCGAACCTCGGCTTCGCCGTGGCGTGCGTCTTTTTCGTCGTGATGCCGCTCGTGCGCAACATCCCGGAACTGATTGGGGCGATCGCGCTCTTCGCATTCGCGCTCGCGCTCAGCAATGCGACGCTGCCGGCGCTCTTGACCGACGCGTCGCCGGAGAACGTCCGCGGCACGGTCCTCGGCGTCGGCTCGTCGCTCGAATCGGTCTCGGGCGTCGTGATGCCGGCGGTTTCGACCGCGGTCCTAGCTTCGGCCGGCGTCGGCTGGACCGGCGCCATCTCGGCCTTCTTCTGTTTCATCGCCTTCGGACTCGGCCTCGCCGCCATGCGCCGAACGGAGAGCCCGCGTCCCGCTGCGAAAGAAGCGGCGTGAACGTTTTGGATCGTCTGGAGACGACGCTGCGCGTGCGCGGCGGACATCGCCTCGAGGGTAGCGTTGAAACGCACGGCGCGAAAAACGCCGCGCTTCCGATCATGGCTGCCTCGCTGCTCGCGAAGTCACCGGTCACGCTTCATCGCATCCCGCAGATCACCGACGTCTCGGTCATGCGGTCGCTCCTCGAAGCGCTCGGCGCGCGGCTGCAGCAAGAGGCGCCCGGGACGATTACCATCGATCCGTCAAACGTCGGATCGGTCCGCGCCCCGTATACGCTCGTGCGCAAACTCGCGGCGTCGTTCGATCTGGTGGGGCCGCTGCTCGCGCGCTTCGGCCGCGCCGAGGTCCCGCTCCCCGGTGGATGCATCCTCGGCACCCGCGCGACCGACATGCACGAGCAAGCCTTCCGCGCGCTCCAAGCGACGGTCTCGAACGCCCACGGGTATTTGATCGCGTCGGTCAAGAACAAGCGCCTGCGCGGCGCGACGATCGACTTCCGCATGCCGAGCGTCGGCGCAACGAAAAACGCGATGCTCGCCGCCGTCATGGCGACGGGAACGACCACGATCAAGAACGCGGCGATGGAGCCCGAGGTCGTCGACCTCGCCGACTTCTTGAACGCGATGGGCGCAAACGTCGCCGGCCACGGCGGCGACACGATCGTAATCGAAGGCGTGAAGGAACTCAGCGGCGTCGAGTACTCGATCATCCCCGACCGAATCGTCGCGGGAACCCTGTTGATCGCCGGCGCCGCCACCCGCGGCGACGTGACGGTCACGCACGCCCGTCCCGACCACCTCGACGCGGTGCTGCACAAACTCCAGGAGTGTGGGGCGAAGGTGACAACGACCGCCGATTCGATTCGCGTCCAAGCCGAACGCGTCGCCGGCGGAACCGACATCCTGACCGCGCCGTTCCCCGGTTTTCCGACCGACCTCCAACCGCCGATGCTGAGCTTTCTATGCACCTGTCCCGGCACAAGCGTCGTCGAGGAGACGATTTTCAACGCACGCTTTTCGTACGTCAACGAACTAGCGCGCATGGGCGGCGACGTCCGGGTCGCAATGGAGAACAACACGGCCCTGGTCAAGGGCGGCGCGCCGCTCTCCGGAGCGCCGGTCGAGGCCCCGGACATCCGCGCGGGCGCGGCCTTGGTGGTCGCCGGCCTCGCCGCCCAAGGTGAGACGGAGATCATAGGGCTGGAATACATCGATCGCGGCTACGAGCGCCTCGAGGACATGCTCTCGGCGCTGGGCGGTCAAGTTCAGCGCTCGAGCGGGATCGCGCCGCTACTCGAGCCGATCGGCACCTTCGAAACGATCGCTTATCCGAAGGTGCTACCAGGACGAGCGTAAATGGAACGAAGCCTGCGCGCCGGACCGGCGCGCGACGGCTTGTTTTAGGAGACTGAGCAATCGAAATCGGTATCGATCTAGGAACGGCAAACGTCCTGGTCTATGTTCGAGGCAAAGGAATCGTGCTACGCGAGCCGTCGGTCGTCGCCAAAGACGTCCGCACGAACAAGACGCTCGCCGTTGGTGAGGAAGCGCGTCAAATGCTCGGCCGAACGCCGAGTAACATTCAAGCCATCCGGCCGTTGCGCGACGGCGTCATCGCCGACTTCGAAGTGACCGAAGCGATGTTGCATTACTTCATCAAGAAAGTAACGCGCGATCGTTCGTTTTTCGAAATGCTCTTCCAACCGAAGCCTTCAGTCGTCATCTGCGTCCCGGCCGAGATAACGAGCGTCGAGGAGCGCGCCGTGCGCGACGCCGCCAAGCTCGCCGGCGCGCGCAGCGTCGACATCATCGAGGAGCCGATGGCTGCCGCGATCGGCGCTGGGCTTCCGATCGATGGCCCTTCCGGAAACATGGTCGTCGACATCGGTGGCGGGACGACCGACGTCGCCGTGATCTCGCTCGGCGGGATCGTCGTCTCGCAATCGTTGCGAGTCGCCGGCAACAAACTCGACGAGGCGATCATTCGGCACATCCGCCGCGTCTACAATCTGATGATCGGCGAGCGCACGTCCGAGGACATCAAGGTCTCGATCGGCTCCGCCTACCGCCTCGAGCCCGAGATGGTGATGGAGATTCGCGGCCGCGACCTGATCAACGGATTACCCAAGACGGTCAAGATCACGAGCGAAGAGGTGCGCGAAGCGCTCGCCGAGCCGCTGCAATCGATCATTGAAGCGGTCAAATCCGTCCTGGAAAAAACGCCGCCCGAACTCGCGGCCGACATCATCGACCGCGGCATCATCTTGACCGGCGGCGGCGCCCTCCTGCGCGGACTCGACACGCTGCTCGGTGAGATCACCGGAATCCCGGTCATCGTCGCCGACGATCCGCTTTCGTGCGTCGCCGTCGGCACGGGCATGCGGGTCCGCGTGTAACTCGGCACGGGGTGCTCCGTTCGCGCGTGTTTCCGGGATGGCGGGGCGAACATTGTGCCTCGAGACCGCTGGCGAATCCGCCGTCCGTGGCGGATTCGCCGCTTGCGCGCTCGTCGCTCTCGCGCATCCGGCGCTCCGCGACTCGTCGCGACATCTCTCGGCGCAACGCTCGCCCCGCCATCCCGGCAAGCTACTCGTCGGACATCCGAGAGCGGGCGCTGCAGGTCCGAGCAACCACGCGGGCGGGTTAATGAGTTAGGTCGAATGCCCGGAGGCTTAATGTCCATCATTCCTCGTCGCCACCCCCTCGCCGCGTTAGCGGGCGCCTTCGCGGCGCTCAGCCTCTTTGTCGCGCTGCTGCCCCATCCGAGCGCGGCTCAAGTTGGGCCGGGCGGGTTTTCGCACATCGGCGGGTTCGACCACATCCAGACCGACGACATCCAGTACAACTTGAACTCCGGCGAGTTCCAGTTGAAGGATCGCTTTACCGCAATCCGCGAGGGGACCGACATCACCGCCGACAGCGGCTCGGGCAATACGAAGAAAAAGTTGTTGCACGCCAAAGGCCACGTGATCGTCCATCAAACGAAACCCATCAAAGGCAATGGCGATGCGTCGACCGTTACCGAAGAGCCCTCGACGCTAACCTGCGACCGTCTCGACGTCGACGGCGTTCGCAAGGTGTACCAGGCGAACGGCGACGTTCACTTCCTGCAAGCGGATCGCGACGCGACGGCGGACGCGGGGACGCTCGACGACAACACGAACATCCTGCACCTCGAGGGACACGTCCACATCCGCGACAAGGAACAATTCCTCGATGGGGACAGCGTCGACTACAACACGGTAACCGGCGAGCTTCACGCGCGCGGCGCGCCGGTCTCGATTCGCGTTCCGGCCGTGACGCCGGGCCCCGCCACGCCGGCGCCGGCGCGTACTCCAAGGAAGCGATGAAACCGCGCCGAGCGGGCGGAACCGTCGGCCTGTTCGAACGCGACGCCCCGATTCCGCTAGCCGCGCGCATGCGCCCGCAGACGCTCGCCGAGTTCGTCGGCCAGGACCACATCGTCGGCGAAGGCCACGCGTTTCGCCGCGCGATCGAGCGCGACAACGTCCCCTCGATGATCTTGTGGGGCCCGCCGGGGAGCGGGAAGACGACACTCGCCGAGGTGATCGCGAACGCAACCGGCGCAAACTTCGTCGCGCTTTCGGCAGTGAGTGCAGGCGTCGCCGACCTTCGCGCGGTCGTCGCCGAGGCGCAGGCGGGGCGCGCGCTCGGCAAGCGCACGGTCCTCTTCGTCGACGAGATTCACCGTTTCAACAAGGCGCAACAGGACGCGGTCTTGCCGTACGTCGAGGACGGAACGATCACGTTGATCGGCGCGACGACCGAGAACCCATCGTTCGAGGTGATCTCGGCGCTGCTCTCGCGTTCGCGCGTCTTCGTGCTGCACGCGCTTACCGACAGCGACGTCGAGTTGCTCGTGCGGCGCGCGCTCAAAGACCGCGAGCGCGGCCTGGGGCGCGAGAACGTCGTCCTCGAACCGCAAGCGATGAATCTTCTCGTCGGGCTCGCCAACGGCGATGCGCGGATCGCGCTCGGCACGCTTGAGTTCGCGGCGTCGGCCGCGCCGCCGAGCGAGAGTGGAACCAAAACGATCGACGCGGCGCTGATCGCCGACGCCCTGCAACGGCGCATGGTCGCTTATGACAAGAAGGGTGAAAACCACTACGACGTCATCAGCGCGTTCATCAAGTCGATCCGCGGAAGCGATCCCGACGCCGCCGTCTATTGGCTCGCGCGGATGCTCGACGCCGGTGAAGACCCGCTCTTCATCGCGCGCCGGCTCGTGATTCTCGCTTCGGAGGACGTCGGGCTCGCCGATTCGCGCGGTTTGCAAGTCGCGGTCGCCGCGCAGCAGGCAACGCACTTCGTCGGGATGCCCGAGGCCCACTTCGCGCTCGCGCACGCGACGCTCTATCTCGCCAACGCGCCGAAGTCAAACAGCGTCGGGCGGGCGTATGGCGCCGCGATGGGCGACGTCGCCGAAACGCGCAACGACCCGGTCCCACTCCACTTGCGCAACGCGCCGACCGGTTTGATGCGCCGGCTCGGCTACGGCCGCGACTACGTTTACTCGCACGACGACTATGCGGCCGAGCAAACGTTCCTGCCGCCGAACGTCGCCGGAAAGCGCTACTACGAACCGGGTACGCAAGGCGCAGAGACCGTCTCCGGCCCGCGGGCGCGCGGACCGCGTCGCAAAAAAAACTAGTGATGGACCGCATCTACGCCGACCACTCCGCGACGACTCCCGCGCGTCCCGAAGTGATCGCAGCGATGCTCCCGTACCTCGGTGAGTTCGACTTCAACCCAAGTTCGCTTCACGCCGAAGGACGGCGCGCCAGGGCCGCCGTCGACGACGCGCGCGACCGCGTCGCGCGCACGCTCGGCGTCGCGCCGCGCGAGGTCGTCTTTACGGGCGGCGGCTCGGAATCCGACAATCTCGCCGTCATGGGCGGCGCGCGCGCGCGCCGCGCGGCCGGGCGGCATATCGTCAGCGTCGCGACCGAACATCATGCGGTCCTGCACGCGCTCGACGTCCTGCGCGACGAAGGGTTCGCGATCACGCTGCTCGGTGTCGACGGCGAGGGACGAGTCGACCGCGACGCATTCGCATCGGCGCTCCGTCCCGAGACCGTGCTCGCGAGCGTCATGCTCGGGAACAACGAGATCGGGACCGTGCAGCCGATCGCCGAACTCGCCGCGTTGGCGCGGGCGACGGGCGTCACATTTCACTGCGACGCGGTCGCGGCGTTTGGCCGGGTCCCGGTCGACATACGCGCCCTCGGCGTCGACTTGCTCTCGCTCTCCGCCCACAAATTCTACGGACCGAAGGGCGTCGGTCTGCTCTACGTCCGTGAAGGGACGCCGCTCGCGCCGCTGGTCGTCGGCGGCGGTCAAGAGCGCGGCTTGCGCGCCGGGACCGAGAACGTGGCCGGAATCGTCGGCCTCGCGACCGCGCTCGAACTCGCCATCGCCGACCTGCCGGGCGAAGGCGCTCGCCTAACCGGATTGCGCGAACGCTTCGAAGCGGGGCTCCTCCACGCGATACCCGGCGTTTGGATCGGCGCCCGGGGCGCCACGCGCCTCCCGGGCATTTCGAGCGTCGCCGTCCAGGGCGTGGAGGCCGCCCCGCTCCTCATACGCCTCGACCTTGACGGGGTCGCCGTCTCGAGCGGGAGTGCCTGTGCCTCCGGAGCGACCGAACCGAGCCACGTCGTCGCGGCCCTCGCGGCGCCGGCTTGGGTGGGCAAGGGGGCGCTGCGATTTTCGTTTGGCCGGCTGACGGGCGGCCGAGAGGTCGATAGCTTGCTCCAGATGCTGCCGGAGGCTATCGCCGCCGCGCGTGTGTGACGAGGCCAATCTGGGGAATGAGTGAGTGTGGCCCGGCGACGGGCAGCCCGGAGGGACGTCCCTGACTCTCGAGCACGTCACAATTGGCATGTACGTTGCCTTTGGGGCCGGGGCATTGCTGTCCGGCCTCGGCGTCTTCATCGTGTGCTTCCGGGCGGGCGGCCTCTTCACGCGTCTCGGGCGCACGCTCGATGAGGTCGACCTGCAGATCGCAACCCTCTCGACGCCGGTGGCGACGACGTTGACGCATGTCGGTGGAATTGCCGACACGGCCGACACGACGCTCGCTCGGCTGGCAGCGGTCGTCGGGCAACTCGAAAATGTAGCATCCGGCGCTTCGAAAACGGCGAATCTGATCGGGTCGACGTTCTCGGGCGTAACGTCGGCGATGAAGTCGCGTAAGACCGATAACCAGAACGAAAGTAAGGCAAGCTTCGATGGATGACGGCCCCAATCCCGAGCGCACGACCGACGTCGGCGAGTTCTTGGCCGGTTTCTTAACCGGCGCGCTCGTCGGCGCGGCGATCGCGATGGTGCTGACGCCGCAATCGGGCGAAGACTTGCGACACATCCTGCGCGCAACGGCCCGTGGAGTGAGCAATCGCGCGCGCGACGCGGCGGCCGACCTCAACGGACGCACTACGGACCGAGCTAAACACGGCTAACACGCTAGGAGAACCCTTGGATATCAAAGTGAACGTGCGCGAGTCGAACGAAGACGCCTACGTCGTCGAACTGGGCGGCGAGATCGACGTCTATACGTCGCCCAAAGTCAAGGATGCGATCACCGAGTTGATCGATCAAGGCCACTACAACCTCGTGATCAATTTGGAGCGGGTGCGTTACATCGACTCGACCGGTCTCGGGGTCCTGATCGGTGGGCTCAAGCGCGTGCGCGAGCACGGCGGTAGCGTAAACCTCGTCTGCACGAACCCCCAGATCAAGAAGATCTTCGACATCACGGGGCTGGTCAAGATCTTCGGGATATTCGACGACGAGGCCGGCGCGCAGAAGGCGATGGCGTGAACGATCCTCTGCCGGAACCGAACTCGCAGCTCGGGACCGTCGAGTTAAAGATCCCCAACCGCCCGGAGTGGGTCGCCGTTGCGCGGCTGACGATTGCGGCGATCGCAAACCGCCTGCCGTTCACGGTCGAAGAGATCGAGGACCTGAAGCTGGCAATCGCCGAGGCCTGCACCAACGTGATTCAGGCCGGCGACGGAACCGGATCGATCGACATCCTGTGCGAGACCGCGGCCGCCGGGTTGCGCATCCACGTGCGCGACCGAGGCACGAGCCGCCATGAGAATTCCAGCGAGCGCCGTGCAACGGCGGGCGGGGTCGAGGGCCTCGGCGTCTTCTTGATTCAAGCGCTGATGGATAGCGTCGAACACACGGTCGACCCTCAGCTCGGCACAGAATTGGTGATGACCAAGCGCGTCGGCGCGTAATAGGGTAATGGCCCAACAACCGCAAGAAGAGCGCTGGGACCGCCGGCGGACGCGCGAAGCTTTCGCGCGTCTCGCGGCGTCCCGCGAGAGCGACCCGGTGGCCGGCGAGCACCTGCGCGACGAATTGGTCGTCGCCCACCTCAACCTGGTCCGCTATCTTGCGGTCAAGTTCGCCAATCGGGGCGAGGCGCTCGAAGATCTCGTGCAAGTCGGTACCGTCGGGCTCATCAAAGCGATCGATCGATTCGACCTGGAACGTGGCGTCGAATTCACGACCTATGCGACCCCGACGATCGTCGGCGAGATCAAGCGCTACTTCCGCGACAAAGGCTGGGCCGTCAAGGTTCCGCGCAGGCTGCAGGAGCTGAATCTGAGCGTCAATCGCGCGATCGAGCGATTGATCGTCGAACTCGGGCATTCGCCGACCGTCACCGAACTCGCCAAACACCTGGGCGCTTCGGACGAAGAGATCCTCGAAGCGCAGGAGCTTGGCCAGGCCTACAACCTGCTCTCGCTCGACACCGAAGTCGCAAGCGACGGCGACAAGAACGCGCAGACCTTGGCCGACTACATCGGACGCCCCGATCCGCACCTCGCCAACCTGGAGGACCGCGCCAACCTCGAACGCGCCTTCGAAGTACTCTCGCGGCGCGAGCGGATCATCTTGTTCTTGCGCTTTTACGAGTCGGTCTCGCAGACCGAGATTGCGAAGCGTCTCAACGTCTCGCAGATGCACGTCTCCCGCCTGCAGCAGAAGGCGCTCGAGAAGCTGCGCCAGGCGCTCATGGAGCCGTAAAGCCACGCCGTGGGCGTGGTGACGCGGGGCACAGTGCGAGGCATTAGGGGCGGCGCCCGGAAGTAAGGCCGTCGCACCATGAAGTCGCAAGAACTCCGCCAATCGTTCGTCGACTACTTCGTCTCGAAGGGACACACGCAGGCGCCTGCGGCGAGCCTGATCCCCGACGCGACGTCGACGACGCTCTTCACGATCGCCGGGATGGAGCAGTTCGTCCCCGCGTTCCTCGGCGAGGTCCCTCCTCCCGCGCCACGCGTCGTGACCGTTCAGCGCTGCTTGCGCGTCGCCGGCGCGAAGAGCGACATCGAAAACGTCGGCCGCACCGGCCGCCACGGCACGTTCCTCGAGATGCTGGGCAACTTTAGCTTCGGCGACTACTACAAAGGTGAAGCGATCGCGTTCGCGTGGGAATACCTGACCGCCCGCTTGGGTCTGCCGCCCGAGAAACTGTGGGTCACGGTCCACATCAACGACGACGAAGCGCAACAGTTGTGGGAGCGCGAGATCGGCTTACCGGCCGAACGGATCAGCCGTTTCGACGACGACAACTTCTGGACGATGGGCCCGACCGGGCCTTGCGGCCCATCGACCGAGATATTTTTCGACACCGGCGCCGAGCACGCGAGCGGCCCCGAGGATCTTGGACCGAACCTCGGCGACCGGTTCCTCGAGATTTGGAACCTGGTTTTTCAGCAGTACAACCGCACGCCGGACGGCGTGCTGCACGAACTTCCCAAGAAGGCGATCGACACCGGGGCCGGATTCGAACGCATGCTCGCGGTCGCAAACGGCAAGGCGTCGATGTACGACACCGACCTCTTCGCCGATCTGATCGCGGCGCAGCCCGACGTCGGGCCGACGTCGCTTCACTTGAAGGAACGGATCGTGCGGCGCCGGATCATCGCGGACCACGCGCGCGCGGTGACCTTCATGCTCGCCGACGGCATCTACCCGTCGAATACGGATCGCGGTTACGTGCTGCGCTTTCTGATTCGACGCGCGATTCGCAACGGGAAGTTACTCGGATATCCCAACGGCTTCTTGACCGCGCTCGTCCCAGTCGTCGTCCGCACGCTCGCTCCGGGTTATCCCGAGTTGACCGAAGCGGTCCCGCGGATCGAGGCTGCCCTGGGGGCCGAAGAACTTGCGTTCGAGCGCACGCTCGAGCGCGGGAACGAGCGGCTATCGGCGATGCTGGAAAAAGCGAAGGGCGACGGCGCGCCGCTCGACGGGAAAGAAATCTTCGAACTGCACGATACGTTCGGTTTTCCATCCGAACTGACGCGCGAAATTGCGGGCGAAGCCGGCGTCGCCGTCGATCTCGCCGGATTCGAGCGAGCGATGGAGGAGCAGCGCGAACGCGCCCGCGCCGACGCCGCCAAGAAGCGCGCGGTCGTCGAAGTCGCTGAATTGCCCGCGATCGCCTCGGAGTTTACCGGCTACGACGGGCTCGAGAGCGACGGCAAGGTGCTGGCAATCGTGCGCGATGGCCTCGGCGTCGAGGAACTGGTCGATGGCGACGAGGGACAAGTCGTCCTCGACCGCACGTCGTTCTACGCCGAAAAGGGCGGACAGATCGGCGATCGCGGCGTGTTGCTCACGGCCGACGGCGGGACGTTCCAAGTCCTCGACACCCAATATCTCGGCGAAGCGATCGCACACCGCGGCGTCATGGGGGGCGGCCCGCTCGTCGTAGGCGACACCGTGCACACCGCGGTCGATCCGTTCTGGCGCCAAGAGATCCGCCGTCACCACACGAGCGCGCACCTCTTGCAACGCGCGCTCAAGGACGTCTTGGGAGACGGGGTCGTCCAAGCCGGGTCGTGGGTCGGGATCGATCGAATGCGCTTCGACTTCCGCTGGCCGAGCGGCGCGCTCACACCGCAGCAGCGCCGCGACGTCGTCGCGCGCGTCAACGTCATGATCCGCGAGGACCACCATCTCGTCACGAAGATCATGTCGCCTGCCGAAGCCGCCGCATCCGGCGCGATCTCGATGGCGGGCGAGAAGTACGGCGACCGAATCCGCGTCGTCTACGCCGGGCCGGCCGTGGAATTCTGCGGCGGGACCCATTCGATCACAACGGGCGAACTCGGGATGTTCCTCGTCCTGAGCGAATCCTCGATCGGGCAAGGGATTCGGCGCATCGAGTCGGTCGTCTCGCGCGCCGCTGAGGCGATGGCGCTCGAGCAGCAAGAGGTGCTCGCGTCGCTCGCCGAGTCGCTCTCGGCGAGGCCGGCCGAAGTCGGCGAGCGCGTCGAACGCCTTCAACTCGAGATCCGCGAACTCGAGCGTGCGCTCGGCGACAGCCGCGCGCAACTTGCCGCAGGCGACGCCGCCGATTACGTCGCGCGCGCGCAGGAAATCGGCGGCCGGCGCGTCGTCGCCGCCGTCGTCCGCGATGCGAACGCCGAGGCCCTTAAACGGCTCGGCGCCGCGATCCGCCAACGCCTCGAGCGCGGCGTCGTCGCGCTCGCCGGCGTCGACGACGGAAGCGTCACGCTGCTCGTGAGCGCAAGCGAGGATGCGGTCAAGGGCGGCGTCCACGCGGGCAACCTCGTCAAACTCGCCGCGCCGCTCGTCGGCGGCAAGGGCGGCGGCCAGCCCGCGCAAGCGCAGGGCGGTGGAAAGAATCCGAGCGGCGCCGAGGCTGCGATCGCCGCGATCCGCGACGCGCTCGCGCACGTGTGAGCCGGCTTCGGGCGTGAACTTCGTCCGCCTCGGCTTGTCCGCGTTGATATGGTTTACGTCGCTCGGGGGCGCGGCCGGATATGCAGCGCCCGCCCAATCGCCGCCGCCGGCCGCGATCCTACAGCGGTACGCCGACGCGCTTGCCGGGCTCCCGCGCCCCGCGTACGTGATTTTCGAGATTTCGGTCGAGCAATCCGGAGTCTACAACATCGAGCAGACGCACCGGATCTACCGCAACCAAACGCGCGAACGGGATGAAATGCTCAGCACCGAGGGGACGAAATTGAAGATCCCGGCGGTGAGGATCGGCGCATCGCCGTACCACTACGACGTCACGCGGCTCGCTCCGCGGCCCGGCGAATACACCTTCGCGTTCGCGGGGATGCGCCAACTCGAAGGGCGGCCGGCGTACGCGTTTCGCACGACGTCGATGGCCACGGCCGCGTACGCTGCGACGAGCGTCTGGATCGACACGCAGCGTTTTCTGCCGCTTGCGATCGAGTTCCATACGGTCGCCGGCACGACGCGCGGCGCAGGCCGAATCACGTTTCGTCCGCTGGGACCGTACTGGGTCGCGCGCGACGTCACGCTCACCGCCGACGTCGCCGGAAAGGTCGCCCGCGAACGCATCACCTGGACGACGTACCGTTTCCCCGAGCGGCTTCCGCCGTCGACGTTCGCGCCCCCACGGCCGGTCGAGACCGTCGCGCCTATTCTCTAAAGCGCCTGCGTGTCGACGTCGGCGCGCAACGACGACGCGCACGGATGCGCCAGTTGCTCTCGTGGTTATCCGCGCCCTGGTGCGAACGGCAAGACCGGTACGCCAAAGCCGCGAACGCCGCCAGCGTGCAGCCAAATCGAGCGAACTGGTGGGGCGCGATCGCCTTCCTGGTCCCGTTTGCGATCTACGCCTTCTCGCTCGTCCCCGGCGTCGAGTACTGGGACACGGGCGAAATGCAGACGGTCCCCTACATTTTCGGCATCTCGCACCCGACCGGATTCCCAGTCTTCGTTTTCGTAGGCTGGCTCTTCAGCCACGTCTTCATCTTGGGCAGCGTCGCGTGGCGCCTCAACGTGATGAGCGCGGCTGCGATGGCGGCGGCGGCGTGGCTCGTCTATGCGACGGTCCGCGACTTCGACGAGAGCGAGCCGGTCGCGCTCGGCGGCGCGTTTCTCTTCGCGCTCGGCGAGGTGGTGTGGATCCGCGCGACGCGCGCCGAGGTGCACACGTTCGCGGTCGCTCTCGGCGCGCTCTGCGTGTGGCAACTGCTGCGCTGGTACCGGACCGGTGAGCCACGCGCGCTCTATTTCGGCGCGCTCGGTTTCGGCCTCGGTCTTGCGAATCATGGGATCGCGACGCTGCTCGCGCCGGGGATTGCGATGCTCGTCTTACCCCGGCTTGGTGAACTGACGGCGCGCCGCGTCGGCACTGCGACCGCGCTCGTCGCCGCGCCGCTGCTGCTGTATCTCTACATTCCAATTCGCAGCGCGATGCTGTTCGCGGCGCGAGTTGACCCGACGCTCGCTCTCGGCTTAGAGCCCGGTCGCCCGTTTTGGGATTTCGAGCATCCCGCGACGCTCGGACAGTTCCTCCACTACTTGGGCGGCGGCGATTCGAGCCAGGTCGGCACCGGTTTCTCGCGGATGTTCTCGATCGAATCCTATCCTGAGGTCGCCGCTCGATTTTTTTCCGCGGCCGTCCACGAGTTCGGGCTCGTCGCACTTTTCTTTGCAGCGATCGGTTTTGCGCTGCTCGCGCGTCGCGACGCATGGCTGGCGCTGGCGTTTGTCGTCACGTGCGGACTGTGCATTCCGTACGGCCTCCTCTATCCGGAAGCCGACCCCGAGCGCTATCTCCTCCTCGCATTCTGGGGGATCGCCGTGCTTTCGTCGCTCGGCACGGCGTGGGGGCTCGCGGCATACTTCGCGCGTCGCGACATCGTCGTGACGCTCGCTGCGACCCTTCTCATCGCGGGCAGCGCCTTCGGTTTATACTGGAGCGGTCGCGAGATATTCGGACAGCGCAACGATACCGGCGCGTACGACTACACGAACCGCGTGATTGCCGGTACGCCCGACGATGGAATCATCGTCGTCAACTGGACCTACGCGACGCCGCTCGGGTACGCCGCGTATGTCGAAAAGCGGCTCGGGCACCGGATCGTCGTGACCGCTTACCCGTCCGATTACAGCGAGTTTTATCCCGGCTGGCTCAAGACGCGTAGGATTTTTCTCGTCAACCAGCCGTCGTGGACCGATCCGAAGTTCAGCGAGACGATCGTTACAAACGATCCAACGGTCGTCGAGCTTCACGCGCGGTGAAGAGTTCCTTTGGCGCGGGCGCCGTTGCGCTGATCTCGATCCTCATCGCGAGCCGCCTGCACCCAACGCCCTACAACAACTACGTCCTGCTCGCCGACGCGTTGCGCCACGGGCACGTCTGGATCGACTGGCCGGGCGAATACATCGACGCGCTCTCGTACGCGGGGCGGTACTACGTCATCGAGGCGCCTCTACCGGCGATCTTGCTCCTTCCCGCGGTCGCGATATGGGGCACGATGACGAATCAAACGATTTTGGCCGCGCTCCTCGGGGCCGTCGCCGTCGGAGCGGGATGGGAGATCGCGCGGCGGCTCGAGGTTCCGATGGCGACGCGCGTTTGGCTGTGCGGGTTTTTGCTCTTGGGAACCGATTTGTTTTGGTGCGCGATGTACGGCGACGTCGGTTTCTGGCGCACGCCGCTTCGGTCGCCTTCACGCTTCTGGCGTTGTGCGAACTGCTCGGCGCCCGCCGGGGCTGGCTCGTCGCGCTGTATGCAGCGTGCGCCGCCGAATCGCGCTTTTCGCTGCTGCTCGTCATCCCGGTCTATGCCGCGATGCTGTGGGTCGATGGCTCGCCGGAAGAGCGGAGGCGCCGCCTTTCCGGTTTTGCTCTCACGCTCGCTCCTTTCGCCGGCTTGTGGGTGTGGTACAACGAGTTGCGGTGGGGACTCCCCTACGATGTCGGCTATTCGGCCTGGTATCATCAAGACGGCGCCGGCGAGTCAACCGGCTCGCCCTTCCGTCTCGCGTATTTGTCGAATCAGTTGTACTCGTTCTTCGTGCGCTTTCCCGACCGGATCGCGAGCTTCCCATACTTGGTGCCGACCTACAACGGGGTCGCGTTGACGTGGACGAGCCCCGCGCTCGTCCTGGCGTTCGGTGCGCGCGAACCACGCAAACTGACGATTGCAATGTGGGCCGCAACCCTGGTCGTGGCAATTCCAAACCTCCTGTACTACGTCAACGGATACGCGCAATTCGGGATGCGTCACGCGCTCGACTTCGAACCGTTTCTCTTCGTATTGATGGCGTTAGCCGTGCGGCGCGGATTTGGCCCGCTTGCGGCGACCTTGTGCGCTTACTCGATGCTCGCGGGCGCGTGGGGCATCTGGTACTGGAAGGCGTTCTACCGACCGCTCTGAAGGCCGCAGTTTACTTCTCGCTGCGCTGGGTAAGAAACCGTGCGTCAGAGGGAGGTAGCACATGCAGGACCGTCCAGTCGTGGTCGATAGCAGCGGCGGAAGTTCGGCCGCGATGTTTGGAATACTCGCCGTCGTTATCGTCGCGGCATTGATCGCGTTGTTTCTGTGGCAGCCGTGGAACCCCACACACGTGAACAACAACACGACGATCGTTCAGCCGGGCGCTGGTGGTGGCGCGGGTTCGAGCGGATCGACGGGGAGCACCGGAACCACGCAATAGCGCGGGATCGGGCGCGGGAGCGGCAGACGGCCGCTCCCGCGCGCCGGACGCAGTCTCGTAACGCCTCGAGCCCTCGGCGTCCGCGAAGAGGGGTCGGCCCGCAGGGCCCGGGTATACCGTCTTCGTGCCCACCAAACGCCCGGCTGCCAAGAAACAGCGCGCGCTCGCGACCTATGACGCGAAGCGCGATTTCAACCGGACCCCCGAACCGAGCGGAGCCGCCGGCAAGACGAAACCGAGCGCCGGAAAGCGGCTGCGCTTCGTGATCCAAATGCACCGCGCCACGCGCCTGCATTACGATTTTAGGCTGGAGGCCGACGGCGTGCTCAAGTCGTGGGCGGTCCCGAAAGGGCCGTCGCTCGACACTCGCGAGAAGCGGCTCGCGATGCACGTCGAGGACCATCCGCTGGACTATCGCGACTTCGAGGGGATCATCCCCAAGGGCAACTACGGCGCGGGCGAGGTCATCGTATGGGACCGCGGCACGTACCAACTCCTCGAAGGGACGAGCACGACCGCGCAGATCGCCAAGGGTTCGCTCAAATTCGAATTGTTCGGAAAGAAGCTCCAAGGCATCTTCGCGCTCGTCCACATCAAGGGCCGCGACGGGGAAGAGAACGCGTGGCTGCTGATCAAGGAACGCGACGACCACGTCGATCCGAAGTGGCGCGTCGAAGATCACCCCGAGTCGGTCAAGTCCGGTAAAACGCTCGCCGACATCGCCAAAGACCCGCGCGCCCCGCACTGGACGTCGTCGAAAAAAGTCGATCCGCCGCGCAGCCGCCACGCCGCGGCTCGGAAGCTCGCGCCGCTGCCGGCGATCGCGCAGCCGATGCTCGCGACCTCGGTCGACACTCCCTTCGACGACAAGAACTGGGTCTTCGAATTGAAGTGGGACGGCTATCGCGCGATCGCCCGAATCGACCGCGACGGCGCGCTGCAACTGATCTCGCGCAACGGGCTCGACTTCGCGCCGAAGTTCCCCGAGCTCGCCGATTTGCCCGAAGCCTTCAGCGAGCGACCCGTAATCGTCGACGGCGAGATCGTCGTCCTGGACGACAAAGGCCGCTCGTCGTTCCAGGCGCTACAAGAACGGCTCGATCGCTTCGGCCGCACAAGCCCCGGGAAACACCCGGTCACGTTCATCGCGTTCGATCTGCTGTACGGGAACGGGCGCGACTTGCGCGGCGAACCGCTCGAGACGCGCAAGAAGGCGCTCGAGTCGATCCTGACCGGGCGCGGCCCGGTCATGTTCAGCAAGCACGTCATCGGTGAAGGCAAAGCACTCTTCGAACTCGCGCGGAAGCGAGCCCTCGAGGGGATCGTCGCCAAGCGGCGCGACTCTACGTACCAAGAGCGGCGTTCGCGCGACTGGCTGAAGATCAAGACGGCGCTTCGCCAGGAATGCGTGATCGGCGGCTGGACGGAAGCCCGCGGGAGCCGCAAGCACTTCGGCGCCCTCCTTCTCGGCGTTTACGAGCGCGGCGAGTTCGTCTACGTCGGCTCGGTCGGAACGGGTTTCGACGGGAAGAAACTCGCGGCGATCGGCGCCAAGCTCGCGCCGCTCGAGCGTAAAACGTCTCCCTTCGCGAACCCGCCGAAGACCGACACGCCGGCGCATTGGGTCGCGCCGAAGTTGATCGCCGAAGTTTCGTTCACCGAGTGGACGCGCGACGGGCTGATGCGCCATCCGGTCTTTGTGGAGTTGCGTTCCGACAAAGCCCCGCGCGACGTCGTCCGCGAACTGCCCAAGAAGACCTCCGACGTCGCATGAGAACGCGCGGCGCGCGGCCCAAGCGAACGACCGAGACGGTCGAGGTCGGCGGGCACGCGCTCGTTCTTTCGAACGAAGCCAAGGTGTTGTGGCCCGACGACGGCTACACCAAGGGCGACCTGATCGCGTACTACCGAAGCGTCGCGAAGTGGATCCTGCCGCACCTCGCGCGACGGCCGCTCACGCTGCAGCGCTACCCCGACGGGATCGACGGTTTTTCTTTTTTTGAAAAGAACGCGCCGCGCGGTTTGCCCGACTGGATCGAAACCGTTCCGGTGAGAACTGCCGAGAGCGGCGGGCGCGTGATTCGCTACGTCGTCTGCGACGACGAAGCGGCGCTCGTCTACGTCGCGAACCTCGCCGCAGTCGTTCTGCACGTGTGGACCTCGCGCGTCGAATCGCTCGACGCGCCGGATTTCGTGTTCTTCGACTTGGACCCGCACGAGGGCTGCACGCTCGCCACGTTGGCCAAGGTTGCGCTCGGCCTGCGTGCGACGGTCGCCGAGATCGGGCTCACCCCGCTCGTCAAGACTTCGGGCGGATCCGGACTGCATGTGGCAATCCCGCTTGCGCCCCATTACGACTACGAGATCGCGAAGGCGTTCGCGGAGTTGGTCGCGCGAACGGTTAACCAGCGGCTGCCCGACCACACGACGCTCGCCCGCGTCCCGGCCAAACGGCCGCGCGGAACGGTCTACCTCGACTTCGTTCAAGTCGGCCGCGGGAAGACGATGGTGGCCCCGTTCAGCGTTCGCTCCCGGGCTGGGGCGCCGGTCTCGATGCCCCTGGATTGGAGCGAGGTCGAGGCGATGGCGCGCAAGCGTGCCCTGCAAACCGAAGGAGAATTCGCGCGCTTTACGATGAAGAATGCCCGAGCGCGTCTCGCCGAACGGGGGGACCTGTGGAGCGGTGCGCGCTGGAAGCAACAACGGCTGGAACCGGCGCTCAAAAAAGCGCAGAAGGTCTGGCGATAAGCGAGGAGTTGAGAACCGTGGCGCACGCGATCTGGTCGGGAGCAATCAATTTCGGGCTGGTGACGATCCCCGTCAAGTTACAGACGGCGATTCGCACGAACGACTTGCGGTTCAACTTCTTGCACAAGAAGGACGAAGGGCGGATCAACAACGTCCGCCGCTGCAGCCTCGACGGCGAAGAGGTTCCCTACTCCGAGATCGTGCGCGGCTTCGAGATCGAGAAGGGCGAGTACGTGATCCTCACCGATGAGGACTTCAATCGCGTCAACCCGGAGGCGACTCAGTCGGTCGACATCGTGCAGTTCGTCGACCTCTCCGAGATCAACCCGATCTACTACGACAAGCCGTACTACCTCGAGCCCGAGAAACGCGGCCGCCACGCATATGCGTTGCTGCGCGAAGCCTTGAAGGACGCAAACAAGGTCGGGATCGCGCGCGTCGTCATTCGCTCGCGAGAACATCTGGCGGCGCTCAAACCAAACGGCGATGCGCTCGTCCTCGAACTGATGCACTTCGCCGACGAGATCGTCGACCAGTCGACGCTCGATTTTCCAGCCCGCGAAAAACCGGCCGAGTCGGAGATGAAGGTCGCCAAGATGTTGATCGACACGATGAGCGAGCCGTTCGACCCGGAGAAATTCCACGACAAGTACCGCGAAGAAGTGATGGCCATGATCGAGGCGCGCGCGGCCGGCAAAGAGATTCCTAAGGCGAAGACCAAGGCGCCCGCCCGCGACAACGTCGTCAACCTCATGGACGTCTTGCAGCGCAGCCTCGAGGCGAGCAAACGCGACCGCGGGGGCGAAACGAAGACGCGCAAGGAGCCTGCCAAGCCGAAAAAGTCGGCCCGCCGCAAACGTCCCGCCGCGTAATTCTCCTAACGCAACGCGTACGTTACCGTTACTTGCGCGGTGATCTGTACCGGACCACCGGGCTCGATCGACGTGGGCGTCGATGGCGCGAGCGCAGCCGCGTACACGGAACCGCCCGGGCGCGGCGTGCTCGCGCTCCCCGTCGTGATCTTCACGATGCGGCCCAGCGCTAGGCCGCTCGCGCCGGCGAGCGCTTCGGCGTCGGCGCGCGCGTCGACCATCGCCGCGGCGAGGGCGTCGCGGAACGGCGCCACCTTGTCCTTGAGATCGAAACTGACGCTGCCGACGTCGGTCACGCCCGCGGCCGTCGCCGCGTCGATGACCTTCCCTGCGTTCTCGATCGGAACGATCGTCAATTGAAGGTAACGCGTCGTAACGTATCCGTAGCGCGCTTGGCGCTGATCGGGCGGGAGTGTCTTGGGCGGATGCGGGACGAAGTTGACGTTGTACCCGGTCGTTCGGATCGCGTCGGCGCCGAGACCGATTCCGCCGAGCCGCGCCCGCAGGGTATTGTAGAGGTCGTTGTTGAGCGAGGTCGAGCGCGTCGCGGAGTCGTCGTTCGTAATGATGTCGATGCTCAACCGCGCGACGTCGGGCGCGCGTTCGACGAGGCCGTTGCCGACGACGGTCAGCGTCGCCTCGGACGCCGCGCCCACGGCCGCGGGCTGGGCGACGGCCGCGGATGCGGTCCATAGTGCGAGGACGGAAAACGCAATAAGGTGTCTCATAGCTCCATAACGTAGCACAGAATCACCGCGTCCCGGATTCTGCGATGACCAGGAGACTGCGATGACCGTCCGCTCCCTTGCCCGACCGCTGTCCAACGTGCGCTGGGAGATCGGGCTGCTGCTGGGCTTCGGGATCCTGGTCAACTACATCGACAGGGTCGGGCTATCCGTCGCGCAGACGCCGCTTCACGACGAGTTCGCGACCGGTCCGGCCGAGTTCGGGCTCCTGAGCTCGACCTTTTTCTGGGTCTACGCGCTCTGTCAAACCCCGATCGCGCTCGCACCCGTCCATGGCTGAGCGGTACGAGGTCCGTGACGCGGTCGCCGCGGACGCGCACGCGATCGCCCGCGTCCACGTCGACGCATGGCACGAAACCTACACGGGGCTGTTGCCGGACGCGGTCCTCGCCGGGATCACGTACGCCGAGCGCGAGCGCCAATGGGACGCTACCTTTACGCGCGAGGAGCCGTGCATTTACGTCGCCGAGGGCACGGACGGAATCGTCGGCTTCGCGGCGGGCGGCCCGAACCGCGACCCGGCCGACACCGCGGCGTACCCCGGCGAACTGTACGCGATCTACGTTCTCGCATCGCATCAGCGGCGTGGAGCCGGACGCGCGCTGTTCGCGCGCGTGCAGACCGCGTTACGGCGCCGCGCGCTCGAACCGTTCATCCTTTGGGTGCTCGACCGCAACCCGGCCTGCGCATTCTACGAACGCTTGCAGGGGCGGCGCGTCGTCACGCAGCCGGCTGAGATCCGCGGGGCCAAGATCGTCGAGCACGGTTACGCCTGGGGCTTGCCGTAACTTTTTTACCACGGCTACTCCGAAAAACTTGACAGCCCCACTACGGGGTATGGTAGAGTTCTCGCTATGTCGCGCACGCTTTGCGTACAACCGTCTGCGATTTTCTCCATCGGCGCCGGATTCATCAAGAATCCGCCGCTCGGTTCACTTCGCGCCGTTGACGGAACGCAGTGCTTGGCGTAAGGCTTTCGCCGATCTTGTGGTCTTCTTTGAGAGAGGCCGGGCGAATCGCCCGGCCTCTCTCGCTTTCATCGTCTCGCTTTCACTGGCCGGCGCCGCGCGATGCGGCTGCAAACCCTCGGGGCGTCGCGATCTCACAATCAACAATCCTTGGAGCAGTCACATCATTCGGTAACGGTCATCAAACGGTCTCGGGCGTCGCCCGGCACCAACCAGAAAAGGGGGGCGGCTCCTGCGCGAGCCGCCCCCCGCACCAACGAGGTACGTCGTCATGTCGAAGAACGCGAAATCCAACAAGAAGAAAGTCATCCGAACGCTTCCCACAGGCGGCTTTTGAGGCGGCGAAACGCGCTTCGCCGGTCGAACTCAGTTCGGCCGGGTTTGTGAGCGACAGCATCGCATTCTGGTCGCGCCGGCTACGGCAGCTTCCCTGTCCGCGCTGTCGCGTGCTAGGAACGCTTGGGGTGTACGACCGCGCGCACGGGTTATTCGTCTATTGCACGCGTAACGACTGCGCGTACGAAACCGAATACGTTTACCACGGGAAAGCGGAGCGCTAACCCGCTACGCCGCGCGGACCAGCGCCAGACGCGCGTTCGCAAAGTCGACGATCGCCGCTTCGCGCGCGTACTCTGCGGTCTGGGGCGTCAGCGCTTTCTGGCGCTCCAGCGCCGCCTCCAGATCGGCCCGCGCTTTCTCCGGATCGATTTCCTCGCGGCGCATCGCCGCGTCGACGAGGATCGCGAGACGATCGGGGAGCGCCTGCATGAAGCCTTCGCTCGTCGCAAACTCGACCCGTCGCGATTCACCATTCTCGACGACGTTCGCGCGCAAAATCCCGGGGCGCAGCGCGGTCAGAAACGGTGCGTGCGACGGCAAGATTCCCTCTTCGCCCTCGGTCCCGACCGCAATCACGAGCTCGGCGTCGCCTTCGAAAGCGACCGCCGTGGGCGTAATCAGTTTGAACGGTATCGTTTTAGCCATCGGGGTTAGACGGTCACGCCCATTTTCTCCGCGTTCTGTTTCACTTCGTCGATCCCGCCGGCGAAGTAAAACGCCGACTCAGGGACGTGATCGAGTTTTCCGTCGAGGACTTCCTTGAACGACGCAATCGTGTCTTCGACCTTGACGTACTTCCCGGGGCGATTCGTGAACTGTTCGGCCACGTGGAACGGCTGTGAGAACAAGCGCTGCAGCCGGCGCGCCCGCGTCACGGCGACCTTGTCGTCGTCCGAGAGTTCCTCGACGCCGAGGATCGCGATAATGTCTTGAAGATCGCGATACCGCTGCAGCGTCTCTTGAACGGCGCGCGCGACGCGGTAGTGTTCGTCGCCGACGATCTGCGGGTCGAGGATCCGCGACGAAGACGCGAGCGGGTCGACGGCCGGGTAGATTCCGAGTTCTGAGATCGGACGCGATAGCGCGGTCGTCGCGTCGAGGTGACCGAACGTCGTTGCTACGGCCGGGTCGGTGTAGTCGTCGGCCGGGACGTAGACCGCCTGCACCGACGTAATCGAGCCCTTGTGGGTCGACGTGATTCGCTCTTCGACGCGACCCATCTCGGTCGCAAGCGTCGGCTGGTAACCGACCGCCGACGGCATGCGGCCCATCAGCGCCGAGACTTCGGAACCGGCCTGCATGAACCGGAAGATGTTGTCCAAGAAGAACAGGACGTCCGCGCCTTTTTCGTCGCGGAAATATTCCGCCATCGTGATCCCGGTCTGCGCGACGCGGAAGCGCACGCCCGGCGGCTCGTCCATCTGACCGAAGACGAGCGTCGTCTGCGCGAGCACGCCCGACTCTTTCATCTCGAGCCAAAGGTCGTTCCCTTCGCGCGTCCGTTCGCCGACGCCGGTGAAGACCGAGAAGCCCTTGTGGACTTGCGCGATGTTGCGAATCAACTCTTGGATCAGGACGGTCTTGCCGACGCCCGCGCCGCCGAAAAGGCCGACTTTGCCGCCGCGCGTGTAGGGCGCCATCAGATCGATGACCTTGATCCCCGTCTCGAAGATCTTCGGCGTCGGATCCTGTGACTTGAAATCGGGCGGCAACCGGTGAATCGGCCAGTACGCGGCGGCCGTCACCGGCGCATCGGAGTCGATCGTCT